>NZ_CP176394.1:0-2416442 GCF_047936785.1 Acidaminobacterium chupaoyuni
AAAACTGAACAAAGGGAAGAAAGAATGGGAGAAACGAGGTTACCTAATAATTTAGGTCAAGCCCTCGGCCTATTAGTATCAGTCGACTCAATGCATTACTGCACTTACATCTCTGACCTATCAACCACGTAGTCTTCGTGGGGCCTTACTCCTTTCGGATGGGAGATCTAATCTTAGAGTTTGTTTCACGCTTAGATGCCTTCAGCGTTTATCAATTCCGCACATAGCTACCCAGCTATGCCACTGGCGTGACAACTGGTGCACCAGAGGTGCGTCCATCCCGGTCCTCTCGTACTAAGGACAGCTCTCTGCAAATCTCCTACGCCCGCAACAGATAGGGACCGAACTGTCTCACGACGTTCTGAACCCAGCTCGCGTACCACTTTAATCGGCGAACAGCCGAACCCTTGGGACCGAATCCAGCCCCAGGATGTGATGAGCCGACATCGAGGTGCCAAACCTCCCCGTCGATATGGACTCTTGGGGGAGATCAGCCTGTTATCCCCAGGGTAGCTTTTATCCGTTAAGCGATGGCATTTCCACTCACATACCACCGGATCACTAACTCCAACTTTCGTTACTGCTCGACATGTCTGTCTCGCAGTTAGGCTGGCTTTTGCGTTTACACTCTATGCGCGATTTCCGACCGCGCTGAGCCAACCTTTGAGCGCCTCCGTTACTCTTTTGGAGGCGACCGCCCCAGTCAAACTGCCCACCTGACAGTGTCCCCCACCCGGATTCACGGGTGCAGGTTAGAATTCCAATATTTCAAGGGTGGTATCCCAAGGTTGACTCCGCCTGAGCTGGCGCCCAAGTTTCCAAGTCTCCCACCTATCCTGTACATGAAATATCAGAATCCAGTATCAAGCTACAGTAAAGCTCCATGGGGTCTTTCCGTCTAGTTGCGGGTAACTGGCATCTTCACCAGTACTACAATTTCGCCGGGCGGGCTGTCGAGACAGTGCCCAAATCGTTACGCCATTCGTGCGGGTCAGAACTTACCTGACAAGGAATTTCGCTACCTTAGGACCGTTATAGTTACGGCCGCCGTTTACTGGGGCTTCAGATCAAAGCTTCGCTTGCGCTAACCTCTCCTCTTAACCTTCCAGCACCGGGCAGGCGTCAGCCCCTATACGTCATCTTTCGATTTAGCAGAGACCTGTGTTTTTGTTAAACAGTCGCTTGGGCCTTTTCACTGCGGCCACATCGCTGTGGCGACTCTTATCCCGAAGTTACGAGCCAAATTTGCCTAGTTCCTTGACAACCCTTCTCCCGTTGGTCTTAGGATTCTCTCCTCATCTACCTGTGTCGGTTTGCGGTACGGGCGCTTTAGTATTCGCCAGAGCTTTTCTCGCCTCAAGGCATCGCATGCTTCCCTACTTATATTTCGGTCCCTTTCGCCCGGGGCGACCATCGCCCGGGTCATGCTATCCTCAAGTGTCCCTCTGGTTTAAATGTCAGCGGCTACGGAATTTCCACCGTATGTGCATCGACTACGCCTTTCGGCCTCGCCTTAGCTCCCGGCTTACCTTGGGCGGACGAACCTTCCCCAAGAAACCTTAGATTTTCGACCATTATGATTCCCACATAATTCTCGCTACTTATTCCGGCATTCTCACTTCTTAACAGTCCACAAGTGCTTCCGCTCTTGCTTCGCCCCGTTAAGAACGCTCCCCTACCCCTGCATTTACATGCAAGCCCAAGCTTCGGTTTAATGCTTAGCCCCGTTATATCTTCCGCGCAAAGCCACTCGATCAGTGAGCTATTACGCACTCTTTGAATGTGTGGCTGCTTCTAAGCCAACATCCTGATTGTCTGTGCAACTTCACATCGTTTTACACTTAGCATTAATTAGGGACCTTAGCTGTGGATCTGGGCTGTTTCCCTTTTGACCACGAGACTTATCTCACGTAGTCTGACTGCTATGCATCAATTATCCGGCATTCTGAGTTTGATAGGCTTTGGTAACCTCGCGGCCCCTAGACCATTCAGTGCTTTACCTCCGGTAATCTAACATAACGCTAGCCCTAAAGCTATTTCGGGGAGAACCAGCTATCTCCGGGTTCGATTGGAATTTCTCCGCTATCCACAAGTCATCGCCGACTTTTTCAACAGGCGTGCGTTCGGTCCTCCATGGAGTTTTACCTCCACTTCAACCTGCTCATGGATAGGTCACCCGGTTTCGGGTCTATTGCAGCATACTTTGTCGCGCTATTAACACTCGGTTTCCCTTCGGCTCCGGAACTCCAGTTCCTTAACCTCGCATGATACAATAACTCGCCGGACCGTTCTACAAAAAGTACCTCATCACACTTTAACGTGCTTTGAGTGCTTGTAAGCACAAGGTTTCAGGTTCTCTTTCACTCCCCTCCCGGGGTTCTTTTCACCTTTCCCTCACGGTACTGCTCCTCTATCGGTCACTGAGTAGTATTTAGGCTTGGATGGTGGTCCACCCGTCTTCCCACGGCGATTCCTCGTGTCCCGCGGTACTCTGGATACAGCTAGCTCAATCTCAAGTTTCACCTACAAGGCTCTCACTTTGTTTCGCGCGTCTTCCCATACGCTTCGGTTACTCTGATTGATACTTGTTGCTGTCCTAACCCCGGAAATATTGCTACTTCCGGTTTGGCCTCTTCCGCTTTCGCTCGCCACTACTAGCGGAATCTCGTTTGATTTCTCTTCCTCGCCCTACTTAGATGTTTCAGTTCAGGCGGTTCCCCTCGTTAACCTATGGATTCAGTTAACGATCCGCGGGCTTTTCCCGCGGGGGTTTCCCCATTCGGAAATCTACGGATCAATGCTCATTTGCAGCTCCCCGTAGCTTATCGCAGCTTGTCGCGTCCTTCTTCGGCTCTCAGTGCCAAGGCATTCTCCTTGCGCTCTTTCATGCTTGACCAGTCTTGGTTCTCATTGATTTTTTCAAGAATTATTATGGCAACCTCCGGCATTTGTTGTAATTTGTATTACCCTTTGCCAAAACAGAAAAACCTTTAAATTTTGTCCATTTAAATGTCTTCTCTATCGTTGCTCTTATCTTTCATCTTTATCTTTGTTCAGTTTTCAATGTACTTTTGCGGCCTTTCGGCCTGGTGGAGATGAACAGAATCGAACTGTCGACCCCCTGCTTGCAAGGCAGGTGCTCTCCCAGCTGAGCTACACCCCCAGATTGTTAAAGCGATCTGTCGTTCTCACACCCTCGCTCCCCATCCCCTATTCCTAAGGTTTGGTGGGCTCAAGTGGACTCGAACCACCGACCTCGCGCTTATCAGGCGCGCGCTCTAACCGCCTGAGCTATGAGCCCATTGAGTTGCTCTACTTTGCTCGCTTCGAGTATGCTTAGCACACTCTAAATTAAACAACACCTAATCTGCTGAGTTACCTTGATTCTCTGACCTCGGATTCCACAGCTCTGTTTCAAGCTGTTTGGTCTCCTTAGAAAGGAGGTGATCCAGCCGCACCTTCCGATACGGCTACCTTGTTACGACTTCACCCCAATTACCAATCCTACCTTCGGCCACGCCCTCCTTACGGTTAGACTATGGACTTCGGGTATTATCGGCTCTCATGGTGTGACGGGCGGTGTGTACAAGGCCCGGGAACGTATTCACCGCGGCATGCTGATCCGCGATTACTAGCAATTCCGACTTCATGCAGGCGAGTTGCAGCCTGCAATCTGAACTGAGGCGGCTTTTAGGGGTTTGCTCCACATCGCTGTCTTGCTTCCCTCTGTATGACCGCCATTGTAGTACGTGTGTAGCCCAGGACATAAAGGGCATGATGATTTGACGTCGTCCCCACCTTCCTCCGTTTTGTCAACGGCAGTCTCGCTAGAGTGCTCTTGCGTAGCAACTAACAATAAGGGTTGCGCTCGTTGCGGGACTTAACCCAACATCTCACGACACGAGCTGACGACAACCATGCACCACCTGTGTGTACTTTCCCCGAAGGGCACCTAATGTATCTCTACTTCGTTAGTACCATGTCAAGCCCTGGTAAGGTTCTTCGCGTTGCTTCGAATTAAACCACATACTCCACTGCTTGTGCGGGCCCCCGTCAATTCCTTTGAGTTTCAACCTTGCGATCGTACTCCCCAGGTGGGATACTTATTGTGTTAACTCCGGCACGGAGGGGGTCAGTACCCCCCACACCTAGTATCCATCGTTTACAGTGTGGACTACCAGGGTATCTAATCCTGTTTGCTCCCCACACTTTCGCGCCTCAGCGTCAGTTAATGTCCAGCAGGCCGCCTTCGCCACTGGTGTTCCTCCCGATATCTACGCATTCCACCGCTACACCGGGAATTCCGCCTGCCTCTCCATCACTCAAGAACCACAGTTTCAAATGCAGTCTATGGGTTAAGCCCATAGTTTTCACATCTGACTTGCAGTCCCGCCTACTCGCCCTTTACACCCAGTAAATCCGGATAACGCTTGCCACCTACGTATTACCGCGGCTGCTGGCACGTAGTTAGCCGTGGCTTATTCTTACGGTACCGTCATTTGTTTCGTCCCGTACAAAAGAAGTTTACAATCCGAAAACCTTCATCCTTCACGCGGCGTTGCTGCATCAGGGTTTCCCCCATTGTGCAATATTCCCCACTGCTGCCTCCCGTAGGAGTCTGGGCCGTGTCTCAGTCCCAATGTGGCCGTTCAACCTCTCAGTCCGGCTACTGATCGTCGACTTGGTGGGCCGTTACCTCACCAACTATCTAATCAGACGCGAGCTCATCTCTCAGCAATAAATCTTTGATAACAGAACCATGCGATCCCGTTATATTATGCGGTATTAGCACACCTTTCGATGTGTTATCCCCCACTGAGAGGTAGATTGCTCACGCGTTACTCACCCGTCCGCCACTAAACTTATAAGCTTCCATCCGAAAACTTCCGCTTGTAAGTTCCGTTCGACTTGCATGTGTTAGGCACGCCGCCAGCGTTCATCCTGAGCCAGGATCAAACTCTCTAAATAATTTATCATCAAGCGCCGAAGCGCTTCATGTCGTTTTAGAGCTTTGTCTTAGCTATATCTTTTTACTGTTTAAAAGAGATCTTTTAAACTCATTAAAATCTTCAGGGTCCTCTTTTTCATTTCGGCGTTGTTTAATTTACAATGTGCTAATTCTTTGTTTCGCTCCGTTTCCGAAAGACAAGCTTTCGTTACGGTGCTTTGTTATTCTACCAAAGTCTTTCGAGTTTGTCAAGCACTTTTTCATTTTTTCTTTCCGGCGTTTTCGCCGTCAGATCCATGCTTCCGCGCTTTTCTTCTCTTTTTCTTCGGCCGCCTTTTTGAAAGGCGCTTGATTATCTTACCAAACTGCCGGCCGTTTGTCAACACCTTTTTTTCGAAGCTCACTGTCGCATTCTCCATGCCGTTAAGCCCGCGAAGCAAAGGATGCTTCCTGCCAAACTCGCTTTTCGTTTGTGCCGCTCAGAAGCAGCTTTGTTAGAATACCATACCGCATCCCCGTTGTCAACGCTTTTTTTGCTTTTCTTCCTTTTTTCTTCAAATTACTTTTCTGTCATCTGCCGCCATGGGATATCAGGCCTTCTTTTTTTCTATGCTGTATATTATGTATCGCGCGCGTCAATATTATTATAGGTTTACAATTTTTATCAGAGCTTGCATTTTCTGTAACACAGATGTCACTTTACTTTTTCTGCAAGGCGTGTTACCATAAGTTCCGAACAAAGGAGGGCTGCGCAGTGAAAAGCGAAGGCACCAAGCTTGTCGCGCAAAACAAAAAAGCGCGGCATGACTTTTTCATCGAAGAATCGTTTGAGGCCGGCATCGAGCTTGCGGGAACAGAGGTCAAATCCGTGCGGCTGGGCGCCGTCAACCTGAAAGATTCTTATTGCAGCATTAAAGAAGGCGAGCTGTTTGTGCTGGGAATGCGCATCAGCCCCTATGAGAAAGGCAACATCTTCAATAAAGATCCGCTTCGCCCGCGCCGTTTGCTGATGCATAAGCGCGAGATCCTGCGTCTTTATAATCTTGTAAAGCGCGATGGTTATTCCATCGTCCCCCTTTCTCTCTATTTCAAAAATTCCCGTGTAAAGCTTTCCATTGGTCTTGCCAAAGGCAAAAAGCTTTATGATAAGCGTGCCAGTTCCGCCGAGCGGGATGCCGCGCGCGAGATGGATCGTTCCATCAAAGAGCGTAACCACTGAGCAGATTGTTGCTGTTGGCTAAACTTCATTCGGGGGCGTCAAGGTTTCGACGGGGATCCGGAATCAGGTTCAGCGGGCAGAGGCGCATATCCTCTTTAAAATGTGCAATTTTATAAATCAAACAACAACAATACAGTTGCTTACGCGGCCTAATTAGGCTGCCGTCTCTGCCGGAAGGGCCACGAGCCGGATAGAGGCGTGGATGAGTGGCGTCCGTGCGTATGCTAAGCTTTGCGCATACCATGCATCATGAAGCTACCAAGCGATGAAGATTGGCGATTGTCGTCATCGTAAGGGAATGTAAATAACCGCCTGCGCCCGGAGAAAAACCTGTGGATGGGTTTTCGGACAGGGGTTCGATTCCCCTCGCCTCCACCAGCGGCAGCCAAGGTTTCAGGAATGGAATCTTGGCTGCCTTTTTTATGTGCACCGACCCACCGCACCCCTGTCCCGAGGTCAAATCGCCCGGCGGCAAAATCGGCGCAAATGGTCTCGTTTGCGTGCTTTGCGGCCCTTTTGGACGGCAGCAGCGTCGGAAAACAATAGCTATGTAACCCGCCAATGGCGGGCGTTTCTCCGGCGTCGGGCGGGATATGACTGCCGGGGATGTTGTTCAGGTGGATCTCCACATATCCGGGATAAATAAGGACGCGGTCGAGGTACAGGTTGATGATCTGCCGCAGTTCGGGCAGCTCGCGGCTCTCATAAAGCTCCTTCGCCCGGCGGTAGGCGGCCACGATCTCCTCCTCGTCGATTTTGCGCGCCACCAGCCCCGCCTCCTCGTCCTTGATCTGAATGCGCAGCACCTCGCGGCTCTGCTCCAGCTCGTCAAGGCTCTGCGCCAGCGAGGCGCTGCCGGTGGAGGCAATGACGTTCACAATGTTGGCAATGCGTTCCTCGGTTACCTTCAGGTTTTGCCGAAGGCTGCGCAGATGCTCCGCCGCTTCGCCGATGAGGTCGCTGCAGGAATCGTAGTAGGTCTGAATGAGCGCCGGGATGCGTGCCTCGTCAAAGACGATCTCCCCGATGCGCTTGAGAATAAAATCCTCCAGATAGGCGCAGTTCACGTCCTTGTTTTCGCAGTGGGTCGCGCCGGTGTCGTGCCGGCGGCCGCAGCGGTAGGTCACGAGCTTGCTTTTGCCCCGGCCGGAATACTGCCGGTTGCCCACATAGCGGTGTCCGCACAGCCCGCAGAACAGCTTGCCGGTGAGCAGATAGTTTTCCAGCGAGCCGCCGTTCAGGCTGACATGCTTGCGGCCTCCCATGATGTTCTGCACTCGGGCGAAGGTCTCCTCGTCCACCACCCGGGGCATGCCGCCGGGAATGCGGATCATGTCCTCCACGGGCTTGCTCAGGTGGTTGTTGCGTCGGCCGGATTCGTTCTTGGACGACGCCCGGTTGAAAACGTAGATGCCGTTGTATTTTTCGTTGCGCAGCATCTCATAAAGCGTGCTTTTTGTGAACAGATTGCCGAGCCGCGTGCGGTAGCCCATGCCGTTTAAGTGCGTCAGCACCTCGTTGTAGCCCACGCCGTCCGATACGTCCCGAAACGCCATGCGCACCGCCTCTGCTTCGTATTCGTTGAGATAATACTTGTGCGTCTCCTTGTTCACCTGAAAGCCGTAAGGAATGAAGCCGCCCACATAGCGGCATTCCATGGCCGACTCGCGCATGCCCTTCATCACCTCGCGGGCGAGGTTCTTGGAATAGTATTCGCTCATGCCCTCCAGCACCGACTCGAGAATGATGCTCTCCGGGCTGTCGTCCAGATTCTCCAGCACACTCATCAGCGTGACGCCGCACTTTTTCAGCTCCCGCTTGTAATAGGCGCTGTCGTAACGGTTGCGGGAAAAGCGGTCGAGCTTGTGGACGATGGCAAGGTCGAAGTCGCCGCCCTTGGCCGAATCGATCATGTTCTGGAATTCCGGCCGGTCGTCGGTGGTGGCGCTTTTGGCGTGGTCGCAGAACTCGCGCACCACCGTAGCACAGGCTATTCACAAGTTGAAATATGAATTGTGTGAGCCTAAATGGAAAATGCCGATACCTTTTGAAGAAGTCAAATTGCCCTCATTCCCTGCGAAGCTTCTTCCCGCTCCACTCTGCGATTGGGTAAAGGTTGTCGCAGAGAATACAGAAACCCCAGTTGATATGGCGGCGGTCTGCGCTCTTGCGTCCATTTCCTGTGCGGTGCAGGGAAAATTCAAGATATTTCCCCAGAGTAGGTATGGAGAACCGCTCAACCTCTATATTCTCATCATTGCCAATTCCGGTGAACGGAAAAGCCCGATTATCCGCCTGATGACCCGCCCCATTTATCAATATGAGGATAAAGAAAACAAACGCCGTCAGGAATTGATGGAAGCTGACCAAGCAAACCTAAGCAGTTGGAAAAAGCAAATTGACACATTGGAGCGGGACGGGAAAACAGACGAAGCTGCCAAGCTCAAAGCAAAATGCAGAGAGTTGGAACACAATCGAATCAAGCCGCTCCGCCTGATTGCCGATGATATTACATCAGAGGCATTGACCTCTCTGCTGGCCGAAAACAAAGGACTTATGACTATTATCTCAACAGAGGGCGGTTTGTTTGATACCCTTGCTGGCCGATACTCAAATAGCATTTCCATTGACACCCTGTTAAAGGCATATACTTTGCCCCTTTCATTGCACGCATCACCATCACGGCAACTTCCGCACGAATGGCGTTCTCTTCCGGGCTGTATTTTGTGGTTGTTGTCTGTTTCCCCGTTCCAGCTGCATACGGGGGCGGGATCTGCTCATCATCGAACAGATATCCGCTGTCCTTTTTGAGCATGTCCAGAGCTGTTTTGATATCTTCGCTTTGGTTCTTGCTGGCCTTGAGCGCATCCATATCCAGCAGAGCACGGATGGCCTTGGCGTTCTTGCCCTTGGCTGCGGATACCGCGCCGGACAGCAGGCCGTCGAACTCCATATCAGCCAACTTGACGGCGTGATCCTTTTCCGCCTGCTCATACTTGGCCTTCCACTCGTCCGCAGCCTTCTTTACGCCATCCACATCCAGAGCCTTAAAGCCCTCAATGGCTTTGTTGGCCTCAGTCAGCTGCTGTTTGACGGCATCATAGTCCGCAAAGGGCTTCTTCGCCGCTTCGATATCCTTGCCGTTTTCGTCCATGATGGCGTCGATGATCTCTTTGGGCAGCGGCGCATCGCCAATCTTGAAATTCTGAAGAAATTCTCGTTTCATATTTTTCCCTTTCTCCGCTATGCTTTTTTGACGGGGGTTGCTTCCCCTGCGGCTGCATGTTTTACGCCCTGCCGGGCAAAAATGGTATGAAAAAAGGACGGCCTTTCGGTCGCCCTGAATCAATATGGGCATAAGAAAACCACCTGCCATAATGGAAGGTGGTTTATCCTATTTCGATATCCGGCAAAATCTGACTAAACGGCTTGCCCTGAATCATCCAGTGATCCAACAAATCGTCCAATGTGTCAAACTCCAGATCGGCATCATGCGGGCTGTCAGAAGCGAGGACATAGTACTTTCCGTTTGGGCTGCATATAGAATATTCTTGACCGTTATATGAAAAACCCGGCTCGTTGCACATCATCATATCCTTGAAATCTTCAACTGTCACTATCCTCACCTCCTAAAATATCAGCATGATGCACCCTATCAGCGTCTGTTGGGTTTCTTGCCGGCTTATCCGGCTTTTCGCTTCCGGGCGCCCATGTATAATCATGAACATGTTCCCCGTGTTTTCCATAAGGATGTTTCTTTGGATTTCCGTGATTTCCTCCGTGAATCTGCGTTTTTATAATGCCGTCTGCGCCATACAGCGTTCTGTCATGCTGCAATCCGTCTCTGGAAACTGTATCAACAACTGCGTTTGGAATATATTTTTTAGGGATACTAATGTGTGCCGCTCGTGTCCAGTCGTCTGTCACAACAATTGTTCCATCTTGATTGTACCGCACCTCAGAATACTTTTCAACAGTCTTTTCAGCCCTCTTCGCCTGCCCTGCTCCGAACCCTGCCACTTCTGCCCGTTCCTGCTGCGTGCGCAATCCCACCGCTTTAGAAAACCGGCTGTATTCCTCCCGCAGTCGCCGCAGGCGAATCTGATTGATTTGCAGCTTCTCTTTATCCTGTGTGGCTTCATCCCCCAATATGCGCCGTTTCTGCGTGCGCATGGAACTCTCCAAGCGCCGCTGCATCTGTGTGGCTTCATACATCGTGTAATGCTTGCCCTGATAGTCGATGCCCGCGGCATTATCCTCGCGGAATTTTTGTAATTCCTCCGATGTATATTGCGGGCGGCTCACACCCAGAATGATTGGAAACGCGGCGTGGCCGCAATTGAGCGTGCCGATGCGGCGCACAAGGCTGTTGTTTAGCGCGGTATACTCCGCATCAGAATATTGCTTGCCCTGGATCGGTTCGTGATCCGGCGCACTGGCGGCGTGGGCGCTGATTTCCCACCCATCACAGCCCATGGCGTCGTGATTGACCTGCGTGATCTGCTCCTGCATCAGCCCCAGGCCGCCCATGACACTGCGGCGCACGGCGGCTTCCAGACTTGTCGATTTTTCAAGGGCTGAGCCGTAAAGAAAAATACCGCAGGGATTTATCATCCCTGCGGCATTTTCTTTATATCTCGGGTCTTTTGTGCTTTATCTTTTGGTTCCTGTTTGTCCCAGGTTTCTGTTCTTTTCCAATCGCTTTTTCATTGCGGCATTTAGAACCTTTGCTTCATCTTTTCGTCAAAGTGAGATGTAACCCATGTGAACATATCCGCTATCGCTGTATACCGTTTATTTTTGAGCTTTCAAATAACGCATCAGCATAGCCGCGACCTGGGCGCGGGTGGCTTGCCCCTTGGGGTCCAGAATGCTGTTGCCCTTGCCGCTGATGATGCCGTTTTCCACGGCCCAGCGCATGGCGTTCATGGCATAGCCGTCGATCTTGTCTGCGTCGCTGAAATTCAGCTCCCCGGCGGAAGCGGCGGGGCTGCCCGCATAGCGGTATAGCATTACTGCCAATTGCTCACGGCTGATGGAATCATCAGCCCCAAAGGAACCGTTGGAGTAACCGGAAACGATGCCTTTTTCGGCGGCCCATGAAACAGCCTCAGAGAACCACTGGCCGTTCCCCACATCGTCAAATTTGCTGCTGAAAGCGTGATCGGGGTTATTCTCCAGATTGTGCAGCACCTTGGCCAGCATCCCGCGGGTCATGGATGCATCGGGGCTAAAGGTGTTGGCGCCGGTGCCGGTGAACAGCTCATGCCCGCTGACAAAAGTCACGGCGTCTGCCGCCCAGTTTTGGGCAGGCACATCCTCAAAAGTCTTGCCGTTATCTATGATCTCCAGGGCAGCCGAACCCTTCAGGGGAATCGTGACAACCGGCTCGTCGCCATTGGCCACGGATTTGCGGATGACTTCGCGGGTGCCGTTTTCACGGATCAGCACAGCCACGGTGCCCGGTTTACCGTTCTCATAGGGCACTGTGAGCGTAACGCCGCCCGCCACCGCGGCCACATTTTCGCCGCCGCTGGTGATTGCCAGCGTTATGGATCCGCCCTTGTTTTCGGCGGTGATCGTGACCTTGCCGCCCGCGGCGGCAAGATTTTTCAATTCTCCGTTGGGAATCGTGACAGCCGCCACAGGGGTTTCAATGACCAGATCCGCGTCGGTCTTGCTGCCGAGATCCGACACAATCTCAGAGGGGATGGAAACTTCCGTCTTGGCCACATTGCCCTTGATTTCCGGGGCAATGACCACGGTGTCGCTGTCGTTTTTCTCAGCCTGCTTCACAAGCTCCTGCCCCACGCCGGAAAGAATGTCGGCGGTTGCCATGTCGCCTCTGGTGGTGCTTTCGGGCTTGGCGGTGGTCGCGGTGCCGGTCTGGCCGTTCTTTTCCACATCCTCGGTGGTCACGGGCAGCGGGTTCGGTTTGATTGCCGGCCCCTCGCTGCTGGGGCGGATGTTGACGGTCAGTTTGCCTGCCATATAAGTGATCTTGCTGTCATAGTTTCCACCCTGTGGAGCCTCTGCACCATCGGCGGTGATGGCATAGATCCCTGTTTTGCTCATATTCGCGTCACAGAAAAGGGTCGGAGCGGTTTTCAGGTTCTCGCCATCGGCCAGCCCGGCAACGGTATAGGTCAGGGCAGGTCTGGCGTCGCCGGCATAAGCAGATTTGTCTTCTGCCTTAATGGTCACGGCGGCTTTTGCGATGGTGAAGTTCAACACGGTGCCGCCTGCATACTGGGGGTCACTGTCCGGCACCTTGAAGGTCACGGTGTAACTGCCCGCGTTGGTGGGCGCTTTGCCATCCGGGGTGTTATAGCTGATCTCATACTCCCCTTTGTAATCGCTGGCGGGTTTCCCGCTATAACCCTGTTGGCTCTGGCCATTATAGATGCTGTTCCGGGCGGAAACGCCCGTGATGGTCACGGGGGTCTTGTCAATATATGACACCGTCACGGCGATGGTGCTGTCCTCATAATTTCCCATACCGGTGACGCGGATGGTCACGGTATCGGCGGTGTCGCCGCTGTCGGCATTGGAAACCAAGGTCAGCAGACCGCCCGCATCTACCATGGCGCCGGTCAGGCCGTTTTCGGTTTTGCCGAATACCGCAAACGCGGGCACGCCGCCCGGGGCGGCGGGATAGCCGCTGATCTTGGTCAGATCAAGGGTTGCGGTGGAATTTTGAAGATTCTTCACCAGCGTTGCAGAGCCGGAAAGGGCCAGGGCAGCCTTATTGATGCGCCAATCGGCGGTCAGCGGATTGGCGGCACCGGTGATTTCATAATTGGCCTCATCATATCCGTCAGCCAGAGCAAAGGCTGCGCTGGCGGTGTAATTCCCGGCGTTGACGGCGGTATCTCCGGCCTTGATAACGGTGACGCCGGCGGGCATTGTGCCGCTCAGGCTCACGCCCTTAATCTTGCCGTCATAAGTGAAGGGGCTGCCGCCGATATTCCATTTCACCCCAGAGAGATTCAATTGTTTTTTTCGGATGGTGATTTGGATCTTTTCCGTCAGCGCGTTATAGTTGCCCGTGTTCGCGGCGGGTGTAAATCGCGCGGTAAGAGCGATGGCATTTGTGCCGGCGTCCAATACGGTGTCAGCGGTCAGGCCCGCTGTATAAACCCATTCCCATGTGCCGTTTATTTCCCCTATTCCCAGTTTTGCTTTCAAATCGGCAGGAATCGCGATCTGCGACAGCTTCTTGCCATATTCTTCGCTGATGTTCTTTGTGCCGTCTGCGGTGAGGTCGGCGGGGGTGATCCGATAGTTCACGCCGGCGGTTTGGCCGCCCGCCGTGATGCCGGCCGTCACACCGTCTGTTGTTACATTCGTGGTGTCGCCGGAATATTGGATCTCGGGAACCGGCAAACCATATTGTGCCCACGCGCTTGTATCGCCCAGTGTGGCCGTTTTCTGTTCACCGCCGGTGCAGACCGCATTTGCTGCCGAAAGGGTCAGGCTGGCGGTGTGGCTGCTGTCGCCGGCGCAGGTCGCTGTCAAGGTTGCGCCGCTGGCACTGTATGTCCAGCTGTGGGTATGTGTCAATGTCGTGATCGCAGCGCCGCTGCCGGTGGCATCGGCATAAGAGGTGCTGCCGGTGACGCGGGCAAAGAAATAATAGGTCGTGCCCAGCGTCAGCCCTGTGAATGTGGTGCCGGTCTGCCAGCCGTCAGCCGGGGCGTTATTGGTCGCGCTGCAGGCATATTCCACCGTGCCGTCACCCACGCTGGGGGCAACAGCATTCAGCGTAACAGAATCGGTGGTTTTGCTTTTTTCCACAGGCGCTGCAATGGTGCGGCTGGCTTTTGTAATATGGTAGCTTACGCCGGCGGTCTGCCCGCCCGCCGTGATTTGTGCGGTAACGGTCTGGCCGGCCTCATAGACTCCCTGATAGGAAATCGCGGGCAGACTGCCGAAATAATTCACCCAGTTCCCTGCGTCGGTCACGCTGGCGGTCTCATATTCTTTTGCGTTCTTGCCCGCGCCATATTCCGCATCACCGGCAGAGATCTTCACTTGAGCTTTGTGGCCGCTGTTAGTGGCGCAGGCGGCGGTGATGGTGTCTCCCGTGTTATTCAGCGTGTATCTCCAATCATGGCCGGTGTCGGAAACGGTGAAAGTGACAGGGATCTCCTGGAAGGTCTCAAACATGCCATTCTTACTCCAGCGGGCCAAAATGGTCGCAGTGTAAGTGCCGGGACTCAGGCCGGCCTTCGGTTTAAAGCTCCAGGTGTCTCCCATATTATAACTCCCGCCGACAGAGACTGTACCGTCAGAATAGGTAGAGTTGCCTGAGAAACTCTTTTCAAACGAGTCTTTATTCGTGCCCGTAAGCCACAGCCCCACTACATAGGTTTGTTTGTCCATTGCCGAAATTTTCACGGTCTGTGAGAGTGAGGTGGTATAACCGGTACAGGCGGTGAAGGATAGACTTTGCTTATCCACTGCCAGATGGGCCTCCCGCTTTACGCTGGATGCCGTGATTTCCACATTTCCCGTGACGGATGACAGCATCAATCTGCCGTAATTGCCATAATTGTAATATTTATATTCGGTTCCCGCGGTCAATGTCCGGCCGCCCATGGCAACGGTAATGGAACTGGGGGCTTGATTGTTCTCTTTATCCGTCACATCCAGGTTGATATCCAGCGCGGTTCCCGCGGTCACGGAGGTGGAGCCGTCATAGGTGAGGCCGGTGAGCGTGCTGGTGACGGTATAAGCGGTGAAGCCGGGGTCCACGGCCACAAGCGGGCTGGAATAATCGGTCTTTTGCGCGCCGTTGCACTGCTCGTTAAAGAAATAAAGGGTGAGACCGTCGGCCATATTGATGCCGGATAGATCAAGGGTGGCAGAACCTGCGGCGGCATCGGCCTGCTTCAATCTGCCATAATAGAGCATATTGTTGCCGCTGTCCACCAACGCTGCGGAAATATACTCGTTGGTTCCGGTTTTCGCGCCGGAATAGTTCACCGTAAGTGCCATGCCGTTGAGGCTTTTGCTTGTAACCTGGAAACTGCGGCTGCTGTCCTTTATGGTGAACTTCCATTCAGCGTTCTCTGCCGTAGCCCCTACCTGAGAAAAAGAACCCAGGGCAGAATTTGTTTTTGTGTCGCCGGTGTAAGTGGTGTTGTTGGTAAACAAGATATTTTCGGCCGGAATGTTCGCAGCGGGCCGAAGCAGCAGCTTCCCCATCATCCCCTCTATCGGTTTCTTGGCGGTTGCGCCATATACAGCCATCCCGCTATTCTCATTCGCTTCATACTTTGAGCGAAGCCAAATTTCAGAGGTATTCGGCGAGCGAAAAGTTTCTATAGGAAAGTAGGAACTGCTCATGATCTCCTCTGCGGAAAGGGAGAACAGCTTCTCGCCACTGATATATTGGCCGGCAGGCCAGCTGGCGGAATAGGCGGCATCGGTTTTGGAGGTAGACAGGATGGCTGCTTTCTCTGCCTGGCTGAAATACCGATTCGCCAGATTCACATAGGCCGTGTCAGTCAGCGATTTATAATCGCCATAAGAATTCAAATTAACCATCTCAAGCATCTCACTGGGGATATACACGGTCATGAACACACCGGGCGCGCCAGTATTGGTGCTGGTGCCATCGAGCGTCATCCACTTGATGGGGGTGTCATCCTCATAATTTCCAAAATAAGCAAAATTCTTTTTGAAAGTTGCGGGAGCCAAGAGACCGCTGGTCCCCATCTGGATCGCTTTGCCGTTGCTGGTGTTTGTGGCGGCCGTCATGCTCGCGGCGGATGCGGCCGCATCGGTTCCTTCCGCGGCAACGGCCGCTGTGGGCAGCATCCCCATGCACAGGCACAGGGCCATCAGCAAACTTACTATTCTTCTTTTCATTCTTGTTCCTCCGATTAGAATCATTTCAGCTTCTCGGCCGCGGTCTTGCTCTCGCTTTGCCGGCTGATATCCGATTTGTTCAATCGTTTATTTTTAAAAATTATAACAGGAAAATATCTTTCCTGTCATCCACCCAAAGTATGAGAGGGCAAACAGTTTCCCTGTATATTTTTCCACAATCCCCCCTTTTATCGGGCAATGCCTGGGCAGATGCAATGAGCGCAAATCCACGCATTCTCCCCCTTTGCCGTGTTAAAAGCCGATGGCATGAGCATAATCTGTTCTCTCTTGAATTTGTGTGCGGCAACCGGCAAATCACTGTTGCCCCCAAGGCCGATTGGGAATGTATGATCGTTCGTGAAAGGAAAACCGGCCGCTTTTATGCAGCATATACTTCCCTCCCGCGCCCGAAGAATCAATCCGCCTCCCAACCGTTTTCTCCTCCGCCATAAAAAACACACAGGCCCTCTCATTATGGGAGGGCCTGTGTTCTCTAAAAGTGCCAATGGCCGCGTCTGCCGCCATCCAAACATGAGAACCGAACCAGAATCTGCTGTATCTTACCGCGATCGCTGCGATCGGCAACAGGCGAATCGTCCTTTGATTGCCGTGCTCAAAAGCAATCAGAGCCTCTGTTCGCCGGGAATCTTTTACAGCCGAGTGAACATCTGTTTGTGTCTCAGGTCTTGCACATGCGATAAAGCGTTGTTTTCCGCCGCCCCGCCGGCGCTGATAGAATGGTGCCCGGCGGAAACGGGGTTTCGAATGCTGTTTGTTTATTGTTTTGCGGCGTTCTTCGCGCCCATGCGGGTGCGGATGTCGTAAACCACCATGAACGCCACCAGCGCAAAGCCAAGGTAGCCGTTGATTCCGTAAAGGATGTTTACCAACCCTTTATAAGGCAGGAAGCAAGCCACGATGCAGCCCGCGATGCCCCCCACGATGGTGAACAGCTTATAACGCTTGGTGCCTTCCTTGGCGACCCGGCCCACACCGGTCCACAGCAAAGGAACCGCCGTGGTATAAATGCCGCAAAAAATAATAATTGCCAAAATCTGCGCCAGCATCGGATGGATGGCGCCCGCCAAAATCAGCGCAGGGATATCCGAATCGGCCGTCTGGGGAATATGGGCGATCAACGCGATGCAGCATAGCGCCGCCGCGCCGAAGATAAACAGCGTGGAAAGCAGCATTCCGGAATTGACCTCTTTCAGCTTGTTTTTTGCGCCGATCTCCGAAAGGAACGAGGCAAACCACAAAATCACAAAGCCGCCATAAGAAGCGCCGGAAGCGATGGGGTTGTTGCCGCCCACCTGCGTCAGCTGATAAACACCGCTGTCGATATCCTTGATGTTCTGGCCGAAATGGCTGAACCCGGAAATCGCCGTGATGCTTGAAACCACGAGGATGATCACAATAATGATAGGGCCCAGCTTGCTCAGCGCGTTCAAGATCCCATCCAGGCCGAATACCGCCGTAACGATGACGGCCGCCGTTAAAACCACCGCGCCAACGCCATTGGGCAGGCCCCACTGCTGCGTTGCCGTGGAATTCGCCCCGCCGCACATCACGATGAAACACATATAGCAGAAAAACGCAGAAAAGAAATCATAAAAAGTGCCGATATACTTGCCGCAGTAATGCAGATAGATATCGCCGCCGCGGGCAAGCTGAAGCCGATTGCCATTGGTTGCAAAAGAAAGGTTCGTATACACATAGATCAACGCAGCCACCGCAATGACCACCATGAAAAGCGATCCGTATGAAACCTCATACTGCATCACTTCCTGCATCGTGGCAAAACCGGCGCCGATGTAAAAGGCAATGCATGCGCCGCAGAAACCGATCACCGCGCCGATGCTGCTCTTATTATTTTTCTTCATGCTGTTCTCCTATTCTTCACTGGAAAGGATGGCGTAGAGGAAAAAAGTGGGGCGGGCCGGCGTTCAGACGATCTGCCTGCGCCGGCCCTGCTGATGGGGTGCTCAGAAACTGCTCACCTGTTAAAAATCTTCTTCAAAAACGGTTTGCTCTTCCACAGGAACGGTGAGCGCTTTCAGCGCTCTTCTCACCAGTCTTTCGCGAATCGCATAACTCTTTTCTTCGCTCTCGTGCGCATCGCCCAGGGGATAGGGGATGCCAACGGCCGGAACGATTCTGTTCGCGCCGATCGTCAGAGAAATGGGAACGACTGTGCAGATATGTGTGACGGGGATCCCGGCACGGTCGATTTCTTTTACCATAGATGCACCGCATCTTGTGCAGGTGCCTCACGTGCTGACAAGCAGAACGGCATCCACGCCATCTTGCTTGAGCATGGGGATATATTCTTCCGCAAAGCGCTTAGCGCTGTTCGTTGCGGTGCCTGTGCCCGTGGTGGTGATGAAATAGTTGGTCAATTCACCGATCACGCCCTGTTTTTCCAGGTTTCTCAAAGCATCCACCGGAATGCAGAGATCAGGGTCTTCTGTGATGAAGGCGCGGTCATAACCGCCGTGAACCGTCATAAAATCTTTCTTGTCGGCGTGATCCATCCCCTCGATGGAGTATTTGCCCCATTTTGTGGCGGAAGACGATTCGATGTGATCGGGGTTTCCCTGAGGCACGATGCCGCCGGAAGTGATCAGCGCGATCTTTGCGTGCGCCAGATCTTTCAGGGCGGGGGCGGGGGCCACATGATCCACCACCGGCATGGGATAATCGGTATAAACTTCTTCGCCTTTGATCTTTTTGACGATCAGCTCGACGGCGCGTTCCGAACCGCGGCGGTCGTTAAAATAGTTTACGCGGATCCCGCGTTCCAGATAACCTTCCTGCGCGGGGCTCAAAATTTCTTTGCCCTCGATCTGCTTTTTCAGCAGCGATGCCATCATCGGCACCACGCGGCGCATATCCACCGAAGAATTCTTCGTCCGGATCACGAATACATCCTTTTTGAACATATCCGCGCCGGGGTTTTCTTCAAACATGCCGGTCACCACGGGGATATGCAGTTCCTCCTGCACAGCCTTTGCGATGGTGCCGCAGGCAACGCCATAACGGCCGGCGTTGAAAGCGGGGCCGGCGATAAAGCCGTCGGGCTGAAAGCTTCCGATCATCTCCAGCAGCTGGGGCACCACGCCTTTTTCAAGGTTGGAACCGAAATAGTTGTCGCCGCAGATCACCGTTGCAACAATTTCATATCCTTCGCCCAAAGCGCTTTGCAGCGCGCTGCCCGAACCGACAACACCGGGGCGAACTTCCGGGATGATATCAGCCTTTTCTTCGCCGCCGATGCCGGCAAAGAACTGGTTGACATAGTGAATAATCTTTTTTGACATTTCTGCGTTCCTCCTTTATCAATATCCACGGGCGCACAGCTTGTTAAAGCCGTTTGCAATGGTGGAGGCGATGATGATCTGGATCTCGGCGTCGAATCCGCCGTCTTCCTGTTTGCATCCGACCCAGCCGCCGATCTGCATCTCAACATATTCCTGTGTGCCGATGACATGATCCATGGCTGGGAAATGAATGACGATATTGCCGTTGCCGCAGGAAATCATGGTATCGGCTTCATCGCAGATATCCGCAAGGGAATAAGATTTGCCGTCGCGGCCGGGGAATTCATCCGTGATGATGACCACTTTTGTGCCGCGCTGCGTCACTTTTTTACAGTTCATCATCAAATCGGTGTCGGGGTTGCCATAGCCTTCTTCCGTCAGCAGCGCGCCTTCCAGGCCGATATATTCGCAAAGCTTCGCCGTCATATCCGAATGGCGTTCTTTATCCATCAAAAACACATTTTCGTTGGTGAGGATCACGCCCATGAAGTTCAGCGTTTTGCCATGCTGTTTGAAAAGGTCTTCGATCACGGGGTTATGCTCGTGGTGATAGGTGGTCACCTTGTCGCAGGGGGCCACGCAGTTGCCCGAAACGATGGCGCCGTCGAAGATCTCGGTGGGATACATCAGCGTGGGCACGATCTGCTTGGCATCTACGCCGTAATAATAAGTATCATGCAGCAGGCCCTGAGATTGCAGCATATGGATATAGCCCACGCGCGGCAGATCGGGATATTGTGCCACCTGCTCCAGCAGCGGTTTGGTTTCGTAGGTCAGTGTTTCATCGGGGGTCTGGTTCGCCAGTGTCTGCGCCAGATATTTTGCGGCGGTCAGGCCCGCCATGCGGCCGGCGCTTTCATAAACATGCGTTTCCAGCCCTTCTTTGGGTTCGATGACCACACAGACATTCTGTGTTTGAGAAAACGGGCAATATTCGGCAGCGGGGCCGGACATATCGATAACGCCTTCCTGAAAACCGACGATGCGCCCAACGGTGACGACGCAGGCGCCATCCATACAGTAAGTAACGCCTTCGCCCACCTGTGTCACTTTCCCCATCACGCCCGGGAAGACACAGCCGGGTCCTTTCACCTTCAGACGCGGCTCAATGACATCCTTTACCGGTGTGATTCGAACCGATTCGCCCGGTCTTGCCAGCTCGATATGACAATCTGCCAAACGGTCATCCTTCAAGATCACCGCCGCCATTTCCTCCGCATTGACATACAGCACACCGTGATCGATTTTTGTGGTGTCGCCAAACCGCACATCATGGATATGGATTTTCCCTAATTCCAGTTTCATTTGCCAAACGCACCTCCTTGAAATTTTTCCTCAGATATTGCTCAGAATCATTTGATGCATGAGCGAGCTGTTGATTGCCGATTCCACTACCGAAAGATCGATCGTTCGAAAATCCTGCAGCGCGCGCTCCGGCCAGGTGGGCGGCTTCATGCCTTTTGTGAATTTGTGAACGGCGGCAATGCTTCCCTCGATGAGTTCCACATCGCGCTCAAACGATTCCGCCGCGCTGGAGCTGGAAATCAGAACCGTTTTATAAGGGCATTGATTCGGCTTGAGATTGCTCGCCTGGGGATGGCTCATCAGGTGCCACCCTTCATAAACAAGGTCGCGCGTTCTGATTAAAACATCCAGATAACTTTTCCCCTCCAAATATTCAACGCCGATATTGGCATGATCTCCGTAACGCTCCAGCGCCTTGCTGTTGTTCGTCACCAGCAGATATTTCTGCACGGCAGCTTCCCCCCCTTCCGGCCTTTCCCGAAAATATCAGACCCCGCTTCCCGCGCAATTATCGAAAAAACCGATTTCGTTGCCGGGGTGTTATTTACAATATCAATATTAGACAATAATCCGATTTTTGGGTAGCTGAACTTCCGCAACTCGAAAATGAGAACTTTTCACCTATTATTTCTTTTTTTGAATTGCTTTTTAGTGCATAATATCCAAAAGTTTGGCGTCTCATTGTGGGAAGCTCCAATTTTATTCGCGTTACTCTTTTTAGAACTTGAAAAACAGGCACAAGACAAATGAAGCTTTTGCATAGATGGCGTCAAAATTTTGGCAGATAAAAAAACCACCCGCGGCTTTTCGGCTGCGGGCGGGCTTATGAATGCGCTCTTCAGTTGTTTTGCCGTCATTCCGGCGGCAGGTCGTTCCATGGCGGCGCGGGCGCGTTTTTCGTCACTGCTGCAATTCGTTATCCATGGCGCCGATGATCTCTTTGCAATAATCGATAAACTTGATCGCGGCGGGGGTCAGGCGGTTTTCCGAAGGCACCGCGATGCCCAGATTGATCGATCGCGGGGGGTCGAAGGGCAGCAGCTTGATGCGGTTGGTGCGGCCTCTGGTGATAAGGGCGTTGGTGATCAGCACGCCCAGCCCTTCTTCCACCATGCCGATGGCCGAATAATTCTGCAAGGTGGAAAACTGATATTCGATCTTCACATTTTCTTCTTTTAAAAGGTTCACCACATCAATATCGGAACCATACGCCGGCATGATAAGCTGTTCCTTCTCAATATCCGCGATTCTCACCGATGACTGCGCCGCCAGCGGATGGTTTAGGGGCACCGCCACTACCATAGGGTCGTTTTTCAGCGGGATCCACTGATGTTTGCTGGATGGCTGATAGCTGTAAAACCCCATTTCCACCTTCCGCTCGAGCAAATAATTGTCCACTTCCTGCCACACACCCTCCAGCAGCTTGAAACGGATGCCCGGATAATCGCGGTGGAAGGCCGCGATCACCTTGGGCAGCCACTGGCTGGCAATGCTGGAATAAGCGCCGATCCCCAGTGTGCCGCAGGCCAGACCGCTGATTTCCGATACGGTTTGGCAAAACTGCTCATCCCAGCTGCATTGCGCCCGAATGATGGGCAGCAGACGCTCAGCGTTAGAGGTGGGGATCACGCCGTTTTTGGTGCGGATCAGCAGAGAAAACCCCACCTCCGCTTCAAAAGCCGCCATCATGTGACTGATGCCGGAGGGGGTGTAATTAAAAGCGGTCGCCGCTTTGGATAAACTTCCCGAATCAACTGCATATAAAAAGATTTTAGCCTTTGTCAAATCCATTTAACGATCCCCCCTTATCCTTGCGGATCCCCATTTTTATGACTGTGCTTTTCCGGTCCTTTGCGGCCTTATCCACAGCGCAAAACGGTATTTTATCCCAGTATATCACAATGATTATTTTTTAACAAGAATTCTGCCGTTTCATCCGCGCTCGTCCGCTTCTTTTTCTGCGGTGTTCCCGCCAGGCTGCGCCGTTTTCTTTTGCCTCAAACCATGAGGCGAACGATAAATTCCCCGCCGCTTGTTTCATAAACAAGTTCGCCGCCGCAGCGCTTTACAAATTCCGCCACGCTCTGGGTTCCCCGGCCGTGGCCTTCTTTGCGTGAAACAGGCAGGCCGCTGTCGTCCAGTTCCGCCTCGCCGTCATAAGGGTTCCGCAGCTCCATAACCAGCTGCCCCGTATAAACGGCGGTGAATCGCAGCGCCCGCCGCGGGGCCGGAAGCGGCGTGACGGCATTGACGGCGTTTTCCATCAGGTTCGATGCCGCCATGGCAAGTGACAACTCATCCACATCAAGTTTTTCGGGGATATCCAGCCGGATATCACAGCAGATGCCCCGCTGTGCCGCCATTTCTGCATAATAAGAAACCGCGGCGTTCACCGGCACATTCTGACAGTAGCTTTGCGGTTTCTGCGGCAAAGCTTCGCTTTGGCGGCGGATGAGCGAAGCCGCCTGTTCCGTTTCGCCCTGCGCCAAAAGCGCGAGCAGTGTGTTGCCCAAATGGCGGCGGTCATGCTGCACAATGCTCATCTGGCGCACCGATTCCTCCATCAGCGCCAGCCTCTGGCGGGTCAGTTCGCGTTCCGACTGCATTTTCAGGTTTTCTTCCCTCAGCGCCGCTTCCTTCGCGTTTTCGCGCAGAGAATGGAAGACCGCATAATAAACCAGCGCCGAAAGCGCCGTCAGCAATAAAAGCGGAACGCACTGCCTCTGCAATGTTTTTTCCACATCGTCGCTGGCCAGAAAATACCAGCCAAAATTCACCGCGATGCCCGCGGCCACAACAAGATAGATGTCCCACCGTTCCGCCGCCTGCCGATAAAGCGGGCGCAGCTGTGAGCGGAACAGCCAGATCATGGCGCCGAACAGTGCGGCGCGCAAAACCGTGTTGGCATAATAGGGGTATGGGAAAAGATCAGCAAGATAATAGGTGATGATGGTGATAGCGCCGGAAACATTGATGGTGGTCAGGCAGTTAAACAGCCACGGCATGGCTTTTTCGCGAAACAGCGGCTTTGCCGCGATGCCCGCCAGCAGAAAAAACGCGATATCGGCCTTGGCCAGCATCGTGTAATCATTGCGGCTGTAAAACCAGAGATTCGCCCCGAAATCGGCCAGCACGATGGCCGCCAGCACAAGGCGTTCCACCTTTGGTTTGCATTTGGAACGCCCCAGGGTGAACAGCAGCGTCACCAGAAAGGCATTGGTCACAAGCGAACGCAGAACATCATAAAATTCCATCAGTTGCCCGCCCCCACCCGATATTGCATATAGGCGTCGCGAACGGCGGCATATGATTTGCCCGAAACCGGCACAAAAGCGCCGCCGCGCATGGTGAAGCCCGTTTTATCCAGCCTGCATACATGGCACATATTCACGGCAAAGGCGGCGTGAGGCTGAAGAAAGCGCCGGTCGCGCAGGAGCGGCGCGATATGTTCAAAAAAGCTTTCCCGCAAAGAAAGCGTTTCCACCCGCCGGCCGTCTGCCAGCGTATAGACCACACTGTGGCGGATATATTCGCAGCAGATGATCTCATCGGCGGAAAGGGTGCGCAGACAGTCTTTTGTTCGGATGGTCACAGCGGTCTCGGCGCCGCGCTCAGCCTTCTTCATCGCCAGCTCCAATGCCGAAAACAGCGCATCCTTTTGAATGGGCTTGAGCAGGTAATGCAGCGGGTTCACCGCATAGGCATCCAGTGCAAAACCCGGTTCCGTTGTGATATAGATGATCTGCGCATCAACGCTTCGGCGGCGGATCTCGCGCCCCAGTTCAAGCCCGCTGAGCATGGGCATGACGATATCCAGCAGATAAATGTGATAGTTTTCCGTTTCACAGGCCTTCATCAGCAGATCCGGGTGAGAAAACCCTCTGATTTCTCCGGCAGCGCCGTGTGAAGAAAGATATTCCTCTGCCAGCGCCGTGATCTTTTGAAGCTCTGTTTCGCTGTCGTCGCATACCGCGATGCGTACCATGCCGCCGCCCCCATTTTTTTGTCGTCTATGGTGCGATTATATCGAAAATGGCAGTTTTATGCAATCACGAAGTTTATTTCTTTGTTTTCATTGCTGAGTGCCCCTGCGTGGGAACTTTCGCTTTGTAAAAGCCCTCATGCTCGGCAAAATCATCCGGAAACAAAGCATTCCTGTGACAATTTTCCGCCTGAGGTTCTCCGTCCCCCGGCCTTGGCCGCAGATTTTCCGGCAGAAGCAAAAACTGCCCGCGGGGTTTGTGACAGATTCCGTTGACGCAGGCGAGAAATCCGGAAGCAAAACGATCTGGCGCACGGCGATCATTTTTTAACGATTTAACTTTTTTCTTTTAAACCCGAAATAAAAAAGATCGGTATCTAAAGGGGAATCGGCGCGCCATGTTTTCAGTGAAACGACTTGCCTTGGCAGAAAGAAAGAAATATAATAAATTTAAAAGCCCGCATCTGCCAGGCAGGAGATGGATTCTCTGCTGATTGAAGGGTTGATCTCGTTTCACAAGGAACTCTGCCACACACAGAATTACCTTTCACCGGAGATGCAGCGCTTCCATGGCGGTTGGCGGTGGAATATGATATTCAGGCGGATGATGTTCAGATCCCGCCCCTGGCGCTGCATTACGCCGTGCGCATTTCTACGGCATCGGCTTCGATCCCATGGCATCCGCCACAGACGGGGATCGCAGCCATGAAAGAATATTTAATCGGAGGAAAACGGAATGGCTGCTGCAAATCTTGGAGTGGAACTTTTTTCTTTGGCAATTATGCTGCTGCTCATTCTGTGCAACCGCTGGGATAAGAACTGGGCAAGACCGCAAAGCCGCACGATGAATGTGCTGCTGTGGGCGAATTGTGTGCTGATCGGCAGCTTTATCGGGGCGTGGCTTTTGGATGGCCGGGCGAGATATCTGCCTCTGATTTTGCTGCTGACCTGCGTAAAGTGCGGGTTTGCCTTTGTGTTGGCGGGATTTTACACGAAATATATTGTTCAGACTGTGCCGATCCAAAGGATCATTCCCCGGAGAATGGTTCGCATCATTTACGGCCTGTGCTGCGCTGCGCTGGTGCTGAACATCGTATCCGTTTTCAACGGGATGTATTTCGCCTGCCCCGGCGGGGTGTATCAGCGCGGGCCGCTGCTGTGGCTGAACCAGATCCTGGCAGTGGTGATTCTTATCGGGGATGTGGCGCTGGTCGTTCGGTGCCGAAAGGCATTGACCCATCATGAGAAAGTTTCTTTGATTTCCTATGCGATTCTGCCCGGGGCGGCGGCGCTGCTCCAGCTGGCGATCCCGCCGGAAATCGATGCCATCTGCATCGGCACGACCATGGCCCTGCTGGTGATCTATGCCTCGGTGCATGTGGGGCGCGGGCAGAAGCTGGCAGAGCGGGAGACAGAGCTGCTGGAATCCCGAACCACCGTAATGCTCAGCCAGATTCAGCCCCATTTCCTTTATAATTCACTGGCGTCCATTCAGGATATGTGCCACGGCAAAGCGCCTGAGGCCGAGCAATCTCTGGTGGAATTTGCAGAGTTCCTCCGCGGAAATCTGGATTCTCTCACCCGCAGAGAGCCGATCCCTTTTGAAAGGGAACTGGCACATACCCGCAATTATCTGGCGCTGGAATGTTACCGGTTCGGCGGGCGGCTGCGCACGGAATTTGATCTGCAGGTCACCGCCTTCTGCGTTCCCGCGCTGACCCTTCAGCCGATCGTTGAAAATGCGGTGCGGCATGGCGTTACGGAACGGGAGGAGGGCGGCGTTGTGCGCATCGCCTCGGCGGAAACGGCGGATGCCTATGTCGTCACCGTAACAGACGACGGTGTGGGCTTTGACCCGACGAAAGAGCTTGCGGATGGCCGCAGTCACATCGGCATTGCCAATGTGCGCGGCCGGCTGGAAGCCATGTGCGGCGGCGCACTGACCGTTCAAAGTATCCCGGGCAGGGGAACCGTGACCACAATTAAAATACCGAAGGAGAGGCAGCAGAAATGATGACAATTTTAGCTGTGGACGACGAAAGCGCCGCACTGAGCATTTTAGACCGCGCCATTTTAGAGACGCTGCCTGATGCCAAGCTCCAGAGCTTTTCCCTCGCATCTGAAGCCTTGTGCGAGGTCGAGGTTCATGGCGCCCGGCCCGATGTGGCGTTTCTTGATATCAAGATGCCCGGCGTCGGCGGGCTGGAAATGGCGAAGCGCATCAAAGAGGCAAGCCCCCGCACAAATATCGTTTTTGTGACGGCTTATACAGACTATGCGCTGGATGCACTGGCTCTTCATCCCAGCGGTTATCTGATGAAGCCGGCTACGGCGGAAAAAGTGAAGATCGAGCTTGAGAATCTGCGTTATCCCGTGAAGCGTAAGCCGACAAGCAGGATTCGCATTCAGTGTTTCGGAAATTTCGAAATTTTTGCGGATGGAAGGCCTGTAAACTTCACCTATTATAAATCCAAGGAACTGCTGGCCTATCTGGTAGACCGCCGGGGCGCGGCATGCAACACCGCCGAGCTCTGCTCTGTGCTGTGGGAAGACAAGCCGGATTCCGCCGAGATGCGCAAATATCTGCGCAAGCTCCTTTCTGATCTTTCCCATTCTCTCTCGGCGGTGAGCGCGGAAGATATCTTTGCAAAAAGCCGGAACCAGTTTGCTATTGTGCCGGAAAAGGTGGACTGTGATTATTACGGGATGCTGGCGCAGGATCTTGCCGCCATCAACACCTATACCGGGGAATATATGACGCAGTACAGCTGGGCCGAAATGACGCTCGGCTCTATTGAATGGTCGCGCTAAAAATCGAATTTTCAAAAAGGAATATGAAAGCATGAAACTATTATACATAAATTCCTGCGCGCGCCGGGAATCACGAACCAATCAGATCGCCAAAGCATTGATCTCCAAAATCGCAAAACAGACGGATGTGGAAGAAGTTGCGCTTGCTTCGGCACAGCTGCAGCCCCTGAGCGAGGAACGATTAAATCAGCGCACAGGTCGCGGCGATCCTCGCCAGATTCTGCAAAAACATAGTCAAATAAGCAGAGTTTCATTTTAGACGCTCTCCTGATTCTGATGCTGAAGATGTGATAAGATCGGGATTTGACCATACTAATTTCAGGCTCCCGCCAACGAGAACATGGTCAGGCCCCAGGAGATGAAACGCAGCATGAGCGGTCACAAAAATCCGTATGGGTTCACCGCTCAATCCGTCAAATCAAATTTATCTTGTGTAAAACAGTAAGTTCCGGCTACTACGATGCAGCGCCGATAACCAACGAGGATATCTCGTGGTTATCGGCGCTGCTTTTTTGCTTTTTTGCTTTCCTCTGTGACTTTCGCCATAGCTTTGGTGGTTTCCACCGCTTGGCCTGTTTTGGTGCCCCGCCTGCCCGCATAAAACAACAATAAGCGCAAAAACAGGCATTTTAAGCGCAACTTCGTCGTTTTCATTTGTTTTATGCTATGGTGATGCCATGAAAATCAAAATGGAAGGGAGCGATTTTTATGGATGGACTCGCAAGGCGGCGGGAAGATCGAAAGCTTAACGCGCCCAACGCCGGCGGGAATGTCTGGCCTGGCCAAAGCTGCCCCGCCTTTTCGGCCCGGGGCGGTGCGGCAGAACAGACCTGCTGGTATTGCGCCTATGCCGATTTTCACCTGGATCAGCCGCGGGCTTTAGAGGTGGGCATCTGTGAATGGCCAAGAAAAATCAAGAAAGAGGGAGAAAAATGAAAAAGAGATTCTTAAGTATGATTCTGACCCTGTGCATGATTCTGACCCTGCTGCCCGCCACGGCGCAGGCGGCGGCCACGACCACAGGAAATTTGATCGCAAACCCCGGTGGGGAAACGGTCTCAGGCATTGATACGCGTCTGAATCAAAACGGTTGGACGGAACAAATCTCGCCAGAGCGCGGGTATTCCTATACGGAGTTTACTGAAAGCGGAGCGAACACAAGCGGCATTATCCTTGCGCCCCACAGCGGCACCCATTTTATGGGTTTTTACAATCCATCGCTCGGCAGCCCAAGCGGGCTCATTTCTTCCACATGCTATCAGGAAATCGATATCACCGGGATTGCAGACTACCAGACGGGCACCTATTCTTTCACCGGTTGGTTCACGCTTTTTGAAGCAGGAGCTGGGAATAGCGGAACGGCCACGGTAACCGTCTCGCAGCTCGATGCGAACGGCAGCGTCATCAGCGGCACGACCCAAACGAAAGAAACGAATGCCGCTGCTTCCAGCGATCCATGGGATTCTTTCACGCTTAGCGGCAGCGTGAACACTTCGGCGAAAAAGTTTCGTGTGGTCATCGCGGGCAATCTGCCCGACGCGGGCCTTGCCGCCTTCGACGACCTTTCTCTGACGCTGACCACCACGCCCACCAATTACAATGTATGGGTCGGCAAAACGCAGGTCACCAGCAGCAACGCAGGGGGCATCACCGGCGATGGCATTACCGGTAAAGTCACCTATGATGCGGCCACCAACACGATTACACTGAATAACGCAAGCATTTCAACCATTTCCACAAATAACAATAATTCCTTCAGCAACACCGGCGCGATCTATTCCGCAATGGGAACCAAACTCAAAATCAAGCTGGTGGGCACAAACACCATTGATCTCCGCGGCGTCGGTTCGCTTCCACGCCCGCGCTGCATTCTGGCCTGGGAATCCGATTTGGAAATCACCGGTGGGGCAACCGACAGCCTGACGGTCACCGGCGCACCGACGAACCAGTTTTCGCATGGGCTTAGCGGAAACGCGGTGACCATTTCCGGCTGCACCGTTTCCGCCACTGGCGGGGCATCAACAGGAACTTCCAACAACTCATGCTACGGTATTGGTTCCGGCAGTCTTTTGACGATCAGCAATGCCACGGTGACGGCAACAGGCGGCGCAACACCCGGCAGCTCCTTTGGGCTTTTCGGCACCGGCGGCATCGCCATCACCAATTCCACGGTGACGGCAACAGGCGGGGCAACATCCGGCAACTCCTTTGGGCTTTCCAGCACCGGCAGCATCGCCATCACCAATTCCGAGGTGACGGCCATCGGCGGCACACGGGCCATAAGCACAGCGCCGACGCTGGATCACGCCTATATCTCCGCGGCCAGCACGGATCCAAGCGGAACACCCGCGACGGAATATAGCTCGGGCAGTCTTTCCACCTATAAATATATCAAAACCACGGCGGGCATCCGAACCCCCGCAGCGGCAGAATATGCGGCGGACGCAGCAGAAGGCACAGACTATGCGACGGGCGACAACACCCTCACCATCAAAACCGCCAGAGGCGCGGCGTTCTTCTCGGCAAACAGCGCAGCCTATCTCGGTTACACCGTTCTTCTGGCTGGCGACATCGATATCGGCAGCTTCTCCTGGATGCCGGTGGGAAACAGCAGCGCCTTTACCGGCACCTTTGACGGGCAAGGTCATGCCCTCAGCAACATGACGGTGACGGCTTTGAACGGCAATTACGCCGGCGTATTCGGGAATGTCGGCAAAGGCGGCACGGTGAAAAATCTCACCGTCTCCGGCAGCGTCAATGCCAGCAGCATCGGCGAATGCTATGCGGGCGGCATTACGGGCTGCAATTTTGGGCTGATCGACCATTGCGCCAGCAGCGCCACAATTACGCTGAACACCACGGGCTCTTCCTCAAAGAGCCGTGCCGGCGGCATTGTGGGCAGCAACTATACCGGCGTCATTAAAAACTGTTCCAACACAGGCGCGATCACCGCAACAAGCGAATACGGCGCGAACGCCGGGGGCATTCTCGGCGGCTCCAGCGGCGGCAGCGTTGCAAACTGCTTCAGTGCAGGCGCGGTCTCTGCCAGCGGCGGGTCAAACGAAAATAACGCCGGCGGCATCGTGGGCAATGCATATAACGATGCAACACTCTCCAACTGCTATAACGCCGGCGCGGTTTCCGCAAGCGGAACAGCGGCAAGGGAGGGCGGCATCAGCGGCTGCGACGGCATCATGAACCACTGCTATTTCAAAAACGATGAAGCAGTGATCGGCAATAACTACCCGAATTATTCTTATACTGCCACGGCCTGCGGCACTTTTGCCGATCACGGCGGCGCACTGACGGCGGGAACCGCAGGCAACTGCGGAACTGCCCAAACGCTCGCCCACGGCAATACCCTTCTCACCGCCCTCAACGACTGGGTAAGCGCGCAGAAAAGCACAGATTACAACACATGGAATGCCGACAGCACCCCTCCCGCAAACGGCGGCTACCCTGTATTGGGCGCGGCGTTCCGCATCACGCCCACCATCACGATCACCGCAGCCGGCAAGACCTATGACGGCAGCGCCATCACCGCGCCCACCGTCAGCGGCAACGACGGCAGCGGCGCCGTGAGCTGGTCATACAGCAGCGCAGCCGGCGGCACCTATACTTCCGGCCTGCCTTCCTCTGCCGGAACATGGTATGTCAAGGCCGGCGTCGCGGCAAACGGCGCTTATGCCGCCGCCGAATCTGCGGCGGTCGAAGTGACCATAGCAAAAGCCGATCAAACCGCCCCGGCGGCAGGCGCGGGCTATACCCTCGATTATGCGGCAGAAACCATCACAGCCGCAGAGGGTTATGAACTCAGCGCCGCCGATACTTTTGCCTCTCTTCTTTCCTCAGGCGCATCCGTCACCCCCGGCAGCACCTGCTATGCGCGTCTCAAGGCGGATGACAACCACCATGCGGGCGCCGCAACAAAAATCACTGTTCCCGCCCGGCCCGCCATCGGCGTCACGCTCACGGTGGACACGGCAACCGAAAAAGTCACCGTTCCGGCGGGCTGCAGCTATCAAATCGGCAGCGGCAGCGCCGTCAGCGTTTCCGCGGACACGGCGGTCACCCTTGCCCCCGGCGCAGCGCTGACCTATTGGAAAACCGCCACGGCCAGCGCGTTCAAGAGCCTCGCATCTTCTGTCACCGCCCCCGCGCGGCTTGACAAAATCAGTTCCGCAGCTTTGATTGTGAACAGCAAGACCGAAAAGCTTTCCACCACGGCGGCCATGCAATATAAAATCGGCAGCGGCGAATGGGCAAACTGCTCATCCGACATGGCGCTCACCGCCTTCGGCTGGGACGGCAGCGCCGATGTGACGGTAAACATCCGTCTGGCAGCCACCGGTGAAAAATATGCCAGCGAAAGTATTTCCGTCACCATCCCCGCCCGCGATGCCGCCCCCGCCGCAGGAAAAACGGATGAAACAATTTTCGGCAAGCATGACGGCACGCTCACCGGCATGAGCGACGCAATGGAATATAAATTTTCCACGGCATCCGGCTGGACAGCCGTCACCGGCGCAACGGTTACCGGTTTGGAGCCGGGCGTCTACAGCGTTCGCATGAAGGCCACAGAAACCAAGCTCTGTTCTTCTGTTCAAACTCTGACCGTTGCCCCGGGCCAAAAACTGGCCCTGACCTTCGATGCCAAGGGTGGAACGCCAGCAAGCAAAATTGAAAATATCGAATGGCAGCAAACCGTCACGCTGCCCGTGACCACCCGCACCGGCTATACCTTCGGCGGCTGGTTCACCGCAGCGGATGGCGCGGGAACCCAGCTTACCGCTTCCACGAAAATTGAAGCCAACACCGCCTGTTACGCCAAATGGACGGCCAACACCTATACCGTGACCTTCCATGCCAACGGCGATGGGACCACCGGCGCAATGAGCCCGCAGACCCATACCTATGACGCGCCGCTGGCGCTTTCCGAAAACGCTTTTATCCGCGCGGAATATCGTTTTTCAGGCTGGAACACCCGGGCAGACGGAGGCGGCAATTCTCATGCCGCGGGGCAGATCACCCAAAACCTGCTTTCCGCGCAGGGCGCAAACCTTGATCTTTACGCCCAGTGGACAGAAGCTTCCCGCTATACCATCAGCGGCATCGTGACAAGCGGCTCCCCCGTTTCCGGCGCGGCCGTGACGCTGAAACAGGGAGAAACGATCATCGCTTCCACCGTTACCGGCGGCGATGGCGGCTTTATTTTTGCCAACCTGCTGCCCGGCACCTATAATCTGGTGGTTACAAACGCCGAAAAAACCGTCACCGCGCTCTGCACCGTTGAAAAAGCAGATCTCCGGCAGGATGTGGCGCTTCCCACAGCAGCCGCCAGCAGCAGCACGCTGACGATTGGAAAAGACGGCGGCATTCAGGATCTTCCTGAAATCGTGGTGGGCGGGCTGGACGAACTGGCCGTTCAGCAAAACGACAATATTTCCATGACCGTCACACAGAAGGCGGAAGATCGGGCCAATACCGAACAAACGGCCATCAAAGCCGATGCCGGCGGCCAAAGCATCGGGGTCTTTCTGAATATAACGCTGCAAAAAGGCAGCGATCCCCTGCCCGATGCGGGAAGCGTCTTGGCGATCGTTGTTCCTTATGATTTTTCGGGCAAAACCAATGTAAAGGTCTGGCGTTATCACAGCGGCCGTGTTGAAAATTTCAAAGCGCTCGAAAACCGCCCCGCGGCCCCCTATGACGATTTGACCTTTTTTGCGGATACGCACAGCGGCCTGCTCTATATCTATGCGAGCAAATTTTCCACCTACGCCGTCAGCTATACAACGCTTTCTTCGGGCGAAAGCGACGCTTACCCCGTGAATATCGACAGGGCCAAGATCCAAAACGGCGTTGTGACGGCATCGCCTGTCAGCGCCTCCATGGGAAAAACAGTCACCGTCACCGCCAAACCCGACGCAGGCTGCAAGCTTGACAAACTGACCGTGACCGATAACCGAGGCAGCGCGATCGCCGTGAAAGATCTGGGAAACGGCGTCTATTCCTTCATCATGCCCGGCAGCAAAGTGAATGTTTCCGCCGTTTTTGAGAAGCCCCAAAGCCCCTTTACCGATGTAGCCGCCGACGCCTATTACCATGACGCCGTTCTCTGGGCGGCAGAAAAAGGCATCGCGCAGGGAAAGAGCGGCACGCTTTTCGATCCAAACGGCATCTGCACCCGGGCACAGGCCGTCGCTTTCCTGTGGCGCGCCATGGGCAGCCCCGAGCCGACAGTCAAAGTCGGCCCCTTTGCCGATGTGTCCACCGATGCTTACTATTCTAAAGCCGTTCTGTGGGCCGTTGAAAAAGGCATCACTCTCGGCACTTCCGCAACAACTTTCTCGCCGGATGCCGCCGTCACTCGCGCCCATACCGCCGCCTTTCTGTGGCGCGCGGCGGGCAAAACCACCACCGAAGCCGCAAACCCTTTCACTGATGTGAAAACCGGCGATTATTATTTCAGCGCCGTGCTGTGGGCCGTGAAAAACGGCATTACCACCGGCACCTCCGACCATGCGTTCAGCCCCGATCAGGGCTGCTCGCGCGCGCAGATCGCCGCTTTCCTGTGGCGCTGGCTCAGCAAATAAACTTTTTAAAGAAACAAGCGGCATGCAAGGCTTTTCGCTTTGCATGCCGCTTGTTATATTTTGTGATCGCAAAAACGCAGGCCCCTCCAGCTGAGGCCCGATTTCCGCCATCAGGCTGTTATAAATGCGGTTTTGCTCACAAACGGCGGCTTCTTCCGATTTCCGCCTGAGTTCCTGCGAAAGAAGGAAGCTTTCCTGCTCCAGTTCCGCCGCGCCTTTGCGCAGCCGGGCGATCACCGAGCGAAGCTGCGATACATCCCGCTGCCAGAAGAAATAGCCGTTTTCGATCTTATAAGCCTGCAGTTCCTGCCCGCTGTTGATGGTAACGCTTTTGTGCCGGATCAGTGCTGAAAACTGTTCGGGCCGCAATGAGCGCCAGCACCCACCGTGCTTCCGAATGCCTGCTCTCCATGCCGCCACCCCCTTTTCCCCAGTATAGCACGCCTGCCGCCGCTTTTCCCTACCCGTTCGGGTAGTCTTTCTCCGTTTTGTCTTTTGTTTTTTATCGCACGGCGCCACCCGATTGGCTGGGCGCTTCTTCCGCCCTCTTGATAAAAAGAGAAAAAAAAAATAAAAAACCGCATGATCGGCGCGGCGCTTTTTCAGCGCTTCAATCAAAACCACAATCAATCATTCCCCCTGTGCCCAAGGCGCCGAATTTCGCTCTGTGTGCAAAATCCCGGTTTTTCCGGCCATTCCGCAGGGTTGTTTATCTATTTTTTTGCACGCTTATTATATTTTTAAATAAGTGTTAAGTTTGCTATACCGTTTTCAAATATCGGCCTTGCTTTTCTTGCTTTTGCGGCATTTTATTAGTATCATTAAAAGGCATGAAATTCAGCTATATTTTATCTTTTTTGGCAAAAATCGAATTATTATGCTGCTTTTTATTCAATTTTTTCAAGAAATTGTATTTCAATTTCTATTTGATGGAATATATAGTTCATTCTTTGAACTATCAGGTAATATTTATGTTGTTCCGCTTTATTTTTCAGAGATGGAGGTTCCGTTTTGATCCAATTGACGAATGTTTATAAATCTTTTGAGGATTTCCCTGTTTTCAACGATATCAGCCTGACGATTCGTGATAATGAAATACTGGGTCTGGTGGGGCCCAGCGGTGTGGGCAAATCCACCCTGCTCAACTGCCTCATCGGCCTGGAAAAGCCGCAATCCGGCAGTATCACCATCGACGCAGTTCGGCTGGAAACGCTGAAAGAACCCGAGCTGCGCCAGTTTCGCAAAAATATGGGCATGATCTTTCAAAATTTCTCTTTGATCGGCAGAAAAGATGCGTTTTCAAACATTGCGCTGCCCATGGAATGCTGGGGTTATTCCAAAGCGCAAATCAAAAAGCGTGTGGAAGAGCTGGCCGAGCTGACCGGCATCCGCGATAAGCTGCACAGCCGCCCTTCGGAACTGAGCGGCGGTCAAAAACAGCGCGTGGCCATTGCCCGGGCTTTGGCGATGAACCCGAAATATCTGTTATGCGATGAATGCACCTCTGCCCTCGATCCCAAATCCACCGCGGCCATTTTAGATCTTTTAAAAGAGCTGCGCTCGGTTTTTGATATCACCATCATCGTGGTCACCCATGAAATGGCCGTGGTGCAGAACATCTGTGAGCGCATGGCCATTCTCGAAAACGGCCGCATCTCGCTTTTGGGGGATGTACAGGAAATTTTCCGTGAAAAACCCGAACAGCTCAAAGCGCTCATCGGCGAAGATGACCGCCAGATCTCCGTTACCATGGATGTGGATGATTTTGCTAAATGGAAAGAACGACTGGATCAAAGCGGAACAAGCTATCGCATTTCGGGGGGTGTTTAAATGCCGCAGCTCGATCAACTGTTGAAAAATTCAAACCTGATGCGCTATCTGCCAACGGTCATTCTGCCCGCTGTTGCCGATACGCTGAAAATGCTGTTGATATCGGCCCTGCTTTCCATCTTTTTCGGCTTGATGCTGGGCATTATCCTTGTGCTGACCTCCGAACGCGGGCTTTCGCCCCATCCCGTCATCCATGGCATTCTGGGGAAGATCACCGATATCGTCCGCTCGTTCCCGATGATGATCCTGATCGTTGCCATCGCGCCGATCACCCGCCTTTTCATCGGCACCACCATTGGCGTGCCGGCCGCCATTTTCGCCATCACTCTGGGCAGCACACCCTTTGCCACAAGAATGACCGAAAATTCGCTGAACACCGTTGACCCGCAACTTGTCAAAATGGCGCGGGCGCTGGGCGCTTCCAAGCTTCAGATCATTTTCAAAGTCATGCTGGTGGAAGCGCTTCCCACGCTGATTTCAAATTTCACCATTATGATGATCAACATGCTCAACACCTCTGCCATGGCGGGGGCCGTGGGCGCGGGCGGCCTTGGCGCGGTGGCGCTGGCCTATGGCTATCAGCGCTTTGATTATGCCGTCATGTATTTCATCGTCATCCTTTTGATATTCCTTGTTCTGCTGATCCAGGGCATCGGCAACAAGTTATATAAATCAACACGATAAATCTGGAGGTAACACAAATGAAAAAGAAAATTTTAAGCATGCTGCTGGCCGCCGCGATGCTCGGTTCTCTGCTTGCCGGCTGCGCAAACAGCACCGCCGAAACAAAGAAAACCGATTCCGGCAAAACATCATCCACCGCTCAGACATCCTCTGATAAAAAAGAAACCAAGACCATCAAGATCGCGGGCACCGCGGTGTCGCAGGTCTTCTATGAAGCCTTCAAAGAAAAATATGAAAAAATGGGCTATCAAACCGAATTCGTTCTGTTCGATTCCAACCCTGTTTGCCTGGAAGCCTGCGCCAGCGGCCAAACCGATGTATCGCTGGGCCAGCAGAAGAAATTCGCTTTGAGCTATAACCAAAGCAAAGGCGCCAATCTGGATATGGTCAAGCCCTATGGCATGTTCACCGGCATCGGCCTTTATTCCGAAAAATATAAGAATGTTTCCGATATCCCCGACGGTGCCCAGATCGCGGTGATGAACGACGCCACCAACGAAGATGTTGCGCTGCGCATTCTTGCCGATGCGGGCCTCATCAAGATCGCCGATGACGCCAAGCTCGCCACCGTGGCGGATATCTCCGAAAACCCCAAGAACCTCAAGATCGTTGAAATGGAACAGGCGCAGACCGTGACCGCCCTGAAGGATATGGCCGCCGCATGCTGCTGGTTCACACATATGTCTGCCGCGAGCAAAGATCCTTCCACCTATCTCGTGCGCGACAAAGTCATGGTCAATTATCCCATGGGCGTGATCGTCAACGGCGATGACGCCACCGCCGATTGGGCCGTTGATATGGCCAAATGCCTGCGCGACCCCGCTGTGCAGAAAAAGATCTCTGAAACCTACCCCAATGTGTTTGAATTCTACACCAGCGACGATCAGGTCAAAGAATAATGAACAGCGAGTGGGCCGATTCTGTCGAGAAGCTCTATTGCGCTTTAGAGCTGAAGCGCCGCGCCGTGGCGGTGAAGCTGCTGCGCACCGAAGAAGAATATGAAAGCGCCGATGCCATTGCCCTGCAAAAGCCGATCAACTATTGCCAGATGGTGGCGGCCGCCACAAACGGCAACCGCATCAAAGCCAAATCGGAAAGTTTCAAATGCCGCAGCGGCGCCCGTGTTTTGGGCATCGATCCTTCAGACCCCAAAAACGGCCATGGTGAAAACTGGGCGCGGCTCAAATTATATGAAAACGCCGAATTATCCAGAAATATCCGCGAAGAGCTGGTTTATCTGAAAGAACCGGCTTTCGGCGTTTTGCTTTCCCCCATCGAACAGGCCACCGAAACCCCCGATGTGGTTCTGATCGCCGCCAACCCTTATAACGCCATGCGCATCACACAGGGCTATGCTTATCATTACGGCATGCCGAAATCCGTCAACATGATCGGCAATCAGGCTGTCTGTTTGGAATGCACCGCCCGCCCCCATGCACTGCAGGATATGAATATTTCCCTTTTATGCATCGGCACAAGGCACCGCGCCGGCTGGGCCGATGATGAAATGGCCGTGGGCATCCCCGCCGCTCAGTTTGCCAAGGTAGTGGATGGGCTGATGAACACGCTCAACCAGATGGAAAACGACCACAATAAAGCCGTCATCGAAAAAAAACTGAAGGCGAAAAACATCGTCTTTCCCATCCGCTACGGCTATAATTACTATACCGAATGCTGATTTTTTAACGCGCGTTTCTTCTTCGCGCCGTTTTCCGTTGATACGCGCCTCAAGGCAAAGCCCCCGCAGCGAAACGCTGCGGGGGCTTTGCTTTTAGGTGAAATTTTGATTTGTTTGTATCGCGCTGTTTTTCTTAATCGCGCTGGTCGATTTCCTGCTCGAGAATGTTTCCGTTAAGGGCATCGATGGTATATTCATATTCTTTTTCATCGGAATAAAACTCGATCTCATATTCCGCACGGCCATCCTCGTTTTCCAGCTTGGCTTTTTCAAAGCCCACCTGCGAGGCAGCAAGGCCCGCGTGTTTCAGCGCGATCTCTTTGGCCCGGCTTTCGCCGATATTGCTTTGCACTGCGGGCTGAGCCGTCTGCCCGTTCTGACTGTCATGGGTCGCGGCGCCTGTCACGGCATCCGTTTCCCGTTCCAGCGGCTCCGCTTTGCTGCTGCAGACTGTGCCCGCGGCGGCATCGATCTCATATTCATATTCCGTATCCGCCGTATAAAATTCCACATCATAAACAAAGGTTCCCTCTTCTTTTTCGAGCTCTGTTTTAGAGAAAGTCACCTTTTCTGCGGCAAGGCCCGCGTGTTTCAGCGCGATCTCCTTGGCCCGGTTTTCGCCGATATTGCTTTGCACCGCGGCGGGAACGGCCGTTTTGCCCGATTCGCCGCCTTGTTTTGCCCGTGTGGTGGCCGATGTAACGGCATCCGCCTTATTGTTCGGGCCCGGGCGGGCCGCCGAAGCAACCCCCGCGGCCCCGATGGCCGTGACCAGCGAAGCGGCGCAAAGCGCGGCAGCAACGATCTTCTTTCTTTTCGAGAAATAGTTTTTCATCTTTTCCATAAAATACTCCTTTTCATCATTGGGTTGGTGTTGATCTTTGCGTTGAGTATAACCGCGCCAGATTAAAGGAACATTAGTGCCTTATGCTTTTTTGAATGTTACGAAAAAATTGCTGCCCTCCCCCGCTTTGCTTTCCAGCGAAACGGCGGCGCCGTGAAGCCGCGCGATCTCCTGCACCATGGAAAGCCCCAGCCCCGTTCCGCCGCCGCGGGCATCATTCACCTGATAAAACCGCTGAAAAATGCGCGCCTGGTTCTCTTTTGCAATGCCGATGCCGTCATCCGCCACCGATAAGACCGCCTCATCGTTTTGGCTGTGAATTGAAACAGTGATATGCCCGTTTTCTCTGCCATAACGATAGGCGTTGCCGATCAGATTGCCCAGCAGCCGCCCCAGCAGCGGGGCGCTGCCCCAAACGAAAATCCCCGGTTCGATGGCGGCGGTGAGCGTGATCTCTTTTTCCCGCAGAAGCGCCATATCCTCTGAAACCGATTGCGCCAAAGCGGAAAAATCGAGTTTTTTCATTTCAATGCTGTCGGCTTTGCGCTCCAGCCGCGTAAAAGTCAGCATATCGTCGATCAGCCGCGCCATTTTGGCGCCCTGCCGCCGGATCACCCGCAGCGCGCCGGCATATTCTTCGCCGCTGCGCTCTTCTTCCAGCGTATATTCGCATTGCGCCAGAATCACCGACATAGGGGTGCGCAGCTCGTGAGAAGCATCCGAAGCGAACTGTTTTTCCGTTTCAAAGGCGTCGTCGAGCCGGTCGATCATTTCATTGAAAGATGCGGCAAGGCAATGCAGTTCATCTTTGCCTTCCCCGATATCGATGCGTTTTTTCAAATCGCTGCCCCGAGTGATATGCGCTGCGGTATCGGCGATCTGCTTCACCGGCCTGAGCATTCTGCCCGCCAGCAGATATCCGCCCGCAATGGCCACCAGCAAAAGCAGCGGCATGGCCACCATCGAAAGCCGGATGGTGGAAGACAGCTGCGCTGTTTCCGGCTGGGCGGAAATAATCCCCCTGATCCACAGCCCCTGCCCGCCGTCATAGGTCAATTTTTGGTCAAATACATACCACCGGGTGCCGCCGATGGTCTTTTTCTGCACCTTGTTTTCAGAAAACGGCAGCGAGACCTGCACAGGCTCTTCCCCGTAAAGCAGCGTTCCGTCTTCGCCATAAATCAGGCTCGTGACCCCGTTGACAGAAGCTTTGTAATCGTCATCGATCTTTAAAGCCCCGCCGCCATAGGGCAGATATCGCTCTTCGTCGTCTTCTTCATCGTCATGCTGTGTCAGTTCCACTTCCGCCGCGTTGTCGCCGACGGCCTTTTTCAGGTTTTCTTCAATGGAATGCAGCATGCTCGAGCTGCCTGCCGATAAGACCACGGCATAAGTCATGGCCACAATGGCGATCAGCAGCACAGAAAACCACAGGGTGATCTTCAAACGGATCGTCATGCGGCTACACCTCTTCCCGCAGGGTGTAGCCGCTGCCCCTTATCGTATGGATCAGCTTTTTCTCATATCCGTCATCCAGTTTTTTGCGGAGGTAGCGGATGTAAACATCCACAATGTTTGTTCCGCCCTCGTAATCAAAGTTCCAGATGTGGTTTTCGATCTTTTCGCGCGAAAGCACAATGCCGCGGTTGCGCATCAGATATTCCAAAAGCGCATATTCCTTAGCCGAAAGAAGGATCTCCGCGCCGCAGCGGGTGACGCGGTGGGCGGCGCAATCCATCGTGAGATCGGCCACCGTTAAAATATTATCCGCCATGCTGAACTGGGTGCGGGTGATGGCCCGCAAACGCGCCAGCAGTTCTTCAAAAGAAAACGGCTTCACCAGATAATCGTTGGCGCCGCTATCCAGCCCCTTCACTTTATCGGATATGGCGTCGCGTGCCGTCAAAAACAGCACAGGGGTCATTTTTCCCGCCTGCCGCAAAGCCCGCAGCACTTCAAACCCATCCGCGCAGGGCATCATGATATCTAAAATCGCCGCGTCATATTCGGCCGCCTCCAGTGCATCCATGGCTTCGCGGCCGTCAAAGCAGGCATCCACACTGTAACCGTCGGAAACAAGCTTTTGCATGATGATCCTGTTCAGATCCCGTTCGTCTTCCGCAAGCAATATCCTCATCGTTCTCTCCTCGCTGTTTTATGTTTGATCGTCAGAATACACCCTCAAGATGAAAAGAAGATTAGCCCCACGCATCAAAACAGATTTCCTGCTGTTATTTTACCACGGCGGCGAAAAGACTTCCACCCCGCGTCGTCCGGCAAAAAAGGCCAAATGCGACCGGCAGACCGCCTGCTGACGCTGCGAAACTTTTTTGCCGTTTCCGATCTTTTGCTGTATGTTTTGATGGGCTTTGCGCCGCCCCTGCGCTGAACATGTTTTTCCCTTTTTCTCTCTTTTTCGTGATGCTGCGGCGGCTCCCCGCAAATCAAATTTTTCCTTCGTTTTTCTCCCTGTTTTTCGCCAAAATAACCTATTCTCCTTTCTTGACGGCAAGTTTTGGTTGTGCTATACTAATTTAGCTACAGAATGCCGCTGTGGCGGAATAGGCAGACGCAAGGGACTTAAAATCCCTCGGTGGAAACATCGTACCGGTTCGACCCCGGTCAGCGGCACCATATACAAAAAGACGCCTTTGGGGCGTCTTTTTTGTTTATAGGGAATTCTGTCGCAGGCGAACATCGGCACAGGGAAAGGTCAAATAAAGAAAAAATGAATCACTCGCGGAACGCGTGTAAAAGATGGACTACCCGACTCTCCTCATCTCCGCCGGAAAAGTCATCTATGATGATTTCTTTTCTGTTTGTTTATGATAAAATCAAGTAAAGATTATTTATATAATGCGCTGAACACAAAATATGAAATTATCAAGGTACAGAAGGTGATTTAATGGATAATTTCCCGGTTAGAAAGCACCCACGACTAAAAGAATATAATTATAGCAGACAGGGATATTATTTTATTACTATAAACGCTTGCGATAATAAACCGATTTTATCCAGCGTAGGGCGGGGGCTTGCTCCCGCCGACACTGAAATTGCGCTGACACCTATTGGGAAGGTGGCCGAAAATCAACTGTTTGCCCTCGAAACCCGATATGATTATGCAAAAATCGATAAATATGTTATAATGCCAACGCATATTCACGCAATCATTATTTTGACTCAAGAAACGGCGGGAGCAAGCCCCCGCCCTACACTGTGCGATATAATATGTGCATATAAATCTTTGGTAACGAGGATATGCAATAAAAACGATAATAAACAAGGACGAAGAATATTTCAAAGTTCGTTTTATGAGAAAATAATCCGTAACGAAAGTGGATATTTAGAGGTTTGCAAATATATCGCAGAAAATCCTTTGAAAGTGAACGAAACAGATAAGAAGTATTCAAAACACACCCAAAAATAATGACATCATATATTACCGCTGAACTCATCCCCGTGGATGCAAACATCCATGGGGATTTTTTAATTGATCGAACCTCCCCGGCCGGCAAAGCCCCCTGTGGGTACCCGGCTTTTCTTTTGCCCGCAGATATGATACACATTTTCCCATTTTATATAAAAAAGCGCCGGCAGGCTTTCGTCTGCCGGCGCTTTGCCGTGTTTTTGCTTATTCTTCTTTTTTGGTCAGGGTGATCTGGCCGTCTGTTTCAGAAAGCAGCACAGTGTCACCCTCTTTGATCTCGCCGTCGAGCATCTTGGTGGCGGCCAGGTCTTCCACCTGAGCCTGGATGGCGCGGCGCAGAGGTCTTGCGCCATAAACCGGGTCGAAGCCCGCCTTGGCCAGATGATCCAGCGCCTTTTCATCATATTTCAAGTGAATATTCATGGCCTCCAGCCGTTTTTCCACCTGCTGCATCATTTTGCCCGCGATGCGGCCGATCTCTTCGCGGGTCAGCTGGCTGAACACGATGATATCGTCGATGCGGTTGAGGAATTCGGGGCGGAAAGCCTTTTTCAGCGCTTCCAGCACTTCCTTCTTCAAATCTTTCTGGGATGCTTTTTCTTCGCTGTCGCCCGCGCCGAAGCCCAGGCTGCGGTGGTTTTCCGTCAGGCGTGAAGCGCCCACATTCGAAGTCATGATGATGATGGTGTTTTTAAAATCCACCTTGCGGCCGTGGGAATCGGTGATATGGCCGTCTTCCAGCACCTGCAGCAGGATGTTGAACACATCGGGATGTGCTTTTTCGATTTCATCGAACAGCAGCACACAATAGGGTTTGCGGCGGATCTGCTCGGTGAGCTGGCCCTGCTCATCATAACCCACATAACCCGGAGGCGAGCCTACCAGTTTGGAAACGCTGTGCTTTTCCATATATTCGCTCATATCCACACGGATCATGGCCTGTTCATCGCCAAACACAGCTTCGGCCAGCGCCTTGGCCAGTTCGGTTTTGCCCACGCCCGTGGGGCCCAGGAAAATGAAGCTGCCGATGGGGCGTTTGGGGTCTTTCAGGCCCACTCTGCCGCGGCGGATGGCTTTTGCCACCGCTGTCACGGCCTCTTCCTGCCCAATGACGCGCTGATGCAGCGTTTCTTCCAAACCGGCCAGGCGTTTGGCTTCGCTTTCGGTAAGCCTTGCCACCGGCACGCCGGTCATCTGGGCCACCACCTCGGCGATCTCTTCTTCGCCGATCTGGCCGTCAACACGGCTGCGGCTTTCTTTCCAGTTCTTTTTCTTTTCTTCCACCTCGTCGGTGAGTTTTTTCTCCTGATCGCGCAGCGTTGCGGCCCGCTCGAAATCCTGCGTGCGCACAGCTTCTTCTTTTTCTTTGCCCACGCGGTCGATCTCGTCTTCCAGCGCTTTCAGATCGGGCGGCGCCGTCATATTTTTCATTCTTGCGCGGGATGCCGCTTCATCCACCAGGTCAATGGCCTTATCGGGCAGATGACGGTCGGTGATATAGCGGGCCGACATGGTCACGGCCGCACGGATGGCTTCATCGGTGATCTTGATTTTATGGTGCGCTTCATATTTGTCGCGCAGACCCATCAAAATGCGGATGGCATCTTCTTCGGAAGGCTCGTTGACCATCACCGGCTGGAATCTGCGTTCCAGCGCCGCGTCTTTTTCGATATGCTTGCGATATTCTTCAATGGTGGTGGCGCCGATCACCTGAAGCTCGCCGCGGGAAAGGGCGGGTTTCAAAATGTTGGCCGCGTCAACGGCGCCTTCGGCAGCGCCCGCGCCGATGAGCATATGCATTTCATCGATGAACAAGATCACATCTTTTGCTTTGATGACCTCATCGATGGCCGCTTTGATGCGCTCTTCGAATTCGCCGCGATATTTCGTGCCGGCCACCATGCCGGTCAGATCCAGTGTGATCAGGCGTTTGCCCGCGATGGTTTCGGGCACATCGCCCGCAACGATCTTCTGGGCCAGCCCTTCGGCGATGGCGGTTTTGCCAACACCCGGTTCGCCGATGAGCGCGGGGTTGTTTTTCTGTCTGCGCGAAAGGATCTGGATCACGCGCTCGATTTCCTGATCGCGCCCGATGATCGGGTCCAGCTTGCCTTCCCGCGCTTTCTGGGTCAGATCCACGCCATATTGGCTGATGGTTTTCAAATCGCCCTTTTTGCCGCCGGCCGGGCCGCGGGCCGCCTGGGCTTCTTCCCCGCCGCCGCTTTGCGAAAGCGCGCGATAGATGCCGCGGGTATCTGCGCCCATGCTCTGCAAGATGCGCAGCGCGTAATTATCGCCTTCGCGGATGAGCGCCATCAGCATATGTTCTGTGCCGATATAGCCGCTGCCGTGGTTCACGGCTTCCGCCGCCGCGATCTCCATGATCTCTTTGGTGTGGGGCGTCATGCCCATGGGCTGTGCCCCCGGCGCGCCCTGGCCCACCGCCGAAATCACCGCGGCTTTCAGGGTCTCATCGCTCAGGCCGCTTTCCTGCAAAACGCGGGAAGCAATGCCGCTTTCTTCCCGCAGAAGCCCCATCAAAAGATGTTCCGAGCCCACATAATTGTGGCCCAGCTCGCTGGCCGCTTCATAAGCCAGTTTCAGCGCGTTCTGCGCTTTTTCAGTCCATCTGTTATCTGCCATATCTCATCAATCCTCCTGTTCGAGGTCGTTACTGTTTTATTCTGTCGTTTGCCGCTTTGCAAAAATCATTCTTCTTCCAGCGTGGCCATGCTGCGGCGGATCATGGCGGCCCGCTGGATATCCCGTTGCTGGGGCGAAAGCTCTTTGCCCGCCTGCAGCTGGATGGCCGCCGGCGAAATATTGAACGCCAGCTGGTTGAGGGTTTCTATGGGGATTCCTTTCAAAATGCCGCAGGCAGCGCCCAACCTCACATCCGAAAGCAGGCTGCGCGTTTCTTCTTCAGAAAGTCTGCGGGCGAAACGCATGGTGCCTGCCGCGCGCCAGACCACATCCTCCAATTCTTCGGGCGATTCTTTGCGATATTCCGCGCGCAGCGCTTCTTCTTCCTTAATAATGCTTTCCACGGCGTCCTGCAATTTCTCGCAGATCTCCGTTTCAAAAAGCCCCAGCGTAATGCTGTTGGATACCTGATAAAATTCGCCCTGGGCGCGGCTGCCTTCGCCATAAAGCCCGCGCACCTCAAGGCCGATCTTGCCGGCGGCGTTAATGATGCCGTCGATGCGCCCGGTTCGCGTCAGCATCGGCAGATGCAGCATCACCGAAGCGCGCATGCCCGTGCCAAGGTTGGTGGGGCATTGGGTCAGGAAGCCCAGCTGTTCGGAATAGGCGAAATACAGGCTTTCCTGCAGCAGCGCATCCATGCGCATGGCTTCTTCCAGACAGTCCTTCAGCGCCATGCCGCCCGCCAAAACCTGCAGGCGGATGTGGTCTTCTTCGCCCACCATCACGCTGATATCTTCCCCGCGCGAAAGCAATACGGCGGCGTTGCGCCGAGCAAGCATCTCGCGCGAGATCAGATGTTTTTCATAAAGCGCGGCTTTTTCGGCGCCCGAAAGCGCTGACATGCGGTGGGTGATGAACCCTTTCCCCGCCGCCGGCGCCACGGCCTGTTCCACCTTGGCGATCAGGTCTTCGGCCTGCCGGTCGCTGAGTTTTTCGCCAAAGGGCAGCCCTTTCAGGTTGCGCGCCAGGCGGATCCTTGTGGAAACCGCAATGGCGCCGTGCGTTCCCGTGATCTCGACCCAGTTCATGATTATGCCCCCTTCTTCTTTTCCAAATCGCGGATCTGATCACGCAGCTCGGCTGCTTTTTCAAATTCCTGTTTGGCGATAGCGTCGCTCAGCTGGGCGTTCAGGCTTTCCAGCTGGGCCTGTGAAGAAACTTCGATGTTTTTGGGGGCCTTGCCGGTGTGATGCGCCGCGCCGTGGATGCGGCGGATCATCGGTTCAAACAGATCGGCAAAGGTGGTGTAGCATTCGGGGCAGCCCGGCCGCCCTGTGCGGCGGATATCTGCCGCGGTGGCGCCGCAGGAGCATTTTTTGCCGGCGCCCAAAGCGGTCTGCTGCGCGCCCAGCAGCGAAGGGAACGCAAACGCGCCCAGCTCGGCGAACGGATCCCAGTTCCAGAAATCAGCAGCGCCGAACAGATTCATCTGATCCAGCCCTTCTTCATGGGCGCAATCGCCGCAAAGGCAGACCTGCGTCTTTTTTCCGTTTATTGTGGCTTCATAATAATTGGTGGCTTCTTTTTTACCGCATTTCTGACATAACATAAAAAACACTCCTTTACAAAAAGCGTTATTTGGTTTTTGGTTTCTTGTTTCAGCGCCCCGCCGAGGCCAGCGCAACAAACGCCGTTTTCAAAAGCCCCGCGCGCAAGGCGGGCCTCATGCCCTGAGGAACGGCGGCCAGCGCCTGATCGCCCATCTGGGCCAGCAGGATCCTTGCGGCGCTTTCCTGCAAAATGCCTGCGCCGTAAAGGTTTTGAATAAAAGCTTCCGCCGTGGGCTGGTCGATCTGGCTGCCGATGGCGTTGATGGCGTGCATCAGCATCATCGGGCCGTCTGTGCTGGCGCGGGTGATGCGGATATATCCGCCGCCGCCGCGGCGGCTTTCCACATAAAAGCCATGCTCCGGCGAAAAGCGTGTGCCGATCACATAATTGATCTGACTGGGCGCGCATCCGAATCGGCCCGCAAGCTCGCTGCGCTGCAGCTCCACTTCGTCTTCGCTTTCCAGCATCGTGTTGATAAAATCGGCGATCATATCCGAGAGCTTCATTTGATGATCGCCCCCTTTCCTTTGACTTTGACTTTCTTTGACTTTCGATAGTTTTATTATAAGCAGCAGGTTTTTCAAATGCAAGTTCTATTTTTGACCTTCCCTGACCTTTAAAGCCGAAGCGGCGGAATTTATCTGCCGCTTGCTTCTGTTTTCGAATCGTGCCGTTTATTTTCTTCTGTTTTCTCACTTTTTGATGTTGTTTTTTCAAAGCGTTCGGTGTGGCGGCCCGAAAGCGGGGTCTGCATCTGGCGGGGCAGCAGCTCCTGTGAAAATTCCGTGTCGAATTCATTTTTTCTCATGTGGATTCCTCCCGGCGCGTGGGGTTTTCCCACGGTTTCAAACATTTTTTTGTTTTCGTTTTCAGTATGCGCACAACCGGGCGTTTTTACACAAGTTCAGAAAAAATTCATTGCTTTTTCTGCCACATATGATATCATAATATCGTAATTTATTTTAATGGAGGTGCTCTCATGGCTCATAAGATCAGTGACGCTTGCGTCAGCTGCGGCGCTTGCGCGGCTCAGTGCCCCGTGAACGCTATCGCAGAAGGCGATAACAAGTATGAAATCAACCCCGATGTTTGTGTAGATTGCGGCGCTTGCGCAGCGACCTGCCCCGTTGGCGCGATCAGCGCTGAATAAGCTTTTTCCAAAACAGTTGGCCGTTTTGCAGCATTTCTGCAAAACGGCCTTTGTTATATCTTTCCCCGCGGCCAATTTTTTTGAAAGGAAACCTTTCTCATGGATTTAAAACGCTTTGAAGCTTTTCGCAGCGCAGTGTTGGAACCGGTTTGCCGCGTGATCGTGGGCAAAGATGAAGTTGCCCGCCTTGTGCTTATTTGTTTCACCTGCTCGGGCCATGTGCTGCTGGAAGATGTTCCCGGCACCGGCAAAACCATGATGCTGCGCGCGTTCTCAAAAGTTCTGGGCGGCAAATTTTCCCGCGTGCAGTTCACGCCCGATCTGCTGCCTTCCGATCTGACGGGCATCAATTTTTATCACCAGAAGACCGGCGAATTTGAATTTCGCCCCGGCCCGCTTTTCGCCAACATCGTGCTGGCCGATGAGATCAACCGTGCCACGCCGCGCACCCAATCCAGCCTGCTGGAAGCCATGGAAGAACACCAGATCTCTGTGGATGGCGTCACCCGCCCTCTGGAAGAGCCGTTTATGGTGATGGCCACCCAGAACCCTCTTGAAAGCTATGGCACTTTCCCGCTGCCCGAAGCGCAGACCGATCGCTTCTTCATGCGCCTGCATATGGGCTACCCCACCCGGGCCGAAGAGACCCAGCTGATCGCCCGCCGCAGCACTGCCGATCTCATCGAACAGCTGCCCGTGGCCGTCACCCGTGAAGAGATCGCCTATATCCGCGCCCATTACAGCGAAGTCACCTCTTCGCAGGTGGTGGCCGATTATCTGATGGATCTGGTGGAAGCCACCCGAAAAGAAAGCGGGTTTTCCGCCGGGGTGAGCACACGCGGCGCCATCGCCCTTTATAAAGCGGCCCAGGCCAACGCGGCCTTCAGCGGGCGCGATTATATGATCCCCGAAGATGTGAAAAAGCTGGCCGTTCCCGTGCTGAGCCACCGCCTTTCCGCAGGCGGCATGGCCCGCAGCCGCGATGCGGGGGAATATCTGCAAAAGCTCATCGCTTCGGTTCCCGTGCCCACCGAAACCCTCTGATGGGAGGGATGTTTCTTTGATCGCCTTTTTGATCCTGCTGCTCGTCTGCGCCGCGCTGGCCGAAGAAGTTTCCTGCCGTCTGGCGGTTCGGGGGCTTTCTTATTCCTGCCTGCCTTCCCGCCGCGTGGTAGATCCCGGCGAGCCTTTTGAACTCATCACCGTTATCAAAAACGATAAATGGCTGCCCCTTTCCTATCTGAATGCTTCCCAGAGCCTGCCTTCCGAAATTCAGGTGGATGCGGCGCTGGAGCAGGAGCGTTTCCATCAGGAGATGGCTTCCGCGCGTCTGGAAAGTTCCTGCTATCTGGGGCCGCGCCAAAAGCTCACCCGCCGCCTTGCGGCAGCGCTGCCCCATCGCGGCCGCTATTTCATCCAAAACGCCCGCCTGACCGCGGGCGACCTTCTCGGGCTGCGCACCGTTCCCACCGATGCACTGCAGTTTTGTGAAATGGTGGTGCTGCCCGCCCCCATCGATGCCCCCGATATCCGCAACGCGCTGGGCGGTTTTCTGGGCGATGTTTCGGTTTCGCGGTTCATTTTTGAAGACCCCGTTCTCACCGCCGGCGTGCGTGAATATACCGGCCGCGAGCCCATGAAAACCATCGATTGGAAACAATCCGCCCGCTTAAGCCGCCTGATGGCCAAAAAATTTGATTACACGGTGGATAATTCCATCACAGTTATACTGAATGTTCAACAAGCTGACCATGACCCCGCGCTTTTGGAGCTTTGCTTTTCTCTGGCGCGCATGGCGGTGGAACAGCTGGAACAGCTGGGCATCCCCTACCGTTTTCTCACCAACGCCACCACGGCAGGTTCCATGGGGCTTTGGGATGAAGTGGCCGAAGGCCTTGGCACAGGCCATGCCGACGCCATTCTGGAAGGGCTGGGCCGCGCCACCTATTCCGCCACCGAAAGCGCGGAAACCTTGATCGATCGCGCCCTCAGCCGGGCCGAGCGGGGCCGCGCCCATCTGTTCATCACCTCGCTTGAAAAAGATGGCGAAGCAGCCTTTTTGCGCCCGCTTCGTGAAAACGCCGATGGCAGGCTTTTCACCATGGCGGCCGAATCTGCCGCGCGCGAAATCGCGGATGCGCAGGAGGTCACGCCATGAATCTTTTATTCCTTTTTAAATGTATCTCTGATTTTTCTTTTTTCTTTGCCCTCGCCAATTATGTGGCTTATGCCTGCGGCGGCAGCGGCGTGCCCTTCACGGCGGCGGTTCTGCCGGTGGCCGCGCTGTTTCTGGGCAGCCTGACGGCCGCCCGCAAGCCCCGCCTGCGCCTTTTGCCGCTGCTGCTTCTGCCGCTGGGCCTGCTGTTTTTACATCATGGCGGCGACAGGGCGGTCTATCTTTTCGCCTGCTGCTATTGCGCGCTGCTGGTGCAAAAACAGCTTTTCGCCCAATCCTATACCGATGCCTGCTTAAGCCTTTCGCGCAATGTGGCCGTTTTGCTGGCTCTGCCGTTTCTGGCGCTGATCTCGGGCGGTTTTGCCATGCTCACCCATTACTGCGTTCCCTATGTGCTGCTGTTTCTGGGCGCTTCCATTCTTCAAACGCGAATGCTGCGCCATGATTCCGCCACACTGAAAAGCCGCGGTTTTCTTTTGAAAAACCTATTGGCGCTGGCTGGGGTGGCGGCGCTTTCTCTGGCCGCTTCGGCCCCCCGTTTTCTGGCGCTTCTGGCCCATGGCGGCAAGCTGCTTTATCAGGCGACGCTGTTCCCGGTTTTGATGCTGCTGGCCTATGCGGCCTCTGCCATCATCTGGCTGCTGGGCAAAATTCTCGATTTGCTGAATATCCGTTTTTCTCACTATCAGCCCCGCCCTCAAGAGATCGCCGAGGCGGTGGGCGTCAAAAATATCGAATATAAACAGATCACCGAAATGGACCCCCGGGTGAAAGCCGTGATCCTTGCGCTTGTGGCTGTTCTGGTGATTGCACTGGCGGCTTTTCTGCTTTATAAGCTGGTGGCTTCTCACCGCCGCCGGCCGGCCGATGTGGCTTTCACCGACACCCGCGAAAAATTAGAAACGCGCCGCCCGCCCCGCCGTGAATATTTCGCCCCTCGCGACCCCCAAAAAGCGGTGCGCCATTATTACCGCCGCTTTTTAGAAGAATGCCGCGGCAAGGGCGTGACCATCACCCCCGAAAGCACCACAGAAGAAATTTCGGGCGCTGCCGTCGCCTTTTTCGATGCGCAGGCGGTTTCAAAGCTGCGCGATCTTTATCTCGAAGCCCGATATTCGGGAAAACCTGTCACGCGGCAGGTTGCCAAAGAAGCAAAAGAGGCATATAATCAAATCGTTCGACCGGAAAAAAATCAAGAGGAGGCATCTCAATGAATTATCTGGAACGCGCCCGCGCCTTGGAAGACGAGATCGTGGAAAACCGCCGCTATATCCATGCGCATGCGGGGGTCGCCTTTGATCTGGAAGATACCACCCGCCGCATCACGGAGCAGCTGAACGCCATGGGCATTCAGGGCCGCCGCTGCGGCAAAGCGGGCATCATCGTCGAGATCGGCCGGGGCGGCAAAACCATTTTGCTGCGCGGCGATATCGACGCCCTGCCCATCGAAGAACAGACAGATCTGCCTTTCGCCAGCAAAAACGGCGCGATGCATGCCTGCGGCCATGATTTTCACGGCGCGATGCTGCTGGGGGCGGCAAAGCTGCTGAAAGAAAACGAAGATGCCCTTTGCGGCACAGTCCGCCTGATGTTCCAGCCCGCCGAAGAAAAACTGGCCGGCGCACGCGACATGGTGGAAAACGGTGTTTTAGAAGGGGTCGATGTCGGCTTCGGCATGCATATCAGCACCGGCAACAATTTAAGCGAAACCGGCTGCGTTTTCTTCACCACCGGCGCTTCCCACGCTTCGGGCGACAGTTTCCGCATCGTGGTGCAGGGCAAAGGCTGCCACGGCGCTTCTTCCTATCAGGGCGTCGATGCGGTGAATATCGCCGCGCACATTGTTGTGGCGCTGGGCGAACTGCCTGCCCGCGAAGTGCCCGCCAGTGAGCTTTCCATCGTGACGGTGGGCATGCTGCATGGCGGCAGCGCCTGCAATATCATCGCCGACACCGCCGTCATCGAGGGCACGATCCGCGCCCTTTCAATGGAAAACCGCGAATTTCTGAACCGCCGCGTTCACGAAGTGGCCGAAGGCATCGCCAAGACTTTCCGCGCTTCCATCATTTTTGAGCAGGATTCCCGCACCCCGCCTTCCATCAATGATCCTGCCCTCTGCCAAGAGATGCTTCCCTTTATCCGGCAGGTCGTGCCGCCCGAAAAAGTGCTGATGCAGCAAAACTGCCCCAGCCTCGGCAGCGAAGATTTTGCCTATGTTTCCACAAAAATACCGGCCGTGATGATCAATTTGGGCGCGGGCAGCCGCGCACAGGGTTATGATTATGCGCTGCACAGCCCCTTTGTCACCCCCGATGAAGGCTGTCTGCCCGTGGGCGCGGCGCTTTATGCCCACTGCGCCACCCAGTGGCTCGAACAAAACCGCTGAGCAAATCGCTTCAAAAGGAGAACCTTTCATGCAAGAAAAAAAAGCAATCGGCATCTTGGGCGGCATGGGGCCTTTGGCCACCGCCGACCTGTTCAAAAAAATCGTGCTGATGACAAAAGTCACCTGCGATAACGACCATATCCATATTTATATCGATAACAATTCGAAAATCCCCGATCGCACAACAGCCATCCTCTGCGGCGGAACCGATCCTGTGCCCGCCATGGGCGAATCGGCGCAAAAGCTGAACCAGATGGGCGCGGATGTGCTCATCATGCCCTGCAACACCGCCCATTATTTCCTCGATCGCATCAAACCCTTTTCCAAAGCGCCGTTCATCAGCATTTTAGAGCAGACCGCCCTGCGATGCCGTCAGCTGCGCGGCCAGACCCCTGTGGGTCTTCTGGGCACAACGGGCACCATCAACACCGGCATTTATAAAAGAGAGCTGGAAGCCCACGGCATCCCCTGCATCGAGCCCAACGAAGAACAAAAAGAGCTTTTGATGGAACTGATCTTCGCCGTGAAAGCCGGCAGCCATGATCTTGACCGCCCGGCGGTGGAAGCCATGCTCGCCGAAATGAAAAGCCGCGGCGCCGAATATTTCATTCTGGGCTGCACAGAGCTTCCCATTGTGGCCGAATGGCTTGATCTGAAAGAAGATTTCATCGACCCCACCACCGAACTTGCCCGCGCCGCCATCGAATATTGCGGCTATGAAGTGGCCGAATAACCTTTGGCGTTGGCTGTCTTTCCCCGCTGATCTCTTTTAAATCAAAAACGGATAGTATAACAAATTGCCTGTTATACTATCCGTTTTTCTTTGAAACAAAAAAAGTGAAATTTTCCGGATGAAACGGGTTGACAAAATTTTCTTTTCGTATTAGACTGAGTGAAACATTTTTACAAGGAGCACTGCTATGTATCTGTTTCATTTTCTCCATCAGGACGACGATAGATAGCGCTTGCCAAACACATGAGATCCGGCTCTGCCGCTCATCTGTTGCAAGCGCTGTTTGTGTTGTGCTTGCCGGGGATGTGTGACAGGGCTTTTATTTTTGTTATCACCGACGGCAATCGGGCGGAAACCGCCCTTGTCGCGGTGATTTTTTTATTTTGGAAAGGTTGTGATCCTATGCGGCATACCGATCATGCCGGTCTTGATGGTTCCTCTCGGCTGTAAAAATAAAACAACAGGAGGAAATCATCATGCTTTATCTCAATTCGATCGCCGAGCGCCCGCAGCTGGGGGCAAAAGAACTGAAAGATCACATCGGCGAAACGGTATCACTCCACGCGATGGTTTATAAGATCAGAGAAATGTCGGGCTTTGCCTTTGTGCTTCTGCGCACGCTTCACGGGATGCTGCAAGGCGTATATGCCGAATCGTTTTCCGATTTTCCGCTGAGCCTGCTGAAAGAAAACATGAGCATTCTTGCCCGCGGCGAGGTGGTGGCCGAAGAGCGCAGCCGCCTCGGGGCAGAGCTGCGCCTGCGCTCTGTAACGGTTTTATCGGCCCCCGCCGAAGAACCGCCCCTCGTTCTGAACAACAAAAAAATGAATTGCTCGCTTGAAACCCTGCTGGATTACCGCCCCATCACCGTGCGCAATGAAAAAGAAAGCGCCGTTTTCAAATTGCAGGCCGGGCTTTGCCGCGGGCTGCGGGCTTTTTTCGATGAAAACGATTTCACAGAGATCCATTCGCCCAAAATCGTTTACAGCGGCGCAGAGGGCGGGGCGAATATTTTTTCTTTGGATTATTTCGGCAAACAGGCCTTTCTGGCGCAGAGCCCCCAATTTTATAAACAGATGATGGTGGGCGCCTTTGAGCGTGTTTATGAGATCGCGCCGGTGTTCCGCGCCGAAAAACATGATACCTCGCGCCATCTCAACGAATATACCGGCGTTGACTTTGAAATGGGCTTCATCGAAAGCTTTTATGATCTCTGCCGCATGGAAACCGGCATGCTGGCCTATGCTTTCGCTTTTTTGAAAAACCATTATGCCGCCGAACTTTCTCTTTTGGGCGTTGAAATGCCCGTCATCGGCGAGATTCCCTGCATCAAATTTGAAGAGGCCAAACAGCTTGTTTCTCAAACCTTTCGCCGCCCCATCACCGATTTTGAAGACTTCGAGCCCGAAGAAGAAAAGCTGCTCTGCCAGCTGATAAAAAGGCGTGAAAATTCAGATTTTGTGTTCGTGACCCATTACCGCTCTTCCAAACGGCCGTTTTACGCCATGGATACCCCTTCCGACCCCACCGTAACGGAATCGTTCGACCTTCTTTTCAGAGGGATGGAGGTCACCACCGGCGGCCAGCGCATCCACAATTATGCACAGCAGGTGGAAAAAATGAAGCTGCGCGGCATGGACCCTGCCCGATTCGGCGATTTTCTCATGGCGCATCGCTATGGTCTGCCGCCCCACGGCGGCCTTGGCCTGGGGCTCGAGCGCTTAACGGCGAAGCTGCTGGGCTTTCAAAATGTCCGCAATGCCGCTCTTTTCCCCCGCGACATCCATCGCCTGACGCCCTGATCGTTTCAGCGCTCGAATGGGTGTTTTGATGCCGGCAGAAAAGCGCCGCGCGCCCGCAGCCGCATAAAAAACAGCCGGCAGCAGGTCATGCCCGCTGCCGGCTGAGAACGATCGGTTCCCGCTTTCTCGCCCTGCTGCCGGGATATGGTTCCTCCATGCAGGCGAAAGCTCTTCCGTTTCACAGGCCCCGCCGTCAGAAAGCGGGGCCTTTTTCTGTTTTGGTGGCCGCCCTGTTTCAGGGCAGCAATACGGTGATGGTCGTGCCGATATTCTCTTCGCTTTGCAGGCTTACCGTGCCTTCATGATAAGCGGCGATATGGCGCACGATGGAAAGCCCCAGGCCGGTTCCGCCGGTTTGTTTCGATCGGCTTTTATCCACGCGGTAAAACCGTTCGAACACACGCCCCTGGTGCTCGGGCGCAATGCCGATGCCGGTATCCGCCACGATAATGGCCGTGCGCCGGCCGCGCCTTTCAATGGTGATGGAAGCTTTGCCGCCGACTTTGTTATATTTCACGGCGTTGCCCAAAAGATTGGTCATCAGTTCTTCCATCATATGGCGGTTGGCGCAGATGGTGGCGGTTTCGCCTTCCACCGAAAGGCTCACCTGCTTTTCGGCGGCTTCGGGTTCCATGCGTTCCATGGTTTCGCGGGCGATCTGCAAAAGCTCCACAGGTTCCTTTTCGGGCTGGCCCGCGCCTTCTTCAATTTGAGAAAGCCGCATGATATCATCGATGAGCAGCCGCAGCCTGCCCGCTTCGGCATGGATCTTGTGGGCAAAATTCGCCACATCCTCCGGTTGAGCCATGCCGCTTTCAATCATTTCGGCATAACCGCTGATCGAAGTGAGCGGGGTTTTCAGCTCGTGAGAAACATTGGCCGAAAAATCTCTGCGCTGGCGCTCGGCGAAGATCTGCTCGCTGGCATCCACCAATAAGATCATGGCGCCGGGAACCCCTTCCGTGGGGCTGATGCGCACCCGCAGCTGGCGCTCGCCTTCCTGCATCACGATCTCTGAAGATTCTTTTTCATGCACGGCGCGATCGACCCCGCGCGAAAATTCGCTTTCGCGGCAAAGGGCCAAAACCGAATGCCCCGTATAATTGCCCTTGTGGGCGCCCAGCAGCGCCAGCGCCCCCTGATTGACCGAAAGCACATTTTTGTTGCCGTCGATCAAGATCAGCCCCTCGTGGATGCCCGTGGTGATCATATCCAGCAAGGTTTTCTCCTGGGCGATATATTCCAGATCGGCGGCCCGCTGGGCCTGTTGGGCGCGGATCTTGCTCATGAAGGGTTCCAGTTCTTCATATTCGGCCGAAGGCAGCGCCACTTCTTCGCCGCTGAGGTTTTGGGCCGCCCGGCGGATGGGCTGAATGAGCCGCCTTGTGAGCATCCGCGAAAGCCAGACGCTCAGCAGAAGCATCAGCAGCACCACCCCCACCAGAAGGGGCATATTGTTGGCGAACACCGCGCCGATGTTCTGAAGGCGCAGCCCTGTGCGCAGCACAACGCCGTTTTCGCCGAGCATGGCGTAATAGTGAGTGCTCACGCCCTCGGTGGCCGATGTGCGCCGTTCTTCGCCCGTGCCGTGGGCGCGGGCCTCGATCACCTCGCGGCGGGTGTTGTGGTTTTCCATGGTGGCCGCCGGCGCTTCAGAATCGAACAGCACCGTGCCATCCTCATCGATCAGCGTAATGCGCAGCTCACCCGCGGCTTTTTTCACCGCTTCTAAAAACTTCACATCCTCGCGGATGAATTTCATGCTGCTTTCCAGCATTTCTGTGCGCTCGCGCTGCTGGTTCATCATCTGCTGTTCATAAATGCGGTAACAGCCGCCCACCGAAAGCACGGCCGTGAGCAGCACCGCCAGCGCGGCCACCAGCAAAAGGCTGCCGCGAATGCTTTTCTTCATGGGCGCTCCTCTCTTTCTTCGCCGCCGGCCTTATAGCCGACGCCGCGAACGGTTTTGATGACGCCGCCCGCTTCGCCCAGCTTTTGGCGCAGGGTCTTGATATGCATATCCACCGTGCGGCTTTCGCCTTCAAAATCAAAGCCCCACACTTTTTCCATGATCTGTGTGCGCGAAAGCACCAGATCGCGGTTGCGCAGCAGGTAATGGAGCAGTTCGAATTCTTTATAGGTCAGTTCCACCGTTTTGCCTTCCACTTCCACCGTGCGGCGGCGCGGGTCTAAACAGATGTCGCCGCAGCAGAGCAGTTCTTCCTTGCCGCCCGCTGTGCGGCGCAAAACGGCGCGCACGCGCGACAGCAGTTCCAAAACGCTGAAAGGCTTGGTGATATAATCATCCGCCCCGGCGTCAAGCCCCGCCACCTTGTCGAATTCGGTGGTCTTGGCGGTGAGCATGATCACCGGCACAGGCGTTTTGGTGTTTTTGCGCAGCCGGCGCAAGATCTCCATGCCGTCTTGCCCGGGCAGCATAATATCAAGAAGCGCCAGCGCCGGCGGCTGGGCTTCCACCGCCTGATAAAAGCCTTCCGCGCTGCCAAAGCCGCGGGCCGAAAACCCGCCGCTTTTCAAAGCGTAGCAAATCAGCTCGCGGATATTGTCGTCATCTTCCACGCAATAGATCCACTGTTCCTGCTCCATAAAAATTCCCTCCCCCCGAAAAACACGCCGGCTCGGTTGGGCGCGTTCGGCTGTTTCTTTTCGCGGCGGGTTATAAGACCCGCTGATCTTTATGCTGGCCCGTCACCGAAAACACCACCCATTCGGCCACATTCACCGCGTGGTCGCCGATGCGTTCCAGATATTTTGCCACCATCAGCAGATCCACGGCCTGTTCGCCGTTTTCGGCGTCTTTGCGGATGAGGGCGATCAGGTCGTTTTTCACGGTGTTGAACAGGCCGTCAACGATATCGTCATCCCGCATCACCTTGCCCGCCAGTTCCAGGTCGCCCGTCACGAAGGCATCGATGCTTTCGCGCACCATGCCGATGGCCGCCCTGCCCATTTCGGGGATATCGATCAGCTTTTTGATATAGGGCGCGCTTGCCATGCGCTGGGCGATCTCGGCGATATCGCAGGCCTGATCGGCGATGCGCTCCAGATCGGTGATGATCTTCAGCGCGGTGGAAATGCGGCGCAGATCGGTGGCCACGGGCTGCTGCTGCAGCAGCAGCTTCAGGCAGCGGCGCTCCACTTCTTTTTCGCAATCATCCACCTGACGCTCATATTCATGGGTCTTTTCGGCCAGCTGCGGGTCTTGCTGTTCCAAAGCGGTGGCCGCCGCCTCAATGGCCCGCTGCGAAAGGGTGCCCATTTCGATCAGCAGTTCGTGCAGTGCTTCCAGCTCTTGGTCAAATCGAGTTCTCATGGTGTTTCTCCCCTCTTTTATCCGAATCTGCCTGTAATATAATCTTCTGTTCGTTTATCCTTGGGCATCGAGAAGATCTCTTCGGTCTTGCCGTATTCGATCACTTCGCCCAACAGGAAAAACGCCGTGCGGTCGGAAATGCGGGCCGCCTGCTGCATATTGTGGGTCACCATCACGATGGTATATTGCTCTTTCAGCTGCTGGGCCAGTTCTTCGATCTTCATGGTGGAAATGGGGTCCAGCGCAGAGGTGGGTTCATCCATCAGAAGCACCTGCGGTTCCACCGCCAGCGCGCGGGCGATGCAAAGCCGCTGCTGCTGGCCGCCCGAAAGCCCCAGCGCGCTTTTTTTCAGGCGGTCTTTCAGTTCTTCCCAGATCGCCGCGTCGCGCAGGCTTTTTTCCACGACCTCATCCAGCCGGGCCTTTGCGCGCACGCCATGGGTGCGGGGGCCGAAGGCGATGTTATCATAAATGCTCATGGGGAACGGGTTGGGTTTTTGGAACACCATGCCCACATTCTTGCGCAAACGGTTGATATCATAATTATAATAGATATCTTCACCGTCTAACAGCACTTTTCCGGTAATTTTACAATTTTCCACCAGATCATTCATGCGGTTGAGCGATTTGAGCAGCGTGGATTTGCCGCAGCCCGAGGGGCCGATGAATGCGGTGACCGTTTTTTCTTCGATGTTCAGGTTGATGTTCTTCAGCGCGTGAAAATCGCCATAGTAAAGATCCAGCCCCGTGATATTGAATTTATCCATATCTTCCTACCTTTTCTGTAAGTGTCTGGCCACTTGATTCGAAATGAAATTGATACCCGCCACCGTGATGAGAAGCACCACGGCCGTTGCGAAGGATTCGCCTGTGTGAAGCCCTTCGCTGGAAAGCGCATACATATGGATGGCCAGCGTTCGCGCCGAATTCATGGGGCTGAAAGTGAGCTTCGCCACCGTGCCCGCCGTGAAGATCAGCGCCGCCGTTTCGCCCACGATGCGCCCCACCGCCAGGATCACCCCCGCAAGGATGCCGGGGATGGCCGAAGGCAGCACCACCTTCATCACCGTTCTCAGCTTGCCCGCCCCCAGGCCGAAGCTTGCTTCGCGGTAAGCATCGGGCACACTGCGCAGCGCCTCTTCGGTGGATCGGATGACCAGCGGCAAAATCATGATGGAAAGCGTGCAGGCGCCCGCCAGCATCGAATAACCAAAGCCCAGCGCCGTAACGAAGAACAGCATCCCGAACAGGCCATAGACGATGGAAGGGATGCCCGAAAGCGTTTCCGCCGCCAATCTGATGACGCCCACCAGCTTATTTTTGCGGCTGGCGTATTCCGTCAGATAAATGGCGCAGCCCACGCCCAGCGGAACGGCGATCAGCAGGCACAGCGCCGTCATATAAAGGGTCATCACGATGGAAGGGAACATCGATACATTTTCAGAAGTATAGTGAAGTTCGAAAAGCGAAAGTTTGAGGTTCGGAACACCGTTCCAGAGGATATAGATGACCAGCGAGGCCAGCGCCGCCGTGGTGACGGCCGCCGCGCCCCATACCGCCGCTTTCTGAAGCCCGCCGAACAGCTTCTGCCGCTTGAAGCGGGTTTCTGTTTTCTGCGCGTCTTTCTTCATCTTAACCGCGCTCCTTTCTGTTCAAAACAGAGAATAAGGCATTGATAAGCAGGATAAAGGCGAACAGCACCGCCCCCGTGGCGATCAGCGCTTCGCGGTGAAGATCGGCGGCATAGCCCATTTCCATCACGATGTTCGCCGTTAAAGTGCGCACCCCCTGAAAAACGCTGTGGGGAAGCCGCGCCTGATTGCCGGCCACCATGATCACCGCCATGGTTTCGCCGATGGCCCTGCCGATGCCCAGCACAACGCCCGCCAGAATGCCCGATTTGGCGGCGGGGATCACCGTTTTGAACACCGCGCGCTCGTGGGTGGCCCCCAGCGCCAGCGCGCCTTCATAATAGCTTTCGGGAACAGCCCGCAGCGCCGCTTCGCTGATGCCGATGATGGTGGGCAATATCATCAGCCCCAGCAGCACCGAAGCCGTTAAAATGCTGTTGCCGTTGCCGGGCATCCACTGGCGGAACAGCGGAACCAGCACCATCATGCCGAAAAAGCCATAAACGATGGAAGGCACGCCCGCCAGCAGCTCAAACGCGGGCTTCAGAATTTTATAAAGCTTCGGCGGGCAAAATTTCGCCATGAACACCGCCGTTAAAAACCCGATGGGCACGCCCACCAGAATGGCCCCGCCGGTGACATAAATGCTGCCCACGATCATGGGGAAAATGCCAAAGGAAGCGGGCTGCGCCGTGGGTTTCCATCTGGTGCCCCCCACAAAATTCAAAAGCCCGATCTCTGAAATGGCTTTCCAGCCCCCGCGAAAAATAAACACGCAGATGAGCCCCACCGCCAGAATACTGGCGCAGGCCGCGATCAAAAACAAGATCTCCATGCCGCGTTCGATCCATTGCTGTTTTTTCATCTTTTCCTCCCGCGCGGAAACCGTTTTTCCGCTTTGGTCTTTCTCCCGGTCATTTTTGTGAAACGCGTTTACCGCTTTTCTTTTTTGGGTTCCCGCCTGTTTCTCGTTGTCTTTATTGTAAAAAACCATTGTAAAATCAGCCACCCGACCCTGTAAAAATCGTGTAAAAAACCGTTTTCGCTTTTCTTTTTTCACCTTGTCAACATAACCTGTTTTGCCGCCTTTCATACGGCCTGTTCCCCGTTTTGGGCATAAAAAAGCAAACGCCCGCGGGCGTTTGCTTCAAGCGGCGGCCTTCACCCGCCCGTTTTCGTTTTTTACCGGTTTCATCAAAAAAGGCCCGCCGCCCTTCACACGGGCGGCGGGCCTTTCGGCTGTTTTTGGGGGCTGCTTTTATTTGTTTTCGAGCAGCTGATAGGTCATGCGGCCCAGAATTTCGATGCCCTTGACGATATCTTCATCCGAGGGGGTCGAGAAATTCAGGCGGAAGGCATTGGAAACGCCGTTTGCATCCGCAAGGAACGCAACGCCCGGCACGCAGGCCACTTTGTTGGCAATGGCATCTTTCACGAAGGGCTGGCTGTCATATCCTTCGGGCAAAAAGGCCATAATAAACATGCCGCCCTGCGGTCTGGTGAAGCGCACCGACGGATGGAAGTTCTTTTCCATCTCGCTGAGCATCAGCTTGCACTTATGGCGATAAAGCGCGCAGTTTTCGGCGATATGTTCTTTGAAATCATATTTTGTCATGTATTCGTTGCAGATATACTGGAAAAGCGTGGTGGTCTGCACATCGGTGCACTGTTTGCCGATGACCATTTTGCCGAACAGATCGTGATGCACACAGATAAAGCCCACGCGGAAAGCGGGCGCCATCACTTTTGAGAACGAGCCGCAATAGGCCACGCGGCCGTCGGTATCGATGCTCTTGATGGGCAAAATGTCTTCCCCTTCGAAACGCAGCTCGCCGTAGGGGTTATCTTCCATGATCATCACATCATATTTCTGAGCCAGGCGATAGATCTTTTCGCGCTTTTCCCAGCTGGTGGTGATGCCCGAGGGGTTCTGGAAGGTGGGGATGATATAGATGAACCGTGTTTTGGGGTTTGCCTTCAGGGCTTCTTCCAGCTTTTCGATGTTCATGCCGTCCTCTTCGGTGGGAACGCCCACCAGATGCGCGCCGTAAGAACGGAAGGTGTTCAGGCAGCCGATGAAAGAAGGATCTTCGCAGATCACGGTGTCGCCTTCGTTGAGCAGGCATTTCGAAAGCAGATCCGCCGCCTGCTGAGAGCCGCTGGTGATCAGGATCTCGTTGAACGGCTGGTCGATGCGGAAAGTTTCGCGGATATAATTTTTCACGGTCTCACGCAGCGGAGGATAGCCTTCGCTGACGGAATATTGAAGCATCGAAGTAGGGTTTTCGCGGAAAACACGGTCTGTGATCTCGCGGATGGCTTCCACAGGAAAAGTGGCGGGCGAAGGGTTTCCGCCGCCGAAAGCGATGATCGCGGGGTCATTGGCCAGTTTGAATAATTCACGAATGATCGAACCTTTCATGTTCGCCATTTTATCGGAAATATGAAATTCCATGGGTTCTCTCTCCTTTTTGCACAAAAAATCAGCGTCATTTTTGGCGCCGTTTGTTTGTTCTTTCTTCATTACTATTAGTACACCATTTCACAGATTTTTGCAAGTAAATTTGGAAAATTTCACAGTCCGTTTTCTTTCCTTTTTCTCCGGCGGCGCCGTATAAAAACCGCCGCTTACGGCAGACTAAACGCAGGAATACTTGAAAAAAGGAAGGTCTTTATGAAAATCACCAACGAAGAATATAAAAAGATCTATCAAAAAGCCTCGCCGCGTTCCCCCATGCTCAAAGATGTGGTGATGGCTTTTCTGGTGGGCGGCGCCATCTGCACCTTTGCGCAATTCATCAAAAATTATTATATCAGCCTGGGCTGGGGCCAGAAAACGGTGGCTTCGGCGCTTTCCATCACCATGGTGTTTCTGGGCGTGCTGCTCACCGATCTGCGCATCTACCCCAAGCTTGCCAAATATGCGGGCGCGGGCACCATCGTTCCCATCACGGGCTTTGCCAATTCCATCGCCGCCCCGGCCGTGGAATTCAAGACCGAAGGGCTGGTTTTGGGCACCTGTGTGAAGATGTTCACCATCGCGGGCCCCGTTCTCGTTTGCGGCGTGACCGCTTCGATGCTTTACGGCCTGCTTTATTATTTTATGGGTTAGGAGGGGCATGATGAAAAAGCAAGGTTACACCATCACATTCGATGACCCGCCCCGCGTGCTTTCCTATGCTTCCGCCGTGGGCAAAAAAGAAGGCTCCGGCCCGCTTGCCGACGCCTTCGATTTTATCAGCGACGACGATACCTTCGGCGAGCGCACCTGGGAAAAATCAGAAAGCCGCATGATGTCCATCGCTTTTGAAAAAGCTTTGCAAAAAGGCAACCTGCCCATGTCGCAGCTGGGCTGTGTGATGGGCGGCGATCTGCTCAACCAATGCATCGGCACGACCTTCGGCCTGCGCCCCTCGGGCGTTCCGTTTCTGGGGCTTTACGGCGCCTGCTCCACCATGGCCGAAGGGCTGCTGCTGGCTTCCTGCATGATCGACGGCGGCTTTGAACCCACGGCCTGCGCCATCACCTCTTCTCATTTCTGCGCGGCCGAGCGGCAATATCGCTATCCGCTGGAATATGGCGGCCAGCGCCCCCAGACAGCCCAGTGGACAGCCACGGCATCCGGCGCGGTGGTGCTGCAAAAAGGCGGCAGCGGCATCAAGATCACCAAAGCCACCCCGGGCCGCATTTTTGATCCCGGCGTCACGGCGGCGGCCAACATGGGCGCGGCCATGGCCCAATCGGCTTATGAGACCCTCAGCGCCTTTTTCACCGATACGAAAACAGGCCCCTGCGATTATGATCTCATCGTCACGGGCGACCTGGGGCGGGTGGGCCACCAGATCGTCATCGAGCTGTTTCAGAAAGACGGCATCGATATGAAACCCACCTATGATGACTGCGGCCTGATGCTTTATGACGGAACGCAGGATGTGCATTCGGGCGGCAGCGGCTGCGGCTGCTCGGCGGCGGTGCTTTGTTCTTATCTGCTGGGCTCGCTGGAAAAAAAGATTCTGAAAAAGGTGCTGTTTTGCGGAACGGGCGCTTTGCTCAGCCCCACTTCCACCAATCAGGGCGAAAGCATCCCCGGCATCTGCCATCTTGTGTGTCTGGAGGCTGATCTGTAATGGAATATGTGAAAGCGTTCCTCACGGCGGGCATCATCTGCGCCATCAGCCAGGTGCTGATCGATCGAACAAAGCTGACCCCCGCCCGCATTCTGGTCAGCTATGTGGTTCTTGGCGTGGTGCTGACGGGCCTGGGGCTTTATGAACCCATTGTCAAATGGGGCGGCGCGGGCGCCACCGTTCCCCTTTTGGGCTTTGGCTATGCCATGGCAGAAGGCGTGAAAGAAGCCATCGCCCAGCAAGGCTTTTTAGGGGTGTTCACGGGCGGATTTTCCGCCACGGCGGGCGGCATCGCCGCGGCGGTGGCCTTCTCTTTCCTCGGCGCGCTGATCTTCCGCAGCGGCGATAAATCTTAATTTTCTCCAAATAAAAAAGCCGCCCCGCCGTTCCCGATAAACGGCGGGGCGCTGTTTTGCTTTCAAAGGTTGGTTATTCCTTCCAGGCAAGGCCTTTTTGATAATAGCCCTTCATCACATCTTCCGGCACCATGCTGCCGCCGGTGGCCCAGGGCAGATAAACGGCGTTCTCCATGATCTTTTCGTCAAGGCCGTTTGCGCGGCGATATTCCTCGCCCTGCCGGCTGCCCAGCAGCCAAACGGGGCCCATCATGCCCGCCAGCGCCGAAGGCTCCAGGCGGATGTCTTCCAGATGGGCGAGCTTCGTCAGCAGATGATACATCCGTTCATCGCTGATGGTATAACTGCCGCTGAGGAAAGGCTGGATGGTTTTACCCACAAAGCTGGAAGCGCGGCCCACGGCCAGCCCGTCGGCGGCGGTGAGGTTATCGATGCCGAAATCCTGCACGCAGACTTTGTCGTGAAGCCCGGTGACCAGCCCCAGCATCATGCAGGGCGCGTGGGTGGGTTCAGCGAAGAAGCAATGCACGGCATCGCCGTAAACCAGCTTCAGGCCAAAGGCCACGCCACCGGGGCCGCCGCCCACGCCGCAGGGCAAAAAGGCAAACAGCGGATGTTTGTCATCCACCACGGTGCCGCGTTCTTCCAGCTGTTTTTGCAGCCTCAGCGCCGCCACGGCATATCCCATAAACAGGTTGACGGAATTTTCGTCATCCACAAAATAGCAGTTCGGGTCTTGCTCGGCCAGCTTGCGGCCTTCGGTAACGGCCTTGCTGTAATCATCGGGATATTCCATCACGGTGACGCCCTTGCTGCGCAGCAGATCCTTTTTCCACTGGCGCGCGTCGGCAGACATATGCACCGTTACATGGAAGCCCAGCTGGGCGCTCATGATGCCGATGGAAAGGCCCAGATTGCCCGTGGAGCCCACGGCGATGGAATATTGTGAAAAGAATGCGCGGTATTTTTCGCTGTGCAGAACGGAATAATCATCCGTCAGCTTCAGCCCGCCCTTTTCAAGGGCCAGGGTCTCGGCATGCTTCAGCACTTCATAAATGCCGCCGCGCGCTTTAATGGAACCGGAAATGGGCAGATGACTGTCGCATTTGAGCAGCATTTTGCCCGGCAGGCGGCAATGATTTTCTGTTTCTAAATAAGCGCGCATGGCGTCGATTTCGCATAACGGCGATTCAATGATGCCGCCCGTTGCCTGTGTGGCGGGGAAAGCCTTCATAATATAAGGCGCGAACCGTTCCAGTCTTGCCTGCGCGTCGCGCACATCCTCCATCGAAAGCCTGCATTGCTTCAAAGCTTCTTCTGTGGGAAGATGGCGGGGGTTGACCCAAAAGGTTTCTTTCAGATGCACCATATCCCCCAAAACGGGATAGGTTTCGATCCACTGCGCAATGGTTTTGCCTTGAATGTTCTGATTCATCATGTCCCTCCGTTAATGATTCGGTGATCGCGTTTTCTTGTTTCAAACATTAACAGTCTATCATATCTGCGCGAAAGTTCAATGTTTCCTTGCAAAATAACCGGGAAAGCCCATAAATTCCACCTGCTTCTCTTGATTGGATTTCGCTTTTGTGTTAGGGTTGTTCTATAGAAATCCATTGCGAAGGAGACACTGCCATGAAACAATGCCCTCATTGCGGAGCGTTGATGTCCGATACCGATACCTTCTGCCCTTCCTGCGGAAAATCGCCCCTTCAAGACGATATTCCCCCGGAAATGCCGACCCGCACGCCGGAAGACGAAGAAGTTGAGCGTCTTCTGCGCGAATTCCGTCAGGAAGAAGAGCGGCGCAATCAAGAGATCGCCGCCCGCCGCCGCCATGCTTCCGCGGGCGAAAACGCTTCTTCTTTTGAAGAAGAGCCCACCAAGGTCATCACGCGCCCGGAACCCCGGCCTCAGGCCGCCCAGCCGCACCGGCAGCCGCCTGTGCATCACGAACAGCCCCGCCGTCCGGCCCGCGAAAAATCCCGCCCCCATGATAAAAAAGCCTTTGCTTTGTTCCCCAAACAGAAACCGGCTTCTGCGGCGCGGCAGAAAGCAGCGCCCGCCACGAAAAACCACAAGGCGTTCGATATCGCCGAAGAAGAACCCTTTTCGCCGCGCAAAACGCCCCGCGCCCTGCCCTGGCTGGTGTTCGGGCTCATTTGCGCCGCGCTGGCCATCTGGGGGTTCACCCGCATGTTTTCTTCGATGAACGACACCCCCGCCAAAACGGAAGACACCCAAAAAGAACAGAGCGCTTCTTCGGGCGAAAGCGGCAGCGGCAGCGCGCTGCCCGCGGTGGCGGCCCCCTATGCCGCCGATTATCTGGGCAAAACCGTGGAAGAAGTGCAGAAGCTTCTGGGCCAGGGCGCCATCATGCCCGATGAAGGCTGGAACGGTTCGCGCTATTTCTATTATGAAAGCAGCCCCTTCGCCTTTTATTTCAACCCCGAAAAATGGGATAAGGTCACCGGGAAGGAACAGGTGGTCAGCATCGATGTTTCCAAGGGCGGCAGCGTGCGCGAAAAGCTGGCCAGCAATTTCACTTTGAGCCAGATCAAAAAAGCCGCCGGAACCGAAGTGCAGCTCCATGTGCCCTCTTCGCCGCAGGATACACAGGAATGGTTTGTGGAACTGACCTATGACGCCTATACCGTGGTATTCACATGGGATCAGAGCGATATGGAACAGCCCGCCCAGTTTGCCACCATCCGTTTAAAAAGCGAATAGTCTTTCGGGCGTTTTCCCCTGTTTATTTCAGATTTTTACAGCGTTTTATACAAAGTTCAGTATCTAAATTTGTTACCTCTTTCTCTGTGTGATGCTTTGACATTCCGCAGGGAAAGAGGTATTCTTTTAATAGCTATCGAAATTCATTTTTAGGAGGAAAAACCCATGATCCTGATTAAAAACGGCCATATCAAAACAATGGCAGGCCCCGATATCGAAAACGGCCAGATCCTTCTTGACGGCGGCAAAATCGCCGCGATCGGCAAAACCGTCAACGCCCCTGCCGACGCGCAGGTGATCGACGCGGCCGGATGCCTGGTTGCCCCCGGCTTTGTGGAAGGCCATTGCCATATCGGCCTCGATGAAGAAGCCATCGGTTTTGAAGGCGATGACTATAACGAAATGACCGACCCCGTCACCCCGCAGATGCGCGGCATCGACGGCCTCAACCCCATGGATGAAGCATTTTACGACGCTGCAAGCCATGGCGTTACCACCGCGGTAACCGGCCCCGGCTCTGCCAATGTGGTGGGCGGCACCTTTGTTGCCGTCAAGCTGCATGGCAAGCGCGTTGACAACATGGTGGTGAAAAACCCCGTTGCCATGAAGATCGCTTTCGGCGAAAACCCCAAGCGCTGCTATGGCCAGGCCCAGAAGAAAGCCCCGCTGACCCGCATGGGCACCGCCGCTTTGCTGCGCGAAGTGCTGATCAAGGCTGAAAATTACCGCCAGGAAATGGATGCCTATGAAGCAGACCCCAAAAACAACAAAAAGCCCACCTTTGATATGAAGCTTCACGCCATGCTGCCCGTTATGCGCAAAGAGATCCCTCTGAAAGCCCATGCACACCGCGCCGATGATATCTTCACCGCGCTGCGCATCGCCAAAGAATTCGATCTGCCCATGACGCTGGATCATTGCACAGAAGGCCATCTGATCGCCGATGAACTGGTGAAAGAGGGCAAAGATGTTCTGGTCGGGCCGACTTTCGGCGCAAAATCGAAATTCGAACTGAAGAACAAAACATGGGATACCCCCAAGACCGTGGTGGAAGCTGGCCTGAAAGCCGCCATCATCACCGATGCTCCCGTTATCCCGCTGAAATATCTGCCCCTCTGCGCGGGCCTTGCCATCAACGCCGGCCTTGCTGAAGAAGAGGCATGGAAAGCCGTCACCATCAACCCCGCCCAGATCACCGGCATTGCCGACCGCGTGGGCAGCCTTGAAGTGGGCAAAGACGCCGATGTCGCCATCTATCGCGGCAACCCGCTGAAAGACCTGCAATATACAACCCTTTACACCATCATCGACGGCGAGATCGTTCACAAGGCATAACACAGGCAATTTTACAAAGGCCGAAGGGCAGCCACCTTCGGCCTTCTTTTTAGAAAACATGAAAAACAGGAGGAACTCCCATGATTCTGATTAAAAACGGCCACATCAAAACAATGGCCGGCCCCGATATTGAAAACGGCCAGATCCTTCTCGACGGCGCGAAGATCGTCGCCGTGGGCAAAACCGTGAACGCCCCTGCCGATGCGCAGGTCATCGACGCCGCGGGATGCCTCGTCACCCCCGGCCTCATCGACGGCCACTGCCATATCGGCATGGAAGAATCGGGCATTCGCTTTGAAGGTTCCGACGGCAACGAAATGTCTGACCCCATCACCTCTCACATCCGCGGCATCGACGGCATGAACCCCATGGATGAAACCATCGGTCAGGCTGCCGCCGCCGGCGTGACCACCGCCGTAACAGGCCCCGGTTCCGCCAATGTGGTGGGCGGAACTTTCGCCGCCGTGAAAATGGCAGGCAAGCGCATCGACAACATGATTTTGAAAGATCCCGTCGCCATGAAATGCGCCTTCGGCGAAAACCCCAAGCGCTGCTATGGCCAGGGCATGAAAAAAATGCCTATGACCCGCATGGGCACCGCGGCTCTGCTGCGCGAGCTGCTGTTCAAGGCCAACGAATATAACGACGCTCTGCTGGCCCACGAAAAAGACCCCAAGAACAACAAAAAGCCCACTTACGACATGAAGCTGGAAGCGATGCTGCCTGTTGTTCGCAAAGAAATCCCCCTGAAGGCCCATGCGCACCGCGCCGATGATATCTTCACCGCGCTGCGCATCGCCAAAGAGTTCAATGTCGGCATGACACTGGATCACTGCACAGAAGGCCACTTGATCGCCGATGAGCTCATCAAAGAAGGCCGCGGCGTGTTCGTTGGCCCCACTTTGGGCGATAAGAGCAAATTCGAGCTTTCCAACAAGAGCTGGGAAACCCCCAAGGCCGTGGTGGAAGCGGGCTTGAAAGCCGCCATCATCACCGATGCCCCCGTTCTGCCTCTGGATAGCCTGGCCATGTGCGCGGGTCTGGCGGTCAACGCCGGTCTGCCCGAGCAGGAGGCCTGGAAATGCATCACCATCAACCCCGCCGAAATCATCGGCATTGCCGACCGCGTGGGCAGCCTTGAAGCGGGCAAAGACGCCGATGTGGCCATTTTCCGCGGCAACCCCATCACCGATATCCAATATGAAACGGTTTACACCATCATCAACGGCGAGATCGTTCATCAGGCATAAAAGCGTTGCTTTTTCTAAAAAAGAGAGTGCGAAGCATTTCGCACTCTCTTTTTATATGCTTTCAAAAGGGCTGTTCTGTGCCCCGCGGCCATCAAAGCTTTGTGAGAAAATTGGCCAGCACCGCCAGACGCTCCATGGTTCCCGAAATTTCGATATGTTCGTTTTCGGCGTGTGCGCCGTCGCCCTTTCCGCCAAGGCCATCCAGCGTGGCGATGCCCAGGGCCGAAGTAAAGTTGCCGTCGCTTCCGCCGCCCGCTGCGATATAATCCAGCGAAACGCCCAGTTCACGCGCGGCGCTTTGCGCCAGATCGAACAGCTTAAGGTTCTTTTCGGTGGCTTCCATGCCGGGGCGGGCGATGCCGCCTGTCACTTTCAGGCTCACGCCCTCGGTTTTCGGCTGAAGCCCGAAAATCAGCCGATCCATCCGCCGTGCTTCTTCATCGTTCCATGTGCGCACATCCACTTCCATATGGGCGCGTTCGGCAATGATGTTGGGTCGTGTTCCGCCGTTTGCCACCCCCACATTCACAGTGGTGCCGATCTCGAAATCGTTGAGCGAATGCAGATAAACGGTCTGCAGGGCCATTTCCTGAACGGCCGAGCGCCCCGCCTGAGGGTTGTTGCCCGCATGGGCGGCTTTGCCGGTGATTTCGATCTGATATTTTCCCGAACCCTTGCGGGCCGTTTTCAAAAAGCCCTGAGGCCCCGAAGCCGGCTCGATGCAAAGCGCCGCCGCGCTTTCTCTCGCTTTTGCTTCGATCACGGGGCGGGAACTCACGCTGCCCACCTCTTCATCGCTGTTGCACATCAGGCAAAAGCGCTTGTGAGGCAAAAGCCCCTGCTCTTTCAAAATTTTCAGCGCCCAGATGGCGTTGACCAGCCCGCTTTTCATATCGAAAACTCCGGGCCCATAAAGCAGGTCGCCTTCCTGCTTTAAAGATAAACGACCTTTTTCCCAGACCGTGTCAAAATGGCAAAGCATCAAAATCTGTTCTTCGCCTTCGCCGATGGTGAAGCTTCGGTGATCGCCGCGCGTTTCTGCCGGATAAATTTCGGCATCGCAGCCCAGACGCTTCTTGACGATCTCATCGATTTTTCTGCCGCAGACATCGGCAAGCGACTTATCGATCGAGGGCGATTCACAGCGCACCAGTTCTTTCAGATCTTCTATGATCTCTTCTTGATGAAAAGCGATCTGCCGGCGCAAAAGTTCCGTTGTTTCCATGATTTCCACCGCTTTCTTTTTATCTTTCCTGCCAGGGAGCTGTGTGATTCCGTTTCTTATTTTAGACCCTAAACCATATAATCGCAAGGCTTGTTTTGACATTTTTGCCGCCGCTTGCTATACTGTTTTACGGCGTTTGACCTTAAATTATGATGAAACGACGAGGAAAACAGCATGAGAACGATCCTTTGGTTCCTTTATTTCTGGCTTTATCTGGTGGCGCTTTTGCCCAAAATGCACCGCGCAAAGAAACTGGAAGCCCAGGGCCGCCGCGATCTGGCCGATGCCATCACCGAGCGCGAAGTGCGCAAATGGGCGAGCGCGCTGCTGAAAGCGGCGGGCGCAAAAGTGAAGGTGGAAGGGCTTGAAAACATCCCCCAGGGCAAAGCCTGCCTGTTCATCGGCAACCATCAGGGCAATTTTGATGTGCCCATCATGCTTTCTCAGCTGCCCAAGCCTTATGGGCTGCTTTCTAAAATCGAGACCCAAAAGATCCCGCTGATTTGCCAATGGATGAAGCTGCTGCACTGTGTGTTCGTCGATCGCAAAGACCCCCGCCAATCGGTGACGGCGCTCAACGAATGCGCCCATCTGCTCAGCGAGGGCTATAGCATGATTATTTTCCCCGAAGGCACCCGCAGCCGCAGCGACGCCATGAATGAATTCAAAGGCGGCGCTTTCAAAATTGCTTCCAAAGCGAGCATGCCCATCGTTCCCATGGCCATGAACGGCTCTTACCGGCTGATGGAAGCCCACGGTTTCCGCATCCATCCCGCCTCGGTAACCTTGAAGATCCTGCCCCCCATCGAAACCGCTTCCCTTTCCCGCGAAGAGCTGAAAGCTCTGCCCGAAACGGTGAAAGAACTGATCGCTCAAAATATAACCCCCGCTTCCGGCGCCTCTGCCTGATGCGGCGGAGCCCGATAAAACAAAAACCTGCCGGCAATGCTTCGTCACTTGCGGTGGGTTTCTTGATTTGCTGTTGACTTTTTTCCTATCCATTGGTATACTGTTTGGCAGAGTGTGACGCATTGATCCACACGAAGGGGTACACCACCGCGGGTGTAGCTTTCTTCGTGTGGATTTTTTTATTTGTCACCAAATCAATTTGTGAGGGATTTTTATGAAAAAAACAAATGTAAGAAAACTGGCGGCAGCCGCCATGCTGGTGGCGCTCACCGTGGTGCTTTCGGGCTTTTCGATTCCCGTCGGCGCTTCGAAATGCTTTCCCATCCAGCATCTGGTCAATGTGCTGGCGGGCGTGTTTCTCGGCCCCGTTTATGGCGTGACGGCCGCCTTCTGCACCTCGCTTCTGCGCAACCTGATGGGAACAGGCAGCCTTCTGGCTTTCCCCGGCAGCATGATCGGCGCGCTTTGCTGCGGCCTGCTTTACCGCCGCACAAAAAAGCTCAGCCTTGCTTATGTGGGCGAAGTGGTGGGCACAGGCGTTCTGGGCGGCATGCTCTGCTACCCCGTTGCCAAATTTCTGATGGGCCGCGAAGCCGCTTTGTTCGCCTATGTTCTGCCCTTTCTCATCAGCACTCTGGGCGGAACGCTCATCGCCGCCCTGCTCATCGCCGCGCTGAAGAAAACCGGCGCCATGGAAGCGCTTGGGCGGATGCTGAAAAAATAATCTGCCCCTTAAACAAAAAAGCAGGAAGCTTTACGGATGCACGACCATCCATAAGGCTTCCTGCTTTTATTCTTATCATAGACAAGCCGCCGGCAGGCTTTCAAATCACCGGGGTTCTTTTTCGTCACCGGTAAACCGCCGGGCGCTTATGCTCTGCTTTTGCCATAGATCGTTTCGGCCTCGCGGCGCATCGAGCGGCGGCTGAACAGCGCGTTGACCAGAAAATAATATTCGGGAAGGCCCTCGGCCTGCCAAACAAGGGGAACGCCCAGTTCTTTTTCTGCCAGCGCGCCCACATCGAATCCGAAAGATTCCAGCGAAGGGCGGCACCGCTGCGGATCGCGGCAGGGCAGATTTTCGGCACGGGCGCAGGTTTTGCAGATGCGGCATCCGCCCGCCGCCAGCGCAAGGCAGTTTTCGCCCGTTTGCTCCAGCTTTAAGGCTTTGCCGTCTTCTTCGGCGCGGGCGTCGTCGATTTTCTGCCACATCAGCGCCTCGGCCTCTTTGCCGCGCAGAGCCTGTTCTTCGGGGGTGATCCTCACTTTTTTGCCCATCAGCAAACAGTGGGAATAGCTTTTCAGCAGAGCTTCCACTTCATAATCATAGGGCGGGCAAGACCATTTCTGCCGGTAATTCGGGCAGGCTTCACAGGCCGCGCCGAATTTTTGCGGTTCATAATAGCGCCCCATCAATTCTTCCATCGAAATTTCTTTCCAAATGCCCGGTTCTTTCAAGCCGTTTCGCCTCACTTTTAAGATTCGATAATAAATTGGTCTTTTCCGTCTTTTTTCGCCTGATACAAAGCGCGATCCGCCCGTTCATAAAGCGATTCGAAATGTTCGTGTTCCTTTTCTCTGATGGCGATGCCCACACTGATGGAGAACGCGTCTTCCCCCTCGATGCCGCGGATCTGGGAAAGGAGGTTTTCCATTTTCTTTTCCACATCGGCCGCGCGGTTGACATTGCGCAAAAGCACCACGAATTCATCGCCGCCCAGGCGCCCGATGATATCTTTTCTTCTGAAATTTTCACTTAAAAGCTTTGCCAGCCGCGCCAGCGTTTCATCGCCTTTCCGGTGGCCTTTGGTATCATTGATCTTTTTGAAATCATCGATATCGCAAAGGGCAAACGCCACCTTTTCTTCGCCGGAATCCAGCGTGGTTTCGATTTTTTCCTGCAAAGTGGCGCGGTTATAGATTTTGGTCACGGGGTCGATCTCAGCCCGTTCGATCAGCTCGCGCTCTTTCTGCGCCAAACGGATATAGACCAGCGCCCGCGGGCTTTTTTCTTCTGCTTCATAAAGCAGATAGGCCACCGTTTCCACCCAAACCCAGCTGCCGTCGCGCTTTTCCATGCGGAACTGCGCGCGAATTTCGGTGTTGCCCCGCTGCATGGCTTTTTGCATATTCTGAACGGAGAAAATGCTCAGCACCCGGTCGCGGTCATCGGGATGCAGATGCCTGCCGCCGCCTCGCGAAAAATAATCCAGCGGCGGGTAATATTCTTTGCCGTGCTCGGAAATGTGGATGACCTTGGTGTTTTCGGCCGTCATATCGGTTTCCATGGCAAACAGCGTTTCCATCATCACTGCCTGGCGATAATTCTGCTCGCGGTTCAGGTGATCCTGCAACTGCTTTTCGCGGGCGATGTCTTCGCCCATGCCGATAACCCGGTATACCTGCCCCTGTTTGTCGGCAATGCTGATAAACGAAGTGCGATACCAGCGGTAACCCGCCCCCCAGAAATCAGCGCGATATTCCACTTCGCCCGACATGATCTTTTGTGATGCGGTGCACACCATGTCGGTGCAGATATGAAGAAAATCCGGGTGAAGAATTTTGGAATCCGCCAAGCTGATGGCATCCAAATTTTCCACTGTGCGCTTGATGCGCTCGCCCCTGCTGTTCTTTAAAGAATAGGTAAGTTTTTTCTCCTGCGTGTCATAATCCATGATCTGCATATCGGAATTGCGCAGCAGCAGGGTATACAGCTCATTCTGGCGGCGATACTCCCGTTCCATTTCTTCCTGATCGGTGATATCGCTCATCACCGCATAGCAAACGGGGTTCTGCCCCGGCAGTTCCAAGATCGTGGCGATATTCCTCAGCCAGAAGAACCGCCCGTCGCTTTTCTGGGCGCGCACCACATCGTCTGTCGAAATCTGCTGCGGCGTTTTTTTCATCCATTCTTCCAGCTGTCTCAAATGCCCCTGCGGATACTGCTTCACCAGGGCATTTTCGCCGTTTTGCGGTTCGGGCCGCTTCATATCGAAAATTTCATAAGCCCGCTCGTTGAGATATTTAATGATGATCTGCCGCTGCGCCAGTTCATAAATGCCCACGCCCACAGGCAGCTGATCCAGCAGGTGCTGCAATTCTTCGGTGGTTTTTTGCAGGGCCGATCGGGTGTTATGCAGCTCGGTGACATTGGTGATGGCGCAATAGGCAAAGATCTTGCCTTCTCCGTTGCGCCGCATCACCCCCTCCACCTGGGCCCACTGGGGCTTCTGGGGGTTTTCGTGGATGAAAAACTGTTCTTCGAAATGCCAGAGCTCGCTGTTTTCTTCCGATCTTTTTTCGGCGGCCTGCCGCAGCGTTCTCTTCCAAAGCGAAGCCAGCGGGCAGGTTTCGCGCATCATGCAATCCGCCGGTTTTGCCGCGCGGCATCCCAAGATCTCGGCGGCTTTCCGGCTGATGAATTTTGGCATGATCTCGTGGCCGCATTCGGCCACGATGATGCCCACAGGCAGATTTTTGATGATATCGCCCAGCATGGTTTCGCTTTCCTGCGCGTTTTGTTCGGCCTGTTTGCGGCGGTCGATCAGATTGATGGTGGCGATCACGCGCTTCCATTCCTGATTTTCGCCTTTCTGCGCGTTTGAGGTAATGCAGCACCAGTGATATTGACCGTCTTTCGTTTTCAGGCGGATCTCCATCTGGTTGGCGTTTTTGGCGTCGTTTTTACAGGCGCCCTCGAAAAAGGCGTTGACCACGGGCAGGTCGTCGGGATGCACCACTTTGGCCGTCACGCCGTTTTTCGCCACCTGCCAGGGGTCTTCATCGGCCAGCGCGAACTGTTCGTAACCCTTTTCCGCGTGGAAAGTCCTTTGGTCGAAATCCCATTCAAACACGATGGTATCGGTTTGTTTGATGACCTCCAGATAGCGCTCGCGTTCCCATTTCACGGCTTCCAGCGCGGCGGCTTCTTCCAAAAGCTCTTCCGCCTGTTTTTGCGCATCGATGGTGGCAAGGCAGCTCAAGAAAACCTTTTTGCCCTGCTGGTTGCCCAGCGGAAGAATGACCCGCCGCCGCCAATGATAAACGCCGTCTTTGCCCAGCACTCTCGCTTCGGCCGTGATGAAGCCGTTTTGGTTCCTTTCAAGTTCTTCTTCCAGCGCTTCCACAGTGAAAAAGCGGCAATAGGCTTCGCGGTCGTTGGGGTGGATGCGGCTGTATTCCATGCGTTCATAAGCTTCGGCGAGGTTTTCCACCCTTCCTTCCGCCTGTTCATCGGTGGAAAATATCGTTTTTCGTGTGTTATCGGTGAAATTGAGTTCGATGATATCGGTGTAAAGATTGCTCAGCACCGCCAGATATTGCTGCAGATAGCGGGCCTGCTGATTTTCCTGCTGTGTGGTCACATCAAAGGCCGTCAGGCAAAACACCGAGCGGCTGCCGTTTTTGCCCAGATAGCGCAGGCGGACATCGCAGATCAGGCATCTGCCATCCAGATGGGGGCGGCGCAGGATGGCCTGCATGGGTCTGCCCTGTTTTTCCGCTTCCTTGCAGATTTCCAAAAGAGCCTTTTTATCTTCTTCATATAATCTCTCAAAACCATTATATCCGTTTTGAAAAAATTCCTGGGGCGAACCGCCGAACAGTTCGAAATATCCGTCGTTGACGCGCAGCGCTTCCAACCGGTTCTCGTGCAGCTCATAGATGCCCATGGCGCCCACGATGCCGTTGAACAGCAGGCTGCTTTCTTTGCTGGCGTTCCAAACGCTGTCGAAATCATAATCATCCAGGCAGATCTCCTGCTGGGCGGCGAGTTTCTCTTTGCCTTCTTCCAAAAGGGCGCAAAAATCCTGCCGCGGCAGCGGGCGCGAATAAAAATAGCCTTGAATTTTATCGCATCCGATCCCCCGCAGAAAATCCACCTGCTGCTGGGTTTCAACCCCTTCGGCGATCACTTCCATCTTCAGCCACTTGGCCATATGCACCACGCTGTTGAGAACATTGCCCGCCCGGGCCGAAGTTTCCAGATCGGCCAGGAAGCGCATGTCGATCTTCAGATAATCCACCGGCACATCCTTGAGCATATTCAGCGAAGAATAGCCGCTTCCGAAATCATCCATCAACACGGTGAAGCCCTGTTTTTGCAAAGAGACAACGGCTTCTTTCAGCTTTTTCGGGTCATCCATATAAGCGCTTTCGGTGATTTCAAGCTTCAGCATGGCGGGTTTCAGCCCGTAACGGTCGATCAGGCTGCGCAGTTCCAGGGCCAGATGCTTGTTTTCCACATTCAGCCGCGAAATATTCACCGAGATGGGCACAACGCGCTGCCCCTTGGCAATGCGCCGGCTTAAAAACTGGCAGACTTCCTCCCAGACATAGGCATCCAGCAGCGTGATAAAGCCGTTGCGCTCAAACAGCGGGATGAATTCGCCGGGCGAAATGATGCCCTTCTGGGGATGCTGCCAGCGCACCAGGGCTTCCGCGCTGATGGGCAGGCCGGTGGTGATGCTGTAGATGGGCTGCATATAAATAACGAACTGCCTGCTTTTCAGCGCGGTATACATCTCGCTTTCGATCTCTTGCTCTTTTTGCAGATGGTTGAGCATTTTTTCATTATAGATGGCGCTGCGCCGCATGGAGCTGCCCTTGACGCTTTTCAGCGCCATGGTGGCGCGGTCACACATCAGTTCCACCGGCAGCCCAAGATTTTCGATGAGATAGACCCCGAAATAAACGGAAAACCGGCATCCCAGCTCGCTCTGGGTATCCCACATGCCCACTTCTTTTTCCAGCTGATCGATGCAGACATGGTCGCGCCGCAGGCAGCAGGCAAAGCGATCGCCTGTCAGGCGCCCGCAAAGTTCTTCTTTTCCGGAAAGTTTTTTTAATTTCTGCGCAAACGCCACCAGCACTTCATCGCCTTTTTTGTTGCCGAAGCGCTCATTGATGATCTTGAAATTGCGGATATCCCAGCAGATGATGTAATATTTTTCATTGGAATGCTCGCGCAGGATCTTTTCGGCCCGTTTGCAAAACCCTTCGCGGTTATAGACCCCCGTCAGCTTGTCATGCTCGGCGTCATATTCCAGTTTTTCCATCACACGGGTGCGCAGGTTCATCAATTCTTTTTCTTCGGTCTGATCCACCAGCACCGCGTGATAAACGGGCACGCCCTCTTCTTTTTTATAGCAGACCGCCGAAAGGCCGATCCATGCCATGCCGCCGCCTTTTTTATGCACGCGGTAGCTCACCTTGATGGGGCCGCTGTCGCGCCGCGCCCTCAAAAAAGTCTGCATCAGCAGCGGGCGGTCTTCTTCATACACCAGCGCAAAGCAATCTTCTTTGGTGGCCTCGATATATTCGCTGCGCGTTCTGCCGCTGATGGCGCAAAAGCTGTCGTTATAATAACGCAGCCCCGGGTGACGCAGATCGAAAATAGCGATGCCGCCCGGGATCGTGTCTGCCAGTGCCTGCATCCGCAGCGTAGTTTCATTTAAATTCTGTTTCAGCTGCCGTCGCTCCAGCACGGTCTTCTGCATGATATTTCTCACGCGCGCCTGCACGATGCGGCGGTTATAAGGCTTTGTGATGAAATCGGCGGCGCCCAGATCCAGCGCGCGGATCTCATTGCTTTCTTCGCCGAACTCGGTGTTGACCACCACGGGGATCTGCTGGTTTTGCGGCAGTGTCTTGATTTTTTCAAGCACTTCAAAACCGTTCATCACGGGCATGACCAAATCTAAGATCATCAGATCCACAGGGTTCTGCTCTAATATTTTTAAGGCGGCTTCGCCATTTTCCGCTTCCAGCAGAAAATATTCCTCTGCAAAAATCAACCGCAGAATCTGCCGGTTCACTTTTTTGTCATCCACGATCAAAACGGTCGGTTTCGGCATTTTCCCACCTCGCACAACTTTTAGTAAATACTGAGAAAAAGCCTCTCGGGGAACGATTCTACCAAAAGAGACTTTTTCAGCATAATACCGTTTTTTCAAACGGCATCCCAAAATATTCTATTCAATATTATAGCAGTTTTCCTAAAATATGCAACGGATTTCAAGAAAAAAGAGTTACTTTTTCCCAATCAGATATTGCTCCAGCGATTCGATGGTCACGGTTGACAGATATTCTTCGCAGACCTGATCCAGCTGAGCGCAGATGCCCTCCATCACGCCGCCCATGCCCGCGCTGATAAGACATTCGGCGTCTTTATGGCCGCTTCGCCAGTTCAGCGTCACCGCGTTTTCTCCCAGCGCCTTTAAAATTTCACCCAGTGTGGTTTGGCCGTCTTTCGCGATGCGGCATCCGCCTTCCGCGCCTTCCCTCGTTTCCACCAGCCCCGCTTTTTTCAGCTTGGCCATCACTTTTCGGATGCGCGCAGGGTTCGTGCAGACATTCTTTGCCAGTTCTTCACTGGAAAGACACGAAGCCTTGTGATAAAGATACACCATGGCATGCACCGCCACAGCAAATTCCCCCGTCATGATTTCTTTTCCCCCTTTTGTAACTTCGCCGTATGCAGCGCCCCGCAGGGGCACGCCGCCTTACAGGCGCCGCAGCGCACACAATCGGCGCTGTTGGGCTGTTTCCACGGTTCCAGCGCCATGTCGCAAGCCGCGCTGCATTTGCCGCAGCGGATGCATTTGTCGCTTTCCACTTCATAGCGATAAAACGAAACCTTGTTGAAAAGCCCATAGATCGCCCCCAGCGGGCAGAGATAGCGGCAAAACGGCCGCCACACCACCACCGAAAGCACCAGCAGCACGGCAAGAATGGCAAGCTTCCATTCAAAAAGCCAGCCCGCCGCCGCCTGAAGGTTTTCATTTTGCAAAACCAGCGGGATGCCCGCCGTCAATGTGCCGCTGGGGCAGATCCATTTGCAGAAAGCAGGCGCGCCCTGCCCCAGAATATCCACCGCGAACAACGGCAGGATCACCACGAAGCCCGCCAGAATGCCATAGCGCAAAAGGCGCAGAAAACGCTCGCCCTTCAGCTTTTTCAGTTTCTTCGGAAAGGGGATCTTATAGATCAGATCCTGGATCAGCCCGAAGGGGCAAAGCCAGCCGCAGACAAAGCGGCCCAGCGCAGCCCCCACGATCATCAGAAACCCGGTGACATAAAAGGCCATGCGATATTCCGCGCTGCCCAGAACCGCCTGAAGCGCGCCGATGGGGCAGGAACCCAGCGCCCCCGGGCAGGAATAACAGTTGAGCCCCGGCACGCAGAGGGCCTTGGTGGGGCCGCGCCAGATCTTGCCGCCGGCAAAACCCGCCGCATATCCGTTCGTCAGCGCCGCCCACCCTATCTGCACCCACACGCGGGGGCTTCGTCGATTTTTCTTAGCCAATGCCGATACACTCCAAACATATATTGATCGCCTTGGTCAGCACCACGCCCGCTTCGCCGCGCCAAACGCCCAGCCCCACCATCAGCAGGCCCGCCGCCATCAACGCCGCGGCGGTTTTCCGCCCGCGCATCATGCTTTTTCCACCTCTTTGAGCAGGCTGTCGATCAGTTTTTCCCAATCGGCCTTGCTTTGAGCGCCCGAATAGATCTCGCCTACCTGCACGCCGTTTTCATCCACGAACACCGTTTCGGGCACAGCATAGACCTCTTGCAGATGAGAACGGATAAGATCGATGGAAGGCAGCACATGGGTATAATCCGCGCCGGTCTTTTCCACTGCTTTCTGGGCCTTTTTCACCTGATCGGCGTCATAGCTCAAATCCTGCTTCAGCGTGTCGATGGGGATGCCCACGATCTGAAAACCTTTGTCGGCATATTCCTTCTGGATCTCACCCAGTTCGGGCATTTCGCGCAGGCAGGGGCTGCAATAAGTGGCCCAGATATTGACCATGGTCAGCTTTTTGCCGCTGAAAATGCTTTCATCCACGGCGTTGCCTTCCAGATCTTCGCTTTTGAAGCTGCCGAAAAGGCTTGCCGCCGTGGTGGGCTGGGTTTCTTCGGGGCCCGTCACGGTGTCATAGGGCCAATCGATGATGCCGCCGAAATCATAGACCTTGGTATAGCCCATGGCCACCAGCTTGTCGGCCGCCTGTTTGCTGCGGTTGCCGCTGCGGCAGTAAATCAAAATCTCGGCGTCGGTATCGGGCAGCTTTGCGGGCTTTTCCGTGCCGATCTCCTCATTGGGGATGAGGATGGCCCCCGGGATATGGCCCGCTTCATATTCATCGGCGCGGCGCACATCCACAACGATCACGGGGTCTCCGCTATCCATGCGCGCTTTGGCTTCTTTCGCGGTGATTTTATGATATTCCGCTGTGCTTTTGCTTTCTTCCTTTTTCTTTTCGTCGGTTTTCGAAGTCTGCGGCGCGGCGCAGCCCCCCAAAATCAGCGCTGCAAGCGCAGCAGCGACCCATTTCAGTTGTTTTGTTTTCATAACAAGCCTCCTTTGCTTTGATACTGTAATTATATCAATTACAGTTTGACTGTCAATCATTTTTCCAAGATAAGATTGTAAACTTTCTTATTTTCCCCGAAAAAACCGCAGGTTCACGGGCGAAATGCGAAAATTTCACAAATTATCCATTGTATTCACCGGATGGGCTTGCTAAACTGAAAAAGCAAAAGATTTTTTTGCTTTTTCTTTCTATCAACACTTGGGAGGCGAGCCTTTGAAACGATGGTTCCTGTTGCTGTTATGCGCCATGCTGCCGCTGAGCGGCTGCGCCCAGAGCAGCAAGCAAAAATATTCGGCGGAAATCTATGGCGCGTTCGATACCGTCACCACGGTGACCGCTTATTGCAGCAGCGAAAAAGAATTCAATGCTTTTCGCGATAAAACCGAAAAATTGCTGCTGTATTACAGCAGGCTTTATGATATCTATATGGATTATCAGGATGTGGAGGGCATTTATGCCGTCAACGAGGCGGCGGGCGACCACCCGGTGAAGGTGGAACCCGAAGTGATGTCGCTTCTGCGTTTCGGCATTGAAAGTTATGAACTGACCCAGGGCCGCGTGAACATCGCCATGGGCAGCGTGCTTTCCATCTGGCATGATCTGCGCGAACAGGCGCAGACAGACCCCGCAAGCGCCAAGCTGCCTGAGGAATCGCAGCTGCGCAGCGCCGCCCAGCATTGCGACCTGATGAAGCTTCAGCTGGATGACGATGCCGGCACGGCTTATCTGGAAGACCCCGAAATGCGGCTGGATGTGGGCGCCATCGCCAAAGGTTATGCCGCCCAGCAGGTTTATGAAAAGCTGGTGAAGGCGGGTTATCAGAACTTCGTTCTTTCCGCCGGCGGCAATGTCATCGCGGCGGGAACGCCCGAAGGCCGCGATTCCTGGAGCGTGGGCATCGAAAGCCCGCTGGAAAACGGCGATCTTATCGACACCGTTTCCTGCAAAAATCAGGCCGTGGTCACCTCGGGCGGTTATGAACGCTTTTATACCGTCGATGGCAAACAATATCACCACATCGTCGATCCCGATACCCTTTACCCCGCCGAATATGTGAAATCCGCCACGGTGATCTATTCCGACAGTTCGCTGGCCGATGCGTTTTCCACCGCGATGTTTCTGATGACGCCCGAAAAATCTTTGGCGCTGGCCAAAAAATATCCGGGTATGCGCATCATCCTGATGGATGTAAACGGCAAGATCATCGACAGCGCAAAACAGTAACGAGCCCTTTTTCAAAACGCCCTGCCTTAATTTGGCGGGGCGTTTTTTAGTTGTTTTCTCCAAATACAATCTTCTATTTTACATATTTTAATCATTTGTAAACAATGAAACGGAATAGTGTTAAATTATTGACAAACTCATTTTTCTATGAAATAATGAATCAACTCAATATCCGAAAGGAGAACATAGTATGAAAGGATTTGCCATGCTCAAAATCGGGCAGGTAGGCTGGATCGAGAAAGAGATGCCCGCCTGCGGCCCCCTGGATGCCATTGTAAAGCCCCTCGCAGTATCTCCCTGCACCTCAGATATCCACACGGTGTATGAAGGCGCCATCGGCGACCGTCATAACATGATCTTGGGCCACGAGGCCGTTGGCGAAGTGGTGGAAGTCGGCAATCTGGTGAAAGATTTCAAACCCGGCGATCGAGTGATCATCCCCGCCATCACGCCCGATTGGTCAAAAGTGGAATCGCAGGCCGGCTATGCTATGCACTCCGGCGGAATGCTGGCGGGCTGGAAATTTTCGAATTTCAAAGACGGTGTTTTCGCGGAATATTTCCATGTGAATGAAGCGGATGGCAATTTGGCTCTGCTGCCGGATGGCGTTGATCCTGCGGCCGCGGTAATGCTCAGCGATATGGTTCCCACAGGGTTCCATGGCGCAGAGCTGGCGGATATCCAGTTTGGTGATTCTGTGTGCGTCATCGGTATCGGCCCTGTTGGCCTGATGGGCGTTGCGGCGGCAGCGCTGCGGGGCGCTTCCCATTTGTATGCCGTGGGTTCGCGGCCCAACTGTGTGGCGCTGGCGCGGGAATATGGCGCCACCGATGTGATCGATTATCACCAGGGCAATATCGTGGAACAGATCATGGAAAAAACCCATGGCAAGGGTGTCGATAAGGTGATTGTGGCAGGCGGCGACAACGATACTTTCATCGATGCCGTAACGATGCTCAAGCCCGGCGGCCGAATTGGCAATGTGAACTATCTGGGCTCCGGTGAGTTCATTCGCATCCCCCGCGTGGAATGGGGCTGCGGCATGGGCCACAAGATCATTGCGGGCGGCCTGATGCCCGGCGGCCGTCTGCGCATGGAAAAGCTGGCCGCTTTGATGGAAACGGGCCGTGTCGATCCCGGCAAGATGCTCACTCACCGCTTCAATGGCTTCTCGCATATGGAAGAAGCACTTCAGCTGATGAAAGACAAGCCAAAAGATCTGATCAAACCGGTGGTCATCCTTTAAACAATCGCGTAAAAAGCCTGCGGAAATTTCCGCAGGCTTTTTCATCAGTTTCGGCGCAGGGGTTTAAAACGAAGCGTTTTCAAGGCGCCGTTTTTTGCCCCGCGGCTATTGCAGCGCCTGTATGATCTTTTCCACTGCGTCTTCCAGATATCTGCCCAGAGGCAGTTCCTGATTGCCGCAGATGACCACATGGCTTTTCGCGTTGGGGATGAGCACCTTATACGCGCTGCTGCGGCTCACGGCGGCGGCCATGGCCGCGGTGATCTCGCCCAGCATGGAATCGGCCAGCACGATGCCGATGGGGCCCGCGATGACATCCGCCTTGGCGGCCAGCGTCACAATGGAATTTTCGCCCGTGGCGCCGTCATCTGCGCCGGCCTTCAGCATAGCCGAAGTGGCCAGCGCGTTGGTGCCCACGGCCAGGATCTCAGCCCCTTCCACCACCGCTTTCAGGCGGCTGACCAAAGCGCCGCCCATGCCGCCGCCTTTTCCGTCAATAACCAATATCGTCTTCATTATTTTGTCAGGTAGCTGTAGGCCATCTGCGCATAAGCCGCCGCGCCCGCTGCAAAGCCCGCTTCATCAAAGATGATCTTGGGGTTATGCAAAGGATAAACGCGGTCTTGGTGGCTTGTGCTGCCCACGGAGAACATAAAGGCGGGCACCGCATTGGAAACATAGGCGAAATCTTCGCTGCCCATGCTTTTTTCTTCGGAAAGCGGCGGGATCTCGATGCCTTCTTCTTTTCCCAAAGTCTCGCTGAGCCACTGGTGGCCCAAAGCGGTGAATGCGGGGTCGCAGATCAGCGGCGGTGTGCCGGCATGCAGATCCAGATCCAGATCACAGCGATAAGCGCGGGCGATCTCGCCGGCCACTTCTTCCACACGCTTTAAAATAAACTGGCGCAGTTCTTCATTGAAGGTGCGCAGGGTGCCGCTGAACGAGCAGGTTTCGGGGATGATGTTGGCGGCGGAACCCGCGTGGAAGGTGCAGATGGTGATCACGGTGGGCTGCTGCGCATCCACTTCATAACGGCCGATATCGGTGATGGCTTCGGCGATCTTCATGGCGCAAAGGATGGGGTTGACCGATTGATGGGGGCGCGCGCCATGGCCGCCTTTGCCTTTCAGGTTCACGGTAATACGGTCGCTGGAAGCGCTGGAAGGCCCGCTTTTCAGCGAGATCTGGTTGGTTTTCACAATGTCGGAAGCCATGTGCGCGCCCACAGCCACATTGGGATGATATTTTTCGATGAGGCCGTTTGCCACCATCACGCGGGCGCCGCCGCCTTCCGTTCCTTCTTCATCGGGCTGGAACATCAAGACCACCTGGCCGTTCAGCTCATCTTCGTGGGCTTTCAGCACAGTGGCCGCGCCCAGCAGCATGGAGGTATGCACATCATGGCCGCAGGAATGCATCACATTGGGGCATTCCGAAGCAAAAGGCAGGCCTGTTTCTTCGCCCATGGGCAGGGCATCCATATCGGCGCGCAGCAAAATGCGCTTGCCGTTTTCGTTTTTGCCGATGAGGCCTACGATGCCGCAGGGGCAGATCTCTTCATAGGGAATGCCCAGTTTTTCCAGCTGTGCCTTTACGATAGCCGTGGTCTGGGGCAGTTTTTTGCCCAGTTCCGGATGATGGTGGATGGTTCTGCGCCATTCGATGATCTGGGGTTCAATGGCTTTCACTTCTTGATAGATGCTCATAACTTTATCTCCTTTTATAGAACTTTCGCCGAAGCGAAAAGAGCGATCGGTTTATTCTTTCGTCAAATAAGAAAGGGCGGCCTGCGCATAAACGGCGGTTCCATAGGCAAACGCCTTTTCATCGAACTGCACCATGGGGTGATGGGCCGGATAATCAGGGATCTGGGGCGAACCTGCGCCCAGTTCCACGGCGCAGGAAGGCACAAGCTGTGAAACATAGGCGAAATCTTCGCTGCCCATCATCTTTTCGGTGGATAGCGGCTTGATCTCGGCCCCTGTCAGGCGGCTGGTCAGCCAGCCGTGCAGCGTGCGGGCGAACACCTCGTTGCTGTAATTGCTGGGGGCCGCAAGGTCGATATGCCATTCCACGCCGCAGCGATAAAGATCGGCGATCTTTTCCGCTGTTTCCTGCATTCTTTTCAGAATGCGGGCGCGGTTTTCTTCGTTGAACATCCTGACGGTGCCTTTGATCTCGCAATCGTTGGGAATCACATTATAGATCGTGCCCGAATGGATGGCGCAGGTGTTCACCACCGAAGGCATCTGAGGGTCGATCTCATAGCGGCCCAGATCGGTGAACGCTTCGATGATCTTCGCCGCGGCAAAGATGGGATTGATGGCCTTTTGGGGCGAAGCGCCGTGGCCGCCCTTGCCATGCAGCACGATGCGGTAGCAATCGCTGGAAGCGGCACAGGGGCCGCTGGCGATTTTGACCTGGCCTGTTTTCAGCGGCATGCCCGCGATATGCAGCGCCATGGCGTAATCGGGGCGGGGGGTTTCCAAAGCGCCCGCTTCGATCATGGCTTTTGCGCCTTCCAGCGTTTCTTCGCCGGGCTGGAACATCAGCATCGCCAGCCCTTCAAGCCGGGCTTCCTGCTCTTTGAGCAGCTTCGCCGCGCCCAGCAGCATGGCGGTGTGGGTATCGTGGCCGCAGGCGTGCATTTTGCCTTCTGTCTGGGAAGCATAGGGCAGGCCGGTGGCCTCCTGCAGGGGCAGCGCATCCATATCGCCGCGCAGCAGGATAGATCTTCCGCCTTTTGGGCCGATGAAGGCCATGATGGCGTTGGGCGCCGCCTCGCGGTATTCCACGCCCATTTTTTCCAGTTCTTCCTTCACCTTCGCCGCGGTTTTTGGCAGATCCATTCCCAGTTCGGGGTTCTGATGAAAATATCTGCGCCATGCGATGATCTCGTCTTCCATGGCCTTTGCTTTTTCAAGAATATCCATCGTTTCGCCCCCTCTATCTTAAATAATCCATGGCAATGCAGGTATAAGCCGCCGTGCCATAGGCAAACGCGTTTTCATCGAACAGCACACAGGGGTGATGCATGGGGAAAGACTTGCCTTCGGGGCTCGTGCTGCCCAGTGAGATCATTACGGAAGGCACTTTTTGGGTGACGAAAGAAAAATCTTCGCTGCCCATGGCTTTTTCGGTGGAAACAGGCAGCACTTCCGCTTCGGGCAGACAGCCTTTCAGGCTGGCGGCGGTGGCTTCGGCGGCCTGTTCGTCGCTGCGGGTGCTGGGGGCTGTCTGGCCGATATACCATTCCGCGCGGCAGCGGTAAAGCTCGGCGATGGAATGCATCGCCTGCTGAAGGCGGCCCAGCAGGATCGCGCGTTTTTCTTCATCGAACATTCTCACCGTTCCCATGATGACGCAATCGTTGGGGATGATGTTATAAGTGGTGCCCGCGTTCAGCGCGCAGATATTCACCACCGAAGGCGACTGGGGGTCGATCTCATAGCGGGCGATATCTTCAAACGCGCCGATGATCTTCACCGCGGCAAAAATCGGGTTGATGGCTTCTTCCGGCGCGGCGCCATGGCCGCCCTTGCCGTGAAGCGTGATGCGGAACCCATCGCTGGAAGCCATGCACACGCCGCTTTTAATGAGGATCTGCCCCGTTTTCACCGCATCGGCCGAAATATGGATGGCCACGGCGCGATCGGGATGGGGGTTTTCCAAAGCGCCGGCGGCGATCATATCTCGGGCGCCGGTAAGCCCTTCTTCATCCGATTGGAACATCAGGATGGCAAGGCCCTCCAGCTGATCTTCGTGGGCTTTCAGCAGCTTTGCCGCGCCCAGCAGCATGGCCGTGTGGGTATCATGGCCGCAGGAATGCATGGCGCCCGGGTTTTGCGAAGCAAAAGGCAGGCCTGTTTGCTCGCTCATGGGCAGCGCATCCATATCGCCGCGCAGCAGGATGGATCTTCCGCCTTTTTTGCCGATGGTGGCCATGATGGCGTTGGGAATGATCTCGCGATATTCCACGCCCATTTTTTCCAGTTCTTCTTTCACCTTTGCCGCCGTAACAGGCAGATTCTGCCCCACTTCGGCGTGCTGATGAAAATATCTGCGCCATGCGATGATCTCATTTTCAATGGATTTTGCTTCTTGATAGATGCTCATAGGCCGTTCCTTTCCCGAATACTTCTGTTTATTTTTGCGCCGGCACGCTTTTTCAGCGCCCCGCGCGGGGTGTTTTTCGTGTTTCCATGATCTCGACGATGGTTTCTTCGGTGGCGCTCATGCCGGGCGACGCAATATAGCCGATATTCTGCATGGTAAGCTCGGGCGTGCTGCCCAAAATGCTGTGGCAGGGGCCGCCGCGCCCGTTACACGGGCTTCGATGGGGCCGCATGCAAAAATGCTCATGCTCTTTTTCAAGTCGCGGCTGAGCTCGCGCCCGTCATTTTCATCGATCAGAGCCTGCGTGATGGGCGTTTTCCCCTCTTTTTTCCCTTCTTCATATAAGGCAAGGTCGGTGGAAAAAGCCTCGCGCAAAAAGGCCAGTTCTTCTATGGGAACGGTTTTGGCGTAATCCACAAGTTCTTCCAGCGTTCTGGCTTTGATCTCTTCGCAGGGGTCGTCTTCCGCCTGCTCTGCCGCTGCCTGAAAAACCGTTTCACCGTTTTTCTGCAATAAAGTGAGGGAAGTATGGGTATGCTCGATCACGGCGCGGCCAACGCCGTTTTCGGTTTTCACCGTGGCGTCGATCAAAATAACGGGCGAAATGTTTTGCATCTTCACCGTAACGGCGCCGCTTTCGATCAATGCGCCCGCTTCCGCGATCTGCCGCGCGGTCAGGCCATCCAGCGCCGCCAGTTGTTTTTCGGCATCCCCCGCCACCGCGCCCAAAGCCGCCGCCCAGCCGTTCCCCTTTTCTTTTGTGCCGGGAATGGCGCAGGTAAAGGCATTCTTGTAAATGCCCGAATTGACGGCAAGCTCTACCGCGCTCACTTTTCCGCCGCAAAGCGAATGCGCTTTGGCGCAGGCATAAGCGATCGCCCCGGGTTCCGTTACGCCATAAGCGATTTTCATATCGCCGCGAATCAATTCCGCTAAAGCCTTCATTCGTTTCTCCTTTCGCGTTTCTCTTTTCTTATCATACACATTTTCTGCCCCACTCGCAAGCGTTGGGGGTAAAATAGTTCATCCTCTGAACTTATTTTTTCTTCCCTTTTTGCGTTTCATTTTCCTTTTCAATAAATCGCCGCCGCAACATTCGAAAAAACGATTCGACATCCCGCCCGTTCCATGATATCCTTTTTATAAAGCAGAGACGCGCAAATATCTGCTCTTGAATTTCACACTCCATCAAATTAATTGCCAAAAGGCGGAGGGAACCCCTCCGCCTTTTGGTTTTTTATTTTTACCGATCTGCGCCGCGTTGTGCCGACGCTTTTTTATTTCACGGTTTCAATTTTCATCAAATTTGTTGTTCCGGCCACGCCCAGCGGCCACCCCGCCGTCAGCTTTCCCCCAAAAAGCCACAGGCTTTTTCGGGGGCCCCCTATGATAGAACAGGGGCGGATGCGATCCGCCCCTGTTCCTTCAGCGCGCCCGCGCCGCGCGGCTTTCGCCGCGTTGTGCCGACGCTTTTTTATTTCACGGTTTCAATTTTCATCAAATTTGTTGTTCCGGCCACGCCCAGCGGCCACCCCGCCGTCAGCTTTCCCCCAAAAAGCCACAGGCTTTTTCGGGGGCCCCCTATGATAGAACAGGGGCGGATGCGATCCGCCCCTGTTCCTTCGGCGCGCCCGCGCCGCGCGGCTTTCGCCGCGTTGTGCCGACGCTTTTTTATTTCACGGTTTCAATTTTCATCAAATTTGTTGTTCCGGTCACGCCCAGCGGCCACCCCGCCGTCAGCACAACTTTATCGTTTTCTTCCACCAGCCCGCCGGCTTTTGCGGCGGCAATGGCTTCATCAAACAGCGCGTCTGTGTTGTCACGCTCTTCGATCATCAGCGGGCAGACGCCCCAGACAAGGCTCAACCTGCGGCAGCTCTTTTCACTGTTGGTGCAGCAGACAATGGGCACGGAGGGGCGGAATTTCGAGATCATGCGCGCCGTTCTGCCCGTTTTTGAAACGGGGATGATGGCGCGGCAATTCAGTGCGGCCGCCGCTGTGCAGGTGGCATAAGAGATGGCATCGGTCACAGTGGGTTCTTTTTCTTCTTCACGCTGGCGCAAGCGGCCCACATAATTGATGCTTTGCTCGGCATAAGCGGCAATGGCGGCCATGGCCTTCACCGCTTCTTCGGGATATGCCCCCGCGGCGGTTTCGCCCGAAAGCATGATGGCTCCTGTGCCGTCATAAACGGCGTTGGCCACATCGGATACCTCTGCGCGGGTGGGGCGCGGGTTCTTCATCATCGAATCCAGCATCTGTGTGGCGGTAATGACGATCTTGCCCAGGCTGTTGGCTTTTTTGATCAGCGTTTTCTGAATGGCGGGCAGCTGCTCAAAGGGGATCTCCACCCCCATATCGCCGCGCGCCACCATCACGCCGTCGGCCGCTTCCAAAATTTCATCGGCGTTCGACATGCCTTCGGCGTTTTCGATTTTGGCGATGATCTCGATATCGGCCTGTTCCCTTTTTAAAATGCGGCGGATCTGCATCACATCTTCGGCGCTGCGCACGAAAGAAGCCGCGATGAAATCATAATCGTTTTTCACGGCGAACAGAATATCTTCTTCATCCTTTTCGGAAAGATAGGGCATCGAAAACCGCACATTGGGCAAATTGACCCCTTTTCTGTCGGAAACCGGGCCGCCGTTGACCACGCGGCAAATAATATCTTTGCCGCTGACTTCTTCCACTTTCAATTCGATCAGGCCGTCATCCAGCAAAATTGTGGCGCCGCCGCCGATATCCTGATAAAGCTTTTCATAAGAAACACAGCATCCCGATTCATCGCCGGGTTTTTCTTCGCCGCAATGCAGGGTGAACAGCTGCCCTTTTTTCAGCGTCACTTTGCCCGCCGCAAATTTCTTCAGGCGGATCTCGGGCCCTTTCGTATCCAGCATGGTCGCCACCGGCAGCCCCAGTTCTGCGCGGATGGCGCAGAAACGGTCATATCTGGCCTGCTGTTCTTCATGCGTGCCATGGGAAAAATTAAACCTTGCCACGGCCATGCCCGCTTCCATCATGCGGCGCAAGATCGCCGGATCATCGCAGGCCGGGCCCAAGGTGCAAACAATTTTTGTTTTTCTCATAATTTCCCCTTTCTTTTCCGTGTGCCATTAAAATTTCAAAAAATTCCCCGCGCTTCACGGCCGCGCGGCGGAAAGATCTTCCTTATTTCAATCGTAGCACTGCCGCATACTTCCGTCAAGGCAATGACACGACTTTGCAAATTCTTCACAATTCCATCATATTCTTCACATATTTGCCCGTTATACTCACATCATAGAAACATGAAAGGCACATTCAGTGAGGTGAATCGTATGCTCCCTCTTCCGCATATCCGCATCGCAAACCATGTTCGCCGCGTTTTGGAATCGCGTTATTCTTATAAAGTTTCGGCGTTCCCTTTTGTCTTGGGCAGCATCTATCCCGATTTCACTTATAAAACCTTTCATTACAAGCATAACATTTTAGACGCGCTGCGCGAAGCGCGGCTGTTCAGCCGCATTGCGGCCGAGGCCGGTTCTTTCCGCCGCAGCTTTCAATTGGGCGTCATTTGCCATTACACCGCAGATTCTTTCTGTGATGCCCATATCATGCCCCAGAATTACAGCAAGATACAGCACCTGCTTTATGAAATTCGGCAATCGCGCGCTTTCCGCCGCGGTTTGACAGATGCCGAAAAATCGGCCATGAACAGCGGTGATCCGTTCAAATCGAAAGATCTCCATGGGTTCATCCGCCGCTATCGCGATTTTCTCAGCCGCCGCCATTCTTATAAAGAAGAATGCGACGCCGCCGTGCAGGGCAGTGTTTCTTTATTGAAAAGCCTGCTCAAAGCCATCCCCGGTGGGAAAACCGCTCAAGTTTGCTAACTCATCTCATTCTCATATTTTTCTCTCTTCATCTCATACAAAAAAAGCAGACAGAAAACTGTCTGCTTTTTTTGTATGCTTTTTTCAAAAGGGAACGCGGCATCGCCCGAAAGCAACGCCGCGCTCAAAAGGTTTTCGGCCGCCCGGGGGCAGGCCCGCAAACCGATGATTCGCTTAGATCAAGCCCTGAGCCATCATGGCTTCGGCAACTTTCTTGAAGCCTGCGATGTTAGCGCCGGCAACCAGATCATAGCCCATGCCGCATTCTTCGGCAGCCTTGGCGGATTCGTCATGGATGCTCTTCATGATATGATGCAGTTTTTCATCCACTTCTTCGGGCTTCCAGCTGTAACGAGCGGAGTTCTGAGCCATTTCCAAAGCAGAGGTTGCTACGCCGCCGGCATTAACAGCCTTGGAAGGAGCAACGATCTTGCAATGTTCCTGCAGATAAGCCAGAGCTTCGTTTGTTGTGGGCATGTTAGCAACTTCGATATAATACTGCAGGCCGTTCTTCACCATCTCTTCGGCTTCTTTCATGCCGATTTCGTTCTGGTAAGCGCAAGGCATAGCAATATCGAATTTTTCGCCCCAGACTTTTGCCTTAGGAACGAACTTCACGCCGAATTTATCAGCATAATCCTGAGCGCGGTCGCGGCCGGAAGCACGCATCTCGAGCAGGTAGTTGATCTTTTCGGGTGTTACGATGCCATCGGGATCATAGCAATAGCCGTCAGGGCCGGAAATTGTGACAACTTTGCCGCCCAGCTGAGCAACTTTTTCGCAGACGCCCCAAGCCACATTGCCAAAACCGGAAACGGCAACAGTCTTGCCCTTCAGGTCTTCGCCGTAATGCTTCAGAACTTCAACCAGATAATAAGTTGCGCCATAGCCGGTCGCTTCGGGGCGGAAATAGGAACCGCCGTAAGACAGGCCCTTGCCGGTCAGAACGCCGTTTTCCCAGCAGCCCTTGATGCGCTTATACTGGCCATACAGATAGCCGATTTCACGGCCGCCAACACCGATATCACCGGCGGGAACGTCAACATCGGGGCCGATGTGGCGATACAGCTCGGTCATGAAAGCCTGGCAGAAACGCATGATTTCTGCATCACTGCGGCCGCGGGGGTCGAAATCGCTGCCGCCCTTAGCGCCGCCGATGGGCAGGCTGGTCAGGCTGTTTTTGAAGGTTTGTTCAAAGCCCAGGAACTTCATGGTATCCAGGGTTACAGAGGGGTGGAAACGCAGGCCGCCCTTGTAAGGCCCGATCGCGCCGTTGAACTGCACACGATAGCCGCGGTTCACATGAACTTCGCCCTTGTCGTCTGTCCAGGTTACACGGAATTCGATGGTGCGTTCAGGTTCGCACATTCTTTCCAGCAGGCCCATTTTTTCATATTCGGGATGCTGTTCTACTACAGTTTCGATGCTCTTAAAGACTTCTTCGACGGTCTGAATGAACAGGTTTTCGCCGGCATTGCGTGCCTTAACATCATCCAGAACTTTCTGCATGTAAGCGTTCATTTTAACTGCCTCCTCATATGTGTGTGAATATCCGTTTTTAGGTTTACCCACTGACCTTTAGTTTAAATCCCAGCCATTAAATTGTCAAGTGACGGGCGGCGGCCCTTTTTCCTTCAATAATTCCTGAATTACGCAATTTATCCCATCATTTTCCCACCCAAGCTTCAATAATTTTCGTTCTCGGTTTCTTTTCTGGCTGATTCTGCATTTTTTTCGGCATGGCGTTTTTTTCGTTTTTGCCTTGATTTCTTCACTTTTTTCATAAAAACCTCAAATGCCCCCGCGTGTGGTTTTTCCGCCGAAAAGTGTGTTATTTTTTTGGCATTCTCGCGGGGGTTTTCGTAAAAAAGTGCGTTATTTTTTTGGCATTCTTCCGCGCTTTTTTGCTGCCCGATGCGCTGTTTTTCTTGCGCCCTTTTTCGGGCGATGCTATACTGTTTGAAACAAAGATGATAAGAGGGATCGTTATGGAATTCTTTATTCGGCCGGTGGAAGCAAAAGATGCCGCCGCTTTTTCCGAACTGCGCAGGATGCCCGGCGTTTTTGAAAACATTTTGGGCATTCCTTCCGAGCGCACCGGGCAAAACGAGGATTTTTTGAATTCGCTGGGCCCCAACAACCACCAGTTCGTGGCCATCGCCCGCGAAGACGACGGCGCGGAGACCCTGATCGGCAGCATCGGCCTGACCGTGTTTTCTCAGCCCCGCAGGCGCCACTGCGGCCATATCGTCATCATGGTTCACCGCGATTATCAGGGCATCGGGGCGGGAACCGCGCTGATGCAGGCGGCGGTGAATCTGGCCGACCGCTGGCTGATGCTGCATCGGCTTGAGCTTTCGGTGTTCGCCGATAACACCCGCGCCATTGCCCTTTATGAAAAATTCGGCTTCGAAAAAGAAGGCTATCTCCATGGTTCCGCCATTCGCGACGGCCAATATGCCGATGAATGGATCATGGGGCGCATCCACCCTTAAGCGCGAAACAGACCGGTTTTGCGCCGATATTGAAAATTTGCTTTCCGAAAATCAGATCAGCCGCCCCACGAACCGCAAAAGGTCCGGGGGGCGGCTGTTTTCATCCGTCGTTTCATTTTTGCTGCGCCAGGCACAGGCCGCGGATAGCATCCGCCCGGTTTGCCGGGTTTAGCATCTGTGCAGAAATGCTCTGATCTTCAGCGCATATCTGCTTGTCATCATAACGCCTACGATCATCATGCCAAAGGTGATGCCCAGGCACAGGCCGCCCAAAAAATGATCTGCGTGGCCGCTGAACAGCAGCGCCATATAAAGAACAGCCGCCGCCAACCCGCCGATAAACAAAAGATGCAGCCGACCGGTGAGTTTTTGTTTTTCTTCATTGCTGTAATCCGCAACCTTCAGCACGGTTTCTTCCAATTCTTTATTCATCTTCTCGCTTTTCCTCTCTCCATCCAGCAATTCGCGGAGATCGACCTCACAGTATTCGGAGATCCGGATCAAAATATCCAGATCCGGCATATTGCTTCCTGTTTCCCATCTTGATACCGTTCTGCGGGAAACATTGAATTTTTCCGCAAACTGTTCCTGGGTGATGTTTTTCTCTTTGCGAAGCTCTTTCATAAAAGTTCCGATTTTGATTTGATTCATCGTTGCTGCGTTCTCCTTTCCGTGGATAGAATAGCATCGGTCCGGCCGAAAGAACAGGACATCAAGCGAGCAATGCCCGGTTATTTTGCCATGGGACACACAATGTCTCCCCCCATCGGCCCGGCCAGGCCGCCGGTTGTCACAGGCCGCCGTCAATCTTCTTTATATTGCCGCCAGAGATAAATGCCAAGGCCCGGAACAAGGGAAGCAAGCCCCAACACAACAAGCCAGCCGAAAAGCGCCGCCCCATTGTCGCCGCCCTGTTTTGTCAGGCGGTAAGCTGTGCCATAAGCGAAAAAGCTTTGCACCACGGTGATGATCGGCCAGACAAAAACGATAGTTTCCATGCTTTTCTCCTTTTTCTGTTTTGCTTTTCTCTTTTCGCAGCAGGCAATCCCTTTCTGTTCTCACTGTATCATGCGGGCCAAAATTTGTAAATACGGCCGCCTTGGCGGCAAAAAAGAGGCACCCAAAACGGATGCCTCTTTCCTCTGTTTCACCGGCCGCAAGCGTATGCAGCTTTCTTTTTCATCTTTTTGCGCAGGGGGCATCTGCGCAGTCTGTGCAGCCTGCGCAAGCTTTCTTCCCACATCTTCCCCGCATAAAAATCGGGCTGCAAGAAAAGCCCTTCTCTGCCGCTGCAAAAAAGGAGCGATCTCTTATAAATTCAGCAGCACCTCTTCATCCAAAAGGATCACATGGCTTCCATCTGCCATTTCACCCACAGAAGTGGTATAGCGGTTGCAGTTTTGTTTATTCATGGCGCGAATGCCGCTTATCCGCTCTGCGGAATGGATCTCATCCACCAAAAGCCCCACATTTGTCGTTCCATCCGATAAAGCAATGCACATTTTGCGGGAGTTTTCCCCAAACGCTTCCATGGTGCAGTCGATCAGTTCAACGATCTGTGTTTTATAACCTTCCGCCGTGTCGATGAGCTGGCTCAATTGTTCTTTGGAACAATTGCCCTGTGTTTGAAGTTTTTTATAGCTTTTGGCCAGGAGGTGAAGTTCCTCATGGGGCCTTTCGATCTGGCTCAGAACGGATTTGATCGTTTGCGACGGCGCTTCATAGGCGTCATACCACTTGCCGAAGGCGCAAAGATGCGGATCATCCGCCAAAGAGAAATCCTGAAGGCTCAAGACGCATTTTTTAAATTCTTCCACCCATCTGATGTGTTCGTTTCTGCGGGTTTCCAGCATCAGCGAGAATTCTTCCTGTTCCGCATCGATAGATCGCAGACCGAAAAGAAGGCGCATGCTCACCAGCGGAAGGATCATCCCTCTCAGGGTGATCACCCCTAAAACAGACGGGTCTGTCTGGGGAACTTCGGTGATCTTCTGCTGCACCTGAAAGATCGAATCGATGTAACCGGATTTTACCGCATACTTTTGCCCGGCCAGCGACAAAGTAAGCCAAAGGTCGTCGCTTGCATGCGTCGTTTTATTGTTATCTGGCTCTTTCATAACCCGAATCTCCTTTATCCTTTTGTGGCATATATTCAAAAACCGCTGCCGCGAAATCAGTCCGCTGTCGTCAACCGATCGACAACGCCCACCAATTTGGCGATCTCAGGTTTCGTGATCTGTTCATCCGCGCCCAGCTGTTCGCCTTTGATGCGCACCTCTTCGCTGATGAGCGAAGAAAACAGGATCACGGGAATATTTTTAAGCACGGCATCGGATTTCACAAGCTTTGTGAGCCGGTGTCCGTCCATCAGCGGCATTTCGATATCGCTGATGATGCACGCCACATGAGATTTGATCTCGTCGCCCGATTCTTTGATCTCTGAAAGGAAGGTAAACGCTTCCTGCCCGTTATTTGTTTTAATGGTGTTCTCATAGCCGGCGCGATGCAGCGATTGCACGATCATTTTCGAAAGCATCATCGAATCTTCCGCGATCAGGATCGGCTTTGTGCTTCTGCCGCGGGCGCCCATGGCTTCAATATCAGAAAGCTGGATGCCGGTTTCCGGGCTGATATCGGCCACGATCGCTTCAAAATCGAGAATGGTGATCAGGCGGCCGTCATATTCCGCAATGGCGGTGGCAACGCCTTCTTTCCCGCCGTAAATGACCGCATCAGGCTTTTTCATCTGGGCCCAGGAAATGCGGTCGATGCCGACGACGCTGTGCACATGGAACGCAAAATCCTGATTGTTGAAATTCGTAACGATAAAAAGATCCCGTTCCGGGTTTTCGGATGCCGGCAGGTTCAGATAACTGGCCAGGCTGATGACCGTAAGGACCTTATCCCTCGGCTTAAAGATTCCCTCCACATCCGGATGGGCTTTTTGCATGGGTTTGATCGGCATCATCTGCAGGATCTCGCGAATTTTCGCAACATTGATGCCATACACTTCACCCCCTATGGTGAACTCCATGATCTCCAACTCGTTCGTTCCTGCTTCCAGAAGTATTTCATTCTGCTTCATATCATTCACAGGCTCACGTCCTTTCAACTTCTTATGCAGTTCCTGTCTCGGCAGCGCTCTGTTTTTAATTATTCTACAGAAAGGCGGAAACGCAACAGGCGAAAAGAAATCATCTGTTCAATATCTCCATTCGCCTTTATTGACAGATTTGATGAGCATGCTTCCATCCTCGGAAAAAAGCGTCTGTGTGCGCCCGTAATCTTTGCCGGTATCTTCGGCGATGATGGGGATGTGAAGCTTTTGCAGTTCCGCCTTCACGGCAAGAACATTGCGCTGCCCGATGTTGGAAAGCGACGAATTGTTCACGCAGGCGAACATCTGCGCGCCGCCCGCGATCTTCGCCTTTAACCGCGCAGGTCTTGCCCCCGATTGCTCCATCAGGCGCACAAGGCGAATGATCGCCGTATCCGCAAACTTGTCTTCTGTTTTCCCCACCGGCGAAAACCCGCTGCTGGATGGAAGCATGATATGCGACAGCCCCGCCACTTTGGCCACATTGTCATAAAGGCAGATCCCCACGCAGGATCCAAGCGCATAGGTGATCAGCGAATCGCCGTTTTTCGCCACATTCAAATCTGCGATTCCCACTTTGATAACTTGATTCATCCATCCAGCCCCAAACTTGCCATAATTTTTGCCAGGGACTGCGTTTCGGGGATCAATAAAACATGGCTGCCCGCGTGATCGGTCTTGTGGTTGAACTCATCTTCTATAAAAATGATCTTGTCGCTGATATCCGCATAATAGATCGCGGGAACGCTGAGGATGGCGCCCACCATGTCAACGCAGAGGTCGGGAACCGTGATGTTGATTTCCAGCCCCGTTAAAGAGGCTATGGCGTTCACATAAGAAGCGGCCATGATGTTGCCCACCTCCATGATGGCCGATCTGCTCATCTCATCAAGCTCTGTGCCGATCTGAAGCGTTCCGCCCGTCAGTTCCTGCAGCACCATATGAGCAAACTCTTTGTGAAGCAAAAACATGATCATGCCTGTCACATCGCCCGTCAGCGACAGCATCAGCCCCACCAGTGCGTTTTCGGCGCCGCCCAGCTGTTCCACAACGCTTTCATAATCAAGCACTTTGATTTTGGGCACAGCGATGTTCACCGGTTTATCCAGCATGGTTGACAGCGCCGACGCCGCGTTGCCCGAACCGATGTTGCCGATCTCGCACAGTGCATCCAGCTGGATCGCATTGAGTTCACTATAATCTTGAAGCGGCATGTTCCCCCTACTTTCTCAACCCGTTCACGGTCTGCTCGTTTTCATCCGCCACCTGCACGACACGCGCGCTGATCTGATATGCGCGCTGCGCCTGGATCAAATTCAGCATTTCATCGGGAAGCTTGACGCCCGATCGTTCCAAATATCCCTGGCGGATGTTTTCCGCGCTGTTTTTGACCGCCTGAGCATTGCCGGATGTCTGCGTGGCGGCATATCTGTTTGCGGAAACCGGCTGCAGTCCATTGGCATTGGCAAATTCCACCAGACCGATCCTTTGGGGCAGTGTCTCATAAGAATAGCTGCCTGTTTTCGCATCGCGCTCAAGCGCGATCTGTTTTCCGTTTTTATCCAGAACAAATGCGCCGTCCTGCGTGACCAGATAGGCGTTTGCGCCCGTGATGCTCACGGAAAAACAGCCATCCCGCGTATATTGTTTCTCCCCGCCGTTTTCCACGGCGAACCATCCGTTCCCCGTCACCGCAAAATCCATCTCGCTGCCGGTTTGGGAAAGTTCGGCCATTCCGCCCGCGATGCCGGTGGAAACGGCGCGCACCCCATGGCCGCTCAGCGGCTTTTTGTCTGTGTTTGCATACATTTCGCCGTAAAGCAGGTCTTCAAAAGCAAGGGTTTGCGGCTTATAGCCATAGGTGTTGACATTGGCGATGTTGTTTCCGATGACATTCAGCGATTCCTGATAGGCCATCAGGCCGGAAACACCGGCATGAAATGCGGTTTTCATTTTATCTGCACTCCTTTATCCGCTTGAAGATTAAACTGCGGCGATCTGTGTGGCTTTTCGCGTCATGGCGTCATCGATCTGCAGCGCCGCGCCGCAAATTTGAAAAGCCCTCTGCGTTTCGATCAGTGCGGCGAGTTCCCGGTTCAGATCCACATTGGATTGTTCCAGCTTTTTTTGCAGCAGCGTGGAAGAGGGGCTTCTCTCCAGCCCGCCGCTTTCCAGCCGCAGCAGCCCGTTTTCCGCTTTTTTCAGCACTGCGTTTCCGGAAGGAACGGAAACCCTGATCGTTCCGATCCGCCTGCCGTCTGCCCCGATCATTTCGCCCGTCGGCTCCACCGTGAAATCGGAAGTGCCGGGGCGCAGATATCCGTTCTGCCCCATCACACGCCCAAAGCCCGGCAAAACCAGATATCCCTGCGCATCCAGATCGAAGCTGCCGCCGCGTGTCAGATATTCGTTTCCCGCGGCATCCGCAACGCTGAAAAAGCCGTCGCCCGCTATTGCCATGTCGCAGGATCTGTCGCTTTCCACAAGCGTGCCCTGCTGCAGTTCCAGCTGCACATCCGCAACGGCGGCGGCCGTCGCGGCCGCGGGGCCGATCGTGTTTTGCCGCCGCGCGTCTTTGCGCGTGAGAAGTTCCTGTTCAAACGATGATGTGACCATCCGTTCCGCGCGGTAACCCGGCGTTTGCGAATTGGTCAGGTTGTTGCCCGCCACATTGATTTCATGCTGCCTCGTCAAGATGCCCGAGGCAATCGTATAATATCCGGAAAACATTGTTTTGCCCTCCTAAAAAATCAGATCAGCCAAGGTTGTCGAACCCGCGTTCTTTCATTGAGATCATCAGTTTTTCCAGTGCTTTTTTGCGGATCTGGGAAACGCGCTGGGGCGAAACATCCAAAACCTCTCCGATCTCCCGCAGATTCAGATTTTCATAATAATATAAAGCCACCACTTGCTTTTGTTTGCCTTCCAGCAGATCGATGCTTTCGGCCAGCGCTTTTTGAAGCTCGCCGCGAACGATCTTATCGATCACTTCACCTTCCACGGAATGGGTCTGCTGACGGTATCTGCTCTCGGCCGCGGATTCTAAAAGTTCTTCAAATGAAATGGTATCGATAACGGCGATCTCCATGGCGCATTTGCCCAGTTCGCCTTCGCTGATGCCAAGATATTCCGCCAGTTCCCGTTCGGCCGGCTGTCTTCCCAGCTGCTGTTCCAGCGCGGCCCGCGCGCGGACGATCTTTTTGCGCATTTCCCACAGGCGGTTGGATAGCCAGTTTTGCTTTCTCAGATATTTCAGCATGGCGCACCGAATGGCCATATAGCTGTATGTATCGAAACTGGCGCCGCGGTCGGGGTCATAGCGCTCGATGCATTCCATCAAAGCCAGCACGCCCTGATCGAAAAAATCGTCATAGGGAATATTGGAGATCAAGATCGTGCGCATGCCCCAGATGGCGGTATTCACATATTGCAGATAATGCATCACGAGCTGATTGCGAAGTTCCAGGCTTCCGCTCTCTTTATATCTCAGCATCAGTTCCTCGGGATCTGCCGCCCGCACTTCTTTGATCGCCTGGCTTTCAAATGTGGCCATCCTGTTCTCTCCTTTCTTCCATATGCTCAGAACCCGATCGTTCCCAGCGACTGAATCTGCACGGTGCTTTCAAGATCATTGAACGACAGCACCGTTATATTGGGGAAAAACTGATTGAGCAGTTTTTTAAAATAGATGCGCACCACGGGTGAGGTCAAAATCACGGGTTCCGAAACGAGTTTCTTCATTTTTTCCAGTTCCGCCGAGGTGCTTGCGATGATCTTCTGAATGGTCATCGCATCCAGCGAGAGATAGGAACCGGCTTCGCCGCGTTTCAGGTTTTGGATGATGGTATCTTCCACCGCGCTATCCAGATTGATGACCTTCAGATGCCCGCTGGTGGAATATCTGTGGGTGATCGTGCGTTTGACCGCCTGTCTTACATATTCCGTCAGCACATCGCAATCTTTGACGCTGGGCGCATAATCCGAAAGCGTTTCCAAAATCACTTCCAGATCGAAAATCGGAATGCCTTCGCGAAGCAGATTGCGCAGCACACGGTGCAGGTCGTTCAGCGATACCACTTCCGGCACGGTATCCTCTACGATGCTGCTGTTGGTCTTCTTCAGATTTTCCAGCATCTTTTTCACTTCCTGCCGCGACAAAAGCTCATGCGCATGCTGGCGCAAAAGCTCTGACAGATGCGTGATGATCACAGAGGAGGGGTCGATCAGCGTATATCCCAGCGTTTCCGCTCTGGCCCTTTTATCGTCGCTGATCCATTTGGCGGGAAGCCCATAGGCGGGTTCGGTGGTCTCTATGCCGTCAACATCATCTTCGGCGCTGAGCTGCTCGGGCGCCAAACCCAAATAATGATCCACCAGGATCTCGCCCACCGCGATCGGTTCGCCGCGCAGCAAGATCTCATATTGGTTGGGGTTTAAATTTCCGCTGTCTTTCAGCCGGATGGAGGGGATCACCATTCCCATTTCATCGGCGAACTGTTTTCTCAGCATGACGATGCGGTCAAGAAAATTCCCGCCGCTTTTTTCATCCACCAGCGGCAGCAGGCTGTATCCGACCCCTACGCCGATCGCATCCACAGACAGCAGCGCATAAATATTATCGAGATTTTTATAATAGCTCACTTCACTGGTGATCTCTTCCACCGGCTGGGCGCTGATTTCCGCAGCGGCCAGCGCCGCCCGGCTTTTTCTTCTCAGGGCGATCCCCAGCGAAAGCAGCAGCGCAGAAACCAGAAGCGTTTCGATGGGCGGGAACCCGATCAAAACCAAAAGCGGAATGGCCGCGCCCGATATGATCAAAACGATGGGCTGGGAAGTAAACTGCCTGACGACATCGCTGTTCAGGTCGGATTCCGATGCGGATCGGGTAACGATCATGCCGGTGGCAACAGAGATCAGCAGGGCCGGGATCTGGCTCATCAGGCCGTCGCCCACCGTAGAGGTGGAATAAACGCTGACCACGGTTTGAAAATTGCCGCCGCTGATCGCGCCGACGATCATGCCGCCGATCAGGTTGATAAAGGTGATGATGATCGAGATGATCGCATCGCCCTTGACGAACTTCGACGCGCCATCCATCGAGCCGAAGAAATCGGCCTCGCGCTGTATTTTCCGCCTGCGCTCCTGCGCCTGTTTTTCATCGATGATGCCGGAACTGAGATCGGCGTCGATGGCCATTTGTTTGCCGGGCATCGCATCCAGGGTGAAACGCGCGGAAACTTCCGCCACGCGTTCCGCGCCCTTCGTGATCACGATGAACTGCACCAAAACGATGATGAGAAAAATCACCAGGCCCACCACCACATTGCCGCGGATGACGAACTGGCCGAAAGTTTTGATCACTTCCCCCGCATATCCGTTTTTTGTAAGGATCGAACGGGTGGAGGATACATTGAGGCTGAGGCGCAGCAGCGTCGTGATGAGCAGCAGCGAAGGAAAAATCGAAAATTCAAGCGGCTCTTTGATATACATTGTCGTCAGCAGGATCACCAGCGAAAGCGTGAGGTTCATGATAAACATGAAATCCAAAATGGGGGTGGAAAGCGGGATGATCAAAATCGCAAGGATCAGGATCACCAGCGCCGCAACGCCGTTATTTAAAAACTTCAGATTCATGCTATCTTTCCCCCTTTTCCTTCAATGCGTAAACAAAGGCCAGAACCTCTGCCACCGCTTTGAAATATTTCCCCGGAATTTCCTGATCCACTTCCACCGTTTCAAACAGGGCCCGCGCCAGCGGGCGGTTTTCCGTCACATAGACATGGTTTTCTTCTGCGATGGCCACGATGCGCAGCGCCAGTTTATCCGCGCCCTTTGCCACCACGACGGGCGCGCTGTTTTTATCCTGGTCATATTTCAGCGCCACGGCATAATGCGTCGGGTTTCGAATCACCACATCCGCGGCGGGAACGCTTTGCATCATTCTTCGCCGCGAGCGCTGCTGCTGCAGCGAGCGCTGCCTGCCCTTGATCTGCGGGTCGCCTTCCGATTGCTTATATTCATCTTTGATCTCCTGTTTGCTCATCCTGAGGTTTTTCTCGTAATCCCACCACTGATAGAGGTAATCGGCAAGGGATAAAAAAACGAAAATGATGCCCACTTTGATGACGAGCCTGAAGATCACCTGCCCGGTGTAATAAATCGACTGCTGAAACCCCATCTCCATCAGCCGGGGCAGCAGGGAAAGTTCTTTTTTTGCCGCCTGAAAGATGACATAGCCGACAACGGTGATCTTCAAAATAGATTTCACCAGCTCGATGACGCTTTTAAACGCGAACATTTTTTTCAGGCCGTTCAGCGGGTTGATCCGTTCGCCTTTAAAAGCGAACGCCTTTGTGCTGAACAGCATGCGCGTTTGCAGCATCGTCGCCGCCACGGCCACCAAAACACACAACAGCAGCAGTGGCAGCGCCGTAAGCGCAAAGGTCGTCATCCCCTCTATCATCAGCCGCTTCGCATCCGCCTGTGTGAGGCTCTGCTGCGCGGGAAGCAGCCGAAAAAAGCTTTCGATCAGCTTTTGCAGGTTTTTTTGCGCGCTGGGATAGATCATCTTGATGCCGTAAAACGATGTCAGCAGCGACAGCGCCGTGATGATATCGCGGCTGAAGAACACATTGCCCTTTTTTCGTTCATCCTGCTTTCGTTTCGGGGTCGCTTTTTCTGTTTTCTCGCCTGCCATCTGTTCACCTTCCCGAAACGCAAAGTTCTATAAAAGTTTCAGCAGATTTGCTGTTTCCGCCAGCATCGTATCGATATATTGCTGTAAAAACGAAGTGATCGGAACCGCGAAAACAAACAGCAGCACCACACCCAGCAAAATCTTCACTTGAAAATGTATGGAAAAAACATTGATCTGAGGGATGAGCTTCATTAAAATACCCATGGCGATTTCCAAAACAAAAGAAGCCGCCGCAAAGGGAAGCGCCAGATGCAGCACCAGCGAAAAGGCGGAAACGAACAAAGTCATGCCGAACCGGGCAATATCGGGGCCAAAAGCAATGCTTCCGGGGCCCACGATGTCATAAGAAGAAGCGATCAGTTTGATGAAGACCAGGTGACTGTCCGTGGCAAAAAAGTAAACCGCAAACAGCAGCTGAAAGAGGTTCCCCGTGATGGAAAGCTGCATATTCGTGCCGGGGTCGAAGGCTTTTGCCATGGATAAGCCAAACCCCATGTCGATCAGATCCCCCGCGGTGGAAAGCAGCAGATAGAATACCTGAAACACATAACCGCACACCGCCCCCAGGGCAAGTTCTTTGATCATGGCAAACAGCAGCAAAAGCCCCGAAGGGAAGGCGCTGTCTGCAGCGCCGCCGATGCCCGGGGCCAGCAGAACCGTGATGCCCAAAACAAGCGCCAGCTTGAATTGACCGGGTATGTTTTTCCGCTGGATCAGGGGGTTGAACAGCAGCATCCCGCCGACCCGGCAGAACACAAGGGCATAGATGTTGATATCGTTGATGAAAACTTTCAGATCCATAAGCTATAAACCGGCCATCATAGACATCAGGCTGCGGAAAAAATCCGTCATGCTGGTGAGCATCCACGACCCGGCAAAGATCAGAATAAAGGCGATGGCAAAGATTTTGGGCACGAATGTGATCGTTTGCTCGTGGATCTGCGTGGCGGCCTGAAAAACGGAAATCAGAAGGCCCAGCAGCATACTGACGATCAGCATCGGCGACGCCAGTTTCAAAATCATCCAAATCGTCTCACGGAATATCATCAGAATATCTCCCTGCGACATATCGATCTTCACCCCCCCGGTCGGCCCTTTCAGGCGTTTAATAAAAACTGGTGATCAGCATTTCCATCAGCAGGCTCCATCCGTCGACCATCACAAACAGCATGATCTTGAACGGAAGCGATATCATCGACGGCGGCAGCATCACCATGCCCATCGACATCAGCGTGCTTGCAACGATCATATCGATGATCATGAACGGAAGAAAAATCAGAAAGCCCATGGTGAACGCGCGCTTTAATTCGCTGGTGATGAAAGCGGGCACGATCACGCTCAGATCAAGCTTCAAAAGGGCCTGCGGGCTTTTGCCGTCCGCCGTTTCTTTCTGTTTCGAAAGCGATAGAAAAAGGTTTAAATCAGAGCTTTTCGTCTGTTTGAGCATAAATTGCTTCAGCGGCTTTTCCGCCTGCTGCAAGGCGGCTTTCTGCGTGATCTGACCGGCTATATATGGCTGAACGCTCTTTTCGTTCACTTCCTTCAGCACAGGCGACATGATGAACAAAGAAAGGAACAGCGCAAGGCCGATCAAAACTTGGTTTGGCGGCGTCTGCTGAAGCCCCAGCGCATTTCGCAAAAAGGAAAACACGATGACGATCCTCGTGAAGCTTGTCATCATAATAAGCAGCGACGGCAGCAGCGAAAGCAGGGCAAACAGCATGAGCAGCTGAAGGCTGCTTAAGCCGGCATCGCCCGAGGCCGTGTCAAACCCGATATTGATCGAAGCCGCCCTTGTTTTCAGCGAAACGGCGCAAAGAAGAAGAAAAGTGGCCCCGAAGGCAAACACGGCTTTGTGAAATTTTCCGCCCGCGGCTTTTTTGCGGCGTCTGTTTCCGGCCGCCTTTTCGGTGTTAACCATTGCCCGTCTTCCCCTCGTGGTTTTTCTTCTCTCTGTGTTCCGCCACCATTGCTTCAAACATATTAAAAAACGGATGGCTTTCCGGGGTTTCGCTGTTTGCGGCCGGCAGGCCTTCCGGGTCGAGTTCGCTGATGGTCTGGATGCTCTTTTCGCTGACCCCCAGCAAAAACGCCTTGCCGGCGGTGCGCACGATCAGCAGCGACTGCCCTTTCCCGATGGCCGCCGATGCCGTGATCTCAATAAGATTCCTGTTTGCCGTTCGGCCGGAATATCCCCGGGCGACCATTTTAGAAACCGCATAGGCGCCGAAAAACACCGCCGCCACCATCAGCAGGGTTCCGCCGAGGGAAAGAATGTATTTGATGTTTTCTCCCATGACCTTGCAAACCGCGCCTTAAAGCGGCAAAATCTTGTTTACGGTCTGGATGATCCTGTCGGCTTTAAAGGGCTTCACGATAAAATCCAATGCCCCCAGCTGGATCGCTTCCATCACCATGCTTTCCTGCCCCATGGCAGAGCACATCACCACTTTGGCGCCGGGGTCCATGCCGCGGATCGTGCGCAGCGCTTCGATGCCATCCATATTGGGCATGGTGATATCCATGATCACAAGGTCGGGCTTTTGTTCCTGGTATAGCGCAACGGCGCGCTGGCCGTCTTCGCCCTCGACAAAAGTGTCGTATCCGGCCTTGCTCAGGTGGTTCTGAACCGTTTTACGCATGAATCCCGCATCGTCAACGACTAATATTTTATACATAGCAACTGCCTCCCAAATTTATATAATCGATCTGTTTATTTCTGCGAATTCAAAGATGCCATCAGTTCTTTTGTGCCCACGATCTCGGTGATCTTCACGCCGAAATTATCGCCCACGACCACCACATCGCCATAAGCGATCAATTTTCCGTTGACAACGATCTCTGCCGGGGCGCCCGTCTGGGTATCCAGAAGCACCACCGTGCCCTGGCCGAATTCCATGATGTCTTTTATTTTCCGTTTTGTTCGGCCCACGACCACCGATACATCAAGCTGCACGCCCATCAACAGCCCAAGGTTCGATCCGTATGGGATCTGATCCATGCGGAGCTGCTTTGTGAAATCGGGGAATTCCGCCGTTTTCACCGGCACCTGCGGTTCCTGGCAATAGGGCTGCATCGGCGGCTGCGGCGGCATATAATACATCTGCTGGGGGGGTGCCATCATCTGCGGCGGCTGCGGCATCGGCGGTTGTTGCTGCATCGGCGGCATCACCGGCGGCGCGATATTGGGCGGCGGGCTGCCGGCGGCGGGCTGCGCCGCAGGGCTTGCCGGTGCCGGGTTTGCGGGGGCGGCGGGGCTTGCGGGGGGCTGCGGGTCCGGCCGGCTTTCTTCCATGGGGCTGAGCATCGCCGAATGGGGCTCTTCCGAAGTATCTTCCGGCGCATTGACCAGATCCACGATCCTCTTGGCCAGTTCTTCCGTCATGAAACAGCGGAAAGTGGTATCAAGCACCCCTTTGATCATCATTTTGAATGAAATAGAGACTACCTGGTCATCCATGCGGATGCCATCAAACAAAGCCTGCGCCTCATCCCTGTTTTCGATCAGCTGCCCTTCGGGGATCGAGATATTGATCGGAATATTGAGGATTTCAGACAGGGCCGTTGCAGAAGCGCCCATCATCTGGTTCATCACCTCGCAGGCGGCGCTCATGCTCATATCGTCAAACTCGAATTCATCGCTTTCGCTGGTGAAATCGTTGCCCATCAGCAAATCAAGGATCACGCGCATATCATGCCGTTTGAGCATGATGACATTCGAGCCTTCGATCCCCTGCACATAGCGTATCTTCACGATGATCGCGGGTTCCAGCTCGGAATAATCAATGGCCTTGAACATATCCTGTTCCAGGATGGGCGTGGTGATAGACACCTGTTTTTCCAGCATGGTGGAAACAGCCGTTGCGGCCGAACCCATGCTGATATTCATAATTTCACCGATTGTGTCCCGCTCTTCTGCGGAAAGCAAAATCTCCTGTTCATTTTCCAATTGATATCACCTCTTTCATTTGGTATTGTCTTCTATTGCCGCAACCAGTTTGATTGCCTTTTTTGAACCTGCTTCGCCCAGACGCGCCGTATACCACGGGATCCCCTCCACATACACTTCAACATCCTCGTCGATGCTGCGGTTGAGCGAGATCACATCATTGACCTGCAACTGGCAGATCTCTCCCAGGCTCATGGGGCAGATATCCAAAAACGCCTTGACCTCCAGATCGGATTGTTTCAGATATTCCATCACGACTTCCTGTTTCATGCGCTCTTTTTCAGGGTCGCTCTGTTTGGCTTCATGCGAATACTTCACGCTGAAGCTCTTGATCAGATCTTCCAGATTTTCAGCAGGCATGCAGATATTGGCCGTGCCGCTGAAATGCTCTTCTCTGATCTCCATGCTGACGATCACCACGATATCCTGCGGCGAAAAAGCCTGCAGCAGCCGCCCGTTGGTTTCGATGCTGCGCAGAGAGGTCGTCAGCGGAAAATTCCCGCTCCAGGCTTCCTGCATATACCTTGTTACATTCGTCAGAATATGACTCAGCAGAGAAGTTTCAATATCGGTATAACCGCGGTCGGGCGCATAGACTTCACTGGTTCCGCCCATCAGGCGGTCAACGACCAGAAAACCAAACGCGGTGGGGAACTCCATCATGATCGTGGTTTCATTGCATGCGCCGGTGTCGGGTTTGAAAAGGATCATCCCCACCAGAGTGTTATCGGGCAGCGCGTTGCTGAATTCATGGTATCGCTGTTCCTCGATCTGGCTGACGCTGACCTCGCAAACGCTGCGCAAGACGCTGGTGAAATAGGATGAAAGCACTCTGGAATAGTTTTCATACAGGTTGTTCAGCGATGTAAGCTGATCTTTCGTAAACTTTTTCGGCGATGTGAAATCATAAAGTTTTTCTTTTGCCTTTGGTTCTGTTTGATTTTGATCGACGATGCCTGCCCGCACTTTCTGTAGCAGCTCATCGATCTGGTTTTGTGACAATGCTTCTGCCATGGCTCAACCCCCTTTCATAGACAGTCAGCTTATTCCGGGTCGTTATAAGGAGAAACCGCTGCGCCTGTCCCCTGCTGGGGGGAAACCGCTGCGCCCGCCCCCTGCTGGGGGGCAGCCTCCGGCGTGATGGATGCATGTGGCGGGGTCAATACATCCTTGGTGGATGCCTTATCATAGCTTTTATATTGAAGGTCGCCCGCCACGGCGCCTGTTCCCAGCGTGATGCTTTTATTGTTTCCGATGATCGCAAGCTCCACTCTGCGGTTGGCGCGGCGGCCTTCTTCCGTTTCGTTCTCGGCGACGGGAAAATTGTTGCCATATCCCATCACGATGAGCTTTTTCGGGTCGAACCCCTGCTGTTCTTCCAGATAAATGGCGACCACCGCCGCCCTTTCGCCGGATAGCATCCAATCGCTGACATCGCTGTTTCTGCGCTGGGTGGTGGCGGTGTGGCCGCAAACGGTGATCAGCTGAATATCTTTCTCGAACTTTTTCAGCCCGTTTCCGATCATTGCCAGCATCGGTGTGCTTTCCGGCCGAACCGCATAACGGTCGGGTTCAAAAAACACGGCGCTGTCGAACCTTACATAGATCACATCATCCACCATAGAAAGGTTCACCGCATCGGGTGCGCCGCTGGTTTTTACGAAATGATCCAGCTGTGAAAACAGCTGTTCCATGGCGCTGGCCGTTTCTTCCGGGGTCATCGGTTCCCCATCCGCGGCGTTTCCGGCTTTGACGATCTCTTCGATCACTTCCGACGGAAGCGAAGAAAAAGATTCGATAAACGCGTTGAATTTATCTTTATTCACAGAGGACATACTCAGCAAAACAGCAAAAAAGGTGAGCAGCAGGGTCACCATATCGGCATATGTATTGAGCCAGGAATCTCCTCCGCCTTCTTCAGAAGGTCTTTTCCTCATTGTTAAAACACCACCTTAAGCGCAGTCGCAGGAAATAGTTTTATTTCTTGCCTTTTTTGCTTTTTTTGCCGGATTCCCCTTCGGCTTCGCCCGAATGGGCCGCAAGCTTCTTTTTTTGATATTCCGGCAGGATGCTGACCAGCTTTTCACGAAGCAGATTGGGGTTGGCGCCCGCCTGTATGCCCTGTGTTCCTTCGCAGATGATGCGCATGCACAGATATTCTTCTTCATGCCGAACGCGCAGTTTATTTGAAATGGGCGCAAACACGATGTTGGCAAGCAGCGACCCATAAAAAGTCGTGATCAGCGCAACCGACATACTCGGCCCGACAGAGGCGACATCCTCTAAGTTTTTAAGCATATTGATCAGGCCGATCAGGGTTCCCACCATGCCGAATGCCGGCGCGAGGGATGCCCCCTTGTCATAGAAGGCGCGTTCCTGCGAATGGCGCTCATCCAGGCTATCCAGCGCCGATTCCATCTGCGCTTTGATATCTTCCGCATCCACGCCGTCAACCAGCATCTGCAGGCAGTTTTTCATGAAGGGGTCTTGAATTTCGACAATATCCGATTCCAAAGAAAGCAAACCGTTGATCCTTGCCTTTTTGGCTTCTTCCACCAGAAGCTCGATATATTCTTCCGAGCGATACTGCCGCGGCAGAAATACGACCATCAGATGCTTCGGTATCTTTTTAAACTGGGAAAGCGGAAACATGATCATAAGGCCTGCCAGTGTTCCGCCGATAACGATCCCCACACTGGGCAGATCGTAAAACGCTTCCAGATTCTTCGCGATAAGATCATATCCCGTGGCCGGTTTTGCTTTCTCGGTCAGCATGATGCTGACAACGATCAGCACGATCCCGAGGATCAGCCCGGCCACTGACATCGGGTCGATTTTTCGTTTCATTTTTCAGCCTGCCTCCTTTATTCTCTGCGTGTCTCCGTTGAAAACGCAGGCGTGCAGGTCCTTCTGAATTCCACGATTTTATCTATGACCTCTTGCATGCTTTCTTTCACATTGAAATAGTTCTTTGTCGTCATGCGAACCATGGTATCCGGGTTTTGCTCAATGGTTTCGATCAAATCGCAGTTAACGGCAAACGATGCCCCGTTAAGTTTTGTCAGCACGATCATGTGTGTCTTCCTTTCCTTGCCCCGCCCGCTTCAGGCGGCTTTGCCGCCCGAAACAAGCCGATGCAAATGACGCTGTTTACCGTTTCAGGTTGATAAGTTCTTCCAGCATGGTATCCGATACCGTGATGATACGGGAATTGGCCTGGAACCCGCGCTGGGTGGTGATCATATCGGCAAACTCATTGGAAAGATCCACATTCGACATTTCCAAAGCGCTGCTTTTAAGGCTGCCGCTGCCGTCGCTTCCCGGGTCGCACAGCTTCGGGCTGCCGGAATTCGCCGTGGCCGAAAAATAGTTCGTGCCTTCCAGCGCAAGGCCTCTGGGGTTTGAAAAATTCGCCAGCGAGATCTTTCCCGCCACCACCACGCCCTTTTCGGGGTGGCTCACCGATACGGTTCCGTCGGCCCCGATGGCGATGCTTGAGATCTGATCCAGCGTGATCTGGCCGCCCTCCGTGCCGTTTGCCAGGGCAAAAGTTTCGCCCAGGCCCAGATCTTTTGAAGGCGTCGATGCCGTCACTTCCAGCGTTTTGCCGTCTGTATAGGCATATACCTCTGCGCCATCCTGCGGTTCCACCCCGGCATTGTTTGCCACATATGCGTCGCGGAACGCCGAAAATCCCGGGTTTGTGACCTGGATATAATCTCCATCCGGCCCCTTGAGCAAAAGGGAGGAAGCCAGCGTATCTTTATTGATCGACGCGCTGTATTCTTTTCCGCCCACATTGAGCGCGACGCTCCATGATGCCGGGGAAGTCGGTGTTTCGGCAACATATTTGGCCTTAAAATCAGACCCGCCGTTCACCGCGCCGCTTGCCGAAAAATCGGAGCTTGTTTCGATGAACTTCATTCCGCCGCCAAACGCGCCCGTTTCCATTCCGGTGATCGATCCGCGCACAATTCCAAAATTGCTGCCCATGATCTGAGCGCCGGTGAGGGCCGCTGTCACCGCCGGTTTTGCGGCGATGGCTTTATAGTTATGATCGGTCAGCGTTGAAGCCATGCCGTCGCCCAGCTTATCCTTTGCGATGCCCAGGGCCGCGGCGGCATCCACCGCCGAAGGAAGCGACATGGTAATGGTGCCGTCGGCGGCGTTGGCTGTCTTTAAAACAACGGTTCCGCCGCCCGCGGGAACCTCTGCCGCATATTCTTTTCCGCCCACGGTTGCCATCAGCTTATATTTGCCGTCTGTATCGATGGTGCCGCGATCCATTGAAAAGGTGATTCCGCCGCCGGTGGCAAAAGCCGGGCTCACAGCCGTGATCTTTGCCCCGCCCAAAAGCGGCTTTGCAACGCCGGGATTCGTGCCCACCCCTGCCGTCAGCGCGTTTTTCAGGTCTGTGCCGTTTTTCATCACTTGCAGGGTCACCGATCCGGCCGTGGGCGTTCCGTTGCCCGTCAAAGTCACGCTGCTGCCGACGGTGGTGTTCGGGTCGATGGTGCCGGTGTAAGTAAGGCCGCCGATCGCGGCGGTCACGGTATATTTTGTTTCGGGGTGAACGGGCGGCGTTACGGTGAATGCAGTTCCCGTGCCCACGCCGGAAGTGCTGACGCCCGGCGCGAACGCTTTCACCGATAACGCCCCGCCGAAGAATTTCTGAGCGTCTTCAACGGTCAGCTGGGTTTTGCCCGTGTTCGGCGCGCCGGTGAACCCGCCCGAAACCGCGTCGGTGCCGAACACATTTTTCTTGGCGGATACGGTAAAAGTTCCGGCTGCGTGGGTCTTGCCGCCGTTTGCCTCGGTGATCGCCGCGTTGATGGTGTTATTCAGCTCGCTCATGGAAGAAAACTTTTCAAACGCATTCAGCGTGACCGTAATGGCGCCCGTGGTGGAAATGGCCGCCACCGCTTTTTGCCCCGCGGGGAGTTCTTCGCTGGAGGTCATGGTAAAGCCCACATTGCCGTATTTTGTGGCGTTGGATGCGGACACCGTATATTCGACCCCGTTGATCGCCTTGGTGGCCGTGGGTTTTTTCGCCTCAACGGAACCGATGTTATCGAGTTTGATTTTTTCCGTTCCCGGTTTTTTATCCGCGCTGGAAGCGCCCAGCACAAAATTGCCGTTGATATCCGTTAAATATCCGTTAGAGTCATAATCCAGCAGGCCGACTTTCGTATAAAAAGTGTTGCCGCTGGAATCCATCACCTGTAAAAAGCCATCCCCCGTGATGGCCACATCCAAACCGTTGCCCGTGCTCTGCATGCTGGATTGCGTCATCATTGTTTGAATGCCCGCCAGAGTGGAGCCGTAGCCGACGCTGGAAGGATTGCGCCCGCCGCGGTTGGCCGTGCCGGCGGATGCGCCGCGCAGTGTCTGATAAAAGCTGTCTGAAAACACGGCGCGCTGGGATTTGAAGCCGTATGTATTCACATTTGCGATATTGTTGCCGATCGTATCCATCTTTGTCTGATGGGTCTTCAGACCGGCGACGCCTGAAAACATTGCTCTGTTCATTCTTTTGACCCCCTGTTTTTTAAGTTGATGCGCCCTCAGTCAGTCGGGCGGCATGATAGCCTCCTCAAAAGGTCCGGCTATATAATCACAGTTCCCTCGATATTCGTGAAAACGCTGCCGGGCCCTTCGGCGCCGTTTGCGGCGGTGATCACGGTGTTGTTTTTTGTGCTGACGATAAACGCCGTCCCGTCGATCAGAATAAGCGTATCATCCAGATTCTTTTCCTTGGCGATCCGAACCCCGTTGTTCAAACGCGCCAGCGCCTCTTCCGTCAGGTCGATGCCATGGTCGGCCACCCGCTTGATCGCGTGTTTGGAAAACTCGATCCTGCTGTTTTCGCTGATGCGCTCTTTGAGCAGATCACGAAATTGCGGCCCGGCTTCTGCGCTGTTTTTTGCGGCATTTGCTGTTCTTTGCGCCGCCATGGGCGCCCCCGTCGTGATGGATGCCGCGATTTTATATCGGATATCTTCCATTGCGTCTGCCCCCTTCTTTCAGATCGTTGTGCTGCGCTTTATTTTCTGCCGGTTCTGCGGTGGGCAGCGCCGCCTTATTTCCCGGCATTGGCTTGGATCGAGAGGATCTCCGCTGCTTTATACTGTTTGTCGCCGATAAAAAACACATATTCTTTATCCACCAGGGCGGCCTTGTCGATGACGCCTGTGGTGATATCGGGCGTTCCGTTTGCGGCAAAACGCGCCGCCGTCACCGTTTTTCCCACCAGTGAGATGGCATAGTTTGTTTTGGAATAATCGGCCATTTCCTGCATCATCTGGATATTGGACAGCTGAGACATCTGGGTGATCATGGCGCTGTTATCCATCGGGTTCTTAAAATCCTGATTTTGCAGCTGGGCGACCATCAGTTTCAGAAAATCCGATTGATCCATCGTCGCGTTGTCTTTTTTCGTGCTGAAAGAGGTGACGGCGGACGCGGTGCCGCCGTAGGTCCGCGCGATATTTGTGTTGTTCGTATCCATTTTTTCTCCACATCCTGTTTATATATAGGTGTCTAATCCCCCGCGTGAAAGCGTGGGTGCGGGCGGCTGCGCCAAAAAGGTTTCCCCGGCTTCGGCCGCTTGATAAAACCCGCGGGGCGACCGTTCGGCAAAGTGATGCTGCTGCCCCGAAAACTGCTGGCTTCCAAAACCGAACTGCTGTGTTTGCCCGCCCGGGGTTTCCGTCATTCGCGCTGTGGCCGGCTGCACTTCGACCTGCATCGGCCGCACGGCTTCGCGCAGGGCCGCCAGATCGCCGTTGATGATGCGCGCCGTTTTCTCCACATCCGCCGCGATCCGCAAGATCATTTTCCCATCCTGCTCGGTCAGCTTAACGGTGATTCCCCCCAGATGTTCGGGTTTGAGTTTAAAAGTGAATTCCTGTTTTCCGCTGGCGCTGTTCTCGCGGATGGCCGCGCCCAGCTGGTCGAAGATGCGGCCTCTCTGAGCCAGTTCGTTTGCTTTTTCAACGATCTTCGCGCTTACTCCTTCGGGGGCCCGGGGTGTTTCCGCGGGCTGCGCGGCGGCGGCGATCTCTTCGCCGGTTGCGCTCACGGGTTCCGTCTGTTTTTTCAGCGGGCGGTCGTTGCCTTCTTCCCAATGGAAAACAGCCTCGCTCAGCGGCGCCGCGCTGTTTTTTTCGTCCAAACCCGCAAATAATGTTTCGGGCTTCGGCGCTTGTGCCGGCAAAGGGTCTGCTTGATCGATCGTCCCTTTCTGCGATCCGCTCTGAAGGATCAGCGTCTCAAACGAAGAAACGGTTTCGGCCAAAGGCTGTTCACGGGCGGTTTCGGGCCGAACGAGTTCCGCCTTGCCGCCGGGTGCTGTTTCCAAAGAAAGCGGCGCGATCTCGCATGCGCCTTCTGCCGAAGTGTCGAAATCAGCCGCATCCACGGCTATGGTATTCACGCTCTGCGGCGTTTGCAGCAGCATCGCGGCCAGTTCCAGCGCAGAACCTTCCGAAAATTTTTCTTTGCCCTGTTCCTGCTTGCCGGTGCTGATCGGTTCTTCCGGCTGCCCCTCCATCAGCGAGCATATCAGGTCAAGAAAAGCGCCTTCATTTCCCCCCGATGACTCTGCCGCGGCGCGATCGGTGTTTGCGCCTTCCACCGCATACCGGGGCAAGCTTTGCATTCTTTCACATTTCATGTTTTTCACCTCCTTTCAAGGTGTTGTCTGTCGGTGATTTTGATGCGATGCAAAATACATGGCTGCGCACTTATTGCTGTTGCGGATGAAAAGCAAGCTGGGTCGTCAGATTTTCAAGGATCAGGTTTTCAAATTCTTTTGCCGCTTCGTGAAGATACTCTTCCCGTTTCTTTTCTTCCAGCTTATCCAGGCTGGAAATTTCTTTTGATTGCGCCAAAACGATTTTCAGCTGCGCTGCCGTTGCAGCCTGTGCTTCTTCAACGCGCTGCTCCATCTCTTGAATCGATCGTTCCGCCGCCGCAATAAGCGACTGCGCGGCATGTATTTCAGCCATTTTGATGCCAAGCCTCTGCCTGTTCGACAACTTTTCCCGTTTTTCGGTCAGATAGGCCCTGTTTTCCTGCAATTCCAGTTCCAGTTCTCTTTGTCTGCTTCGATATTTGGCAAGCGTCTCTTTTTCTTTATCGAAAATCTGTTCTTTATAATCCCGCACCCTTTTCAGCGGGAATGCAAATGGGCGCATCGTTTCTCAACTCCTCTATAAAACCGCATCCTGCATCAGCGCGACCGTATCTGAAAATTGAAAGGTCTCTTCTGTTTTCTGTGTTAAAAACGCGTCGATCGTTTTCATGTGAGCCACCGCCTTGTCGAGCCTCTGGTTGTTCCCCTGTTCATAGGCGCCAATGGCGATCAGATCTTCATTGTCGCGGATCAGCGACATCATATTGCGCATTTCGTTTGCGGCCTGCTTATGCTCGGGCGACGCAATGCCCGACATCAATCGGCTGATGCTGCCCAGAACATCGATGGCGGGGTAATGGTTTTTCGCGGCGATCTTTCGCGAAAGCACGATATGGCCGTCGATGATGCCCCTGACCGTATCGGAAATGGGTTCGTTCTGATCGTCCCCTTCCACAAGAACCGTGTAGATTCCCGTGATGGAGCCGGTTTTGAAATTGCCCGCCCGTTCAAGAAGTTTCGGCAGAGCGGAATAAATGGAAGGGGTATATCCGCGGGCCACAGGCGCTTCGCCCGAATTCAGGCCGATATCGCGCTGCGCCATGGCGAACCGCGTTAATGAATCCATCATCAGCAGCACATCTTTGCCCTGCTGCTGATAAAACTCGGCCAGTGCCGTTGCGGTTTGCGCGCAGCGCAGCCGCATCAGCGCCGATTGATCGGATGTGGCCACCACAAGGATCGATCGTTTCCGCCCTTCGGGCCCCAGATCGCGCTCAATAAATTCCACCACTTCGCGGCCGCGTTCGCCCACCAGCGCGATCACATTGATATCGGCCCGCACATTTCGCGCGATCATGCCCATCAAGGTGCTCTTGCCCACCCCGCTGCCGGCGAATATGCCGATGCGCTGCCCTTTTCCTATGGTCAGCAGCCCGTCAATGGCCTTGACGCCGATCTGCATGACCTCGGTGATCGGCGGGCGTTCCAGCGGGTTGCCGGGGCTCGCGTTGATCGAGATCGGCACGCCTTGCGTGATGGGCGGCCCGTTGTCGATGGGCCTGCCCAGCGCGTTGATGGTTCGGCCTATCAGCTGATCGCCCGCGGTGACCGTCAGCTTTTTTCTGAGGTTCACCACCGTGTCGCCGTATCCGATCCCATCCACTTCCTGATAAGGCATCAAAAACGCGGAATCGCCGGAGATGCCCACCACTTCCGATACCACCTCTTCATGGCCGTTGCAGGCGTTGATCACGCAGATATCGCCAATGCTGCAGGGCAGGCCGGTGATCTCGATGGTCATGCCGGCGATTTTGCTGATGCGCCCTTCATAAGCGTAAAGATCGGCCAGCTTGAGCATGCGAAGGTAATTATTGATGTTTTCGGCTGCGAAAGACATTCTCATTCCCCATTCAATCGGTTTTCGGCGTTTGAAATCGTGTCGCGCAGGTTTTCAAGCTGTGTGCCCACATCCGCAACCAAAGCGCCGCCGGAAGTTTTTATCCTGCAGATCCCCGCATCGCCGGGCACGAACACCACCTGCCCGCGGTTGCAGTATTCCGGCCTTTGCAGCTCTTTTCTCACCTTTTCCGCCAAAGCCGCCGCACATTCGGGCAATTCGACCTTCAGCCACGGGGCATCCTTCACCTGATTGACGGCCCCCATGACCAGCGGCAGAAGCACCGTGTCGTCTTCTTTTATTTTTTGCAGCAGAATCTTTTCCGCTGTTTCCACCGCAAGAAGCGTCAGGCCGTCTGCGGCCTCCTGAAAAAACGCCTCTGTGCGGGCGGATAAAGCCGACAGGCTTCTGTCGATTTCCGCGATGCAGGCATCGATTTCCCTCGCTTTTTCGCAAAACGCCTGTTCATAAGCCACCTGGGCCGCGCTGTCGCGGATCTGCCGCAGTTCCGTTTCATATTCCGCTTCCAGTTCTTCGCGGGATAACGGTTCCGGCTCGCAATAGATCTCGCGGATGATGGTCTTGGTTTCTTCACAGGGCGGCTGTGTGCCGATGAACTTTTCTTCCTGTTCTTCCGGCGGCCCCGCTTCTGCCGCGAGCTTCGCATCCGGAATTCTTACCGTTTTGCCCAGATGCAGCTGAGATCCGTTTTTTATCACTTTAGGCAATGATCATATCCTCCTCGCCTCTGGAGATCACGATCTCGCCGCCTTCTTCCAGCACACGAATGGTGTCAACGATCTTCTGCTGCGCCGCTTCGACATCCTTCATGCGTACATTTCTCAGATATTCGATATCGGAAAGCAGGTTTTCTTTTGCACGGCTGGAAACATTGTTCAGCAATACATTCTTGATCTCTTCGCTGGAACCCTTGATGGCGATGGCAAGATCCTGCTGATCCACATCCCTCAGGATCCTCTGGATGGTCATGTCATCCAGATGCACGATATCTTCGAACACGAACATCAGCTTGCGGATCTCATTCGACAGGCTCGGGTCGCTTTTGCCAAGCTCATCGAAGATGAATTTCTCGGTGGTGCGGTCGGTATGGTTCATGATATCCGCCACATAATTGATGCCGCCTATTTCGGTCATATCCACAGAAACGACCGCCGAGAATCGCTTCTCCAAAACATCCTCGACATTTCTCACGATCTCGGGCGAAACGCTTTCTAAAACGGCAATGCGCTTGATGATGTTCAGCTGCATCTTTTTGGGCAGCTCGGAAATAACTCTGGAAGCCTGATCTGCCGTGGCATAGGAAAGCACGAACGCGATGGTTTGCGGATGCTCGTTTTGAAGCATCATCAATAAGTTTTTATAATTTGATTTGCGGATAAATTCGAACGCGCGGATCTGCATGGCGTTGGAAACGCGATCCATATAAGAGGAGGCCAGCTGCGTTCCAAACGCTTTTTCCAAAATCGCCCGCGCATACAGCACACCGCCTTCCGAAATGACCTTTTGCGTGGTGCACAGGCCGTAAAAATCATTGACGATATCCTGCAGCTCTGTCGGCGAAAGCTTTTCGAGCTTTGCCACTTCCAGCGTCAGCTTTTCGACCTCATCTTCATGCAGATGCTTATAGACAGCGGCGGCCTGTTCTTCGCCCAGGGCGACGATCACCGCGGCCGCCCGCGAAAGAGCGGATAGTTTTTTAGATTGCCTTGTTGCCGTCGCCATTTTTATTCACCCTCTTTAAGCCAGGAACGGATCAGATTGGCCGTGATCTCCGGGTTTTCCTTTGCGAATTTCTGCACATCGCGGGTAATCGCTTCATCCTTCACATCCAGCCCGTTTTTCGCCATATCTTCCAGATATTTTTTATGTTTTTCGATCTCGGCCTGCCGCATTTTTTCCAGTTCTTCCGGGTCGATGTTTTCCGCCGCATCTTCCGGCGTTTTCCGCTTGCGCTTTTTCAGCGCCATGGTGACGACCACCGCGACCACCAAAAGCAGCAGGAGCCCTGCGCCCGCGATGACGGCGATCTCGATCCAGTTGATCGCTTCGGCCGGTTTTTCATCCGTTTGCGTGCTGGGTTCTTCCTCCGTCGGCGGCGCAAACGAAGAGACGAAAATCGATGCGGGCAAAATATTCGTGCCGGCTGAAATGATGGAAGTCAGTTCTTCGCGGCGCGCATCGGTGAGGTTCTCTTCGGAAACCATGACCGAGATGGTGGCCTGCTTGAGGATGGCGTCGCCATGCTCCACCTTTGTTTTGATATATCCGTAATCGTAATTGCGGTTCCACCAATAATAGGTCATCCCCGCGTTATCGGTGGGCTTGGTGTAGGCATATTCGGGAATATCCGTGTTGTTTTCTTCCCCCACAATGCCGCCGGCGGCTTCTTCACCGTTGAGGGTGTAACGCCCTTCGTCTTTCGAAAGATATTCGCCCTCGCCGGGTTTTTCGATCAGTTCCATCTTCTCGGTGATCATCTTGTCATAATCGAGCGTGACCTTTGCGGCCGCCACGATGCCATCCGAGCCATAGCGCGGGGCCAGCAGGCGGGTCACATTCTCTTCCAGCTGCTGCTGCACCAATTGTTCATATTCCAGGTTCAGCGTATTGGTAATGCCGTTTTTTTCTCCGCCGGCGCGCAGTTCCAAGCCCGTTTTGGCGTTGACCACCGTAACGCTGTCGGCTTCCATCTTCGGAACGCTGGATGCGATCAGGTTTCTGATCGCATCCACCTGATCGCCGCTCAGTTTCATATTCGGTTTTAAAGAAAGCAGCACGCTTGCCCGGGGTTTTTCCGTGTTCTCGGCCTGCTGCCAGGCATAGCTTGTTTTCTCGGGCATCGTGATGGTAACGCTGGCGTTATCCACGCCGTCGATGCGGGATAAAGTGGCCTGGATGCGGTCTTGCAGCTGATATAAAAGCCATTGCTGCTTGTCCGTTTCGGTTGCCGTCAGGCCGCTGTGCGATGAGAAAACATCATAAGTCAGCGCGGTCTGGGGATATCCGCGGGAGGCCAGCTGCAAAATCCACGCGTCATATTCATTGCTGGGCACCGTGATCTCGCCGTTATCGTTGAACTTCGGTTTCGCACCCATCTCGATCAGCGCCTGATAAACGCTTCCGGCTTCTGCCGCGCTGAGCTTCGGGTATAACACGGTGTAATCCGAAGTTCTGCTGTTGAGAAAAACAGTGAAAAAAATCGCAATCAACACTATGGAGCCCCCGATAATGCCGATTCCAATTTTTTGTTTCTTCTTTAATTTTGACCAATGCTCTTTGATCTGCTTTGGCAATTCTTTTACTGCGGGTTTGTTCACAAGTCATCCCTCGTCTTAATCCTTATTAACAATCATATCTGCATTTGCAGAATCTCTTTGTAAGCATTGACAGCGCGGGATGTAAGCTGAACCGTGGTCTGAATGGCCGCTTCCGCTTTTAACGCGTTGATCTGGATCTGCGATAGGTCTTCGGCATCCCCTGCGGCAAGCCGGATGCCGTCGTTTTCGGCAATTTCAGAAAGCTGTTCGGTCTGTTTCATGGATTCGCTCAAAATATCTGAAAACGAGCGCGTTGTTTTTTCCCCTGATGAAGCATCGCTGCTCCATGGATCAAAACCTGTTTTTTGCATCACTGCGGCTGGCTGCGTTTTGGAAAATATCGGTTCCATCGTGCTTCTTTCCCCCATCAAATATTATTTCTCTCTCAATACACCGGCTGTGCATGGCAGCGCTGCAGGCCTCTCAAAGCCGCAGGGCGATTGCTGTCATATCCTGTCACAAATACGGATTTTTTGGAATTTATACACAGTATATCAACTATACATAAAATAAAGGTTTACACAGCATAAAGCTTACTTTATATTACTGTTTTTCTGGCCTATTAAGTTTTATATCATCTGTAATATATTTCCGCCGCCAGGCAAAGAATGATTCAGCCGGCCGGTTTCAAACCGCGGCCGCCCGTTTCTCTTTCACTTGGCGCAGTTATTTTCAAAGGGCTGCACATGATCTGCCGAAAAAGCGCGGGGCTTTCCGCAAGGGGCCGATAGGGTTTCCCCTGTAAGGCGTTCGCCTAAAGGCGCAGAGCCGATGCTTTTTTGTTCCTGTTTTTTCGCCGCAACAAAGGAGGAAAGGCAAAAAAGATGCGGTTTGCTCCCTGCAAGAGAGCAAACTACATCTAAAATCATACCGGCAAGCGAGAGGGTGTTTTGAGGCAAGGCAACATTTGGTTTGCGGCGGTGCGAAAAAAATGCCTGTTGACTGCCCCGGTGAATCAAGTCGGTCTCTTCCAAAAGCGCATCCGTGCCTTGCGGATGCCTGCCCGTTTTTAGTCTGCCACCGAATTTGCTCATGCATTTGCAGCTGCCGCATCGCTGTTTGTTTTCCAAACAGCAATGCGGCCGATATCATTCATTCAATAAAGGCGCGCCGTTCAACCATTCCCAAACGATCCTGCTCTTGTTTTCTCCATCGTGATCCATATCGATTTTCACGGTGCGCCTTTGTGTTTTTCTCATTGTTCCTGTTTATTGACCATTTCTTTCAGCGCTTTTCCCGCGCGGAAGATAACGCTTTTGTGATTTGTCGGTGTTTCTGAAATATCTTGAGCAGTGCAGCGGGCCAGGCGGCGATGATGTTTTACTTCAAACACGCCGAATCCCATCAACTGCAATTTTTCTCCGCTTTCAAGGGCTTTCATAGATGCCAAAAGCAGCGCGTCAAAGGCCATGCCGACATCTCTTCTTGACATATTGGCTGCTTCCGCCGCTTGCTGGATCAATTCTGTTTTGTTCAAAAAAAGTCTCCTTTCTAAAAATTCTGGTTTTCGCGGGTGTTCCGGCAACAGCTCAAAGGGAATATGTTCAGCAGCATCCGGCTTTTTAAAGCAGGGATGACTTTGAAGATATGGCGGGAGATCCGATCATGCGTCGTTTTCACGCTGAGCGATCAAGCAAAAGGTCTGCCGTTCTCCATGCGAAACGATATATTTCGCATGCACCTTGAAAGCGCAGTATTGTTCGGCGCTGATCTTCCAGCGGCAGCTGCATTCTTTCCAGTTGGCGGAATCGGCGTAAGCATCGTGAAAAAGTTCAAGCATCCTGCCGCAGTCTTCCGGATGGACAAGCTGAAGGATTTCTGTCCAGCTGCGCCTGAACATCTCTTCCTCGATGCCGCAGGCGGTGCAGAAGTTATTGTTGCACCGCAATATTTCAAGGTTGCCGTCAAACAGCTCCACGATCGCGGCCGCGCCCCAGAACGAATTGAACAAAATAGAGGCCGAGCTATCCGGATCCCACATTTTTTCGGGGATGGCCGCTTCCGGCAGGGGGTTGTTTTTTTCTGTATCCGCGGCGGCCTTGGCGTTCTTTTCCGCCAATTTCTCGAATTCGTCGATGGGCACCGGCCGCGAATAATAATATCCCTGAATAACATTGCAGCCGATGGTCTGCAAATAATCTGCCTGGGTTTTGGTTTCAACGCCTTCGGCGATGACCGGAAGGTTGATCCAGTTGGCCATTCTCACGATGGAATGCAGAATGTTTCCGCCTTTTTCTTTATCACCGTCATCCCGCAAAAACTTCATATCCAGCTTTAAAACATCGACCGGAATGTTTTTTAAGGTGTTCAGCGAGGAATCGCCGCTTCCGAAATCATCCATTTCCACGGTGAAACCGTTCTTTTGCAGCTCTTTCACCGTGAAAATAACTTGTTCGGGGTCATCGATATAGGCGGATTCTGTAATTTCCAGTTTCAACATGGAAGGCGGCAGTTCGTGCTTCTCGATCAGCGCGATGAAAATGGCGCACAGATCCGTTCTGTAAAAATCCATCCGCGAAATATTCACCGATATGGGGATGTTTTGCAGCGCTCCGCCTCTGTCGGCCCAGCTGCTCAAACACTTGCAGGCGCATTCCCACACATATTGATCCAGCTGCGTGATGAACCCGTTTTTTTCAAAAACGGGGATGAACTGCGCCGGCGAAACATATCCGTGATCCGGGTGTCGCCAGCGAACAAGCGCTTCGGCCCCCACGATCTGCTTGGTGGAATGGTTGATCTGCGGCTGAAGAAAAATTTCAAACTGCCCCGAATTAAGCGCTTCTTCCATCTCGCCTATGATCTCCTGCTCACGCAGCATCTGCTCGCGCAGTTCGCCTTCATAATAGGCAAAATAATCGTAATAGTTCCCTTTCACGGTGCGCGCCGCCATGGCGGCCCAGTTGCACATTTGATCCATTGGCACCGCATGATTCTTCACGGCGTAAACACCGATGCTGGCCCGCAGATTGATGGGCAGGTTCAGCTGCCTGATGCTTGCCTTGATATTGTCATTGAGCTGTTTCAGATCAAGGCTCGCGGCGGGCACCAGCAGCGCAAAATGATCCTTATCCAGCCGCGAATAGGCCCCCATGGGATAATTGCTTTCCAGCATCTGTGCAATCGATTTCAAAACAAGATCGCCGGCTTTATTGCCGAACAGTTCGTTGACGATTTTAAAGTTGTCGATATCAAAGCGCACCACCGCAAACTCGGTGTCGGCGTTTTCAAGCAGCATCGCCTGGGCCTGCTGCAAAAAGAACGAACGGTTGGGAATTCCCGTAAGATGATCGCGGGTGGCCAAAAATTCCTCTCTTTTTCTCAGCTTGCTTTCTTCTGTGATATCTCGAAATGCAAAGTAGCTCCCCACAAAAAGCCGCTGTTCATCTTGAATCTCCACATAATTTCCGCTGTAACAGCGCTCTTTTCCTTCCCCGGAAGCCACGGTTATTTCAAAAGCTTTCTGCAGCGCCTCGCGCCTGTTAATGGGAAAGCCTTTCGCGCTCACAAATTCATCCAGCGTAAGCGCCCCGATCTGGGCATTCTCCAGGGCAAAGATATCGGCGCACGCCCGGTTGAACGACACTAAAATACCGCGGTAATCGAAGATCGCCATGCCATCGGTGGAAACATCCACCAGCAAAGAATGGAATCTGCGGATAAAACCAACCGGTTTGAAGCGAAAAGTGGTGTAATCGAGCAGATATGCCGTGAACCCATATGTGATGATCGAAAGATCATATTCCGTTCCGAACACCGGCCCCAGCAGGAAAAGGCCGTTGAGCAAAACAGAACCGCCCATGAGCAGGAAGAACAGGCCATATCGCCAGCAATAGATCTTTGGCGTCCTGCGATATTTCGCGATCACGATCGCAACGGCGCTGCCCGCCAAAACATAGCAGATGCTCAGGTGGCATAAATGAAGAATATTGCAGCCGATGGAGCAATGTTCGATGCCCTTGAATAAAAACGGAGAATATGCGGTAACTTCATAACTGCATATTCCCGAAGCTAAAATCGCCGTATCAAGCAGCGCAAGCGCCAAAGCGCCATAATGCAGCTGCCTGCAAAACCGATGCTGCCCCGTATATACCTGAGCATAACGCACCAAATAATAGCTCATCCAGGCGATGCTCATCGATTTGAGCCGCCAAAGGTTTTTGGTGTCGATGCAGTCCTTTGCCATAAAAACGGCCAGCGCATAAAAAACAATGGCCAGCGCGCTGAAAAGCAGAACACCTTTTGTCTTTTTACCGATATCGGTATTGTTTTTTCTCAAACGAAGAAGACATCGTATATCCATGCAGAAGGAAATCACGATGAACAGCATGTATGCATAAAAACCGGGCTTCATCCCTTTTCCCCCAATCAAACAATCTCTATTCCATCGGCTCACCATGGCAAACGCAATGCAGCATTCCCAGAAAATCCCCATGATGCCGTCAATCATGTTATTCCACAAAATCGGCAAGTTGAAAGAGCCGCCTCTTATTTTGTCGAAACAGGCCCGCCGCAGATCCATCAAATTTTGCGTTCAACCCATGCACAGAAATAAAAAAGATCCTGTCGATTTATCGACAGGATCTATCAATCCCGCTGCCCCCAAAAGGGCAAAACGATTGATATTGCTCTGCGGTTCAAGTATAATACCCATGGGATTTAAGCTTTTTGATGCTTCATCGGCAAAGCCCCTGTGTTTTGCGGCTTGTTTTTGCAAAACATTTCATTTGGCCATGGGTTTTGCGAAGAGATGCGATGCGGCGAAAAACCAAACCTGCGGCACCGTCCCATCCCATTGGGGCTTGTTCACAGGATGCGCTGCATGCCGGCGCAGCCGCGCGGCATTTATTATGAAACAATGGTTTTAAACACGCTCTGACAGAAAAAGCAGCATGGATAAGGTGTATTTGGGGATCGATATTCAAAACAGATCTATGATGAACTCCACCTTTACAGGCATGTACCAAGAAAACTATCTATCGTGGAACAGAAAAAAATACACACCTTGCCGCTCGTTTTCAAGCAGCGTTCTGGGGGAAACATAGGGGAAAATATGAAGGTTTATAAACGCAGCTTTTTTTTCACAGCCATGCTATGGCTTTTTTTGCTTGTGGCAACGATCAACACCATCACCTTTCTGGCTTATACCATTTCAGATCATACCCATGATATGCTGACCGCAGTCGCGGTGAAAGATACCCGGCAGCAGCTGAAAGCCATGGTCAACAGTGAAATCGCGCGGATCGATCAAAAACGCAAAGCAGCCGTTGAGCTGCTCCGTTCGGAACTCAATATTTTAAGCGCTCAGCTGCAGCACCTGCCGGTGGAACAGCTGGATTTTTTTCTGCGCGCCACCATTTCAGAATATCAGGCGGATAAAAACACGCCGCAGCTGTTCGCCGCATTATATAACACCGATTCGGATTCTTTGACTTTTTACGGCCGCCAGAACAAACAGTTTGACCGCTATGAAGAGATTCAGGCCGATTTTCGAAAAGAGTTATCCGTAAAGCAGTGTCACATTATGCTTTATGCTTATCAGGAAGATGTGGATCTGTTGGTCAAACAACAAATATACAACGAGCTTGCATCCGCAGATGATACAGACAACACGCATTTTTGGGTCAATCAAATTCTGAATTTTAAAGGCGGCGAGCGTTATGCCATCCGCATCATCAGCCCCCGCCTTAAAACTTCAGAAGGAACCTACCTCTCCACAGGCGAACAAGATCTTTCGGGCAATTTCCCATACCGAACGGAATTGGAAGGACTTTTGGAAGACGGTGAACTGTTCCAATCCCGTCATTTTAAAAATGATATGGGCGATGCAGCCGCGGCGGAATATGAATACGCGAAACTCTACAAGCCCTTTCAATGGGTCGTCGCGGTGGGGAAACCCGTTCAGGATACCGTGCATTATGCCGATGCGCTGTTCCGCTGCGGCAGCAAATACATCCGGCGGCTCGCGGCGATCCATACCGCAGTCATCATCAGCATTTTTGTTCTTGCCTTCGCGGGGCTGACCGTGTTGTTCCTGCGGGCCCTGCGCAGGCTGCGCAAGGCTGACGGCCCGCAGAATTGGCCTATCGATGCTCTGCACGGCAACGAACAAATGCTCTGTGACAGCTGTTCGGCAGCGCTGAAAAAAGGCCGCACTCTCTCTCTGTTTTTGATCGATGTGGATAATATGCATCGCATCGACCGAAGATACGGCCGAAAAATGGCCCAGACCATATTGAAACAGACCGCGCTCTGCATTCAGGAAACCATCGGCGTGGGCAACCGTATCTATTCCTGGGGCGATGATTCCTTTGTGGTCATTGCATCCGAAGAAAACGGGGCGGAATGCAGCCTGCTCGCCAATAAAATCATCCGAAATGTGGGGCTAACGCCTTATTTGGTGTCGGATGAATATTTTCACATCACGGTATCCATCGGCGGCACTCTTTTGACAAACAGCGATATCGACCTGACGCAGCCCATGACCCGGGCAGAGCATGCTTTGAAACGCGCGAAAGAGCAGGGGAAAAATTGCTATGTTGAGGAATTACAGTGAGCAGAAAAAACAACATAAAAAAACGCCTAAAAATGCAATCGCCCCAGCGGCGCATTGAGGCACTCGCCATAAAAAAACGAAACAAGAAAAACATCAGCTTTTTCGGCTTTTTTATACACAATTATATTGCCTTTTCCCTCTCGCTTATTCTCGGAGGGCTGCTGATCCTTTACAGCGTCACAAAGCTCTGCCATTATATGATGCCTTCCTATGATCTGGATACTTTTCTGAAAAAAGCGGTCAAACTGCAGGATGCAGATTATTTTCATCTGAGCATCTCCGAATATCTGGGGCCGGATGACCACCTTTTCCTGCTGGATGCACAAGGGCATGTTTTGTTTACGAACGATCATACCAGCTACACAGATTTTCCGCTCAGAGAGCTGGAATGCATTCAGGCCTATAACGCAGAATACACCTATAACTATTCTCAATTTGAAAACACTTCCGGGGAGCCTTACGCGCTGCTCACAAAACAGACATATTTGCCTGACGGCCGGTCGAATATGAACGGCTATACGCTTCTTCGCTCTGACGGGTCGATCTTAGACGGAACTCTTTTTCAAAACAGACAGGCATTTTCAAAAAGGGAGCTTTCCTTCCTGCTTGGTCAGGCGCCCGATGGCGGCAACGCCTTCAGGGTCGATTATGTGACCCCCGACCGGGAAGACAGAACGATCGTTTTATATATTCGCACGCCGTCTGCCGAAGAATATAACGATCTCTTTTCCTCCAGAAAAAAGATGCAGTTGGCGATCATTCCCCTCTATATCCTTTTGGGAATCGGGGCCATGCTGATCATGGCGAAACGAGTGCGCAATTATCTTGCGCCCATCAATGATGCGGTCATCAGCTTCGGGCGCGGAAACGGCGACCCCTTAAAAGGATATACCGGCCCGGAAGAGCTTCGCGAACTGGCCGAAAATCTTCGCGCCTTATCAGAAGAATTGGCGGAAAGCCGGTGGCGCCAGCAGCAGGCCGAAGATGCGCGCAGAAAACTTCTGGCGGATATTTCCCATGATCTGAAAACGCCCATCACCATTGCCCAGGGCTATGTTGCCGCCCTGCGCGATGGGATGATCCCCAAAGAGCAGCAGCCGCAATATCTGGATGCGATTTTAAGAAAGATGAACCGATTGAGTGAATTGATCACCAATTTTCACGATTACAGCAAGCTGGAACATCCCGATCTGGCCATGTGCATGGAAGCGGTGGATATCTGCGGTTTCGTTCAGGAATTTTTTGCCGAAAAGTATGAAGAGATCACCGCGTTTGATTTTACTGTTGATGCGGAAATCCCTGACGAAGAGATCGTTTGCAATATCGACAAGGCCCTGTTTATCCGCGTGATGGAAAATCTGTCGAATAATTCGATGAAATACAATCCCCCCGGCACAACGATCTTCGTTTCTGTTTATGGTTCATCGGGGCAGGCGATTATTCAGATCGGCGACGACGGCATCGGGCTGTCTCAAGAAAAAAGGATCATCTCTTCGAACCCTTTGCAACAGGAGATCAATCACGCAGCTCCAACCATGGTTCCGGCCTTGGGCTGGCAATCGTCAAAAAAATCATCTCCGCGCAGCATGGCAGTATCGAGCTTTGCGATCAACAGCAAAAAGGCACTTTGTTTGAAATTCGATTGCCCATAGCCGCCCGGGATGATTTGACAGAAGAAACGCTTGCCGAAAAAAGCACACTCGATCTATAAAATCATTGTTCTAAAAAGAAGGGAGCCGATCAATGACAATACCCAAACATATGGAAATGCTCGAAAAAGTCATTTTATCAGAATTTGACTTTGTTATGCTGATTGATTTAAATAAAAACCACTTCACCTTTCTGCGCGGCGCAGAAAAAAATACCGCCCTTGCCCCGTTTCTCGGGCTGCCCTATGATCAGGTCGTTGAAGCGTTGTGCAATCAGTTCACTGTTACTTCACACAGAGAACTGGTCAGGCAGCATTTCTGCCTGTCAACCATCAAAACAAAGCTTGTGCATAACACGATATATGAATTCATCGGATACAGCTTCTTCCCCGCCGCTCCGTCAGCCTTGAAAAAACACCGCATGTATTATTTTGAAAAAGAGAGCGGGCTTGTTTTATATACCTGTTCGGATACCGCAGCCGAACAGGATGAGAAGGCGCAAACTTTGGAGAAAATCAAACAGCGGTCAGAGCAGATGAAAAAGATCAAATCGCGCCTTGCCTGCGCCATGTGGAAAAATCTGAGGACCCCTCTTGAATGCATCCTCCGCAGCGCCCAGCAGATTCTCAAAGACCGGGGCGCCTCTCAGCAGATCTGCGACTGTGCCGCCGAAATCTATCAGGAAGCGCGCGAAATGCAGGAAACCATTCAGCAGATCCTGCTTTCCGATCATTCAGATCCCACCTGCCCGCGTTTGAGATGCAATACCATCGATTTGCACTCGGTCATCGAAACCTTCCGGCAGCAATGTGAAGAACTGCTGGCCCAAAGGCGGCAAACGCTGATTTTCGATTGTGAACCGCTGGATTCGCTTCATTTGCTGGGTTCAGAATGCTATTTGCAAAGCTCTGTTATGGAGCTCGTTAAAAACGCATCCATCTTTTCGGATGAAGGGCAGGCCATCCATGTGCATCTGCGCGAAATCAGATCCTCTTCGCCGCGGGCGCATTTTCAGGTGACCATTCGCGATAACGGCGTCGGGATCTCAGGCGATATGCTGCCCTTTATTTTCGAGCCGTTTTATCAGGTCAAACAAACCCCCATGCAGCCGGCGCAGGGCCCGGGGCTGGGGCTTTTCACCGTGAAACGGCTGTTGTCGCTCAAAGGCGGCAAAATCGATGTTCAAAGCACCGTCGGGGTGGGCACCACGGTAACCATCGACTGGTTCGCGCCCAAAGACCCCGATTATTAAATCATCCGAGTTTTCTTCCGCCGCAGGGCTTCCCGCAAAACGCGTTCAAGCCCCGACAAAGATCTTTGTCGGGGCTTGAACGGCGCATGAGTCTTTAGAAAGCGCGCGCTTTGCGCGTTTTCATGCGGATAGAAGCAACCGGGCTGCACAGGATGGATCGCCCTGACAGCATATGTTTCATTCGGGCTTTTCAAATTTATAACCCAGCCCTTTAACCGTTTTGATGTATTTCGGCTTTTTGGGGTCATCCTCGATCTTTTCTCTTATTTTGGAAATATGCATATTGATGGTGTTGCTGTCGATATCGATGCAGTCACCGCTTAGCACATCGTGAAGATGCGAGCGCGGGAAAATACGATTGGGCGAACCCATCAGCTTGGCAAGTATTTTAAACTGCGTGGAAGTGAGCGGGATGACTTTGCCGCGTTTGATAACAGTAAACGCATTCATATCCAGGGTAAGATCTCCGCATACGATGGTTTGGTTAAGCTTTGTGTCGCCGCTTGCCGAGCCCAATTTATAAAACCGCCGAATATTTGCATTGACCCTTGCCACAAATTCCAGCGGGTCAAAAGGCTTTGTCAAATAATCGTCGGCCCCCAGGTTCAGCCCCAATATTCTGTCATACTCATGATTTTTAGCCGATAAGATAAGAATTGGGGTGTTGCTGCTTTCTCTGATTTTTTTGATGAGCTCATATCCGCTGATATCCGGCAGCATGATATCCATAATGATGAGCGCATATTCCCGCGCATGGAATGCCTCAAGCGCTGATTCCCCGTCTTGCGCAACATAGAGATCATATTGTGCCGCTTCAAGATAAAGCCGCAGCAGAGATATAATCTCCATATCGTCTTCAACCACGAGAATTTGGTAGTTCATACTTTCCTCCATTCTATAAAACCGATTTTCCGCCCATGTCAACATGAAACTCATGCAATGCATATAGATGCACTGTTATGGAAAATCATTATCATCGTATGATAAAACAGCATAAGAACAAAATGATGATCTACCTTTACCTGTGTCTGGCTGCATTTATAAGCATAACGCAGGCAAACGCTTTGAAAAGGCTTGTGCCGCCATGCTTCTTTCCTATATAATAATAACTTGAAATTGTATTGTTCGGGGTGTTGACATGATCGTATCAGAAAAATATCATATTTTGGTTGTGGAGGATGATGCTGAACTTTTAAACATTATAACGCTCTATCTGCAAGGAAACCATTGTGAAGTTTTTCCTGCCGTCAATGGGCTGGAAGCACAGCGGATCATGACGAAAAAGAAAATCGATCTGGTGATATCCGATATCATGATGCCTTGTATGGATGGATATGATCTGACGCAGTGGATCCGAAAAAACAGCAACATCCCCATTATCCTCTTATCTTCCAAAGATGCTTCAAGTGATAAGATCCTGGGTTTGAACCTGGGCGCCGATGATTACATCACCAAGCCCTTCAGCCCCATCGAGCTTCTGGCCCGCGTCAATTCCAATTTGCGCAGATACCATGAGCTGGGCGCTGTGTCCGAAAACCCAAGCGAATGCCGCAGCGTGCAGGCCGGCGGGTTATATCTGAATTTTGACGAGTTTTTATGCACGAAGAACGGAGTTCCTGTCGATTTGACCCCGGCTGAATATAAGATTTTGGGGAAACTGATGATGTCGCCCAGAAAGGTTTTCACGAAAAAGCAGCTTTATGAAAACATTTACGGTTCTTATATCAACAGCGACGAACGAACCATGAAAGTTCATATCTCCAAGCTGAGAGAAAAGATCGAGGATGATTCCAAAAACCCAAAATATATTAAAACCATCAAAGGGATCGGTTATAAATTCGACACGATGTGACCGAAAAGCGGCATCCGTTTTCCAAAGCAGGCGGAGCGGCTTTTTCGGCAAAACGCAAATAGAATCCTATCTTTTTTGTAAACCTCTCATGTGACGCGTCGCATCAGAGGTTTTTTTACTGCGCAAAAACGGATCGCACGCTCAGCACGCGCATGAGGGATGCCGCTATGCAGAGCCGGATAAGCTTTCGCCATCATGGGGCGCTTATAAAATAAAGCCGGTGCGCAGCGTCTTGCTGAGCACCAGCTCCGGCGATGCGAAAACCGTGTTTTTGCTGAAAATGCCGTGTTCCGGGGCATCCCTGCCGAAAAAGCAAAACGCCCCACGGCCGAAAATCTGCCTGCCGCCAAAATAGCGTCAAGGGAACAGCCCCTGAAGCGGTACTGTTCCCTTGCAAACAATTTAATTTTTCAATGCGCCGCATTTTCCGGTTAGACAAACAGGAATAGACGAAGGGCTTGTTTCCCGCATAGCCCTGTCGAACCTGTCGAGCGCGTTCCATCTGCCTGCGGCCGCCGATCATCGCTGATTTTCGGCGCTTCACAAGCCCCGCTCTGTGCGATCGGCGTTCTGTTTTTTATTTATGCAGCATGACATCCAGAATGGTGGGGTCGAGGTTCGGGATGCCTGTGGTGGCGATTTTGCCCAAACCTTTGATGGTATCTTCCACATCCTTGCAGACGATGCCTTCTTTGCAGCAGGGGGCAATGCCGTTGAGGGCAAGGGTCGTGGCCAGAACGGCCGCCTGCATGCCCGAAGCGATTTTCAGCGCGCAGGTGGTTTTGGCGCCGTCGCAGATCATGCCGGTCTGGTTGGCCAGCATGGTGTTGATGGCGAGCTTCATCTGTTCCAGTGTGCCGCCCATCAGATAGATCATGGCGCAGGAAGAACCGCAGCCGCCGGCCAGCGCCGAACCGCATAAGGGGGAAAGGCGGCCCATGCCGCTTTTCACATGAATGGTGATCAGGTTGCTGAGCACCAGCGCGCGCGCCAGCTCTTCCTGGCTTTTGTTCATTTTTTCGGCCAGTGTCGCCACGGCCACTGTGCAGGAAATGCCCTGGTTGCCGCTGCCCGCCGTTGTCATGATCGGCATTGCGCAGCCATCCATGCGCGCATCGGAAGCCGCGGCGGCCGCCGCGACGATCTCGTTGGCATAGTTGCTTTCCAGAAAACCGTTTTCCAGCTGGCCCTTCAGTGCTTTGCCCACCCGCAGGCCGTAATCGCCGCGCAGGCCTTCGTTGGAAACGGCTTTATTCATTTTTGCGCCCTCTAAAATAAAGGAGATGTCATCAAAGGGGGCATTCATGGCAAAATCATAAATTTCATCCACGCTCATGCTCACATGATCGTTCGATTGGGCGGTGGCTTCTTCTTTCTTTTCAAAAACCACTTCGCCGTTTTTCTCGATCAGGATCACATTGGTGTGTTCTTTCTGCAAAATGCAGCGGCCCGTTCCCTGATTGGTTTTCACCACGGCCTGCACATACAGCTTCTCGGGCGAATCCGCCAGCGCCATGCGCAAAACCTTCTTTTCCAACAGGGCGTTTGCCTTTTCCAGCTGTTCGGGGGTCATATCGCAAAGGATCTCAAGCTTCTTATCCGAACGCTTGATCACCGCGCCCAACAGCGCCGCGATATCGATGCCCGTCATGCCGGTTCCGGGGATGCCGACGCCGAGTGCGTTTTTTACAATGTTCCCGCTCAGGTAAAGCTGAACGCTTTCAATTTCGCCTTCTACCTGCTCCGATGCGATGGACACTGCATACGCCACAGCGATCGGCTCGGTACACCCTTGTGCAGGAACGACTTCCTTGTTCAACACTTCAATAAACTTATGCATGATGATCTCCTTTTTGCTGCTGCAAAGATTTCAATAGAGCCCGTATCCCCGGCTCGCGGGTGTGGGTTTCGGAGTTTGTCCACTCACTGCACCAATTCTATCAAATCCGTTCTCTGCTGTCAAAATGATTCTGATGAATTTACCCGAAAAAGTGCAAAAAACGAAGAAAATGAAGCGATTTTTCAAATTTTGGTGCATTTATGTTTTATTGCATTGATGTATACAAAACAGCATCGGCGCTTGGCGGATTTTGCGTTTCCCGCGCGGCGGGCCAAAAGAAAAAGCGCGCCGCAAAATTTCGGTCTGCCGGGCAGCGGCCCCGCGGGCTGCGCCGGCAAACGATCCGGGCGCAATTTCCTGCGGGGGCGATCCCGGCCGCTTCGTTTTGCGTCGCGCCCCGGTTCATCGATCTGTTTTTTCGTTTTCTTCCGTTTCGCCGCGGTGCGCGTGCCCCTTACCGCAGCAGGGATGTTCCCGGCGGCCGGGGCAGCCCCGCCCCCCGCAATCATGGCCGCCGCAATCGGGCCGGGCGCATACGGCATAGCTTCCGCCCGAAATTTCCAGCTTGCCGCCCTCTGTCAAAAACCCGGCCAGTTTTTGGCGGGCGCTGAGATAGATGCGCTGAGCCGTGGTGCGCGCCACATCCATGCGGGCGGCGCATTCTTCCTGGGTCAGCCCTTCGCCATCGATCAGGCGGATGGTTTCATATTCTTCCACCGTCATGCAAAGCGTCTGCTTTTCTTCCGGGCCGCTGCTGCAAAAAAAGCTTCGGTTGCGCGGCAGCGCGCAGACACGCCGGCATTTTGTGGGTCTTGGCATTATTTTTCACGCTCCTTCGCGGTCGGTCATTTCTCGGCGGCCGCGGCTTTTTCGATCAGCTGTCTGCCCTGAGAGGTCTGCAAAAAATCCCATGTGGTCTGGGGCACCAGCGGGCGGATCTCTTCCACGCGCCCCTGCGCCATCAAAGCTCTCACACGCGATGCGCTGATGGCGCTGCCGCTTTCTTCTTTTCGGCGGATCTCCACCGCTTCGATGCCATGCCGCGGCAGGATCTGCTTCATTTGTTCGTTATAACGGGCCGTCACGGGGCAATAGGGCTCCTGCCCCATGAAGCGCCGCGTGATGCCCAGCGCGGGGGCAAACCAGCGGCAGAAGATCTCCAGATCCAGCGCCCCGCCCGCTCCGCTCAAGATCTGCTGTTCCTTTAAAAAATAGGTGGGGAAGGTGGCCGAAGAGATCAGATAATCCGAAGTGGGATGCACCAGCACATTGGGCAGATCGGCGGTGCCGGCTTTGGCAAGCTCCATGCGCACCGCGGAAGGGAACAGGCTTTTATCTTCGGAAAGGATGAACAGGTGGAGCGTGTCGCAGGCTTTGGCCGCAACTTCCACCAGCGCCCGATGGCCCAGCGTGAAGGGGTTGCAATTGGCCACCACGCAGCCCTGCAGCCCGCTTCCCTTTTGCAGCCCGTTCACAAAATCCGCGATGCCGTTCTTTTTGTTTTCCATCAACAGCATCTCTTCGGTGGCCGCGATGGGATAAAACCCGAAAGGCGCGAACATTTCTTCGTTTTTCGGTTTGGTGAAAAGGAACAGATGATGCTGCCCCGCCGCGAAAGCCGCGCTTTGCAGCTGTGTCATCACCGCCGCGGTAAGGCCCATGCCGCGGTATTCTTCCGCCACGGCAATACATTTCAAAGTGCTGCCGTCCAGCGAACCTGTGGCCGCGATCTGCCCCTCGCCGTCATAACAGACCGCCGTTTTCTCGATCTGCTCGTCATAGGCCAGCCCCTGCGCCGCCAAAAACCGTTCCAAGCGCCGCCGAACCGCGCCGCCAAAGGGTTTTTCATAAAATTCCCAAACAAAGCTGCCTTCCAAATCGACCCCTGCCTTCCGTTTGATGCGTTCTATCGTTTTCCGATGGCGCCAAAGCGCCCTTTCATTCTTTCCACGCGCCGCCATGGGCGCGCAGGCTGCAAAAACGGCTGCCGCCCACTGATGCTCTTTCGGCCGCCGGCTGCCCGGCGAGCCTTGGTCCTATCATGGGCAGGCCGTCAGATGCTCTCCTGTCTGCACAGCAGTCAGTATATCATAGCCGCTTTTTTCAATCAAGTTTCCCCCGCCCCGCCCGTGGTTTTGGGCGCGGGCGTCAGCGCGGTTTTTTCGGCATCGGCAGCTGCGGAGCCATCGCCGCAAAAAGCCCGGCCAAAAAGGCCCCGTCCTCCACATTTTCCACCAGCAGCATTTCTTTCGCGCCCGCGTAAGGCAGTTCCCGGGCAGCCCCCGGCATAAGCCCGACGGCCGCTTCCACCGGTTTCACCAGCAGGCGGTCATCATAGATGCCGCCAACGATTTTGCCCTGATAATAAAGCAGATATTCACCCATCATGGCGCGATAGGAAACATCCTCCAAACCGGAAAGCTTTTCAAGGATAAAATCCAGATATTCTTTGTTAGAAGCCATCCCGCATCACCTCCGCAGGCAAAAAGCCTGTTTTTACGCTTCCCCCCGCCCCATTGGTTTGGGCCGCCCGCGTTCTCTTTAAAAACCGCACGCTTTCCGGCCTGTTCTTCGGCGGGTCGTTTTTCCTGCTTTCATCATACCATGATTTCCCGCGGTTTCACAGCCTCTTTGCCCGCCGCCGCGCTTTTCACGAATTGTTTTTCTGCCGCGGCCCGGCCTGCTGTTTTCCAAACCGCTCTTGCAAAGGGCGGCTTGCTGCTCTATACTGGTTTCAAGAGAAAGCCGCGGCTTTTTCAAATTCATTATAAGGAGAGCTGCTGTTTGAAAAACAACACCTCAGAGCGTGTCGGCTGACCGGGAGGTTTGCCGAATCCCGCTCAAACCTCCCAGAATTGACAACCATCAATTTACAGGAGGAATCAGAAATGAAAAACGAACTTATCATCCGCCCCGAGACCCCCACAGACTATGCCGCCGCCGAAGCCCTGACCCGTGAGGCGTTTTGGAATGTTTACCGCCCCGGCTGTCTTGAACACTATGTTCTCCACTGTTTTCGCGGCAGGAAAGATTTCATCCCTCAGCTGAGCCTGCTTCTTGAGCAAAACGGAAAACTGATCGGCCATGTGATGTATGCCCGATCCGAGATCCATACCGACAGCGGCACAGATCTCCCCATCATGACCTTCGGCCCCCTCAGCATCCATCCCGCCTGCCAGCGGCAGGGCTATGGAACCATGCTGCTGCGCGAATCCATGCGCAGGGCGGAACATCTGGGCGCGGGCGCGCTGGCCATCGAAGGCAATATCGGTTTTTACGGCAAATCAGGCTTTGCCATCGCCAGCACCAAAGGCATCCATTACGCCGATGAACCGCGTGATGCGCAGGTGCCCTATTTTTTGATCTGCGAACTGAAGCCCGGTTTTCTGGATGGCGTCACCGGCACCTATCGCGACCCCGACGGATATTTCGTAAGTGAAGCGGAAGCCCTGCGTTTTGACGCGGCGTTCCCGCCGAAAGAAAAGAAGAAGCTGCCGGGTCAGCTGTTTTAAAGCATGAAAAAAGGCACGGGATCGGAGTCATCGCTCCATTTCCGTGCCTTTCGTCTGTTATAGGCTTTCGCGTTTTCGGGTTTTCTTGTTACGGGGTTCAGCGCGCCCCAGGTGCTGCGGCGCTGTGCATCGCGCTTCCGCTGTTCTTTTTTCGAAAGTTTTTCATAAGGGATGAATTTTTTCATTGTGCGGCTCCTTTCATCGGTCCTTTGCCTGATGATACCAAAGAAGCGGCGCCGTGTCAAATAGCCGCATCAGCCTCTCTCCATCAAAAAACGGCAAGCCTTTCGGCTTGCCGTTTTGCTTTGCGTCCAAAGCGCCGGTGTTTTTTAATCGACGCTCTTGATGGTATCGAGCAGGGTGCCGTCGCGATAGATCACATTGGCAACGGTCTTGCTGCCCAGATGGATGGGCTGGGGTTTGCCCGTCAGCTCTTCCGCGATGCGCTTGAGTTCGCCGATTTCCACAATGGGCAGGCCGGCGGCTTTCAGCTGATCGCGCAGTTCCGCGCGGGCGGGGTTGACGGCGATGCCGCGCTGTGTGACCAGCACATCGATGGTGCTGCCCGGGGTCGAAACCGTCAGCACATGATCGGTGACGATGGAAAGGCGCGCTCTTGTCAGCGGGGCGATGATCATGGCGAGCTTTGCGCCCGCGGCCGTGTCGCTGTGGCCGCCGCTGCCGCCCATGATATAACCGTTGGAATCGGTATGCACATTCACATTGAAATCGGTGTCGATCTGTGTGGCGCCCAGCAGTACCACATCCAGGCTGTCCACCGCGCTGCTCTTGGCGTTGGGGCTTGCATAGTGGGTGGCTGTCACTTCGCGGTGGCGGGGGTTCGTGCGGATGGATTCCACCGCGCCCAGATCGAAGCACTGCACATCCAGAAGCGCTTCAAAGCAGCCCGCGTTAAGCATATCCACCATATAGCTGGTGATGCCGCCCAGGCCATAGCTGCCCTTGATGTTCTTTTTAAGCATGATATCCTTCAGATATTTGGCCGCGGCCAGCGTTGCGCCGCCTGCGCCTGTCTGGAAAGACATGCCGTCTTTCAAAAGGCCCGAATTTTCGATCACCTTTGCGGCATATTGGGCCATCACAAGGCCCACAGGGTCGCGGGTGATCTTGGTGGTGCCCGAAACGATGCCGGCGGGGTTGCCGATGGATTCCACCTGCACCACATAATCCACATAGATCTCGCTGATGGAAAAATCAGTGAGGGGATAAGGAACCAGATGATCGGTGATGACCACCACTTTATCGGCATTCATGGCGTCGGCAAAGGCATAGCCCATGCTGCCGCAGGCGGCTTTGCCATATTTGCCGGTGCAGTTGCCCATGGTATCACTGGTGGGCGCGGCGATAAAGGCCACATCGATATGCGCTTCGCCGCTTTCGATGGCCGCGGGGCGGCCGCCGTGGGTGCGGAAGGTGACGGGCTTATCCAGCACGCCGTGAGAAATGGCGCGGCCCACCACGCCGCCGATATAGTTTGCTTCCAGCCCTGTGACCACGCCGTTTTTGATATGGCCGATCAGGGGTTCATGGGCATCGAACACAGAAGAAGCGTTCACCGTCAGGTTTTTGATGCCCAGCTCGGCGATGGCTTCCATCACCATGTTCAAAACATAATCGCCGTTGCGCAGATGATGGTGGAAAGACACCGTCATGCCGTCTTTCACGCCGGCAAGGCGCACGGCCTCTTTGATCGAAGAAACAACCTTATTCATGGATGCGCACCCCCATAGCTTCTGCAGTTTCCAACACGCGGCGCGCTCTTGCCACGATGGGCGCGTCGATCATTTTTCCTCTCAGCGAAACCACGCCCTTGCCCTGTTCCTTGGCAACGCGGATGGTTTCCATCACTTCTTCGGCATATTCGATCTCGGCCAAAGTGGGGCTGAAGATCTCGTTGATGCTGGCCACATGGCGGGGCGAAATGGCCGATTTGCCGGTGAAGCCCAGCGATTTGGCGAATTCCGCGTCTTTGCATAAGCCTTCGTCATCGTTCACATCGGTGAAGGGGGTGTCATAGCAATCGATGCCTGCGGCGCGGGCGGCCACCACAATGCGGCTGCGGCTGTAAAAGATCTCGTTGCCTTCTTTTGTGCGCTTGCATTGCAGATCGGCCGTCAGATCTTCGCCGCCCAGCAGCATCGCCTTCACGCGGGGGCTTGCCGATGCGATAGCATAGGCGTTTTCAACGCCCATGGCGGTTTCGATCAGCGGGATGAGGCCCACGGTGTTTTCCGCAAAGCCCAGCTTGGCTTCCAGCTGTTTCATATATTCATCCACCACAAGCACATCCTGCGCGCAGCTGATCTTCGGCGGCATGATGAGGGTGGGGCGAAGGGGCAGGATCTCTTCCAGATCGCGCTTCCAGAATTCCGTATCGACGGAATTGATGCGCACCACCACTTCGCATTTTTCATAACCCAGATATTTCAGCGCGTTGCGCACAAGGATGCGCGCGGCGTCTTTTTCGGCGGGGGATACGGCGTCTTCCAAATCGAGGATCACCGCGTCGGCGCCCAGGATATCTGCATTGAGCAGCATTCCGGCGTTATTGCCGGGCATAAACAGCATACTGCGTCTCATTTCGCCATCGCTCCTTCCCCACGGCGCAGGGCGGTTTCCACTCTTGCGCGGATGACACATTCCACAGCGCCCTTATCGTTCAGAGAAACGGCGGCGTTTTCCACACCGTTTTCCTTCAAAACCTCACGAACCACGCGGTCGATCTCCTGCCCGAACTGCTGCTGCACCACCGATTCGATGTGAAGTTTCAGGCCGCTTGCCGGTTCGATCTCCACATAAACATCGCTGGATTCCAATGTTCCGGCGGTGGCTGCTTTTTTGATCTCCATTTCTTTCACCACACCTTTCAGGTTATAGAACTCCGCCAAAGCGGGGCCTTTTCTGCCGCGCCCGCGGCATTGTTTCTCTTTGAGGATAAATCCGTTTTTTTCCGATTTATCCGGCGACCTTATTATACAATATCCTTTTCGCCCTGCCAACAAAAAAAGGGCCGCTGCGCTTTACATTTCTTGCGAAAGTGAAGCTTTTTCTTGCAAATACTGCCCTTTTTCTTCTTAAAAAATAACGGCTGCGCCCGGCTGCCCGGTTTGGCGGCGCCACCATGCCAGCGCGTTTTCCCGCAGAGCGGGGGGGCTGTTCCGGGCGGGGTCTTCCAGCGCCTGTTCCAAAAGCGCCTGTTTGGCCCGGCCGATCTCTTTCTGGGGGATGCCCAGCGCCATCAGTTCCCGCCCCGTGATATTCAGCTGATCGATGCGGCAGCAATCCTTCCGCGCCAGCGCCTGTTCCATGCGCCGCCGCAGATCTTCGGCGAACTGTGTATCCGACCGGGCGGATTTGGCGCGGCTGTCCGCTTCCTGCAGGTCGAGAAAGCGCCGCATCTGCTCTTCGCCCAAAAAGCCCAGCCAGCGGCGCACCTGCGCATCGCTGGGCGGGATATCTTCATCATGCCAGCGCACCAGCTGCACCACCTGCTCCCGCCGGCGGCGGCTCATTTTCAGGCGGCGGCAGATCTCATCGGCCAGCAAAGCGCCCCGGGGCGCATGGCCTTTAAAATGGCCGTGGCCGAAACGATCCATCGTCAGCATCTGCGGTTTGCCGCAATCATGCAGCAGCGCCGCCATGCGGGTAACGGGTTCCTGCGGCGCGCCCGCGATGACCCGCAGCGTGTGGCCCCACACATCATAAATATGATAAAGGCTGTGCTGGGGAAAGCCCATCATCGGCGCAAGCTCGGGCAGCGCCTCGGCCACCACATCGGCGAATTCCGTCATCACGGCCACGGGATGCTCGCCCAAAATCATGCGCCAGATCTCTTCGCAGATCCGCTCGGCCGAAATCTGCTTCAAAAGCCCTTTTGTTTCGTGGATGGCCGCCGCCGTTTCACCTTCGATGCGGTAACCCATCTGCGAAGCAAAGCGCATGCCGCGCAAAATGCGCAGCGCGTCTTCTTCAAAGCGCTGCCGCGGCCGGCCCACGGCCCGCAGCAGACCGCTTTTCAAATCCTGCCGGCCGCCAAAGGGGTCGCAGATCTCTTCGCCGGGCCGCCACGCCATGGCGTTGATGGTGAAATCACGCCGGGCCAGATCTTCCGCGATCTCTTCGGTGGGGGAAACGGCGTTTGGCCTGCGCCCATCCCGATAATCGCCCTCGACCCTCAGGCGGGTGATCTCGATGGACATCCCGCCGTAAAGCACCGTCACCGTGCCGAATCTCAGGCCCGTTTCCACCACTCGCGCATCCGGAAGAAGCTCCGCCAGTTTTTGCGGCGGGGCGTTGGATGCCAGGTCAAAATCGTGAGGCGGTTTTCCGCGCAGCAGGTCGCGCAGGCTTCCGCCCACCACCCATGCGCGAAACCCCTTCCGCTCCAGCTGTTCCATGACCTCCAGAACAGGCCGGGGGATCCAGTCGCCCGGTCTATTCATCCTTTTCCTCCGTCAGGCCGCTGCCGTCGAACTGCGGCACAAAAGCCTCGCTGGCCGCCGCCAGTTCCTGAAAATATCCCTGTGTGAAGCCCGCCCCGATCAGCCGTTCGCAGGCGCGCTCATATTCCCGCGGGCGCAGCGGCCGCGCGATCTCGGGGAATTCCGCCGCCCGGCCGGCGGGGAAATATTGCCCCATCAGGCTGATGGGCGTATCCGCCGCCACATGGTCTTTCAGCCAGTCGATCAAAAGATAGGTCTGCCGCAGGTTCCCGGGCATCACCAGATGGCGCAAAATCACGCCGCGGCGCATCATGCCGTTTTCATCGAACTGCGCGGGGGCTTTCCGCCCCAGCATCCACAGCACCGCGCGGGAAGCATAATCGAAATAATCTCCCGCGCCGCTGTATTTTTTGCTGATCTCGGGGCTGACATATTTCAGATCGGGCAGGTAGATATCGATATAAGGGTCGATGCGTTCCAGCGTTTCCACCCGCTCATAGCCGCTCGTGTTATAAACTATTGGTATATTCGGTTTGTAAATATCCAGTGCGTTTATAATTTCTTCCACATAAGGCGTGGGGCTGACCAAATTGATGTTATGGGCCCCCTGTGCTTCCAGCCGGCGAAAGATCTCGGCCAGCCGCTTTGCAGAAATCGCCTGCCCCTGCGTTTCGTGGGAAACTGCGTAATTCTGGCAAAACACGCAGCCCAGCGGGCATCCGCTGAAAAAAACGGCGCCGCTGCCGCCGACGCCGCTGATGCAGGGCTCTTCCCAAAAATGCAGGCCGGCCCGCGCGGCTTTCAAGGCGCCGTCTGCGCCGCAGACCCCCCGGGCACCCTCTTCTCTTTTTGCGCCGCAGCGGCGCGGGCAAAGCATACAGCTCATCTTCCTGCCCCTTTCCAAATGGCTTTGCTTTCAGCATACCACAGACAGGCGCAATTTTCCACGCTATTCGGCCTTTCGGCGGGGCTGTTTTTCATAAAAATCCTGTCGCCGCAGATAGATCACATTTTCTTTGGGCGGCTGCCGTTTTTCTTCGTTTTCTTCTCTCTTCATGCGGCAAAGGTCGCAGATGCCGCTGAAGATCGTGGCCATGCCCAGCAGCAGGCAAATCGTTGTCATCCCCTGTAACGCTTCCATCCTGTTCTCCTTTCGGCGGCAAAGCCCGCCGCCTGTTCTGTTTATCACCGGCGGCGTTGGGGCGTCGGCCCTTTTTCCGCGTCTTTTTCATCGATGGCTTTATTATAATCGAACATTTGTACGAATAACAGGACTTATCTTGCTTTTTTGAAAAAATTTTTTCTTTTTTGGGGCCCGCCAAACAGGAAAAGAGCGTTTTTTGCGCCCGCGGTTGGGGAAGCCGGATGGTTTTTTTCAAAATCTCTTGCATTTTTTCCAAAGATATGATATCATACACAATGCGTCGGAACAGGTTGGTGCTTCCCCGCAGAATGAATGATAATAAGCCGGAGGTTTTTAATATGAGTGAGACTGTGCGTTTGATCCTGACAATTATCCAAGTGATTATTTCGGTGCTTCTGGTGCTGACGGTAATTTTCCAATCCGGCAAGCAGGCAGGCATGAGCGGCTCGATCGATGGCGCTGCCGATACTTTCTTCGGCAAAAACAAAGCGCGTTCGCTGGATGCAAAACTTGAAAAAATGACCACCGTCGTGGCAATTTGCTTCATTGTTTTGACCTTTGTGCTGACCATCCTTTAATTTTATCGCTGATAAGCCGCAGAACGCTGTTCTGCGGCTTTTTTATATTCTTCCGCGGCCCGTTCTCCGCCCGGCCTGTTCTGCTCGCAGCTCGGGGCGCCGCGAAACACCATTTCTCAAAAAGAAGGCGTTCCGATGAAAATATGGCGGTTTTTCAAAGGGGCTGTGGCCCTTTATTTGATTTATGCGCTGGTGGGCGCCGCGCTGCTGCCGGCGCTGCCGAAAAAAGTTTCTGAAAAAACGAAAAAAGAGTTCTCGATGGATCATTATCTGGGCAAGGGGCAGGGGCCCGACCGTGTTCTTTTGGTGGAAGACCCCGCCCGCGGCTTCGATATCCGCATTGCTTTGATCAGCGAAGCCAAAAAAACGCTGGATATTTCCACCCACTGTGTGGAATGGGGCACCACGGCGGAATATTTTTTCGCCGCGCTGCTGGATGCAGCCGACCGCGGCGTGCAGATCCGCATGGTCAACGACGGCATGATCGGCGGCATGCGCGGCCAAAAAGACATTCTCTATGCGCTGGCGCAGCATCCGAACATCACCTATTATGAATATAACCCGCTGGATCCTTTGCGGCCCGACACCTGGAACCAGCGCCTGCATGATAAATATCTGCTTTGCGACGACCGGCTTTTGCTGCTTGGCGGGCGCAATATCGGCGATAAATATTTCAACAGCTTCGGGTTTCAGGGCGCGGTTTCCAACGACCGCGATGTGCTTGTCTATTGCCCCGGCAGCTCGAAAGAAAGCGTCCTGCCGCAGGTGCGCGATTATATGGATTCCGTGCTGGCTCAGCCCTGCACGAACCCCGCGGTGAAAAAGCCGCTCAGCGCCAAACAGGCCCGGCTGGCTTCCGCCGCGCGGGGCCGCCTGGCCGATGCCCTCGCCGCCCTTCGCGGGCTGCGCCCCGAGCTGTTTGAAAACGCCGCCGATTGGGCCGCCGTCACGGTGCCCACGGCCAAAGTCACGCTGGTGGCGAACCCCACCGCCCCCACGAAAAAAGAACCCGTGATCGGTTATGTGATGGCCCGCTTGGCGCAAAACGCCCGCCGCTCCGTAACGCTTCAAAGCCCCTATACCGTGGCCCATGCGCCCATGCGCAAAGTGTTCACCCGGGTGGCCGGCCAAATCGATGATTTCACTTTGCTGACCAATTCGCTGGCTTCCACCCCCAACCTGCCCGCCTTTTCCAATTATCTGAGCACCCGCGGGAAGCTTCTTGAAACGGGCGTGACCATCAAAGAATATCAGGGCACCGATTCCATCCATGCCAAAGCCTTTTTGATGGATGAACGCCTTTGCGGCGTGGGCAGCATGAATCTGGATGAACGCAGCCTGTATCTCGACACCGAAACCATGCTCATCATCGACAGCACCGATTTTTACCTTCAGCTTTCTCAGGCGGTGGGCGAGATCGAGGCCCGTTCGCTGACGGTGGATCAAAGCCGGGGCTATCTGCCCGCCGAAGATGCGCGGCCCCAAAAGGTTTCCGTTTTGAAGGCTTTTCTGTTTTATACGGCCGCGTTTCTCACCCGCCCGCTGGGTTATCTGATCTGAGCGCCGCGTTTTATGAACTATCCGCGTTTTTGAAAGCCAAACGCCCGTCTGCCTCCCCCGAATTCTCGGCAGGCGGCGTTCGTTTTTTGCACCGCCATAAAAAAGGCCGCAAAAAGACCGCCCCGAAAATTCGGGGCGGTCTTTGCTTCAACAATTGTGTTTTTGATGGAATGCGGAAGATTAATAATTTTCGGCCTTGATCTCAAAATAAGCCTGGGGATGAGAACATACAGGGCAGACCTCGGGGGCCTTGTCGCCATAATGGATATGACCGCAGTTGGCGCATTTCCAGGCGATCTTTTCGCTTCTGGCGAATACTTTGCCGTTTTCCACATTATCCAGCAGCTTGCGATATCTTTCTTCGTGGCTCTTTTCCACTTTGGCAACGCCGTCAAACAGGAAAGCGATATGGTCAAAGCCTTCTTCTCTGGCTTCTTTTGCGAACTGGGCATACATATCTGTCCATTCATAATTTTCGCCGTTTGCGGCGTCGGCCAGATTTGCGGCGGTGTTGGGCACTTTGCCGTCATGCAGCAGCTTGAACCACAGCTTGGCGTGTTCTTTTTCGTTGCCGGCTGTTTCGGTGAAGAAATCGCCGATCTGGTTCATGCCTTCTTTTTTCGCGGCGGAAGCATAATAGCCATATTTTGTATAAGCCTGAGATTCGCCCGCGAAAGCGGCCATCAAATTCTTTTCTGTTTTAGAGCCTTTCAGTTCCATTGTCGTCATCCTCCTAAAATTTATTTTTAAAATTTGCCGATGCGGCCCGGGTTATGCCTGTTCTTCAAACAGTTCTTTGCCGACCTGGCAGAGGGGGCAAACAAAATCGGCGGGAACATCTTCCCACTTTGTGCCGGGTGCTACGCCCGATTCCGGTGCGCCGGCTTCTTCATCATAAACATAACCGCAGACTGTGCATACATATTTCTTCATTTTGAGTTCCTCTCTTTCTTGCAATCGGGGCATTCGCCCTCAAAAATAATTTCATGGCCCCGGCAATCCCAGCCGGTGGCTTTACGCGCCTGCTCATCGGCTTCGGCGTGATAGGGGATCTGGACATCTTCCAGTTTTCCGCAGCGGATGCAGCGGATGTGGTAATGAGGCGCCAGTGTAAAATCGAAGCGATCGGAAGTATTGGGCAGCGGCACGCGGCGAATTTTCCCTTCCTGTGCCAAACACCCCAGATTACGGTAAACGGTGCCTCGGCTGACCTTTGGGTTGCGCGTGGTCACCCAGGCATAAATATCTTCTGCCGTGGGATGGTTTTTCAATTGGCATACCGCTTCATATACAAGCGCTCTCTGCACGGTATTACGAACCATAGCCGAACTCCTTTCAGTAATCTTTCCTATTAAGATCATAGCGCGGTCACAGGAAAATGTCAACCGTTTTCGTAAAAATTTTAAAGCGTGACTCACAATTTTTCGCGGCCGCTTTTGTGTGGTTTTCCCAGTTTCGCCTTTATTTTTAGTCCAATGATTGGACAAATCCCCGCTTGTGATTTTTCCTATCCTTCTATACAATGAAAGAACAAGCGGAACCGGGCGGAGCAAGATCGCTTTCTTTGATTATTCTGCCTTATTTTTATGATAAAACAAGCGATTTATTTTAAATTTTTTATGAAACCGAGGGCATCGTTTATGAAAACGGAAACGAAAAAGGTTTTTTACGGGTGGTATATCGTGGCGGCCTGCTTCATCCTTTCCGCCATGACCTATGGCGCCATCAATAACTGCATGGGCGTTTTCATCAAACCCGTCTGCGCCGATATGGGCTATAGCCGCAGCGCCTTCGGCCTTGTTTCCACCATCATGTCTGGCTCGCTGATGATCATGTCGCTGCTCAGCGGCAAGCTTTTCCGCCATCTGGATGTGACGAAGACCCTGCGTTTCTGCGCCATCGTCATGGCGGCGGGCTATTTCAGCTTTTCGTTTGCGCGCTCGCTGCCGATGTTTTATCTTTCGGCGCTGGTCACGGGGCTTGCCGAAGGCACCATCACCACCGTGGCGCTTTCGATCCTCATTTCCAACTGGTTTCACCAAAAGCGCGGGCTGGCCTTCGGCATCGCCTTTATGGGCAGCGGCGTGGGCGGCATGATCTGCAACCCGCTGGCCAGCATGCTCATTCAGAACATGGGCTGGCGCATGGCCTATCGCATTTTGGCTGTGACGGTGTTTGTTTTCGCCGTGCCCGTGGCGTTTTTGATTTTGCGCACGCGCCCCGAACAAATGGATCTGACCGCCTATGGCGAAGAAAAGGATGCCGCCGCGCCGGTGGTTTCTCAGCAAAGCGGCATGATGGCCTGGGAAGCCATGCGCACGCCCGGCTTTTGGGTGCTTTGCCTTTGCTGCGCGCTGAACACCATTTGCAGCAGCGGCCTGATGCAGAACACCGCGCCCCATATCAGCGATGTGGGCTATTCCCCCACTTTCGCCGCTTCGGTGGCTTCGGCCAACATGGGCGCTCTGGCGCTGGGCAAGCTTTTGCTGGGCTGGCTTTATGATAAGCTGGGCGTCAAAAAAGCCACCATCATTTCGCATCTCTTCGCCATCATCGGGTTATGCGGCGCGCTGCTGGCGCCCGCGCTGCCCGGCGTGGGGCTCATCGTTCTGGGCGTCAGCCTCGGCGGCGCTTTCGGCACGGTGGCCTATCCTCTGGTGGCCCAGGCGCAATATGGCAACCGCGATTACGGTTCCATCATGGGCGTGATGACGGCCTTTGCCAATGTGGGCGGCATGCTGATCCCCATTCTGGTGGGCGGTTCGTTCGACCTGCTGGGCAGCTATAAGCCGGCGTTCACAGTGATGATCGGTCTGCTTTGCCTGATGATCGGCGTCTATTGCTTTTTGTTCCGCACGAAAAAACCCGCATAGCTCCCTTTTGAGCTGCCGCGTTTCCTCTCTTCAAACTGCCGCCCCGCGCGGCAGTTTTTCTTTTTGCGGCGATCGGCTGTTTTTGAAAATTTTCGGCTTTGGCCACATTCCACAAAAATCCATTGTGTTTTTTGTTTCGATACTTACCTTGTTTTCACTTGACGGAAAACTGATTATCCTACACAATGTGTTTAGCGGCGTGTTTGGGCCTTTTTTTCATGGGCATAGAATCAAACCTTGGGTATTTTTCATAGTAAAGGCTGTGATCATTGCCCCGGCATCAGGATTCTTTTTGGGCACCTCCGCATTTTTTGTCGCGCGGCGCGCTTTTTTCCGCCGGCGAACCTGAGAGGAAGTTGAACTATGCAGCAAAAAGCACGCGGCCGCATTTTTTACGGATGGTATATCGTCGCCGCAAGTTTTCTCATTATGGCGGTGTCGGTGGGCATCGTCAACAACTGCGCCGGCGTTTATGTAAAGCCCGTCTGCGCCGAGCTTGGTTTCTCGCGCAAGGGCATGGCCGTCAACAGCACGATCTTTTCCGCCTGCGGCATGATCGTGGCGCTTTCGGCGGGGCGCATCTATTCCCGCTTCGATGTGACAAAAGTCATGCGTTTCAGCGGCATCACCATGTCGCTGGGCTATTTCTGTTTTTCCTTCTGCCGCACACTGCCGATGTTCTATGGCGCGGCGTTCGTCACGGGCTTTTCAGAAGCCCTTTTGGTTTCCATCTCGCTTTCGATGCTTCTCAACAACTGGTTCCATAAAAAGCGCGGAACCGCCATCGGCATCGCCTTCATGGGCAGCGGCGTGGGCGGCATGATCTGCAACACCGCCGCCGGCATCCTCATCCAGCAGACAGGGTGGCAGAACACCTATCGCGTTCTGGCGGCGGCCATGTTCGTGATCGTGGTTCCCTGCTGCTTTTTCATCATCCGCACCCGGCCCGCCGATATGGGGCTTTTGGCCTATGGCGAAGATGAACAGCCCGAAAGCGGCGTTTCCGCCGCCCCGCTTCACGGCGAAGGCATGACGCTGGCCGAAGTCCAGCGCACCCCCAAGTTCTGGATGCTCTGCTTCTGCTCGATCTTTGTTTCCATCTGCACAGCGGGGCTGATGCATAATGTGGCGCCCCATATCAGCGATGTGGGCTATTCCCCCACCTTTGCCGCGGCCATTGCCTCGGCCTGCATGGGCGCGCTGGCCATCGGCAAAATGCTGCTGGGCTGGCTTTACGATCATCTCGGCCCCCGCCGGGCCACCTTTCTTTCCTGCGCCGCTTCGGTGATCGGGCTTTGCGGCGCGCTGATCGTTCCCATCAAGGCCGGCCTGGGCATGATGATGCTGGGCACAGGGCTTGGCGGCGCTTTCGGTTCGGTGGCCACCCCCATCATCGCGCGCACCTTATATGGCGATAAAGAATTCGGCGCGGTTTTGGGCCGCATGAGCGCTTTCGGCAACGGCGGCGCCATGTTCGCCCCCATTCTGGTGGGTTCGGCCTATGATAGTTTCGGAACCTATAAACCCGCCTTTGCGGGGATGTTGGTGGCCATGATCGCGGTAACGCTGATTTATCAGCGCGTGTTCGGGATGCGCCGCGAGAGGAGCACTGTTTAACATGAAAAAGCAGAAGGTTTTTTACGGCTGGTATATCGTCGCCGCGGGGTTTCTGGTGTTTGCCCTTTCCATGGGCATCGTCAATAACTGCGCCGGCGTTTTCATCAAACCGCTTTGCGAAGCGTTCGGGTTCCCGCGGAAAGCGGTGAACCTCATGAGCACCATCTGCGGCGCCTGCGGCATGCTTCTGGCGCTTTTTTCCGGCAGATTCTACCGCCGCTTCGATGTGGTGAAGACCATGCGTTTTGCTGCCGTCGCTCTGGCCGGCAGCTATTTTGCCTATTCCTATTGCCGCTCGCTGCCGATGTTTTATCTGGTTTCCGTCATCGTCGGCTTTTCTCAGGCGCTGCTGGTCACCGTTTCCATGTCGATGCTGCTCAACAACTGGTTTCATGAAAAGCGGGGCACAGCCGTTGGCATCGCCTTTATGGGCAGCGGCATCGGCGGCATGCTTTTCAATCCCCTGGCCAACGCCCTGATCGAAGCCATGGGCTGGCAGGGGGCTTACCGCGTGCTGGCTGTTTTGATGGGCGCGCTGCTGATCCCCGCCTGTTTTCTGGTGCTGCGCAATTCCCCCGCCGATCTGGGGCTGACCCCCTATGGCGCGGGCGCGCAGGATCCGCTGGCCCAAACGCCGCCTGCGCAGGCAGAGGGCTTCACTCTGCATGAGCTTCAGCATACGCTGCATTTCTGGCTGTTCTGCCTTTGCAATTTTGTGGCGATCTTCGCCATGTGCTGCCTGATGACCCAGGTGGCCCCCCATCTGAGCGATGTGGGCTATTCGCCTTCGTTCGCCGCCGTGATGACCTCGCTTTGCATGGGCTCGCTGGCGCTGGGCAAAGTGATCCTGGGCCGCCTTTATGATAAACTGGGCGTGCGCGCGGCCACCATGTTTTCGGTGATCGCGGCCTTCTTCGGCTTCATCGGCATGCTGCTGGTGCCTTTCAAGCCCGCGCTGGGGCTCATCGTGGTGGGTTCCGGCTTCGGCAGCTGCTTTGGTTCTGTGGCGCCGCCTGTTCTCACCCAAACGCTTTATGGCAAAAAAGATTACGGCGCCATTCTGGGCCGTCTTTCCGCCTGCGGCAACGCCGCAGGCATGCTCTGCCCCGTGGTGATGGGCACCGTTTATGACAGTTTCGGTTCTTACCGCCCCATTTTTATGGTTCTGGTGGTGGTGATAGCGCTTTGCGGCGTGGGCTATCTGCGTTTATTCGCCACCATGCCGCGCAAAGAACCCTCCTCGCTCTGATCCCTTTTCTCTTTTTTCTTGCGTTTCACGGCGGCGGGTTTCCCGCCGCCGTTTTGTTTTTGTATAGAGCGCCTAAAATCCAGCCGATATTTTCGGCATAATTTCTTGGTTAAGCTATGGTACAATAAAAGGGAATACAAGCATCGAAAGCATCCGCAGCGGATGTTTTTCAAGAAAAGGAGCTGAAATTTCCATGTTTGATCTTTTGATTCAGAACGGCGTCATCGTCGATGGCACAGGCGCCCCCCGCTATGAAGCGGATCTCGCCATCCAAAACGGCAAAATCGCAAAAATCGCCCCGCATATCGCAGAGCCCGCGGCCAAAGTGATCGATGCCAAAGGCATGATCGTTTCACCGGGCTTTATCGATTATCACGGCCATTCCGATAACACCATGCTGCTGGATCCCGACTGCTACAATTATCTGGAACAGGGCGTGACCACCGAGATCACGGGCCAATGCGGAACAGGCCCCGCCCCCTATTATGAAGGCGGCGCCGAAGAAGCCAAGCTGGGGCTTTCCAAAGAAGATTTTGAAAAAATGAAAGCCGTCACCGATTCTTTTGAAAGCTTCATGGGTTATGTTTCTCAGCGGAAATATGGCAACAACATCGCCCTTTATGTGGGTCAGGGCAATGTGCGCGGCCGCGTGATGGGCTTCAGCGCCGAAAAGCCCACCCCCGCGCAGATGGAAGAAATGAAAAACTGGATGCGTCAGGCCATGGAATGCGGCTATCTGGGCTTCACCACGGGCCTTGTTTATGCCCCCTCGGTTTATGCCGGCGAAGAAGAGCTGGTGGAACTGGCCAAAGTCGTTGGCGAATATGGCGGCAGCTATGCTTCCCATATCCGCGGCGAAAGCGGCAATGTGGTGGAATCGGTGGAAGAAGCCATCAATATCGGTGAAAAAGCGGGCATCCCCGTGGTGATCTCCCATGTGAAAGTCATCGGCAAAGAAAACGAGGGCCTTTCCGTCAAGGTGATCGAGGCCATGGAAAACGCCAACGCCCGCGGCGTGAAAGTGCGCGCCGATCAATATCCCTATCTGGCCGGCAGCGCCCCGTTCATCAGCTGCATCCCCCCGAAATTCCATGTGGATGGCGAAGCCGCGCTGGTGGAAAACCTGAAAAACCCCGAATACCGCCGCAAGGTCACTTATTCCATCGAGCATGAGCGCGAAGAATTCGACAGCAACCTGATGGCCGCGGGCTTTGAAGGCACTTTGATGGCGGGCTGCGCCAAAACGCCGCAATATGTGGGCAAAACCATTGCCCAGATCGCCCGGGAAGAAAAGAAAGATCCTTATGATGTCTGCTATGATCTGCTCATCGCAAACGACGGTGTGGCCCAGGGCATCTATTTTTCGCAGAATGAATCGGATATGCTGCGCCTGCTGCGCCACCCCTATGTGATGGCGGGCAGCGACTGGTCGAATTATCCCAAGCATTTTTCGGAAGATCAGGTGGGCGGCGGCCATCCCCGCGGCACTTCCACCATGGTGGAACATCTGCGCCTGATCCGCGACCACGGCTTCTGCAGTTTAGAGCAGGCCATCCATAACATCACCGGCCTGCCCGCCGAAATGAGCGGCATCGAAGGCATCGGTCTGGTGAAGGAAGGCGCTCACGCCGATCTTTGCGTGTTCGATTATGCCGCCCTGAAGGCGTGCAGCGATTATCTGCACCCCTTCCGCAAAAACCAAGGCATCCAGACCGTGATCGTCAACGGCGCGGTGGCTGTTGAAAACGGCGTGGCCAATGGTGTGAAAAACGGCGTTGTTTTGAAAAAAGCGCCCAAAAAAGCATAACATTCGCGATTTCTCAAACCAAAAAAGGAGTTTTGCCCTATGAAAAATACCATACGCTGGGATAATCTGCGTTCCCCCGAATTGAAAGAGCTGGCGGAAGTGGGCGCCATTGTGCTGGTGCCGCTGGGTTCCACCGAACAGCATGGCCCCCATCTTCCCGTGGGATGCGACGCGCTGATGGCCACCGCCATGAGTGAAAAAATCGCTCAGGAGCTTTGCTCCCGCGGTCAGGTCTGCATCGTGGCCCCCACCATCGCCGTGGCCAATTCCACCCACCACATGAGTTTTTCCGGCTCGCTCACCTTAAAGCCTTCCACCTATATGCTGATGCTCAAAGATTACTGCTGCAGCATCGCCGCCCACGGTTTTCGCAAAATTGTTCTCGTCAACGGCCACGGCGGCAATGTGGCCCCCACCGAAGCGGCCCTCATCGAGATCAATGAAACGCTGGGCTTCCCCGTTTATCTCACCGGCTATTGGAAAGGCGACCCCACCGCGCAAAGCGATGTTCTGGAAAGCCAAAGCGGCATGATCCACGCCTGCGAAGGCGAAACCTCGCTGATGCTGGCCATCGATGAAGATCTGGTGGATGAGGGTTATCATTCCATCAAAGGCAACCCGGGCTATGATTTCGCCCCCGAAGACGATGATATCCTGCATACCTTCCATCGCATGGAATCTCACACCGAAAACGGCGTGATGGGCAATTCTTATCTTGCCACCAAAGAAAAAGGCGAAAAAATGGTTGACCGCATGGTGCGCGGCATGGCCGATATCCTTTGCACAGACGGCCTGTGGGAACGCAAGGTCTAATTTTTCCCGTTTCGCCGGCCCTATCCAAACAGAAAAAGAGCAGCCGAAAGATCGGCTGCTCTTCTTTTTCGCAATAAAAAATCTTCTCACATTTTTTCGCAGGCAGCGGGGTTACAGCACATATTCCGATGCGTTGATGATCTTTGTATCCAGCGCGCCCTTGATGCCGCCCAGCGCGGCCTTGATGGTGTCGCCGATGCCCGTGCCCTCTTCGCCGCCCCCGCCGCCGATCTGGGCCACATCTTCGCAGATCATGGCAACGGCGTCTTCCTGTTCCTCGCTGCATTTGACAATGGCGCAATCTTCAATATGCAGGCGTTCCGCGATCAGTTCCTTCGGAATATCCTCGGCGATCTTCACAACGGCGCAATCGCTCACATCGATGCCCATGGGCTGCTGCTCCAGCATCCATCTGGTGATCTTCAGGAAAGGCCGGTCTTCAAAAGCCGCGCCTCTGGGCTTTGCGATCTTCACTTCGCCGTCAATTTCCGTCAATCGCGTCAGAAACTTTTCCTTGAGTTCCCGGGGCACCCGCGCATCGCCGCGGATGTTCAGATATTCCAGTTCATCCAGAATCTCTGCCTGTTCGGGAACCGTTACATCCCCCAGCACATACAGCTTTCGGCCATAGCGCCGCAGGGTGGTTTCATCCAGCGTGATGTCATCCTGCACCACCGCGGTTCCATCGGGAACAATGATGATTTCCGCTTTTTCATCGATCAGTTCCACCAGTTCTTCCACCTTCGATCGGGCAATAATCACTTCTCTGGTGCTGAAAGAAACGCCCTTGTTCTTCAGCGCTTCCGCGTCCAGCTGCGCATCCACCATGATCATGCGTCTGCCGGACCAATAAAGGTTGTTTTTGGCGCGCAGGGCAAAGAGGCTGTCGATGACCGCGCTGCGTTTGAGAAGGATCGCGCCATCGGGATAACAGGCGGTAGAACCATTGACCTTCACCCCGGTGAGGGTGGAATAAACGCTGTCGGGGCAGGTCAGCGAGCCGTTGATGGTCATGCCCACGCATTGCGCCAGCTGTTTCTGGGTGTTGGGGCCGATGGTCAGCGCGCCATTGACGACCATATAAAACTTTGTTTCGGGAATCGCATCGCCGCTTTGGATCTCGCCGCTGCCGTTGACGGTGCGGAAATCCACATTGCCTTCCACTTCCATCACATTGGCGCAGTTGAGGGCGAAGGGCAGCCTGTTCATCACAGCCTTTCCTTCGGGGCTGGTGAGAAGGGTGGCGCAGTTGACGGTGATCGCCTCATAATCGCTGTAGTTTTCTTCCCGGATCTTTCTTGCATCGCAGCTTGCGCAGTTGATCATCAATTTTTTAGCCATATTATTTTCCTCCATTCAGTTGCGGTTGTTCTTTTCAATCTTTGCGGCTGCCGGATAACTTCAATCAGATCGTTTCCGAAGGAAGATTCATCATTCGGGCTATTCCTTCGGCGATGCAGCATTGAAACAGTGAAGCTGAAAATCTGCCCGATCACGGGGGTCGATGCTTTGCAGAAGCATGGCGTTTTCGATTTCCAAATAACTGCTGTAGCTTTCTTCCTGAAGCTTTTTCGCATCGCAGCTTGCGCAGTTGATCATCCATTTTTTAGCCATATCATTTTCCTCCGTTCGGCTGCAGTTGTTCTTTTAAATATTTGCGGCTGCGGGATAACCTGGATCGGATCGTTCCCGAAGGAAGATTCATCATCCCGGCTATTTCTTCGGCGGTGTAGCCATCAAAATAGCGAAGCTGAAAAATTGCCCGATCCCGGGGGTTGATGCTTTGCAGAAGCATGGCGTTTTCAATTTCCAATATTCCGCGATCTTCTGAACATTCGGGCCGCAGGCTCTGCTCATATTCGTTTTCGAGCGCCGCCCGGCGGCAGCGGTCGAAAAACAGGTTTTTGAAAGTTCGGTAAAGCCACGCCCGCCGTTTACTCGGGGATAGATCCTCCACGGTTTCCGTGTTCATCAGCGCCTTGATAAAGGTTTCCTGCACCAGGTCTTCTGCCAGCTCTCTGCTGCCGCTTATGTGAGCCCCATAGGCGATCAGTTCCCTGTAGTGTGCTTCATAAAGTTCTTCCCACAAAGGTTTTCCCCCCTTTCTGTCTGGATAACGAACGGCAGGATCAAAGTGTTGCATCCAAAAATAAAAAATTGGAAATTCCGCCGCCGGAACCGCCCGCGCGTGCGCGGCGGGAAGTCTCGTTTTTCCGGCGGCATGACAGTTAGAAAGATTATAGAACATTTTTATTAAAATTGTGTTTCAGATTTCAAGAATCCGGTTTTTCCGCCCGCTTTGCCGCCGACTGCTGGCGGGCAGGAGGGGCGGCGCGCGGCTTGCTGCCGCCTTTCCCAAGCCTTTCCATGCGCCGCGGAAGCCCGCGCTCCGGCCGTTTCGGCTCTCTTTCCGCCCGCCGCCGCGCCGAATAGTGGGCTTTTTCGGTTCGGGCTTTGCGCCCGAAAAAATTTTTTCTTCTTTTTTCGATTTTTCTTGACAGCGGTAAAAGACATGCTATACTGAACATAGTTCATGTTGATGAGGTGATTTGATGAATCATGCTGCCACCTCCGAAGAAGCGCTTCTTCGGGCAAGCTTAAAATTCGCTTCCGAAGAGGGGCTGAAATCGCTGAATATCCGCAGCATCGCCAAGGAATGCGGCGTTTCGGTGGGCTGTGTTTACCGCTATTTCCCTTCCAAGGCGGCTTTGATCAGCGCCACGGTGGGCAAGATCTGGGAATCGATCTTTCAGCTGACAAAAGGCAGCCGGCAGCCTTCCGGTTTTTGCGAAAGCGTGCGCTGGGTGTTTTCCTGCATCCGCAACGGGTGCGCGGAATATCCTTCGTTTTTCCGCCAGCATACGGCGGCATTCGGCCAAGCCGAAAAAAGCGACGGGCGCCGCGCCATGAACCACTATTTCGATCATATCCGCCAAACGCTTCTCGGCGCGCTGGAAGCCGACCCCGCTTTTCCGCCGCAGCTGTTCGATGAAACTTTCACCAGAGAACGCTTCGTGGGGTTTGTTTTCGATCATCTGCTTTCTTTGGGCCTGCGCGGTGCGGCAGATTGCGAGTTTTTGATCTGCGTGATCCAAAAGCTGGCGCGGTGAGCGCGATAGCCTTCGGCGCTTCCCCTTCGCGCTTTTTCGCCCTTCAAAGTTTTTCAATTTGCTTTTTTGTTTTCTTGTTTTTCGCTTATTTTGCTTGTTGCTCTTTTTTTATCATCAAAGTGAACAATGTTCATTCGCTTGTTCGGGAGGTACCCTCATGTCTGACTGCCCTCATTTCCATGTTAAAAAGCAAACGCTTCTGGCCATCGCCGGCAGCGTGTGGCTGGCCGCCGGGTGGAATGTCGCCCGCATCGGCTTTTTGGCCTATGGCGAAGCAAAAATCCTTTCGCCTGTTTCGGTTCTGCTTTCCCTTTCCGTGTTCCTGGCTTTCGGGCTGATGTTTCTCGGCATGAGCCGCAAACACGCCCGCCGCATCCGCGCCTTCGCCCAAAAGACCAAGCCGTTCTGGCATTTTTTCGATAAAAAATCTTATCTCATCATGGCGTTGATGATGGGCGGCGGTCTTTGGCTCAGAAGCTCGGGGCTTGCGCCGGCGCGGTTTCTCGCGGTGTTTTACAGCGGCCTTGGCTGCGCGCTGGCGCTGGCGGGGCTGTCGTTCTGGCAAAAATTTCTTACTTACGGCAAAAGCGATGACACGCTTTCCCAATAACGGGCTTTGCTCTTTTGCAAAGCCGCATCTCAATTTTTAAAACGAAAGGAATTGATTTTTATGGCGATCGGCGAATCTGTTTTTGACATTGCTTATCTTCTCACGGTTCTCACTTTGGGCATTATAATGATCTGCCAAAGCCGCGGCAACGCGCAATACCGCCTGTTCGGCATCATGGCCGTTGTTTTGGGGGCGGGCGATGCCTTCCATCTGGTGCCCCGCGTGATGGCGCTCACCACCGACGGCCTCGCCCGGCATACCGTGGCGCTGGGCATTGGCAAATGGGTCACTTCTGTGACCATGACGGTGTTCTATGTGCTGCTTTATCTGGTGTGGCGCAAGCGTTACCGCATTACGGGCCGCCGCGTCCTCACCGCCGCCGTGTGGCTTCTGGCCGTCTGCCGCGTCGTTCTCTGCTTCTTCCCCCAGAACCGGTGGCTTTCCGCGGCTCCCCCGCTTTCCTGGGGCATTTACCGCAACATCCCCTTCACGATCCTCGGCCTTGTGATTTTGCTGCTGTTTTACAGGGAATCGCGCAAACAGAACGACCGGGCGTTCCGGCATATGTCAACGGCCATCCTCGTCAGCTTTGCCTGCTATCTGCCTGTGGTGCTTTTCGCCGATCGGTTCCCGCCCGTGGGCGCGCTGATGCTGCCGAAAACCTGCGCCTATGTGTGGGCGGTGCTGCTGGGTTATTTTGATATGAAAGGATCACGCGCAAAATGAAAAAATATCTGAATTTATCGTTTGTTTTTGCCATTGCGGCCCTTGCCTGCGGCGTTTTTTACCGCGAATTCACAAAATTTCAGGGCTTTTCGGGTAAAACAGTGCTGGCGCTGCCCCATGTTCACCTGTTTGCGCTGGGCACGCTTTTCTTCCTGATCCTCGGGCTTTATGCCGACCGGCTCGATCTGTCTTCGCAAAAAACCTTTCGGGCGTTTTTGCCGCTTTATCTCGCGGGCCTGCCGCTGATGGCGGCGATATTCCTTCTGCGCGGCGTGTTGGAAGTGCTGGGCAAAGAGCTTTCGGCCGGCGCTTCTGCCGCGATCTCGGGCGTGGCGGGCATCAGCCACACCCTCATCACCGCGGCGCTGGTGCTGCTGTTTGCGGCGCTCAGGCGCGCAGCCGCCGCCCACGCCAAATAAGCATCGGGCGCATGCTCCGTTTTCTTTCTTACCGCGATTTCTCCGGTGTAAAACGCTGGAAAAATCGCGGTTTTTCAATGATTTTTCTGATTTTATTTGCGAATTATTGTTGTAAAACAGGGCATGGAATGCTACTATTTTCTTAATGATACCGCTTCTTCTTTAGTCTCTCATCCGGTGCAATCTTTCAGGCGCTTCATGCGTCTTTCAAGCGATCGTTCTATTGCGGGCGGGTCGCCGCCGCTATTTTTGTTTGCAAGGAGGTGCGCACGGTGGAAAAACGCAGCGGTTCCGTCTTTGATCCCTCTGCCGAAAAGAAAATGCTTGTGGAGGGCCTCAACAGCTTTGATACGGCAGAGGTTTTTGTGCGCCAGGATCAAAAATTTCACACCGTCCCCGTCACCGGAAGCGGCCGCCCCCAAGTTTCTTCCCCGGTGGCCGCCGGCTGGCAGCGTTCGCTGGATCTTCTGCTGGGCATGACAGGGGCTTCGGCAGGTTATGTGATAAGGATAACCGATCGCAGCGCCGTTTCCTTTCTGCACAGCGGCGATGAGATCGCGGAATATGCGGTGGGCGCGCGGTTTTCCTTCGGCACAGGCAGTTTCTGCGAAAATGTCGTCGGGCTCAACCGTTTTCTGCTAAGCTCTTCCGAGCTGTGGAAACAATCTCCTTTTTCGGCCTGCGCGGCTTCTTTCGCCCAATATTGCGGCATCCCCCTGCGCTGGGATGACGGTTCGTTTTTCGGCGCTTTATGCCTGCTCAGCCGCAGCGGAACCTTGCAGGAAGCATCCGTCCGCCCCCTGGTGGAAGAAGCCTGCGCCACCATCGAAAAAGATTTGGCCATCCTGTCGCTGCGCCAAAGCCGCGATGATTCTTATGAGCAATATGCCAAATCGATGGAAGCGATCCTGCAATATTCCCCCGGCGGCATTTTTTCTTATTCCGCCGAAGAAGATGAGCAGTTTTCTTATCTCAGCGAAAATATGCTTTCGCTTTTGGGTTATACCAAAGAAGAATTCCTCAAAAAGTTTGAGAACCGTTTTTCACAGATGGTTTATAAAGAAGACCGCCGCCGCGTATTGGAAGAAGTCAACGAGCAAATTCGCCGCGGCCCCTTCGACCGCTGTGAATATCGCATCGAGCGCAAAGACGGTTCGCTCATCTGGGTGCATGACGAGGGGCATATCGTCACCGATGCCGACGGAAAGCGCTGGTTTTATGTGGTGATCGTGGATATCACCGCCACGGTGGAAGCGCAGCAGCAGGAACGCAAAAAGTTTCGCGGCGCCATGCAATCGCTTCTGGCCGCCAACCCCCAGGCGGTGGGCAGCCTTCAGCTGAACCTGACCGCCAATCTCTGCCATTCGGGCCATGGCCTGTCGCCCGCCACCAATAAGATCTTCCACGCCAAAACCGTGGATGCCTTTTTCGGCGGCGTCGCTTCGAGAATGATCGACCCTGCCGCCCGCCAACAGTTCCTTTCTGTTTTCAACCGCGCCGCCCTGATAAACGATTTTCAAGCCGGCGCTGCCAGCCGCAGCGTGGAATATCTGCGCGAAAATGAAGGCGCTCCTCCTATTTGGATCCGCCTGTATCTCAATCTTCTCGCCAACCCCGACACCGGCGATGTGGAAGGCGTTGCCTATTCCGTGGATATTTCAAGAGAAAAACGCCGTGAAGAGATTTTAAATATCATCACCAGTCAGGAATATGATCTCATCGCGCTCATCCACCTGAAAGATGAAACGGTGGAAGCTTATTTTCTGGGTGAAACGCTGCCCGCCCATTACCGCAGCCTGCTGCCGGCCCCCGGCGCCGTTTATGATCTTCATGCTTTCCGCCGCCGCGCCGTGGAACAATGGATCCACCCCGATGACCGCGAGGCCTATTCTTTATATAGCGACCCCGACCACTATCGCCCGCTGATGGATCAGGGGCAGGCTTTCCAGTTCACGCTGCGCGAATGCCCGCCTGAATACGGCGGCGCCGTGCGCTACCGCAGGTTCCAGCATTTTTATCTCGGCGGCGATCGCGACACCATTCTTGTGGTGGAATCGGATGTGACCGAAGCTTCGCTGCGGCAGCTGAAAGAGCTTGAAAAAGCCAAGGCTGAAACCGACCGCATCCGCGATATCATGGATTCGATCACCAGCGGCATCAGCGTTTTGCATATGCCCGATCCCGAACATCTTTCCATCGAATATGTCAACCGCCAGCTGTTCCGCCTGCTGGGGTTCGCGCCCGAGCCAAACGATTTTTCTCAAATTTCTCCTTCGGCAGAGCGGCTTGTGGCCTCTTATCATCAAGATGCGTTCATCGGTGTGCATCCCGATGATCTTGCGCGGGTCAAAGAGACCTTCCGGCTCAATTTTTCTTCCGAACGCTTCACGGTGGAAAATTATCGCACCCTGGGCGCGGGCGGAAAATATTACTGGATCAAAGAAGAAGTGCGCCTGCGCGAGATCACGCCCGAAGGCCGCGTGTTTTATGCCACTTATCACGATGTGAGCGAAGAGGTGCGGCTCAACGCCGAACTGACCGCCCAGCTGGAAGCCGAAAAGCAGCTGCGCCGCGAAGCCACCCTGGCCAGCGCCTCCAAAACCGATTTCTTATCCCGCATGAGCCACGATATGCGAACGCCCCTCAACGGCATCATCGGCATGACTTATCTGGCGCAGGAACAGCAAAACCCGCCGCGCACAGCCGACTGCCTTGCCAAGATCGATAAATCCTCCCAGTTTCTGCTGGGGCTCATCAACGATGTTCTGGATATGGCCAAGGCCGAAAGCAACCGCATCGAATTGAACCCCGAGCCCTATCCTCTGGAAGAATTCAACGATTATCTGGATGCGGTGATCCTGCCGCTTTGCGCCGAAAAAAACCAGCATTTCGTTTTGGATGAAACCCATGCGCGCACCGATCTTATCCCCGTTGTCGATAAGCTGCGCATCAACCAGATCATTTTCAACCTGCTTTCCAACGCGGTGAAATATACGCCCGAAGGCGGCACTATCACCTATCGCATCACCGACGCGCCCCTGCCCTCCGGCCGCATCCGCATCGAGCATCATATCAGCGACACCGGCGTGGGCATGAGCGCCGAATTTCAAAAAGTGTTGTTCGACCCATTTTCGCAGGAAGGCCGCGACGATAATTCCGATAAACGCGGTTCGGGGCTGGGCCTTGCCATCGTGAAAAAACTGGTGGATCTGATGGACGGCACCATTTTTGTGAGAAGCGCCCCCCATGAGGGAACCTATTTTCATGTTTGTCTGGAATTTCCCGCCGTCACGGCCAAAGCGCCTGCGCCGCCCGCCCAAGCCGCTCTGGCCGCCGCGGGTTCCGTCATCCTGCGCGGCAGGCATATCTTGCTTTGTGAAGATCATCCGCTGAATCAAGAGATCGCGCAGACCCTTCTGGAACAGCAGGGCGCGCTGGTGGAGATCGCTGAAAACGGCAGACTGGGCCTTGAAAAATTCGCCGCTTCGCCCCTTGGTTTTTACGATGCCATCCTGATGGATCTGCGCATGCCCGTGATGGATGGCTATCAGGCCACCCGCAAGATCCGCGCTTTGAGCCGCGCGGATGCGGCCGCCATCCCCATTCTGGCCATGACAGCCGACGCTTTTTCGGGGGATGTGCAAAAATGTCTGGATGCGGGCATGAACGGCCATTTGCCCAAGCCCATCGATCCGCAGAAGCTTTATGAAGCCCTTCAGCGGGCCATCGCCGCCCGCCCCGTCACCCCGTGATCTCACCCCGTTTTCTCCGCCGCGGGCGGAAGCCGTTTTCCCACCACCCTGCTTTTGAAATCTGTTTAAAATCTTCTTGCAATTTTTCTGCCTGTTCTGTATGATAAGCATGTCACTCTGACACAAAGCGCGCGAAAGCGCCCTGCGTGAAAGCTGCGCCAAAGCCATCAGCAATACGGCTGCGCCTTTTTTGAGGGTGCAGCCGTTTTTTTATATTTTTATCACAGAAAGGAACGATCGATATGGAAACCAGAATCGCCCTCATGGGCATCATCGTCGAAAACCTCGATTCGGTGGAGCCGCTCAACGCCCTGCTCCATGAATATGGCCGCTATATCATCGGCCGCATGGGCCTGCCTTACCGCCAGCGAAACCTCAGCATCGTTTCCATCGCCATCGATGCCCCGCAGGATGCGATCTCGGCCCTTTCGGGCAAGATCGGCCGTCTGCCCGGCGTCAGTGTCAAAACCGCCTATTCCGGAGTGATCTCACATGAAGACGCTGATTGAAAAACTGGAGCGCACACACACCCTGACCCGCGCCGAATATGAAGCGCTGCTGGAAGGGCGCAGCGATGAAACCGCCGCCCTGCTGGCAGAAAAAGCCTCGCGGATCCGGCAGCGCGTTTTCGGCAACGGCATTTATACCCGCGGCCTCATCGAGATCAGCAGCTTTTGCCGCTGCGACTGCCTCTATTGCGGCATCCGGCGCAGCAACGGCGGCGCGGCCCGCTACCGGCTGACAGAAGACGAGATCCTCGGCTGCTGCCGCACCGGCTATGCTCTGGGCTTTCGCACCTTCGTGCTTCAGGGCGGCGAAGACGATTATTTCACGGATGACCGGCTGGAACCGCTGATCGCGCAGATCAAGGCGGAACACCCCGATTGCGCCGTTACGCTTTCTCTCGGCGAGCGTTCCCGCGAAAGCTACCGCCGCCTGCGCGCCGCGGGGGCCGATCGCTACCTGCTGCGCCATGAAACCGCAGATAAAACCCAATATGCCCTTCTGCATCCGCCGGCACAGACCTTTGAAAACCGCATGCGCTGCCTGCTGGATCTGCGCGATCTCGGCTATCAGACAGGCTGCGGCTTTCTTGTGGGCGCGCCGGGTCAAACCACCGCCTCCATGGCGGAAAACCTGAAATTTGTGGAAGAGTTCCACCCCGCCATGTGCGGCATCGGCCCTTTCCTGCCCCACGGTGCGACCCCCTTCGCCGATTGCCCGCCCGGCACGCTGGAAGAAACCTGCTATCTGCTCTCGATTCTGCGGCTGCAATCCCCCGGCATGCTGCTGCCCGCCACCACCGCCCTCGGCACAGCCCACCCCCGCGGCCGGGAACTGGGGATCCTTGCGGGCGCGAATGTGGTGATGCCGAATCTTTCTCCACAGGCTGTGCGGAAAAAATATGAGCTTTATGAAGGCAAGATCTGCACCGGCGAAGAGGCCGCGGAATGCCGCGGCTGTTTGGAACGCCGAATGGCCGCCATCGGCTGCACCCTTGCGGTGGACCGCGGCGACACGAAAATTGACGGGGAAGACACGATCTGACCCGAAATTCTGAAAGGAGCACCTTATGTACGATCCAAAATCCCTCCGCGCCGAAGAATTTATCAGCGATGAAGAAATTCTCGCCACCCTGGCCTATGCCGATGAAAACAAGCATAACCTGCCTTTGATCGATCAGATCCTCGAAAAGGCCCGCCCTGTGAAAACCGCAGCGGGCTATACCTGCCGCGGGCTCACCCACCGCGAAGCCAGCGTTCTGCTGGCCTGCGACATCCCCGAAAAAGTGGCTGAAATGTATCGCCTTGCCGAAGAGATCAAGCTGGCCTTCTATGGCAACCGCATCGTCATGTTTGCCCCGCTTTATCTTTCGAACTATTGCGTCAACGGCTGCCTTTACTGCCCCTATCACCTGAAAAACAAGCATATCGCCCGCAAGAAGCTGACGCAGGAAGAGGTTCGCCGCGAGGTGATCGCTTTGCAGGATATGGGCCACAAGCGCCTTGCCATCGAAGCGGGCGAAGACCCTGTGAACAACCCCATCGAATATATTCTCGAATGCATCGAAACGATCTACGGCATCCAGCATAAAAACGGCGCGATCCGTCGCGTGAATGTGAACATCGCGGCCACCACCGTTGAAAATTACCGCAGGCTGAAAGAAGCCGGCATCGGCACCTATATCCTCTTTCAGGAAACCTATCACCGCGAAAGCTATCTCACGCTTCACCCCACCGGCCCGAAGCATGATTACGCCTATCACACAGAGGCGATGGATCGCGCGATGGAAGGCGGGATCGACGATGTGGGCATCGGCGTGCTGTTCGGCCTTGAGCGCTACCGCTATGAATTCGCGGGCCTGCTCATGCACGCGGAGCATCTGGAAGCCGTTCACGGCGTCGGCCCCCATACGATCAGCGTTCCCCGCGTCAAGCGCGCGGATGATATCGACCCGGCCGTTTTCGATAACGGCATTTCCGATGAAATGTTCGAAAAACTGGTGGTCTGCATCCGCCTGGCGGTGCCCTATACCGGCATGATCATCTCCACGCGCGAAAGTCAGGCTGTGCGCGAAAAGGTGCTCTCCCTCGGCATTTCCCAGATCAGCGGCGCTTCCCGCACCTCTGTGGGCGGCTATACCGAAGAAGAGCGCCCCCATGATTCCGAACAGTTCGATGTTTCCGACCAGCGAACGCTGGATGAAGTCGTGCGCTGGCTGATGGAGCTGGGCTATATCCCCTCGTTCTGCACAGCCTGCTACCGCGAAGGCCGCACAGGCGACCGCTTCATGGCCCTTTGCAAGACCGGGCAGATCCAGAACTGCTGCCACCCCAACGCGCTGATGACGCTGTGCGAATATCTCACAGACTACGCCTCTGAAAAAACGCGGGCGCTGGGCTTCCCGCTCATCGAGCAAGAGCTGCAAAAGATCCCCAACGAAAAAGCCCGGGCCGTGGCGCGCGAAAACATTGCGGCCATCCGCGCTTCCAACCGCCGCGATTTCCGCTTCTAAGGAGGCAATCCCATGAGTTTGAACGACACCGTCTCTGCCCACCGCATCCACATCGGCTTTTTCGGCCTGCGCAACGCGGGCAAATCCAGCGTTGTCAACGCGGTGACGGGGCAGAATCTCTCGATCGTTTCCGATGTGCGCGGCACGACCACCGACCCTGTTAAAAAGGCCATGGAGTTGCTGCCCCTTGGCCCCGTGGTCATCGTGGATACACCGGGCATCGATGATGAGGGCAGCCTGGGCGCCCAACGCATCGAGCGCGCAAAACAGGCCCTTGGCTACACCGACATCGCCGTTTTGGTGGCGGATGCCGCCCGCGGGCTGCAAAAACAGGATTCCGAGCTGCTGAGCCTGTTTCAGGCCCGGGGCATCCCCTATGTGATCGCCTTCAATAAGGCCGATCTTCTTTCTTCCCCGCCGCCCGAAACGGAACACGCCCTCTATCTCAGCGCGAAGACCTGCGAAAATGTTTTCGCCCTCAAAGAAAAGCTGGGCCGCCTTTGCCGCGATGTGAACGCCCCCCGCCGCCCCATCGGCGATCTGCTGGCCCCGGGCGACACGGCGGTGCTGGTGGTGCCCATCGATTCCGCCGCGCCCAAGGGCCGCCTGATCCTGCCCCAGCAGCAGGTGCTGCGCGATATCCTCGATGCCGGGGCCATGGCCCTTGTCGCGCGGGATGAAGAGCTGCCCCAGGCTTTGGCGCGCCTTGCCGCCCCGCCCAGCCTCGTCATTACAGATTCTCAGGTCTTCCCCAAGGTGGCTTCGGCCGTGCCGCCCGCTGTGCCGCTGACCTCTTTTTCGATCCTCATGATGCGCAGCAAAGGCGGCCTGCACACCGCCGTTCGCGGCGCGGCGCAGCTGGCCAAACTGCGCGACGGCGACACCGTGCTCATCGCCGAAGGCTGCACGCATCACCGCCAGTGCGATGATATCGGCACAGTCAAGCTGCCCGCGTGGATCCGCGGTTATACAAAGGCCGATGTGCGCTTTGCCTTCACTTCGGGCGGAGACTTTCCGGAAGATCTTTCCCCCTATGCCCTCGCGCTCCACTGCGGCGGCTGTATGCTCAACGAACGCGAGCTGCAAACCCGCATGGCCCGTGCGCAGGAAGCCGGCCTGCCTTTCACCAACTATGGCGTGGCCATCGCCCAGATGCACGGCATTCTGCGCCGCAGCCTTTCCCTCTTCCCGGATCTTCTGGCAGAGCTGGATTCCTGACCGCCCTTCAGCACACGGCGCAAAATGCCTTTTTTCCCTGTGAAAACAGCCCGTCATTCCCCAAAAGCAGCTTCTTCCCGCAAAAACGGGTCGGTTCACGGGAACCGCACGATCAAAATAAAGCCCGTTTTTTCTTTGAACGGCGCTGCAAAAAAGCCCGGCAGATTTTTCTGCCGGGCCTTCAAAATTTCTCAAAGCAAAAAGCGGCGCCCCGTTATAAAAGCCTTTCCATCACAACAACGGTGTAATGTTCTTTTGGCACCTCGACCCCTGTGGGCATAAAACGGTTCTTTTCCCAAAAAGCCTTTGATTGGCGGTTGCCCTTCACATAGCACAGCCGTGCTTTTTGAAAGCCCATGGTCTCAAGGGCGCTCAGGGCTTCCGCGATGATGGCAGAGCCCACCCCCGCCGATTGAAACGCCCGATCCACCATAAAAAAGCCGATGAACGCCGTTTCCTCATCGGGATAGCGGCTGATCAGATCCATCACGGCGGCCAGACGGCCGTTTTCATAAAACCCCACATATTCTTTTTCTTCCGGTGTTTTGCAGGGCGGCAAAGCCGCAAGATCCGCCCGAATACTTTCGGCGCTGGCCGCCGGCGGGCAATATTCATAATAAAGCGGGTTCCCCCGGCAAAGCCGCAAAACCGCGGGGATCTCTTCTTCCGTTATTTTCTTCACCTTGAAACGGGTGGATAATGCTTCGATCTCCAACAGGTTTCCCCCCTTTTTGCCCCTAAGGCATTTTTCTGCAAAGGCAGAGCAGATGGCTTGCGCTCGCCAGCAGCTCGCGCTTTTCGCAGGTGGCAAGATGATACTGCGCAAAGCGTTCGAATTCTTCATCGGACATCTGAAAATCGCTGCGGTGCTCGGCAAGTTCAAGGATGCTGTCTGCCGACGCGGTGGTGAGATATTGAACCTTTTCCCGCCTGATCATCTGTTCGAACTGCGCGATGTCATATCCGGTGAAAAGCTGTTCTTCAAAATGTTTCACGCCGTAATGTTCATCGAAATTTTCTTCAAGCCCCGCCGCAAGGTTCCCCTGCAAATAGTTATTGAACAAAATGGCATGAACAGACAGAAAGGCCGCAAAGATCACGCCGCCTTTTTTGGTGACGCGAATGGCTTCTTCCAGCGCCCGATGCACCTCTTCCGCTTCATAAAGATGATAAAGCGGCCCGAGCACCAGGGTCATATCGAAGCTGTTTTCCGCAAACCTGCCCAGATCCAGCGCATCGCCCCGGAAGGCGTGCAGATTCCCCAAAGCCCCGCCGTTCTGCTTCAAAACAGCGAGGTTCTGCTCCACCAGCTCCACCGCCGTCACCTCATACCCTTCCCGCGCAAGGGCGATGGAATATCGGCCTGTGCCGGCGCCGATCTCCAGAATGGCCGCGCCGGGCTGGGCAAAGCGGTGGATATAATGCATCGTCGTCAGATATTCCAGCCGACCATGCCTGCTTTTGGTCAATCGCGCGTCTTCGCCGCCTTTGCCGTAAAACGCGCTGATGCGCTCAACTCTTTCGCTCATGGTTTTCCTCCCGCCGTCTTTTTTTAACCCGTTTCATTGTTATTGCCCATTTTACTCCTTCCGCGGGGAATTTACAAATATTTCCGCCCCGGCAAAAGAAAAACCCCGAAAAACCCTTCGGGGCGTGATCGCCGCGCCAGCAAAAAAGCCGCCGCATCGGGCGGCGGCTTTTAAAAGCGCAAACTCAGACGCCCGCTTTCTCGGGGGCGGGCCTTTCTTTTTTTGAAATGCGTGAAGCGCGCATCATATTGATCCAGGTGAAGATCGGCAAAACATAGCAGAGCATGCAATAGGGCGCGAAGCGGAGCGCCGCCACCCCCGTGATGGAAACCGCCATCATGGCGTTGACATTCCATGGGATCAGCGGCGAAACGATGATGCCGTTATCGGAAATGATGTGGGCCAGCGCGCGGCGGGTAATTTTCATCTCGTCGAATTTCGGGCTGAAATACATGCCCGTGGCCATGGCGCAGATGGGCTGATTGCAGGTGACAAGGGTCAAAAGAATGCTGGTCAGCCCGGCGTTCGCCATCAGGCGGCCTTCGTTTTGGGTAGGCTTGTTCAAGCGATCCAGCAGCAGGTTGATCATGCCGCCGCCTTCCATCAACCCGTTGAGCACAGCGGAAAAAATCACGCTGAGGATCACATTGACCATGGAAAGCACACCGCTGCCCGAGATCACGCGGGCCAGCTGCGCATCGGCGGGATGAAAGCCCATAACGAAATTCCGCGCCATTTCGGCGAAAGAAAGATCTGTCATGGCAAAAGCCAGCGCCACCGAGACCCCCAGCGAGATCAGCAGCGAGGTGACGATGCTGCGCCGGAACGCCAGCACCAGCAGCACCATCAGCACCAGCGGCAGAAGCATCAGCCAGTGGATGGTATAAGAGCTTTTCAAAAGCGAAAGCAGCGGTGTTACCCCCGAAAGATCTGCCCCCGCATAAGACCGGCCCGCCCAATAATAAAACAGGCTGCAAATGCCAAGGCCCATCAGGGTATAGCGCCCCATATATTTAATGTTGCCGGGCATATCCGTGCCCGTCATAGAAGAAACCAGATTCAAAACGGCCGAAAGCGGCGCGGTTCGATCGGCCAGATAACAGCCCGAAATCACGGCGCCCGCCATCAGCGGCATATGGATGCCCAGCGCCTGCGCAATGCCGATGAACACCACGCCCATGGTGCTCAGGGTTCCCATGGCTGTGCCCAGAATGCAGGAAAGCGCGCTGCAAAGCAAAAACGCCACCAAAACCATATTCAGCCCCGAAAGATATTTCAGCCCGCCATAAACAAAGGTGCCGATCACGCCGCTGGCCATCCAAAACCCGATGGTTCCGCCGATGAAAAACAGCATGACACAGATGCCCTTCACATTGGAAAGGCGGGAAACCGACATTTTCCAAAGCTCTTTTATCGAACTTCCCTGCTTCCAGACAAAAAAAGCTGCCGCGGCGCAGCCGGCGGCGATCCCCCAGAAAACAGGCCATTCAAAAACGATGCACAACGCAATGGCCGCGATGAGCACCGCCACCACCACATAGGCGCTCCATAACGCATAGCTCTTGTTTTTCAAACAGCAACACCCTTCTTTTCCCTTTCGCGGCGCGCCGCGCCGCAATTCAACCATAGGGTAACATGAAACCGCAAAAGTGGCAATGAATTTCTGAATAAAATTCTATACAAACGCCGGGAAACGCGCTATGATAAAGCTACCGAACAATCGAAAGGGGAAAACAGAATGAACAGCTCTCGCATCTATCCCTATCCCTCTCGCCGTTATGCCACCTATGCGGCAAACGGGATGTGCGCAACCTCCAATCATCTTGCGGCGCAAGCCGGCATCGATATGCTGAAAAAAGGCGGCAACGCTTTTGACGCGGTGGTTGCCATGGCGGCCTGTGCCATCGTTTTAGAGCCCCAGACAAACGGCGCGGGCGGGGATGCTTTCGCCATTTTTTCCACCCCCGACGGCCGGCTCCACGGCATGAATTCCAGCGGCGTGATGGGCAGCGCCTTCACGCTGGAAAAAATGCTTGAAGATGGCTATGATGAGATGCCCGCCTATGGCCCCAAACCCATCACGGTTCCCGGCGTGACCGCCGCTTGGGCGGCGCTTGTTCAGCAGCATGGCCGCCTGAGCCTGGGCGAAGTTCTGGCCCCCGCCATCCGCTATGCCAAAGAGGGGCAGGCCATCGCCACCATCACCTGCACTTCTATTGAAACCATGGCCTCCCGTCTGCGTGAAAACACCGATTGCGGCCCGGAATTCGAAGAATGGTTTAACACCTTTATGCCGAACGGATGCGTTCCCACGCCGGGCGAACTGTTCTATAATAAACCGCTGGGCGAAACTTTGGAAAAAGTCGCCAAAACCAACGGCCGCGAACTTTATGAAGGCGAAACCGCCGAAAAGATCGTGGAATGCTGCCGCCGCTATGGCGGGTTTTTGACCAGAGAAGATCTGGCAAACCATCAGGTGGAATGGGTCAAACCCCTGAGCGCGGCCTATCACGGCTATGAAGTATGGGAACTGCCCCCCAACGGCCAGGGCCTTGTGGCGCTGATGGCGCTGAATATCTTAAACGGCTTCGAGCCTTCGCCCGCCGATGATCTGCTGGGCACCCACCGCCAGATCGAAGCCATCAAGCTGGCCTTCAGCGACGGGCTGAAATATATCACCGACCCGCGCCATATGGCGCTTCGCCCCGAAGAACTGCTCACCCCCGAATATGCCGCCCGCCGCCGCGCGCTGATCGGCGGCACAGCGCTGGAACCCTTCCCCGGCGACCCGCGCAACAGCGGCACGGTTTATATGTGCGCCGCCGACCGCGAAGGGAACATGATCTCTTATATCCAAAGCAACTATGCGGGCTTTGGTTCGGGCGTCGTCATCCCCGGCACAGGCATCGCCATGCAGAACCGCGGCAAATCGTTCTCGCTGGATGCAAACCACGCCAATGTGGCCGCCCCCGGCAAAAAGCCTTATCACACCATCATCCCGGGCTTTTTAACAAAGAACGGCAAGCCCGTGGGCCCCTTCGGCGTGATGGGCGGATTCATGCAGCCCCAGGGCCATGTTCAGGTGATCACCCGCTATATCGATTGCGGCATGAACCCTCAGGCCTGCATCGACGCCCCCCGCTGGCAGTGGACAAAGGGCAAAAACATCAGCGTGGAAGCAGGCTTCCCCCAGCATCTGGTGGAAGGGCTGCTGGCCAGCGGCCATAAAATGAGCTATGATATCAACACCGGCGCTTTTGGCAAAGGCCAGATGATCTTTAAAACGGAACAGGGCACTTTGATCGGCGGCACAGAGCCGCGATGCGAAGGCGCCTGCGCCGCCTGGTAAGCAAAACCGGCAGGTTTTCCCGAAAAAAGAGACTTTTCGGGGAAACCTGCCGCAAGATTACGCATAAATATTTAAAAGAAACTGCTTGACATCGTTATTTTGCTATGCTATACTAAATAAGCACTCAAAAGTAGATATCGCGGGGTGGAGCAGTTCGGTAGCTCGTCGGGCTCATAACCCGAAGGTCGTAGGTTCAAATCCTGCCCCCGCAACCATATTGTGCAAGCAAAAAAGATATTGCACCGGAAAACCCAGTAACCACAACGGTTTCTGGGTTTTTTCGTGCCCTTTTTTTGAAGTGCAAAAAAAAGATATTTTCCTGTGTTACCCCCCGTTGGTAGGGACTTGAACTAAAACTCCACCGTTATTCAGCCCAAAATTCGATTCCAGGCAGAGTTTTTTCTCGAAAATCAAAAAAATATTTGTTAATTTTTTGTGTCTTGTAAAAGTGGTCTGTATCAAAATGTGATACAGACCAAAATATAGTCAATATATTTTTGAAGGCCGACATTCATTCGTGAGTGTCGGCCTTTTTTGCGTTTTGAACAGGAGGGAAACGCTATGAGTCAAGAGAAATCAGAACAGAACAATGCCTATCTTCAGGAGATTCGTATCGCACTGCAGAATCGTGGGTTTAGCACAAGCGAGCCGACTGATGATTTCTTCCAAGTATCACTTGAGGGTCAATCCCTTTGTAAAGTCATGGGTACTGGTAGCGTGAGATATAGCAAATCAGATGTAATAACAGAAGGGCAAAACGATGCCCTGCATCAAGTAATTAGCACGGCGTACACTGTTTCGGAATATATGCGTCTCATGGAAGAAGCGCCTGTTCTCAAAGCGGACGGATTGGATGAACACTATAAGCTCCTGGCAGACTACAACGGTACAGTTCTCGTTGGCCACCCCACTTCATTTGGTGTCCAGTTTATCACATGGGATTGGTGTTACGGTCATGCTGCCGTTACCCAAGGACATCAGATGGCTGGTAATTATGAGGCTGCGAAACAAGATTTTGCTGTTCGGAGTGGGCTCATCGATAAGAGAATGCTTTTTTCTCCGGACCAGCTGACGGAGATATATCGATGTATCCAAGACACATTGGATCATCAGTACGACATCACTTTTGATCAAGAGAATATGCTGAAGGACACGCAGGAGCAGATTATTGATATTGTCCCAGATCTCGACCAGCGGGTACAACGCGCAATGGATCAGGAAGAAACGACATTTTCGCATCCCATGATGTAAAGCGAAGAACCGCAGGATACTTCGGCGCTCATTTTATTTGTAGAGGATATCGACATGAAGATACCTATAACTAAGGAGGATGACCATGGAGAAACAGGAACTTGAATACTGGAAGGCAGTCACGGCCGGCAGTTCCTCCCAGTGGGTTGAGGATACCATCACCAGTCTCAACGGCAACGGAAAGCTGTACTACATCGGCGGAGAAAAAGGGCGTTATATGCGGATCACCCCGGAAGCAGAGCTTCAGATTGGATCTTATGAACACGCCTTTCCGCACATCGGAGAGGCGCTTTTCAAAATCGATGCCGCACAGCAGTTTTCCAATAGCGACAAAGCCTTTGAAGCCGCCTGTGAAATTGGCGGCTCAAAATTTATGGAGGATTTGTTCTCTGGCGAACCAAGCCAGACAGAGGGCTTTGCCTTCGAAATGAAAATGTGAAGGAGGATGCAGATGCAATTTCAAGCAGTATTGTGTAACCGCCAACACCCTGAGTATGGCGTGGCGACCATCCCGTTTCCCATCCCCGACGCGGAATATGAAAATGTGATTCGCCTTTTGGAGCCTCTTGACCTTGGGGATGAGGTCAAGCAGGACTGCCATATCGAAGAGATCCGCGGCGATACCCCCGCGCTCAAGCAGATAGAACGGACGAATGCCAATCTTGATGAACTGGACTACCTTGCCAGGCGGCTGGACAGCTTCGATGCTTACGAGCTGACACAGTTTCAAGGTATGGCTTCACGGCTGAGCCTGCACAGCGTGGAGCGGTTCATCAATCTGACCTTTTGCTGTCAGGAAAGCACGGTGATTTCAGATTTCACGCATCTGGACGCAATTGGCCGAAAGCATTTTCTCACCCTGAACGGAGGTTGTGCGTCTAAAGAGGAAATGGAGAAAACAAACGGTTTCGAAATAGCCAAAAAACTGATTCTGTCAGAACAGGGGCTTGTCACCCCCTACGGTGTAGTCTATGACAATGGAATGGAGCTGTCACAAGCATATGATGGACGGCACTTTCCGGAATATCGCTACGCAGACAGCTTGATGGAGGTGGAGCTGCGTTCCCGTTTCGCTCTCGCAGACAGTCCCGCAGCCTATTTGTTTCTTCCCGTACCGCAGGCGCAAATCGAGCGCACCATGATTCGTGCCGGGATCAGCAGCTACGGAGATATGTGCCTGCGTTTTATGGAAAGCGAACTTCCCGAGGAAATTGATGTCGCACTGGATATGGAGCATGAGGGCATCGCATCTCTGAACGAAATGTGCGCCGCCATTGAAAAGCTCTCTCCCAGTGACCGCTTAAAGCTGGGGGCTGCGGTTGCGTTGGCACAGCCGGACTACTCCTCGCAGGTCATGCATCTGGCGCAGAATCTGGAATTCTTTGAATTCATCCCCGGTGCAAAGACCGCCGAAGATTATGGATGTTATATGATTCAAGACTCCGAGCATTTCGAGTATGACGAAAACCTCGCCGATTTCTATGACTACGAGAAGTACGGCCGACAGCGAATGGAATACGAATACGGCCAGTTTGTGGCCCGCGGCTATATTTCCTATCACGGCACTCTCAGCCTTGATGAACTCATGATGGAAGATCCCGCTGAGCAGGAGCAGGACGGTTTTGAGATGGGAGGAATGGAATGATGCGAGATATTTCAACCGAGGTACTGCGCCGCATGGGATACAGCGAGGGGCTCATCCTGCAAGGATGCGGCGGTGACCCGCAGGAATGGATTGACGGAATTAACGAAATGCTGACCGATATGAATATTCTAAAAAACGGAAGTCGATTCACCGAGGTCAGCAGATTTGAGCATGATGGGCTGACCAATCTGTTGTTCCACATGGACGGTGTTCAGTTGGACATCGGTAAACTTGCCCTTTGGCGGCTGAAAACCCATGAACAGTTTGGCGGAACATGGCTCAGTGATTATGTCCCAAACAAGCTGGACGGTTTTGTCCAGAGCAATCAGGACGCCACGGGCGACAAGGTGGAGTTCGGCATGGAAATGGGAGGTTTGCAATGATCACACTCCACCTGACCCACGATATGGAATCGGACGGCGTGTATGGTGATTCAATAAATAGAATGCCGCTGACAGGAAAGAGCCCATCTGCGGTATTCGCATCAATTCATGGCGAAGAAGGTTCGTTGTTAGACACCATACATGGCCATTCCAAGGCAGGCAGAAATCACAATAAGCATAATCGGAGAGAGTCCTTTTTTCAGTACCTTTCTTGAACCGAAATACACAAGCGCCAGTATCAACGAAATTACCAATGCACGGCCATTGAGCGCCGCGCCGGTGGTGATGGATATGCAGTTGTTCATAATCATAAAGCAGCCTGTTGCAAGAATAATTCCGATGATGCAGGGTTTGAGTCCGCGGAGTATTGCCTGAACATACCTGTTTTTCAATGCGGTCTTGAGCAGCGCCATCACCAGCAGGATGATGATAAAGGATGGGAGCACGACCGCCAGCGTTGCAATGGCCGAGCCGGGAAGCCCCGCCTGACTGCTGCCTACATAGGTGGCCAGATTCACCATAATCGGCCCGGGAGTGCTCTCGCTGACTGCAATCATATAGGTCAGCATCTCGTCGCTGAGCCAGCCATAGGACAGCACCACGTCGCGTATCAGAGGAATTGCGCCGTATGCGCCGCCGAAGGCGAAGCAGCCGACCTTGAGGAACCCGAGAAACAAATCCAGATAAATCATTTAGCCGCACCGCCCTTCTGCGGGGGAGCACCCTGTATCAAAAAGATGGCGAGGCTGACAACCGCCGCCACCAGCATCAGGCTGACGGATGAGAAGTTCCAGGAGAAAAGATCGATGAGCAGCATTGCAGCAAACGAACAGAGCATGATGACGCGCGGAACGGGTTTCTTGTGCATCTTCTTTATCATCGTGATCGCAGCGTCCAGAATCAATATGCCGACCGCGATTTTGATGCCCTGAAAGGCGTTGGCAATCAACGTGATTTCCAGGAAGTTATCGAGGAACATGGAAATCAGATAGATGATAACAAAGGACGGCAGCACCATGCCAAGCGTCGCGATGAGAGCGCCTGCAACGCCTTTCTGCCGGTAGCCCACAAAGGTGGCGCAGTTGATGGCGATAGGTCCCGGCGTGGACTCAGCAATGACCGTCACATTCATCATGTCGTCGTGGGTGATCCATTGCTTGTTCTCCACACAGGCGTTCTCAATCATGGAGATCATCGCGTAACCGCCGCCAAAGGTGAACAGCCCGATTTTTGCAAAGGTCAGGAACAGATCGAGAAGGACGCTCATTTGGATTCCTCCCCTTCGCGAAACGCACACTCGCACAGCTTCGGGTCACGGTTTAAAGACAGGGACTGCTGGCGCATCTGCTCAAAGGACTCCGCTAAACAATCCACTGCCTCCTGACAGGGAAGATAGTGCGTATGGTAGCCGTATTTCTCACCGTACACCAGCCCCGCTTCCCGCAGTACTTTCATGTGCTGTGAAATAGCGGATTCCGTGATTCCCATCTTCTTTGAAAGGGACCGAACGCAATGCTTCCTGACAAGTAACTGCTGAAATATCGAGTAACGCATGGGCTCGCATAGAGCCTTGATGAGGATTGCCGTTTTCATCTAATCACCTCTGATTTAGTGATGACTTAATTATATATTGGAGAACTATATTAGTCAACGCTAAAATAAACCGTTATTTTAAAAACCAGATGATATTTTAATAGCTATCCCCGCCACTGTGTGGTATGTTGTGTGCTTGAAAAAACAAGAAGGAGATGATATCCCATGAGCGTAAACGCCAGAGAAGAAGAATACGAGTATGTGGAGTTGTTCGGCAAACCGGCATTGTTCACCAATTCCCGCATCGACAGGGATACCGTGCCAGAGGGCTGGTACGCCTACGACCTGCGCGGCAGCGACTACGACCCCGGCGAGCCCGTAACGGTAGAACCCAAGGTCGGCGTTAATCACGCCGGAACCATCCTCATCCATGAACCCGTAACCATCCCCAAGGAGGGCTTCCGAAAGCTGAAAGGCAGGCTGGATTTCCTCGGAGAGCATCTCACCCTCGAGGATTTCTGCGATGAGAGAGGTCTCATCTATCCCGACCTGAATCAATACCAGATGTGCGCCGCCTCAGAGGATGAGGGGGCGCTCTTTTTCAGTCAGGGCGCGGAAAAGGATGCGGAGCTGGGATGCATCGGTCACTTCCGCTTCTATTTCGACCAGAGCGGCCGCTTCACTGTGTCCTCGTGGGACGACCACCAGCCAGAGCTGAAAACGCAGGCATTCAAGGACGAATTCGATGATGTGGTGAACGCCCTGCGGGAAAACGGGGTGCTGAAAGACCTGCCGGCGGCGCGCTCCTTCTGTTATGGGCATGAGAGCGCGAGGATGGCGGATCGGTATCGCCCGGACACCTATGCCTTCAAGCTGGAAACCGACGCGCACACCTACTGCATGAGGCTGTTCCCCAACGGCGGCGATTACTCGTACATCTACGCCTACGACAAAGCGCAACTCCAGCAGGCTACAGCGCCAATCATCGGCAAGGTATCGTTCGCCAGCGGCGAAACGCTGGCTTATACTGACCCCGCCATTTTTGTGCAGGTCATCAAGGATGAACTGCCGTACCGACCTACTTCCGGCTTTCAGTATGAAGTCCTGACGGACGATCCGCAGGTGCGAAAGGCTGTGGACGATATCCTCTACGATATGTTCGGAGAAGAAAATCCAAGGCAGCTATCAGAATACGAGCTGACCGAAAAAGGGTACAAGGCGCTGCTGGATGCGGAAAATCCCAATCTGCCGCACACATATGACTGGTTCGTAATGGAAAACTTCTGCTGCAAGGACGAAAAGCGGCACGGCTTCAGTTCGCTCACCGATGCAATCGACCATTTCAACGCCCTCAAATGCACAGAGAAGCGATTGTGCGTCACCAAGGACGATGTCTCCACAATCTATCTGGCAATTGCCCATGACGGCGAAACCTATTTGGACGAAGGCTGGCGAGAGAATCCCCGCTTTGCCACAGACCGCACAATGGATGAAGCAGCCGCACGATTGCAACTCGGCATTGCCGGGTTGGAACCTTCCGGACCCACCATGAATTTAGGAGGAATGTAAAATGGTAGATCAGAACTGGCTGAAGTTCCTACGGGAGCAATATCCCGTGGGAAGCCGGATCAGGCTCAGAGAGATGAAAGACCCCTATCACCCGGTAGAACCCGGTACCATGGGTACGCTGACCAACATCGATGACATCGGCACTTTTCATGTGAAGTGGGATAACGGACGTGGGCTTGGGCTGGTCATGGGCGAGGACAGCTTCACCGTCCTGCCACCCCAGACACATCTGCTCAAGCTGTATATGCCCATGACCGCAGACATCTATGAGCGCAATCAGTGGGGCGATCTGGAGAACGAACCGGTGGAGCTGGACAGCTACGCAGCGGTGGAATACGCCGACAATATCGCCGCTGCCATAGTGCGGGAGCGTCTGCCAGAGGAAACAGACCGCGGCCTCATGCATTACTACCATGAGGATGACAGCGTCAATCAGAAGGTGCAGGCGTTTGCCTTCTCCGTGGAATCCCGTAACCACAGGCTGTGGGGCGTGGCCGAGTGCAAGGTGGTTGGTGAACTGACCCCGGATGAGCTGGAAACACTCAAGGAATATGTCACCGGACAGGCTTCGGACGGTTTCGGTGAGGGCTTCGAGCAACGAGAGATCCGGCTGAGCAACGGCAGCGAACTGTATGCCCACCTCTGGGGCAGTGGTGATGGCTGGAGCATCCAGACCGAGCAGGAACAGTTTGACATCAAAGTGGCAACGGGCTTACCAAAGATGTGCTTTTCCGTCCTCCCCTCCACCGGCGATCTCATCTGCATCAAGCGGGGCGAAAGCGGCTATTACCCATCGGATTGGAATACCGGAGATAAGGCGCACAATCAGGAGCTGGCAGACTACAACAACCAGCGTCTCGGCGTGACGGAGGCGCAGCGTCAGGCGATGGAGTGCGGCAGTATGCACGGATGGGCCATCCCCGGCGCAGACCCGAAGTTTTATGAGCAGGATGCACCGCAGATGGGAGGGATGACTCTTGGCTAAGATCATGGATGTTTACATCGCCAAAGCTGACGCGCCGGAGAGCGAGGCGTATGCCACACTGACGCTCCCCGCCACCCCCTTTGAGTTTTTCGACGCGCTTGATAAGGCACGGGTGCAGCAGGGCGACGAGCTGTACTTTCAAGTTGAGGAATACCATGCCTTTGAGTCCATGGAGCCGTACATCAGCGATGCGGATAACCTTGCCGAGCTGAACGCACTGTGCCAGAAGCTCTCGGAGCTGAACGACCGGCAGAGCGCAGCCTTTGAGGGGCTTCTGAAAATGGAGGCAGCGAAGAAAGACGGTCCCGTTTCACTCGCCAAGCTCATCGACCTCGCCTACAGCGCCGACTGCTGCCATGTGGTAGACGAGGCGCTGAATGACTCCCAGCTCGGACGGTATTACGCTGAGAACGGCTTTGTGCCGGAGGTGGATAACCTTTCTGACCGGCTCTTTGATCTGCTGGATTTTGAGCGTATCGGACGGGAGCAGCGCCATGGCGAGGGCGGCGTGTTTACAGAGCATGGCTATGTGGTTCAGCACAGCGAGCTGAACGAGGTCTACAAGGATATGAACTTCCGTATCCAGACGCCGTTTTATCAAATACTGCTGGAACTGCCGGACGGAAACCGCTTGGAGCTGCCCAGCGCCAATCTGCCGGAAGCGTCCTCACATCATTGCGTGGACTGCCGCGTCCCGCAGCTCATGGCCACCATCGATGTCGCTGACCTTCAATCGGTCAGCGACTTTGCGGAGATGCTCCAAAACATCGGGGATAAGCCGATGCGGAAGTACAAGGCTATTCTTCACGCCACCGGGTGTAACGCACTGGAGGAAGCCGTTGAGCTGGCCGGACACATGGACGATTTCGTGTTCACGGAAAGCGTCAGCGGCTTCCGCGATTTGGCGATGGATGAAATGAAATTCATGATGTCGAACGAGGATGCGGCACTTTTGGCGAAGCACACCGACCTCATCGGCTACGGCAAGGACATTCTGAAACGCGATCACTCAGCCATCTCACAGTATGGCCTTGTTGAGCGGCAAGACGGTCAACCCATGAACGCCCCTTTTGAGCAGCAGACGCAGAGCGGAATGGAGATGATGTAATGGACGATTATCTGAAAACCTTGCATCTCACCGAGATCACGCCTGCCGAGAAACACTGGCTGGACGAGCGCCTGTCAGATATGTCCGTCAAGGAGCGCCTTATTCTGAACGGCCTGACGGTCTACGCCCCGCCGAAAAGCGGCATGGATGTGGTAAACCTCGTCCAGAATATCCACGACTGCGACATCTGCTTTGACATTGGCAAAGAGGATGGTCTCGGCGTGTTCGTTGCGCGGGAGGTCGAGTGCATATCTCAGGAGTATATGGGTTTTATCGACACCGAAAAGCTGGCGGGAAAATATATGGTGCAGCACCCCGGCGTGTTTGTGGACGGGAACTACATCGAGATCTCAGAGGACGGGCTCTGGCCCTACTACGATGGCACAAACCTCGACCAGCTCACCGACGATAGCTGGAGTGTCAAACTCAAGCTGGCCTCGTCCGACCACCCGGAGGGCGTATGGCTGCGACTGCCGGATTATCAGGATGCAAACGACGGTAAGCCGGACGAGATCAAGATTGCGCTGACTGCTTTGGAAGCGTTGCGCGTGGACGAGTGTCATGTGTTAGAGGCAAAGTGTATCCTCCCTCATGCCGGCGACCTTGTTTCTCAATACGACAGCATCGCGGACCTGATCTACGACGGAAACAACCTCGGGTATGTCCTCGATGAGCGAGGCCAGGGGATGCGGATGTTTATGGAGCTATTCCACGGAGCAATGGAATATGAGGGATGCACCTCTCTCGGCGAGGCACTGGATGTTGCAGAAAACCTGAACCGATATGAGTTGGTTCCTTTATCCGGACTGAAAGAATACGCAATGGGTGATCTAAAAAAGCGCGGTGTCAAGCTGTCGGATGCGGTCGCAGCCGCATTCGACTTCGAACAGTATGCCGCCGATATGATAGAAAAGAAAGGCTTTGTTCTTTCGGAGGACGGGCAAGCGTACATTGGCAAGATTGGAGCGGTTCCCAGACACAGCATGGATACGCTTCACGGCATGGTGCTGGAATAAAACACAGAAAGGATTGCAGCAGAGAACAGAATATAGAAGAATAATTCGCACACGCAAGGGGCCGTTTTCCGAAAGGGATAACGGCCCCTTCTTTTTGTGCTCTTTTTCGGAAAAACGACCCCGGAAAGGAGGCATAAATGCTGAAAAGTGAACTCGCTGAATATATGGAGATCTTTCATTGTGGAGAGCAGTATGCGGCGGTAAGCCGAGAACTTGAAACCGCATTTGGAATCAAGGGCGCGGAACTGCGAGCTTTGGTCAATACCCTCCGGCGCGAGGGCGTTCCTATCTGTAGTAACGCAAAAGGTTATTTCTTTGCCGAAACGGATGAAGAGTTGCTCCAGACAATACGCCATATGTCCAGCCGAATCGCTGGAATTAGCGGCGCGATTCGCGGGCTAAAAAAAGCGCGCTCCCGCTTTGATAACAATCAGACTTCTCTCCCCTTGGAGGGAGGCGATGACCTCTGAATAGCTTTATGAGTTGGATTGGCGGGAAAAAGGCTTTGCGCGACACAATCCTGCCTATGTTTCCACTGTACTACGAACGATATATCGAAGTATTCGGAGGGGGCGGTTGGATTCTATTTGCCAAACCACCCGGAAATGATTTTGAGGTTTATAACGATTTCAACAGTCTGTTAGTCAATTTATACCGCTGCGTTCGGGATAAGCCGCAGGAGCTGATGAGCGCCTTGCAATATGTGCTTAATTCGCGGGAGGATTTTGAGTTAGTGCGAGATGCGCTCGCTCGTGATAGCCCTAAAAATGATGTGCAGAAGGCAGCATGGTTTTATCAGCTTATTCGGTATTCCTATGCCAGCAGCCTCGACAGCTTTGGCAGCCAGCCCCATGATATGCGCGCTAACTTTCCGCTTATCGAGCAGGCGCATCGTCGTTTGGCAAAGGTAGTAATTGAGAACAAGGACTTTGAAAAGCTCATTCGGCAGTATGACCGGCCGGTGAGCTTTTTCTATTGCGATCCACCCTATCATGCGACTGAAAGCTACTATAAGAATGTTGGAGAAGGCGGGTTCACGGAGAAAGACCATATACGGCTAAGAGATGCACTCCTTCGCATTGATGGGAAATTTCTGCTCTCATATAACGATGATGAATTCATCAGAGAGTTGTACGATGCGCCTGGGATTCACATCTTTGAAACCACCAGGATCAATAACATCAAGCAGAGGTATGATCCGAACAGTCAGTTCTCCGAACTGATTATTGGAAATTATGATCTCAGTGAAAGAGAGAGACACGAACCAAGTCAGATGACACTATTCGACTTTTCCAGAAAAACAAATGAAGAAGTAATGGAGGAAGCAGAATGGAACACGAACTGAAATTTAAAGAATCCAGTCCTGATTCTCGCATGGTAATTCCGTCTGAAGTTTTGGAGGAAAGCGGGATCTCGGCTGCCCAGTGCGCAGAATTGCATCAGCTCCGGCATTGTGTGGCAGTTCTCCAAGGGAAGTTGACCGCTTATGAGCTGATTGAGGTAATCCTCGACCTCAACAAGATGTCCGAGTTTCTTGTTGTTCAGCTGGCAAAAGCGTGTGGTACTTGTGATGGCTGCGGCGACTGTGCCAATGAAAACAAGTGTGGCATAGTTGTGCCCCCCGAGCTGTTAGTTGAACTCGGACTACCCCGAAACACGAAACTCGGGCTTGCGCTGACCACGATAATGGGTTGATTCTCGTGGGTCCGGCTTGCTATGAACATGATTTGACAGATATCCCGGACGATTTTCTTGAAATGCTGTCTGATTCCGGCATCTGTCTCGATGTGCTGGAAGAACACCTGATGGCCGAGGATACCGTCTATGGCGAATGAAGCCTACCTCTACCCATGGTCGCGGAAGGACGCGCAAGACCGCAACGAGCTGGAACTGTGGCAAAAAAGCCATGATGCCAATGTGGACTGCCGCAAGGCAATCGAAGCGGCCATCACGCGGGATCACGACGGGAGCACGCTCGCCCCCGGCTGCGCCGCCGGCGTTATCGCAGAATATGGCTACAAGCGGGTGCGATTCGTGCTGGCAAGTACCGTGCAGTATCTGGAGTATGACGGGCGTTTCTCGGATGGGAACCGGGCTTGGGCAAAGCAGACCTACGCTCCCCGCGACCATCTCGCGGAGATCAGCGCCGCCAATCATCCCGCTGTGTTGAATGTCTTTATCGATCAGTACCGGCGGGCGTATCAGGCGCTGGGGCTATTCGACCATGCCCACTGCGAAGCAAATACCAGCGAGCTCGATTACACCGGCAAAGTCCTCGTCCTCTCACCGGATATTCTCAAGGAAAGCTGCTGGAATCAGGAAGATCAGCTCTGGTACGCCCACGATGGCTTTGGCTGTCGGCCCCACGCACGGGGACGCTCCATCCGCTCGACCTGCCTTGGCGACGGTGAGATGACGCGCTGGAACCGCTCCGATTTCGTCGGCGTTCTCAAGGACGAGTATCTTCCCCAGTGGGCGCGGGAGCGTCTGGAGCAGATCACCGCTCCGAAGCAGGAGTTGAGCGATGCTCCTGAAATTGGAGGGATGAAAATGACTTAAAAAGGAGGTGCGCCGCCATGCGTGGCATCGAACAGAGAAATGGATGTATCTACTACTACGGCAGCCCCGCGGGGTATATCGACAGCGGCGAACAGGCCGTGCTGGACGCCATGTTCCGCTCGGACGAGCTGGAGTCCTTCGCCAAGCGAAGCGGCCTCGCGGTGCAGTGGACGGACGGTGTATATGACCGGCTCATTAGCGGCGCCGTAATGACCCCGCAGGGCGAGGCTGCCGCGCCGCTCAAGTCCTGCCGCATCTGGCAGCTCAAGCCGGAGGCGGGAGCGTGGGCGGCGCTGGTGAGTCCGGGCAAGCCCCTGCCCGTACCGAAGCCGGAGGATTACCGGCCCGTCTATGACGGACAGATCGAAACCAACGACCTCGAAGCTATCTATGACAAGTTCGGCGACCGTGCGCCAAACGGCTTCAGCGGCCACCCGCTGGCTGTATCGGATATCGTGGAGTTGTACGACAGCGGCGGCAGCTCCTTTTACCATCTTGGACGCACGCAGTTCAAGGAGATCGCCTTTGAGCCGGAAATGCCCTCACAGGATATGGCTCTGCGGCAAACCAGTTCCCCATGACAGCGGAGGCTGTCTTTTTTCATACCCAAAATCTCAAAAAGGAGGAAAACAGCTATGGCAAAATCCCAAACTAAAGCAGCCGGCCCCGCGCAGACGGAGTCCGCCACCGAGCAGACCGCGCCCGCCTACCCGATGAAGTACGACGTCAAGATCAACTCGTTTCGTGCGGAGGGCTCTCTGCGCGCCAACGCCTCGGTCAACATCAACGACGCTTTCGCCATCCGGGGAGTCAAGGTGATGGAGGGCAGCAGCGGCCTTTTCGTATCCATGCCCAGCTACAAGGCCGGCAACGGCGAGTACAAGGACATCTGCTTCCCCTGCACCAAAGAGTCGCGCATCGAGTTCGACAAAGCTGTGCTGGGCAAATACCAGCACCAGCTCTCGCAGCTCCAGAGCCAGCGGCAGGAGGCCGCCCCGTTCCCCGAACAGGCGCAGGGTATGTCCGCGCCTACTATGTAACCACCACACAAAACATTTTTAGGAGGATTTACTGTATGAAAAAGCTGTTTATCAACATGAATAACACTGCCAAGGCTGTGGCTGAGAAAGCCAAACTCGCCCTCTCCCGTTTCCTCGGCTTTTCCCGCCGCGCTGTGTACGGCAACGCCGGCGAGGGCTATATCGACACCGCCGTGAAGATCCTGATTGCCGTCGTCCTCGGCGCGCTCCTGCTGGCCGGTCTGTACGCCTTGTTCGGGGATGTGGTCATGCCTACCCTCAACCAGAAGATCAAGGATATGTTCAACTACGCCGGCGCTTTGAGCTAAGATGCTGGCCATCCTTCGGGCGGCATTTTTTATCTCTCTGCTGTTGGCGGCCGCTGCGTCCGACCTTAAGAGCCGGACGATACCTTACAGCGTCTGCATCCTCCTTGCGCTGACGGGGCTGATCTATTTCAGCCCCGTCAGGCTGTGGGGGCCTATCCTCGCCGTGCCGTTTTTCCTCGCCTCGGGCTTCCAGAGAGGCGGCGCCGGCGATACCATGCTGGTCGCCGCCTCCTGCCTGACGCTTGGACTCTTTTCCGGCGCGTTGGGGCTGATGCTGGGGCTGTCCGTGTTCTGCCTCTATTGGCTTGCGGAAGCCTTCGTCAGAAAACTCCGGCAGAAAGAGAAGAAAGTCAGCTACCCGCTGGCGCCGTTCCTTGCCGCCGGCTTCATCGCCGCTTACTTCATCTAATCAGGAGGTCTACCAACATGAGTATTTTCAAGAACCGCACGGTCATCGGCGTCATCTGCATCATTGTGGCGCTGGTGATTTGCTTTGGCATTACGCCGCTTTTCAACCAGGGCATCAGCCAGAAAACCGAGATCGTCCGCGTCGCCAAGGAGATCAAGGCCGGCGAGGAGATCACCAAGGACATGGTGCAGACCGTGGAGGTGGGAGGCTACAATCTGCCCGTCAACATCATCAGGGAAAAGGACACCGTGGTCGGCAAGTACGCAACAGCGGATCTGGCGGTCGGGGACTATATCCTCTCCACCAAGCTCTCTGAAACGCCCGCCGCCGAGAACGCCTACCTTTACAGCCTCGACGGGTCGAAGCAGGCCATGTCGGTCACCATCAAATCCTTTGCCAATGGTCTCTCCGGCAAGCTCCGGTCCGGCGATATTGTCTCCGTGGTCGTGGCGGATTTCCAGCAGACCGGCGAAACGGTCATCCCGCCCGAGCTTCAGTATGTGGAGATCATCACTGTCACCGCCTCCTCCGGCTACGATGCCAACACAGGAGAGGCCGTGGAGGATGAAAAGGAGCTGCCCTCAACGGTGACCTTCCTCGTCTCGCCCGAACAGGCCAAGGTGCTGGCCGCGCTGGAGCTGGACGCGAAGCTCCACCTCACCCTCGTCTACCGCGGCGCGCCGGAGAACGCCGCCGCCTTTATCGAGGCGCAGGACGCGCTCATCGAAGAACTGTACGCCGAGCCGGAACCGGAAACGGACGATAAAGCCGAAAGTGAGGCCGCCGATCCCGCTCCCTCCCCGGAAAGCGAGGTGACGGCAGACGATGAACTTTAAGAAAATGAGCATCTTTCACCGCGGCGGCGCGGAAGATGACTACGAACAGGAGGCGCAGAGCAGCGGCGGCGTCCTCGCCGTGTGGGGCTCGCCGGGAAGCGGAAAGACGGTCACCGCCGTAAAGCTCGCCAAGGCCCTCGCGTATAAGAAGCGCAATGTGGCGCTCGTCCTCTGCGACATGACCGCGCCCATGCTGCCCTGCATCTGTCCCGGCTCGGAGCTGGAGTGTGAGCGTTCCCTCGGCACGATCCTCGCCGCCGCGAGGATAGGCGAAAGCCTCATCAAGCACAACTGCGTCACCCACAAGCGGCTCGGCTATCTGACGATCCTCGGGATGCAGAAGGGGGAAAACGAGTACACCTACCCGCCCTATACGGAGAAGCAGGCGACGGAGCTGCTGGACGGACTGCGGGAGATTGTGCCCTATGTGGTCATCGACTGCGGCTCGTATATCGCCAACGACATCCTCTCCGCCGTGGCGCTGATGGAGGCCGACAGCGTTCTCCGTCTTGCCAACTGCGACCTTAAATCTGTCAGCTACCTCTCCAGCCAGCTCCCCCTGTTGGGGGACGCCAAATGGGATGCGGATAAGCAGTACAAGGTGGCGGCAAACATCAAACCCCAGCAGGCCGCCGAGCATATCGGCAAAGTGCTGGGCAGCGTGGCGTTCAAGCTGCCGTATTCGGCAGAGCTGGAGGAACAGTATCTCGCCGGAAACCTCCTCGCTGACCTGACCATGAAGGACAGCCGCCCGTTCCGAAAGGAACTCGAGAAAATCATCCGGGAGGTGTTCGGATGTTAGGAAAGAAACGAAGCGCCTCCATATTTGCCCCGGCAGCAGAATCGGAAACGCCCATGGTTCAGGCGGTGGAGGAAAGACGCCCTTCCGCACAGCCTCCCGTAATGGAAACCGTTCCCGAATCCAAGCCCAAGGTACTCCCCGAGTACGACGATGATCCCCGGAGGACGCTTGCGTCGGAAAGCGGCGCTTCCGCCCGTACCCATAACCTGTTCTTTACGCCGGAAGTCGGAGGGCGGGACTTTGCCTCCGTGCTTCGGGATGTGCAGGAGTACATCTCCAGCGAGTATTCCGGCCTCATCATCGAGGTCGGCGACGAGGCGAGGGATCAGCTCAAACGCTATATCGCCAAGTTCGTCCAGGATAAGCGCATCGCCGTGGCGGGTATGGATACGGATGAGCTTATCGCAGCCCTTTACTCCGAGATGGCCGAGTACGGTTTTTTGACCAAGTACATCTACGGCGAGGGCATTGAGGAAATCAACATCAATAGCTGGCGGGATGTGGAGGTGCAGTATTCGGACGGGCGCAGTGAGAAGCTCTCTGAGCATTTCGACTCGCCGGAACACGCCATCAATGTCATTCGCCGTATGCTGCACGCCTCCGGCATGGTGCTGGATAACGCCAGCCCCACCGTCACCGGCCACCTGACCCGCAACACTCGAATCGCCGCCGTGAAAACGCCGGTCGTGGACGCGGATGTTGGCGTGGCGGCGTCCATAAGAATCGTCAACCGCCAGACGCTCACAAGGGAGGATTTCACAGAGGGCGGCACAGCGACCCCGGAAATGCTGGATTTCCTCGCCGCCTGCCTGCGCTATGGCATATCCATCTGTGTGGCCGGCGCCACCTCCTCCGGCAAGACCACTGTGGCGGGCTGGCTCCTGACCACCATTCCCGACAACAAGCGTATCTTCACCATCGAAAACAGCTCCAGAGAGCTGCAGTTGGTGCGGGAGAAGGACGGGAAGGTGGTCAACTCCGTGGTGCATACTCTGACCCGCGACAGCGAGAACGAGCGCCAGCGGGTAGACCAGATCGCCCTTGTGGACATCTGCCTGCGCTTTAACCCGGATATTTTGGTGGTCGGCGAAATGCGAGGCGCGGAGGCAAACGCCGCGCAGGAGGCGGCCAGAATCGGCTTCGCCGTTTTGACCACCATCCACTCCAACTCCTGCGAAGCGACCTACCGGCGCATGGTTTCCCTGTGCAAGCGCGCCGTGGATATGTCGGACGAAACGCTTATGGGCTATGTCACCGAGGCGTACCCGCTGGTGGTCTTCTGTAAGCAGCTCGAAAACAAACAGCGCCGCATGATGGAGATCGCGGAATGTGAGATCCTGCCGGACGGGGCGCGGCGCTACAACACGCTTTTCAGATACCGCATCACGGATAACCGTCTGGAGGACGGTAAATTCATCATAGACGGGCATCACGAAAAGGTCTGTGAGCCGTCCAAAAGCCTGCAAAAGCGGCTCATTGAGAACGGTATGCCCGCAACGCAGCTTGAAGCCCTGCTTCAGCCCAAGGAAACGGAGGTGAGCGCATGACGACGCTCCAGCTTATCGCCTGCATCGGCATGATCGCCGGTGCTTTTTTCATTCTCAGGCTTTCCCCCATGGAGCTGACCGACGCTGTGTTCAAGCGCCTGACCTCCGCTCCGAGAAGCATTCGCAGCGACATCAACAAGGCCACACGGCGCAAAAAGCTGTCCTTCCTCCGCAGGGAGATCGCCGAGGCGCAGGGCATCCTCAAGGCCACCGGCAAGGCGCAGAAGTTCCCGACGATCTGCGCCGCGTCCCTTCTGTTCTTCGCCATCGGCGCGTCCGCCGCCATCATGATGGGCAATGTGTTCCTTGTGCCCGTACTGGCCGTGGGGCTGGCGTTCGTCCCGTTTTGGTATGTGAAGCTCACGGCCGGCCATTACAAAAAGGATGTGTCCGCTGAGCTGGAAACGGCACTCTCCATTATCACGACCGCTTACCTCAGAAACGAGGACATCCAGACAGCAGTGCAGGAGAATATCTCCTATCTGAACCCGCCCGTGCGCGGCGTGTTCCAGAGCTTTCTTACACGCATCACGCATATAGACCCCGATGTGGACGCGGCGCTCTCCGAGCTGAAAGCCTCCATAGACAACGAGGTCTGGCGGGAGTGGTGCGACGCCATCGCAGCCTGTCAGTATGACCGCAGCCTCAAAACAACGCTCACGCCCATCGTCAGTAAGCTGTCGGATATGCGGGTAGTCAACGGCGAGCTGGAAAACCTCGTGTTCGGGCCCCGCAAGGAGTTTATAACCATGGCAGCGCTGGTGGTGCTGAACATCCCGCTTTTATACTTCATCAATAAGGACTGGTACGGGACGCTGATGCATACCCTCCCCGGACAGGCGGTGCTGGCGGTCTGCGCCGCCGCCATTTTTGTCTCATTCGCATTTGTGGTGAAGCTGACCCAGCCCATTGAATACAGGAGGTGACGGACATGACATTTTTGCTCTTTCTTTTTGGCGTGGCCGTTGCCTCCGGGCTGTTCTTCATCACAGCGGATATCCTCAAGCTGCCCCGGCTCTCTACGGAAAAGGCTCTTCTCTCGGCGGGCAGACGGGATAAGAAGTCGATGAAATCCATCGACGCGCTCCTGCTTGGCTGGTCGATCAAGCTCTCAAAGTATATCCGCATGGACGAGTACAAGCGGCACCGTTTGGAGCGGATGCTCTCCGCGGCGGGCATGGACATGACCCCGGAGGTCTACACGGCCTACACGTTGGTCAAACCCGGCGTGATCCTGCTCTGCGCGCTCCCGTGCCTCGCCATCCTGCCGCTCCTGGCCCCGGTGATGGTCATCCTCGCCATTCTGGTCTACTTCAAGGAGAGCCGGAAAGCGGAAGAAAAGGTGGGCGCCCGGCGTGAGCTCATCGAAGCCGAGTTGCCCCGGTTCGTCTCCACCATAGAACAGGAGCTGGCGGCCAGCCGGGATGTGCTGAGTATCCTCGAAAACTACAAGCGCCATGCCGGACCCGACTTCGCCGCAGAGCTGGAGGTGCTGTCGGCGGATATGCGCTCGTCCTCCTACGAGGCGGCGCTGGTTCGTTTCGAGGGGCGTATCGCGTCGCCCATGCTCTCGGACATCGTCCGCGGGCTTATCGGGGTGCTGCGGGGCGACGACGGACGGATGTATTTCCAGATGCTCAGCCATGACCTCAAGCAGTTGGAGCTGCAGAGGCTCAAGGCAAAGGCGGCGAAGATACCCCCAAAGATCCGGGTATTCTCGTTTGTCATGCTGGCCTGCTTCATGCTGACCTATATCGTGGTCATCGTGTATGAGATCATCAGGTCGCTTGGCGGGCTGTTCTGATAGGAGGTGAGGAAAATTGACAGATCGAGAAATCTATGAGGCTCTTTTCGCAAAGGTCGAAAAAAATATGCAGGATTATCAGAATAAGCTGTTTCAGATGAGTCCGGGGCTTATTGTTGGGAAAGCGGATGAAATTGTTGCGACAAACATCTGCTACAATGAGCTGGTCACAGGCGACTTCGATACCGAGCACATGGAGTACCTGCTCCGCTTTGAGAATCCCTTGGAGGTCGTGCGGGATAAATGGGCAGAGGAACAAGACGTCGACCACTCCGATGAATTTGAACACGCGCTGTCCAGTCTGCGAGATATGCATGGCATCGAACAGGAATACGCCCTCGACCCGGAATATGCGCCTCCCGATCAAGGAGGGCAAACACTATGCTGAAGAAGCTGAAAGCCGGAAAACCCGGCGAGGGATATATCGATGTGGTGGTGCTGATCCTCTGTGCTATGTTTGTCATCGCCCTTGCCGTCCGGGTGCTGCCGGTGTTCATCGCCAAGCAGAACCTCGATACCTACGCCGCTGAGCTGGTGCGGGAGGCTGAGATAACCGGGCGCGTGGGCAGCGAAACCAACACCCGCGCTGCCGTTCTCTCCGAGCGCCTCGGCATTGAGCCGGACATCACATGGTCGAGGACTGGCCGCATCCAGCTCAACGAGGAAGTGACTGTGACGCTCTCGCTGGATGTGGACATAGGTCTGTTCGGCGGGCTGGGTAGCTTCCCCATAGAGCTGACAGCGCAGGCAACGGGCAAGAGCGAGGTGTATTGGAAATGAAAAAACTGTCCTTTCTCCTCAAAGGAGGGCGCGGCGATGGATTCCCTCTGACCATCGCCGTGACTCTCGCGCTCCTGTTCATCTTCTGCGGGATCTCCGAATACTTCCGTGTGAGCATTATCGCGCAGGGCGTCCGCGACGCCGTACAGCAGGCGGTGATCTCCACCGTCAACGACAACTATGACGATGTGTACCACTCCGTGCGTGAAGGCTACGCGGCGGGCTGGTTTCCCACCGATGACGCATGGGAGGAAAGCGTAGACGCCGGCGATGTCTATACGCACCTCGCCCTCACCATGGGGCTGACTTCGATAGGCGACGGATACGCCAAATACGCGGGGGACGAGCTGGAGTTCACCGTATCCGAGCTTCGAGTGACGCTTTCCAACAACGGACTCGCCTCCGGCCAAAGTGAGGGATATCTCGCCGACGCGACCATCGTGCTGGAGATTCCCACCCGCTTTGCGGGAACCGTACTGCCACCCATCCGCATGACCCTCAAGGTGCAGGCGAAATATATGCCTTTGTTCTGAAAAAACTTGCAAAATCAGTAGACTTCCGCACTCTTATGTGATAGGGTGCAAATTAGAAGGATATCATGAAATCACGCACAAAGGAGGCAAAACTCTATGACAGATAAGACAAAAAAGACTCTGCTACTCGTGGTCGGCGCACTCGTCTGCGTGGCGCTCATCGTGAGCATCACGACCCGCTTTGGCGGGCAGCCGCAGACAAAAGACCCCGTCCTCAATAACGATACTCCGCAGACCTCCGACCCGGTGGTGGACATCGATATGCCGGATGATGGCAAGAATCCTGCCGTAAATGTACAGATCAATGCCGGAGGCAAGGATGATGACACGAACCCGAGCGAGGGCGCGGACAGCACTGGCACTGAACAGACCATACAAGGTGACCCCGTGAAGCCGCAGCCTCCCGAACCGCCCGTTCCCATTGATGATGACCATAGCGCTGATGCTGTTCCGGAATCTGAGCGCAATACGGAAACGCCGCCCACCTATACGCCGGATCAGACCACGGTCACACCACCGGCAGACCCAGCTCCTGGCAGCACCAACGGAAATGGGCAGATGTATGTGCCGGGCTTCGGGTATGTTGATGTCGGAGGTGGCAACGAGGGCGGCACTCTGGACGATATGTACGAAAGCGGAGAAAAGGTAGGGATCATGGACTGACCTACACAAGATGACCGAGCGCAGCCAAACGGCTGCGCTCTTACTTTTTCAGGAGGTGTTGAATGAAACGCATTCTTTCACTTTTTCTGTGCCTCGTCCTGCTGTTCGGCATATCTATGCAAGCCTACGCCACCGGCGACCCAAACATCGACGGCGGTGGCGGCGGCATGGGCGACGGCACAAGCTCAAACTATTGGAACCCCGGCATGGATGGAGTGCGCGTGACTATTGTGGAAGCTGATTCACACTCCATTGCAAGCACCTCAGTTGATTTAACGAACAAAACTCCATCAGCCAATATCATCGACTTCGGCAAGGTCTGCAAGCTGAGCTACAACGGCGGGAGAAGTTTGTCACCGAAAGTGAATAGCTACAGCTACCGAAACCCGGCGCAAAGCCTTCCGCGCATTATTTCCTCTGGCAACGCAGGTGCAAGCATCGAAGCCATTCGAAGTTATTTCACCGACGCACAGGTGCTACGGAGTCTCTGTGGTTATATCGGCTTTGACTACGAATCGCTCATTGGTGGCGAATATAAGCTCATGGTGGAGCCACTGGCGTATTTTTGCTATAGCGGTCTTCAATACGCCATGACCGCAACCGAGGCGGCATTGTATGACCAACAGGAAAATGGTCGATTGCGGAGCTGGATGGGTTCACTTACCCATAAAAACCTGCCGCTGGCTATCTTCCTGCAAACACCGGATCTCGGCTATCCCGCTTGGAACGGCAGCAAAACTAAGATTGTCAGCAATGCGAATATCATCTCGTCGCTTGGCATCGGCATTGTCCGTTTTACTGAGCAGCCGGACCTACCCGAGATCACCGAGTTTGACTACGAATACCGTGTGGACACCGATGTCATCACCTCGGTAGAGGTCAGTGGCGGTCAGGCAGATCCCGACAACCCCGTCCGTGTTCAGTTCACAATCAAGGGCGCGACCTACACCGTCAGCAATGTTTTTTATCCGGATGGTGACAGTCAGCTTGCGTGGGTGCGTTGGCACACACCGTCTGAGCCATGTGTGGTTGACATTCAGGTTAGCGTGTCCGGACCCGGTACGGCGCAGGGCATAGTAAGATGTAACATTACGGATCTCAGTGGAAACGACCCACCAAACCCTGTGGCAGATGACCGGAATGACAGTTACACGCGCCCGTCCTCCACGCCCCTAAAAGAGGAAGTGATCTCGGCAAACTGGGGCATCTGGTCTCCCTGGTGGCAGGAATATTGGGTATGGATCGAAAATTGGGAGAAGTGCTGGCACACGGATCGTTGGACGGATGCTGACGGGAAAACCCATCGTGACCGCTGGTATCATTGGGTAGACAATGGCTGGTGGGAGGATCATGGCTGGTGGGAATTCGACTATGAGAGTTTCTCTGCCAGCCTCACCGCCGATATGAGCATTGTTCCAGACGATATGAGTCCCACCGCCACAGGCAGCACACTCAAGAGCGGCTACGGTGTCCAGGAGAGCGTCACCGCTCGTGTTCGAACAGACCAGAGCGCTGCGGTCACCGCCGCACAGAACGCCGGGACCTATTTCCCTGAGTTCCAATACCTTGATTATTGGCGCTTGCTTGACAGGACGATCACAGGCAAAAGCTCCTCCTTTGAGTTCAATAACAACCGCTACAGTACCTATAACCGTCGTACTCATTTTACGCCTATCTGGTTCCCGGATGGAGCCTATACTCCATACACATGGGTATTAGACTGCTGGACACCGGCGGGTATGCTGTCCCTTAATCTGACCGATACGGTAACGATCCGTGGAAACCTGTGGGAAGAATGGCATATCGCACCCGCTAATCCTTAATATCGCACAAAACAAGAAATAGAACCGGCCGTTGGGACTCCTCACCCACGGCCATGAAGCCGCCTTGCGAGGGGGGAATCCCTTCGGTCTCCTCTTCAAGAGAAAGGTGGCTAAAGTTATGAAAAACCGTAAAAGACTCTTTGTCGCGTTCGTTCTCACTCTGATTATGGTCTGTATGTTGGGTACAACTGCAATGGCAGCCGGTACCGGCGATGTTGCGGGTGCAATCGAAGGAACTTGGAATGATGCATCTGCGCAGATCAAAACGGTAGTAAACAATGTAGTATTCCCGGCAATCGACCTGATTCTGGCGGTGTTCTTTTTCGCCAAACTCGGAATGGCCTATTTCGACTACAGGAAGCACGGCCAGTTTGAATGGAGCGGCCCTGCTATCCTGTTTGCCTGTCTTGTGTTCACGCTGACGGCTCCGCTGTATGTGTGGACAATTCTCGGAATGTGAGGCGATAAAAAATGAGTAGGCTTACACTTACAACTCGTAACGGAGAGGTGCAGGAGCTTTCCCTGCCTCTTGGTGCGGAAGAATTTCTGAAAAGGCCCATGCCGTATTATATGGTCTATGGTCGGGCTTCTGCTACTTTTGAAACGCCAGATACGGAGTTAAATGAGGCGCTTGCCAGCTGTTTGCCCGAAACGATGGAGGGTGGCGTCAAAGAACTGAGCCTGCTGGCATATATCCTTGGCAAAACCGATGATGAAGGTCTGACACGGATCAAGGAATCTCTGCCAGAGCGAGCTGGCAGTGTTGCGGACATTCTGAAAGGAGTTTATTCCCCCTACGATTTGCACCGCTTGGCAGACCGGCATACAAGAACAATCCAGCAGGACATTGAGAAGCAACGCATGACCGGAGGCGAATTGTTCAAGCGGGTCATGGCGCGTGCCACGGAGAACGGCGATCTTGTCCATTTTGATGCTATTGGGGATTACTCTCTTGCTGATGATATGGAGAACGGCAAGCTGTGCAGCTATGAGTTTGACCTCCTGCCGGCAGTCAACTTCGGCGGGTCAGAGGGCATTTACATCGACTGCTCCCTTCGGGGCAAGTTCGATGAGAGCGGCCGCAAAGCTCTCCATATCGGCACGCTCAAGACGCTCGACACGGGACTGGAAGCCTGCAAGACCATGGGCGAGCTGTGTGGAGTCCTGCTCTACCATGAAAATCAATACGTCAACGAGAATCTGTGTTTCTTCGACAGCACCGAGGCAATCGAGCGTATGCTCTCCAAGCCGCTTCGGATGGAGCAGGCCCCCACCATGGAGATGACGATGGGCGGCCAGCAGATGTAATACAAGAATACCCTCTTCATGAAAGCGAGGTGAGATTAGCAATTGTTTATATGGGATTTCCTGCTTGGGGACGTGATGGATCAGGTCATAGACTGGTTCTATGGTCAGGTCGTCGGCTTCCTCGGGGATTTCTTTGCTCAGATGGGCAATATGGGCGTGGAATTGTTCGGTATGTCGTGGGTACAGTCCATCGTCCTCTTTTTCAGCTATCTGGCATGGGCGCTTTACGGCGTGGGGCTGGTGGTGTCGGCCTTTGAAACGGGCATCGAATACCAAAACGGCAGAGGCAGCGTCAAAGATGCTCTCATCAACGCCCTCAAAGGCTTTCTGGCGGTCAGCTTGTTCACCACCGTACCCGTGGAGCTGTTTAAGCTCTCCGTCAGCCTGCAGGCCAGCCTCACCAGCGGCATCACAGGCTACGGCTCGGGCATCGACACGCTGGCAATGGGCATCATCGACAGTCTTAACACCGCGGGGTCGCTGGACAGCGTGACGAGTTCCGGCATCTTCGGCGGGCTGGGCGCCATCACAAGCCCCATCATGGTGCTGTTTATTATCATTATGATGGGATACAGTGTGATCAAGGTCTTTTTTGCCAACCTCAAGCGTGGCGGCATCCTGCTCATTCAGATAGCGGTCGGGTCGCTGTATATGTTTAGCGTACCGAGAGGCTACATGGACGGGTTCACGCAATGGATCAAGCAAATCATCGGCCTGTGCCTCACGACCTTTTTGCAGGCGACAATACTCGTGGCGGGTCTGATGGTCATACCCGAACACTGCCTGCTGGGGCTTGGCCTCATGCTGGCGGCGGGTGAAGTGCCGCGCATTGCCGGTGCGTTTGGTTTGGACACCAGCACCAGAGCAAATATTATGAGTGCTGTCTACACAGCACAGGCGGCGGTGAACACCACAAGAACCATCGTACAGTCGGTACCAAAATAGAGAAAGGTGGCAGTATGAAACTGATTTATGTTGCATCCCCTTACGCTGGGAACATCGATAGAAACATTGTTTTTGCAAAGGATGCGTGTCGTTTCGTGATGAACGAAGGGCACGCTTTTTTTGCGCCACATCTGCTTTACCCCCATGTGTTGGATGACAGCGATCCATCGGACAGAACCTTTGCCATTACCATGGGAAAGAACTTCCTCGCAAAATGCGATGAGCTGTGGGTATTCGGGGAAACCATTTATGCCGGGATGATGGACGAGATCAATGAAGCGAAACGATGCCATAAGCCGATCAGATATGTTTCAAAACAGGAAATGGAAGTAATAGAGGGGCCGCTTGCGAAAGGGCATTCTCTCTGCGCCATGAGGATCTGAGCCATGCTGACAATGGGAAGTCTTTTCGATGGAATCGGAGGCTTCCCAATCTCAGCGATCCGCAATGGAATAACACCCATATGGGCCAGCGAGATTGAAGCCTTCCCCATCGAGGTTACACAAATGCGATTCCCCGATATGGTTCATGTTGGGGATATTACAAAATTGGACGGTGCAACGCTGCCACCGGTGGACATTATCTGCGGTGGCAGTCCTTGTCAGGATCTGTCAGTGGCTGGAGCAAGAGCCGGTCTTGCCGGCGCCCGCTCTGGCCTTTTTATGGAGCAATGCCGTATCGTAAAGGAGATGAGAGATGCAGACGGAAGAAATGGTCGAGCAGCTTTATTTGTTCGACCCAGATTTATGGTCTGGGAAAATGTGCCGGGAGCCTTCTCCAGCGGAGAGTCGAAGGGCGAGGACTTCCGGATCGTCTTGGAGGAAATCGTCCGAATTAAAGCACCCAGCATACATGTCCCTCGACCTGACTCCGGGCGCTGGGAATCTGCTGGGAGAATCTTATTGGGAGATGTGTTCTCCCTGGCGTGGCGATGCCTCGATGCTCAATACTGGGGTGTCGCCCAACGAAGAAAAAGAATCTTTCTTGTCGCAGATTTTGCAGGACTCAGTGCCCCAAAGATATTATTTGAGCAAGACCGCCTGCTTGGGAATCCTGCGTCGGGCGAGGGAGCGCGGGAAAGAGCTTCCATCTCAGCTCAAGGCAGCTCTTGAAATACAGGCTGGCGTCACACCGCCTGACCGCCATGTGGGAGTAGGTGCTTACCACATGAATCAGCGTGATGAAGGCATCGACCTCGGCGATGTGTCCGGCGCACTCATGGCAACCAGCAACATGCAGATGCAGACTTTCGTCACAGGCAAACCGACTGGCTTTGACGGCTACAATGGCGATTTGACAGGAGATGTATCTTCCACGCTTGGCGTCAATTGCGGGATGTCCACAGGACGCAACGGCGTAATTACGCCGACCGCTTTTGCCGCCAACCAGCGTGACGAGGTGCGTAACCTCCATGATAAAGCTGGTGCCTTGGGCACACAACCGGGGATGAAACAACAGACTTTTATCGCAGAGGGATGCCTAACCCCATGGGATACGCAGCAGGAGCGGATCTTTCCTCCAGAGGGTAAAGCCCCTACGCTGGCCGGAGCGGATGGTGGCGACGGGAGAAATCCCGCAGGACTTTTGTTTGCGGCAGGAGTTGTCACAAAGGGGAATGGCGATGCGTTCCTGTCAGCTGAGCGGCACACCACACTCAGTATAGGCGGTGGTCAGGCTGGGCAGGGATATCCCTGCGTGATGACTGCTGGCTTCAATGCAGGCGCGGGCTCCTCTGCTGGAACAATCGGATATGCGTCGGAACTGGCTCCGACGCTCAAAGGAGCGGCAAGCGGAAATATGATGTCCACAGTTCTCTGCCTAAATGATCAGGGTGGAGCGCAGATGCACTGTACTGAGGATAAGACTGGAACTCTGCGAGCGCAGGAACACGGACATCAGCCCCTCGTTTTTGAGAATCACGGTATTGACTCGCGCTATACCGGCCCGCATGATGTGGCTCCCACTATGTCCGCACGATATGGCACTGGGGAAAATAATGTGCCGCTTGTTTCGCAGGAACCTGCGGCAATTTGCATTGCTGGCAATACTATCGACCGACAACCGCAAAACGGCGGGAATGGCCTTGGTTGTCAGGAGGACATTGCCTACACGCTGACCGCAACAGATCATTTATCTGGATGTCCGGATAAATGGTCTAATCCCGAGGGTTGACTTATCCCGATGTTGTCAGGTAAGGGCGGAGCTACTTGTTGAGAATCAAGTATGTGTTTTTCCGTTGTCATTATAAAACCTCCAGATAATAATATTAAAAGTGGTCGGGTAGGCTAATGCCGACTCGGCCACTTTTGGACTGAATCATATTGTTTCAACAGACTATGCAAGACCATACAAACGCTTGATCATCTGCTCGTCATTTTCCCAAATCGGCTCGATTGTAGCATTGGCTTCACATTTATCCGTAATTTTTTGTATGGCTTGCCTTTTCATTTCAGTATCGGCCCAGGCGTAGATCCGAGTAGTGTTTACATCGGCATGTCCGAGAAACTCAGAAAGTAAAACCAAAGGCATGCCGCCCCGATACAAGTGCATCGCTCTGGAATGGCGTAGCTGGTGTGGGTGAACTCTATCCGGAATCTCTGAGCACATTTTTTTACCGGTCTCTCCGTATTTACGCATAAACAGAGAAACGGCATCCGAAGACATTTTGTTTCTGTGGCCATGAGAAATTGTGTAGAACAGAAAATCCTCATCTTTCCTTGATATTGCAGGATGAGCTGTATTAAGGTAATTCTTCAGGTGCCCAGCAACTTTGGTCGAAATGGGTAGTTTTCGCATTTTAGTCCCTTTACCTGTAAGATAAACAGACGGGGTATTTTGCTGCAATTCCAAATCGCCAATCCGCAAATCCAACAGTTCCTGACACCGTGCGGCAACGTCATACATTAAAATCATAAAACAAAAATCCCGAAAACCTGTTGTATTCTTAGTGTTAGGTTGCAGAAATAATGCTTCGAGAGCAGGCAAACTCATGAATTCCACTACCTTACCGTGGGCTTTTTTAACGGGTACGTTTGCTAACTCGACCTGGAAATAGACCTTTGCCGGATCGACAATGCTTGAATATTTCGCAAAAGAGCGGATCGCCATCAAGCGCAGATTTACAGTTTGAGGTGAGCATTCCCGCGAAACTGTGAGCCAATCCAAAAAGCCGCAGACATTTGTATAAGTCAGATCATCGAAACCTATCTGAGCATACCCAAGGCCAAGTTCTTCCTTAAAATATTGAAGCAGGAGACTCAATGATTCCCGATAGGATTTTTGCGTATTTTTGCTGTAGTTTTTTTGTTTGAGTAAATATATCTCAAGAAAATTTTTAATTGTTTTGAAAAAGCGTTCGTCTTTCATCAGCATCGCTCAACCTCCGGAATCATTTCTACGTAATCTTCAAGGTGAAGATCTGACATTTGTGGGAAAAATTCAGGCACCAGATGAATGTAATAGGCGGTGTCAGATAGATTTTTGTGTCCCATATACTCGCTGAGATAAGCAAGACAGGCATTGACATCCTGTCCTTCCTTCATCCATTGATACAAACGATGTGTGGCAAATGTATGGCGGAGATCATAAAGTCTGGGTTCGTTCCCTGCGCAATGGCGATATAGTCCGGCCTCAATCAAAAATTTCCTGAAGGTGGGAATGATCCACTCTTGGGAATACATCCCCTCTCCGCGACTGCTTGGACTGGGGAAGAAGAATCTTCTTCCCGGATAGATCAACCCAACTTTTTTAGAATACCGGCGGCACAATTCCAGTATTGAGCCCGAAAGCATGACGATGCGGTCTTTATGACCTTTGGATTCCAGTATTTTTACACAGCCAGTATTAAGATCAACATCTTCCGGACGTAGGCGACGAGCTTCAATTGGCCTTAATCCGCAGCAGTAAATCATTCTGAACATCACGGAAACAACTAAGTGCTTTGCTGGCGTTCGGGTTGATGGTTGGCATTGGTCAATCACACTAAAAATGGTAGATAGTTCCTCTTTGGTGTAGATGTGCGGGATGTGACGTTCGGTCTTGCGCGTCAGCTCCATCGGAAGGACATAGGCCGCAATGCCTATACCGTTCATATATCTGGCAAGCTCACGAATAACGGAAACTCGGTTGAGTCGAAACAGATTCCGTTCACAGTCCCGGCATTCGGCCCATTTTAGAACCAACTGCTGCGTTATCTGTGTCTCGTTAGGGAATTGTTCTTGGCAAAACCGTTCAAACATATACAAAATACGTTCGCTTTCCAGATAATCGAAACCGAAGGCACGCTTTTGTGCGATTAAACCACATATATATCGAGCGAACGCTCCGGTAAAGTCATATCTCATAGAAGTGCCTCCTGCGTAACTTCAATTCCGTCAAGGTCTAATGCGCAGACAAGTAGCCGCTTTTTACTGATGCGGACATATGGTTTCATTGAGTCAATTTGAGTATGACCTAATATTTCTTTTACGGTATCAATCGGTACTCCGCCATCAATCATTTGCGTGGCCACATATCTTCTAAAGCTATGAAAGCCCTTATGACATCCCGAAGCGTAGTTCATCTCAGCCTTGCGCATATGGAATCTCAGTCGATCACCAACCGCATTGGAGGTCATTGCACCGTATGGAAATCGCGCTCTGACAAACAGAAATTCCGATTGTGCTTTTGGACGTTCATTGAGAATATAGTCCGCTATAGCGTTTCCAACTGCGGGTTCCAAAGGCAGTACCAATTCCACTCCGGTTTTATGCTGACAAAATCTGATTTCATGGCTGTTCCAATTAATGTTCACTAATTTTAAGTTTACGATATCGATCGCACGCAGGCCAACACTTTGCGCTATAGCAAAAACAGCAGTGTCTCGCTTGGACAAGCTGGAATACTTCATTGCGGATTCTGTAATCGCCACAACCTCTTGCGTTGAAAATACCGGCATCAGCTTTTTCCTCTGCGACGGCCGCGCCATTAATGCAGGTCTAAAATCAATGCAGTCTGTACACCCCAGCATATATTCACACAGATTCTTAAGCGCGCTTAATACACGTTCCATACTGCCTTTATGCTGCGGCGCAACAAACAGCAGAAATCCACTGACCAATTTAAGCGTTATCGTTTTGGGTAAGGAATGCCCGTTCATTTCGAGATATCTGAAAAATTTACGCGCTATCCCGACAAAACTTTGGATTCCTTTAGGAGTACGCACCTTCCGTTCTTCTTCCCAAAATTTAAATCCCAGTATGATGTATTCATAATAGGCAGATAGCTGAATAGCGGGACAAGGCTTTATTCTATGCCACACGATGCAACGGTTTAAAGAATATTCCTCCATCAATGCTGCCATCTTACGAACGTGCATGCTTATGTGATTCCCAACAAGACCTTCTTGAAATTGCTTCTGGATACCAAGAACCACCTCGTTTGTAAACACAGGATCATATAACTCTTTCCCGGCTTTTCGGTACGCCTTAATGAGAGGCCACATGCCCTCATAGTAATAGTTGCGAAGGCTGTATTTTCCCAGCCCCATCTCGCGTAACGCATCGAGCAGTCCGTCGCAAAGACATTTTAGTTCAATTTCTTTTTGCATAACAAAGCACCTCCATAATGTTGTGGGTCGGCCGATAACCGTCAACTTCATTATAGAGGTGCTTTCAATATATTTAGTTATTGAAACCATGCGAGTAAAAAGAAGGTTTAAACTCCTTATTCAGTTGTCGCTAATATTCATCTGCAGAAAAAGAGATTGCTTTGACCGGGCATGAGTTGACTGCCTTCATAAGCTTCTCCTGATCGATCTCTTCGCTAATTTCTTTGAGAGAAGCTTTTTTGTTCTGAATTTCAAATAACTCTGGGTAATTTTTTGTACACAAAGAGCACCCCATACAGGCGGATTTGTTGATGGAAGGGCCGCTCTGATTTGCCTTGAGCTGAGGCAGGTCATCATCCTTTACAATTTTCGCTGTGATCCATGAAAAAACAACGATGGCAATGACAGTCAAAACCCAGCGAATCGCCATAAACTCAAATCCCAAAAACTTTAGCTCATTTAGCAGCATCGGGACTTTTATCACTGCCCAAGCGCTTAAAATGATAACCAGATTTCTGACTGAAGCACCTTTTTTATGCAGCATCACGCACAGAGGAAACGCTGCGTAGATTGGGCCCGCAGATATACTTCCAAGCGCAAGAGAAAGAACGACGCCTTTTGCGTTTGCTTCCTTTCCAAGATATTTCATGATTTTTTCCTTGGGAACCCACAAATCCAGGAGGGCGGTCAAAACAAATATGACCGGCATGATCATAATCATTTCTTTTATGTAATAGAAGCTGTTCTTGACAGAGGCAATCCCCATGTTCTGGTCAATAATAAACATTGCAATGTAAGCTGCCGCGATGAACAGGATAAACAGGTTTTCTTTTGCTTTTCGCAGAACCTTCATACAATCACCCCCATAACAAGTGCAATAATAATCGCAAATAGAAAACTCAGCCCGTTTCGCACGGCGGTAAATTTTAAGCCAAACTCACGCTTTTCAAGCGGAAATGTGACGATACCAACCATCGTAAGCGTTGTCAGAAAAGCGACGGAGGGAACTATCCCCACGCCCGCGTGCACAAGCGTACCGACAAGCGGAAAAGCGATAAATGCCGGAATCAGGGTAATTGCTCCGAACGCAGCAGCAATAACAGTGGCCAAAAGTACCGACTGCTTGCCGACAAATTCGGCAATGTTCTCAGGCGGGAATACAGTCAGGATCAAACCAATCAAAAAAATAATGGACAAAATACTGCCCAGCATTCCTTTGCCCATGCCAAACGCCATTTTGAGAGCCTGCTTTGTTTTCCCCTTATCCTTGGCAAAAGAAAATATTAGGAATATGGCGGTTCCGATCCACATTGCCAAAGTCAATACATCCATGTGATACCTCCTATAATCTGTTTGATCAGATTATAGAGGGTATTATTCAATTGAAATAGACACCTATGTTTCTTTTTGCTATAATATTCAAAAAGGAGCGGTCTATATGATAATTGAGAAAATACGGCACATTCCCTTGCTTTCGGAAATGGATACCGCCGTTTTGGATAGATGTGTTACGGAAAATCAGCTGTTTGTAAGGCATTACTCGAAGGGCGCGACGGTACACCATCAGCATGAAGCCTGTTCTGTGCTCGACGTTGTTTTATCAGGAAAGCTTGTTGCGTATTCATTGTCGGAAAACGGTTCAGCGATTACAATGTTCGAGTTTCAAAAAAACAGTATTATCGGAGCCAATTTGCTGTTTGGAGAAAACACCAACTATCCGTTGAATATTTACGGCGTAACACCTTGCGACGTGCTTCATATATCGAGAGACGCAGTTATGGAATTTCTTCATGATTATCACTTTGTCATGCGGTATATAAAATCTTTGTCTCTGAATTCCCAAGGCATGAATCGAAGGATTACAATGCTGACCCAAAAAACTCTGCGTGAGAATTTAATGGACTATCTCAGGCAACAATCCATTATTCAAGGCTCTTCGAAAATCGTCCTTCCTTTCAGCAAAAAAGAACTGGCAGACTACTTGGGCGTGCAACGACCGTCGCTGTTCAGGGAACTGAAAAAAATGAAGGACGAGGGTATCATTGAAATTGATAACCGCACGATTCAGTTATAAAAGCTCAAACTGATTTTTGTAAAACTTCAGAACGCCGTCGTCCCTGAGCTTTGACAGTTCAGCCGACATTGCGCTGCGCTCGACGGAAAGGTAATCCGCAAGTTCCTGCCGGTTGAATGGAATGCAAAAGTGACTGCTTCCCGATTTCTTGGCCTCAGCCGAAAGGTAGGCCAAAAGCTTTTCACGAGTGGTGCGTTTCGAGGTGAATTCAATTTTCTGCGTTAGCGATATGTTTTTCATGGATACGATACTCAACATATTCTGAATGAGCCTGCTGTGAAAACCACACGCCTTGGCGCATGGGACGGCCAGCCTGTGACAGTCGATAAAGAGAAGTTCACTTTCGGTCGTTGTGATTACACTGACCGGAAGCGTTTTCATTTCCGCACAGGCAAAGGATTCCCCGAACAAATTTCCAATGTCAATTTTTCCGAGGATACTCCTGTTTCCGTAATAGTCATCCTGAACAACCTGAACCTGTCCCGATAGAACGATGCCGAATTTTTCGATGCTTTCGCCACTGGAAAATACGGTTTGAGCTTTTTCAAAACGAACCGATTTCGCGGCCAGGCACGATAGAAGTGGCTGTAAATCAGCCTCTTCAATACCCTTGAATAATCGTACTGTTTTCAGCACATCCAAATAATTTTTCATAAAATCCTCTTTCGTTGGAATTCCAACCGACTTATTGATTTAAGAATAGTAAACTCAAAACATAAAGTCAACAATAACCTGATGAAACACACTCGGAAAAAGAGGTGAACGGAACATGATTCGAAAAATTATCAGAATTGATGAAGAGAAATGTAACGGCTGCGGCCTGTGCGCAAAAGCCTGCCACGAAGGGGCAATCGGAATGGTAAACGGAAAAGCGAAGCTTCTCCGCGACGATTATTGCGACGGTCTCGGAGACTGCCTGCCAGCCTGCCCGACAGGAGCAATTAGCTTTGAGGAACGCGAAGCAAAGGAATACGACGAAGCCGCCGTGAAAAAAAGCAAGCTGAACAAACAGGGAGAAACGCTGGCCTGCGGCTGCCCAGGCACACAGTCTAAAACCATCCATCGGGAAAATGAGTGTGAGGCCGTCTATCCAAATATCAGTGAAAACAAAAGCCAGCTGTCACAGTGGCCCGTCCAAATCAAACTTGCGCCGGTCAACGCTCCGTATTTCGCGGACGCCAACCTCCTGATCGCCGCCGACTGTACGGCCTATGCTTACGGAGATTTTCACAACAGGTTTATCCGAAACAAGGTGACCCTGATCTGCTGCCCCAAGCTTGACGAAGGGGATTACAGCGACAAACTCACGGAGATCATTAGGAACAACAACATAAAAAGCGTTACAGTCGTCCGGATGGAAGTTCCCTGCTGCGGCGGAATTGAAAACGCGGTAAAACGGGCGCTCCAAAACAGCGGCAAAATGATTCCCTGGCAGGTTGTCACGATTTCGACCGATGGCAGAATACTTGATTGAAAGGGTGGTACGCGCAATGATAGAAAAAGAATATAAGCTGTCCAGAACCAATGAAAAAGCGATAGAAAAAGTCATATTTGACGAAAACCTGCATTACCTCCACATGGTGTTCAACAAGGGCGAGGGACTGCCGGAGCACTTATCCAATTCAAACGTGTATATGACCGTCATTCGCGGAAGGCTCTCCATCGGCCTTGATGATCAGGAAATCCATGAGTACGAGGCCGGGACTCTGCTGAAAATCCCGTTTCAAACCAAAATGAATGTAAGAAATATGCATGAAGAAACGCTGGAGTTGATCGTCGTAAAGGCGCCCGCTCCGAAAAGCTGAGAAAGCGAAGGAGGAACCCGGATGAAAAAGTATAGGTGTATTCCCTGCGGGTATATCTATGATCCCGCGCTTGGTGATCCCGACAGCGGCATCGCGCCCGGTACGGCATTTGAAGCTTTACCCGATGATTGGCAGTGCCCGATTTGTTTTGTAGGTAAAGATGAATTTGAACCTGTTGAAGACTAAATTTTAAAGGAGGAAGCAAAAATGAGTATGTTTTGTTATCAGTGTCAGGAGACCGCCGGAGGAAAGGGCTGCGCAGTGCGCGGCGTCTGCGGAAAAACCGAAGAGGTCGCAAAGCTTCAGGATCTTCTGATTTACACCCTCAAAGGTATCTCGCAGATCGTAATCAAAGGGAAGCTCGATGTTAAAAGCCTCGGCGAGACAAACTATGAGGTGCTCAGCAGCCTGTTTATGACCATCACCAACGCAAATTTCGACGATGGCTCTCTTGAAAAGCAGATCATAAAAATGATCGCCGAAAGAGACAAGCTCAGAAATTCTAATGCTTCTGCGGGTTTACATGATGCGGCCACTTTCACGGTAAGTTCAAGAGAATCCATGCTGGAAAAGGCCGCTACCGTCGGCGTGCTGTCAACCGCAAACGAGGACGTGCGTTCTCTCCGCGAGATGATCACATACGGCCTTAAGGGTATGGCCGCTTACGCCGAGCATGCTAAAAACATCGGGAAAGAAGATTTGGCAATCAACACCTTCATTTATGAGGCGCTGGCTGCAACGCTGGACGACTCCCTCTCCGCCGATGATCTGGTGGCGCTTACGCTGAAAACAGGCGAATACGGCGTCAAAGTCATGGCTCTTTTGGACGAGGCCAACACATCGAGGTTTGGTAATCCTGAAATCACCGAGGTCAATATCGGTGTCAGAAAAAATCCTGCGATCCTGATTTCCGGCCATGACCTGACCGATCTGGAACAGCTTTTGGAGCAGGCCAAAGGCACCGGTGTTGATGTTTATACCCACAGCGAGATGCTGCCCGCCCACTATTACCCGGCTTTCAAGAAATATGACAACTTTGCCGGGAACTACGGCAATGCATGGTGGAAGCAGCTTGAGGAATTTGTCTCCTTCCATGGCCCCATCCTCTTTACTACCAACTGCATCGTCCCGCCCAGAAGCGAGGAGGTCCGGGGCAGAATCTTTACCACGGGTTCCACCGGCTATCCCGGCTGCAAGCATATTGAAGCTGATGAGAACGGCAAAAAGGACTTTTCCGAGATCATCGCGCTTGCCAAGACTCTTCCGGCACCTGATGAAATTGAGACTGGCAGCATTGTCGGCGGCTTTGCCCATAATCAGGTGATGGCTCTGGCAGACAAGATCGTCGATGCCGTCAAATCCGGTGCGATCAAAAAGTTCTTTGTTATGGCCGGCTGTGACGGACGTATGAAGTCCAGAGAATACTACACCGAGTTTGCGGAGAAGCTCCCGAAGGACACGGTGATTCTTACGGCGGGCTGCGCGAAGTATCGCTATAATAAACTGAAGCTGGGCGATATCGGCGGTATTCCGAGAGTTCTGGACGCCGGGCAGTGCAACGACTCCTATTCTCTGGCGGTCATTGCCCTGAAACTCAAAGAGGTGTTTGGACTCGACGATATTAACAAGCTGCCGATTGCTTTCAATATCGCCTGGTACGAGCAGAAGGCCGTCATCGTTCTCTTGGCTTTGCTGTACTTGGGCGTGAAGAACATCCACCTCGGCCCCACGCTGCCGGGCTTCCTGTCTCCCAATGTGGCCAAGGTGTTGGTTGAAAAATTCGGTATTGCGGGTGTCGGAACAGTTGATGATGATATCAAACTGTTCATGAATGCCTGATTCAGAAAGGAATATCAGTATATGAAAGCGATGATTGACAGGGAAGGCTGTATTTCCTGCGGGCTATGTGCATCCACCTGTCCGGAGGTATTCCGGATGGCCGATGACGGACGCGCGGAGATTTGCGCGGACCCTGTTCCTGAATCTGCGAAAGGTACGGCGGCAGAAGCGCGGGATAACTGTCCCGTCTCTGTTATCACGGTAGAATAGCCATGAATCAGCACCCTTCTGAATGGTTTTAGCAGTTCAGAAGGGTGCTTTAATTGGAACTCTCAGAGGGCAAGGGGTGTAAAATGAACCATATTGGGCAAGTAATAAATGCTATGATCGCGTATTACGCCGGGGATGTTCGGCGAATCAACCATTTCCTGAAGGTGTATAGTTTTGCCAAGACAATCGGAGAGATGGAAGGATTAGACGAAAGCACGCAAGAGATTATTGAAATCGCGGCGCTTACTCATGACATTGGGATTAAAAACAGCGAGAAAAAGTACTACAGCTCCGCTGGGAACTATCAGCAGATTGAAGGTCCGCCTGAAGCAAAAAAGCTTCTGGAGGGGTTAGGCATCGAATCGAGTGTTATTGACCGCGTTTGCTGGCTTATTGCGCATCATCATACCTATACCGACATTCAGGGAATCGATTATCAAATACTGGTTGAGGCGGACTTTCTTGTTAATTTTTATGAGGATAATATGTCGAATGACTCCGTTCACAGTGTCGGGAGTAAAATATTTAAAACATTGAGTGGTAAAGCTATTCTAAACGCAATATATGCATAAAGGAAAATTAAATCAACAATTAGTATGAATCGAAAAAAGCGGTCTTGGCAGAATTGAACTGTCAGGCCGCTTTTAATCTATTATCTGGAGGTTTTATGATGACAACGGAAGAGAAAATACTTGATTCTCAACAAATAGCCCTACCCTTACCTGACAACATCGGGATAACTCAATCTTCGGGATTAGACCATCACGCAGTTTTTTCTCGTCAGAGAGTGGATGTGTTTAAGGACGAGGATATTGCCAGCACCCAAAGTGCTCGCCAGCACAAAGATGCCACCGACCTTGTCTGTCAGCCCACTTATCAGCAGGCAGTTGGAACGATTGGATATACTGACCACAAGGGAGTTAACAACCAGTTTGTCAGTGAGGATAAGTGTATCGTGGAACGGACCAGCCTCATTCGCCGCCTGACACCTTTAGAGTGTGAACGACTGCAGGGCTTTCCTGACGGCTGGACAGACATACCAGACGCCTCAGACAGCGCCCGCTACAAAGCTCTTGGCAACAGTGTGGCGATTCCTTGCGTGGAGTTTGTGTTACAGGGCATTGCCGCTGTCCTTCGCACGGCAAGATAAATCTATAATATGCTTCGTTTTGCTGGTGTTCTTCGTTGGAGTTGGTAATAGCTATTACTTCATCTTCTCGCTATACTGTGCTTGCAAATCAAAGAAAGGAGCGACCAACATGGAGAGCACAAAGAACCTCTGCGCGCAGATTCCAGAATCTCTGCACGCCAGAGTTCGTTCTGAACAGGAGCAGTCAGGCAAAACGCTGAGCCAGTACATTACAGAACTTATCACAAAATACTATGATTATCAGAAAGAAGGAAAGAAAATGGATGGAAACAGGACAATGGCATTCCAGATCTCCGAGGAACTCTTCCAGAGGCTGAAGCGTTACCTCGACAGCGAATCCGAGCGCACCGGCCACAAGGTCAGTCAAAAGGAGTTCGTGCTGGGACTTATCCAGCAGTCGTTGGATGATGCGGGCATCGAGTAAAGAACAACAAATCATTGGGGCTGCCGTGAGGTGGCCCCTAACTTTTTGGAGGTGATCATTTGTATATCTACCCCGATAACCTCAAGGCCAAGGCGACGCTCTGGCTGTGGGAACTGCGGGATGTGGGTATTGTCGGCGTAGGCCTTTTGCTTTCTGTTTTTGCGCTGGCCCAACTCCATTTCGCCGTTCCTATTGTCATGACTGCGGTATACGCCTTTCTCGCCATCCGCTTTGAGGGCACCAGCATTCTGGATTTCATAAAAAACGCTTTCGGCTTCTTTTTCGGGAAGCCGCAGGTCTACGAATGGAGGATGTAGCCTATGGGCAGAAAAGAGAAAAAAGCCGCGAAGGAGAAGCTGTCGACCCGGCAGCTCCTTGCCATCGACGGCATCACCGATTACAGCCTGCAGACCGCTCACGGGGAGCTGGTCTTTTTTTCTATCAAGCCGACCAACATCAGCGTCCTGTCTGATGCCAGCGTCGCAGCTCGGATCTATGCGCTGATGACCGTCCTCAAAGGCATGACCGAGCTGGAGATGCTCTGCATCAATAGCCGTGAGAACTTTGAAGATAACAAGCGATATCTCAAAGAGCGCATTGATGCGGAAAATCTCCCGCCCATCCGAAAGCTGCTGGAGCAGGACGCATCCAACCTCGACCGCCTTCAGGTACAGATGGCGACCGCCCGTGAGTTCCTTATCATCATCAGACTCAAGGATGAAAAAGAGTCGGAGCTGTTCCCTTATCTCTCCCGCATCGAGAAATCCCTCAAAGATCAGGGTTTCACCGTGCGACGCGCTGACAGTTTCGATATCAAGCGGCTTCTCGGCGTCTATTACGAGCAGAACGTGACTACAGAAGTCTACGAGGATTTCGACGGTGAGCGTTGGGTGATTCTCGGAGAATAATCGGTATCAAGATCCATCAATAAACTAAATCATGGCCGTGGGAGTATCCCATCGGTCATGCGGCATAGGGGCTCCCTCGGCAGAAGGAGGCAGATAACCCCTATGGCTAAAGGCAGAAAAAGAACGACGGCGCCGGAGGCGAAGTCAAAGGACTTCCTTGACATGATCGCTCCGTCCGTCATCAAGTTCAGTACCGACCACATCATCTGTGGCAACACCTTCCGATGCGTCTGGGCGCTCAGAGAGTATCCCACCGCCACTGAGGAGCAGGCAATCCTCCGCCACCTCGGAGAAAAGGACGGTGTGACGCTCCGCATCTACACCCGTCAGGTCACGCCCAACGAGGAAAAAAAGATCATCCACAATGCGGCCAATAAGAACCGCATGAGCAAATCCAACACCAACGACCTCCAGCAGACCGTCACTGCCGAGAGCAATTTGCAGGATGTGGTGACGCTGGTCAACGGCATGCACCGCAATCGCGAACCGCTCCTCCACTGCGCGGTCTACGTCGAGCTCATCGCTCATGATTACGACGCGCTCAAGCTCCTCCAAACGGACATCCTCACCGAGCTGGTGCGGAGCAAGCTCAACGTCGACCGGCTCCTGCTTCGCCAGCAGCAGGGCTTCCTCTGCGTTGGCCCCAGCGGGTACAACGCCTTCGGCAGCCAGTTCGAGCGCGTCCTGCCGGCCAGCTCCGTCGCCAATCTCTATCCGTTCAATTATTCCGGCAAGACGGACGCCCACGGTTTTTATATCGGCAGGGATAAGTTCGGCAGCAACATCCTCGTGGATCTGGACAAGCGTGACGACGATAAAACCAACCCCTGCTGTCTTATCCTGGGCAACAGCGGCCAGGGCAAGAGCTATCTGCTCAAGCTCCTGCTGTGCAATCTCCTCGAGTCGGGGAAGAATGTTCTCTGCCTCGATCCCGAGCATGAGTATATCGACCTCGCGGAGAACTGCGGTGGGTGTTTCACCGACCTCATGTCCGGGGAATATCTCATCAACCCCATTCAGCCCAAGTCATGGGATGAGGATGGCGGCGGGGACATGGACGCTCCACAGGCGTTCCGGCAGAGGACGAAGCTCTCCCAGCACATCTCATTTCTCAAGGACTTTTTTCGCTGCTACAAGGATTTCGATGACCGGCATATCGACGCCATCGAGATCATGTTGGGCAAGCTCTACGCCAAGTGGGGCATCAGCGACCGCACCAATTTCAGTCGAATGCAGCCCGAGGATTACCCCATCCTCTCGGATCTGTACGAGCTCATCGAAACTGAATACAAGGGCTACGACGAATCGAAATACCAACTCTACACAGCCGAGTTGCTGCAGGATATTCTGTTGGGGCTCCACTCCATGTGCCAGGGCGCCGAAAGCAAGTTTTTCAACGGACGCACGAACATAAAGAGCGACCGCTTTATCGTGTTCGGGGTGAAGGGCGTGCTCCAGGCCAGCAAGAACGTGCGAAACGCCCTGCTGTTCAATGTGTTGTCCTTCATGTCGGACAAACTGCTGACCGAGGGAAACACCGTCGCGTCAATAGACGAGCTGTATCTGTTTCTCACCAATCTGACGGCTATCGAGTATATCCGAAACTTCATGAAGCGGGTCAGAAAGAAGGAGTCCAGCGTGATCCTCGCCAGTCAGAACCTTGAGGACTTTGCCATCCCCGGCATCGCCGAGCTGACCAAGCCCCTGTTCAGCATCCCGACCCACGCATTCCTGTTCAATGCCGGCCAGATCGACAAGCGGTTTTATATGGATACGCTCCAGCTTGAAGAATCCGAGTACAACCTCATCCGCTTCCCCCAGCGGGGCGTATGCCTGTATAAGTGCGGCAACGAGCGATACAACCTCGCCGTTCACGCCCCGGCATATAAAGAGAAGCTGTTCGGCAAGGCTGGTGGACGGTAATGGCGCTCACTGCGGCAGCGGCAGCCAAAATTGCCGCAACCGTTCTCACTAACGAAAAGCTGCGCAAAACTGCTGGCTGGATTATTGCGGCGATCCTCTCTCCGCTCATCCTGCTCCTCGTTATCATCTGCAGTTTTATGTCGGGCGGCGCAGACCACAATGTGCAGGCGCTGGAGCTTTCGTATTACGGCGGTATGATCGCCGGCGAGGTGCCAGAGGCATACCGTCAGCATATCGAGGATATTCGAGCCAGCTTCGCCATCCTCGAGGGCAACATCGCATCCATCAACGCTATGACCGAGAACGGTAACGGCCTTGACTCTCACCGGGTCAAGGCCATTTTTTATTCTCTGTTTTTCGGCGCTGAAAATCCAACAGAAGTGGGTATCGCGCAGTTCGCCGACTGCTTTGTCACCTATGAGCAGCGCACCAATACATGGATGGACGATGACGGCGTGGAGCATAACGACACCTACACCGTGGCCGTTCCCCTCCCGCTCGAAACTGCCTACGCCAACATCCAGAGCGTCATGGGCGTAAGCATCACTGACGCTGTGCGTGAAAATGTCACAGCGATCATGCTTCGGACGCAGAGCGGCGGCGATACCTTCTCCGGCGCATATCTGCGGGGCGACGGAACCAGCATCGAGCTGGATGTCTCGGCGTTCACAGATCCTACAACCAAAAACAATCTCGACCTTGTGGCCTACGCCGTGAGCGCGTGGGAAAACGGCTGGGGGTATGTGTGGGGCACATATGGTTCCGTCCTCACCGATTCGTTGTTTGCGTACAAGCTGGAGCAGTACCCGGAGGGCGTGGGCAACTACGCAGATTTCATCCGCGAGAATTGGCTCGGCGGCCGCACCACAGACTGCGTTGGACTGATTAAAGGTTATGGCTGGCTGGACGTCAGCGACATGAGCATCGGTTACGGCACAAACGGGATGCCGGACATCGGCGCGGATTCCATGTACGAAAACGCCTCAGTCAAGGGGGATATGTCCTGCATGCCCGACACACCGGGGCTGGCCGTATGGCACAGTGGACATATCGGCGTCTACATCGGAAACGGCGAGGTCATCGAAGCCATGGGAACCAAGTACGGCGTAGTCAAGACGCAGCTCTCGGAGCGGAGCTGGACGGCATGGCTGGAGATCCCGTATATCAACTATATTACTGTGGAGGAAATACGATGAGTGAAGAAAACAGAAAACTGCGAGTCCTGTGCGTAGAACCCGGCAAGCCTCCGGAGGTAAAAGAAATCGGCTCAGACCTCACCAGTCTTCAGGCAGAGGTTGCTGGTCTGATGGAATGCGTTTATATGGATGACGCAGTGGTACTTGTCTGCAATGAGGAAGGCAAGCTCAACGGCATGGAAATGAATCGACGGCTCGGAGATGACATCATTTGTGGGCCATTCTTTCTTGTTGGCGATGATGGTGAGGGCGACTTTATCTCCCTAACAGATTCACAAATTGATAACTGTCAGGAACGCTTCGTGCAACCGGAACAGTTCGCAGAGCACGAACCCAACGCCGAGCCCTTCATGCGCTTTATCACATTTTGACTGGAGGAATTATTTTGAGCACTATAAATATCACTATCTCATTCGATGAGGAAAAGTTGAAAGCTCTGGATTTCACTCTCAGTAAAGACAATACTACCGCGCAGAAGCGTGTCGAAAAGATGCTCCTTGATCTTTATGAGAATACAGTACCGGAAGCGTTGCGAGAATATGTTGATAGCAGGAGTACACCTCCCGCGCCCAAGTCCAAGCGTCCGTCGAGGCCCGCAGTTAAGAAGGCGGCAACAGAGCCAAAGCCTTCTTTTCCTGTTGTTGCGCCGGTAAAGGAGGTCGAACAAAATGGCTGACGATATTTCTCTCGAACTGTGGATGGACAGACGCAGGTTGGCGGCGCTGGAGCGCGTGATGGCAGAGAGCGGCACAGATACGCAAACGGTCATGCAGGCCCGCTTCGATGAGTTGTATCGTCAGTATGTCCCGGCGCAGGAGCGCACCGATATCAACAACGCCATCGAAGCGGAACGACTCGCCGCCGAGCGGCTGGCGGAAGAACGCCGCTGCGTCTGTGCTTTCCATGTAACGGAGAATGGGCAGAGCCTGTATTTTTCCGTAGACAATGGTCTCGAACTGCTGGATGCGGCGAAAAAGGTGCGCTCGTATCTGACTGCGGAGCCTGCGGCAAAGCCCTCCAGCTTCGACAAAATGTTCCTGCACCCAACTGAGATCTCCACAGAGAGGTTCGACGAGTTGGTAGGCATTCGCATGGAGAACACCGGCAAGGTCACCGGCGTGTTCGATATTGATTTCGACAAACGGGAGTTCTCCGCTGTCAATATCATGGACGGCTGGAAAACCTTTGCCCTTGGCGATGTATCCGCCGCAGCCTATCACGCAACCCGAAAGCATCTGCTCTCCGTTGACCAACAGTACGAGCGCCTGCTGAACCGTCTGAGCGGCAAGGGTATCACCTCGGCAGGGCATCTCAGCTCCCGCAACATTTCCTTCTCAGATGAAATCATCGGAGATGACGGCAAGCTCAATTTCTATATGGACTGTGCCTTCGATGTGGATGCGGTGTTCGGGACGAATGTATGCACCAGCGAAAATGACGACTATCTGAATGTCTACGCCAACTACGACATGGAGTCTCAGCAGGTTTGTGACGAATTGAGTATCGTGCTGTGGAAGGGCGATGACAACCCTGAAGAAATGACCTACACGCTCAACGCCGCTGAAAAAGAAGTACTGCGCCGCGCCATGGATGATTACTGCCTCAAGCAGACCGGAATGACGCTGACCAATTACTCCGTCCAGCGCATGGCCGAGGACGCATCCCCAACGATGGAGCCGACGATGTAGGTTGCAATTTTACATCTTTGTATTTTGTGCACCGACTTTTTCGTTGGTGTTGGTGAATAGCTTTCCATCGCGGATTGTGGCATTGTGTTGACAAGGCTGATAAAGCCAAAAACAAATAGACAGGAGAGTTGAAGAATGGATACAATTAGAGCTATGGAATTACAGGAGAAAATCTCGCGCGAGGCATGTGCAATGATTGCGCTTGCCGGTAAAGACGCAGACGTGAGCAACCATGTGCGAACGGTTGAACTCATCGGAAAGGCGTGGGGCCTGTCTCAGGTGAAGACTGAAGAAATACTGGAGAATGTCCGAAAAGGACAGACGGATGGCTTGCCCGATGAGATGATAAGCGACCGCACCCTGCTGGCGAACTGGTCGGGGTTGGAAATCCTTGATGTTCAGTCAGATTTGTTCGAAACAGCAATCCGGCTTGATACCTGCGGTGAGCGCACAACGCTGTTTAACATGGCACAGGAAATCGGTGAAACGCAGAACCTGCTGGACTGGATTGAGCAGACCCCGGCTGAAAAGCAGGCATGGATGGCTCCAGCCAACTAAGCTCAGTCACAGCGACAAGGCCGTCCCACACGCTGGGACGGCTTCGCTCGTTCACCACGCCTTGCGCCTGTGTTCGCCCCGTGTGGCGCTTTTCGGGCAAGGGAGGCATCCGTACCCCTGCGCGCCTTTGGAACGCCGTGTCGGGGGCTGTCGGGAAGGGTGAACCCCCCTATCGAAAAGAGTACAGGATAAAGAGGTGGCGTCAAAAACGCCGCCGCCTCGCTTCACACCGCCCCGCAATGCGGGTCGGGGAACGGTTTTCGAGAATAGAGCCATGATGTCATTTTTCGCAGATTTGGTCAACCGTGATATCATCGCCGCCCGAAAGCACAGCCATAAGAGGATTTCCCGTGCGCCATCCCCGGCGTCACGGGCTTTTTTATTGAAACGGAGGAAGCACAATGGCAAAAGAAAAATACAGATTTCCGCTGCGTCTCACGCCCGAGGTACAGCACATGATGAAAGAGGCCATGCCGCACGACAACAGCCAGAGTCAGAATGAGTATATCGAGAAGGCCATCCGCTTTTACTCCGGCTACCTCATGACAAAGGACAGCACGGAGTATCTCACGCCGACGCTGGTGGAATTGCTGCGCGGTACGCTGGACAGCTTCGGCGCGCACATCAACCGCAGCCTGTTCCGGCTGTGTGTGGAGAACGCCATCATGGAAAACATCCTCGCCGCCGGTCTGGAGATGCGGGACGATGAACTCAAGAAGCTTCGCGCGCGGTGTATCGCGGAGGTCAAGCGCACCAACGGCCGCCTCTCCTTCGAGGACAACCTCCGCTTCCAGCAGGGCGAGGATATGGACTAAGCCATGCCGCGGCTCATCTTTATCTCACCATACCTCAAGGGCGGCGGTGGGAACGCGCCGCATCTTTCGTATCTCGTCAAGTACATCGCCACACGCCCCGGCGCCGCTCCCGCGCCGGACGAGAGCGGCAAGCTCCCGGCTACGGTGAAGCAGAAAGAGCTCATCGCAAATCTCGCCCGTGACTTTCCGCTCACCAAGCGGCGCTTTGAGTACGAAGACTTTCTGGCGAACCCGACGCGGGAAAACGCCTCGGACTATATACAAGTTGCCTTGGAGCAGAACCTCGACCAGCTCGGCAAGCGGGAAAACTATGTGGACTACATCGCCACACGCCCCGGCGCTGTTCGCTCCGGGGCGCACGGCCTGTTCAGCGGCGGCAGCGACAAGCTGGTGATCGCTCATGTGCAGAACGAGGTGGCGAATCACTCCGGCAATGTGTGGACGCCCATCGTGTCCCTGCGGCGGGAGGATGCGTCGGCCATGGGCTACGAGGACGCGGAGAGCTGGAAAACGCTCCTGTCCTCCTGCGCCTCCGACTTCGCCAAGGGCTACAAGATCAAGCCGGAGAACCTCAGATGGTACGCTTCGTTCCACAACGAGTCACATCATCCCCACGCGCACATGATCATCTACTCCGCCGACCCCTCCGAGGGCTTCCTCACAAAAAAGGGAATCCAGCAGATCAAGTCCGGCTTGGTGGCACGGATCTTCCCCGAGCAGCTCCAAGAGCTGTACACGGCGCAGACCCAGCGGCGGGACGCACTGGTGGCAGACGCCCGCACAGTCATGCAGGGGCTGACGGAGCGCATGGAGAGCGGTGTCCTTCGGAACGAACGCATCGAGAAGCTCATGGTGCACCTCGCCGGCCGTCTGCAATACCTCTCGGGGAAAAAGCAGTATGGCTATCTGCCGGCCAAGCTGAAAGCTGTGGTGGACGAGATCGTGGGTGAGCTGGAGAGGGATGAGCGTATCGCCGAAGCCTATCGCCTGTGGTATGAGCTGAGAAACGAGGTGACCGCGTCCTATCGCGACACGCCGGACGCGCCGCTCCCGCTCTCCCAGCAGAAGGAGTTCAAGCAGATCCGCAACGCCGTGGTCACGGAGGCTGTGAAGCTCATGGGACGGCAGTTCACCTTTGAGGAATCGCCGCAGGCCGACGCGCTGTTCCCGGCTGAGAATACAAACGCCGTACCTCCTGACGATGCCGAGCCGGTTGAAGCGGTGGACGCGGCACAGCCGGAGCGCAACGCCGCTCCCGTCGTGGAATGGAGCAGACGGTATAAGCAGGCGCGCAAATATCTCTACGGCTCTGACAACACGCCAAGAGATTTCGCAAAAGCCTACGCCCTGTTTTTATCCGAAGCCGAGCGCGGCAACGCCCTCGCCATGCACGACCTCGGCCGGATGCTGGCGGATGGGCTGGGCGTGGAAGCCGACGCGGAGCTGTCATATGAATGGTACGCAAAAGCTCTGGCGGCGTTTACTGCCGCGGAGCAGGCCGAACCGTGGGACTATCTCGAATACCGTATCGGCAAGCTGTACGCGGCGGGGCTGGGTACGGAACAGGACTATGGAGCGGCGGCGCGCTGGTTTTCCATGGCCGCGCCGGAGAACAAATACGCCGCATACTCTCTCGGCGGGCTTTACTATCATGGGCATGGCGTGGAGCAGAGCTTTGAACGGGCGCTGGCGCTCTACCGGCAATCGGCTGACAGTGGCTTCCCATACGCCGCCTTTTCTCTCGCCAAGATGCTGCGGGATGGGATCGGCACAGCGCCGGACGCCGCCGAAGCGGACAAGTATTTCCGCATGGCTTTCTCCGGCTTTCGAACTCTCGAAAAGAAGAATCATGACGATAAGCTCCAATACCGGCTTGGCTGGATGCTCCTAAACGGCGTTGGCACGGAAAAGGATATCCCCGCCGCGCTGGAATACTTCGAGGAATCCGCAAAGCTGGGAAACCCCTTTGCGTCCTATCAGCTTGCGAAGTACATCCTCGCCGACGAAAGCTCCGCGCCCATCCGTGTGCGGGAGGCTGTCGCTTATCTGCGCCGCGCCGCCGACTGCGGGAACCCCTTCGCCCAATACGCGCTGGGAAAGCTCTATGCCGAGGGAAACCGCATCCAAAAAAACATCCCCGAGGCGCTCCGGCTTTTGAAGCTCGCCGCCGACCAGGGCAGCGACCTTGCCATGTACCGGCTCGGCAGGCTGTATCTCTCCGGCGAGGATATCCCCAAGGACACGGCCGCCGCCATCAGGTGGATGACGGCCGCCGCGGAGAAGAACGATGAGTACGCCCAATATGCCCTCGGCAAGCTCTATCTCACCGGCGAGGGTGTGCAAAAGGACGAAGACGCCGCCGTGGGCTGGTTCACGCTCTCGGCGGCGCAGGGCAATGTCTATGCTCAGTTTTTCCTTGACCACATAGACAGCTTCCGTGATCCGTCCATCTTCATGGCGGCGACGAGGCTGCTGCATCACATGAGCCGGGTGTTCAGTGACGCGCCTCCCGCACCGAGAACCGGCCCCGGCGTTAAGCTCGACCGCAAGCTCCTGCGGAAGCTGCGGGAGAAGAAAATAGCCCAGGGTCACAAGCGGGACGATCACGAACAGGAAATGACAATGTAATAATCGCTTCAGATGAAATGAGCGGCACGCGCATTTGTGATTTCAGCTTCACTTTTGATTCGATACACTGTGTGTAGTGAATCAAAAAGCAATGAGCATCCACGGATCATATAGATTTGGCACACAGCGTGTGCCGATTATACGACAAGGAGGTGTGCGTCATCGCACAGTATATTCATTTCACAGACGAGCAGAAACTCCGGGCCAACTCTGTCGACCTCACTGAGTTTCTGCGGCGGCAGGGCGAGAGGCTGATACCGTCCGGAAGGGACAAGCGACTCGCCTCCGACCACAGCATCACTGTGCGGGGCAACCAATGGTTCGACCATGCCACCGAGCAGGGCGGCCTCGCCATCGACTTTGTTCAGAGCTTCTACGGCGTTTCCTTCCCCGAGGCGGTGACGAGGCTCCTTGGCGGCGAGAGCGGCGTCGTTTATGAGCAGGCAAAGAAAGAGGCTGAACCGGAGCGCAAGCCCTTCGCCCTGCCGCCAGCAAATGGGGATATGCGCCGGGTCTACGCCTACCTTCTGCAAAAGCGCCGCATCGACCGGGAGATGCTGGACGCCTTCGTGCGGGAGAAGCTGGTGTACGAGAGCTGCGAGCTCTCCAAGGATAAGACAAAGGAATACCACAACGCCGTGTTCGTCGGATTCGATGAACACGGCGTTCCCCGTCACGGGCATAAGCGGGGACTCTACACCCAGGGGCAGAGCTACCGCGGCAACCTTGAGGGCAGCGACCCCCGGTACAGCTTTCACCTTGCGGGGACGGGCGACCGGCTCTATGTGTTTGAAGCGCCCATCGATCTTCTGTCCTTCATATCGCTCTATCCCAAGGACTGGCGGGAGAACAGCTATGTGGCGCTCTGCGGCACAGCGGAGCACGCCATGCTCTGGATGCTGGAGCAGAATCCGCAGCTCCAAAAAATTGCCCTTTGCCTCGACAGCGATGACGCCGGCAGAAAAGCCGTCGACAGGTTGACCGGCATCCTCGCCGAGCGAGGCTACACACAGGCCGTCCCTCTGCTCCCCAAGCGGAAGGATTGGAACGATATGCTGGCAGCTCCCGCAGACGAACAGGAGCAGGGACTGACGATGAAAATGGGATGAGGTGAACAGAGAATTGCAGTCACAAGTTTTATTGCTGATAGGGATCGCCGCAGCCATGTTTGCTGTCATTGGCGGGCTGTCCCTGCTGGCGCATTATTATACCCTCAACGGCATCAAGAGCAAGACCGTGGGCGACGGCCAGCACGGAACGGCGCGCTGGGCAACAAAAAAGGAGATACAGCAGACCTACAAGCATATCCCGTTCAGACCCGAGGCGTGGCGGCAAGGCAAGGAGCTGCCCACAGACCAGGGCATCATCCTCGGGTGCACGGGCAGAAAGAACGAGGTAACGGCGCTGGTAGATACCGATGACGTCCACTGCCTCATGATCGGCGCGTCCGGCGTGGGCAAGACCGCGTTCTTCCTTTACCCCAACCTCGAATACGCCTGCGCCACAGGGATGTCTTTTTTATGCACGGACACCAAGGGGGATCTGTTCCGGAACTACGGCGCCATCGCCAAGGAGCATTACGGGTACAGCATCTCCGTCATCGACCTCAGAAGCCCAACCCGCTCTGACGGCAACAATTTGCTGCACCTCGTCAACCGCTACATGGATATCTACCGCAGGGAGCCAGAGAATCTCTCTGCCAGAGCCAAAGCGGAGAAGTACGCCAAGATCATCTCCAAGACCATCATCAACTCCTCCGGCGACAGCGCCAACTACGGACAAAACGCATTCTTCTACGATTCCGCCGAAGGACTTCTGACCGCTGTTATTTTGCTCCTGGCAGAGTATATGCCGCCCTCTGACGAGGATCACACCGAGCGTCGGCACATCATCAGCGTGTTCAAGATGGTGCAGGAGCTGTTGGCGCCCTCCCGCATCAAGGGAAAAAATCAGTTCCAGCTCCTCATGGACAAGCTTCCCCCGGAGCATAAGGCGAAATGGTTTGCGGGCTCTGCCCTAAACAGTGCGGAACAGGCTATGGCTTCGGTCATGTCAACCGTACTATCTCGACTCAACGCTTTTCTTGATAGTGAGATGGAGCAGATCCTCTGTTTCGATACAGCCATCGACGCCGAGAAGTTCTGCAACGAAAAAAGCGCCATCTTTATCGTACTGCCCGAGGAAGATCTGACAAAGTATTTCATGGTCAGCCTTATGATTCAGCAGCTCTACCGTGAGATCCTCGCCGTGGCTGATGAGAACGGAGGCAAACTCAAGAAGCGCGTGGTGTTCTATTGCGACGAGCTGGGCACCATTCCGCCCATCGAGTCGCTGGAACTTATCTTTTCCGCCTCCCGCTCACGCGGCCTGCTCATGGTTCCCATCGTGCAGAGCTTCGGTCAGCTTCAGAAGAATTACGGAAAAGAGGGCGCGGAGATCGTGGTCGACAACTGCCAGGACACCATCTTTGGCGGCTTTGCCCCCAACAGCCAGACGGCCGAGGTGCTGTCCAAGGCGCTGGGCAGCCGCACTGTCATGAGCGGCAGTATCTCCAGAAGCAAAAACGACCCCAGCCAATCGCTCCAGATGATGGAGCGCCCTCTACTCACGCCAGATGAACTAAAGTCTCTGCCCAAAGGCCAGTTTGTAGTCATGAAGACTGGTACGCACCCCATGCAGACGCGCCTGCGACTTTTCCTTGATTGGGGTATTGTCTTCCATAACCAATACTCCGTCCCAGAGAAAGCCCAGCGCAAGGTGGCATATGCAGACAAGACTGAACTGGAGCAGAGCATCGTGCGTCATCATCTATCCTGTGTGTCAGAGGACAATATCGACGCGCCAGTGGGAAAAGCGGATGGAGGTATGCTGCACACTATGACCGCTGAACAAAAACGGGAGAATCAGCGCCAGCGCCGCTCTCCTGTCCGTACACAGTAAGGAGAGTTTTGTATGAGTTATTTTGGATCTATATACGCCCAAGAGGAACTGCCTCACAGGGCTAAGTCTGTTTATATGTACCTGCGCGACAGGACGAACCCCAGCGGTACTTGCTGGCCGGGGATCAACACCATCGCAAAGGATCTGGCTATCTCACGCTCCACCGTAAAACGGGCTTTACAGGATCTCGTACAGCATGGTTATTTAAAAAAAGAACTGCGCTACCGAAAAAACGGTAGCAGCAGTTCGAATATGTATCTGGTTAAAAAGGATCTCTCATAACGCCGGCGAAAAATATAATCTTCCGCCAAGGGGGTACTGTTGCCATTTGATGAACCGGGGAGCGGTTCATGATGACCCACCTTGAAGGACCCATTTGAACAGAGAACGTTAACATCAGAGAAAGAACAAAGGAAAGATAGCAGAAGACTTGTTTTAATCCTCTAATCCGAAAAAGAAATCATCATAGGTGCAGCCATAGATTTTTTTGAGCTCGATAATGACGCTGGCTCGAATATTCAACTCACCGGCTTCATACTTCGCATAGCAACTCCGCGCAATGTCACATCCCCGGCGTTGAAGTTCAGCACAGAGCTTTTCCTGCGAAAGACCGCTTGCGTCTCTAAGCCTTCTCAGATTATCGCCCATATTTCGGTCACGCCGTATTTTCTGCTCCATTCAGCTGCCTCCCTCCATAAATGATTGACCAGTATTGGTTGCAACTGAAGATATTGTATGATATTATTTTCCTGATTATTGTCCGTGATACTGGTCGGATTTTGGAGGCTTGAGATGAGAAGTAAAACTTGCTGCTTTTCAGGGCACAGAAAGATACCGCCCATGCAATCTGAACAAATTGCAGAGCGGCTTAGGGCAGAGATAATGGGTCTTATTTCAGCTGGCTATGTGTCTTTCTTTGCTGGAGGCGCGCTCGGTTTTGACACAATGGCAGAACTGGCGGTGCTGAAAATCAAACAAAGCTATCCGCAAATCAAACTCACGCTTGCTCTTCCCTGTAAAACACAAACCCGTGGTTGGGACAAAAATGACATCCAGCGCTATGAAGAAATAAAGAGAAAGAGCGACAATGTCATATACACTTCTGAAGAATACACCAGTGGCTGCATGTTCAAACGGAACCGCTACTTAGTGGACAACAGCTCAGTATGCGTCTGCTATCTCACAGAAGATAGTGGCGGCACGGCGCACACAGTAGGCTACGCAAAAAAAGAGGGTCTCAAAACTATCAATCTGGCTTGAGGGAGCTTCGATATGGACAAGAAAAAGATAGATGGCGCCAAACGAGCAATCGAGCAGATTGCAAAGAAGAATCACGCAACTGTGGAAGAAGTAAGGCTCCAAATTAAAGTCTCAATGATTAACGGGCTTGTGAGTGAGGATCCGAAGATAAAATCATTCTGGCAAAGCATTCCGTGTGAAGGAGAGATCCCGACGCCAGAGGAACTGATTGCGTACACTGCAGATATAGTCCGGAGAAAAACAAGAGGGGAATAAAATGGATATGTCTTTGGTACAGCTAAATGAAAATATTAGAGCCTTTATGAAACCAAGAATGCAAGTCCATACTCTGTAAAGTATAAAAGATGCTACCTTAACACGGTAGCATCTTTTTCCCCTTTATCAGCGAAATCCGAATAAAGTGTTGATTAGCTCAATCCAGACAGTGAGCGCATAACCAGGTCTACATCTTGATTTTCAAGTTCCTGAATGATATGTAAATATGTTTTTTGAGTCGTTGTCATACTGGCGTGACCTAATCTACGAGCCACACTTGCGATTGAAACTCCAGCAAAGAGCAGAATGGAGGCGTGCGTGTGCCGAAGTCCGTGGATGGATATTACAGGAATATTGAGCCTACTGCAATGCCGAGCCAATAAATCGTTCACAGTCGAATTGTAAATATTGCCCTTCACGAAGATAGGCTGATTGTCGGGCAGTCCCTTAACGAGCTCAGAAAACTGGATAACCGTCTGCCAATCAATCTGTATCTTCCGTACAGATGATTTGTTCTTTGTTGGCTGAAATCCGCCTTGCCCTTTGTAATCCCAAGTTTTGCTGATAGAAAGAGTCTGATGTGAGAAATCAAAATCCTTGGGTGTGAGAGCCACTGCTTCGGAGAACCTCATTCCTGTTTTTGCAACCAGTAAAATGAACCAATCCCAGTTGACTTCTCCCTTTAGATTAAGGGATGTCAGCAGTGTATGCAACTCAAACTGGTTCAGATACTTCATCTTCTTCTGTTTCGGTGCTTTTCCTTTGATGATGGCTTTTCTTGTAGGATCTCGAGCAATCAGACCTTCATCCACTGCGTCAAGGATTGCCCCTTTCAGTTGATGGTGAAAATCCATCGTTGTCTGTCTTTCGTGGAACTCGGCATAGTCATTCAAAAGCTGTTGATATACTATGCGTGTCAGTTCACACACTTTGAGTTCGGGTATCTTCTGCTGTTTCTCCTGACGATGGCAAAATCACTTCTCCGCCTTTGCTAAAAACAGCTTGGGGAGTCGCGTCGGCAAAAGTATCAACCTCTCTGATAATCGGCTGATATTTGGTATAGAGCCGACCATATAGAATAATCGGTATTCCTGACTCTCGTAAATCGGATTTTGTGTACCCCTGACCTTTGCTAAACTCGGCAAGTTCCCCCAACTTACGCTGTTCCCAAGATAAAGGAAAAGAGCCAAGGACAATCCTTGACTCTCTACCTGTTTCTGAATAATATTCATCTTTCGGCTGTAAAGCCACTATTTTGTGCTTCATAAAATTTGGTTTTTACAGCTCAAAACCGCCCTTTAATATGAAATCTCGGAGTAGATTGTCCATTTTCATATTAACCTTGGGTGGAATGAGTTTTATGCCCTCAGCCAACTCAAAATACGCTTTGGCTTTTACCTTGTCAAAGGTGCGTTTCAACTCGTCAAATCGTCCAAACTCATTGATGTTGTTCTCAGACAAGTTCAAACCCATCATATTCCGAAGTTTATCCTCATCAATGCCAAAGGTTTCGGCAAATTGATGAATCTGGTCATTCTTGGCTCGATACAGATAATCGGTTATATAATCTCGCAGAGATTTGCCGTCCTCAACGACTACATCACCCCTCTGAACATCGTGCAGGAAGATATTTGCATATTTCTGTTCTTCCTGAGAAAGTGCAGCAAAGGTCTTGTGCAGCTCGGTGAGTGCCTGCTCCTGTGCTTCGACTGTGGCATCATCCTGATGAATCAGCTTCAGATACTTGTCAAATCTACTGTTCATATAATCAGCGTCTATGCGTCCGGTGTCTATTTCAGTCAGATAGCCGACTAAATCATACGGAACATCTTCAACGCCACCACCCGGCTCAGGAGGATCAACCGGAGCAGATAGTTCTTTATATCTCTGTGCAAGAATCAGATAATCTGTCTCATCGAAGTCCGGGGTTGCGGTTAATACTTCACCTGTGCTTTCGTCAATATAAGTGTACTCTTTCCAAGTGAAGCCCTGAACCTTTGCCGCTTCGAGGAAAGCATTGAAATCTCTGTACAAAGAAGCAAATTTAGCTTTGACTGTCGGTTCGCTCGGAAGTTTTTCAAAGTCCGGAACCCCTGCGTTCTTAAACAGATCTGCAATTTCCTCATAGATGTCATTCATCTTTTCTATGTTGTAGCCGAGCTTCTCAACAAATAAACCGATTGGCTTATCTCCGGAGTAGAGCTTGACTGCCGCCTCTATGTTCTTTTCCATTGTGTGCGGCTTGCGGTAATACCGGATCGTGCCAAATGGCTTATCGGGGCCAAACAAGCGGTTCGTTCTGGAAAATGCCTGAATGATGTTTTCATACTCAAGCATCTTATCCATATAAAGCGTATTCACCCACTTGGAGTCAAATCCGGTGAGCATTTGGTCAACGACAATCAGTAGGTTTAGCTGCTTTTCAGGCGAATTGTCAATCCATTTGTATTGCTCTTTATGAGCCAAGCGGAAGGATATATCTTTCTTAAATGCAGCGTGTGAAGCAATCGAAAAGTCCTGCTCAAACATTGCGTTATAATCTGTAATGATTTCGACTAATCCGGCTTCCTTGAAAAGAGCGATTTTTGTCCCTTTATATTCCTTGTAATCGCCATCCTCGTTGCTGATATTTGGGTCAAACAAGCAGGATACTCGCAACGAGGGCTTTTGTGCCTTAAATAAGCGGTAGTATTCAATGGCTTCCGGAATACTGCTTGTGGCAAAGATTGCGTGGAATTTACTGTTGTGGCTCAGGTCTTGCCATTTGTCGAGAATATCCTCAACCACCTTCGCTCTGTGTTCTTCAGTTCTATATTGAGAGAAAGGTATTTCGTCTTCAATTCCTCTGACATACTTCCCGTCATTTCCAATATAGCCAGCCATCGGCACCTGTGCTTTATCCAAGTATTTGTAGTAGATAGATGCCTTTTTCGGGTCATTCAAGGCTTCATCTACATTGGCGGCTTTTGCTTTTTCCAGCGCCACTTGTCTGCGAACATCGGAATCTTTGAAAGTCAGAACCTTATAGGGGTCAAAGCCGAGAACATTCTTATCCCGGATGCCATCCGCTATACTATATCTGTGAAGCTCATCTCCGAAAACATCCAGTGTCATACTACCTTTCTTTTGGTTTTCCTCCTGAATCGGTGTTCCGGTAAAACCAAAGAAGATGGCGTTCGGAAAGGTTTCCTTGATGGTAATAAGCATATCTCCGAAAGTGGAGCGATGGGCTTCATCTACAATGAACACAATCCGTTTCTTGTTGATGGTTTCAAGATCGTGAGCATTCAAGCCGCCTTCTTCGCTCTTAATGTTACTCATTTTCTGAATGGAGGTAACGATCAGAGTGTCCGCTGCGTCTATGCTTTTGAGTTTGGTTATGAGGACATATGTGTTTTCCGTCGCCTGAACACTTTCATTCTCATCGGCAAAGGCTCTGTATTCTTTCAGCGACTGTGTGCCAAGCTCGATACGGTCAGTAAGAAAAATAACCTTATCTGCATCCTTAGAGTTTGCAATCAGCTGAGCCGACTTAAAAGAAGTCATCGTTTTTCCGGAGCCGGTAGTGTGCCAGATATATCCGCCACGCTGGTTTCCTTTTTCCCAATGGGTTTTGGATACCTTATCAGAGATTGCACTTGCGGCATAGAACTGATAGCTGCGCATTACTTTCAGAACCCCATCGGAGTTGTCGGCAACGGTGTAGAAGCCAATCATCTGATGAGCCATCGGGATAGAGAGAAGATTGGAGGCAATGGTTTTCCAGTCGTTTATCGGTTCGTTGTCAAAATCCGCCCAGTTGAAATAATAGTCTGGGTTAAATTTCCCATCCGGTCCCGGATTTGCAAAGTACCTGCTGCTTTCCGGCGTCATAGCAACAAAGATTTGCACAAGAGAAAACAATCCTGTAAAAATGCCCTCGTGAGCATACTTTTCAATCTGATTACACGCTTGACTGACCGGGATACCGCTTTTCTTGAGTTCGATATGAATAACAGGCATACCGTTAATCAGAAGCATTAAATCTCCACGACGATCATTGAGTATCTTTGATTTTGTTGGGAATAGGGGTTGTTGAACAATTTGATAACGGCTTTGGCCGGCTGCGATTTCTCTGCGGTCGTAGATTTTCAGGCTGACTTCCTTGCCCAAATGAGCAACATCATCAGGATTATCTCTTTTTATCGAAACGGTTTTACCATTGATAAAGCTGTTCAGCTTCAAGGGTGTGCGCAGAGTGTTGATTTGCTCAATGATCTGCTGCATTTCGCCGTTTGTAAGCGGGTAGTTGTTCAGTCGGTCAATCCCTCTGTTATTCTCGTAGAGGATTTTTGCCCAGTTATCTATCAAGTCCTGTTCCGTTGGGTGGCTCAGAACTTCTTTTTCCCATCCTTTGTTGGAAAGGATTTTTATTAAAGCTTCTTCAAAATCAGCTTCTTTTGCAAACGCCATAGTGATTCTCCTTCCCAAGTCAAACAAACATCTTTTCAAGCATTGATTTTTTGATGTTTTTCAGCTTTTCCAACTTACGCTGATGAAGGGTGATAAGGTTATCGAGATCGGACAAGAAACGTCCAATCTCTTTCTGTTCTTCAAGTCCACATATCATAATATGCTGTGATCCCAGCAATGTCTGGTTTATGCTTGCTTGACTAACTGCTTGATTTGCATGCGCTCTTGCCCAATTTCTTTTGCTTTCCGTATTCAGTAAATACAGAAGAAAATTCGAGAATAAACCGTCTTTAGGAGCCAACCTCAGAAGGTTGATTCCGTGGTAAAGGGTTGAATTTCCTTTATATTTTGCCACTTTCCCCATGTGCGTTATCGAGTTAATGTTGCTATAAAGAACGTCTCCTTCATTTAGCAAGTATGAATCATCTGGCCTAAAGTTCGTATATCCAACTCGTGTTTCATCCACCACGCCTTCCGAAATAGTCTCAATTCTCGTTAGACGATATTTTCCGTCAGTAAGAAGTGAATTTCCCATGACACCAGATGAAATTGAACACACTTCACCCAACTTACGCTGTTCCCAAGCTTCAGTAAATCCCTTGAAACGAATTTCCGGAAATTTGCTTCCGGATTTCGGAAACATTTTTTCAAGCATCGACTTTTTGACATTCTGCAACCTGTCACACTTACGCTGATGAAGGGTGATAAGGTTGTCGAGGTTAGCAAAGAACTCAGCAATTTGTTTTTGCTCGGAAATCTGAGGAGGCTTTTTAATATCCATTTCAGAAATCATTTCAAGACGGACAGAATCAACCGTTGCCTTGGCGGTCATTTTCATTGCTCGATCGTAGAATTTGGTTGAGAAATAATAGAAAAAATACTTACCCCAAATATCCTTGAAATCCGTCATTTTATAGCATCTTTGGTGTAGATCAAACTTGCCGTTGACATAGTGAAATACTTTTCCAATGTTCCCGTCGCCAATGGTTATAACCGCTTCGCAGTCATAGAGATATTTATTGCTTCTAACAGGAACATCAGACCTGATATAAAATGGGTACTTTCCATCGTCTACTTGATCTTGTGTATTGCTTTTTCCAGTACCAATCGAGCATATCTCCTTTGCCTTACGCTGTTCCCAAGCTTCCGTATAACCTTTGAATCTGATAGCAGGTTTTTTCGTATTTTCCATCATTATTTACCCGCCAACAGCGATTTGAGCTCGCTGAGTCCTTTCAAATCAAACTCGCTACCGTCAAGTTCATTAATCATTGATGCTAATTGTGTTTCCGTATCCTGAATCTGAGTTTCGACTTCAAAGAAAGTGGTGCTGTACTTGCTTTCAAGAGCCTGAATTTTGCTTACAAGAGTGTCTATCAGCGTATCCGGCATCTTTCTCAGGTTTGAAACGAGTGTGTCAATCCATTTCTTTTCAAGCAGCATCCGAACCTGCTCATCGGACAACCCTTCAATCACTGTTTTCGTCTTTGCCTGAAGTGCGGCATCGGCTTTCTTGATTTGAGCCTTTAGTTCCTTTTCTTCCTGCATAAGTTTATCAACACGATTCAGCTTTTCCTTCAACTGGACGGCTTCCGGTGTTCTCTCTGTCCTCAGTTCTTTCAGTTTTTTTGTAACCTCTTTGTCTACAAAAGAATCATCGGCATAGAAATCGCCTTCTTTTTCTTCTTCCGTGAGCATATCGGCAATTTCTTCATAGGCAGACGGTATTTCAGCAAGGCGGCTTTCCATTTGCGACAGTTCGGCTTTTTCATCACGAAGGAGCGTAGCCTGCACAAGCTCAAACGGCATAATATGACCAACCCAACCTTCTTGTACTTCTTGGTCTTTGCCATCCTTCTTCTTCAGGACAAGGTTTGGGTCAACCTTTTTCGTCGCAGCAAAGCCCTCTGTTTGAATGATTTCCAAATCAATAGCGATGCGTGTCCATTCATCATCCAACAGCTGATAGGCTTCATAGCCGTCTATAAGAGGAATGCCTGCTAAACGAGCGAAAATATCTTCGCTGATCACCGCTTCGGCGCGGTTGATTTCCACCGATGAAACTTCATCAATCAATTTCTGTTTGAGAAAAGCTGCGAAATCAGAAAAAGCAGTATTGTAGACATTTTCAAAGCTAACTACATCCGCATTTGTTTTGATTGCTGACTTTATATCCGCAGCGGCAACAGTAACATACGGAGTTCCGTCATCCGTGAATAATGCCGCCTTCAAATTCGGGAACGCAGACCAAAAGGCAGACAGCTCATCTATCTCACTTTTCGGGATTCCTCCGAACATAGAAGCATAGATGTCCCAGCTTTCTGCACTCTCAGAAGAATCTACATAGCGAGGGATATTCAGATTGTATTCGTTACTGCGGATTTCCTCACGGCTCACTACTCTTGAGAGCTTCGGAACGCTGATACGCCGTGTTACAGTATCTGCAATTCTCTTGATGTCAGAAGCTCTCAGTTTGTTGTTCTTGCCCTCCTTGATAAACCCTTTGGAAGCATCAACAATTAAAACATCAGTGTTTTCACGCTTTTGCTTCAACACCATTATGATTGTAGGAATACCTGTACCGAAAAAGATATTTGCAGGAAGTCCGATAATGGTGTCAATGTGGTTGTTCTCAATCAGGTTTTTGCGGATTGTGCCTTCTTCACCGCCACGGAAAAGGACTCCGTGAGGAAGTACAATGGTCATAATGCCGTCCGGTCTGATATGGAACAAATCGTGAAGCAGGAAAGCATAGTCGGCTTTTCCTTTTGGAGCAAGACCAAAACGGGCATATCGGGGGTCTGCCTCTTTGTTAGTCGGATCCCATACTTGCGAATACGGAGGATTTGATACAACGGCGTCCACATAAAGAGGGTTATATGTATTTACCGGGTCGTTTTCATCGAAATACGGCCAGTCTTCCTCAAGCGTATCTCCATTTCGTGTTACGATGTTGTCAGGTTTGATGCCACGCATAACGAGGTTCATACGAGTGAGGTTATAGGTGTTTTCTTTCAATTCTTGTGCATAGTATTTGATGTTGTCGGAGTCGCTGATATATTTGGCTACGCTGCGTCCGATGTTAATAAGCAAGGAACCGGAACCGCTTGTCGGGTCGTAAATCTTGATTTCGGTTTTGCCTTTCAAATGGTTAGCGACAATTTCCGACATCAGGAGTGATACTTCGTGTGGCGTATAGAACTCTCCGGCTTTTTTGCCTGCATTTGCAGCAAACATACTTATCAAATACTCATAAATAAAGCCGAGAACATCGTAGTCCTGCTTTCCATCCATAGGAATATCCTTGATAAGCTGTAGCAGTCCGCTGATTGATTTTGTTTGAGAGCCGGAGCTGTCGCCGAGTTTGCTCAGCCCTGTTTGAATGGTGTCGAAAACGCCGTCAAACACTTTCTTGTGTGACGGACTGATTAAGCGGCTGAAGGCAGATAATGCGTCACGAACATTTGATACATCAAAGTCCTTTCCCATACTGATCCAAGTAGAAAAGAGGTCAGTGTAGGAAATGAAATAACCGATATTTTGCTGAACCCATTTCACGGTGTCAGCATCTTCTTCCGTCACAGTGGGTAGCAATTCGTCCGTGTAATCATTCTCTTTCAGAAACTTAATTTCAGTATCAGACAGATATTTGTAGAAAATGAAGCCGAGAATATAGTCTTTGTATTCGTTTGCTTCAATCTTGGAACGCATTTTATTTGCAGATTCCCAAATCTTATTAGCCAATTGCTGCTTGTTCATCTTGGTTTGTTCCTTCCCATTCGTTTATTCTGTAATGGGGCAGTATCTTTCCACTGCTACCCATACTAATTCTATCATCATTACTGTCCCATAATCAGGACTCTAAATCATCCGGCAAAAACTCCATAATATCTTCCGTGCTGCAATCGAGCGCTTTGCAAATCTTTCCCAGAATTTCAGTAGTCACATCTTCGTTTTTTGAAAGCTTGTTTATCGCATAAGCCGTCAATCCGGCAGCAGATTGCAAGTCTTTCTTTTTCATATCTCGGTCGAGAAGTATATGCCATAGTTTTTTGTAGCTGACTGCCATTGTCTACCTTCCTTTCGCTCTGAGTGAGAGTAAGTGAATATACTCTTGTATTATATCGGTTTTTCTTCGAAATTACAAATGTTATCTCTGATATTTCGGACTTCATTTTGAAAAATCGTAGTATGAAAGCGCTTTGGAACACTTCGGAATAAGGAAATAGCTTGGGAACAGCGTAAGTTGGGGGAAGTCGGTAAGGCTCGTTCTGGTATAGGCTTTCCAGACATTGAGCAAGGCGGAGTATCAGGCATCCCATTTTTTAAGGTTTCAGATATGAATACTGATGGAAATGAGAATGAAATGATAGTAGCAAACAACTATGTTTCGCCTGCTCAAATCACTGCTCATAAATGGACTCCAATTAGTGAGCTTCCTGCAATTTTCTTTGCAAAAGTTGGTGCGGCTGTGATGCTTAATCGCAAGCGTTTATGCCGTTTTCCGTTCCTTGTCAACGCCGGAACTATTTTGACCGAAAACGCCGGTCGGAAATGACCCACATCGCCGGTCACACTACCGCCGGAATATCCGCCGGCGGAACTGTCTGAATGCCGGCCTTGAGCCGATCTTTCAGCCGGTAAGTCTGCCCACGGATATTGATCACATGGGCGTGATGCAGCAGCCTGTCGAGCAACGCCGTAGCAATTACCGTGTCGCTGAGCAGCTCGCCCCAGTCGCTGAAGTATTTGTTGCTGGTCAGGATGATGCTGCCGTGCTCGTAGCGTTCGGACACCAGCCGGAAGAAAAGCTCGGCCTCCTGGCGGTTTAGCTGCATGTACCCGACCTCGTCGATGACGAGGATTGCCGGTCGCAGATAGACCCGCCAGCGCCTCTCCAGCCGGTTCTGCTCCAATGCCCGCTTGAGATCCTCAATGAGGCGTGCCAAGCTCGTGTAGTAAACCGTCAGGCCGGCTTTCAGAGCCCTCATGGAAAGGCCAACAGCCAGATGGGTCTTGCCGACGCCGGGCGGCCCCAGCAGAACAATATTTTCCGCACGGGCGGCAAAGGCCAGAGTGGCCAGCTCGTCAATCTGCCGTTTGTCGATGGAAGGCTGAAAGCTGAAGTCGAATTCCTCCAAACTTTTTCGGTTTGGAAGGCGGGCCAGCTTTGTCCGCATTTCCTCACCCTTCCGGCCGCGTTCCTGTTGCTCGGAGGTTAAGAGCTCGTTCAGGAACTGAGCATAGGTATGCTCCGCGTGCAATGATCGCTCCATCTGCGCATCCAGAAGCGTAGCAGCGGTTTCAAGACCCATGTTGCCGAGCAGCTCCCGGGCATGTTCCAGTTCAACCACAGGAAGCACCTCCCAGCAGTTGATCATAAACACTCAGCTCGCGTACCTCAACGGTGCCGTTCTGCTGTCTGGCACATGGAAAGGTTACGGGGACGCCGTTTCTTTCCGCGAGGCCACTGTACTGTCCCCGCAGGAAAACGACGTTGCCGGAACGGTATTGCGCCTTGTGTTTTGCCAGCAGTACCTCGCCATAGTAGATTTCAAGGTAACCGGCGCACAAGCGGACGCGTACTTCCTTGCCGCTATATTGCCACGGCACGCCGTAACGGACGCCGTCAAAACTGACCATACCGTCGCGCGTGACGCTCCGCGTCTCCCAGCGGTATTTGTCCAGCGTTTCCCGCGGCGGCAGTTTCCGCAAGCCTTCATTCACCAATTCCTGCAGCGGAATTTTCCCGGTAGTGTGATGGACTTTTCCGTCGGCCTGCCGGCACCAGCAAAGCGCCTGCCGATTCAAATCCTCCAGGTCCTCGAATTGTCTGCCGGGCAGAAAGTTATCTTTCACATACCGCACCAGTCGTTCCACCTTACCCTTGGTCTGCGGAGAACGAATATGGCACACCTTTGGCACAAATCCAAGCTCTGCGGCAAAGTCTGCGAACCGCGTATTCCAAATGGGATTTCCGGCCTCACGCCCCGTCACGACGGTCTTCATGTTGTCGGTGAGCACATTCTCCGGCATGCCGCCGAAATACGAAAATGCGTTGACAATACACCGTTCCAGACTGCTTAAATCGCACCGGCTGGTGAATTCCGTGTACTTCACGCGGGATTTTCCGAGAATCATCACAAACGCCGGTACCTTGTGAAGCATCCCGCTACTGTCCGTGTAATGGCAGATGCCCCAATCCATCTGTGCCTGCTTGCCCGCCGGTGTCTCGTAACGCCGCACGGCAGGCAGTACTTTCGCCGGTCGGTATGGATGCACATACTCCTTGAGAATTGAGATTCCTCCGCTGTAACCGGCGCTCCGCAGTCTTTCCAGCAGAACCACACAGTTGAATATTCCCTGGTTCATGAGTTCATCGAGCTGCGGTTTGTATGCATCCAGCTTGGAGAAACGGTCAATTTTTACCGGCGCGTCTTCCTTGTGCTCGATGTACTTGTGGGCGGTATTCTTGGATATTCTGAGCTCCTTGCCGATGGCGTAGGCGCTTTTCCCGCCCTGTGCTTTTTCCCGTATCATAAGAATTGTTCCACTCCTTAGCATCCGGCCTACCTCCATGGCATTTCTTTACGCCATGGTAGCCGTTATTCTTGAGTGGGTCAATTTTCACCGGCGATTTCGGTCAATTATACTCCGGCGATTACATCCTTTTGGATAACAACACAATGGCTTATTCCTTAAATGCTGACTCTTGGGATTCTGACTTTGCAAAGTCATTGTTTGAGACCGTTGATTTGACAAAATTAGTGCAGGTCGGAGCTTTACCTTCATATAATTCTGGAGACATAGAAGATATGGAAATAATGCTCCCAGATTTAGTTGAACAGCGAAGAATTGGGACATATTTCAAAGAACTCGACAACCTTATCACCCTTCATCAGCGTAAGGACTAATAATAGGACTGCCATATCTCCGCCCAGCGGATATGGCAGTCCTATTTTTTGAAAATTCAGTTCATGCGTATTTTTGTTAGGTCTCGCGCGTCGCTGATAGTATCGCAAGTCATGAGTGTGTCCAGCATCGCCCAGACCCGGCCATTACGAAAGATTTTGCCGGTTTTTACGGTCTTGCCTGGGACTATTGCCGGCCCAAGATGATAAATGTAGCAATCGTCCGCCCAAACCTCATCGGGCATCTCTGTGATTTCATCGTGCATATTCCGGGTAACGGTATAGCTTTCTATATGATGGATAGACTGTAGCTGTCCATAATATCTGAACGCAATGTAGTTCGGAGGTTCTTTGGGCCAACCTTTGCCTCCAACCGGACAGAAATAGCAATTATGCTTTTGTACGATATCAATCCATGTAATGTCACACCCTGCTGGCTTATCTGTCCCCAGGGCAACGACATACACCATGTTCGAGTCTTTCTTTTGCATACTCATCAACCCCTGTAGATACTCTGTAAAATGTGTCAGCAAATGCTTTTGCTCATGATTGGATAAGGCAATAGCCGATAGAGCTAAATGATATACCTCAGCATAGGGTAAGTGCGAAATGGGGATTCCGTTAATATAACGGGGTGGCTGAAAAGGCAGATACAAATCAGCATATTCCTTCGTGCATTCCGACATTGAAACAATGTGCTTGCTTGCCGCTGGGCCATTTTGGAAATCGCTCCGCAGCGAATACCGAGTGAGCTGGTCTTCGCCCGGAAGGTCCCACCCTCGTTTTGCTTCAAAAATGATATGTACCGACTTGCCATCTGTGACTTCAATATCTGTGATGCCCGTTTTTGCGTCGTAGGCTTGATTCCTTACCACAACTTCATCGGGATCTACAGTCCGCCCCGTTATCGTTGATACTACGGCTTTTAAGAATTCCGGACAACGAGAGAGTGCCCATGACATACTAAGGGTGATATCATTTTCTTTATCACCCAGCAGCTGGAAGATGCTGTTGACTTCTTTTCCGTAGGATTCGAGGATAGCCATTCTATGCCTCGCCTCCTAAAACCTTGACTGCCACCTCCATATAGCAACCGTATATTTCTGCCTCAGACTTCTCCCAAACTTCCGCTTTAAAAGCACCGGCAATCGTATCGCGCAAGAGCAGATGGTTTCCCATACCCATGTAGATGTGATCCCATCCCTCGGCTACGCCACTAACATTGCCAAAGACGCCGCAATCAAAGGTTTTCAATGGCGTGAACACTTGGGTAAACTTGTCCAAATCGAAATCCCCAAAGCAGTAATTCGCGTGATAGATCTTGACCTTACTGCGTTTCTTGCAAATGATATTCAACGCTCCAGCCTCGCCCATCGCGCCGCTTTCGGCAAGAGCCACGGCCATAATATCGTCATTTTTTAACTTGGGTATATCCTTATTACCAATATTAGAAACCATTATTTCATCCATATCATCGCACCCTTCGCTATCTTCAGTATCGGATGTCTCATCGGGAGTATAGCCGAATTCAGCATCGAACTCGATTTTCTCCTGCTCAGACATCGTCCTGGATTCCCGCAAGGCCATATTCATCTCTTCAACCATCTGTTCCACAGATTTGGTGTTCCAAGGATAGTCCATGGCAGCACCCCCCCCTAACGCTTCCACGCAGACACATGGTGGAACTGCCCTTTGTTTCCGCCACGATGCCCGGTCTTTGAGCCACCGGGTCCGCACATGACTCCGGCTCTGCGCTTACTGCTTTTTTGGGGCGGTGAAAGCAGAATTGACAATAGACTTTTTCTGCGTGCCATGTTATACATCCTCCTTGCTGGGGTGGCTATCTTTTAGCCGGCCACCAGATAGATTCGGTTTTTGTCGAAGCAAATCTCTGCCGTGTGGTTATAAATCCGTATCATATCATCCATCTTATCAATGAACAGGCGCGTTTCCGGGTTGCTCAGAGCGGCAAAAGAGTGCAGCACATTCAATTCCATGTCCTCTGCGCTGTTCTTAAGATGGGCGCCGCTGTCCTGCAGGAATTCATCCACAGGCCCCTCTTTAACGACAGGGATTTTGCCGATGAACTTCCCGACCGCTTTGCTGGCACTGCCGATGCCCTTAAGCAAATTACGCTCAATAGCTACACCGCTTTTCTTCTCCAGATATACAGAGCAGTTCTGATACAGGTCCCGGTATTCATTGGACAGCGTTTCAAGTTCCGTTTTAATGCCTGCAATGTACTCTTCTTTAAAGTTTCCACTGAGCATAATCTCAATCAAGGATGCCAGAGAGAATGTGTACAGGGACAGGCGGTAATACTTGAACATCTTCTGCAGGTTCTTTAAAGATGCGCTCACTTGGGACTGTGCTACTACGAGCGACCTTGACTGTATTGCCTCACTTACTTTTTTCTGATAGGAGAGCATATTTTTACGCGCTGTTCGCTGTAAGTCCAGCACCATTTTGTGATTGCTTGCAATGAAGTGCTCGTTATCCCAATTGTACTTATATTTTTCGATGATGTTAGCCACAGTTTTCACATCGGCCTCGATCTCAGCCTCTTTCTCCACTTGCAGGAATGAAAGTATTTGCTTTTCCATTTCTGCTATGTTTCCGAGCTGTTGCTCAATGGAAAAAAGTGCAACCGCCATCATCATGGTCGCAGGGTCAATCGGCATAACTGTCGTGCTTGTGGCAGACAACGGACCTGCTGCCTGAAGCTGTGCAAACTTGGATGTCCCCTCGGCGGTCTTGAAAGCGCCCCAGAAGTTTCCGTTTTTGGCGACCTTAAGAGCGTCACCGACCCCAGCGTTTGCAAGCTGATATAGCCCCTGCGTGTTCACGGCAGTGGTTTGGGTGACAGTACGTAATGCAGGAATCAGCGAAGACACGCCTGCCCCGAGGGTGGCGAGCTGAGCAATTGGCATACTGAGGGTATCCCTTGTGGCAATATCGGTACGAGATGTTTGCAGGATGCTTTCCGTGATTTCGACCAAATCTGTATCAGGCATAACAGCGGGCTTGCCATTTTCCGATTCTGCCAGATTGATAATTTCTCCCATGATTGTTCCTCCATCATATAGCATTGAGAAGTCCCAAGCAGGGCTTCATTATGGCCTTTGTTTTTTTCGCGGATACTCATCATAGTGTCTGCCACTCCACAAGCGGTCGACCGATGACCTTTCTGGTCAATGTGGCATTCCCGTCAAAGAACAGATTCGGTTCCGCAACCCGTTAATCATGGTAATGGCAATATTGGCGAATTACGCATTCTTGGCAATGCGGGGTTGCTGTGCAGATTTCGCCAAACCCATCGGCACAATAGCTCCATATCAAATTGTCAATGGTTGCTTTTGTCAATCCTGTTATTTCAGAGAGCTCATTCACGGTATCCAAAACTTCCGGAACAGAGGCGATTTCCCTTTTTGACAGGCCCATACGCTTGTTTCCAAAAAAGCGGCGAAGATGCAGATCCGGCTTGGCTCCGTCAACGCCCACATTTCGTATGTACTCCCATGCAAGAGCTTCACCAACCTGCATGAGTTTGTATTTTGATTTGCTGCTTGATAGTGCAGCTACGATATCATGTGCAGGCGCTGATGTGACAAAACTGTCCATGCTGCCGTAGTCTTCGACAATCCGCTCAAACACATAAATGTTGTCGTGCAGGGCGGTCATCTGCGCCTTTGTTTTGCGGTTTCCACATCTGATTTTCCTTAACTCGCCTTCAAAATATGAGCCGGGTTTTGCTAATATGGCCTCGGCGTCATAGCTCATGAATATACGGTCAACCTCGCTCAAATGGGGAACGATACGTTTCCACGGAACCTGATTCGTGAGCAGCGAGTAAATAAGTCCCCGGATATGTTCTGAAAGCGGGAATTGCTTTCCGTTTTTGCGGGCAGTGATGGAATTGTCGATAGCGCTCTCATTACGGAGTCCCTTTGCGGAAAGGAACTCGCTGATTCGGTAAATAAAATCGGGATCACTTCGGTGGTCAACAGTTCCCGGTGCTTTTGTGGCTGATGTATGTTCAGGTCTGGGCGAAGCAACGTCCTGTGTGATGTTTTGAAGAAGCTCCAGAAAATGCTTGCCGATGGCCTCTGCATCATATCCGTTTGCGGAACAGATGAGGCGCAGGCCATCCGGCGTCAGCAAGCGTCCGTTTTTCCTATCATGGCAGAATCGCTCATAGTCCTCATACTGCTTCTTTGAAATTGTAGGCATAGCCGCTCCTCCTTACGCTGTTCGCCGCTCCACAAACCAGCGGCCAATATTGTTGCCGGTCAGAGAGGCGTTTCGCTCAAAGAACAGATAGCTTTGATGGCCATTTATCTGTATCGTGTATCGGTCGCCTTGGCCTCCGGCCTTCATTGCAGCGGCTTGCCGAATATCAGTAACACGGTCAATTTCAAATTCACGCCCATCTTCCCATGTGATGCTGGTTGGTATAAGGGTGCCCTCATCATCAAAACTGGCCCGTACCGCAACATAGACCTTTATTTTCATCTCCATCGGTGTAGTACACCTCCACGCACTTGAGAAAACACCTATTCATTCACAAATCAAAGTAATCCTCGTCAATTTTTCAGGAATTTGCTGTTCAGATCCTGCGGCAGATTATACCGATACCCGCGCTGGATCATGGAAAACAATTTGAACGACATCAGGTCGGGGCTCACATACAGCTCTTTGCAAATACGGAAGTAGTCCATATCCTCCTGTGCAGTTAAAGCCTCAACTTCCTCGTCAGAGATGAGATAATCAGCGGCAAACAGGTTGGCCTGATATTCCGTCCTCGAGGTCATATCGTAGATTAGATTGTCCTTCATAGGAGCGACCCTAATCATGTCCTGATGCAGAATCACATGTGCAGCCTCATGCATGGCAACGATCCGCTGCTCCGCTTCTGGCAGGAACGCATTAAGAACGACAAAAATGGTTCGCTTCGAAAAATAGCAGTAGCCCTTTAGTCCTCTGGGACCATACGCACGGGACTCCCGCAAATTGACACCGAGAGCATCCAGCAGTTCGTAGGGACCATTGGTCTTATACTTTGCTTTCGCCTTTTGAACCTCTCGATGTATGTATTCGCCAGTCATTGCCACACCTCTAATCGAGTACATAAACCTCCATAGGTTAATTCTACAAGATCGTATGTCCAAAAATACGGACTATTGACCCTGCAGATGATGGAGTTATTCTTTGTCCTTCCTGTACTTCTTTGGGGTGAATTTTTTTGCCGCTATATCCTTGGACTCAAGGTAGAGCTGCTGGATCTCCGTCATAAACGCAAGCCTGTCTTCGTCGCTGAGCTCACCGCCGGCAAAAACAGCGGCCGCCTGCGACAATACGACCTTTGCGTCCCTTTCGCCTTTGATACCGAATCGTTCGGCAGCCTCTGTAATAAACTCATCTTCCTCAGACGCCAAATAGGCAGCTTGCACTTCCAGTACAGCCGCCAGTTTATCATATAATTCTCTTTTCTGCGGATAGCGCCCATCATTTTCCCAGCCGGCCACTGTCCGCACCGTAACCCCAACTAATTTTCCGAGTTCCGCCTGTGTCAGCTTTTTTCCTGTGCGTAGTTCACGCACTTTATCTCCGAATTTCATGCCGCGCCTCCTAATAAGAAATCTGATTGCATAATTTTTGCAAGTCGCTATTGACAAGAGAAATCGGATTGCTTATAATCAAAGCACAGATGAAATCCGATTGCATCTAAATCTTAATTGAAGTTGCATCTTTTGTCAAGAGGCTTGCGTGAATAAATCATGGAAAGAGTAATCCTTCATAGTGACTTAAACTGCTTTTATGCCTCGGTTGAAATGATGCTCAATCCTGCGCTGCGCGGAAAGGCTGTGGCCGTGTGTGGGGCAACGGAGTCCCGACACGGCATTGTTCTCGCCAAATCAGAGCTTGCCAAAAAGCGCGGTGTGAAGACGGGCATGGTTAACTGGGAGGCTCGACAGTGCTGTCCAGATATTATCATGGTTCCACCACAGTATGACGAGTATCTGAAATACTCCAAATTGACCCGCGCCATCTATGAGAGATATACCGACCAAGTCGAAGGATTTGGTATGGACGAGTGCTGGTGCGATATCAGCGGAAGTCAGACGGTGTTCGGGGATGGCATGCAGATTGCAGAGGAAATCCGTGAAACCGTAAAAGCCGAGCTGGGGCTCACCGTCAGTATTGGCGTGTCATATAATAAGATCTTTGCCAAACTCGGAAGTGACCTCAAAAAGCCCGACGCTATCACTGGTATCTCCTCAGATAATTTCAGAGAAAAGATATGGCCGCTTCCCGCGTCGGATCTGCTCTATGTCGGCAGAGCGACAACAAAAAAGTTCGACAGCTATGGCATCCATACGATTGGTGACATTGCAAACCAGTCCCAAGACTTTCTAAAAAGGCTTTTGGGCGTCAATGGAATCGCCCTTTGGACATACGCCAATGGGCTTGATACCTCCCGTGTAATGCCGGGGGATTACGAGTCCCCGGTAAAGAGCGTCGGTCACGGAATAACCTGCAATGCTGACCTCGAGAATAATGAAGAAGTATGGAAGGTTATGCTGGAATTATCCCAGGATATTGGCCATCGGCTGCGGCTTCACTCGCTGACAGCCAAGGGCGTTCAGATCACCATCCGAGATAATGATCTGTTCTTTAAGCAATACCAGGCGCCGCTTGAGGCACAAACGCAGAGCCCAATGGAAATTGCAAAAAAAGCGCGGCAGCTATTTGAGATGAACTACCGCTGGCATAATAAAGTCAGAGCGATTACTGTCCGTGCAATCAATCTGGTTCCCGCAGATACACCATATCAGATCAGCATTTTTGAAGATGTGAGCAAGCGTGAACGGAGAGAGAAGCTGGACACTGCCATAGAGGAAATCCGGGGACGCTTTGGTAAACGGGCCATTTTTTCCGCCTGCCTGATGGGGAATCTAAAAATGCCTTCTGATGGCCGCGACAAAGTCATCATGCCCGGAATGATGTACCAATGACAGAGAGGAAGATAAAAATGGAGACCATGACACTTGGCAATTTCATAAGGGACAGGCGGGAACAGCTGGGCAAGACGCTTCGCGGGCTTGCGGCTGAACTCGATATCGCGGCGCCGTATCTGCATGATATTGAGAAAGGAAACCGCACTCCATCCGAGAAGCTGCTCCCGGCTTTCATACGCTGCCTTTTTCTTTCTCCAGAGGACGAAACTACCCTCTACGATTTAGTCGGTGGCCGGCGTCAGGGTATCTACCCGGACCTCACGGCCTACATCCAGCAGTCCGATCTGGCAAGAGTGGCGTTGCGTAAGGCGCGTGATTGCAACATCTCTGATACCATGTGGATAAAGATAATTGATTCTATAGATAACGGAGGATAATTGTCATGAAGAAACCTTTAGGGCAAAAGGCGAACGGCATGTACCTTTTCAGCAGCAATGATTTTGACAGTGTCGCTGAATTGGTCTTAAGGGAATACGCACCATACATGCTGGAAAAGGCCCAGCCCTTAAATATAGAGGCGATGGCCGATGAAGCCTACAGCCTGACAATTTTAGACCGTTATCTCTCCGCTCACGGCAGCATCCTTGGAATTATCAGCTTTGCGGATCTGCGCATTGAGGTTATGACCTTGGAGAAGCAGATTGCGGAGGAAAAGCTCATGACCGGCACGATTATCATTGACGCAAGCCTTTTGGGTGAAGAACAGCATCATCGCCGCCGTTTCACCATATCCCATGAGCTCTCACACTGGATCATCCATCGGCAGATGCATTATTCTGATAATCCAAATTACAGTCTTCGGACAACTCGCCCATATATCGTCTGTCGTGAATCGACGCCGAACAGGGATAGGCATCGTGAGTATTGGACAGAAAACGATTGGATGGAATGGCAGGCAGATAAATTCGCCTCGGCCATGCTCATGCCGGCGAGTGTATTCTACCCGGAGGCGCAGGCTGTCATGAGGCGACACCGGGCCGGTTCCTATATTGTGGATGGCTGCGGATCAAAATCGACAACGGATGTGATCACAGAACTCACCGAAATTTTTGATGTGTCCAGGACGGCCGTTCGTATTCGTCTCAAGCAAGCTGGCTATCTGCGTTGTGCAGATGTGCTCATGTGAGATTGAGGGTATTCATACAGGCGGGGGTAAAGGCCCCGCCACCATTTCCCTGTTGTGTTAGCTGGTGCGCTAACAAAGCTAACGGATTGCTGCTTATGGCGCAAAGGAGGTTTATAGATGGCTAAAGAAACTGCAGCTTTACGAAAACACAAGGCAAAGATCGCGTCCCTTGGAATGGACAGCGATGCCGTATTTCACAAATCGAAGCTTCTCCTGAGATCCTACCGGGATGTCACATGGGCAATCAGTGAGCATCTTGAGGAAATCAGGGATCACGCCTACGAAACAGGTGGCCATGACATTGATGCTGGCATCCGTTATCTCGCGGAATTTGCCCCCGACATCGAGGCTGAGAAATTCACCGAGCGAGTATGCTGCGTTTGCGAAACCCGTATGTATATTGACTTGATTGACCGGGCTCTCGTCCGCTTGAAGGATTACCCCGTATACGGGAGAATCTATTACGAGATTCTGGACAAGCAGTACATAAGTCGTTTTCCGCTGACGGAGCCGGAAATCTCCGAAGTGCTCAATATTGAGCGCAGCGTCTTCTATACCCGAAAAAAGGAGGCACTCCATCTTTTTGGAATCTGTCTGTTCGGCTATACCCTGCCCGAACTTCACCGACTGTTTACCGACTGAATACCGACAAAATACCCACTATAACCCGACTAAGTACCTACCCTTTACCTACTCCCAAGCGACTGTCAAGATGTTAAACTGTCCATGCTGGGGAATACTAATCACTCGCCGCAAGACCTGTTAACACGGGCCTTGCGGCTTTCGTTTTCTCTCCAGCCAATACGGGAGCCGAGAGGCCGGGCGTGATATTTTTCGCGCCCGGCTTTTTTTGCTGCCCATTTTTGGAGAGTTTGCATGGGCAGTGCCAATAAACAAGCCGGCCCCGGCTGTCGTTCCCCTCCGTCGTTTTGGTTTTCTTTCCCTCGCCTGAAAACCAAAAACGATAAGGAGAATGAACGATGGGCTTTAATAATGCCGCAGAAAGAAGAAAGTTTGAACAAAGATGGGCGATCCTCCGCAAGAAGTACCGCAAAGCCGGTATGAGCAAAGAGGTCATTCAAAGCATGTACGAGTACGACTGCGATACTTTTCTCAGCGACCGCAGATATCGAGAGCATACACAACCGCTTCCATCAGAGTGCATCGGTGATAGCGACGAGGACAGCATGTCCGGGCTCTTCAAAAAGTTTGATTCACTAAAGGTCACTTTTGGAGAGGAAGATTTCTCAGGAAGATACAGTTGGATAGAAACAGTTGAGGACGAAAACTTGAGCAGAAAGCTCTTTGCGCTCTCAATCGATGATTTGGAGCTTATCACACGCATTGTCATTGATGAATTCAGCCAGGCAGATATTGCGCGTTTGGATGGCTGCGTGAGAAATACTGTGAACAAAAAACTCGCCAGAATAAAAAAAGTTTTTCTGGAAGGGTGACAAATGGCCTTTCTCGTCGGCTACACAGTGAGGGGGTAAATAATCCTTCTCTCTGAACTTTGAAAAACACCGCTCAACGCGGTCATATCCGACGACCTGAATACATCAGCTGACAAGCCCGAGAGGGATAAGCGACAACGGAGGATGCGCCAAGACCACCTACGGCGGGAATAGCCCGCTGGAAAAGACGGCCAAAGAGGTGCGAGCGGTACCCATCCGTCCGGACAGCAGCTATGGCAAGCTGCTTTGCAATGATCTTGTCAGTCAACAATGGTACACCTGTCCAGCCACAGCCACACGCAATGGGGGCAGCCCGGAGAGATCCTCGGGGAGGTTAGATTCCTGTGAAGCGGCGCCAGCCGCTGTTCTTGTTCGTCGCCCTGGCTCGGGAAGTAGTGTCGAATAGAGCCACGCAATTTCAAAGGCTTAATGATAGAAGCCACGGGGATAGCTTCCCCCAAAAAAGAGGCTGTCCCCGTTTTTGTGTCATTAAACTGAAAAACAATGGAGGAACATATAAATGAACCAGAATACACAATGCTCAACCACAGCAGCGTCGCAGGATGCTGGTAAACGCGCTTGGATTTACATTCGGATTCCACACAACCACGAACCCCGCTTTGATTCGCTGGAAAAAGATCTTCGCGCCTACGCCGGAGAACAGGAGTTCTCACTGATGGGCTTTTCCATCGACTTTAATAGCAGGAATGGAGGCCGCGGGATGGCACAAATGCTGCAGGCCGCCAAAGAAGATGCATTCGATGTTTTGCTCATCAGGAGTTTGGATCAGCTCAACACTACTCTGCTTATGAGCTTGGATATCATGACCTGTCTGGATAACCAGGGGATTCAGATCTGGTCACCTGGCCGCGGCAGATACGATGTCAAGAAAATGTCCGCTGCCTATGATTTGGACAAGTATCTGGACGATCTGGAAGACCGCCGCTATGCTCGGGAACTCCGTGAATGCTATATGGGCGACTGTGAGCCGGGTGATTATGACGATGATGACTACGGGGATGATTATCATCCCGAGGCATGGGAAACAGCCATGATTCGAGACGCAGAAAGGTGGTAAGCAGATGCTGTCACAGAAAAATACGAAAAATGCCAATTACCTCTGTATCGTGTGCGTCCTTAAGGAAATGCTTGCAGGCGGCTCAATCACGGCAAAAGAGTACCATAGAGCCAAACAATATTATCAGAAATTGACTGGGGCCGACATCGTTCTGGCCGACTAATTCTTTTCTCATTTTCTCTCAGAATTGTATAGCTATTCGGCAAAGGTGTCGGTATAATGTGTGTTGCCCGGAAGTCGGTGGTCTGTATCAAAATGTGATACAGACCAAAACATATACACCTACTGCAAAAACATATACACTTTTGAAGGGAGGAAAAGCTGATGCCCGAAGTGAAGCTGATATCGCCTGTCACACGGCGAGCTATTGATAAAAAGCGAGTCGCCGCATATTGCAGAGTATCATCCAACTCGGCAGATCAGCAGAACTCCTACGCCAACCAGATCAAGGTTTATACCAGCCTGATTCAGAAACGCAAAGAATGGGAGCTGGTCGAGATTTTCGCCGATGAAGGTCTGTCTGGTATGAAAGCGGAAAACCGTACAGAGTTCCAGCGGATGATTCAGATGTGTGAACTCCACCAAATCGACCTTATTGTCACCAAGTCGGTATCCCGTTTCGCACGAAACGCAAAGGAATCCCTTGCCTATGTTCGGAAGCTAAAGCTCCTCGGGATAGGGGTTCAATTTGAAAAAGAGGGTATCTTCACGCTGGCTCTCGGCGATGAGATGCTTCTGAATACCTTCTCTGCCATTGCACAGGAAGAATCCAAGGCAATCTCCCAGAATCAACGGTTATCAATTGTGAAACGGATGGAAGACGGTGAGTATGTAGACAGCAACGCTCCGTATGGTTTCCGCCTCATAAACAAGGAACTGTCCATGTATGAGCCAGAAGCAGAAATTGTCCGCACGATATTCCGTCTATACCTGAATGGATTCTCGACCTCCGAGCTTGCCCGAGAGCTGAACACAAGAAACATCCCTACGAAAACAGGGAAAGGTGTTTGGCGCTCTGCAAAAGTTGCTTATATCTTGGGCAACGAGAAATACATCGGTGATAGCCGATACCAAAAGACTTACCGAGATACGACCGTTCCGTTCAAACAATTCACAAACAGGGGTCAGGAAGACCAATTCTACGCACAGGGAACACACGCTCCCCTCATTGACAAGGAAACCTTTGAAAAGGTTCAATTCCTGCTCAAGAAGCGGCAGGATGCTTTCTCGAAATCCACAACTCAAAATATATATCCTCTTACGAGCCGCATTCAGTGTTCTGAGTGCGGCTCGTTTTTTCGCAGACGGATTGTGTCGGGAAATGTTAAATGGGGATGCTGCCAACATATCAGCGATAAAAATGCCTGTCGCTCCAACTACTATAGCGAGGAAAGAATCTATGATGGCTTCATCGCCATGGTGAATAAGCTCCGCTTCGGAGAAGACATTCTTGGACAGGTGATCTCCCGGCTCGAGTCCGCAACCATCATGTACAAAAAGAACAATCTTGTCGCTCGAGAAATGAGCCAGAATATCGCTGAACTGAATGCCAAACTTCTCATGCTGGAGCAGCTTCGCGCAAAAGGATACCTTGCTCCCGAGGTGCATCAGGCACAGTCCAGAGAAATAAGCAATCAGCTTGCGTCTCTGAAAAAGGAGCGCCAAACAGAGCTTGACACCCAAATCATCCGAATGCTTGAGGATGTCCGACACTTGAAAGCGACGCTGGATGAGCTGGAGGATCCGTTGGAGAGCTTTGATGAGAAGCTGTTCATGGAAATAATCAAGGAAATCACAATCAGCCGAGCCGATGAAATGGAAATGACGATTATCGGTGGTCTGAAGTTTACAGAGCTGATTTGAAATAGGAGAACGCCCATGAAAAAGATCCGCTATATCCCATATGGCTACACAGTCCGAAATGGTAATACCGTCATTGAGCGAAAAGAAGCCGATGTAATTCGAGAAATCTTCGAGGCATATATTCAAGGCTCCTCGCTTAAGGCGATTGCCGAAGAACTGACTGGGCGCAAGATTCCTTATAGTGAAAAGACAGATATATGGGATAAAGCGAGAATTGCAAGGATTATCGACAATGCCAAATACATTGGGGATGGAGAATATGACCCAATCGTCGACGAAACCATTTATGAAACAGCGGTCAATCTAAAAACTGCCCGACAGCGCAACACCTGTGAAAAGAACTGTGAGGCAATCAACCTCCTGCGTGGATATGTCCGCTGCGCCAAATGCGGCGCTCCCATGCGAAGGCGGGTCAGCAATAAGCATCGTGTCCGTGAAAGCTGGATGTGTACAAATGATATGTGCGGATTCTTGATTAGAATCAGCGACACACAGCTTCTGGAGAAAATCAATGTTCTGATGAATCGCCTTATCTGCAATACAAAGCTTCTGATACCCCGTCCCCATAAGCGTCAGGATATGTCGCCGGCAGTTCAAAAAGTCAACAATGAAATATGCCGTGAGTTGGAGCAGGATTGCCCCAATGAGGCTCTAATCATCGAAAAGACTGTCAGCATGGCAAGTCAGATGTACCGAGAAAGCGAAGCAAAACTCAATATCGCGGCATCCATCGCCAGAAAAAGAGCCGAGATGATGATACCGCAAGAGGAACTACAGATAACATACTTTACTGACCTTATCAGCTACATCACGCTCGATGATGGTGGCAGACTCACGCTACACACCAAAACAGACACCGAGATAGGAGATGAAGAAAATGCAAGTGACCAAAATCCCGAAAAAAACAGTAACAGTCATTGAGCCGAAACGCTCGCTGATTGTCGATAAGGAAAAATACCACCAGCAGAGGGTTGCAGCTTACTGCCGTGTTTCAACAGACAGCGAAGAACAGCTTACTTCCTATACTACGCAAAAGAAAGTCTACTCGGAGATGATCGCCGCCAGAAAGGACTGGGAGTTCGCTGGCCTATATGCTGACGAGGGCATCTCAGGCACTCGGGCAGACAAGCGCCCTCAGTTTAAAAAGATGATCAATGACTGCCTATCTGGGAAAATCGACTACATCATCACAAAATCCGTATCAAGATTTGCCCGTAATACCGTCGATTGCCTCGACCATGTGCGAATCCTGAAAGCGAAAGGAATCGGTGTATTTTTCGAGGAACAGAACATCGACACCCTCAAAATTGACAGCGAACTCTACCTCGTCATCTATGCAGGGTTTGCCCAGTCTGAATCGGAGAGTATGAGCAAAAACATTACATGGACATTCCGGAAAAAGTTTGAGGATGGCAATTCGGTGTTCATGTATAAAAAGCTCCTCGGCTATAAAAAGGGCGAAGATGGAATGCCTGAGATTGTCCCCGAGGAAGCGGCGTTAGTCAAGCGAGTCTATAATATGTACCTTGCTGGAGAAACGCCCCGAAGAATTTCCGCCGCAATGAAGGCAGAGAAAATCGAGATACCCGGAAAAAGCCTTTCCTTCAGCGAATCCATGATCTCTGGCATCCTGACAAATGAAAAATACTGCGGCGATTCGGTTCTCCAAAAAACGGTCACGATTGACTGCATCTCAAAGACACGACGCAAAAATACGGGCGAGGCTCCGATGTATTATGTGCAGAACAGCCATCCCGCCATCATCAGCAGGGAGGTCTTCCATAAGACACAGGAGGAACTGATGCGGAGAAAAACAAGAACTCCGCAGTCATCGAAATCATCCATCACCGCAACTGGTAAATACTCACGCTTCGCCTTGACTGATGTTCTCGTCTGCGCCGAATGCGGAAGCCGCTATAAGCGTGTAACATGGACAGCCAGTGGTCAGAAGAAAATCGTGTGGCGCTGCATTAACCGGCTGGATTATGGAAAGAAGTATTGCAAGACTTCACCTACAGTCGATGAAATCAAGCTCCACAGTGCAATCATGAGAGCGCTCAACCAATTCAACGAAGAAGATCGCTCAACCTACATGGCGCTGATGAAGGCTACCATCAGTGAGGCACTCGGCTTAAACAGGTGTTCTGATGAAATAGACCTTCTTCAAAGAAAAATCGATGCACTCAACAAGAAAATGATAGAGCTGATCAATGACAGCGTTCAGAGCGGAGATGATATGGAAAGTCGTGAAGCGGAGTTCAAAGAAATATCGGATACCATCGCACTCTTGAAAAGCAGGATTGCAACTGTAGAAGACAGCGCAAATACCTCTGGCTCGACCAATGAGCGCCTCGAACAGATTCAGAAAATCATTGCGCAGAGAGAACAGAAACGGTTTGAATACGATGACTCAATCGTGCGCCAAATGATCGAGTGCATCAAGGTACTTCCCGAGGGAAAGCTCGAAATCATCTTCGGCGGTGGGTATGTCGTCGAAGAAAGCCTCGACGCCTGAGCTGAGTAATGTCAAATATAATGGACAAATGACGCTGCTTCGTCCATTATATTTGATTTTATCTGACGGCAAAATCAAATAGCACCGGCAAACAGCGGTGAGATGATTCGTCACTTGCCGCCTTGCCGGTGCTTCTTTAATATCACGGATTCTGGTGCATCAAGTACTCCACCAGCTGGAACACGGTTGTGCAGGGATTGCTGTCTCTGCTCAATACCGCGGTCCCTTCTTTCCCAAGCTTCTCGATACGCTTGGAGGCGCGTTGGATTGCGGCATCCTGGCTGCCGAATAGTGCAGCAAACACATCATGCGCTTTCTCGTAGTTCTCAAGACGCCCAGGCTCTCGGAGCAATCGCAATGCCTCGGCAGCATCGCCAATATAACCGACATGGTCTATGTAGTTGAGCAGGAACCAATATTCAAAGCATGGATTTGAAAAGGCAATGCCATACTTCGCTGCCGCCGCATACTTTTCCGCATTGGATAGCATCTCATTGGTATTGCTGTCCCGGTCGAACACGCACCAGATCGTATCACCATCCTTTGGCGAGAAGGACTGCTTCACCAAGTCTTTGGCGTGGCGCACCAAATGCTCTGCCGCCTTGTGCTTGGATGGGATCGGCACAATATTGACCAGGCAGTTCCGTGTCCGAAAATGTTTGAAATAATTGATTTCGGTTTCTTTTCCCTCGCACACAATATAGACAACCGGGCGCCGGCTCCGACGCGCCACGCGATTGGGATTATACTCTTTCCTCATTCCTGCCATAGCTGACCACCTCCGATGAAGGGGATCGCTCCAAAGCGACCCTGAAGATAGCCGTTACGGATATTCTCACCCTTACGAGGCGAAAAACTGACAAGGGAGAATACTTCGGTGGCGCAGGTTTTGTCGCTCTTTTCCGCAAACCAGATTTGATCCCGACGGAAGAAAGAGAGATCCAGGAGCAATGCATCGTGTGTGGTAAAAAGCAGCTGCGTACCGTTTACATTGATTGAGCTATCCTGGATCATCTCAATCAGGCGGCGAGTCAATAGCGGATGCATACTTACCTCGATTTCATCCACCACTAAAAGCGCCCCGGTATCCAGCGCATGAAGCCAACCGCCAATGCGGGAGAAAAAGCGCTGCGTACCGGCCGACTCTTCTTCAAGACGAAGCTGGAAGAAGTCAGTTGCGTCATCCTCGCAGATAATGCGATGGGTTGTCATGATGATGGGGGGCTGGTTCTTGGCGGTTGCGTTCCGAATGGACACATCCGAGATCCCCAGGTCAGCCACAAGGAGTTCCTTAAGAATGCGAGCCTTTTGGTCGTTGCTTTTTGCGATTTCCGCGATGGTTTCCGCAGGGAGTGCTGGCTGCATCATGTCGGTCAGCTGCTCAAGAAACCACTTGTATGCCAGTTCGGTCTGAGGGCAGTTCCAGTCATTCGAAGATGCGAGATAGAGCTTGTTATCCGGCGTCCTGTTTGCCAGCGTGTTCTGCTCGGCAACATTTTCCCGGAACTCATAGTTCCCATTTTCCCTTGAAAAGATGAGTGCTTCTCTTCCGTTTGGCCAGTGATAAAGATACTCGCTGTGGATATGCTTCTGACTGTAAGAGAACCCGTAAACATAACGGATTTGACGATAGATATAGGAAACCTCAAACGAGGTCGGCTGCTCGGAGTTCCCAAAAGGATCCCACGGCAGCATTTCTCCTTTAGAAACCTTAGAGGCACTGCCTACAACCATATCCCGCATTGTGAGCAGCGCATGGAGCATATTGCTCTTACCGGCTGCGTTAGCTCCATACAAAGCTACGACAGGCAGCAGCTTTCTCTTCGCGTCACCTTGCAGCAGGCATGTTTCCAACGACTTATCTTTGGATGCGGCAAAGCTGATAACTGCACTGTCCTTGATTGAACGGTGATTCTCAACGCTAAACTGTATGATCATAACAGAGTCCTCCTCTTGCCAACTACATTCAGTATTCCCGTGTTGCAATCATATTATAGCTCTCAAAATCCCGTCAGTCAAGTTTTATCAATCTATTTTGCAGAAAATATGCAAAATCAAATTATAAAATTAAATCAGATGCGTGCTTTGCCGCTTTTGGGAAGGAGTGTTGTCGAATCTATGAACCTACACCAGCCACAGCTCGTTTTCTGGGCGTATCATTACAGCGTTTTCCCGCATTAGCGTTCCGTTCAGCGGAGGTTGATTCCGCTGTAGCACAGCTTCAATCACCTCCATAATCCTCTGCCGTGTCTGACTCATCCCTTTCCTCGTCCGGGAGGTCGGCATCCAGACCGTCTGTTGTCCCGTTGTTCTTTTCATATAGACTATTCCAGCGAAGCGGATACTTGCACTTCCTATTGTACGCAACGAGCATTGCCTCGGCAAAACCCATGGAGCCGGGGCGTCTCTCTTTTGCCGTGCGGGTAAGCAGTTTCACAGACATTGCGCCGATTCGCTCTTTAAAAAGGTCATCCTTGAGAGCGTCTCCGTAGGCATTCACGATCCGCGCGACGGCATAAAGAAAATTGGCTGAGAGGGAGTTCATGTCTCCCTCCCATGTGCCAACACACAGCCGTAGCGTCCTATCCAGCACATGATAGCCAAACTTGTCGTAGATGCGCTCCAAGGCAGAAACAGCGCAGATGACGCCATAATTCTTTACCTGACCAATCGTGAGCGAGTAAGACTCAACCAAGTCCTTGATAATCAATTGTTTGCTGTTTTCAGCCTCGACATTCGCCATGAATACTTCGTATGGCTTAAGAGGTTTGACATACTTCATTTGATTTGCGAAAATGTCGGCCTCATTTTCATACTCCAGATCATCGTAGATCATGCACCAAACCGGCGTGTCACGCGACCCGGAAACCAATGCGACGATCTCAATCGTGTGCTGACCGTTGAACACATAATTGACTCCGTTTCGGCGGCTCACCTTTACAGGATTGATCTGATGGAGGTCAAAATGCTCTGCGGCTCTTTCCACATGGGCAGTCGAGAGCGTTCGCTGGTACTCCTGATTGGACACCAAGTTCTTTATCGGGATCTGCTCAAAATGTACATTCGGTACAAACATGCTGAAATCAGGCATTAGGAATCCTCCTTTATCGCTCTGAGCATCTCCTGCACTTTGCTGTCCAGCAACTCTAACGCCTCTTCAAGTCGCACTTTCGCTAAAGTTGAAACAGTGGTCAGGTCGGCTGCGTTTTTGGTGCGTTCAATGGAGCTTGTCCATGACGGAATGGTTAGAGTAAGCCCGGCGACCTCGGCGTCAGGATCGAAAGCGGGCATGGATTTAATCGCTGGCAGCACTGGGGGCTTCGGCCCAGGCTTCCCAGCTGGTTCATCCGTAAAGTCCTTCCTCGACTCACTATAGCGAACAAAAGAGCCGCCTCCGCGACCGATTCTCTTGCTCAAAGCCTTAACATCTTTCGCATCCATTGTGGAAAGGGTGACGAGGTTCTCGTGGGAAATCTTATAGTTGCCAGATAGGATCTGCGGAACCAGCTCCGGCGCCTTATCCCCAATCACATCCAGAGCCGCACTGTACTTGGCATACTTTTGGACTGCGCCGGACGATACATGATACTTCTTGCCCAAGCGATTGGCTGTACGCCGGCCGCTTTCCCTTCGTTCCTGCTCTGTTGGCTCATCTTCTGCTTCCATACCAGTTAAAGCTGACCACTGGTTATGGCCGTCACGATTCCTGTGATAGCCGATGATCTTTTCCGCCTCATATTGCCGGCCGATCAGATACTTCCGAGTTTCTTCGGTGATGTTTCTCCGGCCAAGCTGATTGTTGCAGATCCAAACGATGGCCTCTTCACGGCCGTCAAACTCGACATCCTCTACGGCATAGGGGATATGTAGACGGTTGCAAATCTCATATCGGTTATGCCCGTCAACAATGGTTTTATTCCAAGCCATTATAGGGTCCCGACAGCCATCATTGACAAGATTGGCTTCAAGCTGTCCACGCTCCTCGCGGCTCAATGGACGAATGAGTGTCTGAAACTCGTTGTCGATTTTTAACTGCTCAAATCCCTTGTTTCCCATTGAGTTTCCTCCGCTCAACTCGCTGTAATGATCGCATAGAAAAGTATGCTACTCGGTTCACTTCGTCTATCTCGCCCGTCAGATGATAGTTGTATGTGCTGTCTAATTCTCCAAACACTCGAACCAGCCCGTTTATCAGCGAAGTGCTGTAGAACTCAACCGAAGGCTTTCCGTCGAGGCTCGAATTAGGCAGTTTGATGCGGTTTGCCGTTCCGCCAGCTATCGGAATCTCAGAACCAAGAATGGCAATATAGAGATCTTCGGGGTTAATTAAAAACTGGATATACGTGGGGTAGCCGAGCGCTCGGAGCGTGGCTCTGTATATTCGGATTCTGGTTCTTTTCACATCAAGAGTCAGGGCAACGATTCGTTTTTCATTGTTCATCCTACAGACCCTCCCTGTAGCGCGTCATGGTCCATTTCGAGTTGTGAATTCTCCTCGGTTGTTTCGGCGGCAGAAGCTGCGTTTTCCTTTATCCCATACACGGCATATCCATCGAAGATATTGATCTGCATGGAGTTGCGATGCTCTTTGAATGGAAGGCCGAACTGGTTCTGCCAACCTTCCGGAAAAACGGGAGTTCTTGAGGTCTTCGGCTTTTGCCCATCTTTATACACGCGCTGATAAACTTCCGTTGCCGACAGGTCAAAGGCAATCAGGTATTCATCGTTTGCATGGATCACCTTGCCGAGCAGCTTATAGCGATAATCTGTATTCCAATCCATAAGAGAGAACACCTTGGCAAAAAAGAGGCGGCAGGTGATTTGTCTCGGTTTTCTGCGTCCCGAACCAGGGGCACACCAAGCGAAAGCATCTCGTTCTTCTTCCATGCAAGGCCGAATCGCAAGTATCTTACTGTCACTATTCACCAGCACCTGCACATAGTCCACCGCTTGAAATCGGGAGAGGCAAGCCGCGTTGACATAGACTTTGAAATTATTGAAAGTAATTGACGGCTCATTTGTGTGGGCGAAAAACTCACGGCGCACTACCTGAAAGCCGTCGTAATCAAACTCTTTGCCAAGCTCGATCACATCTCCGTCGGACAAAGCAGCTGGCGCTTGTGGCTCCTTATCTTCTGTTAAAGTGAAATTGCCATCGCTCTCCGGGGCGTCTTCATGCAGCCGCTGAAGCATCCCAGCAATGACGCTTTGCGGTTGGCTGTTATTCGGCTCGTTCATTTGGTTTTCCCTCCATCTTGCTCTTTGTCAGCTCTTGGGTAATAAACCCTTTGAGCTCGTCAAAGCTGGTGACATGGATTTTCTCCCCTGTCTCAAATAGTTGTCCCTCCATACGAATTTTCCAATCGTCTTCACTCTGTGACTCGACAGAGGGAAAGTTGTGCTGATGCAGATAATACTGGTTACCAAACGAATTCATCCATTCCTGTGGTATCGCTCGAACCCGTTTCCCCGACATGGAGAGCGGTTTTACAGGCAATCCATCTTCGCCAGTTCCTGCCTCACTGTCCAGCATATATGGTTTGATAAAGGCTTCGGCCTCGTTCAAATTGAAGATATAAACCGACTCCCCGTCCTTCTCAAACAGGGACCCGGAAATGCGGTATTTGAAATCCGCATTCCAGTCAAACAGCTCAAACAGCGTCCCAATAAACGCGGAAGATGCGATCTGCCTCGGATAGTAAATCCCATTGTCCACTCTGGAGCATACGACGGAATGACGGCTGTCTTTTGCGGCAGTCCTTACTGCAAAGCGCATATCACAAGGATTGACGAGCAGCTCCACTTTATTGTTCTTTTCGAACTTTCTGACGCATGCGGTACTGAACTTGATCACCTTATCCTGAAAGATGATGTACGGTCGTTTGGTCGAATCGAAAAACTCGGACCGAGTGATTTCAAAACCCCGCATGTCAAAATCGCCGGCTTCAACGGTAATATGGATTTGAGGCTTTTCTTCGACGAACCCTTCGGTGTCCACGACACCGTCTTCCGCTGGTTGGACGCTGGCGGCTGCACGATAATAATCAGCAGCCTTGAAACCAGACCAACGCGGATTGATCTGGACAAATCCTTTAAGCAATCCGCTGTCTATGACGCGAATCTCCGGCAGAATAGACTTGTTCCCATACTTTGCGTTGTTCAACATGTGCTGAACCGCTATGAAGTCATCCCTCGATACAATGGCTTCATGATGATTATGGTAGATGCTCTGCATCCTGTCGCCGCGATTCTTCTTTGACAGATGGGTGAGAAAGTTGGGGGTGAAGGTCTTCCGTGTCAATACATCCCCACAATGCCTTTCATTCCGCAGAACCTGTACCACGGCGCCGGAAGTCCATGTGACATTCCCAAGATAGGTTTTGCGGCCAAGCTCCGTCAGCGTGTCCGCAATCTCCGCTGTTGAGTACCCGTAAAGATACATATAGAAAATCAGCTTTACCGTGGGCGCCTCTTCGTGGTTTACAATGAGGTTTCCATCCGTGTCGTGGGAGTAGCCAAGCAGCTTGGGGGTCAGAGGCAAGCCGCCATCCAGCCGCATGTGCAGAGAGGTTTCCATGCTCCGACTTCGGATATGCGACTCCTCCTGGGCCATCGTTGCCTGAAAGGAGAGCGCCATTTGCGAGTCATCCTTCAACGAGAAAATGCACTCGCTTTCAAAGAAAATGCCGACCGGATGGGGCAGTTCCGCTAACGACTGAACCATACTCAGAAAGTCCACCACATTACGCGCGAATCGAGATACGCTCTTTGTTATGATCATGTCGATTTTACCGGCCCGGCTGTCCGCAATCATCGCAAGGAACTCGTCTCGATGTGCCATCGATGTTCCGCTTATGCCTTCATCAGCATATATCTTTACCAGCGTCCAGTTGGGATGACGGATGACAAACTCCTCGTAATACTTCTTCTGAAGCTCATAGGAGGATGTCTGCTGGACATTGTCCGTGGAAACACGGGCATACACCGCTACTCTCTGCGGAATATCATTGTCGTAGTAGTCAACTTGCTTTTTTGCGGGGATGCATTCATAATTAGCGGGATCAACAGGCGTATTAACCCGTCTATGAACCTTTTGCTTTTCTTCAATCATCGCCTGTTGCCGCTTGGAAAGATTATTCATGGAGCATACCCCTTACATCGAGATCATCATCGGGAAGCAGTTGCCAGTCTGGAGAGGGGTAGAAAAATGGGTCTTTTAGATCCTCCTGATAGTATGTGGCAAGTGTGAACATGTCCTCAGAAATAAAATAGATGCCAACTCCATGTGCAGCGAGGATCCTGGCGCAGAATGAGATTTCGGATGGTTTCTTTGATACATTGCTGACTTTCTGCGTGATGATCAAGTCGACCTTGCCGTCAAAGCAGTCTTCCAGTAACCGTGTCCACTCCTTGGCGTTTTCCATATTGGGAGCTGTCCCACCCTCATCAATATAGAAGCCTACAAACTCCCAGTTCGGGCAAAGGCCAATGGTATCCAGAAACTGCTTTTTGTGATATGCAAGGTAATTCTCATGCTTTGTCTGATTGAAATACCGAATATACACCGCAACCTTGTGGTGATGCTTCGGCAGAGGTCTCTCGTGCTTAATGCTCTTGAGCCACGCCCGATGCGCCGCTATCTGCGTCTGCTGCTCTGTTTCCTGCTCCAACAAAAAATCAAAGGACGGCATGACCTCGAGGGCACTCTCCTCCGTCTTTTCAATCATTTCTGACATACTAACCTCCGATGGGTATTTATATGTCATTGATTATACAAAGCACCTTCCGGAATGAAAATAAACCGGCGGTCAACTACTTGACCATCAGTTTAGATTTGAACAGAAAAAAACGGACTGGATTCACTCCAGCCCGTTTCCATATATGATACTTTAGTATTCTTCTTTTTTCTGCATAGTGAGTTTCATCTCTCGAACAACTCTAAGAATGGAGTCAATCTGCGCCGATGTGCAGCCCTCAAGTGCCTCCGCAAACTCGTTTTGATAGATGCCCATCACTTCCGGGATATTTGGACGGAGCAGAGAATCAGCTGAAACCTGCAATGCCTCTGCAATCCGAATAAAGGAGGACAACATCATGTTGGTCTTTCCCAACTCAATGTCGCTAATATGGGGCAAAGAAATATTAGCCTTCACCGCCAAATCGGACTGGCTCATTCCGCATTTTACCCGAGCCTCTCGAATCCGGAAGCCGATCATTTGACTCTCCGCAGGATCTCGCGCAGCCATCGGCTCACCTCCTCAATATAATCTGCAGGCTATTTTATAAGCTATATTATATCAAGCGTGGGCGAAACGGATATAATGCAGAGGCGATGATATAGCGTATTCACTATAATTAGAACCGACAAATTTTTTTGGAGGTTCATACTATGAGTATCAACTACAAGGCCCTTGGCATGCGCGTTAAGCAAATCCGACAGGAAAACCAATTGTCCCAGGCAAGGCTATCTGAACTGATTGACAAGACCCCGTCCTATGTGAGCTATATGGAAACAGGAAATCGGAGCATGAGTCTGGACACCTTCGTGCAGATCGCAAATGCTCTGGGCGCGCCGACCGACATTCTTCTGGCAGAGCAACTGCACGGAGATTCCATAAGTGCAAGCGTGGAATTGACCATGCTGCTGGCAGACACCACCGAGAGCGAGCGATTGATTATTCTACATACTGTGAAATCACTGAAAGAAGCGCTTCGAGTGTATCGACGCCAGCCGCCCCGGAACAGCCGGTAATACCTAATTCTACAAGATATGCTGATAAGTGCAATCGACCCACAGTCAAGACCAATGACTGTGGGTTTATTGTTTGCAGAAATATAAGTGAATATGATTTCGCGCAAAGTGTATATGTTTTCTGTGCGTCCAACTATTTGGACGGGAAGCCTGATATAATAAGCGCAGAAAGGTGGAGAACCAGATGATTTATTTTACCGGGGACATACACGGCTCGAGTTTTGAAGTCGTGAGGTTCTGCAAACGCTTTCACCTGACATCTTCGGATACTCTTATAATTCTCGGAGATGTTGGTGCAAATTATAGCCGTGATGATCGTGACCGGGAGCTGAAGAAGGAGCTGAACCGGCTGAAGCCCACTATCTTCTGTATTCATGGCAACCACGAAATGCGACCCGCCAAGATTCCAAGCTACACAACAAAGGAATGAAATGGCGGGACAGTATGGTATGAGGATGAGTTTCCCAATCTTCTCTTTGCAAAAGATGGGTGCGTTTATTCACTGGAGGGGATAGAGTACCTCGTCATCGGCGGCGCATACAGTGTGGACAAGTACTACCGCCTTATGCGTGGCTATGGCTGGTGGGAGGATGAACAGCCCTCCGCTGAAATTAAGGCATTCGTCGAAAAGCAGATTGCGGAAAAGCACTTTGATGTGGTTCTTTCGCATACCTGCCCGTTTAAATACGAGCCGACAGAAGCCTTCTTGCCAATGATCGACCAGAGCAGCGTGGATGACAGCACGGAGCGTTGGCTCGACAAAATAGAAGAATCCATAGCGTACAGAGCTTGGCTATGCGGTCACTGGCATATCAACAAGAGAATTGATAGAATGCACTTTCTATTCCATGACTTTGAGTCAGCCGAGCAGTTTAAAATCACAGAGGGAGATAAGGCGCCGTGAGCAGATTCCGGAACAACTTATACACGGTCGAGGCAATCGTATTCCGTGATCATGCCCACCGCTATATCAGAAGCGACGATGGAACCCTGTTCTCCAATGATCGTAAGACGAAAATCCTCGTGGCAGACCTGCCGGAGTGGTATGTCTATGGTCGCTACCATAAGCGTTTCGGGTATATGTCTACCAAAGGCATCACGGATTTGAGATATGTCCCAAACAAGTTTACAAATCACTACCTGAAGGATGATAGTCTGTATGTCGCCTACGGAGGGAAAATAGAGGATGCACCGCTTCCAAACACGGGCGCTTTCTACGACCGGCTCATCGGCTACGACGATATCGTCTGGGGTGGTGAAATCATCAGCGTCCTGCGCGGCGCACAAATCTACTCAAATTACGATATCTCCAGTATCGTCGAGCAGCTCAAAGAAAAGAAAGAGTGGCTCGTCAACGAATATCCGGATGAGTTCGGACCCGAGCGGTGGGATTTCGATGTGGATGCATGTTTCTCCGAGCCGTTTGATAATGGCCATCCGCAAAAATACTATGCCATCACGCTGGACAACTATTTCACTCCCAGCATCGTGTCATCATCAAAGCGTTACTACGGTACGCTGCAGGAAATTGAAAGCTTCATAGATTCGCTGGATCAGGATCAATTCAGTGAAACGGTCAATGCCTTCCGTAGTTTCAAAAAGGGCAAAAAAGCGGTGACACATCATGTCGCTTATGCTGAGAAGCCACTCCTTGAGCCTGTAACCCTCATCAGTGAAAACTATCAAAGCCTGAAGGAGCGGTCGTGGGATTTTATAAACATCTGGGACTGCATCTACACGATGAAGCTCCACACCGTGTTCATGGACATCCTTCTGATAAAAGACGGTGACGAGTACATCCGATGCATCAAGCCAAAGATCTATGGTTTCTGTTACCACAGCAATGCTCATGCAGAGGATCATTGGGAGCCGGTTCACAATGCATGGGGACATCCCGGAATCGTCCTTTTCGATGACCGCAAGGAACCAACCGTTTTGACCTCGCTGTTTCTGCCAGAGAAGAAATTCAGCGATGTAAAAGCGGGTGTCGATGCGTTGTATTCTGAGGACATCAGCCTTGACCCTGTCTGCGAGGACATCTTCGCAGATGGATGATTATTGATTGGAGAACACAAATGAATGAGTTTAAGTATTTACAGCCGCTCGACCAAATGGAGCGGATCAGCCGGACAGTTCTCGGCGACCAGCTCGACGAACTCTTGGAAAAGATCGACAAAGAAAATATCGGCTATGTGATCACGGACGAGGGGAAAGACGACTTAGTTCTCTGCCCGGCGCAATGGTTTTCCTTCGTGTTTGATGATGATTTTGGATGCATTGTCAATAGCGCCCTGCGATACTCCATTGGACGCCACACCTATATGCCATCCGTCCTGATGGGCTTTGTTCGGAGGTATCTTGATGTAATGGATACGAGGACAATCAGCGTCATGATAGAGGATATTGAGAGGGAGCTTCCTGACGAGAAGCTCGACTATCGTGAGGATTGGCGTAAGCTTCGGGACGATTTGAAAGTGCATTATCAAAAGATGCTGCAAGCAGATGCCAGCCAAGCAACAGCAGAAAAGGAAAACAACGGTTAAGGGAGGTGCTCACGCTGGGAAAGGTGTTTTTTACAAGCGACCTGCATTTCGGACACGAAAATGTGATTCGCTTTGACCATCGTCCGTTTGCTACCGTTGAAGAAATGGATGCAGAACTCATCCGTCGATGGAACGCAAAAGTCGGCAAGGGTGACCTTGTATATGTCCTTGGCGACCTTATTTGGAAATCCCGGAACGGCGATGCCCACAATCTCATCAAAAGCCTGAATGGTCAGATTGTACTGATCAAAGGCAACCATGACCGATTCCTCCATAACGCACAGGCAAAGAATGCGCTGGCGGGTGTCAAGGATTATGATGATATCTGCGTAACGCTGGAAGATGGCTCCGTGCGCCGGTGCATTCTCAGTCACTATTTTATGCCGATGTACAATGGTCATAGATATCAAGCCATCCACCTCCATGGACACTCCCACTTTACTGAGGAAGCTGACATCGAGCTTGAAATTGCCAAGAGCCTGAATGAGCGCAATTTTTCCAACCGCATCTTCAATGTGGGCTGTATGTACTGGAACTATGAGCCGGTGACGCTGGACGAGATCCTCGCAAAGCAGGCACCACCTGCCGAACCGCGCTATGAAACAATAGAGCTGAAAATCGATGCCGATCTGTATGAGAAAGCCGGAGAGGTATTCAAGAGATATGGGCTAACCCATGAGCAAGCAATCATCCTCTTCTTTCAGGAAACTGTCCGGCTGGGTAGAATCCCCTTTGACTATACGGAAGAAGACCTCCTGGAAGCAAAACGGCTATGTGATGAGGTGGATGCAGATGGAGAATAGCAAGCGGCTTTTGACGAAGGAAACCTTCTGCAAGGCACTTCGTATGATTCGTGAACAAGAAAAGATCAATGACGAGGTATGTAAGGCACTCAGTAAAGTGGCTGACTGCTTCACCTTTGGCTGCGACAATCTGTGGCTGCAAGCCTTACGCATGGTGATGAAGGAAGCTGTCAACGACAAGTATGACTACATCGAATGGTGGCTCTATGAGGCCACCGAGGATTATAAAGTGTGGGAATCTGATGGTAGCCGCGAGTGGTGTCTTAAAGAACCGGAAGCGCTATGAAACGATGCCAGAAGGCAAGACAGTAGTTTTCGGTCATACGCCTACATCGCACTACCAAAAGGCCGTGCCAATGAAAATATGGCACGGGAATCGCATGATCGGTGTCGACTGCGGAAGCGGCTACCCGGAACGAGGCCGCCTTGCCTGTCTGAGGTTAGACGATATGAGGGAGTTCTACTCAGATACATGAAAAGGAATGGAAGCGAACTGTGGTGTCGAATACAATGGATGATCTGGGCGAGTTGATTGAGCAGCTTCAAGCACTTCGCAATAACGCCTACATGCTATACTGCCCTGCAGTTGACGAAGTCCTTTCTGGTGAAGTAGCGGATATCAATGATATCACCTCGGTTTTGGATGGCCTGTGCGACTTTTGTGATGAGGACAGGTTCTTAGAGCTGTACCGCAAGGTATGCAAGCACATTTATCATAAATACCCAGAGCTTGTCGGAGAGTATGTCCACTTATATCGAGCCATCTGGATGACAAATGACGATGAGGATTAAACCAGCAGTTCAATGACAATGTCCTTATTCGGCGATAAAATACGATCAGAAATTAGAATTGACAGGAGTGAACGATATGAATTTGAAAGAAGCCTTCCGTTATCAGAACAAGCTGCAGGCTCTGATGGACGAAGCGCAGAGCATCCTTTGCAGGGACTCCAACGTGACCCGCGTGGAGACTACATATCTTCGCAAAAAGGTCATGGCCGAGGCCGAAAACGAAACCACCGTCGATATCCCCGGCACCGAGTACGCTGAGCAAATCACTGAGGTCGCCGGCTTCATGCTCTGGTTGCTCGGTCAGCGAGAGTCTCTGGCGTCTGGCATCCATGCGGCCAAGGACAAGCTGCCCGTCGACATGGACAGTGAGGTGAGCATCAACAGCAAGCGGCAAAGCATTGCGGGCACATTCAAGCATATGGCCGATCTGCGCAGCTCTGAGGTTCTTGTGCCCCACGGCGGCACAGGCTACCGCTTCAACACCGACGGCAATCAGGTGTCGTATAAGTGCGACGTCAAGCGAGTCACCACCATCAATTTCGACCGCAATGTCATCCGCAAATATCTCACTGACATGAACAAGAAAGCGGATGCCGTCTCTGCCGAGCTGGATCGCTGCCTTGTGAATGCGGAGGTCGAGTATGTCCCGTCCTTCGATGTCAACGACAGCTTCGCAGAAGTATTCAGCGCCTACGCAGAGAAGCAGAAATAATCTGCTTCTCTGCAACAGAACCGGCTGCTTTGGGTGCGGCAGGATAAGAAAGCGCGGAGATCGGTTCAGGTGCAGATGAACTATAAGGCTGCACATTCGACCGCTTCCTCTGGAAGCTCCAAATAACAAGAAAGAGCTACTGTTAATTCTAACAGTTGGATGACGCTCAGACACCAAGGGTTTCGTACATCAAACAACGCTCACTCGTTATTTCGCTTTCTCGCTTATCCGCCCTCACTACCTAATCACACATACATCTCCATTTTGGCTGAAAAGCCCTCATTATTGAAAAATGATGCCTTCGGGCTATTACATTTCGAGCAGATGTCGATTGAATAGTGTCTTCGGACGCTCCATTCACGCGCAGAAGCTCGACAAAATGGTCGATGCAATTTCGGACTTCTGCCGTATCCAAAACAGCCGGTTCATAGAAAGAGCTGAGCAGCAGGCTTCAGCCTGCTGCTCAAGAACTATCATGTTCAGTTGTGGCCTTGCTGAAATCAGGATCTCATCCATCGGTACTTCAAGCAAGGAACCAAGAGCGTACAGGTTATCAACGGACGGAAGGCTCTGACCCCGCTGCCACTTGTATATGGCTTGCGGCTCCTCAAAGCCAAAGAATGCCTGCAGATCCCGAACAGACAGGCCGCGCTCCTGCCGGAGTCGCACAATGTTTGCCCCAGTCGCTACGGGATCGATGACCGGGAAAAAGTTCTGCTGCATAGCTTTCGCCTCCAATGTTTATTTCCCCAAAGGGAGTATTTCAGAATAACCGAAAGCGCCAGAAAAATCAATACCAAATCCAATTCTGTAACAGAAATGTTGAAGGAGGACAAGATGCCAACCGAACTGAAAAACTATCTGCGCTTGGAGCGCTTTTCTCTTTGCCACAGGTTTTATGCGTTTCTTGACTCCAGCGACTATCTGGCCGATCAGCTCTTCATCAAGCACAAAGTGCGGGTAAAATTCCTTCAGGAATACCAAAAGGATGGCTTTGATTTACGAACAATTTTCTGTCGGATCCACAAGCGTGATGAGGGGGCGTTTCTTGACGCTCTGAATGAGCTTTCAAACAAAATGATGCTTTGCGGCCATGTGGACTACCCCGCACAGTGCCGGGCGTTTATGGAGATGATCGATACGGCAAGGAAAGAGGGTGAGTGTGCATGACACAGATGGTGCCGCTTCACAAGCAGAACAAAAAAGAGCAGAGAGAATACCACTCAAAGCAGCGCGGGAGCTGGTACGGACTGTGCCCTGTGACGCGCACCGTGCCAAATGGGAAAGTATATGACAGAAACAGAGTTAAACGAAGTTTTGCTTCAGATCGAGCAACGGAGGCTTGAGCAGCTTCCTTCCGAACCATCGCGGCGTGGCGGACGCCTGTACCGTCAGCAGCAAACCGTGAGAAAGAACGACCATCTGATGCGGATTGTCACCATGCACTATGTGCCCCATGCGGGTTATATTGACTGGGGCTTCGATGGCGACACGCTGCTTCACACAGGCAAGTACATCAAATACCCAAAGAATAGCAATTGCCAAAAATGGATCAAGCGAGAAACCAGCCGCCGCATTCGCTGTTGCAAATATACTCCTCGGAAGGGCAATTTTTACCGCCGCCTCTTCGACTACTGGTGGACGCTGTACTAAATCAATTTTTTCCGAAGTTTCAAGTGGATGCCTTGCGCCAGCCTTGCCTATATGCTAAAGTTATTGGGTAGAGATAGCGTGAAAAAAGTGCTACCCAAGATAGGAAAAGCTGAGGATGACAGAAAAACGCATTTTCGACACAACAGAATATGCGATGGAATTGTTCAATGACGAGATGGGGACATCGTTCTCCATGGACAGTGTTATTGTTCGTTGCTTCACACCGAAAACAGGACTATCCATCTACAAAGCGCTCTGCTCTGAGTTCTTTCCATTGTGGGAGGATCGAGCTGTTGAAGATCATGGGTATTTTGAATCCTTCCTCGGATATGCATTTTATTCTGATGAACATGATGGCATCATGCTTCGGTCTGATGTTGAGATGCCAGAAGAATACCTCATTGCCGTAATTCTGCATGAATTAGCGCACATTTTTTGTTCGCACAATGAAATACCCGGTGGACTCTTTTATTCCAGATACTGCGATGTTGAAACCGAGAACAAGATTGAGAACGGAACAATGTGCGCTGGCTATGCCATTTGGAGAGAGTTCATCGCCGACATGGTAATGACAACAGTAAATCCCTTTTATCAGGGACATCACCTTCGAGAATCTAAACCAGAGATTAAGAAGATTTTGAAGGAATTGTTTCCAACCGATCCAAACGCAAAACTGTGCTTATCGGTTCTCTTAACTCATGTAATGAGCAGCATTGAAATCATTTCCGCAGAGTCTTGGGAGGCAGCGGAGCAAATCCTTCGAAAAAGCCAGCTCTTTCCCAAAGAACAGTTTTATGCGATATTCCATTTAGTGTGGGGCAACCTTCGGCGTGGTGACTTCTGGACAATTACGCCTGACTTCATCATGGATTTAGGCAGCCAGTATCTTCTCTTAATGACTGGTATGATGATGGCGTCTATTTGATTTGAAAGGAGATTGCCATGGCTTCTCACCCAATCTATCAATTCTATGCTGAGCTTGATGATTATGAACCGAAAATCTGGCGGCGATTCCAAGTTATGAACAACATAACGATTGCCCGTCTGGGGTATATCGTCATGACTATGTTTGAAATGAAAGCAAGCCATTTGTTCTGCTTTGAGGTGCCATTTGGCGCAAACCATTACAGGCGAATGAAGCAGCGGCTTACCGAAGACGAGCTCAACAAACTCATTGGCATTTGGGACAAGGATGAAGTCGTTCGCTATGAAGTTCAAAACGAAATGACGGAAGATTTCGAGGATGAAAGCGCCGAAAATGCGGCAGCCGAAAATCTTCCTCGTGTCATCTATCATGTTGGCGACGAGTTGTCCCTTTCCTACGATTACGGAGATGGCTGGGAAGTCAAACTGGTTTTGGAGCAGATCATGGAGGATAAGGATTTGCCGGGAAAGGAACTGCCGCGTGTTCTTGCCGGCGAAGGGTACGGGATCATTGAGGACTGCGGAGGAACCAGCGGACTTGAAGATATCGCAAAAGCCTTTGCCAAAAAGAAGGGCTCCAAATATAAGGAATACTCCGAATGGCTTGGGATGGACGCTCTCGATTTGATTTCTTTTGACATTGCCGATATGAACTTCCGCTTGAAGAAAGTGCCTCGCATCTACGCTGACGCATATGAGCACGGGCTTGAGCCGACAAAGCAATCCATGAATCTGCTGGAACGGAAGTACAAGCAGGCTCAAAGATAAACGGAATTGAGCAAATATCTTTTTTGCTTGGATTAAAAATTGCCCTAAAAACATAAAGAACCCCCGATACGGTCAAATCGGAGGATGTATGCCCGGAAATACTTGAAAATAAAGGCTTTCACGAAATATCTTAATTACTCGCACTCGCCATAAGAAAAGCCCTGTAACTTCAACGGTTACAGGGCTTTTTCTATTTGTTTCAGTTTTCAATTTCAGCCATGCAAAAACGCAGGTTTTTCGCAATGGTTCATGATTTGTTCTTTGCGCGATCTGTCATCGACAATGTTTCTGTTTTTGATCACCGGCGTCAGAACGCCCTATCCCGGCAAATCGGAATTTGGCGATGCGAAGGTTATGCTCATAGCCTCCATAAGAAGCTGTTATATACCCAAGATGAAATTATCTATCTTGCGAACCTAAATTTTTTTGTAATGGTAGGTTCTCCAAATGATGAGTATATTCTCTTTGTCTTTTCATTCCACCCAGAAATCGAAAATTCAACAACTCCAAAATCAATTCCTTTACGAATGCACTCGCATATTACAATTTTTGCAAATCCTCTGTTTTCATACCCTGATTTTGTTGCAACTACTTCAATTTCCATAAGACTATTATCTTTGTCTAAATAGCCTACACAGGAAGAAATAGGAGTATTGTTGCTATCCAATAAAACTATATTTAGTGCCTGTATCAGCAGAGGATTGGTTCTGCAATGCTTATAACCTTTATCAATAACATCGCTATATTCTGAGTTAGGATTGAAAGAAAAAAATCTCTGTTTCTCAACTGCCGTCATATTTTTAAATTTTTCTTGATCGGACAATGTGAAACCATCTGGCAATGAAATATCGGGAAATGCTATCTTGTCTTTTGAATAAGTATATGTTACATCGGCATCGGTCTGAAAAGCAAACCCATTCTTAAAAAGAATACTTTGTTGCATTACATCACATTCACTAACAATTACAGAATATTCTTCCCCGAATTGATTTTTAAGTAAAAAATCAATCATGTTCTGAATAATCTCTTCTTTTTTTTCTGAAAGAAGATAATATTCACGCCCAAAATTTTCTGTGATTATGATTCCTTGTAGCTTGTCTGCTTTATCAAAATACAATTCAGCCTGCTTTTCAAACTGTAAATCATCTTGACTTTTTGTATCCCACCTACCATATCTCCATGCATATATTCTTCCTACTGACCAATCGCATATATGTATTGCATTCAAACGAGTGACTAATTCAATCATTTTTTCAAAATCATTGGATTTTTCCACATATGTTCTGTGCTTGTACAATTTACTCCCCACCTCCACCAATATAAATAAACTTTCGCTCACAGCTTCCCATTTATCAGTCTTTTCCGCCTGTCTGCGAAGTTTCCTTTTGGGGTTCTTTTTCGGGCGGAGTTTGGGCATAAACGCCGCTCACCCTTTCCAGGGCGCGGCAATATTCTTCGCGCACCCATAAGGGCGAAAGGATCTGCACCTTTTCTTCAAAGCCGAAAAGCCACGAGAAAAACTGAGGGCTCACATTCACCGAGACCCACACCTCGAAAAAGCCTTCTCCCGCGGGTAAAAGCTTCAGCTGCCTGCCAAAGCGATCGGCCACCACGCCGATGAGCCGGTTTTCCATGCGCAGGCGCACCGTTTCTTCTTTTCCGCCGAACATACCGAACAACCCGCGGGAATAAACGCCCATATCGAAGTTGCGAAATTCCTGCTGGCCGTCGCGCGGCTTGGCGTTTTGGCGGATCTCGGTCATTTTATCCACGCGGTAATGTTTGATTTTCTGTGAAACGCTGTCATAGCCCACCAGATAATAATTTTCGTCTTCCCATGCCAGGGCCCAGGGGCTGATCTGATAAAGGCCGCCCTCCTTGCGAAAACGGCTTTTCACCTTTTCGCCGCCGGTGAAATCCACCACCCATTCGAAATAGCGAAAGGTGATCTGGCTTTCGGCCGCGATGGCGTTATGCAGGGCATCCACATTATAATAAATGCTTTCGTTCATGGTTTTGATGCGGTTGGCCACATAGACCTGCCGCTGGAGCAGGCCGGCCTGATGGCGGCTGGAAAGATTTTCGACTTTTTTGATCAGCTCGGAAGATTTGCGGGCCGTGATGAATTTTGAAGACTGCACGGCATCCACCAGCAGCTTGAGTTCGGGCATTTCAAACTCGCGCGAAGCCAGAAAATAGCCCTGCGGCTTGGCGGTCTGCTTGATGATATCCATGCCGAAAAAGCGCAGCGTATCCAGATCGTCATAAATGCTCTTGCGCTCGGCTTCCACGCCCATGGCCTCCAGCCGCGCCAGAATATAACTCATGGTCAGGGGATGCTGTTCATCGCTTTCTTCCTCCAGCATCCGCATCAGATAAAGAAGCTTCATTTTCTGATTGGCGCTTTTTGCCATTTTCGCTCCCCCTTCCTATTGCCGGGCCAGCTGCGGGCCGCAGGAATTCCCATAGCGCGTGGCTGTTTTCACCCCGCCGATCACGCAGGAAACGCTCTCCTGTTCCCGATATCCCAGAAGTTCTTTGAACACAAAGCCCCAAAAAGCGCCCATCGCCTGCTTTTCTTCCCGCGAAAGCTCCCGGCGGCGCAGCTGGGGGTAAACGCATAAATGCACGCGCACAGGCGGAATGCCCATCACATCGTTGCAGAACACATAATGGCTCATCAGCTCGGCGTTCCTCAGCGAATCGATCAGGGTCTGCCACAGCTCGCCCGATTCCACAAACGACGAAAAACGCTTATAGGAACGGGGGAACTCTTCTCTCAGCCTTGCTTCCATTTCAATGGTGGTGATCTCCATGAAAAAACCTCCCTGTCTGTTTTATAACCGCATAATATACTCGCTTTTAAAATATGTCAACATATTTTCATCCACAAATAAACCACCAGCCATTTCTGGGCGGGGATGGAAAGCGACGGATGCACAGAAAGCGCCAGCGTTTTCTGCCGGCGCAAAAGGTTTTTTACAGAAGGTTGAAGAACATCGGGCAGGCGGCCCACCGAAACCTCGGCCATGGGCTGGCCCGCTTCATCCAGAAGGGGAAGCACAGGCCCCGCTTCGCCGCCCCCGCGCCGCAGCAGGAAAAGATCTAAAAATATCCATGGGCCCATGGCGGGCGGCGAAAGGCAGATCCGCTGTTTTTCGCGGTCGAGAATGGTCTGCACCACCTGCGGGTCAAGGCGTGTGCAGGGCGGCCGCGCCATGGGGGGCAGCGGCGGGCGTTCTTTGGCCGGTGGGCGGGGTGCTGCGGCCAGCGCCGCTAGGTTTCGCCTGCGCTCGGGGGCGGCCAGCGAAAGAAAATAATAAAGCTGCTGCATCCAGCCGTTTTCAAAGCAGAAGCGCATCATCCTCAGCGCCTGCTTCTGCGCCGCCGGCAGGTCTTCCATAAGGATCCGCGCCAGCTCCTCTTCTCTCAGCGCGGCTTCCGTCAGGCTGCGGGCCGTGGAAAAAGCGATCTCCGCCGGTTGGGCGATCAGCTGTTTTGCCGCCCGGGGCTGATGCAGCTCCTGGCGGAAGGCGCAAAGCATCGCCCGCCATCCCGCGGCGGCCGCCGCCGCGCCATAGGGCAGCAAGCGGACCATCCACTCCGCCGGGGGCAGCGGATGGTCGGGAAGCTCGATGGGAACCTCCACGGGAATGCAGCGGCAAAGCCCGCCGCAAAAAATGCTGATCTCTTTCATGCCGTTTCGCCTTCTGCATCAGAATGATCTCAGGGGTGTTCCAGCAAATTTCTCCTCTGTTCTTTGCTGCTTCTTCCCCCATTGCGCGATCCTCTGCGATCCTTTCTTCTCTCTGCCCCGCCTTCAAACACCCGCCGCCGTTGGATTCATCGATTCCGCGGCGCCTGCCTCCGCAGGAACCGTCTGTTCTTCTTCGCCTTCCTGCGCGTATAAGCAGACGGCAAGCTTTCCGCCGTCCTCGCTCTGGCAGATCTCGGCCCACAGCCGCCACCCGCTGCGCATCAGCATGGCGGGAATGGTGTTCTGCCGCCGCGGCACATATCCCACGGGCGTGCCATCCCGGCGGCGCAGGCAAAGCGCGTTGCAATCATGGAGGTTTTCGGGTTCGGGTTCCACCCTCAGCCGCTCGCCGCAAAAACAGGGCGGCCGGGGCGGCGCAAAATACCGCTGCCCTGCGGGCCGAAAGCGGTCGAGCAGTTGGGGCCCTTCCGCGGGGGCAAAGCGTTCCCCCAAAGCTTCTGCCCCCTGCCGCTCTGCCGCGGCGCGCAGATCGCCCAGCGCTTTTTTCCGTTTTCTGTTTTTCAGCCAGATCGCGGCGCCAAAGCCCATGGCCAAAAGGGGCGCCAGCCAAAGCCAGGCTCTCAGCGCTTCGCTCATGTTTGCCTCCGCGGCGGTTTTTCTGCGCATCAGCAAAGATACCCCATTTCCCGCAGATCGCAGCGGGCTTCCTGGGCGCTGTCTGCCGAAAACAGAAACCGCCCCAGGGTATCATAAACCTCCACATGACCGCCTTTATAAGTAATGGTATATTCCATCTTCAGCCCTCCCGTTTTTCTTGATAACCATACTATACCGGATAATATGACCAATATAACGGACTTTTCCCTGCGCCGGATGCCTTATTTGCTGCGTTTGGCGCGGGCCGAAGCTTTTGAAGGTGCTTTCTTTTTTGGGATGCCGCTGCTCCTGCAAAACAGATCGAACAGCTTCTATGCGGTTATTCTATCACACTTTGTCTTTTGTGCATAGCAAATCCAGGAAACCTGCCGATTTTTGCCGAAGGCGGTCGATTTTGCTTGATGTTGCCGCCGAAACCCCTTATAATGAAGAAGAATAACGGTAAAAAAACAAGAAAAGGAGCGAACCTTATGAACTATTCGAAAGAAGTAGAACATATGTGTCCTCTGGCGAAGGGCTGCGATCACGGCCCCGCACCGATTCCCGAAGAGGGAAAATGGGTCAAAGCTTATCAAATCGGCGATATTTCGGGCTTGACTCACGGCGTGGGCTGCTGCGCGCCCCAGCAGGGCACCTGCAAGCTGACCCTGAATGTAAAAAACGGCATTATCGAAGAAGCGCTGGTGGAAACCATCGGCTGCTCGGGCATGACCCATTCCGCGGCCATGGCCGGCGAAATTCTGCCCGGCAAAACCATTCTGGAAGCGCTGAACACCGACCTTGTCTGCGACGCCATCAATGTGGCGATGCGCGAACTGTTTTTACAGCTGGTCTATGGCCGCAGCCAAACCGCTTTCTCAGATGACGGCCTGCCCATCGGCGCCGGGCTGGAAGATCTGGGCAAGGGCTTGCGCAGCATGACGGGCACGATTTTTTCCACAAAATCCAAGGGCGTGCGCTATCTGGAACTGACAGAGGGCTATATCCTGAAGCTGGCGCTGGATGAAAACAGCGAAGTCATCGGCTATCAGTTTGTGCGTCTGGGCAAAATGCTGGAAGCCATCCGTCACGGTGAAGACCCCGGTGCGGCGTTCCAGAAAAACATCGGCACATACGGCCGTTTCGATGAGGCCGTGAAATATATCGACCCCCGCGAAGAATAAGGAAGGAGGAACACATTATGGCAACTTTTGAAAGTCAGGAAAGACGCATGCCCAAAATCGAGGCATGTCTGAAAGCCAACGGTCTGGAATCTCTGGATGCGTGCCGCGAGATGCTCCTTTCCAAGGGGATCGACTGCGACGCCATCGTGAAAGGTGTTCAAAACATCTGCTTTGACAACGCGGTGTGGGCCTATACTCTGGGCACCGCCATCGCGGTGAAGCGCGGCCTGCGCAGCGCGGCCGATTGCGCTTCCGCCATCGGTGAAGGCCTTGAAGCCTTCACCATCCCCGGCTCTGTGGCCGAACAGCGCAAAGTCGGCATCGGCCACGGCAATCTGGGCGCCATGCTGCTCAATGAAGAAACCACCTGCTTTGCCTTTTTGGCCGGCCACGAAAGCTTCGCCGCCGCCGAAGGCGCGCTGGGCATCGCCCGCACAGCCAATAAAGCCCGCAAAACGCCCCTGCGCGTGATTTTGAACGGTCTGGGCAAAGACGCCGCTTATATCATCAGCCGCATCAACGGCTTCACCTATGTGGAAACCGATTTTGATTTCGCCGCAGGCGAAGTGAAGGTCGTTCGCGAAAAAGCGTTTTCCACCGGTGAACGCGCGGCCGTTCGCTGCTATGGCGCCAACGATGTTTTGGAAGGCGTAGCGATCATGAAGCTTGAAAATGTGGAAGTTTCCATCACCGGCAACTCCACCAACCCCACCCGTTTTCAGCATCTGGTGGCCGGCACTTATAAAAAATGGGCCATCGAAAACGGCAAAAAATATTTCTCGGTGGCTTCGGGCGGCGGCACAGGCCGCACCCTGCATCCCGATAATGTGGCGGCGGGCCCCGCCAGCTATGGCCTGACCGACAGCATGGGCCGTATGCATGGCGACGCGCAGTTTGCCGGCTCTTCCAGCGTTCCCGCGCATGTGGAAATGATGGGCCTCATCGGCATGGGCAACAACCCCATGGTGGGCGCCACCGTTGCCTGCGCTGTGGCCGCTTCTCAGGCAAACGCCTAAAAAAGAAACCCGGCGTTTTCTCGCCGCGTCATAACAAAAATACCGCAGCTTCGGCTGCGGTATTTTTTATTTTTGTTTTCTGTGATCGCCGCTATCCCATTCTGTGATTGCCGGCGGCATATCCGTCGATAAAAAACGCCCGATCCACGGTAAAAGCGGGTATAAAAAAAGCAAAGAGAAAAATTCTCTTTGCTTTTTTTGGAGCGGGCAATGGGAATCGAACCCACCTCTAAAGCTTGGGAAGCTTTCATTCTACCGATGAACTATGCCCGCATCTTTTGGCTGTATGAAATATTATATAAGATTTGGCGGTCGATTTCAACCATGAAATGAAAAAACTTTGTCTGCCGGCCCCCGAGGCTTTACGCGCCCGGGGGGCCGGCTGTTTTTCAGATCGGCAGACTTTTTTTCTTGGCATAGGCCTCGGGGCATTTTTGCTGAAGAAAGCGGTCGAATTCTTCGGCGGTGCCTTTCACAAAGCCTTCTTTGGCCACCATGATGCCCTGGCGTTTGGGCAGCATCAGCACCACCATATTGGGGCTTTCGATGACTTTCTGCACTTCTTGAAAGGGGATCTTCTGTTCCCCGCCGGTCTCCATGTTTTTCATGGTAATCTCATCGCCGAAAGAAACCGAGATGGCGGCTTCTTTGCCGCCCGAAGCCTTCATCTGGCGCTGATAAACCTTTTTGGCCGTTGATCTTCCCCTGTCGAAGAACATCCAGAAGCAAAGCAGGGCGCAGGCCAGCGCCACAATGAATAAAAACGGGCTTCCCTTCCCTTTGGAAACCAGGGAAAGCTGCATCCCCGCCACCACCAGAAGCAAAACGCCGTAAACCAGCGAAAAGCCCTGATGTCCCTTGCTGAAAGTTGCCGCGGCGAATTCTGTCAGCCGCTCGCGCGTGAGCGTATACCGGTTTTCAAACAGTTCGTTCATGTGCGTTCCCGCCTTTCATTCGTCTTGTGTCAGCCCCCAGACACGGCAGCAGACAAGGTGGCAATGGCTGCCGCGCCGCCCGATCAGCCTCACGCGTTCTTCGCCGCCGATGACGGCCAGATCGCGCAAAGTCAGTTCTTCTTCGCCATTTTCGCCTTCGATGCTGCACCGGCCATGGGTGCAATAGATCAAAAACTGTTCGCCGCGGGGGCAGAAAGGCATCAGTTTTTCTTCGCCCTCCTGCAGCACAAGGCTGATGACTTCGGCCTGTGTGCCGCCGCGCATCATGGCGTTGTAATCGGTGGCGCGGCCGCGGCTTTGGGTGTGGCCGCCGCCATCGAAAGCAACCTGTTCATAGGGCAAAAGCGCGGTTTCGCTCTGCCCCTCGAAAGTCAGGTGCAGCGCGCCTTCCAGAACCATCAGAATGCGCCTTACGCCCTCCAGGCGGGTGAAATCCGAGCGTTCGCCTTCCACCGTGGCGCTGCTCAGGCGAAACAGGAAATTGCGTTTTGCATATTCCGCCGTTTCGGGATAAATGTAAAGCTGGGTCGTTGTGCCGCCGCTCCAATGTGAAACGGGGTAAGAGCCTGCTCTTGCGATGCGGATCATGGAATTGCTCCTCCTTTTGGCCGCGAGGCGGCATGGATTCTCTTTTATAAAGGATATCGGCATCAGCCGTTTTTATGCGTTTTTTTGGCCGCTTTTTCAGCGGCTTTTTGGGTTTTGCGGGCTTGCGCCTGCGCCAGCAAAGCCTCTTTCATCTGCTGCAGATCCTGCTCGCGGTCATGCGGCTGCATGGTGGGGAAAGCGCGGATCAGGCGCTTGTGGATCAGCTTGCTGCGCTGCTGCAAAGCGTTGCGGCGCTGGCGCAGGCTGTCGGCGGCCAGAAGCAAAGCTTCGGCGGCGGCTTCCTTGCGCTCGCTGCGGCGCTCGGCGCGTTCTTCGCGGGCTTCTTCCCACCGCCCGCCGATCTCCACCTTCAAAGATTCCAGGCGCTGCGTTTCTAAATTGCGCAGATCTTCGGCCATGGTGTGCAGCTGTTCCAGCTTGCCGTTGAGTTCCAGAATGGCACGCACCGTGATAAAGGTGTCACAGGCAAACACGGCCAGCGTGCCAAAAGCCACGCCCACCAGCCATCCGCCTTCCAGCATGCCGACGAGCCGCAGCACAAAGGGGTTGATCACCCGCATGGCCAAAACCGAAAGGGCGCCGAACATCAGCGAATTGCGCAGGCATACCCTGCCGTGAAGGTTGAAACGATAGGTGGAATAATCCCACCATTTCGTGTGGAACAAGGTTTCCAAAAGCCAGCCGGTCAGATATTCCAGCGCGCTGGTGGCGGCCATGCCCGCCAGAAACAGCAGCGGAATGCTGTGTTGATAAGGGGTCAGCAGCGTCACAACGATCATCGCGCCAAACCCATAAACCGGGCAGACGGGCCCGTTCAAAAAGCCCCGATTGATCCATTTTCGGGCGCCGATCGAGCAATAAACGCTTTCACAGGCCCAGCCCATCATGCTGTATAAAGCAAACCCCAGAAAAAATTGACAGAATGCTGTCATCTCACTTCTCCTTCCGGCGTCTGCTTATTTGATGATATCGATATTGCCGTCAAGACGGTCTTTCGGCGCGGGCTTTTCGCCCTTGGGGTAACCCAGAGCCAGGCTGCCCACCATCACATTTTCTGCGGGAACGCCGATCTTTTCAAAGAAAGCCTTGCCCTCTTCGGTGGCGAACAGGCCGTTGACACAGTTGATCCAGCAGCTGCCCAGGCCCAAAGAATCGGCGGCCAGCATCATGTTCTCCATCGCCAGCGAAGCGTCCTTCTGGGGGGCGATGGCGTCGGCTTTGGCCGTTACCACGATGATCGTGGGGGCGTCATAAAACGGATTGGTTTCGATTTTGCGATAAACGCGGCAAAGCTCGGCAAGCTCGCTCACCAGCTGGGGGTTTTGCAAAGCGGTCAGATGCCACGATTGCTGGTTCATGGCGCTGGGCGCCCACGCGCCGCATTCCAAAACGGTTTCCAGTTCTTCATCGGTGACCTGTTTTGCTTCATAAGCGCGCCAGCTGCGGCGATCGAAAATCTGTTTTACCACTGCGTTCATAAAAAATTCCTCCTTATTCGTTTGCGCCCCACACCCTCTTTTGCAGCGCCGCCCCACGGCGGAACCACGCATCCTGCCGCAAAAGTTCCTGCGGCGTTCCCTGGGCGCGGATCGTTCCATGTTCTAATAGTATCACTCTGTCGGCCGAAAGCATAGAGGCAAAGCGATGTGAAATTGTTAAAATTGTGTGTTTTTTACCGATCTCCCTTAAAATTCCAATCGTTTTCTCTTCGGTGGCCGCGTCAAGCCCCGCCGTCACTTCATCCAGCAGCAAAAGCGGCGGCTGTGAAGCGATGGCGCGGGCGATGCCCAAAAGCTGTTTTTCGCCCTGCGAAAACAATGTTTCCAAATCGGCGTCTTCCTCCAGCCCGCGGGGCAGCGCCTCTATTTTTTCCCATAACCCCACTTTTTGAAGGGCTTCTTTGGCCATGGCGGCGGTGATGGCCGGGTCGCCCAGCGTGATCTGGCCCAGCAGGCTGTCGGGGATGAATTCAAATTTCTGGCCCACAAAGCCCAAAAGCCGCCGCATCTGCGGGGGCGGAAGCTTCTGGGGCGGCGCGCCGAAAAGCAGAATGCTGCCTTCTTCGGGGGGATAGATGCCCGCGATCAGGTGGAAGAGGGTGGTTTTGCCCACCCCTGTGCGCCCCGCGATGGCCACCGTTTCCCCGCGCCCGATCTCGAAGGAAAGGTTTTTCAAAACGGGGCGGCCGGGCTCATAGGCGAACGAGAGGTCTTTCATCAAAAGCGCGGGCGCGCCCGAAGCCAAAAGCGCCCGGGCGTCAAGGCTTTCATCTTTGGGGGCCTCTTCGGGCAGCGCAAAAAATTCTTTGATCCTCACCATGCCCGAAACCGCCGACTGGATGGTCTGCAACTCCATGCCAAGGCTTTCGATGGGGGCGAAAAGCCCCGTGATCAGGTCGATGGAAGCCGCCACCATGCCCGCCGTGATGCCTAACCCGCCGCCCCGTGCCGCCGTAACGGCAATGGCCGCGATGGCCGCCGCCCGCAAAAGCTGCACCAGCGGCGAATAAAGGGCGTCGAAAAAATTCACCCGGTCGGTGGCCTGATATTGGCGCGCCAGCGCCTCTTCATAAGCTTCTTCCCGCCGTGCTTCCCACGCGCCGCTTTTCACGGTTCTGATGTTTTTCAGCGTTTCCGCGATCTGCCCGCTGCATTGCCCCACGGCGGCGCGGTTTTTCTTCTGGGCCCGCAGCATGGCTTTCTGGAACAGGCGCGTCATCACCGCCAGCGGCAGCAAAAGCGCCAGAACAATGCCCCCCAAAGCGGGGCTGAACATCCAGATCGAGGCCAGAATGCCGAAAACCTTCAGCCCGTCGGCCGCCATGCCCACCACGCCGTCGGTGAACAGCTCGACCAGGGTGTCCACATCCGATAAAAACCGCGCCGAAGTTTCGCCTGCGGGATGATCGGTGAAATAGGCCGCGCGAATGCGCCCCGCCTTTTCCATCATCCCTTCTCTCAGCGTTTTCGTCATATGCTGGCCGAATTTCACCAGCAGCCATTCTTTGAGAAAGGTCAAGAGGTTCACCAGCAGCAGCGCGCCCAGATAGGCCGCGGCCAGAAGGCTCAGCCCCTGGGGGCGGTGCACCGATAAATGGCGGTCGATCACAAGCCGCAGCAGCTGAGGCGGCAAAAGCGCCGCGCCCGCCAGCGCCAGAACCACCAGCAAAAGCGCCGCTGTCAGCCCGCGGCGGCGGCGAAACGCCAGCTTGATCCATCCGCCCAGTGAAGACGGTGTTTTCATGCTTCTTCCCCTGCCTTTCCCTGCTGAAGCTGATAAATTTCCCGATAAACGGGGCTTTCGTTCATCAAAAACGCGTGATCGCCCTGCAAAGCGGGCTTGTCTTTTTCCATCATGATGATGTGATCGGCCAGCGGAAAAGCCCGCAGACGGTGCGAGATCAGCACAACGATGCTCCGGCCGCAGGTCTCTTTCAGGCGGGTGAGGATTTTTTCTTCGGTGAAAGCATCCACCGCCGCGAAGGGGTCATCCAGTATGATCAGGTTTTTGTGGCCCGCCAGTGTGCGCGCCAAAGCGATGCGGCTTTGCTGGCCGCCCGAAAGCGCCGCCCCGCCGCCGCCCGCCGGGGTCTCAAGCCCCTGGGGCATCGCCGCCAGATCTTCCCCAAACCCCGCTTCGCCCAAAAGCGCTTCGGCCTGCGCCGTGGTCTGTGCGCCGGTGTTTTCAAAAATGCCCGCCGAAAAAAGCTGTGGTTCATGCCCCAGCCATGCAATGCGCGCGGCCCGTTCCTCCCGCGTCAGCGCCCGCAGCTCGGTTCCGCCCAGCCGCGCGCTGCCTTCATAGGAATAAAGCCCCGAAAGCGCCGCGCCCAGTGAAGATTTGCCGCATCCCACAGGCCCCGTCACCGCGATCAGTTCCCCCGGCCGCGCCGAAAACGACAGCGGCAAAAACGCGGGGGCCGCGGCCCCTTCATAGGTGAAGCTCAGGTCTTCCGCCACCAGTTCGCCCGGCTCTTCCGCCGCGGGCGGCAGCTGCCACGGTTCATATTCTTTCAGATAAGGCTTGAGCCGCAGCCATGAAACCCGCGCTTTTTGGGCCGCGTGAAAAGTTTTGGCCGCCACGCTGGCGCGGGATGCCACCGCCACAAAAAGCGTCAGATAGGTGGAAAACAGCCCCACGCTCCACGCGCCGTTCAAAACCTTGGCCCCGCCCAGCAGCACCGCCGGCAAAACCCCCAGCTGGCCCACGCTGTTATAAAGCGGCTGCATGGCGTTTTCGGCCACACCGGCCTTCACCGCGACTTTTTCCAGCTTGCCCAGAGAATGGCCATAACGGGCCGCGCTTTCCTGCTGCCTGCCGCTGCGCCGGTAAAGCAGCAGATGTTCCAGGCTTTCCAGCGTCACGGCGGCGGTGGCGCTGCTTTGGGTGCGCAGCGCGGCGGTGGTGCGAGTGATGATCAGCTTCATTTTCTCGGCCAGAAACATGGCAGGCACCACAAACGCGCAGCAGATCAGCGTGATGCGCACATCATAATGCAGCATCATGATGAAATAAGAAAGCAGCAAAACGCCGGTATCGAAAATTTCGGTGGTCACCTTGCGCATTCCCTCGGCGCAAAGATCCACATCCGCCAAAAGGCGCGTCATCAGGTTGCCCGCATCCTCGCGCTCCAGCCGCGGGGCGCTTTCTTTCAACAGGTTGTGATAAGCGTTTCGGCGCATGGCGATGGCCACGCGGTTGGCAAAGCGCCTGACATAAAACCGCTTGAAATAGCGGGCGAACTGCACCATCAGCACACTGGCCAAAAAAAGCAGCGCCAGCCAGATGACGCCCTTGCCTTTTTTGCCGCTGACGGCGTCGATGAGCTTCCCCTGCAAAACGGGGCCCACCGCCATAAAGCCGTTATAAACACACCCCGCCACCAGAACAATGGCTAAAACGCCCTTCTGGTTTTTCCAATAACTTCCGATGCGCTGCGGCTGTTTGATTTCGGCCTCACCGGGCTGTTTCATTGCTTGATTCCCCCTTTATGCTTCAAAAACGCGGCAAACCGCCCCGCCGCGCTCAATTTTCCGTTTCTCGGCTTGATGCTCTTTCACGCTTTAAAACCGCCCCGCCGCGCTTAGTTCTCCGTTTCACGGCTTGATGCTCTTTCGCGCTTCCAAACCACGCCGCCGCGCTCAATTTTCCGTTTCACGGCTTGATGCTCTTTCGCGCTTTAAAACCGCCCCGCCGCACTCAATTTCCCGTTTCACGGCTTGATGCCTTCACATGGCGAAATTCGCTTTTTCTTTCCGCTTTTGCGCAGGGATACAGCTCTTTCAAAAGATCTTGCAATAACAGGCGGCGCGGCGCGGGCAGCCGGCTGAACAGCCATTCATAAAAAGCCGCTTCGCCCGAAAGCTCGGTCTCTTTGATCTTCTGCGCCTGCTCGGTTGGCTCCAGAAGCTTTTCGCGGGCATCCTCGGGGTTGCGCCTGCGCAGGAGATATCCTTTTTCTTCCAGCTTTGCCGTTTGGCGCGCCACCGCCGCTTTATCGATGCCGATTTTTTCGGCCAGCGCATTTTGGCTGATGCCCGGGTTTTTGCGAATCTGCCTCAGGCATTCATATTCCGCCGGGGTAATGCCCCAGTTTTTCAGCCCCTGCGCCGCATAAAGCTGCGCGATGCGGGCAATTTTAGTGAATTCTCTTCCTGTATCCATAGACCCTGCCCCCTTTTTAACGGCTTTTTCTCTCATTTTCCTTCCGCTTCCGCTTCCGCTTCTTACTTCCGCTTTTGCATTTTTATGTCTTGATGGGTCAGCTTTCTTTCAACCCTTTCGGTATAACGCAAATCCGTTGATATGTCAACCATATTGGCAGAAAAAATGCCCGCTTTTTCTGCGGGCTTCTTTTCAAACGGCCTGTGATGCCTGCTGCAAAAAAGTTTTGCGCAGCATTCGATATTCATAAGCGTCATACCAGTGGGGCTGGCCTTCGGGATCGATCTTGAAAAACACATTGCGCAAAATCCGCTTGCGCCGCCGCATGCCCAGCCGTTCCATCACCCGCCATGAGCGGGTGTTTTCAGGGTCGCAAAAACACAGAATGCGGCGGATTTTCAAGGTGGTGAAGGCATATTCCATCCAGGCCCGCGCCGCTTCGGTGGCATAGCCTTTCCCCCAGAAATCGGGGTTGAAAATATAGCCCATTTCCCATGTTCCGGGCAGGCGCTCGGTCATGCGCGAAAAATAAAGATTCCCGATCATGCGGCCATCCAGACAAACCGCCCAAAAACCGCCGCTTTTTTCCCGCGCAAGCGCCAAATGGATGCATTCTTCTTCACTTTGGGCTTCATAAGGTTCATAACGCACGGCTTCATCAAGCGAGAGATATTGATAAAGCTCGCGGCCATCCTCGCGGGTCATGGGGCGAATGGTCAGGCGGGGGGTATGCAGTTCGACCGGATCGATTTTCATGAAGATCATCCCTTTTTATGTGGTGTTGTTCCGGCGCCGCGATAAGGCGCGCTTTTTTTGCTTTGGGATGGGTTTTTGCCGCCGGAAGCCCCTGTTTTCGGGCCTTTTTTGCCGAAATAAGAAGATTTCGCGGCAAATGCCTTTTGCCCTTTTTCTGCGTCTCCCGGGGTTTTCGCGCCGGATTTCTGGGCTTTTTCCGCCCCGCCCGCCGGAGTTTTGCCCACCTGTTTTTGGGGTTTTTTCCGGTTTTTCGGGGGGAAATTCCAGGGTCTATCAGCGTTTTTCCCTCTGTTTTTGACGATTTTTTCGCTGTTTTCAACGCTTTTTGAAGGCGCTTTCGCGCTTTTTTCGCGCGGTTTCCGGCCGCCCTCTGTTTTGGGCCGCTGATTTTCGGGCGGCTCATCGCTCATGGGATAGGGGTTTTTATAATCGATGGGGATCGATTGGCCGATGAGCTGTTCAATGGGTTTCACATAGGGCTTTTCGGAATGATCGCAGAACGAGATGGCGATGCCGCTCTGGCCCGCGCGGCCTGTGCGGCCGATGCGGTGCACATAGGTTTCCGGCTCGTTGGGCAGATCGAAATTGATCACATAGGGCAGTTCGGCGATATCGATGCCGCGGGCGGCGATATCGGTGGCGGCCAGCACCTGGATCTGCCAGTTTTTAAAATCGTTCAGGGCCTGCTGACGGCGGTTCTGCGATTTATCGCCGTGGATGGCGGCGGCGGGGATCTGCTCGTGCATCAGCGCTTTGGCCACACGGTCGGCGCCATGCTTTGTGCGGGTGAACACCAGCGCCTGCGGCACGGGCAGGCTGCGGATGAGGAACTGAAGCAGCTTCTGCTTATTGCCTTTATCCACATAAAAAAGCCGCTGATCCACCAGATCGACGGTGGAAGATACCGGGGTCACGGCGATATTTTCAGGTTCATGCAGCATGCCCGCCGCCAGCTGGGCGATCTCGGGGGGCATAGTCGCCGAAAACAGCAGGGTCTGGCGTTTTGACGGCAGCGTCTTCAAAATGCGCTGCACATCGGGCAGAAAGCCCATATCCAGCATTCTGTCGGCTTCATCCAGCACAAAGGTTTCGATTTGATCGAGGGTGAGCAGCTTCTGGTTCATCAGGTCGATCAGGCGGCCCGGGGTGGCCACAAGGATATCAACGCCCTCTTCCAGCGCGTTCTGCTGGGGGATCTGGGAAACGCCGCCATAGATGACGCAGCTGCGCAGGGGCAGTTCTTTGCCGTAAAGGCAGAAATTTTCATAGATCTGCACCGCCAGTTCGCGGGTGGGGGTGAGCACCAGCGCGCGGATGGCGTGGCCGCCGGGCGCGGCAGACAGGTTTTGCAGGATGGGCAGGGCGAACGCCGCCGTTTTGCCCGTTCCCGTTTGGGCGCAGCCCAGAACATCGCCGCCCCGCAAAACAACGGGGATGGCTTTTTCCTGGATGGGGGTGGGTTCTTCATAACCGGCCTCGGCCAAAGCCGAGAGCAGGGCGGGGGAAAGGTTCAATTCAGTAAACTTCATGGATTCTCCAATCTTCAACATTCCTGCGGGCAAAACGCCCGCCGCATCCCTTTGGGATGACGATAAGCGCCCGAAAACGGGCAAAGATAAAAGCGCGGCAAAGCATCAGGAAAGATGGAACCGCCTGCGCAGTTCTTCGGCCATGGCTTTGCCTTTAAAAATCAAAACGCCCGCCAGAAAGATCACGCTGCAGCCCACGCAGATGAGCGAAGGCCAGCTGACGGAAACAAGATCCAGCGCCACGAAAAGGGCGGGCAGATTGCCATAGAAAATAAGCAGCAGCAGATAGATCAGCTGCTGGGCCACATGCAGCCGCAGCACTTTATTGAGAACGGTCATGGCCACCATGGCGCAGACGCAGATGGCGGGCAGCGCATAGGTGAGCGACCAGCCCCGCCAATGGGTGGCGGCATCCCAAAAAACACTGAGCAGCAAAAGCAGCGTGGTTTGATAAAGCAGGCTTTTGAGCAGGTTCTGGCGCTTGCGGATGGCCGCCGTCAGCAGCAGCCACACACAGGCCAGCGCCGCCACCACATAGGCCCACCAGTGGCCGCTTTCGGGGATGAGCAGGTTGACGGTGATGCTCACCACCGCCAGCACCACCGAGCAAAACAGCAGGATGCGGAAAAACAGGTGGAACTGGCGATAGACCGTGGGGATGCGGGGATAGATCTCTTCGCTTTCGCCGGGGGGCAGCAGATTATGGCAAAGAGGGCATTTCTGGCCTTCGCTGCGCACCATGACTTTGCAATAGCGGCAATAACGCATCAAAACCCCTCCTATTCTTCATCGATTCGGTTGGCGGTGATCTCACAGGCGACGCCCATCTGTTCCAGCATTCTGAAAAATTCCATCTGCACATCCGACTGGAGGAACGCCGAAGTGAAGCTGAGCATCAAAGTATCTTGAAAAGTGCAGGAGCACATCTGCACCTTGGCTGTGCTGACATAAACTTCGAACAGGCGCACATAAGGCCGCAGCGGCGCGGGCAGATCGACCTTGCCCAGGTTCGACAGCGACACGGTGCAGGTATTATCGGCGTGATGATAGAAATAATGCATCACGGGATCTTTTAAAAACAGGGGCACCATGCGCATGACCACATTTTTTTCAAGAGCCATCAAGCGGTTGAGCCGTTCTTCGAGGTTTTCTTTGGTAAGGGCGTCTTTCAGCTGGGCAGCGAAGCTGTCGATGACCTCCTGCAGGGAAGCGGGGGCCCCGCCGAAGGAATAGCTGACATTCACCACGCTGAAAAAGTTGCGCAGCGACTGGGAAGGGAAATAGTTGCGCAGATTCACGGGGATGGCCACCACCACGGGGCGGCGCCTGTCATGGGCCGACATGGTTTTTTCGATGGCGCAGGCCATGACCCCCGCCAAAAACAGCGTCAGGGTGGTTTCATGGCGGTGAGAAAGCTCTAACACGGCCTTGGCCGAAACCGCGCCGCTGATGACGCGCAGGCGGTTGACGGGCGTTTTCAGGCCGCGGATGCGGAAGGCCCGCGGCTGTTTGCGCCCCGCGTGAAGCCCTTTGCCCGTGTAATAATGCTGAAAGCTGTCATCGGTTTTCTGTTTTTCGGAAGCATCGGTCACCGCGGGCAGGCAGGCGGGATCTTTTTCAAACCCATAGCGGGCGGCCAGATAGTGGCTGACAAGGGTTTTGAAAAACACCATGGCCCCCGTGCCATCGGTCAGTGCATGGTAAATTTCGAGGTTGATGCGCTTTTGAAAATAAGTCACGCGGAAAAGCAGACCGCGGGAATTCCCGTTATAAAGCTGGCTGCAGGGGGGCTCATGCTCCTGCGCCACCACGGGTTCCAGATCGGTCTGCTGCAAATAATACCAAAACAGCCCGCGACGCAAGACACTGCGGAACAGCGGGAATTCTTCCAGCGTTTGCAGCAGCGCTTCTTTTAAAACCAGCGGCTCGGCGGCTTCCCGCAGCTCGCAGACGAAGCGGAACACCTTGGTATCGCGCTTATCGGTGGCGCAGGGGAAGATCTTTGCCGCGTTATCGAGGCTGTTCCATGAAAAATTTTGTGAAGAACTCATTCATATCGCTCCCCGCTGAGAAAATGATTGATGATGGCGAAGGCATCGGCCACCGGCGGGAAGCTTTGGGGCAGCGCGAAAAAGCCATGCAGCACATCGGGGATGCGGTGGACTTCCACATAGCTGCCCGCGGCCCGCAGCGCTTCGCCATAGGCTTCGCCTTCATCCCGCAGCGGGTCGAACTGGGCCGTGATGACCAGCGTATCGGGCTGGCGGGAAAAATCATCGGCCAGCAGCGGCGCGAAATAGGGGCTTTGGCGCGTTTCGGGCAGCGGCGCATACAGATCCATATAATCGCAGATGCGCTTGCTGGTGAGCAGGTAATCCGTGCCGTTTTCCACAATGGAAGCAAAGGGGGAAGACGGCGAATGATCGTTATAGGTGGCGGGATAGATAAGGATCTGCTGTTTGGGGATGAAATCGCCCCGATCGCGCCCCAAAAGCGACACCGCCGCCGCCAGATTGCCCCCCGCGCTGTCGCCGATGAGGGTGACGGGGCCGCCATCGCGCTGTTTTTCGCAGATCAGCGCTTTGGCCGCGGCATAGCAATCTTTCAGCGCGGCGGGATAGGGGAATTCGGGTGCCAGACGGTAATCCACCGAAACCACCGTTTGCCCTGTGGTTTCGGCCATGCCGGCGCAGACTTTATCATAGCTGTCGATGCTTCCGTGCACCCATCCGCCGCCATGGAAAAACAGCAGAATGCCGCCCGAAGGCCGGTTCATGGGCGCGAACACCCGCGTGGGGATGCTTCGGCCTTCCGCCATGATGGGTTCATCCCACGCGCGGAAGGTGGGGCGGCGGTAGCGGTAATGAGTCTTGCCTTCCACCCGCCGCATCAGGCGATAGTGATGTTTCACATCCAGATCGGGATAGGAAAGGGCGCGGATCGCCGAAAGAAGCAGTTTATTGATGGCCATTGCGGTTCCTCCCTTGGCGGCTTACAGCGCCGCGGCGGCATCGGCGGCCGCCGCTTCCACCATGGAAGCGAATTGGGCAAGCCCCCGAAGATCTTCTTCATCGAAGCGGGAAAGCAGCGGGCTGTCGATATCCAAAAGCCCCACCACCGCGCCGTTTTGGCGCAGGGGCAGCACGATTTCGGAATTGCTGGCGCTGTCGCAGGCGATATGGCCCGCAAACTCATGGACATTCGCGATCAGCTGGGGCGCGTTTTCCTGCCAGCAGGCCCCGCAGACCCCGCGGCCTTTGGGAATTCTTGTGCAGGCGGGTCTGCCCTGGAACGGGCCCAGCAGCAAAACGCCGCCGCTCACCAGATAGAACCCCGCCCAGTTGATGTTTTCAAGCGCGCCGTAAAGCAGCGCCGAAGCATTGGAAAGCGCGGTGAGCCAGCAGGTTTCCTCTTCGATGAGGGCTTTCAGCTGGGCATTGAGCAGGCGGTAAAACGCCGTTTTTTCTTTGGGATAAACTTCTGTGAACGATTCACTCATGGCAATGCTCCTTAAAGATTCTTTTGATAACCGATGCGGGGATCGCCGGCTTCGACGCTGCGCACGATCTTCAGCATGCCGCAGGGGCGATAGCCCGCTTTCATCACGGCCTGCTGCATGGGCAGGTTATGCGGTTCGGTATCGATGCGGATGGACGAAAAGCCCAAACGGCGGCAAATGGGTTCGGCGGCGGCAAACATCGCCCCCGCGATGCCCCTGCCCTTGTGGCCCTTGGCCACGCACACGCGGTGAAGGGAAGCATAGGGCGCATCATCCGGCCAGGCGCCGTCGATTTCGGCATAGGAAGGTTCGGGGGAAGTGAGGATGGTCAGCATCCCCAGCACAAGCCCGCCTTCGGCCATCACATACCCCACGCCCTGCTCGATATCCTGCAAAATGATCTCACGGTTGGGGTAACCTTTCTGCCACTGGGGAACGCCCGCCGCGCGCAGCTGTTCCACCGCATCGCGAACGATCTGCTCCAGCTGGGGCACATCCTGTAAACATGAGTTTCGAAACTCCATCCTTTGGCAACTCCGTTTCTTTTTTTCGGCGCAGGGCCGTTATTGGGTCGGCGGGAAATATTTTTTCTGATTCTCTTTTATTCTATCATATCCCGCGCCGAACTTCAGCAGAAAAATGCGCCGCGGAATATTTTCTTTCGGCGGCGAACGGGCTTTGGCAAAAATCCATAGGCTCACAGCCGTTTTCATGATATAATAACCGCGTAACGGTTATTATATTAATTTCACGGCCCGCCTACGGCGCCGGCCACTTTATATCATTCATGCTTTGCATTCATGATATAATAACCGCGTAACGGTTATTATATTAATTTCACGGCCCGCCTACGGCGCCGGCCACTTTATATCATTCATGCTTTGCATTCATGATATAATAACCGCGTAACGGTTATTATATTAATTTCACGGCCCGCCTGCGGCGATGCGGGCGCGGCAATCGCAAATGAACCATCATCACAATATTAAAACACCCGCAAAACGGTTATCCTTTTCTATCACCGAAAACTATCCGCCCCCAACCACAAAGTGAGGTTATGATGAAAAACAAAAAATGGATCGGGCTGGTTCTTGCGGCCGCCCTTGTCATCACGCTGGCCGCCTGTGAAAAGAAGACCCAGCCGCAAAAGCCCCAGGAACCCACCACCACACAGCCGACCGAGCCCCAGAAAGACACCGCCGCCAAAATCGAAAGCCGCGGGCAGACATGGGAAAAAACAGCGGACGACGGTTTCCGCGTGCTTTCGGCCGCCATCGGTTTGCCGAAAGTGACCCTCGCAAACGGCGAAACCCCCATGAACCTGACCAATTATTATGATAACCTTTTGGAAAAATATCTGACACAGGCGCAGGAAAGCGGCGAGATCGCTTTGGAGGAATATGCCGACGACCAGACCAGCGGGCTGGTTTTTACACCTTATGATCTGGAAGCCGATTTCACCGCCGCCTGCAACCGCCGCGGCCTGCTTTCTTTTTGCCGCACGGTGACGGAATTCACCGGCGGCGCTCACGAATCCCGCGTGATTCTGGGCGAATCGTGGGTTCTGCGCGACGGCGATTTTTATCTGCTGAGCCTTGAAGATTGCTTTGAAGAACCTGAAAAGGCCAAAACCGCCATCCGCGACCTCATCAAACAGCAGGCCGCCGAAAAAGCAAAAACCGAAGACGGTTATTATTTTGAAAATTACGAAGAACTGCTGGATTCCGCCTGGAGCGAAGGGGATTTCTATTTCACCGAAAACGCCCTTTGCGTGGTCTATCAGGAATATTCGCTGGGGCCTTATCTTTCGGGCGCGCAGGTGTTTGAACTGCCCCTTGCCCAGCTGCCCAATCTGAAAACGGAGCTGAAATAATATGTTGGAAAAAAACAGCCTTTTCCCCGCCGAGATCACAGGCTATGCCAGCGACGGCATGGGCATCGCCCGCATCGACGGCATGGTGGTTTTTGTGGCGGGCGGCGTTCGCGGCGATCTTTGCACCGTGAAGATTCTGAAGGTTTTGAAAAACAAAGCCTATGCGCGCATCGAAAGCCTGACCCTGCCTTCGCCCCACCGCGCCGAAAACGATTGCCCGGCTTACCCGCGATGCGGCGGATGCCATCTGCGCCACATGAGCTATGAAGAAGAGCTTTTCTTTAAAAAACAGCGGGTCACCGACGCGCTGCAGCGCATCGCGGGCATTGAGCCCGGCGAATTCCGCATCGTTGGCTCGCCCGCCAAAAACCGCTATCGCAACAAGGCCGTTTTCCCCTGCGCCATGCAGAACGGCCGCCCCGAAGCCGGGTTTTACCGCGCCCACAGCCATGAGATCATCCCCTGTGAAGACTGCCTTTTGCAGACGGAAGCCGCAAACGCCCTTTGCCGCGCCGTTTTGGATTGGGCCGCGGAAACCGGAGCGCCCCTTTATGACGAAGAAAACAATCAGGGGCTTTTGCGCCATATCTATGTTCGAACCGGCAAAAACGCCGCTTTACTTACCCTTTGCTGCACCGGGTGGAACCTGCCCCAGAGCGAGCTTCTGATCGAAAAGGCCGCCCGCGCCTGCCCGAACCTTGCGGGCATTGTGATCAACCGCAACGCCCAGGCCACCAACCGCATTCTGGGCGAAGAATGCCGCACCCTCTGGGGCAGCGGCGTTTTGAACGACACCCTCTGCGGCGTGGAATTTGCCCTTTCGCCGCTTTCTTTTTATCAGGTCAACCACGATCAGGCCGAACACCTTTATGAAAAGGCCGTGGAATATGCCGCGCTGGAAAAAGACGACCTTCTGCTGGATCTTTACTGCGGAACGGGCACCATCACTTCGGTGATGGCCCGCCATTGCAAACAGGCCATCGGGGTGGAAATCGTGCCCCAGGCCATCGAAGACGCCAAAGAAAACGCCCGCCGCGCCGATATCCGCAACGCTTCGTTCTTTTGCGCCGATGCCGCCAAAGCCGCGCGCCAGCTGGCTGAACAGGGGCTGATGCCCCGCGTGATCTGCATCGACCCGCCCCGCAAAGGCATGGATCAGGCCGCCTGCGACGCGATCCTGCGCCTTGCCCCGCAGCGCGTGGTCTATGTTTCCTGCGACCCCGCCACCATGGCCCGCGATCTGGCGCTGCTGCAAAGCGGCGGCTATCAGCCCCAAAAGCTCACCGCCTTCGATATGTTCCCCAGAACAAACCACGTTGAGACGGTAGTATTGATGTCAAGGGTAAAAGACTGAATGTGTAAAAAGTCCAGTAATACTGGGCTTTTCATGGTTCGAGAGTTAAAATCCGACATGCTGAAATTGTGAAAATATCGGTTCAAGGCAATAAGTCCAATGGTATGATTTTGAATGCGACAGAGCGATTTAGATGTCAGTGTCTGGCGAGTGGTCAGGTTAGATGTTAAAGGTTCGCGTGTGGTCGCTTTAGATGTTTTTTGAAAAATCCGAGGTTGTGTGAGCGGATTGGATGTTTGGAAATTAAGGAGGGATACTATGCCTATTGATACAGAGGTGGCTAAAACGCTTTTCAGCTTATCTTTAAATCTCGCTAAAGAAACTGCTATTCAAGCACATAATTATCTTGGATCTCATAACCGGATAGTGGGGTACTGCAAGTATCCAACCAGGCATGTAATATTTCCAAAGGATAATCCTGAGTATTCTAGATTCTATGAAGAATTACCATATCTTATTTATGACATACCCAGGTACGAATTGAAAGATTTCCCTGAAGATAGAATTCAATACGGTGCAATATTTAATGGTTACAGTAATGATCGCATCAATATTACATTGCTTGACGGATACTCACAGTTATTTGATTATATAGATCAAAACCTTGAATTAAAAAAATTAATGCTTGAAGACGATAAACCAAGCAGCTTGGAATATAAAGTGAAATCTATAATTTCAGGAATTGTAGAAAGATATTTGTATAGTATTAACGCATCACAAGATATCCCTGATGACTTGGAAGAGAAACTTCAACCTTTTGTAGCAGAAAAGATATTACGTTATATTAGCCCCCAGTTAAATATCAATATTTATATTCCAGTTTGTTTAGCGACATTTGAAGATGATATTATTAGCTTATCAGATAGAGTAGAAATCATTCGTATTCCTGATGATATTCAAAAATCACGACAACAAGCCTGTTCATACGAAACGAATAATGAAGATTGGGTAGCTTCCTGCGCTACTCACATGATAGTTTTACATAATTATCACTTTGAAAATGACAAGTATATTTCAATCAATACGGTTACTCGGAACTATCATGCATACCCTCTTCAAGTAATTGACGAAGTTATGGCTATTATACGAACTGTGACGGGATACACCATTGGATACGAACAGATTCTATGTTGCCCAATTGATTGGATTGATGGATTTTGTGCGGACCTAACTGCACTATATGGCGCCAAGTCACATTCTGTTAACGCAAAAGAAATTGATAAGATGTGGATGCAATTACCGGTGAATAAAATCAGTTCAGAGCAGGCATTAGAAGTTAAAAAACTATATGAGGTCGCTCTTTCAAGTGATGGTGATAAATCAAAAGGGAATTTAGCATTTGCATTAAAACGCCTTAATCGATGCATGCTTAGGGATGAATATGATGATATGGCAATCGATGCAACCATAGGGCTAGAAGCATTGCTATCTGGAGGAGCTAAAACAGAAATTACATACACAATATCAAACAGAATTCCAATTGTTTTTGCTCATGAACGAAGTGACTTTTATACCTCTAAAAATTGCAGAGCTATTATGAAAAAAATTTATAATTATAGGTCTAAGATTGTTCATGGAGATACAGTAAAGGAAAAAGATAAATATCATGAATTAAATGGCTCTAAAATCGCAGTGGAAAAGATCGCAGTCGACTTTTTACGATATACTTTGTTATTTGTTTTACATAATCCCAAATACCTTGATGCAAAAAGATTTGATGAATTTATAGACTGTACGGTATCTGGTGAACAACTTCAATAATACATTATTTATATTGCCGAAAAGAAGGCACCCTACGTTCAAATTCGCGTAGAGTGCCTCGTTCGTTTTTAACCTTATTCATTTACTTCAACCGTCACGCCGGACTTGAATTCCACGGTAAATTTATGCTCATAGACGGTGACTTTTTCAACCAGCCGCCGAACAAGCTGCTCGTCGTATTCCGTAATGGCGGTGGGCTGTTTCCGCAGAAAGTCGCCCATATCGGTGATGCGTTTTTTCATTTCATCACGTCCGACATTTTCCAGCTGAACTTTCTGTTTTTCCTCGCGCAGGCGGTAAATCTCTTCGGCGACGTCCTCGTAATCTGCCTTGGAAGTGGCCAGCTTCAAAAGCTCCGTTTGAAGTTCCTCCAGCCGCTTGTCGATGTCGGTCAGGGTCTGATCGTTCTCATGAATTATGACCGTCTCGATATTGTTCTGAAGGGTGACAAGGAATGCGTCCTTGTCGCACAAAGCTTGGTTGATGGCGGTAAACAGCACCTGCTCAATCTGGCTTTCCGGCACCGTGCGAGCATCGCAGAACAGGCCGGTGTTTTCCAAGCGGCTGACACACCGCCAGACGACGGTTTTTTTGCCACGATTGTTCCAGTGAACCCGTCGAAACACCTCTCCACAGTTGCCGCAGATAATCATCTGGGCAAAGCAGTGGTTGCTGCTGAAGGTTCTGTTTTTCCCATTCGGGCTGGTGTGGACGATTCGTCGACGGATAAGCTCCTCCTGCACCTGCATGAAAATTTCACGCGGGATGATTGCCTCATGGCTGTTTTCCACATAGTATTGCGGGACAAGGCCGTTATTTTTGACCCGCTTTTTTGTAAGGAAGTCAACGGTATAGGTCTTTTGCAGAAGGGCATCCCCGATGTATTTCTCATTTCGCAAAATCTGGTTCACGTTGCTGGTATGCCACTTTTCCTTACCGGCACCGTTCAGAATACCGTCCGCTTCCAGACCACGGGCAATTTTGAGCATGCTGGCTCCCTCAAGGTATTCCCGGTAAATGCGTTTCACAATTTCAGCTTCTTCCGGCACTATTACAAGATGCTTATTCTCATCCTTTGTATACCCGAGAAACCGAGCACAGTTTATCTGAATTTCGCCCTGCTGATAGCGATATTGCAGGCCCAGCTTAACGTTCTGACTTAAGGATTGACTTTCCTGCTGGGCAAGCGACGCCATAATAGTAAGCATGACCTCGCCCTTGGAATCCATAGAGTTGATATTTTCTTTTTCAAAGAAAACCGGAATGTTCTTGTCCTTGAGTTGACGGATGTATTTCAGGCAGTCCAGCGTATTTCGGGCAAACCGGCTGATGGACTTTGTGATTACCATGTCGATATTGCCGGCCATGCACTCGTCAATCATGCGGTTGAATTCCTCGCGCTTTTTGGTGTTGGTTCCTGAGATGCCGTCATCCGCATAGATGCCAGCTAATTCCCAGCCTGGGTGGTCGTTAATGTAGGCCGTGTAGTGTTCAATCTGCGCGTCATAACTGGTCGCTTGCTCGTCGCTGTCAGTAGAAACACGGCAGTAGGCGGCAACGCGGAGCTTCGGTTTCTCTTCATCCTTGCTCTTTCGGGTATGCTTCCTTGCCGGAATTATGGTTACGTTCTTACTGACCTCCATCTACATTCACCTCCGTTTCTATCAGATTGTAGGCGTATTCTGCCTGCTGGAATGGGTCGTCAAGCCGTTCTGTTCCTTCTATAATGCGGAAGGCGGTGGGATAGACGACCTCTTTTTTTATTTTTGGTTCTCGGACTCGGCCAAGATTTTCTGCCCGCCTGATACGTTCCGCTTCGGCAGCCGTAAATGTGTCCGGGTCGATAATCGCCGGATAATATTCGTCACCGAGATAGCGCTTATTCTGAAGCATCCTGCTGATTCCCGCATGGAAGGCTTTAATATCAGCTTTATTTGCAGCTGTTGCCAATGAATCGCCGGTCAGATAAGACTGAAACAGGACTTTTATCTGTTCGGCAGCTTGTTCATTAATCACGGCTTTTCCGTTTATAATTCGGTAGCCATATGGAGTGTGGCCCATTTATCTCACCAGCCTTTCTTTCAGCGTAATACCACATTTTAATTCAAACCCGATTTCTGTTCGTGAACATACAAGAATCCGCTCCACGAAACGAGTAAACAGTTCTCCGTCAAAGCCCTTCAGCATTGCCGCCTTTGTGGCGTATTGTAGGAGCTCGCTGACCTCATGCAGGTTTATATTGTCACTGTTTATAAAGCGGGATATGGATTCTTTCTGGCGCTGTATGCGCTCGGCTTCCTGCAGAAGTTCATTATTTCCCTTATTGTAAACGGCAGGCTCAAGGTAGCCACGGGTCTGTAGTGTAACCAGCACCTTTCGCTGTTCCGCGTTTTCTTCGAGCTTTTTATCGAGGGCGTGCAGCTTGGCCACACTGTCTTCGGAGTTGATACCGCGAAGGCCCATTAACAAGGGCCTTAAAACGGTTTGATGACCGAATATAAGCTTATTCATCATAGTTACAAACGCATATTCAAAATCAGACTCGGGGATATATTTCATGGAACATTTCTTGGCGTCCGCTATATGATTGGTACAGCACCATGCGATATTATGCCTGCCGGTGGAGTGGATGCGGCGCTTGAATTTGCCGCCACACTGACTGCAGATGATTTTGCCTGAAAACGGATATCGGTTTTGGTACTTATCCTGATATTTTTCTACGCCTTTTTCTTTGCCATGCTGTTCGATGATAAGCTGACAAAGGGCGAGTATGATTTTATCGTCGATATGATTCGGGATGAAAATCCACTTGTTCAAGAAGAAAAATCAGAAAAGTATGACAAGGCTGACTTCCTTAATGAGGTTTACATGACAGAGAGCCGCTATGATATGCTGCTTTCAGTCCTGAAAAACAAAAAGAACATTATTCTGCAGGGGGCACCCGGTGTCGGGAAAACTTTCGCAGCAAAGCGCCTCGCATACTCGATGATTGGAGAAAAGGACGAAAACCGCATTGAATTCGTCCAGTTCCATCAGAATTACTCTTACGAAGATTTTATGATGGGCTATAAGCCTGTGAATGACGGATTCGAGCTAAAATATGGCATCTTCTATCGTTTCTGTCAGAAGGCTGCAAACCAGCCGGACAAGGACTTCTTCTTTATCATAGACGAAATTAATCGTGGCAACATGAGTAAAATCTTCGGCGAATTGCTTATGTTGATTGAATGCGATTATCGTGGCACGAAAGCCACACTTGCATATAACGGTTTGTCGTTTGCTGTGCCAAAGAACCTTTATATTATCGGCATGATGAATACAGCTGACCGAAGTCTTGCTATGATTGATTATGCCCTCCGCCGTCGTTTCAGCTTCTTTGAAATCGAACCGGGCTTTGACTCCGAAGGCTTTGTAAAATACCAAAATGGTTTGAATAATGAAACATTTAACAGTCTTATCGAACGTGTAAAGGAGCTTAACAAGGAAATCACGCTTGACAAATCCCTCGGTAAAGGATTCTGTATTGGACATAGCTATTTTTGTGGGCAGGCCATCTGCACTGACGAATGGATGCACTCCATTATTGACTATGACATTTTACCGATGCTGAGTGAATACTGGTTCGATGACAGTGGTAAATTGCAGCGCTGGGAAAACATTCTGCGTGGTGTGTTTCAATGATTAAGGATAAGAGTATCTTTATCAAGAATATATACTATATGCTTTCCTATGCATTCACCACTCTGAATCAGTCGAATTTTGAGGATGTGGCGACTGAGGAATTTGAGAATATGCACAATCTCTTTGCTGCGATTCTCGCCAAAGGCATCGGGCAGCAATTGAAGCAGGGTTTATATCGTGAGTATCTTAATAAGACAGAAAACATGGCAGTTATGCGTGGCAAAATCGATATTTCAGGCACTATCAAAAACAAGATTGCTCGCCAGCAGGTTTTGTCCTGCGAGTACGACGACCTATCAGAAAATAACCTGTTAAATCAGATTCTAAAAACGACCGTGATGATCCTGCTTCGTCTTTCAAAGGTTGATAGCGAGCACAAGGATGCTCTTAAGAAAGAAATGCTGTTTTTTTCAAACGTGGACACATTGGAGCCATCATCTATAAAATGGGCAACAATCCGGTTTCAAAGAAACAACCAGACCTACCGTATGCTCATCAGTATTTGCCAGCTTATTCTGCAAGGAATGCTTCAGACAACGGAACAAGGAGAATATAAGCTCGCATCGTTTGTCGATGAGCAGCGGATGTGCCGTCTTTATGAGAAATTTATCTTGGAATACTACAGCAAGGAATTTCCAGCATTGAATGTAAGCGCATCGCAGATACCATGGGCATTGGACGATGGCATCGGTACAATGCTTCCAATAATGCAAAGCGATATTACTCTTGCCAGGGAAAACGAAGTGCTGATTATCGACGCAAAATATTATACACATACGACACAGGTTCAATTTGACGTGCATACCCTTCATTCCAGCAATCTGTACCAGATATTCACCTATGTGAAAAATAAAGACTCAGAATTTGGAGAGAAACCACATAAAGTATCGGGAATGCTTCTGTACGCCAAAACCGACGAAACAATCCAGCCAGACAATGCTTATCAAATGAGCGGTAATAAAATAAGTGTGAAAACGCTGGACTTGAATTTGCAATTTGTTGAAATCGCTGCGCAGCTCAACAGAATTGTAGAAGAGCACTTTGGATTAAATGTAGTATAAAACATGGCATAAACGGGGAGGTGAAGTTATGCATACAAATCAGGATATTCATGCGTTTGCGGTGAAATGGTTTGACAAGTTCCGGAACACAAAAACTGTGTCGCGTGAAATTGAAGACCCCACTTTTGCTGACGAGTGCTCCTCGCTCGGCTTCAAAATGGACTGTGGCAAAGCCTTTGAAGAAGCCTACTCTAATAGCCATGCTTTTAACGATTATCGTGAACTCGACAAAATAATAGATGGCATAAACGATGTCAATCTTCTTGGGTCAGCTATTCTTTCAAAATGGCGGTATTTCACACACTGGGCTGGTCCCGGTGAGAATATACTTTCCTTTGAGAACAGAGCGTGGTTTATTACTGCTCTTGGCAGGCTGGAGCGTCTCGTAGCCGACGATGATACAAGCCCCTTCATTTTCGAAGGAATGGCAAGTAAAATACAGATTATTTCCAACAATATCTGCTTTGGTCCTTGTCCGTTGCCTGATGATGAAATTAAACAGCATCTTTCCATTACAGCAGACGGTAGAGTATTCTTTTCTGCATATGCCTACGGCGATGGAACAAAGCACATTAAAACAAACACAAAGAACTTCAAAATTGAAGCTGAAAAAGCTGCTTATATTTTGAAAACCGTTGGTGATTACTTTTCCGAAGAATACGATTTGTCATTTGTCACTGATGTTGGAGAATGGGAAATGACACTTACGAATACAGAGAATGCGTCATATCATTTTCGAGGTTCACTTTGCGCTGGGTGTTCCGAAGAGTTGGATAACATTTCCAATATAATCCGTTTCAATCTCAATATGCCTGAATTACTTGTTTTTGATGGCAGGTCAAATTCAGACAGAATTGAAAAGATTGTTATTGACTATCATCGTCTAACGAAGATTAAGCCCGGAGTCAAACCCGAAGGCGCTACATGGGAATATGCGACTTGGGACTACAGTGAACACATCACGATAGACAGAAAAAGTGAGGTCTTGGAACATATTCAAAATATCGGCACTGGCTGTCAGGTGTCTCGGAAATATCATGTTGAGGATGGTATCACATCTTTTTTAGATGATATCAACGCTGATGATTTCATGGTTCATACCGAAGGAAATCCTCCCGATGTCATCGTAAATCCACTGGAGACGAAGGATTACAAAATCACAATTGATTACCTGTATGGTGAACAGCAAATCCTGACCGGTACATTTGACAAAAACGGTCTCCCTGACGATTTCGCGGATTTTGCAGAATCCATATTTGATTTTATGCGTTTTTACGGAATGGGCGAAATCCTCGATTCGTCAGTATATGGAAAGCCTTTGCGCAAGCAGACAGATTACATCTTTTGCAATGTTCAGTTTGATGATTACGGAAAAACATATTGCTATCTGACCGATGACGACACTCTGAAAGCGGGCGATTATGTTATTGTTCCTACCGGAAAAGACAACCACGAAGTAATTGCTCAAATAGAAAGCATTGAATACCATTCTTCCGAAGATGCTCCGTTTCCACTGGACAAAATAAAAAAGGTCATCAAAAAACACATTGAAAACCAAAATATTGACAACGATTCCACGGATGAAGAAGACTCTATTAAATTGCCCGGAGATGCTGTGATAATGGGAAGTGAGCCGCTTTCGGGAGTATCCGCTGAAGAGTGGCATGAGATGCTTGGTGCCGACTATACCGAGTCAGCTTTAGCTACATCGCTTGCGGGTGCTTGGAATGAAGCGGGCTGGTTGATGGATGAGGCTGACGAAGATGACTGTACACCTGAAACAAAAGCACGATACGAGTCGTGGTGGGCGTTGCAGGTTGAGCTTGTAAGAAAAGTTGCCGCAATTATGCAATGTGAATGCAAAACACCATATGTTAAACTCGTTACTCCATTTATGGAGCGTAATGGGTATCGTAACGGTCACGGTTGGTGGGTCAAGAAAGAAAATATAAACAAAAGTTCATAGGGCATTTGTATTACCGCATTTGCCAACGGAGGCGGTGGGATTTAAATCCTACCATTGACTTGTTCCCAAGAACGCATTGGACTTTTAATATATTGTGGATATATTCCCTCGCACGGAAATGACCCATAAAAACCACTATCGACCTGTTCCCTCGCACGGAAAGTCAGCAAAACACATACCCGACATCAATCTGATGCTATTGTAAGAAGTGTGGCTGCGAGTTGGTCAGCACAAACAAGCATAAATTATGCGATAACTGCAGGCGAGAGCGAAATGCAAACATACGGAATGGAGTTATTGGTGTTGTGGGAACTGTTGGCAGCGTTGCTTTATTTGTTGTTACAAAAAGTAAACATGGCGGTGGAGGCAACAAGGTATGATTGTTTATTAGGTTGAGACGATGGCAATCGTGGAGCAATTCCCGCGAACATACAAAAGTGTGTAGATAAGTTTTCGCGAACCGAAAAAAGTGGTTGAACAATTCCCGTGAACGAACGGGCAGAAAATCGGAGGTTCACGAGAACTGGTCAATAAGGAGACATCAATCCAGAGCAATCAAACCATGTAGAAACGGTGGTTCTTCTTGCGCTGCATGACAAATAACAGGTAACAGGCCGCGAAAGATGTAAGACAGGGCTGAAAATTTCTGCCCCCAGGAAAAGCGGGGGAAGCGTGGGCTTATGAGAAGCAGTATAAAAAATTTGATGAATATAAGGATCTGATCGACATTTATTTCTCGACAGGCCTTTGCAAAAAGCGTTTCAACGGTCGCTTCAAGCTGGCGGAAAAAGGATCTCCATTTGCCGCAGAAACCGGCACAGCCCCAAAGGAAGCCGAAAAATAACCGTTTTTTATTGGCATAATAATCGGCGGCAGGCATCGCCCGCGGCTTGAAGAAAGGTGGAAGCAAAAGATGTCGTTTTTTCACACCGCATATTTTCCCATTATCCTGAGCTCCACGGCGGTCTATCTTTTCATTGTGCTTGCCATCCGCCTGTTCGGAAAAACGGAAATCGCTCAGCTGTCGGTGGCGGATCTGGTGTTCATCATGCTGCTGAGCAATTCTGTGCAAAACGCCATGGTGGGATCGGACACCTCGCTTGCCGGCGGGTTGGTGGCGGCGGCTTCGCTTTTCGTCATCAACGCGATATTCAAAGAATGCATCTACCGCATCCCATGGTTTGGGAAATTTTTGCAGGGCGAATCGCTGATGCTGATCTATCAGGGCAAGGTAAACGATGTCAACATGCGCCGGGCGCGCCTGACCCTTAATGAGCTGATGGAGGCCATTCGTGAACACGGCGTGGCAAAGATTTCGGATGTGGATCTGGCGGTGCTGGAGGTAGACGGGAATATCAGCGTGCTCTCCAATGATTTTCAGAATAAAACCACGAAAGCCATCCGAAAATCACGCATTCCCAAGCGACAGACGAAAAAGCAGCAGTGATCGGCAAAGACGGCCTCTGCGGGCATCACAAAGATGCGGATGACCAAAGCGCATTTTCTTCAACAGCCGCTTCAAGTTCCGGCCGGATAAAGGGCCATCCCCAAAGCAAAGCCCCCTCTCGCCCCGGCGAGAAAGGGGCTTTTTTGCGCGGAGGCGGCGTTTTTACCCCCGCAAAAGGCTTTTTGCCCGATGCCATTTTTCTCTGCGGCCAAGGCTGTGCCGGGCGTGGGCAGGAGGGGATGATCCGTTTGCTTCCTTCGCCTTGCGGCCATCGGGCGGGCCGCGTGAAAATAGGGTCGAAAATGGTTGAATCATATGCCTTATAGGTATAAAATAGAGTTGCAGATCTTTGAAATATCAAACTCAGGATCAGCCGCTTTTTGACAGCATCTTGCGGCAGTGCATACGCCGCCGGCAGACACTGTGAAAACAGTGCGGCGCAAGAAAGAGGGATCACCTATGACATATCCGTATTTGCCATATGCGATTACTGAGATCTATTGCGGTGTTTTTGCGATGACTGTTTGGCTGAGGCTCAACAGCAGCATCGGTTCAGAGCACGAAGTTCGTCAGCTGAGAAACATGATCTTTTCTTACATGGGCATGATCACCACCGATGTTTTATGGGCCTTTACAGAAGATGGGTTCCTGCATTGGAACCGCATGCTTTATGCCTCGGTCAACGCGGTCACGGTGATGTCGATCGCCTGTGGCTGTTATTTCTGGTTCAGGTTCATTGAAGACCGCCTGCATTTCGGCAAAAAATCGCTGAATATCTGGCTGACCATTCCTCTTTTGCTGGTTTGCTCTCTGGATGTGATCTCGATTTTCACCGGCTGGCTTTTTTATATCGACAACGGGAACCATTATCAATCCACCTCGCTTTTTTTGATCCACACGGTGGTAAATTATTTTTATTTGCTGATCCCCACGATCTTTTCCATTTTTCGGGCCATCAAAACCCCTTCACGGGAAGACCGATCTGAATATTGGACTTACGCCCTGTATATGGCGGCCCCGCTGCTGGCCGGTATGCTTGAGGAGACTTTCCCCAAGGTGCCGCTGCTGGCGCTGAATATTTTCCTGATGATCCTCATCCTGTTTCTGATGATCCAGAATATGCAGGTTTATAACGATGCGCTGACGGGCCTGAACAATCGCAGACGCCTGAACCAATATCTGAAAGACTGCCTTGAAAGAGTTGACCCCGAGCGCCCGATTTTGCTTTTCATTATGGATATCAACAGCTTCAAAGCCATCAACGATCTCTATGGCCACCTGGAAGGCGACAACGCTTTGAAAACCTTTTCCTCCATTTTGAAAAAAGCCGCATGCCGTTATAACGCTTTCGTTGCCCGCTATGGCGGGGATGAATTCTGCATGGTGATAGAAGAAGCGGAATCTTCCCCCGAACACATCGCCGCCGCGATTCACGAAAGCCTGGCGAACGCCCAGCGGGAACCCGGCAGCGCGGGCAAAGATTATACAATGACCGTAAGCATCGGCCATGTATCTTGTGCAGACGCCAAAATTTCGCCGGATATGCTGCTGGCGGAAGCCGACCGCACCCTTTATGAAAACAAGAAAAAGTGGCATACGCTGAACCCATGAAAGCCCCGCCGGGCCTCTGATGAAACAAAAACCCCCTCTCACAGCGAGAGGGGGTTTTTTCTGCGCGGGGCGGTGTTTTTGCCCGCCCGCGGCGCTTTTGTTTTTAATAATGTCCGCCATCCAGCCTGTTCTTTTCCAAATCGAACCGGGCTTCATCGAAATAGAGCTTCGTTTGGCCCCACTGTTTCTTTTGGGGATAGGCGAAGGCTTGCAGATAGGGGGTTCTGGCAACGGTTTCGCGGGCTTCTTCTTCGGCTCTGCGCAAAATCTCTTCTTCATCGATGCCCACTGCCCTGCCGTTTTCAAGCCGGATCTGCCCATCCACGATCACCAGTTCCACATCGCCGGGCTGGCCGTTGCCCACCAGTGTGCTGATGATATTGAAGCGGGGCATCAGGCGGGGATTCATCAGATTCAAGGCGATGACATCCGCTTTTTTGCCGAGTTCCAGCGAGCCGATCTCTTTTTCCATGCCAAGGCATTTCGCGGCGTCGATGGTGGTCATTTCAAGAAGCTTTTCTTCGGGCAGGTAAAACGCATCGTTCATGGCCCGCCGGAAGATCATCTGGGCCCTTTTCATGGCATCGAACAGGTTGAACCCGGAAGAAAGCATGGAACCATCCGTGGTGAGGGCCACCGTCACCCCCAGATCCAGCAGCTCGATCAGCGGGGTTCTGTTCACCAGCTGCCGGATGCTGGGCGCCACGCTGACATGGGTATCCGTTTTTTGAAGAATGAGCGCTTCATCGAAAGAAAGGCCCGTGCAATGCTGCAAATGGACATCCGGCCCCAGCAAAGCGTTTTCCCGATCTTGCCATGCCAGGCGGATCATGCCGCCGAAGGCATCGGTATGAATCCTTGTATTGTATTTTTCCGCGATCCTGCGCATATCGCGGGCCTGTTTTTTATCATGCTCGGTCAGGGCGACGCATCGATCGGCGGGGGTGGGCGCCGAAGGATCCACCGAGGTGACGATGCCGAAGGGCGCCACGAAAGCCCGGGTCAGGCCGCCGTTGGCGTGATCGAGCGTTTTGACCACCGTTTCCAGGCTGTCGAGCATTTCTTCATAGGCAACCTCTTTTCTGACCCTTTTTCCGTTTTCATAGCGGCTGAAACGGTGGGGCCAGGGAAGGCTGCAGGGCCCTGTGCAGACGATATCGCGAACGCCCACCCCGGCATAGGCCCTGGCGTTATGGAGGGCGGGCGCCGGCGAATCGCACCGCGGCTGGGAACCCAGCACGCACACGCCCGTGGTGATGCCCGCGTGAAGCCTTTCAAGGGCCGAAAGCCGGCCTTCGTGATACCAGAAATCATCTGTAACATAATGCTTGTAGGTATGTGTCATCACAGGCATCCAATCGCTTGTATCTTTCACGATGGATTTAAAAACGGAATGGCCGCCATGGCCGTGAGCATCCACGAAACCGGGCATCACCACATGGTTTTCAAGGTTTATCTCGCGGCGGGCGGGTAGATTTTCCGCTTCGGCGCTTTGGCCCACAAAGGCGATCCTGCCGCCCGTTATGCCCACAGCGCCGTCTTCAATGATCCTTCTGCCGTCATCCATGGTGATGACGCAGGCGTGTTTTAAAAGCAGATCAAACATTCTTTTCACCGGCCTTTTCCGTTTTTTATTTGATGGGGAAGGAGGGGCGGAACAGCTGCTCTTCGGGAAGATGGCGGTAATCCCTTTCCAGATAGCCCCGCTTCATCTTTTCATAATAGGCCTGCCCCTTTGCTTTGAGTTCTTCCATATCCACGCCCAGCAGGCAGCGGTCTTTCATCACGACCCTGCCGTTGATCACCGACATCACCACATCACAGCCGCTGCCGCACAGAAACGCCGTGCGGATGGGGTCATCCACGGCGCCCATGTGGAAGCTGTCCAGATCCACAACGATCATATCGGCCTTGGCCCCCTTGGAAAGGCGGCCCAGATCTTCTCTTCCCAGCATTTTCGCCCCGCCCAGTGTGGCCGCGCGGCAAATATCCGCATAGGTGGAGCCTTCGGCATGGCCCTCGGCCATTTTCGAATACATGGCGGCCACCCTGACATTCTGGAAGAAATCGGGCGGGAAGGTATCGGTTCCGATGGCCACATTCACCCCGCGTTCGCGGTATTTTTTGAAGCTGTCGGGATATTTGCCGCTTCTGCCGATGATGACGGGGCAATAAACGGCCGTTGTGTGGGTTTGGGCAAGGATAGCCAGATCATCGCCTTTTTCCGCGACCCACTTTGTGCCTTTGAGCATATAGCAGTGGGGGATGCCCACTTTTTCGCCCAGAAAGCCCAGGCTGTTGAGATATTCTATGGGGCTCATGCCCGTTTTTTCCATGATATAGCCATATTCGAAAGCCCCCTGCGCCGCGTGGAGCTTGATGGGGCAGCCGAATTCTTCGGCATAGGCTTTGGTTTTCAGAAGCGAAGCTTTTGTTTGGCTTTCGATCCTTTCGGGCAGCAGTGCGCCCCGGATGAGGCCGTCATACGCCCCATCATATTTGCGGATGAAGGCGGCCGCCCTTTCAAGGCTTTCAAGCCCCGCTTCTTCATCGAAACGCACCGTCATGCTGCCATCGGGGCGAACGACATTGAGGCCGCACTGATAACTGGGGGAAGTATAGAGCCGCAGCCCCAGCCTGGCCGCGTGATGCACCCCCGCCTCTTCTTCTTCATAAGTGTCGGCCCACTTTTTATAATAGGTGGAAGTGATGGGCATGGCCGTGGTGACGCCGTTGCGCACAAGCTGTGCATAGGCAAAAAGAGATTTGAAGGCCTCTTCTTCCGGGGTCATCAGTTCATGGGTGCCGCCGTTATAATATTCTTCGGAAGGGGAAAGGTCGTTTCGATAGGCCGGAAAAACATCTGTGTGAAGAATGTCATGGTCGATATCGCCCAAGGCGTTCAGATCGATGAAGCCGGGCATGAGAAGGGCGTTCCCCGCGTCTTCCGTCACATCCGCCCGGCCTTCATAGTGTTTGCCTACATAAAGGATGGTATCACCCTCATAGACCACTTCACCATCGGTAATGATCTCATGGTCGGTTCCGTCAAAGCCCAGAACATATCTTGCCTTTAACTTTGTTCTCATGCTGCTCTCCTTTTCCAAAAGGGCAAAGCCCCGTTTTCCATCATCGCCTGCCGCAAAAATGTTTCCGCGGGCGGCTGCTTTCGATTGCCAAATTCTTCTTTTTGGGATATGCTGTAAACAGGGTATTTTTTCTCCGCGCCGCAGGCGGGCCGTGAAATTTGTATCATAATCGCTTTGCGGTTATTATATCACAGAATGTTTCATATTTTGAACAAAAAAGCCGCAGATCGGCTGTTTTGTTTTGGTGAACTTGCAGAATCTTACAGAAATCACGCTTCGGGGGCCGCCGCGCGGCGGGCGGTTTTTCGGCTTGAAAAGGAGTTTTTTGATGCACAAACCAATTTAAACGGCATAAAAATTAAAAAACGCGCCGATTTTTGGCGCTATTTTGTGCTGTTTAAAGAAAGGTGCTTTTTTGAATGAAAAAGAATATTGCTTTGATGTATGCCATCGCCTTGCTGCAGGGCATGGTGTTTTATGGCCCCGTCGCCACGCTTTATCGCCAGAGGCAGGGGCTTTCGGTTTTTCAGATCACGCTGATCGAAAGCATTTCGCTGATCCTTTGTCTGCTTCTTGAGATCCCCTGGGGCATCGCGGCGGATAAACTGGGCTATCGGCGCACGATGATCTTTTGCTGCGGCCTTTTCTTTGTTTCAAAAATCGTTTTCTGGCAGGCGGCGGGTTTCGGCGCGTTTCTGCTTGAGCGCGTGATGCTCAGCGTGGTGATGGCGGGCCTTTCGGGCGTAGACACCAGCATTCTTTACCTTTCCTGCGAGCGGGGGCAAAGCCAGCGGGTCTTCGGCATCCACGGCGCCCTTGGCACCGCGGGGCTGCTGGCGGCTTCGGTGATCTTTTCGCTTTTCATCGGCGATGATTACCGGCTGGCGGGCGCGCTGACAGCGGCGAGCTATGGCCTTGCGGCGCTGGCCGCGCTTTTTCTCAGCGAGGTGAAGGCCGAAGAAACCAGCCGCCCGGGCAGGCGTGAATTTCTGGCGCTGGCCCGCGGCATTTTCACCGATAAGCCGCTGCTCGTGTTCCTGATCTCCACCGCCTTTTTCACCGAAGCCCACCAGACCCTCACCGTTTTTTTGGGCCAGATCCAATACGCCCGATGCGGGCTTTCGCCCGCCGCCATAGGCTATTGCTTCACCGCCGTGACTTTGGCGGGGTTCTGCGGCGTTTTTTCGGCTTTCGTCACCAAAAAAGCAGGGGTCAAAAAGGCGGGCGCGGTTTTCTATGGGGCGGCGGCGCTTGCCTGCCTGATGCCGGCGGTGGGCGGCGCGGCGGCTTCGGTGGGGGGCATTCTGGGGCTTCGCATCACCTTCACCCTGTTCGAGCCTTTTCAGGCGGAGCTGCAGAACCGGCAGATCAAAACCTCTTTGCGGGCCACCGCCCTGAGCATCAACGCCATGATCGTGGAAAGCATCGGCGCGGGCACCAACCTGATCTTCGGTTCTCTGGCGCAGATCAGCCTGCGGGCGGCGTTCTTCTTCGGCGGGGCGCTCTGCCTTGCGGGGCTTGGGCTTTTTTTGTGGTGGCATCGCCGCGCGGCGCTTTTTGCGCAAACATCCCCGGCATGGGAAAAATAATATCTTGAAAGATATTGACATTTGACGAAAAATACTATATAAAGAGATGTACGCGTAGAGTCATCTAGCGAATACGAGGACCACCCCCTTGGGGTCGAGGCCATACGGACAGCCGGGTCCACTGCCGATCGGCGGTTTACCGCCATTATTGATTGAGTTAAAAGCTCAAATTTTATAAGTTGGTTACTTTATAACCGAAATGCGTTTTTTATGCAGACTTGTGAAACGGTCAATAAGAGTAGTAAAAGTATTGTTGCTATATAGACTCTATGAACCCTGTATCTTTTTCAACCGGCGCGTTCCCCTTGCAAGGGCGGCGAGAAGCTTCTCGGCGCAAAGCGGGGTTCTTTGGGCGCTGTTTGAAAAACCAGATGACAGAATTTGACCGCAGGCTGTTTAAAAAACAGCTTGCGGTTTTTTTGTTTCTGTGAGGTGTGAAAATGAGAGAGATGCACAAATTGGATCAACGCAGGGCGCCCATCTATGAGGCGCTGCAAAGCTTTCGGCAGATGAGGGTGGTGCCGTTCGATGTGCCCGGGCATAAGCGCGGGCGCGGCAACCCCGAGCTGACGGAATTTCTGGGCGAAAAATGTATCAGCATCGATGTGAACAGCATGAAGCCGCTGGATAACCTTTGCCACCCGGTTTCGGTCATCCGCGAAGCGGAAGAGCTGGCGGCGGATGCCTTTGGGGCCTCTCACGCTTTTCTGATGGTGGGCGGCACCACAAGCTCTGTGCAGACGATGGTGCTGGCCACCTGCAAGCGGGGCGATAAGATCATTCTGCCGCGCAATGTGCATCGCAGCGTCATCAACGCGCTGGTGCTCTGCGGCGCCATCCCCGTTTATGTGAACCCCGAGGTGGATCACCGCCTGGGCATTTCGCTGGGCATGAAACGCGAGCAGGTGGCAAAGGCCATTGCCGAAAACCCCGATGCGGTGGCCGTTCTTGTGAACAACCCCACCTATTACGGCGTTTGCAGCGACCTGAAGGCCATTGTGGAAATGGCCCACGCGGCGGGGATGTATTGCCTGGCCGATGAAGCCCACGGCACCCATTTTTATTTCGGCAGGGAAATGCCCCTTTCCGCCATGGAAGCGGGCGCCGACATGTCTTCGGTTTCGATGCATAAAAGCGGCGGCAGCCTGACGCAATCGAGCCTGCTGCTCATCGGGCCGAACCTTCAGGAAGGCCATGTGCGCAAGATCATCAACCTGACCCAGACAACTTCGGGCAGCTATCTTTTGATGTCGAGCCTTGATATCAGCCGCCGCAACCTTGCCATGCGCGGCGAAAGCGTGTTTCGTCAGGTGATCGCCATGGCCGATTATGCCCGCGAAGAGATCAACGCCATCGGCGGCTATTATGCCTTCGGGCGCGAACTCATCAACGGCGATTCCATTTTTGATTTCGACCCCACCAAGCTCAGCGTTCACACCCGCGATATCGGGCTTGCGGGCATCGAAGTTTATGACCTGCTGCGGGATGAATATGATATCCAGATCGAATTCGGCGATATCGGCAACATTCTGGCCTATCTTTCCATCGGCGACCGCCCCCAGGAGCTGGAACGCCTTGTCAGCGCCCTCGCCGAGATCCGCCGCCGCTATCAAAGCGACAGCAGCGGGCTGATGAACCAGGAATATATCGACCCCGAAGTGGTGATGAGCCCGCAGGAAGCGTTTTATGCCGAAAAGAAGCGCGTTGCGCTGATGGAAAGCGACGGGTGCATCTGCAGCGAATTTGTGATGTGTTATCCGCCGGGCATCCCCATTCTGGCCCCGGGCGAGCGCATCACCGCAAACATCCTCAATTATATCCAATATGCCAAGGCCAAGGGCTGCTCGATGACCGGCCCCGAAGACCCCGATATCGAATTCATCAACATTTTAAAGGAGGCGCGGTGATGGAGCTTTGGTTCAGTGAATTTCATACCCCCGATGTGAAGCACAGCATTCGCGTCAACCGCCACCTTTATTCCCATAAAAGCGATTATCAGCAGATCGATATTTATGACACCCCCGAATTCGGCAAAGTGCTGGCTTTGGATGGCAATGTGATGCTGACAGAGCGCGACGAATTCATCTATGACGAAATGATCACCCATGTGCCCATGGCGGTGCATCCGAACATCAAGGATGTTCTGGTCATCGGCGCGGGCGACGGCGGCGTTGTGCGCGAGCTTTCGCGCTATGACACCATCCGCAGCATCGACCTTGTGGAAATGGACGAGCAGGTGGTGGAAGCCTGCCGCCGCTATCTGCCCGAAAACGCCTGCCGGCTGGATGACCGGCGCGTGCATATCTATTTTGATAACGCGCTGCGCTTCATCCGCCGCAAAACCGCCCAATATGACCTTATCATCGTCGATTCCACCGACCCTTTCGGCCCTTCGGAAAGCTATTTCACCCGCGAATTTTACGGCATCTGCTATAACGCCCTGCGGGAAGACGGCATCATGGTCAACCAACAGGGAAGCCCGTTTTATCAGCATGACGCCGAAGCCATGCAGCGCAGCCACAAACGCATCGTCAGCACTTTTCCCATCAGCCGCGTTTATCAGGCCCATATCCCCACCTATGCCGCGGGCTATTGGCTGTTCGGCTTCGCCAGCAAAAAATATCACCCCGTGGATGACCTCGACGCCGCCAAATGGCAGGCGCTGGGGCTGGAAACACAATATTACACCACAAGGCTGCATAAGGGCGCGTTCTGCCTGCCGGCCTTTCTGGAAAAACTGCTTGTGGAGGTGGAATGACCGTGAAACCCAATATCGAAACCTTTATCGGCTGTGACTGCGCCTTTGAAGAGGCGGAGATCGTGCTTTTCGGCGCGCCCTTCGATTCCACCACCAGCTATCGCCCCGGCGCCCGCTTCGGCAGCGCCGCCATGCGCCACGAAAGCTTCGGGCTGGAAACCTACAGCCCCTATCAGCGGCGCGATCTCACCGACCGCCGCATTTTCGACAGCGGCGATCTGGAACTTTGCTTCGGCAGCGCGGAAGCGGCGCTGGCCGATATCGAAGACCGGGCGGAAGAAATTCTGGCCGCGGGCAAGCTGCCCCTTCTGCTGGGCGGCGAGCATCTGGTGACGCTGGGCAGCGTGCGGGCCGCAAGCCGCCGTTTTCCCGATCTGCATATTCTGCATTTCGACGCCCACGCCGACCTGAGAAACGATTATCTGGGCGCGCCCCTGAGCCACGCCTGCGTTTTGCGCAGATGCCACGAGCTTGTGGGCGACGGGCGCATCCATCAGTTCTGCATCCGCAGCGGCGAGCGTGAAGAATTCGATTTCGCGGCCGCGCACACCGATCTTCATCCCTTCGGGTTCGAAGGTCTGGAAAGCCTGACCGCGCAGTTGAAGGAAAGCGGCGCGCCGGTTTATCTGACCATCGATCTGGATTGTCTGGATCCTTCCGCTTTTCCGGGAACAGGCACGCCGGAAGCGGGCGGCGTTTCCTTTTTGCAGCTGCTGGGCGCGATCCGCCTTGCCTGCCAGACCAACATCGTGGGGGCCGATCTCAACGAGCTGGCACCCATGCTGGATCAAAGCGGGGTCTCGACGGCCACCGCCTGCAAAACATTGCGCGAGCTGATGCTCGCTTTAAAGACCAATGAGAAATAGAGGGTGAAGAATGTCCTTAATCATACAGAAATTCGGCGGAAGCTCGGTGGCCAACGCCGAAAGGATTCGGAATATCTGCGGGATCGCGGCAAAAACTTATGACAGCGGCAATGATGTGGTGGTGGTGTTATCCGCCCAGGGCGACACCACCGACGAGCTGATCGAAAAGGCGCGGGCCATCAACCAGAACGCTTCCGCCCGCGAAATGGATATGCTGCTTTCCACCGGCGAACAGATCTCGGTGGCGCTGGCGGCCATGTGCATGGAAGCCATGGGTTACCCCGCCGTGAGCCTGACCGGCTGGCAGGCGGGCATCCACACCGATGATGCCCACGGCAGCGCCCGCATCGGCAGGATCAGCGGCGCAAGGATCCGCAGCGAGCTTCAGCAAAAACGCATCGTTTTTGTGGCGGGCTTTCAGGGCGTTGATGCGCTGGGCGAGATCACCACACTGGGGCGCGGCGGCAGCGACACCACCGCCGTGGCGCTGGCGGCGGCCCTTCAGGCCGACAGATGCCAGATCTTCACCGATGTTGACGGCGTTTATAACGCCGACCCCCGTATCGACCCCGCCGCCTATAAGCTGGATGAGATCAGCTATGAAGATATGCTGGCGCTGGCGGAAAAGGGCGCGCAGGTGCTTCACGACCGCTCGGTGATGCTGGCCAAACGGTTCGGCATCGTTTTAGAAGTGCTTTCCAGCTTCAGCGGAAAGCCCGGCACCCTTGTTTGCCCGGCGGCAGCCATCAAGCATGTGGGCTGATGATAAAAAATCGATTTGAAATAAGAAGAAACGGAGAAAACAAAATGAGCAAAGTTTTAGTGATCGGATGCGGCGGCGTGGCCGCGGTCGCCATTCAAAAATGCTGCATGGTCAGCGAAGTTTTCAGCGAACTGTGCATCGCCAGCAGAACCAAAGCCAAATGTGACAAACTGGCCGCCGAGCTGAGCGGCAAAACCGCCACCAAGATCACCACCGCGCAGGTGGATGCCGACGATGTGCAGCAGGTCATCGCCCTCATCCGCGCCTATCAGCCCGATCTGGTGATGAACATTGCCCTGCCTTATCAGGATCTGACCATTATGGATGCCTGCCTTGCCTGCGGCGTCAATTATATGGACACGGCGAACTATGAACCCGAAGACACCGAAGACCCCGCATGGCGCGCAGCTTATGAAAAGCGCTGTGAAGAAAAAGGCTTTTCGGCTTATTTTGATTACAGCTGGCAGTGGGCCTATCGCGAAAAATTCGAAAAGGCCGGCCTCACCGCCCTTTTGGGATGCGGCTTTGACCCGGGCGTGACCCAGGCCTATTGCGCCTATGCCAAAAAGCATGAATTCGACACCATCGACACCATCGATATCCTTGATTGCAACGGCGGCGACCACGGCTATGCCTTCGCCACAAACTTCAACCCCGAAGTGAACCTGAGAGAAGTTTCGGCCCCCGGCAGCTATTGGGAAAACGGCCGCTGGGTGGAGATCCCCGCCATGAGCATCAAGCGCGAATATGATTTCGACGGCGTGGGCCGCAAAGATATGTATCTGCTGCACCACGAAGAGATCGAATCGCTGGCCGAAAACATCCCCGAAGTGCAGCGCATCCGCTTCTTTATGACCTTTGGCCAGAGCTATCTGACCCATATGAAGTGCCTGGAAAATGTGGGCCTGCTTTCCACCGCGCCCATCGAGTTCGAAGGGCAGCAGATCGTGCCCATCAAGTTTTTGAAGGCACTTTTGCCCGACCCCGCAAGCCTTGGCCCCCGCACCCACGGCAAAACCAACATCGGCTGCGTTTTCACGGGCAAAAAAGACGGCAAAGAAAAGACTTACGCCATCTATAACATCTGCGACCATCAGGAATGCTACCGCGAAGTGGCAAGCCAGGCCATCAGCTACACCACCGGTGTGCCCGCCATGTGCGGCGCGCTGATGATGCTGACGGGCAAATGGAACACCGCGGGCGTTCACACCGTGGAAGAATTCGATCCCGATCCGTTCCTCGACGCGCTGGATCGATATGGCCTGCCCCGCAGCGAAAGCCACGACCCCGTTCTGGTGGATTGATCGCCATGAACACGGCTGTTTTCGCGGGCCTTTCGGGCAAAGACCCCGCCGCTTTGTTTGGGGCGCTGCCCACGCCCTGTTATCTCATCGACGAAGCGCGGCTGAAAGAAAACGCCGAATGCCTTGCGGCCCTCGCCCGGCGCACGGGCTGCAAGATCCTGCTGGCGCAGAAGGCGTTTTCCAACTATGATTTTTATCCGCTTCTTGCCGGGCATCTGGCGGGAACGGAAGCCAGCGGCTTATTTGAAGCCCGCCTGGGCAAAGAAGAAATGGGCGGCAAAGAGGTGCATGTTTTCTGCGGGGCCTATCGTGAAGAAGAATGGGAAGAACTGATGGGTTATGCCGACCACATCGTGTTCAATTCCCCCGCCCAGCTGAAAAAATTCGGCCCGCGGGCCAAAAGCCGCCAAAAAAGCATCGGCCTGCGCATCAACCCCGAATGCTCCACCCAGGAAGGCCACGCCATTTATGACCCCTGCGCCCCCGGCAGCCGCCTGGGCACCACCCGCGAGCAATGGGATCGCCACATGACGCCCGAGCTGATCGCTCTGCTGGACGGGCTTCATTTTCACACCCTTTGCGAACAGGGCGCCGAAGATCTGGCCACCACCTTATCGGCGGTGGAAGCCCGCTTCGGCACCTTTCTGCCGCAGATGAAATGGCTGAACATGGGCGGCGGCCACCATATCACGAAAGAAGGCTATCAGCTGCCGCTTCTGGAAGAAACCATCGCCTATGCCCAAAAAACATGGGGGGTGGAGGTTTATCTGGAACCGGGCGAAGCCGTGGCGCTCAACGCGGGGTATTTCGTCTGCCGCGTGCTGGATCTTTTGCAAAACGGCGCGGTGAACATCGCCATTGCGGATGGCAGCGCCGCCTGCCATATGCCTGATGTTCTGGAAATGCCCTATCAGCCGCCGCTTTACCACGCCCGGGCCGGCGGGGGCGGAAGCGCCGTTTACCGCCTGGCGGGGCCCACCTGCCTTGCGGGGGATGTGATCGGCGATTATTCCTTCGACCGGCCGCTGAAAGAAGGCGACCTGCTGATTTTCGGCGATATGGCCATTTACACCACCTGCAAAAACAATACCTTCAACGGCATGCCCCTGCCGAACCTCTGGAAACTGGGGCAGGACGGCCGCCTGACGAGGCTCACCAACTTTGGTTATGAAAACTTCCGCGGCCGGCTGGGCGCCCCCCGCGCCTCCGCTGCCGCCGAATAAAACTTTTGCCGCGCTCCGCTTTGTTTTGCGGGGCGCGGCTTTTTTTGCCCGCCGCAAAACAAACAAAAGAAACGCTTGCCGCCGCGCCCGCGGCATTGTATGATGAAACCACAAAGACATGGAAGCACAAAAAAGAAGAAAGAAGCGAGGGGATGCCCGATGAAAAAGCATTCCGCCCTGATGAAAGCCATCAGTTTGCTGATTTTGCTTTCCGCGGCGATCTATGCGGCCCAGATCCTGCTTTTCCGCGATATGAAAGACACCGCGTTTTATCTGATGCAGGATTTCGCGTTCCTGCCCGTGCAGGTGGCGCTGGTGAGCGTGATCGCGGGAAAGATCTTACAGGCCCGCGAGCGGGAAAAACAAATCGAGAAAACACGGATGCTGACGGGTTCTTTTTTCAGCAGCGCGGGCGCCGACCTGCTTTGCGCCATGGTTCCCGCCGTGGAAGACCCCCAAGCCCTTTCACGCCTGATCGAAATAGACGAAAGCTGGGGCAGAAAAGAGTTTGACCGCGCCGCCGCCCGGATCAGAAGCTCACAGGCGGCCGTTCACTGCGGCCCCGAAACGCTGGCGCGCATGAAAGAGATCCTTGAAAAAGCGGGCATGCCGCTGCTGGTGATCTCTTCGAACCCGATGCTTTTGGAACACGAATGCTTCACCGATATGCTTTGGGCCGTGTTCCATCTGGCGGATGAATTTCGCGCGCGTGGCGATCTTTCCCACCTGACGCCCCAGGACGCTGCCCATCTGGATGCGGATGTGCAGCGGGTGCTGACGGCGATTTTGGCCAACTGGGTCTTGCACGCGGCCTATCTGAAAACCGAATATCCCTATCTGTTCCGGCTGGAACTGATGCGCAACCCCTTTTGGAAAGAGGAAAAAGCGCGCTGAATCAGCGCCGCCGCATGAACCGTTTATTTGAAAAAGGAGGAACGATATGATCCCCAACCAATGGTATGCCATCTTATCTTCGGCCGAAGTCAGGCAGGCGAAACCCATCGGCGTGACGCGTTTCGGCGAAAAACTGGCGCTTTGGCGCGATGAAAGCGGCAAAGTCTGCTGCATCGCCGATCAATGCTGCCATCGGGGCGCTTCGCTTTCCTGCGGCAAAGTGACGGGCGGCCATCTGGCCTGCCCCTTCCACGGCTTTGCCTATGATGCCACCGGCAGGGTGGTGCAGATCCCCGCGAACGGCAAAAACGCCGTGATCCAGGATAATTTCAAGGTCAAGCGCTATCTGATCCGCGAAGCCTATGGTTTTCTTTGGGCGTGGTATGGCGCGGAGCGCGAAGTACTGCCCGAGATCCCCTTTTTCGAAGATCTGAAAAGTGGTTTCGCCTATGGCGAGTTTTCGGAAAACTGGTCGGTGCATTACACCCGCGCCATCGAAAACCAGCTGGATGTGGTGCATCTTCCGTTCGTTCACGGTTCCACCATCGGCCGCGGCAACAAGTCGCTGGTCAACGGTCCCGTGGTGAAATGGCAGGGCACACAGATGACCTATTATGTGAAAAACGCCGTGGATGAAGGGCAAAAACCCCAGACCCCCGAAGAGATCACCGATTATGAAAACCTTTTCAGCCTGCAGCTGCAAATGCCGAATCTTTGGCAGAACAGGGTTTCGCCAAAAGTGCGCATCGCCGCGGCTTTCGCCCCCGTGGATGACGAAAACACCAGAATTTATCTACGGTTTTACCACAGCTTTTTGAAAGGCCCGCTTTCCCGCCCTCTGATGAACGCTTTGGGCAACGCCGCAAACCGCGTGGTGCTTCATCAGGATCGGCGGGTGGTTCTGACCCAGCTGCCCAAAAAGAGCGAGTTTTTCGGCAAAGAAAATCTGGTTCAGGGCGACCGCCCCATTGTGGAATATCGAAAAATGCGCCACACCCTGCAGCAAGCCGCAAAACAGACCGCTCTTTAAGCTTTTCTGCGGCCGCCGCTATCAGCAAACCGCGGAAAAAGCGCGCTGAATCAGCGCCGCCGCATGAAGCTCTGCCGCCCCGCGTGGCGGCAAAAACACGCAGATCACAGCTTTGCCGCCGCCCGCCGAAAGGCTTCGGCGGGCGGTGTTTTTGCTCACATCAAAAATTTTTGATATTTCTTTGTGAAAGGCTTGACAAAAAAAAGCGGAATGTTATAATGAGCACAGATCAAGAAATTTCGATGTGAGGTGAAGATGTTGGAACACGATCACCGGCGAAACGCCAAGGTGTTCAAGGCCCTTTGCGACCCGAAACGCCTCGCCATCCTCGAGCTGCTGCGCAGCGGCGAAAAATGCGCCTGTGTGCTGAACGATCAGCTGAAGCTATGCCAATCGGCTGTTTCTTATCATATGAAGATCTTATGTGAATCGGGCATCGTAGACAGCCATCAGGAAGGCAAATGGACCCATTACAGCCTGAGCGAAACGGGCGGCAAAGAGGCCGCCGCGCTGCTTTTGCGGCTGACAACGCCCCATGGCGGGCAGGAACCCGGGCGGCCCGAAAACACTTTAATCAAAGCAGCACCCTGCGAAAACACAAAAACAGACCACATAGACGGAGGCAATCAGACCATGTCGGAAAAAACACAGCTTTATGTTTTAACGGGTTTTCTCGGTTCGGGGAAAACCACCATCCTTTTGAAGCTTATTGATGCGCTGAAGGGCAAACGCGTGGGCGTTATCCAAAATGAATTCGGCAAACTGGGCATCGACGGCGAAATTTTGAGAAACGACGATATCCAGATGGTGGAGATCAACCGCGGCTCGATCTTCTGTTCCTGCCTGAAGCTTTCGTTCGTTCAGGCGCTGACGGATATGGCCGCCCACCATTTCGATTATCTGTTCGTGGAAAGTTCGGGCCTGGGCGATCCTTCCAATGTGGAAGAGATTTTGGCCGCTTCGGCGGCGCTCTGCGGCAATTCCTATGAATTCAAGGGCGCCATCTGCCTGGTGGATGCGGTCAATTTCTTTGACCAGCTGGAGGATCTGGAAACCGTTTATCGCCAGCTGAAGCATTGCCATCTGGCCGTTTTGACCAAGGTGGATCTGGTGGAGGAAGCCCGCCTGGAAGAGCTGGAGCGCAAGATCCGCGAGATCAACCCCATCTGCCGCATCGACACCAGCGCCAACGGCAATTTAGACCTTTCTTTTTTGAATGAAGACCTGATGCAATATCGCTGGGCAGAAAGCGAAGACACCACCAATTCCGAAGAAACCAAGCCCAAAACCCTGTTTCTCGATTTTGAGGGCGAAGTTTCGGAAGAAACGCTCAAGCGTTTTCTGGCCCGGGTGGAAGACCACTTATACCGCGCCAAAGGCTTTTTCCGCCTGAGCGGCAAGGGCTGGAACCAGATCGATCTGGTGGGCCGCAAAATCGATGTGAAGCCCTGCCCCGCCAAAGAGCTTTCGCAGATGGTATTCATTTCGAAGATCGGCCCGCAGATCATCCGCGAGATCATGCCCGCCTGGGAAGAGACTGTGGGCCAGCCCATGAAGCTGAGAAACTGAGGAGGAAACACGGATGCTGATTCAAGTTTTGGGCGAAGGCTGTGAAAAATGCAGCCGCCTTTATGAAAACACGCAGGAAGCCATCGCGCAGCTGGGGCTTGACGCCCGGCTGGAAAAGGTGGAAGACCTGATGGAGATCGTGAAGCTGGGCGTGATGACCTCGCCTTCGCTTCTGGTGGATGGCAAACTGGTGGTCAGCGGCCAGGTGGCTTCTGCAAAAGCCATTATGAAACTGCTGAAAAAATAAACAAAACAGGGCCGGCCGTGAAAACGGCCGCCTTTTTGGGGGAATACATCGAAAAAAGTTGATGTATTTCACAAAACGGAGGAAATTGTGATGAGGGGTTTCGAACTTGTGGGTCAATGGATCCAAAACCAGCTTTTGGGCATGAAATGGCTGAACGCGCTCATCGGGCGCGGGCTGGAAGCCCTGGGGCTGGATACCGCCACCCGTTTGGGCGGCAGCGTTCAGTTTTTCATTTATGATGTGCTGAAGATCACCATTCTGTTATGCTTTTTGATCTTTTTGATCTCGTATATCCAAAGCTATTTTCCGCCGGAGCGCAGCAAGAAGATCCTCGGCCGGTTTCACGGCGTGTGGGCCAACTGCATTGCGGCGCTGCTGGGAACCGTGACGCCTTTCTGCTCGTGTTCTTCCATCCCGCTGTTCATCGGGTTTAGCAGCGCGGGGCTTCCGCTGGGCGTGACCTTTTCGTTTTTGATCTCTTCGCCCATGGTGGATCTGGGCAGCCTGCTGCTGCTGATGAGCATTTTCGGCGCAAAAGTGGCGGTGGCCTATGTGCTGGTGGGTCTTGTGGTGGCGGTGGTCGGCGGCACGCTGATCGAAAAGCTGCATATGGAAGATCAGGTGGAAGATTTCATCCGCGGCGCGGGCGGCGTGGATCTGGATTCCCCCACGCTTTCACAAAACGACCGGCTGCGCTATGCCAAAGATCAGGTCTGGGCCACCTTCAGAAAGGTTCTGCCCTATATTCTGGTGGGCGTGGGCATCGGCGCGGTGATCCACAACTGGATCCCCGAAAGCTGGGTGGAATCCGTTCTGGGCGGCAAAAACCCCTTTGGCGTCGTGCTGGCCACTTTGATCGGCGTTCCCATGTATGCCGATATCTTCGGCACGATCCCCATTGCCGAAGCGCTGCTTTCCAAAGGCGCGCTGCTGGGCACGGTTTTAAGCTTTATGATGGCCGTGACCACCTTATCCCTGCCCTCGATGATCATGCTGAGAAAAGCCGTAAAGCCAAAGCTTCTGGCGCTTTTCGCGGCGATCTGCACCGTTGGCATCATCATTGTGGGTTATCTCTTCAACGCGTTCCACTTTTTGTTTTTATAAGGGGGCTTTATGGAACAGGCAGAAGCCAAACCAAAAATCGCGTTTGTCTGCGTGCATAATTCCTGCCGCAGCCAAATAGCCGAAGCGCTGGGCAAACACCTGGCTTCAGAACGCTTCGAATTTTATTCGGCGGGCACGCAAACCAAGCCCTCCATCAATCAGGACGCCGTGCGGCTGATGAAAAAGCGCTATGGCATCGATATGGAAAAGACGCAGTTTTCCAAGCCGCTTTCGGCCCTGCCGCCGGTGGATATCCTCATCACCATGGGCTGCGGGGTGGAATGCCCCGGTCTGCCCGCCGCTTTTCGGGAAAATTGGGGTCTGGAAGACCCCACCGGCAAAAGCGATGAGGCGTTTTATGCCGTGATGGATGCCATCCGCCAGCGTATTTTACAGCTGAAACAGCGAACTTTTGAATAACGGCCAGACAGCCATAACGGCCTGCTGCAAAATTGCGGCGGCGACAGGATCTCTTTTTGAAAAAAGTGTCGAATCGCTTTTCAACACGATTTCAAGAAAAGATCTTGGCCGCCCCGTTTTGCGGCAGGCCGTTTTTTGTTTGTCGGCGGTCAGGGGCGCTTATTCGCAATCGATGACTTCGATGACGCCGCCGCGATAACAGGCGAACAGATTTGCGTAATTCATCGGCAGGATTTTATCATAGACCACGGGGATGATCACTTCGCCGTTGGGGGCCGAAAGCCCACAGGCGCCGCCGTGGTTTTTTCTCACAATGAAACAGCCGTTTTTGCCGGGCCATTCCGATGAAAGATCCTGCGCCAGCAGGTGAGGATGCTTCGGTTCGCCCCCGGCGTTGATGAAATATTCGCGCCGAACACCCTCCTTTTCGGCTTCCTGCACCAAAATGGTCTCTTCATCGATTTCATAAAAGGCCTCGAACTGCGGCATCAGAACCACCCGCCGCTCTTTGGTGTCATAAATGCCCATGGGTGGTTCGTCTTTGTTTTTTTCGTCCTCGCCGAAAGAAAAGCCAACAAAGCGGCTGTCATAATCCATCTCATAATGGTCGAAGCAGGCGTCTTGGGGGGCTTCCAGCCGGCGGCCGGCCAGATCGATCAGATAATAATTTTCCGTATATTCCCTTGAAACCACCGCCACGCCATAGCGGTTGAAGGGCCACGCCTCCCGAAAGTGAAACGGCAGAACGGTTTTCCCCTGTTCATCGATATAGCCCCAGTGGGTTTCGTAATAACGGGAAGATCCCTTCTGAAACCAGGTGCGGCCAAGGCAGACGGCGCAAAGACCCATTGAAAATTCCGCTGCGGAAGCATATTGCGGCTCAATGACTACTTCGCCCCGCAGATTTTTAAACCCATAGGTGCCGAACACATCGTCGATTTCATGAATTTGTTTTGTAGACGAAAAAGAAACCAGCCCGCCGCAGACCCGTTCCACCCGGCGCAGGCGCTCGTTTTCCCATAATTCTTCGTTTTCAGCCGCCAGAGACATTTCGCCCGCGGGGGCAGGGCAGGGGCATCCCCGGGCGTCGAGATAGCTTTCTTCCATTTTAAAGATCAGGCTGTTGGGATCGGCCAGATGCAGATTTTCCGCGCTGACGCAAAACAAGGTTTTCATAATCATCCCTCCGTCGTTATCATGATTTCCAGTATAATACAAATGAAGTCCGATAAACCGGGCTTTCACGGCGCCGCCCGGCGGCAGGGCGGTTTTGCGGCAATTCTTCCCTTTGAATTCGTCCACAGAGCGGCCTCATTCCGGGCGTGGATTTTCCCCGTTTTCGGCATATTTTTCCGCGGATCATTTCACACAAAAAAGAAGTTCCGCGCCGCCATACTTCTTATTCAAAATGACTTTTCCAAAAAAATGCGCATTCTTGCGCATTTTTTATGAATCATGATAAAATAGTGATTTTTTTAACATTCAAACGCGTCTTTCGTGCATCTTTGCTGTTTTTTCGATATTTTTATGGTAATTGTGAACAAGAAATCGGCCGTTTGCTTTTTCGAGTTTCTTAATAAATAGGTAAAATTCTATTCATATTATCTATTTGACGGCGCGGAGCTTCGCTGATAAGATAGCCACCGGTACGATGGCAAAAGGATGCCACGACGAAATGACAAGAAAAGAGGAACGCAAGATGAAACGGAAGCTTAGCTTACTGCTGGCTATTATGATGCTGGCCGGCGTGCTTGCCGGATGCAGCCAGAAAGCCGCAGACGACAAAGGCACCACAGCAAAAACAGAAGGTTCTTCCGCAGCCAACAAAGATGTTTTCACTTATTCTTTAGGCGGCGATACGGGCAACACCCTCAACACCTTCACCGCAGACGACAGATGGAGCCTGATGACCTGCAACATGGTGGCTTCGCCCCTTTACAAGATCGATCAGGATGGCACTTTCCTGCCGGTTCTGGCCGAAAGCATGGAACCCTCGGCAGACGGCCTGACCTATACCCTGAAGCTGAAGGAAGGCCTGAAGTGGAGCGACGGCGAACCCTTCACCGCCGATGATGTGATCTTCACCTATGACGCCTATAACAAACAGAGCCCCGCCCTTTATGTGGAAGGCAAGCCCATCGCAATGGAAAAGAAAGACGACCTGACCGTTCTGTTCACGCTGCCTTCTCCTTCCGCAAGCGTTGTGGAAATGCTCTCGGCCGAAGTTTTCATGGCCCCCAAGCATATCTTCGACGGCAAAAACAGCTATGACATCAATATGCTGGAAGGCAAAGTGGTCGGCACCGGCCCCTATATGCTGGAAGAATATAAAACCGGCCAATATCTGAAATTCACCGCCAACCCGAATTATGCGGGCGGCGAAGCAAAGATCAAGACCGTTGTCTTCAAGATCATCCCCAACGCCGACACCGCTTCCCTCGCCATGCAGAATAAAGAAGTCGATGCCCTGGTGGCTCTGCCTTCTCAGCTGGCGCCCTTTAAAGATAACAAAGATTTCACCGTCACCAACTACAGCGAAGGCCGCGTGCCTTATTTAAGGCTCAACCGCATCTCTGACGCGATGCAGAACAAAGATTTCCGCACAGGCCTTTTCAAGGCGCTTGATCGCAAAGAGATCATGACCGCCGCTTACACCTCTGATGAATTCTATAAGCTGGGTTATTCTTTCCTGCCCGTTGTCAACTCTTATTACAGCGACGATGTTGAAAAATATGACAAAAACCTGGAAGAAGCCAAAAAACTGGTGGCCAACGGCCCCAAATCGGTAAAGCTTTGCTATGTGGCCGATGACGCGGCCCAGGAAAAGCAGGCGCTGACCATTCAGGCCGAACTGAAGCAGGTGGGCGTGACCGTTGAACTGGCCGGCGTAGATCAGGCCGCATGGATGGCCGCCGCCAACGACCACGAAAACAAAGATTATGATATGTATCTGGGCGGTTATGTCATGGGCATCGACCCCGACACCTTCGCCGCTCTGGTCGATTCTTCTTCCGACAACATGCTGAACTTCGATAACCCCGAGATCAACAAGCTGTTCGCCGCGGGCAAAGCCGAGCTTGACCCCGCCAAGCGCGCCGAGATCTATAAGCAGGCGCAGAAGATGGTTTCCGAAGAAGCGCTGTTCTATCCGTTCGGCACAAACATGAGATCTTTGGTGACCACCGCGAGAGTTTCGGGTGTGGAAGATGCCGGCCTCGTGCCCATCTATACCTTCCGCGATTTCTCTAAGCTGGAACTGAAATAACGAAACGGTGAAGAGGGGCGTTAAGCCCCTCTTTCCATCTTTCATCCGCCGCGGGGCAAAAACGCTTTCGCCGGCGAAATCTATCGAAACCGGTTTTTTAACGGAGGTAAGGCATGCTGAAATATATCCTCAAAAGAATTTTGCAGGCGATCCCGCTTCTTTTCGTCATCACGGCGCTCTGCTTTCTTTTAATCAATCTGGCGCCCTATGACGCGGTGGATGCCATCACCACCCCCGATATGTCCCGCGCCGAGATCGAACAGAAACGCGAAGATTACGGGCTGAACGACCCCATCTATGTGCAATATGGCAAGTGGCTTGAAAACATCTGCCATGGCGAATTCGGCAATTCGCTTTTATCGCACACCAGCATCAAATATGATCTCAAACAGCGCATCCCCGCCACCATCCAGCTGGTGCTGCCCGCTTATCTCACGGCTTTCTGCCTGGCCATCGTTCTGGGCCTTGTGGCGGGCAGCCACAAAAACAGGGCGGCCGATAAAATCATCGATGGGCTCAGCTCGGTGGGCATCGCGATGCCCACCTTCTGGCTGGCGCTGCTGATGATGTATTTTTTTAGCTATCGATTGAAAATTTTCCCGCTGATGGGGATGCACACCATCGGGCTTGAGCATTCGGTTTCCGATTATCTGAAGCATTTTGCCATGCCCTATATCGTTTTGACCATGGGCTTTCTGCCTGATCTCACCCGTTATGTGAGAGCTTCCACCATCGGCCAGCTGAAAGAGGATTACTGCCTTGTGCAGGAAGCTTTCGGCGCGAAAAAGGCGCAGATCCTTTTCGGCCATGTGCTGCGCAATGTTCTCACCCCGCTGGTGACAAAGCTGGGCATGGCTCTGCCCATGCTGGTGACGGGCGCCGTGATCACCGAAACCATTTTTGCCTGGCCGGGCATCGGGCCTTATTTCGTGAAGGCCATTCAAAGCCTTGATTACCCGATCGTGATGAGCATTCTGGTTTTATCGGGCACCTTAGTCATTTTGGGGAACCTGCTGTCGGATGTGATCTATTGCCTGACAGACCCCAGAATCAAAACCCAGGGATAGGGGAGAAGCACAATGAAAAAAGAAAAAGCAATCGGACAAAGCCGCCGCTGGGCGAACATGAAACACGAATTCCGCCACAACAAACAGGCGATCTTCGCCGCCGTTTTTGTTCTGACGGTGGTCATCATCAGCCTTTTGGTGGTGTTTGTAAAAGCCGACCCCGACGCCATCGATATGGGCAAAATGCTGCAGCCCGCCAGCGGCAAACACTGGCTGGGAACCGATGAGCTGGGGCGCGATTATCTGCTGCGCGTGATCTATGGCGGCCGCGTTTCGCTTCTGGTGGGCGTTCTGGCCATGTTCACCTCTGTGGTCATCGGCGTGGTGGTCGGCACGGTGGCCGGCTATTTCGGCGGATTCATCGACAGCCTGCTCATGCGCGCGGTGGATATTTTCACCGCCATCCCCTGGATCATCATGGTGACGGTGGTGGCGCTGCTGTTTAAAAAAGGGCTGGCTTCCATCATCATCGTGATCGGCTGCTTCAGCTGGATGGAGATCGCCCGCCTTGTGAGGGCGGAAACCCTTTCTTCCCGCGAGCGTGAATATGTGCAATATGCCAAATTCATCGGCATCCCTTCCATGGCCATCATCCGCAACCATGTGATCCCCACGGTGTTCCCCACCATCATCACGGCGGCCACCGCGGCCATCGCCAACGCCATCATGACGGAAAGCGCGCTGAGCTTTTTAAATCTGGGCGTTCAGCAGCCCATGTCTTCCTGGGGCAGCCTTTTGCAGACCGCACAGCAGAATTTGCAGCAGGCGCCGCTGATGGCGGTGGTTCCCGGCATTTTGATCATTCTCACGGTGTATTCCTTCAACAAGCTGGGGGATGTACTGAGAGTATTTGTTGAGCCAAGAATTACGGCAGGTGATAAATATGACGCATAATTTATTGGAAGTGGAAAACCTGGCCACGACCTTCCATTCCCGCGGGCAAAAGGTGCAGGCCGTGAGAGGCATCGACCTGCATGTGGAAGAGGGCGAAGTGCTGGGCATCGTGGGTGAATCGGGCAGCGGCAAAAGCGTGACGATGAAAACCGTGATGGGGCTTTTGCCCGAAAACGCCGCGGTGAGCAGCGATAAGCTGGTTTTCGGCGGCCGCGATCTGAAAACCATCAGCCGTGAAGACTATCGCAAGATCCGCGGCAAAGAAATGACCATGATCTTTCAAGACCCCATGACCGCCCTTGACCCGCTGAAAAAGATCGGCGGGCATCTGACAGAGGTGATCCTGCGCCATAGCGATTGTTCCAAAGCGGCGGCGCGGGCGCGGGCCATCGAGGTGCTGGGCATGGTGGGCATCCCCAACCCCGAAGAACGCATGGATCAATATCCCCATGAATTTTCGGGCGGCATGCGCCAAAGGGTGCTCATCGCCATGGCGCTGAGCTGCCACCCCAAGCTGCTCATCGCCGATGAGCCCACCACCGCGCTGGATGTGACCATTCAGGCGCAGATCCTCGATCTGCTGCGGGAGCTGAAAGAAAAAAGCCGCACTTCCATCGTGCTCATCACCCACGATATGGGGGTGGTGGCTTCCATCTGCTCGCGCATTATGATCATGTATGGCGGGCTGATCGCCGAAGAAGGGCTGGCCGAAGAAATTTTCTATCAGCCGAAGCACCCTTATACCAAGGCGCTGCTCAAAGCCATCCCTTCGGCCGACCGCAAAGAAGGTGAGCGGCTGGTTTCGATCCCGGGGCTTCCGCCTTCGCTGATCGAACCGCCCAAGGGATGCCCCTTTGCCGACCGCTGCACACAGGTCATGCCGCAATGCCGCACAGAGATGCCGAAAATGCGCGAGATCTCTCCCACGCATAAAGCCATGTGCCACTTCATCACAGAGGAATAGACGATATGGATGGAACGATACTGCTCAAAGCAGAACATTTGAAAAAATATTTCCCCGTGAGCCACTTTTTAGGCGGCGGCAAACGGATGCTCAAAGCGGTGGATGATGTTTCGCTGGAAATTTTCAAGGGCGAGACCTTCGGCCTGGTGGGCGAATCGGGATGCGGCAAATCGACCCTGGGCCGCTCGCTGATCCGCATGTATGACATCACCGGCGGCACCATCACCTATGACGGCGACGATATCTCGCTTTTGAAAGGCAAAAAGCTGGAAGATTACCACAAGCGCATGCAGATCATCTTTCAAGACCCTTATTCCGCGCTGAACCCCTATTGGAATGTGAAAGAAATTCTGCGCGAGCCTTTGCAAAAGGCCGGCATGAACGAAAAAGACCAGCTGGAACGCATGAAATATCTGCTGGGCAAAGTGGGCATGAAGCCGGAAGACCTGGAAAAATTCCCTTATGAATTCAGCGGCGGCCAGCGCCAGCGCATCGGCATCGCCCGCGCGCTTTCGGTGGATCCTGAGTTCGTGATGTGCGATGAACCCATTTCGGCGCTGGATGTTTCCATTCAGGCGCAGGTGGTCAATATGCTGGAAGATTTGCAGCAGGAAATGCATCTGACCTATCTTTTCGCCGCCCACGACCTTTCAATGGTGAAATATATCAGCCACCGCATCGGCGTGATGTATCTGGGCAACCTTGTGGAAGTGGCCCCCTGCGGCCCGCTTTACGAGCGCCCGCTGCATCCTTATACGCAGGCGCTGCTTTCGGCCATCCCCGTAGCCGACCCCCGCGCCGCCCAGGCTTCGGGCCGCATGATCTTGAAAGGCGAACTGCCCAGCCCCATGCATGTGCCCCAGGGCTGCCATTTTTCGCCGCGCTGCCCCTATGCCAACGAGCGCTGCAGGAAAGAAAAGCCCACGGCGCAGGAAGCGGAGACCGGCCACTGGGTCAGCTGTTTCCGCTATGCCGAAATCAACGGCTGAGCGCGGTTTTAAAAGCCAGAAACAGTTTCAGCGGGTGGCCTTTCGGCCACCCGCTTTTTTCGGATTTTATGTCTTTTTCATAAAAACCTGTCTTGCGAAACCCGCCGCAGGCGGCGTCTGCAATTTTCTTCGGCTGCTCTTTTTATTGTCGATTGGCCTGTTGCGAAAGCGGGAAGATTTCTGTAAAGCCGCTTTACGAAGGCGCCGCAGGTTGCTATAATAATGTTATTCATCAAACGGCGCCGCATAGGCGGGGGCTTTCGCCGCGCCCCGCCCATGGGTAAACTGCGCCTGGCGGGTTTGCCCCGCCGCAAAAGAAGGGATTTGGCCTGATGCTTCATAAAGAGCCCAATATTGAAGAAGATGTGCGGCTGACCGCCGCGCGCCTTGGGGATTACACACAGATCAAGGCCCACAGCGTTTTGAACGATGTGGAATTCGGCGATTTTTCCTATTGCGCAGGGTATAACCAAATCGATTATGCCATCATCGGCAAATTTTGTTCTTTTGCCACCAATGTGAGGATCAACCCCGGCAACCACCCCGCCTATACAAGGATCGCCCAGCATCATTTCACCTATCGAAGCGAGATGTTCGGGTTTGGCGAAGATGACAAAGCTTTTTTCGATTGGCGCAAAAACAGCCTTGTGACCATCGGCAATGATGTTTGGATCGGCCACAACGCAACCGTCATGCCCGGGGTGACCATCGGCAACGGTGCCGTGATCGGCACAGGCGCGGTGGTAACAAAAGATGTGGCCGCCTATTCGGTGGTGGCCGGTGTTCCCGCAAAGCTTATCAAAATGCGTTTTTCGGATGATTTGATCGAAAGGATCGAGCGATCGGCCTGGTGGGATTGGAGTTACGATGTTTTAAAACAGCGTCTGGCGGATTTCAGAGATTTTGATGCCTTTGTTCAAAAATATTTATAAACAGGCGCCCCGCCGCGGCAAAGCCCGCGGGCAGAAAGGATTTTTTGATTATGGCGAAACGCAAAAAAGATCTGGTCAACCAGATCATCAACGGGATAAGGGAAGATATGACCGATGAAGAAGTGCTGCATCTGCTTTTGCAGAACAAGGTTTCCAAAGGGGAACCTTCCACCTATACCTTTGGGCAGCGCGCGGCGGATCATATCGCCCAGTTTGCCGGCAGCTGGACTTTTATCTTCATCTTCGTGGGCGCTTTGATCTTTTGGATGATTTTGAATATTTTCTGGCTGGTGAAGGCCTTTGATCCCTATCCCTTCATTTTGCTCAATCTGGTGCTTTCCTGTGTGGCCGCCATCCAGGCTCCTCTGATCATGATGAGCCAGAACCGCCAGGAAGCCAAAGACCGCAGCCGCGCCGAAAACGATTATAAAGTGAATTTGAAAACCGAAATCGTCATCGAAGACCTTCACAGCAAGATGGATCTGATTTTAAAACAGCAGGCCGCCCTGCAAAAAGACATGGAGCGCCTGAAGGGCAAGCCCGAAACGCCGCCTGCCCAGCCGCCCGAGGCGCCGCTGAAATAATTCGCCGGTGCAGGAGGAATTTTTGATGAAAAACATCCGCGTTTGGACAAAGCAGCATGAAAACGCCGCCCGCCTTTTAGAAGAGACCGGCCGTTATTTCGGCCGCCGCGAATATGTGGGCATCGATCTGGGCGAAGACGCGCCTTTGGTTCTGGAAGCTTATAACTGGCTTGTGAGCCACGGCCCGCTTGCCCGCGCGCCAAAGCCGCCCGAGGCGGAATATCCCGTGTGGGTCTCTTTTCGCCATGAAGATACCATGCTCCACACCCCGCATACCGTGATTTTAGAGCTTTCTGTGGATCCTTCGCTGGTGACCGAGATCGATATCAACAAATGGGGAACCATCCTCAATTACGGCTATATCCCCGCCGATGAAAAAGACAGGCTGCGCCACCGCAGGCTGCTGGAAGATTACGGCGTCAGCGATACCAAAGCCTATATGTCGCAGTTTTATCCGCAGATCCGGCGCGAGATCATCGCCAGCTGGGATCGCCTGTTTGACCCTTCCGTTTCGCTGGGCAACGGGCAGACCTACGGCGTTTTATGGGAGGTGCGCAAAGAATGGGTGACCAACATCACCAGATGACCGTTTATTCCGCCCAGACAGAAACGGTTTTATCGGTTCTGATGCAGGAGGGCGTCTGCTTTTCACGGCGGCGGTATGTGGCCGAAAAATACGGCGAGAGCGCGCCGATTTTTTTGACCGCCTATGATTGGTTTGTAAAAGAGCTGAAAAACCGCCTGCCCATGCCAAGCGGCGCGGAATATCCCTATTGGGCCTTTCAGCAGCGTTACAGCGTGGAAGCTTCGGGCCTGCGCCATGTGCTTCGGCTCAATATCCCCATGGAAGAAGCCGTGTTTTTCGACCTTTATGATTGGAACAAGATTCTGCGCCTGAGCTATCTGGGCGAAACGCCCCAAGAGGAAGAAGCCTTCGCCCGGGCGCTGAAGCTTCGCGGCATCCGCAGCACCAACGAACTGCTTTTAACGAATTTTTATCCCGACCTCAAAGCCGAGATCCTCGGCAGCTGGCAGCGCCTGTTCCGCCACGACCGCGCCATCAAAGAAGGCAGCTCCCCTTTGACAAGCGTTCAGGCCGGGCTTTGGCAGCTGAAAAAAGAATGGCTGATTCCTTGAATTTTCCATTGATTCAGGAAAATTTTATGTTATGATAAAGGCAGCCGCCGAACGCCGCAAGCCCCAAAAGCCGACAGGCCAATGGGCCCTGCGCCACGCCGCAGGGCCGGCAACAGGCCGCCAAGGCCGGGCAAGCGCCACGCCGCGGAGCAGATAAGCGGCTGAAAACAACGCCGCAGGGCAGGTAAGCGCAGACCTTTTTTCGCCCGCTCTCCCGCGGAAGGATGCCGGGGCGACCTGCCTGCAAACATCGCTATTTGCTGTTTTGAGGCATTTCGCGGGCAAACAGCACTATTTTTAATTCCAAATAGTATTTTTATTTATTTGTAAAACGAATAGTTTTCAAAAACAAAGTTTTGGAAAAGGAGGAGATTTCTTCTATGATGGCCGAATTAGGCCCGGTGATCGCCCCGGGCATTCTCAATGCAATTCTTCTTCTTTTTCTTTATTGGCTTGTCAGCCGCAACCGCATTCTTTCCCCGCGCAGAACACAGCATTATAAAATAGCGCTGCTGCTGACGATTTTCATGCTTCTGGCCGAAAACCTGACGGTGGCGGCCGATGCGGGCGGGCCGGGCTGGCGGGTGGTGAACCTGCTTTGCAACACGCTTGGTTTCGCGTTTTCGCCCCTGCTGCCCATCGTGCTGGCATCGATCTATACCGAAAATTCCCGTGATTCTCTGGCGCTGCTTCTGCCGCAGGCTCTTGTGGCGGCGGCCGCGCTGATTTCGCCTTTCACGGGGTGGATCTTTTCGGTTTCGCCCGAAAATGTTTATCAGCGGGGGCCGTTTTTCTTCTTTTATGTGCTGAGCTATCTTTATAGCTTTGCCATTCTGATTTTCGCCACCATCCGCCAGACGAAGGGCTTTGGCAAGCCCGCGCGGCGCTTTTTTCTGGGCATCTGCGCGGTGATTTTGGCGGGCACGACCCTTCAGGTGATGGTGCCTTCCATCCACACCACCTGGCAAAGCGTCACCTGTATGCTGACGCTTTATTACCTCTTCCAGCGCGAGCTCCAGTTTCAATATGATGTTCTGACAGGGCTTCTCAACCGCGAAGCCTTTCAGCGCGAGTTCGACCGTTTGGCGGGCGTGCCTTCGGTTCTGGTGATGATTTTGGATGTTGACCGGTTCAAGCAGGTCAACGACCGTTACGGCCATCTGGCGGGCGACCGCTGTTTGCAGACCATGGCCAAGGTGTTAAAGGAAACGCTGGGCCCGCTGGGGCAGTGTTTCCGCATCGGCGGCGATGAATTCTGCGTGCTGGGGGCGGCCTGCACGGAAAGCCGCGTGGAAGAATGCGGCGCGGCCCTTCGGGCACGGCTGGCAGAGCTTCAAAAGCAAGACCCCACCCTGCCGAGCATCACCTGGGGTTATGCCATTACGCCCGGTTCGCTTCTGGAAGAAGGGTGGCAGAAAGCCGATCAGGCGCTTTATGCCGGCAAAGCCGCCAATGGCGGCCGCCGGCGGGGGGATTTACAAACAGAACAGGTTTAAAAAAACAGCCTGCTGCAAAATCGTGGTCGAGCCAAGATTCGACCCCGCAAGCCGCGTTGGGAAAGATCCCAGCGCCGTCTCTTGCGCGGGAACGGTCTTGATCGTTCCGTTTTGCGGCAGGCTTTTTCTATATATTTCTATTCTTTCAAAATCTTTAGGTTACGCAAAGGTTATCTTCAGCTTTCTTTGGTAATATGGCCATACTGACCGTTTTACACACAAAAACAGATCCATCACGCAAGAAGGAGTTGGCCATGAAAAAGCGATTTTTAACCGTTATTCTGCCGGCGGCGCTGGCCGGACTTTTCATCGGCATCGCGGGCCGATGGCTGAAGATCCCCCCCAAAACCTTTTTGACTTATTATTTCATTGCGGGCGCCGTTTTCATCGCCGCGCTGGTGATCTTGCAGTTTTTGCTTTTGAAGCATTATCAAAAAAAGATCCGCGCCGCCTGCGATCTGTTGGAAGGCGGCGAGCCGCAGGCCGCGTTAGACCGCTTCCGCTCGCTTTATGAAGGCGCCCGCGGCGCTTATCTGAAAACCTTGCTGGCTTTGGATGTCTGCGCCGCTTATTGCGACCTGAAACAATATGACCGCGCTTTGGAAATTTTGCAGCGGGATGAGAAGCATTGCCTGAAAGGCCTTTTGAAGCCGCTCTATTTCATGAACCTTTGCTTCTGCTATTTTTATCTGGGGCGCGAAGAAGAAGCGCTGGCCCTTTATGACCGTTATGAAAAAGACCTGCATGCCCTGTCGTTCCACCGGGAATTCGAGGCCAACACCTCGATCTTATCCGTTTATGTTTCGGTGGCCCGGGGCGAAACCGATCTGGCGCGGCCCAAGCTGGAACTGGCCAAACAGATCTGGCAGTCGCCGCGCTTTCAAGAGGATTACCGAAGATTGGAGGCGCTGATCCATGAAGCATAAAGCAAAATGGGCCCCGCCGCTGTTTTTGCTGGGCTGCGCGTTCTGCGGGGCGGGGGTCTTCCTTTTCAAAAAGCTTTACCGCATGAATTTAAAAGAATATACTTCCCACGCGCTTTATATGGCGGTTCTGGATGATGAGATCGCGCGAAAAGAGCTGAGCGGCGTTTCGGTGGCGGCCCAAAAGGTGGTTTTCCCCGCCCGCAGGCATTCGCTGCAATACCGCTATCATCTTTTCCTCGATTTGAATCAAGGCAAGACCGCCGAAACCCTGAAACAGGAAACCGCCGCGCTGGAACGGCGCCTTTCCGCCCTTGCGCCCACGGCAGGCGACCTGTCTGCTTCATCTGATTCCAAAGGAGTTCACTGATATGTTTCGACCCCTGCATCTGCTGGTTTTGGCGTTCACGCTGTTTTTTGTGCCGCGCTTCTGCCGGCAAATGGAACCGCAGCCCCGAAAAACCCAGGCGTTCCTTCGGTTTTCCGCCGTTTTGATGCTGTTTTTCGACCCGGCCTATTGGCTTTGGGAATGGCAGACCACGGGCAGGTTCCACCCCGCCACCTCGCTGCCCCTTTACCTGTGTTCGCTGTTCTGGATGCTGCTGCCCATTGCCGTGTTTTCGAAGCAGGGGCTCTGGAAGCGCATCGCGCTGGCAAACCTTTGCACCTTTGGCCTGATGGGCGGCGTTTTGGGGCTGGTTTTCAATGTTTACCTCAACCAATATCCCTTTTTCAGCTTTGTGCCCCTGCGCAGCCTGCTTTATCACTTTATGATGATTCTGGTTTCGGCGCTGCTTTGGAAAACCGAGCTTTACCGGCCCCGGCGCGGGGATGCTTTTCTCTGCTGGGTTCCCGTGGGCATGCTGCTGATCCCCTGCGCGATATTTTCCCGTTTGTATGGCTGGGATTACTGCTATCTCCACGGCGGGCAAGGCACCCCCCTGGCGCATTTAAGCGCTCTGCTTCCCCCGCCGTTCTACTTTCTCGTTTTATATGGCGGATTGGCTTTGGTCGTTTACGGCGTGTTTTTCCGCGCCGCAGACGCCGAAGACCGGCCCCGCCGGGCAGAAGAAGAAAGGATGCCTTATGAATCACTATAAATCATGGAGCGGGCTTGAAAAACAGCTTTCCAACAACCTTTGTCTGCCGCTGCGCCGGCGGGTGAGTTATTTTTTGACCCGCTATCACGATGTGCATAACGCCTATGGCCGCGCCGCCATCCGCTATGACGGCAAAGAACTGGTCACCTTTTCCTGGATCGAGCAATATCATCAGGAAAACGACCTGGCGCGCCTGGCCATGCAGGCCCCCGACCTGCCCTTTGAAGAGCTGGAAAACCTGATGAAGCCCAGCTGGGATGCGCTGTGCACCTATCACGAACAGGATTTTCTGGCCGCCGCGCTGGAATATCGCAGCATGAACATGCAGCAGGCGCTGGCTTCCGATAACTATATCATCCGCATTCTTGCGGTTTTAGATAAGCGCGTGGGCCGCCGCGCCCTTGCCCAGATCGCCGCATCCAAAGAATATGAGCACTACCCCGCCTGGGTCAGGCAGTTTTATGAGTTGCGCCTTTCTTTGGAAGAATAACCTTTCCGTTCGCTCATTTCTTTTCTCCCTCATCTCATAAAAAGCGAAAAGCTGCAGCCCGCCCACGGCAGGTTGCAGCTTTTCGTATGGATCACCGGCGTTAAAAAAGATCAAAGGGCCTTGCTCATGGCAATATGGGGGCAGTGTTCATCCAGATAAACCGAGCCATGGGCCTGATAACCCAGTTTTTCATAGAACTCTTTTGCCTGCATCTGAGCGGAAAGTTCCAGAAATTTCGCGCCCTTCATCTGGGCGAATTCTTCCAGACGGCGCACGACGAATTCACCCAGATGCCTGCCGCGCCAGGGCTTCATCACCGCGATGCGCCCCAGCAGATAGGTGCCGGGCCGGCCTTCTTTTTCATATAAGCGCCCGGTCGCCACGGGGCTGCCATCCAGATAGACCAGCAGATGCCAGGCGATGGGGTCGATTTCATCAAATTCTATTTGAAAACCTTGTTCTTTCATAAAAATTTCTTCGCGGATCGTTTTCGCCGCGGGGCAATTTTCCAGCCCGCGCTTGATCTCAAAGCTTTGCATAGGTTCGTTCCTTTCTTCCTTGCGTTTGCCATCCACAACGAGCTTATTATACCGCATCTGCCTCTGCTTTTGCAAGGCAGTGTGTTGAGGGGCGAAAGGTTTTTTCGCGGTCTTTCAAGCGGCGCGCCGTTTGCCGCGGGCTGCTCTTTTGTTTTGGGCGGCAAACTGTTATAATAAAAACAACAGCAAACCCTTGCCGAAAAGGAGATACAAAAGATGCCTTTTGAAAAAGAATTCATCGTTGTGCAAAGCGAATGTGATTTGAACAACAACATGACCATGGGCGCCATTTTAAGGCGGGCGCAGCAGATCAGCACCGACCACTGCGCGGCCCATGGCATTTTGCCCGAAACCTATGCCGCCACCCACACGGCTTTTCTGCTGGCCAAGGTTTCGGTTTTGCTCAAACGCCCCATCAGGGTTTATGAACGCCTGCGCATCGCCACCAAAACCACAGATGCCTACCACGCCGTTTACCGCCGCCTCACCACCCTGCATACCGCCGAGGGCGAGAGCGTGGCCGAAATCGAGGCGCACTGGGTTCTGGTGGATACCCTGACCAGGCATATCCTCAGAGAAGCCCCGCCCCAGCTGTCTTTTGATTTTTCAGAAGAGGTGAAACAGCGCCACAAGATGCGCCTGCCGCTGAATATCGAAACCGAAGTTTGGGGCAGGGTCACCGCCGCTTATTCCCAAACCGATATGAACCGCCATTTCAACAACGCCGCCTATGCCGATTGCATCTGCGACGCCATGCCGCCGGCGGAAATGGCCGCCACGCCCCTCACCCATCTTCTGCTTCATTATCACCGCGAGCTGCCCTATGGCGAAACGATGACCCTGCGGCGGGGTTCCTGCCCGGGCGGCGGTTATTATTTCTGCGGCGATGGCGATAACGGCCTTGTTTTTGAAGCGTTCTGCTCCGGCGGCCAATAACTGCCGCGCGTCAACCCACCCCTTTATGCAGAAAAATTGATCGTTTGCAGGTTCTTCTTTCACGCAAACAGGCGCTGCCGCAAAGAAAATTGCGGCAGCGCCTGTTTTTATGGAAGGTGTTGGTTTGGAAACATTAAGCCTGTTTCTTTTCTTTCTGGAACAGGAACATCATAAAACGGGCGTAGGCATAGACCACCAGCACAGCGGCGATAATGGTTTCGGCCAGCACCACCCACTGCAGCCAGGGCATGGGGTGATTCAGCTTCGCAAAGCAGGCCATCGATTGTTTCGCGGCGATGGCGCTGATGACGAAGGGGAAGGTGAACGCCGCATAGCTGGGCGCGAAGGGCAGCTTCAGATAGCCCGCCGCCTTGACCAGCGCGATCAGATAGATCAGCGTGGCGCCCGCCAGCATAGCCGCCAGAAAACCAAAGGATTTCGGCGTTACCGACTGCACATAGCCCGCGATGCAAAGGCTCAGGGGCGCGGCATAGATGCAGAAAAGCGGTTTTGCGGGGTTGGGCACTTCGGTATATTTCATATAGCGATAAGTGACCAGCACCAGCAGCGCCAGGAAGGTGACAAAGCCGAACCAGAAGGTGAGGCTGCCGAGCTTCAGCTGTTCATAAGCCGGCGCGGTGACCGCCGCCACGGCGATGCCCACATAAACGATGAAATAGCTGGCAAACACTTTCGGCATTTGCAGTTTGAAAATGAAACGCACGGTGAAATAAACGATCAGCGCCAGATGCAGCAGGATGGCCGCCGCCCAGAGAAAGAAGGCGAAGCCGCCCACATAAGGCTTGATATAGGTGCTCAAGATCATCAGGCCCATGGTGAAAGTGCCGGAAACGCTGGCCATGATGGGGTTTTTCATGTCTTCTGCAATGGCTTTGGGAAAGAAGATCAGCTTCAGCAGCAGCAGCACCAGCAGAAACGCCGCCGCAGCGCCGCAGGCCAAACGCAGATTTTCGGAATAGCTTTGCAGCAGGTTGCCCAGCGCCGCCGTGCCCAGCATCACGCCGCACAGGGGCAGGGGAACTTTTTTGATGAGTTCTTTCATTCTCTTTTTACGCCCCGCTTCCGTTAAGCCTGCTCATCCAGATTGGTGAGGCCCAGTTCGCGGATGATGATTTCTGCCACTTTGCCCGCGCAAAGGCCGGTGTAACGGATGCACTGTTCTTTATGTTCGCCTTTGCCCATATCGAATTCTCTGGTGAGCACGCGGCAGCAAACGGAATTTTTGCCGTTGTTTTCGCGGAACCACTCATGCAGTTCGTGGGTCAGGGCCATACATTTCACCACTTTGGGGTCTTGGGGGCCGCCCTGCTGGGTGCGGCCGAAGATCAGGCCCAGGGCCAAAATGCCGCCGTTCACCGCGCCGCACATGCAGCCCGATTTGCCGGCGCCCACGGCCATGCCCGAAGCCATGGCGATCACCTGATCGGGAACATCCAGTTCGAAATTATCGCGAATTGCAGCCACTAACGCCTCGCAGCAGAAAAACCCATTGCGGAAATTGTTTTCTGCGTCTGTGATGATTTTCTTAACGCTGACTTCTTTTTTGATATTCATCATCCATATCCTCCTGTTTTTGTCGATTTCTGTCTTTTACCGCTTTGTATTATATCGGAAGAATCGCCCCGCCGCAATACAAAGTTACGATGCGGAATTTTCTATTTATAGATATTATCTATAAATAGAAAAACTGAATGATTTTCGATGAAACTACGCTGAAAAAGCAGAAAAAAAGGGCATTTTTGCCTGTTTCGGCAAAAAGGCCCTTTGAAGCTGATTGTAAGAAAATGGATTAGTTCTTGGCTGCCATCATGGCCAGAACGCGCTGCATTTCGTTATAAACGATCATGTAGCCTTCGTCAACGCCCATGCCGGGCTTTGCCAGAACCTGATCAGGCTGTGTCGCCATAGCGACCTGCACGCAAACCTGTGCGCTGCGGTCGGTTTCGTTGCAGGTGCCGCCCTGATAAGCGCCGATGCCCTTTGCTTTGCAATAGAGAACGGCTTCGGCGATATCGTTGATGCCGCCCAGGTCGGGGGTCTTGATCTGGATCATATGGCCGGCTTTGTTATCGGCGAAATATTTGATATCATCCAGAGTGTTGCACCATTCATCGGCAACGATCTCAACGGGGATGTTCTTTCTATCGCAGATCGCTGTCAGATCGCGCAGAGCTTCCATCTGCTTTGTGCGGTCGCCCACATCCACGGGGCCTTCGATGCGCAGGTGGAAGGGTTTCGCGGCTTCGCACAAGGTGTTCATATAATCGGCGATCTTTTCCATATCGTTGTTGAAAGCGATGCCCATGGTGCCGTATACATCGATATGCAGAACAGGAGCATAGTTTTCATCTTTGCGCAGGCTGATGATGCGGTTGCGCAGCCATTTCACATATTCCAGCAGCTTTTCGCCGTTGTTGCCCAGCTTGGTTTCCACATGGTTGATCAAGGCATGGGGCAGAACCTGAGCGCCCTTGATGATCATTTTGTCGGCGTTTTCATAGCGGTTGTCGCCAGACTGTGTGAAGATGGGGATCTCTTTGTTGGTAACGGTGCAGTTATATTCAGCGGCGATGACTTCGGCCATCAGCTTATGCTGAGATTTTGCAACGGCATCCAGAATGGCCTGTGTAACGCCATAGCGGATCGCGGTGTGGATGCGCTTGCCTGTTTTGGGGTCTGTGAGGTTGTTGATCTCGGCGGCCAGATCTTTAAAGTTGGTCAGTTCTTTGCCAACCAGATGGGGCACGACCACTTCGTTGATATAGGGGATGAAATCTTCAGCCAGGAACAGAGGATCGCGTCCGCCTGCACCGGAATACTGAACAGCGGCGCAATCGCCTGTGGCGACCTGGCCGTCGGAAAGCACCAGCATCACGCTGATGGCTTCGCCTGCCTGGCGAATGGCTGTGAAGCCGGGTGTTACAGGCTCGCCGACATAGGTGGCGCCATCGTTCTTTGCGCCGGCTTTGATGGCCTTCTGGTCATCGAAAAAGAACCCTGTACGGCCTTTGGAGCATACTACTTTTTCAATTTTCATTGGTAATCCCATCCTTATCTAATATATCATGATCTATGATCGAGCCGGCGGCGGTTTGCCGCCGGCGGGATTGCGAAAAACTTGCGGCTGCTTGGAAAGGCGCGGCTTATTTCTGGGGGCGGCCAACCAGTTTGCCGCTGGAGATGGCGTAAACATCATCGATGACCATCTGGAAAGTGGCGGGGCGGCCCTCGAATTTGGCGCGTTCTTCCAGCTTTGCGATATGCAGGCCCTTGATGTCATCGTTGAAGGGCAGGTTGCCGAAGCTCAGGAAACGCACAGCGCCTTCGTTATCGCGGGCGGGCAGCGCGGCGCCGTGGTTATATTTGCTGGGCGCGAAGGGAACATCGATGACGCCGGCTTCGAACGCGGCAACGGATGCCTGCTCGAAATCGCCTTTGCCCAGTTCCAGCGCCTTGTCGAGGATGGCGCGGGTCTCGGCCAGGATCATGTGTTTTTCTGTCATGGCGCGGGGGCCGTTATGCATGATCTGGCAGGAAAGCATGTTGGCCAGCTGCTTTGTGGCGCGCAGGCCGCCTGCGTTGGCTTCTTTGGTGGGGATGCCGAAGGCTTCATGCGGGGATTTGACGATGCACTTTGTTGCGCCCGCCAGAACAGCGGTGGCAGCGCCCCAGGAGATCACGGCGTAAGCCTGCGCTTCATCCTGCGGGAACCCGCCCATCCACTGATGGAACACGGTGGAGATCTTCACATCGGTATAGCCGAAGCGATCGAGATATTCGCGGGTCACTTCTTCCAAAGCGGCGATGGCGCCGATATCCTGATAGAGGTTGCCGCACTGGCCATAGCCCACGGAAATGTTCTTAACGCCCTGTTCGGCGGCAAGCAGCGCTTCCAGAACGGCCACAGAGTGAGAGATGCAGGGGGGAACCAGAGTGCCTGTCAGAGGGCCATAGGGTTCACGGTCGATCTCTACGCCGGCTTCTTCATAGATGCCGGTCAAACGGTCAACATACTTCCAGAAACGGATGGTTTCTTCCAGTGTGCGGTCTTTGGAATAAGGAACATTATAGGAAATGCCGCCGCCTTCATAAGAAGTGAAGCCGCCTGCGAAGCTGATTTCGGCCAGCAAACGGGCGTCGGGTGTGCCGTGGCGGATCTGCATGGGCACGCTGACGGATTCGGTGACTTTGCGGCAATTGGCAACGCCGTGGTTGACTGCCGGGAAGCCGTTGAGCATCGCTTTGCCGTGGGCGATGGATTCGGCAATGCCCTTTTCGCATTCATGATAGCGGTTGTGGCGGGTATAGCTGTCGATGGTGGTGGGCAGCAGATCGGCATGGCCTTCCTTTTCCAGGAACTGCATCAGCTCGATATGCTTGTCAACCAGAGGCACGCCGGCGCGGGGCTGGATCAAGGTAACTTTTTCGGCGCGGGCTTTCGCCAGCTTCTTCGAAAAGATCTTGGTGTCGGGCAGAGCCTTATGGTAATCAACGGATTCCTGGAAGTTCACATCCTTGCCGGTGGGCCAGGAAGCAATCACTTCTTTTTGCTGTTTGCGGAATTCATCCATGGACATCATTTTATTTTCGCTCATTTTAATTCCTCACTTATAGTTCAATCAATTCGTTCTTCATGATTTTGAGGGCGACTTCGGGCATTTTCATGGAAAGCAGCCCCATTGCGGAAAGAATATATTTGCGGTCGAGCAGGCATTTGGCCTGGCGGGGGCGCAGGGAAAGCGGTTCCATATCGCTATAGCCCGCTTCGGCAAGGATCGCCGCGGGATCTTTCGAAGTGATCACGGGGCCGCCTGTGCCGATGAGATATTTGACCTCGCTGAGGTCTTTGCCGGTCTGCATATAGCGCTCGCCCACGGGGGTGAACACCGTTTCCAAAACGCCGGCATGGCGCGCGCAGGCGTTTTTCGCCGCGGATTTCGCCAGCGCCACATCGATTTTGGCCATGGCCTCATCGTGGGGCAGCGTGTCGGGCGTTTTATCAAAAACATCCAACGCGTGGCGCAGCTCTTCCACCGTGACGCCCGCATCTTCGGCGAAAGCTTCTTCGCCCTGCAAAGCAACAATGGTGCGCGCGTTCCAGCGCATGCCCAGGTCGCCTTCCACCGAGCGTTTGGCCGAGGGATGGGGGATGCCCTTGAGCACGGCGCCCGGATAAACGGGGCAGCCGTTGGTCACGGAATAAACATCCGTGGTGGCGCCGCCGATATCGAAAGCCATCAGGCTGCCGATGCCTTCTTCATGGCGTGTGCCGCGGGAAAGCAGCGTGATCGCTTCCAGCACGGAAGCGGGGGTGGGGATGATATCGCCATCCACGCGCTCGGCCAGCTGGTGCAGGCCCTTGGCATCCACGATGCGCCGCAGGAACACCTTGCGCACGGCGTCGCGGGCCGGCTCGATATCCAGTTTGCCGAATTCGGGCATCACATTGGGGCAGATCACGGCTTCTTTGCCGCTTTTTTCGATGATCGCGGCGCAATCTTCGGCCACGCTTTTGTTGCCGGCCACGATCACGGGGAAATTCAGCGGGCAATCGGCGAGAACCTGCGCGTTATGTAAGATCACTTCGCTGTTGCCGCCGTCGGTTCCGCCCGAAAGCATCACGATATCCGGCGCAAGCTTCAAAAGCTCGCGGCTTTCGGCGTCGCTCATTTTATAGGCATAGGCCTTCATCACCTTTGCCCCGGCGCTGAGGGAAGCCAGACGCGCCGCTTCGCTGGTCAGATCGGGCACAAGCCCGCAGGCGACCATTTTCAAACCGCCTGCCGCGCTTGAGCAGGCCATGGTGAAATCAAATTCCAGCGGGCCGGTCTGCTCGAAAAGCAGCGCCCGCGCTTTATCAAAACCAATGTTCACATCATCAAAAATGGTGGTGGGAGACATGGCGCGCCCTAAAATGCGGCATTCATCCAATTCGGCCGCCGTCACTTTTGTAAAAGTGCTGCCGATATCGACGAAAAGAGCACAACTCAAAAATCGTTACCCCCTTGATGGATTTTGCGAAACTTTTGCGGAGCTTATTCGCCCAGATCCTTGCGGATATCGGCGATGGTCACATCGGGCATGGTGCCGGGCGCATAAACGCGGTCGAAGCCCATGGCCTTGAAGGTTTTTTCGGTTTCGGCAAAATCAGCTTTGCCAACCACCAGGTTGCCGCCGCAATACATCGGGATCTTGCCGATGCCGGCTTCGATGCATTTTTCGCGCAGGCCCTGGCAATCCAGTTCGCCATGGCCATAGAGGGAAGAAACCAGAATCATATCGGCGTTGGTTTCCACCGCGGCTTTTACGAATTCATCCTGAGAAACCATCACGCCCAGGTTGACTACATTGTAGCCGGCCTCTTTAAAGGCGTGCGCCAAGATCTTATTGCCCACAGCGTGGACATCGGAACCGATAACGCCCATAACCAGTGTTTTCATGTTGCACCTCGTATAAAATTAAAATTTGTTGATATCATTTAAATCTTTCATCCGCTCCTCATCCACGATGCCCACCAGAAGCCAGGTCTGGTGAACGGGGTGAAAAATGAATTCCGGAGCGAGAGCGAAAAATTTAATGTCGGAAGTATTGGTCAGATGGATGCGCGGGCCTGTGCAGTGGATCCTGCGTTCGCCCATGCGGATATGCGTTTCATCTTCATAAGCCACCGGAACCCCCGCGCGGATGATCTTCTGGGCGTTCTCTTGCAGCTGGGCGATGGAAAACCCCGGCTTTTCATGGAATTCCAGGAAAAACCCGCGGGTCACATCCCCGTGGATCAGCGTGCTGGTGGGGATCTGATAATCGCGGTCGAGCAGATCGCAGATGATATCTTCGGCGGTATGCACCATGCGGCGATAGACCGAAGAGGCGAACAGGTGGCGCGCAAGGCTTGCGGGCGAGGGGCCGAACAGATTCGGCCTGACCACCACCACTTCTTCGCCGATGCCCACCAAAAGGTCGGCGTTGCGCCCCAAAACAGGGGCCAGCAGGTCGAAATGCTCGATCACCACGCGCCGTTCGGCGGCGATGGCGGCGGTAATGGCTTCGGCCAGCCGCCAGGGCTGGGCAAAGGCCATTTCGAATTTGGCATCCATGTGATAAGTGAGAAATTTGAATCTGCCGTTTTCATAATGATCTAAAAGCGGCAGCGGGCGGGTGTAAACCTCTTCATCATCGTTGGTCAGCTGAAGCCCGGGGAACAGCCCGCGCACCAGCAGCGATTTGCCGCTGCCCGCCTGGCCGAGAATGCCGATGCATTTATCCGTGGGTTTCAAATGCTGAAAAGCGATCTGGCTGCCCAGCGTCATCAGGCGTTCCTGACCGCGGGGGGCAAAATATTCGGTATGCATGAAAAGATCGGTGGGGAACTTCATCTTCAAACCCTCCAAATTCCCGTACAGTAATATTTTACTGAAACAATTTTTAGAATGCAAGATAAAAAGTTGCGAAAACCGATAAAAAGTTGATGAAATGTGCGCATTTTGTGAAAATCGATTCAAGAATACTTGTATACAAGTATCGAAGGCCACAAGGATTCAAAGCGAAAAAAATATGACTGCGTTAGAAAAATAACAATATCTTTTTCGAAGATTTTCCAGAATTACCGTAAAATTATGGATGATTCGACAAGAAAGGCAAAAATATTAACGCCAAATTTTGTAAAATGATGCCCTAATTCTGCCATTTCAAACTATGCAATTTCACAAAATGCAAAAAGGGAAAAGAACGAAAACGCTCTTTTCCCTTTTTTTATTATAAGGTGATCTCACCGGCATAAGAGGTGAGGAACATCTGGTGGATCTCATCGAGCTTTCTGGTTTTGCCCAACGCCCACATCAGCTTGGTCACCGCGGCTTCGCGGGTCATATCAAAAGCCTGGATGGCGCCTTTGGCAAGCGCTTTCTGGCCCACCTGATAAATGGAAAAATCGGAACGCTCATAAAGGCACTGGCTGCTGACCACCACGGGGATGCCCGCGCTGACGGCCTTTTCGATCTTCGAAACGAAATCCCGGCGCACGAATTGCAGCCCGCCCACGCCGAAGGCTTCGATCACGATGCCGTGGCAGCCGCTGTCGATCATCATATCAACGATCTTGGGGTTTGTGCCGGGGGTCAGCTTCAGCAGATAAACATCGGAATCCACCGCGTCTTCCAGCACGCATTCGCCGCTGGAAGCGGGGATCACATGGCGGTTGATGACAAGGCCCGAAGAATTGACCACGCCCGCATAATCGCAATTAACGCTTTCAAAGGCATCGAACGCGGTGGTTCTCACCTTGACGGCGCGGCTGCCCAGAATGATCTTGCGGTCAAAGGCCACAAACAGCCCGGGAACGCCCGAAGCCGCCATGGCCAGCGCGCAGGAAAGGTTCAGCGGCGCGTCGGAAAGCGGTTTGGCGATGGGCACCTGCGAACCGGTGAACACCACGGGGATAGGCAGATTGCGCAGCATGAACGACATCATCGAGGCCGTATAAGCCATGGTATCGGTGCCGTGGGTGACCACGATGCCGTCATAATTTTTCAGTTCTTCATAGATCGCCCCGGCGATCAGTTTCCATTCTTCGGGCTGGATGTTGGTGGAATCCAGCGTCATGATCTCGCGGGTGACCACATCATAAGCTTCGGCCGTGGGGCCCATGCGGGAAAGAATGGTATCGGCGCCGCTGGGGGCCAGCCCTTCGGTGGTGGGCAGCGAGGCAATGGTGCCGCCGGTGGTCAGCATCAAGATTTTCTTCATTTGTTCCTCAATCCTTCTTTATATGATTCTCTCTGTTTTGATAAAAAGCGCTTCTCGGGCGCTTCGTTTACCAAAAAGCTTTTTCGCCGCGCCCCGGGGGCCAGCCCGGCGGTTTCGCCCAAAGGCGCGCCTCGGCGGCTCTGCCCGCTCCGTTTTCACGCTTTCGGCTTTCTTGCGGGCCGCCCGGCGGGGGCTTTTGATGGGAAAACTAAGAAAACAGCGCCGAAAGTTCATCGGCCGCTTTTTTCAGATCGGCCACCAGCTCTTGGGCTGGCAGCGAGCGCAGCCGCGCCGTGGGGCCCGAAACGCTGAGCACCAGCATCAGGCCGCCGCGAACCATCACGGGCACCGCCGTGCAGGAAAGGCCCATTTCCGTTTCGCCGTCTTCTTCGGCATAACCGTTGCGGCGGATCGCTTCCAGCTGCTCTTCCAGCTTGCCCCAATCGGTGATGGTGCAGGAAGTGAGGGCCGTCAAAGCGGGCCTGTTCTGGCGCGCCTGCGCGCCATGGGGCGAAAAGGCCATCATACATTTTCCGCTGGCCGAGCTGTGGCAGAAAGTCACCGCGCCCACGGGCGGCGCCACCGTCAGCACATTGTTCGGGTTCATGATCTTGCCGATGAGCAGCTGTTTGGGCGCTTCTGTGGGGGGCGACAGGCTGTATGGCACCGTGATATGAACGCATTCGTTATATTTGGCCACCAGCTCCTGCGCCACGGGCTTGACAAGCTCCACCGTGGCGGTGTTTTGCTGCACACGGCTGCCCAGCAGAAAAAGCCGCAGACCAAGGCCATAGTGGCTGGTCACGGGGTTCTGATAAACATAGCCCCGGGCTTTGAGCGTTTGCAGCATGCGATGCACCGTGCTTTTATAAAGCTGCAGGTCGGCCGAAATGGCCGAAACAGAGCATTCGGCGCCCTTTTCATATAAATAATCTAAGATATCCGCCGCCCGATCCACGGCGGCAATGGTGTTTTCTTCTTTCGCCATGTTTTTTCCCTCTCTGATTATCTTGTTAAAATCATATCACAAGCGTGCCGCAGGGGCAAGCAAAAGCCGCCGCCGCTTTCTTTTTTTAAAATGAGGCAATAATAGCTAAATTTTCTTTTTCTATTTTGGTGTTTTCCATCCCTTGACAGGGTTTTTGCAAAGCGTTATCATGCAAATATACATGGAAAATCACCATGCTTCTTTTTGCGGCCTTTTTTAAGAACATTGTTCTGTCTGTCAGAACATTCCCGGCAAATCGTGAGTATGGGTTTTGTTTTTCTTATTTTTAAGAACATCGTTCCACTATGCGGAACAACATGGAGGTTTTCATGCAAATTCTTGTGATCAATCCGGGGGCAACCTCGACGAAAATCGCTGTTTTCCAAGATCTGAATGAAAAATTCAAGATCAATATCGAACACAGCCAGCAGGAACTGGCGCCGTTTTCCAAGATCATCGATCAGGAAGATTTCCGCCACGATGTGATCCTGCGCGAACTGGCGCAGGCCGGCTATCGGATGGATGAGATGGATGCCGTTGTGGGGCGCGGCGGGCTTTTGCGCCATATCCCCTCGGGCACTTACCGCATCAACAGCGCCGCGGTGGATGACCTCAAGCACGCGCGCATGGGCGAACACGCTTCGAACCTGGGCGTGATCTTATCCGACCGCCTGGCCCGCGAATATCAGCTGCCCGCCTTTTTCCTCGACCCCGTTTCGGTGGATGAGCTGGAACCCGTGGCAAGGATCTCGGGCCACCCCGCCTTTCAGCGCCAAAGCTTTTTCCACGCGCTCAACCAAAAAAGCGTGGCGCGCCGCGCTTCCGGGCAGCTTGGCAAGCCCTATGAGCAAACCGAGCTGATCGTGGCGCATCTGGGCGGCGGCGTTTCGGTGGCGGCCCATCATCTGGGGCGGGTCATCGATGTTTATAATGTAAAAGACGAAGGCGCGTTTTCGATGGATCGCGCCGGCAGCCTGCCCGTGACCCAGCTGATCGAATATTGTTTTTCGGGCAGAAGCAAAAACGAAGTCAAGCGCGAACTTGCGGGCGGCGCGGGTCTGGGGGCCTATCTGGGCACCCGCGACCTGAGAGAAGTGGAAAAACGCATCGAACAGGGCGATGAGCAGGCGGCGCTTTTATTTGACGCGCTGGCTTATCAGCTTTGCAAGGATATGGGCGCCATGGCCACCGTTTTGAAGGGCAAGATCGACGCCATCGTGCTGACGGGCGGCATGGCCTATTCGAAAAAGCTTTGCGCCGCCATTGAAGAGCGCGTGGGCTTTCTGGCCCCGCTGCTGATCTTCGCCGGCGAAGAAGAAATGGCCTCGCTGGCCGCCGGCGCCTATCGGGTGTTATGCGGCGAAGAAACGGCGCGTAACTATGAAGCAAAGGAGAACGAACAATGATCAAAAATTTATCGCAGCTGACACAGGAAGCCCAGAAAGGCAAGACCATGCGCCTTGCGGTGGCGGCTTCTCACGATGAAGATGTTTTGAAGGCGGTCAGCCAGGCCCGCGCGCTGGGCCTTTGCAGCGCGGTTTTGGTGGGCGATGGCGCGAAGACCCGCGAGATTCTCGCCCGGCTGGGCGAATCGGAAGCGGATTATCAGATCATCGAAGCCCAGACCCCGGCCGAATGCGCCGCTTTGGCGGTGGCGCAGATCCGCGGCGGCAACGCCGATTTTCTGATGAAGGGCATCCTCGGCACAGCAGATCTGATGCGTGCCGTGATCGATAAAGAACACGGCCTGCGCACAGGGCGGCTCATCAGCCATGTGATGCTTTATGAAATGCCGAACTTCGATCGCATTCTCTATCTGACCGACGGCGGCATGAACACCTATCCCAATTTAGAGCAAAAAGCCGATATCCTTGAAAACGCCGCGCATGTCTGCCGCGCCATGGGCATGGAAAAGACTTATGCCGCCTGCGTCTGCGGTGCGGAAGTGGTCAACCCGAAGATCCAGGCCACGGTGGATGCCGACGCGCTGGCCCACATGACCGAGCGTTTTGAACCGCTTGGCCTTCATGTGGAAGGCCCCGTGGGCCTCGACCTTGCCATCAGCCCCGAAGCCTGCCATCACAAGGGCTATGCCGGCGAAGGCGGCGGCAAGGCAGATATTCTTTTGGTGCCGACCTATGAAGTGGGCAACGGCATCGGCAAAACCCTCACCTATTTCGCAAACGCCGCTTCGGCGGGCATCATCATGGGGGCCACTGTGCCCATCATTCTGGTCAGCCGCGCCGACACCGCAGAAACCAAACGAAACTCCATCGCGCTGGGCTGCATCATCGCCCGGACGCAGGCATAAACAGAAAGGGGAAACTTATCATGAAACAGCTGATGACAGGCAACGAAGCCGTTGCCAGAGGCGCCTATGAAGCCGGTGTGAAAGTGGGCTCTGCTTATCCCGGAACCCCCAGCACCGAAATTTTTGAAAACCTGCCCAATTATAAAGATTCGCTTTATTGCGAATGGGCGCCCAACGAAAAAGTAGCGCTGGAAGTCGCCTATGGCGCCGCCATCGCCGGTGTTCGCTCGATCACCGCCATGAAGCATGTGGGCCTCAATGTTGCGGCCGACCCCATGTTCACTTCGGCCTATCTGGGCGTCAACGGCGGGTTCGTCATCGTCACCGCCGATGATCCGGATCTGCATTCTTCCCAAAACGAACAGGATAACCGCTATTATGCGAAATTCGCAAAGCTCGCCATGATCGAACCTTCCGACAGCCAGGAATGCAAGGATTTCATGGCGGAAGCTTATGAAGTTTCCGAAAAATTCGATATTCCCGTGCTGTTCCGCATGACCACCCGCGTCTGCCATTCCAAGAGCATCGTGGAACTGGGCGAACGCCATGAAGTGGCCGATAAGCCCTATGCGCGCGATCTTCAGAAATATGCCGCCACACCGGCCCGCGCCAAAGTGCATCATATGCGCCTGGAAGAACGCCTGAAAGAGATGGAGGCTTATGCCAACACTTCCAAACTCAACCGCATCGAAAAAGGCAACGGCAAGATCGGCGTCATCACAGCCGGCGTTGCTTATCAATATGCCCATGAAGTGTTCGGCGACGACGCTTCTTATCTGAAGCTCGGCTTCACCAACCCCCTGCCCATGGATCTGATCTCGAAATTCGCCGCCACAGTGGAAACCCTTTATGTGGTGGAAGAGCTCGAACCCTTCATGGAAGAACAGATCAAGGCCGCGGGCATCCCCTGCATCGGCAAGGAAAAGATCCCCAACACCTATGAACTGAACCCCGAAATCGTGCGCGCCGCCATTTTCGGCCAGAAACCCGAAACAAAGAAAGTGGATTGCCCCGTTGTGGGCCGCCCGCCCGTTCTTTGCCCCGGCTGCCCCCACCGCGGCTTCTTCTATACGCTTTCCAAGCGCAAGGATGCCGTCATCACGGGCGATATCGGCTGCTATACGCTGGGTTCGGCGAAGCCTCTGGAAGCCGTTGACACCTGCATCTGCATGGGCGCAGGCTTCTCGGCCGGCATGGGCATGTCGAAAGCCTTCATGATGAAGGGCGAAAAGAAAAAGATCTTCGGCGTTTTGGGCGATTCCACCTTCTTCCACAGCGGCATGACCGGCGCGCTGGAAATCATGTATAACCAGGGCAATGTGATCCCCTGCGTTCTCGATAACAGCATCACCGCCATGACCGGCCACCAGCAGAACCCCGGCACCGATCATAACCTGATGGGCGATCAGGTAAAGCCCGTGGATATTGAAAACATCCTGCGCGCTTTTGGTTTTGAACATATCATCATCGTTGACCCCAACGATTTGACAGCCATGGAAAAAGCCGTTCGCGAAGCGGAACAGAGCGAAGTTCCCGCCGCCATCATCACGCGCCGCCCCTGCCTGCTCATCAAAGGCATCAAGCATGAAAAGGGCCTCTGCCGCGTGAACACCGATAAGTGCGTTTCCTGCAAAATGTGCACAAAAGTCGGCTGCCCGGCCATTATGATGAAGAACGGCAAATCGTTTATCGACCCGACGCTCTGCGTGGGCTGCACCGTTTGCCAGCAAGTCTGCAAATTCGGCGCAATTGAAAAGGTGGGTGAATAATCATGAGCAATGTAAAAAGCATTCTTCTGGTGGGTGTCGGCGGTCAGGGCACCATCCTCGTGAGCAAAATTTTGACCAACGGCCTGCTGCGCGCGGGCTATGATGTGAAAATGAGTGAGATCCACGGCATGGCCCAACGCGGCGGCAGTGTTTCCACCACCATCCGCTATGGCGATAAGGTCTATTCCCCCGTGATGGGCGAAGGCCAGGCCGATGTTCTGGTTGCCTTTGAAAAAATGGAAGCCGTTCGCTGGTCGCCTTTCCTCAAACCCAACGGCATCGCCGTTGTCAACGATTATGAGATCGCTTCTCTGCCCATCGCCATCGGCGAAGCCGAATATCCCCAGGGCACACTGGAAGCCATGAAAGCCTGCTTCGATACCCGCGTGCTGGATGCCGCAGGCATCGCCCAGCAGGTGGGCAACCCCCGCACAATGAATATCGTGCTGTTGGGCGCGCTGATCGCCGCTTTCGGCCTGAAAGAGATCGATTGGGATTCTATCCTGGCCGAAAACCTGCCCGCAAAAATGCTGGAAGTGAACCTGAAAGCCCTGCACGCAGGCATGGAGATCCAGCTTTAATCCCCCGCGGGAATTTTCTTTCGCGTCCCCGCCTCAAGGCATGAATAGATGGAGTGAGTCTTTTTAAACCAAATGCGCCGTATCCCAAATGGGATACGGCGCATTTTAAACAGAAAAGCAAATTCACGCATTCTCGGCGGCGGCTTTGGCCGAAAGCCGCGCAGAAAGCGGCGGGGCGCTGCGAAAACTTGCCGCCCGCCGGGCCGCGGCTCACAGCGCTTCGGGCGGATCTTCATCAAAGCGTGTTTCCGTCACGCGGCCGTTTTTTTCCACGGGGGAATACTGCCACCGCTCCAGCCTTCCTTCGGTGATGCGGTAATGCTCGGGCCGCAAAAGCCCCGAAGGCGGCAGCTCCAGCTGATCGATGATAATCAGCTTGATCTTCATTTTATCGGGCAGGATCGATTTGATATAAACGGAAACGCCCATGCCCTCGCGCATGCCTTCTTTCTTTTCGGCCAGCCCCGAAAGGTTGGGGGTCAGTTCCACAAAAACGCCGTAATCTTCGTTGCCGCGCACAATGCCGCAAGCCGTTTCGCCCGCGGAAAAGCCCGCCGCGTTTTCTTCCCATGTGCCAAGAAGCTCTTTGTGGGTCAGCATCACGCGCCCTTTCATCACATCCACCCCGCTGACCGCCGCCCAGATCCACTGGCCCTCGGTGAAACGCTCGCGCGGGTGAAAAATGCGCGAAACAGAGATATGTTCAATGCCGATCAGCGAGATCAGCCCGCAGCCGATATCCACAAACGCGCCAAAGGGTTCCAGATGGGTCACATGGGCTTTCACCACATCCCCGCGCCGCAGATTCTGCATGAAATATTGCTGGGCCTTCAGCTGGGCGCGGCTGCGCGAAAAGATCCAGCGGCCGCCCACAAAGCCCATCACCTGAAACGCCACGGGTTTGCCAACCCGCGAAAGCACCGCGATCTCTTTGGTGGCGCCGCTTTCCAGCCCCAATGCCGCTTCGCTTCGGGGGATGATGCCGGTGATGCCGTTGCAATCGACGATCAGGTTATGCGCCTGATCGCATACCGTGACAAGACCTTCTAAAATCGTGCCTTCTGCCGCGGCGCGCTCTAACGCAGCCGATGTATGATAACGGCGGCACTGGGGAGTTTCCCAAAAACAGCCTTCGGGCAAATAGATTCCTTGAGGCATAAGCTTGATTCCTCCTTTTTAGTGTATCCTCTGCTTTTCATCTATATGCCGCGCTGCCCCCAATGTTGCGAAACATTTGGTGTTCTTTTATGCGCAATCGTGATAAAATAACTGCAATACAGTTATTTTCAATTTCACGGCCCGCTGCGGCGCCGGCCGCTTTTGCTGCTTCGGCGGGCATCTTGCCCTTTAGAGCGTCATCGATAAGGAGGAACCGTTTTATGGATTATCAGGTAGGCGATCTTGTCATTATGAAGAAAAGCCATCCCTGCGGCTGCAACCGTTTTCGCATCACCCGCGTGGGGATGGATTTCAAGCTGAAATGTGAAAGCTGCGGCCGCGAAGTGATGCTGCCACGGCAAAAAGCCGAAAAAAACATCAAAGCGGTGGAACCGCAGCAGGAGGGATCTTCATGGACTTGCTGAAACGCCAGATGCATCTGACCATCAGCCGCGGCGATGTGGGGGGCTATTGCCTTCTGCCGGGCGACCCGGGCCGCTGCGAAAAAATCGCCGCCTATCTGGATGATGCCCGTTTCGTGGCTCAAAACCGCGAATTTGTCACCTATACCGGCTCGCTTTGCGGCGAGCGGGTTTCTGTCTGTTCCACAGGCATCGGCGGCCCCAGCGCCGCCATCGCGGTGGAAGAGCTGGCTTCCTGCGGCGTGCACACCGTCATTCGCGTGGGCACCTGCGGCGGCATCGATCTGAGCGTAATGGGCGGGGATGTGGTGGTGGCCACGGCCGCCGTGCGTCAGGAAGGCACAAGCCTTCATTATATGCCCATCGAATATCCCGCCGCGGCCGATTTTGAAGTGACCTCCGCTTTGCGCCGCGGGGCCAAAAACATCATCGATCAAACGGGCGGAAGCGTGCACACCGGCGTGGTGCAAAGCAAAGATTCCTTCTATGGCCAGCATGACCCCGGGCGCATGCCCGTGGCACAGGAGCTTTTGGCCAAGTGGGAAGCGTGGAAACAGGCGGGCGTTCTGGCCAGCGAGATGGAAAGCGCCGCCGTGTTCGTCACCTCCGCCGTGCTGGGGCTGCGCGCGGGCGCGCTTTTCGCCGTTTTATGGAACCAGGAGCGGCGGCAGGCGGGCATGAGCGATGCGGAATGCACCGACACCGATCTTGCCATCCGCGCCGCCATCGAAGGGCTCAAAGAACTCATCCGCCGCGATCACGCCGACGAAGATTGAACCGCTTTTCTCGCCCGATAAACAAGCGAATAACGGATAAAGCAGCAGGCGCGGCCCCTTTTTCGGGGGCCGCGCCTGCTGCTTTGTTGCTGCGTTCTGTCAAATTTTGCGGCGATCGGGCTTATCCTTTCACGCAGGTGTTGACCCAATCGATGAAATTCGTCGTGCTGTCGCCGGTGCGTTCGGCCATCACATGCTTCATGCCCCAAACGGTGGCGAAATCCACATCGTCAACGCCGTCGGTGTTTTGCAGCGCCAGCGCCAGGTTGGTTTCCACGGTCAGGGCGGTGTCGGATTGGAACGCGCCCGTGCGGATGCGCCAATGCTTGGCCACGGTGGAAGTGCCGCATCCGTCATAATAATCCGATAAGAAATACATGGGGTTATACATATTCACGCGGGTTTCCATCGAAACGCCCAGATCATCTTTCAGCGCCAGATCGGTTTCATAATCGGAAACATAAGAAGCCTGCCAATCGCTGAAAGCGGAATAGGCCGATTCGTTTTTCTTCAGCAGCTGGGCCAAAACCTTGTCGAAATGATAGCTGTTGCCCTGACCGTTGCCGAAAAGGTTGTTTTCACCCTGCCCGCGGTCAAGCTCATCGAAAGCGCCCAACCCTTTTGTGGCGGTTTTGCAGATTTTGGCGAAAGCGGCCAGATCGGTGATCTTGGCGGTGTTGGCGGCCGCATCATAGGTGACCCACTGGGTGTCGGCGTTCAGCGAAGCGATATATTCTTCCGCCGTGTTATAGGTGGTGCCGGCGGAAGTGCCGCCGCCCAGAACCCCGGGCATGCTGCCCAGCGCGGGGCGTGTGCCCGCCGCGCCGCCCATGCCGCCGGTGGAACCGCCGGGGAACTGGGCCATCTGGGTTTCGGTATAGGGGAAGGTGGTATCGGCAAGAAAATTGTTCAGCGAGGTTTCGGTCACCGACAGCAGGTAATCATAATAGGAACCCGCCTGATAGACCCCATCGGAAGATTCTTCAAGCTTCAACGCGGTTTTGCCGTTTTTCAGCTTCAAAGCGTTGATATATTCGGCATAAGCCGCGGCAAGATCTTTGGAAAGCTGCGCGCCGAAGGTGCCTTCCGCGCGGCTGTCGGCAGAAGCAAACTGGCCCATGTTCCATTCATAGGCTTCGTCTGCCTCATCCAGGCTGGTGATGGGGCACCAGCACATGGAACCCGTCACGGCGTCGCTGATCTCTTTGCCCTTTGCGGTGGTCATTGCCGCGCCGATGGCTTCCAAATAAGGGGTATACAGCGGGCTGTCGCCGGTGGCGCCCGCCAAAGCGCTTTGCGCGCCGCCGCCGCTCATGCCGAAGGTATAGACATTTTCCATATCGCCGGGCAGCAGCCCCGCGTTAAAGCGGCAATAGCGGATGGCCGCTTTCAGATCGGTGACGCCCCAGGGCGCGCCGCCGCTGTAAGATTGGTTCTCGGCTGTGCCGCCCATGCTGGAACGGCCCCTCAGCCCGGGCTGAAGATAAACGAACCCCGCTTCCAGATATTCGGCCACGGAATCATAGCTGAATTCGCCCGGCGCCGCCGAAGCCGAATAGCCCGGCGTGTTGACGGGCAGCACCACCGGCGCGGTCTTGGCGGAATAATCGCCCACTTTGCCGCTGTCGCTGGGGGTGCAGGTGTAAGTGGCGCCATCGGCATTGGCCGTCGCCTTCATATAAGCGCCGGGCACATAGATGCCCATGGTTTCCACTTCGGGGGCCTGGGGGGCGGCGCAATAGGAAACGCCCACCTGCCAGTAAACATCATGGTCGGCATCATAATTCCATTTGGCGTTGTCGAGGGTCAGCGCTTCGTTATCCTGATCTTTTGCGGCGCTTTCCGTTGTTTTCGCGGCGGTGGTCTTCTGTTTGCCGCAAGCGGCCAGCGAAAGCGTCATCACCGCGGCCAATAAACCGCAGCCCACCCTCAAAAAAACATTCGCAGATCTTTTCATGCTGTTTTTACCTGACTTTCTGTTAAAATAGACTTCAAAGCAACTATTTTTAACGCCTTTCGGCGTAAAATAACCCTGTTTTCCTTCTAAAAAACGGTCAAAAGCCCCTTTGAACCGTTTCCTTTTGCGGCCCTGCCGGGGGGCATTCCAGCAAAACAACGGCCGTAAAAACGCCCTCCGCCGCCGAAAAATCGCATTCGCCGCCATAGCGCGCGGCGGTGGCCAGCACGCTGCTGATGCCGATGCCCTGCAGCTCGGGCGGAAAAGCGCCGTCGAAAACCAGCTTCGGTGCGCAGGAATTTTTCACACATACCACCAGCCGCCCCCCTTTGGGATGGATGGTCACGCCGATCTCGGGGTTTTCGCAGCCGGAAGCTTCGGCCCCGTGGATGGCGTTTTCATATAAATTGGCCACAATTGCCACCAGATCGGGGTCTGAGATGGGCAGATCTTTGGCGGCCTGGGCAAAAACGCCGGCCCGAAGCTTTTTTTGCCGCGCTTTTTCGGTATAGATGGAAAGCACGGTGTTGAGCATATCGTTTTCGCAATAGATCATTTCGCGGGCCGCATCCGCCGCGGCGGTCTGCTGCTCGAGATAATGCATAAGCCCTTTCAGATCGCCCTTTTCGGCATAAGCCATGAGCACGGAATTATGGTGGCGCAGGTCGTGGCGGCTGCGGCGGGCTTCTTCCGTCATCCTGCGCTGTGATTCCACCTGCTGGGTGAGCATTTCCACCTGTGTTTTGATGATGCGGCTGCGGCCCGTGACCACGCTGTTGCGCAGGCTGACGATCAGGCCGTAAAAACAGATGAAAAACAAAAGGATGGTGAGCGGAAGCCCCACGGCGCCGGATGCGGTATAATTGCGCATCCGGTTGGGGAAGACGAAATAGGTGGTGATGGTAAAGGTGAACAGGGCGATCAGCGCCGTCATGATGCCCCAGTTGCCCCGCACTTCGGCGGCCGCTTCGCGAAAAGCGGGCATCAGCTTCCGAAGCAGAAAAACGATCATCACGGCCATCATGGCGGTATAAGCCGCCAGACCCCACATCAGGTTCGAGCGGAACACGAACACCGTCAGATATTCCATCAGCCCCGCGCAGCTGCTTTGCAGCGCCATATAGCTGAAAATCAGAAACAGCCGCACATCGGTTCGGCCGCGGGTGGTGGCCATGAAAATCACGATCAGCAGCCCGCTCACCGGCAGAAACGCCAGCAGGCACTGCGGCAGCGGGCGGGGCGGAAGGGCGGCGGGCAGCAGCGCGGAAAGCCGCACCAGCGCCAGAGTATAGGCCGCCCAGATCAGCGCGGTAACGGTTTTGCCGAATTTTTGCGGGGCAAGATGCGCCGCCGCATATCCGCCCGAAACGGCGGTGATGAAATTCCAGATCAAAATCGGCGTCATGCGTTATCCCTCCCACCGGCTGAAAAATTCAAAATAGCGGGTTTTCAGTTCGGGAAAGGCCCCGCGCGGAATGGGGACCTCCGATCCATCCGCCATCAAAACAAACTTGGGGTTCAGGCGCCTGGCATGGGCCAGGTTGAGGATATAGGAAGCGCCGCAGCGGATAAAGCAGCCTGCGGGCGCCAGCTGTTCATAAAGCTCCCCCGCCGTCATGCGCACAGGCAGAATATCGCCGTTTTGCAGATGCAGGTTTTCATAGTTGCCCTTCGCTTCGGAAAAAAGGATCTCATGCGGTTCCACCGCGTGGTAATAACCGCCCGATTTGAAGATCAGCTGCCGCCGCCGGCGCGAACCCACTTTTTCAAGGGCCGTTTCCATGGCGGCGAAAAAAGCCTGCCGCTGCAGCGGTTTCATCAGATATTGCACCGCGCCCACGCCGAACGCTTCCAGGGCGTGATCGGCCGAAGAGGTGAAAAAGATGATGGGGGAACGGATGCCGCGGCTTCTCAATTCCTGCGCCAGCGTGATGCCCGTCATCCCCGGCATATAAACATCCAGCAGATAGATCTCGAACAGCTGCCCTTTTTCAAAAGCGGCGGAAAGCTCGAACGGATGAGAAAACGCCGAAACCTCTGTTTCGATATCCTTCTGCTGCATAAAAGAAAGCAGAAGCGTTTTGATTTCGTTCAGACAAACCTGCTCGTCATCGCAGATGGCAATATGCAGCATGATGGTTTTCCTCCGCCGATCAGATTACAGTTTCATTTTATCATATCCTTTTGAAAAAACGACAGCAGAATATCCCCAAAACCGCGCAAATCATCACAAACACCGCCCGATACCCCGCAGATTTGCTATGCTGACAGCAGAAAAGGAGGTGGATCCTATGCCGCAGCCCATCCGTCATCAGCCGCCGGCCCCCACCCAGAGAACAGGCGGCGAGGTCTATCCCGATTTTTGCTGCGCCTGTTTTGCGCCGCGCAAAAGCCTGGTGCCCCCCACCCGCGAATGCTGGTTTTGCCGCTATGCCGATTTTCAGCTGAAGGAAGAAAAAGCGCTGGAGATCGGTTTTTGCTGCTGGCCCAAAATATTGGCCGATTAAGCCTTTGGCCGGTGCGCGTAAAACAAGAAAACTCCCGTTTGCAGCAGGCAAACGGGAGTTTTTTCATCTTGACCGATCGGCCGATCAAAGGGAGCGGTTTGGAACCTTCCCTGCGCGGCCCCCGGCCAGCGCTTTTTCAAGGCAGGCATAAAGCTTTTCCGGTTCGATGGGTTTTGCGATATGGGCGTTCATGCCCGCTTCGGCGCATTTTTTGATATCTTCTTCAAAGGCATCCGCCGTCATGGCAATAATGGGCAGGGTTTGGGCATCGGGCCGTTTCAGCGCGCGGATGGCGCGGGCCGCCGCGAAACCATCCATCACCGGCATGCGAATATCCATCAAAACCGCCTGATAAAAGCCCGCGGGCGCGGCCAGATAAGCGTTGACGCCTTCCTGCCCGTTTTCGGCGATATGAACGATCATTCCCTTTTCTTCTAAAAGCGCCTTGGCGATCTCTTGGTTGAGGGGATGGTCTTCGCATAAGAGAATATGCCCGCCCGCCAGGATCTTGGCCTGTCTTGCGGGTTCCGCCCGAATTTCCGCCTTTTTCTGAACCGTTTCTTCACGCTTGACGCAGGGGGAGGCGATCGTCACCGTAAAGCGGGAACCTTTGCCTTTTTCGCTTTCCACCGTGATTTCGCCGTTCATGGCCTCCACCGTTTTTTTCACAATGGCAAGGCCCAGCCCGCTTCCGCGCATTTCGGAAGTATCCACACGGTCTTCCTGCACAAAGGGTTCAAACAGATGCTTCTGGAACTCTTGGCTGATGCCGATGCCGTTGTCGCCCACCGTCACCGTGAATTCCATCATACCTTCGGAAACGAGCTTTTCACGGATCTTCAGCGTGATGGTGCCGCCTTCGGGCGTATATTTCACCGCGTTGGAAAGCAGGTTGAAATAGATGCGGTTGATGCGGGTGATATCCACAATGGGCACCAGCCCTTCGATCTCTCCGGCGTCAAAAACAAAGTTCTGGCGCTTTTCTTCGCAGAGGGGGCGGATGACCGCTTCCAGATACATCCGAAAATCTTCGAAAAAATAAGGTTCGGGATGCAATTCGATCTTCTGGCTTTCCATCTTCGACATATCCAGAATATCATTGACAAGCCCCAGCAGGAATTTGGAAGAAGTGCTGATCTTTTCCAGATTCTTTTTTGCTTCTTCGGGCAGCGCCATCTTCTGGGTGAGATAGGTCATGCCGATGATGCCGTTGAGGGGCGTGCGGATATCATGGCTCATGCGCGAAAGAAAATCGCTTTTCGCTTCGCTGGCCGCGCCCGCTTTTTTGGCCGCTTCGGCCAATTCGAGGTTCTGTTCCTGTATTTTCTGCACCAGCTGATTGCGCCTTTCTTCTTCCACCGTGGCGTCGCAGAAAATAAACAGCACCGCATAAGACAGTTCAGAGATCAGACAGCCGGGGATGATCACCTGGATCAACAGCAGGAAGATGGATGACACAAAAAAGGTGGAAAGGAACAGCATATTCGAGCGGGGCGTCACTTTTTTGCGGTTGCAGACGAGGATCACCAGCCCCAGCACCGAATATGCGCCATAAAAGCCGATGGCCAGCGGCCAGAACAGCGGCCCGCGGGAATATTCCATTTCTTTTGTCAGCGAGAAAAACCATTCGTTCCAGGGGTTGCTCAGCGCCACCAGAGAATAGCAGACCACGGGCAGCAGCACCAGCACGATCTGCCGCCGCATCCGCGCCGCGCTTTGATCGTCATTGATCAGCATGAGCATATAGATCATCCAGATGGCCGTCACCGTGGGCATCAGCGCAAAATAAAGCGTCAGCGAGCTTTCAAAAAGCAGCCAGTTATCCTGAAAATTCATGGCTGTGGATGAAATATAATCCACAAAGCAGTTGAGCATGCTCACCGCCAGCACTACGATCAGCATTTTTTGCTGACGATCGGGTTTGCCGGTTCGCCGCAGGCTTTTATTGAGCATGATGACGAAAAGGATCAACGCAAACAGATCGGTTTCTGTATGCCACATAAGGCAGGCCCCCACTCTCCCTGTAAAATCAAAGCAGATCCGGTTGTGGTTTTTGGCCCGCAGCGATCACGGGCCAAAGCTGACTTTGCCAGTGTTTCAGTCTTTTGCCCGCCGAACGGCTGCGCCCGGCCCCGCCATGCCCCACGGTGTTTTCCGGGCCGGCCGTTGATGACGCCGCAGCGGCAAAAAACTTCTGTTTTCCGCATATAAATTTATTATAGTTCAAATTTTGAAAAGGGAACACCTTTATTTTCATGGTTTTTCGTCTTTTTTCAAAAAATCGGCCGCAAACAGGTCTGCGCAAGCCTTTGGAAGCGATTTTCGACCTTCTGCCGCCCGGCTGTGCCTTTTTTCGGTTGACAGATACCGCGGCTTTGTTATACTTAAAAAAAGAATGAAAAGGGGATGAGCAAATGACGGTCAAGCAGGAAATGCTGACGCTTCTTGAAAACCTTCGGGGCAAAGCCATTTCGGGCGAAGAAACGGCGCGGCGGCTGGGGGTTTCGCGCGCGGCGGTATGGAAAGCCGTGAGCAGCCTTCGGGAAGAAGGGCACCGCATCGGCGCGGAAACGGGAAAAGGTTATTGGCTGGAACAGGACAGCGACATTATCACCACCCAAAGCCTGCTGGCGCTGCTGCCCGATTTTGACCCCGCGCGGCTGACGGTTTTGCAGGAGACCGATTCCACCAACACCGTGGCCAAAAAACTGGCCCAGCAGGGCGCGCCCGCCGGCAGCTTTGTCATCGCTTCGCGCCAGACGGGCGGCAAGGGGCGGCGGGGCAGAAGCTTCTTTTCCCCCGAGGGCGGCATTTATCTCAGCGTTTTGCTGCGCCCGCAGATGTCGGCGGAAGAAAGCATCCGCATCACCACGGCCGCCGCGGTGATGACCTGCCGCGCCATCGAAGAAATCTGCGGCATCAGCCCGGCCATCAAATGGGTCAACGACCTTTACTATCAGGGCAAAAAGGTATGCGGCATCCTCACCGAGGCTTCGATGGATCTGGAAACCAAGCTGCCCGAATATGTGATCGCGGGCATCGGCGTGAACCTGAAAGCGCCCAAAGAAGGGTATCCGCCCGAGCTGAGCTCCATCGCCGGGGCGCTGTTTGAGCAATGCCCCCCCGAGATCACCAGAAGCCGCCTTGCCGCCGCCATGATCCGCCGGCTGAGCCGCCTGGAAGAAGAATGCCGCGGCGAAGAAATGCTTGCCGATTACCGCCGCCGCTGCCCCCTGGCGGGCAAAACCGTGGAGGTTCTGCGCCAGCCGCCCCGCCGCGCAAAGGTGCTTTCCATCACGCCGCAATGCGGTCTGCTTGTGCAATATGACAGCGGCGAAACCGAAGAACTCAGCTCGGGCGAAGTGAGCATCGACCCCGCCTGCATGAGATGACCGCCCTGGTTTCGGCTGTTTTTCTCTTGTTTTTCCGTTTTTCCTTGCAAGTTTTTTTCGATATTGCTATACTGTAAAAGCAGATGGCTCGATGGCGATGAGATCGATCATCGGGCTTTGGCTTTTGCCGTTTTCAAGCGGCCGCCCGGCGCATGCTTTCCATGCCGCCGCACGGGCGCATTATATGATCTTTTTGTTATAACAAAAAGCCATCTGTGACCTGTTTCCGTAGCTCAGCTGGATAGAGCGTCCGCCTCCTAAGCGGAAGGTCGGGAGTTCGAATCTCCCCGGGAACGCCAGAATTATCGGGTTGGAAAAGATAAGATCTTTCCCAACCCGATTTTTATGTTATGCCGCCCCATTTTCAGGCCGATGCAAGGCTTTTTTGATACACCGCCTTCGACATGCTGTCGCATAAAAAGAGGGAAGCCGGTTGGCAGCAACCGGCTTCCCTCCTTTTACATAAGATTGAAATATTCGTATGGCAATTAGCTGCCCTCACAATGAAACGCTGCGGCGCGGATGTTTCGATTATGACAGACGCAGAGCCAAAGCAGGCTGCTGCTTTGGCTCTTTGCGTCAATTCATGCAATTATTTTTTGCTGTGGAACGAAAGATCCGAGGCATTTATCATCCCTGCCGAACCGGCAGAGCGTTATGCTTACTTCAATGCGCTCCAGGTCTCGCTGCCGCCCGAAGTTTTGTAATCATGGGCGTTGGCGGCTTCCATAAGGTCATAATATGCCCAGTGAGCTTTGCTCAGATCAGAGAAGGTCTTGACGCCGGCGGAGGCATCCACAAAGCTCTTATCCGCCGCGCGGCCCAGCATATGGTTGACGATGGTGACGACCTGCGCGCGGGTGATGTTATCCTGCGGGCCAAAGCTGCCGTCCGAATAGCCGTTGATCCAGCCCAGCGATGCCGCGGTCATCACGCTGTCATAAGACCAGGTGCCGCTCTTCACATCAGAGAAGGCGCTGGTACCATCCACGCTGCCGGTCTTGATCTTCGCGGCAAAACGCACCGCCATGGCGCAGAACTGCTCGCGGGTGATGGGGTCGTTCACGCCGAATGCGCCATTATCATAACCCTTGATGATGCCCACAGAGGCCAGCTTATTGATCGCCTTGGCGCACCACAGGGTATCGGCCACATCGGAGAATCTCACGCTTTCTGCCGCGCTCTGCTCGAGAAGCAGGTTATAGAACATCTGCGCAGCCTCACCGCGGGTCATGTTCCGTTCCGGGCCGACGGCGCCATCCAGATAGCCGCTGATATACTTGATATGATCAACGGTTTGCAGAAGAGCGGAAACGCCGGTGACATCCGGGCTGGTGGGAATCTTGCTGAACACAGCGCTCACCGTCACCGCCGAAGCAGGCATTGTGAAGGTGTAAGTGCCGTTTTTGTTATCGGTATAGCTGACGGCGCTGCCGCCGGCATCCTTGACAGTCAGGGTCTTGAGCGCATAGCCCTCATTCGGCGTGACGGTAACGGTGACCTTCGTGCCGCTGGCTGCGCTGGAGGTACCGAGTTTCACGCTGCCGTTGCTCGCGGAAAGCGCGGTAATGGAATAAGCCGAAGTTTCGGAACCGGCAGGCGCTGCCGCGGTGATGGCGCTGGTCAACGCGTAGGTAGAGAAGTTTTTCACATGATAGGTGACATAGCGGAAATCCGCGCTGAATGTTGCGGTTTCCCCATCGGCGTTGGGTGTTGCTGTCAAAATTTCGGCCGTGCCGTTATGCACGCGGCATGCGCGGGTCGATGCGGTGCGCATGGCTTCCGGAACTTCCACCGTGATATCCACCAGATCGTTGAGCTGGGTCAGCGTGGTCACGGTCGGCGTTCCGCCGCTAGGCGTTACGCTCTTTGTAACCGTCAGATCCAGCACCAAATAGCTTGCGTTTGCGTTATTCGCCAGTGCCTTGAGCTTTTCGAAATCTGTTTTGATGGATGGATCTGTTGTTTCTTTCTGGGTTGCGGTCAGCTTGATTTCCACTGTGCCGCCCGCTGTAACCGCGTCTTGATCATCCTTTGTGATGCCCTTGGCGGGGTCGGTGGCCACGGGTTTTTCAAACAGCGGGTTAAGATCTGCCGTTGTGGCGGGTGCGGAACCAACTGTTACCACCGTGGTGTTTTCGTTGCCGGTAACACCGGGAATAACCGCTTCCGCGTTTTTGGTCGCTGCATCCATCAGCACGGGGATGGTCACAGTTTTACCCCCGCTCGTCACAACCACATTATAGTTGCCATATGGGATGTCGGCAAATGTATAGTTGCCATTTGCGCCGCTGCTCAATGTGCCGATCTCCGTCGCGCTGTTCATCACTTTAACCGTCGCGTTTGTGACGGCCGCGTTATTCTGGGCGACATGAACGGTCAGGTTGCCCTTCTGGGGATTCACCGTGACGGTGGCAGCGCTGGTGGTTGCGTCCGTGCAGCCTTCCGCTTTCAGGACGCAGTAATAGGAATATGTTCCCACGCTGAGCGTTGTGGGAATCGCGTAGGTTGCGGAGGTTGCGCCGGAAATCGCCTTCCCGGTTCCGGGCGTTCCCTGATACCACTGATAGCTGACGGAATTGCCGTTGCTGGCTGTGCCCGCCGCAGTCAGACTGCCGGAAACGGAGCCGACGGCCATGGCACTGGGAGAGGCCGGCTGCGTTGTCACGGCGATGGACGGGGCAAAGCTGATCTTTACAGTCTTTGCACGCGTAGCTGATGTAGCTTCTGTGGCTGCATCGCCGACAATAAATGTAGGTATAGTATAATGTTCGTCTAATTTGAATGACTGGATCGTTGCAGGACTGAGCGCAGTTTCCTCGGCATGATATGCGGTGCTGCCGCTGAGCGTTGCGTTGGGAATTGTCGCCGGAACACTCAAAACGCCAGACGCACCGCCGTATGCATAAATCGTGCCGCCGGTGATTTGTCCAATTTCACCAATGCCGAAGCTCCCGTTGCTTTCCGTACCGTCTGCCGTAATTTTACCGCCGCTGATCGTTCCGATAATTTGTTCAATGCCGTAAGCGTATTTTGCGGTGCCGCAGGTGGCATTCAAGCTGCCGCCGCTCATATCATTCAGCATAGTTACACCGACGGACGTATTTCCGTGCTGACCTGACGCCTTGCCGGATAAAACGGTTACGGCACCGCCCGAGATCCGCTCTATCCCTTCGATACCACAAGAGGTTGCTTCCGCATATATCTTGTCTTTACCTATTGCCGCTCCGGCGGTTGCTTTAACAGTGCCGCTGTTTACCACGAGTTTGTAAATAGCTTCCGACTGTGCATTCTGCGCTGTCGTCACATCGCCGCTTTGTGCAATGACTGTAGGGGAATCTTTGCCGTCACCCACTGTGAAATTTCCCCATAAAGCACTGCCGTTTCCAGACCCCATCAGCGTATTTACATTGGCGGAATACGCTTCCAGCGTGCCGTTCCCCGTGATGGTGACATTGTAAATTTCAGCATACATATAGCTGTTTTCTACCGCTCTCACAGCGTAACTGTTATTTCGATCACCGGATATAACGGAACTGTTTGACTTCTCGTCGCCGGTTCCGCTCTTGATGACATTTTGGGTTTTGTCCGTCAGCACCATTTGGGCGGCGTCGGGCAGTTGGATTGCGTACGCACAATCCGTCAGCGCAGAGCAGTCAACGGTGGCGTTGCTCAAGGTCAGGGTTTTGCTGCTTGTATCCCATGTCCAGCCCTGATCCGCATTCGTCCAGAGTGTGCCGTTTTGTGTGCAGCCGGTCTGCCACGCGAGTGTTCCCGCCAAATCCAGCGCCTGTGTGCGCACAGTCTTGCCGCTGTTTTTCCACTTGGCGTAATAGGTCGTGCCCGACGCAGGAGTTTCGGTCAGTTTCGTGCCCGTGCCGTCGATGCCGGTGTACCAGCCGTCGAAGGTATAGGAACCCCATGTGGGGTTTGCGGGCGTGGCGGCGGATTGGCTTGCCGCCGTCCCGTTGCGGGAATCGAAGGTGGCCGTGGTAGGCGCAGCTGCGGTGACTGTCACGGTCAGAGTGTAGTTGTTATAGTTGGTGCAGCCCGTCACGGGGACGGTGATCGTGGCGGTGGTGCCTATACTTTGCGCTGTCGTGTCAAAAGTCAGCACGCCGTTTACCACGGACGGGGTGCCCGTCAGCAAAGTGCTGGTATTTGTTCCAATCGCCGGCGTGCCGTAAGCGCCTCCGTTGGGGAGCACCGGCAGCGTCAGGGTGTTGCCTGTCTTGGCTGTTGTGGAAACCGTCGTTGCGGCGGCCTGCATCTCGGCTGTGGCGGCCGCCTTGCCGATCGTCAGAGTGACGACGGCGCTTTCAGCGGTTTCGCTCGCGCTTGTATCCGCTGCCGTCACCTTGAAGGTATAGGTTCCCGCATTTGCCGCTGCCGTCGTGGTGGCGGTCAGCGTAGATCCGCTGGTCGCCAGTGTGATGCCGGTGGGCGCGGACGCAGCTGTGCCGGTACTTGTGCACCACGCGGCAGTATAAGTCGGCGTGCCGGTAAAGTGCGTCGGCGTCAGCGCAAAGGTCGCGCTGCCCGCCGTACCATAGGTCAGCGTGCCGGTCTGCTCGCCCACTGCCACCGCAGGATCGGTGGGTACGCCGGAGAAAAATACGACCTTTGCAAGGATTGCATTCTCCTCCGTTAAGGGCGTAGTTGTATAACAGCCGTTGATTGCGCTGCTAGTCCAATGATATACTCTTTTCAACGGGCTGTATTCGGCTGCGGAACCGAGAACAATTTTATCAGAGGGCAGGGTAACGGTTCCGAGACATTTCGCACCATAGGCGCCGGTGTTCGCGCAGGTGATGGTGCCGGTACCCGAAGCGTCTAAATTGCCCTGGCAAAGCAAGGCATTATCACTTGTATAATCCGTGTCGACGGTAAGCGCACCGTCGCTGACGGTTATATCGCCGGTTGTTTTCAGCGCGCCGATCTGCATGGACCCGGTATAGGTTCCCGTTTTCACAACCGTGCTGCCGGCGGTCTGCGAAAAACTCGCAGCATGGATGACTGCATCATGATTTCCGGTTGCGACGATATTGCCGGTGTTTGTGACGCTGCCGCTTGTGAGGATTCCATAGTTGTTATCATTACTGCTTCTATTTCCCAGCGCAATGAAGTTACCGGAGACATTCAGGTTTGCAGCAGCGCTGGCGTAAAAAGACCCCTTTGCAGGCGCGACCAGCGTTCCGCTTACGGTAACTGAATGTGCAGTATCTAAATAGCACGAATACCAATCCGATTCCACATAATTGCCGCCCGTGACGGTGGCGTCTCCGTTCGGACTCCAACTACAATAAGTGCCCCCAGCGTCCCCGGTCGTTTTGATATACGCACCGTTCAGCGCTGTTTCAGTCGATGTGGCCGATACCGCTGTCTTGGCGATGACGATGCCTTTGAGCGCACTGGTAGTTGCGGCAGTGCTCAGGCCGGTTCCCGGAGTCGTCAGCGTGCCGCCCACATTGCTATACACATTTTCCGAATTACCGCCGGCGATATTGCCAAAAATTGCTTGCGATGTGCCGCTGGCGATCGTCACGCCGCCGGTGCAGTTAAGTGAGTTATATGTTGTCATGATACCAAATGTGCTGCAACCGGTTGATTTGATGACGCCGCCTGAGTTCGTAACACCGTTATATGCCAGAATACCATGACTCCCTTTGGTTACCTCCAAGTAGCCACCGCTGACAGTTACAGTGCCGCTTTGTACCCATACAGCACGGCACAAATCCATATCAGAACTGGATGCTGATGCCGTCACATAACCGCCATTGATAGCGATGCTATTAGGAGCATACAAACAGGTAGCTTGTGTGCCTACCGCTGTGGCGGAAATATATCCTCCGTTTACGGTAATGCCAGTTGTAGAAGTGCTATAGATGGCGTTGGGATGCGACGAGTAATTGACCGACACCTCAATATATCCGCTGTTGAATATCAGCGATGAGGCATAAATACCAAATTGAAAGCTGCCCGGGGCTATCTTGAGCGTGCCGGAGCCGCCGACCGTCAAAGCCCCACTGCTATATATCGCTGCCGTATAGCCGGATGAAGTCACCGAACCTGAGATATAGTTCGCGCCCTCCAAAACAAGATTTGCATCGCATGTAAGCAAAATGCCTGCGCTTGTCAGGTTGACGCCGGAAAGCGTCAGCGTACCGGGCGTACTGCCGGCTGCAGGTGTCCACGACCAGCCGGTGCCGGTATATGCTGTCGCGGCGGGCGTTGATTCGTTACCTACCTTAACTGTCCCCCCCGCCGCCAACGCGCCGATGGTCATGGCGGGCAGCAGGCTCAGAAGCATGCAGACGCTCAAAATAGCGGATAGAGCCTTTTTTCCTGAATGTTTCATGTTCATTTTTCTCTCCTTTTCTTTCGCCGCGGCGTGAAAGGGCTTCTCTGTAACAGCGCGAAGGATGCAGCTGCTTCCTCTGCGCCGCCGCATGTGCCGCGTCAATGTGGTTTGTTCTTGCCGTGCTTGCCCGCCAGCAGGGGAGCAGGGCGGCAAAGCATAAACCAGTAGGACCGGATCATCTCTCTGACATAAAAGCTTTTGCAGCTTTTCCCACTCATCAGGGCCCGGGTCCACCGGTAAAATATTCGTTTTTTCACCTCCATCAAACGACTGATGTTCTTTCTGCCGCGATTGTATCATACCAATAGCCCCAAAAGAGCGACAAAAAATAGCTGTTTTTTAAAAATTTTTCCTTTTTCCCCGAAAATTGATATCTATAAAATGTCAGCGCCTTCTTTGCGGGATTTTCCCGGATCGATCCGGAATTTGCGGCTATTGCAAGATGCCGCCGGATCCTTTGGAACCGGCGAAAGCGGCCGCCCCTTAAGCGGAAGGTCGGGAGTTCGAAGCCCCCGGGAACGCCAAAAATCGAGTTGGAAAAAACAAGATCATCGACGGCTTGCATCACGGAGCAGCAGGCGCGGCAATGGCCCCAAATAAAACGGGATGCGGTTCATTTTGAACCGCATCCCGTTTTTTCATGCCGATATCGTTTTCAAAATTCGCCCGATTTTTTCTATCTATTGTATCACCGGCAAACCACGGAAACCATCGGGCGTTTGCCCGTTACCGCGATAAAATCCAGCGGCATCCCTTTGCCATGCGCAGCTCCGCATCCCGATAATGATTGCCCGGATTTTGCTCGAATACACAAGGCACGCCGCGGCGCAGATAATGTTCGCTGAGCGTTTGGAACACCGCCCCCGTTTTTTGCAGCACAGGGTTTTTAACGGCGCTTTCCCGATCGCCCAAAGAAAGATAGATGCCGGCGGGCGGGCGCCGCAATTCATGGCTCAGCGCAAAATCGCAAAACCCCGGATACCACAGCGAACCGGAAGCGCAGACCGCGCCGCTGAAAAAATCCGTTTCATACAGGCTCCACAGCGCGAACAGGCCGGCCATGGAATAGCCCGCAAGATAGGAAACGGGGTTTTTGAGCTCCAGCGTTTTTTCGGCATCGGGAACCACCGTTTCCAGCAGCCAGTTCAAATATGCGGGCGCATTCCCTTTGAAACAGTCGTTCTTCGTCACCACCGGCGCCGAAGGCCACGGCGACATATTTTCTTCCCAGCCGATTTTTGAAACCGTGACCAGATGAAACGGCGGGCAGCCCGCTTCTTCGCATCGCCGCCGCAGCGCATCGCCGTTTTCGGCATAATCGTTGGAATAGAGAACGGGCAGATCTTCCCCCATGCCGCGATAGAGCGTTATCAGCCTGCCATCGCGTTCCACGCTGATTTTTTGATCCATTGAGCACCTCCGCCGCCCGGCGCGGGGCAATTTCTGCGCCGGCGTTTTTTTCACTGTCTTTATCATATCAGAACCGCAAAACATATCAAGCGGGCAAAATTTTATCTTTCTCTCTGAAAAGCACCGTGCTTTTGGCTCAAGACCGCCAAAAGGGGACCGCCGCGCCGCCCCCGAAAGCACGCCCGCCGAAAATCATGCGGAAACGGCGCAGCTGCCGCCGCGCCAAAAAACGCCGGGGCGGCCGCCCCAACAGATCATGCGCGGGGCGGCAGAAGGCGGGTTCAAAAAAAGTTCATGATAAACCGCTTGACTTTATCTCTGGTTAGAGATAAAGTCAAGCCATCGGGAGGGATCTTATGTCAAAACCGGAGCTTAAAATTCTGATCGGATTGCATCGCGCGGCTAACGCCATCGATCGCCAAACGGCGCGCCTTGCGGCGCCCTTCGGGCTGACCCTCGGCCAGTTCGCCGTGTTGGAAGCGCTTTATCATAAAGGCGACCTGACGGTGGGCCAGGTGCAGCAGGCCATTCTCAGCACCAGCGGAACCATTCCGCTGATCGTTGCCAAGCTGGAACAGCAGGGATATGTGACGCGCACGCAGGATGAAGAAGACCGCCGCCGCTGGATCTTGCATCTGACCGACGAGGGGCGCGAGCTGATCGCGGAAGTTTATCCGCTCAACGAAGCGATGATCCTGCGGCAGATGGATTGCTGGAGCGATGAAGAAAAAGAAACACTGGTAACGCTTTTAAAGCGCTTTGGAGGAAATCATGGAGCGTAAAGTTGAAAAAACCGTGCAGGGCTTTGCCACACAGGATGGCGCGGGTGTGCATCTTGTGCGGGTGCTGGGGAATTCCACGGTGTCGGATGTTGACCCGATCCTGATGCTGGATTCTTTCGACAGCCAAAACCCCGAAGATTACACCGCGGGGTTCCCGATGCACCCCCACCGCGGCATCGAAACCATCAGCTATGTGGTCAGCGGGGCCATGCAGCACCGCGACAGCCTTGGCAATGAAGACACCATTTCCAACGGCGAGGTGCAGTGGATGACCGCAGGCTCGGGTATCCTGCATGAAGAGCGCATCCCTGCCGCGGGGCATCTGCTGGGGGTTCAGCTGTGGCTGAACCTGCCCGCAAAAGATAAACTGGCGCCGCCCGCTTATCACAGCATCCGCAGCGCCGACATCCCCGAAATCGCGCTGGAAGGCGGGAAGATGCGCGTGCTGGCGGGTTGTTATGGCGGGGTCTGCGGTTATGCCGCCCGATATCTGCCGCTGGATTATTATGACCTTCAGCTGGAAGCCGGCGCGCGGCTTTCTTTAGAAACAGGCCCCGACCGTTCGGTGCTGCTGTTCACCCTGCAGGGGAGCCTCACGGCAGGCGGCGCCTTCCTGGCCGAAAAAACCGCGGCCCATCTGACGGCGGGCGACCATGTGGTTCTGGAAGGCGGCGAAAAACCCGCCCGTGTGCTGGTGATGAGCAGTCTTGCGCTGGGCGAGCCCGTTGTTTGGGGCGGCCCCATCGTGATGAACACCAAAGAACAGCTGAGGCAGGCCTTCGACGAACTGAGCGCGGGCACCTTTTTAAAAACACAGGTGGATTATCAATAAAAAACCATCGACCAAATTTCAAAAATGACGGAAAGCGGCTTTTGCCGCGGAAAGGCAGTATTTTATGGGAATCGTAGAATCTTTGCAGGCACGCAGAACCTATTATGGCATCCACGCCGATCTGCCGGTTTCCCAGGAAACCGTTTCTCAGCGCATCGAACAGCTCACCGAGCTTGTTCCCGACGCCTTCAACATGAAAAGCTCGCGGGTGGTGGTGGCTTTCGGCGAAAAACACCGCGCCCTGTGGGATGCCATCTATGACGCATTCGGCGGCAAAGTATCGCGGAAAAAGATCGATTCTTTCCGCAATGGCGCGGGCACGGTGCTTTTCTTCTATGATGAAGAAACCGTAGGCGGGCTTCAGCAGAAATTCGCCGCTTATGCCGACAATTTCCCCCTTTGGGCCCTGCAGGCCAGCGGCATGCTTCAAATTTCGGTGTGGAGCGGCCTGCGCGAGCTGGGCATCGGCGCTTCGCTTCAGCATTATAACCCCGTGATCGATGAAACCGTGAAAGCCATGTTCGGCGTGCCCGCTTCTTACCGTCTGCTGGCGCAGATGCCCTTTGGCGGCATTGCGGCCGAACCCGACCCCAAAGCAAAAGAAGACATCGGCAAGCGCGTGGCGATTTTTGAATAACAGCCCGCGGGGGCATCTGCCGCGCAAACACGCCGCCTGACGGCGCAAAAAACAGGGGCGGCCCCATGGGGCCGCCCCGCAAAACAGGCCGATGGCTCCCGCGGCGAAAACCCGCGCCATCTGCTGTTCCACATGAAAAAAGCCTGCTGCGATCTACGGCCGAACCTCGGTTCGGCCCTGCGAGCCGCGTTGGAGAAACCATCCGAACGCCGCTTTCGCAGGGAACGGTTTTGACCGTTCCGTTTTGCAGCAGGCTTTTTCTGTTATTTTTTAAAACTTATAGGATAATTTACGACCAGAAATCCGTAGTGTAATACCACACATAGGGGGTCTCGGGCGCATAGGCCATGCCCACGCCCAGATAAGAGGCTTTGGATAAGATCGCGCCTCTGTGGCTGTAGGAATTGATCCAGGCATCCAGCGCTTCAATGCCGTCGGCATATCCGCCGCATACATTTTCCGACCATGAAGAGGTGATGGTCACGCCCTGTGCCCGCAGGCGGTCGCCGGGGGAATAGGAAGCCGAGCCTTTGGCCCCTTCATAATGGCCGATGGCGCCCATTTTGGCCATATATTCGCTGTGAAGGCGGGCGGCGGCGGCGCCCGCTTCGCCCCACTGGGCCGCGCCAATGCCGTGATAGGCTTTATAGGCATTGGTGATATAGGCCACCAGCTGCGATTCCTGATAAAGCATCTCTTTGGTGACCTCGCTGCCGGCATAACCATAATAGGTGTCGGCCTGCATCAGTTCCACCGCGTAAAGCGAGCGGTCTGCGTAAGCATCGATCTTGAGGCTGAGTTCCACGCCCTGAGCAGCGGTGTTTTGAAGGGCCGTCAGGTCGGTGGCTCCCGCCGAAACGCCCCGATAGCTGAAATTGCCGCCGATGGCATAGAGCATGCCCACCTTCTTTTGGGCATTGACCCCCGCCACAAAGAAATTTTTCCAATCGCCGGCGTGGAACACATAATATTGATATTCCATGCGGCCCTGCAAAACGGCGGAAGGCGCGCCCGCTTTGGCCGTGAGATCGGCGAGCGGCATGCCCAAAGTATAGGCGGCGCCGCTGATGGTGACGGAAGCCGCGGGATCGGCGGAAGGGGTCGCGGGGGCGGGCACTTTGCCCAGCGTGATGAGATCGTAAAGGCGGCCCACGATGGACGCGGCCTGCGCGCGGTTCATCGAGCTTTCGCCATCGAAGGTGCCGCTGCCATCCACGCCCCGCAGCAGCCCCGCGGCATAGCAATATTGCACCGCGGCGTTATATTTCTGAGGGATCTTCGCCTGATCGGCAATTTGGTTCTGCGCGGCGGCAGGCACCGCGGCGGAAGGCGCCAGATCCTTCGCGATCAGATACATCATCTGCGCCATCCGATAGCGGCTGACCGCAGCATCGAGATCATCGCCGGCGGCAAACACATTTTCATTGATGCCGGCGTCGATCGCCGCTTTTTGATAGGGCGCATACCATTTTTCACCCGCGGGGGGCGTTTGATTCAGCCCCTGGCCATAGAAGGCGCGGGTCATCATGGCCGTGAGCTGGGCGCAGGTGAACGCCTGCGCGGGGGCATAGCGGCCGCCCCCCACGCCTTCGACCCAGCCCATCCGGCCGGCTCGAACAATATCGTCATAGGCCCAGCTGCCGGCGATATCCGAAAAGGGTTCGCCCGCGGCCAGCGCGGGCGGCGCGGCGGATAAACCGATGAGAAGGGCCAGCATAAAAGCCAAAACTTTCTTTTTCATAAAAACACCTCGCTTGTTTTGTGTTCTGCGCGCCGCAGCCTCTGTTCCGCCCGGTTGGATCACGGGCCGCGGCTTTTTTGGCAGAAGAGGGGGCCGCCCTCTTCTATTTCTTTAGCGTAGCGTATGAACGGCCAAGATGCAATCGTTTTTTACCGCTTGCCGATATCTTCTAAATCAGGCATGCCATGGCAGGCGTTTTGCGGGGGGCCGCCATGGTTTTTTCTTTTGCCGGCGGCGCTTTTGGCGCGCCGCGTTCGTTTTATGCTAAAACCCACATGGGTTCCGGCTTAAAAAAACCAAAAAGGCATCTTTTTATCACATTTTCAGCACTTTCGCTTGCTATAGCCGAAACATTGGGATATGATAGTTTCGGGTCGGTTCGTGCAGACAAAATACCCTTCCGATGAACTGATTGAGATCGTTTGATAGATGAAGTTGAGGTCGATTATGAAAAACCTGCGTTTTCGAGGAATCGGGAGCAATTCTTTTGCCAAGCACAGCCTCTCCTATGAATTCCACAGCCTGTTCATCGGCGCGCTGTGTGTTCATCTCGTGCTGTTCTTCTTCGGTTTAGCGCTGCATTCCGCCCACTATGCCCTTTATCAGGTGTTTTCGATGCTGGTCTATGGGGCGCTGCTGAAATTTTGGAAACAGCATCATTTTGTTTCTTCCTGCGTCATTTATTTTTTAGAAGTGACGGCCAACGCGCTGATCACCGCCAATTATCTGGGCAGCCCGCTGTCTTCCGAGCTTTATCTCATCGTGCTGATCCCCGTGGCCAACTGCATCGTTTTCACCGAATATTCCAAACGCATCAAGCATTTTTACATGGGGCTGAACATTTTTTGCTGCATCGCCTCTTATTTTTTCATCGATTACCTGTCGCTTTTTCTTTTTGCGGGCAGAGAGCTCACCGCGGCTTCTTATCCGCGCGGCTATCTGGTGGCCTGCTTTTTTCTTGAAACTTTTCATATTTCCACCGCGTTCATCCTGCTTTTCATCACCACTCTGTTTTTCATCGGCCGCATGCAGAAAGGCTTTGGCGCCGTGCAATCTGAAAACGAACAGCTGGATACCATCGCCAGCCGCGATGAACTGACGGGCCTTTACAACCGCCGCAAAATGGAACAGCTGCTGAAAGAATATGATCTGCAATGGCGGCAGCAGCAGAAGCCTTTTGTCATCGTCATGGGCGATGTGGATGGCTTCAAGCAATTCAACGATACTTACGGCCACGCCGCGGGCGACACGGTTTTGCGGGGGCTGGCCGAGCTTTTATCCGCTTTTCTGCGCCAGGAAGACGCGGTATGCCGCTGGGGCGGCGAAGAATTCCTTTTCGTGCTGCAATGTTCCGAATCGGTGGCGTTTTCGGTGGTGGAACGGCTTCGCATCAGTATCTCTCAAACGCCCATCGCTTTTTCAGATCAACATCTGCCCGTCACCATGACCTTTGGCCTCAGCGAGATCCGCCCGGGCCAGACCCTTGCCCAGCTGATCGATCGCGCCGACCACTGCCTTTACGAGGGCAAACAGCTGGGCCGCAACCGCGTGATCGGCGACACGGCGCACCCTTAGGCCCCGGCCCGCTTTGCGGGCATAAACAAAAAACAGAACGGCCGCGCCCCCAAAAGGCGCGGCCTTCCAACAGGGATCGGCCCGAAAAAAATTTTGGCGGCGGTTCCTGTTTTTTGATCTGTTTCACATGACCCGCCATCAAAAATAAGGAGATGACACCGCCATGACAAACCTGAAAGAACTGCTGGATCTTCAATTTGCGGATGATTTCTGCTGCACCGCAGCCGAAGTGCGAAGCGCCGAAAATATTTTCACCGTTTTTGAAAAAAGGGAAGGGCAGCGCGCCTTCTGTGACGGCGCATTTTTGCAGATCGCCTGCGTTCACGGAAAATTTCTCGCCACCGGCGACGCCGCCGTGATCGCGCGGCTGGAAAAAAGCATGAAAACCGCAAGCGCCCCCTGGCTGATGGATCTGGGCGGCCTGCGCCGCATCGACGGGATGCTGAAAGAATTCGGATATCAGATCGGCATGGCCCATCCGTTTTATCTGGCGGAAAAGGCATCCGCGCCGCGCCCTGTTCGGGGCGAAACGAAATGGTATTTCGGCGGCGAGATCGAAGCCTTCCGCGGCGACGGGCGGTTTGGCGAGACCTATGCCTTTCAGCCCGCCTGCCCCGATGTCATGGGCGTTTCCCTTGAGCGGGAAGGGCAGATTTTGGGCATGGCGGGCGCAAGCCGCGACAGCGCCCGGATGTATCAGATCGGCATCAATGTGATGCCCGAAGGGAAAGGGCAGGGCATCGGCACTTATCTGGTGACGCTTTTGAAAAACAAGATCATCGAAAACGGCGTGCTTCCCTTTTACGGAACCGCCCAATCGCATATCGCTTCGCAAAAAGTGGCGCTGGCTTCGGGCTTTGCCCCCGCATGGGCCGAGCTCTATGCAGGAAAAATCGAATGATCTCTTTGGTTTAGGGCGAAACCCCGGCGGATGGCATCATGCCAAACGGAAAAACGGGCGGATGATATCCGCCCGTTTTTCGTGATGCGTGTCCGGTCATTCCACCAGCCCATATTTCACTTTGATCCGGTCAAGCTTTTCAAGCATCGGCTCTGCGGCAAACCATAAAAACAGGAAGGTGGATGAAGCCTGAATACAATCCATCGGAAAGCCCGAAAGATAATAGGTGAGCAAAATTTTTCGGTTGATAACACCCGACCACATCAGCGCTGATGCGGGGTTCATAATGCCCCCATAGATCAAAATGGCGCAAAGTGCGCCAAACACGGCCAGCGATCCGCGGCTTCGCCGCAGCCAGCCTTTACGGAACAGCACCCCCGCCAGAAAGCCGATGATCCCCATGCAAAACATCTGCCATGGCGTCCACGGCCCCTGGCCAAACAGCACATTCGACGCAAGCATGGTCATTGCGCCGATCAAAAACCCCGTTTCCCCGCCAAAGGCCACCCCGCCGATGATGGCAAGCGCCATCACGGGCTTAAACTGGGGCAGCATGAAAAACGCGGCGCGTCCCGCCACCCCCAGCCCGCAGATCACGGCGATGATGACCAGTTCCCGCGCCTGTGGTTTCCTTCCTTCAAAAATCAAGAAGAACGGCAGCATGGTTTCCAGCAAGATCAGCAGCGCGATAAAATAATATTTTTTATCGTTCAGATAATAGACCCCCACAAACAGGGTCAGGGGAATAAGCAGTAAAATCATCCCCGCGGCCGCCAGCGTTCGCCCCGCCAGTTTGCGTTTTTCGCGCGGGGTCTGCGCCAGATAATCGGGCCGGCGACTTCGCTTGGTGATGCAGGCGGCAAACACCGCCAGCGCCGTGATAAACACCGCATACAGCCTGATCTGGCCATCTGCCATACGGCTTATGCCTTCGGCGCCGATCAGCTTTGTGAGATCGGTAATGCCCATAAATTTAAAGAACAAAACCACGGCCGTCAGGCCCGAAAGAACCGCCCCAAGCTTGCGCCACCAAGGCAGTTTTATTTTCTCAAACCCGCCCAAAACAGGGCAGGGCGGCGGAAGCGGCGGGATCTCACCGGGCAATTCCTGTTTCGGCGGAAGCCTGCCGCCGCAGGCCGTTATCACTTCTTCTGCCGTAACGGCCCCGGGCAACAGCCCTCGCGCCATGCGGTTTGCGGCGGTGGTATAAAAACTGTTGCCCGAAAAAAACGGGCCGGGGGCGCCTTCTGTCACGATAGCGCCGTCAAAAAACAAAGCGCAGCGGTGGGCATGGGATGCGCAGAATTCCACATCATGGCTCACCATCAGAATTGTGACGCCCCGCGCCAGCAGTGTTTGAAGAATTTCGGCAAAACTTTGTTTGAATTCGGCATCCAGCCCTTTTGTGGGCTCATCCATCATCAGGATCTCCGGTTCCAGCAGCAGCACCTTCGCCAGAGCCGCCCGCTGCTGTTCTCCGCCCGAAAGATCATAAGGGTGGCGGTCTAAAAGCATTTTCAGGCGGCAAAGCGCCGTTACATAAGCCACCTTTTCTTCCCGCTGCGCGGCAGTGAGCTTTTTTCCTTTTAAAATTTCGGCCAAATCTTCGCGCACGGTTTTTTTCACAAACAGACTTTGCGGGTTTTGGGGCAAAACGCCCACCCTTCCGCGGCAGGCAACGGTTCCGCGGTAAGGCTTGGAAAGCCCCGCCAGCAGATGCAGACTGGTGGTCTTGCCTGTGCCGTTGCCGCCCATCAGCGCCAGAAATTCCCCTTTTTGAAGGGTGAGTGAAAGCCCCTTCACCACATCGGGCAATTCTTTTTCATAACGAAACCACAGATCTTCGGCGCAGACCGCTGCTTCTTGTGAAAAAGCGGGCGGCGGCGGGGCCTCGATGGGGATCAGCGGCCGCTGCGCCGCAAACCGTGTCAGCCAATCACGCCCTTCTCTCACGGTGATGGGGCAGGGGGGCGGAGTTTCCGTGGCGGCCCAGATGCGCATGGCGGCGGGCATGGCCAAAAACATGGCGTGTCCCCGGGCTTTCAGGCTTTCACCCACGGCGCGGGGCGCGTCATCGGCGATGATGCTCCCGTTTTCCATCACCAAAGCGCGGTCGGCCAGCGGCAAAGCTTCTTCCAGGCGATGCTCGGTGAGCAAAACGGTGGTGCCCAGTTCTCGGTTGATCTTACCCACTGTGGCCAGGAATTCCCCCGCCGCAATGGGATCCAACTGGCTGGTGGGCTCATCCAAAATCAATACATCCGGCTGCATTGCCATGACGGAAGCCAGATTCAAAAGCTGTTTCTGCCCGCCTGAAAGCTCAGTGACTTTTTTATAAAACCATGTCTGAATGCCGAAAAAGCTTGCCATTTCGGCCACCCGCCCACGGATAGTGGGAGTGTCGCAGCCCAAACTTTCCAGCCCAAAGGCCAGCTCATGCCACACCTTATCGGTGACGATCTGATTTTCGGGCGATTGCTGAACAAAGCCGATGCGGGTGCATTGTTCCCGTGGGGTGATGCTTTCCAGCAAGCGGCCATCAAAAAAAATCTGCCCGCTTTGCGTTCCATGGGGCGCCAGCACACTTTTCAGCTGACGCAGCAAAGTGGATTTTCCGCAGCCGGAGGGGCCGCATAAAACGATGAATTCCCCCGGTTTCACCGAAAAATTGATCTTGTTAAGCGTTTGGTTCTCTTGTTCGGGATAAGAAAAAGTCAGGTCTTTGACCTGCAAAACAGGTGAATCGCTCATAGCGCCTCCGCTTTTCTGATGGTATTTTTCTGAACCGCCACCGCCGCGGCCCGTGCGGCACGGCTCGGGGCAGCCAGCTCGTGGGTGAGATATTGCGGCGCGGCGCGGCGGATCACCCGGCCGATGGCAGGGTCTTCCCAAGGCTGATGGCGGTCGATCTGAACGATGTGGCTATAGCTTTGGCTGTAACGGGCGGCATAATCGCCCGAAAGCTTTGGCGGGGGGCGGCGAAGCGTTCGTTCCACATATTTTCCCGAAAGCGACTGATGCAGGTGGATGCCCCGCACATAGCGGCAAAGCTCACCGTGGGCTTCCAGCATACGCTCGACATATTCCGCCCCCTGGGCCTGGGTGCGCAGCGAACGCTGGGTATTCATCAGGTGGCCGATATCCAGCATGATGCCTTTGCCCGGATAAGCGATGTGATCGATCAGAAACGCGGTTTCCCGCGGGTTTGTGAAGGTGAAGCCCGGCCACCACTGGTTCTCGATCAGCAGCTCGAAAGGATACTGCGTCTGCTCCATCATCCGGTTGATGAGACGAACGCCCGCTTCCAACACCTGCTGGTGTGAATGGCGCCAGCGATAGGTATAACCTTCTTCCAGCGATACATCCGAAAGATGCACCACCACATAACGCGCGCCCACCCGCGCGGCCCGGGCCAGATCGGCGCGATAGCGGCAGATAAGGTCATCGCCATTTTCACCGCCGTAAAACCTTCGGCAGGCTTCCATGCTGCCGAATTTCTGAAGCAGCGCCTGACGGTCGCCCAGAAAAAAATCGACCCAATCCGGATAAAAGGTGAGATGATAACCCACGGCGATGCCCTTGGGCAGGGCTTCTATCGCGTCATCGCCGCCCCAGATGGCCTCGATGCCATCGCAGCCCAGCGAACGGCATTCATCTAAAAGCGCCCCGGCGCTTTCATATTCCGCCATACTCTGACGGCAAACCGGAAAACTGATAGTTTCAAGCATCAAAAACCCCCTGTGTTTCACGCAAAAGACGGGCCCAGCGGCGATCAGCCCAAAGATCCATCGCCAGCGGTGTGAGGCAGAGCGCCAGATACACGATAAAAAAGCTCAGCGGAAACGGCGAGAGCGCCACACCCTTCATGGTGGGATAGTAACGGAAATAAACGCCGCCCACCGCCCAGCCGCAAAGGATATAGCCACCGCAGAAACCAAGCCAGCCCAGCGCCGCGCGATCGCGGGCATCAAAGCGATAGATGGAAAACGCTGTGCGCCCCGGCAGACCGTAACCGCGGCTTTTCATGGAATCGGCCGTTTCTATGGCGTTTTCCAGACACCATGTGACCATAATGGAAAAAATCGTCACGGCATTTTTGGTGCGCCGCCAGACGCTGCCTTCGGAAACATCGCGCCCCACACAGCGCTGAGCAAGACTGACGACCCGAAGCTGCGCCGTGAATTTGGGCACAAAACGCAGAGTCATGGAAAGCACCAGCGACAGGGCGGGGATCGCCCGCCCAAACAGATAAACAAATTTATCGCTCGTCATTACCTCATGATAGCAGGAAAACCATTCCATCACCGCCGCCAGCATCGCCGCAGCGGCAAAACCATAGGCGATACTTTCCAGTGTGAGCGGGTTGCCGGAAGGCAGATAGGTGAGCAGGGTGGCGCCTTCATGGTTGAACGCCGGGTTCACAAGCCCCGCCGCCAGCAGCAGCGGCAGCAGCCCGCAAAAGGTAAGCTTCGCGGCCTTTTTCCCCCTCAGATAAAGGCAATAAGCCGCCGAGGAAAACAGCGAAGAAGCCAGCGCCAGCGGATGCAGAAAACACATGGAAAACAGCAGCACCAGCCCAAAATAAAGAAAATTGACCAGCGGGTGATAAGAAGAAAAGGTATCCTTGCCGCGCATAACAGTCACCTCACGATATGCCCCGGGGGCGGGTTTTGTTTTAAGGTTCAAAACGGCCGTTTAGCCGCCTGTGGCGGAATATCCCCCCACATCGATACCCAGGTTGCAGGTATATTCCCACTTGATGACATCGCCCTCTTTCAGCTGATAGCGCGAACAGCCATAGTTGGGGAACCACCCGTTGACCTGATACATCCAGCCCGAAAGCTCGCCGCAATCGAATTCATATAAATTGTGGATGCCCTCGATATAGGCGCTGTTATAAATGGGGGTGTTTTCATATTCCATGTGGATCTTTTTTTGCTTGCATGTTCGTAAAAGCACATTGAACACGCTTTCTCCTTCATAAAAGGTGACTGTTGTGGGCGGCAGAATCCAGCCATCCTTAGGCACCAGCTCCACTTTTTCCGGATCAAGCCAGCCCAGATTTCCATTGATGGTGGCGCAGGAGATCGAAAGCGTGCAGGTCATCTGCTTATCGGTGACCACGGCATTCTGCGGCTCAATGGGGATGGGCTTGCCCTGGGGCACAGGGTCGGTGAGATATTGGTCTTTGCCGGTGGAAGCGTCGATCTTCATCCCCTGAGATTCGGAATAATTTTTATCGCCCGCTGATACGCCGGGCGAAGACGCGCCCGCGAGCTCGGCGGCAGCTTTCACTTTTTCATCGGCAGACATGCCGCCTTCCGTTCCGCCGGGCCTCTTTTCAATTTGAGAGCCGGCCTGTTCTTTGCGCGATTGCCCCTGCTTGGGCTTTTCAGCCGTTTGGGGCGCTTTCTGCGCCGTTTCGGCGGGTTTTTCTTCCGCCGGTGGAGCTTGCGGGGCCGGCTGCGCCGCTTCGGCGGGTTTTGAAGCTTCTTCCTGCGGCTTGGATGCCGCCTCTGTTTCCATTGTCCGGCGCCCTGCCTTTTCTTCCATGCGCCAACCCTGCAAACCGGGGGCTCCGCCGCCGAACCAGAACGCCCCCGCCAGCACTGCCAGCACCGCTGCGCCCAGGATCAGGCGTTTTCGATATTTCAATAGCCACGCTTTCATGTTCAAAGCTCCTTATAACAAATTGGCGCCCGCCAGCAAATGATACAGCATCTGGGCGATCTCGCCGCGCAAAACCGCTCTGCCCGGTTCCACCGTCATGGCGCTGCTGTCAAGAATGCCCTGATCGTAACAAAACGCCAGACCGGGCCGCGCCCAATCGGCTGTTTTCATATAATCGGAAAATTGCGCCAGCACATCGCGGGCCGCCACGCCTTCATAAGCGGTATTCATGCCGCAAAGCTTGGCCGCACGCGCCGCCATCACCGCCGCTTCCTGCCTGGAAATAACACCGTAAGGCTGAAACTGACCTGCGCCTTTGCCATTGACGATGCCGCGGGAACAGGCCGCGCCCACATAGCCCGCGAACCAGTCGCTTGCTTTCACATCTTGAAACGAATCTTCCTCTTTGGGCGAAAGCCCCAGCGCTTTGACCACGATCGTGGCAAATTCCGCACGGGTCATGGTGGCGTTGGGTTCAAACGCCTGCTCGGTTTTTCCGTTGATGATCTGCCGCGCCGCCAAGGCCTCGATGGCGGGCTGGTTCACATGGCCGCTGATATCGGCAAAGGTCACGCCGGGGCGGGTGATGGCCACGGCTTTCACAGCGGAATCTTTGCCCGCCAGCCCCTGACCCTTGCCCAGGGTTTCGCTTGTTTCGGGAATCTTCAGACTGTCGCTCATGCGATAAAGGCTGTTTTTGCCTTTCTGTGCCCGCTGCAGAGCCACCAGCCCATAAAAGGCCTGTTCCGTGGCCATTTGATTCGAACCGGAACCATCGGCGGTATGGCGAAAGCCTGCGCCCTTTTGATAAAAGGTCATCAGATTATCGGCCATGGTTTTTCCGTTTTTCACAAAACGGCTGTCGCTGAGGGGAATGCCCAATTCGCAAAGCGCCACGATCATCTGCACACAGCTTTCGGAATTGGGTGTGCCCCAGCTGGAAAATCCGCCCTGTGTGTTTTGCTTTGCAGACATGCACATGAGCGCCTCTTTTGTGGCTTTTTTCACCGCCGGCTGATCTTGATATTTGGCCAGCGCCTGCAGTGCCATGCCTGTGATATCGGGGTCGGAAACCTGATCGGCCTGCGAAGCTGCGGCGGTGCCGCCAAACAGGCTCCAGCCACCGTCGCTCAGGCGGCATTGCAGAATGCGTTCGATATATTTCTGGCGCGTGGCCTGTGTTTTGGCTGCGGCGTTGACGGGCACTTCATATTTGCCGCTGTCCAGCGCGATCAGCGCCCAGATGGGCCCGTTGAGCCCCTGCCAGATGGTTTTCTCATAATCGCCCAGCGGCGTGAGCAGGTTATAGCCCGCCACACGGGAAGGATCTTTGCCAAGGGCGGTCAGCGCCACGATGAGGCGGGAATATTCGGTATATTTTTTATCGTGCAAAACGCCGCCGCAGGCTTTCACATAGTTTTCCACTGTGGCGTAATAATCTTGATAATAGCGATCAGGAACGGTATAACCGCTTCGCGCCAGCCCCAATACGGCCCATTCACCGCCGATGGAGCCCACTTGCGGGCTTTTGACCAGCCGGTAAAGATACTCGGCCGTATCGTTGAGGGCCGCGTCGGTCGCCGCGGCTTCGGCCGCCATGGCCTGACCCATGACGCCCCAGACCAGCAAAAGCGCCAGCAAAAACGCCGATCCTCTTTTTTTCAGCTGCCTGATTTGTTTCATTTAAGCTGCTCCTTTCTGTTTGACGGCGCGGGTACGCCGCCCGCCGCGCCCCGATGGGGATGCTTGCGCTTGGGTTTTTTCAGCCCCGCTTTGCGCAGCGCCGCGGGCCAGTTCTGAAAGCGTTTGCGAATAAACGCGCAATAAACATAAAAAACTTCTTTTTGAGAAGGGTTATGCCCCAATTCATCCGCCGCCAGGCGCAAAACATCCAGCAGTTCCTCATCTGAAAAGCTTTCATAGAGCCCGCGGCCCGCCGCCCCCTGATATTTGCGGCAGCCCTCCGCATCAGGTTCTTCCCGCCCGGCGGCTTCGGCGGGTTCGGTTCTCGCCCTCTCGGCATCGCGATAAAGCTCCCTGCGCAGAAGCCGGGCTTCCCGCCGCCGATCCTGTTCTTTGTGATCCTGCATTTTTTCCTCCGTCAACGGCATACAGCGGGGCATCCGCTGATTGGATGCCCCGCTGTTCTCACGCGGAACGGCCCTGCCCGGGAAACGGCGCAGTGCTTTTGCCGCCCCGCCGCAGGGATGGCCCGCAAACAGGCCGCTCCGCCTTTTGCTTTGCTCCTTTTAAAACAGGCCTCATTTCGAAACGGACTGGCCATAGCGCATCAGAACGGTTGCCACCTGCGCGCGGGTCGCGCCGCCGAAGGGCATCAACCGGCCTTCATCGCCCACGATCAATTTTTCGGCAACAGCCCATTTCATGGCTTCTGCCGCATAACCGCTGACTGCTGCGGCATCGGCATATTCTTTCAGCTGCGCTGTTTTTGAAAGATCGCGCTTTTGATATTTTGCGAAACGATAGAGGATGGCGGCCATCTGCTGGCGGGTGACGGCGTCATCGGGCCCGAACCGGCCTTCTCCATATCCGCTGACGATCTGGTTTTCAGCCGCCCAGACGACGGCCTTTTGGTAATACCGGCCGTCCTGCACATCGCTGAAGGTGTTTTTGCCGGTGGGCGCGGGCTGGCCCGCCAAACGATAAAGAACCGTCACCAGCATCCCGCGGGACATGGCGGCATCCGGCGCGAAAGCGGTTTCGCTGACACCTGAAAACAGGCCGTTATCATAAGCATATTCCACCGCGCCATGATACCAGGCATCTGCCTTCACATCGGCAAAGCTCATGCTTTTCTTTGTGGTGACCACAAAAGTGGATAAATGCGTCGTGTCTGTTTTCACATAACGCCTGCCGCTGCGCATCAGACATTTGCCGGAAGTGATCTCTTTTGTGCCGTCATCGGAAATCACGATCACCTGATAGCTTGTGCCTTCGGCAAAAGCCCTGCCAACGGGAATCAGCACTTCCATCACTTTGCCGTCAAAGCCTGTCAGGTTTTTTCCACCGGCCGAAATTTTCACTTCCGCTGCTGCGGCATTTGTGAGATCACAGCCGCTCAGTTTGATTTCGGCGGGGTTTTTGACTGTCACCGTGAAGGTGACCTGCGCGCCGCCCGCCTGCTTCACCATTGCTTCCAGAACCGCCGGGGCCACCGAAAGACTGCCAACGGAAGTGTTCAGTTCCAGCGCCAGCTTTGCCTGAGCAACGGCTGCGAGATCGGGTACGGTCACTTTCGCCGCATTGACGCTTTTTTGCGGTTCCACTGTTACCGAAACCGCGGCAACGCCTTTTTGTTTGGCCGCGTTCACCGCCGCCGCAACGCTGCTCTGGCTTACCTGCGCTGTGGCCGTGTTTTCCGAAACCGTTACCTGGGGCTTCATTTCAACGCCCGGGGTCACGGCGGGAGGGGTCACCGAAGGCTTTTCTTTTTGGTCGTTCTCCACAGCCTTTGCCAGCTCTGCCGGGGACGCATCCAGTTTTTGAACCGCCGCAAGGACCTCTTCCGAAACATTTTCAATGCCTTTTTCGGCGATATATTCGGTGATGGCGTCTTTATTGCCCACGGCGTAATAGCCGCCGCTGCCGGGCATTCCGCCGCCGATATCGCTGCCCAGAGCCAAGGTGAACTGGGCACGCACCACATCGCCGGGGCAGGGGTAATAATCAGCAAAACCCACATTGGGGAACACATTATTGACGCAATACATCCAGCCGGAGCCGTTGGTATAATCAAACTCGCCCAGGCAGGAAGCATCCGAACGATTCTCGATCGTTTTCAGATGAGCTTTGAGCACCGCGGGAACCGACGGAGTCACCGGCAGGGCTTTCACTTTATCGCCTTTGATATATTCCAGATAGAAACCGCTTGTTACGCTTCCGGTGTTGCTGTAGCCAAAGCCGTTTTCCTTCAGCACGCGCACCAAAAGCTGCGCGCCGGTTTCTCCCTCGCGGATATCCACCGCGCGGGGCGAGATCAGATAGCCGCCGCCCACGGTGAACGCATCCATTGAAAACACGCACCGGCCGATGACTTCGCCCGCCTGTGCGGGGGTATAAGTAAAGGTATAGGTTTGCTTTGCGCCGCCTTTGGTGCTCAGGGCCACCGTGCAAACCCCCGCATCGCCGGTGGTGAATTTCAGCGTGTAGCTGGTTTTTTCGCTGTCATCCCAATTGACCGAAACCGCCTTGCCGTTCAAGGTGACGGTAACATCTTTGGCGGGCAGCTTTGCGCCGTTTTTATCTTTGGCAAACACATCGAATGTCATGCGGCTTCCGCGCTGGGTGAATCCGTTTTTCAAAGTGGTTTCCAGCGTATCGGTGACCACAGGGGGAACCACCGGCTCCGCCTGTGCAATTTCCAATTTTTGTGAAACCGTCAGATTGCCTGCTTCATCCTTCACCAAAACATACACATCGGCCGCCGCCGCGGTGAGGGTGATTTTGGCGGTGATCTTCTGCGTTCCGCAAACGGTTCCTTCGCCGCTGAAAGCTGTGGGAGCCGCAGCGCCTTTTTCTAAAACGCGGATCTCATAGCGGCCCGCTTCGCCGGAGGTAAAGGTCACGCTGCCCGAGGCGGCGTCTGTGCGGGCGGCGCTCACTTCGCTCAGGCTGGGCGCGGTCACATCTTTTTCCTGCTCAACGGCAAGAATGTTGCCGGAATCATTTTTATAATAGATTACGCCCTGCGCATCGCAGATGGGGCTTGCGATACAATATTGCGGATAATCCTTTGCATCATAGATCTCGATGACAGAAGCTTCGCCGTAACTTGTGGCGCCGGCCTTGATCTTCAGCATCGACAGGCCGCCGGGGGTTTTATTATAAGTGGAATAAAGGTAAAGATATCCGCTTTCTTTTTCATATCCTGTCGAAAGCAGCACAGAGCCCTGCGGATAACCCTTCAGAGGGAATTCAAATTTCTGATCGCCGTCTTTGATGGTTTGAAGGGTGGTTGCATCGGCAACCACCAGGCTGCCCGGGGCGCCGGGGCCGCCGCCGATGGCATAATAAACCCTGCCGCCATATACCACAGGCGTGCAGGTGCATTGGAACCCTTCATTGTTATAAGACAGATGGTTTGAAAATTTTCCTGTGACCGCATCGATATCGGTTTTATGGATGCTGCCGTTTTTGGTGGTGAAATAAAGGCTGCCGCCGCTATAGGCCAGGGAAGAGCGCTGATCGCCCGTGATGGCCAGTGTGTCGGCAATCGCGCCGGTGGTCTTATGGAAAGAAAGCAGCTTTGCGGGGCCGTCGTTGCTGCCTGTTCCGTCATCGGTGCCCACGGCAACAAAGTCGCTGCCCACCGCCGCGGCGCCGGCCCAATAGAACCCACCCGCGCCGGCATAGATCCATTTGGCCTGTTTGGCTTCATTCGTCTGGGTGGTATCTTCATCAAAGGCGCTCAGGCAGACAAAATCGGCTTCTTTGGTTTCGCCGTTCCAAAAGCCCGTGTAAACAAATCCATCACTGTAAAGAACGGGGGAGTTGCTTTGGCCGCCCTTGGGATCGGTATAGACCCAAAGGGATTCCAGTGTTTTGGCGTTGAATGCCTGAACGGTTCCGCCGCCCAGCTGACAGAAGATCATACCGCCGCCGCAGGTGGGCGAAACCACGCTGAAACCGGGGGATTTCACCATTTTTCCTTCAGCGGTGATCTTGCCTGTTTGGGGGTCGATCTTCACCAGACGGTTGTTGATCATCGCCACCACAGAACCATCGGCAAGGATGGGCAGACTGGGGGTATCCGCCCAGCTGCTGCCGCCTTTCAGCGCCCATTTTGTTTTAGTCTTTGCGGGATCGATGGGGGTTTTTACATCCACCACCGCCATATTGCTGTTATTTCCGCGGAAGTTCGGCCAATAGGCATCCACTTCGGCGGGCTGGGGGCCCTGAGGGTTCGACTGAGTGACCGTCACTTCGCACCAGGGAAGAACAATGGGGTTCTCAAGCCCCATGCCCGCCACTTTGCCCGCAGCAGAAAGATAATAAGTGCCCGGTTTTTCAAAGCTGTAGGTAAATTGGCCTTTTTCATCGGTTTTTACTGCCGCTGTTCCGCCAAGAACATCTGCCGCCGTGCCCTCTGCATTGACCAGAAGAATATCGGCCCCGGCGACCGGCCCCAATGTAGTAAGTTCCTTTGTGGGCTTGCCAGGCGTTCCGGAAAGGGTTTCCATCGAATAGAACGCACGCAGAGTCAGTGATAACGGCGAACCCGCCTCAATTTCCACTGATTTTTTATCAAAATAACTGTAATAATCGTTATAATAATCACCGCTGAGCAGGAACCATGTAACTTCGTCACCGTTTTTGAGAACGCATTCATTGGCCGCATAGCCGTCTGACATGGTTCCCACCGGCAGCTGATCGTTTACGGCAAAACCGATGCCTTTGGAAGCATCCCGTTGGAAAATCTTCGTTACATAAGAACTGCTGCCGGAGATATAGTCTTTCATTGTGCTCTTATTAAATTTATCGCCGTATACGCTCTGATGTGCATACAGCAATGCATCCATGACCGTGACTTCCCCCGGTTTGACACCGTGATCCTGCCCGCCGACAGTGTGCCCCGGTTCGGCATTCAGCCAGCCATAGCCGGCGCCTGTTCCAGCCGGCACAGTCAGCTGCCGTCGCATGATGGGGAATCCCATTTGGCTGCTGTCTACAACAGAAAACCATATCGTTACGCTTTGGGTGCTGTTTTCCGCCGTATCCGCCGCCAGCGCGGCGGTGGGCAGCATCCCCGCAATCATCACCAGCGCCAATACAAGGCTGAGAAGCCGCGGGATCTTTTTCGTTTGTTTCTTCATTCTCTTTCTCTCCTTCGTTCAAAACAGTTTTTGAAATACGGTTCCATGACGAACGGTGTTGAAAAAAAATAAAAAGCGGCGCATCAGCAACCGCTTTTCTTCTCAGAAACACATGAGAAATAAAAAAGCGATAGCAAATGCTATCGCTTTTGTTGGCATGAAATGGTTCCGATCGGCGGCGAGCGCCCATCGGTTAAATCATCTCCTCTGTAGGTCTTCTGACTCATATGTTCAGGCGGATTCCGCCAGCGCATGTTCTTCGCCTTCCCGGTCGAGCCATTACGACAGCCAGTGACCTGCTTTCGCAGTAAAAGAACACACTCCATACTTACAGCTACTGAATCAAACTTTTTGCGAAACCGCAAAACGCCTGAAACGTGTTCGGGCTTTTCACCCGATTCCCTTGTTCAGCTGAACAAGAATGCGTGTCTTGCCCTTTCAAAAGCAAGGTCGCGCATTTGCCACAAAAGCCGGAGCTATGTTAAATTTTTTCTCAAACTGTTTTTATTCTACCCACCTTGTCGGCAATAGTCAAGCAATATCGGCCATAAATATTTGTTTTTTACAAGAACGGCGTGCTTTTTCAACCGCGCGGGCGGATGGTATCATGCCCCGGCAGCCGACAGGATGCCCAAAAACGCCCAAAAAAGGTTTTTGGGCATGAAAAAAGCATATCTCTTTCGAGATATGCTTTTGATTCGTGCGTTTGATGCCGCTTTTATTTTCTGAAACAATCGCTGCAATAAACGGGACGATCACTGCGGGGTTCGAAGGGGACCTTGCAGGGCTTGCCGCATTCAGCGCATACAGCATCATACATTTGGCGGGCGCCGCCGTTGTTTCCGCGAGAGTTGTTGCCCTTGCGGGAGTCACGGCAAGCTTTGCAGCGCTGGGGCTCGTTGGTGAAACCTTTTTCTGCGTAAAATTCTTGTTCGCCGGCAGTGAAAGTGAATTCGTTTCCGCAATCTTTGCAGATCAATGTTTTGTCGTTGTACATGAAATACCTCTTTAATAAAAAATCTGCGATGCCGACAAGCATCGCAGCTTCTTTATAGTATCATACACTTTCTTTAAAGTAAAGAGATTCTTTCTGATTTTCAATAAATATTTTTTGTTTATTTCGCGTCAACGGCTTCTTCATTGGCTTTATCGATCAGTTCGCCCATTTTTCCGCTTTCTTTCAGTTTGGCAATGACCTCATTGATCTGTTTGGCAAGCTCGGTGTTGCCCTTTTGAACGGCCACGGAGCTGCCCTCGCTGTCATAAGGCACCTTAAACGAAGCGATCATCAGATCGGGGTTGCTGGCGATATAGCCCGCCGCCACAGCCGTTTCCGAAACCACGGCATCCACCTTGCCGGCGGTGAGCTGCATGATCTCTTCGGGCATCTTGGCCAGAGAAACCAGTTTCGCCCCGGTCATCTGCTCTTTGACCACGGTTTCCTGCACAGAACCTGTCTGAGCGGCCACGGAAACGCCGTTAAACGATTCCAGCGAAGGATATTTGGCGCTGTCTTCCTTGCGGATGATGCAGCAGATCTCGGCCTTGAAGTAAACATCCGAAAAATCTACCTGCTTTTTTCTTTCTTCATTCGCTGAAAGGGCCGCGATGGCCATATCGGCGTTGCCGTTTTGCAGCTCGGTGAGCACATTGCCGAAATCCATATCTTTGATGACCAGTTCTTTGCCCAGCTGGTCGGCGATCTCCTGAGCCAGCGAAATATCAAAGCCCATGATGGTATCTTTGCCGTTGACCATTTTGTGAAATTCAAAGGGCGCGTAATCGGCCGAAGTGGCCAGCACCAGCTGCTCTTTTTTTGTTTCGCTGCCGCTTTGCTGCTGCGATTCCTGCTTGGCGCAGCCCGCCGCCGCCAGAACCGTGACGCCCGCCAGAACCAGGGCGGCCCATTTTTTCAAATTGTTCATGTTCATTTCCTCCGTATCTTCTCATGCCATCCATTGGATGTATTCTTTCGATAGCATAATTATACGAAGTATTTTATATTAATGCAAGCTAAATTCTTCGTCAAATTGCATGAATTTTCATTTGTTTGCATAATATGCAAGCAGCAGATCCACAATATTGCCATAGCTCTGAACGCCCGCCTGCTGGTTCCACGCCTTGAGATAAGCGTCGTTCACCGAGTTTCCCACCTCTTGAATGGGGCCTTCATACTTCTTTAACTGGGCATCCAGCAAAGTCAGGTCGCTTCTGGCCTCTTTGCAGAGAGAGGCCGAAAGGGCAGAGGCGCTTTGCTCATCATATTGATAGAGGGCGTTGTTTGCATAAACATACGCATTGAGCGCCGCGGAATATTGCAGGCGCACATCCGAGGATTCGATGCAGGCCAGAAAGGCCGAAAAGCCCGCTTCTTCTTCGGGCGCCACGCCATAGGAATGCGCCATTTCGTGAGCCATATGAAAGGGAAGATGGCTTTGCACCGTGCCGCGGCTGACGGTGGGTTCCGCCGTGAAGGGGAAATAGACCCCCGCGATGCCCGCATATCCCATGGGTTCGGTGAGCAGAAAAGTCAGCTTGGCCCGCCGGGGAACAGGGGAGGAATAGGCCCCATAGCGCTTGCCCAGCGCTTCGTAGCTTTGGGCACAGGCTTCGGAAAGGGAGGCCGGGTCGCCGAAGGCGCAGCGCCCCTTTTCGCGCGGCACCAAAGGCGCCAGACGGTTGGTTTCTTCGGCCATGCGGCGGGAAAGCGCCTTCAGCTCTTCCACCGCGCGCGGCTGGGTTTCAAGCCCCAGCTTTTGGGCCAGCGGCGGCGAAAAATATTGCACGCCCCACAGCAGGCAAAACACCGCCAGCGCGCCGCAGAGGCATTGCATGACCCCCGCGAACGCTTCGGCAAATTCGCCCCGCCGCGCCCCGCCGATCAGCGAAACGATCAGGGCGACGACGGCCGCGGGCAGCAAAATTTCAAACAGCGGGAAGGGCACAAGGGAAGTGAGGCGGTGAAGCCACGAGGAAAGCCACACCGCAAGGCGGCTTTGCAGGCTTTGGGCGGCGGGAACTTCTTTGGCCAGCAGCACCCACACCGCCGAAAACACGGCCAGCCCCGCCGCGCGCAGCCATCTGGCGCCTGTCAGCGAGGTTTCACGGCCGGCCATGAAGGGGGCCTCCGTTCATCAGCGCCTTGGCGCGGGCATATTTCGATTTCTGAAAGCGTTTCAGCGGCAGCTGTTCTTCCGCCCGGGCGATCAGCGCCAAAAACGCCGCTTCATCGCCGGTTTTCAGTTCCAGCTCGATTTCGTCGATGGGCTCTTCTCTGCCGCCCGCGCAGATGACGCCCCGGTCATAGGCCAGTTCTGCCGTGAGCCCCTCTTTTTGCAGCAGCGCCGCCCGGCGGGTGAAGCGCATTTCGGCCCGCGGCAAAAGCTCGCCCGTCTGCAAAAGCGCGGCCGCCCGCGGGGGGATGCCTTCGGCCGCGGCAAGGCGGCGAAACCCTTCTTCGGGGGCGCCGGCGGCCACTTCGATCTCAAGGCGGCGGGCAAGGCCGTTTTCCATGCTGCCGCCCTTTAAAGCGCAAACGCCGTTTTCGCCTTCTCTGCGAAAACGAAGCGCCAGCCCCAGGTCTGAAAATTCGCCCCGCGGGGTATCATAATAACAGGCTTCCATCTCGATTTCCCGCGGCGGCGTCATGGTTCCGCCCAGCGCGCCGCCGAAAAGCGCCCGCACCAGCGGTTCCGCCGCCGCATATTTCACTTCGATCTCCATTCGGGTTCCTCCTTGCCGCATCGGCGGGTATTGTTTTTATTATACCATTCGTGCAAAGCACGCATGGCATAAAGTGGCCGGCGCCGCAGGCGGGCCGTGAAATTTATAAAACGAACAGTATGCAGTTATTTTACCATGGTTTTCGCCGGAAGCGGTGAAAATTAAAAGAATATTCAAAAACCCCGCTTTTTCCCGCCCCGCAAGAGCTTAACAACGGCCCTCTCCTATGTTATAATAGGTGTCAGAATGCGCAAAGAAGGCCAAAAAGCCCTTCAAACCGCGCTCAGATAGAAATTTTTACCGCTTCGGCGAGGCCGGGGCCGCAAAAACGCCGCCTTTGCGCGGCGATAGAGAGAACCACCACACAACACGATTGGGAAAGGGAGATCGATATGACAAACCGCATCACTGTGCGCATCGGCGGGCTGGATTACACCATTCTGGCCGAGGATGACCCGCAATATGTGAAAAAAACCGCCGAGCTTGTTGACCGCAAGCTGAAAGAAGTGAGCCAGGGGGGCAATCTTTCCGCCCTGACAGCCGCCGTGATGGCCGCGCTGAACATCGCCGATGATTATTATAAGGCGCAGGAATCCACCGATAATTTGCGGGCGCAGATCCGCGAATATGCCGATGAGGCCGCAAAGCTGCGCATGGAACTGGCCCGCGCCAAGAAATAACCCCACCGGAAAGGAAACAAGCAACCATGGCACTTGAACTGATGTCGCCCGCCGGCTCTTTTGAATCAATCACGGCCGCCGTGCGCAACGGCGCAGACGCCGTTTATTTCGGCGCCGGGGATTTCAACGCCCGCCGCAACGCCAAAAATCTTTCCGGCGAAGAATTGCAGGAAGCCCTGCGCTATTGCCGCCTGCGCGGCGTGCATACTTATGTGACCGTCAACACCCTGCTCACCGATCGCGAGCTGGATCACGCCGCCGAACTGGTGGCCCTGCTTTCGCGCAGCGGCGCTTCCGCCGTGATCGTGCAGGATCTGGGGGTCTTGCGCATGGTGAAAACCGTGGCGCCCGATCTGCCCGTTCACGCCTCTACCCAGCTGACGGTGCACAGCCTCGACGGCGCGCTGGAATGCAAAGAACTGGGCTTTTCCCGCGTGGTGCTTTCCCGCGAGCTGCCCCGGCAGGAGATCGAGCTGATCGCCAGAAACGCCGGCATCGAAACCGAAGTGTTCTGTCACGGCGCGCTTTGCATGTGTTATTCGGGCCAATGCTACCTCAGCGCCGCCATCGGCGGGCGCAGCGGCAACCGCGGCCTTTGCGCCCAGCCCTGCCGCCTGCCCTATGGGTTCGACGGCGGCCGCCCCCATGAATATCTCAGCCTGAAAGATCTTTCGCTGGCTTCGCATTTGCAGCAGCTGGAACAGGCGGGGGTGACCTGTGTGAAGATCGAAGGGCGCATGAAGCGCCCCGAATATACCGCCATCGTGACCCGCATCTATAAAAACGCCATCCGCGAAGGGCGCAGCCCCACCGCCGAAGAGCTATCCTCGCTTCAGGCCGTGTTTTCGCGCAGCGGCTTTACCCAGGGCTATTTCGAAGGCAAGGTGGATGAAACCATGTTCGGCATCCGCCAGGAAAGCGACGCCCGCGCCGCCAAACCCCTTTATGCCGAAGCGCGGCACACCTTTGAAAGCGAACCCGAAGCGCCCTGTGTGCCCGTTCATTTTTCGTTTTCCGCCAAAAAAGATCACTACCTCGCCCTGCAATGCCGCGATGACGACGGCTTTTCTTATGAAACCGAGGCCGACCCCGCCCAGGCGGCGCTTCACCGCGCCACCACCGCCGAAGAGATCCGTTCGGCGCTTCAAAAAACCGGCGGCACCGTGTTTGACCCGGTTTCCATCGAGATCGAGCTGGATGAGGGCCTGCGCATCCCCGTTTCCACCCTCAACGCCATGCGCCGCCAATGCTTAGACGGCGTGGCCGCCCAGCGCAGGCTGCCGCCCCAGCGGCGGGAAGCGCCCTGGCAGGCCGGTTATCACCGCCTCAACGAAAAAGAAAAACCGCAGAGCATTTTTTCCGTTCTGCGTTTCGATCAGCTTTCGCCGGAGCTTTTGCGCAAAAAGCCCGCCTTTGTTTATCTTCCCCTTGCCGAAGCCGCCGACCACGCGGAAGAATGCGCCGTTTTTCAAAAAGCGGGCATCGCCGTGGCGGCCGTTCTGCCCCGCATCCTGTGGGATGAAGAACTGCCCGGGGCGGTGGAACAGCTGCGCCGCTGCAAAGCCCGCGGGCTGGATACCGCCGTTTGCGGCAACATCGGCCAGCTGCCCCTGCTGCGCCGCGAAGGCTTTCACATCCGCGCCGATTTCGGCATGAACATCATGAATTCACAGGCGCTCAAAGAGCTGAAGGGCATGGGGGCCGAAGCCGCCGCCATCTCTTTTGAAATGAATCTGGCCCAGATCCGCGATGTTTCCAAAGCGCTGCCGCTGGAGCTGATCGCCTATGGCCGGCTGCCGCTGATGATCTTCGAAAACTGTGCCATCCGCCGCGGCGCCGCCGAATGCGCCTGCAAAAAAGGCCCCCACAGCCTCACCGATAAAACGGGCCGCGCCTTCCCGCTGATGGCGGAGCCCCATTGCCGCAACACCCTTTATAACAGCGAGATCCTTTATCTGGCCGACAAAAAGCAGGAGCTTGAAAAAACGGGCTGCCGCTGGCTGCGCCTGAATTTCACCACCGAAGACCGATATGACTGTGTGCGCATCGCCGAAGCTTATGAAGCGGCCGATACCGCCCGCGAGCCCATCACCCGCGGCCTTTATTTCCGCGGCGTGGAATAGAAAAGGAGCCTGCCCCATGAACGAAACCGTATGTATCAAGCGTCTGCCCCGCGGCGACGGAACGCTTCCGCCCATGCCCGCCTATCAGACCGAAGGCGCGGCGGCGATGGATCTGCACGCTTTTCTGGAAGCGCCCGTCACCCTGGAACCGATGGAGCGCCGCGCCGTGCCCACAGGCTTATGCCTTGAGATGCCCGCCGCTCTGGCGGCCTTCGTTTTGGCCCGCAGCGGCCTTTCCACCAAAAAAGGGCTGGCGCTGGCAAACGGCGTGGGGCTCATCGACCCCGATTACCGCGGCGAGCTGCTTTGCAGCGTCATCAATCTTTCGGCCGAACCGCTGACCATCTGCGACGGCGACCGCATCGCCCAGCTTCTTTTTCAGCCGTTCTGCCGCCCGGCCCTCGCCGAACAGGATACGCTTTCCGAAACCCGGCGCGGCAGCGGCGGGTTCGGTTCCACCGGCAAACGATAGGGGAGGGCGCTTATGCTGATCCTTGCTTCGGCTTCACCCCGCCGCCGCGAACTTCTTGAAAAAATGGGCTATTGCTTTGAAACCCGCCCGCAGGATTGCGACGAGAACCTTTCGGCCCGCGACCCCGCCGAATTTGTGCGCTGCCTTGCCCTGCGCAAGGCCGAAAGCGCCCTTGCGGGCTGCGCGCCCGAGGATGTGGTGGTGGCGGCCGACACCATCGTTTTTTTAGAAAACACCATTCTGGGCAAGCCCCGCGACAAGGCCGGGGCCAAAGAGATGCTGCGCCTGCTTTCGGGCCGCACCCACACCGTCTGCACGGGTTTTTGCGTGGGTTCGCGGCAAAAAGGGCTTTCCGCCGAATGCTGCCGCACCGAAGTGACCTTTTATCCCCTCAGCGAAGCAGAGATCGAACGCTATGCGGCCACAGGCGAACCTTTGGATAAAGCCGGCGCCTACGGCATCCAGGGGCGCGGGGCCTTTCTTGTGAAAGAGATCCGCGGCGATTTTTACAATGTGATGGGGCTTCCCCTGGCGGTGGTCTGCCGCCGGCTGGAAGCGCTGGGCGAATTTGCCGCCCGCTGAAACCAAAACGCCGCCCCGCGGCCGATTTGAAGGATATGAACATGAAACTATTTTCTTCCAAGCTTTTTTTATGGGCTCTGGCGCTGCTGATCGTCTGCGGCGTCATCATCGGCTTTAATCTGGCCACTGACCGCCTTTCGCCCGCTTCGGGCCTCGCCGGCACGATTCTGACCCCCATGCAGCAGGCCATTTCAAAGGTGAGCGGCTTTTTTTCGGGCATCACCGATTATTTCACCCGCTATAACGAGCTGGAAAGCGAAAACAAAGAGCTGAAAGCCCGCGTTCTGGAGCTGGAAAAATCCCAGCGCGATTATTACGCCGCGGTGGATGAAAACACCTATCTGCGCGAGCTTGCGGGGCTGAAAAAGAAAAACTCTTCTTTCGATTATGAGCTGGCCGAAGTCATCGGCATCAACACCGACAGCGTTTCCACCGTTTATACCCTCAGCCGCGGTTCCAAAGACGATATCGAGGTCAACGACGCGGTGGTCACCGCCGAAGGGCTGGTGGGCTATGTTTCCACCGTGGGGCCGAATTTCTGCCAGGTGAAGCCCGTCACCGACATTTCGCTGAAAATGGGCGCCGTGATCTCGCGCACCCGCGAGGTGGTGGTGGCCGAAGGCAGCTTCGACCTTGCCGCCAAAGGGCTTTTGCGCCTTTCTTATCTGAAAAACGGTTCGGATGTTCTGGTGGGCGACACGGTGGAAAGTTCCGGTTACGGCGGCATTTTCCCCAAAGGGCTTCTCATCGGCACCATCACCGAGGTCCTGCCCGAAAGCCACGGCATTTCCACCTATGCCAAGGTGCGCCCAGCCGCCGACCTGAGCAGCCTGAAAAAGGTTTATATCATCAAAGATTTTTCGCTGACAGACTGAGGTGAACCAAGCTTATGGCCCCCAAACAAAACCTGAAATGGCGCATCGCTTCTTATGCCCTTGTGCTGATCGTTTTATATCTTTTGCAGTTTTCACGCGGGCTGCCGCTTCGCTTCCGCGGGGCGCAGGTGGATTTTCTGCCCTTTTTCATCGCGGCGCTGGCCCTTTTTGAAGGCCCCTGGATGGGCGCGGGCTTCGGCTTTGCCGCGGGGCTGCTTTGCAGCCTGGGCGGCGGCACGGAAGGCCTTCTGGCGCTTTATTACGGCCTTTGCGGCCTTTGCGTGGGCTATTTTTCTTCCACCTATCTGCGGCGCGTTTATCCTTCGGCGCTGCTCTCGGGCGCTTTCATCCTGCTTTTGCATGACACCATCCTTTTTTATTTCTATTACGCCCTGCTTTATCGCGCCCGCTATGTGGCGGGGCTTGAGATCATGGGCCTTCGCCTGCTGATCTCGGCGGTGCTATCCGCCCCCGTTTATCTGATTTTGCGAAAAATACACAGCCGCTTTGAAGAAGACGCCCCCATCGGGTGAGCTTTCGGCAACGAACGCAGGTATCTGAATGAATAACCGAAAATCACAACTGAAACGCGTGATCGCCCTGGCCCTCTGCCTTGTTATGGTCATCGGGGCTTATACCGTGCGCCTTGCCGACCTTCAGCTGGTCAACGGCGCCGCCTACCGCGAAGAGGCCGAACGCAAAATTTCGCGCACCTATACCCAGCAGGCTTCCCGCGGGCAGATCCTCGACCGCTATGGGCGGCCGCTGGTTTCCAACGGCCTGGGCTTTTCCATCACCTTCGATTATTTCACCTGGGATCGCGCAAACCAAAACGAAGTGATTTTGCGCCTTTGCTCGCTGATGCGCGCAGACAGCGTTGCCTATATCGACACGCTGCCCATCACGGCGGCGGCGCCCTTCGAATATACCTACGCTTCGAAAAGCGACGAGGATTATAAAAATCTGGAAGCGTTTTATGCGGATCAGGCGGCCCAGAAAAATTCCGCCTGGCCCAAAGAAATGCCCGACGCCGCCGGATTGATGGCGCTGCTGCGCAAAAAATATCAGGTGGCCGACACCGTGAGCGACAACGACGCCCGCACGATCCTGGGCATCCGCTATGAAATGGTGCTCCGCGAATTTTCGGCCTATAACAATGTGTTCACCTTCGCCACCAATGTGAATGTGGAAACGGTTTCAAAGGTTTCCGAGCGGGGCTTCCAGCTGCCCGGCGTCACCATCGGGGTGGAAGACATCCGCCAATATAACACCGACAGCGCCGCCCATGTTCTGGGGCGCGTGGGCGTGATCTATAAAGATGAATATGCCGAGCTGAAAGAACAGGGCTACCCCATGAACGCCATCATCGGCAAAGACGGCCTTGAAAAAGCCTATGAATCTTATCTGCGCGGCAAAGACGGCACGAAAGCCGTGGAAACCAATGTGGCGGGGGATGTGACCGGCGAAACCACCCTTGTGGAACCCCAGCCGGGCAACAATGTGGTTCTGACCCTCGATCTGGATCTGCAGACCGTGGCCGAGCAGTCGCTGGCTTCCACCATCGCTTCCATCAAAAAAAGCGCGCCGGGCAAAAAATCAAAATCCGGCGGCGATGCCGAAGGCGGCGCAGCGGTGGTGCTGGATGTGAAATCGGGCGGTATTCTGGCCTGCGCCTCTTACCCCACCTATCAGCTGAGCACTTTTTCGGCCGATTATGCCGCGCTGCTGGCAAACCCGCTCAAGCCCATGGTCAACCGCGCCATTTCCAGCGCCTATCCCCCCGGTTCCACCTTCAAGCCCGTCACGGCCGTGGCCGCTTTGGAATCGGGCACCGTGACCCCCAAAACCATCATCCGCGATGAAGGCGTTTACCGCTTTTATGCTTCCAGCGGCTATACCCCCGCCTGCTGGATCTGGAACGAAGCTCACCGCACCCACGGCAATATCAATGTGAGCCAGGCGCTGAAATATTCCTGCAACTATTTCTTCTTTGAAGCCAGCCGCCTGATGGGCATCGACACCCTCAACACCTATGCCAAAAAACTGGGCCTTGGGCAGAAAACGGGCGTTGAGCTTGCGGGCGAGCGCGCCGGCAACCTGGCCGGCCCCGAAAGCCGCCAGAAAAGCGGCGGCGCGAAATGGATGCCCGGCGAAACGCTTTCCGCCGCCATCGGCCAGAGCGAACAGCAGTTCACCCCCATCCAGATGGCCAACTATCTGGCCACCATCCTCAACGGCGGCACCCGCTATCAGCCGCATTTTCTCAAGCGCGTGGTCAACTATTCCTACACCGATGTGGTGGAAGAATATCAGCCCGTGGTGCTTGACAAGATCGACCTGAAGGCTTCCACCGTGGAAGCCGTGAAAGAGGGCATGCGCGGCGTTGTGACCGACGACGGAACCGCGGCCAGCATTTTCCGCAACTATCCCATCGCCATCGGCGGCAAAACCGGTTCGGCCCAGACCATTCCCAGCCGCTCGGCCCACGGCGTGTTTTTGGCCTTCGCCCCCTATGACGACCCCCAGATCGTGGTATTCGTGATCGTGGAACACGGCGGCAGCGGCGGCAATGTGGCCCCCGTGGCCCGCGATATTTTCGACGCCTATTTCAGCAAGAAGGCAAAGGATTCCCCCATCACCCCCGAAAATACTCTGATTCCGTGATTTCTTGATAAAATCGGGTTGTGGGCAAGGAATTTTTATGTCATAATAAAGTGAAGCGCAGATGTTTTTTGCGCCTGTCCGGGCAGAAACCAAACGGTTTTTGTCAAAATCTTCGACACAGGTGGAAGGTGATCTTTATGGGTACTGTCATCCTGACGGCATCGGGCAAAGGCGGCACCGGCAAAACTTCGTTTTGCAGCGGTGTGGCCGTGGCACTTTGCGCGCTGGGTGAAAAAGTGCTTCTGGTGGATGCCGACTGCGGCCTGCGCAATTTAGACATTGTTCTGGGCATGACCGACAGTCTTTTATTCTCGTTTTCCGATGTGATTCTGGGCCGCGCGGGCCTGAAAGAGGCCGCGGTCAAACATCCTGTCGTGAAAAACCTTCGTGTGCTGACGGCGCCGGCCGAAGCGATGCTGGAAAACGGCATCGACCGCCATTCCGTCGGCGAGTTTCTGGCCAAGGCCAAGGCCCATTTCACCTATACCATCATCGATTGCCCGGCCGGGCTTTCTCATATGCTTGAACTGTTTGCCGGCGGAGCCGACAGGGGCATCATCGTTTCCACCCCCGATTATACCTCGCTGCGCGGGGCGGAATCGGCAGGGCGGCTGTTTCGGCGGCAGGGGCTCGACAATATCCGCATCGTGGTCAACCGGGTTCGCCCCGGCATGATCGACAGGGGCGATATGGTCAACATCGACCGCGCGATGGATCTTTCGGGCATGGCCCTGCTGGGCATCGTTCCCGAAGACCCCGATATCATCGCCTGCGCCAATGCGGGGCAGATTTTGATGCTTTCTTCAGACGGGCCGGCCGTGAAGGCTTACAGCAACATCGCCCGCCGCATCACCGGCGAAAAAGTGAAGCTCATGCGCCTGTAGCGCTTCGGCTTTGCCACCGCGAACCGCCCTTTCTTCGGCTTTGCCGGCAGGGGCTGTCGTTTTGATTTGAACCCCAAAACAACCAACCTTGATAAACCCGAGTTGCCGATCTTTCGATCGGAGAAATGGAGATTGATACAATGAATATCGCCATCATCGCACAGAACCGCAAAAAAGAACTGATGGTTCAGTTCTGCATCGCTTATTGCGGCATTCTTTCTCAGCATGAGCTGTGCGCCACAGGCACCACCGGCAAGCTGATTATGGAAGCCACGGGTTTAAAGGTGAACTGCCTGCTCCCCGGCGTTTCCGGCGGGGAAGAGCAGGTCGCGGCCCGCGCCGCCTATAACGAGCTGGATCTGGTTTTGATTTTCCGCGATCCTTTGGAAAAACACAGCGAATCGGATTTCGCCAATTTGCAGCGCATCTGCGATATGAACAATATTCCCTTCGCCACCAATGTGGCCACCGCCGAAGTGCTGATCCAGGGCCTCATCCGCGGCGACCTTGCCTGGCGCGATATCGTCAACCCCAAAAAATAGCCGCCCGGCGGTTTAAACCCCGAAACGCCTGTTTTCAAGGGCGTTTCCCTTTTCTAACCATTTAAAAAAGGCCTTATCAAAAGGCGTTTCAAGGGCCGCGCCCTCTGGCCGCCCCCTTATAAGAAGGAGAGATCGTTTTCCATGAGCCAAAAAATCCAGCGCCCGAAGGGCACCGCCGATGTGACCCCCTCTGAAGTTCATATCTGGCATTACACCGAAGCGCTTTTGCGCGAAACCGCGCGGCGATTCGGCTTTCAAGAGATCCGTTTCCCCACCTTTGAACACACCGAGCTGTTCATCCGCGGGGTGGGCGATACCACCGATGTGGTTCAAAAGGAAATGTATACTTTTGAAGACAAAGGCGGCCGTTCCATCACGCTGCGCCCCGAGGGCACGGCTTCTGTCGTGCGGTCTTATATCGAGAATTCGCTGTATGCCCAGGGCGCGCCGTTCAAATGTTATTACATCGCCCCCAATTTCCGCTATGAAAAGCCCCAGGCGGGCCGTTTGCGCGAACATCACCAATTCGGCGTGGAATGTTTCGGCGCGCAGGGTTTTGAAGCCGATGCCGAGATCATCAGCCTTGCCTATTCGTTTTTGAAACAGCTGGGCATCGATTCGGTGGTGCGCATCAATTCCATCGGTTGCCCCAATTGCCGCCCCACTTATCAAAAAGCGCTGAAAGAATATTTTGAGCAATATCGCGAAGAGCTTTGCGACACCTGCAAAGAGCGGCTTGAAAAAAACCCGCTGCGCATTCTCGATTGCAAAAGCGAGATCTGCCACAAGCTGGCCCTTGACGCCCCCCATTCGGTGGATTATCTCTGCGATGACTGCCACGACCATTTCGAAGGCCTTAAACGCGCCCTCACCGATATGGGCATCCCCTTCGAGGTGGATACCGGCATCGTTCGCGGCCTTGATTACTATACAAAAACCGTTTTCGAATTCATCGGCACAGGCCTTGGCGCCCAAAGCACCGTTTGCGGCGGCGGCCGCTATGACGGGCTGGTTTCTCAGCTGGGCGGGCCCGAAACGCCGGGCATCGGCTTTGGATGCGGCCTGGAACGCCTGATCGCCGTGGCACAGGCCAGCGGCTTTGTTTTCCCCGCCGCCCCCGCGCCCGATCTTTTCGTGGTTTCGGCCGATGAAGAAGGTTCCCGCATGGCGCAGACACTGACCTTCGCTTTGAGAGGGCAGGGCTTCGCCGCCGAACGCGACCTTTGCGGCCGCAGCGTGAAAGCGCAGATGAAACACGCCGACCGTTTGGGCGCGCGTTTCACCATGGTTCTGGGCGCCAGCGAATGCGAAAGCGGCCAGGCTGTTTTGAAAAATATGTCTACCCGCGAGCAGATCACGGTGGAGCTTGCCCCCGCCGCCCTCTGTGAACACTTGAAATAAGGAGCGTTATTGAATATGAACCGAATTTCTCTGCCTCACGGCCGCGTTTATTGCGGCACCCTGCGTGAGGAAAACATCGGCGAGCAGGTGACTGTTTGCGGCTGGTGCGCCCGTATGCGCGACCTGGGCGGCCTGATCTTCATCGATCTGCGCGACCGCGAAGGCCTTGTGCAGTGTGTTTTCGATGAATCGGATAACAAAGAACTGTTTGACCTGGCTTTCACCGTGCGCAGCGAATTCACTTTGAAGATCACGGGCAAAGTGCGCCAGCGCGCTTCCATCAACGATAAGATCCCCACCGGCCGCATCGAAATTCTGGCCGATTCTTTAGAGATCTATGCCAAGGCCGACACCACCCCCTTCGAAATTTCCGACGACGCCACCGTGAACGATGCGCTGCGCCTGAAATATCGCTATCTCGACCTGCGCCGCCCCTCTTTGCAGCAATCGCTGGCTTTCCGCCACCGCATTGCCCATGTGGCGCGCCAATATTTTGACGAGCAGGGCTTTTTAGAGATCGAAACCCCGATCTTAACAAAATCCACCCCCGAAGGCGCCCGCGATTATCTGGTGCCTTCCCGCGTGCATCCGGGCGAATTTTATGCGCTGCCCCAATCGCCCCAGCAATATAAGCAGCTTCTGATGCTTTCGGGCTTCGACCGCTATATGCAGATCGCCCGCTGTTTCCGCGATGAAGACCTGCGCGCCGACCGCCAGCCCGAATTCACCCAGATCGACCTTGAAATGTCGTTCGTCGATCGCGAAGATGTGATGGCCGTCAACGAAGGCTTTTTGGCCCGCGTTTTCCGCGATGTGATGGGCGTTGAGATCGAACTGCCGATCCGCCGCATGCCTTATTCCGAGGCCATGGGCCGCTATGGCTCCGACAAGCCCGACCTGCGCTTCGGTTATGAAATTTTTGACCTTTCCGAAACCGTGAAGGATTGCGGCTTTGGCGTGTTCGACGGCGCTTTGGCCGCCGGCGGCACGGTGCGCGGCATCACCATTCAGCAGGGCGCAAAAATGAGCCGCAAAGAGATCGACAGCCTGACGGAATTCGTGAAAACCTATCGTGTGAAAGGCCTTGCCTGGGCAAAACTGGCCGAAAACGGCGATATGAGCTCGAGCTTCGCCAAATTCCTGGCCCCCGAAACCATGACGGCGCTTTTGGAAAAAGCCGAAGCCCACGCGGGCGATCTTGTGCTTATCGTGGCCGACAGCGACGAAGAAACCGCCCTTAACGCCCTGGGCATGCTGCGGTGCGAAGTGGCGCGGCGCATGAATGTGATCCCCGAAAATGTTTATAAGCTGCTGTGGGTCACCGATTTCCCGCTGTTTGAATATGGCGACGACGACGACGGCAACCGCCGCCTTTACGCCAAACACCACCCCTTCACCGCGCCGGTGGATGAAGATCTTCCGCTTTTTGAAACCAACCCCATCGCCATGCGCGCGAAGGCTTATGATATCATCCTCAACGGCACAGAGCTAGGCGGCGGTTCCATCCGTATCCACCGCAGCGATATCCAGCAGAAAATGTTCACCGCACTGGGCTTCACCAAAGAAGAAACCGAAGAGCGCTTCGGCCATATGCTGGAAGCTTTCCGCTATGGCGCGCCGCCCCACGGCGGCCTTGCCTATGGCCTTGACCGCCTGGTGATGCTGCTGGCCGGGCGCGACAGCATCCGCGATGTGATCGCTTTCCCCAAAGTGCAGAACGCTTCCGACCTGATGATGAACTGCCCCTCGCCCGTGGACGAAAAGCAGCTGCACGAACTGGCCATCAAAACAGACCTGCCCACCAAAAAAGACTGATCTGTTTTTCCGGCATTCCTCCCTTGTTTTTTACCGCCATGAAAAAGGCGTCGCCGTTTAAAAACGGCGACGCCTTTCTTTTTATTTTATCCACAGCTTGTGCACTGTATTTTTATGCCTTGGGCTTTTGGGGCAGCGCCATGCGTTCCAGCGAGAAACCGCGGCCGCGCACTTCGCTGACATGGCTGATGGTGATGAACGCTTCGGGATCCAGATGCTGCACGGCATCGGTCACGGCGCGCAGCCTGCGCTGAGAAACCACGCAAAGCACGGCTTTCTGCTCTTTTTTTGCAAAGGCCGTTTCCGCCATCAGCAGCGTGGCGCCGGTATCCAGTTCTTCCAGCAGGGTGCGGCGGATCTCTTCAAATTTCGGCGAAAGGATCAGCAGCTGGATCTCGGTTTTGCCGAAAAGCATCACTTTATCAATGGTGATCGAGGTGATGAGCAGGGTGAGAATGCCGAAAATGATTTTTTCGGAAGACGCCAGCCGCGCCTGCCCCAGAATGATGACCGCATCAAAACAATAGATCGACACCGAAACGGGGATGCCGAACAGGCGGTTGAGGATGAGCGGGGGGATATCCATGCCGCCGCTGGAAGCGCCGTTGCGCACCACCAGCGCGATGGCCGCGCCCACCAGAAGGCCCGCGCAGACCGCCGAAAGCATGATGTTATCGGTGAGATGGCTCAGGGCCGGGATGGATTGCAGCAGACTTAAAAACAGCGGGAAGGTGAAGGTGCTCAAAATCGTGGTCAGGGCAAAACGCTTGCCCAGCACCAGCGCCCCCAAACAGAATAAAACTATATTGATACACGCCACCGTGACCGCCGTATTCACCGGCAAAAACTGCTTGACGATCAGCGAAATGCCCGTTACGCCGCCCACCAGCAGTTTGTTCGGCAGCACAAAACACGCAATGGCGACCGCCAGCAAAAAATTGCCCAGCAAAATCACCAGCGTGGAACCGATCAGTTTTTTTGTTTTCAATTTCATTTCTTCCTCTCCTGCGCTTTGGCTTATTTTTTAGCGCAACAGGCCTTATTATACCGTGTTTTTTTCTTTTTGGCAAGGATAAGGCTGATCTTGCCTCTTCCGCATCCCTTTTTCAGCAAATTTTTCGCGCAGAACAACCGGTTAGAAAAAACAAAATCAACCCCCGAAAAATCACTTTCTGCCAAGTTCGGCGGCAAATGAAACAGGGTGTGACGGATCGCGGCAGAGGCAAGATGGGCAAGGCAAAGCAAGGCCGGTGACGCAGAGGCAGGGCGAGAATCTTCTGTGACGAAGCAAGCATAAAAACAGGGTGATATCGGAAAAAGAAATGTGACAGGGTGGCACTTTTGCGCGGCGATGGGTTGGCACTTTTGCACGGCAGTGAGGCGCCTAAGCCCGCATATTTTATCCTATTCGTAATAATTATATTATTAAATACAATAAGTCTTTATTCGACCGGCAAAAAAGAAAGCGGCGCGGGAGCTTTTCCTCCCGCGCCGCGAACCATTATCGCTTGTATTCTTTTTTAAACACCGGCAGCAAAAGCGCATGCTTTTGCAGGAACTTTCGCTCAAGCCTTTTGAAAGGCTTGCCGCCGGAGGCCCTTCGTTAGATGCGGGCCACGCCGCTCTTGCGGGCGGCTTCGGAAACAGCGGCTGCAACGGCTTTGCCCACGCGGGGATCGAAGGCTGCGGGCAGGATATATTCCGCTTTGAGTTCTTCATCGCTGATGAGGCCGGCGATGGCTTCGGCGGCGGCGATCTTCATGGCATCGTTGATATCGCTTGCGCGAACATCCAGCGCGCCGCGGAAGATGCCGGGGAAGGCGGAGACATTGTTGATCTGGTTGGGATAATCGCTGCGGCCAGTGCCGATGACGGCGGCGCCGCCCTTGATGGCTTCATCGGGGTAAATTTCGGGCACAGGGTTGGCCATGGCAAACACCATGGGATCTTTATTCATGGTGGCGACCATTTCAGCCGTCATCACGCCGGGGGCAGAAAGGCCCATGAACACATCGGCGCCCTTGACGACATCCGCCAGGCTGCCTTTTTTCTTATTTTTGTTGGTGATCTTAGACATCATTTCGATTTCGCTGTTGAGCCCTTCGCGGCCTTCATAAACAGCGCCGCCGCGGTTGACCATGATCACATCGCCGATGCCCATGGAAAGCAGCAGTTTTGTTACGGCAACGGCAGCCGCGCCGGCGCCGCTGACCACCATGGTGAGATCGGAGATCTTTTTATGGGTCAGACGGCAGGCATTGAGCATTGCGGCGGCGCAAACCACGGCAGTGCCATGCTGGTCATCATGGAAAACAGGGATATCGCAGCATTCTTTCAGGCGGCGTTCGATTTCGAAGCAACGCGGTGCGGAGATATCTTCCAGATTGATGCCGCCGAAGGAGCCGGCGATCAATTTGACTGTCTGCACGATCTCATCGACGCTTTTGCTGCGCACGCAGAGGGGGAACGCATCCACATCAGCGAAGCTCTTAAACAGGGCGCACTTGCCTTCCATCACAGGCATACCGGCTTCGGGGCCGATATCGCCCAGGCCCAAAACGGCTGTGCCATCGGTGATAACAGCCACCAGATTCGAGCGGCGTGTATATTTATAAGAAAGATCGGGGTTTTCGGAAATTTTGAGGCAGGGCTCCGCTACGCCGGGGGTATAGGCGATGGTCAGATCATCCGCGTTGTTGATGGGGCAACGGGCAACCACTTCGATCTTACCATGCCACTCTTCATGCGCTTTCAGCGCTCTTTCTTTTACATCCATTCTAAAATTCCTCCTTAATGATATCGGAAAGCCGCAGAACAAACCTGCTCTGCGGCGATTCACCTTTTTATTTTCTTGCGATGGCTTTTTCGGCGCTTTCCACGATCTTTGCCGCGGTGAGGCCAAAGCGGTTCTGCAGATAATCCACGGTTCCCACTTCGCCGAATTCATCCTGCACGCCCACCATTTCCATCGGCACAGGGGTATGCTTCGCGAGGCTGGAGGCAACAGCGCTGCCCAAGCCGCCCACCACATTATGATTTTCGGCCGTGACCACGGCGCCGCAGGTTTTTGCATAGGCATTGATGGTTTCATCATCCAGCGGCTTCCAGGTGAACGCGTTGATGACGGCGGCTTCCACGCCGCGGGATGCGAGGATTTCGGCGGCTTTCATCGCTTCGGCCACCATGATGCCCGAGCAGACGATGGCCACATCTTTGCCTTCGCGCAGCACAGGGGCTTTGCCGAATTCAAAGGCGGAGCCTTCTTCAAAAATGCCCACTGCGTTTTTGCGCAGCAAACGGATATAGTAAACGCCATAAGCGTTTTGCAGCATTTTCACCACTTCGCGCAGCTGCACGCTGTCGGTGGGTTCGATCAGGGTGATATCGGGAATGCTCATCAGGCAGCCCATATCTTCAAAGGGCATATGCGTTCCGCCGTTATAAGCGGCTGTCACGCCGGGGTCGGAACCGATGATGCGCACATTCTGTTTGCCGTAAGCGCAGGAAATAAAGATCTGATCCAACACGCGGCGGGTGGCAAAGGGCCCAAAGGAATGGGCGAACGGCACCATGCCCGCGGCGGAAAGGCCGGCGGCCATGCCGATCATGTTGGCTTCCTGAATGCCGCAATCGACGGCGCGATCGGGGAATTCTTTAAAGAACGCGCCCACGCCCGAAGAACCGATCAGGTCGGCATCCAGCACACAGATGCGGCTGTCTTCACGGGCCATTTCGCACAGGGTCTGTGTATAAACGGCGCGCATTTCTTTGGCTTCGTTTTCCAGAGTTTCTTTCACTTTATAATTCATTGTCGCCATCCTCCTTATGCGTTGCGCGCTGCGCTGAGCGCTTGTTCGGCCGCTTCGATGGAGGGCAGCATATCGCCCTTCTTGAACTTGAGGTGATGGCAGGGGAAGGTTTCCAGCGCCATTTTACAGCCGTTGCCCTTGATGGTATCTAAAATAATGACCGAAGGCTTGCCTTTGGCGGCCTTGGCGTTTTCGATGGCTTCTGCCAGCGCATCCACATCATGGCCGTTGACTTTTTGCACATGCCAGCCGAAGGCGGCGAATTTTTCCACCATATCGCCCAGATACAGCACATCATCGCAGGAACCATCCAGCTGCTGTTTGTTCCAATCGACAAAAGTCACCAGATTGTCGAGCTTGAGATGTGCGGCGGACATGGCGGCTTCCCAAACCTGGCCTTCATCGCATTCCCCATCACCCAGGATCAGGTAGGTGGTATAATTTTTCTTGCGCATTTTGGCGCCCAGCGCCAGCCCCAGCGCCATGGAAGAGCCCTGGCCCAGCGAGCCTGTGGTCATATCTACGCCCGGGGTCTTTGTTCTGTCGCAATGGCTGGGCAAAGTGGTTCCGCCCTGGTTCAAGGTGAGCAGCCGCTCCAGCGGGAAAAAGCCCTTCAGCGCCAGTGTGGCATACAGCGCGGGGCCTGCATGCCCTTTGGAAACCACCAGACGGTCGCGGTTTTCCAAGGTGGGGTTCTTGGGGTCATAGGTCATCTCTTTGCCGTAAAGAACGGCCAGCGTTTCCACAATAGACATCGAGCCGCCCACATGGCCAAAGCCCAGGTGATCGAACTCTTTCAGGGTCTCCACCCTGATCTCTTCCGCAAAAACGCGGAGCTGCTTATTTTTTTCCATGCCGCAACATCCTTTATCGTTGAATTTATTGGTTTTATTTCATACACCGTCAGTATAACACATCTTTTTCATTTAGAGAAGCCATTTATCTTGAAAACGCGGCGATGTTTTGCCCCTTTTCAAAAAGAAAAAAGTTCCCCACATGGTGTGGAAAACTTTTTTCATGGCCGTGAGCGCCAACACTTTTGCGGCTCAGGCCGTTTTGCGGCGGCGCAGGGCGCGGATGGCAAACAGCACTGCCAGCAGCAGGGCCGCGCCGAAGGGCAGCGAGATCCACGCCGAACGGGTGAAGCCCGCCACGATATAGGTGACGAATGACACCGCGGCCACCGTCATGGCATAGGGCAGCTGGGTGGAAACATGGTTGACATGGTCGCTTTGCGCCCCCGCCGAAGCCATGATGGTGGTATCGGAAATGGGGGAGCAGTGGTCGCCGCAAACGGCGCCCGCCATGCAGGCCGAAATGGCAATGATCATCATTTCGGGGTTGGAAGAGAACACGCTGACCACGATGGGGATCAAAATTCCGAAAGTTCCCCAGGAGGTGCCTGTGGCGAACGACAGGCCGCAGCCCACCAAAAAGATCAGCGCGGGCAGCAGATGCATCCAGCCGCGGGCGCTGTGGCGCATCACCGCTTCCACATATTGCGCCGCGCCCAGGCTGTCGGTCATGGCCTTCAGCGACCAGGCAAAGGTCAAAATCAAAATCGCGGGCACCATGGCGCGAAAGCCTTCGGGCAAACAGGCCATCGCCGCATCGAACCGCAGCACATGGCGCAGGCGATAAAACACCACCGTGAAGACCAGCGCAAAAAAGCTGCCCATGGCCAGCCCCACCGAGGCATCGCTTTGGGAAAACGCCTTGACGAACCCCGTTCCCGAGAAAAAGCCGCCGGTATAAAGCATGCCGAGGATGCAGAACACAATCAGCATCAGCACGGGCACCACCAGATCGGCCACGGCGCCCCGCGGGTTTGATTCTTCGGCCTCGGCCGAAGCATAGGGCCGGGCGGCCGTGGTATAAAGATCGCCTTTGCGGGCGTTTTCTTCATGCAGAGCCATTTTGCCATAATCGAATTTCATGGCGATGATGGCCAGCATCATCACCACCGTGAGCAGCGCATAAAAATTATAGGGAATGGCCCGCAAAAACAGCGAAAACCCGTTTTCGCCCTGAACGAACCCGGTGACCGCCGCCGCCCACGAAGAAATGGGGGCGATGATGCAGATGGGCGCGGCGGTGGAATCGATGAGATAGGCAAGCTTGGCGCGGGAAACGCCGTGATGATCGGTGACGGGGCGCATGACGCTGCCCACCGTCAGGCAGTTGAAATAATCATCCACAAAAATCAGGATGCCCAGCAGAACCGTGGCCAGCTGCGCGCCCTCGCGGGTCTTGATCTTTTGGGCCGCCCAGCGCCCGAAGGCCGCCGAACCGCCCGCGCGGTTCATCATGCAGACCATGGCGCCCAAAATCACCAGAAAGATCAGAATGCCCACATTATAAGCATTGGAAAGCACGCCGATCAGCCCGTCTTTCAAAAAATGGCTGACGGCGCCTTCGAAAGAGAACCCGGCGAAAAACAGCGCCCCCACCAGAATGCCCACCAGCAGCGAGCTGTAAACTTCCTTTGTGATGAGCGCCAGAGCGATGGCCACCACCGGCGGCAAAAGCGCCCACAGGGTGCCGAAAAAGGCCGGGTCGGCCGCGGGCGCGCTTTCGGCGGCCGCCAGCGCGGGCAGCGCGCAGAACGCCGCCGCGGAAACCATCACCAGCAAAAACCGCAGCAGCTTTTCGTTTCTTTTCATTTTTTCTTTTCTCCTTACGACAAAAAAATACCATGAACGGAACCTTCTGCTCGCGCAGAACCCATCCATGGCAACAAAACGGCATTTGCCGTAAAAGAAAAATCGGATAGCGCTCCACATAAATCGTGACAGTATGCCGCATCTTCTGCGTCATCCCAGAAAAAGCATCGCGGAAACCATGCTTTTCCTTCGGCGGATTTCCCTTTCTTCCACAGCGGCTTTCCGGCCGATGCCGTGGAATACTGATGAAGCCCGCGCCTCTATCGGTTCCTGTTCAATTGTTCTGAAAGTATAGCATATCCCCCGGCCCCTGACAATGGGCAATTTTCACAGAGCGCCGTTGATGAGAAAGATGCTTACCAGCAAAACCGCCATGCCGAAGGCCGCTTTGCGGGTGATGCGTTCTTTGAAAAACACCGCCGAAACCGCCGAAGTGAACAAAATGGCCCCGCCGCTGAGCAGCGGATAAAACACCGTGGCGGGCAAGCTGCGCAGCGCCGCCAGAACAAAGCCCGCCTGGGCCATGTTGCAAAGCCCGATGGTGAAGCCCAGCAGAAATTCTTCGCGCTTAAAGCGGAAACCATGCTCGCGATAAACTTTGATCGCCGCCAGCAGCAGACACACCGAAAACACCACCGAAAGGAACAGCGGTTTTTCGGGCTTGAGCGAAAATTCCTGATAAAACTTATTGCAGAAATCGGAAACGCCGCTGGTGAAAAAATTGAGCATCAGCCAGGGCACCGCCACGGCCACGCCATCGCTCACCAGCACCAGCGCCGCCAGCGCCAGCAGGATGCCCACGCCCTGCCACAGGCCCGGGATCTCATGGAACAGCACCGCCGAAGCCAGAATGGGGATCACCACGCCCAAGCGCTGGAACATGGTGGCCGCCCCCGGCCCGCTTTTGGAAACGGTGATCTGAGTGACCCGCAGCGCCAGAAAATAAACCGCGCCCGTGACGATGCCAAACACCACCGACACCCCAAAGCTGCCCGCCGGGGTGACCTGCCCCCGAAAAGCGCCGGCCAGATCCGCCGCCGTGAAGCGCCGCAGCGTCACGGGATCCAGCGCCAGCGAACCCAGCGCCATCAGCGCCGCCGCCAGATAATTGGCAAAACAGACATTGCTGCGGCGGCATCCCTTGCGCCCCGCCAGTTCAAACCCCAAATTCATCGCCGCCGAAGAAATCACCGCCAAGATCAGAAAAACCATGCTTTTGCCCCCACTTTTTTCTTTTTCGTCTTTTTCAGCATACCAGATAGCGCCGCGGTTGTCACCGAAAAAATATGCAGTGCGATGAAAATTCTGATCCTTTTTCTTTTTCACCCGGCGGCGCGGAAAGCCGCCGCAAAACAGGCGCGAAACGGCAAAATCGCGCCGCAAAACAGGCAGGCATAACAATCGGGCATAAAAGGCGGACAAAAAAAGCACCGACGGTCAAACCGCCGGCGCTTTTTGCTTGATCTTTCTTGATGACCGCGGGCAAAAGGCTGCCCGCTGTGCATAAAACAGGCCGCCATCCGGCCAAAAAAGCGGAAAATAACGGCCGGCCCGGGAAAAACCGTTCGGGCCGGCCGCTTTGTTATTCTTTCACGGCGGCGAACAGATCGTTCAGCGCTTCCGTCATGGTGGGGTGGGTATAGATGCTGTCGCGCAGCACGGGGTAGGGGATGCCCGCATCCATGGCCAGCCGCACCAGATTGATCAGTTCGTGAGATTCGGCGCAGAAGAAATGCGCCCCCAGAAGTTTCCCTGTGGCGGGGTCGATCACGGCTTTCAGCAGGCCGTCTGTGCGCCCGAGCACCTTGGCTTTGGGGATGGCCGCCGCTTCCAGCCGCGCCACGGCCACTTTGCCATATTGCTTTTTCGCCTCTTCTTCGGTGAGCCCCACGCGGGAAAACGGCGGATCGATGAACACGCTGTAGGGCACCAGCGGGCGGTTGCGGGTGGTGCGGCTGCCGTCGCCCATCACGGCCGAACGCACGATGCGGCTGTCATCCAGCGAGATATAGGTGAATTGCAGCCCGCCCGCCACATCGCCCATGGCATAGATATTGGCGGCGGAGGTTTGCAGATGCTCGTTTGTTTCGATGGCCCCGCGGGAAGTGAGCGCGATGCCCGCCGCTTCGGGATGCAGGCCTTCCAGATTGGGGCGGCGGCCCGCCGCCACCAGCACGGCCTCGGCTTCCAGCGCCCGGATTCCCTCGGGCAGTTCCACCGTTACGCGGGCAAAGCCGTTTTCATCGGTGATCTGCCGCGTTTCGGCGTTCATCATCATTTTTAAGCCGCGCGCTTCCAAACTTTTGCGCACCGCCGCCGCCACTTCGGCATCTTCACGGGGCAAAAATTCGCCGCCGTTCTGGATCATCGTCACTTCGGAACCGAAATTGAGATAATAAGACGCAAATTCCAGCCCGATATAGCCGCCGCCCACAATGACCAGCCGCCGGGGCAGGCTTTCAAGCTCCATCATGCCCTCGCTGGTGAAGGTATAGCGGCTTTCCTGCGCGCCCGCAATGGCGGGCATCACGGGCAGCGCGCCGGTGTTTACATAGATCTTTTCGGCTTCCAGCTGTAATTCGCCGCCGGCGGTAGCGACCGCCACATGGCGGTCATCCAGAAACCGCGCCTCACCATCGATCACCTCGACGCCCGATTCCGCCGCTTTGGCATAATTCTTCGCCCGCAGCGCCGCCGTAAGATCCCGCTTTTGCAGGATCGTTTGGCGATAGCGCGCCGCCTTTTCTTCAAAACTGCCGCCCATCATCGCCGATGCGCGGGCATGGTCTTCTAAAAACTTGCTGGGGATGCAGGCCACATTGATGCAGGTGCCGCCATACATGGCGGGGTCGCGCTCGATGAGCGCCACGCTGTGGCCCGCCTTGGCCAGCGCGCCGGCCAGTGTTTTGCCGCCTTTTCCAAAACCGATCACCACATGTTCATAGTGTTTCATACCTTTTTTCTCCTTTTCTTTCAGGGGGCTTTGGGCCGTGTGGCAAGTCCCGTTGCTTTTTATACTGTAATTATATAAGTTACAGTTAAAATTGCAAGAGCTTTTTTTACAAAATCCAAAAATTCACAATTTAGATACAATCGCACCCGTCAAGGGGAAGGGAGGGCCTTTGTTTTTGAGAACAGTGCGGCAACACGCCCCAACAGTTTACGCGCCCCGCAACAAAAAACACCCCGACGGTTTACGCGCACACGCCCCGCATTCCGCTGCAAAAGACGCCCCGACGGTTTACGCGCACGCGGCCCGCATTCCGGCAACACGCCCCGACGGTTTACGCACACACGCCCCGCATTCCGCTGCAAAAGACGCCCCGCAGCAGGCAAAATGACTGCTTTTTTTGTAAAAACAAAGGTTTTTCGCACGAATGGCCATTGAGCGCCACAGAAACATGTGCTATGATTGGGGTAACAAATCAGCGACAACCGGTTTGAAAAAACGCCGGCAGGCAGCGGGCCCTTTTGGCGGGCGCTTTGCCGAAAACGGCGCCGCTGACGGAAGATAGAATTGGGGAATCGATATGTTTTTCCTTTCAAAAAACAGCGCGCGGAAGATCACCGCGCTCTTCCTTATTTTCCTATTGTGCGCAGCGCTTTTTGCCCCGGCGGCGGCCGAGCCGCCTGCCAAAAAAACCATCCGCGTGGGCTGGTTCCCCATGAACGGCATGCAGAACATCGATGGCGAAGGCAAAGCTTCCGGTTATAACTATGAATATTTACAGCGCATCGCCCAATATACCGATTGGAACTATGTGTTTATTTCCGCCGGTTTCAACGATTGCCAAAAAATGCTTGAAAACGGCCAGATCGATCTGATGGGCGGCATGACCTATAGCGAAGACCAAACGGCGCGGGTGGATTTTTCGGAAGCCGTGGCCGGCACAGACGGCATCCGCCTGCTTTGCCGCGCGGATGACAGCCGTTTTTCTTATGGCGACATCACCGCCCTGAACGGCAAAACCGTGGGCGTGCTTTCGGGCACGACCCACCTCCGGCGAATGCAGCTCTATTCCGCTTCCCACGGTTTTTCGGTTCATTATAAAGAGATCGACGACGAAACCGGCCTTTTTGATGCCCTTGACAGCGGCAAAGTGGATCTGCTTCTGCTGGGGCGCAACTGGCTTTTAGAGGGTTACCGCTCGGTTTTGACCTTTGACCTTCAGCCCTTTTATTTCGCAGTATCCAAACAGAGCAGCGGGGTTTTGAAACAGCTGGATTCCGCCATGACGCTGATCCAATCGGAAACCCCGGGCTATAACGACGAGCTGCAAAGAAAATATTTCAGCGATATGGCAAACCTTGCCCCCGGCTTCACCCCCGAAGAAAAAGCCTATATCGCCGCCCACCCCAGGCTTGAGGTGGCCTATGACCCCGCCTGGGCTCCGCTGGAATATCTGGATGAAAAAACAGGTTCCATCGGCGGGGTGATGAAAGACATCCTAAACGATGTTTCCGCCAACACCGGCATCGCTTTCGATTATGTCACATCGGATTCTTATGCCGCGGTGCGGCGGGAATACATGAGAAAGGTGCCTGTGCTTTCCACCATCGGCTATGATTTCGACTGGGGCAGCTATTGGGGCTATCGGCTCACCCAGCCGGTTTTCACCCTTCAGATGGTCTGCATTTATAACAATATCAAGGGCAAGACCATTGCCATCCCCGAAAGCTATTACACTTCGGAAGTGATCCGCGCCAAATTCCAGAAAGAGGGCTTCCGTTTTAAAACCTACCCCACCATGACCGATTGCATCAACGCCGTTGACCGGGGCGAAGCCGACAGATTGATCGTCAACAGCATCGAGATGGGCTATTATCTTTCCGTGCCCAAATATGCCAACCTGCAATATTACACGGTGCCGGGCATGAACATCACCTTTTCCATGGGCGTTTCCAAAGACGAAGACCCCATGCTTTACAGCATCATCTGCAAAGGGCTGGGCAGTGTTTCTTCCCAGCGCATTCAGGAATATATTTCTTCAAACGGCGTTTATGTGCGCAAAGGCACGCTCAACGACCTGATCTATACCGACCCGATCTCGCTGATGACAGGCCTTGTTTTGCTTTTGGTTCTGGCGGGCATCCTTTTATTCATCGCCCTGCGCAGCCGCGCCACCCGACGCGAATCACGGCATCTGGCCCAATGGAACGCCCAGCTGCAAAAGGCCAACAGCGCCAAAAGCGATTTTCTTTCACGCATGAGCCACGATATCCGCACGCCTATGAACGGCATCATCGGCATGACGCGCATCGCCCGGGAACACCCCGAGCGTTCGGCCGACTGCCTGGAGAAGATCGATTCTTCCTCGCAATATCTGCTGGGGCTGATCAACGATGTTCTGGATATGTCTAAAATCGAAAACGGCGCGCTGACGCTGCATCCCGAGCCTTATCCCACCGAAGCGCTGGCCGTTTATCTCAATTCGGTCATCCGGCCGCTCTGCGAAACCAAGGAACAGACGCTTCGCGTTTCCATCCGCAGCGACCCCGCTCACATCCCGCTTCTGGATAAGCTGCGCTTTCATCAGGTGATCTTCAATCTGCTGACCAACGCTTCCAAATATACCCCCAACGGCGGCGAGATCGGTTTCGAGCTGGAAACGCGGCAGACCGGCCCGAAAATGACGCTGCTTTTAAAAGTGAGCGACAACGGCCGCGGCATGACCAAAGAATTTCAAGCCGTGATGTTCGAACCCTTCCGCCAGGAAGACCAGGTGCGCACCATGAGCGACGATCAGGCCGGTTCGGGCCTTGGGCTGGCCATCGTCAAACGCATTGTAGATCTGATGGACGGCGACCTTTCGGTGGAAAGCGCCCCCGGCAAAGGCACTGTGTTTTCCCTTTCTTTTCTGGTGGATGCTATCGACGCGGGCGCTTTCCGCGACGCCTGCGCAAAGATCCCCCAGCGGGAAGATTTTCAACTGCTGGCAGGCAAACGGATCTTGGTCTGTGAAGACAACAAGATCAATCAGGAGGTTGCCGCCGCCATGCTGAAAGCCAAAGGAATCAAAGTGGAACTGGCCGAAAACGGCTTGAAAGGCAAGCAACTGTTCGAAGCTTCGGCCCCCGGCTATTATGATGCCATTCTGATGGATATTCGTATGCCCATCATCGACGGTTATGAAGTGACCCGCCTCATCCGCAGCATGCCCCGCGCCGATGCCCATGTGATTCCCATTCTGGCCATGACGGCAGACGCGTTTTCGGAAGATGTGGAAAAATGCCGTCAGGCGGGCATGAACGCCCATCTGGCAAAACCCATGGAGCCTCAGGCCCTTTATCAGCTGCTGCTGCAAGCTCTCGATCTGCACGGCGCGGAATGATCGCCGCAACGAAACGGCAGAAAAGCCCTTTCCGCCGCAAAAATGAAATAACAGTGAAAATCCGGTTTTCCGAACATTCGGAAAACCGGATTTTTTTGAACCGCGTGGCTTTGCGGCGGGCTTTGCAGCGTGGCTTTGCGGCCCCGCTTTGCCTGCTTCGGCCGCCTGTAAAGCCGGCACGGCCTCTGTTTTGAACCGATCCAAACAGAAATCCCTTTGAAAGGCCCCAAACGATGGCACAAAAAATCTGTCATTAAAATGCCCGGACGAAAAAATCGCCCCTCGATTCCAACCGGAACCGAGGGGCGATCGATTGATTCTGACAGGCTCTCAAACCCCAAAGTTCTTACTTGCGGGGGTTTTTGATGGCGGCCTGCGCGGCAGCCAGGCGAGCGATAGGCACGCGATAAGGCGAGCAGGAAACATAGTTCAGGCCGATCTTATGGCAGAACTCGATGGAGGAAGGATCGCCGCCATGTTCGCCGCAGATGCCCAGCTTGATGTTCGGGCGGGTCTTGCGGCCCTTTTCAACAGCGATCTCAACCAGCTGGCCGATGCCATCCTGATCGAGTCTTGCGAACGGATCGCTTTCGAAGATCTTTTTATCATAGTAGGCGTTGAGGATCTTGCCCACATCGTCGCGGGAGAAGCCGAAGCCCATCTGGGTGAGATCGTTGGTGCCGAAGGAGAAGAACTCGGCTTCGGTGGCGATTTCATCGGCTGTGATGGCGGCGCGGGGCACTTCGATCATGGTGCCGACCATATATTTCATTTCCATGCCGGATTTTGCGATCAGTTCATCGGCTGTTTTCACAACGATGCTCTTGACGAACTTCAGCTCGTTCACATGGCCCACCAGAGGGATCATGATTTCGGGAACGATATCAAGGCCGGTCTGCTTTTTCACATTCAGAGCGGCTTCGATCACGGCAGTTGTCTGCATTTCGGCAATTTCGGGATAGGTGACGGCCAGACGGCAGCCGCGATGGCCCAGCATGGGGTTGAATTCATGCAGATCGGCGATGACCTGATGCAGTTCTTCCACTGTTGTGCCGATTTCGCCCGCGATCTCTTTGATATCCGCTTCATCCTGAGGCAGGAATTCATGCAGCGGGGGATCGAGGAAACGAATGGTGACCGGGCGGCCGCCCATGGCCATGAACAGGCCTTCGAAATCGGAACGCTGCATGGGCAGGATCTTGGCCAGCGCTTCGCGGCGCTTTTCTTCTGTTTTGGCAACGATCATTTCGCGAACGGCCTTGATGCGGTCGGCTTCAAAGAACATATGCTCTGTGCGGCAAAGGCCGATGCCTTCGGCGCCGAAGCGAACAGCCTGCTCGGCATCTCTGGGGGTGTCGGCGTTCGTGCGGATCTTCAGTGTGCGGATCTCATCGGCCCAGCCCATGAAACGGCCGAAATCGCCTGTCATGGAAGCGGGAACGGTTTTGATCTCTTCCAGATAAACATTGCCGGTGGTGCCGTCGATGGAGATGGGATCGCCTTCGACGACCTTCTGGCCGTTGATGGTGAAGTATTTTTCTTCTTCATTCATCTTGATCTCGCCGCAGCCCGCCACGCAGCAGGTGCCCATGCCGCGGGCAACAACAGCGGCGTGAGAGGTCATGCCGCCGCGAACGGTCAGGATGCCCTGAGCGGCCGCCATGCCTTCGATATCTTCAGGCGAGGTTTCCAGACGAACCAGAACGGATTTGATGCCGTTCTTTGCCGCGGCAACCGCGTCATGCGCGTTGAAATAGACTTTGCCGGCAGCGGCGCCCGGGGAAGCGGGCAGGCCCTTTGTAACAGGGTTTGCGGCTTTCAGAGCGGCGGTGTCGAACTGGGGATGCAGCAGGGAATCCAGCTGTTTGGGTTCGACCTTCATCACGGCTTCTTCTTTGGTGATCATGCCTTCATCCACCAGATCCACGGCGATCTTCAGCGCGGCCTGAGCGGTGCGCTTGCCGTTTCTGGTCTGCAGCATATAGAGTTTGCCGTTTTCGATGGTGAATTCCATATCCTGCATATCTTTATAATGCTTTTCAAGGCGTGTGGCGATCTCCACAAACTGCTTGTAAACCGCGGGGTTGGTGTCTTCCAGATGCTGAATGGTCAGCGGGGTGCGGATGCCGGCCACCACATCTTCGCCCTGGGCGTTCATCAGGAATTCGCCATAGAGCTTGTTTTCGCCGGTGGAGGGGTTTCTGGTGAACGCAACGCCTGTGCCCGAGGTATCGCCCATGTTGCCGAAGACCATGGCCTGCACATTGACGGCGGTGCCCCAATCAGAGGGGATATCGTTCATGCGGCGATAATAGATGGCGCGGGGGTTATCCCAGCTGCGGAAAACGGCCTTCACGGCGCCCATCAGCTGTTCTTTGGGGTCGGAGGGGAACTCTTCGCCCAGCTTGGCCTTATATTCGGCCTTGAACTGCATGGCCAGCTTCTTCAGATCGTCGGCATCCAGCTCGGTATCCAGCTTGACGCCTTTTTCTTCCTTCATTTTGTCGATGAGCTCTTCGAAATACTTCTTGCCCACTTCCATGACGACATCGGAATACATCTGGATGAAACGGCGATAGCTGTCATAAGCAAAGCGGGGGTTTCCGGTCTTTTTCGCAAAAGATTCCACGACCTGATCGTTGAGGCCCAGGTTCAAAATGGTATCCATCATGCCGGGCATGGAAGCGCGGGAACCGGAACGAACGGAAACCAGCAGGGGGTTTTCCGGATCGCCGAATTTCTTGCCGTTGATCTCTTCCATCTTGGCCAGATATTCATAGATCTCGGCCTGGATCTCATCGTTGATGGTCTCGCCATCCTGATAATAGCGGGTGCAGGCTTCGGTGGTGATGGTGAAGCCCTGGGGAACAGGCATCCCGAGGTTTGTCATCTCGGCGAGGTTGGCGCCTTTGCCGCCCAATAATTCGCGCATCGAGCCGTTGCCCTCAGAGAAGAGGTAAACATACTTGTGCATTTTTTAACACTCCTTATGCAATGTAATTACAAATTTCCCATCATAAACAGGCGTATTATATCACAGCTTTCAGTTTTTTGCACTATTTTTGAAGGATTTTCTGAAAACTTTTGCGCGCAAAAGTTTTCCACAGGCCCTGTTTTTGGCCCGCGAACAAAACTTTTCGACTGTTTTTCTTATCCACACCCTGTGTGGAATTTTCCGGCCCCGATCAGGGCTTTTCGATATAGCCGCCGCCGATGACGCGGCCTTCGCGATAAAACACGGCCGACTGCCCCGGCGAAGGGGCGCGGGCGGGCTTTAAAAAGGTGATTTTGGCGCGGCCGCCGGCCAGATATTCCACCACCGCCCGGTCTGTGCGGCGGCTGTGGCGGATCTTCACATCGGCCTCAAACGGCTCGGCGCCGAATTCCGGCGCTGTTGCACACACGCTGTGGATAAAAATTTCTTCGGCGTAAGGATCCTCATCGGAAAGCACCACGCGGTTGTGTTCCACATCGATGGCCTTGACGAACAGGCGCGACGCGGCGGAAACCCCCAGCCCGCGGCGCTGGCCCACGGTATAGTGATGGATGCCCAGATGGCGGCCCAGCACTTTGCCGTTTTCATCCACAAAATCGCCTGCGGGCGGGACCGCGGCGCAGTGTTTTTCGATGAAGGAAGCATAATCGCCATCGGGAATGAAGCAGATCTCCATGCTGTCGGGCTTTTCGGCCACGCTCAGCCCGGAATCCGCGGCCTGATGGCGGGTCTCTTCTTTCTGGTTCACGCCGCCCAGCGGCAGGATCATCCGCGACAGCCATTCCTGCGGCAGACGGTAAAGCATATAAGACTGGTCGTTTGACGAGGGCGACTGGAACAGCCCCGTGATGCCGCCGCCCACCGGTTTGACCTGGGCATAATGGCCCGTGGCCACATAGGCGGCCCCCAGCTTTTCGGCCGCGCCGAAAAGAACCTTGAATTTCACGGCGGGGTTGCACAAAATGCAGGGGATCGGGGTTTTCCCCGAAAGATAACCCTGCACGAAGGGGCCGATCACCTCTTTTTCGAGCATGGCGCCGATGGGCACGATCTCAAGGGGGATCTCAAGCTCGCGGGCGGCGCGCACGGCATCTTCGCTGCTCTGGCAGCCCGCATCCAGATAAACGCCGAAAACTTCGAAGCCCTGCTGCTGCAAACGCCGGGCGGCCACGGCGGAATCCACCCCGCCCGAAAGGCCCAGCACTACTTTTTCCATGAAGATTTCACACCTTTTTCCATCAAGTTTATTCAGAACACAGTATAACCGATTTGCCCCGCAAACGCTATCTTTTTCTTTTCCACAGGCTGTGGGCGCCCGCTGTGGAAATCTGACGAAAATGACGAATTTTACGGGTTATCCTATCTTTGCCGGGCGGGAAAAAAGGCGGCGGAAAAGCCGCGGATCTCTTTGCCCAACGCGCGCGTTTTATTTAAAGAATATAATATATATTTCTCTTATAGATAGAGATAAGAGAAATTTTCATTGTTTAATAAGGGGGATTGTGTTACAATGAAGAATGCTAAGCCCTGTATTGGGGGCGAAAATATTGTGAGACGAACGGATGATTTTTTCATGTATACACCTGCATCGCTGTTAGAAGGCGTGATCAGGATTCTGGAGCGGGATCACACCCCGGTGGTGGTTTCCACCTGGTTTTCCGATGCCAAAGCCGTTACCATCAAAGACGGCACTTTTATTTTGCTGACTTCTTCGGATCTGAAGCGCGAATCGATCCTGCGCCGGTTCACCGAGCCTTTCTGCGCCGCCATCACAGAGCTGACGGGGGAACACATGGGGCTGAAGGTGCTCAGCGGTCAGCAGGAACTGACCACCTGGCGCGCCGCCAACGAAGACAGCGTTTACGCCAGCTATACCTTCGAACGCTTTATCGTGGGTTCCTGCAACAAATTTGCCCACGCGGCCGCTTATGCCGTGGCGCAAAACCCGGCGGGGGCCTATAACCCGCTGTTCATCTACGGCCAGTCGGGCCTGGGCAAAACCCACCTTCTTTATGCCATCGCGGGGGCGCTTTCTCAAAGCCGGCCCGGTTTCCGCATCGTTTATATCAAAGGCGATGATTTCACCAACGAACTGGTGGCGGCCATCCAGCGGGGCGATGTCACCTCTTTCCGCGAAAAATACCGCCGCGCCGACCTGCTTTTGATCGATGATATCCAGTTTATCGCGGGCAAGACTTCCACGCAAGAAGAATTTTTCCACACTTTCAACACGCTGCATGAATCGGGCAAACAGATCGTAATGACATCCGACCGGCCGCCCAAAGAGATCCTCACCCTGGAAGACCGCCTGAAGACCCGTTTCGAATGGGGGCTTCTGGCCGATATCCAGCCGCCGGATTTTGAGACCCGCATGGCGCTGGTCAATTCCAAGGCCGAGATCATGGGGGTGAAGCTTCCGCCGGATGTGGTGGAATATATCGCCTCCTCCATCACCAACAATGTGCGCCAGCTGGAAGGCGCGGTGAAAAAGATCCTTGCCAAAAACCGCCTGATGAACACCGAGATCGACATGGATCTGGCGGAAGAATGCATCAAAGACATCCTGCGCGTGAACCCCGGCCTGCGCCCCACCCCGGAACTGATTCTGGAAGAAACGGCCAGTTTCTATAACGCATCGGCCGACCGCATCATGGGCAAATCGAAAACACAGGATGTGGTGATGCCCCGGCAGGTGACCATGTATCTGATGCGCGACATGACCGACCTTTCCTACCCCGAGATCGGCAGATTCATGCACCGCGATCACACCACCGTCATCCACGCCGAAGCCAAGGTCAAAGAGCTGCTGGCCAAAGACCAAACTTTCGCCGCGGCGGTGGCCGACCTGAAGAAAAATATCAAAAACCGCTGATTTTTCCTTCGTTTTTTCTTATCCACACCTGTTGCTTTGTTTGTGGATAAAACTTTAAGGCCCGCAAAACCCGCCGATTTTCCCTAAAACGCCTTGTTTTCCGTTTTTCTGCGGGCGGAAAACCGCGAAAACGGGAAATCCACAAAGAATGTGGTTTTGCCTGTGGATAAAGCTGTAGAAGGTGGGGATAAAATCCCGCTGTGGAAAAGACAGATTTTACGGCGAAGTTATCCACACCCTCTGGGGAAGCGATTCCTCCTTTGGTTTCAACCCTCGAAGCCACTTTTCCACAAACTCACAGCCTCTACTACCGTTACTAAAAATAAAGAAAGATAGCTATTAATAGAAAGGAGCGCGCAGCATGAAGTTTTCCTGTGAAAAAGCAGTGCTCAGCGAAGCGATTTCCACCTGTATCCACGCGGTTTCCACAAAAAGCACCATCGCCGTGCTGGAAGGCCTTCTGATTTCGGTAGGCACTTCGCAAGTGACCATGTGCGGCTATAATTTCAAAACCGGCATCAGAAAAACCTTTTCGGCGAACATCGCCGAAAAAGGCGATATCGTTCTGAGCGCCAAGATCTTATCCGACATCGTGCGCAAGCTGCCCGACGATCTCATCGAAATTTCTGCCGACGACCATTTCATGACCACCATCCATTGCGGCCTTTCGGAATTCAACATCCTCGGCGCTTCCGCCGAAGAATTCCCCGAGCTGCCCGATGTGGTCAAGCAAAACGGCATCAGCCTGCCCTGCAGCACGCTGAAAAACATGATCGCCAACACCGTTTTCGCCGTTTCGGATAACGAAAATAAGCCCATCCACACCGGTTCGCTGTTCGAAGTGGCGGCCAAAGAGCTCACCGTGGTCTCGGTAGACGGTTACCGGCTGGCCCTCGCCCGCGAAGCCGTGGAATGCAGCGAAAAACAAACCCTCAATTTTGTCGTTCCCGGCGAAACCCTGAAAGAGATCAACCGCATTCTGCCCGAAAGCGACGACCAGATGGTCGCTATCTATCCCGAACGCAAACACGCGCTGTTTGAGATCGAAGACACCCTCATCACCACGCGGCTTCTCGAAGGCGAATTCTTAAATTACCGCAACGCCATCCCCGAAGACAACCCCATCCATCTGACCATCGATGTGAAAAACATCATCGATTGCGTGGAACGCGTTTCGCTGATTATTTCGGAACGGCTGAAAAACCCCGTTCGCTGCTGTTTTGAAGAGGAAAGTCTGAAAATTTCCTGCACCACCACGCTGGGCCGCGCCTATGATGAATGCCGCATCTCGCCCTGCCCCGAAAAAATCGAGATCGGCTTCAACAACCGCTATCTGCTGGATGCCCTGCGCGCCTGCCCCGAAGATCAGGTGCTGCTGGAACTGAAAAGCAGTCTTTCGCCCTGCGTCATCCGCCCGCTGGAGGGGAACAAATTTTTATATCTGGTGCTGCCGGTGCGCCTGAAGGCCGAATAGGCCGGAGATATACAGAAAGTATATAAAATTTGCGTCGGGACTGTCTTTATATGACGGACAAATTTTTAAACTGCGCCGCATATGGCGTGAAAAAGGCGGAAAAACCAGCCGGCATCCCTTTTTAAACACAGCAAGATATGCAAACAAAACGGTTTGAGGCGGCCACGGGCCGCAGACAGGAAGAAAAAACGATGAAACAACAAAAAATCACGATCCATACCGAATTCATCAAACTCGACAGCCTTTTGAAATTCGCGGCCCTCTGCGGCAGCGGCGGCGAAGCGAAAATGCTCATTGAGCAGGGCGATGTGCGCGTCAACGGCGAGATCTGCACCATGCGGGGCAAAAAGATCCGCGGCGGCGACACGGTGGCTCTGGGCGACAACTCGATCGAAATCGTTTATGAAGCTTGAAAGCATTCAGCTGGAGCGGTTTCGAAACTATGAGAGCGCCGCGCTGCGTTTCCCCGATGGGGTAACGATTCTGGCCGGCGAAAACGCCCAGGGAAAGACGAATCTTTTAGAGGGGATCTTTCTTCTGACGGGCGGCAAAAGCTGGCGAGCGGCCAAAAAAAGCGAGCTGGTGGGCTTTCAGCAGCCTTCGGCCCGCATCACCGCCGAAATTTTATCCCGCGACCGTGATTTTAAAGTGCAGCTGGAGCTGCCGCGCAGCGGCGCCCAGCGGGCCACCGTCAACGGCGTGAAGCAGAAAAGGCAGAGCGACCTTTCGGAAGTGTTCCGCTGCGTTTTGTTTTCGCCCGACGACCTTTATCTCATCAAAGACGGCCCGGCCGCCCGCAGGCGGTTTCTGGATATCGCCCTCTGCCAGCTGCGGCCGCGCTATGCGCTGGCTTTGGCGGAATACGGCCGGCTTTATGACCATAAATCGAAAATTTTGAAAAGCCGTGAAGAATCGCCCGGGCTTTTGGCCCTTTTGCCGGAATTCACGGCGGGCATGGCCCGTTATGGGGCGGCGATCATCCGCTATCGGGCGGCGTTTCTCAAAAAACTGGCCGTCAGCGCCGAGAAGATCCACGGCGAGATCGCGGGCAACGGCGAACGGCTCTCGCTTTTTTATCAAACGGTCTCGAATATCGAAGACCCGCTGGCCGAAGAACGGATTCTGGAGCAGAGGCTTCTGGAGCACAGCCAAAGCCACTATGAAGCCGAGCTGGCCGCGGGCAACTGTTTGACAGGCCCCCACAAGGATGATTTCATCGTGGAGATCGACGGCAGAAACGCCCGTTCTTTCGCTTCGCAGGGGCAGACGCGCACAGCGGCGCTGGCCGTGAAATTCGCCGAACGCGAGCTGATGCGTGAAGATTGCGGCGAATATCCCGTGATGCTGCTGGATGATGTGCTTTCCGAACTGGACAGCCGCCGGCAGGAATATCTGATCGACCGCACAGGCGGCGGGCAGGTCATCATCACCTGCTGTGAAAAAAGCGAACGGCTGAAAAAGCTGAACGCCGCAACATTTTTCGTGAGGCAGGGCGCGGTGAGCGCCGCGGCGCAATAGAGAAAGGATCGGTTCCATGTATCTTCACCTGGGCCGCGATATCGCGGTATCCCGAAAAAGCATCATCGGCATTTTTGATTTTGACACTTCCACTTATGGCAAACGCACCCGCGAATTTCTGCATCGGGCGGAAATCGAAGGGCGGGTGGTGAGTGTCAGCGACGAGATCCCGAAATCGGCCGTCGTCTGTGTGGAAAACGGGCGGACAACCGTTTATATTTCGCAGATCTCTTCTCAGACCTTGCTCAAGCGCGCCGGCGGCGAACCGCTGCCCGGCAGTGTCATCTGATAAAAATCGCCTGCGGGAATTTTGCCGCGGAAAGAAGCCTGCCCCCGTTTGGATCGGGCAGCAAATCAAGTGAAAAACAGAGGAAAATCATCATGAGTGAAAACCAAAAGATCGAAACAACTTATGACGAAAGTCAGATTCAGGTGTTGGAAGGGCTGGAAGCTGTGCGCAAGCGTCCGGGCATGTATATCGGCTCGACTTCTCAGCGCGGCCTGCATCACCTGGTTTATGAAATCGTGGATAACGCCATCGATGAAGCGCTGGCGGGTTATTGCACCCATATCGAAGTGAGCATCGAAAAAGACAATGTCATCACGGTGCGCGATAACGGCCGCGGCATCCCCGTCGGCATCCATCATAAAATGGGCATTTCCACCGTGGAAGTGGTTTATACCGTTCTTCACGCGGGCGGCAAATTCGGCGGCGGGGGCTATAAGGTTTCCGGCGGCCTGCATGGCGTGGGCGCCAGCGTGGTCAACGCGCTTTCCGACTGGCTGACCGTGGAAGTGCATTTAGACGGCGAGATCCACCAGATGAGCTTCCACCGCGGCGTGCCCGACGGCCCGCTGAAGGTGGTGGGCAAAACCGAGCTTCAGGGCACTTTTGTGCGCTTCCATGCCGACCCCACCATTTTCGAAACGCTGGAATATGATTATGATGTGCTGCTCAACCGCCTGAGAGAACAGGCGTTTTTGAACGCGGGCGTCACCATCACCTTCACCGATCTGCGCAACGACGACGAGATCCGCAAAAATGTGATGTGCTATGAAGGCGGCATCCGCGAATTCGTGCAGCACCTCAACCGCAACAAGACCCCGCTGCATGAAGAAGTGATCTATCTCACCGCCCAGAAGGGCGATTCCGTGGCCGAAGTGGCCATGCAGTATAACGACAGCTATAACGAAAACATCCTTTCGTTTGCAAACGATATCAACACCACCGAAGGCGGCACCCATGAAACGGGCTTCAAGGCCGCCCTCACCCGCGTGATCAACGATTACGCCCGCAAATATAAGTTCATGAAGGAAGAAGACAAAAACCTTTCGGGCGATGACACCCGCGAAGGGCTCACCTGCGTGATCAGCGTGAAGCTGACCGAAGCGCAGTTTGAAGGGCAGACGAAAACCAAGCTGGGCAACAGCGAGATCCGCAGCCTTGTGGATGGCATGGTCTATGACGCGCTTTCCGCTTATCTGGAAGAACACCCCATGGAAGCGAAGATCATCATGGAAAAATGCCTGACGGCCGCCCGCGCCCGCGAAGCCGCCCGCAAGGCCCGCGAAGCCACCCGCCGCAAAAGCGCGCTGGAAAGCGCTTCGCTGCCCGGCAAGCTGGCCGATTGCCAGGAAAGAGACCCCAGCCTCACCGAAATTTACATCGTGGAAGGCGACTCTGCCGGCGGCAGCGCCAAAACCGGCAGAGACAGAAGATATCAGGCCATTTTGCCGCTTTGGGGCAAAATGCTTAATGTGGAAAAGGCGCGCCTCGACAAGGTATACGGCAACGAAAAACTGATGCCCATGGTCACGGCCTTCGGCGCGGGCATCGGCGATGAATTCGACAGCTCGAAGCTGCGCTACGGCAAGATCATTCTGATGGCCGATGCCGATGTTGACGGCAGCCATATCAGAACCCTGCTTTTGACATTCTTCTTCCGCTTCATGCGCCCGCTGGTGGAAGAGGGCCATGTTTATATCGCCCAGCCCCCGCTTTACAAGGTGGAAAAGGGCAAGAATGTGAAATATGCCTACACCGAAAAACAGCTGGAGGAATATTCCGCCGAAATGCCCGGCGCGCTGATCCAGCGCTATAAGGGCCTTGGCGAAATGAACCCCGAACAGCTTTGGGAAACCACCATGGACCCCGTCAACCGCACCATTCTGAAAGTGACGCTGGAAGACGCCGCCGCCGCCGATGAGATCTTCACCATTCTGATGGGCGAAAAGGTGGAACCCCGCAAGAACTTCATCGAACAAAACGCCAAATATGTCATCAACCTCGATATCTAAAAGCGTTTGCGGCCTTTTTGAAAACAGGGCTTCAACAAAACGATTCAACAAAACGATAAAGGAGAAAACAGAATGCAGAAACGGTTATATAAAAGCAGAAATCACCGCATGATCGCGGGCGTCTGCGGCGGCATCGCCGATTATTTCAACATGGATCCCACCATCATTCGCCTGATTCTGGTGGCGCTTTGCTTCGCGGGCTTTTCGGGCCTGATCGTTTATATCGTGGCGGCCATCGTGATCCCCGAAGAACCGCTGGATTACACGCCCCCTTCTAAAAACGACGAAGAAAAAGACGGCGGCTTTGAAGCCGATGAAAACAACGGCGGCTGGAGATAATCCAATACAAAACAGAATAAAAACAAAAAAACAATACTATCTGTTATTAAAAAGTATTGGAAATTTGCGAAAACGAAACCGTCTTCGGGCGGCAGGGAGATAGTTCAATGGATGATTTAAGATTCGAAAACCAAAAGATCATCGATGTGGATCTGGAAAAGGAAATGAAAAAATCCTACATCGATTATGCCATGAGCGTGATCGTGGGCAGAGCGCTGCCCGATGTGCGCGACGGGCTGAAGCCTGTTCACCGGCGCATTCTTTACGCCATGTATGAAGACAACCTGACCTCTGACAGGCCTTACCGCAAATCGGCCACCACCGTGGGCAATGTGCTGGGCCGTTACCATCCCCACGGCGACGCGGCGGTCTATGATTCGCTGGTGCGCATGGCGCAGGATTTTTCGCTGCGCTATCCGCTGATCGACGGCCACGGCAACTTCGGTTCCGTGGATGGCGACCCCCCGGCCGCCTACCGTTACACCGAAGCGAGAATGGCCAAGCTTTCCAACTATATGCTCAGCGATATCGAAAAAGATACCGTGAAATTCGTGCCCAACTTCGACGACAAGATGAAGGAGCCGTTTGTGCTGCCTTCCCGTTTCCCGAACCTTCTGGTCAACGGTTCTTCGGGCATCGCCGTGGGCATGGCCACCAACATCCCGCCCCACAACCTGGGCGAGGTCTGCGACGCCATCTGTTATCTCATCGATAACCCCGAAGGCACGCTGGAGGATATCTGCCGCTTTATCAAGGGGCCGGATTTCCCCACCGGCGGCATCATCATGGGGCGCAGCGGCATCCGCGCGGCCTATGCCACGGGCCGCGGAAAGATCATGGTGCGGGCCAAAGCCGAGATCGAAGAATATAAAGACGGGCGCTACCGCATCGTCGTCACCGAGCTGCCCTATATGGTCAACAAGGCGCGCCTTGTGGAAAGCATCGCCGATCTGCATAAAGACAAGCGCGTGGAAGGCATTTCCGATCTGCGCGATGAATCCGACCGCGACGGTATGCGCGTGGTGGTGGAACTTAAGCGTGACGCCAACGCTCAGGTGGTGCTCAACCAGCTGTTCCAGTTCACCCAGATGCAGGAAACCTTCTCGGTGATCAACCTGGCGCTGGTGAATAACCAAAGCCAGCCCAAGATCCTCACCCTGCGCGAAATGCTGGATGAATATATCCATTTCCAATATGATGTGGTGGAGCGCCGCGTGCGCCACGATCTGCGCAAAGCGCAGGAACGCGCCCATATTTTAGAGGGCCTGAAGATCGCCTGCGAAAACATCGATGAAGTCATCCACATCATCCGCACCAGCTATGACGACGCCAAAGAGCGCCTGATGGAACGCTTCGGCCTTTCCGAAGTGCAGGCACAGGCCATTCTGGATATGCGCCTTGGCCGTTTGCAGGGGCTGGAAGTGGAAAAGATCGAAAACGAATTGGCCGCGCTCATGGCCAAGATCGCAGAATATGAAGCCATTTTGGCCGATCCCCATAAAATCTACGGCATCGTCAAGACGGAACTCACCGAGATCCGCAATAAATTTGCCGATGAACGCCGCACCGAGATTTCGATGGTGGAAAACGAACTGGATATCGAAGACCTGATCGAAGAGGAAGAATGCGCCTATACGCTGACGAAAATGGGCTATATCAAGCGCCTGCCCGTTTCGGCCTATCGGGCCCAGCGCCGCGGCGGCAGAGGCGTCACGGCCATGGCCACCCGCGAAGAAGATTATGTGGAAACGGTGTTCACCGCCACCACCCATGACCATGTGCTGTTCTTCACCAATCTGGGCAAAGTGCACCGCCTGAAGGGGTATATGATCCCCGAAGCGGGCCGCACCGCCAAGGGCATGAACATCGTGAACCTTTTGCAGCTGGAAAGCGAAGAAAAAGTCACGGCCATGATCCCCATTAAAGAATTCGCGGCGGATACCTATGTGTTCTTCGCCACGAGAAACGGCACAGTCAAGCGCATGGAGCTCAAAGAGCTGCAAACCGCGCGCAAAGCGGGCATCCGCGTGCTTTCGATCAATGAAGACGATGAACTGGTGGGCGTGCGCATCACCAGCGGGCAGGATAAGCTTATCATCGCCACCCGCCAGGGCAAGGCGCTGCGCTTCGATGAAAAAGAAGTGCGCACCATGGGCCGCAGCGCGGCGGGCGTGCGCGGCATCCGCCTGGGCGATGAAGATTATGTGGTGGGCATCGCCTGCGATGCAGACGGCGATTATCTGCTCACCGTTACCGAAAACGGTTATGGCAAGCTGACGGAATTCGGCGAATTCACCGAGCATCACCGCGGCGGCAGCGGCATGACCGCCCATAACCTCACCGAAAAAACAGGGCTTCTGGCGGGCATCAAGAGCGTGACGGCCGAAGACGACATTTTGCTCATCACCAACCAGGGCGTCATCATCCGCACCGGCGTTGAAACCATCCGCGTCTGCGGCAGAGTTTCGCAGGGCGTCATCCTCATGCGTTTGGATGAAGGGGTTCAGCTGATCTCGCTGGCCCGCGCCGCCAAAGAAGAAGAAGAAGAGGGCGCCGCCGAAGAAGCGGGAGAGTCTTCTGAAGAAACGGGCGAAACCGGCGAAAGCGAGCAGGAATGAGCCTGAAAGAGATCACACTTTATACCGATGGCGCCTGCAGCGGCAACCCCGGCGCAGGCGGCTGGGGCGCGGTTTTGATCTATAACGGCGCGCAGAAAGAACTTTCCGGTTATGAAGCGCAGACCACCAACAACCGCATGGAGCTCACCGCCGCCATCCGCGGGCTGGAAGCGCTGAAAGAACCATGCCGCGTGAAGCTTTATACCGATTCCCAATATCTCGTCAACGCTTTTCAAAAGGGCTGGCTGGAAAACTGGAAGCGCAAAAACTATCGCAAGGCCGATGGCAAACCCGTTTTGAACCCCGAACTCTGGCAGCGGCTGGATGAATTATTTTCCCTTCATCAGGTTACACTTTATTGGGTGAAGGGCCATGCCGACAACCCCTATAACAACCGCTGCGATGAGCTGGCGGTGGGCGAATATCAAAAACACCGGAACAGCCGCTGAAACGGCATCAAACCATGCGCCGAAGGGAAGTTTTCTTTCGGCGCATAAATCTGCGGGAAATGAAAAATAACTGTTGCAATCTTTACTAAAACAGTGTATATTTAATTCGGAAGAAATTTTCCTTTGCGCAACAGCGTAAAAAATCATAAAACAGTGAATTTTCTATGGAAAGGAAGTTCTATTCATGTTTGTTTATGCAGATAATGCGGCAACGACGAAAATCGATCCCGCAGTATTGAAAGCGATGATGCCCTGGCTGGAAGAAGGCTATGGCAACGCATCCACGCTTTATAAAAAAGGCCGCGAGGCCAAAATGGCCATGGAAGAGGCCAGAAAGCAGGTGGCGAAGGTCATCAACGCCGATCCTGCCGAGATCACTTTCACCGGCAGCGGCAGCGAAGCCGACAACATGGCCCTCAAGGGCGTGATGCAGGGCCCCGCCGCCAAAGGCAGAAAACACCTCATCACCACCAAGATCGAGCACCATGCCGTGCTTTACACCGCCCAGTCGCTGGAAAAACAGGGTTTTTCCGTCACTTATCTGGATGTGGATTCCGCCGGCAGAGTTGACCCCGCCGCGGTGGAAGCCGCCATCACCCCCGACACCGCGCTGGTTTCGGTGATGGCCGCCAACAACGAGATCGGCACCATCGAACCCATTGCAGAGATCGGCGCCATCTGCAAAAAACACGGCGTTCTGTTCCATACCGATGCGGTGCAGGGCTTCTGCCATATGCCCATCGATGTGAAAGCCATGAATATCGATCTGCTTTCGCTTTCCGCCCATAAGATCAACGGGCCAAAGGGCACCGGCGCGCTTTATAAGCGCAAGGGCATTTTCCTGAAACCCGTGGTGGATGGCGGCGGCCAGGAAAACGGCCTGCGCAGCGGCACAGAAAACATCGCCGGCATCGTTGGCCTGGGCGCAGCGGCCCAGCTGGCTTCAGAAAGCATGGAAGAAGAGAACCTGCGCCTGCGCAAGCTTCAGAAAAAGCTGATCGCGGGGCTGCTGGCCATTCCTCAGGTGATTCTGACGGGCGACCCCGAAAACCGCCTGCCCGGCACCACCAGCGTGTGCATCAGCGCCATCGAAGGCGAAAGCCTGGTGTTATATCTGGATATGAACGGCATCTGCTCTTCCACCGGCTCGGCCTGCTCCACCGGTTCGCTGGATCCTTCCCATGTGCTGATGGCCATCGGCCTCAAGCATGAGGTGGCCCATGGTTCGCTGCGGCTTTCGCTGGGGCGTTTCACCACAGAAGAACAAGTGGATTATATTCTTGAAACCGTTCCGAAGGTTGTCAATACACTGCGCGCCATGTCGCCCGTGTGGCATGGTTAATCGCGAAAAAGCGAAAGAAAAAGGAGATAAAAACAATGCTGTATTCCGATAAAGTAATGGATCATCTGGCCAACCCCCGCAATGTGGGCGTTTTGGAAGATGCCAACGCCGTTGGCGAGGTGGGGAACCTGAAATGCGGCGATATCATGAAAATTTATATGAAGATCGACGAAAATGAGATCATTCAGGATGTGAAGTTCCAAACCTTCGGCTGCGGCGCCGCGGTGGCCACTTCTTCGATGGCGACCGAAATGGTGAAGGGCAAAAGCGTGAAAGAAGCGCTGGAACTGACCAACGCCGCCGTTGCGGAAGCGCTGGATGGGCTGCCCCCAGTGAAAATGCACTGTTCGGTTTTGGCGGAAGAAGCCATCAAAGCCGCGCTGGCGAGCTATTATAAAAGCCAGGGCAAAGACCCTGTTCAGTTCGTGGGCTGCACAGGCGATTGCAAGAATTGCCACTAAACCGCAAAACAGCAAGGGCAGGGGAGCTTTTCCTCTGCCCTTTTTTGAAAGATCCGACCTTTGCAAAAACCCCTTGCAAAACGGCGCAGAGCCTTTAAAATAAGAAACAGAAAAGAAAAGGGGGCGGCGGCCATGAAAAAAAGTATTCTCGGCCTGTGCTTGATGCTGATTCTGGCGGCGGTGACGCCGTTTGCCCGCGGGGCGGCGCCCATCGGCGTCACGGCGGAAGGAACGCCCGTGGTGTTCACGGATGCGCAGCCCTTTATCGATGAAAACGGGCGCACGCTTGTGCCGCTGCGCGCCATCGGCGAAGCGCTGGGGCTTGAGGTCAGCTGGGATGACGCGGCCCGCCGCGCCGTGTTTTCAAAAGCCTGCGAAAGCGCCGACACTTCGTTTTTCACCTGGCAGGAAAACGGCAGGCTTTGCTATCGAAAAGAGCTGAAGCTTTCGTTTTATCCCAAAAAGGCCGAAGCTTCTTTCGCCGCGCAGGATGTTTATTGGAACCTCGATCATGGCCGCTATGAAACCGCGGCGGCCGAGGGAACCATCCCCATGGATACGGCGGCGGTGATCGTGGAAGGCAGAACCTATGCCCCCGTCCGCTATCTGGCCGAAGCCTTCGGCATCGATGTGATCTGGGAAAACGACACCCGCACGGTGAAGCTTTTGAAAGGCCGCCCCGCGCAGTATCGCTATTACTATAAGGCCATCGAGGGCAGGCCCCATTTCGTTTTTGTGAAGGAGGATAACATCGCCCGCATGGAAGTGGCCGGGCTGACCGTTTCGGATGATTATGAAGAAAACGGCGAGATCCTCACCAAAACCCCCGCCTTTTCCTGGCAGGCCATGAGCCCCGAGCAGCTTTCTCAAACGGCGCTGCCCGCCATGCCCCTTTGCGGCGTGGGCTGTGATCTGGCCATGGAACCGGGGCACACCTATTATTTCACCTTCACGCTGAAGATCATCAAAGAAAACGGCGCGGATCGCCGCGAGACCACCGTTTTCCAATATCGAAGCTGAACGATTTTTGAAGGAGGCTCACCCGATGGAACAGAAACAAGGTTATTGCTTTTTGACGGAAAAAGAAATGATGTGGGCGGAAGCTTTGATGGAAGCGCTGAAAAACAGCGGCATCCCTTCGGTTTATCAAACCGTTTTGGGCGCCGGCGTGGCGCTTGAAGTGGGCAGAAGCCTTGAGCGCTATCAGATCTTCGTGCCCTGTGAAAAGCTTGAGGAAGCGCGAGAGATCGACGGCGCTTTGTTCGGCGGCGAAGAAGAGGGCGGCAGCTCAGAAGAAGAAAACGCCCTTTAAAAACACCATAGGGCCGAAAAACGGAAATTGCTGCGGATGACAGATCATCCGCAGCAATTTTTTTCTTCCTGTGATATACTGAGAGCAGGAAATCGCCCCCAAAAACCCGAAACGGAAAAACAGAGGTGAAACAGTTTGATGAAAAGATATTTTGCATTTTTAAGAGGGATCAATGTCGGCGGCAAAAACAAAATTGCCATGGCCGAATTAAAAGCAAAGGCGGATCATCTTGGTTTTGAAGAGGTCAAAACCTATCTGAACAGCGGCAATCTCGCCTTTTTGAGCAGCGGGGATGACGAAGAACACATGACCCGCCGGCTTGAACGCATGATCGAAGAAAGCTTTGGCCTTGAGATCCCTGTTTTCGTGATCGCCGCAGAAGAACTGGAGGAGATTCTGCGCCACGCGCCGGATTGGTGGGGAAAGGAGGATCGGGAGATCTATGATAATCTTATTTTCATCATGAAACCGGCCACCTTCCAAGAGGTTTTCCATGAGATCGGCGCGCCGAAGGAGGGGCTGGAACAGATCGGGAATTATCAGGACGCCATCTTCTGGTCGTTCAGCCGGAAAGATTATCAAAAGACGAACTGGTGGCCCAAAACAGCCGGCGCGGCGATCGGCAGAAAACTGACCATCAGAACGGCGGGAACCGTGAGAAAGATTTGCGCTTTATAAGGGCGGGGAAGATCCGCCCTTTTTTTTATAGGCCGTAGGCGGCAAGATCGCAATAGCCTGTGCCGGTCAGATTAAACAATATAACGCTTGATTCGCCTGAAATTCGGCATTTCATAGCCTGACGGATGGCGGCGGCGATGGCATGGGAAGATTCGGGGGCGGGCAAAATGCCTTCGGCGCGGGCAAAAAGGCGGCCGCTTTCAAACACCTCCTGCGAGGAAACGGCGCAGGCCTCATCCAAAAACCCCTGGGCATAAAGCTTGCTCAGCAGCGGCGACATGCCGTGATAGCGCAGGCCGCCGGCATGGATCTTCGGGGGCATGAAATCGCAGCCCAGCGTATACATTTTGGCCATGGGGGTCAGTTTTGCGGCGTCGCAGAAATCATAGCGATATTCGCCGCGGGTCAGCGAGGGGCAGGCCTCGGGTTCCACCGCCAGAAAGCGGGGGGCGGGGCGGTTTTCAAACCGATCGGGCAGATAGCCCGCCAAAAGGCCGCCCAGGTTGGAACCGCCGCCGGCGCAGCCGATGACAAGATCGGGCCGTTCGCCCAGCTGATCCATGGCGGTGCGGGCTTCCAGCCCCAGAATCGATTGATGCAGCAAGACCTGATCGAGCACACTGCCCAGCGCATAGCGAATCCCGCTTTGGCTGCGCACGGTTTCGATGGCTTCGCTGATGGCTGTGCCAAGGCTGCCGCCGCATTGGGGGTCGGCCCCCAGCATGGCGCGCCCCGTTTCGGTGGCGCTGCCGGGGCTTTCAAAAACTTTGCCGCCGAAAAGCTTCATCAGCTGCGGGCGCATGGGTTTTTGGGCGGCGCTGGTTTTCACCATGAAAACAGAAAGCTCAAGGCCGAAATGGGCGCAGGCCATGGAAAGCGCTGTGCCCCACTGGCCGGCTCCCGTTTCTGTGGCAAGCCCGCGCAGGCCCTGTTTTTTGGCATAATAGGCCTGAGCCACGGCGGAATTGAGCTTGTGGCTGCCGCTGGTGTTGCCGCCTTCGAATTTATAATAAATGCGGGCGGGGGTATCCAGCGCTTTTTCAAGGCCATAAGCGCGGCAAAGGGGCGAAGGGCGATAGCTTCTGTAAGCATCGAACACCTCTTCGGGGATGGGGATATGGGTCTGGGTGGTGTTCAGTTCCTGATCGGCGCAGCCTTCGCTGAACACGGCGCAAAGCTCTTCCCGCGTGATGGGGCTGCCTGTGGCGGGGTTCAAAAGCGGTTCGGGGCCGCCGGGCATCAGCGCCCGAAGGTTCAGCCAATGGCGGGGCAGCTGTGATTCGGGCAAAACAACGCGATAGGGGATTTTTTCTGTGCTCATGATTTTTTCTCCTTTTCAAAAATCGAAAATTTTTGGGCGGGAGAGCCTGTTTCACGGCGGCCATTCACCGAAAAACAGCGGGATGGGGCATAAAAAAAGCCCCTGCCCCTGCAAAATTTTACAGGGACAGGAGCAAACGATTCGTTTTCCTGCGGTACCACCCGGTTTGGCTGCAAAAGCAGCCCGCTCTTCCACATACTAACATATGTGCTTGCCTGATAACGGGTCAAGCCCCCGTCAGCCACTACTAAGCGCCAAGGCGCGGTTCGGTCTGCCCTCGTCAGTCCATTCGGCGCGGCCGTGCCTGCTGCCTTTTCACCAAGCGGCAGCTCTCTGGAGGTTCGGTTTAGCGCTTACTCTTCTGATTCTTCGGTTTTTTGTTATGAAATTGTGTTTCATCTTACGCCCCTCGGGCGGTTTTGTCAAGGGGAAAATTATCTTTTCTTCAGTTCATCGCGGATCTCGGCCAACAGCTCGATTTCGGTGGGGCCGGCGGGGGGAGCGGGCGTTTCTTCTTTTTTGCGGTTAAAAAATTTCACCGCCATGAAGACGCAGAGGGCGATAATGAGAAAATCCACCACATTTTGCAGGAAGCTGCCGTAAAGGATGGCGGCTTCGGGCTTGACCACCTGGCCGTTTTCCACCACGGCTTTGCTGAGCACCCATTTCAGCGAATCAAACTGCACGCCTGCCGTGAGGAAGCCGAAAAACGGCATGACCACATCGTTGACCAGCGAAGAAACGATTTTGCCGAACGCGCCGCCGATGATTACGCCGACGGCCATATCCACCACATTGCCCTTAAACGCGAATTTTTTGAATTCCTGAAGCCATTTTTTCATTTCAAGTTCTCCTTTGTTATGTTGTTTCATGTGAAACCCTTGTTTTTTATTGATCTTCATCCCATGTCACTTTTCCGCTGCCGGAAAGATCGATGGTTTCGCCCAGATATTTGGGGGAGGGATGCAGCACATCCACCCATAAAAACGCTTTTACCCGCGCCAGCGATTCGCGGCAGATATGGAACGCGGGGTTGGGCAGAACGCTGTTTGTTGTGCCCACGCCATAGGTTTCGATGCCCATGCGGCGGCCCAGAAACACCGCCCGCGGCACATGATAATTCTGGCTGACGGCGATGAGTTTTTTTGCGCCGAAAACGGCTTTTGCGCGGAAAAGGCTGTCATAGGTTTCGAACCCCGCGTGGTCTAAAAACAGGTCGTCGCCCGGCACGCCTTTTTCTAAAAGATAGCGCCGCATGGCGTTGACTTCGTCATATTGCGGCGTGCCATGGTCGCCGCTGAGGATCAGCTTGGGGGCTTTGCCGGCGAAATAAAGGGCGGCGGCCTCATCAAGCCTGTCGCGCAGGGCGGGCGAAGGGCTGCCGTTTTGATAGACCCGCGCGCCCAAAACGAGAATGGCATCGGCCCGGGGCGCTTTTTCACGGGAAACGAGATAGGGCCGCGCCGCGGAAAGCACGCGCCACTGGATAAGCCCAAAAACCGCCGCGCCGCAAAGCAGCAGAGCGGCAAGCCAAAAGAAGAGTTTTTTATATTTTTTCGGCACAAAAAGCCCCCTTTCAGAACAGATCGCAGGGTCGGCTATGCCGATTCTGCTTGATTTATTTTTATCATATCACAGAAAAAATAGAATAAAAAGAGCAAAAAGCGTGACTTTTTAAAAGAAAAAGCCTTTTGCCCCGAAAAAAGGCGAAAACGCCGCGGGCATAAACGGCGTTTTTGCGAATATGCTGCAAAGAGGCGTCTTGGGCGCAGAAAAAAACCGCGGCTGCCTTTGGGGCGAATCTTTGAAAAGAATGCCTTTCTTTTGCAGATATTTCAATTTATTTTGACAAAAAGCGCGGTTTGGCGGGCGCCCGCCCGGCAGGTTTGTGTGTTTTGCAGAGGAATTTCAAATTCCCTATAAATGACGCGCGGTTTATCAACAGAAACGATTTGATTTGATTTTAGGCCTGTTTTACAATAGAAATGTTCGGATATTTCCCCAATGGGATCAACGATAGATGTGAAACGGAGAAACGATATGGAACTGGTCAAAACACTTCCCGCAATTTTTGAAGAATTTGGCGAACAGCGCAAAAATTCCTTCATTCAGGCGATGCAGCTGAAAGAAAAGGGCATCCCGCTGGTGGGTGTTTTCTGCACTTATCTGCCCCAGGAACTGCCCATGGCCATGGGCGCGGCCGTGGTGGGCCTTTGCTCGATGAGCGGCGAAACCATCCCCGAAGCGGAACAGGATCTGCCCCGCAACCTTTGCCCGCTGGTCAAATCCAGCTATGGGTTTGCGAAAACCGATAAATGCCCTTATTTTCATTTTTCCGATCTGATCGTGGGCGAAACCACCTGCGACGGCAAGAAAAAGATGTATGAGATGCTGGGCGAATTCAAGCCCGTTTATGTGATGGAGCTGCCCAATTCCCAAAGCCCCGACGCGCTGGAGCTTTGGAAAAAGGAAGTCATCAAATTCAAAGAAAAACTGGAAAGCCATTTCGGCGTGACCATCACCGAAGAGCAGGTGCGCGAAGCGGTGAGGGTGAAAAACGAAGAACGCGCCGCGCTGAAAGAGTTTTATGAGCTGATGAAGCTCAAACCCGCGCCGATGCTGGGCGCCGATATGTATAAAGTGTTATATGGCGCCACCTTCAAATTCGATAAGCGCCAGATCCCCGCCGAAGTGCGCGCCGTGGCCGAAAAAGTGCGCGCGGCTTATGATGACGGCACGCCTGATTGCCCCAAACAGAAACTGGCGGGCCGGCCCCGCATTCTGGTAACGGGCAGCCCCATCGGCGGCGCCAGCGAAAAGGTCATCAAGTGTCTGGAAGACAACGGCGCTCAGGTGGTGGTTTTTGAAAACTGCGGCGGCGCGAAAGCGGTGGAGGAACAGGTGGATGAAAACGCGGCGGATATTTATGAAGCGCTGGCGCGCCGCTATCTGAACATCGGCTGTTCCTGCATGACGCCCAACCCCAACCGTTTTGCGCTTCTTGACCGGTTGATGGATGATTATCAGGTGGATGCCGTGGTGGAAGTGGTGCTGCAAGCCTGCCACACCTATAATGTGGAAAGCTTCGGCGTGAAACGCTTTATCACCGAGAAAAAGGGTAAGCCCTATATCGCTTTGGAAACCGATTATTCCACTTCGGATGTGGGCCAGATCAACACCCGCCTGGCCGCATTCCTGGAGATGCTTTAAGCCATGCTCAGCCTTGGAATCGACTGTGGCTCCACCACCACGAAGGGCGCGCTTTACGATGGCGAAAAGGTGGTCAAAACCATCATTACCCCCACGGCGGCCCGCCCCAAAGAGCGCATGGAATTTGTTTATGAACAGCTGTTTTCGCCCGAGGTGGGCTATGTGGTCACCACCGGTTACGGCCGCGAGCTGCTGCCCCAAAGCGACAAAAAGATCACCGAGATCACCTGCCACGCCCGCGGCGCGGCGCTGCTTTGCCCGGGCATCGATTGCGTGGTGGATATCGGCGGGCAGGACAGCAAGGCCATTTTGCTTGATCGCAGCTGCAATGTGGCCGATTTTGTGATGAACGACAAATGCGCCGCGGGAACAGGGCGGTTCATCGAGATGATGAGCCGCATTCTCGATTGCCCGCTGGATCTGATCGATGAATTTGTGGTGGGCAAAAGCCCCATCGAGATCACCAGCATGTGCACGGTGTTTGCCGAAAGCGAGATCATCAGCCTGCTTGCCGAAGGGGATGACCGCGGCGATATCGCCCTGGGCGTCATCCGCGCCATCTGCCGCAGAACTTCTTTTTTCGCCCAGAAGCTGCGCCCCGCCCGAAAAGTGTTTTTCAGCGGCGGGCTGGCCCGGTTCGAGGTTTTCCGCGGCACCATGCAGGAACTGATCGGCCTGCCTGTTGCCACCCATCCCCAAAGCCAGTTCGCGGGCGCCATCGGCGCGGCTGCCATCGGCTGGCAAAAATTGCGCTGAAACAAAAAAACATCCCTTGCCCATGGGCAGGGGATGTTTTTTCTTCATAAGCTGAAAACAAGGGCCGCGTCAGTTGCTGTTTTTGCTGTCGCGCTGGCGCTTGAGTTCTTTATATTGGGCAAAAGAAAGAACTTTGCCCGCCACCAGAAAGGCTTCGGCCTTGGCGCGCTGGTCTTCGGGGAAGATCAGGTTGCGCTCGGTGGTGGAAAGATGGGCGCGCAGGCGCACTTTGCCTTCGCTGTAAGGCTCAAAATCGTAATAGTATAATTTTTCCCACGGGGTGGGGAAAATGCCCGAAAGCACGCCTTTTTTCGAAAGGCCGCAGGGCGTTGCCCAGATCATCACCACGGCAAACAGGATCAGTGCGCAGAAAACCAGACGGAAACGGGTGAAGTTGCCCTGCCAGGTCTGCCAGATGAACAGCGCCGAAATCAGGATCACCGCCAGAAGACGCGAAGGAACAACGCCCCGCACCTCGATCTCTTTGCGGTTGGCAAAAAAGCGGAAAATCAGCCACAGATCAAAAATGCCCATGCCGAAAACAAGAAGGGTGTCAATATCAAACTGCATAGTGAAAACTCCTTTCAGAATTTAAAATAACAAGAGGATGCGGGGAGGCGGGGATGCGGGGATGCGGCCTCCGGCGGCAAGCCTTTCAAAAGGCTTGAGCGAAAGTTTTGGGCAAAAGCGTTTGCTTTTGCCGAGAGGCGGCGAAAAACAGGCCCGGCGGTAAACCGGCGCGCCCGCGGGAGGAAAAGCTCCCGCGGCGCTGGCCGGGGGGAATTCCACACAGGCTGTGGATTGTTTTTTATGTTTCAAAGGGTTTTCGCGGGCATTCCATTGGGGGAAGACCCACGGGGGGAAGAGCCTACGGGGGAAGACCTTGCGGGGGGCATTCCATCGGGGCGGATAGCATCCGGTCGTTCGCAATATGCTGATATTTTAGCATATGGCGGAATAGAATGCAAAACAAATGCAGGATTTCCCGGCTTGCGCATTGAACCGGGCGCGATGAAATGATATAATGCTAAAAGTGAAAATGGGTAACAATCGCCTTTTCTTGAAAGGAGAATACAACAATGAAAGCAAGATTCGTTCATTTTAACTTCAATGTTCTCGATTTGGAAAAATCTCTGGCGTTTTATGACCGCGCGCTGGGGCTGAAACCCTTGCGCCGCAAAGAGGCCGAAGACGGTTCCTTCATCATCACCTATCTGGGGGATAACGGCGGTTCCGATTTCGAGCTGGAGCTGACATGGCTGCGCGATCGCACCGAGCGTTATAACCTGGGGGATGAAGAATTCCATCTGGCTTTGCGGGTGGATGATTTTGAAGCGGCCCACGCCCTGCATGAAGAAATGGGCTGCATCTGTTTTGAAAACCCCAAAATGGGGATCTATTTTATCAAAGACCCCGATGGCTATTGGGTTGAAATTCTGCCCACAAGGAGATAGGCGATGACCATAGAGATTTTCGGCCTGCCGGTGGATTATATCGATTGCGGCAGCGGCAAAGAAACGGTTTTGCTGCTGCATGGCTGGGGCGCGCCGCTGGAAGCCTATGGGCGGCTGATCGAAAAGCTCAGCGCCCGCTATCGCGTGGTGGCGCCGCAGATGCCGGGAACGGGCAAAACCCCCGATCCGCCCGAGCCGATGACTTTGGAAGATTACGAGCGGTTCGTGGCGGCTTTCTGCCGGGCGCTGGGCCTTGAAAAAGTGATCCTCATGGGCCACAGCAACGGCGGCCGCATCATTTTGCGCCTGCTTTCGCGCCCGCGGCCGGCGGTGGAATGCGAGAAGGCCGTGCTGATCGACAGCGCCGGCGTCGTGCCGAAACGCCCGATTTCTTATTACTATAAGGTGTATACTTATAAATTGCTGAAGAAGCTGGCGCGTTTTGCCCTGACAAAGCCGCTGTTCGGCGCGCTTTATGAAAAACGGCGCAGCAGCAGCGGAAGCGAAGATTATAAAAACGCTTCCGAAGTGATGCGAAAAACGCTGGTCAATCTGGTGAACACCGATCTGAAAGAGCAGATGCCGCTGGTGCGCCAGAATACCCTGCTGATCTGGGGCGAAAACGACACGGCCACCCCGCTTTCCGACGGGCAGACCATGGAAAAACTGATGCCCAACGCGGGGCTTGCGGTGATCAAAAACGCGGGACATTTCGCCTTTTTAGAAAACTGGCCGCAGTTTTCGGCGGTTTTGGATGCGTTTTTATAAATGAAACAGGTTTAGGGGATGAGTTTTTGGAAAGCGTAAGAAAGTTTTCCGCCGAAACCATGGCGTTTTTGCGGAAGAGCCAGGAAAATGAACTGACCGAAAGCCTGATCTATGAAAAGATCGCGCAGTGTCAGAAGGATGCCGGGAACCAAGAGGTTTTGCGGCGCATCGCCGCCGAAGAACGCCGCCACGAAGAGATCTGGCGCGGCTACACCGGCCAGACGGCAAAGCCCAACATGAGAAAAGTGCGCTGGTATAGCTTTTTATGCCGCGTGCTGGGCTTCACCTTCGCGCTGAAAAAAATGGAATCGGGCGAAAATTCGGCCACCCATAAATATGCCGCGGTGATGAAAGAGATCCCCGCCGCCGAAAAGATCGCGGCCGAAGAAGACGCCCATGAAAAGCAGCTTCTTGAATTATTGGATGAAGAGCGCCTGCAATATGTGGGCAGCATGGTGCTGGGCCTCAACGACGCGCTGGTGGAACTGACGGGCACCATCGCGGGCATGACCTTTGCGCTGATGAACACGCGTCTGGTGGCGCTTTCGGGCATCATCACGGGCGTTTCGGCAACGCTTTCCATGGCGGCTTCGAACTTTTTGGCCGAGCGGGCGGCGGGCAACGAAAACGCCCTGAAATCAAGCCTTTATACGGGCGTTGCCTATCTGATCACCGTGGCGCTGATGGTGCTGCCGTTTCTGCTGTTCCCCGCGGGGCTTTATGTGGGGGCGCTGGCCACCATGCTGGTGGGGGTGCTGCTCATCATTTTAGGGTTCAATTATTATATTTCGGTGGCGAAATCCACGCCGTTTTTGCCAAGGTTCGCCGAAATGGCCATCATCAGCCTTTCGGTGGCGGCCATCTCGTTCGTGATCGGGCTGCTGGTCAAGCGCTTTTTGGGCATCGATCTTTAAAAAAGCCCGCGGCGCGGCAAAACAACTATCACTTTGCGCTTTGGCGCATCACAAGGGCGGTATAGAATGGATATTTTAACAAAACTGTTGGTCACGGTGACAGGCGCCGGCGCAGTAGCTCTGGGCGCGCTGTATTTTGTGCATATGCTTCAGCTTTCTTCTTATCAGTTCGGCTCTTACAGCCATTTTTTGAAGAAGAATGTTCTGGCCGCGTTTTCGCTCAGCCGCGCGGCCGCGGTGTTTATGGTGGCGCCTTATTGGATGCAGGTCTGCCGCCCCGCGCCGTTTTATGCGGGCATTTTCGTGATCTATTTGCTGATGAACCCGCTGCAAAAGGCCAAAAAGCCGCTGGTGATCACGGCGCGCGTCAAGCGCCTGTTTTTCACGCTGGCCGTGCTTTATGCCGTTCCGCTGGTGTTTTGGTGGGTCAGCCCCCGCTATGAATTCTGCATGCCGCTGATGGGGCTGATGCTTTATCTGATGCCGCTTGCGGTGATGCTGGCCAATCTCATCAACCGCCCCGCCGAAAAGGCCGTTTCACACTGGTATGTGAACGACGCGCGCAAAAAACTGGAAGCGATGCCCCAGCTGATCGTGGTGGGCATCACGGGCAGCTTTGGCAAAACCAGCACGAAATATTTTCTCAACGCCCTGCTTTCGACGAAATATCATGTTCTCATGACCCCGGGCAACTATAACACCACCTTGGGCGTGGTGCGCACCGTGCGCGAAATGCTGCTGCCCACCCATCAGCTGTTCCTTTGCGAGATGGGCGCCCGCCATGAGGGCGATATCCGCGAGATCTGCCGGCTGGTGAAGCCGCGCTATGGCGTGCTGACGGCCATCGGCGAACAGCATCTCGAAAGCTTCGGTTCGGTTGAAACCATCTGCCGCACCAAATTCGAATTGATCGACGCGCTGCCCCGGGAAGGCATGGCCTTTCTCAACGGCGACAACCCCATCATCGCGGGCCATCCGGTGGAAAAGCCCACGGTGTTTTATGGCCTTGAAGAAGGCCGCGATTACCGCGCCCACGATATCCGCGTGACGGCGGCGGGCACAGAGTTTTCGGTTTTGATGCCCGATGGCGCCGAGGTGCCTTTCCGCACCCGCCTTCTGGGGGCCCATAATGTGCAAAACATCACGGGCGCCATTGCCGTGGCCCACAAGCTGGGCGTAACGGCAGAGCAGATGCAGGCGGCCGTAAGGCAGCTGGAAGCCGTGCCCCACCGGATGCAGCTTATCCGCGGCGGCAGCTATGCCGTCATCGACGACGCCTATAACAGCAACCCCGCCGGCGCCAAGGCCGCGCTGGAAACGCTGCAGCTTTGCGGCGGCACCAAAATTCTGGTGACCCCCGGCATGGTGGAACTGGGCGAGCGCGAAGAAGAGCTCAACCGCGCCTTCGGCGCACAGGCTGCCGAAGCCTGTGATTATGTGGCGCTGGTGGGCCCCCGCCAAACGGAACCCATCCGCCGCGGGCTTTTAGAGGCCGGTTTTGCCGAAGAAAAGCTTTTGGTGGCCGATACCCTGCAGCAGGCCATGGAATGGGCCCGCCAATGCGGCGATGTTTCTCAGCCGAAATTTATCCTGCTGGAAAACGATTTGCCGGATAATTATTTAAAATAACCATACAAACTGGATTAAAATATAATAAAATTACAATGCGTATTCGAATATACGCCGAGAATGGAGTAAGGTTATGAAAATCAGAGTTGGCGTTTTCTTTGGCGGAAAAAGCGTGGAGCATGAGGTTTCGGTCATTTCCGCCATGCAGGCCATTGCCGCGCTGGATGAGGAAAAATATGAGGCCATCCCCATCTATATCACGAAGAAAAACGAATTTTATACCGGCGAGCATCTGGGGCATATCGAAAGCTATCAGAATATTCCCGAAGCGCTGAAAAAGGCCACGCGCATCATGCTGGTGGCAAACGGCGCGGCGGCTCAGATGATCTGCTATCCGCCCAAAAAACTGGGCAGCAGCCTTGTGGGCGAGCTGGATGTGATTTTGCCCGTGACCCACGGCACCAATGTGGAAGACGGCGCCCTGCAGGGCTTTTTCGAATATCTGGATATCCCCTATGCGGGCTGCGATGTCTGCGCTTCGGCGGTGGGCATGGATAAATGGGTGATGAAATCGGTTTATCGCGCCGCGGGCCTGCCCGTGGTGAACGGTGTGCTGACGGATAAGCGCAGCTGGTTTGAAAACACCGAAAAACAGGCCGAAAAGATCGAAGCCGTCTGCGGCGGATATCCCATCATCATCAAGCCCGTGAATCTGGGCAGCAGCGTGGGCATCGGCAAGGCGAGCGACCGCGCCCAGCTGGAAGAAAAAATCGAAACGGCGCTGGAATATGCGCCCCGCGTATTATGCGAGACCTGTGTGGAAAACCTGCGCGAGATCAACTGTTCTGTGCTGGGCGATCTGCAGGAAGCCCAGACCTCCGTTTGCGAAGAGCCGCTCAACGCCACGGATTTTCTCACCTTTCAGGATAAATATGAAGGCGGCGGCAAAAGCGCCAAATCCGGCGGCAGCGGCGGCAGCAAGGGCATGACCAGCCTCAGCCGCAAAGTGCCCGCCGATCTGGAACCCGAAACCGAAAAAGAGATCCGCCGTTTGGCGCTGGAAGCTTTCCGCGCCATCGACGCCTGCGGCGTGGCCCGCGTGGATATGATGATGAACGGCAAAACCGGCGAGATCTTCGTCAACGAGATCAACACCATCCCCGGTTCGCTGGCGTTTTATCTGTGGCAGGCCAGCGGCGTTTCGTTCAACGAGCTGCTGGATAAGATGATCTGGCTGGCCATCAAGCGCAAGCGCGAAAAGGATGGGCTGACCGTGGCTTTCCAAACCAATATTTTGGCCAATAACGCCTTGGGCGGAACCAAAGGCGGAACAAAAGGAGCAAAAGCATAGCATGATAGAAGAAGGGTTGCGTCAAACGCTGCGGCAGAGATTGATGGAAGACGCGCCGCGGCATGGGGATATGATCGATCTGTTGGATCGCGGCATTGCCGAGATCGTGAAAGCGGATGAAACGGGCATTTGCATGAAAAGCACACAGACAAAGCTTTTCGCCCTGACCACCCAAAACGAAGCCTTTGCCGCCGATTGCCTCAGGCAGTTCGGCGGGGAAGGCACTCTGGTTTGTCACCAGCTGTTTTATGCCGAAGAAGCGGAAAAGCTTTTCAAAGCCCCGCCGTTCCGGCTGGAATTTTTGCAGGGGGTCTATCTGGGCGGCGTTGCGCCCCTGCCGCCCTGTGAAGCCGAACTGCGGCTGATGGATGAAAGCCATCTGCCGTTTATGGCCGAGCATTATCACGCGGGCATCGAAAAGGAATATCTGGCCGAACGGCTGAGAAACGGCCATGTTCTGGGCGCTTTTGTGGATGGCCGCCCCGCGGGCTTCATCGGCATCCATGACGAAGGCGCCGTGGGCATGCTTGAGATCGCCCCCGAATATCGGCGGCGGGGCATCGCCCGCGCGCTGGAAACCGAGATCATCAACCGCCAGGTGCGCCGCGGCCTGATCCCTTATATGCAGATCCGCACCGACAATCAGGCTTCGCTGGCGCTGCAGCGCCTGCTGGGGGTCACTTTGGCCGCCACGCCCACCGCATGGCTGTTTGGGGAATAAGCCCCTTTGAAGGAGGAGAAATGCCGAAAATCCTGCTCAACTGTGAAATAGAATTTACCATGCATCTCATCGGCGGCAAATATAAGGCGCTGATTTTAGATCTTCTGCTGGAAGACGGCCCGCGCTGGTTCAACCAGCTGCTGGGCGAGATCCACCATATTTCGCAGAAGACCCTCACAAACCAGCTGCGCGAGCTGGAAAGCGACGGTTTGATCGCCCGCAGAGTCTTCCCCCAGAAACCGCCCCGCGTGGAATATTCCATCACCGAAAAAGGGCGGTCGCTGGAACCGATCTTGCAGCTGATGTGCAGCTGGGGCTATCAGCATCTGGATGACCGCTTTGCCCTCATCAACCCCCAATGCGGCGAAACGGCGCAAGCGGCGCTATCCGCCCCCGAGGGGCAAAACACCTGATAAAACAGAAGAAAAACAAACAGCGGGCGCAGTTTGCGCCCGCTGTTATCTGTTTGAAGATCTGCCGCTGATGAAAAAACCCGAGAAGGGGCAGCGGCCGGGGAGGAAACAACAGGGGAAATTCAAATTACGGGTGGATGCGGCTTGAGGCTGCATGGCGGGGAAGCCGCTGTGTTTGCCGCCCGTCAAACAGGCTGCTGCATGTCATCCTGCGCTGTTTCGGATGCTCCGGATGAATGGAGCACGCCGGATCTCATCTTTTGCCAAAAGGGAAGAAACAGCGCAAGCGCCGCCAGCATCGCGCTGAAATCGGCAATTGGCGTTGCCCATACAATGCCGTTTACACCAAGAAGCGCGTTCATCAAAAACATCAACGGAATATCCAGCCCGCCTTTACGCAGCAGGGAAAGAAGCAAAGGCCGCGCTTTGATGCCAATCGATTGAAACAGCGTAATGATAATCATTGTTACGGAGATGCACGGGCCGGTGATGCAGATAATGCGCTGGAAACGCTGACCATATTCTACGGTCAGCGGGTCGTCGATAAACGCCCTGACGATCGGCTGTGCGCAGGTGAGCAGAAATGTGGTGCCTGCCAGTGCTACCATCAGGCTAAACAAAAATGTCGTTTTTACGGCAGACATCATCCGCTTATAGTTTTTGGAAGAATAGTTATATCCAATGAGCGGCAGAACCCCCTGCGACATGCCTGTGGCAATGGCAAAAGACATCATATCCACTTTTTTGGCAATGCCGATGCCGGCGACAGCTTCGTTGCAATAAGACGCCATCAGTTTATTCAATACGATATTGGAAAACACCCCCATCATGTTCATGATGCAGCTGGGCAGCCCCACCAGCAGCACTTCGCGGGGAATATGCCCTTGAAGGGTATAATTTTTCGGGTTCAGCGTAATAACGGTGCTTTTGCGCTTGCCGGAAATGAGCAGAATAAAATAGAAGGCGGCAATGAGATTGGAAAGCATGGTGGCGATTGCGGCGCCGGCAATTTCCAGCCCAAAGGCCGAAATAAAAAGCGGGTCGAGAAAGATGTTCAAAACACCGCCCAGCGCCATACCAAAGCTGGCTTGTCTGGAATAGCCTTCCGCACGCACAAGATGGGCAAAAAGAGCGTTCAGCACGGTAGGCACCGCGCCGATCGTGATCGTCCAGAAAACATACACATAGCAAAAACGATAGGTCTCTGCGTTGGCGCCGATGGCGGGCAGGGCGAATGATTTGAAAAGCAATAAGATCATGCCGTAAAGAAAAGAAACCGCGCCGGCCGTCCAGATACAGAACGCGGCGGTTTTTTTCGCTTTGTCGCGGCTGCCGGCGCCAAGGCATCTGGAAATCAGGCTGGAACCGCCGATCCCGAATAAATTGGCAATGCCTGTCAACAGAATAAAGAGCGGCATGCACAGAGAAGCAGCGGCCACCTGATTGGGATCGCCCACCTGCCCGATAAAAAAAGTATCGGCCATATTATAGATCACGGTGATCAATTGGCTGATGACGGTGGGAACCACAAGCGAAATGACTGCCTTTTTCACGGGCGTTCTTTCAAAAAGTTCTGTGTTATCTGTGTTCATGTTGTTCCCTTCCGGCGTTTTGAAGACCATCCGCAACGCATTGAATTGCCATCTGATAGCTCTCGTTTTTGTCGATGGGAAAATGCGAAAAGCCGCCTGCCGCTTCATGGGCAACAAAACCATGCATCATGCTGCGCAAAATTCTCTGCCAGTGCATCTGCGCGGTTGTGTCTAATCCATAACCCGAAAGCACCTGCAAAATAGGCTGCGTAATCTGGCCCGCCGCTTGCTCCAACACTTTGTTTTTCGATTTTTGCAAGCTCATGATCACGCGGTATAATTCGTTATGCTCTTTGGCAAAAGCGCGATAGGCATCTGCAATGGCAAATAACGCTTCGTTTTTTGTTTTGCCCTCGATTGCCCGGGTTTCGCTTACAACCATTTGCGACACCGCCGCAAGACCGACCTCTGTGAAAAGAGAATCCAGGCTTTCCACATGGTTATAAAGCGATGCGGTTTTTATATTGAGGCTTTTGGCCAGTTCGCCCATGGAAAAGGCGGCATATCCTTTTTCTTCGATGAGCCGGATGGATGCCTCCACAACGCTTTCCTGATTCAATCCCTGACGCGGCATAAGATTTCCCTCCAAACTAATACTTTTAGTTTATTATAAACTAAGTGCATTAGTTTGTAAACGCGTTTCCCGACATAATTTTAAAAAACGGCAAGAAAAATTCCCCTGTGGGGATAGTTACAAAAAGGTCACTATGCGCCAAAAAGGTGCCTGCTTGTGAAAGGGGCGAAAACACGATAAAATAAAGGAAAGTGTTTGATTGCATCGAGCCGAACAAGGAGGAATTTTTATGAAAAAACAAACCATCGATTCTCTTGGGGTCACGCTTTCGAGGCTGGGCTTTGGGGCCATGCGTCTGCCGCGGCTGGGCGATGAGATCGACCAGAAGCAAACCGATGAAATGGTGCGCTATGCGTTTGAAAACGGCGTGAATTATTTTGACACCGCCTATGTTTACGGCGATGGCGCAAGCGAGATCGCCATGGGCAAGGCGCTTGCCCGGCTGCCGCGCGATCGTTTTTATGTGGCGGATAAAATGCCGTTCTGGGGCGCGCAGGATGTTTCCTGGCTGGATGAAAAATTCCAGACCACACTTGACCGCCTGCAGATGGATCATGTGGATTTTTATTTGATGCATTCGATGGATCGCAGCACTTTTGCGGCGATGAAAAAATTTGGCGCTTATGAATGGGCGCTGAAAAAGAAGGCCGAAGGAAAGATCCGCTTTCTGGGCTTTTCCATCCATGATGATGCGGCGCTTTTGCAAGAAATTTTAGAGGTGGGCGCCTGGGATTTTGCGCAGATCCAGCTGAACTATCTCGATCTGGATGACAACCCCGGCGAAAAGGGCTATCACATGCTGCGCGAACACAACATCCCCGTGATGATCATGGAACCGCTGAAGGGCGGCGTTTTATCCGATATTCCCGATCATCTGGCCGAGCCTTTCCTGCGTTTGGGCGGCAGCAAGGTGGAATATGCCTTCCGCTGGCTGGCGGAGCATCCGGGCATCGCGGTGATCCTTTCGGGCATGAGCAATATGGAACAGCTCATGCAGAATGTAAAGGTGTTTGCGGGGCTGGAACCCTTGAGCGCGGCGGAGCATGAGGCCATTTTGCAGGTGAAGAAAAACATTCTCGACGCCCAGAAGGTGGGCTGCACAGGCTGCCGCTATTGTTTGCCCTGCCCCATGGGCGTGATGATCCCCGATCTGTTCAAGGCATGGAACAACAAGGCCATGCAGCAGAACAGCAACTGGATCTCTTCGGCCGATATCGATTATGAAATGGCCGAAAAATGCGTGGCCTGCGGCCAATGCATGACCCACTGCCCCCAGCATATCGAGATCCCCGCCATGCTGCGCCGCATGATCGCCGAAAAAAAGTGAGCCGCGGGATGAAAATTTGTGTGATAACGGGCGCCGCCATGGGCATCGGCCTGCATCTCTGCCGCGGCTTTGCCGAAAAAGGCTATCAGGTGGTGGGGCTGGATGTGGAAGAAAAAAACGCGCTGCCCCCGGGCGCGCGGCTGATCCGAACCGATCTGCGCCGCGAAGAAGAGATTCTGGCGGCCTTTGAAAGCATCGGGCGCGACTATGGCGGCGCGGATGTGCTCATCAACAACGCGGGGGTCTCGCGCTTTGAAAAGCCGATCACTCAGCTGACGGCCGATGAGTGGGATCGCGTGCTGGATACCAACCTGCGCGGCATGATGCTTTGCAGCCGCGAATTCATCAAGCTCAACGAAGGGCGGGAATATGGTCGCATCATCAACATGGCTTCCACCCGCTGGATGCAGAATGAAGAAAACTGGGAAGCCTATGGCGCATCCAAGGGCGGCGTGGTTTCGCTGACGGCCGCCATGGCGGTTTCGCTGCATGACCGCCCCATCACCGTCAACGCCATCAGCCCCGGGTGGATCTGCACGGAAGGCTATGAAAACCTCACGGCGGAAGACCACAGCCAGATCCCTTCGGGCCGCGTGGGCTTTCCGCGGGATATTTTAAACGCCTGTCTGTTTTTGGCCGATGCCGAAAACGATTTCGTCAACGGCATCGATCTGGTGGTGGATGGCGGCATGGTCAGGCGCATGATCTGGCGGTAAGGCCCCAAAAAAGCAAAAAGTTCCCCACAGGATGTGGAAAACTTTTTGAAACGCCTATTCGGCGGGTTCTTCGCTCAGCCGCGCCAGAAGCGTTGCCATCTCCTGCCGCGAAAGCAGCAGCGTGGGGCGGAAGGTGTGGTCTTCATACCCTTTCAGAATGCCCGCCGCCGCCAGCGCCGAAATTTCTTCTTTGGCCCACGAGCCTTCCACATCGGTGAAGGAAGCGCCTGTGGCGCGAAGGCCCGTCAGCCGCGCCAGAAGGGCGGCGGTCTCTTCCCGCGTGAGGGGTTTATCGGGCAGAAAGCTGCCGTCGGGATAGCCCTTGAGCAAGCCGCTTTCGGCGGCGGCGGTGATCTCGCGCTCGGCCCAGTGGCCGCGGATATCATAAAACGGCGCGGCCGCGGCGGAAGCTTCGGCCCCGCCCAGCCTTGCGGCGATCACGGCGGCCTGCGCCCTTGTCAGCGGGGAATAGGGGGCAAAACGGTTTTCTTCCACGCCCTTCATGGCCCCGCTCACATAAGCGCGCATGATATCATCTTTGGCATAGGAAGAGGAGATATCTTCGAAATAGCCGCCGCCGAACCAGAGGGCATAATAATCCCAAAGATCGGCCGGCGTCAGCGGCGCGCCCAGAACCGCCGCGCCCCCAAGGCCATATTTGTTTTTCAGCGAAAGCAGCTGGCGCGCCCAGTTTCCGCCCGCCACATTCAGCGTGTAATCGCCGCCATACATCCGCCGGCCGGCCGCATAAAACACTTCGCTGGGCCCGATGGTGAACGAAAGATAGGTGGCCCCGGTTTCGGGGTCAAACTGCTCGCGCACGGCGAAACGCTGGCAGATCTCGGCCACTTCGCGGGCGTTCAGCGTGTCGCTGCCATCCCAGCCCGGCCCCCAGGCGCGGGCGCCAAAAGGGATGCCCAGCACGATTTTCCCCAGCAATTCACCGGAAAATCCCCCAGATTCCACAGTTTTATCCACAAGTTGGGCCGAATAATAGGGGGAAACGGTGAGATCGGCTTTGGCGGGGGTGGCATCGAGCACGATGGTTTCATAAAGCGCGTTCAGGCGGTCATAATCCGGCGCTTCACGGTTGGGATAGACCACGCCGCTGATTTTCAGATCGGGCATCTGCTGCTGCAGCGCGTGGGCCAGCGCCTCGATCTGGGAAAGTTCGGCCCCCTGTATATCGAAAAGCAGCTCGCCGAACCCATGCATGCGGCAAAGGCGAACCAGTTCATCCACAGCCTGTGTGGAAAACAGCACGCCGCCCGGCGCTTCACGATAGGTCACCCGCGGCAGAATGCGCTGGCCGCGGCTGCGCAGGGTATCTAAAAACCCCTGCGTGATCTCGCCCACGCCGAGTTTTCCGCGGTGATCCAGCGTGAAATAGGGCGGCGCGGCCGCCTGAACGCTGGGGCCGCCTTTTTCCAGATAAGAAAGGGCGGGCAGGCCCGTCTGGCTGAGGGATGCCAGCGAAAACCCCGGCTGTGAGGCGCGTCGTTCCATCAGCGCGAACACCTGGGGCACGGTGAGCGTCAGCGCCACGCCCGAAGCCAGCAGAATGCGCACAAGCGAGATGCGCCGCGTTTCCTGCCTGCGCCACAGGCCGCTGAAAAAATCTTCGCCAAACTCTGTCATGCCGTCGCTTTGCACCAGCTGAAGCATCTCTGTGCCGTCGGATAAATTACAAATAGTATAATTGAAATTCATTTATACATCCCACCTGTTTTTTTAATTAGTTTCTGCTGAAAAATTGAAAATATTGCATGGATTGGCCAGGTTTTCGGCTTGACAGGTTCGGGTAATTCACTATATAATACAAGATGCGCAATTGTCGTGGGCAGCGGCATGCGTCTGAGACTCATCAGGCTTATGCCGATGTCTTAACTATACGCAGGGAGGTGTAGCTTAATGTTTAGAACTTACCAGCCGAAAAAGCGTCAGCGCAGCAAGGAACACGGCTTCATGAAGAGAATGAAGACCAGAAATGGCAGAAAAGTTTTGGCCAGAAGACGCGCTAAGGGCAGAGTCAGGCTTTCTCACTAAACCTAAGACCGCCGCGTGCGGTCTTAAATTTTAATTTAGAGGCAATTTATGCACCATACGGTTTCGCTTTGTGAAAACAATCGGTTTCGTGGGCTTTATGCTCGGGGCAAAACGGCGGCGGCGCCCACCATCGCGGTGTATACCCGAAAAAACAAGCTCAAAACCACCTCGCGCCTGGGCATCACCACAAGCGTGAAGCTGGGATGCGCGGTAGAGCGCAATAAAGCAAGGCGGCGCATCCGCGAATGTTACCGCACCCACGAGCAGCTGCTGCAGCCCGGTTATGATATCGTAATCGTTGCGCGCGCCCGCGTGCTGACAAAGCCGTATCAAGCCCTGGAGGGTGACATGATGGCTCTATTTCAGAAACTGGGTTTGCTGAAAAAGATATGAAAAAACTTGTGCTTTCCGCGATCAGGTTTTATCGAAGGCGGCTTTCGGGGATGAAACGAACACCCACCTGCCGCTTTATTCCGTCTTGCTCGCAATATGCGCTGGAAGCAATCGAGAAGCACGGCCTTTTGAGGGGCGGCGCTTTGGCGATTTGGCGAATTTTGCGTTGTAACCCCTTTTGTAAAGGCGGATATGACCCGGTTCCGTAGTCGTCAGGAGGGTTTTGAACAGCAGAAGCCCCCGCTGAATAAGGTTCTGCAAACATACTGGCAGAAGGAGAAAATCTATGCTCGATTTTATAGCGGTCCCTTTTGGTTACGCTATGCGTTTCATTTATGATATGGTGGGCAATTACGGCCTGTCGATCATTCTGTTCACACTGTTTACGCAATTGGTTCTTTTGCCCCTTAACTGGAAACAGAAAAAGGGGATGGTGGATGTGCAGCGCATCCAGCCGAAAATGATGGAGCTGCAAAAAAAATATGCAAACAACCGGGATAAGTATGCGCAGGAAGTGCAGAAGCTTTATGATGAACAGGGCGTCAGCCCCATGACAGGCTGTCTGCCGATGCTGCTTACTTTTCCCATTATGATCGGTCTTTATTATGTGGTGGCCCGCCCCCTGACCTATTTTATGGGGCTCAACAGCGACCAGATCTCCACCTTGGCAAAGGCGCTGAAGGTGACCGCCACAAACCCCTATACCCTTGAAATCGCGCTGGCGGGCGAGCTTTCGGCCAATTTCGCAACGGCGAAGGATATCGTTCCCGGCCTGATGCAGGTGAATTTCAATTTCCTGGGCCTGAATCTGGCGAAAACACCTTCTTTTAAAGATTTCTCGGTGTTGTGGATCATTCCTGTCCTTTCCGGCGCCACAGCTTATATGCAATCTTGGGTGATGCGCAAAATGCAGCAGCGTCAAGGCGCTGTGCAGGATGGCGCAATGAACACGCAAAACGCCATGATGAACATCATGATGCCGGCGATGTCGATTTATTTCGGCTTCATTCTGCCTGCCGGGTTAGGTGTTTACTGGATCGCGCGCAATGTGTTCACCGTGGGGCAGGATCTGATCCTAACCCCCTATTTCATCCGCAAATCAAGGGAAAAAGAAGCCGCCCTGCTGGCGGCAAAGCCTCAGAAAAAGAAGAAAGCGGAACCTCAGCAGCTGACTGAGGGCGAGCAGCCCCCCAAGGATGACGAAGAGAACCGCTAAGAAGCAAAACATACGGAGGCAAGCAGCAAATGTTGAAAAGTATTGAAACAAAAGGCGATACCTTGGAAGCCGCCGTCGCCAACGCTTTGCAGCAACTGGGCAAGGAACGCGACGATGTGACGGTTGAAATTTTGGAAAAAGGCAAAAAAGGCTTTTTGGGCATGGGCTCTCAGCCCGCGCTGGTGCGCGTTTCTTATGAAACCTCGCCGGCTGCCACAGCCGAAGAGTTTTTGGCCGGCCTTTTAAATCGCTTTGGTGTGCCTTCCACCCTTGAGACCCGCGTTGAGGAAGAAAGCGACACCATCTTTATCAATATCTCGGGCGAGAATATGGGCGCCGTGATCGGCCGCCGCGGCGATACCTTGGATTCGATTCAATATCTGACCTCGATCGTGGCAAACAAGGGCGAAGAAAAGCGCTGGCACATTGTTCTGGATACCGAGAATTACCGCGCAAAGCGCAAAGCAACGCTGGAAAAGCTGGCGGTGAACACCGCCCAGAAGGCCATGCGTTATAAGCGCAGCATCGCGCTGGAACCCATGAACCCGCAGGAGCGCCGCATCATCCACGCGACCCTGCAGGAATATGAGGGCGTGACCACGCATTCCACCGGAACGGAACCCAACCGCAAGGTCATCGTGGTTCCCGACGGCGTGAAAGAAACAAAACCCGGCAGCCGCCCGCCGCGCGCGAGGCAGAATTAAAACAGGCAAGGGGCGAGAATGATTCTCGCCCCTTTTTTTGCCCAAAAACGAGGCATTTCTGAAAAAAATCCGCGAAATGCTTGTTTTTTGCGGCAAAATTCTTTATTCTAAAAGTATTCTTGAAGAAAGCAGGAGGGCTTGATTATGAGCGAAACCATTGCGGCTTATTCGGGCGGCGCGCTGCCCGCGGCCATCGGCATCTGCCGCATCAGCGGGGAGGAAACCTTCGCGGTGATGGATCAGCTGTTCCGCCCGCTGCATGGCGGGGCCATGAGCGGCGGGCCGTTTTCAAAAATGCGCTATGGCGAAGTGATCGACAGCGATGGCCGCGTTTTGGATATCTGCCTTGCGGTTTGCTATCGCGGCCCTCAGACCTATACCGGCGAAGATTCGGCCGAGATCTTCTGCCACGGCTCACAGGCCATCGTGGCGCGCATCCTTTCGCGCTGTTATGAATCGGGCGCCCGCCCCGCCCGCGCGGGCGAATTCACCAAGCGCGCTTTTTTGGCGGGCAAGCTGGATCTGGCCGGGGCGGAAGCGGTGGCCGATCTGATCTATGCGCCTTCTGCCGAGGCGGCGAAAAACGCTTCGGCCCTGCTGAAAGGCGGCGTTTCCCAGCAGATCCGCCGGATGCAAACCAAAATCATGGATCTTTTGACCCATTTTTATGCGGTTTGCGATTATCCCGATGAGGATATCGACCCCTTTTTGCAGAAAGACGCGCAGGAAAGTTTGGAAGAGATCGCGCGGGAGCTGGAGCGCCTGTTTGCGGGTTATGAGCGCGGCCGCACACTGACAGAGGGCCTGCCCGTGACGATCCTCGGCAAGCCCAATGTGGGCAAATCTTCGCTTCTCAACGCCTTGGCGGGCTATGACCGCGCCATTGTGACGGAAGAAGCCGGCACCACCCGCGATATCGTGACGGAAACCATCTCTTGCGGCGGAACGCTGCTTCGTCTTTCGGATACGGCGGGCCTGCGCAGCGCGGAAAGCCTTGCCGAGCGCATCGGCGTGGAAAAAGCCAAAGAAAGCGCCGCCCAAAGCGCTGTGCTGCTTTGCGTGTTCGATGCGTCGCGCCCCTTGGAGGCCGATGACGAGACCGTTCTGCATCAGGCGCAGGGCAAAACCGCCTGCGCCATCGTGAATAAAACCGATCTTTGCGGCGAGATCGCGCCCGAGATCCGCGGCGCGTTTGAAACGATTTTTCCCATCAGCGCGCAGACAGGCCGGGGCATCGAGCCGCTGGTGGAATGGCTGGCCGGTTTGGCAAAGCCCGCCGGCGACGAGGTTTTGGTCACCAGCGCCCGCCAGGCCGAGCTGATGCGCCGCGCCGCCCAGGATTGCCGCCGCGCCGCCGAAAGCGCCGCCCTGGGCATGACGGCGGATGCCTTTTTATCCGATGCCGAACGCGCCGGCCATCTGCTCAGCGAGCTGCTGGGCGAAAGCGTTTCCGAAGATATCGTGCATGGCATTTTCTCGCGTTTTTGCGTAGGAAAATAACCGGGATCGCGCTGAAAAAGCGGCGCAGAAGGAAGCCGCTTTATCCCAAAACAGAGGCTTCGGCCGCTTGTGAAAAACAAAAGACAGCCGAAAACAGTTGAAAAAAGCAAAACCCAACGGGGGAGGAACAGTAGCTTTGGAATATCAAGCAGGAGAATATGAAGTGATCGTGATCGGCGCGGGCCACGCGGGCATCGAGGCCGCTTTGGCTTCGGCGCGGCTGGGCCGCCGCACTTTGATGATCACCACCAATTTAGATGCCATCGGCAACATGCCCTGCAACCCTTCCATCGGCGGCACGGCGAAAGGGCAGCTTGTGCGCGAGATCGACGCGCTGGGCGGCGAGATGGGCAAGGCGGCGGATGCCTGCGGCATCCAGTTCCGCATGCTCAACCGCGGCAAAGGCCCGGCGGTGCATTCGCCCCGCGCGCAGGCGGACCGCGCGGCTTATAAAAATTACATGAAGCATACTTTGGAAAATTGCCCAAACCTTTTCATCCGCCAGGCAGAAGCCGCCCGCATCGACCGCGATGAAGAGGGAAGCGTCTGCGGCGTTTGCTGTGTGGGCGGCGCGTTTTTCAAAACGAAAGCGGTCGTGGTCTGCACCGGCACCTTTTTGAACGGGCGTGTGTTCATCGGCGAAGAAAACCATCCCTCCGGCCCCGATGGGCTGTATGCCGCAACGCATCTCACCGATTCGCTGCGCGCCATGGGGCTGACCATTCGCCGCTTTAAAACGGGCACCCCCGCGAGAGTGGCAAAAAATTCCATAGATTTTTCCGGCATGGAGATCCAGAGCGGCGATGAGCCGCCCCGGCCGTTTTCTTATGACGCCGCGGGGCCGGTGAAAAATTCGGCGGTGTGTTATCTCACCTATACCAACGCCCGAACCCATGAAATCATCCGCGGCGCGCTGAGCCGCTCGCCCCTTTACTCGGGGGAGATCCATGGCGTGGGGCCGCGATACTGTCCTTCTATAGAGGATAAAGTTGTTAGATTTTCCACAAAAGAAAGACACCAGGTCTTTGTAGAGCCTTGCGGCGAAAATTCCGGTGAGATGTATTTGCAGGGGGTTTCGACCTCGCTGCCCGAGGATGTGCAGCTGCATTTTTTAAGAACCATTCCCGGTTTGGAAAAAGTGGAGATCATGCGCCCCGGTTATGCGATTGAATATGATTGCCTTGACCCCACCCAGCTGGAACTGACGCTGGGGGTGCGCGGGGTGAAGGGCCTTTATGCCGCGGGGCAGATCTGCGGCACTTCGGGTTATGAAGAAGCCGCGGGGCAGGGGCTTTTGGCGGGGGCCAACGCCGCGCTGATGGCGGCGGGGCGCGAGCAGATCATTTTAGATCGCTCGGATGGATATTTGGGCACACTGGTGGATGACATCGTCAACAAGGGCACCAACGAGCCTTACCGCATGATGACCTCGCGCTCGGAATATCGGCTGCTGCTGCGGCAGGATAACGCCGATTTTCGGCTGATGCCCATTGGTGAAAAAATCGGGCTTGTGCGCCGCGAGCGGGTGGAGCAGATGCGGCGGGAATATGAGATGGCCCGCGAAGAAGTGAGCCGCATCGAAAAAGTGGGCCTTGCGCCCACCCCACGGCTGGCCGCTATTTTAGAGACCGCCCACAGCACGCCCATCACGGCGGGATGCCGCATGAGCGATCTGCTGCGCCGGCCGGAACTCAGCTATGAAGCCTTCGCGCCGCTGGATGAAAACCGCCCGTCGCTTTCTGAAAAGATCCGCGAGCAGGTGGAGATCATGCTGAAATATGAAGGCTATATCAAGCGTGAGCTGCGGGAAGTGGAAGAGCACAAAAGGCTGGAAGGCCGGCTGATCCCGCCCGAGCTGGATTACGGCAAGATCGTGAACCTCAGGCTGGAAGCGCGGCAGAAACTGAGCGACCAAAGGCCCAGAAGCATCGGCCAAGCCTCAAGAATATCGGGCGTAAGCCCTTCGGATATCGCGGCATTGATGATTGCACTGGCCCAAAAGGAGGAAAGCAGATGAGCTTTACAAAAACCGTGGAACAGGGATGTTTCACGTGGAACATTCCCGTTTCGGCGGAAATGCTGACCCAATGGGAGCGTTATGTGGAATTGCTGCTGGAAAAGAACCGGGTGATGAACCTGACGGCCATCACCGAGCCCGAAGAGGTGGCTGTGCGCCACATCTTAGATTGTCTGTTCCAGCTGACCTGCGCTTCTTTTGCGGGCAAAAAGGTCATCGATATCGGCAGCGGCGGCGGGTTCCCCGGTGTTCCGCTGCAAATCGCCGCGCCCGATGCACGCTTCACTTTGCTGGATAGCCGCAAAAAACGGGTGGATTTTTTGGCGGAGGTCAGCGAGAAACTGGGGCTGCCCGCCGAACCCATCAGCGCCCGCGCCGAAGAATTCTGCGCCCAAAAGGGAAGAAGAGAAAGCTATGATCTGGCGGTATCCCGCGCGGTGGCGCCGCTGAACATTTTATGCGAGCTCTGCCTGCCCTTTGTGAAGGTGGGCGGAATGTTTTTGGCCATGAAAAGCGATAATGAAGCCACCGCCGAAGAGATCGACACCGCAAAATCGGCCATCCGCAAACTGGGCGGCCGCTTGGCGGAATGCCGCGCCTATCAGCTGAACGGCGGCGAGATCCGCCATCAGATGGTGCTGATCCAAAAAGAAAAGCCCACCCCGCCCGCGTTTCCGCGGCGGTATGCCAAAATAGAAGCGTCGCCCCTATAAACAAAAGCCGCAAAAGGCGTATTTTTGCGGGAAATGAGAAACGGGGCGGAAATTTGACAGAATTCTTTGCCGGATCGTGTTAGCATGGACCTAAGAGGTGATGGACATGCTGCCAATCTTGAAAATGCAAAAGGAGCGCCGCCAATTTAAAACGGTGCGCATCGAGCAGATCCGCGTGAATCCCAACCAGCCCCGCAAGCTGTTTCGGCCCGAAGAGATCGCCGAACTGGCGGAAAGCATCCGCACTTATGGCATTATCAACCCGCTGACTTTGCGCGACACACCATCGGGGTATGAGCTGGTGGCGGGGGAGCGCAGGCTGCGCGCCGCGAAACAGGCGGGGCTGGATTTTGTGCCCTGCATGATTTTGCCCATGACTTTGCAGGATTCGGCGCTGGTGGCGCTGGTGGAAAACTTGCAGCGGCAGGATCTGGATTATTTCGAAGAAGCTCTGGGCATTCGAAAACTGATGGAAAACTATCAGATGACCCAGCAGAATGTGGCCGAAAAACTGGGCAAAACACAATCGGCCGTGGCCAACAAGCTCAGGCTGCTGCGCCTGCCCGAAGAAGTGATGCAGATGCTGCGGGAAAACGGCATGACCGAGCGCCACGCAAGGGCGCTTTTGAAGCTTGGCGAACCCGAACAGCAGCTTGCCGCGCTGAAATATGTGATTCGCTATGGGCTGAATGTAAGCCAGACAGAAGCATATATCGAACGCCTGCTGGCCGAAAAGCCCGAAAAGAAGAAGCTGAAACCCCGCATTTTGAAAGATGTAAGGCTGTTCTTCAACACCATGAGCCGCGCGGTGGAAACGATGCGCATGGCGGGCATCGGCGCAGAGATCGACAAGGCTTATGAAGGGGAAGATATGGTGGTGACCATTCGCATCCCCGCCCAGCCGCAGGAATAAACACAAACGGCTTGAAGCCGCCATAAAAAGCAAAGCAGTGCGACACCGTTTTTATGCGGCGCCGCACTGCTTTTTTAAGCGATGAAAACACGGATGCTGCTTTTTGATGTTCTAAACACCGTGAAAAAAGAAAAATCAACAAGAATCACACAGAAATAAACGCAAATCCTTTCAAAACAGAAGGAAGCATGATATAATAATCGCAAAGCGATTATTATATTAATTTTCCGGCCCGCCTACGGCGATGGCCACTTTATATCATTCATGCTTTGCATTCATGATATAATAATCGCAAAGCCACCATGGGTGGCGGCAATAACACGCCGCAGGAAGCAAGCCGCTGTGAGCGGCAGCAAGCCGCCATGGGCGGAAGAAGATGGAAAATATTACTGTGATGCGGCGGGAATCTCTGCCGTGTGAAAAAAAGCATGGATCTGAGCGAATGAGGTGTGCTTCATAAAGCCGAAGCATTTGCGCGGCAAAAAGAGCGAAAGCGCATCAAATCATATAAAAACACGCAAAAACAGTGGATCTGGTAAGTTCCGGGGGAGTGAACGGAGGAATAATGGGTAAAATCATAGCAGTAGCCAACCAAAAGGGCGGCGTTGGAAAAACCACAACGGCGGTGAATCTGGCCGCCTGTGTTGCGGCAAAACAGCGGCGTGTGCTTCTTTGCGATTTCGATCCGCAGGGGAACGCCACTTCCGGCTTCGGGGCCACCGATCAGGGAAAATACACGATTTATGATGTGATGGTGGGCGCCGCAGAGATCGGCAGCGCCGTTTTGCGCACAAAATGGTGCGATGTGATCCCCGCCAGCATCGATCTGGCCGCGGCCGAAGTGGAACTGGCCACGGTGGAAGGCCGCGAAAGGCGCCTGAAAGAAGCCCTTGGCCGCATCAAAGAAGATTATGATTATATTTTTATCGATTGCCCGCCTTCCTTGGGGGTGTTGACGCTGAACAGCCTTGTGGCCTGCGACACGGTTCTGGTGCCCATGCAGTGCGAATATTACGCGCTGGAAGGGCTGAGCCAGCTGGTCAATTCCATTCGAACCGTCAAACGCTCATTGAACCCGAAAATCGATATCGAAGGCATCGTTTTGACCATGTATGACGGCCGCACCAACCTGACCATTCAGGTGGCCGAAGAAATCAAAAAGTTCTTTGGCGAAAAGGTTTATTCCACGGTGGTGCCGCGCAATGTGCGCCTTTCCGAAGCGCCCAGCCACGGCATGCCGATCATCGCTTATGAAAAAACCTCTCGCGGCGCCGAAGCATACAGCGCCATCGCCGATGAATTTTTGCGCAGAAACCGATAACGAAAGGGGACGGGGGAAATGGCTTCAAATAAAGGGCTTGGGCATGGCTTGGGCAAGGGCTTGGATTCGCTTTTCGGCGAAGAAAGCCACGAAAAAGGCGCCGTCTGCAACTTGAGGATACGGCAGATCGAGCCGAACCCCAATCAGCCGCGCCGCGCGTTTTCAGAAGAAGGGCTTGCCGAATTGGCGGATAGCATCCGCAAAAACGGCGTCATCGCGCCCATCGCCGTGCGCAAAACAGGCGAAACTTATCAGATCATCGCGGGCGAGCGCCGCTGGCGCGCCAGCCGCATGGCGGGCCTGGATGAGATCCCGGCGGTGGTGCTGGAAGCCGATGAACAGCTGGCTTTTGAACTGGCTTTGATCGAAAACTTGCAGCGCGAAGATCTTAACCCGGTGGAAGAAGCCGAGGGCTATCGGGAACTGATGGATCGCTTTGCGCTGACACAGGAAAATATCGCCGAAAAGGTGGGCAAAAGCCGCCCCGCGGTGGCCAACGCCCTGCGCCTGCTTTCGCTGCCGCCCGTGGTGGTGCAGATGGTGAAAGACGGCGCGCTTTCACAGGGCCACGCCCGCACATTGCTGGGCGCCAAAAAAGAAGAAACCATTCTCGCGGCCGCCAAAACCGTTTTGGAAGAAGGCCTTTCCGTTCGCCAGACCGAAAAACTCGTCAAGCGCCTTGAACAGGAAAAAGAGACCAAAAAACCCGCCAAAGACGCCATGACCGTGCTTTATCTGGAAGAACTGGAGCAAAAGCTGGGCGAGGCCACCGGGCGCAGGATCGCCATTCATCAGGGCCGCGAAAAAGGCAAGATCACAATAGAATATTATGGAAATGAAGATCTGGAAACGCTGACACAGGCGCTGATGCAGATCAAACAAAAATAAAGAGAGGGAAGAATTTATGCTGGATATTCGAATGATTCGCGAAGATACACAGCACATCAAAGAACGCCTTGCCGCCCGCGGCAAAAATTATGATGCGGATATCGACCGCGCGCTGGAGCTGGATGACCGCCGCCGCGCCCTGATCGCCGAAAGCGAGCAGATGAAGGCCGAACAGAACCGCGTTTCCAAACAGGTGCCCATGCTGAAAAAACAGGGGCAGGATGTTTCCGACCTGCTGGCGGAAATGAAAGAACTGGCCGAAAAAGGGAAGGAATATGCCGCCCAGCTGGCCGAAATCGAAAATGAACAGCGCGATCTGCTGCTGCGCATCCCCAATGTGCCCTGCGACCTGGTGCCCGTGGGCGAAAGCAGCGACGACAATGTGGAAGTGCGCCGCTGGGGCGAACCCCGCGCCTTTGATTTTGAGATCCAGCCCCATTGGGATCTGGGCGAAAAGCTGGATATTCTCGATATGCCCCGCGCCACCAAGGTGGCCGGCACGCGCTTTGCCTTTATGAAAGGCGACGGCGCCCGTTTAGAGCGCGCCGTCATCAGCTATTGCCTTGATCAGAACAAAGACGATGGCTTCACCGAACTGCTGACGCCTTATATGGCCAACACCCAAACCCTCACAGGCACAGGCCAGCTGCCCAAATTCGCCGAAGATATGTTCCATGTGGAAGGCACCGATTATTGCCTCATTTCCACCGCCGAGATCCCTGTGACGAATTATCACGCGGGCGAAATTCTCGATGGCGCGAAGCTGCCCCTTTATTACACGGCGTTCACCCCCTGTTTCCGCAGTGAAGCAGGTTCGGCGGGGCGCGACACCCGCGGCCTCATCCGCGTGCATCAATTCCATAAAGTGGAAGTTGTGAAATTCGTGAAGCCCGAAGATTCGCCGGCCGAGCTGGAAAGCCTGACCCGCCATGCCGAACGGCTTTTGCAGGGCCTGGGCCTGCCTTACCGCGTTGTGCTGGTCTGCACGGAAGACATGGGCGCAAACCAGATCATGCAGTATGATATCGAAGTGTGGATGCCTTCTTATGGCAGATATGTGGAAATTTCCTCCTGCTCCAACTACAGCGATTACCAGGCGCGCCGCGCCGGCATTCGCTTCAAGCGCGAAAAAGACGCCAAGGCCGAGCTGGTTCACACGCTCAACGGCTCTTCTTTGCCGGCGGGCAGAACAGTGGCCGCCATCATGGAAAATTATCAGAACGCCGATGGCACCATCACCATCCCCGAAGTGCTGCGCCCCTATCTGCGCGGCCAGGAAACCATTGAATAAAACCGCATGGGCGGTTTGAGCAAAGGGCGGCTGCAAAAGGCTGCCCTTATGCGCTATTTTAAGCCGAAAGAGAAAGGAAGTTATAAATGAAACAAGGAAAACGCCTGCGCCGTGAGCTGTTTGCGGCGCTCATCACCGTGGTTTTGGGCTATATCTGGTTTTATATCACGCTGCCCGCGCTGAACCTGCAATCGGTGGAATTTTACACCTTTGCCTGCGTTCTGCTGGCCATCTGGTTTTTCGTGCGCCTGCCGGCGGTGGCGAACCTCGCGGCCGAACAGGGGATGCAGGGAAGATCGAAAAAGATCTATACCTTTTTCCCGCTGGGCATCGCGGCGGTGCTGCTGGTGCTTTTGGCGGTGTTCAGCGTGGCTTCGCTGGAAATCTTCAACGCTTCCCGCTATAAGAACCTGCTGCCGGTGGAAACGGGCGATTTTGCTTCCGAGATCCAGCAGATCACCTATGACCAGATCCCCATGCTGGATAAAGACAGCGCCATCAAGCTGGGCAACCGAAAAATGGGCGAACTGGCCGATATGGTGTCGCAGTTTGAGGTTTCTGAAGATTATGTGCAGATCAATTATAAAAGCAAGCCTGTGCGCATCACCGAGCTGCAATATGCGGGCTTTTTCAAATGGCTCACCAACCGCAAAAGCGGCCTGCCGGGTTATGTGATGATCGATATGGTCAACCAGAACACCCAGCTGGTGCGTTTGAAAGAGGGGATGAAATATTCCACCTCTGAATATTTCGGGCGCAATATCAGCCGCTATGTGCGCTTTCGCTATCCCACGGCGCTGCTGGGCAAGCCGGGGCTTGAGATCGATGACGACGGCGTGCCCTATTGGATCACGCCGAAGCTCATCAAGCGCATCGGCATGCTGGGCGGCACAGATGTGCAGGGCGCGATCTTCGTGAACGCCATCACCGGCGAGCATCAATATTATCCGCTGGATCAGGTGCCCGAATGGGCCGATCACATCGTGCCCGCCGAACTCATCATCCATCAATATGATTATTTCGGCGCTTATCAGCGGGGTTTCTTCAATTCACTTTTCGGCCAGAAGGGCGTGACCCAGACCACCGAAGGTTATAACTATATCGCCCAGAACGACGATGTTTATGTTTATACGGGCATCACTTCGGTGAACAGCGATCAATCGAACATCGGCTTTATTCTGGTCAATCAGCGCACGAAAGACGCCAAGTTCTATTCCAGCAGCGGCGCTACGGAATATTCGGCCATGGATAGCGCCGAGGGCGCGGTGGCCGATCTGCGGTATACGGCGACTTTCCCCATCCTGCTCAATATCAGCGGCCAGCCCACCTATTTCATGGCGCTGAAGGATTCGGCCCAGCTGGTGAAAATGTATGCCATGGTCAATGTGAGCAAATATCAGAAGGTGGCGACGGGCCAGACCGTGGCGGAATGCGAAAAGAAATATAACAAGCTGATGCAGACCGATTCCGATTATTCGCCCGCCGAAGGCGACACCGTCAGCGGCAATATCGAAGATATCCGAACCGCTGTGCAGGAAGGCTATACCTGGTATTATATCAAGCTGATCGGCAACGAAAACTATTTCATGCAATCGGTTCAGCAAGACCCCGCGCTGGTCACCCTCAACAAGGGCGACAGCGTGAAGGTGAAATTCAGCGGCATACCGGTGGATAACACCGTCAGCGCCACATCCATCACCCGCGGATAACGCAAAAGGGGTTTGCCTTTTTGCCGAAGTTTTGATATACTGAAAAAAACGAATCAAGAAAAGAACCGTCTTTTAAAGAAGGGCTTTGAGTATCGCGCAGATTTGCGCGGATATGAGAGGCCCTTCTTTTTTTTACAATGCCGTCTATCACGGGCCATGCCCGATAGAAAATAAATTTTTGGAGGAACAGAAAATGAAAAAGAGCATCCATGCAGAAATGCGAAGTCCCCGGGCGAAGGCCGCCCAGCTGAGAAGAGGGGGCATCACGCCTTGTTCGCTGATCGGCGCTTCGCTTGCGGAATCCCGCAGCATCCAGATGGAGACCATGGAAGCCAAAAAGCTGCTGCGCGAACAAAAGGTGGGCAGCCGGCTGGATTTGCAGCTGGAGGGAAAAACTTATGCCGTTATGCTGAAAGAAGCGGCGGTGAACAATTTGAAGGATGAAATCGAACATCTGGATTTTCAGGTGTTGCAGGAAGACAGAAAGGTGAAAGGCGTTGCGCATATCGTTTTGACAAACCGCGATAAAAACGCCGGGTTCATCCGCCAATCGGTGGATGTGATCCCCTATTGCGCCTATCCCAAGGATATTGTGGATACTGTTGAAGTGGATCTTTCAAAAGTGGCGGTGGGCAGCTCACTGGCCGTGAAAGATCTGGAGATCGCCCAAAAAGATGACATTGAATTGCTGATTCAAGCCGATACCACGGTTTTAAATAGTATAGATATGAAACGCGGCTAAAAATGTTCAAAAATATGGCGCAAAGCAGGGAAGAGCACCCCTTGCTTTGCGCCGGAAAGCTCTGTTCCTGATGGGAAGAGGGCTTTTTTCTTTGCCCGCCGGAAAAAAGGCGACAAAACGCTTTCAACGGCATATGAAAAAAGACATATCCGCCCCCAAAGGGAAGGATATGCCTTTTTTTGGCGGAGAGAGTGGGATTCGAACCCACGGCTCTTTGCAGAGTCACTGGTTTTCAAGACCAGCTCCTTAAACCGCTCGGACATCTCTCCATATTTTTTTGTAAGGCCGCGCGTCTTCATGCAGCAGGTTCATGCCGTGAAATCTGTATCATAACCGCTTGCGGTGGTATAAAGTGGCCATCGCCGCAGGCGGGCTGTGAAATTTGTATCATAACCGCTTGCGGTTTATTATACCATAATTTTTCGGCGAGTGTCAACGCGAAAAAAGGCGCACAGAAGCGGGGCAGGGCGCATAGAATAAACCGGAAGCACCTCTGAGGGTTGCGGAAGTGCTTCATCATTCTAAAGAAAAGGGGATCATTTCTATCATGATGACTCAAAACAAAATGGAAGCTGCGCGCTCCACAGCGCCCACTTGTTCCACCACCGGTTATCAGACGGCTTCTGTATGTGTTCCCGTAACCGTGATTCCTTTCGCCAATGTGGGCGAAGCGATCACCAAATGCTGCGGCACTCCTGTTGTTACCATGGGCAAAAATTCCTGCGAAGGCCCCAGAAACCGCACCTGCGTTTTCACGATCACGCAGGAGATCTGCGTAGAAGTGCCGGTTGAAATCGGTGCTGTGGCCGATACAGGCGAAGTGAATGTTGCCTGCATCGCCGTGTCTTCAGAAGATATCTGCAACGGCTGTGAATCGCCTGAGCTTCCGGTTGAGCGCATCTGATCTTTCGTTGCCCCATCCTAAGCGCTGAAACGCGAAAAACGAATAGAAAACGGCCCGATTGGGGGCCGCATCAAAAGGGCGCTGCCGCAAATTTCGCGGCGGCGCCTTTTTAACAGGATGCAGCCGGAATTGAAACCGGCGCTTAAACCATGGTGGCGCCATCCACAGAAAGAACGGTGCCCGTGATATAAGAGGCCATGTCGCTGGCCAAAAACAAGAAGGCGTTGGCCACTTCTTCGGGTTCGCCCACGCGGCCAAGGGGAATTGTGGCGGCCAGCCGCGCCACGATCTCTTCGGGCAAAGCGGCCACCATATCGGTTCTGGTCACGCCGGGCGCCACCGCGTTCACGCGGATCTGATCGGGGCCAAGCTCGCGGGCCAGTGATTTGGTCATGCCGTTCACCGCAAATTTCGAAGCGGGATAACCCACGCCCGCCCGCTGGCCATAAAGGCTGACCATCGAGCTGGTGTTCAAAATCACGCCGCCGCCCTGGGGCTTCATGATCTCGGCCGCCGCCTGCGAACAGAGGAACACCGCGTTCACATTCAGCTGCATGATCTTTTCGAAATCTTCGGGCTTATAATCATAAAGGCTTTCGCGGGCCGAGATGCCGGCGTTGTTGACCAGAATATCCAGGCGGCCAAACTGCGCGCAAACCTGCGCCAGAGCTTCTTTCACCTGCGCCGCGTCGGTGAGCGAGGGGGAAAGGCCCATCAGCCGCTGGGCAGGGAAGCGCTCTTTCAGTTCGGCCAGCGCTTTTTCAACGGTTTCGGGGCGCGAGCCAAATACCGCCACCTTCGCGCCGTTTTCTAAAAATTTCACCGCGGTGGCAAAGCCGATCCCGCGAGTTCCGCCGGTGATGACGGCCACTTTGTTTTCCAGCATCATAAAAAATCCTCCTATTCAAATTTCAACAAAATAACAGAACAGATCCATGCTTGATTCATATAAATTCACTATATAAGAAACGGCGGATGAAAGCAAGCCTAAAATGAGAAAGTTTTCACAATGTTCCAAAATCAGGGCATCCAAACAAATGGCGAAAAGCCGCGCCCCGCAACTTTAAATTTTGTGTGAAATGTTCAGAAAAAACCGGACAAAACAGTGGAATATTTTTGGGGAACATGATATACTATCTACAAAGAATTAAAGAAAGCAGATTATCTAATTTATAGAACCAGATATAGAACAAAAGGGAGGGCATCATGAAGCACCGAATTCGAAGGATCGCCTTTTGGCTTTGCCTGATCGTTGCCGTTGCGGCGGGCGGGTTTGTGATAAAAGATCAATATGAAGTGAGAAAAGAGCAGCAGCGGGCCCAAGAGCTCAGCCGCGCCGCCCAAGCCAAAAAAGAGGAAGAGCCTTCCGCGCCCAAGGAAGAAACGCCGGCCGTTTATCGATCGCCCATCAATTTTGATGAGCTTCGCCGCATCAACAGCGAAACCGTGGGCTGGCTGGTGATTCCAAACACCAACATCGACGCGCCGATGGTTCAAACGGGCGATAACGAAACTTATCTCACCAAGGCCTTCAGCGGCGAATACAGCAAAAACGGCGCGATTTATTTAGATTATGAAAGCACCGGTGATTTTACAGGAAAAAACATCATCATCTATGGGCATAATCGAAAAAACGGGCTGATGTTTCAGGAGCTGACGAAATTCAAAGATCAGGAATTCTTTGAGGCCAACCGCAGTTTTGTGATCTATACCCCCACAGAAGAGATCCATCTGCGCACCATCGCCTGTTATGAAGGGCCCGCGGATGCACAGAAACGACGCACGAAATTTGAAACGGAAGAAGCGTTTCAGCAATATTTAGATGAAATGACCGCGCCCTGCGCTTTCCGCCAGCTGCCCGCGCAGACAAAGCAGGTTTTTACCCTCATCACCTGCGATTACGGCGGCAATGATTACCGCACTTATCTGTGGGCCGTTCGCGATGACGAGGCGCAGCAGCCATAGCCGAAAGGGAAGCGCGCGAAAATCAAAAAAATCGGAGGCAATCTCATGAACAGCAATCCGCAAGAGAAAAAAGAAAACGATTATCTGCCCCATTATACCGTGGGCGAAGAGATCTTCAATTCGGTATCCCATGGGCTGGGCGTGGCGCTGGCCTGCGTGGGCTTTGGCGTTCTGATCGTGTTTTCGGTGTTATATGGCAACGGCTGGGCCGTGGCCAGCTCCATCGTTTACTGCCTGGGGCTTTTAGAGCTTTATCTGGCTTCTACCTTATATCACGCCGCCACCAACCGCACCGTGAAAGGCGTGCTTCAGATTTTGGATCATTGCTCGATCTTCGTGCTTATCGCCGCCACCTATACGCCCTTCACGCTGATCACCCTGCATGGTGAAAAAGGCTGGCTGATGTTCGGCGTGGTGTGGGCCATGGCCATTGTCGGCATCATCCTTAACGCCATCGATGTGAAGAAATACAGCAAGCTTTCCATGGTCTGCTATATCTTGATGGGCTGGGCCATTCTGACCGATTTAAACGGCCTGATGACGGGGTTATCTAAGCCGGGCGTTATCCTTTTGGTATTGGGCGGCGTATCTTATACATTTGGTATTTTATTTTACGCCCTGCGCAAGCGCTATATGCATTCGATCTGGCATTTGTTCGTGCTGGGCGGCAGCGTGCTCCATTTCCTCTGCATCGCGCTGTATGTGATTCCCACCACCTTTTAAGGGAATTTCTGTGAAAGAAAAGAGATTGACAAGGCGCCGAAGCTATGGTAAACTAATTAAGCTATCATAGCGAGGTCACCTGGAGAAGTACTCAAGTGGTGAAGAGGCTCCCCTGCTAAGGGAGTAGGGCGGTAACACGTCGCGAGGGTTCAAATCCCTCCTTCTCCGCCAGCGTATCCACAACGGCATGATTTGGATTGATAAATTTTATCAGTCGAAATCATGCCGTTGTGTTTTATTTTCTGCGAATTTTCCGCTTTGTATTTTTATCTTGGGCAAAATAACGCCGAAACAGCCGCGATTTTGAGCGCGATAGGCTTTTTGCGTTTTTTCAAAAGATGACGCGTTTTGGCAAGATCCTCAAAAAGGCAAAATAAAGCGTTCAAAGAGAACAAAGCGATGATGGTGATTCAGTTTATGGAGGAAAACAAAAACACGACAGAGCAAAAATTTCGGATAAAAAAATAACAGAAGCGCCATTACAAGCGATGAGCATTTCTGCCGCAAAGCCTATAGGAGACGCTTCTGTTGATAACAGTATATCCATAAATGAAGAGAAAAGTCAAGACCGGAAACGGGAAAAATAACAGAAGCGAAGTTACAGAAAAAGGACATTTCTGTCGCTAATTCCGTAGGCAACGCTTCTGTTAAAAACAGTATATCCATAAAGAAAGAGAAAAGTCAAGATCGGAAACGGGAAAAACTTCCATGCAAATTGCGCGGAAGCAGCAGAAGCAAAGAGAAACGCAGAAAAATATTCCATGAGCGCGGAATTCGACCGGGAATATGCTTGCTGCTTAGATCATTAGCGTTGAGGAAGATTTTTTTATTTCATAGATGCTCAAATACTAATGTTGCTTGTATTCTGTCACCACCCCCGAGCCCTTTGCTTCCCCCGTTTGATGTAGCGATAGTGTGCAGACGATATCCTTTTGCTGCCTGCTTGTTAATGACATTTTCTAACTCTGTCTTATAATTTATTTGCTCAAAATGTCTCCCAGACAATAAGCGCCTGCCCATTGCTGATTTGACCGATCGGCAGAGGGCTTTTTGTTGTCACTTTGCAATTTTCTTCAAATTTATTATATTGGTAACTTCGCCGATATGATTTAGATTTCTTCTATTCGCCAACGCAGATATCACAAGGGTCATCTTTCCCGTTTTCAATGCATTCATCTAAGGACGCAGAAAAGATTTCAGAAGACCGTGAAAGCGAAGGGCAATTCGGCGTGGAATGATAACTGTTTCAAAAAACATGGCAAACCATGTTTTATTCGTTTTCAAGCATGAACTGACCCACAGCATTGAAGGCACGCAGGAATATGCAAAGCTGCAAAATCAGATCTTGAAAAGCCCGGAACTTTTGAACTTCGCACGGGAGCAGGGCGCGACCATTGGCGAACTTGCCAGAGCAAAGCTGCTGAGTTACGCCGAAAAAGGCGTGGAGCTGACAGCCCCGGAAGCCATGCACGAAGTTGTGGCGGATTATATCGGCAGCAACCTTTTCACCGATGAAAAAAGCATTATGACGCTAGCGAGGGAAAACTGAAGCCTTGCAACCCGCATCTGGGATTTTTTGAAGGGGATGAAAACAAAGGTTTTCGGCACGCCGGAAAAACGCTGGGTGATGAAGGCCGAAGAACTTTACCGCAAGGCGCTGAAAGCCGCGCCGGAGATTGAAAGCAATGCGGCAACAGGATATAATGAAAAATATCAATTATTGCAAACTGATGAACGCAAGAAAAAGGATTCGCGCAATCACAAGTATTGGCACCCGGATTTAAAACAAGGCGAATGGGATTTATTGAACCGTGAAATGCATCGGCAACTGTCAGCTTCCAATAATATACTTGACAAAAACACCAAATGGCTATATTCCAGTGAAAAGGGAATGCGGGTTTTTGCCATTTATGGGGTTGGAGACGGAACGGATCCAACGCCGCTTTATGCGGTTGGCGGTGCAAATGCAGAAAGAAAATTCAAAAAACTTACACGCGGAATGGAGGCGTACAACAGTGGATCAGACGGAAGTGGAGCTGACGGAAGCAGAGAAACTTTTGATCAGATATTTGAAACTTTATCCAATCGGGAAGGGAGAAGCGATGGTGGTATTACTCCTAATGAACGAAGAAGATCAGGCAATGGAAATGTTGGAATATCTTTCGAAGCACGAGAAATTGACAAGCCAGCAGATTTTGGATCAAGCAAGGATGATCGCGGCGAAATAGGCGAAAAGGGCGGAGAAGCCCTTGATTCTAAGACGGATTTGCAAGAAAAATATTCCATGAGCATCGAATTGAGCCGGGAATATCGGGCTTTTCGGGGGATTTTGCGTTTTTTCTTAAAGGCGGCGCATTTTGGTTGCTTTTGGCGGCGCGGCATGGTAAGATACTCGAAACAGGAAAAATAAGGATTCAAAAAGGGGAAAAGTCATGCTGGAGCTGGTGAAGTTAAACCTTGAAAACTACCCGCTGGCGGTGGAAATGATGGAAGAATGGTGCGCCGCGGGTGAGCGCATTGTGCCGTCTGCCATCGCGAAAGAAGATTACCGGCAATTTGACCGTTATGTGAACAGCCTTGAATTGAAAGAGCCCACGCCCGGGCTGGTGGCGGATTCCACCTATTTTTGTCTGGATACCGCGCGGAACCGGTTCGTCGGCGCGGTGAATATCCGCCATGAGCTGAATGAAGCGCTGCTGCTCAACGGGGGGCATATCGGCGATGGCGTTCGACCCTCTGAAAGAAAAAAGGGCATCGGCACACAAATGGTGGCGCTGGCGCTGGAAGAATGCCGCCGGCTGCATCTGGACCAAGTGCTGATGGTATGCAGCCGCGAAAACATTGCTTCGGCCAAAACCATTTTGAAAAACGGCGGCGTTTTGGAAAACGAAGTGGAAGTGAACGGCGTTATGGAGCAGCGCTACTGGATCACCCTTTGAACCGCCTGCTGCCGCGGGCAAAGCGCAGGCAGCCGATAGAACACCGGGCGCCGGAGAAGGCTTCTTTTCCGGCGGCCGGCGTTTTTTATGCCCGCGGGCGGCTGACGGCCGGGCGGCGCAAAAAAAGAATCCGCCGCCTTTGTAAAATCGAGCATTTTTACTTGCGGAAAACGGCGGTTTATGATATGATTCAGCATGTTAATGGGCTGCTTTTTCGAGGAAAGGGCCCGCGATCCTGCAACAGGATAAAGGGGAGTAAGTGGCGCGGGATCTCTGCGCTGCGCGGTGTCGTCATCACGGCGTTATGCCCGGGGCCGCGCGTTTTAACTGAGACCTTTATCGTGGTTTTCGGCCACGGTAAGGGGCTTTTTTGTGTAAGCCGTAATTTAATGTGAGGTGGGGTAGTATGAATTTCTTTAGCACTTTTGGGCACTTGTTTTCCAATCTGGGGAACATGGAATGGAAAATGATCGTGATGTGGGCCATCGGCGCGCTTCTGATCTATCTGGCCATCGGCAAAAAAATGGAACCGGGCCTGCTTTTGCCGATGGGCTTCGGCGCGATTCTGGTGAATCTGCCGCTTTCGGGCGCCATTACGCAGGGCGCGGTGGAAGGGCCCATCACAACGCTGTTTCAGGCGGGCATGTCCAATGAACTTTTCCCGCTGCTGCTGTTCATCGGCATCGGCGCGATGATCGATTTCGGGCCGCTGCTGCAAAAGCCGTGGCTGATGCTGTTTGGCGCGGCGGCGCAGTTCGGCATCTTTTTCACTTTCTTTGTGGCGGGGTTTTTCTTTGCCCCCAACGACGCGGCTTCCATCGCCATCATCGGCGCGGCCGACGGCCCCACGGCCATCTTCGTGGCCAATGTGCTGAAATCGGGCTATCTGGGCGCCATTATGGTGGCTGCCTACAGCTATATGGCGCTGGTGCCCATCGTTCAGCCGCCGGTCATCCGCATGGTGACCACCAAAAAAGAACGCGCCATCCGTATGCCTTATCACAGCAAGGATGTCACCAAAACCACGCGCATCCTGTTCCCGATTCTGGTGACCGTGGTGGCGGGCATCGTGGCCCCCGCCAGCGTGGCGCTTGTGGGCTTTTTGATGTTCGGCAACCTGCTGCGCGAATGCGGCGTTCTGAATTCGCTTTCTGAAACGGCGCAGAATGTGCTGGCGAACCTCATCACCATCGTTCTGGGGCTCACCGTGGCCAGCCAGATGACGGCCGATCGCTTCGTGCGGTGGGATACGCTGCTGATTCTGGGCATGGGCCTCATCGCCTTCGTGTTTGATACCGTGGGCGGCGTGCTGTTTGCCAAACTCATCAACCTGTTTTTGCCCGCGGGCAAAAAGCTCAACCCCATGATCGGCGCGGCGGGCATTTCCGCCTTCCCCATGAGCGGCCGCGTGGTCAACCAGATGGGTCTTAAAGAAGATAAGCAGAACTTTTTGCTGATGTATTCGATCAGTGTCAATGTTTCGGGCCAGATCGCTTCGGTGATCGCGGGCGGCCTGCTGCTGACGCTGATGGGCGTTTAAGGGGAGGTGACGATCGATATGCTGCATGCAGATTCTTGGATGATCACTCTGCCGGCCATGGTGACCGGAATGATCGGTATTTTTCTGGTGATCGCGGTTATTATGGGTTCGGTCTATCTTCTCAATTATCTCACGGGAAGAAAACAATAACCCGCGCTTACCGGCGCATTTTCTGAAAAAATGATTGAAGGGCGTCGCCGTTTCTAAAACGGCGGCGCCCTTTTTCGTGTCGGGTTCGCTTTTTCCGGCCCCATCAATTTTCGGGTTCTTTCTGTCACGGCGCCCGAAAAGGTATGAGGGGAACCGGCGGGGCAGCATGCAGCGGCTGCCGGCAGAAACGCGCCGCAGGCGGCGTGATGCTGCCGGATTTCAGAGGGGCGTTCCGGCCCCATCGGATAAGGCGGCGGTGCATGGGGGCAGCACGGTTCGCCCCTACCGGCGCTTTTTCGCGATATGGATGGCAAGGCCTTCTAAATCTTCCACCGCTTCGGTGACGGCTTCGCCGAAGGTGGGGTGGGGGCGGATGACCGCGGCCAGCTGGGCGGGGCTTAAGCGGTTGACGATGGCGGTGGAAAGCTCGTTGACCAGATCGGTGGCGCGGGCGCACATCAGCTGAGCGCCCAGCAGGCGGTTTTCTTCTTCATCATAGATCACCTTGATGAAGCCGCGGTCTTGCAGCGAGAGCATGGATTTTCCGTTGCCCATCATCGAAAACTTGCCCACTTTGACGGGGCGGCCCTGTTCTTTGGCCTGTTCTTCCGTCAGGCCCACCGAAGCGATCTCGGGGCTGGTGTAGATGCAGTCGGGGATCACATCCAGGCGGATGGAAGGTTCTTTGCCCAGCATGGCTTCCACGGCGCAGATGCCCTGAGCAGAGGCCACATGGGCCAGCTGAACCCCCGGGATCACATCGCCGATGGCATAGATATTGGGGTGATTGGTGCGGAAAGAGCCATCCACCAAAATCGCGCCTTTTTCATCGCGATCAACAGAAAACCCTTCGCCGAACAGCCCCGCCGTGTTGGGGCTTCTGCCCGCCGCCAGCAAAACGCAGTCGCCGCTGACTTTTTCGAAGGTTTCGCCTTCCAGATACCAGCAATCGAGCCCGCCGTTTTCGCCGGGGGTGATCTTTTTCAGGCGGGCTTTGGTATAAAACTGCACGCCGCGCTTTTTGAGGATCATGGTCAGGTTCTGGGCCACCTCTTTATCTACCTTGGGCAGAATGCGGTCGCGCGAAGCCATCACGGTGACCTGTTTGCCCAAAGCGTTATAAAGCGAGGCGAATTCCATGCCGATGACGCCCGCGCCCGCCACGATCAGATGCTCGGGCATCCGGGTGAGATCCAGCAGTTCATCGCTGGTGATGACGCCCGGCAGATCCATGCCCTCCACAGGCGGGTTTGAAGGCACGCTGCCCGTGGCGATGAGCACATGCTCGGCCGTCAGGCGAAGGGCTTCGCCTTCGGCGGGGGTGAAAAGAACGGTGTGTTCATCGAGAATGGTGCCTGTGCCAGCCAGCTGGGCCACGCCGTCGCTTTTGAAAAGCTGTTCCACACCGCCGCGCAGCTTTGCCACCACCTCGTTTTTGCGATCCTGCATTTTGGCGGCGTCATAAGAAAGCTCTGCGGCGTGGAGCCCCAGCGTTTCGAAATTGGCCGAGGCTTCGTGATAAAGCTCGGCCGCATGCAGCAGAGATTTGGTGGGGATGCAGCCGCGGTTGAGGCAGGTGCCGCCCACTTCGCGGTTTTCGATCACGGCGGTTTTCAGCCCCAGCTGGGCCGCGCGGATGGCCGCCACATAGCCGCCGGGGCCCGCGCCGATGACGATCAGTTGATAAGTGGTTTCCATAGATCAAAAATCCTCCTGTTTGCTGCCCGCAAGGGGCGGTGTGGTGAAAAACAGCGTTACTGATGCGGGGAAGCGCGCCGCAAGGGCGCGCAGATCGAACCAAAACAGACCCGCGGCGGCGCAGGGAAGAGGGGAAAACGCGCCGCGCCATCGGGCCGCATACGAAGCTCACAGAGGGGCGGGGCGGCAGAAGAAGGCGCCGAGTGAAAGCGCCCGCTTTGAGAGAAACCGCGGCAGCCCATGTGAGGGGAAAAAGATAACAGGGCACGGTTCGGCGGGAGCAAACCCGCGCGAATAGCCCGAGAGAAAGCAAAAATCACAGGGCGGTTTGAAAAAGCCCCGCCCACAACGCAAAACAGCGAGGGAAGCGCCCCTCGCTGCCGGGCGCCAAAGGCGCACGCAAATCAAAAGTTTTGCTGCGATAACAGTTCATCCAGATCGCGCAAAACGGTTTCATCGGCTTCATAGCCCAGTTCCGGGCAGAGGGCCAGCCCCTTGAGGCTTTGGCGCAGCAGGGCGCTCTGATAGGGCAGGCCGCGCCATTTTTCGGGCAGCTTTTTGAAGAAATCGCTATCCATCGCGTCGGAATAAACCTCGGCATGGGTGATGATGCCGCTGTTGACGGAAAGGCAGATCTGCACCCCGCCCCACGGGAATCGCGCGGTGAAAGTGTGGTCGAAGGGCAGCTTTTTGCCAAATTTCCAATCCCAAGAGGAATATTTATCTGTTAAATTCCTTAATGTATTTTCTTCAAAGGTTTCAAAGGCCAATTTTTCGGGCGCCGCGCCATATTCTTCGCCCAGGGCATCCGCCAGACGCAGGCGCATTTCTTCGGCGGTGATGGCGGGGCAGAATTCGGTGAGATTGGCCACGCGGGCGGCCACCGAAGCCACGCCCTTCGAGCGCAGCTTTTCCTGAGAAACATTCAGATAACGCGAAAGGTTCGCCATATCCACCGAAAGCAGCAAAGTGCCGTGATGATAGGCGGTGTCGCCGCGGCGGAAAAACGCGTTGCCCGAAAATTTGCGCCCTTCGATCAGAATATCGTTGCGGCCGGTGCGCTCCACTTCCAAACCATAAGAAGCCACGGCGCGGGCGATCACGCGGCATTGCCGCGTCACATCATATTCTTCGCGGGGCACAAGAAAGGTGAAATTCAAATTGCCCAGATCATGGAACACGGCGCCGCCGCCGGAAAGGCGGCGGGCAAGATGCCCGCCTTCCTCTTCCAGCTGCTTGACGCGGCATTCCTGCCAGGCATTCTGGTTTTGGCCGATCACCACGGTCTGGCGGTTCTGCCAGAGATAAAGGGTGATGACGCCGGGCCGAACCTGATCGAGCAGATATTCTTCCAGCGCCAGATTTTCATAAGGGTTGGTGGAACGGGCCACCACAAGCTGTGTTTTTTCGATCATTTTGCAAAAGAATAGCAGATCACGGGTTCGCGGGCGGCTTTGACTTCATCAGGGCGGTGGATCACCGTTTTTTCGGGCAGCCCGTGCATTTCTTCGGGGTGTTCCTGCGCGCGGCGATAGATCGCTTTCATGATTTCGGCCACCTCGTCTAAAGTGGTCTTGCTTTCGGTCTCGGTGGGTTCTACCATCAGGTCTTCGGGCACGATCAGCGGGAAATACATGGTGGGCGGATGCAGCCCCGCATCCAGCATGGCTTTGGCGATATCCGTTGCCGTTACGCCTTTTTCCTTATGGATGCGATCCATGGTGAGGATAAACTCATGCATACAGTGGCCCTTGAAGGGCACATCATAGGTGTCTTCCAGCAGGTGCTTGAGATAGTTGGCGTTTAAAACGGCGTTCTGCGCCGCTTCGGGAATGCCGTCGCAGCCCAGGGTTTTCAGATAGGTCAGCGCCCGCACGACCACCAAAAAGTTGCCGTAGAAGGCTTTTACGCGGCCGATGGAATCGGGCAGATCGGCATCCAGCGCAAAGGCTTCGCCGTTTTTCACGGCGTGGGGCTTGGGCAGATAGGGGGCGAGGAAGGCTTTGCATCCCACCGCGCCGCTGCCGGGGCCGCCGCCGCCATGGGGCGTCGAGAAGGTTTTATGAAGGTTGAGATGCACCGCATCGAAGCCCATGTCGCCGGGGCGAACCATGCCCATCACCGCGTTGAGGTTGGCGCCGTCATAATAGCAAAGGCCGCCCGCCTGATGGATGATCTCGGTGATCTCGAGGATGTTTTTATCAAAAATGCCCAGGGTGTTGGGGTTTGTGAGCATCAGGCCCGCCGTATCTTCGCCCACCGCCGCGCGCAGCTTTTCCAGATCGATGCCGCCTTCTTCATTGGAAGGCACATTGACGCATTGGAAGCCGGCCATCACCGCCGTGGCGGGGTTTGTGCCATGGGCGGAATCGGGAACGATGATCTTGGTGCGGGCGGTGTCGCCCCGCTTCCGGTGATATTGCTTGATGAGCAGAACGCCCGTCAGCTCGCCGTGAGCGCCCGCCGCCGGCTGGAAAGTCATCTGATCCATGCCGGTGATCTCGCAAAGCGCCTGTTCGGCGGAATGGAGCACTTCGAGGCAGCCCTGAACGGTATGCTCGGGCTGCAGGGGGTGGATCTGGGAAAAGCCCGGCAGCGCCGCCGTTTCTTCGTTGATGCGGGGGTTATATTTCATTGTGCAGGAACCCAGCGGATAAAAACCGTTGTTGACGCCATAGGTGCGCCCGGCAAGCTTGGTATAATGGCGGCTGATATCGGTTTCGCTCAGTTCGGCAAGGCGCGGCGCTTCGGCGCGGCGCAAAGAAGCGGGCAGCGCTTCGCAGGGCACATCACAGGGGGGCAGAACGGTGCATCTGCGGCCCGGAACGCTGTTTTCAAAAATCAAATTCATTCTGCTGCCGCCTCCTTCACAAGATTTACCAGAGTGTCGATCTCTTCGCGAGTGTTGCTTTCGGTGGCGCACCATAAAATGGCGTGTCTGCCGTTTTCCAGCGTCAGCGGAAGCCCGCCCAGAATGCCGTGGCGTTCCAGCCCGGCCATCAGCTTATCGGGGCAGCAGGGGCATTCGGTGAGGAATTCATGGAAGAATTCGCCGCCGTAAACGGGGCCGAAGCCCGCCTGTTTCAGCTGCGCGGCCAGATAATGGGCTTTGGCATAGCACTGCTCGGCCACTTCTTCCAGCCCGCGGGGGCCCATGGCCGCCAGATAAACAGAGGCCGTCAGCGCGCAGAGCGCCTGGTTCGAGCAGATGTTGCTGGAAGCCTTTTCACGGCGGATATGCTGCTCGCGGGCCTGCAGGGTCAAAACAAAGCAGCGGTTGTTTTCGCTGTCGGTGGTTTCGCCCACGATGCGGCCCGGCATTTTGCGCATCATCTTGTCTGTGCAGGTCATGATGCCCAGATAGGGGCCGCCAAAGCTGAGGTTCATGCCCAGAGGCTGGCCTTCGGCTGTGGCGATATCGGCGCCGCATTCGCCGGGGGTCTTCAAAACGCCCAGCGCGATGGGGTTGCAGCCCATGATGAATTTTGCGCCGTGCTCATGCACCAGCGCGCCCAGCGCTTCGCAATCTTCCAGCAGGCCGTAATAGTTGGGCTGCTGCACATAGAACGAGGCGGCGGTGTCATCCAGTAGATCTTTCAGCGCCTCAAAATCGGTTTTGCCCTCTTTGGCGGGCACGACTGTAAGCTCGCTGTTTGCGGCGGCGCAATAGGTCTGCACCACCTCCAGAACATCGGGCTGCACCGTGGCAGAGATCAGGGTCTTCTGGCGTTTACGCTCGCGGCACATGGCCACGGCTTCGCCCGCGGCGGTGGCGCCGTCATAAACCGAGGCGTTGGCCACAGGCATGCCCATCAGCTGGCACATGTTGGTTTGAAATTCAAAGATCGATTGCAGCACGCCCTGGCTGATCTCGGCCTGATAGGGGGTATAGGCGGTCACAAATTCTTCTTTGGCGGGGATATAGCGCACGATGGAGGGGATATAGTGGCGATAAGCGCCCGCGCCGCGGAAAATGGTGGGGAACACGGTGTTTTTGGCCGCGAGTTTTTCCATGGCGGTGCGCACTTCCATTTCGGAACGGCCGCGGGGCAGCTGAAGCGGGGTTTTGAGCATCACGCTGGGCGGAAGCGCATCATAAAGCTCTTCTGCCGAGCGAAGCCCCAGCGCCGCCAGCATTTCCTGCCGCTCCTCCTTTGTGGAAGGAACATAAGATCCCATGGTTAAGCCTCCTGCGCCAGAAGAGCTTCATATTCTTCGGCGTTCATCAGCTGACGCTTGGCGGAAACATTGCCGATTTCGGCCAGCCACACGCCATAGGGATCGCTGTTGATGGAACCGGGCTCATCCAAAGCGGCTTCGTTGACGGCGGTGACTTCGCCGGTGGCGGGGCTGATGATATCGGAAACGGCTTTCACAGATTCCACATCGCCGAATTCGCCTTCGGCTTCTACGCTGTCGCCCACTTCGGGCAGGTTGATGAACACCAGATCGCCCAGCTGTTCGGCGGCGTGTTCGGTGAGGCCGATCTTCATGGTATCGTCTTTGATCTCTACCCATTCATGGGAAGCGGTATACATCAGATTCTTGGGAATGTTCATTTGAAAGCTCTCCTTTATTATTTAATGAGTAAAAAATGAAAAATCAAACGATCAGGCGCGGTTATAAATGGGGATGGCCACCACTTCGGCGGCCACGCGGCGGCCGCGCACATCCACTTCCACCTGTGTGCCCACTTCGTTATAGGGCAGGTCGAGGATGGCGGTGGCATAAGCGCCGCCCAGATAAGGGCAGTGGGTTCCCGAGCAGGTCATGCCCACCCTTTTGCCATCGGCAAACACTTCCTGATGCTCGCGGGCGATGCCGCGGCCGGTGATCTTCAAAGTGCACATTTTGCGGGTGACGGGGCCGCGCTCTTCCAGCGCTTTTTTGCCGATGAAATCGGGCTTTTTCATTTTCACGCAGAAACCGAGGCCGGCTTCGCGGGGGGTGATGGTGTCATCCATCTCGTGGCCGTAAAGGGGCATGCCCGCTTCGAAGCGAAGCGTGTCGCGGCAGCCCAGGCCGCAGGGCAGAATGCCTTCTTCTTTGCCGTTTTCCAGAAGGGCGTTCCAGATGGGGGCGGCGTCCTGAGGGGCGCAATAAATTTCATAACCGAATTCGCCGGTGTAGCCTGTGCGCGAAACAAGGCAGTCGCGGCCCAGCACAGAGCAGTGGGGAACAAAGGTATAATATTTTTCGGGCAGCGTTTTTTCATCGCAGATCTTGCGCATCACTTCCAGCGCTTTGGGGCCCTGCAAAGCGATCTGGGCCACATCATCCGAAATATCGGTGAAGACCACATCGCCGAACAGATGGGCGCGCATCCATTCCACATCTTTGGCGTGGTTGGCCGCGTTGACCACCAGCAAAAAGTGTTCGTTATCGACCTTGTAGATCAAAAGATCATCCACGGTGGTGCCGTTTTCATAGCACATGGCCGAATATTTCACCTGGCCGTCTTCCATGTTGTCGCATTGATTGGTCACAAGCATCTGCACATTGGCCAGGGCGTCTTTGCCGCAAAGCGTGATCTCTGCCATGTGCGAAACATCAAACATTCCCACCTTTTGACGCACGGTCATATGCTCGGTAATGACGCCTGCGTCATATTGCACGGGCAGAAGATATCCTGCGAAGGGAACCATTTTGCCGTGAGAGGCGAGATGGCATTCGTAGAGCGGGGTTTTGAGCTCCATTTTGATCTCCTCCTTAAAAATGAATGTATCGACGGTCTGATAAGGTCGAGAAACGCAAGACCGATCCTGCGATCGTCTGGTTTCATTATATCAACGCACACAATAATAATCAATCAAAGAAAGGGGGGCATGTTGAACCATTTTTCCAGTCAAATGCTGGCAACATCACGAAGAACGCCATAAAATTACGCAAGCTTTTGCAATAGTTCGGAAAACATTTCGTGATTATATCCAAAAGACGATAGATTATTTTGAACTGAAAATGGGAACAGCGTTCCGAACTTCCATTTTTTCAGCATGTTAAATAATTGACATGATTGCATATATTGTTGCATTCGCACAAAAACGGAAAAATGATTCGTGTATTCGCCCAAAAACGCCAGAAAGCGCCGTTTTGAAGAAAAAGAACGGATGAAAGATAAAAAGCAAAAGAATAAAAACAAGGGAAAAGTTAGATAAAACGGCGAATTTACAATTCATTTATTGATTTTCTTCTCAAAATTCTTTATGATATCTCATAAGGAGCCACGGAGAAACCGTGGTTGCTTTTTGTAAAAAAACAGGAGACACGCAAAAATATGAGCCATAAAAAACCGATATTTGCCGCGCTTGACCCAAATTCGGCCGAACAGCCGCGGAAAGGGGTCTTGTGGGCCTATTCTTTTGTTGCGCTGACGGCGCTTTCCGTGGCCATGGGGGTGGCTTCGCTTTTGTTCGCCACGGGCGGCTTCGGCAAAGCGATGTTCGAAAGCTATTGGCAAAACCCGCTGCTGCTGGCGCTGAACCTGCTGCCGCCCGTTTTGCTCAGCTGGATCTTCACCTTTCTGCTGGGCCGGTGCTGGGCGGGGTTTTTCACCTCTTCTTCGCTGGTGGCCGCGGCCACGCTGGCCAATTATTTCAAGCTGGCGCTGCGGGATGACCCGCTTCTGGCCGAAGACCTGGGGCTGATTTCAGAAGCCGCGGGCATGGCGGGCAATTATTCCATCCAGCTGACCGCCGCCATGTGGAAGCTGGTGCTCTGCATCCTGTTCGGAACGGCGCTTTTATATTGCTGCTGCCCGGGGGTGCTGCGGGTGAAATGGAAACGCATCACGGCTTCGGCCGTTTCGGGGGCGGTGTTTGCCGCGCTGATCTTCGGGGTTTATTGCAGCGGCGAAGTTTATGCCAAAACCGCCAACGAAGCGTCGATCAATGTGTGGTCGGATACCCAGCAATATGTTTCCCGCGGGTTTCTTTATCCGTTTCTCCACAGCCTTTCTTCCACCGCCGACCCCGCGCCGGAGGGTTACAGCGTGAAAGAAGCCCAGCGGCTTCTGGCCCAATATCAGCAGGCCGATATCCCGCAGGATCAGCGGGTGAGCGTTATTTCGGTGATGCTGGAAGCTTTCAGCGATTTTTCACAATATGACGCCATTCAGTTTAAGCGCGATGTGTATCAAACATGGCATCAGCTTCAAAGCGAGGGCTATTCGGGGCAGCTGGTGACCAACATTTTCGCCGGCGGAACCGTGGATACCGAGCGGTCGTATCTGACGGGCTTCCCCTCGCTGGGCAGCTTTCGAACGGCTTCATGGGCCTATCCGCGCTATTTTGCTGACCAGGGCTATACGGTGGAAGGCGCGCACCCTTCTTATGAATGGTTTTATAACCGCGTGAACATCAACCGCAATCTGGGCTTTGAAAACTATTATTTCATGGAAAACTATTTTGGAACCCTCACCGATGAAGAAGTGGCCACGGATGATATCTTTTTCCCCCAGCTGCGCAAGCTTTATGAAGAAAACGCCCAAACGGGCAAGCCTTATTTCAATTTCAGCGTCACCTATCAAAACCACGGCCCCTATGATGATTCCGTCAACGCCTATGGCCGGCAATATGCCACGGCGCCGGGGCTGAGCCAGACGGGCAAAAACATCCTCAACAATTATCTGGGCGGGGTGGAAGATACGCTGGAGCATCTGGGCGATTTTGTGGATTCCTTCCGCGAAAGCGATCAGCCGGTGATTCTGGTGTTTTTCGGCGATCACAAACCCTGGCTGGGCGACGACAGCTATGTTTACAGCCAGCTGGGTATCGATCTGCTGGGCGACACCGAAAAAGATTTTTATGATTATTACACCACACCCTTCGTCATCTGGGCCAACGACGCCGCCAAAAAGACCCTGGGCAAAGATTTTTCGGGCGAAAGCGAACCCATCAGCCCCTGCTTTTTGATGAACAAGGTGTTTGAACAGGCCGGCTGGCAGGGCCCCGCATATCTGCAAAGCACGGGCAGCCTGATGCAGACCCTGCCCGTTGTGCAAAGCACGGGCCGCCGCGTGGAAAACGGCGCGCTGGTCACGGCCGTTTCACCCGAAGCGGAAGAAAAGATGCGCGAAAACCGCATCCTGCGTTATTACCTGAGAAAAGACGCCCTCAAGCAAAAACAGCTCAAGACGGAAGACCAAATGGAATAAAATATCTTTCAAAAGCCTGCCGAGGAAGATCGCGGCAGGCTTGCTTTTTGTTTATATCTGATAAGCACTGGGAAAAACAGGAAAATATAAGAAATAAATTTGTGAAAATGTGACCAAAATGTAACCGGCGGCGGTTATACTAGACCCATAAGATGCAAAAGCATCCAGTTTAACCATGGATTTGTGTCAAAGGCAAACCGCGCGAAAGCGCGGGGCGCAAAGCTTTGGAGGCTAACGCGAAGGCTATGCCCGTCCGGCTGTCACATTCTAAAAGGAAGGGAGAATTTTTATGCTGGCAAAAATGAAAAAGCCTCTGGCGGCTCTTTTGACCATTGTCATGTTCGTGGGATTATTGCCTACGGGCGTTTTGGCCGCCACCACCAGCGAAACCCAGATCGAAGGCACAAGCACGCCGCGCTATTACACCTATGATGCGGCGAACGGCACCTTCGGCAACCCGTCTTCCAACCCTGTTACGGCATATGACAGCGGCGAGAAGGTAAAGGTTTCGAAGACTATCTCGGGCACAGGCAGCGAGAATGAGTTCGACATCACCTTGAAGGTGGAAACCAAACAGGCTATCACCAAAAGCGAAAAATCCCCTGATGCGGCAGCGGTTTTGGTGATCGACACCTCGGGCTCGATGAAAGGCAATCGTTTGGCAGCCGCCAAGAAAGCCGCCATCGAATTCGCCCACAGCTTCGCCAAAAGCGCCAACGGCGCAAAACGCCAGCTGGCCGTGGTGACTTTCGCAGCCGGCGCATATTACCAATATGCCTGGCAGGATATCGCGACCCTCACCTGGGCAGATACCGCCGCAACAAGCAATAACGCGCTGACCAGAACGATCAACGGCATTTCTGCCGTGGGCGGCACCAATATGGAAGCTGCTTTGCTGGTCACCAAAAATGTGCTGAGCAAAACAGCCGTTTCTAAAATCGATCACCGTTATGTGGTGTTCCTGACAGACGGCGCACCCACCTATCGCATGGATGATGGCTTTGCTTCAAAATTCACCGGCACAACGATCGATGTGATCGACAACGGTTACAATATTGTAGGCGGCGCCAATCAAAATGATGTCAGCGGCGATGGCAGCAGCGCCACCAAGGCAAATGCCGACGCGGCCGCGGCCGTAGCGGCCCAGATCCGCAACATGGCGGCAAGCACCACCGCAAAGCAGAAAGTGGAACTGCTTTCTGTGGCGTTCGGCGCAAAGGATACCCCGATCTGGGGATATAACGCATATTATGATGAATGGGTCCAGTGGAAGACCGTTTCTCAGTGGCTCACCGATATTTCCACCAAAGCGCCTTACAGCGCCGATGATGCAGATGAACTGCTGGGTGCCTTTGAAAGCATCGTCCAGCAGATCGAAATGATGACCAACGCCTGGCAGGTCGCCGACCCCATGGGCGAAAAGATCGAATTCGTCAGCGGCACAGGCGTTGTGAACGATGGCGATAACCAAGAGAAGATTTTTGATACCGCCAATAAAAAATTGGTTTGGGATCTGACAAAGGCCACCCCCAAAAATTCCGGCGATGTGCATACCTATGAAATGACTTATCGTGTGCGCCTTAATAATCTGGGCGCCGCAAAAGATGTTTATTATCTGACAAACGGCGAAACAACCCTGACTTATAACTACACGAAAACCGAAACCGTGAATGGCAATCAGGTCACCTATGTGACCGACGATCAGGGCCACCGCGTGTTTGATGCAACCACCGGCAAAGTGATCAAAGGCATGGAAAAATGGGCCGAAAACCAAGTGGCCGAATTCAAAGTGCCCAAGGTAAAGAGCCTGTTCGTTGATCTGGCCTTCACAAAAGTGGGCCATGAAACAGTGAACGCAAAGCATCCCGCCCTGGCCGGCGTAACATTTAAAGTGCAGCACAGCAGCGATTGCGCCTGCGGCCAGACCGGCACTTACACCAACACAGCCATTTCCAATAAAGATGGCGCGGTCAGCTTTGCAAACCTGCCTTCCGGCCACACTTATGTGCTGACGGAAACAAACGCCCCCGCAAATTATGATGCCATGGCGGCTTATACCGTGGCGGCTTCGTTCGGCAATGCGGCGCTGAAAAACGCCCAGAACCAGGCTGTTACAAACGGCATCATCGAAAACACGCTCAACCCCAAGAACACAGTTTACACTGTGAACAAGAATTGGAACGATAATAAAAACGCTTATGGCACACGCCAGAATGTCACCTTTACGCTGATGCGTGTCGTGGGCGCAAAAGACGATGCACAAAACAAAGAAACCAACGATGTGGAAGCCCAGAGCCTGACTCTGACCGCTGCCAACAAAACTTCCGCAACGCAGTGGAGCGGCAGCTTTGAAGCGGTTCCCACCGTGGATATCGAAACAGGCGCTCAGCTGAGCTATTATGTGAAAGAAGTGGCCATTGACGGTTATACCACACAGGTGGGCAGCCTCAGCGGCAAAACCTTCACTGTGACCAACACGCTGACAGCCGATCGCACCATCACCATCCGCAAGGATTGGGTGGCGGATGCGAAGCTGATGGATCAGATCAGCAGCGTAACGGTTCTGCTCAAGCAGAACAACACCCTTTATAACGGCGAAGGCGTGAAAAACGGCGTTGTGACCCTGACAAAGGCAAATAACTGGCAGGCAACGATCGAAAATGTTCCCGTTTATAACAGCACCAACCAGGCAAGATATGATTACACGGTGGAAGAACAGGGCGTGACCAGCGGCAGCGTGACCTTGGGCGGCAAAGCCTTTACGGTTTCCGCCACCAGCGGCACAGGCTCGGTTTCCGATCCGTTCGTCATCAAAAACACCATCGCGGCAGGTTCTGTGACCATCAACGGCACAAAAGAATGGAAAGATGATTCCAACGCTTATAACACCCGCCCCGATTCCATCACCGTTTCTCTGCTGGCAGATGGCCGGGAAACAGGCCACAGCGTCACTTTGGCGAAAGATGCGGCATCCAACGCGCAGAGCTATGCGTTCCCCTCGGATGACACCTACACTTTGCCCGAATATGATGTGACAAACGGCCACAAGATCGTTTACACCGTGGCGGAAGAGGGCGTAGCTGCTCCTTATCAGACCGCTATCGACGGTTACACCATCACCAACAAACTGGTGGGCACCGTTTCTGTTGCGGGCGAGAAGACCTGGCAGGTAGACGATGAAACAACGCAGATCCCCGCCGAAGTTACCGTTGAGCTGCTGCAAAACGGCAGCAGTATCGCTGAAAAAACCATCGGCAAAGACGGCGACTGGTCCTATAGCTTCACCGGCTTGAACGAATATGATGCCAACGGCGTGAAGTATTCTTATTCCGTGCAGGAAAAAGGCGAGAAGAACGGCAGCGTCACCATCGGCAATATCACTTATGCCGTATCGCATGATGGCAGCGATATCAAGAACACCGTCACCGATACCACCACCATTCAGGGCACAAAGATCTGGGTGGATGGCAACAACGCGCTGAATACCCGCCCCGAGGCTTCCGCTGTGAAGATCGGCCTTTATAACGGCAGCACACTGGTCACTTCCACCAATTTAACGGTGGATGACGCAGGCGCTTATCATTATCAGTTTAACGATGTGCCGGTTTACGATGGCGCAGGCAAAAAGATCGATTACACTGTTCGCGAAATGAGCGGCGACAATGCCATCAGCAATCACGGCGAGATCGCCTTTGCAAACGGCAATTATGTGGTCACTTATGGCGAAAACACCATCACCAACACCATCAAGCAGGAAACCATCACCGTTTATGGCAAAAAGGTTTGGGTGGATGGCAATAATGCCCAGAATACCCGCCCCGATTCCATCACGATCAATCTTTCCGGCGGCGCAAGCAAGCAGATCGCCAAAGCGGCGGCCGCAGAGCAGGAATTCAGCTTCACCGGCCTCAATAAATTTGATGCAGCCGGCGCGGTCATCAATTACACTGTTTCTGAAAACACCGTAACGGGTTATAACACCGCAGCCATCACCGGCAGCGGCACAGAGAGCGATCCCTTCGTCATCACCAACACTTATGCCATCCCCACCACCAAGCTGGCCGTTTCGAAAACATGGATCGACGGCAACCGCGACCACAGCGGCGACAATGTGGTGCTTCAGCTGGTGCGCAACGGCAATGAAGAAGTGAGCGGCAAAACCTTAACGCTGAACGCCGCAAACAGCTGGGGCAAAGACGCAGCGGCGCCGGTGGAATTCACCGACCTGCCCCTTTACAGCGCAGATTATCAGACAGCGTATTCTTACAGCGTGAAAGAAACAAACAAACCCGCAGGGTATGATGCATCCGTTAATAACGGCAATGTCACCAACACCCTGATCGACAGCAAAGATGTTTCTATCAATGTGCAGAAGGTCTGGATCGGGCCCGAAAACGCCCGCCCCGAAAGCGTGATCTTCAACCTTTACCGCGCATCCAACGGCGGCGAAGCCCAATTCGTTCAGGAAATCACCGTGACCCCCGATAAAGACGGCGTCTGGAGCGGCAAGGCCGACGGACTTTCCAGAATCGACAGCAACGGCTATGAATATCAATATTCCGTGACGGAAAAAGGCGCCGAAACCGGCAAAGACGGCAAGACCACAGCCACTTATAACGGCGTGACTTATGATGTTGCGGTGAGCAATTTCACCATCACCAACAAAGTGCAGCAGAGCAATGATGTGAAGGTGGAAGGCGAAAAGATCTGGGCGAACTATACCGGCAACCTGCCCACAGGCGTTGTGATCGACCTGTATGCCGACGGCCATCTGGTTGGCGGCGAACAAAGCCGCACACTGCCCGCTCAGGCGGCAGCCGAAGCGACCCCCGATTGGCATTATACCTTTGAAAACCTGCCGAAATATGACCTCAGCGCAAGCGGCGACGGCCACGAGATCGTTTACAGCGTGAAAGAACGCGGCGTCAGCGAAGCGGGAACCATTCTCTTCGGCAATGATCATTTCAATGTCGCCGGCGGAACAAAAGCCGACGGTTACAAGATCACCAACACCTATACCAGCACCGATGTTTATCAATATCGCGTGGAAGCCCATTACACCATCATTCTTGATGGCAAGGCCCAGCCCACAGAAGATGTGAATATCGGCAGCTTCACCACCGAGAAGGGCACAACCATCACCAAAACCGGCAGTGAATATGTGCTTCACAACAGCAAGACCTATACCTTTGATGAAAGCAACAAAAACAATGTTCTTTCTGTAAAGGTAGATGACCCCAACACCACCCCGACCCTGGTTTTGAACTATGTGCTGGTGGCCACCACGCCGGAACCCCCGACACCTCCGACACCGGATGCCGACAGCTATTCCTTGATCATCCATTATAAAGAAAAGGATACCGGCATCACCCTGGCAGGCGATGTGACACGCTTTGTCACCGAAGGCGGCAGCTATGATGTGACCGCGCTGACACAGAACGAGATCACCGGCTATACCCTTGACAGCGTGACAGGCGGCAAAACGGCGGATAGCAATGTTTACCGCAATGTGGAGATCACCGTTTGGTATGTGGCCGAAGAAGTGATCGACCCCACAAAGCCCCCGCTGACCCCCGACCCCGGCAAGCCTGAAACACCGGTGACCCCCACCAATCCGGGCGAAGAAGTCATCGAACCCACCAATCCTCCGCTGACCCCCAACCCCGGCGAGCTGATCCCCGATGAGAATGTGCCGCTGAGCGGCCTGCCTCATACCGGCGGCGCTGAAAGCATCCGCGGGCTGCTGGCGGTTCTGATGTCCACCGGCACACTGGGCCTCGCAGCAGGCCTGCGCCGCAAGAAGGATAACGACAGCGAAGAAGACAAATAAAAACCGATAAGCCGCCGCTCTCGCGGGGCTGAAACACAAAAGCGCGTGCAGGGCATTTGCCCCGCACGCGCTTTTTGCCGTGAAACCGAAAGAACCATATCCCGCGCCGCCGCGAGGGCGGGATTCATCTTCCGCCCGCGAGGGTCTAAGCCGAGATCCTGTTTTTCCGCGGCCCGATGGTTGCAAGCGGGCGCGTTTTATGATATCCTATCAAAAAGTAGTTCTGCCACCGGGCAGAGAATGCAGCAGCATTCGTTTGCACATCGTTAGGTCTTTGAAGATGTGCAGGCGGATGCTGTATTTTTTTTAGGAGGAAATATGGAAAACAGAAAACAAGCGTATTTTTCAAAGCAGGAAAAAGCCTTATGGCTGGGTTCGGTTCTGGCCATCGCGGGCTCGTTTTATCTGGCGGAAGGGGGCGGAACGCTGACCCTTGCGGCTTCGCTGGTGGGGGTCACTTCGCTGATCTTCTGCGCCAAAGGCAACCCTGTGGGCCAGCTGCTGATGATCGTTTTCAGCCTTTTTTACGGCATGATCTCGCTGAGCTTTCGCTATTACGGCGAAATGCTCACTTATCTTGGCATGACGCTGCCGATGGCCGTTTTTTCGCTGGCGGCGTGGATGAAGAACCCTTATCAGGGCAACGCGGCTGAAGTGGAGATCCGCCGCCTGCCGCGGGCGGAATGGCTGTGGATGGCGGCGCTTTCGGCCCTTGTCACGGCGGCATTCTATTTTATTCTGGCCTATTTTCAAACGGCCAATCTTTTGCCCAGCACGATATCCGTCACCACCAGCTTCGCGGCGGTTTTTCTCACTTTTCGCAGGAGCCCCTATTATGCGCTGGGGTATGCCGCCAACGATATCGTGCTGATCGTTTTATGGGCCATGGCCACCGCCAAAGATCCTTCTTATCTTTCGGTAACGGTTTGTTTCATCACCTTTCTGGTGAATGACCTTTATGGCTTTTTCAACTGGCGCAGGATGGAAAAACGGCAGGCCGCCGAAGCCGCCCGCCGTGAGGTTTCTCAGAAAAGTTTTTTCAACAGGGAAAGATGATCGCCAAAGGGCGCATAGCGCAGCATCACCTCGGGCAGCGCGAAGGATTTTTTGAGCACGCTTTTTTGATGAGAGAAGGCGTCGAACCCCGCCCGGCCGTGATAGCGGCCCATGCCGCTGCCGCCCACGCCGCCGAAGGGCAGCGAAGAAGAGGCCAGGTGGGCCACCGTGTCGTTGATGCATCCGCCGCCGAACAGCAGCTCGCGGCAGAATTTTTGCTGCACCGCGCGGTTTTTCGTGAACAGATAAGCCGCCAGAGGATGCTCGCGGGCCGCCACCGCCGCAAAGGCTTCTTCGGGCGTATCAAAGGTGAGAACGGGCAGGATGGGGCCGAAGATCTCCTGCGCCATCACGGGGCTTTCCCAAGTGATGTCATCCAGAATGGTGGGCTCCATGCGGCGGGCTTCGGGGTTCGCTTTGCCGCCCACCACAATTTTTTCGCCCTGTGTCAGCGCCATCAGGCGGCGGGTGTGATCGGGCGAAATGATGTGGGGCAGCTCGGGGTTTGCCATGGGTTCGGGGCCATAGGCCGCCAGCAAAGCCGCCGTGAGCCGGCCCAACAGCTGCTGTTTGACGCTGCGCTGCACCAGCAGATAATCGGGCGCCACGCAGGTTTGGCCCGCGTTTAAAAACTTGCCCCAGATGATGCGGCGGGCGGTTTTCGCAAGATCGGCGCTTTCTTCCACGATGCAGGGGCTTTTGCCGCCCAGCTCCAGTGTGACGGGGGTCAGGTGGCGGGCGGCGGCCGCCATCACGCGCTTGCCCACCGCCGCGCTGCCCGTGAAAAAGATATGGTCGAAGCGGCAGCTTAAAAGAAGATCGGTCTCTTCGCGCGAACAAAGCAGCGCCGCGCCCTGCCGGGCGGGGAAAGCGGCCGCGATCAGTTCTTGCAGGGCCGCCGCTGTGCGGGGCGCCTGAGAAGAGGGGCGCAGCAAAAAGCAGCAGCCCGCGCTGACGGCGCTGATCACAGGCGCCAGCGAAAGCAGAAGGGGATAGTTCCAAGGCGAAACGATCAGCGAAACGCCCAAAGGCTGGGGATATTGCCGGGCCGAAGCGGGGAACTGCGCCAGCGACACCGCGGCGCGGCGGGGCTTTGCCCATTCTTTGGTGTGGCGCAGGGCGGCATGCAGCTCTTCGCGCACCATGGCCACTTCGGCGGCATAACTTTCAAAAGGCGATTTGCCCAGATCTTCTTTTAAAGCGGCCAGAAAAAGGTCTTCGCGCTTTGAAAATTCTTCGGATAACCGCTTGAGCGCCGCAAGCCTTGCCGGGATGGGCAGGGTGACGCCCGATTGAAAACAGGCGCGCTGGGCGGCGATGAGTTCTTCAAAATCATTCGCTTGCATCGGAATTCTCCTTTGGATCTTTTTTCTTATCATAACCCCACGGCGTTGCCGAGGCAAGCAAAACCACAAAGTCTTGTGGAAAACTATCCCCTTCATGCACAAGGTTATCCCCATTATACACAGAGTAATCAACAGGCAAACGCATAAATATGAAAAAATGACCAAACAAACACCGAACAAATTGTTGAAAAAGCAATAAAAATGAACCAAACCGGCGAAAATGGATCTTTTCTGAAAGAAAAACAGTCAAGCCGCAAAAACAGGCGAAGAAGGGCAAGAAAGTTCTGCGCGGCCTGTGAAAATGTGATAAAATAACCCTATGCGGTGTTGCCCCGCGGCGGGCCGCCCGGCCGTGAAGCGGCAGAGATCGATCATGGCGCGGGGCGGCGGCGAATAAGATGAACCAGAGGGGGCCGCCGGTTTTCCCGCGGGCGCAGGCCCCGGGTTTTATGATGGCGGAACAGAGCAACAGCGGCGCAGGCCGAAAAAATAAAAAGCGATGGCTTTGAAAACCACCGAAGAAAAGGAGAAGAACGATGCTTGCAATCACCAACGGAAAACTGATGACCATTACGCAGGGCGTTGTGGAAAACGGAACTCTTTTGATCGAGGATGGAAAGATCGCCGCTTTGGGCGCTCAGGTGGAGATCCCCGCCCAGGCCGAAATTCTGGATGCTCGGGGGAAATGGGTGATGCCCGGCCTAATCGAGGCTCATTCCCACATCGCCGTGCAGGAAGAACCGAAGGTAACGGGAGAAATGGGCGATCTGAATGAAAATTCATCGGCCATCACCCCGCAGGTGCGGGTCATGGATGCGTTTTATCCCAGAGATATGGGCATCGAAGCGGTTCGCCGCGCGGGGTTCACCACCTGCTGTGTGCTGCCCGGTTCGGCCAACCTCATCGGCGGCACGGGCTTTGCTTTTAAAACCCGCGAAGGCCGTGTGCTGGAAGATCTTTATCTGCCCGGCACAGAGGTGATGAAAATGGCGCTGGGCGAGAACCCCCGCCGCAACGGCCGCGGCCATGAAAAATTGCCCAAGACCCGCATGGGCAGCGCCGCGCTGTTAAGAGAAACGCTGTTCGACGCCAAGGTTTACAGCGACCAGAAAAAAGCCGCCGAAACCGATCCTTCCAAAGCGCCGAAGCCCGATTTCAAGCTGGAAGCGCTGGTGCCCGTGGTGCGCGGCGAAATGCTCTGCCGCATCCATTGCCACCGCTCGGATGATATCATGACGGCGCTGCGGGTAGCCGAAGAATTCGGCCTGCGCATCTCGCTGGAACACGCCACCGAAGGCTATCAGATCGCCGATATCCTGGCCGAAAAGGGCATTTTCTGCGTGGTGGGGCCGCTGATGACCGGGCCTTATAAAAAAGAAGTCTGGAACCGCGCCATCACCACGCCGGGGGTGATGGCCAAGGCGGGCGTGAAAGTATGTCTGACGGAAGACAGCGGCAGCATGACGAAGCTGCTGCCCAGCCACGCGGGCCACTGCATGGCGGCGGGCATGAGCGAAGAAGCCGCGCTGAAGGCGCTGACGATCTATCCCGCCCAGCTGCTGGGGCTGGCACAGCGCATCGGCAGCTTGGAAGTGGGCAAAGACGCCGATCTGGCCCTGTTCGATGGCCATCCCTATTGCAATTTCACCCATTGCACCCACACCATCATCGACGGCGTGGTTTATGAAAACAGCCGTGAGGCAGAATAACGCAAAGAAGGCAAAGCATGAGCGGCAGGAAAAAACTTTGGTTCATCGCGGCGGGGGCCGTCACCCTTGCGGTTTTGGTTTATGCGTTTCGCCCGATGACCCTGAAGGATCTCGGTGAAAAACCCAGTTTTCTGGGCACGGTGACGGAAGTTTCCGAAAATTCGATTCTCGTCGCCGTTGCGCCGGGCGAAGAAGAGCGCGCCGCCAGCGATGTGATCCGCGTGTCGCGCAAAGTCAAGCTGAGAGAAGATCAGGCGGATTTTATCGCGGGCGATGCCGTGAAGGTTTATTATGACGGCACGCTTTCGGAATCTTACCCCGCCCGGGCAGGCAAGGTCTATGCCATTTTGATCCTTTCGGATAAACCCGTTTGAAGCGGGCGCCACGGGGGAAAACGCCTTTTCCCCCGCGGCGCGGAACAACTGAAAACACAGCGGCATGAAAAAGCCTGCTGCAAAAAACGAAGCAGCCGGAGCCTTTCCCCGCGGAAGATCGTGTCGGATTCATCCACAGCACGATTCGCAGGAAAAGCCCCGGCGCTGCCGCCGTTTTGCAGCAGGCTTTTTTGCGCCCGCAAATAAAAACGCTTGTTGGCGCGCCTGTTATTTGATGATGTTTTTCAAAATGCCGATGCCTTCGATCTCGCATTCCACGGTGTCGCCGCGTTTCATAAAGCGGGGCGGCGAAAAGCCCATGCCCACGCCCGCGGGGGTGCCGGTGGCGATGATATCGCCGGCTTCCAGCGTCATGCCGGCGGAAAGCTCGGCGATCAGGCGGCCGATATCCGCCACCAGCAGATCGGTGTTGGAGCTTTGGCGCAGCTCGCCGTTGACGCGGCTGGTGACCTGAAGCTTCGGCGGATAGGCGATCTCATCCGCTGTGACCACGCAGGGGCCGAACACGGTGAACCCATCCAGACTTTTGCCGCGCAGCCACTGGCTATGCTGCTTTTGCAGCGTGCGCGCCGAGATATCGTTCATGATCGTATAACCAAAAATATACTCTTCGGCGTTTTCTTTAGAAATATCACGCCCTGTTTTGCCAATCACCACGGCCAGCTCGGCTTCATAATCCAAACAGTCATCCAGTTCGGCGTGGCTTTCGATCAGCTGATCGGGGCCCACGGTGGCGCAGGCGCGTTTTGAAAAATAAACGGTGCGCGGGGCAGAAGAAGCGGCTTCATCCAGCGCGCGGCGGGCTTCATCGCGGTGGGCCATATAATTGACGCCCACGCAAAGGATATCGTGAAGAGGGCGGGGGAACGGCGAAGAAAGCGCGGCGCGGCAGATGGCGATGCCCTCGGGCAGGGGATCGCAGGCTTTCAGCAGCGCCAGATCTTCGGGAACCCCGAAGCGGCAAAGATCCAAAAGGCTTTCATAGCGGCGGGAAAGGGGAAAACGCTCCAGAGGGATGATCCGGGAACCATCGGCGGTGAGCAGGGCGGGCGCGGCGCCGTTTTCGGTTTGATATTGCACGAATTTCATCAAAAACCAGCCTTTCTGCTGCCACGCTTGCGGTGACAGACGGTAAAAAATGTGATATGATACTGTTCAGAAGAAAAAGGGCGGCAGAAGACCCGCCCAAAGGGAACGGGCGGCGCAGGAAAAAAGGAAGCCGCCATGCTTTGAAAAATGCGCCGAAAGCGAAGCTTGTTTTGATTATAGCGCATTTTGCGGCAAAGGAAAATGATTTTGTAAAGGGATGAAGACAATGAGTACGATCGGCAATATTCTCTGGTTCTTTCTGGCGGGCGTGTGGATGGCCATTGGCTGGTTTATCACAGGCGTTTTGTGGTGCATCACCATCATCGGCATTCCCATCGGGGTGCAATGTTTCAAAATGGCGGGGCTGGTGCTGAGCCCCTTCGGCCGCGAGGTGAATTACGGCGGCGGGGCGGGAAGCTGCCTTTTAAATGTGCTGTGGCTGATTTTCGGCGGGCTGGAACTGGCGCTGGGCAATTTGATCTGGGGCGTTTTGTTCTGCATCACCATCATCGGCATTCCTTTCGGATTGCAATGCTTCAAGCTGGCCCAGCTGTCGCTGTGGCCGTTCGGTTCGAATGTCTATCAAAAAATGTAACCAGGCGGAGGGGCGAATGGAAGAGAAACAGCAAAATGAACGGCTTTGGTATGCCGATTTTTTAAGGATCATCGCCTGTGCCGGCGTGGTGGTCATCCATGTATGCGGCACAAACTGGTCGGCTTTGGAACCCGAGAGCTTTTTCTGGAATGTTTTGAATGTTTATGAAAGCATGGTGCGGTGGTGCGTGCCGATGTTCGTGATGCTCAGCGGGATGTTTTTTTTAGACCCGCGCAAAAAAGTCACCTATCACAGCCTGTTTTTCAAAAACATTTTCAGGATCATCACGGCGTTTTTCTTTTGGTCGGCGTTTTATGTGGGTGTGGGGCTGATTTTTGCCCGCCGCGCCCAAACCCCCATGGGATGGGAAGAGATCAAAACGGCCTTTCTTTATGGCAACTATCACCAGTGGTTTTTGTTCATGGTGGTGGGGCTTTATCTCATCACGCCGGTGGTGCGCGGCTTTGTGAAAAGCGCCGGCCGCCGCGATCTGGAATATTTTTTGGGGCTTTGCGCGGTGTTCACGCTGATCGTGCCCCTGTTTTCGGGCATTCCCGTGCTGCGGGTGCTGGGCAGCTATGCCGAGCGGCTGAACCTTTCGCTGCTGGGCGGTTATGTGGGCTTTTTTGTGGCGGGCTATTATTTCCGCACCTATGAATTTGGCCGCCGCGCCCGCGGGGCGATTTATGCTTTGGGCGTTCTGGGCTTTCTGGTCACCTGTGTGGGCACTTATTTCGCCTCGATGAACTGGCAGGCGCCCAACGAATATTGGTATGGCTATCTCACGCCCAATGTGGCGGCCATGTCGGTGGCCCTGTTCGTGTTTTTCAAAAATCATGTGCATGGCGAAAAGCTTTCGGCCCGATCGAAAAAAGTGCTTGCCGATCTTTCGCGCTGCACCTTCGGCATCTATCTTGTCCATGCGTTTTTGAACCGCCTTCTGGTGGAAGGCTTTCAGATCAACGCTTTATCCATCACGCCCATTCTGGGCGTGCCCCTCATCACGGCGGCCATCATGGCGGTGGGCTATGGCATCATCCATCTGCTGGCCAAGATCCCGCTGTTTGCGCGCTATTTTATGTAAAACAAAAAAACGCGCGGCCGATGAAACCAAGAAAACAAAAGAAAACCCCCGATGCAGCCGATGGGCCGCATGGGGGGCTTTTTTTATGCCCGCCGCGGGCGATAAGACCCGCGGCGATTTTGATTGGCGGAGGAAAGACGCCCGCAAAAATTATAAGGTGCGCAGGGCATCCACCAGCTCGGTTTTTTTCATGGTGCGTTCATCCTTTTGCTTGATGATGCGCGCGGGGGTTCCCGCCACCACCACGCCGGCGGGCACATCGCTGATGACCACGGCGCCCGCGGCCACCACGGCGCCTTTGCCGATGCGGCAGCCTTCCAGCACCACGGCGTTTGCGCCGATCATCACATCATCTTCCAGCGTTACGGGGGTGGCCGAAGCCGGTTCCACCACGCCCGCCAGAACGGCGCCCGCGCCCACATGGCAATGTTCGCCCACGATCACGCGGCCGCCCATCACAACGCCCATATCGATCATGGTGCCTTTGCCGATGACACAGCCGATGTTGATGACCGCGCCCATCATAATGACGGCGTTATCGCCGATTTCCACCTGCTCGCGGATGGTGACGCCCGGTTCGATGCGGGCGTTGATGTTTTTCATATCCAAAAGAGGGATGGCGCTGTTGCGGCGGTCGTTCTCGATCTCGATCTCTTCGATCTTATCGGCGTTCTGCTCTAAAATGGGCGAAAGGATCTTCCATTCGCCAAAAATGACCTTGGAAGGATGGCTGCCGAACACTTTGCAGCCGGGGAAAGCGATTTCTTCTTTTTCGTTGAGATAAACCTTCACAGGCGTTTTCTTTTCAGAAGTTCTGATATACTCGATGATTTCTTCGGCGTTCATAAAAAGCTCCTTTATTTTGATTGATTTAGTGACGGTCGGCGGGGAAGAGGGCATCGCCCATGGAATAAAAGCCCTTTTTCGCCCCCAAAGCGAATTCGGCGGCCTTGATGGCGCCCGCCACGAAAACCTGTTTGGAAAGCGCGGTGTGTTTGATCTCGATGATCTCATCATCGCCCGCGAACAACACTTCATGCTCGCCCACGATGGTGCCGCCGCGGATGGAATGCATGCCGATCTCATCTTTTTCGCGGGGGCGGATGCCATCGCGCCCATGCACTTCGTGATAGCGGCCGCATTCTTCGATGGTCTGGGCCAGCATTTTGGCCGTGCCGCTGGGGGCGTCGATTTTTTTGTTGTGATGCTTTTCGATGATCTCGATATCATAAAGCCCCGCCAGGACAGGCGTGATCTGCTTTAAGATCTGCTGTAAAATATTGATGCCCAGCGAGGTGTTCTGGGTGCGCACCACGGGCGCATAGGCCGAAAGCTCTTCGGCAAAGGCTTCCTGCGCGGGGGTGAAGCCCGTGGTGGAAAGCACGGCGGCCACGCCATGCCGTTTCACATAATCGCCGATCATTTCAAGGTTGTTGGGGTGGGAAAAATCGATCACCAGATCGGGCACGCAGGGCAGCTGGGCGAGGGAAGCATAGCATTCGCTGTTCAGCGGGTCGATGGCGCCGCAAAGTTCCCAGCCTTCGTGGGCTTCCACGGCGGCGCAGATGCGTTTGCCCATGGCGCCATAACCCACCACCGCAATTTTTTTATTCATGGTTTCGGTTCCTTTCCCGCCGCCTTTTTCAAAGGGGCGGTGTTTTTTTAACGGCCGTTTTGATGAAAAAACCGTTTTTTAATCAAATGTAAAAGGTTTTTCACTTCCCGCCGCAGTAAAGCGGGTCATCGGCGGGGAATCAAACCTCCCGCCGCAGAAAAGCAGGGGGAAGATCGCTTTGGCGCTGCGTTTTCGGCTTATTTCAAAAGTTCCAGCCGGCGGCGAAGCGTTTCGATGTTGCTTTCGCTCATGGGCCCCAGGGGCAGGCGGCATGGGCCGACAGGCCAGCCCAGCAGCTCCATGGCTTTTTTCACGGGCACGGGGTTGGTTTCTAAAAACAGCCCTTCGATGAGGGGCAGAAGATCCAGCTGAAGCCGGCGGGAACGCGCCGTATCGCCGGAAAGGAACGAGGCCACCAGCTCGTGGGTCTGGCGGGGGGCGATGTTGGCCAGAACCGAGATCACGCCGCTGCCGCCCAGCGAAAGGATGGGCAAAATCATATCGTCGTTGCCCGAAAACAGGCTGAAGTTTTCATTGACCAGCCTGGCGCAGCGGGTGGCATAGCCGATATCGCCGCTGGCTTCTTTGATGCCCACGATGTTTTCGCGGTGAGAAAGCGTTTCCAGAACATCCAGCGGGATGGAGCAGCCTGTGCGCCCCGGCACATTATAAAGAATGATAGGCAGGCTTGTGGCGGCGGCAATGGTTTCAAAATGCGCCAGCATGCCGCTTTTGTTGGCTTTGTTATAATAAGGCGTCACCACCAGCAGGCCGTCGGCCCCAAGGGCTTCATAGCTGCGGGCTGTTTCGGCGGCGTGAAGGGTGTTGTTGGAACCCGCGCCGAGAATCACGGGGATGCGCCCCGCCACCTGGCGGATCACCCTTTTGGCGATGGCCTTTTTTTCTTCTTCGGTGAGGGTGGGGGTTTCGGCGGTGGTGCCAAGCACCACAAGGCCGTCTGTGCCGTGGGTCAAATGAAATTCCACCAGTTTTTCCAAAAGCGCATAATCTACGGCGCCATCGGCGTCAAAAGGGGTCACCAGCGCCACAAAGGAACCACGGAAGGTTTGAGTTTTATTTGCCATAAAGAATTCCCTCCTAAACAAAAGGTAATATAGAACGAAAAAATAACTATAAGCAATGATATGATGCAGAGCGTCGGCCCAAAACTTTTCTATTATCAGTATATCCGTTTTCGGGCGATTTGTCTGTAACGGAATGAAAAAAAGAAGGGGCTTACAGCGAAAAGGCTTCGGCCAGCGCGGCGACGGCCTGTTCTTTGTGGCAAGCGTCGATGGTGAAAGAGATCGAGATTTCGGAAGTGGTGATCTGGTAATAGGGGATATGCAGGGCGGCGAGGGTTTCAAACACCTTCACGGCAACGCCCGTGTGGGTGGCCATGCCCACGCCCACCAAAGAAAGCTGGGTATAGCCCTTCTGGATATCCAGAACCAGACCGTCGCGGAAGAAATCGGGCGAAAGCGCCAGCTCATCGGCCTGCGCATCCGAGCAGGAGCAGCAGAAGGCGATGCGGCCATCGAGAATGGTCTGGCTGATCATATCCAGATTGATGTGGTTGCGCGAGATCAGCGCGAAGATGGAAGCGGCGTTTTCGGCCGTATATTCCATGGGGCGGAAAGAAACGATGGCGCAATGATCTTTGATGCTCAGGCCCGTGACGGGCATATCTTCAAAATTTTCAAGTTCCTGCCGGTTCATAACAAAGGTTCCTTTCTTTTCGGTTTCGAGGGTCTGGCCCAGATAAAGGCGAACCCCATATTTTTTGGCCAGCTCCACACAGCGGGTCTCTAAAACGCCCGCGCCCAGCGAGGCCATTTCCATCATTTCTTCATAAGAGATGCAGCGCAGGGCTTTGGCGGGGGCATAAAGGCGGGGGTCAACGGTATAAACGGCGTTGACATCGGTGTAGATCTCGCAATCGCAGCCCAGCTTTGCGGCGATGGCCACCGCGGTGGTATCGCTGCCGCCGCGGCCCAGCGTGGTGATATTGCCGTCTTCGGTGATGCCCTGGAACCCGGCCACCACCACCACGCGGCCACCGGCCAGCTCTTCTTCCACGCGGCTGAGATCAAGCTCTTTGATGAACGCCTTGGAATGGGTGTTGTTGGTGATGAAGCCCGATTGAAAGCCCGTCATGGAAATGGCGTCAACGCCCTGTTCCTGAAGGGCCATGGCCATGAGGCTCACGGTTTGGATCTCGCCCGTGGAAAGCAGCGCATCCATTTCGCGTTTGGAAGGATGGGAAGACACCTGAGCAGCCAGGGCGATCAGGCCGTTGGTGGTTTTGCCCATGGCGCTGCAAACCACCACCATTTCTTTGCCCTCACGGTGCAGCTGCGCGATGCGCCCGGCAATGGCAGTTATTTTTTCGGGGGTGGCGACACTGCTGCCGCCATATTTGTGAACAAGCTTCATGGGGAAAAACCTCCTTGCGGCAGCGCCGCGAATGGTTGGCCGAAAAATAAAAAAACCGGCAGAGCAGAAGGCTCTTACCGGCATACATGGCGTCATGCAGCGAATAGTAAGATAGCACATCTGCAAAAAAGTGCAGACAGTCTTACGGCTGTTCGCCGCAAGCCCACCTTCCGCGCATGCCTGCGCGGCGGTTCGGCAGATTGACCTTTTTCCCCTTTCAAAGCCTGCCGGCTCGGGGGGATACTCATTCGCTCTGCGCCTCTATCCTTTGGAAAATAACAGCCGATCGGAAACGGCCTTTATGTAAGGCATTCTATCACACGGCGCTTCTTTTGTAAATGGCCGACGCGGAAAAACCGCGAAAACCCTTGAAAAGAACTTTGAAAACAGGGGCAAGTGTTGTATAATGGCCATGTAGAAAAAATCGCTTTCGCGAAATAGTTGGAGGATGCTATGAAAAATTATGTTCAGTATCGAAGAGATCTGCATCAGATCCCCGAGGTATCCCGACAGGAATACAAAACCAGCGAATACATCGGCAAGAAGCTTGAAAAGCTGCATTGCACCGTGGAAAAAGTTTGCGGAACAGGCTATACCGCGTTTTTCGATAACGGCGCCAAAGAAACCATCGCCTTCCGCGGCGATATGGATGCCCTTTCGATCCCCGAAGAAACCGGGTTGGAATTCGCTTCGAAAAACGGCTGCATGCACGCCTGCGCCCACGACGGCCATATGGCGATGATGCTCTCGCTTTGCGATTATATGGAAGAAAACCTGCATAAATATAAGAAATTCAATGTTCTCGTGATTTTCCAGCCGGCCGAAGAAAGCATCGGCGGGGCAAAGGTGATTTGCGAAAGCGGCGCGCTGAGCAAGCATCATGTTACAAAGGTGTTCGCCCTGCATCTGTGGCCCAAGCTCGAAAAAAACACCATCGGCACCCGCCCCGGCCCCATGATGGCCAAGGCTTCCGAAATGACCATCACCGTCAAGGGCAAAAGCGCCCACTGCGCCCGCCCCGATCTGGGCATCGACGCGCTGAGCGCCGCGGCGGATATGATCGCCGAGATCAACGCCATGAAGAAAAAAGAGATCCCCGCCGGCACGGAATATCTGCTGCATTTCGGCAAAATGACCGCCGGCGACGCCCGCAACATCGTTTGCGAAAATGTGCATATCGAAGGCAGCGTCCGCGCGTTTTCCGAAGAGGTGTTCCAGTTTATGGCCCGCCGCATCCGCGAAGTCTGCGCCGAGGTCGATGCCCGCTACGGCACAAAAACAGAAGTGTTTTTGACAGAAGGCTATCCCCCCGTGAACAACGACCCCGCCCTTTATGAAGAATATAAAAAGGCGCTGGCGCAGGCCGGCGTTGCCACCGCGGAAGTGGAAAAAACCGTGATCGCCGAAGATTTTTCGGAATATGAAGCCCGTTATCCCGGTGTGTTCGGCTTTTTGGGCCTGGGCGATGTGCCTTCGCTGCATAACAACAAATTCGATTTCGATGAGACCGTGATGGAAACAGGCATCAAGGCATTTGTGGGCCTGCTGGATTATTTCGAAGCGAAATAGCCCGCAAAACCCCTGAAAAGGAGGCGCACAGCACATGGCAGCTGCTTTAAAAACAAATGTCTGCCGCATTTTAGACAGCGCAAAGGTCGCCTATCAGACCTATCAATATGATGCTTCCGACGGCGCCATCGATGGGGAATCCGTGGCCAAAAAGGTGGGCATCGACCCCCGGCGGATGTTTAAAACCCTTGTGACCCGCGGCCACAGCGGCAATTTCTGCGTGTTTGTGCTGCCCGTGAACCGCGAGCTTGATCTGAAAGCCGCCGCCCGCGCCGCGGGTGAAAAAGCGGTGGAAATGATCCATGTCAGCGAGATCAACAAGGTTACGGGCTATATCCGCGGCGGATGCAGCCCTATCGGCATGAAAAAGCTTTATAAAACCGTGGTGGATGATTCCTGCCGCGGGTTCGAAGCCATCGTCGTCAGCGCGGGCAAGATCGGCGCGCAGGTGGATATCGGGGTGGAAGCTTTGCTGAAGCTGACAAACGCCGTCACCGCCGCCATTACGGCAGAATAGGTTTTGATGAAAAACAGCCCCCGGCAAACAGCAAAAGAAAAACCGCCCCGGATCGTCATGCACGATTCGGGGCGGTTTGGTTTATTTGGTTTGGCGAGGCCGCTTGATCGCATTTTGTTTGCGAGGAAGATCACACATCAAGCCCGGCCACAAATTTGCGGATTCTGGGGTTGCTGCTGTTGAAGATCTCATCGGGGGTGCCCTGTTCCAGAATCACGCCGCCATCCATAAAGAGGATGCGGTCGGAAACCTGGCGGGCAAAGCGCATTTCATGGGTGACGATCAGCATGGCGGCGGTATGGGCCGCGGCCAGCCGCTGGATCACGCTGAGCACTTCGCCCACAAGCTCCGGATCCAGCGAAGAGGTGGGTTCATCAAACAAAATCAGGCGGGGTTTCACGGCCATGGCGCGGCCGATGCCCACGCGCTGCTGCTGGCCGCCCGACATATGCGCGGGGTAGGCATCGCGCTTTTCGGAAAGGCCGATATCCGCCAGAATGGCTTCGGCGCGGCGAACGGCTTCTTCTTTGGGCATTTTCTGCACCTGCACCAGCGGTTCCATAATGTTTTCCAGCGCCGTTTTATTTTTGAACAGGCTGTAATTTTGAAACACCATGGCGGTTTTGCTTCTCAGCCGATAGATCTCTTTATGAGAGCTTTTGCCCGCCGTGAGGGTGATATCATCAATGGTGATCTGGCCGTGGGTGGGGCGCTCTAAATGGTTGATGCAGCGCAGCAGGGTGGATTTGCCTGTGCCCGAAGGGCCGATGATCGAAACCACTTCGCCCTGCTGAACGGTGAGATCGATCTGTTTGAGCACTTCCAGCGCGCCGAAATTCTTTTTCAGACCCGAAAGGGTCAAAACGGTTTCTTTTTCCATTTATTTTCCTGCCTCCTGAACATAGGGGCGATTCATGCGTTTTTCAAGCTTGCTCTGGCCGAATTCCACCAGGGCCAGGATCACCCAATAAATAATGAGCAGCGCCACATAGCCTTCTAAATAGCGGAAAGAAAGATTCACTTCATTCTTGGCGCAGGAGGTCATATCCATGATGCCCACAGTGAAAGCCAGCGAGGTGGATTTGAACAGATTGGCGAAGGTGTTCGACATGCCGGGGATCGCCACGCGGGCCGCCTGGGGCAGAATGATGCGGCGGATGGTCTGCCACGGGGTCATGCCGATGGAAAGGCCGGCCTCAAACTGGCCCCGTTCCACCGAAGTGATGGCGCCGCGGATGTTTTCACCCATATAGGCCGCAAAACTGAAGGAAAGAACGATCACCGCCGCCCAGAAAGCCGGCATATTGCGAACGGTGGTGGAAAACTGGGCAAAGCCATAATAAAACACAAACAGCTGGGCGATGAAGGGGGTGCTGCGGAAAAACGAGGTGAACACCACCGAGATCTGCTTGAAAACGGGGATGTTATAATAGCGGGCCGCGGCCAGAAGGAACCCCAGCAGAATGGAAAAGAACAGCGAGATCAGCGAAAGCGTCAGCGTGTTTTTGAAACCGCTGAGGATCACCGAAAACATATGCAGAAAATAATCAAAATCAAACATCTTCTCTGCTTCCTCCTCATGAAGCGAATTGAACAAACGGTGCGGCAGGCCCCTTGGTGAAGAAGCCCGCCGCATCATTAAGGTGGAGAAACGCTTAGTTTTTGGGGTTCTTGGCGAAATAATCCAGAGCAGGCTGTGTTTTCATCACATCCAGCTTGAACCATTTTTCGCAAAGCTCTTTGTAGCTGCCGTCATCCATCATTTCTGTGAGGGTCTTATCGGTCAGCTCGCGCAGCGTGTTGCCGCGGTCTGTGCGGGCGAAGGGATAGGCGTTCACTTCGGTGTAGATGGGGTTTTCGATATCCACCGATTTCAGCTTCAGTTCGGGGTTGGATTCGAGGAAGTAGGGGAGAACCAGATAAGCATAGGGGCAGGCATCGGCGCGGCCGTCGGAAACTTCCTGCAGGATGATGCCGCTGGATTCATAAACGCTTTTCTTCACCTTGTTGTCGGGGTCAAGGGCGGCCACATATTCATTCATGGCGCTGCCTTCGGCCAGGGCAATGGTCTTGCCTGTCATATCGGCCCATGTTTTGATTTCGTTGTTATCTTTGCCGACGGTCAGGCAATAGGGGCTGAAGAAGAAGGGCTGTGTGAAATCATATTTTTCTTTGCGGGCGGGGGTGATGGAGATCTGCTTGGCAACGGTATCCACGCGGTTGAGGTCGAGTTCGGCAAAAGTGGCGGGGTTATCCAAACGGACGAATTCCACTTTATAGCCTGTCTTTTCACCAATGGCGCGCCACAGCTCGATTTCGAAGCCGCTCCATTCTTTGGTGGATTCATCATAAATGGTGAAAGGCTTATAGGTGCCGGGGGTTGCCACGCGAATGACCTTTTCTTCGGTGGAATCATCGGTCTTTTTCGTGTCGGTGGTGGTCTGTTCCTGTTTTTTGCTGCCCGAATCGGTCTTTTTATCGCTCGAGCTGCAGCCGGCCAGGGGGAACACCATCACGGCGGCCAGAAGGAATGCTAAAAATTTCTTCATGTCTTTTCTCCTCATGTCTATAAGTTTGTTCCGTGCATAAACTATTATATTGTTGCTAAAATATGAAGTCAAATCGTTTGTATCACTGGACAACGCTTGAATTATCAGGAAAATCGATAGGAAAATGTTACAAAAATATAAAATGCCCGCCAAAACATTTGTTTTGACGGGCGGTAAAAACCGGTATGTTAAGCATGCGTTCCGAGAAACTCTTCCGCTTTGCAGCAGGCCACAAAATGGTTGGGCGAGATCTCGCGCAGGGGCGGGTCTTTTTGCAGGCACGCTTCGCAGGCATAAAGGCAGCGTTTGGCGAAGCGGCAGGCATCGGGCAGATTCACGGGCGAGGTGATCTCGCCTTTCAGCAGGATGCGCGGCGGCTTTTCGATGCCCACCTCGGGGATGGGGATCGCCGAGAGCAGCGCCTGGGTATAGGGGTGGATGGGATGCTCGAAAAGCTCTTCGGCGGGGGCTTTTTCCACCAGCTGCCCCAGATACATCACGGCGATGTCATCTGAAAAATGGTTCACCACAGAAAGATCGTGGGTGATGAAAATGTAAGTGAGCCCCAGTTCGCGCTGCAGCTGCTTGAGCAGGTTGAGGATCTGCGCCTGAATGGAAACATCCAGCGCGGAAACGGGTTCATCGCAGACCAGAAACTGGGGGTTCATGGCCAGCGCGCGGGCGATGCCGATGCGCTGGCGGCGGCCGCCGTCTAATTCATGGGGATAGGAGTTGATGAGGCGGTCGGCCAGCCCCACCGTGGCCATCAGCTGGCGAACGCGTTTTTGAATCTCGGCTTTATCCGTCATCAGGTGGTTTGTGAGGATGGGTTCGGCAATGCTCTGGTTGACGGTTTTGCGGGGGTCGAGGGAAGAAAAGGGGTCTTGAAAAATGATCTGCATCTGGGTGCGCATTTTACGCATCTCACGGGCGGAAAGCTTGGTGATCTCTGCGCCGTTGAAGATCACCTCGCCGGAAGTGGGCTCGATGAGCCGCAAAACGGCGCGGCCCGTGGTGGATTTGCCGCAGCCCGATTCGCCCACGATGCCCAGCGTTTTGCCCCGCTGGATGGTGAAGGAAACGCCGTCTACGGCGTGGAGCATCCCCCTGGGGGTCTTGAAATATTTCGTAAGATTTTTGACTTCCAGAATGGTATCAGGCATTCTTAATACCCCCTTTTGATGTGGAACTGGGGATCGCGATAGGCCAGGCAGGCGGCGCAGTGGGTCTCGCCGAAAGAGATCAGGGCGGGCAGTTCCCGGCGGCAGGCATCCACCGCATATTCACAGCGGGGGGCAAAGGCGCAGCCCTGAGGCAGGTTGGTGGGATCGGGCATCAGGCCCGGGATGGGCTTCAAATCGCTTTGGCGCCGCTTGATGTTGGGCAGCGAATTGAAAAGCCCCTCGGTATAAGGATGTTTGGTGTGGTTGAAAACATCGTCAAGCGTGCCTTGTTCGATGATGCGCCCCGCATACATCACGGCCACCTCATCGCAGACTTCGGCCACGATGCCCAGATCATGGGTGATCATGATCATCGAAGTGCCCTTGGCATCGCGCAGCTGCTTCATCAGATCAAGCACCTGAGCCTGAATGGTCACATCCAGCGCGGTGGTGGGTTCATCGGCGATGAGCAGCTGGGGCGAACAGGCCAGCGCAATGGCAATGACCACGCGCTGCTTCATCCCGCCCGAAAACTGGTGGGGATATTCGCCGCCGCGGCTGCGCGAGATGCCCACCAGCTCCAGCATATCCAGCGCCTTTTCATAGGCTTCATGCTTGGAAACATGCTCGTGGATCTCGATGCTTTCGGCGATCTGTTCGGCCACGGTGAAAACGGGGTTCAGCGAGGTCATGGGGTCTTGAAAGATCATGGAGATATCTTTGCCGCGCAGCTGTTCCAGCTCGTGAGGGGCCAGTGAAAGCAGGTCTTTGCCGCAAACGGTGATCTTTCCGCTTTTGATGACCCCCGGCGGATGGGGGATCAGGCGAAGAAGCGCCAGCGCGGTGGTGGTTTTGCCGGCGCCGGTTTCGCCCACCAGCCCCAGTGTGCTTTTGCGGCGCAGGGTCAGGTTCAGATCATTGACGGCCTGAACCGTTTCTTCTTCCAGTTCATAATAAACCGTCAGGTCTTCCACCTTCAAAAGGATATCCTCGGGAGACTGGGCGGTATCGGGAGCTTTCTGCTGTAATTCGGTGTTCATTTCCATTCCTCCTTAATCTTTCAATCGGGGGTCAAGCGCATCGCGCAGCCCATCGCCAAACAGATTAAGGGAAAGCACGGTGACCATGATGGCAAGGCCCGGGAACAGCGTCATGTAGGAATAATCACGGATGAAGCGGCGGCCGCCCGAAAGCATGGCGCCCCATTCGGGGTTCGGCGCGGGAACGCCCAGGCCCAGAAAAGACAGGCTGGAAGCGGAAATGATGGCGGAAGCCACACGCAGGGTGGCCTGAACGATGATGGGAGAAAGACAGTTGGGCAGGATATGGGAAAAGATGATCTTGGCATTGCCCTGGCCGATGGCGCGGGCCGATTCCACATATTCCTGGTTGCGCACGGTGAGCACCGCGGCGCGGGTGATGCGCACGAACTGGGGAATGCTGGTCAAGCCGATGGCGATCATCAGGTTGAACATGCTTTGGCCCAGAGCGGCCACGATGACAATGGCCATGAGCATATTGGGCACAGAGCTGAAAATATCGGTGCTGCGCATGATGATCTCTTCCCAGACGCCGCCGAAGAACCCGGCCACCGCGCCCAGAAAAACGCCGCAGACCAACGCGATGGAAACCGCCACAAACCCCACGGAAAGAGAATATTTCGTTCCGTAAAGAATGCGGGCGAAAACATCGCGGCCATATTCATCCGTTCCCATCAGGTGATGCAGGCTGGGGGATTGCAGGCGGTTGGCGGTGTTTTGCCCCACCACCTGGGTTTCATAATCTAAAAACACGCCCGAAAACAGCGCAATGAAAATCAGCAGCAGCACAACGGAAAGCCCCAGCATGGCGCCTTTGTTTTTGCGCAGGCGGTGCCAGACCTCGCCCCATTGCGAGCGCTCGCGGCGCTGAAGGGTCTCTTCGCCATCAGGCAGCGGCTTTTTGGGTTTTGTGGTGGTCATGCTGTTTGCCTCCCTTCTTTGTGGCATATTGCGCTTTGATGCGGGGGTCTACCATGGCATAAAGCAGATCGACCAGCAGCAGGACAAGGCTGAAGAACATGGTGGTGAGAATGATCGAGCCGGTGACCTGCGGGGTATCGCGGGAATTGAGCGAATCGATGATGAGCCGCCCCACGCCGGGCCAGGAAAAAACGGTTTCGGTCAAGACCGCGCCGCCCAAAATGGTGCCCATCTGCGTGCCGATGATGGTGATGATGGGGATGAGGGCGTTTTTCAGCGCGTGTTTATTGATGACGACCTTTTCGGGCAGCCCTTTCGAGCGCGCCGTGCGCAGGTAATCCTGGCGGATCACATCCAGCATGGAAGAGCGCGTGGTGCGGGTCAGCGTTGCCATCATGCCTGTACCAACGGTGACGGCGGGAAGAATGATGCTGGCGAACCCATCGGCGCCGCCCGAAGGCAGCCAGCCCAGTTTCAGCGAGAAGAGGATCATCAGCAGCAGCCCCAGCCAGAAATTCGGCATGGAAAGCCCCAGCAAAGCCAGCACCATGCTCACATTGTCTTTCCAGGTTCCGCGGCGGCGGGCCGAATAGATGCCCAGCGGCAGCGAAAGCCCCACGGAAACAAGCAGCGAGGCAAACCCCAGCTTTAATGTATTGGGCACTTTTTCCATGAAAGTGGCGAACACATCCTGATTGGTCAGATAAGAGACCCCCATGTCGCCATGGAGCATATCGATCATATATTCGCCGTAGCGAATGAAAATACTGCGGTTCAGACCCAGTTCTTCGCGCATCTGCGCCTTTTCTTCCAAGGTGGCGTCATCGGGCGCCAGCACATCCACGGCGTCGCCCGGCGCCAGATCTAAAATGAAATAAACCAAAAACGAAACGCCGATCAGCACGGGGATCATCAGCAGCAGGCGTTTGAGAATATATCGATACACAAGGTTCCCTCCCATTTCATGCCTCCCGCCTCGGCGGGAAGAAAATGATCACCCACGCAGCGCGTTCACCGCGTGGGTGACAGGCAAAAAATCAAAACTTATTGCACGACGATATAAACATTTGACATATCGTGGTGAGAGGTGGGGTAGTAATCGATGCCGCCGGTGCCTTTTTTCACACCGAAGAAGCCGTTGGCAAAATAAAGGGGAACATAACCCGCCGTGTCATGCAGGATCTGCTGCACTTCGGCGTAATATTCCTTGCGCTTGGCGTCATCCTGTTCCTGAACGGCCAGATCCATCAGCTCATTGACTTTCGCATTGTCATAATGAGATTTGTTGACCCCTGTGCCCGGGCAGATGAGGCGGCGGGCGTCATCGCCGAAAATGTTCATGCCGCATCCGTAAAGGGCCGCTTCGTGTTCGCCGTTGGTGGTGCTTTTGCTCAGGCCGGCGCTGTCGAATTCCACGATCTCCACTTCCACGCCGATCTTTTTCATTTGCGCCTGAATGATCTCGGCGCAGGATTTACGCTCGCCGGCGCTGACGGAAAGCTTGAATTTGAAGCCGCCGTTTGCATAACCGGCCTTGGCGAGATATTCTTTGGCTTTTTCCACATCATAGGTGAAAGCGGTCTTGCCGCCGTTATAGCCATATTCGTTCCAGCCCCACAGCGATTTCACGGGCTGTGCTTCGCCGTTTTTCACCACATCGATCAGTTCCTGGGGGTCGACGCCATAAGCCATGGCAAGGCGCAGGTTTTCATCATCAAAGGGCGCTTTTTTGTTGTTCATGGCAAGATAGGTGATGGAAGAGCCCACATAAGATTGCAGCTCAAGTTTGCTGTTGTCGCGGATACGGTCGAGATCCAGGGTGTCGGGGTCGGCGCAAAGATCGATCTCGCCGGTTTCCAGCGCGATGACGCGGGCCGAATTATCGGGCATATAGCGCAGGGTGAAGGTTTCGGCTTTGGCCTTTTCGCCCCAGAAATCATCGTTGCGGGTCAGCTTCAGATAATCGCCCACCACAAAGGAATCGGTCTTCCACGGGCCGGAACCGATTTTATAACCATCGGTGGGGTTTGCTTCCACCGCGGCTTTGGAAAGAATGGAGGCGGTGGGCAGCGTGAGCAGAAAGGGGAAATCCACATTCGTCTGTTTCAGGGTGATGGAAATATGGGTGTCGTCGGTCACATCCATGGTTTCGATCAGCTTGCAGAGGGTGGTGGAAGTGTCGGAATCCACGCCGCGCACAAAGGTGAATTTCACATCTTCGGCGGTGAATTTACCGCCATCGTGGAATTTCACATCCTTACGCAGGGTGAAAACATAGGTCTTGCTGTCTTCCGTTTCCCATTTTTCGGCAAGACAGGGCAAAAGCTTGCCGGTGGCGTTATCAAAATCGATCAGGGTGTCGAAATTCATTCTGAAATAATAGTTATGCTGGGTGTTGCTGTTGGCCTGAGGGTCTAAGCTGACGATTTTGCCGCCCAAACCGCAGACAATGCTCTTTTGATAGGTGGCGTTGGCTGGGGGCGTTTTAGAAGAAGAACTGTCGCCGGGAGATTTTTCATTGGTTTGCTTTGCGCAGCCGGAAAACGCGCCCAGAAGCATCACAAGCGAAAGCAGCATGGCCAAGAATTTTTTCATAACGATCCCTCCAGAAAAAATGTTTTTATTCCACATACAGTTGTCTGTGAAACAAGATATATTCTATATGTAAACCATATATTATATAAAGTCAAGCAAATAATACCGCAAAAAACTATAATAATTTTAAAGTAAACCATATTTAATATATATCGTAAAGAAAGAAAAAATATTCATAATAACATTGCAATATTTAAGATGGAACAGGCCTGGAGGAAAGCTGAGAGAAAAAAGCCGAAAAAAGAGCAGCGCCCCCGAACCGAAAAAACGGGTCGGGGGCGCTGCTTTGATATAGGGCGGGAAAATCGGCGCCGAGCGGGCGCGCAGATATCATAGTGAATCAGCACTGATCGGGCGCGCAGGCGAGGCCGGGGCTGTCACATGCCAAGCATCCAAACGCGGCAGGCAAAACCGGAAAATCAGCACCGAGCGGGCGCCGGGCTGCGGCGCAAGGGTTTGAAAATCGGGCAGGCACGAACGGCCGCCCTTTAGAATTTCAGCACGCTGATGGAATCGGAGATGGTTTTTTCCATGGCTTCGTGGCCGTATTTATCCACATCGGCTTTGCTTTTGGGGCCGTGGGTGATGCAGCCCGCGCCGCCGATGCAGCCGTTTTCACAGGCCATGCCTTCCACAAAGTTGTTGGGCAGCACATTTTTCGAAGCGCGCAGCAGCGCCGCTTTGCATTCGGCGATGCCGTTGCAGGCGATGGCGTTGAGGGCGAACTGATCCTGGGTGATGCCGCATTCTTTCAGCGCCTGTTCCACCGCCACGGAAAGACCGCCGCTGCGGGCAAACACGCGGCCGAAATAAGAAGCGTTATCCAGCGTTTCGCCTTCCAGCGCGGCCAGATCGATCTCGCGGCTGTCGAACAAAGCCTGAAGCTCTTCAAAAGTCAGAACGCAATCCACCAGTTCGGAAACGGTTTCCAGCCGGCGTTCGGCCTTTTTGGCTGTGCAGGGCCCGATGAACACCACTTTGCATCCGGGATGCAGCCGCTTGATATATTTGGCGATCTCGCCCATGGGCGAAAGGTTATGGGAGATATGTTTTTCAAGCTCGGGGAAGCTTTTGCGGATGTAGCTGACAAAGGCGGGGCAGCAGGAGCTGGTGAGGAATTTCTTTTCGGCGAGTTCCTGCGCTTCGCGCCAGGCCACCATATCCGCGCCCAGAGCCACTTCCACCACATTGAAAAAGCCCAGTTTTTTCAGCCCGGCCACCACCTGCTCCACCGTGCAGTGGTGGAACTGGCTGGAAATGGAGGGGGCCACGATGGCGAAGACGGGGTGATCGGGGTTGTTTGCGCCGGCCTTGAGCATTTTCACCGTGTCGAGGATATAGGATTTATCGCTGATGGCGCCGAAGGGGCATTGATAGACGCACGCGCCGCATTGGATGCATTTTTCGTTTTCGATGGTGGCTTTTTTGTTTTCGCCCATATGGATGGCGCCCACCTTGCAGGCGTTTTCGCAGGGGCGGGAAGATTTGACGATGGCGCTGTAGGGGCACGCCGCCACGCAGCGGCCGCATTCGATGCATTTATCCTGATCGATCTGGGCGTGGTGGTTGACGATGGTGATGGCGTTTTTGGGGCAGGCGTTCATGCAGCGGTGGGCGATGCAGCCGCGGCAGGAATCGGAAACATGGATGCCCGCCACGGGGCATTCATCGCAGGCGATGTTGATGACCTCGATGATATTCTCGTTTTTTTCATCGCCGCCCATGGCCATTTTCAGGCGCTCGCCCATGATGGCGCGCTCTTTATAGATGCAGCAGCGCATAGTGGGGGCGGGGCCGGGGATCAGCCGCTCGGGGCTGCTCAGCAGATCTTTTTCCAGCCGGTCTTCCCAGGCCAGGGTGGCCACCTCTTTGAGGGCTTTATACTTGAGTTCTTGCACTTGCGTATCGAAAACCATAATCTTTGATCCTTTCCAAAGCAGATTGCGCTGCGTTTAACAATAGTCGATATGAACCCGCTTGCCAATGCCCCGCAGCAGCACATCCAGTTTTTCGATGAGGCTCATTTTCAGCGAAAAATCGATATGCAGCGAAGGCAGCTGGTGGGAAGGGTTCATGGCTTTTCCCACAAAAAAGTTGATATCGGTGGCGTGTTCCAGCAGCGCGCGGGCGATGCGGGTGGCGCCGTCGTTTTTATTATCCCAGTGAACGGGCATGGAATCGGAAGAAGCATATTGCCCCGTCATTTCAAGAACGCGGCTCATGGTGACGATGCCTTCCGTCACCAGATCGACCCCGCGGATGCGGCCGATGGGCGGGATATCGGGATCGACATAATCGCCCGCCACTTCCAGATCGCGGTGAAGGTGGCGGCTGACCATCTGGGCGGTGGAACCGCCGCAAACGATATGCATGCCTTCTTTCTGAAAGAATGTTTTCAAAAATTCTTCGTCGTCGGCGGGGTCGCGGGGCGGGCCGATGAGCAGGTTCACCACTTTGCGGGTGCGCATTTTGAAAACCGCCACGGTCACATCATCATCGATATGCTCTAAATAGAGGTCGCGGCAGGCGGTGGCCACCCGGTCGGCAAGGTTCTTGGCCGAAAGGGAAGGGTCGTAGATCTCTTCAAGATATTCCACCACGCCTTCGCGCTGCCAGCCGTCGGGGATGAGATTGCCCAGCCCGGCGTGGGTCACGCCGTCGGTCATCAAAACGAAAACATCGCCGCTGCGCAGCTGGAAGCGGCTTTGATAAACCTCTTTTTCGCCGATATTGGAAAGCGAGCGGGGATATTCGATGCTTTTGCCGCCGCGCAGCAGCACGGCGAAGGGGTTATCGAACTGAGCCAGATAAACATGGCTGTCGGAAGTGACCTGCATCAGCGTGAAGGTGGAATAAGCCAGCTTGCGCACGCTGCATACAGGCAGCGTTTGGGCGATGGTGGTCACGCTTTCTTCAATGGGCAGGTGGTTGGCCGTCATGGTGGCCAGAATGCGGGCGGTGAGCGTGGCCAGGATATTGGCTTTTACGCCGCTGCCCATGCCATCGGAAAGCACGAAAGTGGTGGCGGCGCCGCTGTCATCGCTGACGGTGGTGAAAAAATCACCGCAGAGGTCTTCGCCATGCTTGTTCATGCTGGCAAAGCCGCTCTCCATACAAAGCGTGTTCATAGGTGCTCATCCTCTTCCATGACGACGGTGTTTTTCAGCCTTGTGAGGGCCACCTTGGTTTCGGCGGCGGTTTCGCCCAGAAGCGAAGCGATCTCGTGAACGATGCGCATCTGTTTGGCGATGATCTGGTCGGTGATCTCAACGGCGTCGCTCTTGGTCTTTTGCAGGCTCTGGCGGGCGCGTTCCGAATCGGTGATATCGCGCATGATGCAGATGGCGAGGTTGCTTTCGGGCACAAAGGCGAAGGTCTGTTCCAGATATTTATGATAGCGGTCTAAATAGGCTTTGCGCCGCAGCTGGGCTTCGCCCGAAGAAAACACCGTGACGAATTCGAATTCATCCATCAAATCGGAAACGGGCGTGCCGATGAGGTTTTGCTCGGGGGGCAGGTCGAACAGTTCCAGCGCGCCCCTGTTGATGAACTGGATACGCATGGCGCTGTCAACGCAGAGAATAGCGTTGGGCGACGCGGTGATGATCTTATCGGAAAGGCTTTCGGCGCGTTTTTTCATATAAGGCAGGCACATGGTGATTTCGGCCTTGCCCTGATAAATGGCCGCCGCCTTTTCACGGCAGGTGGGGTAGCCGCAGGTGCCGCAGTTGAGTTCATCGGCGGGGCTGTTTTTGCCCATTTTGTGAAGGATCTCGGTGAGTTGGGCCTCGTTGGGCAGATATTGTTCCACATAGCGGCTGTGGAAGGTTTTGCTCAGATCAAGGCCTTCGACCAGCGGAAAATCCTGAGGGGGCTGGCCGGGGCAGAGGGCCGTTTGCATGATGCGGGCGCGCCCCTCGATATGGCTGCGCACGGAAGGGCTCATTTTCGGGCCGCCGGCGCAGCTGTCTGTGCAGGCGTTCAGCTCGATAAAACAGTTGCGAAGCCGCCCGGCTTCCACTTCTTTCAAAGTGCGCAAACAGCTTTCCATGCCGTCGATGCTCAGGTAGGAATAGGCGGGGTCCTGCTCCATGGCCGAAATGATGCCGCCCGCCAGCGGGAAGCTGCGGCTGCGCAGTTTCGGTTCATCACAGGGCACATCGCTCAGATCGATGGGCAGATGGCTGCTGATGAGCAGAGAATTCAGTTCTTCATAGGTGAGCACATAATCGGTGAGGCCGTCGCCTTCATCGCAATCGAGCTTGTCGGCGATGCAGGGGCCGAAAAACACCAGTGTGCAATCGCTGCCGTGAAGCTTGCGCAAGATCTGGGCTTCCACCTGAAACGGCGCGGGCACAGGCGCAAGATGGGGGATCAGCGAGGGGAAATAACGCTCGACCAGCAGGTTGGCCGAGGGGCATACCGAAGAAAGCAGCACATTATAGCGCCCCGAAGCGATCAGCTTTTCATATTCGGCGCGCACCTGGCGCGAACCTTCGGCCGATTCATAGGCATCGCGGAACCCCAGCTGTTTCAAAAGCCGGCGCAGCGGTTCGAAGCCCTCGGCCCCGAACTGGGCGGGAAAGGTGGGGGAAACGATGGCATAAGCCTCTTTGCCCGCGGCCAGCAGCTCGCGCACGGGCGCCAGATCATAACGGGCCTGGTTGGCATATTGGGGGCAGCTTAACACGCAGCGCCCGCAAAGCACGCAATCCTGCTCGATGACGGCGGCGTGGTGGTCATGAACGGCGATGGCCTTGACGGGGCAGCCGCGGATACATTTATAGCAGTCCTTGCAGTTGGCGCGTTTGAACCGCAGAACATCCATTTTCATTCACCCTTATCGTTGAGCAGATAGCGGTCGAAGATCTCGGCGGCGTTTTCGCGGGTCACCCCGGAAATGGGCTGGCCGTCGATGCGCACGCTGACGCCGTCGCTGCAGTTGCCCAGGCAAAAGGCCACCTTCAGTTCCACGCTGTCTTCCAGATGGTTTTCACGGATCTTTTCTTCAAAAATCGATTTAACATGATAGGAACCTTTGACATGGCAGCTGCTGCCGATACATACTTGAATTGTTTTCATAATCAGTCTCCTTTGGAGCAAGATCGAAATGAGTTATGCAAAATAGAATCATAACAAGTATAGCAGAAAAGAAACAAAAAGAACAGCGGCGGAAGAAATTTTCAAACTTTTCGGGGCGAATACGGCCCGTTGACACCCCGCAGGCGAAATGATATGATGCAAATGGAAAATATTGAAAAGTAAAACAGAAAAAAGAGCGCTTGAAAAGGAGGTTTGATCGATGGGAACAACAGCGGTTTTATGCCTTGCCGCATTCTGCGCGCTGCGCATTGAAGCAAAACGGCGGATGCTGCAAGAAAATGACGCGCCTGCCCTGGCGCGGCTGAGCAGCGTGTTCCTCGCAGCGGCTGTGCTGATTACGGTTCTGTGGCAAACTGTTTTTTCATCTCTATCCTGGAAATTTTCGCGGCCTGTTTGTCTGATCGGGCTGGCGGTGCCCGCGGTGCAGCTTTGTGTGCTGCTGGCGGCTTCGGCCAAGGGCAAAAAGCTGTATCCCTTCACCGCGGCAGAAAGCCTGGGCGCGGTGGAAATTGACAGCGGGCGGGGCCTGTGGCGCCAAAAAGGCGCGGCCGTAACCCACCGTTTGGCGGATGTGACAGACATCGAAATACAGGTGCCCGAAGCCTCTTATTCCATGACGGACGGAGGGCCCGTCGTTCCGCGGGGCAGATGGGATACCGTCGCGTCCGCGATCCCGGTGATGGAATCCAAGGTCGTAAAAAAGAAACAGGTCACCGCGGTGAAAGTAAAGGTGTTTTTAACCGAAGACGGGAAAAAGAAAAGCTGTGAGATCGTGTTGATGCGCGGGCTGCACAGCCCCGGGGATAAGGCTGTTTTGCGCCATACGGAAGAAGCGGAGCGCATCTGCGCCGCGTTGAAAAAGGCGAAAGAAAGCGCCTGCGCATCTTCGCAGACAGAGGAAAATTGACTGCGCAAGACTCGGAAGGAGAAACCATGACATTTCAAAATGACTGGGTCATGCGCCAGATCGAAATGATGACCCGCTTTATCGCAAAAGTGCTTTTAAAAAAAGAAACGATGCTTTATGAGATCACTCCCGGAACCGAGCTGAACGAGACAGACCTGCTTTATCGAAGGCTCCATGGCAGCCTTGCGCAGGGGCAGATCGGCAAAGCCGAAGATCTGCTGTTTGATTCGCTGAACCCCGCAGATCCGGATGGCCTGGCGCTGGCGGTGGATTTTTACCATACGCTCAACCAGTGGAGCGACCGGGAACTGGAAGCCGCCGATTTTTCGCGGGAAGAGATCGCCGAAGGGCTTCAGGCCGTTTTGAAAACATTCGGCATCGAGATCCCCGTGGCATAAAGAAAAAAGAAAAAAGGCCGAACCGTGGTTTTGCGGTTCGGCCTTTTTGAAGCGAAAAAGCGGGCGGAAGAAAAAACAGGCTGACACGGCGGGGCCGGGCGTGGTATGATAACCACAACAGAAACAGGAGGGGTTGGGTTATGGTTCGAGAAATCATGCGGGATGCCGCGTTTCTTGCCCTGCGGGCGGAAGAAGCGGGCCCGGAAGATCTGGCGGCGGCCGAAGATCTGCTGGAAACACTGAAAGCCCACAAAGAGGGCTGCGTCGGCATGGCGGCCAACATGATCGGCATCAACAAACGCATCATCGCTTTTGACCATGAAGGGGAATATTGGGTGATGTTCAACCCCGTGATCGTCAGGCATGAGGGGCAGTATGAAACGCAGGAGGGCTGCCTTTCGCTGGCGGGGCTGCGCAAAACCAGGCGCTGGCGGTCGATCAAGGTGCAATATCAAAACAGCGCGTTCCAAACACGGCTGAAAACCTTCACGGGCTTCACGGCAGAGATCATCCAGCATGAGATCGATCATTGCGAAGGGGTTTTGATCTGATAGGGCAGAAGCCAAAAACAGAAAACGACGGCCGCGGGGCGGCGGAAAGCAGGGAAAGATGGCCTATTGCGACTGGGGCGCGGAAAACGCCCTTTTGGAAAAATATCACGCCGAAGAATGGGGCGTTCCCATTCACGATGACCGAAAGCAATTTGAATTTTTGATGATGGAAGCCATGCAGTGCGGCCTGAACTGGAACATGATGCTGCAAAAGCGCGGGGTCTTCAAAATCTGTTTCGAAAATTTCGATTATGACCGGGTGGCCGATTATGGCGAAGAAGAGGTGCAGCGCATTCTGGGCGTTCCGGGCATGATCCGCTCGCGGCGAAAAATTGAGGCGGTCATACAGAACGCCCGGGCCTTTCAGCAGATCCGGCGGGAATTCGGCAGCTTTTCGGCATATCTCTGGGGCTATTCCCAAGGAAAGACCATCCTTTACCGCGGCCACGAAGCGGGGCGGATCCCTGTGAGCAACGGCCTTTCCGAAACCATCGCCAAAGATCTGAAAAAACGCGGCTTCCGCTATCTGGGCGCCATCACGGTTTATTCCCATTTGCAGGCCTGCGGCATCATCAACGATCACGATGCTTCCTGCCCCTGCTTCGCCCGCATCAATCAAAGCGCCGAAACCGCCCAGAGCGAGCCCGCGGCAGAACAGGGCGTGCGTGATTTCGGCAAAAAAGAATAAAAAGCCCATGAAAACGGGCATAAAGCAAAACCCCGAACCGCAAAAACGGTTCGGGGTTTTGCTTTGGAAGAAAGGGCGGCCCTCACGCGCCCAGCAGGCCGATATTCACATCGGATGCAAAGTTTGCCGTCTGATACAGCACAAGGATCTGATCGGCCCCGAAGGCTTTGGCCGCTTCCGCCGCGCTTTGGCGGTTATAGCGGGGGTCGAACACTTCGATCTCGGCGAAATTCTGGGAAAGATAGGGCAGAAGACTGTTGGCGAAAGAATCTTTAATGACCATCAGCTTGCCGTGCGCGCCGGGTGCCTGGCTTTTCATGGTGAAAAGCGGGGGATTGCCGCCGAAGAAAACGGCATATTTATCTTTCTTTTCGGCAAAAGAAAGGTCATAGATCGAAACGGGCTGTTTTTCGGGCTGCTGCATGGTGACGCCCGGAAAATCATAATAGGTGATGGTATCGGGCTTGATGAACCGCGCCCCCGATTGGCTGTAAAGCGTGCCGTAAAAATCGGGAAGCTCTTTTTTGAGCCCTTCCAATGTTTCACGGGAAACGATTTCTTCGCCGCGGCCCAGCGTGTTCATATAAGCGCAATAGGCGAGATAGGCCCCCGAAGTTGTCCAGTGGTGATCGGTACGGTAATAGAGAGCATCGCCACGATGTTCTTTCAAAACCGCGGAAACATCCACATAAGAAGCGTTTTGCAGCCCCGCCGCCCGATCGAGCAGCTTCTGCTGGTCATAGGAGGGGGCGTTTTTCGGCAGCGCATCGCGATAAACATAGGCGGCGGTGGGCACCAGCATCAGCCGGGTGGGCAGGCCGCTGCTTTGCGCCAGTGCTTCCACCGCTTCGAAATTTTTATCCACCCGCTCTTTTTTGGGCGCATCGAAGCGGGAGATCAGCATGCCGTTATCGGCGAAATAGATGCCGTTGTTTTCTTTTTTCAGCAGCGCGCGCTCGCAGAGATATTTCATCGCCACCCAGCTGTCGCGAAAAGAGAACTGATCGGTGAGATAGGTCTCATAGGCGGCCGTCCATTTGCCGGAAAACAGCGCCGAAAACGAAAACGCCGGTTTTTGGGCCAGCACACGGTTTTCCATATCGGAAAATTCACGGTCGGGCGAAACGAGATTGATGCAGAACAACGCGGCGATAAACACGATCAAAAGGGCGCAGAATGCGCGATTCCAAGCTTTGCTCATAGCGACGGCCCTCCTTAAAAGCGGAAATAGAGAAACGGATTATAAGAGGCATCCACCAGATAGGCGGTGGAGCTCACCAGCGCGGCGGCGCAGAGAACAAACAGCAGCGCGGCCCGGGGGCGCGGCGCCAGCTTTTGCAAAAACATCTTGGCCGCGGGCAGGCTGGCGCAGACAAGGATCAGCAGCAGCGGCAGATAGGCCATCAGGCGGTAAAGATCGGCCGCAGCATAAAGACCGCCGCCAAAGCCGAACATCGAAGCGATGTAGCGCCCCGCCGCGGGCAGGCTTTCAATGGCGAAAAAGGCCCAGCTGATGAGCACCAGCACCATGGTATAGAGATGGCCCACGGCTTTCGGGGCTTTTTCAAGCCATTTGAGCAAAAATGCCTTTTCCAGCATCAGCAGCAGGGCGAAATAAACGCCCCAGCAGAGAAAATTCCAGCTGGCGCCATGCCAGATGCCCGTGAGCATCCAAACGACAAAAATGTTGCGATAGGTCTTCCATTTGCCGCGGCGGTTGCCGCCCAGCGGAATATAAACATATTCGCGGAACCAGCTGCCCAGCGAAATATGCCAGCGCCGCCAGAATTCGGTGATGCTGCGCGAGATATAGGGGTAATTGAAATTGATCTTGAATTCGAAGCCCAGCATCCGCCCCAGGCCGATGGCCATATCGGAATAACCCGAGAAATCGAAATAGATCTGAAACGCGAACGCCGCGATGCCCAGCCACGCCCCCAGAACGGAAAGCGAAGCGGGGGAAGCGCCGCGGTAAACTTCCCACAGCGCGCCGATATTATTGGCCAGCAGCACTTTTTTGGCAAGGCCGCAGATGAAACACTGAACGCCCGATGCAAACTGGGCGCTGTTTTCATGGCGGTGGGCCAGCTGCTCATCCACATCTTTATATTGCACGATGGGCCCCGCGATCAATTGGGGGAACAGGGTGACGAAGGTGCCAAAATCCACGATGTTATGCTGGGCTTTGGCGTCGCCGCGATAAACATCGATGGTATAGGACATGGTTTGAAAGGTATAAAATGAAATGCCGATGGGAAGCGAGATGCCCAGCGGCTTGAAAAAGGAAAGCCCCGGGATCAGCGACAGGTTGGCGGCGATGAAATCATAATATTTGAAAAACAACAGCATGGAAAGATTGATGATCGCCGAACTGGCCACCACGCGGCGGGCGAATTTATCGTTGTCGCGGTGTTTTTCGATCAACAGGCCGTGGGTATAATCCACCAGAATGGAAAAGATCATGATAAGAATGTATACCGGCTCGCCCCAGCCATAAAAAACCAGATTCAGCAGCAAAAGCGCGAAATTGCGGAATTTGCGCGGGGTGATGTAATAAATGGCGAGGGAAAGCGGAAGATAGATAAATAAAAACAGGATGCTGCTGAAAACCATGGCGTTTCCTCATTTCGTTGCAGAATAAAGGGGCGGAAACAGTTCCGCCCCGTCAGGATCAGGGTGAAATTATTTGGTTTCGCTGTTGAAAACAGAAACCGCCTTTTCGGCGTTTTCGGAAACCGCGAACAGAATATAGCTGCCGTTTTCCACGGTCTGGGCGTTTTTCACGGTTTCATAAACATCGGGCAGATATTGCTTCCAGGTGTTATCCAGATCGGCCTTGCGTTTTTCGATGCCCTCTTTCACGGCATCCATTTTGCCTTCTTTGACTTTGGCGATGAAGAATTCATCGGCCTTCACATTCATTTTGGGGATCTGCAGGGTATAGGCTTCCAGATCATCGGAAGAGATGCCATAGAAGGTTTTCAGGGTGTCGGCATCGGCTTCGCTGAGGGCGGGCATATTTTCTTCGCCGATCTCTTTGACGATTTTTTGATAGATATCCTTGGGGGCGGGGCTCTTTTCAGAGCTCTCGCTGCTTTTCTGACAGCCGGCAAACATACCGCACAGGGCCGCAAGGCTCAGCGAAAGCGCCAATAATTTTTTCAGTTTCATAACGCTAAATTCCTTTCAGATCAGATAAAGTTTAACCGGTTATGTGCTTTAGACGCATCACCGGCCGCTTTTGTTTCTTATTTTCTGAAAAAAATTTGCTTTTATACCAAAAGGCAGAAAACAAGGCGAAAACCGAAAGCCGGTTTTCGCCTGAAAGAACGCTGAAAAAATTAATAAGCGATGCCGAAGATCACCATATGCTTGGCGGGCTTGCCGCAGACGGGGCAGACATCGCTGATATGCTCCTGCTCGAAGGGCATGCAGCGGGAGGGCATGCCGGTTTCGGCCTTGATGACCTCTTCGCAATGCTCATCGCCGCACCACATGGCTTTCACAAAGCGGGGGCGGCCCACCAGAGCGGCCTTCATTTCTTCCAGCGTGGCGGCGGAAACGATGTTCTGATCTAAGTTGGCCTTGGCCTTGGCATAGATGGCGGCGGCGAACTCTTCCAGCATCTTGTTGACGGTTGCGGGCAGGTTTTCCAGCGAAGCCACGGTTTTTTCGCGGTTGTCGCGGCGAACCAGCACACAGCTGTTATTTTCAATGTCGCGGGGGCCGATCTCTAAGCGAAGCGGCACGCCCTTCATTTCATATTCGGCGAATTTCCAGCCGGGGCTTTGGTCGCTGCCATCCACCTTCACGCGGATGCCGGCCTGTTTCAAGGTCTGCGCCACTTCCTGCGCTTTTTCCAGAACGCCGCCCTTATGCATGGCGATAGGCACGATGACCACCTGAATGGGGGCGATGGCGGGGGGCAGAACCAGACCTTCGTTATCGCCGTGGGTCATGATGATGCCGCCGATGAGGCGGGTGGAAATGCCCCAGGAGGTCTGATGGGGATAAGCCAGTTTGCCGTCGCGGCCCTGGAACTGCACGCCGAAGGCGCGGGAGAAGCCATCGCCGAAATAATGGGAAGTGCCGCTTTGCAGGGCTTTGCCGTCATGCATCATGGCTTCGATGGTATAAGTGGCTTCGGCGCCGGCAAATTTTTCGCGATCGGTCTTGCGGCCCTTGATGACGGGCATGCAGAGATATTTTTCGGCTAGGGTGGCATAAGCCTCCAGCTGCTGCATGGTTTCCTGCTCGGCCTCGGCCTGTGTTTCATGGATGGTGTGGCCTTCCTGCCACCAGAATTCACGGGTGCGCAGGAAGGGGCGGGTGGTTTTTTCCCAGCGCACGACGCTGCACCACTGGTTATAAAGCTTGGGCAGATCGCGGTAGGATTGCACGATATGGGAAAAATGATCGCAGAACAGGGTTTCGGAAGTGGGGCGCACGCAAAGGCGCTCTTCCAGCTTTTCGCCGCCGCCATAGGTGACCCACGCCACTTCGGGCGCAAAGCCTTCCACATGGTCTTTTTCTTTTTGCAGCAGCGATTCGGGGATGAACAGCGGCATCGCCACATTTTCATGCCCGGTCTCTTTGATCATTCCATCGAAAATATGCTGGATATTTTCCCAGATCGCCTGCGCATAGGGGCGCATGATCACGCAGCCGCGCATGCTGGAATAATCGATCAGCTCGGCTTTTTTCACGATGTCGGTATACCACTGGGCAAAATCTTCATCCATGGGGGTGATCTCACGCACCAGCTTTTTGTCGTTGGCCATTGTTTTCAGTCCTTCTATTTTATAAATTTGAATTTTCTGTCACAGCCGCCCCGGGCGGCGCGGAAACAAAAGGATACGCGAAATTAGTATATCAGTTTTTTTGCGGGGTGACAAGGCGTAAAACAGGCAAATCGGGCCTAAAAGCCTGACTTTGCGGCAGGATTTGATCATCCGGAAGAAAGCGGGGCCGTCAAAGAGCGGCGGCGGCCGCCCGGGCGGGCAAACGGAGGGAAAGAAAAATGAAAAAAGATGGCCGGCAGGCCCGCCGGCGGTTTGGCTGCCGGCCGGAAAAAAGCGGCGGCGCCGGGCAGGGGAAGAGACGGCAAAAATCGCTTCACGGCGCTGAAAATGCCGCCGATGAAACAGAAAAAGTGCCCTCTGCAAAATCTTGCGGAGGGCACCTGATTTTTGAAAACGGGCGCGGGCGTGAAGCTTAGCGGGCTTTGGTATCCACTTCTTCGCGCAGGCGGGCGATGAATGCATCGGCCGACATGACTTCCGTTTCGCCGTTTTTGCGGTTGCGCACGGCGACTTCGCCGCTTTCCTGTTCTTTATCGCCGAGCACCAGCATATAAGGCACTTTTTGCAGCTGGGCTTCGCGGATCTTATAGCCGATCTTTTCGCTGCGGTCATCCAGCTCCACGCGGAAGCCGCGCTGCTGAAGCTGCTTCATGACAGAAACGGCATAATCGCGTGTGCGGTCGGTGATGGGCAGGATCTTCACCTGTGTGGGCGCAAGCCACGCGGGCAGCGCGCCGGCGAATTCTTCCAGCAGATAAGCCAGTGTGCGTTCATAGCAGCCCAAAGAAGTGCGGTGGATGATATAAGGCGTTTTCTTCTGGCCGTCGGCATCCACATATTCCATGCCGAACTGTTTGGCCAGCAGCATATCGATCTGGATGGTGACCAGGGTATCTTCCTTGCCGAAAACATTCTTATACTGGATATCCAGCTTGGGGCCATAGAAGGCGGCTTCATCCACGCCCACCTTATAGGGAACTTCCAGATCGTCGAGGATGGTTTTCATCACGCTCTGGGCTTCTTCCCACTGTTCGGCGGTGCCTTCATATTTATTGTTGAGGTTGGCGGGATCCCACTGGGAGAAGCGGAAGGTGCATTTATCCAGCAGGCCCACGGTATCGAGCATATATTTCGTCAGATCGAGGCAGCCCTTGAACTCTTCTTCCAGCTGATCGGGGCGCAGCACCAGATGGCCTTCGGAAATGGTGAACTGGCGCACGCGGATGAGGCCGTGCATCTCGCCCGAAGATTCGTTGCGGAACAAGGTGGAGGTTTCACCCAGGCGCATGGGCAGATCGCGATAGGAACGGGCGCGGTTGAGATAGACCTGATATTGGAAGGGGCAGGTCATGGGGCGCAGGGCGAAGCATTCTTTGGTTTCATCGTGGGGGTCGCCCAAAACGAACATGCCGTCGAGATAATGATCCCAGTGGCCCGAGATCTTATAAAGCTCGCGCTTGGCCATGAAGGGTGTTTTCGTCAGCAGATAGCCGCGCTGCTGCTCGACATCTTCCACCCAGCGCTGCAAAAGCTGCACCACGCGGGCGCCGTTGGGCAGCAGGATGGGCAGGCCCTGGCCGATGGTATCCACCGTTGTGAAATATTCCAGCTCGCGGCCGATCTTGTTGTGATCGCGCTTTTTGGCTTCTTCCACCGCGGCCAGATATTCTTCCAGCTCGGCGTTTTTCATGAAGGCTGTGCCATAAATGCGCTTGAGCATTTTTTTATCGGAATCGCCGCGCCAATAAGCGCCGGTGGAGCTTGTGAGCCGCAGCGCCTTGACTTTGCCTGTGGAAGGCAGGTGGGGGCCCGCGCAAAGATCGGTGAAATCGCCCTGGCGATAGAAGCTGATCTCGGCGCCTTCGGGCAGATTTTCCACCAGCTCCTGCTTATAGATCTCGCCCTGTTCTTTGAAATAGGCGATAGCTTCTTCGCGGTTCATGGTGAAACGCTCGATCTTGATGTTTTCTTTGACGATCTTCTTCATTTCGGCTTCGATCTTTTGCAGATCTTCGGCGGTGAAGGGGGCATCGATATCGAAATCATAATAGAAGCCGTTTTCGATGGCGGGGCCGATGGCCACCAGCACATGGGGATACAGGCGCTTGACGGCCTGGGCAAGGATGTGGGAAGCGGTGTGGCGCAAAGTCCAGCGGCCCATCTCATCCTGGAAAGTGAGGATGCTCAAAGAGCAGTCTTCGTTGATCGGGGTCATCAGGTCGCGGGTCTCGCCGTTGATCTCGCAGGCCAGCGCATTGCGCGCCAGACCTTCCGAAATTTTCTGCGCGGCATCCAGCGCCGTGGAACCCTGTTCCATTTCCAGCACGGAGCCGTCTTTCAATGTGATTTTCACCATATTCAATACACCTCTCTATCGGTATTATTTTGGCGGATAAAAATAAAAAAACCGTCTCTGATAAAAAATCAGAGACGGTGAATTACCGCGGTTCCACTCTGCTTGCGGGCAAAAACCCGCCGCTTGAGGCCCTTTAACGGGGGCAAAACGCCTTGACCTGGGCAGAAACCAAAGGGGCTGCCTCGGAAAAGGCCCTCACAGGCGGTATGGAAAACGAACAACGCAAAGAGGCTTTCAGCCGATGACCTCTTTTCTCTGGGCGTTGGGAAAACATTTTCCCTCCTGATCACAGGGATGCTATCGATATTGTATTCACTATAGCACCGCGCAAAACCCTTGTCAAGGGTTTTTGACGGCTAAAAAATGGCGGGGTTACCGGCGTTTCTCAAATTTCGGCGCATGCGCTGCTTGGCAGAGAGTGCGCGCCCCAAACGATCTTTTAAAGCCGGGCAAAACGGGCGGTCTGCCTGCCGCCGCCGAAGCCGCGGGCAAAAAGAAAAAAGAAAAATTGCAAAAAAAGACACCTTATTATATAATATATAGGCGGCGCGGCGGCAAAACACGGCCACGACCGAAAAAAACAAAAAAACTTCTGAAAAAATCAAGAAAAACACTTGACACCTTGCCTGCAATAAGATATTCTATAGAAGCGCCTATAGGAGAATTATGCCCTAAGGCGTGAACATATTGCGATGAAGCCGGAGATTGCTGCGAAAGCAGGTAACTTTGGTGGAGTATGTCCGACAATCGGGCGGCTGGGAACGAAGCAGCACGCGCATTTCCATGATGCCGGCGGAACTCTCTGCAGATGCAGAAAAGCCGCGGTAGGAAACCAACGGGTGCAGATGATGCCGGAAGATTGCGCAAAAGCGAGCCGGCTTATTTCATGCCCAAAGCGCGATACGCGCGGCGGCGTTGCAAAATTTCCTGCCGAACGCGGTCAAAGAAAACAAAATTGATTACGTTCGAATCAAGGAGGAAACCACAGTGGCAAACACAGAGAGAATCAGAATCCGCCTCAAGGCCTATGATCATCAGGTGATCGACCAGGCCGCTGAGAAAATCGTTGAAACAGCGAAGCGCACGGGTGTTGAGGTTTCAGGCCCCATCCCCCTGCCCACCGAAAAAGAGATCGTAACGATCCTGCGCGCCGTTCATAAATATAAGGACAGCCGCGAACAGTTCGAGCGCCGCACCCACAAGCGCCTCATCGACATCTGCAAGCCCAACCAGAAGACCATGGAAGCTTTGACAAACCTTGATCTTCCCGCCGGCGTGGATATCGAGATCAAGCTGTAAACAACACACGAAAACCCACAGCCCGCACTTGTCTTGCGCAGAGCGGGCGGGTCATGTTAAGGGGCAAAGCCCTTTAACCAATAGCCTTTAAGGAGGAAATAAAATGCAGAAAGCCATCATTGGCAAGAAGGTCGGCATGACGCAGATCTTTGACGAAACAGGCAAAGTCATCCCTGTTACCGTCATCGAGGCCGGCCCCTGCACCGTTGTGCAGAAGAAAACTGCGGAAAAAGAAGGCTTTGATTCCATTCAGCTCGGCTATGCCGACATCGCTGAAAAGAAGCTGAGCAAGCCCGAAGCCGGCCATCTGAAAAAAGCCGGTGTGAGCATGAAGAAATATCTGAAGGAATTCCGCCTTGACGATATCTCCGCTTACAATGTGGGCGACACCGTCTATGCCGATGTGTTCGCCGAAGGCGACAAGGTCGATGTGACCGGCATCAGCAAGGGCAAAGGATACGCGGGCATCATCAAGCGCTGGAACGCCCATTCGCAGGAACATACCCACGGCGTGGGCCCTGTTCACCGCAGCGTTGGTTCCATGGGCGCTAACACAGACCCTTCGAGAGTTATGCCCGGCAAGAAAATGGCAGGCCATCTGGGTTGCGAACAGGTCACCATTCAGAACCTCGATATCGCGAAAGTTGATAAAGAGCTGAATCTGATCGCTATCCGCGGCGCTGTCCCCGGACCCAAGGGCGGCATCGTGTTCATTAAAAACACGGTCAAAGCTTAAGGGCCGAGGGAAGGAGGATAAATCATGCCTAAGACGAATGTTTATGATATGACCGGTAAGGTCGTCGGCGAGATCGAGCTTTGCGACGCTGTGTTCGGCATCGAACCCAATACCGTTGTGATGCACGAAGCCGTGAAGAATTACCTCGCCAACCAAAGACAGGGCACACAAAGCACGCTGACCCGTGCCGAAGTGAGCGGCGGCGGCCGCAAACCCTGGCGCCAGAAGGGCACAGGCCGTGCTCGTCAGGGCTCGACAAGAGCTCCCCAGTGGATCCACGGCGGTATCGCCCTGGGCCCCAAGCCCCGCGATTACAGCTATCGCATCAACAAGAAATCCAAGCAGCTGGCCATCAAGAGCGCGCTTTCCGCTAAAGCGGCAGCAGGCGCCATCGTGGTGATCGACAACCTGGATATGACAGAAGTGAAAACAAAATCGTTCGTGAACTTCCTCAGCGCGGTGGAAGCCACCAAGAAAGCCTTGGTTGTGATGCCCGAAGTTCGCAAAAATGTCGTTCTTTCCGCCCGCAACATCCCCGGCGTAAGAACCACCATCTCTTCTGTTATCAGCGTTTACGATATCCTGCGCGCCGATAAGTTCATTATCGACAAAGCGGCTGTCGCAAAAATCGAGGAGGTGTACGCATAATGAAAACTGCATACGATGTGATCCTCAGACCCATCATCACAGAAAAATCCATGATGGGTGTTGCCGATAAAAAATATGTTTTCGAAGTGGCAAGAAACAGCAATAAGGTTGAAATCCGCAAGGCTGTGGAAGAGATCTTCAAAGTCAAAGTCCAGAGCGTGAACACCATCAATGTGCTGGGCAAAGAAAAAAGACAGGGCGTTCATACCGGCTACACCGCGAAAAGAAAAAAGGCCATTGTGCGTCTGACCGAAGATTCCAAGAACATCGAAATCTTCGAGGGCATGTTCTAAACCGTGAACAAGCCTGAGGCTGAAAAGCCCAAATGAAGGTATGCCGCGAAAACGCGGCGCAAAACAAACGACAATAAGGAGTGAAACACAGTGGCTATTAAAACCTTCAACCCGACGACGGCTTCCAGAAGAAACATGACCGTCATCGATTATTCGGGTCTGAGCAAGGTTAAGCCGGAAAAAAGTCTTCTGGAATCCCTGAAGAAAAATTCCGGGCGTAACAGCTATGGCAGAATCACCGTTCGTCACCGTGGCGGCGGAAACAAGAAAAAATACAGAGTGATCGACTTCAAGCGCGACAAGATGGACATGGCGGCCAAAGTCGTTACCATTGAGTATGACCCCAACCGCAGCGCCAACATCGCATTGCTTGAATATGAAGATAAAGAACTGCGCTACATCATCGCCCCCAACGGCCTGAATGTCGGCGACACCCTTTATTCTTCCGCAGCCGCCGATATCAAACCCGGCAACTGCTTGCCCATCGCCAACATCCCCCTCGGCACTTTCATCCATAACATCGAGCTGTATCCCGGCAAGGGCGCCCAGCTGGTTCGCGCCGCTGGCGGCGCAGCTCAGCTGATGGCAAAAGAAGGCACAGCCGCTCAGGTTCGCCTGCCTTCCGGCGAAGTTCGCTACATCCGCATGGATTGCAAAGCCACCATCGGCCAGGTTGGCAACATCGATTACGAAAATGTGCAGATCGGCAAGGCCGGCAGAACCCGCCATAAGGGTTTCCGCCCCACCGTTCGCGGCTCGGTTATGAACCCCTGTGACCACCCCCATGGCGGTGGTGAAGGCAAGAGCCCCATCGGCCGTCCTTCCCCTGTAACACCCTGGGGCAAACCCACCATGGGTTACAAGACCAGAAAGACCAAGAACCGCACCGATAAGCAAATCGTAAAACGCCGTAACGGCAAATAATGAAAGGAGACACAACTCATGGGCAGAAGCGTTAAGAAGGGCCCCTTTGTGGCTCCCGAGCTGATCAAAAGGGTCAATGAATTGAACAAAACCGGCGAAAAAAGAGTGCTGAAGACATGGTCGAGAGCCTCGACTATCTTCCCCCAGTTCGTCGGACACACCTTTGCCGTGCATGACGGCAAGAAGCATGTTCCTGTGTATGTCACAGAAGACATGGTCGGCCACAAGCTTGGCGAATTCGCTCCCACGCGCACCTATCGCGGCCACGCGGGCAGCAAATCGTCCAACAACGGCAAATAAGCCTAGGAGGAAAGATTGATGGAAGCAAAAGCTTATTTAAAGCATGTTCGCATCTCTCCCCGTAAGGTGCAGATCGTTTGCGATCTGATCCGGGGCAAAGATGTTGGCACAGCCGCTGCTATTCTGATGCATACTCCGAAGGCAGCAAGCGAACCGATGCTGAAGCTGCTTAAGAGCGCAGCAGCGAACGCAGAAAACAACCACGGCATGAACACCGACAAGCTGTATGTGGCGCAGGTGTTCGCCTGTTCCGGCCCTGTGATGAAGAGAGTTCGTCCCCGTGCCCAGGGCAGAGCGTTCAGAATCCTTAAAAGAACATCGCACATCACGATCGTTCTGAAAGAAAAAGAATAAGGGCAGGAGGTAAGTTATGGGCCAGAAAGTTAATCCCCACGGTCTTCGCGTGGGCGTAATCAAGGGTTGGGATTCCCGCTGGTATGCCAAAGACGACGCCTTCGGCGACCTTTTGGTAGAAGATTACAATATCAGAAAATACCTGAAAGAGACACTCTATGCTGCAGGCGTTCCTCAGATCGAGATCGAAAGAAACGACAAGAATGTCCGCATTATCATCCATTGCTCTCGCCCCGGCATCATTGTCGGCAAAGGCGGCGCCGAGATCGACAAGCTTCGCGCGACCATGGAAAAGAAAATCGGCAAGCCCGTTTTGATTTCCATTGTTGAAGTGAGAAGCCCCGACCTCAACGCACAGCTGGTTTCCGAAAACATCGCAGCACAGCTGGAAAAGAGAACATCTTTCCGCCGCGCGATGAAGCAGGCGATCGCCCGCGCAATGAAGCTTGGCGCAAAAGGCATCAAGGTTTGTGTTTCCGGCCGTCTGGGCGGCGCTGAAATCGCCAGAACAGAACATTATCACGAAGGCACAATCCCCCTGCAGACACTGAGAGCCGACATCGATTATGGTTTCGCAGAAGCCAAAACAACCTATGGCCGCATCGGCGTAAAGGTTTGGCTTTATAAGGGCGAAATTCTGACCGGCGGCCCCAGAACCACAGAAGTGGAAGCCCCCCGCCGCGATCGCCGCGACCGCCGCGACCGCAACGGAGCTGACCGCAGAAACTTCGGTGATCGCAATGATCGCCAGAACGGCGACCGCCGCGGCTATAACAATAACCGCCAGGGCGGCTTTAACCGCAACAACCAGGGCAGACAGGGTGGCGCACCCGCAGCCCGGACCCCGAGAACGGAAGGAGGCGCGCAGTAATGCTTCTGCCTAAGAGAGTGAAATATCGTCGTGTGCATCGTGGCCGCCTGACCGGCCGCGCCACAAGAGGCAATTTTGTTTCTAACGGCGAATATGGCCTGCAGGCATTAGAGCCGGCTTGGATCACAAGCAATCAGATCGAAGCTGCTCGTATTGCCATGACGCGTTATACAAAAAGAGGCGGCCAGGTGTGGATCAAGATCTTCCCTGACAAGCCCATCACAGAAAAGCCCGCTGAAACCCGCATGGGTTCCGGTAAAGGCTCGCCCGAATATTGGGTGGCTGTGGTAAAACCCGGCAGAGTGATGTTTGAAATCGGCGGCGTAACAGAAGAAGCAGCTCGCGAGGCCATGCGCCTTGCCGGCCACAAACTGCCGATCAAGACAAAGTTTGTGAAGAAAACAGACTTTGAAGAGAAAACAGGTGGTGAAGTATGATGAAGGCAAAAGAGATTCGTGAGCTCTCCGCTGAGGAATTGAGCGCAAAACTCGTCGATCTGAAAAAAGATCTCTTCAATCTTAGACTTCAGCACGCTCTCAACCAGCTCGATAACCCGATTAAGATTGCCGAAGTCAAAAGAGATATCGCTAAAGTGAAGACCATCATCCGTGAGCGCGAGCTTGCGGCCCGGTCTTAAGCGGCAAAGGAGGTAACGTAGGTGAGCGAAAGAGCTTTCCGCAAGACGAGGGTTGGTAAGGTCGTGTCTGACAAAATGGATAAGACCATCGTTGTTGCGATTGAAGATAGAGTACAGCATCCGCTGTATAAAAAGTTCATTAAAAGAACTTTGAAGTTAAAGGCCCATGACGAAAACAATGAAGCCAACATCGGCGACAGAGTGAAGGTCATGGAAACAAGACCCCTTTCGAAAGATAAGAGATGGCGTCTTGTAGAAATTATTGAAAAAGCGAAGTAAGGAGGGTTTGCCGTGGTACAGCAGGAATCTTATCTGCGCGTGGCGGATAACACCGGCGCAAAAGAACTCAAATGCATCCGTGTTCTCGGCGGCTCTACCCGCAGATACGGTAACATTGGCGACGTGATCGTCGCATCTGTCAGAAAAGCAGCTCCCGGCGGCATGGTCAAAAAAGGCGATGTTGTTCGCGCTGTGGTTGTGCGCACCAAAAAAGGTCTGCGCCGCCCTGACGGCTCTTACATCCGTTTCGATGAGAATGCGGCTGTAATCATCAAAGAAGATAAAAACCCCAAAGGCACTCGTATCTTTGGGCCGGTAGCAAGAGAGCTTCGTGAAAAGGATTATATGAAGATCCTCTCTCTGGCACCCGAAGTATTGTAAGGAGGACGCTATGAATACCATCAATGTAAAAAAAGGCGACAAGGTCATAGTGCTTTCCGGTAAAGACAAAGGCAAGCAGGGCAAAGTTCTCAACACGATTCCTTCTGAAGGAAAAGTTGTTGTGGAAGGTGTCAATTTTGCCACAAAGCACGTAAAACCCCGCAAACAGGGCGATCCCTCCGGCATCATGAAGCAGGAGACCCCGATCCGCGCCTGCAAAGTCATGCGCGTTTGCCCCAAATGCGATAAGCCCACAAGAGTGAAACATCAGATCCTTGCCAGCGGCGAGAAAGTCAGAGTTTGCTCCAAGTGCGGCGAAACCATTTAAGGGGAGGAGGACATACAATGGCTAATGTAAATGAAAGCACCTATGTGCCTCGCATGAAGAAAAAATATCTGGATGAGGTCGCACCCGCTTTGATGAAGAAATTTTCTTATAAGAGCGTCATGCAGATCCCCAAGCTGGATAAAATCACAGTGAATGTCGGCTGCGGCGAAGCACGCGACAATTCCAAGGCTTTAGACGCGGTGGTCAGCGATCTGGCAAAGATCACAGGCCAGAAACCCGTGATCACAAAGGCAAAGAAATCCGTTGCGAACTTCAAGCTGCGTGAAGGAATGCCCATCGGCGCGAAGGTCACCCTGCGCGGCGAGCGTATGTGGGAATTCCTTGATCGTTTCTTCAGTGTTGCGCTGCCCCGCGTGCGCGACTTCCGCGGCATCAACCCCAACGGCTTCGACGGCCGCGGCAACTATGCCGTGGGCATGAAGGAACAGTTGATCTTCCCGGAAATCGATTATGATAAGATCGATAAAATCCGCGGCATGGACATCGTGTTCACCACATCTGCAAAGAACGACGAAGAAGCAAGAGAGCTGCTTACCCTGCTCGGCGCTCCCTTCGCAAAGTAATAGGGAGGAAATGACGGATGGCTAAGAAATCGATGGTTTTAAAGCAGCAGCGCCCTGCGAAATTCTCAAGCAGAGAATATAACAGATGCAAGATCTGCGGCAGACCCCACGCATATCTGCGCAATTATGGCATCTGCCGTATCTGCTTCCGTGAGCTGGCTTACAAGGGCCAGATCCCCGGCGTTCGCAAAGCAAGCTGGTAAAAAGCGCTTTTGGCGGGAAACCGCCTTGTTGTAAGGGGCCCCACCGGGCCCCGCCCAAAGAAAAGTGGAGAAGGTACACCAATCTCTAACTTCTGTAAGGAGGAAAATTAATGGTTATTACAGATCCTATCGCTGATATGCTCACGCGTATCCGCAACGCCACCTCTGCACGCCACAGCACAGTCGATGTGCCCACTTCCGGCATGAAAAAGGCGATTGCCCAGATCCTGTTGGAAGAAGGCTATATCAAAGCCTTTGATCTGGTGGAAAATGGCGCTCAGGGCATGATCCATATCACCCTGAAGCAGAATAAAGGCAGCGAAAAGGCCATCACAGGCCTTCGCCGCGTTTCGAAGCCCGGCCTGCGCGTGTATGCCGGCGCCGAAGAACTGCCCAAAGTGCTGAAAGGCCTGGGCATCGCGATCGTATCCACATCCAAAGGCATCATGACTGACAAGAAGGCCCGTGAGCTGAATGTCGGCGGTGAAGTCTTGGCATTCGTTTGGTAAGGAGGATAACGGAATATGTCCAGAATCGGAAGAATGCCCGTTAGCATCCCTGCCGGCGTGACCGTAGATGTTAAGGGCAATGTAGTGTCGGTAAAGGGCCCCAAGGGTTCCCTGACACAGACCATGCACCATGATATGATCATCAATGTGGAAGACGGCCATGTGGTTGTCAGCCGCCCCTCTGAGGATAAGCTGCACAAATCCCTTCACGGCCTGACCCGCACCCTGATCGCCAACATGATCGAAGGCGTTGAAAAAGGCTTTTCAAAAGAGCTGGAAGTCAACGGCGTTGGTTACCGTGTGGCAAAGCAGGGCAAGCAGCTGGTGATGAACCTGGGCTACTCGCATCAGGTTTTTGTGGATGAGACCGATGGCATCACCATCGAAGTTCCCGCCCCCAACAAAATCATCATCCATGGCTGCGACAAGCAGATGGTTGGCCAGTTCGCGGCCGAAGTTCGCTCGAAGAGACCGCCCGAACCCTATAAGGGCAAAGGCATTAAATACGCTACCGAGGTCGTGCGCCGCAAGGAAGGCAAGACCGGCGGTAAGAAGAAATAAGGGGGGTGCGCATAAATGGTTAAAACAATCAATAAGAACGCTCAGCGTCTCAAGAGACATAAGAGAGTGCGCGCTCAGGTTTCCGGCACAGCCGAAAGACCTCGTTTGGATGTGTTCCGCAGCGCGAAGCATATCTATGCGCAGATCATCGATGACGCAACCGGCATGACTCTTGTTTCTGCCTCCAGCACAGAAAAAGGCTTTGACATTTACGGCGGCAACAAAGAGGCTGCCAAAAAGGTTGGCCAGATGGTTGCTGAAAGAGCAAAAGCCAAGGGGATTGAAGTTGTCGTGTTTGACCGCGGCGGCTATCTCTACCATGGCCGTGTCAAAGAACTCGCAGAGGGCGCCCGCGAGGGCGGACTCCAGTTTTAAGAGGAGGTAGAATATGGCTCAGTTAATCGACGCAAGCAGCATGGAGCTGCAGGAAAGAGTCGTTGCGCTTAACCGCGTTTCCAAAACCGTTAAGGGCGGCCGAATCTTTAAATTTTCTGCACTCGTTGTTGTTGGTGATCAGAACGGCATTGTAGGCTTCGGCCTTGGCAAAGCATCCGAAGTTCCCGACGCGATCCGCAAGGGAATCGAAGACGCAAAGAAAAACCTGGTGAGAATCTCTTTGGAAGGAACCACAATTCCTCACGAAGTGATCGGTAAATTCGGCGCAGGCCGCGTGCTTCTGAAGCCCGCCGCCCCTGGTACCGGCGTAATCGCCGGCGGCGCTGTCCGTGCCGTTGTTGAAATGGCCGGCATCAAAGATATCCGTACAAAGAGCCTGCGTTCCAATAACCAACAGAACGTGGTAGCTGCCACAATGGAAGGTCTGACCTCTCTGAGAGATGCAGGCCAGGTCGCGGAAGCCCGCGGAATTTCCGTTGAGCAGCTGGCGAAATAAGGGGGTAATCTGAGATGGATATGGTTAAAATTACTCTCAAAAAAAGTCTGGTAGGCAGACTTGACAAGCACATCGCCACAGCCCATGCACTGGGCCTGAAGAAAATCGACGATGTGACCGTGCAGCCCAACAACGCTCAGACACAGGGCAAGATCGCTTTGATCGGCTATCTGCTCTCTGTTGAGCCCTGCAAATAGGAGGTGCCGAAATGAAACTGCATGAATTAACTCCGGCGCCCGGCTCTACTCAGGTAGGCAAGCGCAAAGGCCGCGGCCTTGGCACCGGCAACGGCAAAACAGCCGGCCGTGGCCATAAAGGCCAGTGGGCCCGCAGCGGCGGCGGCGTTCGCCCCGGTTTTGAAGGCGGCCAGATGCCTTTGGCAAGACGCTTGCCGAAGCGCGGCTTTAACAACATCTTTGCCAAGAATTATGCCGAAGTCAGTGTTGGCGCTTTGAATGTATTCGAAGACGGCGCGCATATCTGCGTTGTTTCGATGCTGGAAAAAGGCCTGATCGGCAAAGCCTGCGACGGCGTTAAGATCTTAGGCAACGGAGAACTCACAAAGAAGCTGACCGTGAAAGCTGCCGGCTTCACCGCTTCTGCGAAAGCAAAAATTGAAGCCGCTGGAGGCAAAACAGAGGAGGCATAGCTGTGATTGAAACAATCAAGAATGCGTGGAAAATTCCCGATTTGCGCAAGAAGCTGTTATATGTGGTTTTTGCGCTTGTGGTTTTCCGCTTTGGCTATGCGATCTATGTGCCTTATGTTGACACGAAGCAATTAGCTGAAGTGTTCAAACAATACAGCGATACCCTGCTGGGTTACTTTAACACTTTATCCGGCGGCGGTTTCTCAACCGCTTCCATCTTCGCCTTGTCGGTATATCCGTATATCAACTCTTCCATCATCATGCAGCTGCTGCAGATCGCCATTCCGGCGCTGGAGCGCATGGTGAAGGATGGCGGCGAAGAAGGCCGCAAAAAGCTGGCGTCGATCACCCGTTATGTGACCATCGCCCTTGGCCTTTTGATGGGCTGGACTTATTACATCATGCTGCGCAGCAGCCAGGTATTGACCAGAACCGACGCCTGGAGCGCCGTGGTCATCATCTTGACTTTTGCCGCAGGCTCTGCCTTTGTGATGTGGCTGGGCGAACAGATCAACTCGAAGGGTGTCGGCAACGGCATTTCGATCATCCTGTTTGCTTCCATCGTTTCCCGCGGCCCCTCGGCCGTGATGGGGATGATCAACGGCCTGATCTCGGGCAGCATGAATGTACTTTCCGTGATCGTGGTGCTGGTTGTTGCGCTGGCGATGATCGCGTTCATCGTGTTCATCACCAATGCGGAACGCCGCATCCCCATTCAGTATGCCAAGCGTGTGGTCGGCCGCAAGATGTATGGCGGTCAATCGACCCACCTGCCCATGAAGGTGAATATGAGCGGCGTGATGCCTGTCATCTTCGCTTCTTCCATTATCTCCTTCCCCGGCACATTGATCCAGTTTTTAAGCCCCGCCGAAGGCACCTTCTGGTATAACTTCGGCAAGGCGTTCAGCCAGCGCGGTTTGCTTTATATCGTGATCTATGCGCTGCTGATCGTTGGGTTCGCATATTTCTATGCAACGATCCAGTTTAACCCCATCGAGGTTTCCAACAACCTGAAGAAAAACGGTGGGTTCATTCCCGGCTTCCGTCCCGGCAAGCCCACGACGGATTTCATCGCTAAAGTGCTGAACAAAATCACTCTGATGGGCGCTTTGTTCCTGGGTGTGGTCGCGATCTTCCCCTTGATCATGAGTAATATCAACGGTCTGGGCGGTCTGGCGATCGGCGGCACCTCTGTGCTGATCCTTGTGGGTGTTGCGCTTGAAACGGTGAAGCTCATCGAAGCTCAGATGCTGATGCGTCATTATAAGGGCTTCCTTGAATAAACAGCGTTTCCGCTGCAGCATTGTGGAGGCTTAACAATGAAAATGGTTCTTTTAGGAGCACCCGGAGCGGGCAAAGGCACACAGGCCGATCTGATTTCGGCAAAGCTGCATATCCCCACGATCTCTACCGGCAACCTGCTTCGCGCCGCCATGAAAAACGGCACGGAGATCGGCGAAAAGGTGAAGGTTTATATGGATAGCGGCAAACTGGTGCCCGACTCGCTGATCATTGATCTTGTTCGCCAGCGTGTGGCGCAGGATGATTGTAAAAACGGCGTGATCCTGGATGGCTTCCCCCGCACACAGGCCCAGGCTGTTGCTCTTGGCGAAATTATGGATCTGGATGCGGCCCTTTCCATCGAGGTGAGCGATGAACAAATCGAACACCGCATGGCCGGCCGCCGCATCTGCACCAAATGCCAAGCCACCTATCATGTGGAGGATAATCCGCCTAAACAGGCGAATATCTGCGATAAATGCGGCTCGCCGCTTGCCATCCGCGAGGATGATACCAAAGAGGTGGTCGAGCAACGGCTGCAAATCTATCACAGAGAGACAGAACCCATCAAAGAGTATTACCGCCAAAAGGGCATTTTGGTGGAAGTGCAAGGACAAAAAGCGCTTTCCGAAACAACACGCCAAGTATTCGGGGCGCTGGGGATCTCTCAATGATAACAGTTAAATCTTCTCATGAACTTAAAATCATGAGCAAGGCGGGTCAGATCGCAAAAGCGGCTTTATTAGCCGCCGGCGATCTGGTTGCGCCGGGTGTTACAACCCGCGAGCTTGACAATTGCGCCCGAAAAGTGATCGAGGCGGCAGGGGCGACCCCTTCGTTTTTGGGATATGGCGGATTTCCCGCCACGATCTGCTGCTCGGTCAATGATGAGGTGATCCACGGGTTCCCCGGGGATTATGTGATCAAAGAAGGCGACATCGTCAGCATCGATGTCGGTGCGATCTATGACGGCTATCACGGCGATTGCGCCTGCACCTTCGGGGCAGGCAAGATCTCGCCCGAAGCGCAGAAATTGATCGATGTAACACGGCAGAGCTTCTATGAAGGTATCAAATTTGCCCGCAAAGGGCAAAGAATTTCCGATATCTCGCACGCTGTTCAGGTTTATTGCGAAAAGCATGGCTATGGCGTGGTGAGAGAATTCGTAGGCCACGGCGTGGGCACCAAGCTGCATGAAGAACCCGAAGTGCCCAATTACGGCAAACCCGGCAGGGGCCCAAGGCTGGTTCCGGGCATGACGATTGCCGTTGAACCCATGGTCAATGAGGGAACCTGGCAGGTAAAAACCATGTCCAACGGTTGGACAGTTAAGACAGCGGATGGAAGCCTTTCGGCACACTATGAAAACACCATTGTGATCACCGAAGGCGACCCCATTATTTTAACGGCAGTCGGAGGAAGAGATGGAGCCTGAAATACGAAAATCGGACATCGTGAGATCTGTCAGCGGCCGCGATAAAGGCCGGCTGATGATGGTCCTCGAGCAAGATGCCGAATATCTGCTGCTGGCCGATGGCCGGCTGCGCAGACTCGAAAGCCCCAAACGCAAAAAGCGCAAACATGTTTCGTTCTTTGCGCAGAGCGACAGCGTTGCCGCCCAGCATTTGCGCGAGGGCGCGAAATTGTCAAACAGTGATATCCGCAGGGCGATCAATGAAGCAGAATCGCCCGTCAATGCAGAATAACCGAGGAGGTAATTTCGTTTGGCAAAAGAAGATATGATCGAAGTTGAAGGTACCGTTATAGAGGCGTTGCCAAATGCAATGTTCCAGGTAGAGCTGGCAGGCGGCCACCGCGTGCTGGCCCATATCTCGGGCAAGCTGAGGATGAACTTCATCAAAATCCTGCCCGGTGACAAAGTAACCTTAGAAATGTCACCGTATGATCTATCCCGCGGCAGGATCACATGGCGATCCAAATAAGCAGCGAAACTGCTGCGTAACAGCCGCAAAACAGGAGGTACAGAACATGAAAGTGAAACCGTCCGTGAAACCCATCTGCGAAAAGTGCAAGGTAATCCGCAGAAAAGGCCGTGTAATGGTCATTTGCGAAAACCCCAAGCATAAGCAGAGACAGGGCTAATCAAGAATAATCATCAGGAGGTGCTGAAATAAATGGCTCGTATTGCCGGTGTTGACCTTCCCCGTGAAAAAAGAGTGGAAATCGGCCTGACTTATGTCTATGGTATCGGCCGCACTCTTTCCAACGAGATTTTGGTAAAGACAAACATTAATCCTGACACAAGAGTCAAGGATCTGACAGAAGAAGAAGCCGCAAAGCTGCGCGAAGTGATCGAACACGAATATATGGTGGAAGGCGACCTGAGAAGAGAAGTCGCTTTGAACATCAAGCGTTTGGTGGAAATCGGTTCCTATCGCGGTGTAAGACATAGAAAGAGCCTGCCCGTTCGCGGTCAGCGCACAAAGACCAACGCAAGAACACGCAAAGGCCCGAAAAAGACCATTGCGAATAAGAAGAAGTAAGGAGGGGACGGAAAATGGCTAAAGCACAAGCTGTGAAAAAAGGCGCCGCTGTTTCGAGAAAGCGCCGCGAAAAGAAAAACATCGAGAAAGGTGCCGCTCATATCCGCGCCTCTTTCAACAACACGATCGTAACGATTACCGATCTCAACGGCAACGCGTTGTCTTGGGCTTCTTCGGGTGGTCTGGGCTTCCGTGGCTCCAGAAAATCCACACCGTTTGCCGCGCAGACAGCTGCCGAAACCGCAGCAAAGGCCGCAATGGAACATGGCCTGAAGACCGTGGAAGTTTATGTGAAGGGCCCCGGTTCGGGCCGTGAAGCCGCGATCCGCGCTTTGCAGGCCGCCGGTCTGGAAGTTACAATGATCAAGGATGTAACCCCCATTCCTCACAACGGCTGCCGTCCGCCCAAAAGAAGAAGAGTTTAATCGGAGGTATCATAAATGGCAAGATATACAGACGCAACCTGCCGCCTCTGCCGCAGAGAAGGCGAAAAGCTGTTCCTCAAGGGCGACAGATGCTATTCGGATAAATGCTCGCTGGGCCGCCGCGCCTATGCACCCGGCCAGCATGGCCAGGGAAGAAAGAAGCCCTCTGAATATGGCTTGCAGATGCGTGAAAAGCAGAAGACAAGAAGATATTACGGCATTTTGGAAAGCCAGTTCGAAGGTTATTTCGACATGGCCAACAACCAGAGCGGCATGACAGGCGAAAACCTGCTGCGCATTCTGGAAAGCCGCCTCGACAATGTGGTTTATCGCGCGGGCTTTGCGATGAGCCGCCCCGAAGCACGCCAGCTGGTGAAGCATTCTCATTTCACCGTTAACGGCAAAAAAGTCAACATCCCCTCTTATTTGGTAAAAGCCGGCGATGTGATCGCCATTCGCGAAAAGAGCATGAGCCTGGATAAATTCAAGGCAGTGCTGGAAGCCAACGCATCGAAACCCGCGCTGGCATGGCTGAGCGTTGATCAAACAAAGGGCACAGCAACCGTTGTGAATCTGCCGAGCCGCGAGGAAATCGACCTGCCCGTTCAGGAACACCTCATCGTCGAGCTGTACTCCAAGTAAAATTAGCCCTCATTCATATACACACACACGCGAATATATCATTAGGAGGGTAAATTGATGATCGCAATAGAAAAGCCCCGCATCGAATGCGCCGAGGCCTATGAAGATGGCTCCTATGGCAAGTTTGTCGTTGAACCTTTGGAACGCGGCTATGGTACCACTCTCGGAAATTCCCTTCGCCGCATTCTGCTCTCCTCTTTGCCCGGAACAGCTGTTACCACCATCAAGATCGATGGCGTTCAGCATGAGTTCTCTGCAATTCCCGGCGTGAAGGAGGATGTGACGGAGATCGTCCTGAATGTCAAAGGGATTATCGCTAAGCTGCATTGTGAAGGCGAAAAAACCGTTTATATCGAGGCAAATTGCCCCGGGGTCGTCACAGCAGGCGACATCCGCTGCGATTCCGATGTTGAGATCCTGAATCCCGAACATCCCATCTGCACGCTGATGCCCGACGCAAAATTCACCATGGAGCTGACCCTCAACCACGGCCGTGGATACGCTTTGGCCGAGCGCAACAAACCCGCTCAGCCTGTGATCGGTCTCATCCCTGTGGATTCGCTTTATTCCCCTGTGTATAAAGTGAATTATGTGGTAGAAAATGCTCGCGTGGGCGATATGACAGACTTTGATAAGCTGACGCTGGAAGTTTGGACAGATCGCACGATCGCAGCACGCGATGCAGTGTCCCTTGCGGCGAAGATCCTTACAGACCACCTTTCTTTGTTCGTGGATCTCAGCGATGAGATCGGCAGCAAGACCACAGTGGTGGAAAAGAGCGAGACAACGCAGGATAAAGTGTTTGAGATGACCATCGAGGAACTGGATCTTTCCGTTCGCTCGTTCAATTGCCTCAAACGCGCCGGCATCAACACCGTTGCCGACCTTGTCAACACTTCTGAAGAAGACATGATGAAGGTTCGCAACCTGGGCCGCAAGTCACTGGAAGAAGTGATCAAGAAGCTTGCTGACATGGGCTTGATGCTCAATAAAGGCGATAACTGATAAAACACCGCCGGCACAAAGCCAGAGCGGCTTTGTGCCGGAGTAACTCGTAAGGAGGTAAATGATATGCCAGGAACCCGCAAACTCGGCAGAACCACAGACCATCGCAAAGCGATGCTGCGCGCTATGGTCACCTATCTGCTGGAGAACGGTAGAATTGAAACAACCGTGACAAGAGCCAAGGAAGTTAGACCTTTGGCAGAAAAAATGATCACCTTGGGCAAGAAGAACACTCTTGCTTCCAAACGCGCCGCCTTTGCTTTCATTACAAAGGAAGCCGTTGTGAAAAAGACTTTTGACGAAATCGCGCCGAAGTATGCTGACCGCAACGGTGGCTATACTCGTATTACTCGCATCGGGCCCAGACGCGGCGACGGTGCTGAAATGGCGATCATTGAACTGATCTAAGATCAGCTGAGAGCCGAAGGGATTGTCCCGAGCATGATGCCATCGGGACAATCCCTTATTTTTTATCATGCGAAGAAATTTTGCGGCTTGAAAACAGTCAAACGGGCGGCATGCGGACAGTTTAAAAGAGCCTAAAGGCGCAAAAATAGGATTTGACGGCCTGAAAAGCGCAAAAATGCGGATTTGACGGCCTGAAAAGCGCAAAACGCGCATAGATTTTAATAAGGGAGAACAAGCCATCAGCGCAAGGCGGCTCACAGGCATGGCGGCTTGAAAGACTTTTCAAACATTCCTCATGGAAGAATGCTTGAAAAATCTTTTAGAAAGCATCCCGAACAGAGAGTGTGAAACAAGGCAAAACGGCAGAAAGGAAGAACCCTTATGGATTTTAAGGAAATGATCGCCCGCGCCAAAGCGGTGGTGGGCCATCGGGAACTGACGGGAAGAACCAGCGTGGGCAGCGTGGCGGCGGCTTTGCTTTCCGCGAGCGGCGCCATCTATACGGGTATCAATATCGATACCGCCTGTTCCATGGGTTTCTGCGCGGAACACGCGGCCATTGCCGCCATGGTGACGGCGGGCGAAAGCCATATTATTGCGGCGGTGGCGGTGGATGAACGGGGGAAGATCGTTCCGCCCTGCGGCCGATGCCGCCAGTTCATGGCCCAGCTGCATGAAGAGAACCATAAAGCCCAGATCATGGTGGCGGAAGATACCGTTGTTACGCTGGATGAGCTGCTGCCGTGGGATTGGCAGGAAGCCCGCCCGCCCGAGGTTTCCAACACGCGAAAGAAGGAGATCTGATGGCAGAGAAAGAAAATTTCTGGCAGCTTTTGAATGGGGAAACGCTGGCCGAAAGCTTTGTCACCGATTGCGCCGCCTGCGTAGGCATCTGCTGCACAGCGCTGTATTTCGCCAAGGAGGAAGGGTTTCCCATCGATAAAATGGCGGGGGAACCTTGCAAATATCTGCAGAAAGACCACCGATGCAGCGTTCACGCCGATCTGATGAAAAAGGGGTTTCACGGCTGCGTGAACTTCGATTGTATGGGGGCGGGGCAGCTGGCCGCCCAAAAAGCGAAAAATGAAGGCATCACCGCGCCCAAAACGATGTATGACTGCTTTTTCACGCTGATGCAGCTGCGGCTGGCGCTGTTTTTTCTGTGGCAGGCCCGGCTGGCGTGTTCTTCGGGATCGCTGGAAGAGCAGATCCGCTGCGCCGTGGAAGAAAACGCCCGGCTCACATCGATGGCATGTGAAGAACTGGCGCGGCTGGATGCCCATGGTTATCACCAAAAGCTGACGCCGCTTCTGGCCGCGGCATGGCAGGCGGGCGCCGCCTTTTTGGGCGCAGAACCCACCGCCGCCCCCAAAGATCTGGTGGGCAAAAAACCGCAGGCGACGCGGGGCGCCGATTTCAGCGGCAGTCTGCTTTTGGGCGCATCGCTGAAAAACCGCGATCTTTGCGGCGCCAATTTTCTGGCGGCCGATCTGCGGGGCGCCGATCTATGCGGGGCAGACCTGAGCCACAGCTTTTATCTGACCCGGGGGCAGGTGCAAAGCGCCCGAACCGACGAAAAAACAAAGCTTCCGCTTTATCTGCGGCAGTTCGGGGCATAAAAACCGCCGAGGCCGTTTAAACCAAAAAATAAGGAGAAAAAACAATGAGCCGCCAAGAAGTTTCTTTCCGTTTCGCCCAAAAAGAAGATGTGCCGCTGATCCTTTCTTTCATCCGCCAGCTGGCGGTCTATGAAAAAATGGAAGATCAGGTGGTGGCCACCGAAAGCCTTTTGGAACAGTGGATCTTTGAAGAAAAAAAGGCCGAGGTGCTGCTGGCCGTGGCCGAGGGGAAAGAAGTGGGCTTCGCCTTGTTTTTCCATAATTTTTCCACCTTTCTGGGCCGCGCCGGCCTTTATTTAGAAGATCTTTATGTGATGCCGCAATATCGCAAAAAGGGCTATGGCAAAGCCATTTTGAAAAAACTGGCGCAGATCGCGGTGGAGCGCGGCTGCGGCCGGCTGGAATGGTGGTGCCTGGATTGGAACAAGCCAAGCATCGATTTTTATTTATCGCTGGGCGCCGAACCCATGAACGGGTGGACGGTATACCGCATCGCGGGGCAGGCGCTGGCGGATTTCGGGCAGGCATAACGCGCTGAACCGGGCAGAACCGGTGGGCGGCCGAAGCAAAAAAGGGGGGCTGAGCAAATGCCGCAGCATTTGCTCAGCCCCCCATCGGATTTTTTGGCGCGGTCAAACAAGATCGTTTGCCCCGCGGCAATGCTCTGAAAAATTATGCTTCAAAAGTGCCGCGCATTTTCAGCTCGCCGTCGCGCAGGGCGAGCTTGCCCATGGCGATGACATCGGTGATTTGCAGCGCGCTGTCAAAGGCCACCAGATCGGCATCGGCGCCCTCTTTCAAACATCCCTTCACGCCTTCTTTGCCCAGCCGCTTGGCGGGGGAGGTGGTGAGGGTGCGCAGCAGCTCTTCCAAAGGCAGATGCAGCTTCTGAACGCCCTTGCGCACTTCGCACATCAGCACCATGGGGCTGACATAGGTCAGGCCGATGCAGCGGCCTGTTTCATCAAAACGGGGCTGGCTGCCGTTGCCGTCGGAACTGAGGGAAACATGGTCGAGATCCACGCCTTTTTCGATGCAATAGGCCAGCAGATCGGCGGCGCTGGGCTTTTCGCTTTCGCCGTCGCTGGCGGTGAGATCGAAATTGCCGCCCATATTGGCCAGCTTGATGGCTTCATCCAGCAGGGCATAATTGCGCCCCACATGGGTGGGCAAAAAGGTTTCCACCGGCACATCGCTGCGCTTGAGCGCTTCAAAGATCGGGTCAAGCTTGCCTTCGCGCACGCCGGTATGGATGGTGAGCAGGCCGGCTTTTCCGCTGAGCATGCCGCCCATGTTCACATCGCTGGCAAGGCGGGTCAGTTCATCCACAGTGATGGTGGAGCTGCGGTGGTCGCTCATGGCCAGCTTGCAGCCGATGATCTTATCGATCACCATGATATCTTTCAGCACGCTGTCGGTGAGGGTGGGCGAGGGATATTGATAAGCGCCCGTGAGCATATAGGTGGTGATGCCTTCGGTTTCAAGCGCTGTCAGCTTGCCCAGCAGGTTGATGAGGCTGCGCGAAGTGCCGTCTGTGCCCAGCAGGCCCAAAACGGTGGTCACGCCGTTGCGGATGAGTTCGCTGAGGTTCAGCTCGGGGGTGCGGCTGTGGTAACCCTGCTCGCCGCCGCCGCCCGTCACATGCACATGGATATCGATCAGGCCGGGGGCCACGATCTTGCCGCCCATATCCAGCACTTCCACGCCGTCTAACCCGGCGTAGCCTTCGATTTTTTCGGCGATTTTCATGATCTTCGAATCGGCGATCAGAATTTCGCGCATTCCCAGATGCTTGGGGGCATAAACATCGCAATTCTTCAAAAGTTTCAGCATGACGGTTCCTCTTTTCTATGATTTCAAAATCAGGTCGGCCACATACATGCCGTTGGCCGCGGCCTGGCTCAGCGAACGGGTGACGCCGGCGCCGTCGCCGATGGCATAAATATCTTTGCAGCCCGCCAGAACGAAGTTTTCCATCTCGGGCCGCGCGGAATAATATTTGCATTCGATGCCGTAAAGCAAAGTATCATAATTGGCGGTGCCCGGGGCCACCTGATCCAGCGCGTGCAGCATTTCGATGATGTTATCCAGCTGGCGTTTGGGCAGGCAAAGGCTCAGATCGCCGGCGGTGGCTTCCAGGGTGGGGTTCACGGTGCCCTGGCGGATGCGCTTTTCATCGCTGCGGCGGCCGATCTCTAAATCGCCCAGACGCTGAACGATCACGCCGCCATCCGAAAGCAGGTTGGCGAGCCCCGCCACATGGCGGGCATAATCGATGGGGCGCTTGAAGGGCGCGGTGAAACGCATGGTGGAAAGCAGGGCGAAATTGCTGTTTTGGGTTTTGCGGTGTTCTTCGCGATAGGAATGGCCGTTGACGGTGAACACGCCGTCGGTGTTTTCCATCACCACATTGCCGCGTTCGTTGAAGCAGAACATGCGGCAAAGATCGCCATAGCCCCGGGTGCGATAGCTGATCTTGGGTTCATAGATCACTTTGGAAAAATGCTCCCAGATCATCGAGGGCAGTTCCACGCGAACGCCGATATCCACCTGATTGTTCTGCAGGGGCACCTTGTTTTCGAGGCACCATTCGCTGAAGAATTTGCTGCCCGCGCGGCCCACGGCAAACACGATCACATCGGCCGAAACGGTGTGTTCGGCGCTGTTTTCCACATAGGTGAGGGTGTGCGCCGCCTTATCCACGGCGATGACATTGCAGCCGGGATGGATCTCGCAATGCTGCCCCAGGGCCTCGATCAGCTTGCGCATGGTTTCAAAATTGCTGTCGGTGCCCAGATGCTTCAGCTGGGCCTGGGCCATATGCAGGTCATATTGCAGGCAGAGACGCTTGAGATCGTTAGAGGGCATATAGCGTTCGGTGGTGGCGCCGAATTTCACCAGCACCTTGTCGGCTTTTTCAATATATTCGATCACGGTGCGGTCGGGCAGAAATTCGGGCAGCCAGCCGCCGTATTCGGTGGAGATCACATATTTGCCATCGGAAAAAGCGCCCGCGCCGGCCATGCCCTCGGTGATCGAGCAGATGGGGCAGCTGATGCAGGATTTGCTTTTGCCCGCCACAATGGGGCAGACACGCTTTTCCAGGGGATAGCCTTTTTCAAAAATAGCGATTTTCAAACCGGGGTTTTCTTCCAGCAGGTGATAGGCCGTCATCAGGCCGCCGATCCCGCCGCCGATAATTGCTACATCGTAATTCATAAAGTCAGCCTTTCCGAAAAATCTTTTTTCGTTCTGAACTTGAGGGTCAGCCCCCCATGCGGTTTTCATTATACTAAATTTCACGGAAAGATACAACCGACAAAGCGCGAGCCGCGGCAGAAAAGCAGAGAGCCGCCGCATGAGCAATGTTTTTTTCATGGCAAGGCTCCCGCCTGCGCCGCAGACGGCGTGGTTTGGCCGCAGGGCGTCGGCGCAAGAATAAAAGGCATCCTTGCCAAACGGCAAGGATGCCTTTCCCTTATTTTTCGGTGGCTGCGGGCTCGATCTTATTTTTCGGTGCGTCTGCGCATATGGCTTTCCAGATCCATCACATGGCGGCGATAAGGCTGTTCCATCAGCGAAGAAGTCAGCAAAAAATCGGCGGTGGCGCGGTTGGTGGCCACGGGGATGTTATAAAGCGCGGCGATGCGCAGCAGGGCCTTCACATCGGGGTCGTGGGGCTGCTGTGTCAGCGGATCCCAAAAGAAGATCATAAAATCGATATCGCCCTCGGCGATGCGCGCGCCGATCTGCATATCTCCGCCCAGCGGGCCGCTGCGATAAGGGGTAACGGGCAGATCGGTTTCGCGGGCCACCAGAGTGGCGGTGGTGCCTGTGCCGCAAAGAAAATGGCGCGCCAGCATTTCGCGGTGGGCCTTGGCCCAATCGATCAGATCCTGTTTCATGTTATCATGGGCGACCAAAGCGATATGCTTTTTCGCATCCATGGTCACTTCGATGGTTTCGTGGGGCATGATGCATTCCTCCATAACTCTTTGTAATATCTATAGATAATAATACAAATATTTTGTTTTTTCCTGCCTTTATCATACCTTTTTTGGAAAGGTTTGGCCAGAGCAAACGCGGTAAAATTTTTTTGACAAAATGGCGTATGCCAGCGATTTGTGATAAGATAAAACCAAAGAAAGCAGAAGGAGGCATGAAAAATGGAAACACAGCAAGAGATGGCGCGCTGGCGCGAAGCGGGCGTCTTAAACGAGCGCGAACTGCGCGAGCTGGAAGAGATGGAGCGCGGCGGCCGTTTGGAAGAAGCCTTTGCCCAACCTTTGCTTTTCGGAACGGCGGGGGTGCGCGGCGTGATGGCCATGGGGCCGGGGCGGTTCAACCGTTTCACGCTGGGGGCTCTGGCCGAAGCGTTTGGCCGCTGGGTTCTGGGCCAGAGCGAAACCGCGCGGGAACGCGGGGTCTGCGTGGGGTTTGATGGCCGCCATCAGAGCAAGGAGCTTGCCCGCCACGCGGCGGCGCTTTTGCGGGCCATGGGCATCCCGGTTTATCTGTTTGCCGAACCGCGGCCCACCCCCGAGCTTTCGTTTTCCGTGCTTTATTATGGCGCGGCGGGTGGGCTGAACATCACCGCCAGCCACAACACCAAAGAATATAACGGATGCAAGCTTTATGGGGCCGGCGGCGCCCAGCTGACCGATGAGGAAAGCCGCGCCGTGGCGGGCATTTATGAAAGCCTGCCCCTTCTGGAATATGGCAAAGCGGGCGCGCCCGCGCCCGAAGCCTGGCTTTCGCTGCAAGGCGATGAACTGGATGAAGCTTATCTGGAAGCGGTGAAGCGGCTGGCCCGCGGCGCCGCGCCGGAACCCGCCGCGGCGAAAAAGCTGCGCATCGTTTATACCCCGCTGCATGGGGTGGGCGGCGCGCTGATGCCCCGGCTTTTCAAAGAGCTGGGGTTCGAAACCGTGTTTTATGCGGCCAACCAGATGCAGCCCGACGGCGATTTTCCAACGGTGGAAAGCCCCAACCCCGAATTCGACGGCGCTTTCACCGAAGCGCTGCGGGTGGCGCGGCAGACACAGGCCGACCTGATTTTGGCCACCGACCCCGATGCCGACCGGCTGGGGGTCATGGCGCTTGACGGCGGGGAATATCGCCGCGTCAATTCCAACCAGCTGGGCTGCCTGATGGCCGAATGGATGCTGAAACAATATCGGGCCGAAGAAGCGCGCCCGCGGCCCGCCATTGTGAAAACGGTGGTTTCTTCGCCGCTGGCCAACCGCGTGGCGGCCGAATATGACGCGGAATGCTTGACCACCTTCACGGGGTTCAAGCATATGGCCGCGGCGGCGCAGGCATGGCAAAAGCAGGGCGGGGCGTTTTTGATGGCCTTTGAAGAAGCCTGCGGCTTCATGCTGGGCACCCATTGCCGCGATAAAGACGGCATTGCCGCCGCGATGGTGGTTTGTTTGATGGCCGCCCAGCAGCATCGCCGCCGCAAAACGCTGTTTCATGCCATTCATCATCAGCATTTTCAATACGGTTATTTTCAGGAAGGCGCGGTGAATGTGGTTTTCCCGGGCAATGAGGCCATGGAAGAGATGGCCCTCGCCATGAAGCGGCTGCGCCTTTCGCCGCCGGGGGAACTGGCTTCCACCCGCATCCATGCCATCCGCGATTATCTCAACGGAACACGCACCACATTTTTGCCCGAAAAAACAGAAAAACTTTCGCTTTTCGGCGCGGATATGTTATACTATGAACTATGTGATGGCACAGGTGTGGCGGTGCGCCCTTCGGGCACAGAACCCAAGATCAAGTGCTATATCCACGCCTACGGCGGTTCTGAAAAACAGGCGGCCAGACGCTGTGAGCGGCTGGAAAACGCGGCGGAAAAACTGCTGAGGCGATGAACTTTCTTCTCGAAGGAGACCATGACTATGAGTCAGACGAAAGCAAAAGCAATCAAGAAAAAAGAAGAAGCGATCCGCAGCCCCATGCCGCTGATCTATCTTGTGCTGGGCGTGGTGGTTCTGGTGGCTATTCTGGCCGCGATCCTTCTGCTGCCCTCGCTGTATGGCGAACAGGCATCCGCCGAAAAAGTGCTGGGCAAATTCTATAGCGGCCTGTATGGCGGCAATTTCGATGAAATGCCCAAATGCCTGCCCGAAGAATTGAGAGATACCTTCACCGCGGGTGCCACGCTGGGCGGCATCGGCACAAACATCTACACTTCCTATGTGGAAGATATGCAGAAACAGGTGGGCGAAAATGTCACCGTCAGCGTGAAAGTCACCAAAGATCAGAGCGGCGGCGCATCTTCGCTGAACCAATATCAAAGCAGCTTCAGCAAGGTCAGCGAAGTCAATCAGGTGAGCTTTGAAGTGACCTGCAAGGGCGACAGCGGCAAAGTGACCCAGGCCGGCACTGTGGATATGGTGAAGGTCGGCAAGAACTGGTATATGAGCACCTATAATGTGGAACTTTCTAAAATCGCATAGCTTTTGATGAAAATAGAGCCGCCCCGCATCGGTTTTCGCCGATGCGGGGCGGCTTTTTGTTTAGAAACGGTGGACGCGGCGCAAAGAGAAAAAGCGATCAGAGCGCACAAAAAAGTTTACGCTTTTCTGCGTTGGATTTTTTCTTCCGGCAGGAAGGAACAGAAAACAGCACAGGCAATTTTGTTCTTGACGGAAAGTTATTTTGCCGGGGAAGCGGCATCGCCCACAGATTTATGATAAAGATCCAAAAAGCCCTGAAGCACCTCGCTGTGAGAGAAATCTTCGTGATAAACGATGTTGGTCTGGCGCACCATGCTGAGGTTTTCGATGGGCAAAACGGTGATCTTGCCTTTGCGGAGTTCATCCATACAGGCGCTTTTGGCCAGAATGGAAATGCCCAGATCTTTGCGGATGCAGTCTTTGATGGTGGCGATATTATCCACTTCTAAGATCACATTGAAAGAATCGATGGATTCATGGATGCTCATGAGATGCGATAAAAACAGGTTGCGCGTTTCGGAATGGGGCAGGCGCAAAATCAGCTTTTCGCGGCGGATCTCTTCCAGCGTGACCATCGATTTTTGGGCCAGCGGGTTTTCATTGGCCACCACGCAAACCAGATAGTCGGTGTCCAGCAGCAGCGAATGCAGCTGCGGATTGTGGGGCTTGCCTTCGGTGATGGCCAGGTCAAGCTCATAATTTTCCAACATATCATAAAGATTATTTATGGATTCAGTGATTAACATAATCTTTACGCCGGGGTTTTGGCTGCTGTATCGGGCCAGCACTTCGGCCACCTCGTTGCTTTCGGAAGTGTGGGTGATGCCCACGCGCAGCTTGGTGAGATGTTTGCCGAAATCGGAAGTTTCGGTTTTCAGCTGTTCATACATCGCTTTCATGCGGCGGGCATATTTGACGGCAAGTTCCCCTTCCGGGGTGAGTTTCAGCCCGTTTTTGCCCCGCAAAAACAGTTTTGCTCCCAGTTCCTTTTCTAATTGGCTGATATGGTGGCTCACGGCGGGCTGGGTGAGACAAAGCTCTTCGGCGGCCCGGGTGAAGCTTTGAAGCCGCGCCGCGGTGAGCAGCGTTTCGGCTTTCGGATCGATCATTTTCTCACATCCATTAAAAATATTGATATTATAGTAATAAATTATGATTTGCTTTTATAATAATCACAGTATATCATGGGGAAAACAAAAAACCAACCCCCGTGGCTTTGCGCCGCTGTTTTTTTTTTGCGGCGGGCGGGCAAAAAACGGGGCAGAAAGGAGAAACGGTTTTATGCTTCAGGGGTTTTATCAAAAACTGGGCGAAGCTTCCCCCGGCGCCATCATTTTATCGCTGGCGCTGATGCTGTTTTTAGGCTTTGCCATGACCCGCGTCACCAAGCGGCTGCGGCTGCCGGATGTGACGGCGTACATCCTCACGGGCATTGTGATCGGCCCGTTTTGTTTAGACCTGATCTCGCCCAAAGTGATCGCCGCCACTGATTTTTTATCGGATATCGCGCTGGCGTTCATCGCTTTCAGCGTGGGGGAATTTTTCCGCGTGGAAACTTTGAAGAAAAACGGCATGCGGGTGGTCATCATCACCGTGATGGAAGCCTGCGTGGCTTCGCTGGCGGTGTTCGCGGTCACTTATTATGCGATGGGCCTTTCCATGGCGTTTTCAGCGGTTCTGGCGGCGCTGGCGGCGGCCACCGCGCCGGCTTCCACCATGATGACCATTCGCCAGACCCACGCCAGGGGCGATCTGGTGGATACGCTGCTTCAGGTGGTGGCGCTGGATGATGTGGTGGGCCTTGTGGCCTACAGCGCGGCCATTTCGGTGGCGCTTTCTTCTTTGGCGGGGGCCAAACAGGTCAGCCATTTTCAGCTGGTGATGATGCCGATTTTATTGAATGCGGGCGTTTTGCTGCTGGGCGGGCTGTTCGGGCTGCTGCTCAAAGCGTTTCTCAACCGCAGGCATTCCACCGATAACCGCCTCATCATCGCGGTGGGGCTGCTGTTCGCCTTTTGCGGCATCTGCGTTTCACTGGGCGCTTCGCCCTTGCTGGGCTGCATGTCGATGGGCATGGTCTATATCAATGTTACGGGCGATGAAAAGCTGTTCATGCAGCTGAATTATTTCAGCCCGCCCATCCTGCTGTTGTTTTTCGTGCGCTCGGGCCTTGGGTTCCGGCTGGATACGCTGGTTTCCTCGGCGGGCCGTGTGGGCGGCTTTTCGCTGCTCACCGTGGGCATCGTTTACTTTTTCGTGCGCATTTTCGGCAAATACGGCGGCGCCTATCTGGGATGCCTGATGACGAAAAAGCCTGTTTTAACGCGCAACTATCTGGGCCTGGCGCTGATCCCGCAGGCGGGGGTGGCCATCGGCCTTGCCGCCATGTGCGCCCGCGTTTTGGGCAAAGAGATGGGCGGCCAGCTGCAAACCATCATTTTGGCTTCCAGTGTGCTTTATGAAATGGTGGGGCCGGCCTGCGCCAAGCTTTCGCTTTATCTTTCCAAATCTTATTCCAACAAGCTGGAAGAAGTCACGGCGGTGGAAACGGTGACGCCCCAGGGGCAGCAGCGCGCCCCGGTGGAGGTGCTCATCGACCGGCTGGCGCAGATCCAGAAAGAATTGCCGCCCCGCCGGGAACCCGAGGTCTCGCCCGAAGAACAGGCGTTTTTGCAGGCGGCGGAAGACCAGATGGAAGAAATGACACAGATCTATCACGGAAGATTTTTAAACCGATAAAGGAGGAAACGATCTATGCAGGCTGTTTTTCAAGATCCCATCGCGATGTTTTTGGGGAACTGGTCGATGGAACTCAATGGATTTTCGATTTTGCTCAGGGTGGTGCTTTCGTTTTTGCTGGCGGCGCTCATCGGCTGTGAACGCGCCAACAAACGCCATTCGGCGGGGCTGAGAACCTTTATTCTGGTTTCGCTGGCGGCCACGATGGCGATGATGCTGGATGAATTTCTCATCTTCACCTGCGGCTCGGTGTTCCCCGTTATTTCGCCCGCCGCTGTGGTGGCCATCGCCATCATCAGCAACAATTCTATTTTATACAGCTCAAAAAACCGCATCAAAGGCCTTACCACGGCGGTGGGGCTGTGGGCCAGCGGCATCATCGGGCTGGCGCTGGGCGGCGGATTTTATACGGCCGCGCTGGTGGGCTTTCTGGCTCTGTTCGGCTGTTTGTGGCTGCTGCCCGGGGCGGAAGCTTATTTGAAAGACCGTTCCAACCATTTCGAGATCCACCTGGAACTGAAAGAAAAGCATTATTTGCAGGAATTCATGGCCACCATCCGCAAACTGGGCCTGGTGATCGATGATATCGAAGCAAACCCCGCTTATCTGAATTCGGGGCTGGGCGTGTTTTCTATTTTGCTGGATATCAAAGGCGAAGAGCTGAAAAAATATAAGACCCACAGCGAGATCATCGAAGCGCTGGGCACGCTGGATTATGTCAACTATATCGAAGAACTGCGCTGATCGAGCGGCCGCAAACCAAAGGCGCAGGGGCGCGCAATGCGCCCTTATGGCGTTCAGGCGCTATCGGGAGCCGGGATGCAGGGAACAGCCTTGAGCGCTGCCTCACAGGTTCCGCAGCATGATAAAAAAGCTCCCGCCGTGTGTAAACGGGCGGGAGCTTTTGCTGTTTGGCAGCCTGCGGGGAAAAAGCGCCGAAGGGCGCGTTATTTCAGCAAGGAAGCGTCGGGGGTCACGATGATCTTCACCTGTTCTTTTTTTGCGGGGCCGGTCAGGGTGTTGAAGCCTTCGGTGACCAGATCATCCAAAGCGATCTTTTTGGTGATATAGCCGTTTGCGGGGATGCGGCCGTCGCCCATCATTTCGATGACGGTGGGGAAGTTGTTATTATAGCAGATGCTGCCCACGATGGTTTTTTCCGTCAGGACCTGATCGTTAAGGTTGAAGGTAACGGGCTTTTCCCAAATGCTGGTGATGACCAGAGTGCCCGCGAAATGGATGGCCTGCCGCGCCAGATCGAAGCATTGCTGCGAGCCGGTGGTTTCAAAGGCCACATCGGCGCCGATGCCGTTTGTCAGCTTGCGGATCTCGGCCGCCACATCGGTCTCGCCCGGGTCGAGCACCACATCCGCGCCCGAATTGAGGGCATACTGCTGGCGGATGGATCTGCGCTGCACCACGATGATCTGAGAAGCGCCCATGGCTTTCAGACATTCAATGGTGGCAAGGCCGATGGGGCCCGCGCCCGTTACGATGGCGCTCTGGCCTTTTTCAAAATGGCCCACTTCCAAAGAATGCATGGCAACGCTCATGGGTTCCACCAGAGCAGCCTTTTCATAGCTGAGGGAATCGGGGATCTTATGCACAAATTCGGCCGGGAAAGTGGTATATTCGGCAAAACCGCCGCCGCCGCCCGCCAAACCGTGGAAGCCCAGCTTTTCGCAGAGGTGATGCTTGCCCGCTCTGCAGGCCGCGCATTCGCCGCAGACCACCAGAGGTTCCACCACCACGCGGTCGCCCGGTTTTAAATGGGTGACTTTGCCGCCCACTTCCACCACTTCGCCCGAAAATTCATGGCCCAGCACCACCGGCGCTTTTTCGCCCGTGATGGGGTGGGGCTGCTCTACGGGAATGAAAATGGGGCCCATCAGAAATTCATGCAGATCGCTGCCGCAGATGCCGCACCATTTCACTTTCACTTTAACGGTATTCTCTTTTACCTGGGGTTCGGGGATCTCTTCGATGCGGATATCGCCCGCCTGATGCCAGCGTGCTGCTTTCATAGGAAAACCTCCTGATCCTGTTGAAAAACAGGGTATGTTTTTGTTTCGGCATCAGTATAGGACTTTGTTATAAATTTGTCAATTACTTTTTTGCAGATTTTACAGGAATAATACAAAGGGCGGGCGGCCGAAAAAAGGTTGCGCGGCCCCGGCCGCCTGCCTTATAATGAAAACTGAATGAAAAGGAAGCTGAAAAGCGGCGGAAAGAAGGCGAATGCGTGTTGGAACAGGCGATTTTTTGGGATTTTGACGGCACTTTGGTCTATTCACATAAATTGTGGACAACGGCGGTTTTTGAGGTGATGCAGGAACAGACGCCGAGGCACGGGGTGGCGTTTGACGCGCTGCGCGAGGATATGCGGCAGGGCTACCCGTGGGATCGCCATGATGAAGATCTTTCCGCGGTGAAGGGCGAAGCGTTCTGGGATTTTATGCGGCAGCATTTTGAAACGGTTTATCAAAAGCATGGCCTTGCCCCCGAAGAAGCCCGGCGGCTTGCCCCGCTGGTGCGCCAAAAGATCCTCGATCCCACCCGATATTTTTTATATGAAGATACCCACGAGATCCTGCAATATGCGCTTTCGCGGGGGTGGAAGAATTACATCCTTTCCAACAATTACCCTGAGCTGGAAGAAACCATGGAAAAACTGGGCATCGCCCGCTATTTCAGCGGCGCGGTGGTTTCGGGCAAGATCGGGCTGGATAAGCCGCGCCCTGAGATCTTTCACTATGCGCTGCGCCTTGCGGGGAACCCTCGGCGCTGCATGATGGTGGGCGACAACCCTGTGGCCGATATCGAGGGCGCCCGCGCGGTGGGCATCCCCACGGTCATGGTGCATCGCCAGGCCGAAAACACGGCGGATCACTGGTTCGCCCGGCTGCGCGAGATCGAGCCGCTGCTGGATTGATTGCGCCTGATGAAAAAAACGGCCGCGCAGGCAGAAAGCGCCCCCAAAAGCGCCTGTTTGCGCTTTGGACGATGGCCTCTTTAAACAGCAAACCCCCGTCTGCCAAAAGGCAGACGGGGGTTTTTTTAAGCGTTCTTGCCTATTCCACCGATTTGAGCGATTCCACCATGCTGATCTTTTTCAGATGGAAGTGCATGGCCGAATTGACCAGAAGCGAAAAACCAAAGGTGAACAGCCCCGCCAGAACGAAGCTCCAGACGCCGATATCGGGGTTGAACATCACCGCGTCCACTTCGGCGGTGTGGATGATGAAGCGTTCGAAGGGGATGCCCAGGATCAGCCCCGCGCCCATGCCCAGCAGAGAGGAAATGGTGTTTTCGCGTGAAACATAAGCCGAGACCTCGGCATCATAAAAGCCCAGCACCTTGATGGTGGCGATCTCGCGGATGCGCTCTTCGATGTTGATGTTGGCCAGATTATAAAGCACCACGAACGCCAGCAGGCCCGCGCAGACGATCAGCACCAGCACGATGTAATTGAGGCTTTTCACCACATCGCGGAATTGCTGGCCGCCATCGCTGGTGAAGCTGATGAGGCGCACATTGTTGTTTTTCAAAAGCGCGGTGGAAAACGCGTTCTGATCGGCCTGTTCGTTCAGGCGCACGGCCACGCTGTTATAGCGGGCGTCGCTGCCGAAAGCGTTGGCGTAACACCGGGGCGTCATATAAATAAAATTCAGCAGATAGTTTTCGGCGATATCCGTCACTTTGAATTCGGCTTTCTGGGTGTCATCCAGCCAAAGGGTCACGGTGTCGCCCGCCGAAACCTTCAGCAGACGCGCCATCTTTTCTGTGAGGATCACGCCGTCATCCTTCAGCGAAACGGGGTCGCTGTCGGTGCGGTGATGCAAAGAAATAAAGTCTTTCAGCGCATCGGGCTGGGCCGAAATGAACAGATAGATCGATTTCTGGCCGGTTTCGGCCGAAGAGATCTCGGCCGCGTTCTGCCGCAGCATCATCGCTTCGGAAGAGGCTGATTGCGCCTGCGCCAGAATTTCGGCTTTTTCATCATCGGTCAGCTTTTCATCAAAGCCCACCGTGGCGTCATAGGTGAAAATGGTTTCATACTGCTTTTCCACAATGGTCGAAATGGAATGCTTCAGGCCGAAGCCCGCCAGCATCAGCGCCGTGCAGCCCGCGATGCCCACCACGGTCATCCAGATGCGCTTTTTATAGCGGAAGAGGTTGCGCAGCGATACTTTTTTCAAAAACGAAAGGCGCTTCCAAAGGGGCGAGAACCGCTCGAGCAGAATGCGTTTGCCCGCGGGCGGCGCCTGGGGGCGCATCAGCTGAGAAGGCGAAGAGGCCAGCTCTTTATAACAGGCGGCCAACGCCGCAAGGGCTGTGCAGGCCACCGAAGCGGCAATGCAGAGCAGGGCATAGCCCGGGCGGAAGGGTGTTTGCACATCGGGCATCACATACATGATGCGGTAGGCGTTGAAAATGATGGTGGGGAACAGGCGAAAGCCGATCAAAAGCCCCGCCACGCTGCCGATGAGGCTGGCGGATACGGCATAGACCAGATATTTCGCCATCACCGCGCCGCGGCCGTAGCCAAGCGCTTTCAAAGTGCCGATCTGGGTGCGCTGCTCTTCCACCATGCGGGTCATGGTGGTCAGGCAGACAAGGGCGGCCACCAGAATGAAAAACACAGGGAACACCGCCGCGATCTTATCGATGCGTTCGGCATCCTGTGAAAATTCGGCATAGCCGGGGTTCGAAGAACGATCCAGCACGAACCATTCGGGGCTGCCCAGATCGTTGAGATCATGGCGCGCCTTCAAAAGCTCGGCGCGGCCGGTTTCCAGCTTTGAAGCGGCCTCTTCCAATTGGGCGCCGCCTTCCGTGCGCTGCTTTTCCAGCGCCGCAAGCCCGCTTTCCAGCTGGGCGCGGCCCTGTTTCAGAGCGGCTTTGCCCGCATCCAGTTTCTGCTGGGCTTCTTCCAGCGCGGCCGATTGGGCGGCAAGCTGTTTCCAGCCAGCGTCCAGTTCCTGCCGCGAAGCTTCCAGCTGCGCCGCGGTTTTTTCCAGACCGGGCATCTGGCGGGCCAGTTCCTGCTCGATGGCCGAAAGCACAGGTTCCATCGTGGCGGAAAGCTGCGCTTTTTCGGCGGAATCGGCGGGGGCGGAAAGATATTTTGTCAACAGGGTGGGGAAAGAAAAACCGCCGCCGGTGAAACGATCCAGAGCGCCCGAGGCGTTGATGACCGCCACGACCTCTTCGCTGGGGGCCTGCCCCTCTTCCAGCTGGGCCGAAGCATAGGTTTTTTGCACAAAGCGGATGCCGTTGGTCACATTGCTCACTTCATCGGCCAGCAGGCGCGCTTTCAGATATTCGGCGCGGCCGCTGTCATAGGTGTTCTGGTTTTGCTGAAGAGCAGCCAAAGCGGCGCTGTATTGCGCGCGCCCGCTTTGCAGCTTGGCTTCGTTTTCCGTCAGCTCGGTCTGTGAAGCGTTCAGGCGGCGCGCGGAAGCATCCAGCTTGTTTTGGGCCTGCGTGGTCTGAAGTTCGAAATCCGCCAGATTGCGCTGATAGGCGGCCGCGCCGTCATCCAGCTCTTTTTGCGAAGCCTCGATTTTTTCCTGCGCCTGCTTGTAAGTTTCGTCGCGGCGGGTGATCTCGCGGGCGCCCGCCAGCTTTTCAACGGCTTTTTTGGCCAGCTTGGCTTCGCGCTTATACTCGCTGCCGTAAAAATCGAGGCCGCGGGTGTTTTCAAAGGTCATCCACACATCGGTGTAATATTCATAAGAGAACGCCTTTTCGGGCAGATATAAATAATTATTCACCACGCCGTTGCCCAAAGTGCTGTTGCCGCGTTCGAAATTGATATAAAGCGGCGAGCGAACAAGGCCCACCACCGTGAATTCCGTGTGGGAAAGGGTTTTTTGCAGGTCGAGATCATCGCCGCCCGATAAAACGAGCTTCTGGCCCAGCTTGAAAGTTTCGCCGCGCAGGCTCTGGATATCGGCAAGGCATTCGGTTTCGTTTTGGGGCAGGCGGCCTTCCAGCAGAAACGGCTGATCGATGGGGTCATCCTTCGACCAGGAATACAGGCGCACGATGTTCTGGGCGTCGTCTTTCGTCTGGTGATAGGCATCGGCCATATATCCCGCCGAGACCTGCCGCACCTGCCCGGCGCTTTTCAGCGAAGAAAGATCGCTTTGGGTAAAGCCCCAGGTGGATTTCAAATGAAGATCCATCAGGTTTTGATCTTCAAAATAGCTCTGTGCCGTTTCTTTCATATCGGGGCAGGTGGATTTGACGCCCGCAAAAAAGCCGCTGCCCAGCATCACGATGCAGAGGATCGAAAGAAAACGGTTTCTGGTTTTCAGAATTTGCGAAAAAATATCTTTCAGCAGGGCGTTTTTGGCGCTTTTCCGGTTTTTCATGGTGTCACCACTCAATCTCTTCCACCGGGGTGGGGTGATCGTTTCGGGTAACGGAAGCCACCTTTCCGCTGCGCAGGCGGATGACGCGATCGGCCATGGGGCAAAGCGCCTGATTATGGGTGATCACCACCACGGTCATGCCGTTTTTGCGGCAGGTATCCTGCAAAAGCTGCAAAATGGTTTTGCCGGTTTCGTCATCCAGCGCGCCGGTGGGTTCATCGCATAACAGAAGCTTGGGGTTTTTGGCCAGCGCGCGGGCGATGGAAACGCGCTGCTGCTCGCCGCCCGAAAGCTGGGCGGGGAAATTATCCATGCGGTCGCCCAGCCCCACCTCCCGCAGCACTTCGGCGGGGTCTTGGGTATTTTTGCAGATCTGGGCGGCCAGTTCAACATTTTCAAGGGCCGTGAGGTTGGGCATCAGGTTGTAAAACTGGAACACGAAGCCGATATCGTTGCGGCGGTAAGCCGTCAGCTGGCGGGGCGAAAATTTGCCCACATCCACGCCGCCCACCAGAATGCTGCCTTCGTCGCAGGCATCCATCCCGCCCAGCATATTCAAAACGGTGGTCTTGCCGGCGCCGCTTTGCCCAACGATAATGGCAAATTCACCTTTTTCGATCTCAAAATCCACATGGTCTACGGCTGTGATGGTCACTTCTCCCATCCGATAGCGCTTGACCACATCACGCATTGTCACAAAACCGTTCATAACCCTCCATCCTTTCTCGAGCTCGGCGGGCAGGTTTGCTGTTTCTCTGCCTATTATTGTAAACCCCGCTCAGGCGCTTTGCAAGCGGCTCCGGGCGGGGTTTGGGCGTTATAAATGTTAAAAAATTATGATTCTGAAACGGGAAGCCCCAAAAGCTCCTGCGCGGCGCGGCTGTTTTCTTCTTCCAGCCGGCTCAGGCGGTGGGCAATGGCCGCCGATTCTTCGGAATCGGGCTGCTGCATCAGCGCGTCGATCTGGGCGCAGAGCCACTCCTGCTGCACTTCCGCCAGCGGGCAGCATTGGTTTTTGCCGATATATTTCATGAAGCCATCCACCTTGATATCATAAGAAACGGCGAAAAACGGCACCTGGGCCACCGCCGAAAAAACGATGGAATGCAGGCGCATGCCGCACACCAGCTTCATCTGGCGCAGCACCGCCATGGTGAGGGTCACATCGCTGGGGGCCGAGGCCACCACATAATGGGGGGTGCGCATGGTGGAAGCGGCCTGGGTGCAGGCCGAAAGGTCGCGGGGCACCTCGATGGGCAAAAACACCGCCGTGAGGCCATATTTTTCATAGGCATATTCCGCCGCGCGGGCAAAGAGGGCGTAATGGTGGAACCCGCCCCAGGGGCGCAGCGCGAAACAGAGATAGCGGCCATCCGCCGGCACGCCCTGTTCGGCCAGAAAGGCTTCGGCCTTTTCGGGCGGCGCGGGGCAAAGGATGGTGGCGGGGTCGGCCGCCATGCGGATGGAAGGCTTGGTGACGCCCATTTCCGCCAGCTCCTGCTGAGAAACGGTGTCGCGCAGGGTGATGATATCCACATTGCGGTTGAGCGTGTCGGCCGCCAGACGGCGGTTGAAGCGGCGGCGCACACGGCCCACGCCGCATCCATACATCAAAACCTTGCATCCGCGGTGTTTGGCCGCCGCGATGGTATAAAGATAGAAATAAAGCGAACGGCTGGAGGTCACATCCTGGATCAGGCTGCCGCCGCCGTTGATGAACAGGCGGGCGCGGCGCATGGCCCGATGAAATTTGGGCAGATGAAAGGTATAGACGGTGTTGACCTCATGCAAAAGGCGGGTCTCGCGGGGTTTGCGGGTCATCACCGTGATGGGCGAAAGGGGGTCGATGCGCTGCATGGTCTGCAAGATCGCGTCTAAAATGGCCTCGTCGCCCGAATTGCCGCGGCCGTAAGCGCCGCAGATCACAATGCCGTTGCGCTTGCCGCGCTGTTTCAGCGCCATGATGCGGCTGTAAATTTCATTCTGGCGGGCGGCCATGCCCTCTAAAGAATAGATGACCGAAGCTTTTTGATAGAGCTTTTCGGCAAAGGAACGGCGCAGCGGTTCATCGGAAGCCAGACGCACCAGATAGGAAGCAAAGGTTTTATCATCGCCGGGCTGATAGATGAAGCCGTTTTCGCCGTGGTCGATCAGCTTGTTCATGCCGCCCACATCCGAAGTGATGATGGCGCAGTGTTCTTTGATGCCTTCCAGAATGGAATAGGGGAACGATTCTGAAATGGAGCTCAGAACATCGATATCACAGGCTTTGAAAAATTTGCCGATCTGGGTGATCCAGCCGCAGAAGCAAACGCTTTCTTCGATGTGCAGCTGGCGGGTCAGCGCCTGAAGCTTTTGCAGATCTTCGCCCTCGCCGCCGATGAGAAGCTTTAAGCGGGGCTGGGAAGCATGGGCGGCGGCAAAAGCCCGCAGCAGGGTGGGGATATCTTTCACCGGCGTCAGGCGGGCCGCGATGCCCAGCACCACATCGCCGGGCTGATAGCTTTTCAGGCCCACCGAATGAAGGTATTCGGTTTTATCGAAATCGGGGGTGGAGGTGGAAAAATCAAGGCCGTTGTAAATGGTCATCAGGCGGTTGGGCTGAAACCCGCGCTCGATAAGCATTTTTTTAAAGGTGTCGGAAACCGTGATGCGGTAATCCATCAGCCGCAGCGCAAGGGAATTGAGCCGGCCAAAGGTGTGGCGGCGGATGAAGCTGTGCATATAATCCAGCCGGTAATCGCTGTGCACGGTGGTGACCACGGTGCAGCCGCAGAACAGCTTGAGCATTACGCCCGCCGTGTTGGCCTTTGCCCCGTGGCAGTGGATGATATCGGGCCGGAATTCTTTCACCAGCGCCCGCAGGCGGCGAAAATCTTTCAGCGGCAGCCTGGATTGAATGGAAACGGTGTCGATGCCCGTTTTCAGCGCGTCTTCGGCAAATTCGCCGTGGCGCAGGCTGACAAGCTTGAGTTCATTGGTTTTTTGAAGATGGGAGCAGAGCGCGAGAATATGGGTTTTGGCGCCGCCGCGGTCGCCGCCCCCGGCAATATGCATGATTTTCATGGTACCTCCTGAAAAACCGGTGGAAGTCGGTTCTTTCGTGGTGTATAATATGGTACAAGTCTATCCGCTTTGGCGGAAAAGCCCTGTTTTTTCATCAAAGTTTTGGCAGCATCCCCTCTTGAAAAACGCCGATACAGGCGAATATCTTTAGCAAAGGGGGGTATTTCATTTATTATATCGGATTTGCCGGCGCGGGTCAATAAGCGCGGTTTTCGAGAGAAGGAAAGGAAGCAATATTTTGGCAGACGAAAAAAGAAAAATGACGAAAAACACCATGCTGATGATGCCCGCCAAAGTGGTGGAAGGCGTTTTGCTCATGGCCATCAATGCCCTTTACAGCAACTGGACAACATTAGAGGCCAACGGCAAATATCAGGCGGCCAACACCAATGTGCTGGTGCTGTTTCTCATCACGGGCGCGTGGCTCTATAACGCCGCGGCGCGGTTTGTGGCCGATTATGACGGGGAAGAGGGCAAAAAGACCTTTTTTTCCACCTTTATGCTTTCTTATGGCGCGGTAACGGCGGCGGTGATGGCCGCGGCGGCCGTTTTATGGGGCGTTTCGGGCAACCTGATCTATCTGGCCAACGGCCTGATGCTTTCCACCTATTCTCTGCTGACCACTTCCAACGGCCTGCTCATCCAAACGGGGCGCATCAAGGCCAGCATCGGCGTTTCGCTGCTTTCCGTCACGGCAAAAATTTTGTGCGCCTTCGGGCTGCTCAAGCTCACGGGCGCGGCCGATTCGCCCTATCCGCTGATCTTCGCGGCGGTGCTTTCCGATATTCTGGTGTGTTCGCTGGCGCTGGGCGTTCTGCGCGCGCCGCGCTATACACGCCTGAGCGGGTTTTCCCGCCGGCTGCTGGGCGATCTTCTGCGCTTCGGCGTGCCGCTCATCGGCATGAGCATCGGCGTGGGGCTTTTGAGCATGATCGACCGCTATATCGTTAAAGCGGTGATGAACGATGCCGCCATGGGCGTATATATCACTGTGCAGGCGGTCAGCTCGGGCATTTTCAACATGATCTCAGCCTCTACAGTGCGTATTACTTACCCTGCTTTAATCGCCGGGTATAATCACGGCGGCCGTGAGGAAGCCGAAGAGCTGCTCAGCCAGGGCGTGCGGCTGTATCTTTTGATCGCGCTGCCAGCGGCGCTGGGGCTTTTGGCGGTCTGCCATCCGCTGGCCGAATTCATGTATCAGAAAAGCGTTTACCATGAAAACGCCATCATCATCGGGCTGGTGGCGCTGGGCTTTTTGATGATGGGCCTGACGGAATATGCCGCCAAGGGTTATGAGCTGACGAAAAACACGCGCCCCGTGCTTTATTGCAGCCTTGCGGCCGCGGCGGTGAAGATCGCCGTGACGATCTTTTTGGTTTCGCAAATGGGGATCGTTGGCGCTGCGTGGGGCACACTGTTATCGTTTACCTTCTATTTCTTTCTGGTGGTGTTTTCAATGCGCGACACCTTCACTTTCCGTTTGCAAAAGCACAGCACTCTGCGCATTTTCACGGCGGCGGCCTGCTGCGCCGGCGCTGCGTTTCTGGTTTCGCGCTTCGCCCCGGGCGGCGCGCTGGTGCGGCTGGCCATTTCTGTGGCGGCGGGCGGCGCGGTTTATGTGGCCGTTTTGCTTTTCACCAACGAGCTGGCGCCCGAACTCGCCATGATTCGCGCGGCACGCGGCAGAAAGTCTTAGAAATCGTCAAAAAATTCACAAAGAGTTTGCACTTTTGCGGGTGACGAAGGCGCGCAGGGGTGTTATACTGAGGGAAGAGAACGCCGTGGGAAGACAAAAGGTCGATACGGATTCTCATAAGCGAACTGCGAAGGCAGAAAGAGGGTGGAAACATTGTCTATGGAAGCCATTCGGCAAATCACCGAAGCGGAAGCGAGAGCGGATCAGGTGGTGGCGGATGCTCAGGCGGAAGCGAAGAAGATCGCGTCGGAAGCCACGGCCCAGGCCGCGGCCATTGCGGAAAAGGCCCGTGCGCAGATCAAGGAAATGACCCAGAACGCGGTTGCCGAAGCCAATGAAACAAGCCGCAAGCATTATGAAGAAGAAATGAAAACCGCTGACGAAACCTGTGAACAGCTTAAACAAGGCGCTCAGGCGAATCTTGATCGGGCGGCAAAGTTTATTATGGAAAGGGTCGTGAAGGTCTGATGTCACTGGTCAGCATGAAAAGGCTGCGTGCCGTGGCGCCGCAGGGCGCGCGGCGGGCTTTGCTGCGCAGGCTTTATAAGCTTGGGTGTGTGGAAGTGGAAACGGCAGCCGAATCTACGGATTTCGGGGCAGAGGGCGCGGCGCTTGCCAATGTGGAAGAAAACACCGGCGCAAGGGAATTTTGCGCGGTGCTCGAAAAAGCGTGTCAAACGCTGGATCGCTATTCTCCGCCGCCGAAAAAACCGCTGCTCACGCCCAAACGCCAGGTGAGCGAGCGCGAACTGTTTGATGAAAAAAGCCTGGAAGAAGCGATGAGGGCCGCCAAGGCCATCAACAGGGCCACCGAAGAGATGGCTTCGCTGAGCGCGGAACAGGCGCGATGCCAAAGCACCATCGCTTCGCTGAAGCCCTGGCTTGGGCTGGATGTGCCGCTGGATTATGAACACGGCGGGCATTTTTCTTTTCTGGCGGGGGTTCTGCCCGCCATGGTCAGCCTGGGCGAGCTGGAAAGCGAGCTTTCGCAGCAGGCGCCCGAGGCTTATCTCGAAGAGATCTCTTCCGATGCGGAACAGCATTATATCACTTTGACGGTGCATGAATCCTGCCGCGAAAAAGCGGTGCAGCTGCTGAAGCTGAAGGGCTTTGCGCCGGCTTCTTTTAAAGGGGCGGCGGGCACGGCTTTGGAAAGCACCCGGGCCCAGCAGGAAGCCATCGCCCGCATGAACGAGCGCGCGAAAGAGCTGGGGGCGCAGATCGCTTCGTTTGCATCGGCCCGCACAGCCATGGAAAACGCCTATGACGCCTATCGGCAGGAAGCCGAGCAGGATCAGCTGCTTTCGGGCCTTGCGCGCACGAAAAAAACCGTGATCTTAACGGGATGGCTGCCCGAAAAGGCGCAGCCGCAGGTGGCGCAGGCGCTGGAGGAATTCGGATGCGCCTATAGCATGGAAGACCCGCAGGAAGGGGAAGACCCGCCCACGGCCATGGAAAACGGCCCCATCGCGGAACCCTTCACCGCCATCACCGAAATGTACGGCATGCCCCGCTATGGCAGTCTGGTCGATCCGAACCCGCTGATGGTTCCGTTTTATATCACCTTTTTCGGGTTCATCATGGGCGACGCCATTTATGGCATCATCATCGCGCTGGGCTGTTTCCTGGGGCTGAAGCTGATGAAGCCCAAGGGCTCCACGCGGCAGATGCTCACATTGTTTATGTATTGCGGCTTCGGCACCATCATCGCCGGCATCCTGATGGGCGGCTGGCTCAGCGACGCTGTGCCGCTGTTCACCGAAGCGGTTCTGGGCAAACGGCTGACGATTCCGCCGCTGTGGTTCAACCCGCTGGAAGACCCCATGAAAATGCTGATCTTTTCCATGGTGCTGGGCGCCATCCAGATCATCACCGGCATGGCGGTATCGGCGTGGCGGCAGATCAAACAGAAAGATTATGTGGGCGCTTTATGCGACACCGGCGCGTGGTATGTGATCTTTTTGGGCGTTGGCCTGCTGGCGCTGGGGTTTTCGGCCGGCAAATGGCTGGCTTTGGGCGGCGCGGCGCTGATCTTGCTGCTGGGCGGCCACGATAAAAAAGGCATCGGCAAGGTGACGGGCGGCCTGGGCAAGCTTTACAGCGTGACAGGGTTCGTTTCCGATCTGCTTTCTTATTCCCGCATCATGGCGCTGGGGCTTTCCGGCGCGGTGGTGGGTTCGGTCATCAACAAGATGGGCACCATGGCGGGCGGCGGCATCGTCGGCGTTCTGCTGTTTGTGGTGGTGGGGCTGATCGGCCACACCTTCAATGTTGCCATCAGTGTGCTGGGCGCTTATGTGCATACCAGCCGCTTGCAGTATATCGAATTTTTCGGCAGATTCTATGAAGATGGCGGCCGCATCATGAGGCCGCTGCAAAATAAAACAAAATATGTAGAGATGGTCAAGGAGGACTAATTATGAGCTGGATTTCTTCATTATTCACAGGAACGACTTTCGCGGTGTTGGGCGCCGCAATGGCAGTGGTTTTATCGGGCATGGGCTCTTCCAAGGGCGTTGGCATCGCCGGTGAAGCCGGAACAGGCGTTTTGACAGAAGATCCTTCCAAATTCGGCCGCGTGCTGCTGCTGCAGGCGCTGCCCGGCACACAGGGCATCTATGGCCTGCTGGTGGCGTTCCTGATTTTGTTCACCAACGATCAGGTCTTCGCGGGCACTCTGCCTCTCATCCACGGCGTGGCATATTTCTTCGCGGCGCTGCCGGTATCCATCGTGGGTTATTATTCCGCCATCCGTCAGGGGCGCGTTGCCGCTGCGGCCATGAACATCGTTGCCAAAAAGCCCGAAGATTCCATGAAGGGCGTTATCAGCGCCGGTCTTGTTGAAACTTACGCGGTTTTGTCGCTGTTGATCTCGGTTTTGGCGGTGTTCGCCATCCCCGGCATCAAAGCCTAACTTGAATAAAGGATGATAGCCATGAAAGGCATTGAAAAGATCGCCGATAAGATTTTGGCAGACGCCGATGAAAAAGCGATCGATATTCTGAAGGCGGCCCGCGCATCGGCGGAAGAAACCACCGGCAGGGCCGAAGAACAGGCCCGGGAAAGCCTGGAACAGGCCAAGGCCTCTTTGGCGGCGCGGCGCGAAGAAATTTTGCAGCGCGGCCGGCGCACGGCGGCCCTTGAAAGCAAAAAGCGCGTTCTGGCGGCCAAACAACAGGTCATCGACAGCGCTTATGCAAAAGCGCTGGATCAGCTGCTGCATCTGAAAACGCCGGATTATATCATGCTGCTGACAAAGCTTTGCTGCGCGGCTGTGGAGCAAAACGGCGGCGGCGAGCTGATGCTCAACGAGAAAGATCAGGAAGCGGCGCCCGAAATTTTGCGGCTGGTCAAGGCGCAAACGGGAAAACAGCTGACCTTGGCCAAAGAAACGGCGGAAATCCCCGGCGGGTTCATCCTGCGCCAGGGCGCGGTGGAAATCAACTGCGCGCTGGATGTGATGATGCGCCTGTTGGAAGGCGGCACCGCCCATGAGGTGGCTGCCCTGCTGTTTTAAGGAGGGTGTGCTTTGAAAAAAATCAAAGATACCGAATATCTGCATGTCAGCGCCCGCATCCGCTGCATGGAAAAAGACCTGCTCACGGCAGAGGAGATCGGCCGCATGGCCGAAGCCCGAACCGATGAAGAGGCGGTCAAACTGCTCACCGATAAAGGCTGGGCCGAGTTTGACCCCCGCGACATGAACGAGCTGGAAGAATCCATCGCCGCCGAACGGCGCAAGACCGTAAGTTTTTTATCGGAACACTGCCCCCAGCCCGAGCTGCTGGAAGTGTTCCGGCTGAAATATGATTATCACAACATCAAAACCCTGCTGAAAGCCGATGCCCGCGGCGTCGATGCCAACCGGCTGCTTTCGGCGGCGGCGCTGATCGACCCCCGCGTGCTGGCCCAGAAGATCCGTGAAGACGATCTTTCCGATCTGGATGAAGGGATGGCGGCCGCCATCACCGAAGCCCGCGACCTGCTGGCCCGCACAGGCGACCCCCAGCTTTGCGATATCCTGCTCGACCGCGCCCAGATGCTGCAAATGCAGCAGGCGGCCGCCAAAACCGGCAGCGAGTTCCTGATGGGCTATGTGCAGGCCCAGATCGACGCCGGCAACCTGAAGGCCGCTGTGCGCATGGCCAGAATGGGCAAAGGGCTGGATGTTTTCGAGCGCGTGATCTGCCCCGGCGGAAAAGTGCCGCGGGAGGCTTATTTTGAGGCTGTCACCCCCGAGCGGATTGAACAGATGTTCCGCGAGGCGGGCTTCGGCGAAGCCGCCGCGGCCGCCCGCGAGGCCCTCAGCGGCGAAGGCAGCTTTGCCGCGCTGGATATGGCCTGCGACAACGCGCTGATCCTTTATACCCGCTCGGCGCGCATGGTGCCCTTTGGCGAAGCGACCCTGATCGCTTATCTGCTGGCCCGCGAAGCGGAATTCAACGCCGTTCGCGCGGTGATGGTGGGCCGTGTTTCGGGGCTTGCGCCGGAAAAAATCATGGAAAGGCTGAGGATCTCTTATGTATAAAGCAGCAGTCATCGGCGACAGCCAAACCGTGATCGGCTTTCGCGCCATCGGCCTGGCTGCTTATGCCGTTCGTGATGGCGAAGAAGCCGCCCGCTGCCTGCATCGGCTGGCGCGGGAATCTTTTGCGGTGATCTATATCACCGAGCAGCTGGCCGTGCAGATCCCGCAGGAGATCGCCCGCTATGATGATACCGCCGAAGTGGCGGTGATCCCCATCCCCTCGAAGGATGGCATGCTGGGCATCGGCCGGCAAAGCCTTCACAGCGCCGTGGAACGCGCCGTTGGGGCCGACATTCTGAAAGAACAATCGAAATAACCGTCTTTTGCAGGGGCGCTTGCCCGCAAAAGCAGAAAGAAGGTTACAAGCTTTTATGGAGAATACAGGAAGAATCGTGAAAGTGGCAGGCCCCTTGGTCATCGCCGAAGGGCTTGCCCATGCGAATATGTTCGATGTGGTGCGCGTGGGCCCGCAGCATTTGATCGGTGAGATCATCGAAATGCGCGGCGACCGCGCCTCCATCCAGGTTTATGAAGAAACCTCCGGCATCGGCACGGGCGAAGAGGTCTATTCCACCGGCGCGCCCCTTTCCGTGGAGCTGGGGCCCGGCCTGATCGGCACCATCTATGACGGCATCCAGCGCCCGCTGGAAGAGATCCGCAAAGTGGCGGGCGACACCATCACCCGCGGCGTAGAGGTGGAACCCATCTCGCGCAAAAAGAAATGGAACTTTATCCCCGAAGCCAAACAGGGCGACCGCGTGACGGGCGGCGATGTGCTGGGCACAGTTGATGAGACCATCATCGTGAAGCACCGGGTCATGGTGCCCAACGGCGTTTCCGGCGTGGTGGAACGCATCGAGCAGGGCGAATTCACCGTTACCGATATTGTGGCGGTCATCCGCCGCGACAACGGCGAAACCCTGGAACTGCCCATGATGCAGAAATGGCCCGTTCGTGTGGAACGGCCCTATGCCAAAAAACTGGCACCCACTGTGCCGATGATCACCGGCCAGCGCATTGTGGATACCTTTTTCCCCATCGCAAAAGGCGGCACGGCGGCCATCCCCGGCCCCTTCGGCAGCGGCAAAACCGTGACCCAGCATCAGCTGGCCAAATGGAGCGATGTGGATATCGTCATCTATGTGGGCTGCGGCGAACGCGGCAACGAAATGACCGATGTTCTGCGCGAATTCCCCGAACTGAAAGACCCGAGAACCGGCGAATCGCTGATGCAGCGCACGGTGCTGATCGCCAACACTTCCGATATGCCCGTTGCGGCGCGTGAAGCGTCTGTCTATACCGGCATCACCATCGCCGAATATTACCGCGATATGGGTTACAGCGTGGCGGTCATCGCCGATTCCACTTCCCGCTGGGCCGAGGCGCTGCGCGAAATGTCGGGCCGTTTGGAAGAAATGCCCGGTGAAGAAGGCTACCCCGCCTACCTCAGCTCGCGTCTGGCGCAGTTCTATGAACGCGCGGGCCGCGTCATCTGCAAGGGCAGCGACGGCCGCGAGGGCACTCTTTCCGCCATCGGCGCGGTTTCGCCCCCGGGCGGCGATATTTCAGAACCCGTTTCACAGGCCACTCTGCGCATCGTGAAAGTGTTCTGGGGGCTTGACAGCTCGCTGGCTTACCGCCGCCATTTCCCCGCCATCAACTGGCTCAACAGCTATTCGCTTTATTTTGACCGCCTGCGCGAATGGTATGAAGATCAGATCAACCCCGATTTCATCCGCAACCGCAACGAGGCCATGAAGCTTTTGCAGCAGGAAAACGAGCTCAACGAAATCGTCAAGCTGGTGGGCATCGACGCGCTGTCGCCCGCCGACCGTTTGGTGATGGAAACCAGCCAGATGCTGCGCGAAGACTTTTTGCAGCAGAACGCCATGAGCGACACCGATTCCTATTGCGAGGTGGAAAAACAGTTCCGCCTGCTGGAATTGATCCTGCTTTATCACGAGACCGCCAAAAAGGCGCTTGCCGCCGGCGCAGCCATGGAAAAGGTTTTCGATATCGACGCCCGCGCCAGGATCGGCCGCGCGAAAGATATCCCGCGCGAGGTTTATCGTGAAAAATATGATGAGATCGAAAACGACATCAAGCAGCAGATCGCTGCCATCGCGGCGGAGGTGAGCGGAAAATGATGAAAGAATATCGCACGATCCAGGAGGTCGCGGGCCCGCTGATGCTGATTCGCGATGTTTCGGGCGTGGCTTATAACGAACTGGGCGAGATCGAGCTGCCCAACGGCGAGATCCGCCGCTGCCGTGTGCTTGAGATCGACGGCAGCAACGCGCTGGTGCAGCTGTTTGAAAGCTCGGCCGGCATCAATCTGTCTCAATCAAAAGTGCGCTTTTTGGGCCATGGCATCGAACTGGGCGTTTCACCCGATATGATGGGGCGCGTGTTCGATGGCCTGGGCCGCCCCAAGGATGACGGGCCCGAAATTCTGGCCGAGAAATCGCTGGATATCAACGGCACCCCGATGAATCCCGCGGCGCGCAACTATCCTTCCGAATTCATCCAGACGGGCGTTTCGGCCATCGACGGCCTCAATACGCTGGTGCGCGGCCAGAAGCTGCCCATCTTCTCGGGTTCCGGCATGCCCCACGCCCAGCTGGCGGCGCAGATCGCCCGCCAGGCCAAGGTTTTGAATAACGACGCCAAGTTCGCCGTGGTGTTTGCCGCCATCGGCATCACTTTTGAAGAAGCCGATTTCTTTGTGAGCGATTTCAAAAGAACCGGTGCCATCGATCGCACCGTGCTGTTTTTGAATCTGGCCAACGACCCCGCCATCGAACGCATTTCCACCCCCCGCATGGCGCTGACCGCCGCGGAATATCTGGCGTTTGAATGCGGCATGCATGTGCTGGTCATCATGACCGATATCACAAACTATGCCGAAGCGCTGCGCGAAGTTTCCGCCGCCCGCAAAGAAGTGCCGGGCCGCCGCGGTTACCCCGGTTATCTTTATACCGACCTTGCAACGATGTATGAACGCGCGGGCCGTCTGCTGGATAAAGAAGGCTCCATCACCATGGTGCCCATCCTTTCCATGCCCGAAGATGACAAGACCCACCCCATCCCCGACCTGACAGGCTATATCACCGAAGGGCAGATCATCCTTTCCCGCGAGCTTTACCGCAAGGATATCACGCCGCCCATCGATGTGCTGCCCTCGCTTTCGCGTTTGAAAGATAAGGGCATCGGCGCGGGCAAGACCCGCGAAGATCACGCCGGCACCATGAACCAGCTTTTCGCGGCCTATGCCCGCGGCAAAGACGCCAAAGAGCTGATGACCATTCTGGGCGAAGCGGCGCTGACCGAAACCGACAAGCTTTATGCCAAATTCGCGGATGCTTTTGAAAGCGAATATGTTTCGCAGGGCTATGACACCAACCGCACCATCGAAGAAACACTGGATCTGGGCTGGAAACTGCTGACCATCCTGCCGAAGACCGAACTCAAGCGCATCAAGCCCGAGCATATCGAAAAATATTATCCCAAAGAAAAATATAAAATCTAACGCTTTTTGCGCAAAGGAGGAATGCAGATGGCTCGGCTTAATGTGAACCCCACCCGAATGGAGCTGTCACGCCTGAAAAAGCGGCTGGCAACAGCCACCCGCGGCCATAAGCTGCTGAAAGATAAGCGCGATGAGCTGATGAAACAGTTCCTTGACATCGTGCGCATCAGCCGCGACCTGCGCGAAAAAGTGGAAGTTTCACTGATGGAGGCCTATCAGGGGTTTGCCGCCGCGGGCGCGGTGATGTCGCCCGAAATGTTAGAGCAGACTTTCCTGTATCCGAAGCAAAGCGTCGGCATTGAAATGACTTTTCGGAACATCATGTCAGTGAATGTGCCCCTTTATAAGATCATCACGAAAACCGATGACGAATCGGATATCTATCCCTACGGTTTTCTTTCCACCAGCGGCGAACTGGATGATTCCGTGCGCCGCATTTCAGAGGTCACCCAGGATCTGCTGCGGCTGGCCGAGATGGAAAAAACCGTGAAGCTGCTGGCGCAGGAGATCGAAAAGACCCGCCGCCGCGTCAACGCGCTGGAATATGTGATGATTCCGCAGTTGCAGGAAACGATCAAATATATTACAATGAAGCTGGATGAAAACGAGCGCGGCAATCTTTCCCGCCTGATGAAGGTAAAGGATATGATGGTCGAACAGAACATCCGCAGCAAACAGGCTGCGGAAGCAGCGGCTTCCATCCGGCAGCCCAATCAATAAAAAGAAAGAGGTAATTCCTATGGCAACAAAAATCGTAACGGAAAAAGCACCCGGCGCTATCGGCCCCTATTCTCAGGGCGTTATTGCCGGCAACATGGTCTATACTTCCGGCCAGATCCCCGTTGATCCCGCCACCGGCAAAGTCGCCGATTGCGTGAAAGAACAGACGAAGCAATCCCTCACCAATGTGAAAGAAGTGCTGGCCGCCGCCGGCTGCACCATGGAAGATGTGTTCAAGACCACCGTATTCATTAAGGATATGAACGATTTTGGCGCGATCAATGAAGTGTATGCCACTTTCTTCACCGGCGATGTGCTGCCCGCCCGTTCCTGCGTGGAAGTTGCCCGCCTGCCGAAGGATGTAAAAGTAGAGATCGAAGTCATCGCCCTGAAGAAATAAGAGCTTGATTTCCAGACCCGCGCCGTGAAAAACGGCGCGGGTCTTTGCTTTTTCGGCCCAATTGCCGCCGGTTGCCGCATCTTGCGGTTTTTCTGCGTGTTTTTGCCTTTTTTCGCTTTTTTCTGCGGGCGGCGGTTTTTTTAGACAGTTTGCCGATGGAAAGCCCCCGAAAAGGTTGTATAATAAAAAAGGTTCATCGCCCTAACAAACATCGCGGCGGTGGGGATGGAGAGAACGAAGATGTCGATCGTAAACGCATTCAACGGGGTGTTCGCCCTGATGCTGCTGATGATGCTGGGCTTCTTTATGACGAGAAAGAAATTTCTCACCGAAGACTATTATCATTTTCTCAACACTTTCATCATGAAATATACCGTGCCGGCGTTTCTGTTTGAAAACGCCATCAAAAATGTGACCTGGGAATTCATCACCCAATCGGGAACCATGCTTTTGGCGCCCTTCATCACCCAGCTGGGCGGCTATTTCATCGCTTTGGGCGTTTCAAAGCTGATGAAGATCCCCCGATCCCTGCAGGGCATTTTCATTTCGATCTTCGCCATGTGCAACACGATGCTGATGGGGTTCCCCATCTGCATGCAGATCTTCGGCGAGATCAGCGTGCCTTATGTAACGGCCTATTATATCGCCAACACCCTGGTGTTCTGGATCCTCGTGGCGCCGAAGATCGCCGCGGGCGGCGAACTGGGCGGCGAAATTTCGCTGAAAGAAAAGATCAAGCGTGTGTTTTCCCCGCCGCTCACCGCGTTTATCTGCGGCACGGCGGTGAATCTGATCGGCATTCCCGTGCCGAAATTCATCCAGACGGCGCTGACCGATTTCGGCGCGCTGACTTCGCCCATCGCCATGCTGATCTGCGGCTATCTTCTGGCCAGCATGGGCAAGGATGTGTTCAAGACCCCCAAAGCCATTCTGGTGGCGGTGGGCGCCCGCCTGATCTGGTCGCCGATTTTCTGCGCGCTGATCTGTCTGGGGCTGAAAGTGCCCGCGCTGCCGGCCTGTGTGTTTTGCGTGCAGGCGGCGATGCCCGCCATGAACCAAACGGTCATCCTTTCGGGGCTTTATAAGGCCGATGACCACGCGGCGGCTCAGGGGCTTGCGCTTTCCAACATCCTTTCGGTGCTCATCATTCCGTTCACGGTTTATTTTCTCAATATGGTGTTTCCGTTTTAAACCACGAAGCGGCCGCCCTTTTTTAAAAAAGAGCAGCCGCTTTTCTATTGGAACAGCAGCGAAAACCGACCGCGGGGTTTTGAAAGGCCAAACGGAGGACGGCGCCGCACGCTGGAATGGTTTCGTTGCTATTAAGAATATATGCGGGTATAATGGAAAAGGAAACAACCGGCGCGCCGCTTTGAGAAGGGGGCAGACCCGCTGTTTCCCCAAAACAAACTCAAATTTATGGGAGGCCTTGAAATATGGTCAAAATTGCTCCGTCTATCCTGTCGGCAGATTTTTCAAAATTGGGGGAAGACATCCGTGAGGTGCTGCAGGGCGGCGCCGATTGGATCCATGTGGATATCATGGATGGCCACTTTGTGCCCAACATTTCCTTCGGCCCGCCGGTGCTGCGCTGCATCCGCAAAGCCACCGAAGGGTTTCTGGATGTGCATCTGATGATCTCCCAGCCCGAAAAATATCTGCAAGTGTTCCTCGATTGCGGCAGCGATCTTGTGAATATCCATCTGGAAGCCGAAGGCGATAAACACGCCATGCTCAAAACCATCCGCCAAAACGGCAGGCTGGCGGCGCTGACCATCAAGCCCGCCACCCCCGCCGAAGCGCTGTTCCCTTATCTGGAAGAAACCGATATGGTGCTGGTCATGTCGGTGGAACCGGGGTTCGGCGGCCAGAGCTTCATGCCCGAATCGCTGGAAAAGGTGAAAGCGCTGAAAGCCGAGATCACGCGCCGCGGCCTTGCCTGCCAAATCGAGATCGACGGCGGCATCAATCTGGAAAACGCGCCGCTGGCGGCGCAGGCCGGCTGTGATATTCTGGTGGCCGGTTCTTCCGTTTATGGCGCAAAAGACCGCGCCGAGCGCCTTGCCGCGTTTCACCGCTGCTGCCGGGCGGCGCAGTAACTTCGCCAAAGCCCATGGCCCCTCGCTTTGAAACCGCCCGGAAACGGTTTGCAAAGCGGCGCAAAAAGACCGCCCCGCCCATTTTGAAAGCTCGAAACCCCTTGGGTTTCGGGCTTTTTTGTAATGTTTCGGCATGCTGAAAATTCATGCTCTTTTTTCGCCGCCGCTTTCATATAGTAAAAACAGAACAAACTGTTGTTTCGGCCGGCGAAAAAGGGGAAAAAGCCGAAAAGCAGAAATTGAAAACGGGAGGAAATCGTATGGGCGCATTTTGGAAGGAACTGAACCTGAAAGACTGGAAGATCCACACGCTTTGTCTGGCGATGGTGCTCATCAGCGAAGGATTGGGCAAATTCCCCGTGAAATACGGCATCATCAGTTTCACCCTGCTGCCAATGCTTTATGCGCTGGTCATCGGCATCATTCTGGCATCGCTGAAAAAGATCAAGCGCGAAACCATGGAAGAAGCTTCGCCGTATATCGGCATCAGCGTGATGTTTTTAACGGTGAACATGGCGGCCACCATCGGCCCCAACCTGGCTTCTGTTTTAAAAGCAGGCCCCGCGCTGATTCTGCAGGAACTCGGCAACCTCTGCACGGTGTTTTTCGCGCTGCCGGTGGCGGTTCTGGTTTTCAAAATGGGTCGTCAGGCGGTGGGCTGTTCGTTCTCGATCTCGCGCGAAGGCAGCCTTGCCATCATCGGCGATATTTACGGCCTTGATTCCCCCGAAGGTCAGGGCGTTATGGGCGGCTATATCACGGGCACGCTGCTGGGCGCCATTTTCAACAGCATCATGGCTTCCGTCTGCGTGGCCATCGGCTGTTTCCATCCCTATGCGCTGGGCATGGCGGCGGGCACAGGCTCGGCTTCCATGATGGCGGCGGCGCTGGGCCCCGTGGTGGATGCTTTCCCCGATATGGCTTCGGAAATTTCGGCTTACGCGGCTTCTAGCCAGGTGCTGACAGGCATCGACGGGCTTTATATGAGCCTGTTCGTGGCGCTGCCCATGACCAATTTCCTTTATCGCAAACTGCGCCACGAAAAGAAACCCGCCAAAAAGGTGGATTACAAAGAAGTTTTGCAAAACAGCAACGCGGATGACGATTGATCGAAAGGGGGAGGCAACATGAAAAACTGGGCGATTCGTATTAAAGTTTTGATCATCAGCGGGTTGATCGGCGCCATCGGCAACTGTATTGCCACATGGAAAGCGGGGAACCCCGTGGCCCCGTGGGCGGCGCTGCCCGCGCTGGGCGCGATGTTTCTCATCATTCTGGTGGGCTGCGCCGTGCAGGAACTGCTGGAACGCTATTGCCATATCAAGCTGCCCAAGATCTTATATATTTCCATGCTTACCATCCTGCTGAGCATCCCCGGGTTTTCACCTGTGGCGGGCTGGATCGCGCGCGAATTTTCAAAAGTGGGCACGCTGGCCCTCTGCACCCCGATTCTGGCCTATGCAGGCATTTCCATCGGCAAGGATATGGAAAGCTTCAAAAAACAGGGGCTTGCCATCATCTGCGTGGCGCTGATGACCTTTGTGGGCACTTATCTGGGCTCGGCCATCATCGCGCAGATCCTGCTGAAGGCCACAGGCGTGATCTAACGAGAAAAAAGGCGGGCAACGGCCGCCGGCGAAACCGCGGGAAAATGTTTCCCGCGGTTTTTTGATGAAAAACAAAACGGAGATTTTTCGAAAAAAACCGCCGCATCTTGTAACCAAAGCAAAAAGTATGATATGATAGCAATAGCCGCGAAACAAAGGTTTTGCGGCGGCCAAAAGACAAAACGGTTTTGAGTTTATAAAAAAGGGAAGATGAACATGAAAAAACGCATTCTGTCACTGTTTCTTCTTTTTCTGATGCTGCCGCTCATCGGCCTGCCCGCGAAGGCCCTTTCTGTGGAGCAGGCGGGTGCCAATATGCCTGAGATCAGCCTGTTTCTGCATGACGACAACGGCATTCTGACGCAAAAGAAGGCTGAAGATTTCACCGCATCGCTGGATGGCCAGCCGCTGAAGGTGGAAAAGCTCACCCCTTCCGAAGAGGGCGTTTTTTATGTGTTCATGCTGGATATTTCACGCTCGATCCCCACGCAGCATTTCGAAGCGGCCAAAAAGGCCGTGATGGATACCTATGCCACCCTGCGCCCCCAAGACCGCCTGGCGGTGATCTCATTCGGCGACAAGGTGACGCTGATGCTCAACGGAACAGAGGGCCGCGACGAGGCCCAGAAGGCGCTGGAAGCGCTGAAAGGCGATAACAGCTACACCAGCTTTTATGGCGCCATGAAGCTTTTGATCGACACGGCTTCGGCCGAAAAAGAAATGCGCCGCTGCGCCGTGGTGATTTCCGACGGCATCAGCACGGGCGACGCCGACATGAGCGAAAGCGAACTGGAACAGCTGCTGCAAAAAAGCGGCGTGGCGGTTTATGCGCTTTCCATCGATACGGCTTCCGCGCAGGATACCGAAGCATTCCGCAGCTTTATCCGCCTTTCGGGCGGCGAGCTTTACCCGTTTTCACCGGCGGATGTGGGCCAAAAGCTGAAGGGCCTGCTGGAGCGCATCGGCGGCGTGTGGCAGCTGGAGCTTTCGGCGGAATCGAACCTTGCCGATGGTGCGGAACATACCCTCACGGTGGAAACCGCGGGCGAACAGCCCATCACCACCCAGATCACCACAAAAGACTGGATCCCCGATGAAATCGCACCCACGCTGACCGAACAGGCGGCGGATGTTGGGGCGGGAACCATCCGTTTGACCTTCAGCGAACCGATGCTGGGGCTCGATCAGGCCGCGAACTATCAGCTGACCGACCCGAAAGGCAAAAAAATCAGCCTCACTGTGGAATCTTCCGATGCCACCGGCGTTTTGCTGAAAGCCGAAGGGCTGAAAGAAGAAGCGGGATGGCAGCTGGAGCTTTCGGGCATCACCGACCGCTCGATGGAAAAGAACCCTCTGAAAGAAACCAAACTGAATCTGTTCGGCGCGGCGGCGGAAGAAACGAAAACCCCTGCCGAAAGCCACACACAGGCGGTGAAAAGCCAATTGCTGGGGCCGATCCTCATCATTGCCGCGGTGATCCTTGCCGTTGCGGCGGCTGTTGGCAGCGCCGTTTTTTACACGAGGCATAAAAAGCCAAAACCCGAAAAAACACAGCAGCAAAAGAATGAAAAACCCGAAACGCCCGAAACGCCCCAGACAAAAGTGCGGTTCTATTTTGAAAACCACGAAAAAAACCGCGATAAAAAATAAAACCGGGCTTTGATACAACACGCCTCCGCTTTTGCGGCGGGCGCCCATGAGACCTGTGGAAGGAATGGTTAAAACCATTGCCTGCATTCCGGCTTGCAGGCATGATTCCGCCGCAAGGATATATCCAAATGAAATGCGCAACCGGCTTATCGCGCCCCGCGTTTTTACCCGATAGAAAAGGGATGAAGCACCGCCGTTTTCGGCAGGCTTCATCCCTTTTTTCATATCTTTGTTTGGCGGCGCGGTTTTATTTGGCGGGGGCTTTGCGCCGCGCGGAATCATTCCAGATCCAGCCGGGGGGGAACATCCAGTTCCTTGGGCGGGCCGCCGCCTTTTTTCTTGCGCTGGCGCACACATTCCGTCAGCAGATACTCGATCTGGCCGTTGACCGAGCGAAAATCATCCTCTGCCCAGGCGGCGACGGCATCATAAAGGGCGGGGGAAAGGCGCAGGGGAACCTGCTTTTTCTGGGCTTCACCCATGGCTTAATAAAGGCTGCCGGAATTGACCACCGGCTGGGCGTCGCGGTTGCCGCAAAGCACCACAAGAAGATTGGAAACCATGGCGGCCTTGCGCTCGTCATCCAGTTCGACCACCTGGTTTTCACTCAAGCGGGCAAGGGCCATTTCCACCATGCCCACAGCGCCATCGACGATCATTTTGCGGGCGTCGATGATGGCCGAAGCCTGCTGACGCTGCAGCATGACAGCCGCGATCTCGGGGGCATAGGCCAGATAAGTGATGCGCGCCTCGATGATCTCAAGGCCGGCCCCGCTCACTTTCTGCTGGATCTCATCGCGGATGCGCCGCGCCACGATCTCGCTGGAACCGCGCAGGCTGCCTTCATCCGCCACACCGTCGCCGGTGGTATCTACATTGGGCGCCACATCATAGGGATAAACACGCACAATGTTGCGCACCGCGCTGTCGCATTGCAGCGAGAGATATTCTTTATAGTTATCCACGGTGAAAACCGCTTTGGCCGTATCGACCACGCGCCACATCACCGCAATGCCGATTTCCACCGGGTTGCCCAGACAATCGTTGATTTTCTGGCGATTGTTGTTGAGGGTCATGACCTTCAGCGAGATTTTGTGGTTGACCATCTGGGGGGCAGAAGCGCCGGTGGTGAGCACAAGGGATTTGCCGCGATCGGCGCTATCCACATCGCCGCTCTGGTTTAAATGAGTTTTGGCGGCGGGGTTCACACTGGTGCAGAAGGGGTTGACAAAATAAAAACCCTCGCCCTTCAAAGTGCCGATGTAATTGCCGAAAAGGGTGAGCACCAAGGCTTCCTGCGGCTTGAGAACTTTCAGGCCGGGCAGCGGGAACCAGCCGATGCACAGCCAGACGATGCTCACGATCAGCCATACGGGCGAAGCGCCTTTCTCCAGCGCCATCCCGCCCAGAATGCAGCCGACCACCGCCAGCAGATAAAGGGCAACGGTGAGCAAAAGCGCCGCCATGCCATGCTTTTTGTTATTCAGGATTTTCTCATTCATAGAAAATTCCTCCGTTAATTTGATATCAAAATGATATTACAATGATAGAGATGTGTCAAGAGGAAAAAGAAAAATATTTTTAAAGCCGGCGCGGCTGCGATTTTTAAAAGAAAAACGGGATAAAACCCGCCCAAAAGCCGGTTTTATCCCGTTTGAAAGCTGTTATGAAAAAGCAGACCCGCGAAGAAAGGAAAGAATGCTGTGGAGAAGCGAAACCAATAACACAAGGAGAGAAAGTAATAGAGCGTGAAACCAATATCACAAGGAGAGATTGGCTTAAAAAAGGAAAGATTGATTAAAAAAAAAGTAATAGAGCGCGAAACCAATATCCTAAGGAGAGAATGATTTAAAAAAGAAAGTAATAGAGCGCGAAACCAATATCACAAGGAGAGATTGATTTAAAAAAGGAGGGAGCGCAGCTCGGCTTCTACGGTTTGCACTTCCTGCAAAAAATCGCGGGCAGAAACGCGCAGAGCGCCGTGGCCGAGGATGATGAGCTGTTCCGCGCCATCGGAAGTCGCCACGCGCACGCGGCTGCGCCGGCCCAGCTCGTGGGTCACCTTTTCGATATACATATCGGCGGTTTCGGCTTCTTTGGTGTAAACCACGCTGATGTTATGCACCTTTTCCACACTGCCGAGGTTGCCTTTGATCTTATAGGCGTCAAACACCAGAATCACTTCGCAGCGGCGGTAAGCCTGATAGTTGCAAAGGATGTTTATCAGCTTTTCGCGGGCGACATCCATGCTTTCGCGGGCCAAAGCGTTCAAAGAATCCCATGCGAAGATGATGTTGTAACCATCCACCAGAAGATATTCGGGGCCGGTGGGCCGCGGCGCGGCGCGCAGAGCCGCGGTGGTCTCGGCGGAATCTTTGGGCGAAGCAAACGCCTTGCGCTTGTCGCGGCGGATGGGGCCATAGGTTCGCTCGAAAATCGCCATCAGCTCGGCGTCTTCTTCCAAAGTGGCGTAATAAGCGGCGGCGCTGCGGCGGGGAAGATCGGGCGAAAGGCTTTCTTCGGCCTCGGCCTCTTTCGGGGGGCTGTAAGCGGGCAGATGCATCTGCCGCTCCACCTGATCCCACTTCACGGTGAAGCCCGCCCCATGAGCGCAGAAAACAGAATCCGCGGTGTTTTCCACATCGGCGTCGCAATCATAGGCGATCTCGCGGATGACCTCTTCGGCCGTGTGGCAGGGCGCATATTCCAGAAACGAGCAAAACAGCCGCCCTTTTCCGCGGGTGTAACCCATGACCTCGGCGGCATAATCGCGCAGGGCCGCCACGGGCGCGCTGCCTTTCAGCAAAGCGCTGTCGTTATCCAAAGCGGGCTGACCGAATTTGGCGTTCATGCGCTGAAGGTCGCTCATGGCGCGGCCCAGATTTTCGGCGGGCAGCTCCAGCCGGAAAGAATACCACGGTTCCAATAAAATGCTTTGCGCGCGGCGCAGCCCCTGGCGCAGGGCGCGATAGGTGGCCTGGCGAAAATCGCCGCCTTCGGTGTGTTTCACATGGGCGCGCCCCGCCACCAGCGTGATCTTCATATCGGTGATGGGTGAACCGGTGAGCACGCCCAGATGCGTTTTTTCTTCCAGATGGGTCAGAACCAGCCGCTGCCAGCTTTTTTCCAGCTGGTCTTCACGGCAGGCGGAAGCGAACTGCAACCCGCTGCCCCGCGGCAGGGGTTCCAAAAGCAGATGCACTTCGGCATAGTGGCGAAGCGGCTCGAAATGGCCCACGCCTTCCACCGGCGCGGCGATGGTCTCTTTATAAACAATGCTGCCCTGATCGAACCCCACCTGCAAGCCGAAACGCTCGGCCAGAAGGGTTTGCAGAATTTCAAGCTGGATCTGCCCCATCAGCTGCAAATGCAGCTGCCCCAGCTGTTCGTTCCACATCACATGCAGCTCGGGGTCTTCTTCCTCCATGCGCCGAAGGGCTTTCAGCGCGGCGTGCACATCCGCCTGCGGGGGCAGCAGAACGCGATAGGTCAACACGGGTTCCAGCATCGGCAGGCCTGTGTCTTCTTCGGCCCCCAGCCCCTGCCCCGGATAGGTTTGGCTCAGCCCCGTCACGGCGCAGACGGCGCCCGCTTCGGCCTGGGGCACGGTTTGGAATTTCGCGCCGGAATACAGGCGGATCTGATCGACCTTTTCACTGAGCGCTTCGCCCGAAGCGGTTTTCATGGCCAGCAGCTCTTTCACTTTCAAAACGCCGCCCGTGATCTTCAAATGGGTCAGGCGGCCGCCCTGCTCATCCTCGCTGATTTTAAAGACTTTTGCCGCGAAATGTTCCCATGGCTGGGGCTGGCGGGTGTTTTCTTCCAGACAGGCCAAAAGCGCTTCGATGCCTTCCATCTTCAGCGCGGAACCGAAATAACAGGGGAAGACCCGCCGCCGCGCAATGGCGGTGATCAGCTGGTCGGCCGTCAGCGCGCCATGCTCTAAATAACCCGCCATCAGCGTTTCATCGCAAAGGGCCAGCGCTTCCCAAAGCTCGGCGTTTTCCGCGCCGAAATCCACACAGGCTTCGGAAAGGCGCTTTTTCAGATTTTCCATCAGCGCCTGCCGCCCCGGCCCGGGCAGATCCATTTTATTGATGAAAAGAATGGTGGGAATGCGATAACGGCGCAACAGCTGCCAAAGGGTCTCGGTGTGGCTCTGCACGCCGTCTGTTCCGCTGATGACCAGAATGGCGTAATCCAGCGCCTGCAGGGTGCGTTCCATCTCGGCGCCGAAATCGGCGTGGCCGGGGGTATCCAGCAGGGTGATCTCGGCCCCGGGCAGCGTCATGCGCGCCTGTTTCGAAAAAATGGTGATGCCGCGCTCTTTTTCCAGCGCGTAAGAATCGAGGAACGCATCGCCGTGATCTACCCGCCCCGCTTTGCGCAGCTGGCCCGAGCGATAAAGCATCGCTTCGGCCAGCGTTGTCTTGCCCGAATCCACATGGGCCAAAATGCCAATTGCCAGTCGTTTCATATTCTCTTCCCATTCCGATAAGATTCTTTTGAAACCATGCTTCCTATTATAAAGGGTCTTGGGCGCAAATGCAATTTGCGGGCGCTATTTGGTGAAAAGCCGCAAAAAACTTGAAAAAAAAGTAAAAAAAGGCAAAACCTGTACCATAGGACAGTTCTCTTGGCAAAAAAAGGTGATATACTATAAAGTTGTGAAATAAAGACCTTTATCAGTCACAAAAGCAAAAAGAAGAAAATAAAATCGGGAAATATGTAACCGGGCGAAGAGGGAGCCGGCGGTTGGGAACCATCGTTCAGCATTGATTTTTTCGGGGGAAACCATGAAAAAAATATCCAAAACATCAGAAAAATTCGACGAAATTCCACAAAGGCAGTTGACTTATTTAGATGATTTATCTAATATAAAACTAGGTATAAATAAGAGGCTGCCCGCGGCGGAACCGGCTTTGCAACAGCAAAACCGGTCGCGGCCGGTTTTGAGCAGAGGATGTGCGAAATTCGTGGAATTTGAAAATAAAAAAATGCGTTTGGGCGATCTGCTGGTGCTGCGTGGCGTCATCAACGAAAAACAGTTGGCCGCCGCTCTCGAATTGCAGAAAAAGCAGCATAAACATCTGGGCGATTGCCTCATCCAGCTGGGCGCGGCCACCGATGATGATATCGCAAACGCGCTGGAAGTTCAGCTGGGCATCCCGCGCATCCATCTGCGCGGCGTGAAAATCGAACCCGAAGTCATCGGGCTTGTCAGCGGTTCGGTGCTGCGCAAGCATAATGTGCTTCCGGTGGGCTATGCGCCCGGGCAATCCAACACGCTGCTGCTGGCCATGTCTGACCCTCTGGATATGGTGGCGCAGGATGATATTTCGATCATTACCAACTGTCTCATCGAGCCGCAGATCGCCACCGTGGGCGAGATCAACGCTGTGCTCGATAAATATTTCGGAACCGACGAAGCCATGTCGGCCGCCGAACAATATACCCGCGAGCGTGAGACCCAGATGCAGCAGCTGGCCGCCGCGGCGCAGGAAGAAGCTTCCGAGCTGGATAACGCCCCCATCGTGCAGCTGGTGCGTTCGATCATCGAACAGGCTGTGCGCCAAAGGGCCAGTGATATCCATTTCGACGCGCTTGAAAAACAGGTGCGCGTGCGCTATCGCGTGGATGGCGTGCTCAGCGAAAAAATGCTTTATGATATCAGCCTTCTGCCGGCCATCGTCACCCGCGTGAAGATCTTATCCGGCATGGATATTTCAGAAAAACGCAAGCCGCAGGATGGCCGCATGACCGTTTCCGTCGATCGCAGCGAATATGACATCCGTGTTTCGGTGCTGCCGTCTTCCTATGGCGAAAAAATCGTCATGCGTCTTGCTTCCTCCACCGCGCTGACCCGCAGCAAGGGCGATCTGGGCATGCAGGATTGGGAGCTGGAGCGGTTCGACCATATTCTGGCCAACCCCAACGGCATCATTCTGGTAACAGGCCCCACGGGCAGCGGCAAATCCACCACGCTTTACACCGCGCTTTCAGAGCTCAACACCGAAAGCGTGAACATCATCACCGTTGAAGACCCTGTGGAAGCGAACATCGCGGGGGTCAACCAGGTTCAGGTGAACCCCAAGGCCGATCTGACCTTTGCCACCGCGCTTCGCGCCATTTTGCGTCAAGACCCCGATATCATCATGATCGGCGAGATCCGCGATTATGAAACCGCCTCCATCGCCGTTCAGGCCTCTATCACGGGGCATCTGGTGGTCAGCACACTGCATACCAACAGCTCGGCGGCCACCATCACCCGCCTTTTGGATATGGGGCTGGAATCTTATCTGCTGGCCGATTCCGTGGTGGGCGTCATCGCCCAGCGCCTTGTGAGAAAGCTTTGCAAATCATGCAAAAAGCCGCGCCCCGCCACCGAGACCGAAAAAAAGCTGATGGGCGTGCCGCTGGATCGGGAAATCACCGTTTATGACCCTGTGGGCTGCCCGCTTTGCGGCGAAACAGGGTTTTATGGCCGAATCGGCGTTTATGAGATCATGGAAATGACGCCCGAGCTGCGCCAGCTGATCACCGACAAAGCTTCCACCGAAGAGATCCGCTCGCTGGCGCTTTCCCAAGGGATGCATACCCTGCGCATGAGCGCTTCCAGTTATGTGCAGCAGGGCGTGACCACTGTGGAAGAAATGCTGAAAGTTTCGTTTGAAGAATAATTCGCTTTTGACCCGCCCTGAGGAGGGGGCCGTATATCCTATCATGCAAACCTTTCGTGAATTGATCGATCTTGCAATGGGGGCCAAAGCCTCTGATATGCATTTAACGGCGGGCATCGAACCCACAGCCCGTGTCAACGGCGAATTGATTCAGCTTACCGATAACAAGCTGATGCCCGACGATGTGCGGGAAGTTGCCGAAAGCATTATGGATACGCACCAGAAAGCAACGCTGAAAGAGCTTGGCGAAGTGGATTTCGCCTATTCAACCCCCCAGGTGGGGCGCTTCCGCATCAATGTGTTTTATCAGCGCGGTTCCATGGCCATGGCGGTGCGCATTCTGAACCTCACCATCCCTTCGCCCGAAGAACTGGGCATTCCGCAATCGGTGGTTTCCATGTGCGATAAAAAGCGCGGGCTTGTTTTGGTAACGGGCGCCACGGGCAGCGGCAAATCCACCACGCTGGCTTCTTTAATCAATGTCATCAACAACAAATATAAACACCATATCATCACGCTGGAAGACCCCATAGAATATCTTCACCGCCACAAAAAATCCATCGTCAACCAGCGCGAAATGGGAACCGATTCCCGCGATTATGCTTCGGCCCTGCGCGCCGCGCTGAGGCAGGATCCCGATGTGATTCTGGTTGGCGAAATGCGCGATCTTGAAACCATCTCCACGGCGGTGACAGCCGCCGAAACGGGCCATCTGGTGTTTTCCACCCTGCATACCGTGGGCGCGGCCAACACCATCGACCGCATTATCGATGTTTTCCCGCCCTATCAGCAGCAGCAGATCCGCGCGCAGCTGGCCGATGTTCTGGAATGCGTCGTTTCGCAGCAGCTCATCCCCAAAAAATCAGGCAAAGGGCGCAAAGCCGCCATCGAAGTGATGCTGGCCAACAGCGCCGTGCGCAACCATATCCGCGAAGGAAAGACCTTCCAGATCCCCACCGTGATGCAGACCAACCGCAAACAGGGCATGGTCACCATGGATGACGCTCTGCTGGAACTGATGGAACACGGCGAGATCAGCCGCGAAAACGCGCTGGCTTTCGCCCAAGACCGTCAGGCGCTTCTGAAAAGGCTGATCTGACCCGCTCGGCGGGTCACCGGAGAAGCCTCGCCGCCGCGCGGCAGCGGGTTTTCCCCAAAAGAAAAGGCGGCTTTCCGCTGAGGAGTGATACTTTGGCTACTTACGCATATGTGTTATTGAATAACGAGGGCAAAGAGCAGAAAGGCACCTTGGAAGCGGCCGATATGGGTCAGGCTTCCGCCCAGCTGAAAAAGGATGGCGCCACGCTGATCTCGCTGAATGAAGCGGGGCTGCTGGCAAAAGATGTTCAGCTGAGTTTTATGGAAAAAAAGCCTAAGCCACGCGATATGGCGGTTTTCTGCCGCCAGATCACCAGCATTTTAAGCGCGGGCGTGCCCGTGGCTTCGGCGCTGGATATGATGTCGGAACAGACCGATAACAAAATGCTTTCGGTGGCGGCGGCGGGATGCCGCACCGCCATCCAATCGGGTTCTTCGCTGGCCGATGCCATGCGCGATTATCCCAAAGTCTTCCCCGAGCTGTTCATCACCATGGTGGCGGCGGGCGAAGCTTCGGGCAGCCTTGAAGTGGCGTTTGCGCGCATGGGCGAACAGTTTGAAAAAGAAGAAAAACTGCGCAGCACCGTGAAAAAAGCATCGATCTATCCCATTGTGGTTTGCGTGGTGGCCGTTGCGGTGGTGATGCTGTTGCTCACCTTCGTCATCCCCACTTTCGAAGATATGCTGATGGATCTGGGCGTGGATCTGCCCGTGATCACAAAAATGGTCATCGGCGCCAGCCGGTTCATGCAAAAATGGTGGTATCTGGTTCTGGCCGTCATCGCGGGGCTGGTGTTTTATTTAAAACATTTCCGCAAAACCGAAGCGGGCCAGCGCACTTTCGGGCGCATCGGCTTAAAGCTTCCGCTTTTCGGCAAATTAACGGTGAAAACCGCGGCGGCGCGGATGTGCCGCACCATGAGCACCCTGCTGGCGGCGGGCATCCCGCTGATCGATGTCATCGAAATCACCGCCAACACCATGAGCAACTATTATTTCAAAGAGGCGCTGCTGGAAGCGAAAGACGATGTGGCCATGGGCGAACCGCTTTCGAAAATTCTGGCGCAGAACAAGCTTTTTCCGCCCACGGTTTATCACATGATGAACATCGGCGAAGAAACGGGCCGGCTGGAAGAAATGCTCAACAAGCTGGCGCAATATTATGATGAAGAAGTGGAAGCCGCTACAGCCCAGGTGATGGCGGCGCTGGAACCGATGATCATTATTGTTCTGGCGGTTATCATCGGTACTATCGTTCTGGCGGTGGTCATGCCTATGGGCGCCATGTATCAGGGGCTTGATAATCTGTAAGCACCATTCAAAACATTGAAACCTGCGGCTGTTTTAGGGGAGCGGCCGGGTTTGATAGAAAAAGAAAGAAAAAAAGAGAGGACGATTCCAAATGAAAAAGCGTTTGAATAAAAAAGGCTTTACACTGGTCGAACTGATCATCGTTATCGCGATCATCGCCATTTTGGCCGCTGTTCTGGCACCTCAGTATATCAAATATGTTGAAAAATCCCGTAGAGCAAATGACCTGCAAATGGCTGACAGCCTTCTGTCTGAAGTAAACATTGCTTTGACAGATGCGGCAGATGCAGGAACTGCTATTACCGCAGGGAAAATTACAGTTAGCGATGCTTCCGTAGCAGATACAGGAACTTTAGTAGCTTATATCACAGGTGCCGGAAAAATCGATGCAAAATTCAATGATGCACGCGTAAAAAACACCAAGGGTGACCCGGGCAAAACATTTGTGATTACATATGATACAGAAAAAGTTACCAAGACAGAGTGGACAAAGTAATTACCCAAAATCCTTAAACTCGCATTAATCGGTGGTTCCGACGCGGCAAGCGGCTCCCGTTCAATTTCCCCTAAATTGAGGCGGTGGCGGCGCGGCCGAACCGAAAAATACATCCACCGCAAAATTTAAGCCTTCGGGCTTGATTAGCTGCTGAGCCGCCCTGCGCCTCGGCATAGCTTGCGGCGTCGCAGCCCGACGATCGCGCAGGAAGCTTCGCCGGGGAACGGCCAAAGCCGTTGCCCCGGCGCGCTTCTGTTGCCCCATATGGGGCGGTTTTTTCATCGGTGCAGCAAAAAACAAGAAAACTTCCACCGCAAACTAAAATTGAAAACATCGCGGCGAACCCGCCGCGTTGCCATAAAACGGGGCGCCCGCCGGAATTTTCGGGGGCATCACGCCAAAAGCCGCCGCGCGGCATCCGCCCTTGAAAACGGGCGGGCAAAACAGAAACAAGCCCACCGCCCGAAGCTTTTTTGGCGGTGAATAAGAGGGGGACCATCGCTATGGCCGCAAAAATGTTAAGCATCGAGATCGGTGACCGCTTGGTGAAAGTATGCCAATCGGTGAAAAAGGGCAAAAGCTATCAGATCACCGATAGTTTTATGTTCCAAACACCGGGGCAAAGCGTTTCAGACGGGCAGATCTTGGATGATAAGCTGCTGGGGCAGCATTTAAAGCAAAACCTTGTGGCGCATGGCGCTTCAGAAGTGAAAAACACCACCTTTGTGCTTTCTTCTTCCAAGGTGGCCAGCCGCGAAGTGTTTTTGCCGCCCATGAAAGAAAACCTCATCAAATCGGTGATCGAAACCAATGCTTCCGAATATTTCCCCGTGGATATGAGCAATTATCAGGTCACTTTCAGCCTGCTTGAAAAAGTAACTTCCCCCGAAGCGGGCCTGCGCGTTTTGGTGACCGCCGCGCCGAAAACCATGCTGGGCGGCTATTTAAGGCTGGCCGAACAGGCGGGTCTGGCCGTGGAAGCCATCGATTATTGCGGCAACAGCCAATATCAGGTGCTGCGCGGGATGCCGGGCAACGACACCGTGATGTATGTGGATGTGAGCATCAGCAACACCATCGTCACCATGATGCGCAGCGGCATTCTGCTGCTGCAGCGCAACTTCGGTTTCGGCGGCGATGAAATGATTTCGGCCGTGATGCGCGCGGGCGAAATGGAAGATAACGAATATCTGGAAGCGCTGAAAAAATGTGAAAACGAAGACACCGTGAACCTGATCCTGGGGGAGGGGCAGGGCGAAAACAGCCTGACCCGTTTGCTCAACGGCATCGTGCGCAGCGCCGATTTCTTCAAATCGAATAACGCCGACGCCACGGTGGATAAAGTGGTTCTCATGGGCACCTGCTGCAAACTGGCGGGGCTTCAAAAGATGGTGCGCGAGCAGATGAACAAAGAAACCATCTTGCTGCATGATGTATCGGGCGTTGAATTTGTGGCCAATTCGGCCGATGCGGTCTCTACTTATATTTCCTGCATCGGCGCGCTGGTGGAACCGCTGGCGCTTGTGCCCACAGAGATGATGCAAAAACGCCGCGCCGCCGCGGCAAGGGCCAAAAAAGACCCCAATTCCATCAAGACCGGCGTGATCGTCTGCGCCGTTTGCGCGGGGCTGGCGGTGATCTTATCGGCGGGTTCGGTGATCGGTTATCTGCGGGCCGAGCACCAAAAACAAACCATGCAGGCACGCATGGAAAAACTGGCGGATTCCGAAAAAACCTATCAGACCTATGTCAGCTACCGGCAGATGCAGCAGGATCTGACCATGGTGGGCGATTATGCCAAAACCCCCAATGCCCAGCTGACCGCCTTTTTCGATGAGCTTGAGATCAAAATGCCTTCTTCCATCCTCATCCTTTCGGCCACCTGTGATGCGCAGGGCGTTTCGATGAACATCACGGTTCCCGGGCTGGAAGAAGCGGCCAATGTGATTTCGCAGCTGCGCTCGTTTGAAAGCATCCAAAGCATTCTGGTGGGCACCATCACCGAGACCCCCAACGATGCGGGGGTGCGCACAGCTTCGTTCTCGCTGAGCGCCGCCTATGTGGGCCAGACCACCGAAGCAAACGCCCGGACAGGCACAGCCGCCGAAAACAAAAACCAGACAGGCACCACCGCCGCTAAAACCGAAACCGGCACCACGGGGCAGACCACCGAGACCCCCGCAAAAACCGCGAAATAAGGGAGGAAACCGGTTATGAAAGTATCGAAAAGAGATATTAAGCTGCTGTTGATCCTGGGCGGTCTGTTATCGTTTTTGCTGTTATATTTCTGTGTTTTCACCCCGTTTCAAGAAAAAACAGACACGGTGAAACAAGAGATCGCCACCATGGAACCGCAGCTGGCCGAAATGGAGCTGCATTATAAAAAGCTCGCCACTTATGAACAGGGCGTCAAAGAAGCCCGCAGCGGCATCGACGACGAGCTGAAGCGTTACCCCACCAAAATTGAAAACGAAGATTTTTTATCTTATCTGATGGATTGGGAAAAGAAGATCGGGTTCAATATCGACAGCGTTGCTTTTGATGAACCCGGGCTGCTCAACCAGTTTTCCTGCGTGGTGGATCAAAACGGCGAAGACCTGACAACACAGGTTTCGGCCTATCGCACAGGCGTTACCGCCGCGGGCGAGATCACCTATCCCCAGATGAAAGAAGCCATCGATTATTTTTATGCCAGCCCCGAAAACACGGCGCTGGATAGCGTGAGCGTGAGCTTCAACGCCGAAACAGGCCTTCTCACGGGCAGCTTCGGCATTTCGAAATATTACATCGGCTGGCAGGATGCGCCTTATGCGCCCAAGCCGCTGCCTTATGTGAGCAAAGGCGTGGCCGATCCCTTTGGAACCACCTGATCGGCTGAAAGGAAAGAAGAAAGGAGGCGGCAGCCATGAAAAAACAGCTTTTGGCCAATAAAAAAGGCGCGACCCTTGTGGAACTTTTGATCGGCATCGTGATTTTGGGCATCATCGTGGGGCCGCTTCTGCATACTTTTGTTTCTTCGGCGGGCACAGCCGCCAAAAGCGGCAGGATGGGCGACGCCACGCTGGCCGCCCAGAATATCGCCGAAACGCTGGAAACCACCGATCTTTCGGGCCTTCTGGCCAACCCCGCCTCTGTTTTGGGGGGCGCGACATCTGCTTATTATGATTATGACAGCGCGGCGAAAACTTATACGGCGCGCGCCCAGGCCCCCGTTTTGGGGCAGGATCGCTACCATATCGGTGTGACGGGCCTTTCGGCGGGCGGCAGCGGTTTTCGCGCCATGATCTCGCTGGAAGCCAGGGCCGACGCGGGCTATACCGCCATCAACGATGTGAAGCTGACGGAATATACCGCCATGGATGCGGTTTTTTCGCAATCGACCAACAATGAAGACAACCCCGACGCCATGGCGCAGGCCGCCTTCATCAACAAAGCCACCGTGGAAAGCGGCGGCAGCTATACCCCCGGCGCCAAAAGCCGCAAGATCGTGGTGGCTGCTTCCAAACGCGCCTCGAACCCCGAGCTGATGGATATGAAGCTGACTTATCTTTATGATTTCAACTATTCCTACAGCCGGACGGTTTATGATGATTTCGGCAAACCCACCGGCACGGAAACCGTTTCGGATGTTTATCACGATGAAATTTCTTATGCGCTGATGCCCAAGGGCTATCACCTCAGCGACGGCGAGCCTTCTGTCTATCTGCTTTATAACCCGTGGTATGGCTCGGGCATCACCGACCAGATCGTTATTGAAAACAAAGAAGATATCCCCATGCGGTTTTTCCTTGTGAAGCAAAAGACCGCGGGGCTGACAGAAGCCGAACTGACCGCCAAAGAAAACACCTATCGCGCCGAGATCCAGCTGCGTCATTCGGAAGGCGTGGCCGAAGAAAACGAAACCAAGCTGTTTTCCAACGCGGGCTATCATCTGGTCACAGACGCCGCTTTGGGCGGCGTGAAAAGCTGGATCTATTATGGCGATTTCAGCCGCAACAGCTATCGCTGCAGCGGTGAACTGGTTTCAAAAACGGCGCAAAACCGTTTTTATCAGGTGAAGATCGCGCTGTATCGCAATGAAGATGATTTTAACGCCGCGCCGCTGTATGTGGCGGAAACGACGCTGCTGCAATAAGAAAAACCTATTCGCAAACAAAGCTTTTGCCGCGGGCAGCGGCCCGATAAAAAGGGGAGAACGCCAAATGAAACAAAAATGGAAAAAAGCGCTTGAAATATTGCGCGGCAGGCAGGGTTCCAGCATCGTGCTGGTGATCGTTGCCATGCTGTTCGTTTCCATTTTGGGCGCGACGCTGCTTTATATGTCTTACACCGGCTTTATGGTGAAGGTGACACAGCGCCGGGGCGAAGAAAGCTTCTATGACGCATCCGACGCCATGAAAGAGGTGGAAGCCGGCATCCAGCAGGTGGTCACGGAATCCATCGCTTCGGCTTATAACAAAGTGCTGGTGCGCTATAGCGACCCCGATTTTGCCACCAATATGACCGACAGGTTTCAGGAACAGTTCCGCCAGGAAGTTTGGGGCTGGAAAAGCGCCGAGCAGGCACTTTTCACCTGGACAGGCTCTTCTTATCAATATCAGACCGCGGTGATGAAGGCGTTTCTCACCCATCCCGAGGGCGTGACCCTTGCCGCGGCAGAGGGAAAAAACCCCACCGCCGTTTATGACGCGGCGCATAAGCAGATCGTCATTCAAAATGTGAAAGTCACCTGCGACAACGCGAAAAGCGGCTTTGTGGGCACAGTGACCACCGATCTGACCATCGATATGCCCGATTTCTATTATGTGCTGTCGGAATATAATATTTCGGGCCTGCCCGAATTCGCCGTGGTGGCCAAAAAAGAACTCAAACAGGTGCGGGGCAACAGCCTGCTCAGCATCCAGGGCAGCGCTTATGCGGGCAGCATGAACATCGATGCCACCGGCAGTTCGCTGACCGTCACGGGCGGCAGCCTGATCTGCGGCGGGAATATGACCGTGAAAGGCGAAGGCTTTTCGGGCAGAAGCCGTATGACCGTGACCGACAGCGCCGCCATTTGGGCGAACCGCGTCAATGTGCTCACGGGGGGCAGCGTGGCTTTCGGCGGCAGCACTTATCTGGCCGATGACCTGGCGCTGGAAGGCAGCGGCAGCGCGGCCGTTTTGGGCGGCCAATATTACGGCTTCGGCGCCGACCTGGTGCATCCCGAAAAAAGCAGCGCCATTTTGGTCAACGGCCGCAACACAAAGCTCGATCTGACCGGCATCGATAAAATGATGCTGGCGGGGCAAAGCTTCGTCAACGGGCAAAACGGCGTGCTCAACAGCGATGTGATGATGGGGCAATCGATGGCCGTTAAAAGCGATCAGCGGGCCTATCTGATCCCCACGGAATATCTGATCGGCGAAACGCGCAACCCGGTGGTGCAAAGCGTTTCTCAGCCAAGCCCTTCCCCCGCCATCGACAGCGCCAAACAGCTTTGGAGCATCGGCGGAGAAAAGAAAACGCTGGCAAGCTATGGCGTTGCCATGAAGCCCGTGATCGTTGGGCTGGGCAGCGGCCAGAAAGCCACTTATTTCTTCATGCAGTTCGACACGCTGCAAAACGCCAACGCTTATTTCAAAGATTATTTCACGGTGAATAAAGATAAGATCACCGAATATCTCAGCCTCTATACCACCCTCAATTCCACGGTGGGCACCATGCAGACCAGCGGCTATTCGCTGACCAAAAACGATCAGGGCAGCTATGAGCTGCGCAGCGCCGTGGCGCGCGACAGCATCATCACCCCCGCTTCACAGCTGGAGACCATGTATCAACAGCTGAAGAAGACCCTGACCTCCACCCCCGAAGCCACCACCGCCGACAACCCCTATGATTATATCGTCAACGAAGAAAAGATCAAAACCGTTCTGCCGGTGGAAGGCCAGAAGCTGGAATTCACCGATGGCAGCGGCGATGTGGTGGCGCTGATCGTTCGCGGCAATTATACCATCGACAGTGAAACGCCCGCTAAAGTGCAGCTGATCCTCGCCACAGGCGATGTGGATGTGGAGCGGGATTTCAGCGGCCTCATCGTTTCGGGCGGCGTGATCGATATGAATCAATCCGTGCATGCCAGCGAGCGCGAAGTGGTTTCGGCGTTTGCTTCCGCCGCCACCCATGGCGGCACCGATTACCGGTTCAGCGAATTTCTGAATGTGGGCGTGGAAGACACCACCGACGCCGTGGGCGGCAAAGACACTTATAACTGGAAACTGGGCGAACTGGTGCGTTATAAGAACTGGACACAAAAATAACGAAAGGAGGGGCGGGCGCCTTGAAACATAAAAAAGGATTCACTTTGGTGGAACTGATCGTTGTGATCGCCATTTTGGGCATTCTGGCGGCCAGCACCTCTGTTTCGATCTCATTGATCTCGGGGCGCAAGGCCCGGCAGGCGGCGCATACCATCGATTCGCTGCTTTCCCAATGCCGCGTCAGCACCCTCAGCGGCGCGAAAAACCCTTATTTGAGCATCACCGAAACAGACGGGAAATATTATGCCGTTTATTATGAAAACGGCGTAAAGCGCGAAGAAGAAGAGCTGGGCGGCCAGCAGCTGGCCTGCGCTTTTCTGGCCGGCGCCGCGGAATATCAGATCAGCGATTCCCAGCCGCTCTGCTTGGCTTTCGACCGCAAAACGGGGGCTTTTCTGCCCCTCAAAAACACCCCCGGCTTCACCTGGAGCGGTGAAGAGACCTGCCGGGCGGTGATGGTGCAAAAATATACTATCGCTTTGACACCCTCTACGGGCTATCATCGCATCGAAGAATAGGGGGAAGCGGCATGAAGCGAATGAAAAACAATCGCGGTGGTTTCACCCTGGTGGAACTGATCGTGACCATCGCCATTATGGGGCTGGTGGCCATCGCGGTGACGGGGTTCATGGTCACCGGCGCAAAAAGCTACAGCACGGTCAGCTATACCCTGCGCCTGCAAATGGAATCGCAGTTGGCCATGACCCAGATGAAAGAGCAGATCGTCGATTGCAACGGCGGCATCTGCTGGGAACCCGACCGGAACGCTTTGACCGTTATCCACGAGCAAGAAGACGGCACACGCCGTCAGCGCATTTTTCGATATGACAGTGTGGATCAATGCATTTATTACGGCGAGGGAGATGAAAGCCTGACAGCCGATCAGGCGCAGGATCTTTTGGCAGAACATGTGACCCAGCTGGAAGTGAGCTTTGCCGGCGACACGGCGAAAGGCCATGTGAAATCTGCCGCCATCACCCTCACCATGAAACGCGGTCAGAAAGAATATCGGGGGAATCAGGTGATCGCGCTGAGAAATAAACCCCTGACAGCGGCCACGGCCGAAGAACTGAAACAGGCTCTGGCGGCGAAATGATCCGGAAAGGAACGGCGATAAGCATGAAAAAACAGAAAGGCATCGGGAAAAAGACCACCCGCACCGCGGCGCTTTTTTTGGCGGTGCTGATGTTTATGACCACACTGATGGGTTCGGATGTGGTGCTGGCCTATAAATCATTGGATCACATCGAAAGCATCAAACAGGAAAAAACAACATCCGGTCTGCCTTTCACCATTGTAGAGATCGTGCCCTACGGCGCGAAAAACGGCATGGGCTATGGCAGCATGGGCTATTATATCAAAGATCAGGAACCCACCGCCGCATGGCGCAGCGCGGCCGCTGCGCTGACAGGGGCGCAGGCCCGCGCCGATTATGCAAACGGCGTGTTTCAAAAACTGCGCGGCCTGGGCCTTTTGGGCGATGCCGGCACAACGCCCCTGCAAAGCGCGGGCGATTACCGCGAGCAGATGCCTTGGGAAACCCCTGTGCAAAACGCGCAGACTTTGAACCTCGTGGATGGCGGCGGCGCAAAGCGCGAAGAAGAAACGCAGCTTCATGCCAAATTCACTTATCAGGGCAAGAACCAGGGCGTTTTCGATCAGAACAGCGACCCCACGCTGGCCGTGGATGAAAACGGCCAGGGCCTGGGCACGGCAAACCAGAGCATCCAATATTTTTCTTATGAAACCGCCACACAGAACGGGCTTTATTATTACGCGCCCACTTTCGCAAAGCTGGATCTTGACAACCACAGCCCTTCCGATTATAAAGGGCAGGCCATGTATCTGCTTTCACCCGTGGATGCGCAGCAGCCCGACGGCCCCAAAAAATATCAATATGTGGGCATTTTGGGCAAAGACCTGACGCTGGATCTTTCGCAGACCTATTACCGCGTGGAAACCACGGGGCGGCCCTATGACCAGCGTTCGGATACCGCCTGCTACAGCGCGCAGGCCGATGGCTTTGAAGAAGTGGCGAACGGCTATTTCGCCATGAAGGCCAACAGCTATGTTTACGCGGGGCAGGGGCAGGGCGATTATTCCATGACCCTCAGCGAAAGCGAACCCGCCATGCCCGTGCGCTACAGCAGCGTGCAGATCTCGGGCGGTTATACCAACGCCCAGTGGTTCCTTGGCAAGGTGTTCGACCAGGCAGACACCCCTGTAAAAGTGAAAGTGTTTTCGCTGACCCCCGCCGAGGTCACCGATAATATGCTGCAAAACGCCGATATGCTGGTGGTTTCGGCGGGCTATGATTGGGAAAACGGCGGCGCCGAGATGATGAAAGGCTATGAGCAGAATTTACTCAGCGCCGATCAGGCCAACCTGATCGTGCAGGCGGCGGCGGATAAACGCCCTGTGCTGATCGATGCCCGCCTGCAAAACAGCAATCAGGCGGTGATGTCGCAGCTGGCCCAGACCCTGGGCGGCGGAAAAACTCAGAGCCTTATCGATGACAGCGTTTATTCTTTCTGGCCCGATGCCCAGCGGCAGCAGCTGGCCACCGCCCAGTTCGGCCTGCCTTTCGCCAGCAGCCTCTGGAGCACCGAAGGCACCCCTTACTATGCGGTGATGAAAGAGATCGAATATGAAAACTTCCTGCGCACAAGGGCGCAGATGACGGCCGATGAAAAGCTGCCGGAAGAAGTGACCATGGCGGGCTGCCTTCGCTATATCATCAACTTCAAAGGCCAGCGCGTAGAAAACGCCAAAACAGAGATCCGCGTTTTAGAGATCGAGCCGCAGACACAGGGCAGCGAACTGAAAGGCAATGAAAGCAAGGTTCTGGAATGGCTGCCTTCCGATAGCGGGCTTACCGCGGCGAATATCCATGTCACCGTGATGTCAACGGCGGAATTCATCGCCAAGATCGAAGATATCAACGAACAATATGACATGGTCTATCTGGGCGCCAGCACAAGCGGCTTCAATACCGAAACCGAAAACGGCAAACCGGTGGCCGTTTATAACGATCCTTCCATGCGCGGTCTGCTTTATTCCAACATCGGCGACCGCTATTACAGCAACCTGAAGCTCAGCGGGCTGGTGGATGCCGATTATTCCGGCAGCAGCTGGTTCACCATCCCCAGCTTTTATAACGGCGCGACCACACGGGATTTTTCGGCGGCGCGCATCAATTCGGCCGTTTCGGAATATCGCTTTTCGGGCAATGATATCACCGACCGCAAAAAACAGGAACTGCAAAACTTTGCAAACTCCGGCTTCCCCATCATCCTGTCGGATGATCTGGTGCGGCCCGGCCAGCCCGAACGCAAAGAAACCACGCTTTCCGTCACCATCACGGGCAGCATTCAAAGCGGCATTCTGAACCTCTCGGCTCAGGCTTCCACAGAACCTGCGCTGGCGGGCACCATCAGCTATCAGTGGTATCTCGGAAACTCGCCGATCAGCGGCGCCACAAGCCAGACTTACCGCGCTTATGCCACAGCTACAGGCGTTTATACCTGCAAGGCAACGCTTGAGGTAGATGCAGGCTATGTGGCCACCAGCAACCGTGTTACGGTGATCCAACAGGGCAGCAATGTGGAAATCAGCGACACCACCTACAGTTGGGCCAATCAATATCCCTTCCGCGTCAGCGGCACCACGGATTGGTGGGACAGCACGAAATATACGGTAAGCTATGATAACATCTGGAGCACCACCCCCGCTTATCAGTGGGAGCAACTCAAGGGGAATGCGTGGAAGACCGTAAAAAACGCGACCGGCGCTGAACTTACGGTGGGTGATAATGGCGGAACTTATCGCTGCCGCGTGACAGTGGGCGGAAAAACCTATTATACACAGGCAATAACCCGGCAATCGGGTTTTTGGGGGTGGAGTCACCCCACACGAGATGTGACAGACACCACAAAATATGCCTTTTCGGTTTCACAGGTCGCCAGCGGAGGCAGCGTGACACTGACAGCAAAAATGACCCCCGAGGCAAACTACAGCTATTATTTTTATGACTACAGTAATTCAGAGTGGCAGACAGGATCTTCTCAGCCGGTGATCAGCACAGACGCTACTTATTATTATTGGCAGGTCTTCGATCAAAGCGGTAATCGTATCTTGTATTACAGTGTAACCGGCAAGGCAGCCACAAGCTATGCCGCCCAGGTGGGCACAAGCCGCGTGGAAGACGCGGTGATCCCCCGGCGCGAGCCTACCGATTACGCGGTGGACCCCGATCGCATCGACAGCAGTTCTGTGCTGTATGAAACCATGACGGGCATTTTGCCCCAGATCAATGTGATGCCCGCCGCCGAAGCCAAGGCGCAGAAAAACACGGTTCTGAAATATCTGAACCTTTCGAAGCCTTCGCTGGTGATGACGAACAAACCCGCGGAATATACGGGAGATTCGCAGCTGAGCGCCAGCCTGGTAGATCGCCAGACGCTGTCTTTCGGCTTCCGGATCGAGAACCCCACCGACAGCACCCCCTCTTCCACCCGCTATACCTGCCATCTTTATATCGATTTGAACGCCGACGGCCGTTATGCGGCCAGTGAAGAACTCACCGACCTTCTGATCCGCGATGAAACGGCGGGCAAAAAGATCACCCCCAGTGAGCTGAGGGATAAAACGGCCTATTCCATCACCCGCGTGCTGCCCGATAATTTCGCGGGCATCATCCCGTGGAAAGTGGAAGTGGTGAAGGTCGGTTCAGATCAGATCCATGCTTCGCAGAAGGGTTATACTTATATCAAACCGCCCAAAGCCACAGAACTGAAAATTTTGCAGATCACCTATGGCGACTTTACACTCGAAGGCAACACGAAATATCATGGCCTGTTCGATTCGCTGCGCAGCAAGGGGATCTATGATATCAAAGTCACCACACAACCCATTAAGCACTTCGATTCCATGTCGAAAGCCGCGGTGGATGCCGAATTCAGCCAATACAACATGCTGATTTTGGGCTTTGGCGATGGCTATGGCTATGGCCAGTCGTGGGGCGGGCTTTCGCTGAACGCTTCCAATGCCGTGGTAGATTATATCGACAGCGGCAAAGCGGTTTTGTTCACCCACGATAACACTTCTTATGTCAACCTGCCTGTGCGCAATTATCAAACCACCACAGGAAACAGCAATATCTATGGCGGCCAGTGGCACTGGGGCTATTATTTCAACTCGGTCATCCGCGACGCGGTGGGCCTTGATCGCTATGGCGTGACGAACCGCCAATATGGCATCACCGCCTATTCGCCGCTGCCCCAGAAAGGCGGCCTTGTGGCGGGCGGCTACAGCGGCTTCAACAGCACAACGGCCCAAACCTTGAAAGATGCGGGCTACAGCATCGCCTATCAGCCGAAAACCGAGAAGGCCGGCACGCTCTATTCCACCCAAGGCTTCACCTCGCTGACCATGCTGCGTTTTTCGAACGCAAAAAACCAGAAGACCATGAACAGCGGCATCAGCGTGAACACAAACGGCGACGGCAACCTTGTTGAAAGCGCTTATGCAACAACAACGGTTTCCCAGACCAATCAGGGCCAGATCACCACATTCCCCTATAACCTGAATCAGACAAGAATGTCGGTGGCATCCACCCATGAACAATATTATCAGCTGAACATGAATTCAGATGACACTGTGGTGTGGTATTGCCTTGCGGGCGGCACCTATGACAAAATGAAAAACGATGCCGTCAACGGATATTATATCTATAACAAAGGCAATGTCACCTATTCGGGCGCCGGCCATAGCCCCGGCGATGTGACCGATGCCGAAGCCCAGCTGTTCGTGAACACCATGATCGCCGCTTACCGCGCCGGCGCGGAAGCCGCCAAGGTGGAATTCAAATCGCAATCGGGCAACACCATCAACGCCAGCTATTTCCCCGCGGAATATAAGAGCACAGACACCTTTGCGGGAACCATTCTGGCGGGTGATGACCTCAAATCGGAAGAACGCGCGGTTTCTTTCGTCATCACAGACCCGAACCTTTCTTCAAGCAAATCGGTTTCGGTGAAATTCTATTATGAAAACGCTTATGACGAAGCGGTTGCGCTTTCTGACAAATTCACCACCAACGCCAGCGAAGTGAAGAATTTTCAGCTTTATCTGGCCGATGGAACACCGGTGGAAAACCGCAATTTGAGCAGTAACACCGTTTATAAGATCTATCTGCCGCAATCGGTGCTGGATGCCTTCGGTGAATCGGAAAAGGGAACCATGAACTTCTATGTTCAGGTGAACACCGCCATCGGCACAAAAACCTATAGCGGCTATGCGGCCATGGAACTGAGAAAACTGGGGCTTCTGCCGCTGAAATAACCGCAAAAAACCAACGCAAAATAAAGAAAACGCCCTTTTTCCATCGTGAAAAAGGGCGTTTTTTCTGCATAACGGAAACACTCGCTATTTTCGGAAATATCTGTTATACTAAAGGCAATTCTTTCACACACAGAGGCCCAGAAAAATCATTAGGAGGAATTTGGAATGGAAATCGTTTTGATCGTTCTTTTGGCGCTGGTCGTTTTGGTCGTGCTTTGGGTGATGTCTACCCAGCGGAATCTGGTGAGACTGGATGAAAACATCAATAACGCCATGAGCCAGATCGGCGTGCAGTTATCCTCGCGTTTTGATGCGCTGACGGCGCTTTTAGATCTCACAAAGGGCTATGCCGCCCATGAAAGTGAAACCCTGCTTCAGACGATCCGCGCCCGCCGCAGCGTCATCACCGAAAAATCGACCCCTGATGAAGTGACGGCGCAGGAAAACATCATCACCGAAGCCCTGGGGCGCATTTCGATGGTTTCTGAAAGCTACCCCGAACTGAAAGCCAACGAAAGCTATCAGAAGACCATGGATTCGGTGAACCAATATGAAAACATGGTGCGCGCCAGCCGCCTGATCTATAACGACAGCGTGACAAAGCTCAACCGCGCCACCAGAATGTTCCCCACCTCGCTGGTGGCGGGCATGCTGGGCTTTAGCCAGCGCCAATATCTGCAGGCCGACCAGAACAAAAGCGATATGCCCAGCATGAAATAAAAGCCGGCTTTTCAAAGGGCCTGCCGCAAAATCGCGGCAGGCCCTTTTGCTTTGCCCCGAGAAGCGGCGGATATTTTGAAATTTGATAAATCGGCGGTGATCCATCGGGAATGTCAATGAACTTAACAAAATGGATAAATTTTTATAAGGGATAAAAAGAAAATGCGGCAAACAAATAAAATTCAGAAAAACTTGCGGAAAATGCAGCTGCAAATCAAAAAAGAAGCTGATTATTAAAAAATGAGCGGTTGACAAAGCGTGAAAAATGATAAATACTGTAACTGAACAAAATTTTGAAGGAGGCTCCCCGAAATGTCGCAATTGGTTTATGTGGAAAGAAAAGGCTCAGACTGCAATAAATGGGATGGCCAGACCACCATGTTCGGCGAAGAAAACCTGCACGCCATGTGGGTGGCGGATATGGATTACAAGGTTCCCGCCTGTGTGATGGATGCCATGCGCGCCTATGTGGATTTTGGCGTGATGGGCTATTATAAGATCCCCCAGAATTATTATGACAGCTTTATCAACTGGGAAAAAACCTACCATGGCTATGAGGTCAAAAAAGAATGGATGCGCTTTGCGCCGGGCGTTGTGCCGGCCATCAACTGGATGCTTCAGATGCTGACCCGTGAAAACGACAGCGTCATCACCCTGACCCCGGTTTATTATCCGTTCCTCAACGCCATCAATAACAATAAAAGAAAGCTGATCGATTGCGATCTTATCAACGATCACGGCGTTTATTCCATCGATTTTGAAGCGTTTGAAAAGAAGATCGCCGCAAACGATGTGAAAGCCTTCATTCTCTGTTCGCCCCATAACCCCGTGGCCCGCGTCTGGAAGAAAGAAGAGCTGGCGCGCCTGATGGAAATCTGCCGCAAGCACCATGTTTATGTCATTTCCGATGAGATCCATCACGACCTCACCTTCGGCGGCCATGTGCATTATCCCACCGCCACTGTGGGCGAATATGATGATATGCTCATCACCGTGACGGCGGCCACAAAAACCTTCAATCTGGCGGGCTGCCAAAATTCCATCGTGGTGATCCCCGATGAAAAGCTGCGCGGGCTTTGGGATGCTTTCACCACCAATATCCGCATCGTCAGCGGCAACGCGCTGGGCTATATCGCGGTGGAAGCCGCCTATAGCAAGGGCAGAGCGTGGTTTGAAGAACTGAAGCAGGTGGTGGAAGGCAACGCCAAATATGCTTCTGAAACGCTGATGAAGGCGCTGCCCGGTGTGGTGGTATCGCCGCTGGAAGGCACTTATCTGCTGTGGATCGATCTGGGCGCTTATGTGAAACCCGAAGAGATCAAAGAATTCATGCAGGGCAAATGCAAGCTGGCGCTGGATTACGGCGAATGGTTCGGCGGCGAACGCTTCGGCAGCTTTGTGCGCATGAACCTGGCCACCAAGCGCGAAAATGTTGAGATCGCGGTCAACCGCATGATCGACGGGCTGAAAAAATAATCTTCCACCGGCCGGTGGTTCAAAGGGCGGAAAAGCATCAAACTGCTTTTCCGCCTTTTTCTGCCTCCTTGCGCGGCGGCCGAAGCGGAAAATTTTTGACTTTTCTGAAAAAAGGTGTTGACTCTCACGCTGCGTCATAGTATATGCTAAAGATCGGAAGGGAAGTGGAAACCATGGCTCAGGAAAAAACCGTGGCCCAGGTGGCCAAACTCTGCGGCATCAGCGTGCGCACGCTGCATTATTATGATGAGATCGGGCTGCTTCGCCCCGGGCGGGTGAATCAGGCGGGGTTCCGCGGCTATGGCGAAGAAGAAATTTTGCGTTTGCAGCAGATCCTGCTGCTGCGCGAGATGGAATTTCCGCTCAAGCAGATCGCCCGGATCTTGCAATCGCCTTCTTATGAAGAAGAAACGGCGCTGAAACAGCAGGAAGCCCTGCTGATGCTCAAGCGCCAACGGCTCGATCGCATCCTGGAATTGGTGCGAAAGCGTTTGAAAGGAGAACCGATCATGGATCTGAAAGCCTTTGACGGCAGTGAACTCAAGCGGGCGCAGGAGCGCTATGCCCAAGAGACCCGCGAAAAATATGGAAACACCGAGGCTTATCGCCAAAGCATCCGGCGGATGGAACACAACGATGACGCCGGCTGGCAGGCCATGGGCGAGGGGATGAAAGAAATTTTCTCGGCTTTGGCGGCTTGCCGCGAAGAAGGCCCCGAAAGCCCCCGCGCCCGGCAGCTGGTGGAACGCTGGCAGCGCTTCATCACCGAAAATTATTATGACTGCACCGATGAAATCCTGGCGGGTCTGGGGCAGATGTATGTGGCGGATGAACGCTTCACCCGCAATATCGACAGCGTGGCCCCCGGCCTTGCCGCGTTTTTCAGCAAAGCCATTGAAAGTTACTGCGCGGCAAAAAAAGAGAAGGATCATTCCGAAAAGAGCTGAAAGCACAAAGGGTCAGGCAGGCCCGCGCAGCATCGCGCGCAAGGAGATTCGGCCCCGCAGGGGAGATCCGAAAAAAACCGTCATGTTCCCCTCCGGGGAACGATTTTGCCCGCCGCGTTTGGCGGCGGGCCTCGCCCCGGCAAAAAGAAAAAGCGCCAAAGAAGAAGAGATTCTTTTTTGGCGCTTCTTTCCATTTTATGCAGTCTTTGAAGATGGCGCCGAAAGGCAGCGCCGGCGGCAAAAACCGATGGAGCGCGGCGCTGCCGCTTGGGAAAGCGTTTGCGGGCTTATCGAAAAAATTATTGAATCAAGCGCAATCAATAGATTTTTTTCAATAAAATATGATAAAAGTCAATAAAAACAGTAAGACATTTTGCGGGAAATATGTTATAATTTACTTACTCTGCTGAGTCACTGTCTGCGACTCAAGGCATATTGAACATTCATCGGTTCCCTTCCGGATTGATCGAGCAAGAGAGAGAATATAAGGAGTGAACACAATGAGCAGACTCGATATCAAAACCCCCAGTCATGCGCAAACCGTTGTGGATCAACTGTATCGAAGCATGGAGCAGCGCATCGCTTCCAGCCCTCCGGGCTTATGCCCGGTCGATCTGGCGCTGAATTTTCTGAACCTCTGCCGCGCCCAGACCTGCGGCAAATGCGTGCCCTGCCGCATCGGCCTGACCCAGATCGCCAATATGCTTGAAAAGATCCTCGATGGGAAAGCCACCATGCGTGACCTTCACCATCTGGAAGACACCGCCCAAACGGTGATGGATACCGCCGATTGCGCCATCGGCACCGAGGCCGCCCGGCTGGTGCTTACGGGGCTGAACGGTTTTCGGGATGATTATGAAGAGCATATCCTTCGCCACCGCTGCCTTGGCAACCTGCATAACCCCGTTCCCTGCGTGGCGCTCTGCCCCGCGGGCGTGGATATCCCGGGTTATGTGGCGCTGGTCAGCGAGGGCCGCTATGCCGACGCTGTGAAGCTTATTCGCAAAGATAACCCCATGCCTCTGGTATGCGGTTATATCTGCGAGCATCCCTGCGAAGCGCGCTGCCGCAGAAGAATGGTGGATGACGCGGTGAACATCCGCGCCCTTAAGCGCTATGCGGTGGATCAGGCGGGAGAAGTCGGCCAGCCCGCATGCGCCAAAGCCACCGGTAAAAAAGTCGCTGTGATCGGCGGCGGCCCCGGCGGTCTTTCGGCCGCTTATTATCTGGCTTTGATGGGCCATGATGTCACCATTTATGATAAGCGTAAACAGCTGGGCGGCATGCTGCGCTACGGCATTCCCGATTACCGCCTGCCCCGCGTCAAGCTGGATAGTGAAATTGCCTCGATTCTCTCTCTGGGCATCAAGGTTTATACAGATGTGGAAGTCGGAAAAGACATCACCATGGAAGAGCTGAAAAAACAATATGACAGCTTCTATCTTTCCATCGGCGCGCATACCGACAAAAAGACGGGCATCGAAGGCGAAGACAGCAAGGGCGTCACCTCGGCGGTAGAGCTGCTTCGCGGCATCGGCGACGGCGAAATGCCCGATTTCACCGGCAAAACCATCGTGGTCATCGGCGGCGGCAATGTGGCCATGGATGTGACCCGCAGCGCCGTTCGTCTGGGCGCCAAAAAGGTTTCCTGCGTTTATCGCCGCCGCCAGGAAGACATGACGGCGCAGCCCGAAGAAGTGGAAGGCGCCATCGCGGAAGGCGCGGAGGTTCTGGCGCTGGAAGCGCCGGTGCGCATCGAAGCCGATGAAAACGGCAATGCCTGCGCGCTGTGGACACAGCCCCAGATCATCAGCGAGGTGGATGCCAACGGGCGCCCCGCCCCCAAAGCCGCGGATGTTCCCGCCCGCCGCATTCCCGCCGATCTGATTATTGTGGCCATCGGCCAGGGCATCGAAAGCCGCGGTTTCGAACAATCGGGCATCAAGATCCAGCGCCGCGGCACACTGCTTGCCAATAACAGCACCTCCGTTCCCGATATGGATGGCGTGTTTGCCGGCGGCGATTGTGTCACAGGCCCCGCCACCGTTATCCGCGCCATTGCGGCCGGCAAGGTCGCCGCCGCGAATATCGATGAATATCTGGGCTTCCATCACGAAATCACCACGGATGTAGAAATGCCCGAGCCCCGTTTCTATGACCTGCATGCCTGCGGCAGGGTCAACACCACGGAACGCGACGCCAGCGAACGCAAAAACGACTTCATCTGTATCGAATGCGGCATGACGCCGGAAGAAGCGCAGCAGGAATCTTCCCGCTGCCTGCGGTGCGACCACTTCGGTTACGGAGTCTTTAAGGGAGGACGCGTGGAAAAATGGTAAATGCAATCATCGACAACCGCCCCGTTTGTGTAGAAGAGGGCACGACCATTCTGGATGCGGCAGAGAGCATCGGCATTCTGATCCCGCATCTGTGTTACCTGAAGGGCCTCAACGAAATCGCCGCCTGCCGCATGTGCGTGGTGGAAGTGGACGGTTACGAGCGCCTGGTTCCCGCATGCGACAACGATGTGACGGAAGGCATGCAGGTGCATACCAATTCCCGCCGCGTGCGCGAAGCGCGGCGCACCAACCTGCGCCTGCTGTTATCTCAGCATAACACCTCCTGCACCACCTGCATCCGCAGCCGCAACTGCGAATTGCAGAATCTGGCGGAGGATCTCAATATCCATTATCAGCCCTATGCTGTGCAGCCCGAACCTTCGGTGATCGACCTGTCAACCCCGGTCATCCGCGAAGCCGGCAAATGCATCAAATGTATGCGCTGCGTGCAGGTCTGCGATAAGATCCAGGATATGCATATCTGGGATATCGCGGGGACCGGTTCCCGCACCACCGTCGATGTTTCCGAAAACAGGCTGCTGAAAGATACCGATTGCACCTATTGCGGCCAGTGTATCACCCATTGCCCCACCGGCGCGCTGACCGCCCGCGACGAAACTTCTCGCGTGCTGGATGCGCTGGGCGACCCCGAGATCACCACTGTGGTGCAGGTCGCCCCGGCTGTGCGCGTGGCGTGGGCCGAAGCTTTTGGGCTGGAACCTTCTTTCGCCACACCGGGCCGCATGGCCGCCGCCCTGCGCAGCATCGGCTTTGATTATGTGTTCGATACCAATTTCTCTGCCGATCTCACCATTATGGAAGAGGGCAGCGAGTTTGTGGAACGCTTCACCCACCGCGACAGATATGTCTGGCCCATGTTCACTTCCTGCTGCCCGGGCTGGGTGCGGTTCCTCAAATCGCAGTTCCCGTCTTATACCGACAATCTTTCCACCGCCAAATCGCCCCAGCAGATGTTCGGCGCCGTGGCAAAGAGCTATTTTGCCGAAAAGATGGGCATTGACCCCCACAAGATGTTTGTGGTTTCGGTGATGCCCTGCGTATCGAAAAAGCATGAATGCGAGATCCCCACCATGCGGGATGCCTGCGGCGATCAGGATGTGGATGTGGCCATCACCACCCGCGAAATGACCCGCATCCTCCGCAGCGAACATATCCGCCCCATGGATCTGAAGGAAGAGCAGTTCGATAACCCGCTGGGTTCCGGTTCGGGCGCGGCGGTGATCTTCGGCGCCACCGGCGGCGTGATGGATGCTGCGCTGCGCAGCGCCTATTACCTTGTCACCGGCGCGAACCCCGATCCCGATGCCTTCCGTTCCGTTCGCGGCGACAGGCCCTGGAAAGAATCCGTGTTCTCGATCCCCGGCGCGGGCGATGTGCGCGTGGCTGTTGTCAGCGGGCTGGGCAATGTTCGCAAACTGATGGAAGCCGTGGAAAACGGCGAAGTCGCTTATGACTTTGTGGAAGTCATGGCCTGCCCCGGCGGCTGCGCCGGCGGCGGCGGACAGCCTATCCACGACGGCAAAGAAATGGCCGCCCTGCGCGGCGATCTTCTGTGGGGGCTGGATGCAAAATCCGTTGTGCGTTTCTCCCACGAAAACCGGGATATTCTGGATCTTTATCACGATTATCTGGGCAAGCCCCTGGGCGAAAGATCGCATCATCTGCTGCATACCGATCACCATGCGTGGCAGATGCCTTCACAGATGGAAGACTGATCGATTAAAAAAAGGAAACGCGCGAAAATTTTCGCGCGTTTCTTTTTTTATGGGGAAAACAAATCGATTTTCAGCCCCGCCGTTGGGGAATTATCGCTTGATCTCTCGGATCATCGAATATTCATTCAACAGGGTTCCGTCTTTCAAACGGATGGCGTTGGGCTTTATGCCCGCGATGCGGAATCCCATTTTTTCATATAAAGCTCTGGCCCGAGCGTTTCCTTCGACAAAATCAAGCTCGATCTGCATGAGGTTTTCGTTTCCTTCGGCGATGCGGATCAATTCTTCAAAGAATCTTGTTCCGATGCCCTGATTCCAGAATTCGCGCAGCAAAGCAATGCCAACGCTTGCGCGGTGCCGGGTTTTGAGGTGGCCGCTCCAGGCAATATGGCAGTTGCCGGCGATCTTTCCATCCACCACACAGAGCAGCATGGCTTCGTTTTCGGATGCGTTGACGCGGTCGAAAAGCTTCTTTTCGTCTTCGGCCGTGTATTTCCCGCATTCCTCGGGATAACGCAAAATAAAATCGGTTTCGGCGGCTGAGAGATAGAGATAATCCAGCACGCCTTGAATGTCTTCTTCTTTGGGGCTGCGGATGCAGGCCTTGCGCCCATCTTTCAGCCGGTATTCAATATCTTCGATAATCATAATTTCCCTCCGTTGTGTGATGGCGGTGTTTTATTGCGTCACCAGCCGCAGGCAGATGGCGGCGGCTTCTGCCCGCAAGATGTTGCGGGCCGGGCTGAAGGTTCCGGCTTCATCGTCGCCGTGAAGAACGCCGGCCTTATAAAGCATGTCGATTTCCGAGGCATAGGGGTCGGCGGCGGCCACATCCGGCGCGGCGGCATCACGGGTGGCTTTCAGCTCTGATGCGGGCAGCGCATGGGCGAAGATCGCCGTCGCTTGTGAGGGCAATGAAGCCATAGCCGTCGCCAAGGCTCACGGAAACAACATTGGCGAGGCCCTTCACTTTTGTCGGCTGCTCAATCTTTTCGGGCTGGCCGGAAATCAGACAGCCGCTCAGGTTGCGGCCCCAGACATAAAGACTGCCGTCGGCAAGAACAGCGGCGGTATTCAGCACACTGTTTGCCGCCGCCGCGTTGACGCCGGCGGCGAGGTCTACCGCTTTGCCGGGCAGCGCGATCACTTCGCCTGTCCATGCGCGAACCAGCCCCGTTTTGTCGATATAGCATTCTGTTGCGGCCACATGCCGCCGGCCCACCTGGCCCGTTTCCATGGCAAAGGCGGGCAGACCGCCCACCGCCAGCAGCGCCGATGCGACCAGCAGCGCAATCAGTCTCTTTGCATTTTTCCGTGTCATAGGCTCACGCCCCCCTGTGTTTGATCGGATGATAGGTCAAGCATAGCACAGGTGTAAATAATTGTCAAAGCCTGGCGGGGCGGCGCAAATCACCGGCCTTCGGGGGCTGATGAATGAGAGGCAAAGCGGGGATCACGGCAGGCGGCCGGTGAGCCACGCAAGCAAACCAAAAATTGCTGCGAATGATTTGCCATTCGCAGCAATTCCGGCTTTCTGTGAGCCGTTATCAAAAGGCGGCGGGGGATTCGTTTTGGCGTTTCACGGGGCGGCGCATATTGAAAATCGGGGGCAGGGCCGCCGCGCGCCGAAGCCGGCAAGGCTTAATCACGAAAATCGATGATCTCCTGCGAGGGCTTTCTCTTTTTGGGGCGGGGGGCTTCATCGGCGGAATAGCCCACGGCGATCACCAGACGGATGCGTTTTTCTTCGGGCATCTCCAGAAGCTGTTTCAATTTCTTTTCGTTGAACCAGCCCAGAATGCAGGTGCCAAGCCCCTGCTGCGCCGCCGCCAGAACCAGGTGAGCGGTGGCGATGCCGATATCCATTTGGGCATAATCCTGACTTTTCATTTTTGATGCCACGGTGGCGGCCAGCGCGGCTTTTTCTTCGTTGATGATGATAAAGGCCGGCGCCTGCGAAGCAAAACCGTTCATGCCCATTTCCTGAAGGCAGGGCGCCACCTTTTTCACAAGCTCGGGATTTGTGACCACGGTGAAATGCCAGGGCTGGCTGTTGCAGGCCGAAGGCGCCAGATGGGCGCATTCCAGACAAGCTTCCAGTTTTTCGCGCTCCACCGGGCGGGGCAGATAATGGCGGCAGCTTTCACGCAGATGGACCAGCTGAGTCAATTCCATAAAAAGACCTCCTGATTACGCCAAAGGCGATAGATTACTTATCAGTATACTAAAACGCGCGGAAATTGCAAGACCTCAGCAGATTCGCCTTGCTTCCCCCTGCTCAATGCGTTAAACTGATACTATTCCGAAGCGGAGGTGAGAGAATGGAACAGCAAAAACGAAGCCTGTGCCACATTCATTTGGCCGTGGCGCTTTTTGGGCTTTCGGGCGTTTTCGGCAAGCTGATCGATCAGCCCGCCATGATCATTGTGCTGGGGCGGGTGGTTTTTTCGGCCATTTCGCTGTGGCTGCTCATTCAAATCAAACATTATTCGCTGCGCCTGCATGAACGGGGCCAGGGCAGGGCGCTTGTGGCGCTGGGCGGGCTTTTGGCGCTTCACTGGTGCAGCTTTTATCAGGCCATCCAGCTTTCGGGCGTGGCGGTGGGCCTGCTCACTTTTTCGGCGTTCCCCATTTTCGTCACCTTTCTGGAACCGCTGCTGCTGCGCCAGAAACTGCGGCGGCAGGATGTGATTTTGGCGGCGGTCACCTTTGCCGGGGTGATGATCGTCACCCCTTTCGAAGAAGAAGCCAATATGCTGGTGGGGGTGGTCTGGGGCCTGTTTTCGGGGCTGACCTATGCGCTGCTGGGCATTCTCAACAAACTGCTGGTTGCCGAACTGCCCGCGCCGGTGATCTCGTTTTATGAGCAGGGTTCCGCCGCGGTGCTGCTGCTGCCGGCGCTGCTGTTTTATCACCCGAGCTTTACATATCGTGATATTTCGCTCACAATATTACTCGGCGTTGTTTTTACGGCGCTGTCGCATACGCTGTTTATCCATGGCCTGCGGGGGGTGCGTGCGCAAACCGCCAGCATCATTTCGGTGTTGGAACCGATCTATGGCATCGTGTTCGCCATGCTGTTTTTGAAAGAATATCCCGGCCTGCGTGAAATTTTGGGCGGCGCGGTGATTTTGGGCTGTGCGTTTTACAGCTCCTATCAAGAAGCAAAACCGGCGCGGCAAGATGAAAGCATGGAAGAAAAAGAAAAAACCGCGCCATAGGGCGGCGCAGCGGTGGGGAAAAGAATGGAACGCTTAAAGAATTTTTGGAAGAACGAAACGGTTTTGTGCATTTCCGCCGCGGCGGCGGCCATCACCATGCTTTGGAACCCGCCGGGCGCGGCCACGGTGAAGGCCATCGATTTTCGGGTGCTGGCGCTGCTGTTCTGCCTGATGGCGGTGGTGGCGGCGCTTCAGCGGGCAGGTGTTTTTGTTCACCTGGCCCAACGGCTGGCGGCGCGGGCCCAAAGCGTGCGCGCCCTTTGCGCCGTGCTGGTGTTTTTATGCTTTTTCACCTCCATGCTCATCACCAACGATGTGGCGCTGCTCACTTTTGTGCCGTTCGCCATTTTGCTGCTGAGCGCGGCGGGGCTGAAAAAGCATCTTTGTTACACGGTGGTGCTGCAAACGCTGGCGGCGAATCTGGGCAGCATGGCCACCCCGGTGGGCAACCCCCAAAACCTTTATCTGTTTTCGCGCTATTCCATGAAGATCGGCGCGTTTTTCGCCGCGGTGCTGCCGGTGACGGCGGTTTCGGCGGTGATCCTGGCGCTGCTTCTGCCGGCGATCCCGCGGGGCAGCTTCACCTGGCGGGGCGGCGGCGCGCCGCTGAAAAAGAAAGAGGCGGCGGCAGCGTTTTTGCTGCTGGCCGTTTGTCTGGCCGCGGTGCTTCACTGGCTGCCGTGGCAGGCGATGCTGGCGGCGGTGGCGCTGTGGATGCTGATTTGGCAGCGGCCGCTGTGGAAAGAGATCGATTACGGCCTGCTGGCCACTTTTGTCTGCTTTTTTATTTTTGTGGGCAATCTGGGCGCGATGGAAGGCGTGCGCCGCCACATGGGCGCGCTGCTGCAGGGGCGTGAAGCGGTGGCGGCGGCTCTGCTCAGCCAGGGGATGAGCAATGTTCCCGCAGCGGTGCTGCTTTCGGGCTTCACCGAAAACGGCCGTGCGCTGCTTTTGGGCACGAACATCGGCGGGCTGGGAACGCCTGTGGCCTCGCTGGCCAGCCTGATCTCGATGAAGCTTTACGGCAAAAGCGAGGGTGCGGAAAAAAGAAGGTTTCTGGGCTTGTTTTCCCTGCTCAATTTTTCGCTTCTGGCGCTGCTGTTGCTGCTTTTTGCAAGGAATGGATAAAAAGAAAAAGAGAAGGCGAGGGTTAAGCCCCATAGGTACATTTTGTGACCTATGGGGCTTAATGTCGGTAGGGGGGCAAAAAAAGCGGTGAGAACACAAGTTCCCACCGCTCTTTGATTCGAGTAAAACTGCTAAAAGTCCAACTTCTGTCCGTGCCTCGGCTATTAGCCCAACTGACGATAGAGGAAGGTCACGATTTGGCCTCTGGTGCAATCGTCAAGCGGACTGAATGTGGTTGCGCTGGTGCCAACAGTGATTTCTTTGCCAACCGCCCACAGAACCGCATTATACCAATAATCCCCAGACTTCACATCGGTGAACGGGTTAGCTGCCGTAACAGCGGGTTCGCCGGCTGCGCGATACTGGAAGGTTACGACCTGTCCGCGAGTGCAGATGTCGTTGGGGCTGAAGGTGGTTGCGCTGGTGCCTTGCGTTATGCCTTTTTCAACCGCCCACAGAACTGCATCGTAGTAGTAAGCGTCGGCATCCACATCAGTAAACGGGCACACATTGGAGGTGGGAGCGGGTTCGCCCATTGCTCGCCACAGGAAGGTCACGATCTGTCCTCTGGTGCAGTAGTCAAGAGGGCTGAAGGTGGTTGCACTGGTGCCCTGGGTGATTCCTTTTTCGACTGCCCACAGTACCGCATCGTAATAATAAGTGCCGGTTGCCACATCGATAAATGGATTTTTACTGTTTTCAATCCATTTTGCATAGACAGTGGTGCTTGCGTTCAAAGTGACGCTGGTGATTTTGGTGGTTAGATTGCTGTTGGAGTACCAACCATCAAATGTATATCCGGCTCTGGTTGGCGTGTAGTCCGCAAGGTCAATCACGGTTCCTCTGTCCTTAGAAACGTTGGAAATTGTATTGCCTCCGTTGGTGTTGAAGGTCAGCGTATAGGAGGTGGAGACACCGCCGCCGCCGTCACCGCCGCCGGTATAAGTGAAGGAAGGTGTGGCCTCAATTGGACTGTGAGCCGGAGTCTGGGCGGCATACACGTTGGACAGTGCGGTCATCAGTGCATCTGTGAGCGTCTTGTACGGGCCGCCGGAAACGCCCGCAAAGTTCCAACCATCGAAACGATAGCTGCCCGCTCTACTGTCAGTCGGCAATGTATCGCCTACGGTCAACGCCGTGAAGGTCTGGTTATCATCTGCCGCTGTGTTGAAGTCAAATGCAACCTCAGCGGTACGGCTATCTGCGGCAAGCGTGAAGGTAGAGAAGCCGTGTGTTACGGTAAATTTAGCTGTGACAGGGCTTGCGCTGTTGTCGATTGTTGCTGCATAGTAGTAAGTTGCGCCGCTCGCTTTGTCGTGCTTAATCTTCAGATTGTCGGTGACAAATCCGGAGGGCAGTGGAATGGTGATGGTGACAGGCGTGGTGATCTCCATTTCTTCCGCTGTGCCGATCTGGACTGCGTTCTTAACATCACCTTCAAGGTCGATAGCACCAGCGGTTGTTGCGGTGGAAGCCACTGTTTTGACCATTGGGGTGATTTCGAGGGTCAATGTGCCTGTGGCTGCATCCGCGTCAGTGACGGCGATATCCAGATATGGCTGGACATATACGGTTACCGTCGGGGTGCCGGTGGTTGTGTCAACGCCGGCAGCAGCCAACGCTCCGGTGGCAGCCGAGACATCATCGGCGGTAATATCTGCCGCCACATTACCCGCTGCGCCAGCGAGTCCATCGACAGCAGGGGCATTGTTTTCCATGGCGTCAGCCGCCGCAGTCATAGACGCCGCGTCATCCTCATCTTTTCCTTCGGTAACTGGCGCTGCAATCGCCGGAGCTGCAGGGACAACCTCAACCTCCGCCGCCAGTTCCTCAATGGAATAGTTGTATGTAGTGCCGCCGATAGTCTGTACGTTCTGCTTGGCGATTTTCCCACTATCTACATACAGACTGGGATCTGATGTAAAGTTACCGGAGGAGATAGCAATAGAGCAATTCGCATCGTAGAAATTTGTACCAAGATTACCGACATAATTGCCGCCGGCTACTGTTATCTCGGCGGTGTTGTCGCCCTGCGAGGCGCTGTTGCCATCTACACGCAGCGCCTTATTGGATGCGTTGATTATGGTGGATTCCACAGCAACGGTAACATTGCCTGTGCCGTAATAGATGTTGGCTGTTATGCCGTCCTCTACGCCGGTCATGATGCAATCTACGACATCGACGGTAGCCGGAGCGTAGACTTCGACGCCGCCTGTGCTCCAGTCGGAGTAAGTATTGTCCGTGTTGGTGATCGTGCAACCTTCGATCGTGCCGGTAACTTCTGTGGAGCCGAGTCCGGCAAGGACTGCCTTGGTCAGCTTGGCACTGTTGTCATTATTGCAGTCAATGGTGCAACCCGTGATTTCAAATGCGCCGGAGCGGATATCAAAGGCGCTGCGGCAGAAATTGTTGATGGTCAGATTGTCCGCAGTGAACTTGGTCACAGCGCTTCCGCTTGGAACCTTAAACACGGCCACTCCGGAATTAGTGCCTGCGCTGCTTCCAAAGCCGGTGACGGTCGCGTCCTTAATAACGACTGTACCGCTGGTGATTTCAAAGTAGACGCCGTTGTCAGCGGCAACGCCAGTAATGGTTTTGCCGTTGCCGTCAAGAGTAAGGCTCTTATCAATAGTGATCTTCGCAGTAATGTCGACATCTTTAATTAGCACAATGGTATCAGTCGCCGTCGCTCCTGATATCGCATCCGCAAGAGTTTCATAATAGGTGCTGACGGAGGGATCGTCTTTCGTGATGGATGCCTCAGCCAAGGTAGCCACATCACTGGTATAATAGGTAAATCCCTTCAAATTGGTGCCAACACCGACAAAGGCGCTATAGCCAGTAGGCATCGTTATTGAAACGTCTGCGGGTTTCTCGGTCCAGACCTTAACGGACTCATCCATGATGCCGCTATTGAGGGTAAAAGAGGTTTTCGGTGTGCTGGTACCGTAGCCGCTGTTGTTGTCCACATTGACAGCGCCCCATGCGTTGCCGGAGGTAAGAAGGTTTGTCGCCTCTACATGAGCGCCATTCATGATGACCATACCGGCGGTTCTGGAGTTTTGGAGCGTTACATTTTCGAGTGTTACATTAACGGCACCAAAAGCGTTGATGCAGTGCTTGGCGTTGGTATTTGTTCCGCCGTTGTTCCCGTCGATGGTAATATCTTTTACTGTAATTCCGGTAGTTCCGGCAGTAAAGCCGAGGACATGGCTCTGGTTGGCGAATGCACCGACACTGATTGTATAATCATCGCCATCCAGAGTAACGCCGTCGGGGAGGGTAATCACTGATGCATTTGCTGCGGTCGTTGTATCCGCCAGCTCTACGTCTCTCAGCAGCGTGATCGTCTGTCCAGATTGGGCTGCTGCGGCAGCTTCTGCAAGGGTTGCGTAGCCGGTATCCTCAATGGACGCCACATCAGATTCCGCCACTGTTGCAAAAGCCGTTGTCGGCAGCAGGGTCAAGACCATGCAGAGGGCAAGCAGTAGCGAGAATGTTTTTCTTCGTGTTCGATTCATTTGTGTTCCTCCTCATAAAAATGGGTAAAAAAGTGTTCGGACTCCTGCTGTAGAGTCTGCCCATTCAGTGCTTCTGCTGTATATCAAGACGACACTGTAACTGGCTGACTCGCTTTTCGAGTCCCTTTAGCTTTGCGTAGTCGCTATCAGCGACCTTGCCTGTGTTCATCGTTATTCAGTTTTTTGTCGGTATCTTCCGCTATGCGGAGACCGACACAAGCATCCCCATTCACACCACCTCCAAACGCGCCAAAAGGTAGACATTTTGACACGCATAGATTTTGATGCCTATGTCCTGTTTCTTTCCAAATCTTGTATAGTGTCAGTATAACACGGCGTGTACCAAAATGTCAACCTTTGGCGCGATTTTTTAGTATCATTCTTGCCGTCGCTGCTCCTGTTCTTTGCAGCGTCTGCAAAAAGTTGTATGAGCCTTGCCGAGCCTACTGGCGGCCTCTCGTCCAGAAAACTCTCCATACATCCACGCCTGCCTAACGGTTTCAAACTCATCTGGCAGGGGCAGTGCCTTACGCCCAAACGAAACCCCGCTTGCCTTTGCCGCTGCAATACCTTCTCGCTGGCGCTGCTTGATGAATTCACGTTCGGTCTGCGCCACATAGGACAAGAGTTGCAGCACAATATCTGCGATCAGAACTCCGGTCAAATCCCGCCCTTGCCGCGTATCCAACAGCGGCATATCCAACACTACGATGGCAATTCGTTTTTCCTTTGTGAGAATCCGCCATTGCTCCAAAATCTCATTGTAATTTCTGCCAAGTCTGTCGATGCTCTTGATTACAAGAGTGTCGCCGGGCTTAATTTTTTTTAGAAGCCGACAATAGCCGGGCCTCTGAAAATCTTTCCCAGATTGTTTGTCTAAAATAATCAGTTCTTCCGCAACGCCAAACTCAAGCATGGCGAGACGTTGCCTGTCCTCGCATTGATCCCTTGAAGATACTCGAACATACCCATAAACTTGTTTATTCATACGGTTCCCTCCACAAATAAAATTATTGTAGAGGAAATAGCGAAATAAAGGCAGTGCGTAATGTCAATAATTGCAGAGATATAATTACAGCGTCGTTAGTATTATAGCGCCAACGCCATGTTTATGTCAATAGCGTCATTACATAAACTAACTACGAAGGATGGTGCTGGTATGAGAGAAAAGAAGGACTTAAATATTGAAATCGGTAGACGGGTGAAGCTGGCAAGAGAAAACGCCGGACTTACACAGGAACGGTTTGCCGAACTGGTTGACCTTGGCCCCAAAAACATTTCCGCCATCGAGCGCGGCGCGGCGGGAGTTTCTGTCGCCTCTGTGAAAAAAATCTGTGAGGTACTTTCCATATCGGCGGATTCGCTTTTCTCGGACAGAACCGATTCCTCCGGGGAGGTACAGATGATTGCTGACCGGCTAAACAGGCTGTCGCCGAAGCAGCTTGCAATAGCAGTTAAGACAATCAATATTCTTTTTGAAGCTTTTGCTATGCAGGGCGATAAGGGCGCCTTGAAGGAAGTCGAGGAAAGAGGTAGTTAGCAAGTACTGGCGCTCATTGAATTCTTAGGATTAGAAGGGGCGTTTCAGAATATCAGCTGGGATATGATCTTGGTCACAGCCGAGGCTATATTTACAATATCTCATCCGGAAAATCTCTACCTGCCCTAAGTGAACTTTTTTCCATTTGCGACTATTTCGGCATTACGCCGTGTGAATTTTTGGATGACAAGCTCGACAACCCCGAACTTGTTCAAAAGGCCATGGAAGGACTACGTCAGCTTTCGGATGAGGACGTCCTTTTGATGTTAAGCAACATTAACCGGCTGTTAAAAAATAATGTGCTTCGGTATAGCTTTCCTTCAAAAGTCATGGTAATGTGTGTGCTTGAAGGGAGGCTCAGGCCATGAGAAAGCCACGAAAAGACCTGCGGCGCAGTCATTTGGCCGCCGCAAGGGCATCAAGTAAATCAAATCAAACAGGAACGAGCGCCAACACCGGCAGAGATTGTCGGGTTGGCGCTCGTTCCGCATTTATGGAGGGAAAGGCGACATGAAAAAAACGGCCATTGTCATCTGCGCAATCACCATCGCGGGGATCGCCGCTGTCGCCGCGTTTCCGCAGGGCGGCACCGACGGCGAGAGTTTACCCGCCGAAGAAGAAAAAAGCAGCCTGTGCGCAACGGTGGAGCCGTCAGCGGCATACGTGTACGATACCACCCGCACAGAATCGCATTCTGAGGCAAAAAACACAACCGCAGCGGCGGCGTCTGAGAGCATGACCGAGCTGCCGAGGGATAGTACCCCAACCAGAGAGAATACCCTCCAAAGCCGCGATAGCGCGCACGAATCTGAGGGTATCGTCACAGTCAAGCCAACCACGACTGCCCCACCATCACGGCAGGACGCAACGGTCACCGCGTCTGACCCATACCACACCGATGTCTACCCAAACAATGTCTATTCCGAAGAATACCTCTACGACGCGGAAGGCAATCTCGTCGGTAAAACCACCACCATCCCCACCGCCTTCGGGCCGGATGCCATTTGGATCGACGGTCACGCCTACTATGACGTCCCCGGCTTCGGCCTCATCGAATGGGGCGGCCCCAATCAGCGGACGGAGGACTACACCATGTACGAATCCGGCGTTAAGGTCGGTATCATGGGCGGCGGGGATGAAACGCTGACAGGGACATCCGCTCAGCCCAAGCCGCAGGAATGGCCGGAGCCGATCGGCGAGACTATCGACCAGACCATAAACACGGTACCCGAACGCAGCACCAACCCGCCCGACTGGCGGCCAAACAGCGGCTGCGAATATGAGGAGGGAGAATAACCAATGGATTACACGGAAATCATGGACATGCTTATGCAGGAGTTGACCCAGCAGGCGTACCGCGACCTACGCAGTACAAATCCCAATGCCGATGCCCTGTTCGCACGGCAGACGGAACTGGCGGAGCGCGCAGATGGGATCATGAAATCGCTTGATGCGGACAAAAAAACCGCGCTGGAGGAATATCGCAACAGTATCATAGACGGCGCCGGTCTCCAGACCGAGCACTGCTATCTCCAAGGCACAAAGGACTGTGTCCTCCTGCTCAAAAAGCTCGGATTATTGTGAGACTGAGATAAGCTTTTCCCTCCGATCTGCGCAAAGCTACGCCCCGAAGCAAGTCATGAAACACTTGCTTCGGGCTTTTTTGTTTGTTATACCGGATCCTTTTCCAATGCCTCGTGCATGACTGTGAACGCCGCAATCAGCGCCTGCACCAATGCTGGAAACTGCTCCTCCAGCGCCCACTCATCCGCGTACCATGCGCCCTGCGGCGTGACGTAACACTCTGACCCTTCGCTCTCGCACCGGGCCTTGCGGATCGCCGCCTCTGCCAGTGCATACTGATTCGGATACTCGCGCATGAGCTTTTGAAGTTTTCCGAGCGCCCGATTCCGCGCCTTCTCCACCGCATCGGTTTTCATGAAGTGATACATGGCGACGTCGTCCAGCGACTCCCGCACATAGCCGAATACACCGTAGCACTTGCCGAGAATGTCCTGCTCCTTCTTCGGTAACTTTTGGAACAGCCTATGTAGATATTCATGCCGAATTTTTTTGCGGAGAGCTGTGTCAGGCGACTCAAACATCGTCTGCTCCGCGATGTAGTCATAAACGCCGTCGCTGTAATCACCGCTATTGCCATCATCATGGTGCGCGAGGTCGTAGACGGAGAGAAAGTGCGTCGCGTAGTCGATATGCTTCGCGGCCAGCCACAGGGGAATGTCCAACTCGGACGCAATCTCATCCACTGTCATTCTTTGAACATGGTACATTTCCTGCGCTTTTCGTACCAGCGTCATGCTGCCCCGGTCAATGGCCAACGTGCCCATGCTGGATTCCAGATATCGCCGCATGGCGCCGTCGATAAACGGCACGGCATAGGTAGTCAGCATTCCCTTGGAGGGAATGTATCCGCCACCGCAGATACATTCGATGAATGCCGCCATGCCCTCGCCTTCCAGATCGGAGAGCAACTCGATCGTGTAGGCCGTGGGATTCCCCCGGTCATTGAAGCGATAGCAGTGATACTTAATGGCAATTTTCTCTGCGCGGTCATGGAGCAGCCCCCGATTCTGTTCGCACAGGGTGTCCAGCGCTGAGCTGTCGCCCTTCGCGTAGAGCGCCATCAGCGCCTCGTTAGTTACGCCGAGCTTCATGGCGTGCCATCCTTCTTCGGTCTGCCGCGGGGCTTCGCTTTTCGTGTGATGCCGCATCGGGCATAGACCGCCTCTGACGATATTGTCTGCTCAAACGCCTCCAACGAAAGCTCGCTGCGGCGCAGCGCGTCGTAGAGCGCATCCCGCACATCATCCTTGGCGGCCCGGGCCTCCTCGCGGGTGATTACCTCCCGGCGCATATCCTTGGTGATTCGCTCAAAAGCGGTGAGCTTGATGCGTAGCTTGGGGATATCCCGCGCCAGCTCCTTCTGCACCTCGTGGGTTCCGAACTGTCGGCAGGTAAAGCGGCTGTTGTAGGGACTGGTTCCCTCGCAATAGAGCGCGTGGGCCCCGCCCTTTAGCATGAAATAATTTCCGCAGACCTTGCAGCGGAGTATGTTTCTGCCGGTGTTCAGCGCGTGCATATAATCCGCCTTCAAAACGGCCTGCACACTGTCCGTGCGGTGTTCCTCGCAGATGGCGAAGCGACCGTCCGCCATCTCCCGCGGGACATAGGAGAGCGCATAGGTGTCATTGGTGGTGTAGCAGTCCGTGCCATGGGTCAGCGGCGTGACAATATATTTCTGCACAAAGCGCGGCTCAGTGTAAAAGTCGTGCAGGGCGGCGGCGTAATTCCCCGGATCGTTTTTCAGCAGGTGCGAAACCAGATGCTGAATAAAATGCTGAATGGTGATGTTGAACACGCGGACGTCGTGGAGATACCGCTCATAGCGGGTGAGCCTGTGCTGAAAATCTTCCTCCTGCGGCTGCGCAAGGAGCGCGAACAGCTTCCGCTGGCGCAGAAGCACATCGATCGCGTCAAGCTCACGGTCGTCCTCCGCTGCCTGCGCTCGCTTGAACGTATCAGCCATGACGGCATACTCGTCCGGCGTGAGATTGAGCATATCCACAGTCAGCTCACCGGCGCGCAGCAGCGTGCCGTTTATCTCAATGAGATCGCCGTGGGTATAGAAAACAATATCGCCGTCCATAGCCACCTCCGTTATTTGTCCTGCCTGTTATTTTAATTGTCCTTGCTTTCTATAAGACTACCATATTTTTCGACACAATAATAGTAGAGGGGCGAAGAAATTCGCTCCTACTTTTTTGAAAGGACGAACAATCAATGAAACAGGATCTCAAGCTTATCTCCATGAGCGACGTGCAGTCGGAGGAGGTGAAGTGGCTGTGGTATCCTTACATCCCGCTGGGCAAGGTGACCATTATCCAGGGCGACCCCGGCGAGGGCAAGACCACCTTCGTGCTGGCGATGATTGCGCTCCTCACACGGGGCGAGCCGCTGCCGGAGTGTGACGTAGCGGTGGAACCCATGAGCGCAATCTATCAGACAGCGGAGGACGGTCTGGCGGATACCATCAGGCCAAGGCTGGACTCGTTTGGGGCAGACTGTTCCCGCGTGCTGGTCATCGACGAGAGCAGAAAAGAGCTAACGCTCAGTGACGAACGACTGGAGGCAGCCGTTCTTGAAACAGGCGCAAGGCTGATCGTGCTCGACCCGCTGCAGGCCTACCTCGGCAGTGATGTGGATATGCACCGCGCCAACGAGATACGTCCCATCTTCAAACGGCTGTGCGCCACGGCGGAGCGGACTGGCTGCGCGGTCATCCTCATCGGACACATGAACAAGATGCAGGGACAGAAGGCATCCTACGGCTACAAAGCACGCGACGATGACTCTAAACGCTTGGCTGTGGACGAGGAAGCCGCTCCCGTAGTCAGGCACATCTTCGAGCTGTGCGCCGCTGGAAAAGGGCCGAGCCAGATTGCGCGAATCCTAACCGGCGAGCAGACGGTCAATCCATCCAACTACTATTATCAGAAAACGGGCGTGGCTATCACAAATCTGGATACGACCAGACCCTGCACATGGAATCAGGACACGGTAAAGAAAATGCTTTGCAATCCTGTGTATGTTGGACACACGCTGTCCCTGCAAAAGACAACCATCTCCTACAAAAATAAGAAGGCAATTTACAACCCGGAGAGCGAACAGGTGCTGGTCAAAAACACCCATGAGCCACTGATTACGCAGGAGCAATGGGAGATCGTGCAGGAGGTGCGCAGCCACAAGCGCCGAGCACCCAAGCGTATGGAGGAACCCGGATTATTTGCGGGACTTGTCTACTGCGCCGACTGTGGACAGTACATGGTGCTCGCCAGAACGGAGAAAATGAGGGAGGATCAGTATTACTTCCGATGCTCAACTTACGGCAAGCGCGGAAAGACTGCCTGTACGCCGCACCAGATTCGAGAGGTTGATTTGACGCAGGTGGTACTGGATGATCTTCGCCGGGTCACGCACTTCGCACGGCTGAAGGAACGGCAGTTCGCTGCCTACATCAACCAGAAAAACACGCTGGAGCTGCGGCGGGAGATGAACAGTCTGCAAAAGGAACTGGATGCCATGCGCCGCAGGAGCGGTGAGCTGTCATCTCTGTTTAAGCGCCTCTATGAGGATAATGTCTTGGGTCGAGTCACCAACGAACAGTTCCGCATGCTCTCTGCCGATTACAACGCCGAGCAGAAAATGTTGGAAACTGCCATTCCAGAGAAAGAAGCGCGGCTGGAAAAGCTGAAAGCGTCGGCAGCCAATGTAGACGCCTTCATTGACAAGGCGAAGCGGTATACGACCATCGACGAGCTGACCCCGGAGCTGCTACGGCTGTTTATTCAGCGCATTGAGATTGGGGAGCGCTCAGCAAAGCATTCTCGCAGCGCATCGCAGAGTATAAAAATAGTCTACCGCGACATTGGCGCGGTAGACAGTGCAATGGAACCGGAGGAACAGCAGCCGCATATTGCTCCGGCAATTACAAGCAAAGAAGATATTTTTAGATTGTTGGCATAAAACACGGAGGCGGACGGCTTCCGCCGTCCGCCTACCTGCCCGATAATGCCGAGGTGTCACTAATAGTACCTATGAGCATCTACCCGAAAGCCTTCTCTTTTTTTGCCAAAACGATCATGCGCCGAAATAGCGGGCGATCTCTTCCATCCGCGCGGATTGATCGACCTCGAAGGGGCAGCGGCTGTTGCAGTGGCCGCAGTGCAGGCAGGCATCGGCGTGCTTTTCCAGCTTGCGGTAATGGCCCGCGGCCATTTCGTCGCCCGCCCGGGCCAGGTCATAATATTTGTTGATAAGGCCCACATCCAGCCCTGCGGGGCAGGGGGCGCAGTGGTTGCAATAAACACATTTGCCCGCGGCATCCCCGGGCGCGAATGAACCGATGACGGAATAATCTTTTTCGGCGGCGGGGGCCGCGCAGAAGGGCAGCAGACGCCTGAGATCTTCCTGCCCGCGCACACCGGGCAAAACCGTGAGCACGCCCGGTTTATCCAGCGCATATTGCAGGCATTGGAACTCGGTGAGCGCTTTGCCGAAGGGCGAGGTCTTGTCATCCAGAAGCTGGCCGCCCGCAAAGGGCTTCATCACCGAAATGCCTGTGCCTTCGGCTTCGCAGCGGCGGTAAAGGCGGGTGCGCTCTTCGGCGCTGCCGTTGGCATAATCGCCGTGATGGAAATCATAGGCGGGGTTGATGCTGAACATCACCATATCGAGAACGCCGCTGTCGAGAACGGTATGCACCAGCTGCGGCACATGGGAAGAAAGCCCCAGATGGCGCACAACGCCCTGCTTTTGCAGCGCGCGCAGATAATCAAACACGCCGTTTTCGCAATAAGTCTGCCAATCGGGCTGCTGATCCAGACAGTGGATGAAACCATAATCGATATGATCGGTCTTCAGCCGCGCCAGCTGCCAATCGATGGAGCGCTTCACCTCTTCCAGATCGGTTGTCCACCCATAAGCGCCGGTGGTATAGTTGGCGCCGAAGTGGATCTGATAAAACACTTTTTCACGGTCATGCTCAAAAGCTTTGCCGTAATAAGCGAAGCTTTCGGCCGCGCCCGCCGCCAGATCGAAATAATTGATGCCGTTTTCAAAAGCAAAGCGAAGGGTTTCAATGCCCTCGGTTTCGCCGGCGTGGGCAATGGAACTGGCCCCCAGCCCCAAAACACTGATGCGGTCGCCTGTGCGGCGGTTGATGCGATATTCCATAGAAACCTCCCGGTTTTTCAGCTCTGCGGCAAATTTCCGGCTTCAGCGCAAAGTTTTGCCGAATTCATATAAACGGTTCAGCAGCTCTTCCGAGCGGTTTTGCGCGCCGAAGGCTGTGAAAACGCCCAGATCTTCCAGCCCCAGATAGTCGACGAAAGAACTGCGGTAGCTGTAGATCGCGCCCTCATAAACATCATCGCTGCCCGAAGAAAGCATCAGGGCGGTTTTTTTCAGGCAACGCGATCTGCCGGGCGCATAAAGGCGGCTGATGGCGCATTGAAGCTGGCCCGTGAACCCGAAATAATAGACGGGCGAAGCCAGCACCAGCAGCTCGGCTTCTTGGAAAAGCGGATAGACCGCCTGCATATCGTCTTTTTGAATACAGTGGCCTTCGCCTTTGGTGTGGCAGTATTCGCAGCCCAGACAGCCCGCGATCTTTTTTTGGCAGACCGCCACCACAGAAACCTCATGGCCGCTTTCTTCGGCGCCGCGGGTGAAAGCTTCCACCATCGCCGCGGTGTTGCCCCTGGGGCGGGGGCTGCCGTTTAAAACCAGAATCTTCATACAATTGATCCTCCTATCCATAAAATGAATGAACAACGCGTAAGCAGAGAGCGCCTAACAGAAAAAAGAAAGGTGAATCAAGAAAAAATTGTTTTCTCTTTTGATTTTTATGCTATCATCATTTTATAGAAAGAACAAATGCTTATATCAAATATTTACATATGCCTGCAAGCTATAACAAGAAAGCGGCGGGCGGGAAACCCAATGGCCGCTTTGATGCCGAAAACGGAGGGAAAAAGATGGAACTTCGCGTTTTGAATTATTTTTTGGCGGTGGTGAGAGAGGGCACGATCTCGGGCGCGGCCGAGCGGCTGCATATTTCTCAGCCGACCCTGTCGCGCCAGCTGAGCGAGCTGGAAGAAGAACTGGGCAAACCGCTTTTTCTGCGCGGCAACCGCAGGATCAGCCTGACGGAAGAGGGCATGCTTTTTTGCCGGCGGGCCCGCGAGATCAGCGATCTTGCCGAAAAAACCGTTGACGATATCCAGAACGCCGAAAACATGGTGGGGGGAACCGTCTATATCGGCGGCGGAGAAACGGAAGCCATGCGTCTGCCGGCGGCGGTATGCAAAAAGCTGATGCTGAAATATCCCGATATCCGATTTTCGCTGTATAGCGGCGATGCCGACGATGTGGCCGAGCGGCTGGAAAAGGGCCTGCTGGATTTTGGCGTCTTTGTGGAGCCTGCCGATTTGAAAAAATATGACGGGCTGCGCCTGCCGCAGGAAGACACCTGGGGCATTCTGATGCGGAAAGACAGCCCTCTGGCCCGGATGGAAAGCATTCGCCCCGCCGATCTTCAAGATCTTCCGCTGCTTTGTTCCCAGCGGGCGCTGGTGAAAAACGAGCTGGCCCAGTGGATGAAAAGCGATTATGGAAAATTGAAGGTCGCCGCCAATTATAACCTGATCTATAACGCCGCGCTGATGGTGGAGGAAGGCGTGGGATATGCCTTTTGTCTGGATAAGCTGGTGAACACCGGCGGCGAAAGCAAGCTTTGCTTCAGGCCGCTGGAACCGCGCCTGCGGGCAAATTTAGATCTGGTTTGGAAGAAACACCGCGTGCTTTCCCGCGCGGCGCAGGCGTTTTTGGAAGCGCTGAAAGAGGAATTGGCGTCGGCATAAGCGGCCCCGCGCAAAAACGGCAAAAAGCCGCCGCGGATGCTTTCCGCGGCGGCTCATCAATCGTATGAACGGGCAAGGGCAAAAAACGGTCAGTTGCCGGCGTGTTTTTTCATGGCCTCGAAAGAAGTGTCGCTGATGACATGCTCCATTTTGCAGGCGTCTTCCGCGGCGGTTTGCTCATCCACCCCCAATTTCATCAGAAACGCGGTGAGGAAGTGGTGGCGTTCATAAATTTTAGAAGCGACTTCGCGGCCGCTTTCTGTCAAAGAAAGAAACCCGCCGGGGTCGGTGGTCACATAACCGCCTTCTTTCAAAAGCCCCAGCGCGCGGCTGACGCTGGGCTTTGAAAAGCCCATATACTCGCCCACATCGATGGCCCGCACAGCGCTTTGCTGCTGAAGCAGAATATAGATCGTTTCAAGATACATCTCTCCCGATTCCTGCAAATGCATCCGTCAAACCTCCTTTTCGGCAAAGCGCCGCGGGTTCCCGCGGCGCGCCGCTTGCGATCATTCTTTAAAATTACCCTTAGAATAGCATAGAACGGGCTTTTTTTCAAGCGAGGGAATAACCCTTGGCGCAGAACTTTGCTGCCCCGAAAAAGCGGGAGGAACAGCGGGCGGCGGCTTTTTGAGCTTCTGGCTCTTGCCTTTTGGGCCGCCAAAGGCCCGCTTTTCATTTGGGGGGCCGCGTGCTATAATAAAGAAACGATGATTTTTGATCGGATGACCCGACACCGCGGGCGCGGCGGCGGGAAAAAACAGGCAGAAACGGGGAGAGAGGCGAAAGTATGTATCAGCCGCTTGCAGATCAGATCCGCCCCCTGACACTGGATGATGTGGTGGGGCAGCGCCATCTGATCGGCGAAAACGGAATTTTGAGGCGCATCATCGAAAGCGGAGAAATTCCGAATATGATTTTTTACGGCCCTTCGGGCATCGGCAAAACCACGCTTGCGGGCATTATCGCCGCCCAGACCAAGCGAAAGCTTTATCGGCTCAACGCCACCACGGCCTCGCTGAATGATGTCAAGGCCATCGTGGATGAACTGGATACTTTTCTGGCGCCCCAGGGGGTGCTGTTATATCTGGATGAGATCCAGTATTTCAACAAAAAGCAGCAGCAGTCGCTGTTGGAATTCATCGAAAACGGCAAGATCACGCTGATCGCTTCCACCACCGAAAACCCCTATTTCTATGTCTATAACGCGATCTTAAGCCGATCTACCGTGTTCGAATTCAAACCCATCACCCAGGAAGATGTGGCGCGGGCGGTCAGGCGCGGGTTCACCCTTTGCGCCCACCAGAGAAAGGCCAAGATCACGCTGGAAGAAGGCGTGGTGGAGCATATCGCTACGGCCTGCGGCGGGGATGTGCGCAAATCCATCAACGCGGTAGAGCTGCTTTGCAGCGCTTCCACCCGCGAAAACGGCGATATTTTCGTCACTTTGGAAGATACCAGAGCGGTGACCCAAAGCTCGGCCATGAAATATGACCGCGACGGCGACAGCCACTATGATATTCTTTCGGCTTTTCATAAATCGCTGCGCGGTTCCGATCCCAACGCCGCGCTTTATTATCTGGCGCGGCTTCTGGCGGGGGGCGACATCCCTTCCTGCGCCCGCAGGATGCTGGCCTGCGTCAGCGAAGATGTGGGCATGGCTTATCCGCAGGCGGCGGCCATCGTGAAAGCCTGTGTGGATTCTGCGCTGCAGCTGGGGCTGCCCGAAGCGCGGCTGCCGCTGGCGCAGGCGGCGCTGGTGATCGCCACCGCGCCCAAATCCAATTCGGTGGTGATGGCCATTGATGCGGCCATGGCCGAGGTGGAAAACAGCAACTATGATGTGCCCGATCATTTGAAAGATACCCATTACGGCGGCGCGCAAAAATTGGGCCGCGGGCTGACTTATCAATATCCCCACAATTTCCCGGGGAACTATATCCCCCAGCAATATCTGCCCGATCAGCTGAAAGACCGCGTTTATTATCAGGAGGGCAGCAATAAGATCGAACAGCAAAATAAAGAATATTGGCGCAAACTGAAAGAAACCGTGCAAAAATCGAAATAGCGCGGCGGAAAGGAAACGAATGGAACAGATCACGGCATCTTCGCTTTGGCAAAAAGATCAGGAAAGCAGCGTTTTTTATGGAAAGCCGCAGGGCTTTTGGGCATCGGTGCATCCCGCGGGCATGGGGAAGCTGACCCTCGCTTTCGCTTCTGACCCTTGCCCCACCCCCGAAGAGATCCAACGCTGCTTTGAAGAATTGGGGGCAGACGGCCTTTCTTATCACTTATCTCCGCGGGAAAATGCACCGCATTCAATACAAATAGTATTGAAATATAAAAATATTACAAAGAAGAAAGAAGCCATCCATGACGGCAAGCTGTTTTTAGAAAAACTGGCGGCTTGCGCGCAGGAAACGGCAAAACAGCCCTGCTGTGAGCAATGCGGCGCGAAAACCGGCCCGGGGTTTTATCTGCGGGGCGAGCGCGGGCAAAGCTTATGCGCCCTTTGCGCCGAAAAAGAAAACGCCGAAGCGGAACAGGCGGCCCAAAAACATCGGCGCGGCAACTGGGTGGCGGCGGTCAGCGCGGCGCTGCTGGGCGCGATGGCGGGTTCGGCGCTTTGGATCTTCACCAACCAGTGGGGGCTTCTGGCGGGCATCACGGGGTTTGCCATGGCGTTTCTGGTGATGAAGGCCTTTGCTTTTGGCGGCGGCAAATTCCACACGGGGGGCATTTTTTTCTGCACCGCGCTTTCTGTTTTGGCGCTGGCCGCATCCGAAGCGGTTTGTTTGGGTCACAGCATCTTTTTGGCCTTCGGCGCCGAAGGATATCCCTTTTGGGATTGCGTGAAGGCTGTGCCGGTGTTTTTGCAATTCCCCGAGATCCGCGCCGGCGTTTTGGGCAAAATGGCGGTGGGCTATCTGTTCATGGCGGCAGGCAGCTTCGCGGCTCTGCGCGGCATGACCCAGAAAGAGCTTGCGGCCCGCGGGCTGGTTTGTCTTGAACCCGCCGAAGCGGCGCAGCCCATGGATGACGAAGCGAAAACAGAAGAAGAACCTCTGAGCGGCGCGCCTGAAACGGCGGAAGAAACCGAAGCGGATGACGAAAAAAACCGCTGAGACTTTTCAAACCGCGCCGGTGCTTTTGCAGAGGCAGACGACTTTTTACAAAAAGCGGCCGACAAGAACGAATGTTCTTGCCGGCCGCTTTCTGTTTTTATGATGTGAAAGCTTTTTTCAAAAGCCGCGTGATTATTCGGCCAGATAGGCGCGGATAAGATCGAAGGTGGCGGCGACGCCCTGCTGATGGGAGCGTTCATAGCCATGGGAAGCATAGACGCCAGGCCCGATGGTCAGGTGGCGGGCGTCATAGCCTGCGCTCAGGCTGCCTTCCACATCGGAACCATAGCGGTAGTAAGTATCCACGGCATAATCCACTTGCTCTTTCATGCCGGCTTTCACCACTTCTTTGAGCAATTCATAATGATAGGGGCCTTTGGAATCTTTGGCGCAGATGGAAACCTTGGTTTCACGGCCGGTCTGGAATTCGCCCACGCAGCCCATATCCACCGCGATGATATCATGCGCTTCGGCGGGGAAAAGGGTGGCGCCGCCTGTGCCGATCTCTTCATAAACGGAGAAATGCAGCCACACGGCGCGGTTGAGGGCGATTTTTTCTTCTTTCACATATTTGGCATAACCCAGCAGGATGGCGGCGCAGAGCTTATCATCCAAAAAGCGGCTTTTGATGAAGCCCGAAGGGGTCACCACCGTGCGGGGATCCAAAGCGATAAAATCGCCCACTTCGATGCCCAGCTTGCGAACCTCTTCATCCGTTTTCACCAGTTCATCCAAAACGACTTCGATGTTTTCATCAAAGCTGCGGGGGTCGTTCACATGGGCGTTCACATGGGAAGAAGCGTTTTCGATCTGGATGGTGCCCGAATATTCGCCGCTGAATTTGGTGATAACGGTCACATTGCTGGTTTCCACATTGTTGGGGTTCAGCCCGCCGATGGGGGAGATCATCAAAGTGCCTTCGGGTTTGATCCAGCGCACCACGGCGCCCAGGGTGTCGCAATGGGCCGTGAGCGTGACGGGGTTGCCTTCGCCGCCCAGATGCACGGCTACGCCGCCGCGGCGGGGGCCTGTGGTTTCGGGATAGCCCAGACGGCCCAGTTCTTCGCGCAGATAGGCCTGCACCTGCTGGTTATAGCCGGTGGGGCTGGGGATGGCGATGAGTTTTTGCGTTTGTTCCATAACATAATCGAGATATTTCTTTTCCATGGGGAAAACCCTCCTTAATTTATATTGCCCCGCAGCGACGAAAGGGAAGAGGCCACATCCAGATCAAAGCCCTGCATATCGGGGATCGTGCCCAATCGCCAGAAAGAAACGCCGCCCAGCCCGAACAAACGGGCCAGTTCGCATTTTGCCTTGATACTGCGGGAATTTTCATACCAAACCACATTGGTGGTGCCATCGGAAGCATCATAATAGGATAAATAGGGGCTCTGGTATTCTTCATTATAATAGGGCTTTGAATCGCCCTTTGCAAGCCTTGAAGCGATGGAAGCATAATCGCTCTGCTTTACGGCATCGTGGCTCACGCGGCCGTTCACGATCTCCCAGCGGGCGGTTCCGAAAGAAAGCGCCAGCAAAATTTTGCTGCGGTCGCGCACGCCGGTCTGCGTGTCGGTGATCTGTTCCAGCGAGCGGTAAACATCGCCGATGGAAGCGATGGGGGTCTCGGGCAGCTGGGTGTTTTTCATGGAATCGGGCATGGTGGTGATCTCATAATCGTGAGCCATCAAGATCACCTTGTCACATACCTCGCCGATGGCGCGGTAATCGTAGCCGCGGTAATAGTCTTTGGGCGGCACCGCGCAATAAAGCAGCTTGCCCGCGGGCAGGGCGTTGCGCAGCTGCTGCAAAAAAGCGGTGAACGGCGCGCGATAACCTTCGGAAACGAAGCCTTCAAAATCGATGGTCACGCCATCAAAGCCTTTTTCGCCGACAGCGGCCGCAAGGGCGGCCACGGCCTGGGCGCGGGCGCTTTCAGAAGTGAGCAGGGCAGTGGCCTGGGGCTGTGTGCCGCCGCTGACCGTCGCCGAGGTATCCATATAAACCCCTAACAGCAGGGGCGAACCGTTTTGACGGGCCAAAGCGAAAACCTGTTCGGAACCCGAGGGCACCGCCCAGCTGTTGCCGCCGGCGGAAGTGGTGTTGAGCAAGGCGCTGCCGCCGCTGTATTCCATGCGCGCCCAGCCTGCGCTCACGGTATCCATCGAAGCCATCAGCCCCCGCTGCTGCCAGCTGGAAATGGCATAAAACGCGTGAAAATCCCCAAGCCGGCCCTGGGTGCGCCGGTAAAAGCGCATCATCATGGCGGCCGCCTGTTCGCGGGTGGCCACCCCGGCGGGCTGGAACTGGGTGGGCAGCTGGGAACTCATGCCGTTGATGATGCCGAAATCATAAGCCATGCGGATGGCCCCGAAATCGGCATCGCTTTTGGGCACATCGGTGAAGGGCGAAGAAGCGCTCTGCCCGGCCGCCTGCCGGGCCAGATTCACGCCCTGCGCGCTGCAGGCGCGGGAAAGCATCACCGCCAGCTCGCGGCGGGTGATGGCGTCGCCGGGGCGGAAATTTCCGCCTGCATCCACCACGCCGTGCTCCACCGCCGCGGCGATGGCCGAAGCGGCATAATGGCTTTGGGGAACATCGGCAAAGCCGGAAGAAGAAGAGGCGGTCTGCCAGCCCAAAAGGCGGGCCAGCATCAGCACAAGGTCACAGCGGCGAAAAGTCATGCCGAGGCCGTATTGGCCCCCGCCGATGCCGGTGACAATGCCCATCTGCCGCAGCGAGAGGATATCCTGATAGGCATAGCTGCTTTGGGGAACATCTGAAAACTGGTCTGCCGCGCGGCTTCGGGGCATCAGCGGCAGGCAAAGCCCCACCGCCAGCAAAAGGCAGACGGCGCGGCGCATGGATCGATTCATAAAAACAACTCCTTATAAAAGACGGCGGGCGGAAAAGCTCATTCTTCAAGCAGATAGCGCTCTAAAAAAAGCTTGCCCGTGGCGGTTTTGAAATAGGCGTCGCGCACCTGCTCGATCTGCTGGCGGGGCGCGTTTTTCTCTTTTAAATTCACCAGAAAATCGGCTTCCACCAAGATCTGAAGGTCGATATCCCGGATGTTTTCATAGGAATGGTGATGGGCGATCAGCCAGCAGACACGCTCGATGAACGGGCGGTCGCTGTAACCCAGCCGTTCCAGCAGCGCGCGGGCGGCTTCGGCCCCCAGTTCTTCCTGCCGGGCGGGGGTGCATTCGCCAAAGCGTTCCAAGGCGGCGCGGATGCCGATATCATGGGTGATGCCCGCCGTTTCCACAATATTTAAGGTGACGGAGCTGAGCTGTTCGCGGGCGCCGATGGCTTTGGCAAAGCCATAGACCTTTAAAAAGTGATCGATGCGCTGCGGGCATCCCGCTTCATAGGCGATCATTTCGCCGATCAATAAACCGTTTTTCATGGTGCTTCCTCCTGCATGCGGGCGGTCTTTGCGACCGAAGCAAATTATGTTATCTTTTTAACAGTATAGCGCATTTTCGGGAAAAAGGAAGCGCTTTTCGCCAAAGCGGGGCATCCGCTCTGCAATTTCTATTCTGACTATATCATATATTTTCCAAAAACGCACCCCCTGTCGGAAAGAAGCGTGAAAAAGAAAAACGGCGGAAAGAACGAATCTTTCCGCCGTTTGATCTGAAAAAAGCCTTATTTCGCGTAAGCTTTCAAAATGTTGAGAATCAGCTCGGTGACCTGATCCATATGGTTGATGCTGACGAATTCGAAACGGCCGTGGGCGTTGGCGTCGCCTGTGCAGAGGTTGGGGCAGGGCAGACCTTTATAGGTCAGTTGGGCGCCGTCTGTGCCGCCGCGGATGGGTTCGACCTTGGGTTCGATGCCCATTTTCTTCATTTCATCCAGCACTGTCTGCACCAGATGGAACTTAGGCTCGATGAGATCACGCATATTCAGATACATATCGGTGGTTTCCACCTTCACGGTGCCCGCGCCGTATTTCTGGTTGAGGAAAGCGGCCACATGATCCATCATTTCTTTTTTCAAAGCGAATTTTTTGGCGTCGTGGTCGCGCAGCATATAATGCATGCTGGCTTTTTCAACATTGCTTTCCATGGCGTGCAGGAAATAGAAGCCTTCATAGTTTTCGGTATATTCGGGCTTCTGCTCCTGGGGCAGCAGGGCGTTGAATTCCATGGCGATGTAGCTGGCGTTCTTCATCTGGTTCTTGGCGGAACCGGGATGGATGCTCTTGCCGCTGACGGTCACTTCGGATTTCGCGGCGTTGAAGTTTTCATAGTTGACGCCGCCCAGCAGGCCGCCGTCTACGGTATAGGCAAAATCGGCGTCGAAATGCTTCACATCGAAATGGGCGGGGCCGCGGCCGATCTCTTCATCGGGGGTGAAGGCGATCTTCACGGCGCCGTGGCGGATGGAAGGATCGCTCATCAGGCGCTCGGCGGCGGTGAGGATCTCGGCAATGCCGGCTTTATTGTCGCCGCCCAGCAGGGTCAGGCCGTTGGTCACGATCAGGTCGTCGCCCACAACGGCTTTCAAAGCGGGGAATTCGGCGGGGCTCATGACGATGTTTTCTTTTTCGTTGAGCAGAATGTCGCCGCCGTCATATGCTTTCACGATGCGGGGGTCTTCACAGGGGGGCGCGTCATCCACCACATCCATGTGGGCCAAAAAGCCGATCTTGGGGGCCTTTTCACAGCCCGGGGCGGCGGGGATGGAACCATAGACATAGCCGAAATCATCCATGTGGGCGTCTTTGATGCCGATGGCCAGCATCTCTTTCACCAGATCCGCGCCCAGCACTTTCTGCCCCGGTGTAGAGGGAACGGTGGCGGAAGCGGCGCAGGCGGCCGTATCATATTTCACATAGTTGAGCAGCTTTTCATAAGCTTTTGTCATAAAAATCTCTTCTTTCTTCCGAAATTTGGCGGGCGGCCCAAAGGGCCGATGGCCTGTCGCCTTTATCATAGCATACGAAAGGTAAGGTCGCAAACATTCCGCGGGCCGCCGCCGAAAGATTGTGCAAATAGAACGCGGCGCGGGGGCGAAATTGTGAAAACTGACAAAAAAACGAAAGGGAAAGAATGAAAAAACTTCGCGAATCAAAAATTTGCACAAGAATGAATCGAAAGTAACAAAATTGTGAATTTTTCCATTGTAATTTGTCGCTTTGCGCGATAGAATAAAAGTAACCGCGAAGCGGAAATGCCCGAAAACCTGAAAATGCGTTCCCGGGCGTTTTTTATTTTTTAAAATGATGATGGAGGGAAACACACATGGCGAAAAAACTTCTGGCTTTTGTGCTGGCCTGCTGCATGATTTTTACTCTGGCTGCCTGCAATAAGAGCGACACCACCGCTAAAGACGACGGCGCCAAAGGCGATGCAAAAGAAGAGGGCAGCAAAAAGCTGACCGTGGATGACCTGAAAGTGGGCTTTATCTACATCGGTTCCAAAACCGACGGCGGTTATTCTCAGGCCCATGACAAGGGCCGTCTGGCTCTGGAAGAAAAACTGGGCGTCAAGACCATTGCTTTGGAAAATGTGCCCGAAAACGCTTCCGATGCCGAAAAAGCCATCCGCGACCTGATCGATCAGGGCTGCAATGTGATCTATGCCAACAGCTTCAATTATGAAGATTCCATGCTGAAAGTGGCAAAAGAATATCCCGACCTTTATTTCGGCCACGCCACCGGCATTTCTCAGATCACCGGCAAGGGTGTTGAAAACCTGACAAACTATATGGGCCGCATCTACGAGCCCCGTTATCTTTCCGGCATTGCCGCCGGCATGAAGACCACCGCCAAGAAAATCGGCTATGTGGCCGCTTTCCCCACCGCGGAAGTCATCCGCGGCATCAACGCTTTCACACTGGGCGTTCGCAGCGTCAGCCCCGAAACCACCGTGGAAGTGCTGTGGATCAACTCTTGGTATGACCCCGCTCAGGAACGCGCAGCGGCCGACGAGCTGCTCAACCGCGGCTGTGATGTGATCGCTCAGCATTGCGACACCACCGGCCCCCAGGTTGCCGCCCAGGAAAAGGGCGCTTTCGCCGTGGGTTACAACTCTCCCTCTAAAGACGCGGCCCCCAAGGCTTATCTGACAGCGCCTTTGTTCAACTGGGGCGAATATTATATCAGCGATGTGCAGAGCATCCTCGACGGCAACCGCAAAAGCGGCCTGTGGTGGGAAGGCATGGCTTCCGGCGCGGTAGAGCTGGATGCCCTCAGCGATAACTGCGCACCCGGCACAGCCGAAAAAGTGGAAGAAGCAAAACAGAAGATCATCAGCGGCGATTTCTTCGTGTTCCAGGGCCCCATCAAAGATAACGAGGGCAAAGAACGCGTGAAGGCCGGCGAGCGCATGAGCGATAAAGATATGTATTTGAACTTTGACTGGTTTGTCGAAGGCGTTATCGGTAACGCCAGCGGCAAATAAAGCTTTAGCAGATTCTGAATGGCCGAGGCCGCAAAATCGTTTGCGGCCCCGGCCTTTGGGCTTTCCCGCAGAAACAGAGAGGAGCTATTATGGCGGATTCTACCATAAAACTGACCGATATTACAAAAACCTTTGGCAGCGTGGTCGCCAATAATCATGTAAATTTAGAGGTCGAGCGCGGCGAGATCCACGCGCTTCTGGGCGAAAACGGTTCCGGCAAATCCACTTTGATGAACATGCTTTCGGGCATCTATTCCCCCGACAGCGGCAGCATCGAGATCGATGGAAAGCCCTGCCGTTTCCGCAGCCCGAAGGATGCCATCGACGCAGGTGTCGGCATGGTGCATCAGCATTTTAAGCTGGTGGAAGTTCTCAGCGCAAAAGATAATATCCTGCTTGGGCGGGCAAAATCTGTCTTTTCCGGCGGGAAGGCCTTATCCGACCGCATTTTTGAAACCGGCAAAAAATACGGCCTGTTCATCAACCCCGATAAAAAGGTCTATTCGATGTCGGTGGGCGAAAAGCAGACAGTGGAAATTTTGAAAATGCTGTATCACGGCGCCACCACCCTTATTTTGGATGAACCCACCGCCGTTTTGACCCCGCAGGAGATCAAAACGCTGTTCGATATTTTAAGAAAAATGCGCGACGACGGCTGCGCCATCATCATCATCACCCATAAGATGAACGAAGTGATGGAAATTTCAGACAGGGTAACGGTCATGCGCCGGGGCGAAAGCATCGCCACCGTGAAAACCGCCGAAACCACCCCCCAGCAGCTGACGGAAATGATGGTGGGCCGCCCCATCCGTTTAGAGATCAAGCGCGCCGAATATGAAGGTGAAGAAGAGACTCTTTTGCGCGTGGAACACCTGACCGCCCACGACGCGGCCGGGCTTTATACCTTAAACGATGTGTCGTTCACCCTGCATAAAGGCGAGATCCTCGGCGTTGCGGGCATTTCGGGCAACGGGCAGAAAGAGCTTTGCGAGATCATCGCCGGCCTTGAAAAAAGCGACAGCGGCGCGATCGAATATAATGGCGAAAACATCATCGGCCTGGGGCCCCGCGAGATCATCCAAAAAGGCATCAGCATGAGCTTCATCCCCGAAGACCGCCTGGGCATGGGCCTTGTGGCGGGCATGGATATCGTTGACAATGTGCTGCTGAAAAGCTATCGCGCCGGCAAAGGTATTTTTGTCGATCGCGCCGCGGGCACAAAGCTTGCCGAGCGGCTGGTGAAAGAATTCGATGTGAGCACGCCTTCCGTGCATCATGTGGTGCGCAAGCTTTCGGGCGGCAATATCCAGAAAGTGCTGCTGGGCCGCGAGATCGATCAGAACCCCCAGCTGCTGATTACGGCATACCCTGTACGCGGGCTGGATATCGGCGCTTCTTATAACATTTATGATGTTCTGGGCAAAGAAAAAAGCAAAGGCGTCGGCATTTTATACATCGGCGAAGATCTGGATGTGCTGCTGGAGCTTTGCGACCGCATCATGGTGCTGCATGACCGCAAGGTGATGGGCATTGTTGACGCGGAAACCACCACCAAAGAACAGCTTGGCCTGATGATGCTGGGCGAAAAGGGGGCGCAACAGGATGAAGATCGTTAAAAAAACAGAACTCAACCCGGGCAAAGCTGCGCTTTACCGCATTTTGGCCGTGTTGGCGGCGCTGCTTTGCGCCGCACTCATCATGCTTTGCATGGGCTTCAACCCCCTCACCATTTTCGGCAAGCTGATCGAAGGTTCGGTGATGTCGCCCTATCGTTTCCGCGAGACCATCAACAAGGCGATTCCGCTGGTGGTGCTCTCTTTGGGCATCTGCATCGCGTTCCGCATGAAATTCTGGAACATCGGCGCCGAAGGCCAGCTTTATATGGGCGCGCTGGGTGCTTCTTATGTGGCGCTGTTCGGGCCTGAAATGCCCATGTGGCTCACCCTTTGCTGCATGATGGCGGCTTCGCTGGTGATGGGCGCGCTGTGGTCGCTGATCCCCGCCGCTTTGAAACATTTCACCGGCGCCAGCGAAAGCCTGGTGACGCTGATGATGAACTATATCGCCATCAAATGGGTGTCTTATCTGCAATATGGCCCCTGGCGCGACCCGAAAGCTTCGGGCATGCCGAAAATCGCCATCTTCCCCGACCGGGCGATTTTGCCCAAGGTGATGGGCGTGCATATCGGCTGGATCATCGCGCTGGTTCTGGTGGTGCTCACTTATGTGATGCTGAGATATACCAAGCTGGGCTATGAAATTTCCGTGCTGGGCGAAAGCGTGCAGACGGCGCGTTACGCCGGCATGAACACGGCAAAGGTGCTGCTGATCGCCGTGGGCCTTTCGGGCGCGTTATGTGGCCTTGCGGGCATGATTCAGGCTTCGGCTGTGGAAACTTCGCTTTCCGATCAGCTTTCCGGCGGGCTGGGCTATACCGCCATCATCACCACCTGGCTGTCACAGCTTTCCGCGCCGGTGATCGTGGGCGTGTCGTTCCTGTTCGCCATGCTGCTGCAGGGCGGCGCTTATCTGCAAAGCGCCATGCAGATCCCCGCGGCGGTGGCCGATATTTTACAGGGCGTGATTCTGTTCTTCGTTTTGGGCTGTGAATTTTTCCTGCAATATAAACTCGTTCGCGATAAAAAATAAGGGAGGGCCGCGTTATGAATCAATTTATCCATGCTGCCGAGCTGTTTTTGCAGACTGCGGCTCAAATGGGAACCCCGCTGCTGCTGGCCACCACAGGCGGCATCCTCAGCGAAAAAGTGGGCAATATGAACCTTGGCATCGAGGGCATGATGCTGATGGGCGCCGTGGGCGGTTTCTGGGGCGCCGTGAAAACGGGCAACCCGCTGATCGCGCTTTTGGCCGCGGGCCTCACGGGGCTTTTGGGCGCGCTTTTATATGCGGTGGTCACCATCACCCTGCGCGGCAATCAGGTGGTCACGGGCCTTACGCTGACGATCTTCGGCAGCGGCTTTGCGGCCTTTTTCGGCCAGGAACTGACAGCGGCCACACTGCCCGAAAACATCAAACACGCATTTGCGGCCAAACCCATCCCCGTGCTTTCCGAAATTCCGCTGATCGGCAAAATGTTTTTCGATCAGGGCGTTTATGTTTATCTCGGGGTGATCCTTGCCATTCTGGCGTGGGTCTATCTGCGCAAAACCAACTGGGGCATGAATGCCTGCGCGGTGGGCGAAAACCCCGCGGCGGCTGATGCTTCCGGCATCAATGTCACCTTATATAAATATATCAATGTGCTGGCGGGCGGTTTCCTCTGCGGGCTGGGCGGCGCTTATCTTTCGGTGGTGTTCGTTAAGAACTGGACGGAAGGCATGACCGCGGGCCAGGGCTGGATCGCCGTGGCGCTGATTATTTTCAGCACATGGAACCCCATGAAAGCCATTTTCGGCGCTTATTTCTTCGGCGCGCTGCGCGGTGTGGGCTTTAAGCTTCAGGGCGTAAAAGTGCCTCTGGCCGCGGGCAGCAGCTTCACGGTTTCCGCCCAGCTGCTGGATATGATCCCCTATGTGGTGACGATCATCGCGCTGGTGTTCATCGCCAAACGCAGCAAAAAAGAAAACCAGTCGCCGGCGGCGCTGGGCAACCCCTATTTCCGCGAAGAACGCTGAGCGGGTCTTCATAACGAAAGAAAAAATTTTAAAACCCCTGTGACCCCGCGCGAAAAAGCTTTTTTGCGATTTTGAAAGGTCTTTCGGTTTTGACAGAGGAAAGAGGCATCCGTTTTGGATGCCTCTTTTTTGCCGCCATAGAAAAAGCCCCCGATGCAGAAGCGGCTGCATCGAGGGCCTTTTGTCGGATATCAGAGATCAAAAGATCTCCGGAAAATCGGGCGTGAAAACCGGAAGCAGCAGCGCCCGCCCGGCTTGAAGAAAACGACAGCCGGCGCGAAACGGAGCATGGCCCCGCTTCATGCCGGCTGTCTGCCTGCCGAAAGGTTTTGAGAGAGGACGAAGAGTTTCCCCGCCGGCAGAGGATAGGTTCTGCCGCTGTAATGGCAGAGAAAGCATCGCCGGCCCAAAAGACACGGCTGCGTTTTTCAGAAAGAAGGGCAAAAGGCCGAGAAAAGCTCAATGCCGCGGTTTCGAGCGCACCTGGATCACCGCTTTGATGAGCGCATCCATCACAAGGTTGAGGGGCACTTCGCTTTCACACGCGGCGATGCGCCCCGGAGAAGTGACGACATATTTCGGCGGCAGATGATTCAGCGCCAGGGCCGCGACATCACAGCGGCAGCGGTCGCATTTGCAGGCGTTGAACCGCTGGATGGCGCTGTCTAAATGGCGCAGCACAAGCGATTCCATGATATTCACCGTGGCGATGGTTTTGTTATCGCAGGCTTCAAGGGATCTGCCGAAAAGCTGATTGCGCAGCACAGCCTCGGCGGGCTCTTCCGGTTCGGCATAAGTGCCGAGCGCGGCGTTTGCGGAAAAAGGATTATCGATAAGCGACGGCAGGATCTTTTTGAACATCAGGTCTTTATCTAAATCTTTCTGCGATTTCGCCACTATAAGACCCCCTTTTTCAGCAATTCATCCACAAGCCCCATATAATCCTGAACCGCGTTGTTTTTCGGCGCATAATCGATCATATCGCATTGCAGGGTAGACATTGCTTTGCTGAGCACATTGCTGTGGCGGATATAAGAGCGCAGCAGCGGAATGTTGAGCTGTTCGGCCAGCATTTCCGTGGTTTCTCTCACCGTTTGGCTGAGCCCTTCGCGGGGGTAGAACCGCACCAGAAACATGCCGCCGATGACCACCTTTGGGTTCAGCGCATTTTTGATGCGGCTGATCGTTTCGTGAACCTGGATCACGCCCTGAAGACTGTAACCATCGGCCAGACCGGGGATCAGCACCACATCGGATGCAACCACCGCGTTGGCCGAAAGCAGACCCAGTTCGGGCGGTGAATCCATAACGATATAGTCATATTGAGAAGACACCTGTTTGAGGCAGTCGCTTAAGATGCTTTCACAGCCGGGCCCGGTGAATTCGCGTTCGGCGCTTGTGAGCAGCCCGTTTGCGGGGATGACATCCACCACGGTGCTGCGCTGTATCGCGTCGGCGGTTTTCACGGTATGCTTTAAAACATCATAGATCGTATATTTTTCGCGGCTGTCGGCGCCCAGGCTGAAAGAAAGATAGCCCTGCGGATCGAAATCGATGCATAAAACGCGGCGGCCCTTGTGCTTTAAGCAAACAGCGATCGCGTTTGTTGAGGTGGTTTTGCCGACGCCGCCTTTTTGGTTGATCAAAGAAATGATTTTAGCCATACTTTTTACCTCGGTTTTTCTGCCTTTTCTATCGACACACTGCCATAAAACACGGATGTGTATAATAGACCTTTTTGAGTTATGCCATGCTTTTGAAAAAACGAAACAGTTTTCAAAAAAACAATTCAATTTTTTAAAAATGCTTTCGTTTTAGCAATAAGGGCGAATAAATAAGGTAACGAATTTGTGGACAGGGCAAAAAATATGGAGTTTTTGCGCTTGGATCGACTGCGCCTTGTGAGAAACAGGGAGAGAGGTGTGACTGAATGGAGATTAAAGGATTGTACTCGGCATATAAATTTTCCTCAATTGAAAACCTGGGCAAAACGGGCCATGCCGCGAGGAGCGCCGCCGCAGAAGGGAAGAACCCCTGCGGGGGAGATACGATAAAGATCAGCCGGGATGCGGCGTTTAGATCGGAACTCTCTTCGGGCGCGCGCAAACTTGCCTCGATGGAAAAGACAAATGCCGCCGCCAGCCCGGAACAGCTGCAGCGGCTGAAAGAGAAATATGCCAACGATCGCTGCCCCGTATCCGGCGATGAAATAGCGGAAGCGATTTTAAACCGCGTGCTGGGCAGCGAATCGAAAGAATAGATGAAGGAAAGAAGGGCAAGTATGACCCCCGAAATCAACGCGTTTATCGACCTGCTGAAACAATATAGGCATCAATGCCGGCTGCTCCTGTTATCGGAAACCAACAAGCGGCAGGCGCTGCTCAGCCATGATTGCTCTGAGATCACTTCGATGATGCAGTCGCAGCAGGCGGCCATCATGAAACTCAACAGCCTGGAGCTGCGGCGCCAGGAATTGCAGGCGGACGCCGGATTTTCGGCCATGACGGCCGAAGGCATCCTTTCTCTGCTGGGCGAGGAATCGGAAGAAAAGGCCATTTTGGGCGGGCTGCTCGGCGATCTGAGAAATATCGCCGAAGAGCTTGCGGAAAATAACCGGGTGTCGCTGAACATGGCGAAGGATCACCTGAAGATGCTCAGCCAGCTGTCGCAGAACACGGCTCCGGGAGATGCAAAAACTTACCGCGGATCGGTGATGCCGGGCTTTGCATCCCGCAGTTCTTTTTCTGAAACGATATAAGATCAAACAAAAGCAGCCGACGGTTATGCCAAAAATGCCGCTTTTCGGCCTTTTCACGCGGGGCGCGGAAAGGCGGCGAGGGCTTTAAACAGAAGATGATTTCGGCTGCCGTTTGCCAAGGAGGATCCTATGCGACCAACATTTATGGGTTTTGAAACGGCCAAAAGCGCGATTTTTGCCAACCAGAAATCTTTGGATATCGTTGGAAACAACCTTACCAATATCGAAACAAACGGATATACACGGCAGCGGGTGGAGCGCACCTCCATCGCGCCTTCTTCGTTTTCCACCAAAATCGCTTCGGGGCGTGTGGGGCTTGCCGGCCAGGGCGTGGAAGCTTTGGGGGTCTCCCAGCTGCGCGATGCGTTTTTAGATAAATGCTTCCGTGATGAATATGCCACGGCAAGCTATCATACACAGGCCGCCGGCATTTTGAACACCATTCAAAATGTGCTGACAGACGGCAAGAATATCACCAGCGCTTCGGGTCTGCAGGGCGCCATCGAAGAGATCTATAAGGGTTTGCAGGCATATATCAAGGAACCCACCCTGGATTCCGGCGCAAACATCGTGATGTCTTCTTTTAAAAATATTGCCCAGGTGCTCAATCAGCTCGATGAAAAGCTGACGACCGTGGCGGCGCAGCAGGTGGATGATCTGCAGGTAACAGTGAACCGCACCAACGAGATCCTGGCGCAGATCGCCCATCTCAACGAACAGATCGGCAGCGATGCCACCGTTCTCGCAAACCCCAAAAACGAATATTTCCGCGCAAACGAACTGCTGGATCAGCGCAATCTGCTGCTGGATGAATTATCGGGATATGGCGATATCAAAGTGACGCAGTTATCCAACGGCGTGGTCGATGTTGCGCTGGGCGGCCATGAGATCCTGAAAGGAACGGATTATACGCCGCTGACAATGTATCGGGGCGAAAACGGGCGGGTGGCTGTTCGATATCAGGATAGCGGCAGCAATGTGTCGCTGGGCGGCGGCTCGATTCTGGCAAGTTTGAACTTTATCAACGGCAAAGGCAGCAATGTTCAAAACAACAGCGATTCCCCTGTTCAGGGCATTCCGTATTGCCGTGACAGGCTCGACACATTCGCCGGTGCGCTGGCCGCCGTTGTCAACAAAAGCGTGCCCGAGCGAGACCCCGTCACCAACAAACCCAAAACGGATGCAAACGGTTCCATTATCTATAAAACTTTGCTTTCCGCCAAAGATATCAACGGCGCAACAAGCGCCCAGCTTGCCGTGAAGGCTTCGAACATCAGCATCAGCGATGAATGGGCTCGCAGCGGCCCCGGCTATTTCATATACAGCAAAAACGAAAATGTTGAAGATTATGCCCAGAAGATATCCGCCGCGCTGATGGACACCGCGCACACCTTTCAATCATATGGCGAAAAGTTCGCCGGCAGCTTTTCGGATTATCTGGTGGAATTCACCGCCAAGATCGGTTCCGACCTGAAATTTCACACCGAACGCCAGAAGGCCACCGGCGCGGTGGCCGATGATTATCTTTCCCAGCGCGACGCGATTTCCGGCGTTTCAAAAGATGAAGAAGCGGCCGACATGCTGCGTTTTCAGAAATCTTATGAAGCCGCGGCAAGACTGATGACGACGCTGGATGAAGTGCTGGATGTTTTGATCAACCGGATGGGGCGCGTCGGCCTTTGATGCCATAGGATAAGGAGGACAGTTTCATGAGAATTGCAGATCGTTCCACAGCGCGGAACTATTTAAAATATTTAAACCAGGCCAAAGCAGATCTGGCGGAGACCAATGAAAGGATCGCTTCGGGGAAAAAATTTGAGAAGATGTCTGACGATGTCGCCGCCGGCACCCGGGCCATGCGCACCCGGGCGGAAAAGGTGAAAGCCGAAACGCAGTATGGCAATGTGAAGGCCATCAACGAGGAACTCACCGTGGCGGAAACCGCCATGTCGGCCATCAACGACGCCATCAAACTGGTTTATGGCGAAAGGCTGAACGCCGCCATGAGCGAAGAAAAAGGCGAATCGGGCCGCCTGGCCATCGCCAATGAGATCAAGGCCGTTCGCCAGCAGATCCTGCAGCTCGCCAACACCAAGCACAGCGCGCGCTATGTGTTCGGCGGCACCAACGCCGGCACGGAAGAGCCCTTTTCGCTGAACGAACAAGGCAGGCTTCTCTATAACGGCATCGCCGTGGATGACATCCGGCAGCGGGCAGACGGCACCTTCTTTTATGAGAACGGCGGCGCTGAAACAGAGATCCCCATGGATGAGGATGTTTTTATCGATATCGGCCTGGGCATCCGCATGAACGGGGCCCGCGTTGACCCCGACACGGCGTTCAAGGTTTCTTATTCGGGGCTTTCGATCCTTGGGTTTGGCAAAAAAGAAAATGACCCCCAGGGGCAGCCGAACAATATTTTGAATGTTCTGACGGATATCGAAGCCAACATCCGCAATTTCAATTTGACGGCCCTCAATTCTTATCACACACAGCTGGGCGCACTGACGGATAAGTTTCGCGCCAATTTAACGGATATCGGCGCGAAAACCAGCTTTTTGGAAGGCACAGAGACCCGCTTGAAAGATATGATCGATCACTCCCAGAAAAAAATAAGCGGCCTGATGGGTGTGGATGACGCCGAGGAATCTATAAAGCAGGGCATGAACGAATATGTGTTGAAAGCCGTCATCCAGATGGGCGCAAGGCTTCTGCCGGTTTCCCTGATGGATTTTCTGAAATAATTTCAGCGGCTGTGGGAAAGCGTGGTGTTATCGTATGGAACAGTTGCTGCGCATCACATCAAACCCGATCAAATATGAGCTTGAGATCGAACACGCGAGGCTGGAATATAACAATGTGCTGATGCCTGCTGCGCAAGTGCATACTCAGCGGCAGGAACTGAAGATCGACACAGAGAACGCCCGGATGCATGTGGATACTTATGAAGCGCGCAAATCGCTGGGCCTTATGAAGACAGGCGACCAGATCAAAATGGCCGCGGATTCCGCCCGCGCCGCGCTGCAAAAGAAAATGCGCGAATATATCGAAGACGGGCAGGCGATGGGGGCCATCGAAAACGGCACGACCATTGCCCAGATCGCGGGGCAGAAGATGCTGAAACAGCCAACCACGGTGACGGTGTTCCTGCCCAGCGCGGGCGCCGAGATCACCTGGACGCCCCATGAGGTCAAGATCTCTTTCGATGAGGGAAAACTCGATTACGATTGGGATAAGACAAGGTGGTCTATGAATTATATTCCGGGTGAAGTGCGGATGAAGATTTTGCAATATCCCAGCGTGGAGCTCGAATATTTAGGCGGCCCCATGTATATCCCGCCCAGCGCCGACCCGAACTACGAGGAAAAAACGACCGGTTAATCTCGTGATGGGACTAACCGGTTTTTTGATAGGATATGAAAATGACAGGAGTGTTATATGGTGAAATGTTCCAGCCGTGATTTTGGCCAGATCGAAATTCGTGAAGAGGATATCCTTTCCTTTCAAACCCCGCTTTTCGGGTTTGAGCAATATACGAAATTCGCCCTTCTTCATAACAAAGAAATCGGGGAATCTTTGGCGTGGCTCCAATCGCTTGAAGACCCCACCCTTTGCTTTATTTTGTTCAACCCCGCGCCGCTGGCCGAACACTATCGGCCCCGGATACCCGATCACATCAAAAATTCGCTTGGGGATGAATTTTCGGAATGCTGGGTGCTTTGCACCATCCCGCAGGATATCCGCCAGATGACCGTGAACCTGAAAAGCCCGATCTTTATCAACCTGCGCACACGCAGAATGGCCCAGATCATGCTGGAGCAGGATTACCCCGTGCGGTTTTCGCTTTTGAAAGGGGGCGCGCAAGCATGCTCGTTGTAACGCGAAAAGCAGGAAGCTCTGTCATCATAGAGCTGGGCGACGGCCAGGAACCCATCGAGATCTCTGTGCTCGAAAACGGAAGCCAGGTGAAACTGGGCATTGTTGCGCCGCAGCAATGCAAAGTCTGGCGGGATGAAATTTATCAGACGGTCATCGAAAACAGGCAGGCGGCCACAAGCGGCGCCATCGATATCAAAAGCATGCTGGCCTCTCTGCCTAAAGAGGGCGAAACGCGTTAACTTCCTCTTCCTGCGCCTTTCGCTGGCGGTTCAAGCTGTATTCCAGCAGAAAATAGCGCAGGTTCTTTTTATCTTCCGGCGGCAGACCGACAAACCGGCAGGTGTAAGAAGAGTTCACGCCGAATAAGAAGGCATCGATGATCTCAAGCTCTGCCTGAGGCAGCAAAAGCGGCATATCCGCGTTGAGCAGCAGCCGCTGGCCCTTAAAAAACGGGAATTTGCTGTCATAAAGAAAGATCAGCCGCGTTTCGCTGAGGCTGACGATGGGCGCGGTCACATCGATGGGCGTTTCGGTTTTTGCTTTTTTATGAAATGAGAAAAAAGGCTTCTTCGTTTCTTCGGCAAGCAGATGGAATATGCCGGTGAACGGAAGCCCTGTGCAATAATAGCGGTCGGGATCATCGGGCATAAAATCGATGACGCTCACCAGGCGCAGCAGTGTGCGCGAAGATAGATAGACATTCCCTTCAAAACGGTGGATCTCCCGATCTTCCTCGACCCTCACGATTTCAAGGGGCGTTCCAAGGGGAAAAAGCGGCACGAAATCCGCCGTGAAATCCACATCCCGCGTTTCTTCACGAATATGGGCCAAGCCTTCGGCCAAAACATCGCCCTCTCTTGTTTTGAGCAGGGCCTGAAAAGTCATAGGGGTATTTTCATCAAACATATGCAGGGGTCCTTTCCATAGAGTGCATTTGAAGTATATCATATTCTTTTTCATATGGCGATAAAAAACAGGTGGTGAGCAAACAATGGATAACCGAATAAACGGCCTGCTTTCGCTTTTGGGCGAAAAACAGGAATGCCTGCGGCAGTGGTGCCTGCTCAGCGAAAAACTGATGGCTGCCGAGATCGACAGGATCACGCCGTGTTTAGAGCAGCGAAGCGAAGTGTTCCGGCGCGTGAAAGAGATCGACCGGCAGATCGGGCATCTGGCCGAAGAAGTGGAAGAAGCGCCGGCCGTGCTTTCTTTTTCGGCGGAATTTTCGGGCATATCGAATCGGCTGCGGCCGCTGCATGAGATGGCGGTGAGCGTGCAGGCGGATGTGAACCGCCTGCTGCGCATGGAACCGCAGGTCAAAGAACACCTCGAATCGATCAGAGAAGGCCTGCTGGCCAAAATAGAAGACAGCGGGATCAATACCTCCGCCGCGGTAAACGGTTATCACCGCTGCGTCATGCTGGCGCAGAACGGAAACCGGCCGGTCATCGAAGATAAAAAGCTGTGAAGATCGCTCCGCACTATTTAAAAAAGGCTTCTTCATATAATAAATCAATATAGCAAGTTGTGCCGCAGGGGAGTGATGGTCTTGAATATCAACAGCTCAAATTATTATAGCGTCAGCGCCGCGACAAACAGCGGCATTTCCGGTTTGGCATCGGGCATGGATACGGAATCCATGGTGAAAAAAATGCTTTCCGGAACCCAGAAGAAGATCGATCAGCAGGAAGCTTTGAAGCAGCAAACGCAGTGGAAGCAAGCCATCTATCAGGATGCAACAAAAGCGATCAACGCTTTTTATGGGAAATATTTTGACAGCAGCTACGGTTCGGCATTGGATACGAATTTCGCCGGCACCGATTTTTTTGACACCATGATCTCAAAGGTCAAAGCGGGAAATTCCGTCAATGTCATCAGCGCGGGGCCCACGGCTCAGGCGGGGGATGTTCGCGTTTCCGTCAAAAGCCTTGCGTCGAAGACCAGGCTCGAGGCACAGAAGCTCATGAGTTTCGGCAGAACCATCGACGGCGCGGCCGTCATTTCAGAAGACATCATGAAAAATTTCAACAGGCAGCTGGTGCTGTCTGCGGATGGGCAGAAGATCAGCGTCGATCTCAACGGCATCAAAGACCAGACGGCCATGGCGGAAAAAATCAACGCGGCGTTTGCCGGCGCGGGCCTGGGCAGCCGGGTCGCGGCGAAGATCTTCGAGGGCAAGCTGCGTGTGATCGGGGCCGACCCTTCCATGCAACTGGCTGTTGACAGCGGTTCGACCGCATTGGCTCTTGAAATGACGGGCCTTGCGAATATTACGGCGACGGCTCTTGCGGGCATAGACGGCGCACCCGCGGGCAAGATGCTGCAAGGCGCCGATATCAAGGAAGCCGCGGGCGTTTCTTTTGATCTGGCGCTCAACGGCGTGACCAAAACCATTGTGCTCAACCCCAAGGCCGATCCATCCGGCCTGATCTCGCTTTCGGCGGTGAAAGACGACCTGTCGCAGCAGATCGGAAAAGCTTTCGGCAGCTATGTTTCCGTCACGATGGATGAGCAGGCGGGGAAGCTGAAGCTTGCGTTGGGCGAAGGAACGGCCCTCGGGCAGGAACTGCGCATTACAGGCATCGATGTCGGCAAGCTGGGGTTTACCCCCGGCGCTTCCACGGCCATCGACGGCGGCACAAAGCTTAGCGAACTGGGGCTCGCCGGCAGCCGTTCTTCTTTCACGATCAACGGCGAGGCGTTCACTTTCGACCACAGCGTTACCCTTGGCGCGGTGATGAAGCAGATCAACAGCAGCAGCGCCAATGTAAAGCTATCTTATTCTTCGCTTTCCGACAAGTTTGTTCTGGAAGCTGCGGAAACAGGCGCAAAATATGGCATTGAGATCACACAATCGGAAGGGAACCTGCTCAATGCCCTGTTTGGCGACACGGCCTTTCAGGCGCCGGCTTCTGTGGTGGGCAAGCTTTTCACAACGGGGAAGATCAGCGGCAGCCAAGGCGGCCTTTCGGCCGGTTACAGCACCGCGTCGGCTTCGTTATCCATGACCGTAAACGAAAAAAAATATACCTTTACGCTGCCCGAAAAACAAGGGACCGTTTATGCAAAAGATACCATCGAATCGGCCTTCAACGCCTGGCTGAAAACCACCTTCGGCCAGCAGGCGGATGGCGCTGCCAATATCCTTTATGAAAACGGCAGCCTCACCATCGGCGACGGATACGCGGTCTCGTTTGAAAAAACGGCCGCGGATCTTGAAAACGCCCAGGCCGCCGAAACCGCGAAAAAAACCGATCTGGCCCTGGCCTTTGGTTTCAGCGTGGAGGCTTCCACCAATATCGCAGCCGATGATACCGCGGTGGCGGATATCCTGCAGCTGAAGAACACCGCCGTTTTCAACGCGGCGGGAACGACGCCCCAGACCCTGCGGGAAGTTCATACGATCAACGGATATGCCGTTGAAGCGGCCAACGGGCGGCTTTTGCTGAAGGCTCCCCCGGGGCAGACAACGGTGGATCTGAGCGCCGATGCCGCCATGCAGGAACTCTTCGGCGGCGCAGGCTTCACTTTTTCCGATGGCGCGCCGGCGGCAAACAGCATCGCGGCCGGTAAAGATGCGCTGGTCAGCATGAACGGTGTGGATTTCACCCGCAGCGGCAATTCTTTTGTGGTGGATGGCCTGACTTTAGAACTGACGAAAGAGGACAAGCTGGACGCCGCCACCGGGAAATATGAAGAAACGCTGATCGGAACGGGCCGTGATACGGATAAGATCGCCGCGGGCTTCAAATCGTTCGTTGCAGATTATAACACCATGCTGGATAAGCTGAACGGGTATCTCGATGAAGACCCGAATTACCGCAGCTATCAGCCGCTGACAGAAGAGCAGAAAAAAGAAATGAGCGAGCGCGAGATCGAGCTTTGGGAAAAAAAGGCCAAGCAGGGCCTTGTGCGCCGGGATACTTATCTGGCGGATTTTGTTGCTCAAATGCGCGAAACCATGTATTCCAAGCCCGCCGGCGCGGCGGTGGCTTTATATAATATCGGCATCGGCACTTCGGGCTGGAACAAAAAAGGCAAGCTTTCTCTTGATGAAACGACCCTTCGCAGCGCGCTGTCGTCAAACATCGAAGATGTGAAGCGCCTGTTTACACAAGCCGCCGACGGCCTGGCCGCGCGCATCGGCGCCACGGTAAACGCCGCCGCGAAAACCAGTGTGGGTTCACCGGGCGCGCTGGTTCGCCTGGCGGGCGCCGAAGATTGGAGCGCAAACGCCAAGCAGAACACCTTTTATGAAAAGATCCAGACCATCGAATCGCGCCTGAGCGATCTCAAGGGAAAATATGAAAAAGAGCGGCAGCGATATTGGAACCAGTTTAACCAGATGGAATCTATCCTCGCCAACTATAACACACAGGGAAATATGATTACGCAGTATTTTTCGGGATCGTAACCTGAAACCGACAGGATGGTGAATTATTGTGAAGAACAATCCGTATCAGGCATACCGGCAGCAATCTGTTATGACCATGACTTCAGGGGAACTTTTGATCGCTTTATATGATGGGATCTTGAAACAGCTTCATATCGCGCAATCGGCGTTTCAACGCCATGATATCGCGGAAATCAACCACAGCCTGCAAAAAGCGCAGTGCATGATCGGGCATTTAGACAGCACTTTGGATGATAACTATGAAATTTCATCGAATCTTCACGCGCTGTATGATTATTTTCTCAATGTGATATGCGGGGCAAACCTCAAAAAAGACCCGGCCGGGCTGGAGGATGTGGTGGAAATGATCGCCGAACTGAGAAGCACCTATATGCAGGCGGATCGGTTATCCAGAACAGAGGCCGCGGCCACTGCCGAGTAAGAAAGGAGAAATGACTTTTGTTTTTCAATGACAGTTCGTTTAAAACAATGGAAGCCGGCGTTCAGCTGGCGCAATTGCAGCAGAAACTCAACACCCAGAATATCGCGAACCTCGAAACGCCCGGGTATAAATCGAAAAGCCTGGTGTTTCGCGATCTGCTGAAAGAAGAGACAAAAGGAAAGCGGGAAATCACCGCTGTGCAGGCGTCTGTGGTGCAAGATGAATCCGCTTCCATACGGCCGGATGGCAATAATGTGGATTATGAAGCGGAAAGTGTGGCGCTTTATAAATCTTATGTGCAGCATACGATGCTGCTCAGCAAGATCAAGGGCTCTTTTGAAAATTACGGGTATGTTCTCAACAGTAGCATGAAATAGGGGGGAAATAAAAATGGCACTGCTTACTTCTTTGGATGTTGCGGGTTCCGCCCTGACGGCAGAGCGTTACCGCACGGATGTCATCATGCAGAATATTGCAAACGCCAAAACGACTGTTACGGAAAACGGCGAGCCGTATCGCCGCAAACAGGTCGTGTTCGAAGAACGGCCGCTCACTTTTCGTGAAGCGCTGGGCAATGCGCGGGCCGGAGGCGTTAAGATCGCCGAAGTGGTGGAAAGCCAGCGCGAATTCAACCGGGTCTATGATCCCACCCATCCTCAGGCGGATGCGGCGGGGTATGTGAATTACCCGAATGTAAACACAACAGAGGAAATGATCGACCTGATGGCGGCCAGCAACGCTTATGAGGCGAACCTCACGGCGCTTTCGGTCGTGAAGGCGACCATTGCCAAAACACTTGAACTCGGGAAGTAATTCTTTCTTTATTTAAAAAAGGGAATGGGGAAGCAATCATGAAAAATCTTAAAGTCAGCCGAAAACTCTTAGTGTCTTTCGGTGTTATCCTTCTGCTGATGGTTTTGACCATCGGCATCGGAATCATCGGCATGCGCAACATCCATGTGCAGACGGAGCTGTTTGCAGAAGAGACCCTGCCCAATGTAAACGGGGTGTGGAACATCAGAGAGAACCTGACCTCTGTGCAGAGATATGTTCTTCTGGCGCTGGAAACCGATAATGATACCGAGATCCGCTCTTATTTAGATCAGGCCAACACGGAAAGCGAAGAGACCAACAAGATCTTTGAAGAGTTTCTCAAAACAACACAGGCGACCAAAGAACAGCTGGATTCGCTGAAAAGCACTTCGGCCACCGTTGGTTCGGCCCGAGAAGAAATTGGGAAATTGCTTTTGAAAAACACCGAAGAAGACAACAAGAAGGCCATGAAGGTGTTTAACGATACCTACAAGCCGGCGGCAGATAAGGCCGATGAAGAGATGGAAGCCATTGCGCAGAGCCAGTTTGCGCTCAGCCAGGCGCAGGCGGATTCCGCTGAAAAAAGCTTTAGCGCCGCACTGACCGCGCTGATCGCCGCCACGGCTGCGGCGCTGCTCATCGCAATCTTCCTCATCATCCGCCTTACCCGCTATATCATGACCCCGCTGCGTGAGATCGAAAGCGCCGTCAAAGAACTGGCAAACGGCAATCTCGACACGGAAGTGGCTTATGAAAGCAAGGATGAATTCGGCAACGCCTGCGAGAACATGCGCGTGACGATGAAAGGTTTAAGACGCATTATCAACGAAATTTCCGATAATATGGCTTCGATGGAGCACGGCGATTTCACCATCGAGCCGTCGATGACCTTCCCCGGCGCTTTCTCGAAAATCGAAGTGTCCATGGGCAATTTCATCAGCCATATCAATGAGGTGCTTCTTGAGATCACCGAAGCGGCCGAACAGGTCAACGGCGGCGTCGAGCAGGTATCCAGCGGGGCGCAGGCGCTGGCGCAGGGCGCCACGGAACAGGCAAGCTCTGTGCAGGAACTGGCCGCCACCATCAATGAGATCTCTTCTCAGATCGGTGAAAACGCCAAAAATGCCCGCGCTGCCCGCCAAAAGGTTGCGGGTGTTGGGGAAGAGACCCACCAGAGTAACCAGAAGATGACGAACATGGTCGCCGCCATGGGTGAAATCAGCCAGAGCTCCCACGAAATCGGCAAGATCATCAAAATCATTGAAAACATCGCCTTCCAAACGAATATTCTGGCGCTGAACGCGGCGGTGGAAGCGGCGCGTGCCGGTGCGGCGGGCAAAGGCTTTGCCGTTGTGGCGGATGAAGTCAGAAACCTGGCGATCAAATCTTCTGAAGCATCGAAAAACACCTCGCTTCTGATCGATTCTTCTTTGAAAGCGGTGGAAAACGGAAGCAGGATCGCCGATGAAACGGCAGCTGCGCTTTCTTCCACGGTGGAAGGAATGAATGAAGTGGCCGGTTTGATCGACAGGATCTCGAATGCTTCCACACAGCAGGCAGAGGCCATCGGCCAGATCACGGTGGGCATCGATCAGATCTCCACGGTGGTGCAGACAAACTCCGCAACATCCGAAGAAAGCGCAGCGGCAAGCGAAGAATTGTCTGCGCAGTCGCAGACGCTCAAGAACCTGGCCAGCGAATTTGAGCTTCGCAGAGGGGAAGAAACCTTTAAAAGGGAACCTTCTTTCGCGGCCCCCGCTGCGGAAGAGACCGTAAGCGTCGGTTCTTTTGAAAACTGCGTATCAAAATATTGATCGGTAAAAAACTTTCATCCTGTGCCGGGGCGGGCAAAACCGCCGCCGGCACAGTTCTTTTTTGATAACAAACAACCCCCCGATGCGCGCAAAATAAAAGCGCCGCATCGGGGGGTTGTTTGAGGGGGCGTGGCAGCTGATGATGTGCCTGTGTTTTCCGCGGGGCCGTAAAGGGCTTCGCAAAAGCTTTTTTGCCAGAGACAATGCGGCAGGGCCGCCGCTCGGTAAATACGAACGGCGGCCCTGCCGCATCGGCTTCTATTTGCCGGGATTCTTTTTCAGATAATAGATCAGCTCGTCGCCGATTTGATCCAGCGGCAGCTGGCGGGAAATCGCCTTGAGCTTATAGGCTTCCATGGGCATGCCGTAAACCACGCAGCTGTCTTTATCCTGCCCGATGGTATAACAGCCCATATCGTGCATCAGTTTGATGCCGCGTGCGCCGTCGGAACCCATTCCCGTTAAAATAACGCCGATGGCGTTTTTGCCGGCCGCCTTAGCCACCGATTCGAACAAAACATCCACCGAAGGGCAATGGCCGCTGACTTTGGCGCCCGGCTGGCTGCGGATATAATAACCGGCGGCGTCTTTTTTGAGGGTCATGTGGAATTCGCCGGCGGCAAGAATGATCTGCCCCTGGCTCACCCGATCGAGGTCGCAAGCTTCTTTGACCTGCATTTTGCAGATGCGGTTCAGCCTTTGGGCATACAGCGCGGTGAAGTTCGCCGGCATATGCTGAACGATCACGATGCCCGGGGTCGTGGCGGGAAGGTCTTTGACCACCTCGATGATGGCTTCCGTTCCCCCCGTTGAAGCGCCGATGGCGATCAGAGAATCTTTGCCGGCGTTCATCGTGGTCAGGCGCGAGATCAAAGATCCGCCGGCGGCGGATGTGGGCTTGCGGCGGACTTTGGCTTTGGCCGCGATCTTGATTTTTCCCTGCAGATCCTGAAAAAACACATTCAGCGCATTGGGCTCGCCGGAAACGGGCTTTTTCACAAAATCGACGGCGCCGGCATCCAGCGCATCCAGCGCGTTGATGGGAAGCGAGCTTACCACCACCACCGGAATGGGGCGGGCGGGGATCAGCGTTTTCAAAAAATCGATGCCGCTGACCCCCGGCATTTCAACATCCAATGTAATGACATCGGGGCGCAGGGCTTCGATCATGCGGCCCGCTTCCGCGGTATCGGCCGCGCAGCCCACCACGGTGATATCTTTATCTTCGCTTAATTTCAGCAGCAGCTTCGTGCGAAACAAAATGGAATCGTCTACAACAAGAACACGAATCGACATCGGGGCACCTCCTTGAACCGAACAGATCTCAAAGTTTTTCACGGCGGCAGGTTCGGGCCGTCATCGCCGGGGCTCCGCCTTTTGATATACCGCGGTTTTCAGGCAGACATAATCGGAAGTTCGTTTATCGATCGATTCGGAATGCCCGATGAACAGATAGCCGCCCGGCGCGGTGGCCCGATAAAATTTATCGATCAGCTTCTGCGTGGTGGCCGCGTCAAAATAGATCATTACATTCCGGCAGAAAATGATATCAAAAGGTTTTTTGTAAACGAAAGGATCCATCAGGTTGAAGGTGCGGAAAACGACCTCTTTTTTGATGGAGGGCAAGACCTGAAAATCGCCGTTCGGCAGCAGTGAAAAATACTTTTTCTTCCATTGCGGCGGCAGACCCTCCAGATTGCTGGCGGGGTAGATCGCCTCTTTGGCCTTGCTGAGCACATTCGTTGAAATATCCGTGGCCAGAATGGTGGTATCCCAGCCCGCTTTCCGCGACCCGAAATATTGATCGATGGCCATGGCGATGTTATAGGGTTCCTGCCCCGAAGAACAGCCCGCGCTCCAGATGCGCAGATCTTTGCTGCGCCGGTTTTCAAGAAAAGGCAGCGCGGTCTGCATCAGAAAATCAAAGTGATCGGTTTCACGGGCAAAATAAGAATAATTCGTCGTTATTTTATTCAGAAAGGTATGCATCTCTTCGCCGGATCGATCTGAAAACAGAAAATTCATATACTCCGAAAAAGTGGTCATGTTTTTTGCTTTCAGGGTGTTTGACAGGCGGCCTTCGATCAGCCCGCGCTTTTTCGTCAAATCGATCCCATACATTTTATAAACGAAAGAAATCAAATCTCGAAACTCACGATCGGTGATTTGAATCAAAGTGCCGCTGCTTTGTTCCGGCATCATAGTGAATCTCCTTTTGGTGGAATGCGCATGCTCACGCCGGCGCGGAAAATCAGCAATCGCTCAGGATGCTGTTGGCGTCAAGGATCAGGCTGATGCTGCCGTCGCCCAGAATGCTGCAGCCCGACAGACCTTTTTGTTTCAGATCGTATCTGCCGAAGAAAGAGGGGAACGGCTTGACCACCACCTGATATTCGCCCAGAAGCTCGTCTGCAAACAGGCATGCCCGGCAGGTGTTGCTTTCAACAAGGATCATGATGCCATCCATGATGTTTTCATGGCCCTTGTCGATTCCGTAAAGGCGCTTGAGGCGGATCACGGGGTAGCATTCGCCGCGCAGCATGATCATTTCGGTTCCGTTGGTGTTTTGGATGATCTGCTCGGGCGTGGTGATCTTGAAAGATTGGTTGATCGATGCGATGGGCAGGGTGAATATCGTATCGCCCACAGAGAGGTTCATTCCGTCAACAATGGCAAGGGTAAGCGGAATTTTAATGGTAAAGGTGGTGCCTTTTCCTTTTGCGCTGCTGATGGAAATGGAACCGCCCACCTGCTCTACATTTTTCCGGACCACATCCATGCCCACCCCGCGCCCGGAAAATTCGGTGACGGCGGTGTTGGTGGAAAACCCGGCGCACATGATCAGGCCGAAGGCCTCTTTTTCGGAATAAGCGCTTTCCGGCTTGGTCAGAATGCCGTTTTTGGCGGCTTTGGCCAACAGCTTGGCGGCATCCAGCCCCGCGCCGTCGTCGCCCACCTCGATGAGGATCTCGCCGCCGACATTTTTGGCGCTGAGCGTGATGCGGCCCACTTCGGGCTTGCCCAGGGCAAGGCGCTCTTCCGGCAGCTCGATGGCGTGATCCATGGAATTGCGGATCATATGCATGAAGGGATCGACGATGGCGTCGTTGATGGTCTTGTCAACTTCCGTGTCGCCGCCTTCGGTGATCAGTTCGGCTTTCTTGTTGAGCTTTTTAGACATATCGCGAACGATGCGGTCCATTTTGTGAAAAGTTCCCTGCAGGGGCACCATTCTGATAGACATCACGATATCCTGCAGCTCATCGGTCAGTTTGCTCAGTTCGCGGAACGATTTGTTGAAATTATCCAGCTTCAGGCCGTTGAGATCGGGGTTCCTGACCACCATCGATTCTGCCGTGACGATCTCGCCCACAAGATCCATCAGATGATCGAGCTTGCCCTGGTTGACGCTGATGAGGCTCTGCTTTGCGGTTTTCGCGGGGGCGGCCGCGGGCTTTGCCGAGTGATCGCCCGAAAGATCGGCGGGCGCGCCCTGCCCCGCGGCGGGCGCTGAAACAGCGCCGCCCGCATCTTCTGCGGCATCGGCCGTTTTGCCGGCGGCCGCTGCGGGTTCCAAAACCTCATAAGATTTGACGCTGGGCGCATTTTCGATGGCTTTTAAAATATCTTCCATATCGCCGGCCACAGGGCGGCAATAAAGAAGAAAACCGTTTTTCACGATTTCTTCCGACAGGGCGGAATCGGTTTCGGGATGTTCCGGCACGGTATCCAGTTCTTCACAGTATTGCTGCAGCTGTGTTACCAGCATATAGGCGCGCATGTTTTCCATTTGGCAGTCGTCTTCGAAGAAAACGCGGATGGCGGGCCGATCCTGCCGCTCGGAACAGGCGGCAGGGCGGTTTTGCGCGCCGCCGCAGGCCGAAACCTCGGCAGAGGGCGTTCCTTTCAGCAGATCTGCCTGCGCATGCAGCTGGCGGATCAAACTTTCGGGGTCGCCTTCGTCATATTCGTCTTCGTGAAGCTTTTCCAGTTCCTGTTTCAGAAAATCAGAGGTGTGGAACACCAGATCAAACAGGGAATCGAACACCAGGGTCAGTTTCTGGGGCATATCACGCAAAATATAGAAAACATCTTCCACCGCGTGAGATACATTTGAAATATTGTTGAAACCCATCATTGCCGCAGAGCCTTTGATCGTATGCGTAATACGGAAAATATTGCCGATATGTTCGGCGGAAATACTTTTTGCGCGTTCCGATTCCAAGAGGATATCATCCAACTGTTCGAGCATCGTCTCGGTTTCGTGAACGAAAGTATCCAGCATATCCTTCATTGCGGGATCTATCGAACTCATAAAGCATTTCTCTCCCATCATTGATTATTTGCGGAGACATTCATATTTTAAGTTATGCTCTCTTTTCGACAAAATGTAAGAGGCGGGGGAAAATATTTTAAATGGGCCGCGCTGTTGCGTTTTTCGAATTTCATCTAATAACTACCATATGGAAGAGGTATAGTATATCGTTTTCTCTTTTCGGCGCAGGGCTTCCGCCGCCTGATGAAACGCGCGAAAAGCGCCGTAAGTTCAAACCCCTATGTGAGGAGTGTTAAAATGCCGGATATTTTAAAAGTTACCACTCCGCTGATCAACAGCAACCAACCGGTATCGCCGAAACAAAAAGTTGACCCGGCCTCTGCGTTTGAGATCCAGGATCCTTCCAAAGTCGTTTTGCCCCATCATCAGGCAGAGGCGGCAAAGCAAAACGCCAACACTTTAGATAACGGCAGCGCCCCCACGCTGCTGATGAGTTTGCTGCGCGACCCGGGCGTCACGGTGGCATATCTCAAAAATATCTGTTTGCTGGAAGAGATCTTCAAGCTTCTGCCGGCCAATAATCAGACCCTCACGCAGGAGATCCGCCAGGCATTCGACGGCCTGCTGCTGCAACCGGCGGATCTCGCCGCCGAGATGGTGAATCAGGCTTCCGAAGCCACATCGTTTCAGGGCGGGCTTTTCGATTTTTTGCGCGGGCTGAGCGCCGAGTTCGCAGACAGCGGCCCGCATCAATACGCCATTTCAAACCTGCTGAAAGCGCTGAACAATCTTTCCGCACAGAAAGAACTGCAAAAGGCGATTGACAATAACCTGACCTATATCAAGGGCTTGATCCCCCAGCGCCAGCCGCTGGCATTGCGGATCAATGAATTTTTAGAGCAGCTGCGGCGCGACGACACGCCGGAAGCATTTCTTGCGCTGAAACCCCAGCTGCTGCCGCTGATGCAGGATATCGGCTCCAGCATTTATGTGACGGATGCGCTGCGAAAAGTGCTTTCCATCATGACATACAATTTGTCGCGCTATAACAACAATACCGCCTATCTGGAAAATTCATCCTATCGGCTGCAGCAGCTTCTGCCGCCGGAGCAGCGAAGCCGCTTTCTCGCCTATCTGGAAGAAGAACTGGCGCACCGCAGGGAAACGGCGGACGGGGCGGGAACCTCGAAGGTGATGGATTCGCTTGTCAGGCTGATCACGAAGCAGGTGCGCAGCAACCCCGAAAGCATGTCGGACGCTGCAAAAACAGAAAAGATGCTCACAAGCCTTTTGTCGTCGCCCTGCAATTTCACCCCCCTGCTTCACTATATTTTGCCTGTGCAGAACGGCGGCACCCGGGCGTTTGCGGAACTGTGGATCAACACGAAGGAAGAAGACCCCCACGGGGAAGGGGAAACAGGCCCCCATTTCATGGCGGTCATCGATATCGAAAATATCGGCCGTTTTGAAATCGAATTTCTGGTGAGAGGCCGGTCCATCGATTTTGCTTTGTTCTGCCCCGAAGGAAAAGAAGAGGAATACGGCGCGGTTTTGGCTTCGTTCCCGATGCTTTTGCAGCAGACTTCTTATCGGGCGGGGAAAATGACGATCGGGCCGCTGGCGAAGGAAAGATCACTGATGGAAATTTTTAAATCATTGCCATATAAGAGGGTTGGAGTCGATGTCAAAATCTAAAGCAAAAGGAAATCGGGCGGCGGCCCTGAAATATGAACCGCAGCAGGATGCCGCGCCGATCATCATCGCTTCGGGATATGGGAACACCGCGGAACGGATCATCGATATCGCAGAAAAAAAGGGCATTCCCGTTTATCGCGATGACAGCGCCGCGTCGCTTCTCTGCATGCTCGATGTGGGGGCACGCATCCCCGAGGAACTGTATCAGATCGTGGGCGGGGTATATTACCAGATCCTCAAGATCGCCGAACAAAGCGGCCGCGCGGCAGGGCAGGGGGCGCCGCCGCAGGAAGAGCAAGAGGATACGAAGTGAACAGGCATCTTGAAAAGATCAAAGAGGAAGAGCGCGCCCGCAAAACAGAAAACAAAAAAACAGGAAGATATGCCCGCCTGGTTTCGGTGATCGCGGCGGTTTTGGTCATTGGCGGCGTGCTTTTTCAAAGAACATCCGGCAAAAGCGAAAAGATGCCAAACGAAGCGGGCGCCGGCTCGGCTTCGCAGGCCGCAGATCTGCCCCAGCCCCAGCCGCAGGCCCCGGTTTCGGCGGTGGATTTTTCGGCCGGTTCCCCTGCCGAAGAAGAGATACCGTGGAATTTGATTCTGGTCAATCAAAATTATTATCTGCCGAGAGAATTTACGGTGGAGCTGGCTTCGATCGGTTCGAAACGGGTGGATCGCAGGATCAAAGGCCCCCTGGAACAAATGATGCGGGATGCCGCCCGGGAAGGCGTTGTCATCACGGTGTGTTCGGGGTATCGAAGCGTTAAAAAGCAAACGACGCTATATGAAAACCGAAAAGACGGTGAGGAAGCGGCATATCTCTATGTGCAGCCGCCGGGGGCAAGCGAACACCACACGGGCCTTGCGGTCGATTTCATGACGCCCGAGCATCCCAGGCTGGATGACGGCTTCACGGCCACGGCCGCTTATCGCTGGCTTGCGGAACACGCGGCGGATTACGGCTTTATCGAGCGGTATCCGCCGGGGAAAGAAAGCGATACGCAAGTTGCGCGGGAAGCGTGGCATTTTCGTTTCGTCGGCGTGAAGAACGCACAGTATATGAAGAAATTTGATCTGTGTTTAGAGGAGTTTTGCGCTTCAAAATTTACCGCATATCAAATGCCCGAGCGGAAGGTGATGAGTAAATGAAAGAGCTGAACCGGCAGGAGATCATTTTTGCCCTGGATATCGGCACACGCAGTGTCATCGGCATCGTGGGCCATCAGGAAAACGAATTGTTTCATGTTGCGGCGACCGCCCGCGAAGAATATAAAAACCGCGCCGTCGTGGATGGCCAGATCGAAGATATCGAAGAAACCGCCAAGATCGCGGCGGTGGTGAAAAGCAGGCTGGAAGAGCAGCTGGGCTTTTCACTGAAATATGTCTATCTTGCCGCGGCGGGCCGCGTTTTAAAAACCGTTGAATCAACGGCCGAAATAGAGATTCCCGCCGATATGCCGGTCACGCGCGAACTGATTTCACGATTGGAGTTTCGGGCCGTGCAGCGCGCCTATGAATTGCTTGGCGACGATGATTCCATAGAAAAAGAGAGCTTTTTCTGTGTGGGACATGCCGTCAGGGAATACAGGCTGGATGGATACCCCATGGCGAAACTGATCGATCACCGCGGCGGCACGGCCGCGGTTTCACAGATCTCCACTTTTTTGCCCCATGAAGTGATGGAAAGCCTTCATACGACCATGACGAGGATCGGGCTGTCAGTTTCGGGGCTGACCCTGGAACCGATCGCGGCGATGAACGCCATCATCCCCAAAGACCTGCGAAAACTGAATTTGGCTCTTTGCGATATCGGCGCGGGCACATCGGATATCGCGCTGTGCCAAAACGGCAGCGTATCGGCTTATACGATGGTCACCGTGGCGGGCGATGAAATTACGGAAGAGATCATGCGGGCCTGCCTTGTGGATTTTTTGGATGCCGAGCAGATCAAGCTTCAGCTTTCGGGCGACCCCGATCTGCCGATCGCATACCAGAATATTCTGGGCGACACCGTCAGCCGCAGCGTCGCTGAAATCAACCGGGAAATTCAGCCCGCGGTGGAAAAGCTGGCCGCCGCGATCTGCCAAGAGGTGCTGCGCATCAACGGGGCTGCGCCGGCCGCCGTTTTTCTGGTTGGCGGCGGGAGCCAAACGCCGGGCTTGCAGGCGTGTGTTGCGGCGCAGCTGGCTGTCGATGAAAAATATGTGGCCGTGGGCAGCAGGCGTTATATGATGCGCATGGTTTCGGGGCCGCAGGAGCTGTTTTCGCCTGAGTATGCAACGCCTTTGGGCATCGCCGTCACGGCCTGCGATGAGCAAAGCCGCGACGCCTTTGCCATAACGATCAACGATAAGCCCCTGCATCTGTTCAATGTGTGGGATCATTCGGCGCTGGGCGTTCTGCAAATGGCCGGCTATCGATATCACCAGATCGTGGGAAGGGCCGGCAAAGCGGTCACCTATTCGCTGAACGGAGAACGCACCATGGTTCACGGCGGCCCTTCAGGCACGGCGGTGCTGCGCATCAACGGCGATGCGGCGGCGCTTTCGGATGTTGTGAAGCCCGGCGACAGCGTGACCTTTACACCCGCCGCAGACGGCGAAGACGCGCGGCCCACCCTGGCGGATATCATGGGGGATCACCGGCCCATCGAGGTTTTCATCGGCGGGCAGCCTTTCCGCGCCGGGGCAGAGATCACGGTGAACGGCCTTTGCGGCCAGCCGTCCTATTGCATCCAAAGCGGCGATCAGATCGAATGCCGCGTGATCGCCACCCTTGGGGAACTTTGCGCGTCTGCCTCCATCGCGTATGAGGAAAAAAGCATTCGCGTCAACGGAGAATCCGCCTGCGCAGAATATCTTCTGCAGGGCGGCGACCGGATCAGCTTTGACGGTGAGCAAGCGCCCGGCCCGAGCGATGACGGCGGGGAAAAACCGCCCGAAACAGAAGAAACAGACGAAAAAAACAGGGCGGCGGAGGAAGCGCCGGCCCCGGCTGTTCACATCAGCCTGAATGAACGCCGGCTGCAGCTGCCGCTTCGCGCAGATGGGATGAGCTATCAGTTTTTTGATCTGCTGGCCTATACGGATATCGATCCCCAAAATCCGCAGGGCAATATTGTTCAAAGATTGAATGGTCGATGTGCATCATATTTAGACCCGATCAAAGACGGAGATTTTGTCGAAATCTTTTGGGATGGAAAACACGGAGGGAAAGCCTAATGGATACATATATCGTGCGGCAGCCGATCATAAACAACAGAACTCAAAAAATCGCCGCATATGAAATGGTTTACCAGCAAGACAGCAGTGTGCTTTATAACAAAGAAGATTCCGGGATCGCCGCGGCGATCATCTCGTTTTTCAACCAGATCGATGAAGAAAGCGTTCTAAACGATAAAAAAGCTTTTTTGACTTTCACACCCAATCTTCTCATGAAAAATGTTCCCAAGATATTTGATGAAAAGAAACTCATCATCCAAATCGAAGACAACCTTCTTGTGAACCCCGACGCGGTGGAGATTTTAAAGCAATATAAAGACAGGGGCTATGAAATGGCCGTGATCGGGTTTGAGTTTTATAACCGCTATCTGGATATTCTGCCCGATGTGGAATATATCAAGATCGATTTTTCCGAACCGGGCAAAGACAGAAAGGCCGTCAGAAAAATCGTTGAACTGGCGCGGAGGCTGGGCAAAAGCACCATCGCCTATAATGTGAACACCCCGGAAGCCCGCGGCAAGGCGCTGGTCTATGGGTTCGATTATATCCAGGGCGAAAGCATTGCCGAAATGATGCGCACCAAGGTGCACAAGCCGGAAAAGCTGAATTCCACCTTTTTCCGCCTGCTGTCTGCCATCTCGCGGCGGCAGCCTGATTTCAACGAGATCGAAAAGATCATCTCTGTGGATGTGTCGCTGACTTTTTCACTGTTTAAAATGGTCAATTCCGCCTATTTTTCGCTTCCCAATCGCGTGAAGGATGTGAAGCTGGCGCTGACGACGCTGGGAATGCAGCAGCTGAAAAACTGGATCTATCTGATGAGCTTCGTGCCGGATGGCGGGATGTCTGAAGAGCTGGTGAAGGTTTCTTTCATGCGGGCGACATTTTGCCAGAAGATCGTGGAAACGATGCCGAAATTCCCCATCGACAGCGATGCGGCATATCTGCTGGGCATGTTTTCCACCCTGGACGCCCTGCTGGAAGTTTCCATGAGCGAGGCGTTAAAACAGCTGCCGCTGCCGCAGGATCTCAGCGACGGCCTGCTTGGCAGGCCCGGCCCATGCAATGATCTGCTGCAGATCTGCACCGCTTATGAAAAAGGGCGATGGACGAAAGTGAGCCGTTATTCCGAAACCCTGGGGGTGCCCGTTCACATCATCGCGCAAAACTATTTTGATGCTTTGGAGCATGTAAGCAATATCTGGGCCAGCCTGATGAGATCTGCGCCCAACGGAAAATAAATTCTCGCGCGCTGCCTTTAAAATCAGGAAAACAAGAGAATAACATAAACAGCGCACCGTAAAACGGCGCAGCAGGGTTTTTACAACGCCACCGTTTGGGCCCGAACAGGCGGCAGAGTGAAAATATAAAACGAAACATCGGGGATATGGATATCGCCGATCAAATTCAAGGAGGAAATTATTATGGGTATGGTCGTAAGAACAAACACAATGGCGATGAACGCCTACAGAAGCCTCAGCGCAAACCAGGGCAGCGTGGCCAAGAGCCTTGAAAAACTGTCTTCCGGTTTCCGCATCAACCGCGCGGGCGATGACGCCGCAGGCCTTGCCATCAGCGAAAAGATGAAGGCCCAGATCAAAGGCCTGGAACAGGCATCCGCCAACTCGCAAGACGGCATCTCTCTGGTGCAGACGGCAGAAGGCGCTTTGACCGAAGTTCACAATATGCTCAACCGCATGGTGGAACTGGGCACAAAATCCGCCAACGGCACCATTCAGAACGAAGTTGACCGCGAGGCCATCCAATCTGAAGTGGACGCGCTGAAAAGCGAGATCACCCGCATTTCCAAATCTACCAATTTCAACGGCATCAACCTGCTGGATGGCTCGATGGGCATGGCGAAGGGTGCTTTCACCCAGACAGCCGTTGCTTCCAGCGCCCCCGATATGGCGGCGCAGCTTGGCACAGTGGCCGCCGGCACCGCTCATGTTTCTACCCCCCAGACGGCGCAGCAGCTGCCCGAGTTTTCTGTTGACCTGGGCGATCTGAATGTCAAGACCGCCGACGCCGCCACCACCTTCACCCTGAAGCTCGGAACCCAGGATCTGACAACCACCGCCGCCCTTGCAAACGGCGCGAATGATGCCACGGCATTGGCCACAGCCGTTAAGAACGCCAACGCCACCTTCACAGATGCCACAACAAACATCGTTTATGATGTTACAAGCACCGGCTCAAAGCTGAATTTCAAGGCACAGGCCGGAACTGTTTTGAAGACAGGCGACGCTGTTTTCTCGGGCGCAGTGGGTTATAAAGCCAGCGCTGTTACCGCAAGCTCCACAGGCTCTGTCAACCACCTGACAGAAACCTTGAAAGACGCCGTGATGGAAACCACCGGCGGCCGCGCGGGCATCCAGCTTGCGCTGAACGACAATATGGTCAAGGATGGCAACAAGCTGACCATCGATGATAAGACCTATGTCTTCAAAAACGGCAAAGACAGCACGGTTACCGCAGGCGCGGGCGAAGAACTGATCGATCTGACCGGCGCTGCCGCAGGCAAAGAAGTGGAAAAGGCTGTTGAACTGCTCACCAACAAATCCACCGCAAACTTTGATATCGGCGGCGAACTGGGCGGCAAAACCATCCATATCGACCAGAAAGTCGGCAATGCCAACAAGTATGAGACCGAAAAAGACCTGCATGCCGTGTTCTCGCTGCAGACAGGCGCAGCCGCCGCAGCGGGCAGCAAAGTTACTGTGGATGGCACCAAACTGAAAGCCGGCGATGCGGTTCGCATTGACGGGAAGACCTATGAATTTGTCAAGAAGGGCGAAGCTGCCGTCATCGATGGCGCCACCGCCGTTGAAGTGGAAGGCATCAGCGATAAAGTCGGCACAGCCGCCACAAAAGATTTTACCGCGGCGCTGAAATCCAAGCTGGGCGCATCTGTGCTGAGCAGTGATGACACAAGCCTCACCCTGAAGCTGAGCACCGAAGGCAAAGCCCCCGCTGTTACCGGCGGCGGCCTCACCATCCAGGTGGGCGACACTTCCGATTCTTTCAACAAAGTCACCGTTGCGGTGGATGACATGAGCTCCAGCGGCTTGGGCATCGGCGATCTGGATGTTTCTTCCCAGGTGGCTGCCGGCAAGTCGATCCAGACCATTAAAGACGCCATCAACATGGTTTCCACCAACCGCGCCAACATGGGTGCTCTGCAGAACCGTTTAGAGTATACCATCAACAACCTGGATACCACGGCCGAAAACATGACCGCCGCCAACAGCCGCATCCGCGACACCGACATGGCGAAGGAAATGATGAATTACACGAAGATGAATATCCTGACACAGGCCGCTCAGGCGATGCTGGCTCAGGCAAATCAGCAGCCCCAGGCGATCCTCCAGCTGCTGCAATAAGCATTCGTTCTTCAAAATCAAGTTCAGGCGATATAGAGAACGGGCCCACCCGAGCGGGCGGGCCCGTTTGCTTCGCAGTTTAAAGGATATAGGGTGATCGGCGCATGAGGGAACTGTTAAACAACTATATTGGCAGCGTTTGCGAAGTTTGCACAATGGAAAACGAGATTTTATTCAGCGGACGCATCCGGCAGGTGTTGGAAACGGATGACAAGAAAGACGGCATTGCGCTGGAACTCGTCGCCGCCGGCGGCGAAGCTTTGCCGGTTGTCCCCTATGGGCTGAAAATGAAAATGCATGTGTTTCATAAAACCCATGGTCTGCTGGCGCTTGGCGGCCAGATTTACATCGCAAATTCCAATTTGTGGCGCATCAACAGCGTCACGCAGTATGGAAACACAGAACGCCGGGCTTTTTTTCGCGTAAAAGTGAACGGGCGAGGCGCCGTATGCGGCTGTTCGCCCGCGGAAGGTTCGGCCCGTCCGGCCTGCCCGGGGCAAAACACCGAGATCCGTGTTTCCAGCATCAGCCTTGCCGGGCTGCTTTTCGAAGCGGATGAGTCTTTTTCCATTGGCGATATCCTTCAGCTTGAAACTGTGCGCTTTGGCGAAGATTTTCCATCTTTTCATTTATGCTGCTGCGTGTGCAGGATCGATTTGGAAACCGGCACAAAGCCGCAATATGGATGCCGCTTTGAAAACCTGGAAGAGAAAACGGCAGATCAGCTCTATTCCGCTATTTTTGAGCTGCAGCGGCGCGAGATCGCCAGGCGGCGGAAAAGGCTTTGAAACAATCCGCTGAAATGTTTATCGGTGAAACTTCCTTTTGCAAATAGAGCCAACCTCCTTTTGACTGAGCGCAACAGGTCTTTGTTGGCTCTCCTCTTTTATTTTCAAGCAAATATTCAGCGCGCCTCAGGGGGCTGCGATTTCTTTTATCCATCCTGCCGGCAGCGGCGGATTCAATGCAGCGGAAACGGCAGGCGCCTTTGTGCGTGTTCAAAGGCGGGCAGAACCGGGCAGATGTTTCTATCTTGCGGCGTGCTGCCAAAACGAAGCGAAACGCTTGTGATGCCGTGTTCCCCCTGCCGTGGCGGAAATTCGACAGAAGGGCATGAAAGCTTTCATTTTCGCCAAACATGCAAGAAATAAAAAGTAAGGTTATTCGCATTACAGATCGGCAACATCAGATCAAAAAAGGAGACTTTGCGTGATGAAGAAGAATTTGTTTTCATTGTTCGGCGGCAAAAAGATGAAGCAATCTTTAGCAATCAAGATCTTAAGCGGCTTTTGCATCTCGGCCATTGTGCTTGTTTTTGCTATGCTTTTGTGGAATTGGACCGCCAGCAACCGTTATGACGCTGTTTTGGGTGAAAGGGATGCATTGGTCGAGGGCGCGCAGCGCTATCAGGATGCTTCCGCCTATTTAACGCAGGAAGCGCGTTCTTATGCGGCCACCGCTTATTCGAAACACTATGATAACTATTGGGATGAAGTAAACACCACCAAAACCAGAGAAAAAGCTCTTGAAGAGATGCGCGCCATCGGCATTACCGATGAAGAAGAAGCCATCATCAAGAAAATGAATTTCTTATCTGAAAACCTTGTTCCGCTGGAAAAGAAATCGATGGATCTGACGGAAAGCGGGAATAAAACGGCGGCGGTCGCGCTGCTTTATTGCTCGAAATATGATGATGGTGTTTTGCAGATAAATGATCTCGCCAAAGAGTTCAGCGCATCCATCGAAAGCAGAATGGAAAAAAAATCCGATTCGCTGAACAACATTATTAAGATATCCTTTTATGCGGCGTTTTTATGCCTGTTTTTGGTTGCCGTTGTTCAGATGGCGGTCATTTTCTATGTGAGCAAGCGGCTGCTCAAGCCCGTTTTGGCCATCAAAGAGAACATGCTTCAAATGGCGCAGGGCAATCTGGATACCGAGCTGAAGGTCGAAAGCGATCAAACCGAAATCGGTGAACTGGCTTTTGCCGTGAAAGACACCAAAAAACGCACCGCGCTCATCATTGAAGACATCAGCTTCGTGATGCACGAACTGGCCGATGGAAATTTTGCGGTGAAATCGGGGCAGGAAGAAAGCTATATCGGTTCCTATCTGCCCATTTTGAATTCGATGCAGACTTTGACGGCCAAACAGCGTGAAACGCTTTCTCAGATCGGCATGGCCGCCGATCAGGTTTCCTGCGGTTCCGATCAGGTTTCCAGCGGTGCGCAGGCACTGGCGCAGGGCGCAACGGAACAGGCATCTTCCATTGAAGAATTATCCGAGGAAGTTTCTAAAATCAGCAAAGAAATCGAATCGAACGCCCGCCGCGTGGCAGACGCCAACCGCGCCGTGGAAAATTCGGGGGAAGAAGTCACCGCAAGCAATGAGAAAATGACGGAAATGGTGATCGCGATGAAAGAGATCAGCGATAAATCTTCTTTGATCTCTAAAATCATCAAAGATATCGAAGATATCGCGTTCCAAACCAATATCCTGGCGCTGAACGCGGCTGTTGAAGCGGCCCGTGCAGGCAGCGCGGGCAAAGGCTTTGCCGTGGTTGCCGATGAGGTGAGAAATCTTGCTTCAAAATCTTCTGAAGCCGCTCAAAACACCGCCGCTTTGATCGCCGCCTCCATTTCCGCGGTGCAAAAAGGCACCGTTCTCGCAGACGAAGCGGCCGAAAGCCTCGGTTCCGTGGTCACCAACAGCGGAAAAATCGTGAAGACCATCCAAGAGATCGAGCAGGCTTCCGAGCATCAATCACACAGCGTCGCGCAGATCGCCGGCGGGCTCAACCAGATCTCGGCGGTCGTTCAGACAAACAGCGCCACCGCCGAAGAAAGCGCCGCGGCCAGCGAAGAACTGTCGGGGCAGGCCAGCCTGCTGAAAGGCCTTATCGGCCAATATCGCCTCAACTGATGGGAAACCGGAGGGCACGGCCCTTTCGGCCGCGAACCTCGACCCGTCGTTTGAGATGTCATGCGGCAGAAAAAAGAACACAATGCAAAAGGCTTGGAACCTGCCGGTTCCAAGCCTTTTTTCACCCTTCGCGGCCCCAAAAGCCCAGGCGGCAGGCATAGAGCGCGGAAACGAAACATAGAAATGCACTATCCTTGAAAGAACAGGTGGGGTTTTTATGAAAAAACACTTTTATCGCCGCCCGCTTTTCTTGGCGTTTGCGGGCGTTATCGCCGTGTTTCTCGGCATCTTCGCGTTTTTAAGGTCGCCTTCCGCCATGCCTTCTTCGGCCGCCATCACCAACTGGGGCCTCAGCTTTCAAAAAGAAGGCGAACCGCCCACCGGCAACGCGACCCCCGAATATCTGGCGCAATATGACGCCTTTTTTCGGGGCGACAGCGCCAAAAAAGTGATCTATCTGACCTTTGACTGCGGGTTTGAAAACGGCAACACCGCGCCGATTTTAGACGCTTTGAAAAAGCATCAGGCGCCGGCGGCGTTTTTTGTGGTGGGCAACTATCTGGAAACCGCCCCCGACATGGTCAAGCGCATGGAAGCGGAAGGGCATCTGGTGGGCAACCATACCTGGCATCACCCCGATATGAGCAAGATCGCGGATCTTGCGGCTTTCCAAAGCGAGGTCGAGGCGGTGGAAACAAAATATCAGGAGATCACCGGCAAAGAAATGCCGAAATATTATCGCCCGCCCCAGGGCAAATTCAATGAGAGCAATTTGCAAATGGCTCAGCAGCTCGGCTACCGCACCGCGTTCTGGAGCCTTGCCTATGTGGATTGGTATACCGACAAACAGCCCACCCATCAGCAGGCCTTCGATAAGCTGCTGCCCCGCATCCATCCCGGCGCGGTGGTGCTGCTGCACAGCACTTCCCAAACCAACGCCGAAATTTTGGATGAACTGCTCACCAAGTGGGAAGGAATGGGTTATACCTTCGCGCCGCTCACCGAAATGACCGCCGCGAAATGACCCTTAACACAGAAGAAACGGCGGCCGCTGAAAAAAGCGGCCGCCGTTTTGCGCTGTAAAACGCCGTGAAATGAATACATAAAGTATAATAAAATAAGAATATTACAAGATAATTTTAACGGCCGCGGCGGCGGTTTTGCTCTTCCACACAGGCGGCGCGGAAGCATTCGCACATTTCTGTGCCGATATAGCCGCGGTCGCCGCATTTTTCGCATTGCGGGCGGGGGAAGAGAAAAGCTTCTTCCACGCCGAGGCCGCGCAGGATATCGGCGCGCTGCTGCACAAGCTGTTCGTTTTCGCGGCGCAGAAGCCGGATCTGGTCGCTTTGGCCCGCCACCGCGGCGCGGGCTATTTTTGAAGCGCAAAGGCGCAGCGCCCGTTCGTTATCGGCGAAAGGCAGGCTGCGCCCGCGCAGGGCGGCCAGGCGGGTTTCTTGAAGCTGTTCGCGCTGCAGGCGTTTTTGTTCGAACTGTTTGGTTACGGCGGCCACCACGCCGCTGTCGAATTCACCCTTGCGGGCGGGGGGCGCCGCGCGGCCGCCGCGGGTGTCGGCTTCGGAAGCGGGGCGGTCTTTGCCCTCGTTTTCTTCCACCTGCGCGCGGGTCTTATAACCGGCGGTGCGCCAGCTTTCCAGGATCGTGTCGAGATAAGGCCATTTCAGCGTGCCCGTGCGCAAAACGGTGCGGTCGTAAGCCAGCGCGATCAGGTCTTTATCGTAACCGTAAGAGATCCATTTATCGCAAAGGCGCTGTTCGCTTTCGGAAAGCTTGCGGTCATAGATGCCGAACAGGCGCATCAGTTCGGCCTGAGCCGAATGGCGGCGCTGAAGATCGGCCAGATATTTTTCGGCTTGGGCATAGGTCTTCACCCCCGCCGCATCCCATTGATAAGCCTGCTTTTCCAGCTCGCGGGCGGTCAGGCGGCTGCGGCCCGCACAATAGTTGATCAGCAGCATCAGCACTTCGGCGGGCATGGAAAGGCTGTCATAGACGGAAAACAGAATTTCAAGCTCGGATTTGCGCAGCATGCGGCCCAGAGCGGCTTCATAATATTCGCAAAGGCCCGAAAAAGCCTTGTCGCCCGTGCGGGCTTCCCGCAGTTCGGCGGGGTGATAATCGATCTCTTTGCGGGGGTGCGAAGGCATGGCGCTGTCGGCGCAGACCCCATAAAGCACCAGCAGCTTTGCCGCGCGCTCCAGTTCTTCGGGGGTCATGCCCAGCTGGTGGGGCTGAGGCATCACGGCGCTGCCGCCGCAGGCGACCAGATAGGCGAATAAAAGCGCTGCCCCGCTCTCTTTGGCTTCGGCCACCAGCGCGGCGGCCTGTTTTGTTTCGCATTTCAGGCGCAGGATCGATTCCACGGCAAACCCTCCCCACAAAAATCAACGCCTTTTCCGCAAAAGAGGAAAGGCGGCTTCTTTTTTTATCACATCATGAATTTTTGCAACAACTTAAGTATATCAATTTTCCATCCGCGGGTAAAGAATTAAATTTTAACAGAAAATATGGATGATTTTTTGAGAAACCTATGGTATTATAAAATATATATGTTATTTTCTCAATGAAACTGGGGAGGTCATGGCAATGGAAAGCTGTGCCTGTATTTATAATGCCGAAGGTTCGTTTGCGGCATCGGCCGAGATCCTTTCGCGCAGCTGCGCATGGTATCTGGCTTCGGCGGCTTCGGCGGCGGGGTTCACCCGCATTTTCACGGTGGGGGCGCTTTGCGAAGATTGGGAAGGGGCGGAAAGCCTGCCCATTCGCGAAGGGGCTTCTTATTTTTCTGCTTTGGCCGAAGAAAGCAGTGTTCTGGTGTTTTTTGAAGCGCTGCCCGCGCTGACGGCGGCCACGGTAAAGCTGCTGGCGGCTTCGGAATGCGCGCTGCTTTCGGATGATGCGCATGAGCCGCTGGCTTTGCATGCCCCCGGCAGCGTGGTGGCGAAGCTTTCGGGCAAACGCGAAACGCTGGTGGAAGAACTGACGGCGCTGGGGCCGATCTTCACCGAAGTTTCGCTGACGGAAGCAGACGGCGGCCCTGTGACCCAGGGCGCGCAGCTTTATGACTGCCAGGAGATCCTGCGCCGCCGCATCAACGCAAGGCTGATGCAGCGCGGGGCCATTCTTGTAGATCCTTCCACCGCCTATATTTCCCCCGAAGCTCGGGTGGAAAGCGGCGCGGTGATTTTGCCGGGCTGTATGCTCAACGGCAAGACTCATATCGAGGCCATGGCGAAGATCGGGCCCAACAGCGTCATCACCGACAGCGTTATCGGCTGCGGCGCCAGCGTCAACAATTCACAGGTGGTGGAAAGCACGGTGGGCGCCCAAACAACGGTGGGGCCTTATGCTTATCTGCGCCCCGGCTGCGATGTGGGCGAAAAGGCGCGCATCGGCACCTTTATCGAAATGAAAAAAGCTAAGGTGGGCAACGGCACCAAAATGGCCCATTTATCTTATCTGGGCGATATCGAACTGGGTCAGCGCTGCAATATCGGCGGCGGCGTGATCGTTGTGAATTATGACGGCAAGAAAAAACATAAAACCACGGTGGGCGACGATTGCTTCATCGGCTGCAATGTGAACCTGGTCTCTCCGGTGGAGATCCATAACGGCGCCTATGTGGCGGCGGGTTCCACCATCACCGATGAGGTTCCCGAAAACGCCCTTTCCATCGCCCGCGCGCGGCAGGTCAACAAGGCCGATTGGGCCAAGAAGCGCCGCGAAAAAGGTGTTTTATAAAAAGCGTTTTTCATAAATTTGATATTCTTAAATTTCAGGGGGATAAATACTATGATTCCGCACGGTCAAAACATTAAGATTTTCACCGGCAACAGCAACCCGAAACTGGCCAACGATATTGCCACCATGCTGGGCCTGCCCATGGGCGAATGCACCACAAAGCGTTTTTCCGATGGAGAGATCTCTGTTTCCATCAATGAATCGGTTCGTGGTTCCGATCTGTTCTTAGTGCAGTCTACCTGCGAACCCGTCAACGACAACCTGATGGAAATGCTCATCATGATCGATGCGTTCCGCCGCGCTTCCGCCGGCCGCATCACCGCCGTGATGCCCTATTTCGGCTATGCCCGCCAAGACCGCAAGGCCAAAGCCCGCGACCCCATCTCGGCCAAACTGGTGGCTGATCTGATCTCGGCCGCAGGCGCCGACCGGGTTTTAACCATGGATCTTCATGCTTCGCAGATCCAGGGCTTCTTCAACATCCCTGTGGATCATATGCTGGGTTCTTCCGTGCTGATCCCCTATTTTGCCAAACAGTTCGGCATCGGCAACCGCGATTGCGTTGTGGTGGCCCCCGATCTGGGCTCTGTGGGCCGCGCCCGCAAATTCACCGAAAAGCTGGATCTGCCCGTGGCGATCATCGACAAGCGCCGCCCGCAGGCCAATGTTTCCGAAGTAATGAACATCATCGGCGATGTGCGCGGCAAAAAAGTGCTGCTGGCCGATGATATGATCGATACCGCCGGCACCCTCTGCAACGCGGCAAAAGCGCTGGTGGAAATGGGCGGCGCTTCCGAAGTGTATGCCTGCGCCACCCACGGCGTGCTTTCCGGCCCCGCCATCGAGCGCATCCAGAACAGCGTGATCAAAGAAGTGGTTTTGCTCGACACGATTCCGCTGCCCGATCATAAAAAATGTGATAAGATCAAAGTGCTTTCCGTTGCCGAGATCTTTACCGAAGCCATCAAGCGCATTTATGACGATGCTTCCGTTTCTTCTTTGTTCAATTAATCGAAGAAACATTTGAGTTTCGCGGAAATTTTCGCGCGGCAGCGCCGCAGAAAAGCCCCGCGGGAACAGCGGTTTTCCGCTGAACAGAAACGATCTGAAAGCGGGCGCGCCGAACCTTACGGCCGCCCGTTTTTTCACCGATGCAAAGGCAAACAGGTTACCGGAAAGGGAGTTTTCACTATTTTCAGAAAGAAAAAAGAACCGGCGATCACCGCCGTGGAATATATCGTGGCGGGGCTGGGCAACCCGGGCCGCGATTATGAAATGACACGCCACAATGTGGGGTTTTGCGCGCTGGATGCTCTGGCGGAAAAGCTGGGGGCGGGGCGCATCGCTTCGGCGAAATGCAAAGCGCTTTATGCCCTTTGCAGCCATAACGGCAAAAACCTGCTGCTGATGAAACCGCAGACCTTTATGAACCTTTCGGGAGAAGCGGTGAGGGATATGGCCGAGGCATATCATGTGCCGCCGGAACATATTATCGTGGTATATGATGATATCCATTTGGCGGCGGGGCGGCTGAGAGTGCGCCGCCACGGCAGCGCCGGCGGCCATAACGGCATCAAAAACATCATCTATCAGCTCAATTCCGATCAGTTCCCGCGCATCAAGGTGGGGGTGGGCGGCCCCGGTGAAGAAGATCTGAAAGATTTTGTGCTTTCGGCCATGGATAGCAACACCTGGGAAGGCGTTAAGCGCGCCCCCGATGCGGTGATCGATCTCATCGACAACGGCGTTGACAGCGCGATGCAGAAATTCAACAGCGCGGGTTAAAAGGTTTGAAACACTCTGAGAAAGAGGCATTATGAAAGAACTGTTAGAGCAGCTTTTACCGCTGCAGGAATATGAAGCGCTGCTTTCGGGCTTTCGCCAGGGCAAACGGCTGATCTCGGTTTATGGCATGTCGCCCATCCATCGGGCGCATTTTGCCGCGGCGCTGCGGCAGGATCTGAAAAAACCGATTTTGATGGTTTGCCGCGATGAACAGCAGGCGGCGGCCCTCGCCGCCGATCTGCGCGAGCTTTGCGGCGCGGAACCGGCGCTGCTGGGCAGCCGTGAATTCGTGTTCCACCATATCGAAAACGCTTCAAGAGAATATGAACACCGCCGCATCCACGCGCTGGATGCCTTTCGTCATGCCCGCCTGCCTGTGATGGTGGCCACGCCCGAAGCCCTGATGATGGCGACTTTGCCCCCCGAAGCGCTGGAAAAGGCTTCGTTCACGCTGAAAGCCGAGGGCGATTATTCGCTGGAAGAATTGCGGCGCGTTTTGGTGAGCGCCGGCTATGCCCCCGCCCAGGCGGTGGAAGGCAGCGGCCAGTTTTCCGTGCGCGGCGGCATCCTGGATATTTTCCCCGCCGGGGCCCAGCTTCCCATCCGCGCCGAATTTTTCGGCGATACGGTGGATTCTTTGGGCAGGTTCGACCCCCAAAGCCAGCGGCGGCTGGAAAACATCAAAAGCGTAAGGATTCTGCCTGCCCGCGAAACGCTGCCTCAGCTGTGCCCCGGCGGCATCCCCGCGCTGATTGGGGCGATGGAAAAGATTGAAGGGCGCAAAAACTCTTCGCCCGAACTGAAAAAGAATCTGGCCCACGACAGGCGCCTTTTAGAAGAAGAGCTGGCCTTCCCCGCGGCAGACCGCTATCTGCCGCTGATCGCGGGCGGGCTGTTCACCGCGCTGGATTATCTGCCCGCCGATACGCTGGTTCTGGTGGCGGACAGCCCCGCCGTGAAAGAAGCGGCCACCGCGTTCGCTTTCCGCATGGGCGAAGATATCGCAAGCCTTTTGGAAATGGGCGCGCTGATTCCTTCCCATTGCACCTTCCATCTGAATTACGAAGAGTATAAAGCGAGAATATTAAAACATAATGTTGCGTCTTTTGATGCGTTTCTGACCTCCGGCGGCGGGCTGGAGCCCCAACAGCTGATTTCGCTGGCGGCCAAGCAGCTGCCCTCTTATGGGGGAAGCTTAGATACCGCGCTGAGCGATATCCGCCATTATTTAGAGCTGGGCTATCGCGTGGCGGTGCTGGCGGGCGGGCCGCAGCGGCTTCAGAACATGAAGCGCCTGCTCACCGAGCATGAGATCGCCACCGCCCCCGATTTCGACAGCGGCGCCGTATGCCTGATGGAAGGCACGCTTTCTTCGGGCTTTGAATATCCCGAGATCCGCCTGGCCGTGCTTTGCGACGGCGCCATCATGCAGCGGCGGCAGGAAACTTCGGCCGCAAAGAAAAAAGCCAATAACCGCGACCGCGTGAAATCCTTCAGCGATCTGGTGCCGGGCGATTATGTGGTGCATGAGCATCACGGCATCGGCCGTTTTGTGGCGGTGGAGCGCATTCAAAGCGACGGTGTCACCCGCGATTATTTAAAGATCGCGTTTTCGGGTTCCGATTATTTATATGTGCCCGCCACGGCGCTGGATCTGGTTTCAAAATATATCGGCGCGCCGGAAGACGCCAATATCCGCCTTTCAAAACTGGGCGGCACGGCTTGGGTGAAAACCAAAGCGCGGGCCAAAAAAGCCGCGAAAGATCTGGCCGAAGAGCTTATCAAATTATATGCCGCGCGCCATAACGCCCCCGGGTTTGCGTTTTTGCCCGATGACGACTGGCAGCGCAGCTTTGAAGAAGCCTTCCCTTATGAAGAGACCGCCGATCAGCTGACCTGCGCCGCGGAGATCAAAAAAGATATGCAGCAGCCACACCCGATGGATCGCCTGCTTTGCGGCGATGTGGGGTTCGGCAAAACCGAAGTGGCGTTTCGCGCCATCATGAAATGTGTGCTTTCGGGCAAACAGGCAGCGGTGCTGGTGCCCACCACGGTGCTGGCGCGGCAGCATTTTCTATCGGCGCTTTCGCGGTTTTCGGGCTATCCCATGAAAATCGACACGCTTTCACGCTTCCGCACCCCCAAGCAGCAGCAGGAAACGCTTCGCATGCTGTTTTCGGGCGAGATCGATCTGGTGATCGGCACCCATCGCATGCTGCAAAAGGATGTGCATTTCAAGCGCCTGGGGCTTTTGGTGGTGGATGAAGAACAGCGCTTCGGCGTTTCCCATAAAGAGCAGATCAAAAAGATGACCAACGAAGTGGATGTGCTCACCCTGACGGCCACGCCCATTCCGCGCACACTGAACATGGCGCTTTCGGGCATCCGCGATATGTCTGTTCTGGAAGAAGCGCCCCATGACCGCCAGCCTGTGCAGACCTATGTTCTGGAATATAACAAAGGCGTTGTGCTGGAAGCGCTGCGGCGCGAACTGGCTCGCGGCGGCCAGGCCTATTATCTGCATAACCGCATCGATTCCATCGAGAAAACGGCGGTGATGCTGCGGGAAGCTTTCCCCGAAGCGGCCATCGGCATCGCCCACGGCCGCATGAGCGAGCATGAGCTTTCTTCGGTGATGACCAAAATGTATAACGGCGAGATCGATATTCTGGTCTGCACCACCATTATCGAAACGGGCATCGATGTTTCAAACGCCAACACCCTTATCATCGAAGATGCCGATTACATGGGCCTTGCCCAGCTGCATCAGATCCGCGGGCGCATCGGGCGTTCCCACCGCCACGCGTTCGCCTATCTCACCTATCGCCACGGCAAGGTGCTTTCTGAAATTTCGCAGAAACGCCTGGCCGCCATCCGCGAATTCGCGGAATTCGGCTCGGGCTTTAAAATCGCCATGCGCGATCTTGAGATCCGCGGCGCGGGCAATGTGCTGGGCGCCGAACAAAGCGGCCATATGCTTTCGGTGGGCTATGATCTTTATTTGAAGCTGCTGGAAGAAGCCGTGGCCGAAGCCGGCGGCACACCCGCCAGACCCCGCACAGAATGTTCGGCCGATCTGCTGGTTTCGGCGTCGCTGCCCCAAAGCTATGTGCCCGATTCCGCCCAGCGCGTCGATCTTTACCGCCGCATCGCGCTCATCCGCAGCCGTGATGATTATGACGATATGGTGGATGAGCTGCTGGATCGTTACGGCGACCCGCCCAAACAGGTGATGGCGCTGCTGGATATCGCCCTGCTGCGCGCCCGCGCCGGCGATTGCGGCATCCACGATATCACCCAGCGCGAAGGCCGGTTGATGGTGGCGTTTTCGCCCAAGGATATCGCGGTGGCGGGGGTGCTGTGTTCGCATCCTTCGTTCAAGGGAAAAATGCTGCTCAGCGCCGACGCCGCGCCCTATCTTTCCCTGATGATGGGGCCGAAAGAAAACGGGCTGGCGCAGGCCAAGCGGCTGGTGGATGCCTTTTATGAATTATATCAGCAACAGAATGAACCCAAATAAAACGAATCCTGCGGGAGGGATCGCCATGAAAAACCAGAAAAAACTTTTGGCGGCGCTGCTTTGCGGCGTGATGCTGTTTTGCGGGGGCTGTTCGCCTTCGCCCACGGCCGTCACCGTGAACAAACGGTCGGTGGATGCTTCGGAAACGGCGTTCTACATTCAATATGCGCTGCAAAACCTGCAAAACACCAGCGGCGGGGAAGAGCCCGACAAGAAAAAACTGAACACCAAGGCCAAAGAATCGGCGCTGGACCAGATCGTTTCCAACGAGCTGGTGCTGGAAAAATGCAGGGAATATGACCTGACCCTCAGCAAAAAAACGCGCAAGCTGCTGGAAGACGAGAAGAAATATCTTATCAAATCGCTGGGCGGCAAGGCCGGTTATCTGAAATATCTCAAAGAACAGACCCTCACCGACCGCACTTATGACAAGTTCCAGGCCAATTCCAAATATGCCGACCTGCTTTATGAAAAACTGGTGGGCGACAGCGGAAAATATGCCGCCACCGATGAAGGGCTGCGCCAGTTTTTCGGCGAAAGCTTCGCAAGGGTGCAGTATATCCGCTTTTCGATGATCGATGACAGCGGCAAGACCATCTCGGAAGAAGAGGTGGATCAGGCCATGGAAAAGGCCAACCAGGTGCTGGCGATGGCGCAGGAAGAAGGGGCCGATTTCGCTGCCCTCATGGCCCAATATAACGACGACCCTTATATGTCGGCTTCGCCCGAAGGCCTTGTGATGAGCGCCGCGGATGCCGCCCAGAACCCCCAGTTCGAAGAGCTGTTCCAGCTGAAAGAAAACGCGGTGGGCGGCGTTTATGTGGGCACAGACGGTTATTATCTGGTCAAGCGCCTGCCGCTGGAACCGGGCTATTTCGATAAAAACCGCGATGCCGTGGCGGCGGCTTACCGCGACGCGAAATATAACGAATTGCTGGCCGGCTGGAAAGAAAAAGCCGCCATCAAAACAACTTCGGTCTTTCGCGATATGAACATCGAAAACCTGAAGGATTATGTAAAATAGCGGCGGCTTTGCAAAAAACGCAGAAAAACGATCAAACGGGCGCCCGTGCTTTTTTGCACAGGCGCCCGTTTCTGCTGTTGCAGGGCGTTTGATCCGTTCAAATCACAGTGTCTTGAGATCATGGCAATGCACATCCAGCTGGGGGTAGGGGATGTGGAAGCCGTTTTCCGTTAAGGCGATCTTGACCTTTTCATAAAGATCGCAGCGCAGAGAGATCATATCGGCGGCGTCGCACCAGACGCGAACCAGAATATCGACAGAAGATTCTTTCAGCGCCCAGACCTTCACAAAAGGTTCCGTGCCGCGCTCGGTGCGTTCATCGGCGGCCACGATCTGCAAAATGAGCGCACGGGCGGCCACGCTGTCATCCTGATAGCCGATGGAAAAGGTCAGCTCGGCTTGGCGGCGGCCCTCGGCGGAATAGTTGATGATGGTGGCTTTCGAAAGCGCGCCGTTGGGGATATAGATGCGCTTGTTATCCACTGTGTTCAAAATGGTGTGGTTCAGCCCGATGCGCGCCACGGTGCCCTGCACAGCGCCCACTTCCACATAATCGCCCAGCGAAAACGGTTTGGCCGTCAGCACAAGAATGCCGCCCGCCATGTTGGAAAGGCTGTCTTGCAGCGAAAGCGAGATGGCCAGACCGAAAACACCCAGCAGCGTGATGAGCGAGGTGGGCGAAATGCCCAGCTGAGACATGCAGATCGTCAGCAGCATATAATAGAGGATCAGCTTGGTCAGCGTGATGAGCAGATGGGTGATAGAGCCATCCAGCGAGGTTTTGTTTAGGGCCTTTTTCAAAACTTTGGTGACAAGCTTGATGGCGATGTAACCCAGCACCACCGTCAGGGCCGCGAGCAGCAGAGAACGAATGCTCATATGGGAAAGTTTGGTGAAAAAATCTTGAACCTGCGTCATAAAAGTTCCTCCTTTTGTTTCGAAGCTAACCACGGCAAAATTCGTCAAAATTGCTTGTTTTTTGCCGCATCTTCTACTAATATACACGAAGAAGGGGTATGGAATCAAGAAAATATAGACATTTAATAAAGCCTGCGTTATGATAAGAACAGCGGGGTTTGGAGGACAGAGTGTGAAACAAAAACAGCAGGGTAAAATCAGCCCACCCCAAAAGGGGCTTTATCGCATCGGGCTTGGCGCCATTCGGCCCGTGATGCGCTTTTGGTTCGGCCTTCACATCAAGAATCGGGCAACCGAAACGCTGGAAGGCCCGGCAGTGATCGTGGCGGGCCACGAAGGCCTTCTCGATTTTATGATCACGGCGCTGGCGTTTCCGCGGCGGCGCATCAACTTCGTGGGGGCGGAAATGTTTTTCCGCAAGCCGTGGCTGGGGCGTCTGCTCAACCGGCTGGGCGTCATCGCAAAGATCCAGTTTTATCCCGATGTGAACGCGGTGATGAACATGATGCGGGTGACGAAAAGCGGCGGAACGATAGCGATTTTTCCCGCCGGCCAGACTTCCCTTTGCGGGCTGCCCGCCAACATCGACCCCGGCATTGTGAAGCTGGTGAAGAAAATGGGCGTTCAGGTTTTCGCGGCGCGCATCCACGGTTCGTTCTTCACCCTCAGCCGCTATGCGGATGGCAAATGGTGCCGCGGCGGCTGCGAAGTGGAAACCGCCCGGGTTTTCACGGCGGAACAGCTGAAGCAGGCTTCGGAAGAAGAGATCTATGAGGCCATCTGCCGCAGCATCGATTATGACGAATATGCCTGGCAGGCGGATCGCCGCGTGAAATTCCACGGCCGCCATCGGGCGCAGGGTTATGAAAACGCCATTGTGTTCTGCCCCAAATGCGGCGGCGAGCTTTGTTACCGCGGCGAAGGCAACCGCATCGTTTGCGAAGCCTGCGGCAACGCGGCGACCATCGATGCCTATATGACGCTTCACCCGCAGGGCAGCCAAAGCAAATGCTTTCCCACTTTGAAAGAATGGTTCGGCTGGCAGATGCAGAAGCTGCAGGCCCAGTTCGCCCGGGAAGATTTTCAGATGCAGACCCCCATCCGGGTGGAGCTGCTCAACGAAAAAGGCGAATTATATCCCGCCGGAAGCGGCGTGATGAAGCTGGATCGCCAGAGCCTTTCTTATGAAGGCACGCTGGAACAGCAGCGGGAGTTTCGCTATGAGGTGAAAAACGCCGCCCAGGCGGGCCTGATGGCCGAAACCGGCCATTATTTCGAACTCTATCATCCCGATTTCGGTTCGATGCGCTTTTATCCCGATGACGGCCGTAAAGTGGTGAAATGGAAACTGGCGCAGGAATATTTTTATCAGCAAAACACCAAGAATAATAACAAAGCGTAATTTATATTTAAAATATAACATTATGAATTTATAAAAAGGAGAAATGAAGTATGAAACCGATCAAAATCAATGATCTGGCGACCTATCGTATGCTTTCCTCGATGGAATTTTCCCCCGATGGAAAATACGGTGTGCTGTGTGTTTCTCAGCCCAGCATTGAGAACAATGTGTATGACTCGAATTTGTGGGTGTTCAACCCGAAAAAAGGCGCTTTCAAACAGCTGACAAACGGAAACAGCGAAAGAAGCTTTGATTTCAACTCTCCGAAATCCGTTATTTTCCCCGCTGTGCGCAGCGAACAAGACCGCAAAAAGGTGCAGCAGGGCGAACTGCTGACCGTGTTTTATGAGATCGGCCTGGATGGCGGCGAAGCCAAAGAATTGTTCCGCGTGCCGCTGAGCGGCGCTTCGGCCAAAAAGATCGGCAAAGATCTTTATCTGATCTCGGCTTTATATGATAACGCGCGCCCCGATTTTGCTTCGCTGAAGGGCGACAAGCTGGCCGCCGCGAAAAAAGCCTATGAAGAAGAAAATGATTATCAGGTGGTGGATGAGCTGCCGTTCTGGTTCAACGGCCGCGGCTTTGTCAACAAAAAGCGCAACCGCCTGTATGTTTATAACCTGCGCAAAAACAAGCTGGAAGCCATCACAGAGCCTTTGTTTGAAACAACGGGCGTGAAGGTCTGCACAGTGGGCGGCAAGGTCTATTACACCGGCATGACCTTCCACGCGGCGCAAAGCCAGGCCTGCGGCCTTTATGGCTATGATGTGGCCACCGGCAAAACAGAAGAGATCATCCCCGATGACGGCAAATTACATATCGGCAGCTTTGCTTTGGCCAAAAACGCCATCGTGTTTTCGGGCAACCCCATGACCAGCTGCTACCCCGCGCCGGGCAACAACCTTTACAGCGTGGATCTGGCCAGCAAAAAAGTGACCGAGCTGATGATGGGCATCGAAGAAGAACTGGGCTGCACAACAGGCTGCGATGTGCGTTACGGCGGCGGCAACAGCCTGAAAGTGGTGGATGGCAAGATCTATGCCGTCACTTCTTATGATAACACCAGCACCCTTTCGCTGATGGATGTGGAGCACAAGCAGGTCAAGCACCTGACTTCCACAGAGCTGGGCGTTGATTTCTTCAATGTCACAGCGGATGGCAAGTTCTATACCGTGGGCCTTCTGGGCACAAACCTGCAGGAAGTTTATGAGCTTTCCGTGGAAACAGGCGCTTATAAGAAGCTTTCTTCCTTCAACGCGGCCTGCATGAAAGATAAATATGTGGCGGAACCCCAGCCCCTGTCGTTCACCAACAAAGACGGTGTGCGCATCGATGGCTTCGTGCTGCTGCCGATGGATTATGATGCCGGCAAAAAATACCCCGGCATTCTGGAAGTGCATGGCGGCCCCAGGACCAACTATTGTGCGGGCTTTATGCATGAGATGCAGGTGATGGCGGGCGAAGGCAGCTTCGTGTTCTTCTGCAACCCCCGCGGTTCTTCTGCGCGCGGCGAGAAATTCGCCGATATCCGCGGCAAATACGGCACCATCGATTATGAAGACCTCATGGCTTTCACCGATGAAGTGCTGAAAAAATATCCCGCCATCGATGAAAAACGCCTTGGCGTCACCGGCGGTTCCTACGGCGGCTTTATGACGAACTGGATCATCGGCCACACCAACCGTTTCGCGGCGGCGGCTTCCCAGCGCTCGATCTCCAACTGGGTCTCTTTCTATGGCGTCTGCGATATCGGCCCCTGGTTCGGCGAACGCGAAATGGGCGGCGCAACACCTTGGAACAACCTGGAGGTCCTGTGGAATTCTTCCCCGCTGAAGTATGCCATGAATGCCACCACCCCCACCCTGTTCATCCATTCGATGGAAGATTACCGCTGCTGGCTGCCGGAAGGCATCCAGATGTACAGCGCGCTGCAGCTGAAGGGCGTTGAAACAAGAATGTGCATGTTCAAAGGCGAAAACCACGAACTTTCCCGTTCGGGCAAGCCTAAGCACCGTGTGCGCAGACTGACAGAGATCAACGATTGGCTGTTCCGCTTTATCAAAGGTTAATCCATAAAAATCCGGCGGCGCGAGAAATTTTCTCGCGCCGCCTTTTTGCCGCCCCTTGCGAAAAGCCCGCCGCGGGGGAAAGGGGCGGGGCCATAAAACAGAAATTTCCTTTCAATCGCTTACTTTATATGGTATACTGACTGCATCGCGGTCAGTATCGCTGTTGCAGCGCCGCCTGCGGCGCCGGCCAAAAACAAACCCGATAAAATCGAAGTTGCGGAGGAAATTATGGTCAAGACGATTACAATTATCAGCCTTTCCAGCGGCATATTGGGAGAGACATTTATAAAACATGAATTGGATATTGGCTTGGAACGGTTAAAACAATATGGTGTGCGAGTGAAATTTGCGCCTCACGCTTTGTGCGGGATGGAAACATTGAAGGCACATCCCGAACTTCGGGCGCAAGACCTTCTTGATGCATTTCGCGATAAAGAAACAGATATGATCCTGTGCGCCATCGGAGGCGATGACACTTATCGCCTGCTTCCCTATCTTTTTGAAAAGGATGAATTGAAAAAAGCTGCTTCAAATAAGATTTTTCTCGGCTTTTCAGATACGACAATGAACCATCTGATGCTGCACAAGGTCGGAATCAAGTCATTCTACGGCCAAGCGTTTTTACCGGATATCTGTGAACTTGATTCGCAAATGTTACCGTATACGGCGCATTTTTTTGAAGAACTGCTGCGGACCGGAACGATTCGTGAAATCCATCCAAGCGAAGTCTGGTATCAGAGCCGTTCCGACTTCGGCATAGAATCGGTTGGAAGCCAAATGCCGAGTTTCAAGAATCAGGGCTTTGAGCTTTTACAAGGAAGCGGAACTTTCAGCGGCGAGATCCTTGGCGGATGTATCGATTCCATCTATGATATTTTTAATTCCGACCGTTATGCAGATTCGCCGGATGTATGCCGCAAATACGGGCTTTTCCCTTCGCCGGAAGATTGGAAAGGCAAGATCCTGCTGCTTGAATCCAGCGAGGAACAGCCTACGCCGGAGAAATATCGCAGGATGCTTGAAGCATTAAAGCAGACGGGGGTCTTCGGGGTTTTGGCCGGTGTGCTTATCGGCAAGCCGATCAATGAGAAATATTTTGCGGAATATAAAAAGCTGCTCATACAGGTCATCGATGATCCCGCGCTGCCGATCGTCTGCAATATCAATGTCGGTCACGCCACGCCCCGGTGCATCATTCCTTTTGGCGTTCAAGCGGCGGTAGATGTTGAGCGGCAAGTCATTTCATTTTCTTAACGCCCGCCGCCGATTGATTGACCGGCCGTTTTGAAAAGCAATGGCGGCAGCGCCTGCGCCCGCGCGGTTTCAAACATCGCTGCGCAGAAACGCCCCGTATGCCCACAAAAACGCGGGCATACGGGGCGTCGCTTTAGAAACACCGGCCCAAAAGGCAGGCGCTGAATTTTCCGGCAAAACCGAAAAGATTTTGCGGTTTGGGCCGCGCGTTTTCTTTGGCGCAGCCGGCAAAACGCTTATTTCGAAGCGGGATGATCCAGCGCATACAGGCGGTTCATGGCCGCCACATAGGCTTTGATGCTGGCTTCGATGATATCGCCGCTCACGCCGGTGGCGGTGATCTGGCGGCCCTGCTCGCTGCAAACGGTCACGGTCACTTCGCCCTGGGCATCGTTGCCGCCCGCCAGCGCGCGGATGGTGTAATTTATCAGCGTCGCGCCGGATTGCACCACATTTTCCACCGCGTGGAAAGCAGCATCGATGGGGCCGGAACCGAACGCAACGGTTTCCAGCGCGTCGCCGTTGAGGCTGATGCAGACATTGGCGGTGGCTGAAATGGCGGAACCCGCGTTGACCACAAAGCTGAGCAGCCGATAGGGCGCGGATGAATTTTGGTGGGCCGCGGCTTCGCGGCGGGCATCCTCACGGGAAGAATTCATAACTAACTCCTTTTCTCGGCGGCGCAGGCGGGCCGAGGGTAAAATCATAAAAAAGCAGGCAGCGATCACGCTGCCTGCTGCTGTTTTTGAAAAGAGAAGGGGCAGCCACCGCGGTTTTGCCGCGATATGCAGGCTCTCTTGCGAATTATTCGGCGGAAATGATATAGGAATAAACCGGCTGGCCGCCGCTGATAACGGTGATCTCGGCGTCTTTGGCCACATCGGCAAAGGTTTCTTTCACCATTTCGGCCTGCTGTTCATCGGCGCCTTCGCCATAGAAGATGGTGATGAAGCCGGTGGATTTATTGCAAAGGTCTTTGGCCATTTTCTTGGCCACCGCTTCAAAATGCGGGCTGTTGCTGTGAAGCTTGCCTTCGATCAGCGACATGAAATCGCCCTGCTTGATCTCTTTGCCGTCAAAATCGCTGTTGCGGGCGGCATAAGTGATCTGGCCGGTATGCACCAGCGCGGCGGCATCCATCATGGCGGTTTTGTTTTCTTCGGCGTCGGCGTCGGGGTTGAAAGCCAGCATGGCCGAAATGCCCTGGGTCACCATTTTTGTGGGAAGCACCACCACCAGCTTTTCAGAAAGTTCGCTGGCCTGTTCGGCCGCCATGATGATGTTTTTATTGTTGGGCAAAACGAAAACGATCTCTGCCGGGGTGCGGTCGATGGCTTCGAGAATATCTTCTGTGGAAGGGTTCATGGTCTGGCCGCCTTCCACCAGCTGGTCAACGCCCAAATCGCGGAACACGGCGGCAATGCCTTCGCCCGCGGCCACGGCCACAAAGCCATATTTGCGCTCGGGCGCTGCGACCTGCTTTTTCAGGCCGGGTTTTTCGGCGTTTTTGGCGTGGAGCTGCTGCACCATGTTTTCAACCTTAACGGTGAGAAGCTGACCGAATTTCAGCCCTTCCGCCAGCGCTTTGTCGGGGGTGTCGGTATGCACATGGACCTTGACGATCTCGTCGTCTTCCACCGCCACCACACAATCGCCGATGGTTTCTAAGAAAGCGCGGAATTTTTCAACGCTTTTTTTCTGGTCTTCGCGGGCCGCGATAAATTCTGTGCAATAAGAGAAATTGATCTCGCCTTCATCAAACTGCGAAAAATCAGCCGCCGCCACTTCGGCCTTGGGCTGTTTTTGGGGCAGAATGCTGAATTTGCGCTTGGGTTTGGAACCCGTCAGCGCGGCGTGCATATTTTCAAGAATGATCACCCAGCCATAGCCGCCGGCGTCTACCACGCCCGCTTTTTTCAAAACCGGGTTCTGATCCACCGTTTTGGCCAGCGCGTCTTTCGCGGCCGCCAAAGCCGCCGCCAGAACCTGGTCGATTTCGCTGTTGGTGGAAGCTTCTTTCACCGCGCGTTCGGCGGCGATGCGGGAAACGGTGAGGATCGTGCCTTCGGCGGGCTTCATCACGGCCTTATAGGCGGTGGAAACACCATCGGCCAGCGCTTCCGCAAAATCGCGGGCGTTGGCTTCCGTCTGCTCTTTGAGGCGCTTGCCAAAGCCGCGGAACAGCAGCGAGGTGATAACGCCGGAATTGCCGCGCGCACCGCGCAGCAAAGAGGAGGAAGTCAGTTCCACCGCTTTGCCCAGCGTGGGTTTTTCAAATTTTTCAAGCTCGGCCGCCGCAGCGCCCAGCGTTAATGCCATGTTTGTGCCGGTGTCGCCATCGGGCACAGGGAATACATTCAGTTCGTTGATTTCCTGCTTTCGTTCTTCGATGGCGTTTGCCGCCTCGATCATCATATTTTTGAAAGCTTCGCCGTCTATGATTTTAGCCAACTTCGTCTGCCTCCTGTTAATCAAGCCTGATGGAGTCTACGCAAACATCTAAGCTTGCAACGGATACTCCTGTCAGTCTTTCCACATTATAGCGCACTTCGCTGATAATCGAGTTGCAAACCGCGCCGATATTGATGCCGTGGTTGACGGCGATATGAAGCTCAAGATCTATCTTGTCATCGTGTTCAACAATCTTGACACCTTTTGTCATCGCTTCGCGCTTGAGCAAATAAACGATGCCGTCTTTCATGGAAGTGTGGGTCATCCCTTTTACGCCGAAACAATTGGTGGCGGCTGTGCCGGCGATCGCGGCGATCACATCGGCAGCCAGGGTGACGGTTCCGTATTCTGTTATAAATTTCACAATAAAAGCCCCCTGTTCAGACTAACGAAATTATTGTGCATACGACATTGTATCATAAACAATGGTAGAATGCACGAAAAATTTAAAACCTTTTGAGAATCAAAGTAAGATCAATTTGCCCAATCTTCCAGATTATAATAAGGGTTGCCCGCGGCGGCGGTCACCTTGTTCATCACGCCCTGGCCTGTGACCACGCAGCCGCGCCCGAAGCAAAGCGGGATCAGCGGCATATCTTCGCTGAAAACGCGGTAAAGCTCTGTGCGCCGCAGGGCGATCTGGTTGGGCTGAGCGGAAGCGAGGGCGTTCTGCATGGTGAGAACGGCGGTGCTTGTGCGCCCGCCGTTGCGGATCTCGCCGCCTTCCGCAACGAGAGAAGTCAGGTCAAAACGACCGTTCATCAGCGTTTCGCCGTAATAGAGGTCATAGGAACCGCTGCGCACGGCGGCGGCATAATCGCCCGAAACGGGGATCACCTTCAGCGAGATGCCCGAAGTGAGGAACGATTGTGAAAGCACGGTGGCGGCCTGCTGTTTCATGGCGCTGTCGGCGGGAACAGCCAGCGAAAGCACCACATTTTTGCCCGAAGGCGCGTTGACGATGCCGTCGCCGTCGGTATCGGTATAACCCGCTTCCGTCAAAAGCGAAACGGCGCCCTTTTGTTCCAGACCAAACGAACCCAGAACGGGCTGGATGGGCAGCGTGGCGAAATCGGCATAGCCGGAAAACGCTTTCTGCACCATCTGGTTGCGGTCGGCCCCGGCGCTGAGCGCTTTGCGCAGCGCGGCGTCTTTTAAAAGCTCGCTGGTTTCGCGGATGGCCAGATAGTGAAAATCGGCGGTGGAAAAGGTGGCCACATCCAAAGTGCCGCGGATCGGGGCGGAGGTGGCGAAGGGCTTTTCAAAGCAGATGGCATCCATTGTGCCGGAACCCACCAGATAGGCAAGCTCGCTGTCGCCGTAAAGCGCGGCCAGCGAAATGCTGCGGATCTTGCTTTTGCCGCCCTGCCACCGGTCGTTTGCGGCCAGCCGAAGCGTGCCGTCGCCGGCTTCGATGAGAAAGCGGCCTGTGCCGGCGGGGGTTTTGGCGTTTAACTCGCCCCGGGGCAAAACCGGCATGGTGAGGATCGAGGGCAAAAGGCAATCCGGCTGACGCAGGGTGATCTGCAAAGCATAAGAGCCCTTGGCCGAAACCGAAGCGATGTTGCGGCAGCGCTCGGCATACAGCTGGTTTTGGCGCGCCGTTTCGATGGAAGCGGCCACATCGCGCGCGGTCATTTCATCGCCGTTATGAAATAAGATGCCCTTTTTCAGCTGAAAATTCCATACCGTGTCGTTATTTTCATAAGATTCGCAAAGGGTGGGCGCGGCTTCGAAGGAAGGGGAAAGGGTGAAAAGGCCTTCGAAGATCAGCGGCATGAGATAAAGGTTGTTTTCGGTGGTGACCTGATAAGGGTTCATGGAATCGGTGGGGGTATAGGCAAGCGTGATCTCTTTTTTTTCGCCGCGGGTTTTGGCGGGCGTTTCTTCCGCGGGGGTGACGGGAATATCCAGAGGCAGATCCAGAGAAGGATCGATGGTCTGGTGACAGCCGCCGGCCAGCAGAAGCAGCGCGCCGAACAAAGCGAAAAGGCGTTGGCGTTTCATAGCAAGCTCTCCTTTATTCCAGCGCGATGAGCCCGGCGTGAACGCCGCGGGCGTCACCCTGGCGGCGATGCGACCAGAAAAGCGCCGGGTCGCCGCAGCAGGTGCATTCCTCGGCAACGGCGATGTTCTGTTCGGGAACGCCCGCGCAGCCCAGCCGCCATACATTCAAAGCCTTGGTGTCGATGTGATATTTCTTGCCGCGGCGCTGCGTGAAAGCATCCACTTCACCGCCGAAGCGGCCGGCCAGCGCCAGATAAACATCGCTGTCGGTTTCGAAACAATCGGCGCAGATGGAAGGGCCGATGGAAACCAGAAGGTCGCGGGGGTTTGTGCCATATTGGCGCGCCATCATGGCAACGGTCTTTTCGGCGATGCCCCGGGCGGTTCCCCGCCAGCCGGAATGCACCGCCGCCACCGCGCGGCAGACAGGGTCATAAAAAAACAGCAGCTGGCAATCGGCATAAAAGCCCATCAGGCAAACGCCGGGCAGGTTCGTCATCAGCCCGTCGCTGGGCTGTTTGCCCTCAAAGCCGATGCGGATGCCTTTGCCGCGGGTGGTCACCACATCGATGAGATCGGTGTGTTTCTGCTGGGTGCGGATCAGGTCTTCATAGGAAAGCCCCAGAAGCGCCGCGGTGCGGCTGCAGTTTTCGCGGATATTTTCGGGTGAATCGCCTGTGTGGCGGAAGTTCAGCGAAGCGAAAACCCCTTGGCTGACCCCGCCCCTGCGGGTGGTATAAAGATGCTTTGCTCCGCCCGCCCGCAGCATCTGCGGGGCCTGAAAGGCAACAAAGCCGTTTTCTTCTTTTCGAAGCAGTTTTTCAGTCATTTTTTTCTCCGATCCCGGGTTTCAGCGTATGATCAGGCGTTCTACATGAACGCATTTGCAGGTGGCCTCGTCGATTTCGAAAAGCGCGCCGCAGATGGCGCAATCCAGATCGCTGGATTCGAAACGGGGGCCCAGATTGCCGCGGAAATAGCTGACCGATTGCTGATATTTCACGCCGATCACCGATTCCAGCGCGCCGGTCATGCCGATATCGGTGATATAGCCGCAGCCGCCGGGCAGAATGTGTTCATCGGCCGTTTGAACATGGGTGTGGGTGCCGAAGCAAATGCCGGCGCGGCCATCCACATGATAGCCGAAGGCTTTCTTTTCGCTGGTGGCTTCCGCGTGAAAATCAAAAATAAAAAGATCGGTCTGGTCTTTTTCGTTTTTCAAAATGCGGTCGGCTTCCGCAAAGGGGTCGCCATAGCGAAAATCGCCCATATTCAGCCTTCCCAGAAGGTTGCATACGCATACATCCCGGCCGCAGACTTCGATGTGGCAGAAGCCCTTGCCTTCCAGCTGAGGCGGAAGGTTGGCGGGGCGAAGGATATAGGGCATATCTTCTAAATAGTTGCAGATCTGCCGCTGGGCAAAGGTGTGGTTGCCCAGCGTGATCACATCCGCGCCGCAATCGAAGATCAGTTCGGCCTGCTGCGGGGTGATGCCGCGCATCGAGGCGTTTTCCCCGTTGACGATCACAAGATCCATGGGGTTTTGGCGCAGATAAGGGGGCAGGGCCCGTTCTAAAACAGCAAGCCCGCCCGAAGCGGAAACATCGCCGATGGCAAGAATTCTCATGAAAACAGTATCCCCCTGTGTTTATGGATGAGGGCGGGAGAACTGCTTCCCCCGCCCGTCGTGGTTTTTTATTTGGCCCAGTTGCCCGTGGCCGCCGCTTTCAGATAGGCGTTGATGAAAGGATCGAGGTCGCCATCCATCACCGCGCCGATGTTGCCGTTTTCATAGCCTGTGCGGTGATCCTTGACAAGGGTATAGGGCATGAAAACATAAGAGCGGATCTGGCTGCCCCATTCGATCTTTTTCTGTTCGCCTTTGATATCTTCAACTTTATCAAGATGTTCGCGTTCTTTGATTTCCACCAGCTTTGATTTCAGCATACGCATGGCCACTTCGCGGTTCTGATGCTGGCTGCGTTCGTTTTGGCAGGCCACGATCACGCCCGAGGGGATATGGGTGATGCGGATGGCGGATTCGGTCTTGTTGACATGCTGGCCGCCGGCGCCGCCGCTGCGATAGGTATCCACCTTCAGGTCTTCGGGGCGGATGTCGATTTCCACATCATCCGTCATTTCGGGCATCACTTCCACCGCGGCAAACGAGGTGTGGCGGCGGCCCGAGGTATCGAAGGGCGAAACGCGCACAAGGCGGTGAACGCCCATTTCGCTTTTCAGATAACCGAAGGTGTTTTCGCCTTCGATAAGGATATCGGCGCTTTTGATGCCGGCTTCTTCACCGCCGATATAATCGAGGATCTTATAGCGGAAGCCATGCTGTTCGGCCCAATGGGTATACATGCGGTAAAGCATCCCTGTCCAATCCTGGGCTTCGGTTCCGCCGGCGCCCGCGTGGAACGACATGATGGCGTTGTTGGCATCATATTCGCCCGTGAGCAAAGTTTGCAGCCGCTGTTCATCCATCACGGCCACGAATTTGCGGTAATCTTTCTGCACTTCTTCGAACAGGCTTTCATCGCCCTCTTCCAAAGCCATTTCGATCAGTTCCAGCGTGTCGTTATAAAGCCCTTCCAGCGCGTCGAAGCGGGCGATCTTGGCTTTGAGCTGTTTGATGCGCTGCAAAATCTTCTGAGAGTTTTCGGGGTCGTTCCAAAAACCTTCGGCGGCGGTCTGATGCTCGAGCTTTGCGATCTCATCGGCGGCTGTTTCCAGATCCAGCGCAGAGCGCAGCTCATAAAGCTCGGGTTTCATATTATTTAAGTTGTTCTTGAGTTCTTCAAATTGAATCATATGCGGAATCCCTCCCATAGTTACTACTATTATATATGATTTCGGGGTGCGCTGTCTATACGATTTTTTTGCAGATATTTCAAATTTTGCATAAAAAAAGCGAGAAAGCGCACCGAAAAGTGATAAAAGCGCCGCAAGGCCGCCTGGGTTTCGCAAAAAAAGCCGCCAAAAAGCTCCGCGGGGCAGAGGCAAAAACAGGAAACGGGGGAAGGAATGCGAAAAACGGCAGAAAGTGCGAAATACACGAAAGGTTTACAAGTTTTTTGTTTCTTTTTTTCTGTGCTGTGATATAATAGATTCCGCGTAACGAGCGCCGGGCGCCGGCGTTTGGCAAAAATCGAAAGATTTTAATCACGAAAAACACATAAATTCAAGAATTGCGCAGGTGAAAAGCAATATGGCAAGTTCTTTTTTGAAAAAATTATTCGGCGACACCAGCTCCAAAGAAGTGAAGAAGATCGAACCGATCGTCAGGCAGATCGAAGAGCTGGATGAAGCATACAGCGCCCTGAGCGAACAGGAGCTGAAAGCGAAAACACAGGAATTCCGCAAACGATACAGCGAAGGCGAAACGCTGGAACAGCTGCTGCCCGAAGCGTTTGCCGCCTGCCGCGAAGCGGCGTGGCGCGTGCTGGGCTTAAAGCCTTATCATGTTCAGCTGATCGGCGGCATCGTTCTGCATCAGGGGCGTATTGCCGAAATGAAAACGGGCGAAGGCAAAACCCTTGTGGCCACTTTGCCGGCCTATTTGAACGCGATCTCGGGCAAAGGCGTTCACATCGTCACCGTGAACGATTATCTGGCCAAGCGCGACAGCGACTGGATGGGCAAGGTCTATCGTTATATGGGCCTGACCTGCGGCACCATCGTGCATGAGCTGGATAACGACCAGCGCCGCGCGGCCTACGCCTGCGATATCACTTATGGCACCAACAACGAAATGGGCTTTGATTATCTGAGAGATAACATGGCCATTTATAAAGAAGACATGGTGCAGCGCGGCCATGTGTTCGCCGTGGTCGATGAAGTTGACTCCATCCTGATCGACGAAGCGCGCACGCCGCTGATCATTTCGGGCCAGGGCGATCAATCCACCGATCTTTATCAGCGCGCCGATGCGTTCGCGCGCACACTGACCCCGCTGAAAGTGGTGGAAGTGGATAACAAAGAAGAGCAAGACAGCATCGAAGCCGATTATATCATCGATGAAAAGGCAAAAACGGCCACCATCACCCCCCGCGGCGCCATGAAAGCCGAAAAATATTTCCAGGTGGAAAACATCACCGACCCCGAAAACACCACGCTGCTGCATCATATCAACCAGGCCATCAAAGCCCATGGCTGCATGAAGCGCGATGTGGATTATGTGGTGCGTGAAGGCCAGATCGTCATCGTGGATGAATTCACCGGCCGCCTGATGTTCGGCCGCCGCTACAGCGAAGGGCTCCATCAGGCCATCGAAGCCAAAGAAAAAGTGAATGTTCAGCGCGAAAGCAAAACGCTGGCCACCATCACTTTCCAGAATTATTTCCGTTTATATGAAAAGCTGTCGGGCATGACGGGCACAGCCCTCACCGAAGAAGATGAATTCCGCCAGATCTATAAGCTGGATGTCATCGAGATCCCCACCAATAAAACCGTCATCCGCAACGATCAGCCCGACGCCGTTTATAAAACCGAAGCGGGCAAGCTGCGCGCCGTGATCGAAAAGGTGAAAGAATGCAACGCCAAGGGCCAGCCGGTTCTGGTGGGCACCATTTCCATCGAAAAATCTGAAGAACTGTCGGCGATGCTGCGCAAAGAAGGCATCAAGCATCAGGTGCTCAACGCCAAGTTCCATGAAAAAGAAGCGGGCATCGTGGCCCAGGCCGGCCGGCCTTATGCGGTGACCATCGCCACCAACATGGCGGGCCGCGGCACCGATATCGTTTTGGGCGGCAACCCCGAGGCCATGGCCAAAGAAGATATGCTCAAGCGCGGCACAGACCCCAAGGTTCTGGCCGAAGCCATGGGCTATGCCGAAACCGATGAGGAAGAAATTCTGCAGGCGCGCCGCGAGTTCCAGGAATGCCTGGAACAGCATAAAGCCGCCACCAAAGATGACGCCGAGTTTGTGCGCAACGCGGGCGGGCTTTGCATCATCGGCACAGAACGCCATGAAAGCCGCCGCATCGATAACCAGCTGCGCGGCCGTTCGGGCCGCCAGGGCGACCCCGGCGAAAGCCGTTTCTATATCTCGCTGGAAGACGACCTGATGCGCCTGTTCGGCACAGACCGCATCAGCGGCGTGCTGGATAAGCTGGGGCTGGATGACGACACCCCCATCGACCAGAAGATCTTATCCAACGCCATTGAAACCGCCCAGAGCAAGGTGGAAGGCCGCAACTTCCAATCCCGTAAATATACGCTGGATTATGACGATGTGATGAACCAGCAGCGCGAAGTGATCTATGCCCAGCGCCGCAAAGTATTGGATGGCGACAACCTGAAAGATTCCATCGTTGCCATGGTGCATGGTTCCATCGAGCGCTCGGTGAAAAATGTGACGGGAGAACATAACTTCATCGACCCGCCGCAGGCAGAAGAAATTCTCAAGCGCTGGGAAAAGATATTCATCGCCCCGGGCGAGGTTTCGTTCACGCTGGAAGAGCTGAATGAAATGGAACCCGATGATCTGGTGAAGATCCTCTGCGATAAAGCCGACGCTTTCTATGAAGCAAAAGAAAAAGATCTGGGCAGCGAAATGATGCGCGAACTGGAACGCGTGATCCTGCTGCGCACGGTGGATAGCTTGTGGATGGAACACATCGACGCCATGAACGAGCTGCGCCGCGGCATCGGCCTGCAGGCTTATGCCCAAACAGACCCCGTCGTGGAATATAAGCGTCAGGGCTATGATATGTTCCAGGAAATGATCGATGCCATCCGCGATGAAACCGCCAGAATGATCTTCCTCGCGCGCATCATGGGCCAGAACGCGCCCCAGCGCGAGCGGCTGATGAAGCCCACCGAAACTTCGGATGACGGCACCTTGAAGCGCCAGCCTGTTCGCAAGGATAAAAAACCGGGCAGAAACGATCCTTGCCCCTGCGGCAGCGGCTTGAAATATAAGAAATGCTGCGGTAAAAACGATTAATAAAATGTGACGGTCAGCCCCATCGGGGCAAGGATCGTTTCCCGGCGCGGAGGCGCGCCGAAACCAAAAGGCCGCGATTGAATCGCGGCCTTTTGAATAGATCGAAAGGGTCCCCCATGAAACGGGTTTCATGGGGAAAGGGCCTTGCCCCTGCGGCAGCGGCTTGAAATATAAGAAATGCTGCGGTAAAAACGATTAATAAAATGTGACGGTCAGCCCCATCGGGGCAAGGATCGTTTCCCGGCGCGGAGGCGCGCCGAAACCAAAAGGCCGCGATCGAATCGCGGCCTTTTGAATAGATCGAAAGGGGCTCCCCATGAAACGGGTTTCATGGGGAAAGGGCCTTGCCCCTGCGGCAGCGGCTTGAAATATAAGAAATGCTGCGGTAAAAACGATTAATAAAATGTGACGGTCAGCCCCATCGGGGCAAGGATCGTTTCCCGGCGCGGAGGCGCGCCGAAACCAAAAGGCCGCGATCGAATCGCGGCCTTTTGAATAGATCGAAAGGGTCCCCCATGAAACGGGTTTCATGGGGAAAGGGCCTTGCCCCTGCGGCAGCGGCTTGAAATATAAGAAATGCTGCGGTAAAAACGATTAATAAAATGTGACGGTCAGCCCCATCGGGGCAAGGATCGTTTCCCGGCGCGGAGGCGCGCCGAAACCAAAAGGCCGCGATCGAATCGCGGCCTTTTGAATAGATCGAAAGGGTCCCCCATGAAACGGGTTTCATGGGGAAAGGGCCTTGCCCCTGCGGCAGCGGCTTGAAATATAAGAAATGCTGCGGTAAAAACGATTAATAAAATGTGACGGTCAGCCCCATTGGGGCAAGGATCGTTTCCCGGCGCGGAGGCGCGCCGAAACCAAAAGGCCGCGATCGAATCGCGGCCCCAAAAACGCAAAAAAACAGCAGCCGCAAGAACATTGCGCCTGCTGTTTTTCATACTGCTTAAAAAATCAAAATGCCGTCTGAAAAGGCAGAAGATCAGCGCTCGGTTCCCAAGAAGAAAAGAGCCACTGTGCCGGGGCCGGAATGCGCGCCGATCACGGGGTCAACATAGTTGATCGCCACATCTTTCACATGAAAGCGGGTGCGCACCTGTTCTTCCACATAGCGGGCGTCTTCGATGCAATCGCCGTGGCTGATGAAAATGATCTGTTCTTCGGGGCGGATGGCCAGCTTTTCCATATGGTCGCAAAGGGCATCCAGCGAAGCCTTGCGGCCGCGGGCTTTACCCACGGGGATCAGATGGCCCGCGTCATCCATATGCATCACGGGCTTGATGCTCAGCATGGTTCCCGCCAGAGCGGTGGCCGCCGAGATGCGCCCGCCGCGCTTGAGGTGGAACAGGTCATCCACGGTGAACCAGTGGCAAAGATGCAGCTTGTTTGCTTCCAGCCAGTCGCGGACTTCTTCAAGAGAACCGCCCTGTTCTTTCAGCAGGCAGGCGTGATAGACCAAAAGCCCTTCGCCCATGGAAGCCGCCAGCGTATCCACAGAATAAGCCTTGCGCTCGGGATATTTCGAAGCCGCTTCTTCCAGCGCCATGGCGGCGGTCTGATAAGTGCCGCTCAGGCCCGAAGAAAAGCCGATATAAAGGACATCGAGCCCCTGGGCCAGCAGGCGGTCGAAAAGATCCACGCACATGCCGGGGTTCACATGGGAAGTTTCAACGGTTTTCTTTTGGCGCATCAGGTCATAGATGGGCTTTAAATCGGTTTTTACCCCTTTGGTATAGCTGGTATATTCTTTATCTTCGATTCGAACCGTCAGCGATAAGATCTCAAGCCCAAAACGCTCGATCATCTCTTCGGGAAGATTGGCGGAAGAATCGGTGACAATACAATAAGCCATAAAAAATTCTCCTTTTCGTTAGATGCCGCAGGCGTGAGCGTAATTGATGAAAATATGGCTCATCAGCGTATGCCCCGCCCGGTTGGGGTGAATGCCGTCTAAGCATAACAGATCGGAATAATCACCCTGTAAAAACGGTGTTCTGATATCTATTATACGGCACCCGCACCGCGATGCAAGCCTTTTGATGGCGGAACTGTAAAAATTGTGGAATTCATAAATGGTCTGAACGGAACCAAGCCAGGTAAGGATCTGATCGGGATGGGGAATGTTGCGGCTGAAAAAGCGGAAATAGCGGGAAGAATCGATGGGGGGCAGCGTCATCAAAATCGGTTCCACCCCTTTCGCCCGCAGATCGGCGATCATGGCGCTTAAATTATGCTCAAAATCGCCCGGCGAAACCTTGGGCGGGTTTTCGGCCCGCGGATGGGCGGCCACCTCGGGCCAATCATGATCCACATCGTTGCCGCCAAAACAGATCACCGCCGCATCGTAACCGCAGCCCGGAAAGATCTTCTGGCGCTCGGTTTTCAGGCCTTTTTCGCTGGTCATGCCATAGCGCGCAAAATTATCGATCTGGATGCCCAGCGCCTGCTGCACCTGCTGGGCGCAGTTTTCTTTCAGATGGATATAACGGCCCCCGGCTTCATCCCAAACAACGCCGCGCAGAATGGAATCGCCCAATACGGCAACCTTTTCGATCATACAGTATCGCCTCTTAAAAAAATAATACAATCTAATTTCAATAATTAGGTTATCACATTACGATATGAAAGTCAACAGCCGAAAAGAGCTCTTGTCTATTCTTCACAATTATGTTACACTTAATTCAGTTTTTTTCGAAGGAGATGAAACGATGGAAGAGCAAATGCTGACACAAGAGCTGGAGCAGTTCCTCAATTCCATGGAAACGCCGTTTTTGCCCCGCTGGGAAGCGCTGCCCGAGCTGGAACTGTATATGGATCAGATTTTGGTGTTTATGGAAAAATATCTGCAGCTGTTTGCGGGCGATAAAGAAAAAGTGCTGACCCCCGCCATGGTGAACAATTATGTGAAGCTTGGGCTGCTTCCGCCGCCGGTCAAGAAAAAATATTCCAGGGGGCATGTGGCCCGCCTGATGACGATTTGCATGCTGAAACAGATTCTGCCCATTTCGGCCATCTCTTATCTGATGAGCCGCTGGAAAGAGGGCGCAGAAATGGAAGCCACCTTCAACGGGCTGGTGGAAGGGCAGGTCGATGCCTTGCAGGAAACCGCCCAGCAAACGCGGCTGCGGCTGGAAGAAAGCGGCGAAGCCGATGAACTGGCGCGGCTGGCGCTTTATCTTTCGGCCCAGGCCAATGCCCAGCGCATTCTGGCCGATCGCATCACGGCGCTGCTTCAGGCGCAGGAAATGACCCAGGCGCAGGCCGCGGAACCCGCAAAAAAGAAATAGCGCCCTTGCTTTTTCCGCCGCAATGTGATAAGGTGAAAACGGTCAACAGACAACTGAACATATGGGGGAGCTTGTAGGCAGGCTGAGAGGAAGTAATCAACTTCGACCCTTCAAACCTGATTTGGATAATGCCAACGGAGGGAAAATAAAGTATGCAAGCCGAAATCCGTAAGAAATCCACGGGTTTCGGCATTTTTTTATGCCCGAAAACGGCGGAAAGGAAGAGCAGCATGAACTATTCAACACAAATGGAGGCCGCCCGCAAGGGGATCGTGACCCCACAGATGCAGGAAGTGGCAAAACAGGAAAAGATAGAGCTTTCCCAACTGATGGCGCTGATGGGCGAAGGGAAGATCGTTATCCCCGCCAACCGCCATCACACCAGCCTCAGGCCCGCGGGCGTGGGCAGCCGCCTGAAAACCAAGATCAATGTGAATCTGGGCACTTCCCGCGATTGCCTGGATCTGGAGGTGGAAATGCAGAAGGTGATGGCCGCCGTGAAAATGGGGGCCGAAGCCATTATGGATCTCAGCTCGTTCGGGGATACCCGCGTTTTCCGCAGAAAGCTCACCGCCGAATGCCCCGCCATGATCGGCACAGTGCCGATCTATGACGCGGTGGTCTATTATCATAAACCGCTCAAGCAGATCAAGCCCCATGAATGGATCGATGTGGTAAAGATGCACGCCGAAGACGGGGTGGATTTCATGACCATCCATTGCGGCATCAACCGCGCCACCGCCCAGCGTTTCAAAAAAGCCAAGCGCCTGACCAACATCGTTTCCCGCGGCGGTTCCATCATCTTCGCGTGGATGGAGCTCACCGGCAACGAGAACCCGTTTTATGAATATTACGACGAAGTGCTTGAGATCTGCCGCGAGCATGATGTGACCCTGAGCCTCGGCGATGCCTGCCGCCCCGGCAGCCTGGCCGACGCCGGCGATCTTTCGCAGATCGAAGAACTGGTCACTTTGGGCGAACTGGCCGCCCGCGCCTGGGAAAAGGATGTGCAGGTCATCATTGAAGGGCCGGGGCATATGCCGCTCAACCAGATCCGCGCCAATATGGAGATCCAGCAGACGGTCTGCAAGGGCGCGCCGTTTTATGTGCTGGGGCCGCTGGTCACCGATATTGCGCCGGGCTATGACCATATCACCGCCGCCATCGGCGGGGCCATCGCCGCCACCTATGGCGCTTCGTTCCTCTGCTATGTGACGCCCGCCGAGCATCTGCGCCTGCCCACGGTGGAAGATGTGAAAGAGGGCATCATCGCTTCGCGCATCGCCGCCCACGCGGCAGATGTGGCCAAGGGCCTTCCCGGCGCTGCGGATTGGGATGAAAAGATGAGCCGCGCCCGCAGCAAGCTCGATTGGGAAGAGCAGTTCTGCCTGGCGCTGGATGGCGAAAAAGCGCGCCGCTATCGCGCGGAATCTACCCCCGAGCGGGAAGATACCTGCACCATGTGCGGCAAAATGTGCGCTGTGCGCAATATCAATAAAATTCTGCGCGGCGAAGATGTGGATATCATGGAAGACGCAAACGATTAAAAATTTGCCCTCCAAAAAGCCCCGAACGGCAGCGAAAGGCTGCCGTTCGGGGCTTTTATCATGAGGATGAAACAGAGAAAAGCAGAAAGGAAAGATCAGCGTGTCTTGTCGATGACGGTGTCCACATCCATCAGCGGCGCCAAAACGGTTTTATAATTGCGCAGGGAATAACCGTCGATGGCGACGCGGGTCATATAAAGGCTGTCGCCGGTTTCATACTCGCGCCGGAAGAAAAAGTGGCTCACCGAGCAAAACAGCTCAAAGCCATATTCCTGCGCCGCGCGATAGCGGGCGTCACTGGGATAGACCAGTTTGCCATAAGGATAAACAAAGGCGCGCAGCGGCCCCACGATGGGCACCACTTCGTTTTTCATTTTTTCAAGGTCGCGGCGGAAGCTGGCTTCGGTGTGTTTGTTCACATCGCGGTGGCCATAGCTGTGAGAAGCGAAGGAATACCCTAGCTCTTTCAAACGGTCCGCCAGCGCGGTGGCTTTTTGAATTTCGCCCTGGCGGTCGCCCTCATAGCCTTCTTCCGTGCGATAGCCGAAAACGCCGGCAAAGCCCGTCATGCAGAGGGTGGCGCGGGCATCGTGGGAAGAAAATTCGGGATGCTCGGCGATAAAGCTTTCCAGCAGGGGGATCCATTCGTTTTCGGCGGAGGTTTTGGCGCTGCCGTCTTTCTGATAGGTGACGGAAAGGATGTTTTTATTTTCATCCAGAATAAGGCCATCTACCATGCCATGGCCCCGCTTGCGATAATCATAGACCACATCGTCAACGGAAAGCACGAAAGGCTTGCGTCCCTTGGGCACAGAGATGCTCGGGGCAAAGCGCAGCTTGCCGTCTTCGCCGCGGGCGTAAGTATCATAAAGATCCACCAGACTATAGCCGTTTTTCCAAAGTTCTTCCAGCATCCGGTTGAATTCGGTCACGGTGATGCATTCGTTGTCATAGGGCATTCTGCCATCGGGGCGGCGAATTTCGGGATAGGCGATGAGACAGTGGATAAAGATATGGGGCACTTCGCCGCTGTAATCTTCATAGGCGATCCGGGGCTTTTCGGCGGGTGTTTCGGCTGGTTTTTCAGCGGGGGCCACAGGCTTCGGCTGGGGCTGGGCGGCGGAAGGCTTCGTGGTTTCAGAAGAGGGGTTCTCTTTTTCGGGGGCGGTGGAAGGGCGGTTGACGGCGGTGCAGCCGCAAAGCAGGCAGCAAAGCAGCGCCAGCGAAAGAAATCGTTTCATTTCTGCGGGCTCCTTTCAAAAAAGGTTCTTTTCTGAACTATAGACGGCGAATTCCCCGAAAAAGTTGCCCAAAAAGCCAAGATATTTCTTTTTTCCCCAGAAAAAAAGCTTCGCACCCGTTTGGGGCGCAAAGCTTTTGAAAAAGATCAGTTCGCAAATTCCGATTTGACGCGGGGGTCGAAGAACGCATACAGAAGATCGACGATCAGGTTGATAAAGGAAAAACAGATGGCGAAGGTGATCACGCAGCCGAGGATCATGGGGATCTGGCGGCTTTGCAGGGCATCGATGAGCAGACGGCCGATGCCGGGCCAGGCGAAAATGTTTTCGATGAGGATCGCGCCGCTGAAAAGTTCGCAAAGGCGCAGGCCGGCCACCGTGATGATGGGGATCAGGGCGTTTTTCAGCGCGTGCCTGCGGATGACGGCGGGGTAAGACATCCCCTTGGCGCGGGCCGTGCGGATATAATCCTGACGGATGGTTTCCAGCATGGAAGAGCGGGTGATGCGCGAGATATAGGCCATATCGCAAAAGCCCAAAGTGAAAGCGGGCAAAACGATGCATTTCCAGCTGTCGGAACCGGAGGAGGGGAACCACCCCAGCCGAAGCGAGAAAAACAAAACCACCAGCAGCGCCAGCCAGAAGCTTGGCATCGAAACGCCCACGAACGAAAGCATCATGCTGAACCCGTCAAAAATGCTGTTCTGCTTCACCGCGGCCACAACGCCGATGGGCAGCGCCATGCCGATGGCGATAACGGTGGCGGCGGCCGCCAGTTTGGCGGTGAAGGGCAGGCGATAAAGAATCTTTGTACGCACCTTGCCCGCATCATCGATCAAAAGCGCCTTCATTGTGCGCCCATATTGCACGATCATCGGGTCGTTCAGGCCATGTGCCTCGCGGATGGCTTCGATCTGCTTCGGGTCGGTCACGCCGCGCAAAACGGCCTTGTTGGGGTCGCCCGGGGCCCAGCGCATCATCAGATACACCAGAAAAGTGACCCCAAACAGCACGGGGATCATATAAAGCAAGCGCTTGAGCACATATTTCGTCATAAAAGTTCGTCATCCTTTTCAGTCGTCATAGGTATCACCTTATCATAAAAAAACAGGCATTACAAGGGAAAAACCCCTTGATAAATGCCTGTTTTGCAGTTTCTAAACATAGAAAAAATAAGAGATAATTTGGTGAATTTAGCAAGAAAAGCTATAAAATGTTTTCTGACGGATCATCCAGATGGGCAATGTGTTTGCGATAGAAAGAAACATACAGCAAAAGCCCGGCCGCCAGCGCCACGATCTCGGCCAGCGGAAACGCGAACCATACAGCCCGTAAACTGATTTTTGAAAACAGCCAGGCCGCCGGCAGAATGATCACCAGCTGGCGCAGAACGGAAATGAACAGGCTGTTTTTGCCGCGGCCCACCGCCTGAAACAGGGTGGAAAGAATGATGCCGAACCCGGCGGGAACGAAGCACAGGCAGATCGTGCGGAACGCCGGAACGCCGATCTTCAGCATGGCGCCCGTTTCATCAAACAGGGAAAGCAGCTGCGCGGGGAAGAACAAAAACAGCAGAGTGCCCGCCAGCATGATGGAGCAGGCCAGCCCGATGCCGATGCGGAACGCCTGCAAAAGCCGCTTTTTGTTGCGCGCCCCATAGTTATAGCCCATAATGGGCATCACGCCGTGGGTCAGGCCGAAACAGGGCATGAACACAAAGGATTGCAGCTTGTAATAAACCCCCAGAACCGAAATGGCCGTTTCGGAAAAAGCCGAAAGGATCTGATTGAGCGACATCACCAGAACCGAGCCGATGGATTGCATCACGATGGAAGGCAGCCCCACCACATAAATATCGCGCAGGATATGCTTTTGAAAGCGGAACCCTTTCAGCGAAACGGAAACGGCATGCTCTTTGCGAAAGATGATATATAAGCTGAAAAACATCGAGAAGATCTGGCCGATGACGGTGGCGATGGCCGCGCCCGCAATGCCCATGGCGGGGAAAGGGCCGATGCCGAAGATCATCAGCGGGTCGAGGATGAGGTTGATGATGCAGCCCGAAAGCTGAAACAGCATGGGGTAGATCATGTTGCCTGTGCCCTGCAAGGTTTTTTCCAGCGCGATCTCAACGAAACAGCCGAAGGAAAACACGCTGACGATGGTCAGATAAGTGTCGCCCGCTTCGATCACCGCGGCGGAATGGGTGAACGAAGAAATGAACGCGCGGGAACCCAGCAGGCCGAACACCGCGAAAATAAGCGAAGTCAGAAACGCCAGCACCACCCCGTGGGAAGCGGCGGAATCGGCTTCGGCGCGGCGCTTTTCGCCCAAACGGCGCGAAACTAGCGAACCCGCGCCCACCGCTGTGCCCACCGCGGCGGCAATGATGAGCTGCTGGATGGGGAACGCCAGCGAAACGGCGGTGAGGGCGTTCAGGCTGATTTTTGAAACAAAATAACTGTCGACAACATTATAAAGCGATTGCATCAGCATCGAAAAAACGGCCGGCAGCGACATCGAGAGGATCAAACCAAACATGGGCGCTGTGCCCATTTTGTTTTCTTTTGCCTGTTCCATTGAAATGAGGTCACTTCCTTTACTGATTGAAATTACACACAAATAAATATAATAGCATTGTTAAGGTATGAAATCAAGGCGGCGGACAAGAAAAAACACAAAAAAGCAGCCAACGGCTGCTTTTTTGTGTTTTGAGAGAGAATTAAGTTTGCAGAAAACACAGTTTCTTCCGGAGAGCATATGAGGGAAATATGCATAGAGGGAGGTAGGTAAAATCAATAAGAGAGAAGAAACCGGAGAAACCGTTCATTTTTCTGCGGCCGTGCCAAGGGGGGGAAGGCACAGCAGTGTAGCACACACATCATGAAGGCGCGCGGTCGGGAAAACTGCGGCGCCAATCGGTCGAACTACAAATTCAGTTTATCAAACTGCGGCCAAAGGTGCAATATTTTTTCGCGAGGAAAATATAAAAATTCTATGAACAATATTATTAATACGGTAAGAATAGCTAAAAATAAATACCGTACTAATAAGATGATAAATAAGCGTCAGAAAAAAATCGTTAAAAAATTATCATTGCGAAGCCCGAAAGGCTTCCGTATACTGGCAATCGTATGGAGTATGTCACCTGCAACAAACAACAAGGGGGAAAATCTATGAGCGTTCAAATTGACTATGCTGTGATCGATGAGATCATTGGCCGGCATCCTGCCGATTCCAGCAGCGTGATCGCCATTTTGCAGGATATTCAGGCGGAATATCGTTATTTGCCCAGAGAGATCTTTGCTTATCTGGCCAAAAAACTGCAGATGAGCGCAGCGAAAATCTATAGCGTGGCCACCTTTTACGAGAATTTTTCTTTGGAACCCAAGGGAAAATATGTCATTAAGATCTGTGACGGCACCGCCTGTCATGTGCGCAAAAGCATTCCCATTCTGGAAACGCTGCGCAAAGAGCTGGATCTTTCCAGCAAAAAGATCACCACGGATGACATGCTGTTCACGGTGGAGACCGTGTCTTGCCTGGGCGCCTGCGGCCTTGCCCCCGCGCTGACGGTGAACGATAAGGTGCATGGCAGCATGACGCCCGATAAGGTCATGGAGCTGCTGAGAACGCTGAGGGAGGAAGCCTAAATGCTGCATAACAGAGAAGAACTGCAACAGCTGCGCAAGATCAGCCGCAGCCACTTTGATGCTCAGACCAAAAAAATTCTGATCTGCGCGGGCACAGGCTGTGTTGCGGGCGGGTCGCTGGAAATTTATGCGCGCCTGGTGGAACTTTTGAAAGAAAAGGGAATCCACTGCCAGGTGGATCTGGAAAAAGAACCCCACGGCGATGATGTGGGCGTCAAGCGCAGCGGCTGCCACGGCTTTTGCGAAATGGGCCCGCTGGTGCGCATCGAGCCCCAGGGCTGGCTTTACATCAAGGTGAAGATCGATGACTGCGAAGAGATCGTGGAAAAAACGATTTTGGAAGGGCAGCCCATCGAGCGCCTTTGCTATAAGAAAAACGGGGAGATCTATAAAACACAGGAAGAGATCCCTTTCTATAAAAAACAGACCCGCGAAGTGCTTGAGCACTGCGGCCATATCGACGCCACTTCCATTGAAGAATATATCGCCATCGGCGGTTATGAAGCCTATGAAAAGGCTTTGTTCGAGATGTCGGGCGAAGAGATCGTCCGCGAGATCGAGCTTTCCAACCTGCGCGGCCGCGGCGGCGGCGGGTTCCCCGCGGGCAGAAAATGGGAACAGGTGCGCCGCCAGAAGGCGCCCCGCAAATATATCGTCTGCAACGGCGACGAGGGCGACCCCGGCGCGTTTATGGATCGCAGCGTCATGGAAGGCGACCCCCACCGCCTGCTGGAAGGCATGATGATCGCGGGCATCGCCTGCGGTGCACAGGAAGGCTATATCTATGTGCGCGCGGAATATCCCATGGCGGTCAGCCGCCTGAAGCTGGCCATCGAGCAGGCCCATGAATTCGGCCTGCTGGGCGAAAACATTCTGGGCAGCGGCTTTTGCTTTGATATCAAGATCAGCCGCGGCGCGGGCGCTTTCGTCTGCGGCGAAGGCAGCGCGCTGACCGCTTCCATCGAGGGCAAGCGCGGCATGCCCCGCGTGAAACCGCCCCGCACAGTGGAAAAAGGCCTCTTCGAATGCCCCACCGTGCTCAACAATGTGGAAACCCTGGCCAATGTTTCCCAGATCATTCTGAGGGGCGCCCAGTGGTATCGCGGCATCGGCCCCGAAAACAGCCCCGGAACCAAGGCCTTCGCCCTCACCGGCAATATCGAAAACACCGGCCTGATCGAAGTGCCCATGGGCACGACCCTGCGCGAGATCATTTTCGATATCGGCGGCGGCATGCGCGGCGGCGCGGAATTCAAGGCCGTTCAGATCGGCGGCCCTTCCGGCGGATGCCTGACGAAAGAGCATCTCGACCTGCCCCTTGATTTCGATTCCCTGCAAAAAGTGGGCGCCATGATCGGTTCCGGCGGCCTTGTGGTCATGGATGACAAGACCTGCATGGTGGAAGTGGCCCGCTTCTTTATGAATTTCACCCAGAATGAATCCTGCGGCAAATGCGTGCCCTGCCGTGAAGGCACCAAGCGCATGCTGGAGATCTTAGAACGCATCGTGGCCGGACAGGGTCGCGACGGCGATATCGAAATGCTGGAAGAGCTGGCGGAAACCATTTCGGCCACCGCGCTTTGCGGCCTTGGCAAAACGGCCGCCCAGCCTGTGCTGAGCACGATCAAGAATTTCCGCGAAGAATATGAAGCGCATGTTTATGAAAAGCGCTGCCCCACCCATAACTGCCAGAAGCTCAAACGCTATTATATCGACGCCGAGCTTTGCAAAGGCTGTTCGAAATGCGCCAGAATGTGCCCCGTTTCGGCCATCAGCGGCGAGATCAAGCATCCGTTCACCATCGATGAAACGAAATGTATCAAGTGCGGCGCCTGCTTCGATGGATGCAGCTTCAAAGCCGTGAAGGAGGGTTAAGCATGAGCGAGTTTATGATGGTCGATAATATCCCCGTAGAGATCAGCGGGGAACAGAATATCCTTGCCGTGGTGCGCAAAGCGGGCATCGAACTGCCCACATTCTGTTATTATTCCGAACTTTCCGTTTATGGCGCCTGCCGCATGTGCATGGTGGAAGACCGCCGCGGCGGCATCCATGCGGCCTGCTCCACCCCGCCCAAAGCGGGCATGGAGATTTTCACCAACACCCCCAGATTGCGCAAATACCGCAAGAATGTGCTGGAGCTTTTGCTGGCAAGCCACTGCCGCGACTGCACCACCTGCGAAAAAAGCGGCAAATGTAAATTGCAGGAGCTGGCCCATCAGTTCGGCATCCGCAATATCCGCTTCGGCGAACTGGAAACCGAGCGCAAACGCGATGACTCTTCCGTCTGCATCACCCGCGACAACAGCAAATGCATCCTCTGCGGCGACTGCGTGAGAATGTGCGAAGAGATCCAGGGCGTGGGCGCCATCGATTTCGCCGGCCGCGGTTCCAAGATGCGGGTGATGCCCGCTTTTGATAAACCCATCGCCGAAAGCAACTGCGTCGGCTGCGGCCAATGCGCTGCGGTATGCCCCACCGGCGCCATCGTGGTGAAAGATGACACCCAGAAGCTGTGGCGCGAACTTTCCGACCCCAAAGCAAAAGTGGTGGTTCAGATCGCCCCCGCCGTGCGCGTGGGCATCAGCCACGAAATGGGGCTGGATGAAGGCGCCAACGCCATGGGCAAGATCACGGCGGCTCTGCGCCGCCTGGGCTTTGATGAAGTGTATGACACCACCACCGGCGCCGACCTCACCGTTTTGGAAGAAGCGGCGGAGCTGGCCGGGCGGCTGGCCGGCGGCGAAAAGCTGCCCCTCTTCACTTCCTGCTGCCCCGCGTGGGTCAATTTTGTTGAAAAACATTATCCCGAACTGATGCCCCATGTTTCCACCTGCCGTTCGCCCATGGAAATGTTCGGCGCGGTGTTGAAAGAACAGCTGGGCCATTCCACCCGCCGCATCGTTTCGGTGGCCGTGATGCCCTGCACGGCGAAAAAATTCGAGGCTTCCCGTGAAGAGTTCATCCGCAGCGGGGCCAAGGATGTGGATTATGTCATCACCACGCAGGAACTCATCACCATGATCCGCGAAGCGGGCATCGTGTTTGATGATGTGGAACCCGAATCCACCGATATGCCTTTCGGCGTTTCCACCGGCGCGGGCGTGATCTTCGGCGTGACGGGCGGCGTGACGGAAGCGGTCATCCGCCGTCTTTGCGATGATAAATCCGTCAGCTCGCTGCGCACCATCGCCTTCAACGGCGTGCGCGGCATGGAAGGCGTGAAAGAAACCACCGTGGAAGTGGGCGGGGTTCCCGTTCATATCGCCATCGTCAGCGGCCTGGGCAACGCCAAAGCGCTGCTGGAAAAGCTGAAAAACGGCGAATGCGATTATCAGTTTGTGGAAGTGATGGCCTGCCCGGGCGGATGCGTTTCCGGCGCGGGGCAGCCCTTCACCAACCGCGAAGGCAAGAAAAAACGCGGCGACGGCCTTTATCAGGCAGACCGCATGAGCGCCATCAAGCGCAGCGAAGAAAACTATGCGGTGACCGCGCTTTATGATTCCGTGCTCAGCGGCAGGGTGCATGAACTTCTGCATGTGGAATACGGCAAGACCCACCAATAAGAAAGGAAGCAAGGCCATGAAATTCAGCGTATGTATCGGCAGCAGCTGCCATGTGAAAGGTTCTTATAATGTGCTGATGACTTTCCGCCAGCTGGTGGAAGAATATCACCTCAACGGCAAAGTGAAGGTGGCGCAGGAATTCTGCACGGGCCAATGCACGGATGCCGTGGCGGTTCGCGTGGATGACGAAGGGCCGTTCAGCGTTTCCGGCGCGGGGGCCAAAGAGTTCTTCCTGGAAAAAACAAAGGCCCTGCGGGAAGAATAAGCCCGCGGCGTTCCCCTGCCGCGGAATCACCCCACAGCGGGCAGGAAACAGTTGAAGCAAAAAGAAAAAGCGTGTATCATAGATTCAATAGGCGAGCGGCGGCCCTGACCGCCGTTTGCCCAAAGAACACGCGCTTTTGACAAAAACTCACAGCAGGCCGAAAGCGGAACACCCGCCTTCGGCCTGCTTTTTTTAGGGGGAAAGCCACATGGAACCTGTGATCGGCTTCAGAGCCGCCAACTGCAAAAACTGTTATCAATGCCTGCGCGCCTGCCCCACCAAGGCCATTCGCTTTTCTTCGGAAGAACAGGGGCATGTATCGCCCGAGATCTGCATCTATTGCGGAAAATGCGCCACGGTCTGCCATCAGGGCGCCGTGAGGGTGGGCACCGATCTGCCCGAAGTGCGCCGCATGATCGCGGGCGGCGCCAAGGTCTATGCCAGCGTCGCGCCTTCTTATGCCGCGGCGTTCCCGGGGGCAAGCTTTGCCCAGATCTCGGCGGCGCTGAAGAAACTGGGCTTCGTTTCGGCGGAAGAGACCGCCATCGGCGCCACCGAGGTTTCAAAAGAATATGCGCGGCTGATGGCGGCGGGGAACCATGAAAACCTGATCGCCACCTGCTGCCCCGCCCTTGTGATGCTGGTGGAAAAGCATTACCCCGAGCTGGTTGCCCAGCTGGCGCCCGTGGCTTCGCCCGCGGTGGTGCATGGCAAAATGCTGAAAAATATGTTCGGCACCCGCATCAAAACCGTGTTCATCGGCCCCTGCGTGGCCAAAAAAGAAGAGGCCCGCCAGACGAACGCCATCAACGCCGTGCTGCTTTTCGAAGAGCTGCGGGCATGGATGCGGCAGGAGAGTGTGCGGCTGGAAGAAGAAGACCCCGAACCCGCCGAAATGCATGCCACCCTCAGCCGCCTGTATCCTTCGCCGGGCGGCATCGTGGCCACCATCCCGCCCGAAAAGCGCCGCGGCTATAAAAGCTATTTTGCCGATGGCCCCCGCCGCTGCCGCGAAGCGCTGGATGCCATGAAAAAAGGGCAGGTGCAGGGCTATTTTATGGAACTGAGCATCTGCGAAGGCTCCTGCGTTCACGGCCCGGGCATCGAAGAGCCCCAGCCGATCTTTCTGGCGCGCGAACAGCTGCTGGCTTCGGCCCGCAAACGCACCAGAACGCTCGCGCCCATCACCGAACAGACCAAGGTGCCGCTGGAAGCCAAACACCGCCCTGTGCGCCCCGCGAAAACCATGCCCGAAGAACAGGAGATCGCGGCGATTCTGGCCCAGACGGGCAAACATAAGCCCGAAGATATGCTCAACTGCGGCGCCTGCGGCTATCCCACCTGCCGCGAAAAAGCCATTGCCGTGGCGCAGGGGCGGGCGGATATCCGCATGTGCCTGCCTTATATGCGCGAAAAAGCAGAATCCACTTCGAACATGATGATGGAATATGCCCCCAACGCCATGCTGCTGCTGGATGACCGCCTGCGGGTCATCGAAGCCAACAAGCGGGCTGTGGAACTGCTTGAAAAACAGGGCCAGCCGCTGAAAGGGCGCACGGTTTCCGAAATTTTGAAGGGCGATCTCAAAAAGCTGCTGGCGCAGGGCGAGCCTGTGCGCGATGAGCCCTGCCAAGCCGGCGCGCGGCGGCTGCGGTGCAGCATCGTGCAGGTGCCGGGCGGCGAATATCTGATGCTGCTGCGCGACATGAGCCGAACGGAAGACCATTACGCCCGGCAGGAAGAAGAGCGGGGCCGCCTTTTAGAGATCGCGCGCAAAAGCATCGATAAACAGCTTGCCATGGCGCAGGAAGTCACGCGGCTGATGGGCGAAACCACCGGCGAAACGCTGGCGGCTTTGATGGAGCTGCAAAGAGAAGCCGGGCGGGAGGAACCGCGATGAAGCTTTTTCTCGAATACAGCGGCGGCGAGATCCTGCCCTTTTCTTCCTGCACGGTGAAAACAAGGCGCGTGGGAAACCGGATGCACGCGGTGCTCTGTTCCTGCGAGGGCGAAGATTTCACGGCCGCTTCTCTGGCGGGGCTCACGGCCCAGACGGCCATCAGCATGCTGGCGGGCGGCGCGGGCATGGAACACACGGCAAGAGAGCTGATCGCCGCCATGGGCGGGCGCAAAACAGGCTTTCTGTTTGGTGAACTGGATGGCCGCGGCGGCGTTCGATGCGTGGAATACCGCATGCCGCAGGCCGCCCTGCTGCGCGGGGGCAAGCTTTGCCCCGCAGAAGGCGAAACCATTCGCGTGGGCGGCGAACCGGTGATTTTGCGCGCCGAGACCCTGCGCGACGGCGACCTGTTCTGCTGCTTTTCTCAGGGCATCGTGCGGCGCAGCAAGGGCGAACAGATGGAAAGCGGATGGGGCAGAAAGGGCGCGGCCGAATTCATGGGTAAAGCCTATACCGGCGAAGAAAGCGCCCGCAGCATGTGTGAGCTGCTGCTTTCCGCCTGCCGCAATTTACAGCCCGAGGGCGGCGGGGCCGCCTTTCTTTGCCGCGCCAAAACGCCCCATGCCCTCTGCGTGGCGGTGGGGGAACCTTCCAAGCGCATCGCCGAAGACGAATGGGCAAGAAACCTGCTGTATTTCCCGGGAACACGGGTCATCTGCGGCAGCGACGCGGCCTGTTTGTTCGCCCGCATCACGGGGCGCGAACTGACCACCGATCTTTCGCCGCTGGCAAAGCCGGGGCAGAAATATCGCCTACGAGGCATCGATTATATTTTTTCTGAAGAAGAAAGCCTGAAACAGGCCATGGCGCTTCTCAGCGCACCGCTGCGGGGCAGGGCGGCCACCGAAGAAGGGCGCGAGCTTGCGGCTTTGCTTGATCGCCGATGCACGGAGGTGCGCTTTTTCGTGGGCGGCGGGGGCGCTATGCGCCACGATCTGGGGGTCGATATGAAGATCAAGATCGTGGAACAGATCGCCGATCTGCTGCGCAGCAACGACAAAGCGGCCGAGATCGATTATTGCTGAAAAACACAGGGGAAGAGAGGGGGCGCGGTTTTGGCCTATCAAACGATTTTGTTCCGGCTGATGAAGCCCACGGCCCGAAAGCAAAAACAACTGGAAGAAGCCCAAAAACGCTATAGCGAGGCGCTGGAATGGCTGCTGCGGCAGATGAAGCGGGAAACCTGCGAAACCGGCAGCACCCAATGCTCCGCCGCGCTTTTGGCCCGCCTTCAGCCCAAGGAAGCGGGGCCTTTTAAAGATGCGCTGCGCCGCGAAGCGCAGGGCATTCTGAAAAGCTATCTGCGCCGCCGGGCGGAACAGGGGCGGGCGGCCTATCCCGTCACCCGCACAGAAGCGGCCGATCTTGAAAAGCTGGTTTCGGGGCTCACCCACTTTTCTTTTTATGAATACTCGGCCTGCCTGAGCCATTTTGAAAAAAACCATCCCGTTTCTTTTTGCCGCTATGACACGCGGCGCGATTTCTCGCTGCTGCGAGGCCCTGACGGCGCACGCTACTATGCGCGGCTGACCCTTTTCGATAAACAGAACGCGGTGGCGGCCGCCGCGGAAGAAAAAGGGCTGGCCGATGTGCAGACAGGCGAGCTTCTTCACCGGCGGGGCGGGCGGCAGCGTTATCTGCTGCTGCCGCTGGAAATGGGCAAGCGCCAGCTGGAATGGATGCGCCTTGCGGAAAGCGGAGAATATCGGGCCAAAAGCGCCCAGCTGATCGCCGGGCCGAAAGGCTTTGAGCTGGCGGTGCATTTTTGGCGGCCCGACCCGCCCGAGCGCGAGGCCCGGGGAACACTGGGGGTCTGCCGCGGCGAAAACGGAAGACTTTATTGCTGCCGCCGCGACCAAAGCGGCGCCGAAGAATCGTTTTTTCTCGAAGAATCGCCCGAGCTTCCGCAGCAGACTCGCGTGCATCTGCTGGCTGGCCGTCTGGCCGAAGCCGCGCTGCAGCGGGATGACCGCATGGTGTTTGAAAACTTCAAAACCGCGTCGGATGGTCTTGCGGCCCACTGCCAATGCCCCATGCCGGCGGAAGAATATGGGCTGATCTGCCGCGCGGCTTCGCAAAAGGCGCTGGCGCTGGGGCTGCCCCGCCCGCTGGCGGTGAGCCCGCTGGCGCTGTTCCATCGCTGCCCCCAATGCGGCGCGCTCAGGCGGGGAACCATCGACCGCGGTGTTTTTTTCTGCACGGTCTGCGGGGAATCGGCCCCGCTGGGGCGGCTTGGCGCGCGCAATCTGGCCCAGACGCCGGGGCGCTATGACCAAAGCCTGTTTCGCGTGCAGGTGAGAAAAAAGGCGGGCAGGCTGGTGTTTTCCTGCCCGGCGCTGCGTTTGACGGTGGAAACACAGGAAGGCCCCGAGGCCGCGGAATGCTTTTTTCAAAGGGCGGAAGCCCTGCTCAAAGCGCCCGAAAAGGGCGGCCGGCGGTTAAAAAGCATCGCCCTGCAAATCAAAGATGTAAATTTGCGTGAAAAATTCATTTTTATATAGCAAAAAAAAGATTATTATGTTAAAATCGTATCGTGCAGTGAATTTTATTCTCTGTTTTCGCGGCGCTGCTGCCGCGTCGGGGGCGAGAAGAGTGGCTTTGCGCCCTGTTTTGGCCCGCTGTCTGCCGTGCAGAGCCGACCTTTTACGGGCGGCAAAGGGCAGCTATTTTTCTTGGGAGCCATGCCTTGGTATGGCTCTTGAGCCTTGCAATCAAAAGCCTTGCATAAACCCGCGGCCGCTTTGGGGGGCGTTGGTTTAGAATAGAGCAAATAAGTGTATGAGGTGATTAGAATGTACAAGATCCTGCGCAGAGAACAGCTGAGCAGCAATGTCGTTCTGATGGATGTTGACGCGCCGTTGGTGGCAAAAAAAGTTTTGCCCGGCCAGTTTATCATTCTCAGAGTGAACGAAGAGGGCGAAAGAATCCCCCTGACTGTTGCCAATTACGACCGTGAAAAGGGCGTAATCACAATTATCTTCCAGACCGTCGGCGCAACCACCATGGCGCTGGCCGAGCTGAAAGAGGGCGAATATATCCACGATTTCGTGGGCCCCCTGGGCACACCTTCCGAAACAGATGAATTTGCCGGCAAAACCGTTGCTGTCATCGGCGGCGGCTTGGGCTGCGCCATCGCATGGCCCCAGGCAAAAGCCATCCACAAAGCGGGCGGAACCGTTCATATGATCGCGGGCTTCCGTTCCAAAGATATCGTGATGCTGGAAGACCAAATGAGAGCCGATTGCGATCATCTGCATATGATGACCGATGACGGCACTTATGGCGAAAAAGGCCTTGTCACAGCGAAACTCGAAGAACTCATCAATTCCGGTGTGAAGTTTGACGCCGTCATCGCGATCGGGCCCCTGATCATGATGAAGTTCGTCTGCCTGCTCACCAAAAAATATGATATCCGCACCATTGTCAGCATGAACCCCATCATGATCGACGGCACAGGCATGTGCGGCGGCTGCCGTTTGACGGTTGGCGGCGAAACAAAGTTTGCCTGCGTTGACGGCCCCGATTTCGACGGCCATCTGGTTGATTTTGATGAAGCGATCCGTCGCTCCAGAATGTATTCCGAACAGGAAAAAACTGCAAGAGAGAACCATGCTTGCAGAATGGAGGGTATGCACAATGGTAACTAAGAACATGACTTTGGAAAAGACCAAGATGCCCGAACAGGCACCTGATGTCAGAAATAAAAACTTTGAAGAAGTTGCAATGGGCTATACCGCCGATATGGCGCTGAACGAAGCCGCCCGCTGCCTGGGCTGCAAAAACATGCCCTGCGTTTCCGGTTGCCCCGTGAATGTCAAGATCCCCGAATTCATCGCTCTGGTTGCCGAAGGCAAGTTCGAAGAAGGCTATCAGAAGATCGCCGAAACTTCCACACTGCCCGCTGTCTGCGGCCGTGTCTGCCCCCAGGAATCCCAGTGCGAAGGCAAATGTATCCGCGGCATCAAGGGCGAATCCGTCGGCATCGGCCGTCTGGAACGCTTCTGCGCCGACTGGCATAACGAGCATTGCACAGAAGCCCCCGCGAAACCCGAATCCAACGGCCATAAAGTGGCGATTCTGGGCGCCGGCCCTGCGGGCCTCACCTGCGCGGGCGATCTGGCGAAGCTGGGCTATGATGTCACCATTTTCGAAGCTTTCCATGCCGCCGGCGGCGTTCTGATCTATGGCATCCCCGAATTCAGACTGCCTAAGGCCATCGTGGCAAAAGAAGTGGAAAACCTGAAGGCAATGGGCGTTCATGTGGAAACCAATGTGATCGCCGGCCGCAGCGTGACCATCGAAGAACTGAAAGAACAGGGCTTCGAATCCATCTTCATCGGCACAGGCGCCGGCCTGCCTTCCTTCATGCATATCGAAGGCGAAAACCTCAACGGCGTGTTCTCTGCCAATGAATATCTCACCAGAATCAACCTGATGAAGGCTTATAAAGAAGGCTATGCCACCCCGCTGATGCACGCAACAAAGGTTGCCGTTGTGGGCGGCGGCAATGTGGCCATGGATGCCGCCCGCTGCGCAAAGCGCATGGGCGCCGATGTTTCCATCATCTATCGCCGCAGCCTCGAAGAAATGCCTGCCCGTAAGGAAGAAGTTCACCATGCCATGGAAGAAGGCATCGATTTCAAGGTTCTCAACAACCCCGTGAAGATCGTTGGCAACGAAAACGGCTGGGTCACAGGCATCGAATGCGTGAAGATGGAACTGGGCGAAGCCGATGCTTCCGGCCGCCGCAAGCCTGTCACAGTGAAAGATTCCAACTATGTGCTGGATGTTGACTGCGTGATCATGGCGATCGGCACCTCCCCCAACCCCATCCTCAAGAAGAGCACAAAGGGCTTGGAAACAAACCCCAAGGGCTGCATCGTTGCGGATGAAAACGGCCTGACTTCTATCGAAGGCGTTTATGCCGGCGGCGACGCCGTTACAGGCGCTGCAACCGTTATCCTGGCCATGGGCGCGGGCAAAACCGCTGCCGCGGCAATGGATGAATACATCAAATCCAAGAAATAATCTGCTGAAAAGCAAAGGGCGGTGGGCGCAAAAGCCCGCTGCCCTTTTTTCAAAAGGAGGGGCTTTATATGAAGATCGAACAGCTGGAAACCCCCGCGCTTTTTGTTGACCTGGATGTTCTCGAAAGAAACCATCAGGCCATGATGCAGTTCCTCAGCCCTTTGGGCGTGGCGCTGCGGCCCCATTATAAATCGCATAAAACCACATGGTTTGCCCATTATCAGGTGGAACATGGGGCAAAAGGCATCACCTGCGCCAAGCTCAGCGAAGCCGAAGACCTGGCGCTTTCGGGCATTGGGGATATTCTGATCGCCAATCAGGTGGTGGAAAAATCGAAGATCGCCCGTTTGGCCACGCTGGCGGGCTGGTGCCGTCTGGCGGTCTGCGTGGATGACGAGCAGAATATCCGCGATTTGAATGCCGCCGCCGCATGGCAGGGCAGCACCATCCGTGTGCTGGTGGAATATGAGGTGGGCATGAACCGATGCGGCGCGGCAGAAAACAGCCGCGTCGTCGCGCTGGCAAAGCTTGTGCAGGAATGCCCGCATCTGGAATTGATGGGCATTCAGGCCTATGCGGGCCAGCTTTCTCACGAAGAAAATTATGAAACGCGCCGCCGTCAGGCCGAGAAAACCGAAGAAGCGCTGAAAACGCTGAAAGCCGAATGGCTGGCGGCGGGCCTGCCTTTGCAGGAAATCAGCGGCGCCAGCACAGGCACAGTGGAATTTCGCCGCAAGGGAACGGAATATACCGAGGTGCAGGCGGGCAGCTATCTTTTCATGGATGAGGCTTACGAACGCCTGCATGTTTCCTTTGAGCATTCGCTGTTCATGCTGGCAACGGTCATCAGCGCCAAAAAAGGGCTGTTCGTCACCGACGCGGGCGTAAAAAGCCTGGGGGTCGATCAAGGGCCGCCTTCCGCGGCGGATTACCCCGGCGCGCCCGTGAACATGAGCGAAGAACACTGCACCGTGACGGCAGAGCATCATCAGAAAATCGGCGATAAGCTGCGGCTGATCCCCGGCCATTGCTGCACCACCATCAATCTTAATAACACAGTTTATCTCGTGCGCGGCGGTGAAGTGGTGGATCGCCTGTTTGTCACCAGCCGCGGCAAAAGCCTGTAATAAGCTTTCGCCCCACCGCCTGATGCAAAGTCTGCGTGAAAGGCGCCTGCCGCTTTCACGCGGGCAGATTTTTAAATTTTATGCGGTGTGCAGGGCTTTCCGCGGATGAAAAGGATGAAAAAACGCCATTGCGCTTGTTGCGGCGCAATGGCGTTTTGCTGTCTTTTTCCGGGAAAGATCAATCCTGATAGCCTTTTTCTTTGCGGAACTGTTTCCAGTCTTCATAGCTTTCGCGCAGAAGCTGGGTGCATTTGAGGCCATAGGGGCATTTGCTTTCGCAAGCGCCGCAGCGGCGGCAATCGTTCACCTTTTCCATTTCGGCCTTGAATTCATCGGTCATATATTGCTGCCAGGGCGAGCGGCGCAGCAGCTGGGGCAGGCGGGCGATGGTGTTGATCTGGATGCCCACACGGCAGGGCATGCAATAGCCGCAGCCGCGGCAGAAGTTGCCCGCCAGTTCTTTGCGATCCTGCTCGATAACGGCCTGCAGCTCGGGGGTCATGGTCACGCCGTTTGCGGCGCAATCCAAAAATTGCTGCAGCTCTTCTTTTTTCTGGATGCCCCAGATGGGCACGGCGTTTTCCAGCTGGGAGAAAAAGGCGAAGGCCGCGGCGGCGTTGGTGAGCAGCCCGCCGGAAAGCCCCTTCATGGCGATAAAGCCCACATCCAGCTGGCCGCAAAGGCGGATCAGATCAAGATCGGCCTGAGGGGAAATATGAGAAACCGGGAACTGGATGGTGTCATAAAGCCCGCTTTTGGCCGCTTGTTCGGCCACATCGCGGCGGTGAGAGGTGATGCCGATAAAGCGGCATTTGCCCTGCTTTTTGGCTTCAAGCAAGGCGGCGTGGATGCCGTTTGGGTCTTCGGGATCGGTCATCTTGGGGATATTGTGAAGCTGGAGGATATCCACATAATCGGTGCGCAGCATTTTGAGGCTGGTATCCAGATCGGCCAGCACCTGCTCTTTGGTTTTGCCCTGGCTTTTGGTGGAAATGATGATCTTTTCGCGGCGGTCATGAAAGGCCGCGCCCAGCTTTTCTTCGCTGTCTGAATAAGCGCGGGCGGTGTCGTAATAGTTGATGCCCGCATCATAGGCCATGTGCAAAAGCTCCACGGCGCTTTGCTGATCGATGCGCTGGATGGGCAGCGCGCCAAAGGAATTTTCCGTTACCATCAGGCCTGTGCGGCCCAGTCGCTTCATTTTCATTTTCAGCACTCTCCTTCGGGGTTCAATGGCTTAACTTTCTTTTATTATACGCCCTGCGAAAAAAATGGGAAAGCCCCCAAAAGCGGTTTCGGCACATTTTTTACGCGGTGACCGGCCTTTTTAAACGCAAAAAAAGCGCGATGCAAAACCGCGCCCGGCAAGATCGCGGCCTGTTGAGCCGCGCCCCAAAAGCAGGCATCACGCGGTTTTTGCAGGCAGCGGCCGCCGGGGCTGCGTTTCACATCGCGCCGGTTAAAAAACCGCGCGCCATTCAAAAAGAACAGGTCATCGTGAGAAAAGAAGCTTCGCCCGAGGGGGTCTGCTTTTTTACGGTTTCGCCCGCGGCCCATCCCGCCCGCCGATAACAGGCAATGGCGCGGCGGTTGAAAGGGCGAACGATGAGGGTCAGTGTGCCGCGGCCAAAGCGGCGGCGGGCTTCCCGGGCGATCAGCGCCATCAAAGGGCCGCCCAGCCCCCGGCCGCAGGCATCGGGGCAAAGACCCAGCCCCACCGTCAGGGCATACCCGCGGCGCTGGAAGCGAAAAAAGCCCGTCAGCTTTTCGTTTTCCGTCACGGCGTAAAATTCTTCCCGCCGCGTTTCTTCCGAAGCGATGCCCCAGTTCTGGCGGCAGACGGCGCTCCAATCGGGCATATCATAAACATCATAGGGCGCGGGATAGCGCCAGGAACAGATCTCAAGGGCATCTGCCAAAGAAAGCGGGCGGCAATCCATCCAAATCACCTCTGAAAATCATTCGGCCAGCAAAGCCTGAAACGAAGAAGCCACAGCGGCGGCATCGCCGCCCATCACCAGCAGAAGATAGTTCCCCTGTGTGAGGATCTGGGCGTTTTTCGCGATTTCATATTGCTGGGGGTCATATTGTTCAAAAGTGTTCTGCACAGCGGCGGCGCGCGCTTCAAGCGCTTTGCGGATGGCGGAAACATCCGCAGAAGAGGCCGCTTTGAAAACGGCCAGCTCCGAGGCTTCCACATTCATGGCGGGCGCTTTCACGCTGAAGCTTTCCACTTTTGAAAAATCCAGATCATATAACGATTTTACCACAGAATCCTTCAGAGAAACAGTGGGCAGGCTGTCATAACTGCCGCAAAGGGAAGCGGTGAGCGACGCGGGGGTGGGCGGCTGCTTTGCGGGCGGCACATCCGGCGAAGGGGTTGAAGGCTGCTGCGGTTTCTGGCCGGCGGGGGTCGAAGGCTTCTGCGCCGGCGGGGCGGGCTTTTTCGAAGAATCGGCGGTATTGGAAGAAACCGGCGTTTCGGGCGAAGAAGGGGCCGACGGCGTTTCGGCGGGCGGGGTTTCCGCTTCCTCTTTTTTTTCTTCTTCGTGGGCGGAAGGGGTTTCGCTTTCCTGTGTGATCTCTGTTTTGTCGGTGGCGTCTTCTGTTTTTTCGCGGGCACATCCGGCGGCCAAAACAGCGCCTGCCGCAACAAGAACCAAAAGCCAAGTGCGTTTTTTCATGGGTGGTCGAACGCTCCATTCTTTCAAATAAGATAGGGGTTAGACGCGGCGGACGGCAAAAAGTTCCCGTTGGAAGAAAACACTTTTGAGATATAAGAAAAACTCTGCGAAAAGGCGAAAAAAACCATTATTGGGCTTTTTTAGAGAAATCTTAACATTTTGTGTCGATTTTTCATGGTATAATAATCGCAAAGCGATTATTATACTTTATTTCACGGCCCGCCTACGGCGACGGCCACTTTATACCATTCATGCTTCGCATTCATGGTATAAATCGCAAAGCGATTATTATACTTTATTTCACGGCCCGCCTACGGCGACGGCCACTTTATACCATTCATGCTTCACGGCCCGCTTCCGGCTGATTACGGCCTTTTTGCGGCGTTTGGAACCGCCGGGCAAACTCGTAGAGAAAAAGGAGAAATAAAATGGACTGCATTGCCCGATGAGGGCGATGCCTGCCGCATTCTGTGAGAAAAATGCTGATTTTTTTCATGCTGATGTTGTATTTGCTGGCGGCGGCTTATTTTGCCCGCGCCTGCATGCCGCATATCAAAAAGAAATTTGCCGTTTACGGAAAACATGCGCAGGTGCTTTTTCTTTTGCTGTTTGCCATTGCCGCGCTGCTGCCGATCATCGGGGCGTTTTTAAAGCCCCATTATTTTGCGGCCCCGCTGCGGCGCGCGGGCAATCTGTGGCTGGGGTTTCTGATCTATCTGTTTTTGGGCACCGCCATTTGGGAAACCGCGGCGATGGGTTTTCGCAAAATTGACCCGAAACGCGGCGAAAGGCAGGATCACCCCTGGCGGAAAGGCGGCCTGCTGATTTTGGCGGCCGTTTTTCTGGTTTCGATGGGCGTTGTTCACACACAAAAAATCAGAACCGTGCATTATACCGTTCCCGTGGCCGCATCGGAAAATGTTTCGCTGAAGATAGCGTTCGTTGCCGATCTGCATATGGGCTGTCAGATCGGCAGCGCCCAGATCGCGCGGATGGTGCAAAAAATCAATCAGATGGATCCCGATCTGGTGCTTTTCGGCGGCGATATGTATGACAGCGATTATGATATGCTGGAAAACCCCGACCGGCTGGCCGAAACGCTGCGTCAGATCCACAGCCGCTATGGCGTATATGGCGTTTACGGCAACCATGATGTAACGGAAACGCTGATCGGCGGGTTTTCCATCAGCCCCCGCTCACGCGCCTATCGCGATGAGCGCATGGCCGAGCTGCTGAAAAAAAGCAATATCACCATGCTGGAAGACGCGGTGGTTCCTGTTGCCGGCGGCAAACTTTGGCTGGTGGGCCGCCTGGATGGGGAAAAATCCGGCCGGGGGCTGGCCAAACGCAAATCGGCGCAAGAGCTGATGGGGCAAACGGATGAAAAGACGCCGGTGATCGTGTTGGAGCATGAACCCTCGGAGCTTGATGATCTGGCGGCGCTGGGGGCGGATGTGGTTTTGAGCGGGCATACCCATGCCGGGCAGTTTTTTCCGCTCACCCTGCCGCGGTCGCTGATTTGGGAAAACGCTTACGGCCTGAAAAAAATAGGCGCGATGGAGAGCATCGTCACTTCCGGCGTGGGGGTCTATGGCCCTTCCATGCGGCTTTTGACGAATAGTGAAGTCGTGCAGATCGATTTGAAATGCGGGGCGGAAAAATAAGATGAAAAGCGAACGAAAAGCGTGGAAGAAGGCGGCAAAAGGCAATTTCAAGCGCCATTATCTGTTGTTTGTGGCGGTATGTCTGGCGCTGGCGTTTCTGGGGGCGGCCTATGGCCATTCCTTGGGCGCGCTGCGCGCCCAGATCCCCGGCGCAGAAACCGGCAACACGGGTCTGCTGGCGGCGGGCAGCGGCGTTGCGGATGTGGCAAAGGCCATGATGGAAAACCGCCTGGGCCATGCCGGCGAGCAGGCCAGAGAAAAAGAAGCGCAATATCGCCGCGAAAACAAAGAGGGCATCTTCGGCCGAAGCCGTGGTGTGCTGGCGCAGTTCGTCAACAGCGTCACTTCGGGCAATATTCTGGTGATCGCGGCCAAAACGCTGCTTTCGCTGTTCCATTCGCCCCATATTGCGGCGCTGATCCTGATTCTGGCCAGCTTTCTTCTGGCGCTGTTCTGGTGGGTCTTCTTTCGGAACATCGCGGCGGTGGTGGCGGCCCGCCTGTTTTTAGAGGGCAGGGTCTATGCCGATGTGCCGCTGCGCAGGTTCTTTTTTCTGCGTGATGTGCGCTGCTGGTTCCGCGCCGCCCGCACCATGCTGTTCATGGTCTGCCTTCAGGTGCTTTGGTCGCTGACGGTGGTGGGCGGCGTCATCAAACGATATTCTTATTATCTGGTGCCTTATATCGTGGCGGAAAACCCGAAAATTTCTGCCAAAGAAGCGGTGAATCTTTCACGCCGGATGATGGACGGCCACAAATGGGAATGCTTTTTGCTGGAACTTTCGTTTTTCGGATGGGGCCTTCTGGGCGTTGCGACAGCCGGCGCTTCCGAAATTTTGTTTTCGAACCCCTATCGTTCGGCGGCGCTCTGTGAATATTATGCGTCGCTGCGGGGGCAGGCCGGGGAAAAACGCCTTGAGGGCGCCGAATGGCTCAACGACACCTATCTTTTCGAAAAGGCCGATGCCCGGCAGCTGGAAGAAGCCTACCCGGAAGAAGAAATCTTGGAAGCCATCGCCAAAGCGCCCACCGGGCTGCATGGAACACGCAGATTCCTGGCCGAAGCGTTCGGCATCGCCATCACCGATTCGCTGGAAGAACAGGCGTGGCAGCGCAGCGAGGAAGCAAGACTGAGGGCCGAGCGCATCCGCGATGAAAAAGAAGGAACGGCCTACCCTACAAGGCTTTCCGCGCTGGCCGAAAAAGAAAGGCGCGGGGCTTTCGATCCCGAGGGCATCCATTACATTCGGCATTATTCGCTGCTGTCGCTGGCGCTGATGTTTTTCTCTTTTTCGGCGGTGGGGTGGATCTGGGAAGTCAGCCTGCATTTGATTTCACACGGCGTTTTCGTCAACCGCGGGGCCTTGCTGGGGCCGTGGCTGCCCATTTACGGCAGCGGCGCTGTGCTGATTTTGATTTTGCTCAACGGCCTGCGCGGCAAACCGGCACAGGAATTTTTGGGCATTGTGGCGTTATGCGGCGTGGTGGAATATTTCACTTCGTTTTATCTGGAAAAAATGCGCGGCGGTCTTCGCTGGTGGGATTATACCGGATATCTGCTGAACCTGAACGGGCGCATCTGCGCGGAAGGGCTGCTGGTGTTCGGCATGGGCGGCATGGCCATCGTTTATCTGCTGGCGCCGCGCTTCGATAATCTGCTGCGGCGCATCCCAAAAAAGATCCGCGTTTGCCTGTGCATTCTTTTGGTGGCGCTGTTTGCGGCGGATGTGGCCTATTCCACCGTGCATCCCAACATGGGGGCGGGCATCACCTCTATGAAGAAATATTGATCGCAAAGAAACATTTTTATGAACCGCCGGCATGAAAAAAACGCGCCGCAAACTCGAAGAATTTTGCGGCGCGCCCGTCACATGAAAAAGCTGCCTTGCCCATTCTTTGGGCGCGGCAGCTTTTTTGGTGATTAAAACACGATTTTTATGCTCTGCCCGAAGCGCCATGAGCTTCGGTGTTTTCGGCTTCTTCCTGCTCTTCGTTTTCCGCCGGGTCTTCGGCATCTTCGATGTCTTCCATAGAAAGCAGTTCCTCATCGCTCCAGCTTTCTTCTTCCTCTTCGGGGAATTCGATGCGGTTCAGCTCTTCCTTGGCTTCTTCATACAGGCGTTGAAATTCATCATGCCCCATTTCGCGGATGGCAAAATCGGCTTTTTTCTTGGCGTCGATCACGGTCACCCAATAGGCCATCATGTCTTTGTTGGCCTGCTTCAGGCCGCCGCGAAAAGCCATCAGCTTTTCGGGCTCGCGGATCACGCAGGGGTAGCACATCGGCGCGCCCAGGGCGTTCATTTCGATCCACAACAGGGTCTGGCCGCTGCTTTCACGGGTGGCTTCATAATAGCGGGTCTCGCTTTTTCTGCTCAGCGAGAAAAACGGCTTTTTCTTGATTTCGCCCACAATGGCGGGGGTATATTGTTTCATAAAAATTCTCCTTTTCGGGTGGCCGAAGGTTTACAGAATGCTCAGGTCGAATTCTTCGGAAAGCCGCGCCAGCACTTCGATGCCGCCGATGCTGTTGCCGCGTTCATTCAGGGCGGGGCCGATCACGCCGATGCCCAGCGTGTGGGGAACCGCCGTCATGATGCCGCCGCCCACGCCGCTTTTTCCGGGCATGCCGGTGCGCACCAGAAAATCGCCCGATTCATCATAAAGCCCGCAGGAAGCCATCACTGTGAGGGCTGTGCGGCAAGCGCGGCGGGGGGCCACCGTTTCGCCCGAAAGGGGGTTGACGCCGCCGTTTGCAAGGGTGGCCGAAAAAACGGCCAGATCGCGGCAATTGACTTTGATCGAGCAGAGGCGGAAATAAACATCCAGCACTTCTTCCACATTGTCTTCCAGAATGCCGGTGCTTTTCATAAAATAGGCGATGGCGCGGTTGCGGTCGCCCGTGTGTTTTTCAGAAAGATAAACCTCTTCATCCACGCGCAGAGATTCGTTGGCCGTCAGGCGGCAAAGCAGATCATAAACGCGCCCGAAACGCCCCTGCACATCGCCGCCCAAAAGCCCGATGCAGGCGATGGCGCCCGAATTGATATAGGGGTTGAGCGGTTTATGCTTGTTTTTGATTTCGAGGTCAACAATGGAATTAAAGCCTTCGGCCGTGGCGTTCAGGCTGATTTTTTGCAAAAGCCGGTCTTTCGGGCAATCTATCAGCGCCAGAACGAAAACGGCGACTTTCACGATGCTTTGGATGGTGACGCGCTTTTCCCAATCACCCGCGCCAAAACCATTGCCTGATACATCCATGATATAAGCCCCCAGCTGGTTCGGATCGGCTTCGGCAAGCTTCGGGATATATGAGGCGACGGTGCCTTGAGCAGTCACGGCGCGGGCTTGCTCAAGAATTTCTTGCAGCTTCTCTTGCATAGGATAAAACCCCCACATTTTTAAAAATGATTCAATTATATTCATTATATCGTTGACGCTTACTACTTTCAAGAGATTTTCTTTGACAAGTACCTTAACCATTGGTATGATAGGAAAGGTTTGGAGGGATGAATCATGCTGGAAACGGTTTTTATGGGCGCTGTTTCATTGCTCAGCGCGCTGATCCAATCGGTAACGGGGTTCGGGTTCGGCATTATTATGATGGCGGTCATGCCGCTGTTTTTGCCGTATACTTCGGCGCTGACCATTTCTACGGTGCTTTCGCTGGCGCTCAATATCACCATTCTGGCGCGATGCTGGCGGGATATCAGCTGGAAGCAGCTGATGCTTCCGGCGCTTTTCTGCATTTTGGGTTCTTCGGCGGGGATGTTTCTGATGGCCAACAAGCCCTCGCCTGTTTATAAACACCTGCTGGGCGTGTTTCTGGTGATGCTGGCCATCTGGCTTTATTTCTTCAGCGAAAAAGTGAAGCTGAAGGCCACCATGCGCAATGCGGCGGTGGCGGGCATCATTTCGGGCGCCTGCGGCGGCCTGTTTTCCGTCAGTGGCCCGCCGATGGTGCTTTATTTCGTTTCGGTGATCGAAGATAAAAAAGAATATATGGCCACTTTGCAATGTTATTTTCTGCTGAACAATATTTATCTGCTGGTGATGCGCGCCGTTCTGCATCTGCTGCCGCAGGGGGTGTGGGTGCCCACGCTGTGGGGCGCGGCGGGCCTGCTGGCGGGCAGCCTTGCGGGCGGCAAAATTTTCAACCGCCTGGATGGCAAAAAGCTCAAATCTTTTGTTTATGGCTTTATGGCGCTTTCGGGGCTGTGGATCGCCATCGTGGGCTGATTTGATGGAACGATGCAAAACCCTCTTTTCGCGAAAATGCGAAAAGAGGGTTTTTGTCGTGTTGGAAGTTTTTTGAATAAAAATGGGAAAATATTGAACCCTTAGTCCGCCGAAAAGCTTGTTTTGAAAAACGAATGGGTGTATGATAAAGCTATCCTGCAAAGCCCGGCTTTGCATATTGAAAAGGAGAGGATCACAATGATACTGAAAATGGTAGATTCCTGCCCGTGTCAGGTGGATACGGTGATTCGTTTCGTGAAAGAAAACACAGCGCCGCAGTTCAGCTGCCCCACACTGCAGGCCGCTTATGAAGCCGCTTATGCCGGCGATGACACCACTTTGGCCGCGGGTTCGCTGAAAACCTATCGCCTGCGCCTCAAAGAAAACCATTTCGTCAACCTGCTGGTGATGGGCTTTGATTGCTCGCGCCCCAGCGCGTTCGATGATTTCCGCAAAGCCCTCAACAAGATCGGCGCGGAACTCAACGCTTTGAAAGCAAAAAAAGTGTTTTTTGATTCGGTCACCAAGCTGGTGTTTGCCGATAAAGAAGAGATCGTTCGCCAGGTGGGCATGACTTTGCCCCTCAGCGAATATGCGTTTGACAAATACATGATCAAAAAAGCGGAGATCACCCCCAAAGAAGTATATCTGCTGGGCGATGCCGCGCTGGAAGCGGCGCTGCAGGAAGGCGCCTCCATCGCAGAAGGCATCCATATTGCCCGCGATCTCGTCAACGAACCCGCCGAAGATCTGACCCCGGCTGAACTGGCCAAACGGGCGGAAGAACTGGGCAAGCAATATGGCTTTGAAACAGAAATTTTCGATGACAAAGCTTGCGAAGCCATGGGCATGGGCGCCTTTTTGGCCGTGGGCCGCGCCAGCGTGAATAAACCCAAGCTGATCGTCATGCGTTATCATGGCAATGGCAACGCCGTGGCCAAGGGCATCATCGGCAAAGGCCTTTGCTATGATTCCGGCGGATTATACCTGAAAAACGGCGCGGGCATGTCAAGCATGAAAGGCGATATGGCGGGCAGCGCCGCCGTCATCGGCGCCATGTGCGCCATCGCGGCAAACAAGCTGAAAGAAAATGTGGTGACAGTGGTCGCCGCCTGCGAAAACATGGTGGATGGCGCGGGCTATCGCAACGGCGATATCGTGCATACCATGGCCGGCAAAAGCGTTTTCGTGGCCAGCACAGATGCCGAAGGCCGCCTGACCATGGCCGATGCCATCACTTATATCATCCGCAAAGAAAACATCGACAGCATCATCGAATTATCCACGCTCACCGGTTCCTGCGCCAATTTCTTTGGCAAGGTCTGCGCCGGCGCGCTGTCTACCGATGACGCCATGTTCGAAAAAGTGGCTTCGAAAAGCCGCGTAACAGGCGAAAAATATGGCAGAATGCCTGCTTACGATGAATACAGAGAGTATATTAAATCTGATATTGCCGATTTGTATAACAGCTCGGCCGAAGGAGCGGGCGGCATCTGCGCGGGCCTTTTCCTCGATGAATTCAAAGAAGATAAGCCGTTCCTGCATCTGGATGTGGCCGGCATGACTTTTGCAAAGAGCAAGAGCGAAGGCCAGCCTGCGGGCGGCACAGGCTTCGGTGTGAAAACCGTTTACCAATATATCAAAGGCTAAAACACCGGGCGTTTCAAAACAGAATGGGTGCGCTGCAAAACGGAACGGTCAAGACCGTTCCCTGCAAGAGATCGTGTTCGGATCGTTTTCCGGCGCCGCTTGCAGGGGCAAAATCTTGGCCCTGCCCCAATTTGCGGCGCACCCATTTTTGTGGAAGAGAAGAAGCCGGGCAGCCGAGAAGCCGGACAGCCGAGAAGCCAGACAGTCGAAAGCCGGACAGCCGAGAAGCCGGACAGTCGAAAGCCGGACAGTCGAAAGCCAGACAGTCAAGAGCCGGACAGCCGAAAACCGGGCAGCTGAAAGTCAGGTAGTCAAGAGCTAGCCAGCGGAAAGCCGGTCAGTCGAAAGCCGGACAGCCGAGAAGCCGGTCAGCCGAAAGCCGGACAGCCGAGAAGTCAGACAGTCAAGAGCCGGACAGCCCGGCATGACGAACGAAAAATATAAAAAATACGCCTTGGGCCGTTGCGGCTCAAGGCGTATTTCATAAAAGTTCAGAGAAAAACAGGTTTATTTTGCGTATTCGATTGCGCGGGTCTCGCGCACGACATGCACTTTCACCTGGCCGGGATAGCTCATTTCTTCTTCGATCTTCTTGGCCAGATCGTGGGCAAGAAGGATCATCTGGTCGTCTTTCACGATCTCGGGCTTCACGATGATGCGAATCTCGCGGCCGGCCTGGATGGCGAAGGATTTTTCAACCCCTTCAAAGCTTTCGGCAAGCTCTTCCAGCTTTTCAAGGCGTTTGATGTAAGCTTCCAGATTTTCGCGGCGTGCGCCGGGGCGCGCGGCGGAAATGGCATCGGCGGCCTGAACAAGGCAGGCAACCACGGTTTTTGCTTCCACATCGCCGTGGTGGGCCTCGATGGCGTGGATAACTTCCGGCGATTCTTTATATTTCTTGGCCAGATCCACACCGATGGCCACATGGGAACCTTCCACTTCGTGGTCGATGGCTTTGCCCAGGTCATGCAGCAGACCGGCGCGCTTGGCCAGCGTCACATCGGCGCCCAGCTCGGCGGCCAGCAGACCCGCAATGTGGGAAACTTCGATCGAATGGTTCAAAACATTCTGGCCATAGCTGGTGCGGTAACGCATGCGGCCCAGAATTTTGATAATATCGGGATGTAAGCCGTGAACGCCTGTTTCAAACATGGCGCGCTCGCCTTCCTGCTTGATGGTGGCTTCCACTTCGGCGCGGGCTTTATCCACCATTTCCTCGATGCGTGCGGGATGGATGCGGCCATCGCTGATGAGTTTTTCAAGGGCGATGCGGGCCACCTCGCGGCGAACGGGGTCAAAGGAAGAAAGGGTAATGGCTTCGGGGGTATCATCGATAATCAGATCCACACCGGTGAGTGTTTCCAAAGCGCGGATGTTGCGCCCCTCGCGGCCGATGATGCGGCCTTTCATCTCATCGTTGGGCAAAGGCACCACCGAAACGGTGACTTCGCTGGCGTGATCGGCGGCGCACCGCTGAATGGCGGTGGCAATGGCTTCACGCGCGCGGGAATCGGATTCTTCTTTCAGTTGTTGATCGATCTCTTTCAGCTTCACGGCGGCGTCGTGGCGGGCTTCTTCTTCCACCTGCGCCAACAGATAGGCCTTGGCCTCTTCGGCGGTAAAGCCGGAAATCTTTTCAAGCATTTCCATCTGGCTTTGTTTGACGGTTTGGATCTCTTCCAGATGTTCTTCGGATTCTTTCAGTTTCTGGTTCAGCTTCTCTTCTTTTTTGTCAATCGTTTCATATTTGCGATCAAGGGATTCTTCTTTTTGCTGCAATCTGCGTTCTTGCTTTTGCAGATCGTTGCGGCGTTCTTTTACTTCGCGGTCAAACTCTGAACGGTTTTTATAAATTTCTTCACGCGCTTCCACAACAGCTTCGCGTTTCTTGGATTCCGCCGATTTGATGGCGTCGTTCAAGATGAGCTTTGCTTCTTCTTCCGCGCTTCCTATTTCCTTTTCAGCGATATTTTTTCTGTATATAAAACCGGTAAAAATGCCGATTACTATGCCCAGAACAAACACTACTACTGAAATCAAAATGGTAATGGGTAATGGCAAAATAGTTCCTCCTTCTCTATATAATAGTAGCGTTCATTTTGCAAAAGCAAAAAAATGCTTAAAAAATGCAGAATGACACTAATTTATTTTATATCCAATCAGAAGAAGTGTCAAGATAATATACAAATCGCTTTTCCAATAAGCGGAACTTTTTGTTCAGGGCGCAGAAAAACCCCCGCAAAATAAGTCATCTTTGCGGGGGTTATGCCCAAAAGTGTTATTTTATTTGGCAAAAACATGCTTGCCGATGCGGGCGATCACGGGGCGGCTGTAGATCCACTTATTCGTGGTTTTTGCCGGGTTATAATAATAGATGGCCCCGCCCGAAGGGTCCCATCCGTTCATGGCGTCGCGGGCGGCGCGGCGTGAAATTTCGGCGATGGGCTCGTTGAACTGCCCGTCGTTCAAAGCCGAAAAAGCGCCCGGCTGATAAAGCACGCCCGCCAGCGTGTTGGGGAAAGAAGGATGCTTGACCCTGTTGAGGATCACCGCGCCAACGGCCACCTGGCCTTCATAAGGCTCGCCGCGCGATTCCGCCGAGATCATGCGGGCCAAAAGATAAAGGTCGTTGTCGAGCCCCGCGCTCTGGCCCGATTGGGAACCGCCCGTGGCGACCATGCCCAGCGCTTTCTGGGTGGAAATGCCCACGATGCCGTCTTCCGTCAGGCCGTTTTTGCGCTGGAACCATTTCACGGCTTTTTCGGTGGCGGCGCCGAAAATACCGTCTGTGCTGCCTTCATAATAGCCCCAGTTTTTCAATTTTTGCTGAATGGTGCGCACGGGTTCGCCGCTGCTGCCTTTTTGATAGACCGCCGCTTTGGCGGGCAGCAGCAGGCAGCAGAAAAGCCCGATCACCATAAGATTGACTAAAAAGAGCGCCGCAAACCGACGCAGAACAGTGGAATGGCGCATAAAAACCCGTCCTTTTTTCATATTTTCTATTATTGTGGTTGAAAAAAGGCATATTATTCATATATGATAGAGTTTAAAAGAGACGACCTGACGGAGGAAGCACGGTGATTCGAAACGAAAAACTTTTCGATGGCTTTACGCTTTTGCAAAGCGATGATTTTTTCAAATTGACGCAGGATAGCGTTTTGCTTTCGGAATGGCTGAAACTGAAAAAAGGGCAGCGGGCGCTGGAACTGGGAACAGGCTGCGGCGGGCTGTGGCTGCTGGCGGCCGCGAAAAACCCCGGCTGCCGCATCGACGGGCTGGAGCTGCAGGAAGGCGCGTTGGCCATCGCCCGCGAAAATCAGCGCCAAAACGGGCTGGAAGAACAGGGTGAGCTGATTCAGGCCGATCTGACCGTGTGGAACGGCAGGCATCAATATGATGTCTGCTTTTGCAACCCGCCTTATTTTGAGCCGCAAAAAACACTCACGGCGCCTCATCCGCCGCGGGCGGCAGCCCGCAGCCAGCAGGCCTGTTCGATGGAAGCGGTTTGCGCGGCAGCAGGGCGGGCCCTGCGCCAGGGCGGGCTTTTTTATTTTTGCTTCCGCCCCGGCAACTGGGAAAACGCCCAGAACGCCCTGATGAAAAACGGGTTCGCCTTGAAACGCCTGCGCATGGTGCACCAAACGGCGGAAAAACCGGCGCAGCTGATGCTGTGCTGCGCGGCTTATGGCGGCGGGGCATGGCTCGAAATCGAGCCGCCGCTGCTTTTAAAAGAGCTTTCGGGCGAAGAAAGCATGGAATATCGGCGGATTTATCGCCGCCATCAGCAAGAAAACAGAAAAGAGGAACAATAATATGGCCGGCAAATTATATATCGTTTCCACCCCCATCGGCAATCTGGGCGATTTTTCGCCCCGCGCCCAGCTGGTTTTGGCCCAGGTGGATTTCATTGCGGCGGAGGATACCCGCGTGGGGGCCAAGCTTTTGAACAAATTCGAGATCAAAAAGCCGCAGGTGAGCTATTTCGAGCATAACCGCAAAGCCAAGGGGCAGCAGATCGCCGAACGCATTCTGGCGGGCGAAAATTGCGCGCTCATCACCGATGCGGGCACCCCCGCCATCAGCGACCCGGGCACCGATCTGGTGGCCATCTGCGCCGAGATGGGGGTGGAAGCGGTGGCGGTTCCCGGCTGCTGCGCGGCCGCGGCGGCGCTTTCCATTTCGGGCATGGAATGCGGCCGCTGGTGTTTTGAAGGCTTTCTTTCGGTGAACAAAAAAAGCCGCCGCGAACATTTGGCGGCGGTGAAAAACGAAACACGCACCATGGTGTTTTATGAAGCGCCCCATAAGCTGCTGAAGACTTTGCAGGATTTTTACGCGACCTTCGGCCAGCGCAAGATCGCCCTTTGCCGCGAGATCACCAAGCTGCATGAGCAGGTGCTGCGCATGACCCTTTCGGAAGCGGTGGAATATTATCAGGAGCATGAGCCGAAGGGCGAATTCGTTCTGGTGGTGGCGGGGGCCGACCAGCCCCTGCAGGAAGAAAGCGGCCCCGACCCCATGGAACTGGTGGGCGGCCTTCTGGAAGAGGGAAAAAGCATCAGCGAAGCGGTGAAAACCGTTTCGCGCCAGCTGAACCTGCCGAAAAACGCGCTGTATCAGCAGGCACTGGAAGCATTTTCAGAAAAATAAAAGCCGCACGGCGAAAGCCGCCGCCACATATGCCGCAAAATCGCCGATCAACGCCGCCGCCGCCGCATAGCGCGTGTTTTTGGTGCGCAGATAGGCGCTGTAAACGGCGATCGTATAAAGACTGGTTTCGCTGGAGCCAAGCATCACCGCCGCCACAAGGCCGGGATAGCTCTGCGGGCCGGTCTTTTTTATGATCTCGCTGCCCAGGGAAAGAGCGCCGCTGCCGCTGAACGGGCGCAGCAGCGCAAGGGAGATGCATTCCTGGGGGATGCCCAGAAAATCAAACACGGGCCGCAGGAAAAACGAGAACATCTCGATGGCCCCCGAGGCCTGCAGCATGGCGATCAGCGTGAGCATCACCAAAATGGCGGGGAAGATGGAAAGCACCGTTTCAAGCCCTTTTCGCGCGCCTTTCAAAAAAGCGCTGTAAACATCGCAGCCGCGCCAGAGGGCATAAACGGCCGTGAAAGCCGTTAACGCGGGGATGACCCACGCCGTCATGGCCGCCACACTTTCGAAAACAACTTTGCGGCCGTCAGCGCCGCCGCCACGGAAGCAATGCTGGCCAGCCACACGGCGGGCAGAATATCGAAAGGCTCGGCGGCGCCGGCGGCGGCCCGCACCGCGGCGATATTGGTGGGGATCAGCTGGATGGAAGCGGTGTTCAGCACCAGCAGGCGCAGCACCGCATCGCCCGAAGAACTGCCGCAAAGCTCGCTCAGGCGGCCCGCGGCCTTCAGCCCCGCCGGCGTGGCCGCGCTGCCCAGCCCCAAAAGGTTCGCCGCCATGTTTTGAGAAAGCGACTGGCAAAGGGCCTCATCCCGGCGATAGCGCCCGAACAGCAGACGGATCAGCGGCGAAAACAGGCGCGCAATGCGATCGGTGAGGCCGCTTTCATTCATCACTTCCAGCAAACCCGACCAAAAACACAGCACGCCGCCGATGGAAAGCACCAGATTTACGGCATTTTTTGCCCCTTGGGCCAGCGCCGAAGAAACCTCGGAAAGGTTACCGCTAACCAATCCGAAGAAAAAGGAAAAAATAAGAAACAGGCAAATCAGCTTCGTCATCATAATCGATTCCTCGCCGTCAAACAAAATTTTAGGGTGAATTAATAAATTTATGAAACTCAAATAGCAATATAAGAATGTAAAAAAGCAAATTCGAGCAGAAATCAGAGACCTTTTATACAAAATAGTCAAATAAAGCACTTCAACAGGCTAAAATATTAACAAATTAGTCACACTTTTGTAATTGACACTTTTTGTCATATTTGATATGCTTATCACATGATGAAAATAACATACAGGAAGGAGAAAAAATATGAAAGCAACAGGAATTGTTCGAAACATTGACGAATTGGGCAGAATCGTTCTCCCCATCGAGTTACGCCGCACCCTGGGCATTAATATTAAAGACCCCATGGAAATATACATGGAAGGCTCATCGATCGTGTTGAAAAAGCATGAGCCCAACTGTGTGTTCTGCGGAAGCTCGAAGAAAGTCAGCGAATTCAAAGGCAAGAACATCTGCGAAAACTGCCGCAAGGAACTGATGGAAAACAACCAGGAAAAATGAAAGCACCCTCTCCTCTTCTAAAAAGCACCCGATGCCACAACGGGTGCTTTTTTCTATGTGCAGAAAAACGAAACTTCACAAAATTTCATGGCGGATTGCACAGTTTCGGAGCTTAATTTTCTATGCTGCTTTGCAAAAACAGCCCTGCATTTTAATGGAAAGTTTGGTATAATAAAAACCAAATAGACATAAAGTGTATCGCTGGAAAATCGAACGCTAAAGGAGACAGGATAAAATGCTGAAACAGGAACGCATGGAACAACTGATGAATCTGGTGGCCGGGCAGCGCGAGCTGATGTTTGCGGCCGAGCGCCATATCTGGCAAAACCCCGAAACCGGTTACCGCGAATGGAAGACCAATGAGTATATGAAGGAAGCCTTTGAAAAAATGGGCTACACTTTGACGATGGCGGGCAATATCCCCGGGTTTTATACCGATCTGGATACCGGCCGCCCCGGCCCCAAGCTGCTCATCATGGGCGAAATGGATAGCCTGATCGTTTCTACCCACCCCGAATGCGACCCCGAAACAGGGTTTGTGCATGCCTGCGGCCACCATGCTCAGGCTTCCGCGCTGATGGGCATTGCCGCGGCGCTGAAACAGCCCGGCGCGCTGGATGGCATGAGCGGCTCTATCCGCCTGATGGCTGTCCCCGCCGAAGAGCTCATCGAGATCGGCTATCGTGAGACCTTGCGCCAGAAGGGCCTCATCAAATATTTCGGCGGCAAAGTCGAATTTATGTATCGCGGCTTTATGGATGACTGCGATATCGCGCTTTTGGTGCATACCAGCAATATGGGCGAGAAAAAAGGCATCGGCGTGGGCGTTGGCAACAACGGCTGCCTGACGAAAAACATCAATTACATCGGCGTTTCCTCTCATGCGGGCGGCGCGCCCCATATGGGCGTCAACGCGCTGTATGCGGCGAACCTGGGGCTTAATGCCGTCAATGCTCTGCGCGAAACTTTCCGCGAGCAGGATTATATCCGCTTCCATCCCATCATCACCAAGGGCGGCGGCGCGGTGAACGCCATCCCCAATGATGTGCGTGTGGAAAGCTATGTGCGCGGCGCCAGCGTAGAAGCCATCGTCGCCAACAACGCCAAGATCAACCGCGCGCTGGCGGCTTCCGCCGCGGCCATGGGCGCCAATGTGGAACTGCAGGATCGCCCCGGCTATTTCCCGCTTTATAATAATGAAATGCTCAACGACATCACCTGTGATATCGTGAAACAGGCCTTTGGCGAAGATCATCTGGAAATCGACCATAAGTGGGGCACCGGCTGCACGGATATGGGCGATGTTTCCTGCGTGATGCCCACGGTGCAGCCCTATTGCTCGGGCGCCTGCGGCACGGGCCACGGTTCCGATTACGGCATCAGCGACCCCGAATCGGCGCTGGTGACTTCGGCCCAATATCAGGTGCTGATGGCGGAAGCGCTGCTGAGCGATGATGCCAAGCTGGGCCGCAAAGTGGTTGAAAGCTCCAAAGTGCTTTATCCCAACAAAAAAGATTATTTCGAAGCGGTGGATAAGATCTTCCTGGATAAGAAGGCCGTTGTCTGCAACGAAGACGGCACCGTCACACTGGATTATCAGAATTTATAAGAAACGGTTCCCGCCTTTCGGCGGCAGACCAAAGCGAAACAAAAGCTCTCTGCCTGCCCGGCAGAGAGCTTTCTTTGCATGGCGGCCGCCCCCATATCCCCCATAAAAACGGCGGTGGCGGCGCAAAACAGCGGTTTCAACAAAGAGAAAAACAAAAATTCTCTGAAAAATTTCGGAAAAGTTTATAAAAGGAACTTCTGTTTAGAGATTAAACTTGATATAATCATTGCAAGGGGAGTCGGGAGATCCTCCCACGGCCCGCCCGCGGTGTGGGCCGTCTGCGACCCTTTAGGGTGGCATCAAAACATCGTGACCGCAGCAACCAAAACATCGAAGCAAACGCAGGATAACGCCCTTCGGGACGGTGAAAAGGAGAAGATTTGAAATGCTGAAACAAGAACGCATCAAAAAGCTCAAAGAGATCGTGGCGGGCCAGCGCGAGCTGATGTTCGCCGCCGAACGCCATATCTGGCAAAATCCTGAAACCGGTTATCGCGAATGGAAAACCAACGCCTATCTGACCGAGCAGTTCGAAAAACTGGGTTATCAGCTGGTGCAGGCGGGCAATGTGCCCGGCTTTTACACCGATCTGGAAACCGGCCGCCCCGGCCCCAAGCTGCTCATTATGGGCGAGATGGATAGCCTGATCGTTTCCACCCACCCCGAATGCGACCCCGAAACAGGGTTTGTGCATGCCTGCGGCCACCATGCCCAATCGGCGGCGCTGCTGGGCATCGCGGCGGCGCTGAAACAGCCCGGCGCGCTGGATGGCATGTGCGGCTCCATCCGTTTGATGGCTGTGCCCGCCGAAGAACTCATCGAAATCGGCTATCGCGAGGGTCTGCGCCAGGAAGGCATCATCAAATATTTCGGCGGCAAGGTGGAATTCATGCATCGCGGCTATATGGATGGATGTGATCTGGCGCTTTTGGTGCATACCTCCGGCGGCGAAAAAGAAACCATCAGCCTGACCCCGGGCAGCAACGGCTGCGTGACCAAAAACATCAATTTTGTCGGCATTTCCTCCCATGCGGGCGGCGCGCCTCATATGGGCGTCAACGCGCTGTATGCGGCAAACCTGGCCATGAACGCGGTCAACGCGCTGCGCGAGACTTTCCAGGAAAAAGATATGATCCGCTTCCATCCCATCATCACCAAGGGCGGCGGCGCGGTGAACGCCATCCCCAACGATGTGCGCATGGAAAGCTATGTGCGCGGTTCAAGCCTTGAGGCCATCATCCGCGAAAACACCAAGATCAACCGCGCGCTGGCGGCTTCCGCTGCGGCCATGGGCGCCAATGTCGTGCTGAAAGACCGCCCCGGCTACACGCCGCTGCAAAATGAGCAGGGCTTATATGACCTGACCTGCGAAGTGGTGAAAGAAGCTTTTGGCGAAGAACATCTGGCCAAACGCCCTTGGAGCACCGGCTGCACGGATATGGGCGATGTTTCCGCGGTGATCCCCACCGTTCAGCCCTATTGCTCGGGCGCCTGCGGCACAGGCCACGGTTCCGATTATTATATCAACGATCCCGAATCGGCGCTGGTGACCTCGGCCCAATATCAGGTGCTGATGGCCGAAGCGCTGCTGAGCGATCAGGCGCAAAAGGGCAAAGAGATCATCAAAAACGCAGTGCTGCGCTTCCCCTCGATGAAAGCCTATTTTGAAACCGTCGATAAGCTGTTCTTAGAGAAAGAAGCCGTTGTGAAAAAAGATGACGGCACCCTGGTTTTGGATTATCAGGCCTAAAAAGCGTGTTCGTTCCCGCCCCTAAGGGAACTTCATCAAAAACGGCAGTCACCGGGAATGGTGGCTGCCGTTTTGTTTCTTGGAAGAACCTGCTGCGCGCGGGGGGCGGTTCAGGCCGCAAGCCCCATTTTTGCAAAAAAATCGGCGGAAGAACGGCCGTGGGCGCGGTTATAACGCTTCAAAAGGCGCAAAGACGCGGGATCGCGGGTGATGACCGAGCACCCCTCTTCACAGCTGAGGGTGATGCGAAAGCCCATTTCGCCCAGCATCGCTTCGCTTTGATCGGTGTAATAGCCAAACGGATAGGCATAAAGGGTGGGCAGCTTCAGCCCATGGGCGGCAATGGCATCCTGAAGCTTTTGCGTATCGCTGCGCAGGGCGGCGAGATAGGCTTCATCGGTTTGGCCGCGCTCCTGTTTGGCGCCGCGGGGGCTGTGTTTGCCGGTGGCGTCGTGGCGGTCATAGCTGTGGCTGCCCACTTCCACCAGCGGCTCGTTTTCCAAACTTTTCAGCTGATCCCAGGTGATGTGTGAATAATTCAGATGCCCGCTTTCGCCGGGCTGTGAATAAAGATCGGTATAGCGGCCGATGACGCTGACCACCGCCGGGCTTTGATATTTTTGCAGCAGGGGCAGGGCGTTGGCATAAAAGCTTTCATAGCCGTCGTCGAAAGACAGCAAAATCGGTTTGGGCGGCAGCGGCGCGCCGCTTTCCACATAGGCGGTGAGCGCCGAAGGCAGAATGGGGGTATAGCCCGCGGCCTTCAGCCAGCAAAGGTCGCTTTCAAGCTCTGAAACAGAAACCACATAAGCCCCCAGCAGACGGCTGCCGTCGCTTAGAACATGGTGATACATCACCACCGGCAGCGGCGTTCCCTGCCCTTCGGCCATGGCGGGCACGCTGAGCGGATGCAGCAGCCGCAGCAAAAGAATGAGCAGGATCGTTAAAAAAAGACAGAGCAGAGCGATCGTCTTTTTCGTAAAAAACTTCATAGGAATGCCCCTTTCAGAAATGCCGTTTTTCTTATCCTATGAAAGAAACCCGAAAACAGAACCGCGCGGGAAAGAAACGGGGCGAAACGGGCAAAAAAGCGGCCCGCCAAAAGCAGGCCGCAAGAAAAGGAAATCACGGAAGAAGCGCGCCGGGATCGGCCCGCGCCGCCGCTGTTTGAACGGCAGAAAAGGGGAAAGACGGCCGCGCGCAGCGCCAAAAAGACATAAAAACCAAAAAAAACAACAAAAACAAGGGTAGGATGAAAAATCCTGCCCTTGCCGCAGTCTGCAAAAAACGGCCCTGCCGTTTTGAAGCCATCACATTATAGCACCGGATGAAAAGAAAAAACGCCGAACGATCAATCGGATTCGCTGGCGGATGAGGAGCCCTCTGCCATGGGGGGGTCTTCCTTCAGGGCGCTGTCAATGAGTTTGATCAGTTCCAGAGCGCTGCGGAAGGGCTGTGTTTTTCGGCTGTCGGTCCAAGTGACCATACCCTGCCAGGATGAATTCTGTGTGTTGCGGATCTGCACGATGAAATTGCCCGCGCCTGTTGAAGCTTTCGACATTCGGCCCATTCCTCCCTTATAAGAATTACTGTAGCCTCAGTATAGCCTGTCATGGTTACCGCAACGGTTACATTTCACAAAACATCAGGCAAAGAAAAGACTATCAAAAAAAAAAGATATGCGCTATACTAAAGAAAAGAAGGTCTTGGCGAAGGGAGAATCAGCCATGAAAACGACGAAAAACAGCGCCGCGCAGGATTGCTTGCAGATCTCGTTTTTAGGGGGATTGACATTAAAAAACAAACGCGGCTCCATCACCGACGAGGTGAACCGCTCGCAAAAGATCTGGAGTGTTTTGTGTTACCTGATCCTGCATCGAAACCGCAACATTCCGCAAACGGAGCTGATTGAAACCTTTTGGGGCGATGAAGGCGGGGCAAACCCCACCAGCGCCCTGAAAACCCTGCTGCACCGCACGCGAAGCATGCTGGAACCCCTGTTCGGCGCCGAAGTGGAGCCGATCCTTTCCAAACGCGGTGCCTATTGCTGGAACAGGGAGATCGCCTGCACACTGGATATCGATGAATTCGAAAAAAAATGCCGCATGGCCGAAGAAACGGAAGACCCCGAACAGAAGCTGCGGTGTTATGAACAGGCGCTGCGGCTTTATCAGGGCGATTTTTTGCCGAAGCTGGGCAATCAGCTTTGGGTAGTTTCGATTTCGGCCCATTATCACAGCCTTTATCTGAAAACCGCTCAGCAATGCGCCGATCTGCTGGGCAGCCAGCATCGGTTTGAAGAAATGGAAGCGGTGTGTGAAAAAGCGTTGGCCCTTGACCCGATGGAAGAAGAACTGCACATCCGCATGATCAAAGCGCTGCTGGGGCAGAGCAAGGATCACGCGGCCCGCAGCCATTATGAAGCGGCCACCGACCTGATGTATCGCAACCTGGGCATCAGCCCCGGCGAAGAGATGCGCGAGCTTTACCGAAGCATCATGGCCATGGAACACGCCCAGGAAACCGATCTGGAACAGATCCAAAGCGATCTGGAAGAAAGCGCCCAGCGCCCCGGGGCGTTCCTTTGCGAATATGGCTTTTTCAGAGAGATGTATCGGCTGGAAGCGCGCAGGGCGGAACGCAGCGGTGTTTCCACCCATGTGGCCCTGCTGACTTTGGCGCTGCCCTCGGGCAAACAGCCGGGGGTCACCGTGCTTTCGGGCGCGATGGATCTTCTGGAGGCTTCGCTGCTGGAAAGCCTGCGCCGCGGGGATGTGATCGCCCGCTACAGCGCCGCGCAATATGTGGTGATGCTGCCGGGGGCCAATTATGAAGACAGCACCATGGTGATCGAACGCGTGGTGGCGCGGTTCAAAAAAGCCCACAAGTTCGGCTTTTTGAGATTATCTTATAAAATTCGCCAGCTGGGCGGCTAAACAAGCAGAAAGGAAAGTTATCATGGCAATACAGTGGAACCCCAATAACGCGGCGATGAAGATCTGCATCGATCATATCAGCGGCAGTTCTTACAGCGGCAGAATTTTCAGCCGCCGCCTGAAAAGCCCGATGTTCTTTTCTGACCCGGCTTCTTTGATTTTGCAAACGGAAGACCTGATGGAACAGCAGAATTTCCCCCAGGCCTTTCAGCGGATCCGCCGTTTCCGCGCCCAGGCGCGCAAAATCGAATGCGCCGCCGAGACCCTTGAAGAGGCCATGGAAGAAGAAACCGTGAAAGCCGCCAAGGGCGAAAAAGCAACCTTTTTGCTTTATGTGCTGACCAGAAGAAATTCCAGCTGGCAGGGCCGCGTGGATTTTCTGGATGGTTCGCCCAGCGTGCGCTATGTCAGCGCGCTGGATCTGATTCGCCTTGTGGAAGAGCATCTGGACGAAGAAGCGCAGAAAGAAGAATAAAAAATAAATCGCCGTGACCTGTGGTTACGGCGATTTTTCACATATTTGAAATATTTTTGGCTTAACTGTTGTTCTTGCGGAAAAAATGGTATAAACTTAAAAATAACATGCCGATAAAGAAAAAAATGCGAAATGCACATAGCATAAAAAATCGAGGACCGCGATATCATAAAAGGAGGAGCTTTCAAATGCCCGAAGAGAAAAAAGATCCCTATGCCAACTGCCATTATAAATTTTTCAATCACAAGCAATGCGAATATTTTCCGTGCCATCAAACGAACGATCCGGATAATTTCAACTGTCTGTTCTGCTATTGCCCCCTGTATGCGCTGAAAGACCGCTGCGGCGGCAACTTTGTTTATCATTATGGGCTGAAAGATTGCAGCAACTGCATGCTGCCCCACAAGCCCCAGAATTACGATTATATCATGAAGAAATTCGAAGAGATCATGGAGATCACCCAGCTGGACGATCAAGAAAAAACCGATAAATAATGAACTGAAGAGAGGATGCAGACCTATGGAGAATTTGGGATATTACAATGGCAAAATCGGCCTGATCGAAGAAATGACCGTGCCGATGACCGATCGCGGGCTGTTTTTCGGCGATGGCGTTTATGATGCCACCTGCGCCGTCAATCATACGCTGTTCGCGCTGGAAGACCATATGAACCGTTTTACCAACAGCCTTGCCGGCGTGCGCATCAAACCCACCCAGACAAGAGAAGAACTCACCGCGCTGCTTTGCGAGCTGGTGAAAAAAGTAGACAGCGACTGTGTGATGGTCTATTGGCAGATGACCCGCGGCTCTTATCTGCGCGGCCACGCTTTCCCGCCCGAAGAAATCAAGCCCAATCTGCTTGTATTCATCACGCCGTTCCAGATGGGGCCGTTCGATCGCACCCTGCGCCTCATCACCCGTGAAGATACGCGCTATTATCATTGCAACATCAAAACCCTCAACCTGCTGCCCAATGTGCTGGCGGCACAGGCCACAAAAGAGGCCGGATGCGATGAGGTGGTTTTCCACCGCGGCGACCGCGTCACCGAGGGTTGCCACAGCAATATCATGATGATCTCGGGCGGCGCGCTTTGCACACCCCCCGCCGATGAGCTCATTCTGCCGGGCATCACCCGCAAACATCTGATGCAGACGGCGGAGCAGCTGGGCATGCCCGTGCGCGAAGCGCCCTTCACGGTGGAAGAGCTGATGCAGGCCGATGAAGTTCTGGTCACCAGCAGCGGTTCGCTTTGCAGCCGCGTGACCCATATCGATGGCAAACCCGTGGGCGGCCGCGCCGGCGAGATGCTGCGCCGTTTGCAGCTGGCTTATGGCAAGCGCTTTAACGCCGAAACCGGCGGAAAAGTATACGATGAAGAATAATTAATATCGATATTACAATAAGTTTATAAAAACCGCCGGAATCACGGAAAAAATGATTGGGCGTGGAAGAGGAAAAGGGCAGCCATCCGGTTTTCGGAAGGCTGCCCTTTTCGCGGGAGAGAAGAAAAAAGGGGGGAACTTTCTGCAGGAAGCGTTCCCCCAATAAGAGGAAGCTTATTTTACCTCATCCCAGGTGGTGGTTTCACCGGTGAAGATGGATTTGATCTGCGCCGCGCTCAGGTCGGAAGCGGGGTTCGCGGGGTTGACGATCACCGCGATGCCGTCGAGGGCGATGCTGGTGGAGGTGAGGTTTTGTTTTTCGCTGTCTTTCAGCTCGCGGGATGCCATGCCGATATCGCAGGTGCCGTCGGCGGCAGAAGTCATGCCCGAAGAAGAATCGCTCATCTGGATCTCGATTTTCGCGCCGCTGTTGAGCTTTTGATAAGCTTCAGCCAGCTTTTCCATGACGGGGGTCACCGAAGAGGAACCCGCCACCACGATTTTGCCCGAAGGCATGGTTCCCGCGAAGGCGGGGGCGTTATCATTGATGGAGATATAGCTTTCGGAAATCACGGCCTGGCCTTCTTTACTCAGGATGAAATCGATGAAATCTTTGGCAAGACCGGTGGGTTGGCCTTTGGTGGCGATGTTGAAGGGGCGGGATACGGGATAGGAACCGTTTTTCACATTTTCGGCGGTGGCTTCCGCGCCATCCACCTTCAGCGCTTTGACGGTATCATTCAGGGAACCCAGCGAAACATAGCCGATGGCGCCTTCGTCACCGGCGACCTGGGTCAGCATCACATCGGTTTTGCTGGCGACAATGGCTTCCTCCGTGGTGCGATCTGTTTTGTTGCCGTTGGCGTCTTTTTCTTCGATGCCCAGCAGCTCCACAAAAGCCCCGCGGGTTCCGCTGCCTTCCTCACGGGAAATGACCGAAATTTCAGAAGCAGCATCTTTGCTGCATCCGAATAAAGAAGCGGCGGCTACCAGACCCGCAAGCATCATTGCTGTTTTCTTTTTCATATCATTCACCTTTCGTTTCTGTCGTTTCACGACTGCGTTTTGATTTTCTTTACAGTTACAGCATAGGGCCGCTTTGTAAAATGCACAGCCCGCGCGCTGTAAAAGGCATGTAAAATCCTTGCGATTAGGGTAGTATATGATAAAATGGAAGAGATAAACAAAGAAGCGTTGAAACGGGTGGGGGAACGAAGCGTCAGAAAGAAAAGGAGCGTGCCATGAAAAAGATCACAGCGGTTTTGCTGGCCATGTGTCTGCTGGGCGGATGCCATTCCACCGCCATTCCCGAAACGAAAGAAAAACAGCCTTCCGCGCCCCAAACGCCTGCCGAAGCGCCGCACACCCCCGCCGCGCCGCCTCAAACGCCGGAACCCCCTGCGGCCGAAGGGCTTTTCGGGGCTTATCGAGGGCAGGCCCGCACCGTCATCGCCGAAATGAGCACGGAAGATCTGGCGGCGCAGGTCTGTTTTGTGCGCTATCCCGAAGCGGCGGGGCTCACCGCTGTTTTGGATGCCCACCCCGGCGGGCTTTTGCTGTTCGCCCGTGATTTCGAAGGGCTGAGCGCAGAAAAAACGCAGCAGAAAATTGATGCCTGCCAGCGCTCTTCACCGTTCCCGCTGCTCATCGGCGCCGATGAAGAAGGCGGAACCGTCTGCCGCATCAGCGCAAACCCACAGCTGCGGGCGGCGCGCTTCCCTTCGCCTCAGCAGCTGAAAGCGCAGGGCGGGCTGGAAGCGGTGAAAGCCGATGCAAAAGAAAAAGCGGCGCTTTTGCGCGGGCTGGGGGTCAATGTGAATCTGGCGCCGGTGGCGGATGTCTGCGATGAAAACGCTTATATGTACCCGCGCACATGGGGCGGCAGCGCCGCCGAAACGGCCCAATATGTCGGCGCCTGCGTCACCGCCGCGGAAGAAGCGGGCTTGGGTTGTGTGGTGAAGCATTTTCCGGGATATGCGGCGCAGGATAACACCCATCAGAAAGCCGCGGTGGATCTCCGCTCGATGCAGGAACTGCAAAGCGCGGCCCTGCCGCCGTTTCAGGCGGCTATCGAAGCGAAAGCCAAAGCGATTTTGGTTTCGCATCATCAGGTGCCCGCGCTGGAAGAAGGTCTGCCTGCGTCGCTTTCACCCAAAACCATGGCCTATCTGCGGGAAGAAATGGGCTTTGAAGGCGTGATCGTCACCGATGATCTTTCTATGGGCGCGCTGAAAGAATGGGGCGGCGAAAGCGCCTGCGCCGAAAAAGCACTGGCCGCGGGGGCCGATCTGCTGATCGTCACCGATTTTGCGGGCGCAAGGCAGGCCATTCTCAAAGCGCTGGAAAGCGGCGCGCTGCCCCGGGCGCGGCTTGAAGAAGCGGCGGAACGGGTGATCTGCTGGAAGCTTTGGCTGGGGCTTTTTTAAACCATATTAGCACTATCTTTGTTTACATGAATGCACAAAGGCGAATTACAGGCAATTCGACAAACCGGAATTTGTGGAGGGGAAATCATGCTTGAAAAAATACCGTCTGAGTTAACTATTATTGATTTGATCGGGCAGCCTTTGTTTGAAGTATGGCAGGCGCTATGTTTAAAGATTGATGAGAAATACGAAATGGAACGGTCGTGGAATCCCGGCGGCAAAAGGTGGACATATGAATATAAATACCGTCGTGGCGGAAAAACGCTCTGTTGCCTGTATGCAAAAAGTCATTGCGTCGGTTTCATGATCATTTTCGGAAAAGATGAGCGGACAAAAGTCGAAGCAATACGAAAAACTCTTTCTTCTGCTGTTTGCAAGAAATATGATGAAGCGGAAATCTATCATGATGGAAAATGGGTAATGTTCGAGCCGACGGATCAGTCGGAATTTGATGATTATATGAAACTGCTGGCTGTCAAAAAAAGACCAAATCGTAAATGACAGCTTCCGATTTGCAGAGACCTTTTTTACAATCAGATAACCGATGTAGATTGGATAAACGAAATGAATTGGAGTCAAATCAAATTAAAGCAATGATACAAACTTGCTTAGTATAAAAAATTCCGATGAGAGAGGAAAAAAGACCATGAGAAAAAGAGCTGTTTCCGTTTTACTCACAGTGATTTTGCTGTTTTCAATGATCGGCGGCGTTTCCGCCGCCCAGCCCGCCCAAAAACAGGCGGCGGATGCCCTGCATGCGCTGGGGCTTTTTCAAGGGGTGGGTCTGCTGGCGGATGGAACCCCGGATTATGCGCTGGATCGCGCCCCCACGCGGCAGGAAGCCGTCACCATGCTGGTTCGGCTGCTGGGCCGCGAAACCGAAGCCAAAACAGGCAAATGGCAGATCCCCTTCGGCGATGTGGCCGATTGGGCAAAGCCTTATGTGGGCTATGCCTATCAAAACGGCCTGACAAAAGGCATGTCAACCACCGAATTCGGCGGAAACGGGCAGGTAACGGCTTCGCAATATCTCACCTTTGTGCTGCGGGCGCTGGGGTATTCTTCGGGCGCCGATTTCGCGTGGAATCGCGCATGGGAGCTTTCGGATTCCCTGGGCATCACAAGCGGTGAATATGGGGCGTCTTCCGCCGCCTTTTTGCGCGGCGATGTGGCGCTGATCTCTTATCACGCGCTTTCCGCCCGCATGAAGGGCCGGCAGACCACCTTGCAGGAGACCCTGCCCAAGCAAAGCGAAAAGCTGATGGTGCATTTCATCGATGTGGGTCAGGCAGACTGCATCCTCGTGCAGCAGCAGGGCCATTTCATGCTGGTGGATGCGGGCAACAATGCCGATGGCCCCATGGTGGTGCAATATCTGAAAAACCAAGGAGTCACCTCGCTGGATTATGTCATCGGCACCCATCCCCACGAAGATCATGTGGGCGGGCTGGATGATGTGATCCGCGCGTTCCCCATCCAAACGCTGATCCTTTCCGAAAAGGGCAGCACCACCAAAACCTATGAATCGGTGCTGGATGCGGCGCTGGCCAAAAATCTGGCCGTCACCACCGCGAAAAGCGGCCAAAGCTATACGCTGGGCGGCGCGGCGTTCACCCTTTTGGCGCCCAACGGCAATATGGGCGATAATCTGAACAACTGGTCGGTGGGCCTGCGTCTGGTGTATGGCTCCACTTCGTTTGTGATGTGCGGCGATGCGGAAACCCAGGCCGAAGCCGCCATTCTGCAAACCGGCCTGCCGCTGAAGGCCGATGTGCTGAAACTGGGCCATCATGGCAGCAGCACTTCCAGCAGCGACGCTTTTCTCGACGCGGTTTCCCCCACCTGGGGCGTGATCTCCTGCGGCCTGAACAATGATTACGGCCACCCTCACGCTTCCACTCTCACCAAGCTGAAAAACCGCGGCATTTCTTATTTCAGAACCGATCTGCAGGGCACCGTTATCGCCGCCAGCGATGGAAAAACCATCACCTGGAATGTTTCGCCTCAGGCAAGCGTTCCCGCGCCCGTTTCCGCGCGGCTGCCCGAAGAACGCGCCGCGGGCTGAAACGCTCGGCCTTTCAAAAATCGAATCGAGCCATCAAAAGGATCTGCCGCGCTTTTGCGGCAGATCTTTTTTACACAAAGCATGGTTGATTCATCTAAAAAACAATGTGTTATCTCGTGAAAATTCACCATATCGCTGAAAATGATTCTTTTGATACTTTAATGCTTTACAACATTACCAAGATAAAGTATGATAAATCCATCGCGAAAAAACAAAGCTTCCGAGAAGAGGAAAACGCTGTTTCGCGGGAAAAAGAATGAGGAGAGCGATTTTTATGAAAAAGGTATTGGCGGTGCTGCTGGCAGGTGTGCTGACATTGGGGCTGAGCGCCTGCGGCGGACAAACCGCGGAAGACACGGCTTCACAAAAAACAGAAAAAAAGGCTTATGCCACCGATCTTGCGGCCATCAAAAAGAAAGGCAAGCTGATCATCGGGCTGGATGACACCTTCGCCCCTATGGGCTTCCGCGATGAAAACGACAAACTGGTGGGCTTCGATATCGATCTTGCGGGCGCCGTCTGCAAAGAACTGGGCGTAAAGGCCGAGTTCCAGCCCATCGATTGGGATGCCAAAGAGCTGGAACTTTCCACGGGGAAGATCGACTGCATCTGGAACGGCATGTCCATCACGCCCGAGCGTGAAAAGGGCATGAGCCTTTCCAAACCCTATTTGAACAACAAAATCATCATTATGACGAATCAAGGCGTTGATATTGAAAGCAAAGAAGATCTGGGGAAATTTTCTCTGGGCACGCAGGCCGATTCTTCGGCGCTGGAAACCATCAAAAACGACCCCGTTTACGATAAGATCAAAGACCGGCTGACCGAATATAAAACTTATGACCAGGTCATCATGGATATGCAGTCGGGGCGGTTGGATGCCATGATCGTGGATGAAGTGCTGGGGCAGTATAAAAACACCCTGCTCAACAACGCCTTTCAGGTTTCGTCGGTGGATTTCGGCGAAGATCTTTATGCCATCGGTTTTCGCAAAAGCGACACTGAGCTGACGGCGGCCGTGGATGCCGCGCTGAAAACCTGCGTGGAAAACGGCACGGCAGGCAAAATTTCAGAAAAATGGTTCGGCAGCGATCTTTTGGTGAAATAGAGCGCCGATGGGATGCGGGCGGCAAAAGCGGCCGCTGCGGAGGAGGAAGAACATGGATCTCACCTATCTTGCGTCGCTGGCGCCGGCGCTTTTAAAAGGTCTTGCCGTCACGCTGCGGCTTTTCGCGCTGACTTTGGCGTTTTCCCTGCCGCTGGGGCTTTTGTGGACTTTGGGCAGCCTTTCGCGCGTGCCGCCGCTGCGCTGGTTTTCGCGCCTATACATTTTGGTGTTTCGCGGAACGCCGCTGATGTTGCAGCTGTTTTTCATTTATTACGGCCTGCCGTTTCTGGGGCTGACCTTCGATCGTTTCCCCGCGGCGGTGCTGACTTTTTCGCTGAATTACGCGGCCTATTTTGCCGAGATCTATCGCGGGGGAATCCAATCCATCGATCACGGCCAGCGAGAAGCAGCGAAAACATTGGGTTTCACCCCGTGGCAGACCATGCGCCATATTCTTCTGCCGCAGGCCATCGGCCGTGTGCTGCCCCCCATCTGCAACGAAACCATCACGCTGGTCAAGGATACGGCGCTGGTCACGGCCATCGGCGTGGGCGAGCTGCTGAAAGCGGCCCAGGGCGCGGTGAACCGCGATGTGGATATCGCCGCCTACGGGGTGGCCGCCTGCCTGTATCTTCTGCTGACGCTGGCGTTCACGGCCGTTTCCCGTCGGCTTGAAAAGCGGTTCAACCGCTATCAGAAAAAGGAGGCGTGAACCATGCCCATTTTAACGGTGGAGAATGTCACGAAAAAATTCGGCGGCTTTGAGGCGCTGAAGGGCGTTTCGCTCACGGTGGAAGAAGGGGAAACGGTGGCCATCATCGGCTCTTCGGGCAGCGGAAAATCCACGCTGCTGCGCTGCGTCAACGCGCTGGAAAAGGTTTCGGGCGGGCGCATCGTTTTGGATGGCGAGACTGTGGTGCAGACCGTCGGCGGCAAAGCCGTCTATCCGCCCGAAAAAGAACTGCGCCGCATCTGTTTGAAAACCGGCATGGTGTTTCAGCAGTTCGATCTGTTCCCCCACCTGACCTGCCTTGAAAACATCACCATCGCGCCCATCAGAATTTTGAAACGCCCCAGAACCGAAGCCGCCGACACGGCGCGGCGGCTTTTGAAGCTGGTGGGCCTGGAAGATAAAGCCGGCAGCTACCCCGCCATGCTTTCGGGCGGGCAGCAGCAGCGGGTGGCCATTGCGCGGGCGCTGGCCATCCGTCCGCGGCTGATGCTGTTTGATGAACCCACCAGCGCGCTGGATCCCGAACTCACCGCCGAAGTCACCGCCGTGATCGCCGAACTGGCCCGCCAGAACACCACCATGCTCATCGTTACCCATGAAATGGAGTTCGCGCGCACGGTGGCCGACCGCATCCTCTTTTTTGAAGATGGCCGGATCACCGCCCAGGGCGCGGCAAACGAGTTCTTTGCAGAACAGAAAAATGAGCGCGTGCGGCGTTTTTTGAGCGGCTTTCAAAAATAAGCAGCGGCATCCGTGAGGATGCCGCTTTTCGTTTGGGCGGTTCTTTGCGGGCGCGCGTTTTCGCCTGTATTCCCTTTGAGTAATAAAAAGGAAAATTCAAGAAAAAATAAATTTATATGCTAAATCATAAAAATCACAGGCAAATAATGCGCAAGAAAAGCAAACAAATAAGGCTAACAACGCAAAAACAAACGAGAAGTGCAGTAAAATGACTGATATTTCTTGCCGTGTTTCACGCTTTCACCCTAAAATAGTGTATAATCGAAACTATGAATGGAGGGGAGCTTATGAAAGCGGAAAGACAAAAAAACAGGCGGCTGCTGGGGCGGTTTCTGCCTTATTTCAAAAACTATAAGCGGGTGCTGGCCTTTGATCTCACCTGCGCGGCGCTGACCACCGTGTGTGAACTGGTGCTGCCGCTGATGGTGCGCTATCTGACAAACGATGTGGCGAGCCTCACCGTGCGGGCGGTGGTTTCCATGGGGCTGCTTTATCTGCTTTTGCGCGTTATGGATACGGCGGCCAATTACTATATGGCGAACATGGGCCATGTGATGGGCGCGCAGATCGAAACCGATATGCGCCGCGATCTTTTCTGTCATCTGCAAAAGCTGCCCTATTCCTATTATGATGACACAAAGATCGGCCAGCTGATGGCGCGCATCACCAGCGATTTGAATGATATCACGGAATTTGCCCACCACGCCCCGGAAGATCTGTTTATCGCCGGCATCAAGATCATCATTTCGTTTGTGATCCTGGCGCGGGTGAACCTGTGGCTCACGCTGCTGATCTTTGCCTGCATCCCGCTGATGCTGCTCTGCACGATCTATACCCGCCGGCGGATGCGCGCGGCTTTTAAAAAATCGCGCCATCAGATCGGCGAACTCAACGCCCGCGTGGAAGACAGCCTGCTGGGCGTGCGGGTGGTCAAATCGTTTGCCAACGAAAAGATCGAAGAAGAAAAATTCGGACATGGCAACAGCAAATTTCTTTCGGTCAAGCGCGAGATGTATCGATATATGGCCGCCTTTCAAAGCACCACCCGCCTGTTCGATGGCGTGATGTATATTGCCGTGGTGGTGGCGGGGGCGCTGTTCATGATCGGCGGATATATCAACAGCGGCGATTATGTGGCCTATATTTTATATGTGGCCACGCTGCTGACCTCCATCCGCAAGATCGTGGAATTTGCCGAGCAATATCAGCGCGGCATGACAGGCATCGAGCGCTTTTGCGAAGTGATGGATGCGCCGGTGGAGATCAAAGACGCGCCCCAGGCAAAGAAACTGGAAAAGGTGGAAGGCCGCGTAGAGCTGAAGGAAGTGAGCTTCCGCTATCGCGATAACAAAGAAGAAGTGCTCAGCCATATCAATCTCGATATTCCCGCGGGGCGCAATGTGGCGCTGGTGGGGCCTTCCGGTTCGGGCAAGACAACCCTTTGCAACCTGCTGCCGCGCTTTTATGATGTGACGGAAGGCGCGGTCTGCATCGACGGCAAAGATGTGCGCGGGCTCACGCTGGAATCGCTGCGCGGCCAGATCGGCGTTGTGCAGCAGGATGTTTACCTGTTTTCGGGCACGGTCTATGAAAATATCGAATATGGAAAGCCCGGCGCTTCCAGAGAAGAAGTGATGCGGGCCGCAAAGCAGGCGGGCGCCCATGAATTCATTCTGGGGCTCAGCCAGGGCTATGATACCTTTGTGGGCGAACGCGGGGTCAAGCTTTCCGGCGGCCAGAAACAGCGCATCAGCATCGCCCGCGCGTTTTTGAAGAATCCGCCCATTTTGATCCTTGACGAAGCGACCTCGGCGCTGGATAATGAAAGCGAGCGCATCGTGCAGCGATCGCTGGAAAAGCTGTCGCAGGGGCGCACGACCTTCACCATCGCCCACCGCCTCACCACCATCCGCAATGCGGATATCATTTTGGTGCTGACGGAAAACGGCGTGGAAGAACAGGGCACCCATGAAGATCTGATGGCAAAGGGCGGCATTTACGCGCGCCTTTATCAAGAAAGCGCCGTTTTGGCGGGAGGGGCTGGAACATCGGCATGAAAACAGTTTTGATCACAGGGGCGTCGCGGGGCATCGGCGCGGCCTGTGCCGAAGAATTCGCCAGGGCGGGTTATCGCGTGGCGGTGCATTACCATCAGCGCCGCGAGCAGGCAGAGCAGGTGGCGGGCAGGCTGCGGGCCATGGGGGCCGAAGCGGCGTGCTTTGGCGCGGATGTGGCGGATGCCGCCCAGGTGGAACGCATGTTTTTGCAGATCGAAGAAACGCTGGGCAAGATCGATACCCTCGTCTGCAACGCCGGTATCGCCCAAAACGGGCTGCTCACCGACTTCACGCCCGAACAGTGGCGGCGCATCTTCGCCGTGGATGTGGACGGCGTGTTTTATTGCATCCGCCGCGCCCTGCCCGAAATGATCCGCCGCAAAAGCGGCAGCATCATCACGATCTCCTCCATGTGGGGGCTGACGGGCGGCAGCTGTGAAGTGCCCTATTCGGCGGCCAAAGCCGCCGTGATCGGCCTGACGAAGGCGCTTTCCAAAGAAGTGGGCCTTTCGGGCGTTCGCGTCAACTGCATCGCCCCCGGTGTGATCGATACCGAAATGAACAGCGCTCTGGGCGAAGAAGACCGGCAGGCCCTGCGGGAAGAAACCCCGCTGGCCCGCATCGGCAGCCCTTATGATGTGGCGCGGGCCGCGGTGTTTCTGGCGGGCGAAAGCGCGGGCTTTATCACGGGGCAGGTGCTTTCGGTGGATGGCGGCATTGCCACGGCCTGAGAGAAAAATAAAAGAGCCTTTTCTGAAAAAATCGGAAAAGGCTCTTTTTTCATGTTGTTATTCGTCGGCTTCCTGTCTTTGGTGATACAGCAGCTTTTCGCGGTACATATCTTCATCGGCGCGCTTGATCAATTCGGCAATGCTCACGACGGCCTTTTCCTCCGAAAGGGCGCAGCCCATGCTCATGGAAAGACGGAAGGGAAATTCGCCCGAATCATTGAAGGCAAGGCAGCTGCGGCGAATGGATTCCACCGCTTTCTCCAGCCCGGCCCGGCTGCATTCGGGAAGCAATATCACAAATTCATCCCCGCCATAGCGGGAAAGGAACGCCGCATATCCTTTGAAAGCGGCGCGCAGGATATGGGCGGTCTGCACCAGCGCCACATCGCCCACATCGTGGCCGAATTCATCGTTGATATGCTTGAAATCGTTGATATCCAGCAAAATCACGCCGCCCTGATAGGCGGAATTGTCATTTTTGTTTTTATAGGAAGAAACATAGCGTTCCACATTGCGCCGGTTGTTGAGGCCCGTAAGCGCATCCTGCAAAATGGCGCGGCTTTCTTTGTTGCGCAAAATGAAAAGGGAAGAAAACACCGAGCTGGGCCACACGATGCTCAGGCCATAGAACATGATTTGAAAAATGCCGCCCAGAAACGGCGGAACGGCAAAAAAGGCAATGGTCAGCAGCTCTTGCCTGCGGTCGATGAGCGTTTCTCTGCGGGAACGCAGAAAGGCCAAAAACGAGGCCGAAACCAGATAGACCAAAATAATGAAGCTGATGATGTTGGCAAAAATGCCGCGGTGAAAATAGTTGCGGCCATCCAGATAAAAACACCAGCGGGTCAGCGGGGTGAAAAGAATCAGCAGAAACAGCACAAAGCCGGGGGCCAAAAGCAGCAGCTGTTCTTTCTTTTTCGCTATCGGCTGGCCATAGATGCGGTAATAGGCATATTTCACCCAGCAGATCACCACGATGATCTCCGCCGTGAAATAGATCATGTTGTCGAGATAAGCCACAACGCGCAGAAGAGCGCCCTGACGGCCGTTGAGCAGCCACATGAAAATATCGGTAAGCAAAACCGTCAGAACCGAAAGCTCCATTCTGAAAAGCAGCCGGTTGTCATAGGTGTCGGAAAAATCCTTGCGGTAGCTGGTCAGAAAGACCAGTGTAAGCAGACAGCAGAAAAAATCGATGCCGATATTAAAGATCATGGTATCGTTGGTGATGAACAGAAACAAAATGCCACCCCCCTCTTTGATCGATTTACTTTTTAAAAGAGCGCCGGGTATGCGCGCGGAAAAAGGATAGGAAGTTTTTTTCATCATAGCATAGAACCCAACGCGAATCAATCTGCTGATGCAAATAAAAGAATTTTCTTGTGATTTTTTGGGGAAAAACGCAGAAAAACGCCGCGGAGAGCCATGAATTTGTGAAAAAATCGGCAAGGAAGAAAAAGGGAAAATATCAAAAAACAGAGGGGATGCCGCCGGTGTGATAGGCACAGATGGTTTCGTGGGCGGGCAATTCGCCGCGGGCGATCAGATCGCGCAGGCCGGCATAGACTTTGGCGTTATAGGTGCTGTCTAAAAAGATGCCCTCGGTCTGCGCCATGCGGAGGCGCTCGGTTTCTGCGGCGGCGGTGGGCCGGGCATAGCCCGCGCCCAGATAATCGCCGTGGAATTCCAACACATCACGGGGCGAAAGCGCGGGGCGGCAGCGAAGCTTTTGGCAAAGATCTTCAAACAAAGCTTCGATGATCGGCAGAAAGACGGAACGCTCATATTCCACGCTGATAAGGTGAAGCTTCTGTTTGCCGCCGGTCAGGCAAAGGCCATAAACCACCCCGGCTTCGGTGGGGCCGGCCGAAGCGCTTAGAAAAATGTGGCGCAGCGGCAGAGAAAGGCGGTCGGCCTGCTGCAGCAGTTCTAAAACGGAAGCGACATATCCCAGCGCGCCAAGGCAGCCGTCGCCGATGATATAGGGCTTTTTGCCCTGCCCGCGCAATTTGCAGGCCAGTTGGACGGCAAAGGCTGCGCGGGCGTTTTCATCCACTTTGCCGCAGTAAACCGTTTCAACGCCCATCAATTCGTTCAGCAGGGCGTTGCCGGTTTTGCGGGCGGGCTGGTCGGCTTCTTCGGCATTGTGAATCACAATGCAGCGCAGCCCCAGCCGCGCACAGGCAGCCGCGGTGAGACGGCATAAGTTGGAAACCGGCAGACCGGCCGCCAGAATGGTGTCACAGCCCTGGGCCAAGGCTTCGCCCAGCCAAAATTCAAGGCTTCTGATTTTGTTGCCGCCCAGCCCCAATTCCATCACATCTTCGCGCTTAAGCCACAGATCGCGGCAGCCGATGGCCTGGCCATAGCGCCGCGCGGGCATCAGCGGGGTTTCCTGGGTCAGCAGGCGAACGCGGGGGATATCGGAAAAAATCATGAACAGGCCCTCCTTGCCGATGATAAAACAGGCGCAGCGGCGTGTTTTATCGGTTTGTTTTCTTGCATCCATTCTATCCGATGGCTGTTGAAAAAACAAGGCCGCCCTTTCCTGCATAGATTGGAATGGCACTTTGCCAAATTTCCACAAAGTGAGGAAAGCACCATGAGAAATTATTATAACCCCTATAACGGCAGGCGCATGCCCGGAAACCCCGCGCAGGATGATGCCGCGCCCGCCTGCGGCAGAAGGCCGGGTTCCATGCGGTTTTATCCCCAGCCGCCCGCAAACCAGCCGCCCCCCGAACCGCCTCAGCCTCCCCAGCCTCCTCAGCCGCCGCAGGAACAGCCGCCCTGCCCGCCCGAGGCGATCTGCGAGCAAAATCAATGCGTGGAACCGGCCCCTGCGCTGCCGCTGGCGCCCGCCTGTTCGGGGAACCTGCGCCGGATCACCGGCAACACGGGCGCCCCGGCCCAAAACGATAACCACACGCTCACCGTGGGGCAAAACGGCCCGGCTTTGCTGAAAGATACATATTTTCTGGAAAAAATGGCGCATTTCGACCGTGAGCGCATTCCCGAGCGTGTGGTGCATGCCAACGGAACAGGCGCATTCGGCTGTTTCAAGACCACCCATTCCATGGAAGAATATACCACGGCAGACCTGTTCTCGCAGGAAGGCAGGATCACCCCTGTTTTCGTCCGGTTTTCCACCGTCATCGGTTCCCGCGGCAGCGCCGACACCCTGCGCGACCCCCGCGGTTTCGCCGTGAAGTTTTATACGGAAGAAGGAAATCTGGATATCGTGGGCAATCATCTGCCCGTGTTTTTCATCCGCGACGCCATCAAATTCCCTGATTTGATCCATTCGCTGAAGCCCGCGCCCGATTCCGGCGTGCGCGATCCGCTGCGCTTTTGGGATTTTTATACCCAAACGCCCGAAGCCACCCACATGATCACCTGGGTCTATTCCGATCTGGGAACCGTGAAGAGCTTCCGCATGATCGACGGCTTCGGCGTGAATACTTATGTATGGAAGAACGCCAAAGGCGAACGGTTTTATGTGAAATATCATTTCGTCAGCTGTCAGGGCGTTCAGACCATCGACCGCCGCGAAGCGGAACGGCTGGCGGGCAGCGACCCGGATGTGGCGAAAAAAGATCTTTACCGCACGCTGGCTTCGGGCAAAACCGCCGATTGGGAATTCTGCGTGCAGCTTCTGCCCGTCTGCAAGGCCGAAGATCTGCCCTTTGACCCGCTGGATGACACCAAAACCTGGCCGCAGGATCTTTTCCCGCTGCACCGCGTGGGAACCATGACCCTCAGCCGGAATTTTGAAAACCAGTTTGCTCAGGTGGAGCAGGCGGCTTTTTGCCCGGCAAATACCGTGCCCGGCATCGAGCTTTCGGAAGATAAAATGCTGGCGGGCCGAGGCTTTGCCTATGCCGACACCCAGCGCCACCGCATCGGCCCCAATTTCGATCAGCTGCCCATCAACGCGCCCCGCAGCGAGGTCTGCAATTTTCAGCAGGATGGCGCCATGCGGCTGGCCTATCGCAAAGGCGCGGTCAACTACAGCCCCTCCAGCTGCACATTGGGGCAGTGCATGCCCGTTCAGCCGGTGGAAAGCAAAGCCTATACGGCGCTTTATTCTCAGGGCGCGCAGGTGCGCGAATCCATCGATAAACAGGAAAATTTCAAACAGGCGGGCGAGCGCTTTCGCGGCATGACCAAACAGGAACAGGAGCATCTGGTGGATAATATCGCCGTGGAATTATGCCTGGCCAACGATTATATCACCGCCAAGACGCTGGAATATTTCAAGCGCGCCTGCCCCGAATGGGAAGAAATGACGCGCTGCCGCATCGAAGCCTACCGCCAGGCAAAACAATAAAATAAAACAGGTTGCGCAATGCCCGCGGCGGGAGTAAAATGATTTTCGATCAGCAAAAATGCAAAATTCGACAAAATAAAATCAACGAAAGCGCCCGATAAAACATCTAAGAAAAGAACCGGCGCAAAAAAATAAAGAATTCGGAGATGAAGATATGGCAAAAAAAGGAAAACGGCATCCATTTCGCAATTTCGTGCTGTGGTGCATGCTGCTCTGCGGCATCGGCGGCATCGGCTACTATGTTTATTCGGTGTTTGGCACCTATACTTATAAACCGGTCAATGAAGAAAATCTGGGCGTGACGAAAACCGAACAGGCGCAAAGCTCGAAGATCATCAACATTGCTTTGTTCGGCGTGGATGCCCGCCACGGCGAGACCGCGCGTTCCGACGCGATGATCGTGCTTTCGGTGGATGGCAAACGCGGCAAGGTGAAAATGTCTTCGCTGATGCGCGATGCTTATGTGGAGATCGAAGACCACGGCAAAACAAAGCTTTGCCATGCCTATGCCTATGGCGGCCCCGAATGCGCCATCAAGGCCATCAACCAGAACTATGATCTGGATATCACCGATTACGCCACCGTCAATTTCAACCAGATGGCAAAGCTGATCGATGCCATCGGCGGCGTTGAGGTGGATGTCAGTGAAACGGAAATGAAAGAGGCCAACAAATTCGTGTGGGAATATTGTATGGAAACAGGCGATAAGTTCCAATATATCGAAAAAGCGGGGCCGCAGACCTTAACGGGGATGCAGGCCGTGGCCTACGGGCGCATCCGCAAAGGCGGAACCGGCGGCGACACCGCGCGCACCGGCCGCCAGCAGGTGGTGCTGGAAGCCATGATGCAGAAGGTGATGGATATGAGCGTGCTGCGCTATCCGGCGCTGGCGGCAAAGCTGATGCCCATGGTGGAAACCTCCATGACTTCGGGCGAGATTTTGAACCTTGCCACCACCGTGATGAAGGGCGGCAAACCGCAGATCGAGAAAGAGACCTTCCCCGCGGCGGGCGACTGGCAGGGCAAGACCACTTCCGGCGGCATGTGGGTGGCGGCCTATGACGACGCGCTCTGCGTTGAAAAAATGCATAAATTCATCTATGATGATCTGACCCTGGCTGAACAGGCCGAACAGGCGAAACAGCAGGAAGGAACCCAGAAACAGCCCGCGGAAACCCAAAAACAACCGGCAGGCAAATAATACGGCGTTTGAAAAAACTGCGTTTTCATGGGAAAACGCAGTTTTTTATCGGCAAAAAAGAGAGAAAAGAAACGAAATTTCTGCAGGACTTGTCAACATCTGGCGGCGAAAATAGAGATATTCCCATGAAAAACTGTTTTTTTGCCTTTTTAAAAGCATAAAAATACAAAAAAATTGTCGGTTCAGTCTATTTCATGCAAAAGCCTCACATGGTATAATAATTGCCGGGCAATTATTATACTATTTCACGGCCCGCCTATGGCGACGGCCACTTGATACCATTTCTGCTTCGCATACATGGTATCAATCATTGTCAGGCAATTATGATACTATTTCACGGCCCGCCTACGGCGATGGCCGGTTGACAGCGTTCCTGCCGCCGATGCTTTACCGCCGCGGCAGGATCAAACGCAGAAGACTTGTTTTTGAATTGAACCGCCACGGGGCGAAAGCGGAAAACATGGCGGCGAACAAAGCGCCGACGCGGTGAAAAGGAGAGATGTTTTTGAAAATTCTCAGCCAAATCGGCATCGTATTGGGTGTCTGCCTTGTGGGCGAATGGATCTCGGCGGTTCTGCCGTTCCCGTTCCCTGCCAGCGTGATCGGCATGATTTTGCTGTTTCTGCTGCTTTGCACAAAATGTCTGGAACCCTGGCATATCCGCGAGAAAGCCGATTTTCTGCAAAAGAACATGGCCTTTTTCTTCATCCCCGCGGGGGTGGGCATCATGGCGCATTTTGATGTGCTGCGCGGGCGGCTGCTGCCCTTTGTGGCGGTTTGCCTCATCACAACGGTGGTCACCTTTGCCGCCACGGCTTTTTCCGTCATGGCGGTGATGCGTTTGCAAAGCCGCGGCAAAAAGGGGGAAAGCCGATGAAAGAGCTGTTCAACACGCCCCTGTTTGGCATCGTGCTTTCGGTGGCGGCCTTTGAAGTGGGGCTTTTCCTCAATAAAAAGCTCAAAACGCCGGTGGCGAACCCGCTGGCCATCGCGGTGTTTCTCATCATCGCGTTTTTACAGATCAGCGGCATCCCGCTGGAAAGCTATCAGCGCGGCGGCGATGTGATCGCCATTTTTCTCGCGCCCGCCACGGCGGTTCTGGCCATTTCGATCTATGGCCAGCTGGAAAGGCTCAAACGCCACTGCCTGCCCATTCTGGTGGGCTGCACAGTGGGTTCCTGCGCGTCGATCTTCAGCGTCATCGTTCTTTGCCGCCTGTTCGGGCTGGATGAGACCCTGACGGCTTCGCTGATCCCGAAATCGGTCACCACGCCCATTGCCATCGGCATCGCGGCCGAAAGCGGAGGAATCCCCGCCGTGACGGTGGCGGCGGTCATCTTCACGGGCATTCTGGGCGCGATCCTTTCGCCGCTTCTCTGCCGCGTGTTCCGTGTGAAAGATCCCATGGCCCGCGGCCTTGCCATCGGCACCAGCAGCCACGCCATCGGCACCAGCAAAGCGCTGGAGATGGGGGAGATCGAAGGGGCCATGAGCGGCCTTGCCATCGGCATCGCCGGCATCGCCACCGTGATTTTATGTTTGTTTTTATAGGAGGGGCCTTATGCAGGAAAACGCCTTTTTCGCGCTGCTGTTTCGCATGAAATATATCGACCGCTGGGGGCTGATGCGCAGCGCCATCCCCGAAAACCTCAGCGAACACGCGCTGGAAACGGCGCTGATCGCCCATGCGCTGGCCACTCTGGCCAACACCTATTACGGCGAAAATGTGCCGGCGGAAAGCATCGCCTCGGCGGCGCTTTTCCATGATGTTTCGGAAATTTTAACGGGGGATCTGCCCACGCCCGTGAAATATCACGACCCGGCCCTGCGCAAAGCCTATCATCAGATGGAAAGCGGGGCAAAAAACAGCCTGCTTGAAACTTTGCCCAAAGAATTGCGGGCGGTCTATCAAAAAGAGCTTTTTTGCGAAGACCAGCGGCCCGAGCTTTATCGTTATATCAAGGCGGCCGATAAAATTTCGGCTTATCTGAAATGTGTGGAAGAGCGCAAAAGCGGCAACACGGAATTTGAAAGCGCCGCCCAGCAGCTGAAAGCCGCCATCCTGGCGCTGGAACTGCCCGCCGCCGATCATTTCATGCGCGTTTTTGTTCCCGCGTTTTCGCTGACCCTGGATCAGCAGCAGAACGGCGCTTTTGAAGAAATGAAAGCGTAAAGTTTCAAAAATAAACTGAAAATCATAAAAACAGATGATTTAACACGATAAAATGTGCAAAAACAGCTTGAATTATTGATATAAATATCATACAATGGTAACTGCTGAGCGAGCGTTCGGCAATTTTTAAAAACAAAGCACCGCAAACAAAGGGAGGGGACCCAATTGCTGAATCTTGTGTTGGTGGAACCGGAGATCCCGCAGAACACAGGGAACATCGCGCGAACCTGCGCGGCCACCCGATGCCGTCTGCATCTGGTGAAACCGTTCGGTTTCGAGATCAGCGACCGCCAGCTGAAACGGGCGGGGCTGGATTATTGGTATCTGGTCGATATCCGCATGTATGAAAATCTGGATGAGTTCTTTGAAAAAAATCCCGGGGCACGCTGTCATTTCGCTTCTACCAAAGGGCATAAGCGCCATGATGAAGCCGAGTTCCATGATGAAGATTATATTCTGTTCGGCAAAGAAACCGCGGGGCTGCCCAAAGCGCTGCTTGAAAGCCACCCGCTGGAAACCATCCGCATCCCCATGAGAGAAGATGCGCGAAGCCTGAATTTGGCCAATTCTGTGGCCGTGGTGGCCTATGAGGCGCTGCGCCAGCTGGGGTTCCCCGGCCTGCGCTGATTGAAACGATAGAGAGAAGCACCGCTGCGACCGGCAACCGCAGATGGGGGCAAACAAATTTTTTTATCGTTGCCGGAGAAGAGGGATTATCGTGATGAACTTCAACAAAAAGACCGTGCGCGATGTGGATGTGCGCGACAAGAAAGTGTTGATCCGCTGTGATTTCAATACTCCCATCGACGATCAGGGCCATTTGACGGATGAACGCCGCATCGTGGGCGCGCTGCCCACACTGCGTTATCTGGTGACAAACGGCGCCGCCGTGATCATTGTTTCGCATTTGGGCAGACCGAAGGGGAAGGTCAACCCCAAATATTCCATGGCGCCTGTGGCAAAACGCCTTTCCGAGCTTTTGAAAATGCCGGTAACGCTGGCCAATGATGTGATCGGCGAAGATGCCGACCGCCTTTGCGCCGAGATCCGCCCGGGCGAGCTGGTCATGCTTGAAAATGTTCGCTTCCATGAAGAAGAAGAAAAAAACGATCCCGAATTTTCAAAAAAACTGGCGTCTTATGCGGATATTTATGTGAACGATGCGTTCGGAACCGCTCACCGCGCCCACAGCTCCACCGCCGGCGTGGCGGCTTATCTGCCCGCCGTCTGCGGCTTTTTGATCGAAAAAGAGATCAGCGTATTGGGAAAAGCGCTGACGAACCCCGCCCGCCCCTTTGTGGCCATCACAGGCGGCGCGAAGGTTTCCGATAAGATCGGCGTTATCAACGCGCTGATCGAAAAATGCGACACCATCATCATCGGCGGCGCCATGAGCTATACCTTCTTAAAGGCGCTGGGCGGCCATATGGGCACATCGCCCACAGAAGACGACAAGCTGGATGTGGCGGTGGATATCATTTTGAAGGCGCTTGAAAGCAATGTGCGGCTGATCCTGCCCACCGATGTGGTGGTTTCGCGTGAATTTTCGCCCGAAGCCGAAAGCCAGGTCGTGCCGGCCCGCCGGATGCCCGATGACATGGGCGGCATGGATATCGGCCCCGAAAGCATCACAAAGTTCCATCACTTTATCAAAAACGCGGGCACCATTGTTTGGAACGGGCCTTTGGGCGTGTTTGAATTTGAAAAATTCGCCAACGGCACCCGTGAAGTGGCAAGGGCCGTGGCCGAATCCGGCGCGATCTCCATCATCGGCGGCGGCGACAGCGCGGCGGCCATCACACAGCTGGGCTTTTCCGATCGCGTGACCCATATTTCCACCGGCGGCGGCGCTTCTTTAGAGCTGATCGAAGGCAAAGAGCTGCCCGGCATCGCGTGTTTGATGGATGCCGAACCCGATATGAACGAGGAATTCTAACCGTAACTCCAATTTACAGATGCAGAGGTAATTATGAACAGACGATATCGCAAGACGATCATCGCGGGCAACTGGAAAATGAACAAGACACCCGCCGAAGCAAAAGAATTTATCGCGCAGCTGAAACCCCACGCCGCCCGCGCCAAATGGTGCGAAGCCGTGGTATGCGTTCCTTATATCGATATCCCCACCGCGGTGAAAGCGGCCAAAAACACCAAAATTGAAATCGCTGCCCAGAATATGCATTATGAAAACAGCGGCGCCTATACCGGCGAGGTTTCGGGCGAAATGCTGAAAGCGCTGGGCATCAAATATGTCATCATCGGCCATTCCGAGCGCCGCCAGTATTTCAACGAAAACGAAGACACCGTTTCGCTGAAGACCCGCGCCGCGCTGGAATGCGGCCTGCGCCCCATCGTCTGCGTGGGCGAAAGCATGGCGCAGCGCGAAAAGAACCTGACCATCGATTATGTCAGAATGCAGATCAAAACCATCTTCTGGGGCGTTGACCCGAAAGATGTGAAAAAAGTCGTGATCGCCTATGAGCCCATCTGGGCCATCGGCACAGGCAAAACCGCCACCGCCGAACAGGCGGATGAAGTGGGCCGCGCCATCCGCGAATGCATTCGCGAGATCTATGGCGCCCGCCACGCCCGATCGGTAACCATCCTTTACGGCGGCTCGATGAACGCCGGCAACGCCCAGGAGCTGCTGGGCATGCCCGATGTGGATGGCGGCCTGGTGGGCGGCGCATCCCTCAAATGCGATGATTTCGTGAAGATCATCGATGCTTCCAACCAATAAAAAAAGTGCCTCGCGGAAAGAAAACATCTCCGCGGGGCGTCTTCCGTTTCCGGGGGCGAAACCCCGTTAAAACAGAAAGGAATCTTGCATGACAACGAAGAAAAAACCTTTGGCTTTGCTTATTTTAGATGGATACGGCCTGGCGGCCGACGGCCCTTCCAACGCCATCCGCCGCGCAAACACCCCGGTGATGGATCGCCTGATGGCGGATTGCCCCTGGCAGCCCATCAAATGTTCGGGCCTTGATGTGGGCCTGCCCGCGGGGCAGATGGGCAACAGCGAAGTGGGCCACACCAATATCGGCGCGGGCCGCGTGGTTTATCAGGAACTGACCCGCATCACCAAAGAGATCGAAGACGGCGGCTTTTTTGAAAACGAAGCGCTGACGGCCGCGGTGGAACAGGCAAAGAAAAACGGCGGCGCGGTGCATCTGATGGGCCTGCTTTCCGATGGCGGCGTGCACAGCCACATCCGCCACCTGTATGCGCTGCTGGAACTTTGCAAGCGCTGCGGGCAGGAAAAAGTTTATGTGCATTGCTTTATGGATGGCCGCGATGTGCCCCCTTCTTCGGGGCTTGATTATCTGCGCGCGCTGGAAGCCGAGATCGAAAAGATCGGCTGCGGAAAGATCGCCAGCGTCTGCGGCCGCTTTTATGCCATGGATCGCGACAAGCATTGGGATCGCGTGGAAAAAGCCTATGAAACCGTGGCGCTGGGCGAAGGGCCTTTCTGCGGCAGCGCCGAACAGGCGGTGGAAGCTTCTTATGCCGCGGGCAAGACCGATGAATTCATCGAACCCGTGCGCTGCGCCGAAAACGCGGGCATCCACAGCGAAGACAGCGTGATCTTCTTTAATTTCCGCCCCGATCGCGCCCGCGAGATCACCCGCACACTGGTGGATGAAGCGTTCGACGGCTTCGCGCGCAAAACGGGATGCATCCGCCCCTTTTATGTCTGCTTCACCCAATATGACGCCGCGATGCCCCATGTGGAAGTGGCGTTCAAACCCCAATCGCTGAAAAACATTCTGGGCGAATATTTATCGGAAAACGGCAAGACCCAGCTGCGTATCGCTGAAACCGAAAAATATGCCCATGTCACCTTTTTCTTTAACGGCGGCGAAGAAAAGACCTTCCCCGGCGAAGACCGCATCCTCATCGATTCCCCCAAGGTGGAAACCTTTGACCTCAAGCCCGAAATGAGCGCTTATGAGGTGACAGAGGCCGTTTGCCCCGCCATCGAAAGCGGTAAATATGATGTGGTGATTCTGAACTTCGCCAACTGCGATATGGTGGGCCACACCGGCATCTTCAGCGCGGCGGTGAAAGCCGTGGAAACCGTGGATGAATGCCTGGGCAAAGTGCTTGAAAGCATTGAAAAAGCCGGCGGCTGCGCGCTGGTCACCGCCGATCACGGCAACGCCGACTGCATGGCCGCAGAAGACGGCACCCCCTTCACGGCGCATACCACAAACGAAGTGCCGCTGATTCTGGTGGGCCGCCGCGCTGCCCTTGAAAAAGGCGGCCGCTTATGCGATATCGCCCCCACCATGCTGGAACTTCTGGGCCTGCCCATCCCTGCCGAAATGACGGGCAAAAGCCTTTTGAAAGATTAATTTTTTAAAATCGGGCAAAGATATACCATGAAAACAGGCAGAACGCCGAAAAGGAAACCGAAAGGACAGAAAGCGAGGCAGAAAACATGAGAAAATATTTAGAGATCACCGATGTGGTGGGCCGCGAGATCTTAGACAGCCGCGGCAACCCCACAGTGGAAGTGGAAGTTTTTGTGCATGACGGAAAAGAAGCTTATCGCGGCCGCGCGGCGGTGCCTTCGGGCGCTTCCACAGGCATTTTTGAAGCCTGCGAACTGCGCGATGGCGAGAAAGAACGCTATCTGGGCAAAGGCGTCACCAAGGCGGTGGCCGCGGTGAACACCGAGATCGCCCAATGCCTGATGGGCCAGAACGCCATGGATCAGAACATCATCGACGGCATGCTCATCGAGCTTGACGGAACCCCCAACAAAAGCCGCATCGGCGCCAACGCGATCCTGGGCGCTTCCATGGCCTGCGCACATGCCGCGGCCGAAGCGCTGGGCATTCCGTTTTATCATTATGTGGGCGGTTTCAACGCCAAGACTCTGCCTGTGCCCATGATGAATATTTTAAACGGCGGCGCGCATGCGGCCAATAATGTGGATATTCAGGAATTCATGGTCATGCCTGTGGGCGCCCATAGCTTTATGGAAGCGCTGCGGATGTGCGCCGAAGTGTTCCATACCCTCAAAAAGGTGCTGGGCGGCATGGGCCTTGCCACCGCTGTGGGCGATGAAGGCGGCTTTGCCCCCAACCTTGAAAAAGATGAAGACGCGCTGAAAGTGATCGTGGAAGCCATCGAAAAGGCCGGCTATCAGCCCGGCGGCGATTTTATGATCGCCATGGATGCCGCGGTTTCCGAATGGTATAGCAAAGAAGACGGCGGATGCTACATCATGCCCAAGGCGGGCAAAAAGCTTTCCCGCGCTCAGATGGTGGAAATGTGGAAAGGCTTCGCCGAGAAATATCCCATCATCTCGCTGGAAGACGGCATGGGCGAGGAAGATTGGGAAGGCTGGAAAATGCTGACCGAAGCGCTGGGCAAGAAGATCCAGCTGGTGGGCGACGACCTGTTCGTCACCAACACACAGCGGCTGAAAAAAGGCATCGAACTGGGCGTGGCAAACTCCATCCTCATCAAAGTCAACCAGATCGGCACCCTGACGGAAACGCTGGAAGCCATTCAAATGGCCAATCGCGCGGGTTATACCGCCGTGATCTGTCACCGCAGCGGCGAAACGGAAGATGTGACCATCGCCGATCTGGCGGTGGCGCTCAACGCGGGCCAGATCAAAACAGGCGCCCCCAGCCGTACCGACCGCGTGGCGAAATATAACCAGCTGCTGCGCATCGAAGAAGAATTGGGCGATGCGGCGCAGTTTTTGGGCCGCGATGCGTGGTTCAACCTGAAATAACGCACCGATTTTATAAAATATCCAGACGGCAGGCTTTTGAAACGATGGTTCAAAAGCCTGCCGCTTTTTTGCAAAAACAGGCGGAACGGCGGCGGGCGGCTGCGCCGCGGCAGGGGCGGCGCTTCTTTAAAAGGAAGAAAACGACAAAAATAGTTTCGGTGCTTGACAGACCTCCCCCTTTTGGTGGTATGATAGGGGCAACAAAACAAAAGGAGTGAAAACAATGCAGAATTTTGAATATGATATCGCGACGAAAATTTTCTTTGGCAAGGGCGAGATCGAGAAACTGCCCGCCGAGATCAAAAAATATGCCGACCGCGTGCTGCTGGTCTATGGCGGCGGCAGCATCAAAAAAATCGGCGTTTATCAGCAGTTGACACGGCTTTTTGAAGAACACGGCATTGCCTATGAAGAGCTTTCGGGCGTGGAACCAAACCCCCGTGTTGCCTCGGTGAACCGCGGCGCGGCGCTTTGCCGCGAGCATGACCTGCAGGCCGTGGTGGCCGTGGGCGGCGGCAGCACCATCGACTGTTCAAAAGTGATCGCGGCGGCAACCTTTTATGAGGGCGACGCATGGGATCTCGTGATCAAAAAAGCCCCTGTCACCAAGGTTTTGCCGGTGTTTTCCGTGCTCACCCTGTCGGCCACCGGTTCTGAAATGGATGCCGGCGCGGTGATCTCAAATTTAGATACCCATGATAAACTGGCCATCAGCCATCCCGATATGCGCCCCAAAGCTTCTGTGCTCGATCCCACCTACACTTATTCGGTGAACGCTTATCACACCGCGGCGGGAACGGCCGATATCATCAGCCACACGCTGGAAAACTATTTCTCGGTGCATAAAGATTTTTATCTGCTCGACAGCATGGCCGAAGCGATTTTGAAAACCTGTTTCCGCTATGGTCCCATCGCCTGCCGCGAGCCCGAAAATTACGAAGCGCGCGCAAACCTGATGTGGGCTTCTTCTCTGGCCATCAACGGGCTGATCCGTTTGGGCAAATTTGTGCCCTGGGGCGTTCACAGCATGGAACATGAGCTTTCGGCCTATTTTGATATCACCCATGGCGTGGGTCTTGCCATTTTGACCCCGGCCTGGATGCGCCATGTGCTTTGCGAAGAAACGGTGGATCAGTTCGCCGCCTATGGCAAAAATGTCTGGGGCATCGATGCTTCTCTGCCGAAAAGAGAGATCGCCGAAAAGGCCATCGACCGCACACAGGAATTTTTCACCAAAGAGCTGAAGATCCCCGCTTCGCTGCATGAAGTGGGCATCACGGAAGATCATCTGGAGGTCATGGCGAAAAAAGCGGCAACACCCGCGCTGCAAGGCGCGTTCCAGCCCCTTTCCGCCAAGGATGTGTTAGAGATCTATCGCGCCTGCTTCTAAAAATCTGCCGCAAGAAGAAAGAAAAGCCGGTCGCCCCAAAAAGCTGGGCGGCCGGCTTTTTCAAACGGTTCGCGGCTGGGGGGAAGCATCCGTTCAAAGAGAAAACCGAACTTTTTCAAGAAAAAAGAGGGCGAAATTCGGCGCTGAAAGATTGAATATCCTACAAATAAATGGTATAATAACCGCAAACGGTTATTATATTTTATTTCACGGCCCGCCTACGGCGCCGGCCACTTTATACCATTCGTGCTTCGCACTCATGGTATAATAACCGCAAACGGTTATGATATTTTATTTCACGGCCCGCCTGGGGCGCCGGCCACTTTATACCATTCGTGCTTCGCACTCATGGTATAATAACCGCAAACGGTTATGATATTTTATTTCACGGCCCGCCTACGGCGCCGGCCACTTTATACCATTCGTGCTTCGCACTCATGGTATAATAACCGCAAACGGTTATGATATTTTATTTTACGGCCCGCCTGGGGCGGCTGACTGCCTGATGCCGTTGAACGGTTCGTGCGGTTTGCCTGAAGACTTGCGTGCGGCAGGAAAAACCGTTTTAAATCATTTAAAAAATTGTGAGGTGAGACCATGGACGGTAGTAGTAGTCGAAGTATAGGCAAGGCACTCTTTTGTTGCCAGAAAGCATATGGCGAAGGGCCGTCTGTGCTCTGACCGTCTTTTTCTGTTGATAAAAGAGCGCCATTGTCTGTTCTAACGCTGCACTACATCAGCGAAAGCGAGTGTAGAGCATCCGCTTAGCGCCGGCGATGGCATTTTTATGCCCATTTTTCGGCAGTATGTGGAATCTATGCCCGCCTTTACCCGAATTTTTGATGTGTAAAGGAGGCGCAAAAAATGAGCGAAGTGAAAAAAATTGAAACCGGCATGGCGGCGGCTCATCCCGATTACAGCGTTGAGATCGCGGGGATGATCCGCAGCAACCTGACCCCCAAGGGCCTGAAAGAAAAGATCCTTTCCTACCACGAAAAAGATGTCGCCCTGGCCCTTGATCTGCTCACCAAAGAAGAGCGCGGCAAATTTTATAAGATTTTAGATGTGGAAGCGCTGGCCAATATTCTGGAATATTCCGAACGAATGGCCGAATATATTCAGGAACTGACCATCCGCAAAAAGGTGGAAGTGCTTTCACAGATGGAAGTTGCTTCTGCTGTGGAAGTTTTGCAGCAGATGGAAAAAGAAGAACGGGATTCCCTGATCGACCTGATGAACGCCGAATCCCGGTCTGAGATCCGGCTGCTGAGTTCTTTTGATGAAGACGAGATCGGCAGCAAAATGTCCACGAATTACATTGCCATTCGCGATAACGCTTCGATCAAAGAAGCAATGTCCAGCCTGATCGAACAGGCCGCCGAAAACGATAACATCACCACCCTTTATGTGGTGGATGAAAACCAGACTTTTTGCGGCGCCATCGATCTGAAAGATTTGATCATCGCCCGCGAAGGCACGGCGCTGCGGGATATCATGACCACTTCTTATCCCTATGCCTATGCGAAATCGCTGATCGAAGATTATATTTCACAGATCAAAGATTACTCCGAAGATTCGATTCCTGTGCTGGATAACGACAACCGGCTCATCGGCGTGATCACCGCCCCCGATCTGGTGGGCGTGATCGAAGATGAACTGAATGATGATTACGCTAAGCTGGCCGGTTTGACGGCCGAAGAAGATCTGGTGGAACCCATCCGCATGAGCGTGCGCAAAAGATTGCCGTGGCTGGTCATCCTGCTGGTGATGGGGCTGGGCGTTTCTTCGGTGGTGGGGCTGTTTGAATCGATCGTGGCGCAGCTGCCCATTATCATGTGTTTCCAATCGCTGATTCTTGATATGGCGGGCAATGTGGGAACCCAATCGCTGGCCGTGGCCATTCGTGTGTTGATGGATAAACAGGTTTCGGGCAAGCAACAGGCCGCCCTTGTTTGGAAAGAATCCCGCATCGGCCTGCTCAACGGGCTGATTTTAGGCGTTTTGTCGTTTGTCGTGATCGGCGGTTACCTTTGCATACAGGGGAATTCGCCGCTGTTTTCGTTTGCCATTTCGGGCTGCCTGGGGCTGGCGATGATTCTGGCGATGATCCTTTCCGCCCTGTCGGGCACGGTGATTCCGCTGTTCTTTCAGAAGATAGGAATTGACCCTGCTGTGGCTTCCGGCCCGCTGATCACCACGGTGAACGATCTGGTGGCGGTGATCTCTTATTATGGCCTGGGCTGGCTGCTGCTCATCAATGTGTTCCATTTGGCATAAAAGCAAATAAAGAGCCGCCGGGGCGCGCTGCAAAATCGCGGTCGAACCAAGCTTCGACCCTGCAAGCTGTGTCGGAAAGAGATCCGAACAGAAATTCTTGTGGGGGAAGGGCTTTGACCGTTCCGTTTTGCGGCGCGCCCTTTTTTGTCAGGGAAAAACAGGGATAAAAAAGGGCCGGTGCAGCAACAATAACAGGGGACGGCGGGCTTTGAAAAATACCGCCCGAAAGATGGTTTGGGCGTGAAACCTTGCATTTTATGCAAGAAAGCGTTATGATGCCCATATATTTTAAAAACGGAAAGGCGGGAAAACGAATGGAGCCGGGAGCAATTGTGTTAGAGGGCGGCGCGCTGCGCGGCGTTTATACTTCGGGCGTATTGGATGTTTTGATGGAACATGATCTCTATTTTTCGGCGGTCTACGGCGTATCGGCCGGCGCGCTGAACGGGCTGAGCTATGTTTCGCGGCAAATCGGCAGATCGGCCCAGATCAACCTTTCTTATGTGCGCGACCCGCGCTATTTGGGCATCGGCCAGCTGATCAAAAACCACAGCGCCTTTAATTTTGATTTTATGTTCGGTGAACTTTCGGAACGGCTGGTGCCGTTTGATTACGGCATCTTTTTTGCTTCGGCGCAAAAATATATCGCCGTCGCCACCTCCTGCCGCACAGGGCAGGCCGCCTATTTTCAAAAAACGCAGCTGGGCGATGAAATTTTCCGCGCGGCGGTGGCTTCCAGCAGCCTGCCTTTTCTGGCGAAGCCCATGGATGTGGGCGGCGAGCTTTATTATGACGGCGGCATCTCAGACGCGGTGCCCGCCGAAAAAGCGCTGCAAGACGGCCACGAAAAGGTCATCGCCGTGCTGACCCATCCACGCGGCCAGCGCAAAGCGCTGCCTTTGCCGCTGCCGCCCGAACATTCGCTGGCGCTGGTCTATCGCAGGGCCTTCAGCCAATGGCCCGCGCTGCAAAAAGCTCTGCTGCAAATGGACGACCGTTATAACAAACAGATGGATCGGCTGGATCGGCTGGAAGATGCGGGGAAGGTCTTCGTGATTCGCCCCCAGAAAGCGGTAAATGTTTCGGCGGTGGAAAAGAACACCGAGAAATTGAAAGCCCTTTATCAAGAGGGGCGCAGAGATATGGAAAACGCGCTGCCGCGGCTGAAAAATTATCTTGCGGCCGAAACGGGCAAATTCGCGGGAAGGCGCTGAGAAAAGCCGGTTGTGGGCAATGTGAACGACAGCGGCTAAACTATTTTGGAATACGCTGAGGTTCAAACTGTGATATAATAATCGCAAAGCGATTATTATACTTTATTTCACGGCCCGCCTGCGGCGATGGGCGCCGTGGGCGCGGCAATAACATAACGGTAAAAAAGAAAATTCGGAAAGGAAGAATGCCTTGGGCGTTTTGCTTTTTTGTTTATACCTTGTCAACCTGGCAACGGCCATCTCTATTTTATTTGTGCGCAAAAAACAAGTGGGCAGCACGCTGGCGTGGCTTTTGATTTTTGCGTTCGCGCCGTTCCTGGGGTTTATTCTTTATTTTTTCTTCGGCAGCACCATGAAGTTCAAAATTTTATCTCACCGCTGGCGGCCCAGCGAGCGCGCGGCGGAATATGCCCGCGGAGGCATCGCCGCCCAGCAGGCGCTGCTGAGCGACAAGCTGCCCATCAGCGGGCAGGGCCGCGAAGAATATCAGAACCTTGTGCTTTCCAATCTTCATGGCAGCGGCGCTGTTTATACACAGGATAATACGGCGGTTTTGCTGACTTCGGCACAGGCAAAATATGAAAAAATGTTTGCCGAGATCGAAGAAGCAACAGAAAGCATCCATGTTCTTTATTTTATTTTGAAAGCCAAAGATGAAAGCGGCAAACGCTTTTTGCAGCTTTTGACCCGCAAAGCGTCACAAGGGGTCAAGGTTCGGCTGATCTATGATACACTGGGCTGTTTGAGAACAAAGCCCGCTGATTTTTTGCCGCTGGAACGCGCGGGCGGCATGGTCTATGGCTATCTGCCTTCGCGCATCGAAACCCTGCTTCAGATCAATTACCGCATGCACCGCAAAATGGTCGTCATCGATGGCAAAATAGCCTATACTGGTGGTATTAATATCGGTGATGATTACCTTGGGTATGATAAACGGATCAAACCTTGGCGAGATACCTCCATTCGGCTGACGGGAAGCTGTGTTCGCGATATCCAGTTCCGGTTCATGCGCGATTGGGTCTATTTAGATTCTCAGCATAAGAAGCCCTATCAGGATAAGATCGATGCGGAAGAAAGCCTGCCGCTTTATTTGAAAGAACCCGAAGAAACGGGGAACGCGGGGGTGCAGATCATTTGCAGCGGGCCCGACAGCAGCTACCCTTACACCAAAGAAAGCTATCAGATGATGATCGCCCACGCGCGGCGTTATCTTTATATTCAAACCCCTTATTTCGTGCCGGATGAAACGCTGATGGCCACCCTGCGCTGCGCGGCGCTTTCGGGGGTGGATGTGCGGGTGATGATCCCCGGTGTGCCCGATAAGCCCTATGCCTATCATGTCACTTTTTCACATATGGGCGAGCTGCTGCGGTGCGGGGCAAAGGTTTATTTATATCCCGGCTTTCTTCACGCCAAAACCTTTGTGATGGATGATCTGGTTTCTTCGGTGGGCACAACCAATTTCGATATCCGTTCGTTCGATCTCGATTTCGAGATCAACGCCATGGTCTATGACAGAGAATTCGCGCTGGAATGCCGCCACGCGTTTGAAAACGATATGCGCGGCGCCACAAGGCTTACCCCCGAGCTTTATCGGGCAAGACCGCTGAAAGATAAGATCAAGGAAAGCCTGTTAAGGCTCATCACCCCGCTGTTATAGCGGGCGTGAAACAAGAGCATCAAGCCGGCAAAGCGCCGGTTTTATCAAAATAAACATCGGAAAAGGAGAAATGAAAACATGATTGCATTGACAAACGGCAAAATCGTTACCGTCACGGGCAAGACCTATGAAAACGGCACGGTGCTGGTGGAAAACGGAAAGATCGCCGCGGTGGGCGCCGAAGTGCAGATCCCCGCGGGGGCAGAGATCATCGATGCCAAGGGCGGCTATATCACCCCCGGCCTTATTGATGCCCATACCCATATCTCCAACTTCAATGAACCCGATACCATGCCTTCTCTCTGCAAAGACGGCAACGAAATGAGCGACCCCATCACCCCGCAGGTGCGCGCGGCGGATGCCATCAACCCCTGGGATTATGCCATTGAAAAAGTGCGCGACGCGGGCTTCACCACGGTTTGCACACTGCCCGGTTCCGCCAATGTGATCGGCGGCACAGGCATTGTTTATAAACTGCGCGGCCATACCGCCGAAGAAATGATTCTGCCCGGCACAGAGCAGATGAAAATGGCGCTGGGCGAAAACCCCAAGCGCGTTTTCGGCACAAGCAATAAAATGCCGATGACCCGCATGGGCACCGCGGCGCTGCTGCGCCAGACGCTGCATGACGCCAAGGTCTATTCCGACGCGCTGCTGGCGGCGGAAAAAGATCCTTCCAAAGAACCCCCCAAGCCCGATTTCAAGATGGATGCGCTGGTTCCCGTGGTGCGCGGCGAAATGCGCTGCCGCATCCATTCACACCGCGCGGATGATATTTGCACAGCCATGAAGATCTGTGAAGAATTCGGGCTGAAATATTCCATCGAGCATGTGACGGAAGGTTATAAGATCGTCGATGTGCTGCAAAAGAAACAGGTGACCTGCGTGGTCGGCCCCCACCTGTGGGCGCCGGTCAAAGAAGAGATCCGCGGCATGAATGTGGAAAACACCGGCATTCTGGCAAACGCCGGCCTGCATGTCTGCATCACCGCCGACACCGCTTCTCAGACACAATATCTGCCGATGACGGTGGGCATGCTGATGTGCCACGGCCTGAGCGAAGAAGCGGCTTTCCGCGGCGTGACCATTGAACCCGCCACCCTGCTGGGTGTTGCAGATCGCGTCGGCAGCATCGAAGTGGGCAAAGACGCCGATCTGGCCGTGTTCACCGGCCATCCCTTCAGCAGCATGAGCAAATGCGTCGTCACGATGATCGACGGCTGCGTCGTACATCAGGGCTAAGCAGAAACCATCTTGCCCCAACGGGGCGGGAACAACATAAAAAGCAGGAGGGCCGATCGATTTTGATCGGCCCTCCTGCTTTTGCGGCGGAAGAATTATTCCTGCTGGGCTTTGCCCCAGCGGTAAAGCTCTTTCAAGGCGGGCATCAGCGAAGCTCCCCGCTCTGTGAGAAGATATTCCACAGAGGGCGGGATGGTGTTATGGTTCAGCCGATAGACCATGCCTGCCTCTTCCAGCTCACGAAGGCAGCGGGTGAGCATGGTGTTTGTGATGGGCGTGATCAGCCGCTTAAGCTCATTGTAATGCAAAGACCGATACTCGGCGATATTCCACAGAATGGGGATCTTCCATTTCTGGCCGATGATGTTCATGGCATAAACGATGGGGCAGATCTGCTGGCAGTGGTTATCGCTTTTCCGAGGGCGCGAAAAGCGCGGGCAACTCGGTGAAAGAATTTTACCTGCAGGGGATGGAGATCAACGGCTGTCTGGATTGCGGGGGATGCCTGCGCAGGGGGAAAGACGCCCCGCGTTTCTGCGTGCAGCAGGATGATATGCAGCAGATCTATCAGGCGTTTGTCGAAGCGGATGTGATCGTGTTTGCATCACCGGTCTATTGGTGGGAAATTTCGGGCCTGCTGAAAACCGCCGTAGACAGGCTCTATGCGCTGACCGCAAAGGATAAAAAACAATTCGCCCAAAAAGGAACGGTTTTGCTGATGACGGCGGGCACCACCGATTACAGCTATCCTCTGGCCTGGTATGCGGGTTTTGAGCGTTATCTGGGCTGCAAAAACCTCGGCACTGTGCTGGGCAGCGAAAAAACAGAGGCCGCCAAAGCGCTGGGGGCTTCCATTTCGTGATGGCCGTGAAAGGCATTTCCCAATAAACTGCTGTTCCCCCTCTTTTACAGAGATACCGGATGATAGGGCAGAACGCCCGCTTGCCGACAGGCAAAGCGGGCGTTCTGTTGCTTTTTATCCTGCTCCCCATTGAAAGGGAAGTTCTTTCGGGATCATCCGGGAAAAACGCCAAAGGTTTATGCCAGCAGGGCAATGGCTTGTTTCATCGCGGCGTTTTTGCCCAGCAGGTCGATGGCCGAAGCCGCGCCCGCCGTATCGCCATAGAAAATAACGCCGGTCAGCCGCCCGCCTTCAAACACCAGCTTGCGATAGATATTGGAAAAGCGGTTTTCAAACAGCAGGGTCTGGCTGTTGGGGGAACCGGTGTTGCCCGCCGAAAAAATGCTGATGCCGTCTTCTTCGAAAACCGTGGCCGGGGGCAGGGGCAGATATTCCGTTTCGGGCTGGCCCGCCATGGCGGAACCCGCGGTTTTGCCCATGGCGGCAGCGGTGCTCCAAAGGCCGCAGGTGCGTCCCTGGTATTCGGCGCAATCGCCCGCCGCATAGATATCGGGCAGCGAGGTGCGCATCGAAGCATCCACCACGATGCCGCGTTCCACGGCGATGCCGCAATCTTTGGCCAGCGCGGTTTGGCTGCGCACGCCGGCAGAAACCAGCACCAGATCACAGGCAAGCGCGCTGCCGTCGGATAAGAGCAAATGGTCTTTTTCCACCCGGCTTACCGAAACGCCGGTTCTTACGGTCATGCCGCGGCTTTCCAGATGTTCGGCCAGCCGTTTGCTGACGAATTCATCGGCCTGCGCCTTGATGATGCGGTCGCCATATTCCAAAACCGTGACCTTCAGGCCACGGCCCGCCAGGGCGACAGCCGCTTCGATGCCCAGAATGCCGCCGCCCACGATCGCCGCGTGGCGCTGGGGCTTCGCGGCGGAAAGCAGAGCCTGCGCATCCGCGAAGGTGCGGAGGGAAAAGGCGGGCATCGCATCGGGCGCCAGCGTGACGGGCATGAACGGATCGGCGCCTGTGGCGATGAGCAGCTTATCATAAGAAAGGGTCTTGCCGTTTTCCAGCTCCACTTTCTTTTCATTCGGCAAAATGCGGGCGGCCCTTGCTTCGGTGACCATGGTGAAATTCTGTTCGTTTTCATACCACGAAGCGTCTTGAAGCATGATGGAAAGATAAGAAAGCCCATCGGCCACCACATCGCTGAGGGCGGGGCGGTTATAGGGCAGAACGCCTTCGCCGCAGATCATGGTGATGGCGGCCGTCTTGTTGCGCTGGCGCAGCGCTTTGGCGCATTCCATGGCGGCCGCGCCGCCGCCGATGAGCACAAAATGCTCTTGGGTGTCGCGGTGGAACACTTCTGTTTCTTCGGCCACAGGTTCAAAAGCCTGTTCCCCCGCGCCGCATACCGGGCAGGGCACCGGGGGATGATCGCCTTCGAACACCTGGCCGCAAACCATGCAGCGCCATTTTTTCGGCGCGGGCGCATCGGCAGAGGTGAAAAGTGCGGCGGAAGCGCCGCAGATCGGGCAGGGGTCAGGCGGCTGTTCGCCCGGAAAATCCTGCCCGCAGACAGGGCAATGCCAGATTTTTTCCATAAAAATTCTCCTTTAGCGGTTGAGCAATGCGTTGGCAAACTGGCGGCCCAGATCTTCGGCGGCGGCCAGATCGGCCTCTGTGGGGCGCAGGCGAACTTTCAAACCGGGGATCGGCTGCTTGAGGCGCAGCGTTTCCATGCGCGCCGTCAGGTTGGGCACACCCTCGCCGCTCCAGGCATAAGAACCGAAAGCGCACGCCAGCTTGCCCCTGTGGATGACGGGGTTGAGCCCCACCAGCAGCTGGTTGATGGGCGGCAGGCTGTCGCCCAGAATGGTGGGGGAACCCAGCAGGAAGCCATCGCTTTCGCAAACGGCCTTCTGGGCCGCCTGCGCGTCGTCTTTCACGAGGTCGAAAGAGCGCACATCGCGGATGCCGCCGGCCAAAAGGCCCTGCTCGATATGCTTGGCCAAAAGCTTCGTGTAGCCATAGGCCGAAACATAACAAACGGCCACCATGGGCTCAAACGATTGTGTGGGCGCGCTCCACTGGCGGTAAAGCTCCAAATAGTGGGGGATGTTGCTGCGCAGCACGGGGCCGTGGCCGTTGCCGATGAATTCGATGGGCAGGTTTTCGATCTTTTTTAAAGCATTGAGCATATGGGGGTTTTTATAAGGCCCAATGATGTTATCAAAATAATAGCGGTAAGCTTCGGTGAAATCGCCGTCGATCAGGTCGTTGAAAACGCGCTTATCGCTGTAATGGCAGCCGAAACTGTCGCAGGAAAACAGTGCTTTTTTTTCGGGGATATAGGTATACATGGAATCGGGCCAATGCAGCATGGGCGCCGCGATGAATTGCAAAGTCAGCCCGCCCAGATCCACGCTGTCTTTTTCGGTGACGGCGCGGTGGTTAAAAGGTTCGTTGATGATCTCTTTCAAAAAAGAGATGGCGGTGGCGCTGCCCAGCACAGTGGCGTTGGGGGCCAGCTGAAGCATTTTGCGGATGCTGCCCGAATGGTCGGGCTCGGTGTGATCCACCACGATATAATCGATTTCCGCGGGATCCATCACGCTGCGGATCTCTTCCAGCTGCTGCTCGAAAAACGCTTCTTTCACGGTTTCAAACAGGGCGGTTTTCTGCTTGCCGCGCACTAAATAGGAGTTATAGGTGGTGCCGTAATCGGAATGCATGACGATATCGAATACACGCAGATCGGGATCCAGCGCCCCCACCCACCAGATGTGCTCGGTCGCTTTCAATGCTTTCATGTTAAACATCCTTTCTCAGTGATGAAATGTGATCGATAATAAGCTTGCAGAGCTCTTTTATAATGAGCATACCCGCATCTCGCCTTGGATGCAAGGGATTTGCCGGTGATTTTAGAAAATTTTACGCTTTCCACAAAATCGTTATTGTGGAATTTTTAACAAATAAATCAAAAAACTTTTGGGCATTTATACTATAAAACGAATTTTTGCGGGGAAATTGGCGAAAAGTATGGAAAAGAAAGAAGTGTGTCAAGCAAGTGGGAGAATGTGTACTATAATAGTATACTATCATTGAAAAAATTGCAAGATATTTGAAAATTTTTTTTGCAATTCCTTTTTGTTTGATGTATAGTATTATGTACTTTCGCGAGTAGAATATGAGATTGCTGCTTGGCAGCAGGGGGGATAAAAATGATTTTTGTGATAGCGCCCGATAGTTTTAAGGGCAGCTTAACTTCAAAAAACATTTGCGAAATAGTGGAGCATGCGCTATTAGAGCGTTTTCACGGCGCGCCGACTATTTATCAGGTGCCCATCGCCGATGGCGGTGAAGGCACAGTAGAAGCGCTTGTTTTGGCCACAGGGGGCAAAAAACAGGCGGTGTGGGTCACGGGCCCTGTTTTCGATAAGACCATGGCGGCCTATGGCCTGCTGGGCGATGGCAAAACGGCTGTGCTGGAAATGGCCAGCGCTTCGGGGCTGCCGCTGGTGCCCGCGTGGAAGCGCGACCCCTTTTCCACCACCACCTATGGCACAGGCGAGCTGATTTCAGATGCGCTCAACCGCGGCTGCACGGAATTCATCATGGGCATCGGCGGCAGCGCCACCAGCGACGGCGGCGCGGGGATGCTGCAAGCCCTGGGCGTGAAGCTGCTGGATAAGAACGGCATGGATATTCCTTCCGGCGCAAACGGCTTATTGCAGCTGGAATCCATCGATATCACCGGAATGGACCCCCGGCTGAAACAGGCGCAGTTCCGCGTGGCCTGTGATGTGAGCAACCCCTTATGCGGTGAAAACGGCGCGGCTTATATTTTCGGCCCCCAAAAGGGCGCCAAAGAAAAAGATCTGCCTGTTCTGGATGAAGCGCTGCGCAATTTTGCCCGCGTGATCCAGCGCGATCTGGGGCGCGATGTGAAAGATCTGCCGGGCGCGGGCGCCGCGGGCGGCATGGGCGCGGGCCTGATGGCGTTTTTCAACGCCCGCCTGATGCATGGCTTTGAGATCGTTAACGATGTGGTGGGCTTTGAGCGGCTGGTGGCCGAAGTGAAGCCCGATGTCATCATCACGGGCGAAGGCCAGATGAATTATCAATCGGTGCTGGGCAAAGTGCCGGTGGAAGTGGCCAAAGTGGGCAAAAAATATGGCGCAAGAGTGATCGCGGTGGTGGGCAGCAAAGGCGAAGGCTATGAAAAAGCCATGGAAATGGGCGTCGATGCCGTGTATGAGCTGAAAGAAAGCAGCATGACGCTGGAATATTCCATTGTCAACGCCGGCGATCTGTTATATGAAAAGATTCTCACGATTCCTTTCTGCGCCCCGTCAAAATGACACTTGACAAATAAAATAAAATAAGATACGATTACTCTACCACAAAAAGGGAGTAGTTACAAAGCGCAACGGCAACATCATGATGCTTCGGCATCTGCTTTTGCGGCCCAAAAGGTTAACGAGACTTTTTGTAAAGCACGCAAGGGCTTTACAAAAAGTCTTTTTTTATATTTCAGTCATTTTGCGGCAAAATAATTAAATATGCAAAAGAGTGCGGCAAAATGAGAAAAAACGGAAGAACGAGGTGGAAAAACAGTGTTTGAAAACAGAACAGTGACCCAAACCGAAGAAGAGCTTTCCACAAACATTGCTGCCGGCATTTCCCAGGAACAGGCGAAAGAGCGCATGGCCAAAAACGGCCCTAACGCCCTTGTTGAAAAAAAGGGGAAAACCAAATGGCAGATGTTTCTGGCCCAGCTCAATGAGCCGATGATCTATATTCTTTTTGCCGCGGCGGGCATCTCGCTGCTGCTCAAAGAAGTTTCAGACGCGGTGATCGTGCTGGTGGTCATTTTGGTAAACGCCGTGATCGGCGTGATTCAGGAAGGCAAGGCGCAGCAGGCGCTGGAAGCCCTGAAGAAAATGTCGAGCCCCACGGCCACCGTCAGGCGCAGCGGCCAGATCTTAGAGATCCCCGCGGCAGAGCTGGTGGCGGGCGATGTGGTGGTGCTGGAAGCGGGCCGCCAGATCCCGGCGGATCTGCGGCTGGTGGAAACCATCAACATGAAGGTGGATGAATCGGCGCTGACGGGCGAATCGGTTCCCGTTGAAAAAGATGCTTCGTTCGTCTGTGAAGCGGAAACCCCGCTGGGCGACCGCATCAACATGGGCTATATGACCACCACGGTTTCTTATGGCCGCGGCGAAGGCATCGTGGTGAAAACCGGCATGGAGACCGAGATCGGCAAGATCGCCAAGATGATCAACGAATCCGAAGAAGAGCTGACGCCGCTGCAAAAGCGATTGGCCGATCTGGGCAAACTGCTGGGCCTTGTGGCCATTGCCCTTTGCGTGGGATTGTTCGTCATCGCGCTGGTGCAGCACCGCAATGTGATCGAAATGCTGATCACCGCCATTTCGCTGGCGGTGGCTGCCGTTCCCGAAGGCCTGCCGGCCGTGGTGACCATTGTGCTGGCGCTGGGCGTTCAGCGGCTGGTGAAGGTGAATACCATCGTGCGCCGCTTGCCCTCTGTGGAAACACTGGGCGCTGTCAGCGTGGTATGTTCCGATAAAACAGGCACATTGACGCAAAACCGCATGACGGTGGTGCGCTGTTTCAGCGATGATGAAAGCTATGGCATTTCGAAGCTGGCCGAAAGCAAAGACAGCCATTTCATGAAAGGCTTTGTGCTTTGCAACGATGCTTCCATCGAAGGCGGCCGCTATGGCGACCCCACCGAGATCGCCTTGCTGGATATGGGCGCGGCCCATCAGGTCAGCCGCAGCGGGCTGGAAACCGCCATGCCGCGCATCGATGAGCTGGCGTTCGATTCCACCCGCAAAATGATGACCACAAAACACCGTATGGGCGAAGGCACCGTGGCCTATACCAAGGGCGCGCCCGATCAGGTGATGAAACATTGCACCCATATCCTCATCAACGACCAGCGCCGCCCCATGGAAGAGGCTGACCGCAAGAGCATCATGGGCGCCATGAAAGAAATGTCGCTGGATGCGCTGCGCGTGCTGGCGCTGGCTTACCGCGAAAACGCCGAAGGCGTGAAAGAAGAAGACCTCACTTTCGTGGGTCTTGTGGGCATGATCGACCCGCCCCGCCCCGAAGCCAAAGACGCCGTGACCATTTTCAAAGGCGCCAGCGTGCGCACAGTGATGATCACCGGCGACCACCGCGACACCGCTTTCGCCATCGCCCGCGAACTGGGCATCGCTCAGCATGAAGAACAGTGCATGAGCGGCGAACAGCTGGATGATATGACCGTGGAAGACCTGACGAAGATCGTTGATAACCTGCGCGTGTTCGCCCGTGTTTCCCCCGAACATAAAGTGATGATCGTGAAAGCGCTGCGCGCCAAGGGCTATATCGTTTCGATGACCGGCGACGGCGTCAACGACGCGCCTTCTTTGAAAGCCGCCGATATCGGCGTGGCCATGGGCATCACCGGCACCGATGTGGCCAAAAGCGCCGCCGACATGGTGCTGACGGATGATAATTTCGCCACCATCGAAAAGGCCATCGAAGAGGGCCGCGGCATCTATGCCAACATCAAAAAATCGGTATTGTTTTTGCTTTCTTCAAACTTCGGCGAAATCATCACCATGTTTGCGGCCATCCTTGCGGGGCTTGCCGCGCCGCTGAAAGCCATCCACATCCTGTGGGTGAACCTGATCACCGATTCGCTGCCCGGCCTGGCGCTGGGGGTCGATAAAAACGATACTTCCACCATTATGAAGCGCCCGCCCCGCGACCCCGGCGAAAGCCTGTTTGCCGAAGGCGGCATCTTTTTAACGCTGTTCTATGGCGTGATCATCGCTTCTTTGACCTTGGGCGCCTTCGTGTTCGTGCCCATCCGCCTGCTGCATGGCAGCGGCGAAGCTGTCACCCTGGCCAATATCGCGGCCCAGCTGAAAAATGCCCATGTGCTGGCGGAATCTCAGACCTTCGCCTTCACCATTTTAGGGGTTTCCCAGCTGTTCCATGCCATCGGCATGCGCAATGTGGAAAAATCCATTTTCACCATGAACCTTTTGGAAAACAAATTCATGATCGGCGCGTTTGGCATCGGCCTGCTGCTGCAGATCGCCGTGACGGAAGTGCCTTTCCTCGTGAAAGTGTTCGGCACTTACAGCCTGCATCTGAAAGAATGGCTGGTGCTCATCGCCGTATCCGCCGTGCCGCTGTTGATCCATGAATTGCTGGTGCCGCTTTTCCGCCATCTGAAAAAGAAGCGCGAAGCAAGCTATCACACCGTGGTTTAACGGCCGCAGCGCCGGAAGAAACGGATTGTGTGTTATGATGATGGCCGTTTGCGGCAAAATGGCCGTATGACGGGCGATGCGCCTTGTTTCATGTAATGAGCCATCTGCCGCGCAAGGCCCGTCTGGCGGCGATCCCGGTCGATTGCATGGCCCTGCTGCCGGGGCGCGCGGAAGAAAAAGAAAATGTATAAAGAAACGCCTCGATCTTGAAAAGATCGAGGCGTTTTTCTATGACGATGCGGCGCGGCAAACCGCCCTTTTTCTTGCAAATGACAGGCAGCCGAGAAACGGTTTTCGCCGCTGGAATTCCGGCATCAAACACGCAATAGCTGTATAGCCCGTCAGAACCCTGCCGCGGCCGATCGGCCGGATCATGCCGCGCAGGCGGCGCCAACATCAGAAGAGCGGGGATGACGGCCTCATCACGCAATAAAAGCGTTTGATTGGGTATAGCGCCTTAAAACACTGGCTACGGCCGATCGACCGGTAGATCAGTTGTGAGGATGGAACAGTTTTTCCATCTTTTCGCGGATGCGCTCTTTGCGGCGGGCCGTTTCCTGCGGCTGCGGGATCCAGCGACCGTTTTTCAGCAAAAAGCAATCGCCTTCGGCGGTTTCGGGGGGCAGTTCACCGCGGGGAATGAGTTTCATGGAACCGTCGGGCGTTTCGAAAACGGCAAAAGCTTCTTCGAAACGATCTAAAATATAAAAATCATCGTTCGGTTTCATAACTGAGTTCTCCTCCTTTGATGGTGAAAACCACAGAGCCTTGCTGATCGGTGCGCAGAATGGTGCAATCCAGCTTTTTAAAGCGTTTCATCACGCTGGGGTGGGGGTGGCCGAAAGGATTGTTCAGCCCGCAGCTGATAACGATGAATTTGGGCTGGGCGGCGCTTAACAGATACTTGCTGTTCGAAGTGCTGCTGCCGTGGTGGGCGGCTTTCATCACCGTGACCGGTTCATCGATCAGTTTGGAATAGACCTTCTCGTTGGCTTTTTCGGCGTCGGCCGTCAGCAGAAAGCTATATTCCCCATAGCGCACCAGAAGAACAAGGGAAGTTTCGTTTAAGTTGCTGGTTTCCTGACCTTCGGGCGGGGAAAGCACTTCAAAGGTCACATCGCCCATTTCGAATTTATCGCCCTCTTTGGCATAAACAAGCTCGGCGCCCGTATAGGAAACGCTGCCCAGCATCCCTTCAAAAGTCTGGGTGTTACTGGTGGCGCGGGGCATGACAAAAGTCTTGCAGCCGAAGGCATCCACCACTGCGCCCATGCCGCCGATATGATCGAAATGGGGGTGCGTGGCGAAAATATAAGTGGGTTTTGAAACGCCGTGGGTGTGAAGATAGGTGAGCAGCTGGCCGCGGCTGTCGGGTGTGCCGGCGTCGATGATGGCGGTTTTGCCCGCGCAGGTGAGCAGCATGGCGTCGCCCTGCCCCACATCGATGAAATGCAGCTGAAACTCTTCGGGAGGGGTGGCGCTGACGGGCAGAACGCCCAGCTGTTTGGAAACGACCATCAATGCCATCAGCAGCAGCACAGAAGCCGAGCGCCAAAGGGCTTTTTTCAATTTTTTCTTGCTCATAGTTTCTTGATCAGCCCCATATAGAAACGGATGCCGGAAGCAAAGCTGTCGCAGCGGATGGATTCATCAGCCGCATGAATGCCGGCAAAGGTGGATGGATCGGTATAGAAGGGCATGAAGCGATAGATCGAATCGCTCAGCTTGGTGTAATGCTTGGTGTCTGTGCCCGCGGGCATAATGGCGGGAATCACCGCCAAAGACCCGAAGGTTTCTTTCAAAGTGGCTTCCAGGCGGTCATAACAGGGCCCTTTGGTTTCGGAAACGGCCGAAGGTTCGCTGCCCGAGATCAGTTCCACCGTGACCGGCAGATCGGTCAGCAGCGCTTCCAGATAGCTTTGAACCGATTCCAGCGTGTCGCCCTGCAAAACGCGCACATTCAGTGTGGCGTCGGCTTCTTCGGGCAGCACATTGGCGGCATCGGAACCGCTGGCCTGCGTGGCGGCGAAGGTGGTGTGGAAAAGCGAAGAGATCTGGGCGTTATGCCGCGTGAAATGGAACAGCAGCGGCGATGTATAGGGCAGGTTCGCCACCGCCGCGCGGGAACCGAAATCCATCGCCGGCATGGAATAAGTCATGCACTGGCGCATGACGGGCAGCATCCGTTTATGCATCGGCGCGCCTTCCACGCGGCAGACCGCTTCGCAAAGGATGCCCAGCGCGGTATGCTGGGGCGGCATGGCGGCGTGGCCCGCTTTGGTGCGCGCGGTGAGGCGGAACACGGCGGAGCCTTTTTCGGCCACCCCCACCAAAGCGGCGGGGAACTTGGGGTTGCCCAGATGCGAGGTGGTGATGTTGCTGCCTTCATCCAAAATCATCTCAAAAGAGATGCCTTTTTTCGAAAAATATTCCGCAATGGCGTGAGCGCCCTGCTTGCCGCCGGTTTCTTCATCGATGCCGAAAGCAAAATAAACATCTCGGCCGGGGGTGAAGCCCTGCTCCAGCAGCTCTTCGGCGCTTTCCATCAGGCCGATCACCACATTTTTGCAATCTAAAGCGCCGCGCCCATGCAAGACGCCCTCTTCCACTTCGCCGCAGAAGGGGTCGCGCTTCCATTCCTGGCCGTCGGTGGGCACAACATCCATATGGCCGCAAAATAAAACGGGTTTTCTGCCTTGGGGGTCGGCGCCCTTCCAGCGCAGGATCAAGCTGCCGCCCTGAGGGCGGGTCACCTCAAATTTTGAAAAAACAAGGGGGAACTGCCGCTGCAGCAGCTCTTGCAGCCGGGCAAGGCCGCGGCTGTCGCCGGTGACGGTGGGGATGCGGATGGCTTCGGAAAGATGCTGGATATAGCGCTGCTGGCGTTCCGGCTCGATGGCGGGCAGCACCAGCTCTGAACGGATATGCCGAACGCGCAGGCTCGCGCGCAAAGTGCGCCAAAACAGCAGAAAGATCAGCGCAAGAAACAGCAAGATCAGAACCAGATTGATCAGATGACCGAACCGGGCGTTGAAATTGCTGCAAAAAATCACAAAGGAGGCATAAAGATTATTCAGAAAGGTCATGGATTCCACTCCTGTCATAGGATTCCAAAAAATTCAAAGCGCGCCCGGTATCGCGGGCGATCTGCGCCGTCAGCGCCTGGGGGGTGGGGAACTTTTCTTCGCTTCGCAGATATTTACAGAAAAAAACGCGGGCGGAACGGCCATAAACCTCGCCGCGGAAGGAAAGAATATGGGTTTCCACCGTGGGCTGTGCGGTTTTTAAAAAGGTGGGGCGAAGGCCCACATTGGTCACGGAAGGATAGATCTGCCCTTCCAAAAGGGTCAGCGTGGCATAAACGCCCAGTTTGGGCAAAACGCTGTTGGGGGGCAGCATGCTGTTGATGGTGGGGATGCCCAGGCCCGCGCCGCGGCCGTCGCCGTGGGCGATGACCCCTGCCAGAGAAAACGGGCGCTCAAGCCAGCGGGCCGCCGCTTCCATTTCGCCGTTTTCGATCAGGCGGCGAATTTTGGTGGAGCTGATGGTCTGGCCGTGTTCCTGCAAAGAAGAAACGATGCGGCAGGCAAGCCCACGCTGTTTGCAAAGGCTCTGCAGCAGTTCGGCGCTGCCCGCGGCTTTTGCGCCGAAGCGGAAGTTGCGCCCGCTGCAAAGGCCGCCGCAGTGATAGCGCTCGATCAAAAGGTCGAGAAACGCTTCGGGCGATCGATCTGCAAATTCTTTGGTGAACGGCAGAATCAAAATCGTTTCCATGCCGCAGGCGCGAAAAAGCGCCTTGCGCTCGGCCGGGGTGGTGATGAGCGGCGGCGAAATGCCGCGCAGCACGGTTTGTGGATGGTTTTCATAAGTAAACACGCCGGATCGCTGATGGGTTTCGGCCGCCAGCCTGCGCGCGGCGGCAAGAATGGCGCGGTGACCGATATGAACTCCATCAAAAAAGCCAAGCGCATAAACGACCTGTTGCTCGGGCATAAGTGAATCCGTCCTTTTAAATGGCAAAAATTTTGTGGCAGAAAATGGCGGGCAGACCGATATCCAGCCGGCCGCCGCGCCCCAGCATCAAAAATTCGCCTTGGTGATCATAAACGCGGCAAAGCGCCTCTTCGGGGGGCAGGCTGCCGCCGGTCAAATGCTTCTGGATCAGCGGCGCGCCGTTCAGGGCGCGGGTGCGGCCCTCTTCGTTGAGGGTCACCGCCGGATATTCCGAAAAAACCAGTTCCACCGGCAAAAGAAACGGCGCCAGCGCATCGTTTTCCTGCAAAGCCGCGATTTCTTCCAGAGTGTGGGCGCTTTTCAAATCGAATTGCCCGATCTTTGTGCGGGTGAGGGCGCTCATGGCCGCGCCGCATCCCAGCTTTTGGCCGATGTCGTGGCAAAGGGTGCGGATATAGGTGCCTTTTGAACAGGCCACCGTCATTTGATAAGCGCCATCCGGCCCGCGGCCCGTCAGGGCAAGATGGGTCAGATCGATGAAGCGCGCGTCGCGTTCGATCTCGCGCCCCTCGCGGGCAAGATCATACAGCCGCATCCCGTTTTTTTGAATGGCCGAATACATGGGCGGCATCTGTTCATAACCGCCTTCAAACGAAGCGATGGCCGCGCGAACTTCGTCTTCCGCGCAGTCAACAGGGTGTGTCTCTAAAATTTTGCCCGAAGTATCTTGGGTGTCGGTGATAACTCCCAGTTTAAATTCAGCTTGATATTCCTTATAGGAGGCAGCGGCATATTCGCTGGCGCGGGTGGCGCTGCCCAATAACACCACCAGAAGCCCTTCCGCCATGGGGTCAAGGGTTCCGGCGTGGCCGATCTTTCTTTGGCGAAGGATGCCGCGCAGCTTTGCCACCACATCGTGCGAGGTGAAGCCGCGGCTTTTGTTGACGAGAAGCAGGCCGTTAAGCATGAGCAAGCTCCTGTTCCGCCAACTGCATCAGCAGCGCCAGCGCTTCTTCGGCGCCGCCGTCGGTGGTGAAGCCCGCCGCGCGGGGGTGGCCGCCGCCGCCGAAATGGCCGCAAAGGGCCGAGGCATCGATCAAAGGCCCTGTGCGAACGGAACCTTTATAGCCGCCCGCTTCCAGTTCTGTCAGTGTGATCGAGCATTCAATGCCTTCGATCTGGCGGGGCAGAGAAGAAAGGTTATCCATATCATCGGGGGTGGCGCCGCATTCGGCGATCTGCCGCTGCGAGATCACAACGCCCGCGATGCGCTTGCTTTCAGAAAAACGCAGGTTGCCGAAAAGATAGCGTTCGATAAAGAAACGGCCTTTTGTTTTGGTTTCAAAAAACAGTTTGTTCAGCACACCGAAGGGAACGCCCAGTTCAATGGCCCGGGCCGCGATCTCATGGCAGCGCGGGGTGGTGTTGGGGTAGCAGAAACAGCCGGTATCCGTGGCGATGGCCACATAAACGGCTTCGGCGATCTTGCGGTCGGGCGCAACGGAAAGCGCCAGCGCCAGATCCCAGATCAGCTCGCCCGTGGCGCTGCGGCGGGGCTGGGTGAGAACATTCCGGGCAAACGAAGTGTTGGAACCGTGATGATCCAGCGAAAGATAGATCTCGTTTTCATAAGCGGCTGCGGAATCGGGCAGCAGTTGTGTGGCGGCGATATCCACCGCAACGATCTGCCGCGGCCGAAAGCCTTCCGGGGCCACAAGTTCCTTATAAAGAAACGCATATTTCGGCGTGAATTCTTCGTTGGGGAAAAGGTATGCTGTTTTGCCGCACGCTTTAAGCGTGCGGCAAAGGGCCGCGGCGCTGCCGATGGTGTCGCCATCGGGGCGCCGGTGTGTTAAAATCAGAAACTCGTCTTCCGCCAAAAGAAGCTCTGCCGCATCACTGATCGTCATGGGGGAGTTCCTCCTTCGGTTTCGGCAGGTTATGGATGATTTGGTTGATATGCGCCCCCACGGTGATGGAATCATCCAAAATGAACACCAGTTCGGGGGTATAGCGCAGGCTCAGCTCGTGGGCAAGCTCACGGCGCAGATAGCCGGAAGCCGATTTCAGCCCGCGCATTAATTCTTTTTCGTTATAATCGCCTAACACGCTGATGAACACTTTGCACCAGCGCAGATCGCCCGAAACTTCACATCTCACAATGCTCAGCAGGCCGCCGCTGATGCGGGGGTCTTTCACGGTGCGGATCAATGAGGATAGGCTGCGCATCACTTCTTCGCTGATGCGGTCGATACGGTTGGAAGCCATAGGAACCTCCTTTTCGCAAACAAGGCCTTTCGAAACGGGGAAAGGAACTTACTGTTTGATTTCTTCCATGATGAAGGCTTCGATGATGTCGCCTTCCTTCAAATCGTTATATTTCTCAAAGCTCATGCCGCATTCAAAGCCGGTGGCCACTTCTTTGGCGTCGTCTTTGAAACGCTTCAGGGTGGAAAGCACACCTTCATGCACAACGATGCTGTCGCGCACGATGCGAACCTGGGCCGAACGCTGCATTTTGCCATCCAGCACATAGCAGCCGGCGATGGTGCCCACGCCCGAAACCTTGAAGGTCTGGCGAACTTCCGCGTGGCCAAGCACCACTTCTTTATATTTCGGGGCCAGCATGCCCTTCATGGCCGATTCGATTTCTTCGATGCAGTCATAGATGATGCGGTAGGTGCGGATATCCACATCCAGCCGCGCCGCGTTTTCGGTGGCGCCGGCGTCGGGGCGCACATTGAAGCCCACGATGATCGCGCCGGAAGCGGAAGCCAGCATCACATCGGATTCGTTGATGCCGCCCACGCCGCTGTGGATCACGCGCACACGCACTTCTTCGTTGGAAAGCTTTTGCAGCGAAGCGGAAACCGCCTCGGCGCTGCCCTGCACATCGGCTTTCACAATGATGTTCAGGTCTTTCATTTCGCCTTCCTGGATATGCGTGAACAGGTTTTCCAAAGTAACTTTTTCCTGCATTTTGGCGCGTTCGTCTTTTTCTTCGGTTTTGCGCTGTTCAGCCAGTTCACGGGCCATGCGTTCATCTTCAACGGCATAGAACAGGTCGCCCGCTTCGGGCACTTCGGAAAGGCCGACGATCTCGACAGGCACAGAGGGGCCGGCCTGTTCGATCTTCTGCCCGCGGTCGTCGTTCATGGCGCGCACGCGGCCAACGGTTTTGCCCGCGATGACGATGTCGCCCGCGTTGAGGGTGCCGTTCTGGATGAGCACGGTGGCCACAGGGCCGCGGCCCTTATCCAGCTTGGCTTCGATGACGGTGCCTTTGGCGCGGCGGTCGGGGTTGGCCTTAAGCTCCTGCATATCGGCGGTGAGCAGAACCATTTCCAAAAGGTCGTCGATGCCGGTATGTTTCAAAGCCGAGATGTTGCAAACGATGGTGTCGCCGCCCCATGCTTCGGGAACCAGTTCATATTCCGTCAGCTGCTGTAAAACGCGGTCGGGGTTGGCGTTTTCTTTATCGATCTTGTTCACAGCCACGATGATCGGCACATTGGCCGCTTTGGCGTGGTTGATGGCTTCCACCGTCTGGGGCATGATGCCGTCGTCGGCGGCCACCACCAGAATGGCGATATCCGTCACCTGAGCGCCGCGGGCGCGCATGGAAGTAAAGGCGGCGTGGCCGGGGGTATCGAGGAAGGTGATATAGCGGTCGTTGAGCTTGACGCGGTAAGCGCCGATATGCTGGGTGATGCCGCCGGCTTCGCCCGAAGTGACATGGGCGTTGCGGATGGCATCCAGAAGGGAAGTTTTGCCGTGGTCAACATGGCCCATCACCACCACAACGGGGCTGCGGGGCTGCAGGTTTTCTTCCACATCGGTGCTGTCGTCGATCAGTTTTTCTTCGATGGTGACAATGACTTCTTTTTCGACCTTCGCGCCGAATTCTTCGGCAACGACACAGGCTGTGTCAAAATCGATGGTCTGGGAAACATTGGCCATCACGCCCAGCTTCATCAGCTGTTTGATCACATCGGCCGCGGTCTTTTTCAGGCGCATTGCCAGCTCGCCCACATTGATCTCATCGGGAATCAGCACTTTCAGCTGGGCTTTTTTGGCGCGTTCCAGCTGCAGGCGTTTCAGCTTTTCCTGTTCTTCCTGCCGTTTTTTGTTGCTGACAAAAGCGTTTTTCTTGTCGGAATTGCGCTTGATCTTCTGCTTGTTCTGGCTCTGGGTCATCTTGGTGGCCTTTTCGGGAACAAGCGTATCAAGGCGTTCGTCATATTTTGCCAGATCTACAGAAGAACCGCGGGTATCCACCACGGTGATGCGGGGGGCTTTTGTGGCGGCTGCCTGGGCTGCCTGCGCAGACTGTGCAGACTGTGCGGGCTGGGCTGCGGGGGCCTTTTGGGCTGTTTCCCCTGTGGTGGCTGCGGGGGCGTGTTCTTGTTCATATTTGCGCATACGGGCTTCCATTTCCTCCTGACGCTTTTTGGCGGCTTCGGCAACAGGCGCAAAAACCTGATCCAGTGATTCCACCTGGTTATGCTGGGTGAGATAATCGAAAACTACATCCAGCTCGTTTTCCTGCAGGGCCTGAGCGTTGCTTTTCGGGGCCTGCAAATAGTTACCGAGGATCTCGGTAATTTCTTTGTTGGGTTTGCCAAAATCTTTGGCGACATCGCTTACGCGGTATTTTATCATCATAGGTTAGTTTCCCCCTTTGTTGCGTGGTTGGTTGGTGCCGCGGCCTGCCTGGGGCCGTTTGGAAGGTGCCTGCGAAAACTTTCGGCCCTGCGGTTTTCCGCCGCGTTCGAACGGCTTTTTCTCGCCGTTTGCGCCGCCGCGAGAGAACGGGCGGTCGCCATACTGGGCAGGCTTTTTATCGCCGCGCTCAAACGGCTTTTTCTCGCCGTTTGCGCCGCCGCGAGAGAACGGGCGGTCGCCATATTGGGCAGGCTTTTTGTCGCCGCGCTCAAACGGTTTTTTCTCGCCGTTTGCGCCGCCGCGAGAGAACGGGCGGTCGCCATACTGGGCAGGCTTTTTGTCGCCGCGCTCAAACGGCTTTTTCTCGCCGTTTGCGCCGCCGCGAGAGAACGGGCGGTCGCCATATTGGGCAGGCTTTTTGTCGCCGCGCTCAAACGGTTTTTTCTCGCCGTTTGCGCCGCCGCGAGAGAACGGGCGGTCACCATATTGGGCAGGCTTTTTGTCGCCGCGTTCAAACGGCTTTTTCTCGCTCTGAACGGGCTGTTTCTTTTCGCCGTTCTGCGGGGCTGCCTGTTTGGCGGCTGTGCGGTCTATTTTTTTCTGCTTGCGCCGTTTTTCACGATCCTGCTTTTCCTGCAGCAGGGCGGTTTCTTCTTCCAAACCGAGCTTTTGCGCCAGAGAAAGGGCAAAACCGGTGTTGGTCACAGCGGCCACGGCGCAGGTGCGCATGCCAAGCGCGACACCCAGCGCTGTTTTATCGGTGGGCAGCGTGACCACGGGAAGATGAAACTGCGAAGCGATATTTTTGGCCTGCGCGCGGGTGTTGCCCGCGGCATCTTCAGTGATGAGGATCAGGCGGGCCATATGGTTGCGCGCCGCGTCATAAGCGGGCTCACTGCCGCATTCCAGATCTCCGGCTTTTTTCATCAGCCCGAGAAACGAGAGAAATTGATTATCCATGTTCCACCTCTTCCTCGGCGATCTGCCGGCGCAATGTTTCATAAACTTCTTCGGGAATTTCGCATTCCAGCGCCCGCGCCAGTGCACGGGATTTGATGGCTTTTTCTAAACAGGCGGTGCTTTTGCAAAGATAAGCGCCTCTGCCGGATACTTTGCCGCGGCTGTCATAAACGATCTGGCCCTCCGGCGTGCGTGTGATGCGGCAAAGCTGCGGTTTTTCTTTTTGCGTGCGGCAGGCCACACATTGGCGCACCGGGATTTTTTTTGGCATCGTAACAGCCTCCTTCTCAATTAAATATGTTGCAAATCAAACTACTGTGCGTTTTCTTCGGAAGGTTCGGCTGTTTCAGCGGGCTGTTCTTCGGTTCCGGCGGCTGCCAACAGGTCTTCGGCCTGAGAACGGGGCTTGATATCGATTTTGCGGCCGGTGAGTTTCGCGGCCAGGCGGGCGTTCTGCCCTTCTTTGCCGATGGCCAGCGAAAGCTGATCATCCGGCACAACAACGCTGCAGCTTTTGCCATCGGCCATTGCGGTGACCAAAAGCACATCGGCCGGCGAAAGGGCTTCGGCCACAAACTGAACAGGGTCGTCGGAATATTTGATGATATCGATTTTTTCGCCCTGCAGTTCTTCTACGATGGCGCCCACGCGGCTGCCGCGGGGGCCCACACAGGCGCCGATGGGATCGACATTTTCATCTGTGCTGGAAACGGCGATCTTTGTGCGGCTGCCGGCTTCGCGGGCGATGGAATTGATCACGACGGTGCCGTCGTGGATCTCGGGAACCTCCAGTTCAAACAGGCGTTTCACAAGGCCGGGATGGGTGCGCGAGATGACGACCTGAGGGCCTTTCATGCCGCGGCGCACTTCCACCAGATAAACCTTGATGCGGTCGCCTTCTTCAAACGATTCGTTTTTGGCCTGCTCGCCGGCGGTGAGCATCGCTTCTGTTTTGTCGCGCCCGGTGCCGATCTCGATGATGAGGTTGCCATAGCGCGGGTCAACGCGTGTCACAAGGCCGTTGAGGATCTCATGCTCTTTTGAAGCGAATTCATCGGCTACCATGCCGCGTTCGGCTTCGCGGATGCCCTGGATGATGACCTGCTTCGCGGTTTGGGTGGCGATGCGGCCAAAAGCGGAAGCATCGATATCGATGCGGATATCATCGCCGATCTCGCAGAGGGGCGAATGTTTCGCGGCGTCTTCCAAAGAGATCTCGGCCGCGGGGTTTTCCACATAATCGGTAACGCGTTTGATGGCGTGCATGGAAATGGCGCCTGTTTCGGGGTTGATATCCACGAAAACATTGTCAGAGGCGGTGTTCTGCGCATCTTTTTTATAGATGGCTTTGTAAGCGGCGGCCAAAGCCTGTGAAATGCGTTCGAGCATATAATCTTTTTTAATGCCCTTTTCTGTCTCAAGGTCGGCCAGGGCCTTGATGAGTTCGGTGTTCATGGTTGCAATCGCTCCTTATTTGTCTTTCATTTTTGTAAAATCGAAATGCTGGCGGCAAGAGGCTATTTCTTCCAAGGGGAAGATGGTCTGGTTCAAGGTCAGCGTCTGACCATCAAAGGCTTCCAAAACGCCGATCTCGGCTTTTTTGCCGTTATGGGGTTTATAGAAAGTCACTTCCACTTCTTTGCCGACAGCCCATTGATAATGCCGGGGAAGGCGCAGGGCGCGTTCAAGCCCCGCGGAAGAAACGCAGAGGGTATATTCGGGCAAACTGTCGAATTCAGGCGCATCCAGAAGCGGGTCGATGGCGCGGCTGACGGCTTCGCATTCGCTGATATCCACGGCGGGATCTTTATCAATGGTCACGGTGAGCAGATAGCGAGGGCCTTCTTTTTCAAAGGTGATATCCCAAATCGAAACGCCCGCTTCGGCGGCAGGCTTTTCGCACATGGCGGCCACACGGCGCAAAAGTTCTTTTGTTTGCATAAGCTCCCCTCCTAAAAGATGCTTTATCAATAAGAAAGAGTGGGTTTCCCCACTCTCCTTGTCAACATACTTCATTAATGATAACAGTATAGCATTGCGGCAAATAAAAAGCAAGAGAAAACATGGCCTAAAACGCGGAAAATCAAAAAGAAAGGGGAAGAAAAGTTTAAAAAAATTCTCATTTCTCCGTTTTTCGGCCTGTTAGGCCGATTTTTGTTACGCTTCCATATGCCGGCCCAAAACGCCGGCCATCGCCTGGCAGAGTTTTGCCTCGGTTTCGCCGCCCAAAGCGGCCGAAGCATCGCCCAGCAAAGCCACGCTGCCAAGGATATCGCCGCTGCAAAGAATGGGGCAGGCGCAAAGCAAGAGGCAGCTTTCGTTTTCGGCGCAAAGGCTCATGCCGCCGTCGCCGTTTTGCTTTTTATAGATCTGGCGGCTTTCCATCAGGCTTTCCAGCTTTTCGGAAAGCGACTTTTCAAGGATATCGCGTTTCAAACCGCCCGAAGCGGCGATCACGGTGTCGCGGTCGGTCACCGCCGCCGTCAGCCCCGTGGTTTTGTTCAAAGCGTCGCAGATATCCATGGCAAATTCGCCCTGATCGCCCAGCAGCGAATATTTTTTAAAGATCACCACGCCGTCTTTATCGGTGAAAATTTCCAGCGGGTCGCCCTCGCGAATGCGCAGTGTGCGGCGGATCTCTTTGGGGATCACCACGCGGCCCAGATCGTCGATTCTTCTCACAATGCCTGTTGCTTTCATATTTTTCAAACCTTCCTTGTTTGCATATTAAATCATCCGCTTCAGCCGCCGCGCTGTGTCGCGCGGCGTTTTGCGTTGGAATTTGTGATTATTATTTGCGCGAGATACCAAGTTATACTGTCATTTCCAGAAAGGTTGATTTTTGGGATTTTGTTTAAAACAGCGATAAAAACGGAAAAAAGCATACAGACAGAAAAGAAAAACCCTGCGGTTGACATCATGTAATATTTTGGATACAATGGCAATATATTGAAAAAGGTGGTTTGAGAATGAAAAAGAGAATATTTTGTTTTTTGTTGGCGGCGCTCATGATGGGCAGCACATTCATATTTGCCGCTGGCACATCCCGCTTCAAAGATGTCCCGAATAATTTCTGGGCAACAGAGTCGATTGAGGCCCTTGCTTCCGGTGGGCTGGTCAGCGGCTACGGTAATGGTAAATTTGGCCCGTATGACACCTTCCAAATCGACCACATGGCAACTATCATCTGTAATGCTAAGGGTTACACCTGCGGCGAGAAGGATGGTTATTGGGCATATGGCGCTCTCGACTATTGCATCAACACCTTAAAGTGCCTGCCGTCACAGGGCAACATTACCTCTGTCAATTATGATAAGGCTTGTTCCCGCGAGTTAGCTATTTATATGCTGATGAAGGCGTTGGGCCCCAATGCCACGGAAAAGTATCGGGCGGTTGAAGCGACTGACATCCCCGACTTTGCTTCAATCTCTGAAGATTTCCGCCAGACAATCCTTGAGGCTTATCGCTTTGGCATCACAATCGGTGTGGATAACAAGGGGACATTCAATCCTAAAAGCAATCTGACCCGTGCCCAAATTGCGGTAATGATGCATCGCGCCGGTTATACAAAGGCCGCACAGAAGCCCGAAACAACAGAAACCACCGCTACAAACCCGCAGTTGTATGAAAAAATCAAAACACTGGGCGTCTGGACGGAAAGTCAACTTAATAGCTGCCAGATTCTTACGGCGAAAGACCCTAAGTATGGACGGCTTGAAGTGACCTACTCCAACTCGACTGGGAAGTTGTTTATTGAGGCTCCGGAAACCAACCGCAGTGTATGGTTCAAAGACGCAAACACCATGGTAGATGTTAATGGTAAAAAGGTGGAGGATGAACTGAATAGCGCTGGCGTTATGGTCTGCTCAACCGGTTTTGGCTATGAAGCACGGCAGCTCACTCTCAAGGTTTTGAAAATCATCTATCCGAAAAGCTACATGGATGCTTATGGAGCATTCAAGTCCGCACTGATGGAAGAGGCTTATGAGTATGGTTTCTGTGAGAGAGCATCAACTCTTCGTTGGTATGACGGAAGAACATTCCTGTGTGAACTGTCGGGGTATCCGTCCAATATTTATAGCATCACCATCAGCGAGGCAAACGACACGGCTAACTATAATCAGCAGAAATCCGTACCTGCATCTGGTATGCGACGGTCGTTTCCTTACTACATCGGTTCTAAAGAGAAAGCGGCCATTGCCTACGAATATAGCAAGTGGTAAAAACACAATCTAATGGCATATCAAGAAGGAAGGGGGGAGGTTTCCCCCCTTTTGTTTTTCATCATTGAAGAGAATTATTCAACAATAATTAACACAAAGAAGAAGGAGTGTGTAAAATGAAAAAGCCAATTTGGACCAAGTTTTTGTCAGTGATACTGGCATTTATCACTATGGTTCCTTTATTTCCGGTTACAGCGTTTGCAGCAGACCCTCCGCCTGCTGCAAACGAGACCGCCCTTGGATATATTGGCCTGTCTGTAACGCCGATGATTGGCGGCTACGGTTCAAATTACCTAAATCAAGCGCAACGGCAAAGAAAAAGGGCCTGCCGCCTGTTTTCTCAGACGGCAAGCCCTTTTTATAATGGGTGGGTTGATTAAATCATTGCCATGGTGCAGATGGTGCAGGATTCATGCGGGGGAATTTGAAACTACTGTTTTGCTCCGGTCAGATAGCGTTCCACAATAGCGGAAGCTTCGGCGCGGGAAAGGCTGTCGCCGGCGCGGAGCATTTTGTGTTCATCGCCGCCGATGATTTTCTGTTCCACAGCCCAGTTCATGGCTTCATGGGCGAAGGTGCTGATCTTGGCGGTATCGCCGAAATTCGCTTCGGCCATCCGGCCCTTCGCTTGGGGGGAACCTTCCAAACGCCAGAGCATGGTCATAAATTCTTCGCGCGTCATGTTGCTCAGCGGCGCAGAGCCATCTGAAATGTTGGCGTGCAAAGCCCAGCTGCGTGCGCCGTCATACCAGTTCTTCCCGGCGGCGTCTTCCTGGCCGGCCATGCGTTCCAGCACAGCCCAGCACATGGCGCGCTGCATGGGCAGCGCCTCATCAAAGCGGTTCGGCTGGGTTCCTTGAAACAGTTCGCGCGCGGCAACAAAAGTGATCGCCTGCGCGGCCCAATCGTTTTCAGAAACATCGACAAATGCTTTTTTGTTTTCTTCAAAGGTTACCACCGCGCCGCTTTTGACGGAAAGCTTCACGGTTCCGTTGGCGGCAAAAGCGGAGGGCAGAATTTTGCCATCGACCTTCACCACAAGCGCGGCCTGATCCAAAGCGGTGCTGCCCTGCTTCAGAACGCGATCGGCGGGGATGGCGATATCCACCTGCGGCAAAGCAACCGATTGGCCGCCCTTTTCTGCCGAAAGGGTCAGTTCTTTAATATAATTACCCGTTTCACTCTTTTTCATGTTTGCTCTGACGGTCAGTTCACCGGAAGCGGGAAGCGCCGCAACGGCTTCTTTGGGCAAAACCATCGAAAGCGACGGTGCGCTCAGCTTCAGATCTTCTTTCTTTTGCAGAACGCTTGCGGGGATGGCGGCGGTGACCTGGGCGTCTTTGCCCGCCTTGTCTTCGCCTGTGATGCGCACTTCCTGCGAGGGCGTTTTTTCGGGGGCGTCGTCTTCGGCGGCGTTGATCACATTCACCGTCAGTTTTAAGGGCTTTGTATAACGCACAGCGTCATAGGTTTTGCCCGCGGCGGTCATGGGAAAACGCACCTGTTCCAGCGTCAGTTCGGCTTTGCCCACAGAAACGGCGGTCAGCATGCCGTTTTCCGCTTTTACCACAGAAGGGTCAGAAGATTTCACGCTCAGCGCCTGTGTCTGCGGTGCGGTGTGGTTATCAAACAGAATGGCGGGGGCGGCTGTGGTGCCCATTCTCATGGTTCCCACCGAAAAACGCCTCGCCACATCTTCGCCCGAATAGGCCATGGAAACCGTGACGGGCGGTTTTAGGAATTTCTTTGTGTTGATCCAATATTTCGTGATGGAATCTATTTTGTTCAGCGGCGCGGTGAATACAGAATCGCCCGCTTCGTTTTTGGTGGAAGAACCGATCTGGTTGTCATATTTATCGCGGCATTCTACGAAAAACACTGTCTCGCCGGGGATCTTCGCCGTAACGGGCAGCGAAGAAAGATTGCCGCCGGAAAGAGTGGCCAAATCAAATTCCACTTTTGTATCCACATGAAAATTTGCTGTGTCGCCATCATAAAAATGGAAGTTCAAGACTCCGGCGGGGATCACTTCATCCTTTTCCGTGCCTGACTGACGCAGAGTGACTTCCGCGGTGAGAAAATCGGCGCCTTGGAAAGTGCCGTCGTTTGCCACACGGAAAGAGAAGGTGTTGCCGCTCACAGAAAGATCCGATGCGCTCAGCCCGGCAGCGGCATTGCCGTTCAAAGCGTTTTTGAGGTCGATTTTCACCGCAGGGTCCAGCGCCACCGGTGCGCCTGCCGCGGTGACAAGGCTTCCTGTGATGACAGAAGATTTCCGCTCGGCGCTTTTGCTGTCGATCTTCACAAAAAGATCGTCTGTGGTCAGGCTGGCGTGGTAATCGGCATCCTGCTGAAAGTGAGCGGGCAGCGCCAGATTATAATTGAAGATCGAACCTACCGAAAAATCATAATAACTGAAAGTGACCATGAGCTTTTCGATGGTATCCAGGGGAGGGCCGAATTTTCGATCTTCAAACGCGAAGCTTGCTTCTTTGGTGTTTGCGCCAAAACCTACCGTGATTCCCGGAATCCCTTCGGATGTGGTGAAAGTGATGCCGCCTTCACTATATCCGGATTCCGTCTGAGCGTTCAGCACTTCTTCAACGCCCAGAACCTCGGGGATTTCTGCGGTGACGGTGCCGCCCGCACTGGGGCCGGTGATCTGCATGGTTTCGCGCTGGGGCAGCGATTGGCTGTTGGCTTCGATGATGCATTTTTCTTTGCCGGCCATCACCACCTGCATATATTTTGAAATGGCGCTGATATCGGTGATATGGTTGGCGTTGAGTTTGATATAGTTCAAATGTTCCAGCGATTTCAGGCATTCCACATCTTCATTGACCAGATCGTTGCTTTCGATGCTGATATATTGAAGGCCCGTCATATCTGCCAAAGCTTCAACGGGCAGATGGGCGCGGCCGCGGTTGGCGTAATGAAGGTCGAAAAAAGTGACATTTTTCAGCGGTTTCAGCGGGGTGATATCCCAGATGCTGTTGTTATACAGATCCAGATGGATCAGTTGGGTCAGCCCGCCCAGAGGGGCGAGTTCCAAAATATTATTGCGGTGAAGGTCTAAATAAGTAAGGTTCTTCAGCCCTGCCAGCGGCGAAAGGTCGCTGATCCAGTTGTCGCTGAGCGCAAGGCTTTTCAAATTGACGGCATATTGAAGCCCTTCCAGGCTTTGAATGCCGTGATTATGCGCAGGATTGTCGCTGATATTCCCTTCTGCGGGCAGATAGGGCATTTTACTGCTGGAAAGCCCCAATAACCCAAAGACAGAAGAAGCATCCTCATCTCTGGCGGTTTCGATCGCTGCGGCATCGCCGCCTGTGAGCAGCGCCATTTCTTCTTTTGTGATGGCCTGATCGTCTTTGCGCGTTGTTTTTTGGATGTCGGCCAGTTTCTGGTTGATCACGGTGCGCAGCACAGGGTCGGGCACCACATTGCCAGCGGCGGCATCTGCCGCTTTTGCCGCCGGGATCGCCCACGGCATCAGCAAAAACAGACAGAGGACCAAGCCGAGCAGTCTTATGCTTTTTTTCATCGGTTTTTCATTCTTCCTCTCTTTTTAGTGACATGTCAACTTCAATTATTACGAAAGCTTTACAACCTGTCAAGAAAATCGGCACTTCATTTGAATTTACAATAGGGGCATTGCTTCTTATTTGTATAGCAAATAATTACATTTTTAAAATTTATCACCGATTTGCTATTTCAAATATTCCTCATTCGTGTGATTTTAATAAGAAATAAAAATGAAACAAAGTTGCGGCGATATTCAAACAGAGAGAGAAAAACAAAAAAACAGCCCGCAGGATTTCCCGATCTCGCAGAGCGGAAAATCTTGCGGGCTGTTAAGAGGGAAACGAAACGGTTTAGCCCAGCCGCAGGTGAGCAACGCGGCAGAAAATGGCGGAACCGTGGTCTAACGCATGGTGGTCGAAGGCCATATCTTTATGGTGCAGCCCGGGGGAAGCGTTGGCGCCCAGGGCGATATAGCTCGCGTCGCAGCCCAGCTTTTTGGCAAACCAGTGAAAATCTTCGCCGCCGGGGTTGCTCAAATCGGGGATCAGCCCATCTTCGCCCAGCACATCGATAATGGCCTTGCGGCAAAGATCGATGCTTTTTTGTGTGTAGATGGCGGCGGGAACATAGCCGCTTTCGATGCTGACGGCCTCTGCGCCGATGGCCTTCACCGAATAGGTCACGGCATTGCGCATTTTTTCCAGAAGGCGATCCATCTCGTCGTTATCCTGGCAGCGGATATCGATGGCCATGGTGATCTCATCGGGGATGATGTTCATGGAACCCGCCCCCACCTGAAGCTGCGTCACTTTGAGGGAATGCACCACGCGGGGGTTGCCGTGGATGGCGTTGATGGCGTTCACGGCCAAAACGGCGGCATCCACCGCGTTGACCCCCAGGTGGGGTCGTGCGCCGTGGGCGGTGAGACCGCGGATCTTCACATGGGTGGGCGCGCCGGCGCTGTGATACATGGCCGCCGCCGCATGGCCCACGGTGGTGTCGTCAACGGGGCGGATATGCATGCCGATGATTTCATCCAAATCGTTGACAAGGCCGCTGTCGATCACGGTCAGGGCGCCATAAAGGGTTTCTTCGCCCGGCTGAAAGATGATATAAAGCTTGCCGGTTTGGATACCGTCTTCGGCGATCTGGCGCGCGGCGGCCATCAGCATGGAAGAATGGGCGTCATGGCCGCAGGCGTGGCGGTATTCGGTGTGGCCGTCGATTTCGAAAGCCAGGGCATCCATATCGGCGCGCAGGCCCAGAACGGGGCCGGGGTTTCCGCTTTCCAGAACGCCGATCACGCCGGTGGAGCCGCCCACATGGCGGATGACGCGGTAGCCGTATTTCTCCAGTTCATCGGCTAAAAACGCAGAGGTGCGATGCTCGGCAAGCCCGATCTCGGGCATAGCGTGCAGCGCTTGAAAAACTTCATGCACATAATTGGGGTGATCCATAAGCCACGATCCTTTCTGATAGTCGAATTTCTGTTTCCATCATACAACAAAAAGCCTCTTCTTTCAAAAAGAAAAGGCTTTTGTTTTAAAATTTATGCTTTTGCAATGGCCACGATCACGCGGATGCACCCGCCGGCGGGGAACCCCTGCTGATCGTAATAACCCGTCAGCGAGAACCGTGAAACATCCGCTATGGTGGAAAGATTCACGGCGGTATAGCTGCCGTCGGGCAGCTTTTGAACGATCTGCACACCATCGGCCAAAGGATAGGTCACGCTGCCCGCCGAAGCCGAAAGCGCGCCGATCTGGGTGAGCGAAACCGAAGCGAGGTTTTTCATGCCGCTGATCTCGCCGTCTTCATAGCGCAGAAGAACGCCGCCCTTGGATACATTATAAATGCTGCTGTCGCTGCCGGTGCGGCCGATCTTGCCGTTTGCCAGATATTCATAGCTGCCCGAAACACTGGTGCCGCTGCCCGAAATTTCGGTGACAGAGGTGAGCAGGCCATAGGTGAACGCGTCGCCGGTGGCGTCTTTCAAGATCATGCGGCATATTTTGCCTTCGGTGTCCAGCTGATACCAAAGCACCTGTGTTTCCGTCAGCGCGGCCCCCGCCAGGCGGGCGGGATAAACTTTGCAGAATTCGCCGGTGGAAGAAACCTCGATGATCTCGGGGGAAGCTGAGAAAGCAAGGGTGCCCAGCGCCGTGCCCGAAGCGTTCACCACGCCGTTGAGCCCGCGCCCGCTCAGGCCGGAAACCGTTTGCTTTGCGTTGGGGTAAGAAACCGAGATCAGCGCGTTTTTCTCATATTCGGTGGAACCTGTGCCATATTGGCGAACCACGCCGTCTGTGCAGACCACCCGCGCCATCGATTCGGCGTGAACGGCCCCGTTTGCATCGGTATAGCTTTGGGTGCCGGAAGCGATCACCACGCCATATTGAGTCTGCTCGGTTTCGGAAACGGCGATCACATCACACACGGCGCCGTTTTTATCCAGCAGCAGGGTGACGCTGTCGCCCGGGGCAAAGCCGCCCAGAGAAGAAAGCTTATAGACTGCCGAAGAAGTGCCCAGCGAATAGGTGTTGCCCGCCACGGTAACGGAAGAAGGCGCGGCGGTGTTGGGCGAAGCGGCGGTATAGACGCCCGAAACGCGGCTGCGATAAAGCCAGACGGTGCGCATGTTTTTGCTGTAATAATAAACATCAAAAACAGAAGCGTCGCCCAGCGAAGCGGTTTTGCCGTTGAGAAAGACCATGGAACCCGCGGCGTCAAAAGGCAGCGCCGCTGCCAGAGTCTGGCCGCTTTGCAGCACATAGGGGCCGTTCATCTCTTTGGCCACCAGCGAAGCGTAATCCAGTTGCCCCGCGGCGTTGACCGAATAGCCGAGGCCCGCGGCATAGATCTGCCCCGCCTGGGTCTGGGCGGTCATCATGTTATAAAAAAGATACATGCAGTCCGTGCGGCTCATGATCTGGCTGCGGGTCTTGGAAACGCCGTCGTCTAAACCGAGGGCGGCATATTTGGCCAGCTGTGCCGAAGGATAAGTGCCCGGCAGCTTTTCAGAGGTATAGCCCAGCAGCCGCAAAACAGCCGTGGCGGCTTCTTCCAGCCTGATGGTGCTGTCGGGGTGGAAAGTGCCGTCGGTATAACCGATGAACCAGCCCTGTTCCACCGCAATGCGGATATATTCCACCGCCCAGTGGTTTTGCTTTACATCTTTAAAAAGCGAAATGCCCGAAGAGGTGCCCACCGTATCGCGGAAGGAAGAAGCGGCCACCATCATTTTGGCGAATTGGGCGCGGGTCACATTCTGGGTCAGGTTCATCCGGCCGTTTTCATCGCCTGTCATGATGCCCAGCGCGCGGATGGTCTGCAAAACCGTTTCCGAAGAATCGGCGGCGCGGGCGGCGGGCATCAGAAAAAGGGATGCGCAGAGGCAAAGGCTCAGCAGAGCCGAAAGGTATCGTTTCATAAAACTGTCTTCCTCCTTAATCATAGCGCAGCGCGTCGATGGGGTTGAGCACCGCGGCCTTTTTTGCGGGCAGATAGCCAAACAGAATGCCGATGCCCGCCGAGATGCCGAAAGCCAGCAAAACCGAGGGCAGCGAAGGCGTCACCGGCAGGTTCACATCCCACACCATGGTGATGACCTGTGTGGCGATGGAAGAAAGCCCATAACCCAGAGCAATGCCGATCACCCCGCCCAAAGCGCTGGTGGTGGCGGCTTCAATGACGAATTGCGACATGATATAGCGTTCTTTGGCGCCAAGCGCCTTGCGAATGCCGATCTCACGGGTGCGCTCGGTAACAGAAACCAGCATGATGTTCATAATGCCGATGCCGCCCACCACCAAAGAAATGCCCGCGATGATCGCCAGAACAGAGATCATAATGTTGATCATGCTGGTCATGGTGTCAAGCACTTCGCTCATGCTGATGACGGAATAGGCGTTGTCGTCTTCAAAAACATCATAAAGCTCGTCTTCCACCACTTTTTTGCTGGCGGAAGCCTGATCTTCATCGGTGACGGTGAGAATATAGCTGCTGATGCGCGTGGTGCCCAGGCGGGCCGCCGTGCTGTATGGCAGATAAACGGCGTCGTCTGTTCCGCCCTCTTCGCTGTCGGCTTCTTCTTTTAAAACGCCCACAATGGTGAAAGCGGTTCCGTTGATCTTCAGCGTGCCGCCAAGGGCCTTGCCGTCGAACCATTCTTTGTTGATATAGCTGCCCACCACACAAACATGCTTGCGCCTGTCGATATCGATGAACTGAAGCCCGCGGCCCGATTCCACGGTATATTGCTTGATCTCGAAATAATCTTCGCTGACCCCGGTGACCGTGGCCGAAGAAGCGGTCTCATCGCCGATCTTCACCGTGCTCGACATCATGGTGGCCGTGGGCGAGAGCAGCGCCAGCTCTTTGGGGTGGTCTGCCACGATCTGATACATATCCTCCACAGAAACATTGCGCGAAGAGCCGCGCCCCGTGATCATCACGGTGAGGGTGTTTGTGCCAAGGCTTGCGAAGCTGTCGCGCATATAAATTTCCATGCCGTTGCCCAGCCCCACGATCACGATCACGGCGGTCACGCCGATGATGATGCCCAGCATCGTTAAAAAGGTGCGCATTTTGCTTGAAAAAATGTTTTTCAGCGCCAGTTCGAACGATTCAAAAAAATTCAAAGCGCCGTCACCTCTTCCTCGGTTTCTTCGGGGATGGCCGCCACGGAAGCGGGGGTGGGCGCGCCCTGGGCCGGGCCGTCATAGACCACGCGGCCGTCTTCCAGGCGGATGATGCGCTGGGCCGTGGAAGCAATGGCGTTGTCATGGGTGATGAGCACGATGGTGTTGCCGGCCTTATGCAGGCGGCGCAGGATCATCAGCACTTCGCGCCCCGTGTGGGAATCCAGCGCGCCGGTGGGTTCATCGGCCAAAATCAGCGCGGGCTCGCCCACCAGAGCGCGGGCGATGGAAACGCGCTGCTGCTGGCCGCCCGAAAGCTGGTTGGGCCGGTGCTTGATCTTGTCGCTCAGGCCCACCTTTTCCAAAGCGGCGGCCGAGCGCCTGCGCCGTTCGGCTTTGGGAACGCCCGCATACATCAGCGGCACTTCCACATTTTCCTGCAAATTGATCTTGGGCAGCAGGTTATACTGCTGAAAAATAAAACCGATCTTTTCGTTGCGGATCTCGGCCAGTTCGTTTTTGTTCATGTCGCCCACATTGCGCCCATCCAAAAGATAATCGCCGTCGGTGGGCACATCCAGACAGCCGATGATGTTCATGCAGGTGGATTTGCCCGAACCCGATTGGCCCACGATGGCCACAAATTCGCCGGGATAGATCTTCATGGAGATCTCATCGGCGGCTTTCACCACGGAATCGCCCATGGTGTAATATTTGCAGACTTTGCGAAATTCGATCAGTGGGTTCATTGTTTGCCTCCGCCGCCGTTGCCGGAAGAAGGCGCCTGGCCTCCCTGCGGCGCCTGGCCGCCCTGAGGCTCGCCATCCTGCGGGGCGCCGTCGGGCCCGCCCATGTTCATGGCGTTTTCAAAACTGCTGGTGGAAGAAGCCCGCTTATAGGCGATCTTGTCGCCCTCTTTCAGGCCGCTTGTGATCTCGATATAATCATCATCGCTGATGCCCGTGACCACATCCACATATTGATAGCCTTCGGGCAGATCGGAAACTGCCGGCTGGCTTTTGTCCGTTTGGCTGCTGCTGTTGTCATCGGCGGTTTTTTTGTCGGCGGTTTTTTCTGTGGTCTGATCCGCCTTCACCAAAACGCGGTTTCCGCGCGAAACGGCGGCCACGGGAACCGTGAGCACATTTTCTCGCTTTTCCACCAGAATTTTGGCATCCACATTCATGCCGGGCAAAAGGCCTTCCGTCTCGTCGATCTGAACGGTCACGGGATAGGTGGTCACGCCGTTTGTGGTGGTGCCTTGAATATTCACTTTGGTCACCTTGCCCTGATAGGTCTTGCCTTCCGCCGCGTCGGCGGTGATGGTGACATCCTGCCCCACGGCCACCTGGTTGATATCCAGTTCATCGATAGACATGGTCATGGTCAAATAAGAAAGGTCATAGATCGTGCAGAGAGTTTTGCCCGATTCCAAAGTATCCCCTGCCTTATAGGCTTTGTCGATGATGGTGCCCTTGATGGGGGAAGTGATGGTGTAAGAATCCACGCGGTCCTGCTGGCTGTTGACGGAAAGCTCGGCGTTGCGCACGGCGTCGGAAGCGTTTTGGATCTCGTCGTCCAGCGTGTCGCTGCTCAGCACCAGCAGGGTCTGGTTTTTTGAAACGATGCTGCCTTCCGAAACATTCAGCCGGGCCACCTCGCCCGAAACCTTTGCGATCACGGTGCTTTCGCTTTTATAGGTGAATGAAGCGCTCTGGGCGCATGCCGCGCCGCCCACCGAAGCGGTGGCCAGCTGCGAATTGGAAAGGCCGCCCGGGTTATGCACCTCGATGGTCACATTTTTCACGATGCGGTTGCCCGAAAGAACGGAAGTGGCCGTGCTGATCTTGGTCACTGTGCCCGAAAGGGTTTCAAATGAACCATCCAGCGTGACGGAAGCGTTCTGGCCCGCATAAAAATTCTGGGCGTCATCCGATAAGAAAGGCAGGGTGATGCTCATGGTTCCGCTGTCGCGCAGGGTGGCGACGGTTTGGCCCGCCGAAACGGAATCGCCCACATCCACGGCAAGGCTGAGGACTGTGCCCGCGCCGGAAGCTTTGACATTCAGATCATTTTTGCTTTCCAGCTTTTTCTGATAGTTCCGCTGGGCCTGCGCCAAAGAAAGCCGCGCCGTTTCGATGCTGTTGGAAGCATCTGAACTGTCGATGACATAAAGAACGGTATCTTTTTCGATGATATCGCCCTCTTCGAAATTGGCCGAAACGATATCGCCCTCTAAAAGCGAGGTGATGGTGTAAGAATCCGCCGGGGCCAAAGAGCCGCTGCTGCTCAGCACGGAAGAAACGGTGCGGCGCTCTACGGCGGCGGTTTCATAATCGGCGGCGCCCGACGCGTTTTTGTTTTGATTCAAACGAGGGATGATCACCGCGGCCGCCACGGCGGCAATGGCCAGGGGGATGATCCATTTTTTGCGGCCTTTGAAACCGCGCTTCCTTTTCTTTTTCGGCGGGGCTTCAGGGGCAGCCTGCGCCGCCGTTTCCGCCGCCGTTTCCGCGGGGGCTTCGGCGGGCTGCAGAGGTTCCGATACTGTGTTTGCCATAAGGAAAATTCCATCCTTTCATGTAAAGCCGGCTTTGCCCTTCAAAGCAAAACCGTGCCGCGAACTTTTATAGGCAGGGGCAGCGCCCGGGCGGCAGGGAGGGCCGCAAAGCGATGCCGAAATGATCTGTAAACAGGAAAAACCGAAACAGCCCCATCCGGGCGTGAAACAGCCGAAGCGGCAGCGATGCGGGGCCGGAACCGATGCCGCGGTTTGGGTGGCGCCTCCTTTCAGATAGGGTTTCACTCACATTCATACAAAGTATAGTTTAAAACGATGCTGTTGATGACCGGTGAACAAAGTGTAAATAAATAATGGAAAGCGCGGTAAAAAGCGACATTCTGGCCGAAAAAACATCTCGGCGCGCTGAAAAAACGGCGCAAAAAAACAGGCGGCGGCGTAAAAACCGCAGCCTGTTTGAAAGACGGATAAAATTATGAACGGGGATAGACCACAAAGGCATCGGGGATATGGCGCCCCTGCGTTTTGTTGGCGGCCGAAGGGCGGCTGATCTCGCGGCCGTTATAGACCATGATGCTGGAAGAACCGCCATCCAGATTGCAGGCCTGCACCGCGCCGTATTGAGAAAGGATCTGGGCGCATTCGCCGATGGTCGTGCCGATGGAATATCCCGGCGCGCGGCCATCCACCACCAGCAGATAAAGTGTGCCGTCTTTATTTTGGCCGATGGCGGAACGGGGCTGAACGCCCCAGCCGGCCGAACCGCTGACCACCTGTTCGCCGTCGATGATGAGGGCGGGCTTGAATTCCACCGCGTCGCGGAAATTGGAAAGATCGGAATATTGGCCGATGTTCAGGCGGTTTTTCTTATCTAAAGCAATGGTTTTATAGCTTCCGCCAACGGCATCGCCGTTATAAGATTTCCCTTTCGAGATCACCACGCCGTGGGCCACGCCGCCGTTGCCGGAACCGTTGGGGTCATAGAACCCGCTGGCGTTGATGGCCAGAAGGGCGTCGTTGTCGGATGCGATATCCGCGGCGCGATCGCCGGCGGAACCATAATCCGAAGCCAGCGCAAGCCCCACCTGTTCGGGGTCGCGCACAATGGCCAAACGGCCCACATAGCCTTCGCCCGTCACTTTGCAGATGATGATGCCGTTGCGGGTATCCAGCGCCAGAACCTGATCGCCGCGGGTGGTTTCAATGGTGGTTCCGCCGTCTTTCAGCCCCGCTTTATCGATGACCAGATAACCGTCTTTATCCAGCGAAGATGATTGATGCTTGGCCAGATAGGCGGTCAGGGTTTTTTCGTTGATCTCGGGATAATATTTGGAAAAATGCTTTTCCAGCTTGCTCCACGGCGCGGAAAAGCCGCTGCCCAGATCGAAAAGATCTTTCAAAGAGCCCCAATCGCTGTGAAGCCCCTGCTGGCGCTCTTCCACCAGCTCGCGGTTGCCCACCACGGCGTTGATGACCGAAGGCGGGATGAACGCCGTGGCCAGCCATTGATGGGTCATGGTGCCCATGGCGGTTTCGATATAAATGGTGCGCCATTTTTCAATAAAGGGAATATTGGAAAACACCGCCGTGCAGTAAAGCCCCGCCAAAAGCAGCATGGCCAGCATGAAATTGCGCAGCCGATGCTTCTTTTTGCCCGTGTTTTTGGCGCTTTTCGGGGCCTTTTCATAGGTTTTTTTAACGACTTTTTTGGTTTTTTTCACGGTTTTCTGCCGCGGGGCCTCTGCATAACCGCGGGCATAGGCTTCTTCCGGCGCTTCGTTTTCCCAAGCAAAAGCGTCGTTTTTTCGCAGGGCGGGCTGCGCCGGGCGTGGGGCTTCCGTTCTCACGGCAGTCTGCGCAGGGCGGGGAACATCCATCCTCACGGCGGTCTGCGCCGGGCGTGGGGCTTCCGTTCTCACGGCGGTTTGCGCCGGGCGGGGGGCTTCCGTTCTCACGGCGGTCTGCGCCGGGCGGGGAGAAGGAGAGTTCTGCCACAAAGCATCTTCTTTCTGCCAGACGGAATCCCAGTCGATCTCAAAATCATCGGCAGAGGAAGCCGGCGGTTCATCGGCAGGGGGAGAGGGCGGAACAACGGGTTCCTCCTCTTGTGCTGAGGATAATGTATCATCGAAAAAATCGGAAAGATCGGGGGCAAAATCATCCCAATCATCCGGCAGACTGGCGCGGGGGGAATCACTGCCGCTGCTCCAAAGCTTCATGAACAGTTCCTCCTTTCTGGTTTATTCTTGTTTTCTGCCCGAAGGCAGGAAGTCTTTTCCTCTCATTATAGCGAATCTCTGTGTTTCTGTCTGTATGGTTTTCGACGAAAAGTGACAGAAAACAGCAAAAAAAGTGAGCATTAACAACAATACCCTATCAAAAAATAATGAATAAAGTATGAAGAAAACACAGGGAATTCGCGGAAAAAAGAACTGCCTCGGAACATTTCCAAGGCAGTTCAAAAGCGGTTACGCTTGTTCGCCGATGGAAGGGGAAGCGGGGGTTTGGGAAGCGGGCTGCTGGGGCAGGGCAGATTCCGCGGCTTTTTCTGTGCCGAGGAACTGGGGAAGGTTCATGCCGGCCATATCGAAAAGCTCGTTCATGGGCGGGATGGATTTCATCAGCCCGGAAACAAAGCCGGCGGTGGCGTTTTTGCCGTCTTTTGCTTCGCCGCCATCCCAAACGGTGACTTTGTCGATCTTTACATTCTTGATGGCATCCACCTGAATGCGGATCAGGTCTTCCATCTTATCGGCCAGCATCAGGCGCAGGGCGTCGTTGGCGTTGCCGCCGGCAGCCATGACCACTTCGCGCAGGCCGGAAGCCTGTTTGGTGAGCATTGCCTGCATGCCTTCGGCTTCCGCGCTCATGCGGGCCAAAATAGCATCGGCTTCGCCGCGGGCTTTGCGGCGGATCTGCTCAGCTTCGGCTTCGGCTTCCAATTCTTTCTGGCGCTTCTGAATTTCGGTTTTAACGATGATGTCGGCTTCCAGTGTGGCTTTTTCACGGGCAAAGCGGGCGGCTTCGGCCTGCTGCTCGGCGGCATAGGCTTCTTCCAGCGCTTTGGCCTGCTGGATCTTTTCGGCGGAAGTGGCGATTTTCAGCGCTTCGGCCTCTTTTTCGCGGCGGGCGGCGTTTGACATGGAAACTTCGATCTGGGCGGCGTTTTCACCCTGGATAGCCACCGAGTTGGCTTGAGAAACCTGCACGCGCTGATCGCGGTGGGCGTTGGCTTCGCCGATGGCGCCGTCGCGTTCTTTTTCGGCCACGCTCTTTTTGGCGTCGTTGATGGCTTTGGCGGCGGCTTCTTTGCCCAGCGCCGAAATATAACCGGATTCATCGCTGATATCGGTGACATTCACATTGATGAGGCGCAGGCCGATCTTTTTCAGCTCGCCTTCCACATTCCGCGAAACCGCTTCTAAAAACTTATCGCGGTCGGTGTTGATCTCTTCGATATCCATGGTGGCGATCACCAGACGAAGCTGGCCGAAAATGATATCTTTGGCAAGTTCCTGGATCTCTTGCAGCTTTAAGCCAAGCAAACGCTCGGCGGCGTTCTGCATGACGCCCACTTCGATAGAGATGCCCACCGTGAAGCGCGAGGGCACATTGATGCGGATATTCTGGCGGGAAAGCGCGTTTTCAAGATCTACCGAGATAGACAGCGGTGTCAGATCGAGAAATTCGCGGGCCTGGATGACGGGCCATACAAACGCGGCGCCGCCGTGGATGCATTTGGCCGAACGGGCTGTGCCGTCTTTGTTGTTGCCCACTTTGCCATAGATGACCATGATCTTATCGGAGGGGCACTTTTTATAGCGGGAAAGGATCAGAAGCAGCATGGAAAAGGCGATTAAAACGATGACACAGGTTAAAATGATTCCTTCCATTTCATGACCTCAACTTTCTTCTTTTTGTTTTGATGTGATAAACCGCCAAAAAATTGACGGCGCAGGGGAAATTTATTCATCGCCGTCGCGGCGCATGAACAGAAAAGCGATGATACAGACGGTGACCACCAGCAGCCCGACCCCAACGATCAAAGGCAAAAGGGCGATAGACATAACTTCCACTCACTTTCTTTTTTTTTCGCGCCCAAACGGCGCTGTTCGGCGCTTTGGCAAAGCGCTATTTCCGGCGGACAACAAGCACATTCTCATCGGAAAGGGAAACAACCAACACTTCGCTTCCGGTGGGCAGGGGCTGGGGATCATCTGTCACGGCATCATATTCGCTCAGCCGTTCCTGAACGGTGACGGAAACTTTGCCGCGCCCCCGGCGCTTGGCGGGGATCGTGAGATAAACGCTGGCCGTGTGGCCCACGGCGTTGAATGACTGCACGCTGCCATCCGATTGAAGCTTCATGGCCCAGCGCATGCACAGGGCGATCAGAACCATGGCGATCAGCCCCAAAAGCAGAGAGACAAACAGAGCCGCCGCCGCGGAAGCATTGCCGCGAAGCAGCGCCAGCCCCGACCAGCCGAACACGGCGAAAAAAGCAACGATGCCGCGCACGGTGAAAATGCGCAGACCCGCATCGGGTTCAAAATGGCCGTCCGCATCGTCATCCGCATCGAAAAAGTGATCGGCGTGATCGATGGCGCCATCGTGGGTGCCATCGCAAAGCCCGCTGGTATCACTGTCGAGATCGCCATCGCCGTTATCGCCCAGCCCAAGCAGCAGCAAAACGGTTTGGATCACCAGCAGCAGGCTGGCAGGAATGGCCATGTAGGCAAAAATTCGTTCGAAAGCGGTCAGTGCTTCCCACCAGGCCGTCATAGAAATTCCCCCTTTAAATAAAGTATATGAAAGAATGATAAAACTCAGGCATCCAGCCCGCCGATGAGCAGTTCGGCTTCCTGTTTCAGGCGGCCCGCCGCCCAGGCAAAGCCCACGATCTCAAGCACGCGCAGGATACGGTCGCGGGCGCCGGGCCAGGGCTCTTCATAACCCGCCATCACGCGGCGGCAGGTTTCGGCCAGCTGGGCCTGGTTGAGGCAGCGGTCATGCTCGATGGCGGCGGTCAGTTCGGTGACATAGAAATAAAGCTGGCTGTCATCGATGAGATCATCGCTTTCATCATCAAGGTGGCCGTTTAAGTAGGAAAGCAGCCCGCAGATCTTTTCAAGCTGAAGACAGTCGCGCAGCATATTGATGAGCAGGATGCGGCAAAGCTGGCGGCAGGAATAACGCTTTTTGACGGGCGGCGAAAGAAAGCCGCGTTTGACCCAGTTTTGAATGGTGTGCGGTTCCAGCCCGGTGAGGTGGGAAACCTGAGAAAGAACAAGGCCGCCGGTGAGAAACATGGGCTGCAGCAGAGATTGCGCCGCATCTTTTTGGTCGATATCCACTTCTACCGTTGTGCCGGGAAGAATACGAATCATGGAAAAGCCCCCTTTTATGAGAGAAGTATAACATATAGTCAAGTGACTGTCAACAACGGTTGGATGATGAAAAAGAATGGAGAACGGATCATGCCGAAAAGTGAGTGGGATTTTTCGGCATATCGCGGCGGATGAAAGCGAAAGAAAAGGGAGCTTGGAAAAAGGGGGCAGGCGCTGAAAAACAATTGCCGGAAAATAAAGCATTCATGAATGTGGATACAATATATCATATGGTCAAGTGACTGTCAATAGAGATTACAAGAACTTATAAAAATATTTTAAGAGGGTCAAGCGTTCTCTGCACCAAGGGCGAAACCGAAAAAAGGGCGCAAAAAAGCGGAGGCCGCAGCCTCCGCTTTGGGGGATCTTTTATTCTTCGGGGATGCAGCTGATGCCGCCGCCCACCAGGCCGGGGCCCACATGCACGGCAAGCGTGCAATCGATCTCGCCCCGCTGATGAAAGCGGGCGCCCGCGATCACATCGGATAACAGCGATTCCAAAACCGCCAGATCTTCGGGGGCTTCGCTGTGAACGGTGAGAACATTATAAGCGCCCGAAGCGGGAACATGGGCGCGGATGCGGTTTGCCACTTCCTGGATCGAAGCGGCGCGGCCGCGCACTTTGCCCGAGCTGATGAGGCGGCCGTCTTCTGAAAAGGTGATGATGGGCTTGATTTGAAGCATGCCGCCCGCCACAGCCGTGACAAGGCCGATGCGCCCGCCTTTTTTTAAATATTCAAGGGTATCAAGGGTAAAAATACCGCAGGTGTTGGCGATCAGCGGAGGAACAAGGCGCTGAAGCTCTTCCCAGCTTTTGCCTTCTTCGATCCAGCGGGCGGCCTGCAGCACCATCATGCCCTCGGGCATACTGCCGCTGAGGGTATCATAAATGGCCACATCCAGCCCGTTATCGGCGTGGCCCGCCAGCCGAACGATATTATAAGTGCCGCTCAGACCCGAAGAAAAGCAGAGCGCCAGCACTTTATCATAACCATCGCGCCGAATTTGAGAAAAAGTTCTCAGCACAGTGTCGCCATCGGGCAGTGAGGTGGTGGGCAGCTGGCCCGGCATTTTCTCATAGATCTCGCGGGGGGTGATATCCACCCCGTCGGAATATTCATGGTCGGGATAAATGATTTTTAATGGAAGCGAATAAATGCCCTTTTCCCGCAGCAGCGCCGGCGGAATATCCGCGCAGGAATCGGTGAGCAGGGCGATTTTTTGGCTGTTCAATAGAAAATACGCACCTTTCTGAAAGCGGTAAACATTGACGAAAGAAAAAGCATTCGCTATAATGACATAACAATGTTATGTGAGTATTATAACGAAGAGCGCTCAGAATGTCAACGGGAAGTGGGGGAGCATATCCATGGATTATGCCCAGCAAAGAAAGACCAAAGCGATGGAAACGGAAGAAAAACTGTTGAAGACAGCCCAGAAACTGATGCAGCAGAGGGGCTATGATGAAGTTTCCATCCGCGATATCTGCAACGCCGCCGGCGTGACCACCGGCGCGTTTTATCACCATTTCCACAGCAAGGAAGATATGCTCAAGCATGGCGGCGAGCAGCTGGATCTTTATATCAAACAGCAGATCGAGCAGCACCCCCAGCAGACGGGGCTGGAATATTTGCAGCTGATCTTCGGCGCTTACGCCGCATATATGGAACAAAACCAGGGCGAACTGACCGCGCGCTATTATCAGAATATGCTGGAATGGAGCCGCATCCATCCCTATAACGAAAAGCGGTATATCTATCAGATGGTCAACCATTTTGTGGGCTGCGCCATAGAAGAGCAGATGCTCACCAAGCGTTATTCGCCCGAAATCATCACCCGTTATTCCATCCGCCATTTCCGCGGCATCGTGATCGATTGGGCTTTCCATAACTATGGCTTTTCTTTGACCGAGGCGATGGAAGAAGAATTTTTGCTGACTTATCTGTTGTTCCGCGGGCGCGTTCGCCCCTGCAACAGCAAACGGCCCGAAAAAGAACCCGGTGACAGGATTCCCATTTAAGCGGGTTTTCAGACAGAAACCATGGCGGTCATCGCCGAAAACTCAAAAAGCGTGCAGCCGATCAAACGGCCGCACGCTTTTTTATGCGAAGGAAAAACTCAGGCGGGAAGTTCCAGAAGATGAAGCAGGGCCCGCACGGTGCCCACATGATAATTGGCAAAGCCATAAAGAGCACGGCCATCCAGAAGAGCCGTGCAAAGCGGAAGGCGGCGATCGCCCACATGAAGCGCCGCGCGCAGGGCATCGGGCAGGGCAGGGTCGGCCCAAAGCACCAGGACCCCGAGCTTTTTCGACAGCACAGCCGCCAGAGTGGGGCTATGCTCGCCTTCGGGGCAAAACAGCATCACGGGGATCTCCTGCGCTTTCAAAGCCTGCGCCTGCTCAAGCAGTTCATTGAGAAAATGCTCGGTGGGTTCGGTGTGCTGCTGAAGAAAGGCCAGCAGGCAGGGGCCCGACGCGGGGCAGAGCGAGGCAAGCGGCGCCGGCAGCGGCGCCTGAAACAGCTTTTCGGCGGTTTTATCGGCCGCGGGAAGCAATGTCAGCGGCTCGATGCGACCCGCGGAAGCAAAACGCAGGCAGCCTGTCACCGCGCCGTCGATCTGGCGGCGGCTGTGGGTGACGGCATAAAAGCCTTCGGGCAGAGAAAGCACCAGCTTTCCGCCGCCGGGCAGGATATCGCGGCAGTTCTGGGGAAGGAACCGCCCGCCCGCCACGGCGCAGACCGTTACCTGAGAACCCAGTTCCAGCGGTTCATGGCAGCCGTTAGACAGCAGCAGAGTGCGGCAGAGCTTTTCTTTTTCGGCGGGGAGGAAGCGGCCGTTTTCAAAATATTCCGCCACGCCGTTTTCGGGATGCAGACGGGCCGCAAAGCCCAGCGCGCGGCAGATCTGCACAAAATGGATGGGCAGGCTTTCGGAAGTGGCCACGCGGTGGGTGAGAACGCCGCAGACATCGCCCGTCACGCCGGGATAGGCAAATTCATCGGCCCGCTGAATAGTTTCGCAAAGCCAGGCCCAGATGGCGGCGGGGGTTTGGGGCAGACCGCCCGAAAAGAAACGGCGCACGAAAGCGCGATGGGGGAACAGCGGTTCATCGGCCACGCGCAGGGGCAGAATGGCTTCTTCGAACAAGGGGTCGTCGCTGCCGACGCAGGCGAAAGAAGAAGCGGCATCGGCCAGAACTTCTTCGGTGAGATCGAGAAAATCTTTATCACTGAAGGTGGCCAGCAGCGTGGCCTTTTGCGCGGGCGAAAGCGCTGCGTTCTGCAAAAACGCCATCAGCACGGGCGCATTGCCGCGGGCGCGTTCCAAAAGCTCGGCCAAAGGGCCTTCGGCAGGGGGATGCGCCGCCGCGCGGTGGGCGGCAGCCGCTTCGATGCGCGCCACAAAGGCATGGGAAGGGGCCGGCGGAATTTCGGGCAAAATGCCTTCGGCGGGCTGAAGATCGAATTCCACCGCGGTGGGGCAGCGGGAAAGTTCGAGCTTCAGCTTTTGATCGCGCCGCAGGTCTGCCGCGCGCAGATCATATTCGGCGCCTTTGGCGGCAAAAAACAGAAAGCCGCCTTTGCCCAGAGCAAAACGGGCGATGCCCTGTGCATCGGTGCGCAGCACGCGCACACAGCAGGGGCGGCCGTAATTCATCACGCAGGCATAGACTTCGATTTGAGGCGTGGGAAGGCCGCGGCGGGTGACTTCAACGGCGATCTCTGCGGTTTCGCCATAAGCCGCGGTGGTATCGACGGTGGTGAAAAGCCTGTTTTCATCGCGGGTCACGCTTCGCCCGCTTTGCCCCAGAAGACGGTGACGCACCACGGGCGCTTTGGAAGCCGCATAGTTGAACCAGCCCTGATCGGGGGTTTCCTGCGGTTCACAGGCGCCGAAATAATGCCACCGGCCATCGGCCCAGAATTCCACCCACGCGTGGTTGTCATCGCAATGGGCCCACCAGGGGCAATAGCATTGGCGGGCGGGGATGCCCGCCGCGCGCAGCGCACAAACGGCCAGCTGGGTTTCTTCGCCGCATCGGCCGAAGCCAGCCCGCATAACGGCCAGGGCGTTGAGGGTGCGGTCATCGGTTGAGCGATAGGTCGCCTGCGCCATGCACCATTCGTTCACGGCCAGCGCGGCTTCGAGCATCGGCTTGCCCTGCACCAGCGGGCGCAGCTCGGCGGCCAGAAGGGCGTGCCAGGGCTCAAAGCGCTCGTCGTTCACGCGATAGGGCAGCAGATAAGAAAGAAAGATTTCTTCGGGGATGGCGGCGCAGTAAGAAAGCGCTTCGGCGGTTTCCATCACGCTGCGCACATGGCGAAGAAACATTTCGGCGGGAAAAGAGATCAGATCGGTGATGGGCATTTGCAGCAGAAGGCGGCGCAGGAGCTGATTCTCACGGGGCGGAAGCGCAGGCGCCAGCAGGTCATATTCCATCATGGCGATGGGGCAGAGCGCGGAAAGGCGTTCTTCGGATGGGTTCATAACTACCTCCGTCAATAGAAAAATGGAGCAAAAGAAAACGCGTTTTATCACAAAAAGGAAAGGCCGGTGAAGGCTTTTGTATGCATCCGTTTTTGAGGGGAAATTCTTTGGTTTCTGCGATGTTTCTAATTATAATATAGGAAATGCGGATATTCAACAAAAACACGCCTTGCCGAAGGGGATGTTTTTGGGTAAAATGAAGAAAAAGAAACAAGCGGAGGCTTTTATGAAGATAGAGATATGCTGCGGAAGCTATGAAGATGTGCTGGCCGCCCAAGCGGGCGGCGCCGACAGGGCAGAGCTGTGTTCCGCCCTGTTTTTCGGGGGATTGAGCCCTTCGGCGGGCACTTTTTTGATGGCGCAGGAAACCGGCCTGCCCATCGCCGCCATGGTCAGGCCGCGGGAAGGCGGTTTTTGCTATAGCGGAGCGGAATTTGAAACCATGTGCCGCGACGCCGAATTTTTCATTGAGCATGGGGCCGAGGGCATCGTTTTCGGATGCCTGAACCGGGATGGCACTGTTGACGAAGAAAAAACGGCCATTCTCTGCGCCCTGGCTGGGGGCCGGTGCAAAGCGGTGTTCCACCGGGCGTTCGACCTTTGCAAAACGCCCGCGGAGGAAACGGCGGAGCAGTTATATCGTCTGGGCGTGGGGCGCATCCTCACCAGCGGCAAACGGGCCGCGGCGGCCGAAGGCGCCGCCGTGATCGCGGCGCTGCGGCGGCAGATGGCGGGGCGGATGGAAATTTTGCCGGGCAGCGGCATCCGGCCCCATACGGTGGCGCGGCTGCTGGCTGAAACGGGCTGCGATCAGATCCATGCTTCCGCGTTGGAGGATGCCTGCGACCCGACGGCGCTGCTTTGCCCCGAGATCCCGTTCACGGGGCTGCGGGCGCCCGCGCAGGGCGTTTACCGTGTGGGCAGCACAGAAAAAACAGCGGCGCTGGTGGCCGCGGCAAGGGAGGGTTCCTGATGAAAATATTGGCTTTTGATGTGGGCGGAACCGCCATCAAGACGGCCCGCGTCACAGCGGAAGGCAAAATGGAAGGCTTCGCCGAGCATGCTTATCCCGCGCCGGGCCGCGAGGGAGTGATGCGCATTTTGCGCCGCGAGGCCGAAAAAGGCGATTTTGACGCCATCGGCATCAGCACGGCGGGGCTGGTAGACAGCGAAAAGGGTGAGATCATTTTTTCCAGCGAAGCCATTCCCGGCTATACGGGAACACCCCTCAAAGCGTGGATGGAAGAAGAGTTCCGCCGCCCCACAAGCGTGATGAACGATGTGAACGCCGCCGCGCTGGGCGAAGCGGCCTATGGCGCGGGCAAAGAATATAACGATTTTCTGTGTTTGACTTATGGAACCGGCATCGGCGGCGCCATTGTGATCGATAAAAAGATCTATGGCGGCAAAAGCGGCCTTGCCGGAGAGATCGGGCATATCGCCACCCACTATGGCGGCAGAAGCTGCGTTTGCGGCGGCCGCGGATGCTATGGGGAATATGCTTCGGCCACGGCGCTGGTGCGCGCCTGCCGTGAAGTTTCAGAAGAATTCCATGACGGCAGGGCCGTTTTTGAAGCGTTTTATCGCGGTGACGCCCGCGTCAAGGCGCAGATCGATGACTGGATCGATGAGATCGTTTTGGGACTTGTGATCGCCGTGCATATTTTCAACCCCCCTGCGCTGATCCTGGGCGGCGGCATCATGAACGAAGCTTATATCGTGGAACAGACCGAGCGCAGGCTGAGGCAGGCGGTGATGCCCGGTTATCGGGATGTGGTGGTGCGCCACGCGTTTTTGGGCAGCGGCGCGGGCATACTGGGCGCCGCGCGCAACGCCATGGAAAGGATCGGCCTATGATTCTGGCAAATGCGCTTCTCTGGCGTGAAGACCATTGGGAAGCAGGCGATCTGGCCATGGAAAACGGCGTGATCTGTGAAAGCTCCTGCGGGCCGCGGCTGGATTGCGGCGGGCGGCGTTTGATGCCCGGGCTGGTGGATGTGCACACCCACGGAATCGCGGGGTTCGATTTCGGCAGCGCGGCGGCGGAAGAGATCGGCCGCATGGAGGAAGCTTATCTGCACCAGGGCACCACCACGCTGCTGGCAACTTTGGTTTCGCTGGCTGAAGAAAGCTATTTTCATCAGGCGAAAGCCCTTTTGCCGCGCTGCGGCGAAGCGGGCCCTCTGCTGGGCATCCATGCCGAAGGGCCTTTTCTGGCCCCGGCCAAAAAAGGGGCCCATAACGGCGAATATTTAAAAACGCCCGATCCGGCGCTTGCGCAGGCGCTGTGGCAAGCCTTTGGCGGCAGATTGATGCGCATGACCGCCGCGCCCGAACTTCCGGGGATACCGGAGCTGGAAGCATTCGCCGCGGGGAAATTCACCCTTTCGCTGGGCCACACCGCCTGTGATTACGAGCAGGCGCGGCGGGCGCTGAGGCAGGGGTTTTGCGCGGTGACCCACCTTTATAACGCCATGCTGCCGATGCACCACCGGCAGCCGGGGCCTGTGGCTGCCGCGCTGGAAAGCGACGCCTGGCTTGAGATGATCTGCGATGGCATCCATCTGGCGGATGGCGTGATCCGCATGATGTTTCGCGGGTTTTCAGACCGCATCGTGCTGATTTCGGATTCCATCGCCGCCTGCGGGCTGGGGGATGGCGCTTATGAACTGGGCGGCCTGGCGGTGAGCGTGAAAGCGCGGCGCGCCACTTTGGGCGATGGCACGCTGGCGGGTTCGGCCTTTTCTCTTTGGGATTGCCTGACCCACTGTCTGGAGATCGGCATTCCCGAAGAACTGGCCATCCCCGCGGCAACGAGCCACCCCGCGCGGCTGCTGGGGCGGGAAGACAGCCTGGGCACTTTGCGCCCGGGCGCCCGGGCCGATATCCTTGCGGCGGATGAAAACTGGCGCCTGCGGCAAGTTTGGAAAAATGGGAAAAGCGTTGCCGTTTTTTAAGCAAAGAGAGAAAAGGGGCGTTTATAAACGCCCCTTTTACGATAGAAAAAGCCCTCCGCCGCCGGCGGAGGGCTTTTTATGACAGGCCGCAGAAGCGGCAAAAATCTTAAAAATAAAAATCAGAGAAGCTTGCGATATTCTTCTTCGGAAGCAATCTGCCCCACGGCGGAAAAAGAAATTTTCGCAGGATCAAAAATTTCGCGGGCCAGGGCGCAGACACCTTCAACGGAAACACTGTCGAACCCGCGGATCAGATCTTCTTCGCTGAGGCTGTGGCCATAGGTCAGTTCGTTGCGGGCGTTTGCGGTCATGCGGCTGTTCATGTTTTCAAGCCCCATCAGCGCGGAAGATTTCAGCTGTTCGCGGCTGCGGGCCACCTCGCTTTCGCTGGGGCCTTCGGCCAGAAAGCGTTTGGTCTCTTCGCCGATCAGGCGCAGCGCCTGCATTTCGGTCTGGCGGCCCAAAGCGGTATAGATGCCGAAATAGCCGGTATCCTGATGGGTGGCCGAGAAGGAATAGATGGTGTAGCACAGGCCGCTTTTTTCGCGCACGGTCTGGAACAGGCGCGAAGACATGCCGCCGCCGAAAATATTGTTGAGCACAGCCATGGTGAAGCGCTGATCGGAAGCGGTGTTGATGCCCGGATAGCCGATGCAGAGATGGTTCTGTTCGATCTCTTTTTTCTTCAGCGTGAAGGCGGGATGATAAACGGCGGGCGGGCATTCCAAAACGCCGCTGCCCTGCATGGCTTCAAACCGCTGTGCGATCAGATCGATATCGGCGGGGGTGAAGCTGCCCGCGATGGAGACCACGGTGTTTTCGGGGCGATAGTGGCTGCGGCAATATTCGCGCAGGGTTTCGCCCTGAATTTCGGCCAGCGTTTCGGGTGTTCCCAAAATGGGGCGGCCCAGGGGCAGATCGTGATAGATCTCGGCGCTCATGCGTTCGGTGACCAGATCTTCGGGGGTATCTTCATACATGCCGATCTCTTCCAAAATCACGCCGCGTTCCAAATCGGTTTCTTCCTGGCCGAAGCGTGAATGAAAGAACATATCGCATAAAAGCTCGGCCGCTGTCTGAAGGTGGGTGTCGAGCGTGCGGGCATAATAACAGGTGTTTTCTTTGGTGGTGAAGGCGTTGACCTGCCCGCCGATGGCATCGAATTCTTCGGCCAGCTGGGCGGCGGAACGGGTTTGCGTGCCTTTAAACATCATGTGTTCGATGAAATGGGAGATGCCGCTCAACCGGGCGGGTTCATGGCGCGAACCGCTTTCCACCCACAGGCCGATGGCGCAGGATCGCACCGAGGGCACATGCTCATAAAGAAGGCGCACGCCGTTTTTCAAAACTTTTTTTTCAATCATTGAACTTCCCTCGCTTAAAAAATCGGGGCGGGAGATCTTCATCGCCCGCCCCGCTGATGTTCTCAAACCTTAGTTTGCGCCGTTTTCGCTGTCTTTACCCTCGCCGCGGGCAAGAATCTCGGCGATCGCATCTTTTCTGGAAAGGTTGATGCGGCCCTTGTCGTCGATCTCGGTGACTTTCACCCAGGTCATGTCGCCCACATTCAAAACATCGGTGACTTTGCCTACGCGGTGATTTTCCAGCTTGGAAATATGCACCAGACCGTCTTTGCCCGGGGCCAGTTCGACAAATGCGCCGAAATCGAGGATGCGCACGACTTTGCCATAGAACAGGTCGCCCACTTCGGGGTCTTTCACAATGGTCAGAATGATCTTTTTGGCGCGTTCGCAATCATCCTGGTTGGTGGAAGCGATGCACACCACGCCGTCGTCGTTGATATCGATTTTGGTGTTGGTGTCGGCGGTGATCTTCTGGATGACAGAGCCGCCCTTGCCGATCACATCGCGGATCTTATCGGGATCGATGGTCAGAGTGATCATCTTGGGGGCATAGGTGGAAAGATGATCGCGGGGCGCGGGGATCGCCTTGAGCATGACTTCATTCAAGATTTCCATGCGTGCCACGCGGGTTTTTTCAAAAGCTTCGCCGATGATCTCCAGGGTCAGGCCGTCGCACTTGATATCCACCTGAATGGCGGTGATGCCCTTTTCTGTGCCCGCCACTTTGAAATCCATATCGCCGAAGAAATCTTCGATGCCCTGGATATCGGTGAAAGTGATATGGCGCTCGCCTTCGGTGACAAGGCCGCAGGAAATGCCCGCGACAGGCGCCTTAATGGGCACGCCGGCATCCATCAAAGCCAGTGTGGAACCGCAGACAGAGCCTTGAGAAGTGGAGCCGTTGGAAGAAACCACTTCGGAAACCAAGCGGAAGGAATAGGGGAATTCTTCGATGGAGGGGATCACAGGATCCAGCGCGCGTTCTGCCAGAGCGCCGTGGCCGATCTCGCGGCGGCCGGGGCTGCGAACGGGCTTTGCTTCGCCGACGCTGTAGCCGGGGAAGTTATAGTGGTGCATATAGCGCTTTTCTTCTTCTTCATAAATGGTGTCGAGTTCCTGAGAATCGCGCAGGGTGCCCAGTGTGGCAATGGTCAACACCTGGGTCTGGCCGCGGGTGAACAGGCCCGAACCGTGAACGCGGGGCAGAACGCCCACTTCGGCCGCCAGGGGGCGAACTTCGGTGAGGCTGCGGCCGTCAACGCGCTTGTGATCATCCAAAATCATGCGGCGAACGACTTTCTTTTGCAGCTTATACATGCATTCGCCGAACAGCGCGTCGCTGTCGGGATATTTTTCGGAAAAATGCTCGATGACTTCGGCTGTCAGCGCGTCGATGGCGCGGTCGCGGTCGGTTTTGTCAACGGCGATCACGGCTTCACGCACGCGGTCGATGCAGAAAGCTTCCACATCCGCCATCAGGTCGGCGGGAACGGCTTTGCTTTCGAATTCGAACTTGGGCTTGCCCAGTTCGGAAGCGATGTGATCGATGAAGGCCGCCAGCTTTTTGATCTCGCCGTGGGCGATCTCAATGGCTTTGAGCATCTGGTCGTCGGGGAACTGATCGGCGCCGGCTTCGATCATGCAGACTTTTTCGCCTGTGCCGGCAACGGTGAGGTTCAGCTCGCTTTTGGCGCGCTGGGCGGAATTGGGGCAAACGACATAAGCGCCGTCAACATAGCCCATGGTCACGCCCGCGATGGGCCCGTTCCAGGGGATATCGGAAATGGAAAGCGCCACGGAAGTGCCCAGCATGGCGGCGACTTCGGGCATATTATCGGGATCCACCGACATCACGGTGCAGTTGATGACAACATCGTTGCGCATATCGGAAGGGAAGAAGGGGCGGATGGGGCGGTCGATCAGGCGGGAAGCCAGGATCGCGCGCTCGGAGGGGCGGCCTTCACGGCGCATGAAGCTGCCGGGGATGCGGCCGACGGCATACAGTCTTTCTTCAAAATCCACCGAGAGGGGGAAGAAATCGATGCCGGCGCGGGGGGCTTTGGATGCGGTGGCGGTGACCAATACGCAGGTCTCGCCGAAGCGCACCATGCAGGAACCGTTGGCGAGGCCCGCCAGTTTGCCGGTTTCGATCACCAGTTTGCGGCCCGCAAGCGTGGTTTCATAGGTTTTTTCGTTGGGAAAAGTCATGGGTGTGATCATAAAACACAATCCTCCTGTTTGATATTCCGCGGAGTCCCTCTGGCTTTTAGCACTTGAATCGGGGCAAAAAAGAACATGGTTTTGCCGCCATTCAACTGCTAAAACGCGGGGGCCCGCAGGGTTGATATGGTTGAAAAAGCAAGGGTCAAAATGCGGAATAAGGGAGGACAGAGTGTCCTCCCTTAAAAAACTTACTTACGCAGGCCGAGTTTCGCCACGATGGCGCGATAACGCTCGACATCTTTCTTTTGCAGATAGTTGAGCAGGCCACGGCGCTGGCCGACCAGCATCAGCAGGCCACGGCGGCTGTGGTTATCTTTCTTGTGGATCTTCAGGTGTTCGTTCAGTTCGTTGATTCTGGCTGTCAGAATCGCGATCTGCACTTCGGGCGAGCCTGTGTCGGTGGGATGCAGGCGGTTCGCTTCGATAACTTCTGTTTTTTTGTCTTTCAGGATCATTGGATAATTCCTCCGTTTAAATTAAAATACACCGCAGGGCTGCGTGACGGGCTACGGGGGGTGCCTTGCTGCACAAGGCTTGCATCCCGAAACGAGGCACAAGGGCATTTACATGAATTATAGCATGAACCCCGTTCTTTGTAAAGAAATAAAATAAGATAAAATCGCAAAAACAAAAGGACCTTTCGGCCTTTGCCTTGACGGCGGCGCAGGGCTTTGCTATATTTATATAATGTACCGCAAAGGGCAGAAATACAACAAGAATTTTTTGCCGCGGGCCAATTTACGCCGCAGGCGCGGCGAAAAGGAGCATGACAATGAACGAGATCAGCAGAGCCAAGCGCATCGTCATCAAAATCGGCACAAGCACCCTGACTTATGAAACGGGGCGCATCAACATCCGCCGTTTTGAGCTGCTGTGCAAAGTCCTTTCGGATATCAAAAATTCAGGGCGCGAGATCATCCTTGTGTCTTCCGGCGCGGTGGGCGTCGGGGTGGCCAAGCTGGGGCTGGAATGCCGCCCAAAGGATATCCCGGGGAAACAGGCCGCCGCCGCGGTGGGGCAATGCGAACTGATGTATCTTTATGATAAATTGTTTTTGGAAAAAAGCCACAAAGTCGCCCAGCTTCTGCTGACGCGCGATGTGTTCGAACGGGAAGTGCGCAAGAAAAACGCCCGCAACACTTTTGAGCGCCTGCTGACGCTGGGGGCCATTCCCATCGTCAACGAAAACGACACTGTTTCCACGGAAGAACTGGAATTCGGCGATAACGACACGCTTTCGGCCATGGTGGGCGTTTTGACAAAAGCGGATGCCCTGATTATTCTTTCCGATATCGACGGCCTTTATGACAGCGACCCCAATAAAAACCCCGATGCAAAGCTGATTCCTTATATTGAAAAAATCGATGAACAGATCGAAGCCATCGCCGGGGGCAGCGCTTCGGGCCTGGGAACGGGCGGCATGACCACCAAGATCCAGGCGGCGAAGATCGCCACTTCCCACGGCATGACCATGGCCATCGTCAACGGATCCGACCCGAATCTGCTCTATGACCTTTTGGATGGCAAGCAGGCAGGCTCACTTTTCCTGCCGCAGAAAGCATAGGAGGAACGAAAAATGGATCATCTTCATCAGCTGGCCTCTCAATCAAAAGAAGCCGCAAGAGCCCTGGCGCTTTATGATACCCAAACCAAAAACCGCGGGCTGGAAGCTATCGCCGCGGCGCTGCTGGCGGGCTGTGACGAGATTCTGGCCGCCAACGCGCAGGATCTGGCCGAAGCCGAAACAAACGGCGTGCGCCCCACGATGCTGGATCGGCTGAAGCTGACCAGAGCGCGCGTGGAAGCCATGGCCGCCGGCGTTTTGCAGGTGAAGGAACTGGCCGACCCTGTGGGCGAAGTGATGGAAACCCTCTGCCGCCCCAACGGCATGAAAATCGAAAAAGTCAGGGTGCCGCTGGGCGTCATCGGCATCATTTATGAAGCGCGCCCCAATGTAACGGTGGATTCCGCCGTTTTATGCCTGAAATCGGGCAACGCCGCTTTTTTGCGCGGCGGCAAAGAGGCGTTTCGTTCCAACAGGGTGCTCGCGAAGATCATGCGCGGCGCGCTGGAACAGGCGGGGCTGCTGCCCGACTGCATCGTGCTGCTGGATGATATTTCGCGCGAAACGGCCGCCGAGATGATGCGCCTGCGCGGCTTTATCGATGTGCTGATCCCCCGCGGCGGCGCGGGGCTGATCCGCAGCGTGGTGGAAAACGCCAGTGTGCCCGTCATCGAAACGGGAACCGGCAACTGCCACCTTTATGTGGATGAAACAGCGGATATAGAGATGGCCGCCCGCATTTTATATAACGGCAAATGCACCAGACCTTCTGTCTGCAACGCGCTGGAAACCGTTTTGGTGCATGAAAAAGCGGCCGCCGCGTTTTTGCCCAAGGCTTACGCGATGCTTGAAAAAGATCATGTGCAGTGGCGCGGATGCCCCCGCACCCGCGAGCTCCTGCCGCAGGCGGAACCTGCCGCGGAAGAAGATTTCGCAACGGAATTCAACGATTATATCCTGGCCTGCAAGGTCGTCGGCAGCGAAGATGAGGCGCTGGAGCATATCCGCCGCTATTCCACAAAACACAGCGAATGCATCGTCACCGAAGACCGGGCCGCCGCAGACCGTTTCACGGCGCAGGTGGATGCCGCCGCCGTTTATGTGAACGCTTCCACCCGATTCACCGACGGCAGCGAATTCGGCATGGGGGCGGAGATCGGCATTTCCACCCAGAAAATGCACGCCCGCGGCCCCATGGGGCTGAAAGAACTGACAAGCTATAAGTATCTGGTTCACGGAAACGGCCAGATCAGAGAATAAAACAGAAATGTTTTGACGAAATGCCCGAAAGCTAACCCTTGCTTTCGGGCATTTCGCATGATATACTGAACAATCGATGAGAGCAACTTAGGATTTTAGGCTCCGCCGCATCGGCTTTTGCGGCGCAAAACCTGTTTGGGGCTGGCGGTTCCGAACATGGTCAAAATCTATCCGCCGGAGAATACTATGTCTATGAATGTAAAACGCCTGGTGCGCTGCGCGATGATCGCCGCGGTGTATGTTACGCTTTGTCTGGTGCTGGCGCCGCTGAGCTATGGAACGGTGCAGATCCGTGTGGCCGAAGCGCTGACGCTGCTGCCCGTGTTCGGCCCCGAATATATCGTGGGCGTCACGCTGGGCTGCCTGCTGGCGAACCTTTTGGGTTCCACTATGGTCGATGTGGTTTTTGGCACATTGGCCACCTTCCTGGCCTGCCTGGTGACTTATTCCCTGCGCAAAACCAGAGTGCGCGGCCTTGCGATCCCCGCATCGATCCCGCCTGTGCTTTTTAACGCCGTCATCGTGGGCGGCATCGAACTGACCTTCTTTATGGGCGAAATGGGCGCCACCGCCAAAATCGCGCTGCTCAATGCGCTTTCGGTGGGGCTGGGTGAAGTGGTCAGCTGCATGATCCTTGGCGTGCTTTTGGTCAAGCTGATCGAAAGTGTTCCCGCCCTTCGTCACAGTTTTTCAGAAAAATGATCCCCGCGAGGCCCATGCAGGCGGAAAGCCGCCGCCGGCAGATCTTGCCGTAAAGCTGCAGGGGCTTTGTTGAAAAGGTGCTTTCTCACAGCGATGGCCGCAAGGTCATCGCTTTTTTTATAGTAGGATCCGATAAAAAATGCCTGATGCGAAACTTGGTCGAATCAAGAGTCGCCCTGCCGACCATGCCGCCGTTATTCGGCATGAAGGAAAGGAAACAATCTTGAAACGCCGCGTTTTGCAGCAGGCATTTGTTTTTTTGAAAAGGGCTTGCGGGTGCGGGATGAGAAAATCAGAAGAAACGGCGGATGGCTTCGGCCACGCCGTCGCCATAAGCTGCGGCAGCGGTATAATCGGCCACTGCTTTCAAAGCAGGGGAAGCGTTGCCCATGGCGACTCCCATGCCGGCCCATTGCACCATGGCGGCGTCGTTGGAATTATCGCCGCAGCAAACCACTTCTTCGGCCTCAACGCCCAGATGTTCGCAGATCAGCTGCAGCGCGGTGGCTTTTGAAACATCGCGGCGCATGATCTCGATCAGATAATTTTTTGAGGCGGCGATGTAAAGATCATCGCCCACCGCTTTTTTCAGTGCTTCGGTGATGGCGGGCGCTTCAGCGGGCTCGACCACCATCACCATTTTCGGGGTGGTCAGATGCGCCGCCGTTTTCAGATCGCCCACTTCACGATAGGGGCAGTTGAGCAGATCGGGGTCGATGGCCGTTTCTTTGGTATAACGCGCGCAGATCAGCGTGTCTTCATGATAAAGCTGCACATAATGGCGATGCTCTTCACAAAAGGCGATGATCTTTTCGACCTTTTCGCGGGGCAGGGGGCGCAGGATCTCGGGGAAACTGCCGTCGGCGCTGCGGATCAAAGCGCCGTTATAGGTGGCCAGCGGCGCGGTGATGCCGAATTCGCGGGCATATTTGCGCGCCGAAGGGAACATGCGGCCCGTTGCCAGCGTCACGATGACCCCGCGGTTCAAAAGCCGGGCGACGCCCTCCCGGGCAGCGGGCGTGGCCGTGAGGTCGCGCGAAAGCAGAGTGTTATCCAGATCCAGCGCAAGCATTCGATAAGACATAGGGAAACTCCTTATAAAACGATCAGACCGTAGCGTTCGACAAGGCGGCGCAGCAGCGATTCTTCCAGCTCGAAGGTGCCGTCATACATGGCGCGGCCGCAAAAGGAAACAAGCGCCTGTTCAAACAGCGCTTCATCCGAAGTGCGCAGGCAGAGCGGAAGATGGATCATATACTGTTCTTCCGCAAAGCGGGCCAGGGCATCTTCGTCATCGATCACCAGCCGCAGCGAAGCGATGCTTTCCGCATTTTCGGCCTCCATCAGCTCATCGATGAAATCGGCGGAACATTCCAGCTCGATGTCGATATCGAAGGTGGGGTCTAACAGAAAAGCATTCCCGTTGGAAACGGCGATGAAATAATCGGGTTCTTTCGGCGGGCAGACCGCCGGCAGATGATCGAAAAAGCCTTTTTCGGCCGCATATTGCGCCAAAGCTTCGGTTTCATGGCTGTCGGCCGCCATCAGAAACGAAAGATGGGGCAGCGGCCATGTTTTCTGCCGCGCATCCTCCAGAGAAAGCACGGCGCCCAAAGGGATGCGGGCGTCTTCATAAAGCGCGGCGATCAGCGCAGGCATCTCGGCCGCAGCCTCTTCATCCTGAGAAGTGAGCAGAACCCCGGCACAGCCCATGCTTTGCAGCAGGATCAAAGCCGCGCCGGCCTGCCAGTTATCAAAAGTTTCGCCGTCGGCATTCAGCGCCAGACAGGCGATAAAAGGCGGCTGCGCCGGCAGATCTTTGCAGGCCAGCAAAGCGGCGCGCTGCTGGGCGACGGTCATGCCGCAATCGGCCAGCACAGGCGCGGCGCCGTTGCGAAGCGAAGATTTGATCTGCGCGATCTGAAGCGAGAAGGGAAGCGTTTCACCGGCTTCATCGGCGGGGGCGGTCAGAATCTGCCCGAGGGGCAGCAGATGGCCGCCTTCGGCGCCTGCTGTGGAAAGCACGGCGGGAAACACAGTGGGAAGAGGTTTCATGGTTAAAACAAGTTCTCCTTTTCGTTTATCGCCCTTTTCCTTTAGGAAGCGGGCTTGTTGTTGATAATATTGCCCAGCTTATCCACAGTATACTGGATCGGCTGCTTGGCATATTCGCGGGCAAGCTCCAGCGCTTTTTGCAGCTGGGTGTCGTCCAGAACCTTCTGGCCCGCAAATTCTTTCAGGCGGGCGTTGATCTTTTGCGCGGTGGCGGTGTCGAGATAATTCTGGGGGGCGATGCCGTAATAGCTGCGGAAATCGTTGAGCGCATCGCGGGTGGCGTTATCGAATTCCATCATATCCGCGCCGGCGGGCTTTTTCAAAAAGCCCAGCGCCGTCAAGGCAAGATTCAGCTTGTGAGTGTCTTCCGACCAGTTGGTGATGTTCAGAAAACGCTCGGGCACAGGCGCGCATTCCGCGGCGGGATGCAGCTTCAGCTGATTACTTACAGTATATTTTGGCGTGATGCCTACACCGTCATAATCTTTCGAAGAGGGCGGGATCAGCTGCAGGCCGGTGAGCACCACGGCGGAATTATCATCGAACAGCAGGTGATATTGGCCGCGGGCTTTGCCATAGGTGGTTTCGCCGATGGTTTCGGCATAGCCCAGATCGCCCAGCGAGCTGACCATGATCTCGGAAGCCGAAGCGCTGCCTTTATCGCAGAGAAGCAGGATCTTGTTGAGGCGGATGCCGATGCCTTCCGAGGTATAGGTGTCGATCTTGGTGTTGTTGCCGTTGCGCGAAGAGATCGAGAAGAAATTCACATCTTTATCGGGGATGAGGCGGTTGATCATGTTGAGCGCCATGTTCACTTCGCCGCCGGGGTTGCCGCGCAGATCAAAGATCAAAACCTTCGATTGCTGTTCGGCCATTTCCTGCAGGGCGAAAACGAATTTCAGATAGCTGGCGGTGTCGGCAAAGCGGGTGAGCTTCATGTAATAGATGCCTTCTTCCAGCTTGCGCGAAGAGAAATTCGAAATTTCGATATAGCTGCGGGTCAGAAGGAAAGTATGGTATTTGCCCTGACGGTTGATGGAAAGCGAGACCTGTGTGCCTTTTTCGCCGCGCAGCAGCGAAGAGGCTTTTTCCATGGAAAGGCCGTGGGCCGAGGTGTTGCCGATCATGTGAAGGATGTCGCCCACCATCACGCCGGCCTTGGCGGCGCTGCCGCCCTCTGTGAGGGCCGCTACGCGCAGATCGGAACCATATTGTTCCAGCGTGACGCCAACGCCCACATAGCTGGCGTTGGTGGGGTAGGTGGTTTCATAACTGCCGGCGGGAACATAGGTGGTATAGCGGTCATAATTCGAAAGCATCGAAGCCATCAGCGCTTCATAAGCGCCGGGGTTTTGTTCAAAAAAGGTGATAAGGCCCTTTTGCAGGGGGTCGTCGCTGGTGGAAGAGCCCAGCCCATACTGGCGGATCATCTGGGCGATCTCGTTGAGGTTTTTATATTGCTCCTGCGGGGTATAGGCCAAAGCGGGCATGGAAAGGCCGATCAGCAGAACGGCGGCGCATAAAAGGGAAAGAATGCGTTTTTTCATGGTCACAACTCCTCTGTTTCATGCAGAACAATGGGTGGATGAAGCCTTGCGTCAACGCGCCGCCCGGCAAAGCCCAGCGGCGCGTATCAAAACATTACATATGGTCGGGCGCGGTGACGCCAAAGGTGGAAAGGGTGTTTTCGATCACCGTCGCCACGCTGTTGCAAAGCGCAAGGCGCGCGTTGCGCAGCGCTTCGGTTTCGGCGTTTTTGATGGGCGAAACGGTATAGAACCGGTGGAACGCGGCCGCCACGGTGGTGGCATAGCGGTTCATGCGGGCGGGTTCCCGGTCGCGGGCGGCGATGCGGATCTCTTCGGGCAGCTTGGCCAGCTCGCGGATGAGCTCGATCTCTTCTTCACTGCGCAGCAGGCTGAGATCGGGGGCGGCGGAAGGCACCACGCCTTCGGCGGCCAGATTTTTCAGGATGCTCTTGATGCGGGCGTGGGCATATTGAACATAATAAACCGGGTTTTCGCTGTCTTCGCGAACGGCAAGGCCCAGGTCGAATTCCAGATGGGTGTCGGCGGCGCGGGAATTGAAGAAATAGCGGGCCGCATCGCAGGAGATCTCATCCAGCAGGTCGGAAAGGGTGATGGCTTTGCCGGTGCGCTTGGACATGCGCACCACTTCGCCGTCGCGCATCAGGCGCACCAGCTGCATCAGAACGATCTCCAGCCGGTTGGAACCATCCAGCCCCAGCGCATCCAAAGCGGCCTTCAGGCGGGCCACATGGCCGTGGTGATCGGCGCCCCAGATGTTGATGACGCGGTCGAAGCCGCGCTTTTCGAATTTTTCGCGGTGATAGGCGATATCCGCCGCAAAATAGGTATAAAACCCGTTGGCGCGGCGCAGAACATCATCTTTTTCGCAGCCGAAATCGGTGGTCTTCAGCCACAGCGCGCCTTCGCTTTCATAGGTGGCGCCCTTTTCGGTCAGCAGATTGATGGTCTCTTCCACATAATGGGTGTTGTGCAGGGTGGATTCGAAGAACCAGTTGTCATAGTGGATGCGGTATTTTTCAAGATCGGCGCGCATCTTGATCAGGTTGCGCTCAAGACCGAAAGCCACCAGCGCGTCGTGGCGCTCTTTTTCGGGGGCCTGCAAATAGCGGTCGCCGTTGATCTCATAAAAAGCCTTGGCCAGTTCGCGGATATCATCGCCGTGATAGCCGTCTTCGGGGAACTCGCGGCTGTCTTCGCCGCGGATGAGCTGCTCATAGCGGCAATCCAGCGAAGCGGCAAACTTTTCGATCTGGTTGCCGGCGTCGTTGACATAAAATTCGCGGGTGACATCGTTGCCCGCGCGGGAAAGCACTTCGGCAAGGCTGTCGCCCAGAACGCCGCCGCGGGCGTTGCCCATATGCATGGGGCCCGTGGGGTTGGCCGAAACGAATTCCACCATGATCTTTTCGGGCTTTTCGGCGGGGGTGCGGCCGTAATGCTGTTTTTCTTCTAAAATATTTTTGACGACATTTTCAAAATAAACGGGGGAAAGGCGCAGGTTGATAAAGCCGGGGCCGGCGATCTCGCAGGAAGCAAACAGCGTGCCTTCCAGAGAAACATTGGCGCAGAGCGCCTCGGCGATCTTGCGGGGGGGCATCCCCAGTTTTTTGGCCGCCTGCATGGCAAAGCTGGAAGCATAGTCACCGTTTTTGATATCCTTGGGCACCTCTACGGGTGCGGAATCAAACGGATGAGAAGGCAGCAGCCCCTGTGCTTCGGCCTGATGATAGGCTTTCAGAATCAGGTCGGAAGCCTGTTCCATTGCGGTCATCACATAGTTCATATCAAAATAACCTCCAAAATATGGTTTCCGGTTTCGGTGTTACGCGGGGCGGATCTCAAGCCTGAGATAGTTGGTGTTGGTATATACATGATCCACCTCCACCGCATAGCTCACCTCTAAAAACCCGCCGTCTTCGCCGAGCTGTGAAGTGAGTGACTGGGTGATGGTGGAAATGTTCAGCGGGCCGTAATTCGATTGGTAAAGGGCGGTGTGGCGCTGGCCGGCGCAAAGGCGAAGCTGGGAACTGACGGCCCCTGTGCGCAGGATGGTCAGGGCGTCGGGTTCGATCTTCATGGTGGTTTTGGTGCCTTCCATGCCGGTGAGGGCGCTTTCTTCATAAACGATATAATATTTTCCGCCGCGCAGATAATATTGGCCGTTTGTCACAAGCTCCACTTTTTCGGGCGATTGATCTTCGTAATCCTGCCGGCCCGAAATAGAAATGATCACATCTTTTTTCACGAAAAAACTCCTGATGGGGGCGCTTTTTTTCACGCCCGAAATTTGGCGGAAATACAGATTCCGTCACATTATAATATCATACCACATTACGGCAAAAATGCAAAAGAAACAGTTCAAAAATCAGCAATTTCAATAAAATGATTAAAAAATAACAAATAGTTCTTTTTTTATTTGTCATTTATGGTATTCTGATAAAAGAGGCACTTGGCTAATTTTTAGACGGAGGAAGATAAGATGAAAATCAATATGACGGAAACAGTTTTACGCGACGCAAACCAATCACTCATCGCGACCCGTATGCCGTTCAGCGATTTCGAGCCCATTCTGGAAACGCTGGATCAGGCCGGCTATTATTCTCTGGAATGCTGGGGCGGCGCAACTTTTGATTCCTGCTTGCGTTATTTGAACGAAGATCCGTGGGAAAGACTTCGCCGAATTCGCAAGGTGGTCAAAAACACAAAGCTGCAAATGCTGCTGCGCGGCCAGAATATTTTAGGCTATAAACATTATCCCGATGACATCGTGAGAATGTTCGTGAGAAAATCGGTGGAAAACGGCATCGATATCATCCGCATTTTCGATGCGCTCAACGATCTGCGCAATATCGAAGTGGCCGTAGACGAAGCCATCAAGGCGGGCGCCCATGTGCAGGGCACTCTGTGCTATACCACAAGCCCCCTTCACACACTGGAAAAATTCGTCGAGCTGGCGAAACAGCTGGAACAAATGGGCTGTCACAGCATCTGCGTGAAAGATATGGCCGGCATCATGAGCCCCAAAGAAGCTTATGACCTGGTGAAAGCCATCAAAGAAAATGTAAAGCTGCCGATCGTTGTGCATACACACTGCACCACGGGTCTTGCCCCCATGACCTATCTCAAGGCCGTGGAAGCCGGCGCCACGACCATCGATTGCGCCATTTCCTGCATGTCGGGCGGCACCTCTCAGCCCGCCACCGAATCGATGAATTACACCCTGAAACAGTTCGGTTATGAAACCGGCCTGAATGAAAAGCTTCTGAAAGAGATCAACGATTTCTTCAAGCCCATCCGCGATAAAGCGCTGGAAACCGGCCTTTTGAACCCGCTGGTTATGGGCACAGCCACCGACGCGCTGGTCTATCAGGTTCCCGGCGGCATGCTTTCGAACCTGGTGGCGCAACTGAAAGCGCAGAACGCGCTGGATCATTTCCAGGAAGTTCTGGAAGAAGTGCCCCGCGTGCGCGCCGATCTGGGCTATCCTCCGCTGGTCACCCCCTCCAGCCAGATGGTGGGCGTTCAGGCGGCCACCAATGTGCTGCTGGGCGAGCGTTATAAAAACATCTCAAAAGAGATCAAGGCTTATATCCGCGGCGAATATGGCCGCGCCCCCGGCCAGCTGAACGAAGAGTTGGTGAAAAAGGTGATGGGCGATGAAAAGCCGCTGGAATGCCGCTTTGCGGATACCTTGGAGCCGGGCTTTGAAAAGGCAAAAAAAGAGATCGGCGAATTGGCGAAATCGGATGAGGATGTGCTTTCTTATGTGGCTTTCCCGCAGATCGCGGAAAAGTTCCTGCAGGAGCGCGCCGATAAGGAAAAGAACACCGCATCCTATGTCATCCGCCAGATCGGCTAAGGAGGATAGAACAGAATGTTAGAAGCAAAACTTGCAATCACACAGATCACCCTGAGCGAATCGCTTGTGGTGGCGCTGCTGGGCATTGTGGTGGTGCTGGCGGTGCTGGCGCTGCTGGCGATCTTGATCTTGCTGCTGTCGAAAGTGATCCAGATGTCGAACGCTTCCAAAGCGGCAAAAGCCCCTGCGCCTGCGGCGATGCCCGCCCCCGCGGCGGCCCCCGTTCCCGCGGCGATGCCTGCCCCCATGGCGGCCGCTGCCCCCGCTGTGATGCCTGCGCCTTCGGCCCCGGTGATGGCGGCTACTGTCAGCGTGCAGGCCGTTCTGCCTCAGACGGAATCGAGAGGCGAATGCGATTTTTACCATGTGGATGATAAAACCGCCGCGATGCTGATGGCGATTGTGGCCGATCAGCTGGGCGCGCCGCTGAACACCCTGCGCTTTAAATCGATCAAAGAACTGGATGAATCTGTGGGAGGAAAATAAAAATGAAATATGTTGTTACTTTAAACGGCAAGAATTATGAAGTGGATGTCGAAAAGGGACAGGCGATCTTAGCTTCTGTCACCGATGCCCCCGTTGCGGCTCCCGCGCCTGTTGCAGCCCCCGCACCTGTTGCAGCCCCCGCGCCTGTTGCGGCTCCTGCGCCTGTTGCAGCCCCCGCACCTGTTGCGGCTCCTGCGCCTGTTGCGGCTCCCGCGCCTGTTGCCGGCGGCACCAAGGTGGAAGCGCCTATGCCCGGAACGGTTGTTGAAGTGAAAGTAGCGGTAGGCCAGGCCGTGAAAGAAGGCGATGTGCTGAGCATCATCGAAGCCATGAAAATGGAAAATGAAATTACCGCCCCCTGCGATGGAACCATCGCACAGGTGGCAACAGAAAAAGGCAGACAACTCAACACAGGTGATCTTCTCTTCGTGATTGCGTAAGGGAGGGCCGACAAATGAATATGCTCGAAACTCTGAAGGGCTTGGTAATGGATTCCGGGTTTGCGGCGCTGACGGTTCAGCAGGCCATTATGATCGTGGTAGCCTGTGTGCTGCTGTATCTGGCCATTGTGAAGAAATTTGAACCGCTGCTGCTGCTTCCCATTGCGTTTGGCATGTTGATGGTGAACCTGCCCCTGGGCGGGCTGATGAGCCCGCCGCCCGATGGCGAACCGTTTACAAAAGCCGGGCTGTTTTATATTTTCAGCCAAGGCGTAAAAAGCAGTATTTTCCCCTGCCTGGTGTTCCTGGCGGTGGGCGCCATGACCGATTTCGGCCCCTTGCTTTCAAACCCCGCCAGCTTGCTTTTGGGCGCTGCGGCCCAGCTTGGCATCTATGTGGCGTTTGTTTTGGCGATCGCCATGGGCTATGTGTTTCCCGGTATTCAGTTCACGCCGCAGCAGGCGGCTTCCATCGCGATCATCGGCGGCGCGGATGGGCCGACGGCCATCTTCCTGACCACCAAACTGGCCAGCGAACTGCTGGCGCCTATTGCAGTGGCCGCTTATTCCTATATGGCGCTCATCCCGCTGATCCAGCCGCCCATCATGCGCCTTTTGACAACAGAAAAAGAGCGCAAAGTGAAAATGACCCAGGGCCGCGTGGTTTCTCAAAAAGAGAAGATTATTTTCCCCATCGCGGTGACCATCATCGTTGGCATGATGCTGCCTTCCGTAGTGCCGCTGCTCGGCATGCTGATGCTTGGCAACCTGCTGCGTGAATGCGGCGTGACCGAGCGCCTTTCCGATACGGCGCAGAATGCGCTTTGCAACATCGTCACGATTTTGCTGGGCACTTCTGTGGGCGCCAGCGCCGACGGCGCCATTTTCTTAAAGCCGCAGACCTTAATGATCATCTTTTTAGGGCTCACGGCGTTTGCCTTCTCCACCGCGGGCGGTGTGCTTTTCGGCAAACTGCTCTGCAAGATCACAAAAGGCAAGATCAACCCGCTGATCGGCGCGGCCGGTGTTTCGGCGGTGCCCATGGCGGCGCGTGTTGCCAATGTGGAAGGCCAAAAATACAATAGATCCAACTATCTGCTGATGTATGCCATGGGGCCCAATGTGGCCGGCGTCATCGGCTCCGCGGTGGCGGCGGGCTTCCTGTTGAAGCTTTTCGGCGCTTAAACCGCAGGAAAAGGACATAAAAAAGGCTGTATTTCGTTTGAAATACAGCCTTTTTCTATGGGGAAAAGCGTTTGTTTGAAAGCAAAAGAAAAGCGGTAAACGGGCAGAAGCGGCTTTGGGAAAAACGGGGAAGCGTTTATCCAACTTCCGGCTTTGCCATAAGCAGCAACATCACGCGTTCGGCAGCGATCGCCAGAAAGCTTCCATTTCGGGGCGCATGGCGCTTTGAAAACAGAGCGTTTCACCGCTGAGCGGGTGGAGCAGAGAGAGCGAGGCCGAATGGAGGGCATGGCCCGAAAGGGCGGCCAGCTCATTGCCATAAAGAAAATCACCCGCCACGGGGCAGCCGACGGATGCCATATGCACACGGATCTGGTGGGTGCGGCCGGTTTCCAGCCAAAGGCGCAAAAGGCTGAAGCCCGCGCGGGTTTCCAGGGTTTCATAATGGGTCACGGCGGGCGCGCCATGCTCATCCACCACGCGCTTGAGCGTTTTGGGCAGGTCTAAGATCGGCTTTGAGATGCATCCCGAGGGCGGCAGAGGGCGACCCTGGCAGATGGCCAGATATTCCCGATGGAGCTGCCCGGTTTTCAGCTGTTCGATCAGCCGCGTTTGAATATATCCGCTTTTGGCAACGGCCATCAGCCCCGAAGTATTGCGATCTAAGCGGTTGACGGCGCGAAACACAAAGGGCTCGCCGCGGCGCTGCATCTCAAAAGCCACAAAGTTTGCCAGGCTGTCGGTGAAATGGCCCTGCGAAGGATGAACGGCCACGCCGCAGGGCTTTTCGAGGATCAAAAGCGCTTCGTCTTCATAAACGATGGTCAGCGGCCCTTCCACCGGCAGAATGTTGGAAGAAACCTCTTCCGGCGGAAGCAGGCAGGTGATGCGCTGCCCCGCGCGCACGGGCTGGTTGGCAAAGGCGCGTTCGCCATCGAGCAAAATGCCGTCGGGCAAAAGCTTCAGCTGCCGCAGCAGGGCTGTGGAAAAACCGAAGCGGTGTTTTAAAACAGTTGCGATGCGCTGGCCTTCTTCGGCCTGTTCCGCGCGGTGAGAAAAAGAAAGACGCATAATTCCCCCCAAAAAAATAAAAAAATGGCAAAATCTATCGAAAAAGCATGATTAAGCGTATAAACGATCGATATGGAACAGCAAAAAGCTGTTTTTATTGTACTCCAAAGATCAGGTGTTTACAATAAATTTGCATTTTGCCTTTACAAGCTTCGGCGGGTATGATATGCTAACAGCACAAGTGAAAAGACGGATAGAGGCGCGGAAATGAAGAGTAAGCGGGGGAGAAGGCATTTGATGATCCCGGCTGAAAGGTGTGACCGCCGAAACAGCAGGCCGGGCGCGGCGTGTGGTTGGGCTTGATGAAAAAATCGTCAAGACTCCTGCTTAGATGAGCAGAGGCGCTATTGATGAAAAGCTGTTAAACCATGAAGGGCTGCATCGATAGATGCAGTCTTTTTTTAGCTTGCGGCTGAGAGGCCGACCAATGAATTTGAGGAGGAATCACAAATGAGCGGCAAAAAAACCACGACGCCGGCGCAGGGTGGCTTTAAAAAAGAGATCGGCCTGTTCAGCGGCGTCAGCATCATCGGCGGAATCATGATCGGTTCCGGCATTTTCTATCTGGGCTCTTATGTGCTGCAGCGCAGCGATATGAGCATGGGGCTTGCCCTTTTGGTATGGATCATCGGCGGCCTTGTTTCGCTGCTGGGCGGGCTTTGCTTTGCCGAGCTGGGCGCGGCCATGCCCAAGGCGGGCGGAACCTATGTTTACCTCAGCGAAGCTTATCACCCCGCGGTGGGCTTTATGAGCGGCTTTTCCAGCTGGCTGCTGGGCGGCGCGGGCTCTATCGCGGCCATCGCCATCGCTTTGCCCAAAGTGTTCACCAGCATTGTTCCCATGAGCGATATGACGGTGAAGCTGATCGCCATTGCGCTGATCCTTGTGCTGACGGCGGTGAACTATGTGGGCGTCAAGGCCGGCACAGTGGTTTCGAATATTTTCATGGTGGCGAAGATCGCCCCGATTTTCCTCATCATGATCCTGGGCATCGTGGCGGGCAAACAAAGCCCCAATCTCAGCATCATGCCCACTTCCAACCCCTCTTTCGGCGCGCTGATCGGCATGATCGCTTTCGCAACGGTGGCTTCTCTGTGGGCCTATGAAGGCTGGACAAACCTGAACACCGTGGCAGAAGAGATCAAAAACCCCAAAAAGAATCTGCCCCGCGCCATCATCATCGCCATCGTGGGCTGCACGCTGCTTTATACCTTGTTCAACCTTGCCATTTACCGCGTGATCCCCTTCGATCAGATCTCTTCGATGATCGCTTCAGACAACCTTTATCTGGGCACCGAAGCGGCGAAAAGCGTGATGGGCAATTTTGGCCAGATCGTGGTCATCATCGCCATGGCAACCGCGATCTTCGGCTCGCTCAACGGCTGCATTCTGGTGTTCCCGCGCCAATATTACGCCATGGCCAAGGATGGATATTTCTTTAAATCCTTTGCGAAGCTCCACCCCAAATACGGCACCCCCACCACTTCGATCCTGGTGCAGGCCGTGATCTCCATCGTTCTGGTGATGATGCGCGATCTGAACCAGCTGACGAACCTCGTCATTTTCTCCAGCATGTTCTTCAATGTGCTGACCATCGGCGCGGTGTTTATTTTCCGCAAAAAATTCCCCAACATGGAACGCCCTTATAAAGCGTGGGGTTACCCCGTGACCATCGTCATCACGCTGCTGATCTTCATCGGCCTGATGGTCAACACCCTGATGGAAGATCCCATCACAGCGCTGATCGGCATGAGCGTGCCGGCAGTGGGGCTGCTCTGCTACGGCTTCTTTAAGAAAAAGAATCAGAAAGCGTAAGGTTAACGATATGAAAACGGTTTTGATCAAAAATGCGAAAATTTATCAGGGAAAAGAACAGTTTGCTCAGGCGGCGCTGATCGAAAACGAGATCATCCGCGCCGTGGGCACCGATGAAGAGATGCAGAAGCTTGCCCCACAGCAGGCCGAGGTGATCGATGCCGGCGGCAAAACGATTTTGCCGGGCTTTAACGATTCGCACCAGCATCTGATGCATGTGGGCAAAAACCTGCTGACGGTCAACCTGTATTCCTGCAAAAGCGTGGAAGAGATGCTGGAAGCCGGGCGGGCTTTTCTGGCTTCCCATGCGCTGGCGGAAGGCGAAGCGCTGGCGGGCTGGGGCTGGAACCAGGATTATTTTGAAGACCGCCGCCTGCCCGACCGCCGCGATCTCGATAAGGTCGCCGCCGACCGGCCCGTGATCTTCACCCGCGCCTGCGGCCATATTCTGGTCTGCAACACTTATGCGCTGCAAGCCGCCCATGTGTGGGAAGCCCTTCCGCAGGTGGAAGGCGGATGCTTCGATTTGGGTGAAGACGGCTATCCGAACGGCGTTGTCAGAGAAAACGCCAAAGGGCATATCTATGCCATCATGCCCGAACCCGATCAGGCCAAGCTTGAAGAGCTGATCGCTTCCGCCATGGCCTATGCTTCTTCAAAGGGCATCACTTCGGTGCAGACCAATGATGTGAGCGGCGAAGATTTTGAAGAAGTGCTGAATGCCTATGGCCATCTGGCCGAAAGCGGCAAAAGCACGGTGCGCGTTTATATGCAGAGCTGCCTGATGGAACCGCAGCTGCTGAAGAATTATCTGGCCGCCGGCCACAACACGGGCCGCGGCAGCGATATGCTGAAAACAGGGCCCCTCAAACTGTTTGTGGATGGTTCGCTGGGCGCCCGCACAGCGCTGATGCGCCGGGGATATCACGACGCGCCGGGCACAAAGGGCATCGCCACTTTAACGCAGGATCAACTGAACGCACTGGTGCAGCTGGCCGATGAAAACGGGATGCAGGTGGCGGTTCACGCCATCGGAGACAAAGCCATCGAAATGGTGCTGGATGCTTATGCCACGGTGATCTGTGACGGGAAAAACCCCCACAGACACGGCATCGTGCATTGCCAGATCACCGATGAAGCGCTGCTGAAGCGTTTTGCCGAAATGGATATCCACGCGCTGGTGCAGCCGATCTTTTTGCATTATGATATGCATATCTGCGAAGACCGCGTGGGGCCGGAGCTGACGAAAACCTCCTATGCCTTCCATACCATGGATCAGCTGGGGCTGCATGTTTCCTATGGCACCGATTCCCCCGTGGAAGATATGGATCCCATCGCCAACATCCATTGCGCCGTGACCCGCCGCGATTTGAAACAGCAGCCCAAAGAGGGCTTCGTTCCCGAAGAAAAGGTGGATATCTGGCAGGCCATCGAGCATTATACCCAAGCGGGCGCTTACAATTCTTTTGAAGAACAGAAGAAGGGCTGCCTGCAGCCGGGTTATCTGGCCGATCTTGTAATGCTGGATCAGGATATTTTCCATGTTCCCGAAGAAGAGATTCTGAAAACAAAAGTGCTGATGACCATGATGGGCGGAAACATCGTTTATCGGGCCTGAAAGATCAGACGAACAGAGAAGAACAGAAGGGCGTCGGCGCTGAAAAAGCGGCGGCGCCCTCCTTTTTCGTCGCCCGGTGAAAAAGAAACGGGAATTATGGTTGTATCGCCCTTTTGTTTTTGATATAATCATACCGCGGCAGAAAAGAAACTTTTCTGCGCGAAACGGCGGAATCTATAGGAGCAATCAATGAATATTCAAATTTTCGGCGCCAATAAATGTTTTGATACCAAAAAAGCGGAACGCTATTTCAAAGAGCGGCGCATCCGCTATCAGATGATCGATCTGCCGCGCTTCGGCATGAGCGAAGGCGAATATCGCAACATCAAACAGGCCGTGGGCGGGATGCAGGCGCTCATCAACGAAAAAAGCCGCGATTATGAAAGGCTGAACATCGCTTATCTGGCCTATGAAGTGGATGTGGAGCGGGCGCTGCTGGAAAACCCGGGGCTTTTTAAAACGCCCATCGTGCGCAACGGAAAAAAAGCCACCATCGGCTATCAGCCCGAAATTTGGGCCCAGTGGGAATAACGGAGGAAACCATGATCGACGATACCATCAAACGCATCAATGAACTGGCGGCAAAAGCCCGGCAGGAAGAGCTTTCGGAAGAAGAGATTGCCGAACGCGATCTGCTGCGGCGCATCTATATCGACAGCGTGAAAAAGAATTTAAGAGATCAGCTGGAACACACCGTGATCGAAGATGAACAAGGCAACCGGAAACCCCTGAAACGAAAAAACTGAGCAGCAAGGGGGCAGCCATGAAAACATATCTTGCCTTTTTTTTGCTGGCGGCGGGGGTGCTGCTGCTGGCGATGGCGTTTTTCTTAAGGCTTTATCGAAAAAAAAGCCTTGGCCGCTGCATAGAGCTGCCGGCCGAGGTTTGCGAAGTGGTGCGCCGCCACGGAAAAAACGGCCGCGCCATGTATCAGCCGGTGGTGAAATTCGAATATAACGGCGAAACCAGGCGCATCGCGGCCGGCGCCTGCACAGGTTGGCAGCGTTTTCAAGAAAACGAACCGGTGGAGATCACCTATGACCCGCGCCGCGAAACGGTGGTCGCCGGGGGCGGAAAAGGGCTGAGCCGCGCGGCAAAGCGGCTTTTTCTGGCGGGCGCTGTGTTTGTGGCCGCGGGGGCGGGCCTGCTGCTCAAAGAATTTCTGTTCGTTTGAAAACACAGCTTGCCGAAAACTGAAATAGAAAATAAAAGTGCGGATGGCAGAGGCTATCCGCCTTTTTGCGAAACGGCGGCGCTTGCGGGCTCGGACGCCCGAAAACGGTGCAGAAAAACGGTTGGGAGGAAACGAGATGGCAAAACAGGAAAAGAAGAAAAAAAAAGAACGGGTGCCTTTTCGCACACAATGGAAGCAGGCGGCAGCGGAAAAGAAGGGCATGCTGGCCCTCTATATCATTTTGCGCGTCATGGTGATCGCCGTGATGATCGCCCAGTTTTTCAACGGGGATTATAACAATGTGTTTTTATGCCTGCTGACGCTGGTGCTGTTCACCATTCCCGCCTTTGTTGAAGGCAGGCTGAAGATCGATGTGCCCGACACTTTAGAGGTCATCATCCTGCTTTTTATTTTTTCGGCCGAAATTTTGGGCGAGATCCGCGAATATTACCTGACCTATCCCTATTGGGATACCATGCTGCACACCATCAACGGTTTTTTGATGGCGGCCATCGGGTTTTCACTGATCGATATTTTGAACCGCAGCGAGCGTTTCGCCATTAAAATGTCGCCGTTTTTCGTGGCGCTTTTCGCGTTTTGCTTTTCCATGACCATCGGCGTGCTTTGGGAATTTTATGAATTCGGTGCGGATGTCTTTTTAAAGATGGATATGCAGAAAGACACAGTGCTGCAGGAAGTTACCTCGGTGGCGCTGAACCCGCAGGGGCGGAATGTTCCGGTGACTGTGCCCGTGAAGACCCTGAGCGTCAACGGCGAAGAATGGAATCTGGGCGGTTATCTGGATGTGGGGCTGCATGATACCATGGCCGATCTGATCGTGAATTTCATCGGCGCGCTGGTGTTTTCGGTGATCGGCATGTTTTATATCAAAGGCAGGGGAAGCGGCAAATTCGTGCGCAGATTCATCCCCACGCGAAAAGCGGAACCGGCAAAGCCGCCCCGCAGGCGCTGAAAACGCCGCCGCGGCCACATGAAAAGATTTCGCGCCGGCCCGGGGAAAGAGTGGATTTTGTGTGAAAATATGGTATAATAACCGCAAAGCAGTTATTATACCATATTTCACGGCCCGCCTACGGCGATGGCCACTTTATACCATTCGTGCTTCGCACGCATGGTATAATAACCGCAAAGCAGTTATTATACAAATTTCACGGCCCGCCTGCGGCGATGGCCACTTTATACCATTCGTGCTTCGCACGCATGGTATAATAACCGCAAAGCAGTTATTATACCAAATTTCACGGCCCGCCTGCGGCGATGGCCACTTTATATCAATAGAATCATAAAAACGGCCCATACTGCCGAAACTAAAATAAAAAGCAAAAGCGGCTGCATTTGCGGAATGGAGTTTTCTTGATGGAGCTGAATAAAAAGAATATCAAAACGATTCTGGGCATCATCACCTTCACGGTGTTGCTGCTGGCGGGGATGATCAATTTCAGCGGGGTCATGGCCGTCATCAGCAAAGGGTTCGCGCTGGTGTTCCCCTTTTTGCTGGGGCTGTGCATCGCGTTCATTTTGAATGTGCCCATGTCCGCGTTGGAAAACAAGCTGCTTTCGCGATGGATGAAATCAAAAAAAGCCGCAAAGCTCAAGCGCCCCATCAGCCTTGTGCTGACCGTGCTGCTGGTTTTGGGCATTCTGGTGTGGGTCAGCTTTTTGCTGATTCCGCAAATCGCCACCACGGCGTCTTCGGTGGTCGATAGTTTTTCCACCTTTTCCACCCGCGTTCAAAAATGGGCCTTTGGGCTTTATGGCCGTTATCCCGAAGTGGCCGAAAAGATCTTACAGCTGCAAAAAGAAGTTGACTGGCAATCGATGAGTGAAAAGCTGCTGAATTTCGTGAAAAACAGCGGCGGCGATTTTCTCAATTCCACCATCGGCGTGGCCAGCAGCGTGGTGGGCTTCATGGTGAAATTCTTCCTGGCGCTGGTGTTTTCTTTTTATGTGCTGCTTCAAAAAGAAAAGCTGGGCCGCCAGACAAAACTGATGCTTTATGCGTTTTTGCCTGAAAAATTCACCGACCGCATGCTCTATATCTGCTCCATGGCCGCGCACACTTTTTCACGGTTCCTTTCGGGCCAATGCGTGGAAGCGGTGATTCTGGGCACGATGTTTTTTGTTTCCATGTCGCTGCTGAAATTCCCTTATGCGCTTTTGATCGGCGTGTTTATTGCGCTGATGGCATTGATCCCCGTCTTTGGCTCTTTTATGGGTTGCCTGATGGGCGTTTTCCTGATTTTTGTCGAAAGCCCCATCAAAGCGCTCTGGTTTCTGGTGCTGTTTTTGGTGCTCCAGCAGATCGAAGGCAACCTGATCTATCCCCATGTGGTGGGCGGCAGCGTCGGGCTTCCCTCCATCTGGGTTTTGGTGGCTGTCACAGTGGGCGGCAGCGCCATGGGCATCCCCGGGATGCTGATCTTTATTCCCCTTTGCTCTGTGCTGTATTCGCTGCTGCGGGAAGAAGTTTATAAACGGCTGCTGGCCCGTTATGGCGATCGCTATCATGCCCTGGTGAAGATGGCGGCGCCCGCGGCAAAAGAACATAGAATCAGGAAAAAGAAAAATATTTCATCCGGCTCGAAGGAGGGTCAAGCATGAGAAATCAAAAAGGAAAGAAAAACCGCAAAAAGAAGCCCGGCTGCAAAATGATGGCGGCTGTGGTGGTGGCATCTGTGCTTACGGTGGCCGCCGGCGCCATCGCGCTGGTTGCTTTTGTGGTGCGCCGTAAAAAGCGTGATGCCATCAACGCCGAAGAACCCTTTGTGGAAGTGGATGAATCATTAAAAGAAAACCTGCCCAAAGAATAAACGGCGGCAAGAACCCGAAAACGCATACCCAATAAAATGGCCCCGAATCATTGAAACACAAAAATGATTCGGGGCTATTTTTATGATGTGTCAAAAAACAGCGGAAAACGGGAAGTTTGCAAATCGTTCAAAATTGTTGTGAAATATTGACACAAAAATAACAAAGATTTGTATATCTTTCCGATATGCAAAAATAAGGGAAGGAAGTATAATGAGGATGTTGGTTAAAAAAATAACAAAATGCCGGAAAAACAAGGCAAAGCGCGTTTGCGCCATCAAACCGGTGCGTTTGTTTTTTTTGACACCAAACCACAAAAAACGCCCGATCAGGGCGATATCACATATTTTGTACGGAGGTAGAATATTATGGCTCGTTTTACACTTCCTCGTGATCTCTATCATGGAAAAGGCTCTATCGATGAACTGAAGAATTTAAAGGGCAAAAAGGCATTCGTTGTTGTGGGCGGCGGCTCGATGAAACGGTTCGGTTTTTTGGATAGAGTGGAAAACAACCTGAAAGAAGCGGGCATGGAAGTCTATCTGTTTGAAAATGTCGAACCCGATCCTTCTGTGGATACCGTGATGCGCGGCGCCAAAGAGATGCGCGAATTCCAGCCCGACTGGATCGTTGCCATGGGCGGCGGTTCCCCCATCGATGCGGCAAAAGCCATGTGGGCGTTCTATGAATATCCCGAAGTGACTTTTGAAGATCTGTGCATCCCCTTCAATTTCCCCACCCTGCGCACAAAGGCACATTTCTGCGCCATTCCTTCCACTTCCGGCACAGCCACCGAAGTGACTGCTTTCAGCGTGATTACCGATTATAAAAAAGGCATTAAATATCCGCTGGCCGATTTCAACATCACCCCGGATGTGGCCATTGTTGACCCCGAACTGGCCGAAAAAATGCCCCAGAAGCTGACCGCTTTCACCGGCATGGATGCTATGACCCACGCCATTGAAGCATATGTTTCCACCCTGCATTGCGATTATACCGATCCTCTGGCTTTACACGCGATCAAGATGATCCATAACGACCTGATCGCTTCTTATAACGGCTGTATGGAAGCCCGCGATAGAATGCACAACGCCCAGTGCCTGGCCGGCATGGCGTTTTCCAACGCGCTGCTGGGCATCGTTCACTCGATGGCTCACAAAACAGGCGCTGCCTACACCGGCGGCCACATCGTTCATGGCTGCGCCAACGCGATGTATCTGCCCAAGGTCATCAAATTCAACGCGAAAAATGAAGAAGCGGCGCAGCGTTATGCGGAGATCGCCCGTTTCATCGATCTGAAGGGCAGCACCAACGCAGAGCTGGTGGATGCTTTGATCGCCGAACTTGGCAAGATGAACAAGGAACTCAATATTCCCTGCTGCATCAAGAATTATGAGGGCGGCATCATCGATGAAAAAGAATTTATGGAAAAATTGCCGAAGGTGGCGGAACTGGCTATCGGCGACGCCTGCACAGGCAGCAACCCCAGAATTCCCACACAGGAAGAAATGGAAAAACTGCTGAAGGCCTGCTATTACGGCGAAGAGATCAATTTCTAATTTTGCTGATCTAATAAACCAGATAGATCCGATTATCCCAATCTCTCTCATAAAATGCGAAGAAGCGCGGCAGATCTGCCGCGCTTCTTCGCGCTTTTTCGGCGGTCAGCGCAGAAGAATGGAGAAAAAAGCCACTGCCGCCGGCAGAGAAAACAGCGAAAAAACGGCCCCTGCGAAGCAAAAAAGCGCTTCGCAGGGGCCGTTTGATAGATATTGTGTTACAGCAGCAGAAGCTTGCCGGCGCCGCTCTGCACGAAAAGATTTTCGGAAACCACCTGTTTCCCGCCGATATAAACGGCAGAAAGCCCTGCGTTGGGGCGGTTATGATGATAATCGCTCAGGCAGGCGATGGTCTGGGGGTCATAGACCACCACATCGGCGTCGAAGCCTTCTTTCAGAAGGCCCTTGTGTTTCAGCCCGAAGAAATTGGCGGGCAGGCTGGTCATTTTGCGGATGGCCTCTTCAGGGCGGAGCACACCCAGTTCACGCACATAACGGCCCAGAACCTGAGGGAATGTGCCCAGAATGCGCGGATGGGTGATCTGGCCGGGGGCAATGCCGCCGCCATCGGTGCCCACCATCGTGCGCGGATATTGCATGATGCGGATGATGTCGGCTTCATTCATCATGAAATAGATGCCGTCGGTATCCAATTCATCGTCAAGCAGCAGATCAAAGGCTGCATCAAAGGGATCTTTCCCTTGCAGCGTCGCGATCTCGGCCATGGTTTTGCCTTCCCATTCGGGATGAGCGGGGCTGCGCGAAACCATTGTGCCATCAAAGCCCGCGCAGCGGAAGTTGCTTTCTTCAAAAGGATTGACCCGCTCCATCTCGGCGCGGATCTCGCGGCGCATGGCAGGATCGCGCAGCAGCTTGAGCGTGTTGGCGCGGCCGCCGGATTGGAATTTTTGGGGGATGTAAACGCCCAAATAGGTGGCGCTGGCGGCGAAAGGATATTGGTCGAGCCCTACTTCAAGGCCCTCTTCGTTGGCGCGCTCGATCAGCGCCAGGGTCTGGCGGCTCTTGTTCCAGTTTTCGCGGCCCTTGGCCTTGTGGTGGGAAATCAGCGCTTTTGCGCCGCTGCGGCGGGCAACTTCGATCATATCTTCCACCGATTCCACAAGACGGAACGATTCCGAACGCATATGCACGCTGAAGGATTTATGGCGCTTGGCCGCGCAGGCCGCCACCGCCGAAAGCTCCTCGAGATCTGCGTAGCTTCCCGGGGGATAGATCAGCCCGAAGCTGACGCCCACGGCGCCTGCATCCATCGCTTCGCCGGCAAGGCCGCAAAGCGCATCCAGCTCTTTTGGGGTGAGCGGGCGGTTCTGGTCGCCCCGGCAAACGATGCTGCGCAAAGAACCATGGCCCACATATTGACCCATGTTGACGCCCAGCGGCAAGGCCTTCAGGTGTTCCATGGTGGCGGCGTAATCGGCAAGATAGGGCATGGATTGCCCGTGATGTTTTTCTTCGATTTTCAGCATGGCCGGGTCGCGGGGCGCGTTGGAAGTGCCGCACATGCCGCTGATATCGGTGGTGATGCCCTGGGCGGCTTTATTATAGCTTTCGGGATGAGAAAAAACGGTGACATCCGAATGGGAATGGGCATCGATAAAACCGGGGGCGATGATTTTGCCGCGGCAATCAATGATTTTGGCGGCTTCGGTTTCGGGCGGAAGCCAGCCGATGAAAGCGATTTTTTCCCCTTGAAAAGCTATGTCGGCGGAAAAGGCAGGGTTGCCCGTGCCATCGATCAGTTTCCCGCCCCGTAAAATCACATCAAACATGATCTATGCCTCCAGCTTTTTGAAAACAGAAGGCGAATAGGCTTCGCTCAGGCTGATGACTGCGCCGCGGTGATCGGCATCAAAGCGCACATCCGCGAACACGCCCTGCGCTTCGAACCAGCCGAGGAAACGACCATCCGCGCTTTTATAAAGATCGGCGTGCACATCGGCATAATTGATGCGAAGGCCGCCCTCCTGATTTTCAACGATATAAAGGTCGTGGTAGCCGTCGTTATAATAATGGCCCACGGCGTTTGCCTTTTCTTCGGCCGATACCGGCAGCTTTTCCAGATGCTCCACCTGGGAATCCATCGAAACGGCGTGGTCATGATAACTTTCCACAAGATCGGTGTAATCCGCCTTCAAATCGCCGGACAGCAGATCGCAAAGCATATATTTCAAGATCTCCTGCGCGCCGGAACCGTTGGTATTCACGCAAACGGCATAGCCGCTTCTTTCATCGGGGAAGAAGCCCACATTGCTGTTGAAGCCTTCGATGGAACCGCCGTGAGAAACAAGGCGGCGGCCCTGATAAACGGAAGGCATCCAGCCCAAAGCATAGCAGCGCTGCTTGTCGTTTTGGTTGAAGCCGATCTCGCCCATATAGATGTTGGGCTTTTTCAGCTGTTGATACTGGGCTTCTGAAATGAGGCGTTTGCCCTGATATTCGCCATGCTGCGCCAGCATCATCACCCAATGTTCCAGGCTGTCGATATTGGTTTTGATGCCGCCGCAGGGGTTGTTGGCGCAGCACATGTTATAGGAAGCGCGGCGGGGAACACCGTGATCTTCGGCATAAGGCAGCGCGGCATCCAGCCCGGCAAGATCACTGATGCCGCGGAACCCGATTTCCATGCCCAAAGGTTCGGCAATGCGGCGGGTGACCATTTCTTCCCATGTCTGGCCGGTGATCTGTTCTTCGGCATAGCCCAAAGCCGCGTAGATCTGGTTTTGATATTGCATTTTTTCGCGGAATCCGGCGGAAAGGGGATAATAGGCGATGCGGCTGACATAATCGGCGCGATCGGTGAGCACGCCGCGGCGCACAAGATCATGGCGCGAAAGGCCGCTGCGATGGCAGGCCATATCGCGCGGGGTCAGGTGGGCGGCCGCATATTCATCCATCATGCGGAAACCGGGATACCAGGTGCGCACAGGCAGATCCCAATCCATTTTGCCTTCGTCGCAAAGCTGGGCGCCCAAAAATGTGGTGAACGCTTTGGAACACGAGGCGATATCAAAAAAAGAACGGGTGGTAATGGGGCGTTTTTGCTCGATGTCGGCGTAACCAAAGCATTCTTTGGCGACGACCCTGCCGTTTTTCACTGCCACAAAAGCGCCGCCCGCAAGGCCGTAATGCCTGCGGATCTGCTCGATGGCCTTTTCAAAAACCTTTTCCATATAGATAACCTCCCTATTAAAATACCGGTTAAAACTTTTCCCAGGGCTTTAATAAATCACCTTCCACCAGAAACGCTTTATCAGCCAGGCGCGCCAGCGGTGTATCGGAATAAGAATCGGAATAAAATTCAAGAAGATGACTATCCGGGTTCCAGCCGTTCAAACGGCATACCTTTTCTTCTCCCCAACAGTTTTCGCCGTGAATGCGCCCTGTGCGGGGATCCATGGGGGTGGCCAAAAGCGAAAGAACCCCCAAACGGCGGCAAACGCCTTCTAAAAGAAAGGTGGGCGAAGCGGAAATGATGACATCGCGCGAATGATCTTTGGCCAGATACCAAGCCTTCAGGTTTTGTTCGTGGCTTTGCCAAAAAAGATCGACCGATTTTTGAGGATCGGATAAAAATTTGAGATAGCCGAACAAATGCGATTTGAACAGCGTTTTTTTCACGATTTTGCAGGCGTAAAGCAGGCTCCATCCCGCCATAGCGGGCAGATGCAGCCATGTTTTGGGATAATGGCGCAAACACCACAGGGTGAAATGGGTGCTGCTGTCGCCGTGATAAACTGTTTTATCAAAGTCATAGCAAATAATATCCATCGGGTCTCTGCCTTTCAAGATGAAATAAAGTATAATAACCGCTTTGCGGTTATTATATCATAAATTAAGGAGCGATACTATTGCTGAAAAAAGATAAAAGAAAATATTCGGGGCACTGAAAATGCTTTTACGGCAAAGAGCTGATGCAATCGCACATGGATGAAACAGGGCAGAAAAGTATTGTCAAAAAATTCGCAAAAAAAGGGGAAATTTGACGGATGCGGTTGACAAATATGAACGAAAGTATATTATAAAATGTAAAAAGAACTGTGCAAAACACCTATTTTTACAGAAGATCATGCAAGGCGGGGGGTGAACGGGAGATAGCTTTTTCATTCCTGAAAAGAGCTATATCATTTGCTGTGATAAGAGGGCTGTTTTGCGCTGAAATGCGGTGGGCAAGCCTTTTTAGCTTTTTCGCGGTATGTGAAAAGAAAAACAAGACTTATTCAGCCGCATCATCAAGAAAAAAGAGGGTCATTTCCCTTTGGGGGAATGAGGGGGTTGATTTTTATGGCAGAAGTAAAGAAAAGCAACACGGATTTCTCGCTGATCGCCGGTATCATATTTGCGATCTTAACGGTTCTGCAATTGGTGTATTTCCGCTATGGATTCAGCATCTATACGCTGTTTTACTCGCTTTCTTATGCAGGCACGGCATTTTTGCTTTTTACGAAAAGAAGAGATCTTTATCTGGGTGTGGCGCTGGCTGTGCCCGCATTATTAAAGCTGCTTCTGTTTTTCAGAGGGTTCTCATTTGGCGCTTACAGAATAGATGCGTTTATGGGCAATGGCAGGTTTAGCTTTTTCTGCGTTCTGCCGTATTTGATGATTGCGCTGAGCAGCATTGCTCTTTCGGTTTTTTGCTTTGCGGAATTGACAAATTATCTTCCGCAGATAAAAGCCAAGGCAAAAGAATTGTGGTTCGTTCCGGCGGCGCTGCTGGCGGCAGGGCCGGTCTTCGCTTTGATCCTGCGGTTGATGATTCGAATTTTTAGCCATTATTGGATATATGGCAGATCTGTAAGCGGTTTTCGCGAATTTCTGTTTGCCGCAGGTGCCCTTTTGGTCGCCATGTGGGTGGAATTTCCGGCGGGAATGCCTGAGAAAGCCTCTTCGGAAGCGCCTTCCTATTCCGCCGGAGAAAGCCATGCCTGTTCCGACGAAGCCTATTGCGGCCTTGTTAAACATATTTTGCTGCTGCTGTTCACCTGTGGAATATGGTATCTGATCTGGATCTATAAAATGACGGGTTATACAAACGCGGTGAGGAATGAGGAAAAACGCAACCCTACCACAAAATTGCTGCTGTGTATGTTCATCCCGTTTTATAATATCTATTGGACTTATAAAACAGCCCAGCGTATCGACCAAATGGCAAGAGAAAAAAGAATGGCTTCCGATCTTGCAACGCTTTGCCTGATCTTGAGCATTTTCGTGCCCATCATCCCGCCGATTTTGATGCAGGATAAAATGAATTCTATCGTGGCCCAGAAAGACGGAATGGGGGAGAGCTATTATGAAGAAAAACCCTCGCCGAAACTCGGCACAGCCGAAGAATTGCAAAAATTTAAAGATCTTCTTGATAACGGCGTGATCACGCAGGAAGAATTTGATGCGAAGAAAAAACAGCTGCTGGGTTTGTAACTGACATTGAAGGAGCGGGGCGCGTGTCCTGCTCCTTACAATACAGGTGCCTGGGCGACGGGTCTGTTTCGGGAGAAAATAAAAAAACGAGCGGGCAGCCGCAAATGCGTGGCTAATCCCGCTCGGAAGCGTAGTTTTTATTTGCCGTTATCGTCTTGCTGTTGGACTGCATTTTCTATGGTTTTCATAATTTCATGCGGCGGTATGTTCAAGGCATGAGCAATTTTGAAAAGCGTGTCTATTGTGGGACTGCGCAGGCCGCGCTCGATCTTGCTGTAATGCGTTCTATCCAATCCCGCAAGGCCGCTCAATACTTCTTGGGACATTCCTTTACTCTTTCGGTATTTCTGGATAATACCACCGACTAATTCAGCACTAACCACGCAATCACCCCCTTGCTAATATGATAGCAAGAGGAACAGAATTGTTTGAGGTCACTTGACCTCAAACAAAGATTGATGTATAATACTATTGTATTCAATATGTTCCCGTGAATATGGGATTGAAGGAGGAAATCTGTGAAAAAGAAAATCACAAACACAATTCAATTGGTTTTTATATTGGCCGTTTTTATTATCCTTAAAATGCCAACGATTGATGCATATCATATAAGCGCAACGAATCCAACCCCAGGTCATATGTCGGCACTTTCTCTAATGAACGGATACATTACAACCTATGTGCTTTATGTTCTGACTGCAATCTTAGCTGCTATGTGCGTGGTTTCGATTGTTGTCAAAAGTGACCATAAAGACGCAAAAATCCATAGCGGATTGCCGATTTTTTGGTTTTTTGTATTGATATATTGCGTAATTACAGTGCAAGGCGAAATGAATGGATTTGTTATTGTATCATCTAAAGATTTCCCTGGAATATTGCTTCTGGCATTAGGATTAGGTGTTGTCATTCTTGGCTTTTTAAAAAGGTCAACACTTATTACAGGAATTCCCAAAGAAACAGTCGCCGTAAAACAAGTGTTCGAAGCTGATGAACTTGCAAAATATAAAGAGTTGTTGGATAGCGGTGCTATTACACAAGAAGAATTTGATGCGAAGAAAAAACAGCTGCTGGGCTTGTAACGGATGTTGAAGGAGCGGGAGCAATCCCGCTATGTGCATGAATATGAAGCGGCGGTCAGCGCGGGGCGCGTGTCGAATGCACAAAACGAACTTATAAATTGAAAGGAATGGTAAAACCATGAGTAACGAAGAGATTATGGCTGCTGTTAAACCGGCAATCTGCGCACAACTTAAAAGCCCTGCGTCTGCACAATTTCCTGTCAATTTAATTTCAATCGTCGGTGACGACGACAGAGGGTATCAGGTAAACGGGTTTGTTGACTCCCAAAATGGCTATGGTGCAATGATAAGAAATGATTTTTCAGCCAGTGTATCTGTTGAGAATGATTTTCCTGTTGTAAAATCTGCTTCCGTTGCAGCGAAAGCAAATGTGCAGCGGGCGAAAGAATTTGGGATCAACTATATAGCAATTTCCATATTTACTCTAATTGGCGGCGCCATCCTGTATTTCATTATTTCGGCGATGGTTGGCTTATAAAATATTATAGGGAGGAATGGTTATGGCATTCAAGCGCATGGAAGGATTTGCCGGGAGCGTTCCACAGGGATTTATTGACCGGAATGTGAAAGTTTGTCCGCTCTGTGGAACAGACAACCCTCATTGGAGCATTGACCAGAAAATGCAAATGAAGTTAGAGGGCAACCTGTATCTGTTTAAATGTGAACAATGCGGTTGCGTTATCAGCGCCCCTGTACCCGATGTGACCGGATTTAATAACACGATGCTTACGACAACGGGGTTGCTGAAGAAACTTTCTGGTAAGAAAAACGGTGTTATTTACATGAGGGTACAGGATGCAGGTAATTCTAAAATAGCAGATTTAGTGGGGAAAGAATTCACACTTCAAGAGCTTAATCAAATGGCGGCTGAAAAAAATCCAGAAACAAATACCGAAAAGAAGTTTTATTAATCTTATCTCATTTTGGATTATCAAGTTTTCAAGAAGGAGCGGGGCGCGTGTCCTGCTCCTTCTTTGCATAACAAAAAGAGGGAACCACTTTTGTGATTCCCTCTTGCTTATTGTTTTTTATTAGCCGAAGAATCTCTTCAGCAGGCCGGCAAAGGCCTTGCCATGGCGGGCTTCGTCGCGGGCCATCTCATGAACGGTGTCATGGATCGCATCGAGGTTATATTTCTTGGCCAGTTTTGCCAGTTCGAATTTGCCCATCGTTGCGCCGTTTTCGGCTTCTACGCGCATTTCCAGGTTCTTTTTGCTGGAATCGGTGACCACTTCGCCCAGCAGCTCGGCAAACTTTGCAGCATGCTCTGCTTCTTCCAAGCCGGCTTTATACCAATAATCGCCGATTTCGGGATAACCTTCACGATAAGCAACACGGCTCATCGCCAGATACATGCCGACTTCGGTGCATTCGCCTGTGAAGTTTGCATGCAGGCCATCCAGAATTTCTTTCTGAGCTTCTTCGGGAACATCGGCGCCGAAAACTTTGCCAACGCCCACAACATGTTCTGCGGCCCAGGTCATTTCGGCTTTCTGCTCGGTGAACTTAGAGCCGGGAACACCGCACTGGGGGCATTTTTCGGGGGGATTTTCGCCTTCAAAAACATAGCCGCAAACGGGACATACAAACTTTTTCATTTTACATTTCCTCCTGTTGATTCATTTCATTTTTCTTTATTTGGAATTGGGTCATTTTGATCGCATAAAGCTCGTCGCGCAGATCGTGGCTTACTTTATCGAAGATCTTGCGGAACTGGCACATGGTTTTGTCTTTCATCCGCGTGCACTCGGCGTTTTCGCTTAAGCAATGGGAAATTTCGAAGGGGCCGTCGATGCATTCGATGATCTGGCCGATGGAAATTTCTTCGGGGGTCTGCAGCAAGGTGAAACCGCCGTTAACACCCTTGTAAGATTGGATGATCCCTGCGCCGGTAAGCTTGTGAAGGATCTTCAAGGCAAAACGAACGGTAACGCCGGAACCTTCTGCAATTTCGCGGGCGCTGATCTTATCGCCGCAGCACATGATCGTATAAACGACGCGCACAGCATAATCCGCTTCTCTTGTTATTTTCATGTTCTCACCACCGGTTCGTTTTGTTTACGCATTTAGTATACATTCCTATTTGGCGGATGTCAATAGGTTTTTCTAAAAAATATACTAAAATCGTAATGTTTTTAAAAAGAGCGGAAACAAACCAGAAAGACACCTTATTATATAATAAACGGCGGGGAAAATAAGGGGGAAAACGGCCGGCAAAAAACAGCACGAAGAAGCAAAAACAGGGAAATATGAAAAAATGCAAAAAAGATGTTGACTTTTGAAACGAGCATGGTATAATAAATATCGTTCTCACCGAGAACAACAAGAAAATATGCGGATGTGGCGGAATCGGCAGACGCGCTAGCTTCAGGTGCTAGTGGGGGCAACTTCGTGGGGGTTCAAGTCCCTTCATCCGCACCACAACAGAGTCGTTTTTACGACTCTGTTTTTCTTTTTCTTCCCCATGGCAACGAAGGGCTGTTTGAATTTTTCAGACAGCCCTTTTTTCATGCCGATTTTTCCGTGGGAATCCGCATGAAAAAATCGGCAAAAAATCTTTCGATCGGCGGCGAATCCTGTAGAAGTATTTGAAGCTTTGGTATAGAATGGATTGTGCAAGTTTAGAAATGTTTAGATATTTGGTAGGCAGATCTTAATAATTTTACGGTATCATAAATATCACATAACCGTTTCGGGAGGGGGGATCGATATTGAACACAAAAATCTTGATCGTTGAAGATGATGCGGATATCCGCGAGGGCGTGCGCATTCTTCTGGAAAGCGAAGGATATGCCATATCGGAAGCCTGCAACGGGAAAAGCGGTCTTGCGAAGTTCGATGATTCGTTCAGCCTTGTCATTCTTGATGTGATGATGCCGGGCATCTCGGGGCTGAAGACCTGTGAAGAGATTCGAAAGATCTCTGTGGTGCCGGTGCTGTTTCTCACGGCGAAATCAAATGAATCGGATAAGCTGATCGGGCTGATGGCCGGCGGAGACGATTACCTGGTGAAACCGTTTTCTTATGCCGAGCTGCTTGGGCGGGTCAAAGCGCTGCTGCGCCGCTATCAGGTATACAGCGGCAAAAAGGAAAACCCGGCTGCGGCCGAAAATTCGATCATCCGCATCGGCAATATTGCCATCAACGAAAATTTCAACGAAGCCACCGTTGACGGAAAAGAGATCGATCTTACCGATCTGGAATATCGCATCCTGCTTCTGCTGATGAAATATCCCAAAAAGATCTTTTCGGCCCAGAACCTTTATGAAAGCATCTGGCAGGAAGATTATCTTTATAGTTCCAACAGCACGGTCATGGTGCATATCCGAAAGATCAGGGCGAAGATCGAAAAGCGGCCGGATGCTCCCGATCATATCAAAACCGTCTGGGGAAAGGGCTATCGCTTTGAATAAAAGAAAATATGGGCTGAAAACGCAGTTTTTGATCGCTCTGCTGATTTCTTTTGGCGCGGCTGTTCTCACTTTTTTGGTCATGGATCGGGTATCCTCTGCAATTCTGGATGATTATTTCGCCAAAAGCGCCTATATCGGCAAACAGCTGTCGAAATATATGGATTCTTTCGAAGCGTATGTGACCAAAAACAATATCGCCGCCTCCGACAGCGAAGCCATCGACGGCTGGCGCGATTCCAACAAAAAGCTCATCACCATCATTTATATCAACCGCAGCGGTGAAACCTTATATGATTCCCTTCGGTTCACCTGGCAGAACGCCACCGATCAAGACAGGCTGACAGAGAATTCTTCTGAACAGGATCAGTATATCGACAGCAGTTACAGCGAGAACAGCTGGTTTTTCAAGCGTGAGATCGCGTTTTCAGACGGCAGCGCAACCGTTTCTTTATATGGCTATTTTGACCGGTGGATCTATGATATCGCCTTGATCGGCGAGATCATTTTGTCGGCCGCTGTTTTATGCACCGTGTTTATTTGTTTGATGCGGCGGAAGATCAATTATGTGATCCAGCTGGAAGAAGAGATCAAGGTGCTTGAAACGGGCGGGCTGAATTTCCCCGTTTCTGTGAAAGGGCATGATGAACTGGCTTCGCTTGCCGACAGCCTCAACCAGATGCGGATCGCCCTTTCCGAAAACATCAAAACGGAAGCCGCCGCCGTGAAATCAAATTATGATCTGGTCGCGGCGGTATCCCACGACCTGCGCACGCCGCTTACTTCCCTGGCCCTCTATCTTGATCTCATCCACACCGGAAAATATAAAAGCCAGGAGGAACTGAACGCTTATCTTGAAAAAAGCCGGCGAAAGGTCGCACAGATCAAACAGATGACCGATCAGCTTTTTGAACGGTTCTATCTGGAAAAGGACAGCCGAAATGTTATTGAAGAACCTGCATTCGTTCGTACTATTTTCGAAGAAAGTTTATCAAATATGGTAGGATATATTGTAGAAAACGGGTTTGAAGTGAAAGCGGATATCCAATGGCCGCCCCGAAGGACTTCTGCGTCTTCAGATTATATCAACCGCATTTTTGACAACATCAGTTCGAACATCTTGAAATATGCAGACCCGGCTTTCCCCGTCACGCTGGAAGTCGGCGGCGATGACCACGATCTGCAGATCGGGTTTTCCAATCACATCAGGCGGCTGGAAGAAAAACCGGACAGCACAGAGGTGGGTGTTGAAAACATCCGGTTCATGATGCACAAGATGAACGGCGACTGTTCGATATCGCAAAGCGGCAATCTCTATCTGATCTGCCTGCGCTTCGGTTTGGAAGCGGAAAATATTTAAACGCATGAAGCCGGAAAGTGAGAAAGCAATGACAAACAATGTGTTGGATTTTCTGGAAAACAGCGCATCAAAATATCCCGATAAAATCGCCGTGAAAGAGGAAGAACGGTCTGTTTCTTATGCCCTTCTGGCAGAGGAAAGCCAAAAAATCGGTTCCGCTCTGGCCCAAACCGCGGCCGCCGGAACCCCGGTAGGCGTTTATATGGAAAAAGGCATCGATGCGCTGTGCGCTTTTTTCGGCATCGTGTATGCCGGCGCGTTTTATTCCATGCTGAACCCGGAACTGCCGGATATGAGATTGCAGCAGATACAATCGGTTCTGAAAGCGAAAGTGCTGATCGCGGCCCCCGATCTGAAGGATAAAGCGGTGGAGCTGTTCCCCGATGCGATCGTTTTCACGGCGGAAGAACTGAGAAAAAGCGAGATCGACGGATCAAGGCTGAAAGCCATCAGAGATCAGGCCATCGATACCGACCCGCTTTATCTCAATTTCACTTCCGGTTCCACAGGCATCCCCAAAGGGATCGCGGTGGCGCACAGAAGCGTGATCGATTTCATCGGCTGTTTTACCGATCTGTTTTCCATCGGGCCAGAGGATGTGATCGCAAATCAGGCGCCGTTTGATTTTGATGTTTCCGTGAAGGATATTTATTCCGCCATAAAAACGGGCGCCACGCTGGTGATCGTTCCGCGCCGGTTCTTCTCCGCGCCGGTCAAACTGATCGATTATCTTTGCGAAAACAACATCACCACGATGATATGGGCGGTGTCGGCGCTCTGCCTCATCAGCACCTTTCATGGGCTGGAATATAAAACCCCCGGCACCGTTTCCAAAATTTTGTTCAGCGGAGAGGTCATGCCCTATAAGCATCTGTGCCAGTGGCAGAAGCATTTGCCGGATGCTTTATATGTGAACCTTTACGGCCCCACAGAGATCACCTGCAACTGCACCTATCATATTTTAGAGAAGGGCCGCGATTATTCGGCGGCTATCCCCATCGGCCGGCATTTCCCCAACGAAGATGTGTTTCTGCTGGATGAAAACAACGAAAAGATCACCGCGGCCGACAAAATCGGCAAGATCATGGTGAGAGGAACGGCGCTGGCCCTTGGTTATTACCATCTGCCGGAAAAAACGGCGGCCGCGTTTATCCAGAACCCCCTCAACAGCGCTTATCCCGAACAGGTCTATCTTACCGGCGACCTTGGAAAATATAATGCCGACGGCGAACTGATCTTTTGCGGCCGCTCTGACAACCAGATCAAATATCTGGGGCACAGGATCGAGCTGGAAGAGATCGAGCGCGCCATGGCCGCCATCGAAGGCGTGGATCGGTGCTTCTGCGTTTTTGATGAGCACAAGTCAAAACTGAAAGGATATTATGTGGGCGCGGCCGAAAAAAACAGGCTGCATGCGATCATGCGCGAAACGCTGCCTGTGTTTATGGTGCCCGGGTTTATTCGAAAACTGGAAGAAATGCCGCTGACCAAAAACGGCAAGATCGATCGAAAGAAAATCTGCGAAATGATTGGAGAGTGAAGCAGTGAACAAAAATGAGGAAAGGCTGATCGAAGAAAATCAGTCGGCATTTTATGTTTTTGATATCAGCAGGCTGAAACAGCGCATTCAATATCTGAGAAACAGCCTGCCAAAGAAAACGGCGCTCTGTTACGCCGTAAAAGCCAACCCCTTTATCGCCGGAGAGATCAAAGACGATCTGGATCGGTTCGAGATCTGCTCCCCCGGTGAGGCCGGCATCTGCAAGACCCTCGGCATCGAGAGCGAAAAAATGGTCATATCCGGCATCTATAAAACGCCGGATGTCATGGAAGCCATGGTGGCCGATCCACGGTTCGACGGGGTCTTCACGGTGGAATCCGTTTGCCAATATCGGCTTTTCTGCCGGCTTTCAGAAAAATACCGGCGCGAACTGCGCCTTCTTCTTCGGCTGACCAACGACAGCCAGTTCGGCGTGAACGAAGCCGACATCGAAGAGATCATAGCGGGCCGAAGCGGCCATCCTTTCCTGCATGTTTTGGGGATCCAGTTCTTTTCGGGAACCCAGAAGACTTCGCTGAAAAAGCTCAGGCGCGAAATAGACTATCTGGAAGCTTTTCTGCTCCGCCTGAAAGAAGAGCTTGATTATGTGCCGGAAGAACTGGAATATGGCCCCGGCTTCCCGGTATCTTATTTTGTTTCGGATGAACTGGAGGAAGAAGAACTGCTGGGCAGCTTTTCGGAGCTGCTGAACAATATGACCGCAAGACCGCGGATCACCCTTGAACTGGGCAGAAGCATCGCCGCCTCATGCGGAAAATATTACACGCACATTGTTGACATCAAGCAAAACAAAGGGCAAAATTATGCGCTGGTAGACGGCGGAATGCATCATATCGTTTATTTCGGCCAGCATATGGCCATGAAACACCCGTTTTTATCGGTGGTGGGAAAAACAGAGATCAACAGTGGATCAACATGGGCCATCTGCGGCTCGCTTTGCTCGATGCATGATATTATCGCCAAACAGATCCCCCTGCCCGATATTGAGATCGGCGATACCTTGTGCTTTGAAAACACCGGCGCATACTGCATGACCGAGGGGATCTCGCTGTTTTTAAGCCGCGATCTGCCGGCAATTTATCTGATGAGGGAAGACGGCAGCATAATTTGCGCCCGCCGTGCCTTTGAAACCGAACAATTGAACACACCAAACTATGAAAGGATGTTTTAACATGGAAAAATTGATTGAGATTCTGGAGGATATTCAGCCGGGGGTCGATTATGAAAACTGCGAAGATCTGATCGACGGGCATTATCTTGATTCCCTTTCCGTGATATCGCTGATCGCCGAACTGGAAGAAGAATATGATATCACCATCCCCGCCGTCGAGATCGTTCCCGATAATTTCAATTCCGCCAAACGAATCGAAAACATGATCAAACGCCTGCAAGAGGAGTGCTAAAATGCCGCTTTCAGCCCTTCTGTCTGCGGGGGAAGGGGCTTCGCTGACCTCCTTCTTTTCTGTGGCATATTTCGTTGGTTTTCTGCCGCTCTGCCTGGTTTTATACAGCCTGGTGCCGAAAGCATGGAAGAAATATTTTCTTTTGTCTGCCAGTTATGTTTTCTTCTGGCTCATCAGCGGCGAGCTTCTTGTTTATCTGATCTTATCAACCTTTTCCATGCATTATTTTGGGCTGTGGCTGGATCGGCTGCAGGGCCAGATGCACGCGCAGCTGGCGGCAGCGGAAGGGGAAGAAAGAAAAACCATCAAAAAAGAGTTTGGTTCACGCCAGCGCTCGGTCGTTGTGCTGGCGGTGCTGCTCCATATCGGCATCCTGCTGGTGCTGAAATATTCGGGGTTCTTCTCGGCAAATGTCAATCACCTTTTTTCCTATCTGGGCGTTCCCGTTCAGCTTGAAATCCCCGTTTATCTGATGCCGATCGGGATCTCTTTTTTCACCCTGCAGGCGGTGTCTTATCTTCTCGATGTCTATCACGGCGTCACGAAGGCTGACGAAAATCTTTTTCGGCTGGCCCTGTTTCTCGGCTTTTTTCCGCAGATCGTGGAAGGGCCGATCTGCCGCTATCGCCAGACAGCCGATCAGCTGTGGAATGTGAAGCCCATCGAATATTCGAACCTGACACTGGGAATGCAGCGAATCCTGTTCGGCATGTTGAAAAAGGTCGTCATCGCCGACAGGCTGAACCAGATGGTGCAAAGCGTTTTTACCAATTACACAGAGTATGAGGGCGGGATCATCGCCATCGCCGCGGTTTGCTATACCATACAGCTTTATATGGATTTTTCCGGTTCGATGGATGCGGTCATGGGCACGGCGCAGATCTTTGGCGTCGGCATGCCGGAAAATTTCGAACGGCCGTTTTTTTCAAAAACGATATCGGAATTTTGGAAACGGTGGCATATCACGCTGGGCACATGGTTCAAAGATTATGTGTTTTATCCCATTACAACGGCCAAAGCCATGAAAAAGCTGACTTCCTCTGCACGCAAAAAACTGGGCAACCACTATGGCCCGCTTCTGGCGGGCAGCGTTGCGCTGTTTTGCGTTTGGTTTTGCAACGGGCTGTGGCATGGCTCCGCGTGGAGCTATATTTTCTTCGGCATGTATCATTTCACGCTCATCCTGGGGGGGAATATCATCGCGCCCCCGGCAAAATGGCTGAATAAAAAGCTGCATATCAACCCCGAATGGTTCGGCTATCGTCTTTTCCAGATGATCCGCACCGCGATTTTGGTGGTCATCGGTGAAATGTTCTTCCGGGCCAACGGCCTGCGGGCCGGGCTTTATATGTTCAGATCGATGGTCACACAGTTCTCGTTTCACACCCTGAGCGATGAACTTCTCAAAAAAATGGGAATAGACAGCCTTGATTTCATGATCGTGGCCGTTACGCTGGTCATTATCTTCACGGTCAGCCTGATGAATGAAAAGGGCATCTCCATCAGAGAAACGCTTGCAAAGAGAAACATCGTTCTGCGCTGGGCGGTTCTCTATGCGTTGATTCTTTATATCGTTATTTTCGGTGCATATGGTTACGGTTATTCGCCGGTTGCCCCGATGTATGCACAGTTTTAGGGGGTCAGACATGCGCAATTTCATAAAGCACGCTGCTTGCGGCATCGCGTTTTTTGCCGGTTTGGCTTTGCTGCTGACGGCTGCATCCTGGGTCATGGTTCCCAAAGACAATGGGCGCGACGACGGCATGCAGGACCCGATGGCAAACGGCATCCTGAGCGAACCGAAAAACACCATTGATGTGCTCATCATGGGGGATAGCGAAACCTATTGTTCCATGATCCCGCTGAAAATATGGGAAGATCACGGCATTACCACCTATTGCTGCGGCACGCCCGCGCAGAAGCTTTTCTATTCGCAGGAGCTTTTGCAGAAGGTCTTCAAGAGACAGTCGCCCAAAATCGTCATATTGGAAACAAACGCGATCTTTCGCCAGTTTTCCTGTGGCGATATCCTCCTGCGCAAGGCGGGCGCGATCTTCCCCGTTTTTAACTATAACGATCGCTGGAAATCTTTGAAATCGCACGATCTGCGTTTTTCCATCAAATATACCCATGTCGATAACACCAAAGGTTATCTTTATGGAACGAAGGTCGATGAAGCGTCAACAGACGGCTATATGAAGGAAACGGAAGAGATCGCGCCGATTCCGCCGCAAAACCGCGAATATGTGGAAAGCATCAAAGCCTGCTGCAAAGAAAACGGCGCAAAGCTGATCCTGCTCAGCACACCCAGCACAATGAACTGGAACATGGCCCGGCATAACAGCATCAAAAAGCTTGCCAAAGAACTGCATCTGAAATATATCGACATGAATCTGATGCAAAAGCAGATCCCCATTGACTGGAAAAAGGATACCCGCGATAAAGGCGACCATCTGAACCATTCCGGCGCCGAAAAAGTGACGACTTATCTTGGCGGCTATTTATCCGATACCGGTCTGCTGCATAACCACAGAGAAGACCGGGATTATGACCGCTGGAACGATGCTTTGAAAATTTTCAACAATACGCTTTCCGATCCCGCGCCGAAAAGGTGCGAAGGAAAATCGTGATGCAGATCGCTGTGATTTGATGAAGAAATTAAAATTTGCCGGTTTGTGTGTGTTGCTTTTTCTGGGGCTCTGCGCCATCCCGGCCTCTGAATTCAGCCTTTCTCTGCCCGGCGGAAGCGGGCCGCAGAAAAAAGAAATCGTTTGCTGGGGCGACAGCATGACTGCGGGTTATGGGGCGTCGGAAGCCATCCTTTCGCTGGATGGGAACCGCTATGATATCAGCGACCTTTCTTATCCCGAAGTCTTACAGCGGCTCACCGGCATCAAGACCTGCAATTTCGGGGTTTTCGGCGCAACTTCAGAAGAAATCAGCATCATGCAGGGCGGAACCGTTCCCGAGCAACCTCTTTCCGCCTATGATGTCATCGATCGCGATGTGATGCGGCAGGCGGAAAGCCACCCCGGCGATATTCTGATTTTGGAAATGGGCAGCAACGGCGGCTGGAAAGATTATGACGAGCTCATCGCGCAGTATCGGGCGATGCTCGCGCACGCCGCCTGTGAGAAGTATATCATCATCGGCGATACCGACGACCCGCTGAATTCGGCCGACCCCCATGGCGCAAGAGGCAGCGGCACAACGGAGACCGCATGGGAAAACGCTCTGCGCGAAGCCTTTGGCGACCATTTTATCAATATGAGGGTGTTTTTGATCGAGAACGGCCTGGAACTTGTGGGCTGGAAAGCGACACCGGCCGATGAAGCCGCCGCGCGGCAGGGCAATATTTCCGCCCGGCTGCGCGCGGACTGGACACATTTCAACTCTTACGGATATTATGCACAGGCGGTCGGCGTTTATCAAAAAGGCAGACAGCTGGGATATTGGCAGTAAAAATATTTTTAGAAATAACCATGAAAAGCATCGCGATCCCGCCGCGGAATGCGGCTTCAAAAGAAAAACCCTTGCCGAAAAAAATTTTCCGGCAAGGGTTTTTTATGTGATTTGGGAAGAATAAGGAAAAACAGGGGGAACTCTCAGTTCCTGTCGGCGGCGGTGACGGGAACGGCGCGCAGGATCAGCAGGCCGATCAGGAACATCACCGAGATGGGCAGAATGCCCAGATTCGGCCGGTCGGAAAGATGCGTGACCAGCCCCATGATAAAAGTGCCCAGAACCGAAGCGCTTTTGCCGAAGATATCATAAAACCCGAAAAATTCGTTGGAATGCTCTTTGGGCACAAGTTTGGCGAAATAGGAACGGGAAAGCGCCTGAATGCCGCCCTGCACCATGCCCACCAGAACGGCCAGCAGCCAGAATTCCCAGGCGTGGTTCAGCTGGAAGGCGAAAAGCGTGATGCCCAGATAGAAAACGATGGCACATTCCAATATGCGGCGCGTGGGATAGCGGGCGGAAAGACGCCCGAACAACAGCGCAAAGGGAAAAGCCACCAGCTGCGTCAGCAAAAGCGCCAAAAGCAGGTGGGTTGTGCCGATGCCCATGCTGATGCCGTAAGGCGTGGCGATTTCGATGATGGTATAGACCCCGTCGATATAAAAGAAGAAAGCAAGCAGAAACAGAAAAGCGGGGCGGTATTGGCGGGCGGTTTTCAAAGTGTGGCCCAGCTGGCGGAAACTGTCGCGCAGATGATGCTGGGAAGAAACAAAATAGCGCTGGCGATAGCGGCGCAGAAGCGGCAGAGAAAGCAGCGCCCACCATGCCGCGCAGATGCACAGGGCCAGCAGACAGCCCACCGCCACGGAAAACGGCGGATCTTTGCGCTGGGAAAGCAGCACGCAGCCCAGCCCCAGCAAAAACGGCAGGCAGCTGCCCAGATAGCCGAAGGCATAGCCCATGGAAGAAACGCGATCCATCCGCTCATCTTCGCAAACATCCGTGAGCATGCTGTCATAGAAGATAAGAGAGGCGTTATAGCCCACCTTGGCAAGGAAAAAAAGCGCCAGGAACCAGACCCAGCTTTTGGCAAGCCCCATCACCAGGCAGCCCGCCACGCCCACGATCAGAGAAACCAGAAAGAATTTTTTCTTCTGGTTTTCATGATCGGCCAACGCGCCCAGGATCGGGCCCGCCACCACGAACACCAAAGTGGAAAGCGAGGCAAGGTAGCTCCACACCGCGGTGGCCTGGTTTGCGGTGTAGCCGGCCTTTTGGGCCAGCATATTTGAAAAGATGGGCAAAATCGTGGAAATGAGCAGTGTGAACGCCGAGTTTGCCACATCATAAAGAATCCAGCTTTTCTCTGTGGGGGTAAGGCGTTGAGGGGTTGAAATCATAGGGGCAGCACCTTCCTGATCAGAATGAAATCCTAAAAAAGCCCGCGCGAACCCACCGGCCGCAGGGACCGATTTCTTTTGCCGCCCGAAACACTTTTAAAAAAACAGCATTTCTATCATATCATAGATCATAAAAAAATACTTCTGAAATTTACAGAGAACGCGCAAAGTTTTTAAAAGAATCGAAAAGGTTACAGAAAATTGCCATATCCTCAAAAAAATGGTCGAATGCGCTGAACAAAAAGTAACCGGTTTGTAATTTTCTCTTGACATTTGCCCCCCGCAAAGAGTATTATAAGTATGCTTGTTACCGAATTGTAATCAAGCACATCAAATTTGTAACAGTAGGAGGCCCGCGCGAATGAACAAACAAAAGCACAGTGCATTTCGGCATTTCTATCGCCGGAGCCTGGTCAAGGCCAAACTGCACAGCGAACGCGCTTTCAATCTGGGCGCTAATCTGCCGGCCGTGAGAAACCTGCGCCAACTGGTGCGCCGCGTTTTGGGCAAGGGCAGAGCTTTTATCAGAATTTTAACCTGCGCGCTGATGGCGATTCTTGTGATGCTTTGGGAAGCCTGCACCGGCCTGTTCGGCAATTCGGCGGTGCGTTTCGCGGCTTTCTGTCAGGCAGCGGAAGAAAAGATCCATCAGGCATATATCGACACTTTGGTGAAAAACGCCCGCCGCAAACGCGGCAGAACGCCTGCCTGCGCTTTGCTTGCCACGGCGACCATCCTTGTGTTCTCGGCCAGCTATTTCGGCATCGGCATCGAAGTGACCTTAAACGGCAAAAGCATCGGTTATGTGGAATCACGCGATGAAGTGGAAAAACTCATCGATGAAGTGGAAGAGCGCACCAGCGGCTATCTGGGCCGCCCCTACACGCTTTCCGCCGATATCGGCTATTCGCTGGGCTATGTGCAGCGAGATCAATATTTAAACGCGGAATCGGTGAAAGAGCAGCTGTTTGCTTCTGTTGACGAAGTTTCCACGCAGTATGTGCTTTCGGTGGATGGGCAGATCGTTGGCGCAAACGCCAGCAAAACCGCTTTGGAACTGCTGAAACAGCGCATTCTCAGCGCCCATACCGGCACAAACGGCAACACCCGCGCAGAATTCGTTCAGAATATTACCATCGAACAGCGGCCTGTGGCAAATTCCTATGTGAAAACGGTCGCCGAAATCGAGCAGAGCCTTAAAAATAACGCCTCGGGCACGCAGATGTATGCCATCCGCCAAGGCGACACCTTAAGCCAGATCGCCCAGACTTACGGCATGACTCTGGAACAGGTGCAGGGCCTCAACCCCCAGATCGACCCCACCAGGATCCACGAAGGGCAGCAGATCAAACTGGCCGACAGCAGCCCTCTGGTTTCGGTGAAGACCACAACGAGAGAGCGTTATACCCGCGAGATCGCTTATGCTTCCGAAGTGCAATACAGCGACGCGCTTTATAAGAACCAAAGCAAGATCGCCCAGACGGGCGCCAACGGCGTGGCCGATGTGGTGGCCGATGTGGTGAGCATCGACGGCGTTGAACAAAACCGCGCGATTTTGGAATGGGATATTCTTTCTCAGCCCCAAAACGAAATCAAAGTGATCGGCACAAAAGAACTTCCCGCAAAGGCGGCGAAGGGCTATTTCATCCTTCCGTTCCGTGGCATCCGTTCTTCGGGCTATGGCTACCGCGGCTCTGAATTCCACACCGGCATCGATTTGGCCGGCGTGAAAGGCAGCCCCGTTGTGGCGGCCGATGGCGGCACCGTGATCTTCGCGGGCTGGAACGGCAATTACGGCAATTGCGTCATCATCAACCACGGCAACGGGCTGACCACCTTATATGCGCATAACAGCGCGCTGACCGTGAAAGTCGGCCAAAAGGTGGCCCAGGGCGAACAGATCTCCAAGCTGGGCAGCACAGGGCGCAGCACAGGCCCCCACTGCCATTTTGAAGTGCGCATCAACGGCAAGCATGTGAACCCCAACAAATATCTGAAGTAAAAGCATTCTCTGCGCCGCGGAAAATTTTCCGCGGCGCTTTTTTCTTTTTTGCCGGGCAAAAGGTGGCGCAGGCCCCCGCGGTCCCGCCCCCTGTTCAGCCGCGGCGGGATATGGTATGATAAACAAAGGCGGCGCCGCTTTTTGAAACAGAGAACAGGCAAACGCGCCGGAAAACAAAACCTGCCGCAAGAGGCGGGGAGGGCGGAGGACCATGATGAATTTTGAAACGGTCAAAAACGATGAAACCATTCGCGCCTATCTGCAAAAGGGCAATGAGGTGCTGGGTGTTGTGGGCTTCACAGAGCATGGCTTTGCCCATGCCGGCATCTGCGCCAAACAGGCGTCTGATCTGCTGCTGAAGCTGGGCTATGAGCCGCGCGTGGCGGAACTGGCCCGCATTGCGGGTTATCTTCATGATATCGGCAACTGCATCAACCGCAATGACCATGCCCATACGGGCGCGCTGATGGCCTTTCAGCTGTTGAGCCGCCTGGGGATGAACGCCGAAGAGGTGGCCGAGGTGATCGCCGCCATCGGCAATCATGATGAACACACAGGCACAGCCGTCAGCCCCATTTCGGCCGCGCTGATTCTGGCGGATAAATGCGATGTGCGCAGAAGCCGCGTGAGAAAGGTCAGCACCGTGGAAACGGATATCCACGACCGCGTCAATTATGCCGTTGATCGCGCCGAGCTGCTGCTGGATGTGGAAAACAAGAAAATAACCCTTTCCCTTTCCATCGATACTTCCATCAGCGCGGTGATGGATTATTTTGAGATCTTCTTAACGCGTATGCTGATGTGCCGTAAGGCGGCTGAATTTTTACAGCTGAAATTTCAGCTTCGCATCAACGAAACACAGCTTTTATAAGATAAAAATATTCAAAAAGGAAAAAGTAAAATGGAAATTACAAAGCGTATATTTGATGAACAGCCCATGCTGGGGGAAATCGATACAGAGATCCTGCGCACAAAGCCCGTGAAAGAGGGGGTTCTGGTTTGTTTGAGCCAGACGATCTTTTTCCCCAGAGGGGGCGGTCAGCCCTGCGAAGCGGGCACCCTGGGGGAAGAGGCCGTGCTGGATGTTTTTGAAGAAGAGGGCACCATCTGGCATCTGGTGAAAAAGCTGCCCTGCGAAACGCCGCTGAAATGCAGAATTTCACTGGAGCAGCGCCACGACCATATGCAGCAGCATTCGGCTCAGCATTTGCTTTCGGCGGTCATCGATCAGCTTTGCGGCGTTCCCACAGTGATCGCCAGAATCGAAAAAGAATCTTCCCATATCGAACTGGCCGCGCCTTTAACAGAAGAACAGCTGATGGCCGTGATGAAGAAAGCCCGCGAGATCACGCGGGCGGCGCTGCCGTTTTGCTGCACCTATCATACGCCCGAAGAAGCGGCCAAAAGAACGGTGCGCGGCAAGATTACCCCGCATGAGCGCATCCGTCTGGTGGAAATCGAAGGGTTCGATTGCAATGCCTGCGGCGGCACCCATTGCGCCGATACCGCCGACACGGCGCCCATCCGCCTGATCGGCAGCAAGATGGTGCGCGGGGTCTATCGCCTTTATTTTGTGGCGGGGGCCCGGGCCGAAGAATATGAAGCCATGGCCGATCTGCGCGTTTTGCGGCTGGGGACGCTGGCGGGAACGGGAACACCGGCGGAAACCGAAGAGAAGATCTGCCGTGCTTTCCGGCGGGCGGAAGAACTGGAGGAAGAATGCCGCATCCTGAAAGAAAAAGCGCTGGCCGCCGAAGAACAGCTGTTATGGGCCAAGGCGCGGCCCGCGGCTCACGGACGCTTTATTTTCGCGGCCGGTGAAGACCGCGAAACCAAAGAACTCAAGGCGCTTTGCGACAGGCTCACGGCCGAAGAAGCGGTGTTTGCGGCGCTGACCTGCCGCCAAGGCGATCAGCTGACTTTGCTGATGGCGCAGCAGAAAAATCTGACGGCGGCAGACTTGGGCCGCCGGATGAAAGATTTTTTGGCAAAGCATAACGGCAAAGGCGGCGGCAGCAAGATCGCGGCCCAAGGGATGATCCCCTATACCGCCGAAGCGGCGGAAGATTTTCGAGCTCTGGCAGAACAGATCGCCGCAGGGGAATAAAGCATAAAACGACAGCGGGAAACGACCTGCTTTGCGCCATGCTTTTGTTATGATGGAAAGGCGGGGCGCTGCAAGATAAAAAAAGGGCAACAGCCACGGCTGCTGCCCTTTTTTATTCTTCTTCAAACAGTTTCACAAGTGGGATTTTTAAAGTGTCGGAAAGCAAAAACAAGGTGTTCAGCGAAATCCCTTTTAAGGTGGTTCCGTTGTTTGCCTCGATCTGGCTTAAAAACGACCAGCTGATGCCCATGGCCTCGGCCAGCTGTTCTTGAGTCAGGCCTCGTATCTTGCGGTAATAAGCAATTCTCAGGCCGAGAAGACGATATTTTTCACGATATCGCTCTTTTGATTCTTCGTGCAATCTCCCCACATCCTTCCTCTTATGATACTAACAGGGATAGAAATGAAACAGTACAGCCTGAAAGTGATATAATATTTACTAACAGCGAGTAATATGCTATAGTAAGAACATCAAACCGGAAGATAATTGGAAAATGCAAGTTTTCATCGGAAGGGGAAAGAGGCCATGGATCATCAGAAAAAATGGGAATATATTGATTTGATTTCCCGTTATTCCGATCGTTATGGAAACCAGCTGCTGGCGCTGATGGAAAGATTTCAGGTGGAAAGCCTGCGCGAGATCACCGAGGAACAGGCAAAAGAGTTTTGGCAGAGGCTCAAAGAAAAAGAACAGGGAACAGAAAGAAACGATTAAGGTTTTGCCTTAATCGTTCTTTTTTTGCGCTCTTTTTTTCAGGGACAGGCAGATCGCCCACATGACCGCAAGCCCCAAAGGCGCGATCCAGCCGTAAGTCAGCGGGAAACGATCTAAAAAGGCGAAAAGCGAGGCGGAAGAGGGAAAGATGAAAAGCGGAAGCGCAAACAGAAGGGGAAGCTGCAGCAGAGATACTTTTTCGGGGGAAAGATGCAGCAGCGGCGCCAGAGCCTGGCTGGTGAAGGCAAAGGTGATGGTGGTTTTCGAAAAGCGCGAAAGCAAATAGAAGGAAAGCACGAAAACTTCAAACCGCTGGAAAAAATTGCCCAGCGAAACAAGGCCCGCCACGGCATAAGAGGGAAAATAATAGCTTTTCAGCGCGGGGAGCCCCAAAACAACAAGGTTTTTGGCAAAAATAAGGGAAAGCATCCCGGCGGCAAAAAGCACTGCTCCGACAGCCTGCTTGCGGGGCTGTCGCAGCGTCAGCGGGAAAAACAAAAGCATGGGGTAGATCAGCTCGCAATAAGGGAAAAAAAGCAGCGAAACCGAAGGGCGCGCCAGCTTTTGCGGAGACTGAAAAAGCGGAAGAAGATGGGTGAGATCGAATTGCGGAACACTGATGACAAGCGAGACCACCAGAATGGAAAAAATAACGGGGAAGACCATTTGCGCGGCGCGGCCCATGGCATGAAGCCCGCTGCGCTGAAACAGCAGCATGGTGCTCAGCAGAAAAAACGCGATCAGCGACGGCTGCGTGGCGGGCAGCGAAGATTCCGCAAGAAAACACAGGGTGATGCGCAAAGATAAAACGGAAGAACCAAGCGCGGCAAGGCCCAGAAACAGCCGAAAAAAGCCTTTGAGAAAAGCGGGCAGCGGCGCGAAAACATCCTGAAGCGAAGAGCAGTTTTTGGTGAGCGAAAACAGGCAGAACAGAAGCGGCAAAAATAACAGCGCGCCCAGTAAAAAAGCAGCCCAGCCATCCCGCAGCGGCAGAGAGCTTAAAACGGAAGCGTTGCCCACGCAAAACAGCGTGAGAAGACAAAACATGGCATGGGAAGAAAGAGAAGTACGCTCCATTATTTCACCCCCTTGAGCATGGTGCGCCCCGAGCCGCCCAGCGTGCAATCCACCTCCACCTGAATCGGCAGCGTGGGATAGATCGAGCGCCAGTTTTGAGAAAGCTCTTTCCACTGGCGGGGCATCTTTTTAGAAAAAGTTCGGCCGATGCCGATGGAATCGGCCCGATATTCCTGCTGGAGAACAGCAAGCGTTTCGGCGAGCTGCTTTTGCAGGGTCTCGGCGCAAAGCGCTTCCGCTTGTTCGGCCGATTCAAAAACAGTGCTTTCTTCTTCCGCCAGGCGGGCGCGAACCGAAAGCCGAACCACGGCCGAAGGCTTGCCGTCGTTCCATTGGGGAATGATCTTGCATCGGCTGCGGAAAAGCGTGAAAGAAACATCTTCAGAAGCCATTTCCAAAAGCCCTTCCTGCCGCGCGTTGCGCATCAACAAAAGAAGACGCGTTTGCGGGGTATCCAAAAACCCCGCCAGGCGGTCTTCGCGAAAGATCGCGGTGCCGTCGAAATAGGCGTTGGGTTCGTCTTTGGGGTCGTTTATCACATTGGCTGCCGGCAAAACAGGGTCAATGCCCACTTCATTCAGATCGGATTGGAAATGATAAAAGGGCATGTCGATCACCGCCGAGCTGGGTGAGCTTCCACCCGCCATTTTGGAAAATTCATAGCTGGCCAGATCTTCTGTGGAAGGCTGGGGCAGCAGCAGATCGGCCGCTGTATCGGCCCGTGAGATCAGGGGGCGCAGAGAAAGCGCAATGGATTTTTGGCGACTGGTAAAATCGACGATGGCGGCGACCCCCTGCTTGGCCACATCTTCGCTGATGACCAGCGACTGTGCGTGGCCATAATAAAAGGTGCGGCCCGTCTGGGCCTGCGCGGCGCGCCCCGCCGAAAGCAGCGAAGCGCCTTCACTGGCGATGAACCGCGGCATGACCTTGCCTTCTTCCTGAAGCCCCACCAGTTCATGGGTGATGCGGTAACCCTTTTCGGAAAAATCGACGGCGGCGCCCGAAATGATGGAAAGCGAATCGGTTTCGCGCTGATCGGTGCATCCCGACAGGAGCATCAGGCATAAGAGCAGCAGCAGACTAATTTTTTTCATGTCTGTCCTCCGAAAGAAACCGCCCGAACCCGCGCATGAACCGCCAGGGATAGCGGATATAAGAATCTTCGTGGCGGTCGGCCAAAGGCGCGGCCTGGCTTAAAACAGGCACCCCGAACGAAGAAAGGCTGCAAAGATGGGCCAGCAGCGTCAGCATACCCAAAAGATAACCGTAAAGCCCCAGCCACCCGGCCATCAGCAAAAGCAGAAACCGCCATAGCAAAATGGAGCCTATCAGGCGCGGCATCATCAGCCCGGTGATGCCCGAAAACGCCACGATGATCACCATGGGCGCGCTGATGAAACGCGCATCCACCGCCGCCTGCCCCACCACCAGCGCGCCCACGATGGAAAGCGCCGTGCCGATGCCGGAAGGCGTGCGCGAGCCGGATTCACGCAAAATTTCAAAAGCGCCCAGCAGCAGAAGCGATTCGAAAAACGAAGAAAACGGAACCCCTTCGCGGGCGCTGGAAATGGAAAACAGCAGCGGCGCGGGCAGCATTTCGCGGTGATAGGTGATCAGCGCCACATAAACCGGCACGATGGAAAGCGAGAAGAAAAACCCCAGAATGCGGATCATGCGGCCGATGGCGGCATAATGCCAGCTGACATAATAATCTTCGCTGCTTTGGAACTGTTCCATCAGGATATAGGGCGCCGTCAGCACCACGGGGGAACCATCCACCAAAATGGCGGCGCGGCCTTCCAGCAGCTTGGAGGTGACCACATCGGGGCGTTCGGTGTTGCCGATGGTCTTAAACGAGCTGAACGGGCGGTCGCGAATCAGTTCCTGAATGTAGTTCGCATCCAGAATGCCATCGATGGAAATGGAACGAAGCCTGCCCCGCAGCGTTTCCAAAAGCGAATCGGGGGTTGTGCCTTTTAAATAGCAAAGGCAGACGGTGGTTTTCGTTTTTTCGCCCAGCTCTATGAATTCAAACTTTAAATCGGGCGTACGCAGTTTGCGGCGCAGCATGGAAATATTCATCAAAATCCCTTCGGTGAAGCCTTCGTGAGGGCCGCGCACCACCTGCTCGGCGTCGGGTTCCGAAATCGAACGCATGGTGAACCCTTTGGTGTTTAAAATCAACCCGTCTTCACAGCCCTGGCAAAGCAGAAGGGTATCGCCGTAAACGATGCTGCGCACGATGGAATCCACATCGCGGGTGCGCTTGATTTCGTTGATTTGCAGGCCATGGCGCGCGATGGTTTCAAGCCGGTCTGCTTTGGGCGAAAAGTTCTCATAGGCAAAGCCGTGAAGAGCCATCAGAACGCTTTGGTTGATGACCAGGTTATTGACCATGCCGTCGCAATAGATCATGCAGCAGCTCAGCGGCGAAGCGCCGCCCGTGGCGAAGCGCCGATAAATAACCGTGGAATCGCCTTCGAAAAGCTGTTGAAACAAGCGAATATTTTCTTCCACCGAAGGCAAAAGCTGTTTTTCCATCTGCCGATCCTCCGTTTCATCAAAACTCATGTGAAAGTATGGCCGAAAAAGAATAAAAAAATACCGCATTCCAACGGAATGCGGTAAAAATCGAAGAGGCATCAGCCAAAGATCACGATCAGCCCGAATTTGGCCGAAGGATCTGTTTTGGGCAGATGATAGGGCGAAGGCGCCAGGGTATACCCCGCGTTTCTCAGCATCTGGCGAATTTCGCTTTGCGTGAATTTGGAGGTGTTCACATAAATATAGGTCTGTTTTTTTTCGGGATACGAAACAATGTCATCGGCCGAAAATTCGGCGGGCAGGGCGCCGCTGCCGGTGGCGATGGTATAAAACGCGAAAAGCTCATCGGTTTCTAAAGAGGGCACATAAAAGCGATCGGCAGAAGCGGTTTTCGGCAGCCCCGAAGCGCTGCTTTCGGCGGTGTCATTCGGCGCGGGCGCGGCAAAGCTGCTCACTGCGCCATCGGCTGTGCCGTCTGTGCTGCCGTTGGGGTCGTTTGCGGCGGGCGAAACGCTTCTGGCCGCGGCTTCGGGCAGCGCAGCGCTTTTGGTGGCAGCGTTTTCGGTGGCGGCGCCATCTGCGCCCCACTGATGGCCGAACAGATAAAACCCGCTCAGATGTTCGGAAGCGCCGCTGAACAGAAACAGCAGCAGCGCGGCGGTGGCCGCCAGCGAAGAGAAGATGCGAAAATAGGAACGGGGTTGTTTTTGGGTGGTGGATTTGATCGACGCCATGATCGATTGGTGAAGCTGGGGCGGGGGCTCTTTCTGCAAATGGCGCAGCTCATAAGAAAGCAGGCGCGTGGCCTCAAAGCGGGCGCGGCAGGCGGGGCATTCTTCCAGGTGAGCCAAAAGATCGGAAATTTCAGAGGCGGGCAGCTCGCCATCCAGATAACAGTTCATTTTTTCAATATATTTTTGACAAGCCGTCATTTTTCAACGCCCCCCTTCGAAGATTTAGACGCAGGCCTGGCGAAAAAGTTCCCGTTTTCCGCCAGCTTTGCGCGAAGCTTTTCGCGGGCGCGGGCAATGCGCGATTTCACGGTTCCCTGGCCCAGTTCCAGCGAAGAAGAGATATCTTCATAAGAAAGCCCCACAATATCGCGCAAGATCAGAATTTCACGGTGATCGGGGGATAAAGCGGAAAGGCTTTGATGGATCTCTTTGCGCAATTCCTTGCGTTCCAGCTCGCTGGAAGGGTCATAGCGCATATCGGGCACATCAAAGGTATATTCTTCTTCATCATCATTGAAAACGGAAAAAGAAACTTCGTTTTTGGCATAGCGCTTGCGCAGAACATCTTTGCAGACATTGGAAGCCACCCGGTAAAGCCAGGTGGAAAAAAGGCTTTCTTCATTGAACTGGGGCAAAAAGCGATAAACTTTCAGAAAAATTTCCTGCGAGGCATCCATGGCGTCATGCTCATTGCCCGTGTAATGATAGGCAAGGTTATAGATCTGTTTTTCATATTGCGTCACCAGCTGTTCAAAGGCATGGCTGTCGCCCTGCTTGGCGCGGCGGACAATATCGGTTTCGTTCATGGATGGATCACCTCATTTTTCAAATCTCATGCAAGCTGACGCAGCATCTCGCCGCAAAGCTCGGCGATCTCGCGGCGGGAAGCGACTTGGGCAAAACGCAGTTTATAAGGTTTTGCGCCCGCAACCCCTTTCAGATACCAGAGAATGTGTTTCCGGGCTTCGGGAATGGCGCGGGCTTCGCCCTTTCGCTCACACATCAAAGCAATATGCTGCTGCATGATGGCCAGCAGATCGGCCAGATCCTGCGGCGGGCAGGGGCGGTTTTCCAAAGCGGCAAGCATCCGGCGGAAAACAAGCGGGTCGCCTTGCGCCCCGCGGGCCACCATCACAAAATCGATTCCGCGGCGCAGGGCGTTTGCGGCGTCTTCCCCCGTGAACATATCGCCGCTGGCGATCACGGGAACGGAAACGGCCTGTTTCACCTGCTCGATGATGGAAAAATCGCTTTTGCCCGCATACATCTGGCGGCGTGTGCGCCCATGGACGCAAAGGGCATCGGCGCCCGCGCTTTCGGCCATTCTGGCGAATTCCACCGCGTTGCAGTGATCTTCGTCAAAGCCTTTGCGGAATTTAACGGTCAGCGGCACGGAAATTTTCTTGCGCACGGCCGCGATCAAGCGTTCGGCGGCGGCAGGGTCGCGCATCAGCGCGCTGCCTTCGCCGTTGTTCACGATTTTGGGAACAGGGCAGCCCATGTTGATATCAAGAAAATCGGCGCCGGAAATTTCAAGGGCCATCACGGCGGCTTCGGCGCAGACGGAAGGATCGGAACCGAAGATCTGTGCGCCGCAGGGATGTTCCTCGGGCGCGATGAACAAAAGCTCACGGGTTTTTTTATCATGATAGGTCAGGGCCTTGGCGCTGACCATTTCGGTGTAGCAGCCCGCCGCGCCGAAACGGCGGCAAACGCTGCGGAAGGCCGAATCGGTGACGCCCGCCATGGGCCCCAGAAGCAGCGGGTTTTCAAAGGATAAATCTTTTATGGCCGGCACGCGAAGGTCTCCTTTGTTTTCAAAAATTCGCCGAACACCTGCTGCGCAAGCGCCTGATAGCCCTCTAACGAAATGGGGGAATCATACTTTTTGATGGCATGCAGGGCCATTTGCCCGGCGGTGTAATCTTCCAGCGGGAAAACGCCGAAATGCTTGGCGCCGTTTTCATAATGGGTCATCAGCGGCAGCAGGCCGGGGTTTTCGGTGGTGACGGTGCCATCGGCGGCTTTCACCACGGTGAGCCCCAGCATTCCGCCCAGCATGGTGTTTTTTTTCTGCTGGCCCGAAATGAAATTGCCGAGGGAATAAACACAGAAGGTTTTGCCGCCATCCGCACGGTCGAGCCACGCGGCGGGCTGGATCACATGGGGGTGGTGGCCGATGATGAGATCGGCCCCGCAATCGGCCAGCAGCCGGGCCAGACCATCCTGCACAGCGTTTTCTTTCAGCTGATATTCCGTGCCCCAATGCATGGAAACCACCAGATAATCGCATTGGGGGCGCAGCGCCGCAAGATCGGCGCGGATCTTTGCTTCATCGATCAGCGAAACACACCAGGGCTTATCCGCGGGCAGAGGAATGCCGTTGGTTCCGTAGGTATAACCCACAAACCCGAATTTGATGCCGTTTTTTTCGATCAGGCAGGGCTGTTTGCTTTCTTCTTCGGTGGAAAAAGCGCCGATGACGGGGATCTGAAGCTCTTTCCAGAGGGCAAGCGTGTTCATCAGCCCCTGCTGGCGTTTATCCAGAGCGTGGTTCGTGGCTTCGTTGACAAGGTTGAAGCCCGCGGCCGCAAGGGCTCTGCCGGCTTCCTGAGGGGCGTTGAGCGAAGGATATTTACCGATGCCCAGCTCCGTTCCGCCCAAAGGAACTTCCTGATTGACAAAGGCGATATCGGCGGCCGAAGCATAGGGGGCGACGGAAGCATATAAATGGGTGAAATCAAAACCGCCGTCCGCGGTCTTGCAATCCATAGAAACGGTGTTATGTAAAAGGTTGTCGCCCACCGCGATCAAAGTGGCGCGCTTGGGTTCTTCGGCGGCCGGTGTCTGCGCGGGGGTTTCGGCGGGGGTGTTTGCCGGCGCGTCGGCATTCTGCGAGGCGGGTTTGCCGCTTTCGGCGGGCTGTGCAGTGGAAGAACAGCCAAACAGAGAAACGGTGAGCGCCAGCAGCATCAGCACGGCGGCAAAGCGGGAAAAAGCGGTTCGGTTCATGAAAATCTCCTTATTTTACATCGGCGGATCACAAAAAACGAAACCTGAACTCATAACAAATAGTATTATTTAAGATAAAAAATACAAAAAACGGCGTTTTTGTGAAACAAATCTTAGAAATTGACAAAATCTCTATTCCTATTCTATTAAAAAACAGTGCATAAGGCAAACAAAATTTCAGCGAAAGGCGGAAAAGGATGATTGGAAGATGTTAGAAAAACAGAAAAGCGCCGCCACCGCGCAAAAGCCCCTCCGGACAGCACAAAACCGCCGAAACGGAAAAACGCCCGGCGGTTTCGAGAAAAACGGTTTGGTTTTTAAAAAAGCAGAACGCTGAGAAGCCAAAGAATGCCTGTTGCACCCATCCCCGCAAAAAACAGCCAGTGGGAACGAAAATTTCTGACAGAAGCATTTTTAGAAGCGCAGCCGCTTGCCAATCGAGTGGCCTCGCTGAGCATTTCACGCTTGGTCATGGGGGGCGCCGTTTGCTCCGCCACGATAAAAATCGCCTGTTCGAACAACTTGCTGTCTTGGGGACGAACCACAACCGCCCGCTTGGAAACGCCTTTTACCATACGATGTGATCCTCCACCCCGCAAAATATAACGGCCCGCGAAAACCGCGGTTCTTTCGCTTTTAGTTTTGCCGAAGAGGGAAAGATTTATACTGTGGGGTTTTTGCAAAATGAAACGACAATCACGGTGCGGTCATCGGCCGCGCCGCCGTTTTTTTCGGCGCAATCCAACAGCGCCGCCGCAAATTCACGGGGCGAAGCGTGAAGACGGTAGGTTTCGCGCAGCCACGAGGGGGTCAGGGCATCGGCCGCGCCATCGCTGAGCATCAGAAAAATGCCGCTTTCGGGCAGCGTGAAATCTTCGGTTTTCGGCGTTTCTTCAGGCGCCAGCCCGGCGGGCAGCGCGTGGCTTTTAAAACAGGAGCAGGCGCCGCCCGAAATGAGATAAGAAGGCGCCGCGCCGTATTTCGTCAAATGCAGATTGCCTGTGAAGCGGTTGATCTCCAAAAGATCCAGCGTGACGAAGCCCCGTTCTTCCAGTTTGACGGCAAGGGTGGGGATCACCGCCGAAGCGCTTTCGGCAAGGCCGCAGCCCGCTTTGGCAAAATGCTCGATCAGGTGAAGGGCGTCGGTGCTCTGGCGGGCGGCTTCTTCGCCCGTTCCCATGCCGTCGCTGAGCATGATCAGATCGCGGCCGTCTTCCAGCGCGGCGCGCAAAACGGAATCACCGCTGCGTTCTTCGCCGTTTTTGCGGCGGGAAAGGATATAGGAATCGATTTGATAAGCTTCACGCTGGCTGCACCGCAACAAAATGCCGCGGCCGGATAACACGGGTTCGGGGGATAAGAACGCGCGCCCCATGGCAAGTGAAAGGCTTTTCACAAAGGCTTCGGGGTCTTCGGGAAGATCGGAACGGTTGCCCACGCGGATCTCGCAGTGCATCCGCCCCGATTCCACATAAAGCGAAACCGCGGGGCGGCGGTAATAGGCCGCGGCGACGCTTTGGGCGCGGGCCTGCAGCGCGGGATACACTTCGGGCGGGTCCATCATCCCCAGTTCCATATCCTGCAAAACGCCGCGCATGCCTTCATATTGCCGTTTCATCAGGCTTTTCATGGCGTGGCTTTGGCCGTGGCTGCGTTTTTTGCGCAGCAGGGCCGCATATTCATCGTTGACGGCGGCGGTGAAAGGAACGATATTGATGCACCGCGCCGCAAAATAAGAGGGAAAATCGGCGGAAGCCAGCCGCTGTTTCTTTTTTAAAGAGGCGGTCACATCATTCATCGCCCCAAAGGTGGTCACATAATCGCGATCCCAGCAGGCGGCGCAGATGGGGCAGCTGCGGCAGACTTTATCGGAAGCCTTGTGGAAAACCGAAGAGATGTTTTCGGCTTCGTGGCCGCCCGAAAGGCGATCGCCGAAATCATTCAAAGAAAGTGAAAGGGCTTCGATGGCTTCGGCAGCCTGGCGCAAACGGTCGCCGGCGCTGCCGGCCACCTTTTTATGAAGCGAGACGGCGGGCTGGGCCGACGGTTCTTCAAAACAGGCGGAAAGCGAGCGGAACCAGGGTTCGGGGATCAGCACGAACACACAGGAGGCAAAGAAACATTCCAGAAGCGAAGCGACCACGCGGGGGTCTTCCATGCCCCACAAAATGGCAAGACCGTTGGAAAGCACGAAGCAGACGGAAAAAAAGAGTTTGCTTCGCGCGCGGCACATCCCCGACAACAGCCCCGCAAAGCCATAGATGCCCGCGAAATAGGGGCGCATCCCGCCGGAAAGATCCAGCGCCGCCCCAAAGGCCACGCCCGCGGCGGCGCCTGTTCCCGCATCGCCGTAATAGGCCAGCAGCATCACCGCGAAAAGCGCGCCCGCACGGGAGGGTGAAAACACCCCCAGCAGCGAAACATCATAAAACGCCAGCAGAAAAGAAAGCAGAAACGCCGCATAACCCGCCAGCCGCAGCTTTAAATAGGCCTTTTGCGAAGAGGGGAACAGCGCCAGCTCATAAAAATAAACAAAGCAGCTGCAAAGCGTGACCTCGCAGACAAGCAGCAGGAAACCGCGCCACGAAAAAGCCGAAAACAGCGCGGCGCTGCCTGTGCAGAACAGCGAGAGAAACACACAGAACGGCATGAACAGGCGGCTTCTGTCGGCGGAGGAACGCGTGAAAGTGAGCGCGCAGGTGGCGCAGACCAAAAGCGAAGCGCAATAGCGCAGGCTTTGCGCCCCTTGCAGGGCATAGCCGAGAAACGCCCCCAGAAAGCCAAACACGCCCCCCGCGCAGTTGCAGGCCGCCGCGCCGAAGGCAAGCCCCAGGGGCATGGCCCCCTGAAAAAGGGTCGCAGTGGAAAACAAATATCCGATGGCAGCGTATCCCGCGCCGGATAGCGCCTTGTGCAGGAGGGAAGAGGCCGCCAAACGCTGCAAAAAAGCTGCCAACTGCCCGACGGAAAGGGCTTTGGCACGGTTACGATATTGATCCATCTCGATTCCTCCGTTTTCTTGGATGATTACCAACATTATACAGTTCAAAAACGGCGGAAAAGACAGAAAAAGCAGAGGACAAGCTTGAAAATCACAAAAAAGAAGCATGTTACAACAGAAAATATGGCCGATTTTTCGCAGAAAATACAAAAGCGAGGCTGCTTTCATGAAAATAGGGCCGGGAAAAACAGGGATGAAAAAACGGCGGCCGAGAAAAAAGCGGCCGCCGCAAAAGAAAGAAAACGGATCAACTCGGAAATCAGCGATTGGCAGGCTGGGGAACAGGAACTTCATCGGGGATGGGGCAGTGATAGATCCTGCCGTTCATGGCGGATTTGAATTCGGCTTTGGCTTTTTCCACCAGCGCCGGGTCGGCCACAAACTTCATGGCCGCTTCGGCCATCACGCGGGCGCCGAAAAGCATGCCTTTTTCACCGATGGAAGTGCCGGCGCAGGCGGCGATCTGCCAACTGTGGCCCGGGGCCGCCAGGTTGCAGGTGGCGGTGGTGACCATGGCGGTGGGCACGATATGTTCCACATCGCCCACATCGGTGGAACCGTAACCGTCGCGCTTTACAACGGGGGGAACTTCGGTATGCAGCGGGCCGCGATCCAGCGCGCCCGATTCTTTCAGCGCTTCATATTGAGGGCTCTGCCGGTTCAGCGCGTCGGCAAAGGTTTTTTCCTCTTCTGTCCACAGGGGCAGCGGCACCTCTTCCATGGCTTCATGCAGGGCGTTGATGACCACATGATTGGGCAGGGTGTTATAGCAGCCGCCGAGGAATTCGATCTCGAGGGTGGTTTCGGTCATATGCGCGGCGCCTTCGGCGCATTTGATCAGGCGGGCATAGGTGCTTTCAATGGCTTCACGGCTCATGGCGCGCACATAATACCACACACTGGCGTTATCGGGCACGATGTTGGGGGCTGTGCCGCCTTCTTTGATGACATAGTGGATGCGGGTATCGCTTGTCACATGCTCGCGCAGATAGTTTGCGCCCACATTCATCAGCTCCACGGCATCCAGCGCGCTGCGGCCGTTATGGGGATCGCCGCCGGCGTGGGCGGTGACGCCATGGAAATGGAACACGGCGCTGTTAAGCCCGGTGGAAGTGCCGATGGTCAGGCCGTTATTTTTGCCGCCATGCCACGCGATGGCCAGATCAAGGTCGCGGAACGCGCCGCCGCGGGCCATAAAGGCTTTGCCGGTGAGAACTTCTTCGGCCGGGCAGCCATAAAATACAACGGTGCCCGATCGGCCGCTTTCTTCCAGCGCGGCTTTCATGCCCAAGGCGCCGCCCACACAGGCAACACCCAAAAGGTTATGGCCGCAGCCCTGACCCGGCGCGCCCGGGCAGACGGGTTCTTTTTGGGTGGAAATTTTCTGGCTCATGCCGGGCAGCGCGTCATATTCACCCAGGAAGCCGATAATGGGATGGCCGCTGCCCCAGGTGGCGCGGATGGCGGTGGGCATGCCCACATAACCGACTTCCACCTTGAAGCCTTGTGAACGCAGAAATTCGGCTGTCCATTCGCAGGCTTTCACTTCGTTGAAAGCGGTTTCGGGATGTTCCCAAATCTTGCGCGCAAGGTTTTTGAGGTCACCGGCATGATCGTCGATGGCATGCTGAATGGTTTGGTTCATAAAAGATTGCCCCTTTCTGATGGTTCGTTCTGTGACCCAGTTTATCACAAAAGCAGGGCTTTGTAAGAGCCGCAGGAAAATTCTATGCATTTTGCTTGAAAAGTTAAGCGATTTAACCAAAAAAGAAGAAGCATTGCTGCTTCTTCTTTTCGGAATAACGGCGGGATGGGGCCGCTAATTTTTTTGTTTCTTGGCGCGGACAACGCCGAATGTCATGGTGCCGAACACGCTCACCAGAACCACCACGGGGGTGATCAGCGCGGCGGGCAGGAAATTGAGCCAGCCCGCGTTTTTGATCAGCACCATGAAAAGCGCCAGCGGCACGCCGAACAGGGCGAGCTTCGGGTTTTTCACGATATAGTTGCCCAAAAGCGCGGCGAACAGCGCCGGCAGCAGCAGATTCAGCGCCGTGGTGACCGAAGCGGGCAGCTTGGAAAGCACCCAGGAACCCAGCAGCACGCCGATGGTCAGAATGATGATGTTGATGAAGATCGAAACCGCGATGCCGATGGTGGCGATGATGGTGCCTTCATCGCTGCCCTCTTTCACGCCGGCCGCTTCTTGAGCGATGGCGGAAGCGGGCACACGCAGATTTGAAATATTGCCGGATAAAAAGGACATATAGGTGCCCGGGATGCCCAGCACGGCAAAGAAGGAGATGGGTTCATAAATGTAAGCGGAAGCCACCATGGGCAGCTGGATGGCGATAGCGGTGGCCAGCGCGCCCCAGGGGGGAAGAATGCCCATCAGCGCCAAAGCCAGGCAGGGGCCAAAGCAAAAGGCGACGCCCAGCAGATTGAGGCCGCGGCCCCATTTGACGATCCAAGGGGTAAAAGAAGTTTTCAGGGTAGGTTTCGTTTCCATAAAAATGCCCCTTTCCAAAAAATGAAGATTCCTGAGGCGACGCCTTGCAGGAAAGCTTTCGGCAGATCCTTACATGAAAATGGTGCCCACCAGCATGCCCACCACCATAGAGATGGTCATGCCGAACTGCGCCACCCACTTCGATTTCGATTTTTTGCCGTAAAGCCCCAGCGCCACCATGGTGATGAACCCGGCGATCAGCGCCCAAAGCTGAGGCGAAGCAAAATCGATCTTGTTCACGGAAGGAAAAATGCGGTTGAAGCACTGATAGGCAAAGGCGCCAAGGCCGCCGCCCACCGCGATGACCGCCATGGCCGCTTCGTTATCGCCGGCCACTTTGTCGCGCAGAGTACCCATTTTATCGGTGAAGAGGGCAGAAACCAAAATCCAGCCCAAACAGCAGATGCACATGACCCACGCCGCGTTGGCAAACGCCTGCATCGTCATATCGTTGGTGCCCAGGGTGGAACCGGCCGCGCTGGCCGCGATGTTCGCCGCGGGCAGTTCATACATGACCGAACCGATATAGGCAAGCCGCATCCAGGCGAGGGGGCCGCCCACCGAAGCCAGAAGGCTCACGGCGCCGATCACGATGACAATGGAAGGGCCGATGGAAGCGGCAGCGGAACTTTTGACGGCCAGACGCATCTGTTCTTTGCTGACGCCGATCTGTGGGCCTGTTTGCCAGGCTTTTTTGGCGAATACCCAAGCTTGAAACACCACCAAAGCAACAGCGGGGATACAGAAGATCCACATCAACAGACTGTTTGCTGTTTTTAAATAATCAAGACCCATGCCAACATCTCCTTTTTTCATTTAGCGGCATGAAAAATAAAAACGCTCACCCCTAACCCATGCCATATATTGCCATGTTATGCAAGAGATTTTAGCATAATGAATAGAATCTGTATACGATTCAACGATTATTTGTGCATAAATGATAAAAAATACGAAAATAACAAGAAAAGCGCATCCGCTTTTCGGATGCGCTTTTCTGAAATTTCAGCAGTGAAACAATGAAGATCAGAACGAAACGATGAGACCATGGTCGCCCGCATAGAATGAGGCAAGGCCGCGCATGGGCATCACGGTGATGCGGTCGAAGTGATATAAACGCGCGGCGGCGTTTTTCAAAACTTCGGCGTCTTCGGGGTTGTTGCAATGGGTGATGATGAGGTGTTTGCCCTGCGTATCGCCGCGCTCGCCCAGCATTTCGATCATGCGGTTGAGGGCGGGGGTGAAGCCGCGCACCTTTTGATAGATCTTGATATTGCCGTCGCCATCTTCGCCGCAGATGGGGTGGATGTTTAACACAGAGGCCATCATGCCCGCCACGCGCTTGACGCGGCCCGCGCTGATGAGGGTATCCAGACTGCCGATGAGGAAATAAAGCGTCAGCGTTTTGCGGAAAGCTTCGATCTCGCTGCAGATCTCATCAAAAGAAAGGCCGGCTTTGATGAGTTCTTCCAGCTTCAGAACGATATGCGCCGTTCCGGCCGAAGCCATTTTCGAATCGACCACATGGATCTTGACGCCCGGATTTTCGGCCCGCGCCATATCGGCGGCCATGCAGGCTGTGGAATAAGAAGCGCTCAGGCGGGAAGAAATGGTGACGATGAACGCGGCTTCCGCGCCCTGAAGTTCTTTTAGATAAGAAGCGGGCGAGGGGCAGGAAGAGCTCCACGGGCCTTTCACTTCTTTCGGCTTCAGCGCAAACTGAACGGCATCCACCGGTTCCAGATCCACCAGCGTGATGTGGTTGGGGCCGTTGATGGACATGGGAACGCAGCCATAATCGAAGGCGGTTTCCCCTTTATAATAGGAGCCGGTAATATCGGCGGAACTGTCGGCAATAATTTTAAAGCGCATAGAAGCACCTCCATGTGGTTTTCATAATTGGATTCTTTCGTTAAGTTTACCACAACACGAAAAAGATTACAAGAATGAAGAAGAGAAAAATATAGGGGAAACACGAGGAATTTTGGCGGCAAACCCCCGCAATCGAAAAGAAATTTTGGTTTCTCGGTGAACATTTTATGAACGGTATTGACATTTGAAAAGAATGTGGTAGGATTGTTTTAGCACTCGGGGATGGAGAGTGCTAAAAAGGAAAATCAGAAAAGGCGGTGATTGCAGTTGGAACTTTCACAGCGAAAAAAAGCGATTTTGAAAGCGATCATCGAAAATTATATCTCCACGGCGGAACCGGTGGGTTCCAAGACTCTGGCCGCTTCGGCGGGGAATGTTTCTTCGGCCACCGTGAGAAACGAAATGAGCGAGCTGGAAGAACTGGGGCTGCTTGAAAAACCCCACACTTCAGCGGGGCGTGTGCCTTCGCCGCAGGGCTATCGGCTTTATGTGGATGAACTCATGTATCGTTATCAAAGCACGGCGGCGGAAGTGGAACAGATCCGCAGGCTGCTGGAACACAAGCTGCACGACCTGGATAAGACCATGGCGGAAGCCTCGGCCATCATTTCAGAGATGACAGGGCAGCTGGGGGTTTCGGTTTCCACCAAGCATCAGCACGCGCAGGTAAGGCGCATCGAACTCATCCCGGTGGATGAAAACACCTATGCTCTGGTGGTGGTGACTGTGCCGCCGGCGGTGAACAACCGCATGATCTATGCGGAAGGCGTGACAGCCGAAGAAGCGGCGATGCTGGTTCAGGCAGTCAACGCGGTGCTGCAGCGCGAAAACGGTTCCGTGCAGCTGGCAGAACTCTTAAAAATTATGCCCATCCAATCGCCCCTTTATCAGCTCACCTGCGAAGTGATCGGTTTTATCCGTTCGGCAGAGGTGACGGGGGACGCGGAAGAAGTTTCCGTTCGCGGCGCTTCCCGCCTGCTGAGCCATCCCGAATATTACAACGCCCAAAAAGCCCGAGAGCTTTTGGATTATATGACCGATAAGGATCGGCTGAAGGCGCTGGCAAAAACCAATCAGCCCAAGCTGGTGAATATCCGCATCGGCCCGGAAAACGGGGAAGGCCCCGTGAAAGACGCGAGTTTCGTTTTCACCGCCTATGATATGGGCGAGGATGTCAGCGGAATTCTGGGGGTCATCGGCCCCACACGAATGAATTACGGCAAGATCGCCGCGCAGCTTCAGGTGTTCGCCGAAGGGGTGAGCAAAGTGATCCCGATCCGGCTGCCGCGTGAAGAAAAAAATAACGGCGACGATGATAAAGAATAACAGGTGATGAAATGACGAAAAAGAAAACAGCCGAAACACAGGAAGAAATCAAGCAGAACGCACAGCAGGCCGAAGAACGGCCCGCATGCCCGGGGCAGGAAGAAGCGGCCCCTGCGGAAGAAATGGTCACAAAAGCCGAATATCAGCAGCTGAGCGATAAATATCTTCGCACACTTGCCGAATATGATAACTTCAGAAAGCGTTCACAGAAAGAGCGCGAAAGCATTTACAGCGATGTCACCGCTTCCACGGCGGCGGCGCTTCTGCCCGTTTTGGATAATTTAGAGCTGGCGGTCAAACAAAACAGCAGCGATGCAGAATATAAAAAAGGCATCGAGCTGATCGAAAAACAGTTCCGCGAGCTGCTTGAAAAACTGGGCATCACCGAGATCATCGCCGAAGGGCAGCCCTTTGACCCGCTGCTGCATGACGCGGTGCTCCACACCGAAAACGACGATCTGCCCGAAAACACCGTGGCGCAGGTAATGCGCACAGGCTGGCAGATGGGCGAAAAAGTGATCCGCCATGCGCTGGTGCAGGTGGCAAACTAATCACAGGCTTATCAATAATATAAAAATAAAAACTTATTTGTGTTTGATTTGGAGGAATATAATATGGCAAAAATCATTGGTATCGACCTTGGCACAACAAACTCCTGCGTAGCCGTTATCGAAGGCGGCGAACCTGTCGTCATCCCCAACGCGGAAGGCGCAAGAACCACCCCCTCTGTGGTGGCTTTTAAAAACGGCGAGAGAATGGTGGGCCAGGTGGCCAAAAGACAGGCAGTGACCAACCCCCAGCGCACCGTGATGTCGATCAAGCGCGAAATGGGCACCGCACATGAAGTGGATATCGACGGCAAAAAATTCAGCCCGCAGGAAATTTCCGCAATGATCCTGCAGAAACTGAAGCAGGATGCGGAAGCTTATCTGGGTTCCCCCGTGAAAGAAGCCGTCATCACCGTTCCTGCTTATTTCACCGACGCACAGCGCCAGGCCACAAAGGATGCCGGCAAGATCGCGGGCCTGGATGTAAAGAGAATCATCAATGAACCCACCGCCGCGGCGCTGGCCTATGGCGTGGATAAAGAAAATGAACAGACTGTGATGGTTTATGACCTGGGCGGTGGCACATTCGATGTTTCCATCCTTTCCATCGGCGACGGCGCTGTGGAAGTTCTGGCCACCGCGGGCAACAACCGCCTGGGCGGCGATGATTTCGACGAACGCATCGTGAAATGGATGCTGAGCGAATTCAAAAATCAGGAAGGCATCGATCTTTCCGGCGACCGCATGGCCATGCAGCGCCTGAAGGAAGCCGCTGAAAAAGCGAAGATCGAACTTTCCGGCATGACCAGCACAGAGATCCATCTGCCTTATATCACGGCGGATGTCAACGGCGGCAAGAACCTGGAAATGACCCTCAGCCGCGCAAAATTCAATGACCTGACCCGCGACCTGGTGGAAGCCACCATGGGCCCCGTTCGTCAGGCGCTCAGCGACGCCGGCATCGGCGCCGAAAAACTGGCAAAGATCCTTCTGGTGGGCGGTTCTTCCAGAATCCCCGCTGTGCAGGAAGCCGTTAAGAATATTACGGGCAAAGAACCCTTCAAGGGCATCAACCCCGATGAATGCGTCGCCATCGGCGCGGCCATCCAGGGCGGCGTTCTGGTCGGCGAAGTGAAAGACCTGCTGCTGCTGGATGTGGCGCCCCTGTCTTTGGGCATCGAGACCCTGGGCGGCGTCTGCACCCGCATCATCGAGCGCAACACCACCATCCCCACCAAAAAAAGCCAGGTGTTCTCTACCGCGGCCGACAGCCAGACTTCCGTTGAAGTGCATGTGCTGCAGGGCGAAAGAGAAATGGCCCGCGACAACAAGAGCCTGGGCCTGTTCCATCTGGATGGCATCCCGGCGGCTCCCCGCGGCGTGCCCCAGATCGAAGTTACTTTCGATATCGATGCCAACGGCATCGTGAATGTTTCCGCAAAGGATATGGGCACCGGCAAAGAACAGAAGATCACCATCACTTCTTCCACCAATATGTCGAAGGATGATATCGATAAAGCCGTTCACGAAGCGGAACAGTTCGCGGCCGAAGACAAAAAGCGCCGTGAAGACATCGACACCCGCAACAACGCCGAAAGCCTGCTGTATCAGACGGAAAAGAGCCTCGGCGAGCTGGGCGACAAGGTTTCGGCCGATGAAAAGAAGCCCGTTGAAGAGCAGCTGGAAAAACTGCGCGAAGCGCTGAAGGGCGACAACATCGAAACCATCAAGACCGAAACAGAAGAACTGACAAAGAAATTTTATGCCATTGCCGAAAAACTTTATCAGCAGGCGCCCCCGCAGGGCGACGCCCAGAACGGCCAGCCCGGCGCAGGCCAGGGCGCACCGGAAGGCAATGTATATGACGCCGATTACAAAGTCGTAGACGACGAAAAGAAAAAAGACTAATCGAAACACGCAAAAAGCATTGCTGCGGGAAGATTTCCGCGCAGCAATGCTTTTCAGCCATCAAACAGAGTTGAGGAGACAACTATGCCCGAACAGAAAAGAGATTTCTATGAGGTTCTGGGTCTGCAAAAAGGCGCAACCGATGACGAAATCAAAAAAGCATATCGCAGGCTGGCGAAAAAATACCATCCCGACCTGAACCCCGGCGATAAAGAAGCCGAGGAACGGATGAAGGAAGTCAACGCCGCCTATGAGGTGCTTTCCGATCCCGAAAAAAAATCCCGCTATGACCAGTTCGGCCACGCGGGGGTTGATCCTTCCTATGGAGCAGGCGCAGGCGCGGGCGGTTATGGCGGCTACGGCGGCTTTGGCGAGGATTTTGACCTGGGCAGCATTTTCGACAGCTTTTTCGGCGGCGGCGGAAGAAGCCAGGCCCAGCGCAACGGCCCGCGCCGGGGCGAAAATGTGCAGGTGAACATCACCCTTACTTTTGAAGAAGCGGCGTTCGGCTGTGAAAAAGAGATCAATGTCAGCCGCGTTGAAAATTGCCCCGATTGCGGCGGAAGCGGCGCGAAAAAGGGCACCCATAAAGAAACCTGCCCCGATTGCCACGGCACCGGCCAGGTGAAGACCACCCAGCGCACGGTGTTCGGCGTGTTCCAATCCAGCGGCCCCTGCCCCAGATGCCACGGCACCGGCAAGATCATCAAAGAACCCTGTGAGACCTGCCATGGGGCGGGCGCGGTTCGCCGCAGCCGCACCATCAATGTGAAGATCCCGGCGGGCATCGATCACGGCCAGACGATCTCTGTGCGCGGCGAAGGCAGCGTGGGCGCAAACGGCGGGCCCACAGGCGATGTTTATGTAACGGTTTCCATCAAGCCCCATGATATCTTCAAACGCCGCGGGCAGGATGTGATGATCGAAATGCCGGTCACCTTTGTGCAGGCCACTTTGGGTGCGGAACTGACCGTTCCCACCATCGATGGCAAGGTGCAGTATACCATGCCCGAAGGCACACAGCCCGACACCATTTTCCGCATCAAAGGGAAAGGCATCCCCAACATCAACGGCAGGGGGCGCGGCGATCATTATGTGAAAGTGAAGATCGAGATCCCGAAGAACCTGACGGAAGACCAGCGCCAGATTCTGGCGCGCTTTGATGAAAGCGTGGGCGAAAACTGCTATAAACAAAAGAAATCTTTCAAAGATAAGATGAAAGATCTGTTTAAATAGAAGCGGGCGTCACAGGCCGCTTTGAAAGAGCGATCGAAAGAAAAAACAGCGGAAGCCGCAATTCGATGCGATTTCCGCTGTTTCTTTGTGTGGAAAGGCCGGCAGAAGGGACGGCGAAAAGAACGCTCAGCGCTTCTGCCCGAAAAAATCTTTGAGCAGCGCGGCGCATTCTTCTTTGAGAATGCCCGGCACCACGGCGGGTTTATGATTGAAGTTTTCTTCAAACAGGTTGATAACACCGCCCACCGCGCCGCCCTTTGGATCTTTGGCGCCATAATAAATTTGGGGGATGCGGGCGTTGAGAATGGCCCCCGCGCACATGGGGCAGGGTTCCAGCGTCACATAAAGCGCGCAGTCATCCAGCCGCCAGCGCCCCAAAGCGCGGCAGGCGTCATCGATGGCGGCGATCTCGGCGTGAAGAAGCGCATTGCGGCATTCTTCGCGGCGGTTGCGGCCGCGGCCCACGATGCGGCCGTTTTGAACGATCACGCAGCCCACGGGAACATCACCGCTGGAAATGGCTTCTTTTGCCAGCAGAAGAGCTTCTTTCATAAAAAGTTCGTGTTGATCCAAGAGAAGGTTCCTCCCTGGGGCAGCGCCCCGGCCTTGCAAAAATCCGATCGTTTGCATTATACTGCAAAAAGGGGAAAAGAAAAAGAGGAGAACAGGATGGAAGAAAAAGAAAAAATTTTCGGGATTCTGAATCAAAAGGGCGTTCCTTTCGAACACTATCAGCATGAAGCGCTGGGCAATGTGATGGAACGGGTGGAGAAAAACCTCTGTTTCGACGCGGTGATCTGCAAAAATTTATTTGTGACCACCCGCAAGCATGACCGCGTTTTTCTGGTGATGCTGCGGGCGGAAAAACGGGCGGATCTGCATGAGCTTGCCAAAAAAATGGGCACCACCCATCTGGGCTTTGCCCCGCCGGAGCTTCTGGCGCAGATGCTGCATCAAAAACCCGGTTCCGTGGGGCCGCTGGGCATCCTCAGCGATGAACAGGGCCGCGTGGAAGTGTTTTTTGATGAATCGCTGAAAGGCAGCCCCCGCGTCGCCATGCATCCCAGCGTGAACACGGATACCGTGGTGCTGGCCTTTGACGATTTGGAAAAACTTATCCGCGAAAACGGGAATCAAATTCATTATATTGTCTTTTGAATCAGAAAACAGAATAAAGCCAAAATGTAAAATTAATAAAAAATTGTGAAATATTCTGTAGAATTCGTAAGAAATATAGACTATAATGAATCGTCTGAGTGACAAGAAAGGATGTATTCGTTATGGAACGCTCAAAGGGTTCTTCGAAACGGCATATTGCCGCGTCAGGCAAAAACAACACGGCTGAAAAACCAAGAGAAGGAAGCTTTCTGCTCATCTTATTAGGTCTTGCGCTGGTGATCGTTGCAGTCATCGAGATCTTTAATCACAAGGGCCTCGGTGGGCTGTTTACTTTTTTAAAGGAACACACCTATGCTTTTTTCGCCAATTATCTGATCGTGCTCGCGGCGCTTTCCCCGGCGCTTTTGTTCAAAAGAAGGGCATTTTATACGCTTGTGGCTTCGATCGTATTGCTGATCGGCGGCGCGGTAAACGGTTTTATCATTCTCAGCCGCATGACGCCTTTCACCACGGCCGATGTGGCGGTGTTCACCACGGGGCTCGAAGTGCTGCCGAACTATCTGAAACCTTTTCAGATCGTGCTGCTGGTGGTGTTTGTAGTGCTTTTGCTGGCGGGCCTGATTTTGTTTTTCATCAAAGGGCCGCATAGCAGCGCCGGCTGGAAACGGCGCCTGCTCACCGGCGCGATCTCAGTGGTCTGCGCGGTTTCCTGCGCCATCGGCGGCGTTTCTTATGGGCTGGATCATGCCAAGCTTTCTCAAATCTTCAGCAACCTGGCTTTTGCTTATGAAGATTATGGCTTTGCCTATTGCTTTTTGAACACCTGGCTGAATGTGGGCATTCACCGCCCGCAGGATTATTCCCAGCAAAGCATCGACGGGATCAAAAAAAATATCGAAAAAGACAGCGCTTTGCAAACGCCGAAAGCCGAGCAGAAGCCCAATGTGGTTTTTGTTCAGCTGGAATCGTTTTTTGACCCCAAACAGATCGAAGGGCTGGAACTTTCGGAAGACGCGCTGCCCAACTGGCACGCGATGCAGAAAGAATTCAGCCATGGCTTTTTGACGGTGCCTGTGGTGGGCGCCGGAACGGCCAACACCGAATTCGAGGTTCTTTCCGGCATGAGCACCCGCTTCTTTGGGCCGGGTGAATATCCTTATAAAACGGTGATGAAAGATAATTGCGTGGAATCGGTGGCCTATGACCTTAAAAAACTGGGCTATGGCACACACGCGGTTCACAATCACCGCGGCGTGTTCTATGGCCGCAATGAAGTTTATAAGAATATGGGCTTCGATTCGTTCACTTCGCTGGAATATATGTCGGGCACAGATACCACACCGAAAAACTGGGCCAAAGATAAAATGCTCACCAAAGAGATCCTTCTGGCGCTGGATTCCACCAAGCAGCAGGACCTGGTGTTCACCGTTTCCGTGCAGGGCCATGGCAAATATCCCACCACGCCTGTGCTGGAAGATCCGGCTATCACGGTGGAAAAGGTGCAAAATGAAGACGAGCATTACGCCATCGAATATTATGTGAATCAGATCCACGAAATGGATCAGTTCATCCGCGAACTGACGGATGCGCTGAAAAAACGCGACGAAAAGACCGTGGTGGTTTTTTACGGAGATCATCTGCCTTCGCTGGGCCTTGGAACACAGGATGTTTTCAGCCAGGATCTCTATAAAACCGAATATCTGATGTGGGATAACTTCGGGATGGAATATCAGAAGGAAAATTTAAAGGCCTATCAGCTTTCTTCCGAGGTGCTGGGCCGTCTGGGCATCACCGAAGGTGTGATGAACCAATATCACCAATATTGCCGCGAGGAGCCGGGTTATTTAACTGACTTGCGCCGGCTGCAATATGATGTTTTATATGGCCGCGATTATCTGTATAACGGCCAAAACCCCTATAAGCCTTCCAAAATGCGAATGGGTGTCGCCGATATCGAGGTGACCGGATTCATCAAGGTGGAAAAATCGTGGTATATCGAGGGCAATAACTTCACAAGCTATTGCAAGGCCACGGTGAACGGAAAAATTCTGGAAACAGAATTCCTCAACAGCCACCTGCTGCGCGTGATCGGCGAGCCAAAGGTGGATAGCCTGGATCAGATCAAAATCAGCGTGGTTGAAAAATATAATGAGGTGCTGAGCGTTACAGAATAGCGCAGGCATCGAAAAGGCTTCGAAAAGCAAAGCTTTTCGAAGCCTTTTTTCTTTTTGCCTGCCTTTGAGGGGCTGTTAAAAAGGTGTTGAAAAGAGACAAGAAAAGAAAACTCCAAATGTCACTAAAAAGCAAAAAAACAGAAGCAATCTGATAATATTGTATTAATAAAGTTCAAAGAAATATAATAAAATAGCCCTGAAACCATCCGGAAAGCAAAATTGTAAAAAACGACTGTGCGCAAAGCGAAAACACTGTATGAGATTCACAAAAAGCCTGTGAGAAAAGCAGAAGAGAATATAGAATATTGCATTAAAATGACACAAAAATAACAGTTAGTGACTTAACTATTAGGATAAAACCATCAAAAAAACAGTTAATAATTTGAAATTATGTTGCATAATAGACAAAATGGCGGTATAATTCGTAGCAACAAAAGAAAATAAATATGCAACAATGAAAAAGTGATTTGGCATGATCGTCATGCTGAAAATATTATGAAGAGGTGAATTTACTAATGAGAACAAGGAAAATACGCTATTTGAGTTTATTGCTGGCGCTTGTCATGGTTCTTGGTTTGTTTGCGGGCTGCTCTAAAAACGAGACCAAAACCACCGACACCAAAAAAGAAGAAACCACAAAGAGCACCACAAAAGATTCCATCGTGATCGCCACAGCAAACGAAACCCCTTCTCTTTCCCCCACACAGCATAACGCGGTTGCCGGTTCTTATATGAACCTGCTGACCTACAACACATTGTTCAAAGGCGCTATGGATCTGAAACCTGTTCCCGATCTGGTTGAAGATTATAAGAATGTCACAGACAGCGAATGGGAAATGACCCTGAAAAAAGGTGTCAAGTTCCATAACGGTGAAGAAATGAAGGCCGACGATGTGGTTGCCTCGTTGCAGTGGGCAAAAACATTCCCCGAAGTCAGCCTGTATAACGAAAGCATCGCCAAAGTTGAAAAGATCGACGATTATAAAATCAAGATCACAACAGACGGCCCCGATGCAAGATTGCTCAGCGACCTGTCTCACCATGGCAACTCCATCGTGCCGAAGTCTTTGATCGACAGCGGCAACGATTTCAACAAGAACCCCATCGGCACAGGCCCGTATGTCTTTAAAGAATGGGTCTCCGGCGATAAGATCGTGTTTGAAGCTTTCAAAGATTATTTTGAAGGCGAGCCCCCCATCAAGAACATGACATGGAGAATCATCCCCGAAGGCTCCTCCAGAACAATCGCTCTGGAAGCCGGCGAAATCGACTTCATCGTTGAAGTGGAAGCCATGGACGCCGAGCGCCTGCGCGGCAATGACAAACTGAGCGTTCTGGAATATCACGCCACCAACGAAACATGGATGATGCTCAACAACGAAAAACCGGGCCTGGATAATGTTCTGGTTCGTAAAGCCATCAACGCAGCAGTTGATAAGGATTCTGTTGTTCAGGTTGCCTATAACGGCATGGCAGTTCCCGCTTATTCTCAGGCTCCCAACAACCTCCCCGGCGGCAGCGAAGACAAAACAGATAAGTATGATGTAGAAAAAGCCAAGAAATATCTGGCCGATTCCAAAGTTGATCCCGCAAGCATCAAGTTCTCCATCATCTGCTCTGACGACACCAAGAAGAGAGCAGGCGAAGTTGTTCAGGCGAACTTGAAAGAAAACCTGGGCATCAATTGCGAAATCGAATCCATGGACCTTGCAACATATCTTTCCACCACAGCTGAAGGCAACTACACAGCGGCGATCGGCGGATATTCTTCCTCCACAATGCTGGGTTATATGATCGGTGTTTGCCATTCCAAATCTATCAACGCTTCTAACAAGACCCGTATGAGCAATAAAGATGTGGATGCGCTGATCGACAAAGCTTCCAAGACTGTTGATGAAGACGCAAGATACAAGATCCTGTCTGAAGCCGTTGCAAAAGTTAACGACCTGTGCCCCCAGATCCCGCTGTATCAGCCCATCTCTCTGAGAGCTTATAACAAGAACCTAAAGGGCGTTGAAGTCAGCGACAGCGGCACATTGTATTTCAATAAAGTGTCGTGGGCTAGCTAATTAAAAATTAAACTTCCCAAAAATAAGCGGCGATCCTTTTGGATCGCCGCTTTTCTCGTATATAAAAAGGCCAAAACGGAGAAATAAATGAAATAACAATTAAATATATGTTAAAATTGTGAACAAATAAAGGGAAAAACGATCAAGTTTAGAAGATTTATTAAAAAATCAAAAAATTGTGAAAAGTGGAACGAAGCATCAAAATAAAATATGCAATGTAAACAAAAGCATAAAACAAAATATGGAAAACAAACCATGGATATTTAGTAAAAAGGCACAAAACAGTTGAAAAAAATTAGAAAAAATACGGGTAAAGCATACGAACAAAAATATTAAAAAAAGAAAATGTTATTGCAAATTTAACAAAAAGACTTTATAATTCAAGCATCTTCTTGGATGAGATGACAAGAGGAAGAAAACAGCTGTAAGGCAGCTGAATAGTTTTATTGAGGTGAGACAATATGAGAAACAGAAAACTGCGCGTTCTAAGTTTGCTGCTGGCGGTCGTCATGCTGGCGGGTCTGTTTGCCGGGTGCTCAAAAAACACGGCGAATGGTGACAGCAAGGATACCGGCAAAACAAGTGAGAAAACATCCACAAAAGACAGCATCACCATTGCAACCATGAGCGAAACTCCGTCTATGTCCCCCTACGATCATAACGCAACAGCCGGTTCTTATATGAACTTGCTGACCTACAACACGCTGTTTAAATCCAACATGGATATGGAACCTGTTCCTGCTCTGGTCGATACCTATGAAAATATCAGTGATACCGAATGGAAGATGACTTTGAAAAAAGGCATCAAGTTCCATAACGGCGAAACCATGACAGCCAACGATGTGAAAGCTTCCATCGAATATGGCAAGACCTTCCCCGAAGTCAGCCTGTATAACGACTGCGTCAAATCGATCGAAGTTGTTGACGATCAGACCTTCATCGTTCATACAAACGGCGTTTCCGCTGTGCTGCTCAACCACCTCTGCCATCATGGCAACGCGATCGTGCCGAAATCCCTGATCGATAAAGGCAACGATTTCAATAAGAACCCCATCGGCTCCGGCCCGTATGTCTTTAAAAACTGGGTTCTGGGCGACAAAGTTGAATTTGAAGCTTTTGCCGATTATTATGACGGCGCACCGGCCATCAAAAAGATGACCTGGAAGATCATCCCCGAAGGCTCTTCGAGAACCATTGCTCTGGAAGCCGGCGAGATCGATTTCATCGTGGAAGTGGAAGCGATGGATTATGACCGCCTGAAAGAGAACAAAGATGTTTCGATCTATGAGTATAACGCGACAGAACATAACTGGATGATGCTCAACAACGAAAAACCCGGTTTGGATAATGTTCTGGTTCGCAAAGCTTTGAACGCCGCCATCGATAAAGAAGCCATCGTCACCGTTGCCTTGAATGGCCGCGGCACCGCGATCACTTCTCATGTGCCCAACAACCTGCCGGGCTACAGCGATAAAAACGCCGTGAAATATGATCCCGAACAGGCAAAAAAATGGCTGGCGGAATCCGGCGTCCCCGCATCCGATATCTATTTCTCGATCATTTGCTCTAACGACACCAAGAAGAGAGCTGCCGAAGTGATCCAGGCCAATGTAAAAGAAGTGCTGGGCATCAAGTGCGATATCGAATCCATGGACCTTGCAACTTATCTTTCCACAACAGGCGAGGGCAACTACACGGCTTCTATCGGCAACTATACCGCTTCCGATATGCTTTCCTTCATGATCGGCGTCTATCATTCCAAATCCATCAACGGTTCCAACAAGACCCGTTTGAACAACAAAGATGTGGACGCGCTGATCGACAAAGCTTCCGCAACGCTTGACCCCGATGAAAGAAACAAGACATTGGAAGAATGCTCCGCGCTGATTAACGAGCTCTGCCCGCAGGTGCCGATCTATCAGCCCATCAACTTCCGTGCTTATAATTCGGGCTTGAAGGGCGTTGAGGTCACACCTTCCGGAACACTGTATTTTGAAAATGTATATTGGGGCTAATTCGCAAAATACACATTATTAATAATAGCGTTTCCAAAAAGAAAAAAGAAGAGTGCTGAATAAAAGATCCGGCGCCGGTGAGTTTTCTCATCGGCGCCGGATCTTTTTGCCTGTTATAACAGAAAGGAAACGGGAAAACATCGCGGCGGCGGAAAAAGACAAGAAGCTGCACGGCACATCAAAAAAAGAGAACTGCGGACAAAAAGACTGAAAAAGCGCTGAGAAAAAAGAAAACCCGAAATTCTTACACTTTGACAAGAAAATGTTTAAAAAATGTATATATCATATAATATGTCAAAGTAGGCAAGTGGCAAAATGACTAAAAATTAAACATTAAAATGACTGCAAAAAGGCAACATAACCATTATTTATGAATAATTGATGACTAAATATGGCGAAATGTAAATTAAAATTAATAAAAAATTATTTTTTATGTTGCAATTTCACAATAAAGCTATTATAATACGAATCACCGGAAGGGTAATTCGGCCCTGCCGAGTAAAACGATTGAACTGTTATCCAAGGCTTTGGATAGGTTCAAAAATATTATATGAGGTGAAATCAATGAGAAACCGCAAACTGCGCGTGCTGAGCTTGATCCTCGCCACCATGATGCTGGTTGGTATGCTGGCTGGTTGCTCTTCCAAGGGAAGCAGTGACAAAAACAGCGACAAGACCACAGGTGACAGCTCCAAGGGCACAGCGAAAGACACACTGATTGTCGCTACAATGAGCGAAACTCCTTCTGTTCACTATGCTGACCACAATGCAACAGCTGGTTCTTATGTCAATGCTCTGACATATGACACATTGTTCAGAAGTGATAAAGACCTGAAGCCCCAGCCTCACCTGGTTGAGAGCTACGAAAACCTCTCCGATACCGTATGGCAGTTCAAACTGAAATCCGGCATCAAGTTCCATAACGGCGAAACAATGACCGCTAACGATGTTAAGGCTTCTCTGGAAAAAGCGAAGACTTATCCTGAAGTCAGCCTGTATAACGATTCCATCTCTTCTGTTGAAGTTGTGGATGACCTGACTTTCAAAATCACAACTCCCGCTCCTTCCGCGATCCTGCTGAACAACCTTTGCCATCACGGCAATGCCATTGTTCCGAAGTCTCTGATCGATTCCAACAACGATTTCGGCAAGAACCCCATCGGTTCCGGCCCCTATGTCTTCAAAAACTGGACACTGGGCGACAGCCTGGAATTCGAAGCCTTTGCTGATTATTTTGATGGCGCTCCCGCTATCAAGAAGATCGTTTGGAAGACCATTCCCGAAGGTTCCTCCAGAACCATCGCTATGGAAGCCGGCGAAGTCGACTTCGTTATCGAAGTTGAAGCAATGGACGCTGACCGTCTGAAGGAAAATTCCGATGTCACCGTTTATGAATTCAACTCCACAGAAGAAAACTGGCTGATGCTGAACAACGAAAAGCCCGGCCTGGATAATGTTCTGGTTCGTAAGGCCATCAATGCCGCTATCGATAAGGATTCCGTTGTTACCGTTGCTATGAACGGCCAGGGCAAACCCGCTCTGTCTGCCTGCCCTGCAAACCTGCTCGGCGCCAGCGATGAAAACACAGACAAGTATGATGTGGAAAAGGCTAAGAAATATCTGGCTGATTCCAAAGTGGATCCCGCTTCTGTGAAGCTGTCCATCATCTGCTCCAACGACTGGAAAAAGCGTGCCGGCGAAGTAATTCAGGCGAACCTGAAAGAAGTTGGCATCACTGCTGATATCGAATCCATGGACCTTGCAACATATCTGTCCACAACAGCTGAAGGCAACTATACAGCAGCTATCGGTGGCTACACCGCTTCTGACATGGTTTCCTACATGGTTGGTGTGTATCATTCGAAATCCATCAACGCTTCCAACAAAACCCGTGTGAACGACGCTAAGGTTGATGAGCTGATCGACAAAGCAGCAGCTACCATCGACGAAGGCGAAAGAGAAAAGATCCTGAAAGAATGCACCGCTCGCCTGAATGATCTGTGCACACAGGCTCCTCTGTTCCAGGGCGTTGTAATGCGTGCTTACAACAAGAACCTCGAAGGCGTTCTGATCACCAACAGCGGTGATATGTACTTCGACAAAGCTAAGTGGGCTGCCTAAGCTTCACAGCTTTCAAACAGCAAACAAAAGCCGATGCTCTGATGAGCATCGGCTTTTTTCTTGTTTAAAAAGAGGATGCAACGACCTGCTGCGGCTGCTTTATCATATTTTCAAGAAAACATATCTTGCGAAAGACAAGGTGCGCTTTCAACATATAAATTCGATATAGCATATTTATCGCAAAATTATAAATAATATGCTGAAAATTATAAAAGCAAGATAATGCAATTATTGAAAACGATGCCTCGAAAACCTCGAAATCGTTTGTGTAAAAACAACAGATATTCAATATATTGAATATCGTATAATATCATAAACTCCAAATCGTTCTGAAATGGCCGAAAAAGCCTTGCAACCCTTGGTATCAGCCCCTATAATACAAAACAAGCCGCAAGAACCGGCGGCAAAACATTACTTTATGAGGTGATACCGATGAGCAGAAAAAGAAAATGGATGAGCATGGTAACAGTGATGGTGATGCTGATTAGCCTGCTGACAGGGTGCGCGAAGGATGCTTCGGTATCCGGCAAAAAAACCGAGGGCAGCGAACAGGTTCAGCCCACGGGCGCATCGACCAAAGATACTTTGGTCGTGGCCACCACAAGCGAAACCCCCACCATGAGCCCCTATTCCCACAACGCGGTGGCAGGCTCTTACATGAACTTGCTGACTTACAACACATTGTTTCGCACAGATATGAAACTGAATCCCGAACCTTCACTGGTGGAAAGCTATGAAACCGCCAGCGACACCGAATGGGTCTTCCATTTGAAAAAAGGCGTCAAATTCCATGACGGAAGCGAAATGAAGGCCGCCGATGTGAAAGCATCGCTGGAATATGCAAAAACTTTCCCCGAGGTTTCTCAATATAACAAATCCATCGTGTCGGTGGAAGCGGTGGATGATTACACCGTGAAGATCACCACTGACGGCCCCAGCGCCGTGCTGCTGAACAACCTTTGCCACCACGGCAACGCCATTGTTCCCAAAGCCCTGATCGACAGCGGCAACGATTTCAACAAGAACCCCGTTGGCACAGGCCCTTATGTTTTGAAAAAGTGGACATTGGGCGACAGTCTGGAATTTGAAAGCTTTGATGATTATTTCGGCGGCGCGCCGGCCATCAAAAAAATGACATGGAAGATCATCCCCGAAGGTTCTTCCAGAACCATCGCGCTGGAAGCCGGCGAAGTGGATATGATCATTGAAGTGGAAGCCATGGATGCGCAGCGCATCAAAGATAACAAAGATTTAACTTTACTGAGAACCCAATCCACCGCGCTGAACTGGATGGTTTTGAATAATGAAAAGCCCGGCCTCGACAATCAGCAGGTTCGCCACGCCATCAACTGCGCCATCAACAAAGAAAATGTGGTCACCGTGGCGCTGAATGGCATGGGCACTGTGACAAAAGGCATGGGCGCGCCGATGCTGGCGGGTTACAGCGCTGAAAACGAAGAAACCTATGACCTGAAAAAAGCAAAAGAATATATGAAAGATTCGGGCGTTGATCCGAAGACCGTTGAATTATCCATCATCTGTTCCAACGACACGAAAAAACGCGCCGCAGAAGTGATCCAGGCGGATCTTTCCGAGATCGGCATCAAGGCTGAAATCGAAACAATGGATCTGGCCACTTATCTTTCGGCCACGGTAGAAGGCAATTTCACCGCCTGCATCGGCGGATATACAGCCACTGACCTGGTCTCTCATGTAACGGGCGTTTTCGATAGCTCTTCGATCAATGCTTCCAACCAGGCAAGATTCAGCAACCCCGAAGTGGATGAGCTGATCCATCAGGCTTCTTCCACAGTGGATGAAGAAGCGCGCAACAAGATCTTGAAAAACCTGATGGGCAAAATGAACGAATATCTGCCCAACATCTCTTTGTATACGGCGGATACCCTCCGCGCCTACAATTCGGGCCTGCAGGGGGTGGAAGTCAACGCCGGCGGCACCATGTATATGGAAAAGATCAGCTGGAAAGCAAACTAAGCCAAACAACTCCCTCTGAAATTCCCTCGAATTTCAACTCATATAAAAAAGCAGGGCTTCGCCGTTCTTATGGCGAAGCCCTGCTTTTGCACTGCTGTAAAAAGTCGGAAATTCGCAAAAAGAAGAAAAAAGCATAAAAAGATGAAAAAATAGCAAAATACACAGAAGCCGGGATTTAGGAAGATAAAATATGGAATATATTCACAATCGATATTTCGAAAAGTAAGAAATAAATTTTAGCGGATAGACAAAAGGAATAAAAGCGGCGGGCACTTATTGTGCAAAAAGAAAAGGGAAAAAACATCGGCGGTGCAGCCTTCAAAAGCAGGTGCTTGAAATGTTCTTATCTTTTACTCTATAATAAGAAACAGTTGGGAAAAAGAAAGAAATTGAGGGAAAAATGAAACGGCCGATGAAAAAAAGTTTATGGGCGGCAGGCGGCGTTGTCATCGTCGCGGTGATCTGTGCGCTGGTTCTATTCAGCCAGAAAAAAGCGGATCCGGCCCAAGATGATCCTTTGAAAACACAGCAGGTTCCGGCGGATGCCCGCGCGGAAACACTTGTGGTGGCTTCGGGCAGCGAGCCCCCCTCTCTGACAACGACAGAGCATAACGCTCAGGCGGGCACAGCGATCAACTTGCTGTTATATAACACACTGGTGAAATATGATGAAAAGCTGAACCCGGTGCCCGATTTGGCCGAAAGCTATGAAAATATTTCAGAGACGGAATGGATCTTCCATTTGCGCCATGGCGTAAAATTCCACGACGGAAAAGAAATGACGGCTGCGGATGTGGCGGCTTCTATTCAACATGCCCAAAAGTCCCCCGAAGTCAGCCTTTACAGTTCCTCTGTCGCCAAGATCGAAGAGGTGGATTCTTATACGGTGAAGATCACCACAGACGGCCCGGCGGCCACGCTGATCGATCAGCTTTGCCAGCACGGCAATTCCATTCTGCCGAAGGAGCTGCTGGATAAAGGGAACAATTTCAATAAGAATCCCATTGGAACGGGGCCTTATCGCTTTTTAAGATGGGTTCCCGGCGAACGCGTGGAACTGGAAGCTTTCAGCGGCTATTTTGACAGACAGAGCCGCCCCGCTTTGAAATATCTGATATGGCGCGTGATCCCCGAAGGCGCAACGCGCACCGCGGCGCTGGAACGCGGCGAAGTGGATTATGTGGTGGATATCGAAACCGGCGATGTGGAGCAGCTGGCGAAAAACCAGAATATTACGGTGAGCGAAGTGCCTTCCACAGCCCAGACCAGCCTGATGCTGAATAACACGGCGCCGGGGCTGAACCGGCAGGATGTAAGGCGGGCGATCTACAGCGCCATCGACCGCGAAAAAGTTGTGAAAACGGCGCTCAACGGCCACGGCATCGCGGCCTATGCGCAGGCGCCCGCCAATCTGGAAGGGGCCACCACAGAAGGCTGTGACCCTTATGACCCGGAATTGGCCAAAAGCCTGATGGCGCAATCGGGCATCGATCCTTCAAAGCTCAATCTTTCCATCATCTGCAGCAACAGCACGAAAAAGCGGGCCGCGCTGTCGATTCAGGAGGATCTGAGCCAGTTGGGCATCACCTGCGATATCACGATGCTGGATTTGGCGACTTATCTGGCCACCACCTCAGAGGGCAACTATACGGCCGCGGTGGGCGGCTTTTCAACGGGCGATATGATCTCTTATCTTGTGGGGGTGTTCCACTCCAATTCTATCACCACCACCAACCGATGCCGGTTGAATAACGCTATGGTGGATATGCTCATCGATGAGGCCGCCAAAACATTGGAAGCTTCACAGCGCAAAGATCTGCTGCGCCAATGCAACTCTCTGCTCAATTCGCTTTGCCCCCAGGTGCCGCTTTATCAGGAAGCCGTGGTGCAAGCCTATGCTTCCGATTTAAAAGGGGTCAAGCTCAGCCCCTTGGGAATCGTTCATTTTAACGAAGTTTCCCGCGACAGCGCAAAGGGATGAGGCGCAAAACCGAATCGAATCAAAGCCCCCGCCGAAGACTGTTTTTCGGCGGGGGCTTTTCTTTTTGCCGGGCGGGGTTTTGATAAAAAACAGCCCACGGGCGGGGGCGCCAATAACATAATGTTAAAAAAGAAAAAATGTGGAAGAATAGAACCCTAATTGTTTAACAAATCGTTAAATTTGTGAGAAAACGCATAAATACAGAATTCAAAAACTTATAAAATGTAAATAATGCACAAAATATGAAAAAGATAATGGTATTTTATGCCATTTTAATTGTGCAATAAGACAAAGAAGACTATTAAAAATTGTGCATTTGTGAACTTTATAAACAACAATTATTAATATTTATTTAAAACAATTGTTGCAATTCACTATTATTAAATATATAATACTAAACACACATGGCAAAAGAAAACGAGTTTCGAGCATCTTCTTGTTTTTCACCGTTTTTTCGGCTTAGGGGGCGAAAAAACGAAGGGCAAAGAGAAGGAATCAGAAACTGAAAACTGCCTTGTGGCTGTTTCATCGTCAGACCATCCCCGCAGCTGTGTGGGGCGCTGTGCTTCCTGCCATACTATGTGGAAAACAGGAGCTTCGACATAATAGGGCAGGCGAAGAAACAAATTTTCTGGAAAAACAGAGAAAGTAGGAGGACACATGTGGAAATTCATTCTTAAAAGAATCATTTATCTGATCCCGGTATTGATCGGCGTTACCCTGATCGTTTACCTGATCATGAGCCTGGCCCCCGGCGATCCTGCAAAGGTTATTTTGGGCGAACAGGCCACCCCTGAGCAGATCGCGGATCTGCGCGACAAAATGGGCCTGGATGACCCTGTGCTGGTGCAGTATGGGCGCTATATGTTCAACCTGTGCAAAGGCGACATGGGCACATCCTATAAAACAAAAAACGAGGTTGCATCCGAAGTTTTTGCCCGTTTCCCCAACACTTTGAAGCTGGCTCTGGTCTCGATGGTCATCGCCATCGGCTGTGCTATCCCCCTGGGCGTATTGGCGGCTGTAAAACAGAATACCTTGTTTGACGGCATTTCAATGATCATCGCCTTGGTCGGCGTATCCATGCCTATCTTCTGGTTAGGCTTGCTGCTGATCCTATTCTTCTCGCTGAAGCTTGGCTGGTTCCCCTCTTCGGGCAGCAACGGCTGGAAGAGCATCGTGCTCCCCGCTATTGCGCTGGGCTTCATGCACATGGCTTCCATCGCGAGAACGACCCGTTCCTCCATGCTGGAAACCATCCGTCAGGATTACATCCGTACCGTTCGTGCGAAGGGTGTTTCCAACGGTAAGGTGATCCGTAAGCATGCTTTGAAGAACGCTTTGATCCCCACCATCACCGTTATCGGTCTTCAGATCGGCGGCATGCTGGGCGGCTCTGTGTTAACAGAAACCGTGTTCGCATGGCCCGGCATCGGTCGTTTGATGGTCGACTCTATCCAGGGCCGCGACATCCCGATGGTTCTGGGCTGTATCATCCTTCTGTCGATGAGCTTCTCGATCGTCAACCTGCTTGTTGACCTGACCTATGGCTTCGTCGATCCTCGTATCAAGAATTCGTAAGGGGGAGAAAAGAATGAGCACACAAGCAACAAAAGTACCCGAGCATAAGAACCAAAAGAAAAACGGCCAAATGGCGGATGTGTGGCGCAGACTGAAGCGCAACAAGACCGCTATGCTGGGCCTTGTGATCGTTGTTTTGCTGATCTTAATGATGATCTTCGCCGGTGTATTGTTCAATTATGACACCGTTGTTATCAAGCAGGATATCACCCAGCGTTTGCAGAGCCCCTCGGCAGCCCATCCTTTCGGCACCGATGAAATGGGCAGAGATATCATGGCCAGAATCTTCCACGGCAGCCGCGCATCCCTGCTGATCTCTTTCATCTCGGTTGTGTTCTCGCTGACAGCGGGCGGTTTCCTGGGCGCAGTCGCCGGCTTCTTCGGCGGCAAAACAGATACCATCATCATGCGTATCATGGATATCTTCCTGGCGATCCCCGGCATTCTGCTGGCCATCACCATCGTGGCAGCCCTCGGGCCTTCCACCTTTAACCTGATTATCGCGTTGACCATTTCCTACATCCCGGGCTTTGCCCGAATCACCCGCGGCGCTGTGCTGACGGTCAAGGATGTGGAATATATCGAAGCTGCCCGTGCCATCGGCGCGAAGAACGGCACGATCATCATGAGCCATATCCTCCCCAACTGCTTTGGCCCGATCATGGTTCAGACAACATTGAATGTGGCATCGGTCATCCTGACAACAGCCGGCCTGTCCTTCCTGGGCTTGGGCATCCAGGCACCCCGTCCTGAATGGGGCGCAATGCTTTCCGGCGGCAGAACCTATATCCGCGATTACAGCTACATCACAATGTTCCCCGGCTTCTCGATCATGATCACGATCTTGAGCCTGAACCTGTTGGGCGACGGCCTGAGAGACGCGCTTGACCCGAGACTGAAGTAAGACTGGAGGAAATGACAGATGAGTGAAAAGAAAAATCTCGCAGTAGAGATCAAAGATCTGGTCGTAGAATTCAGAACGGACGACGGTGTCGTTCAAGCTGTAAACGGATTGGATCTGGAGATCGAACAGGGGAAGACCCTGGGCCTGGTGGGCGAGACAGGCGCGGGCAAAACCACGACCGGTTTGTCCATTTTAAGATTGATTCCGAACCCTCCGGGAAAGATCGTGCGCGGCAGCATCAAGCTGGGCGGCGAAGATATTTTCTCGAAGACCGAGCATGAAATGGAAAAGGTGAGAGGCAATCAGGTTTCGATGATCTTCCAAGATCCTATGACCTCCCTCGACCCTGTTATGACAGTAGAAGATCAGATCGCGGAAGTGATCGAGCTTCATGAAGATGTCAACCATGCCAAAGCCGTAGAAAAGGCAAAAGAGATGCTGGAACTGGTAGGCATCCCGGGCGCCCGCGGCAACGAATATCCGCACCAGTTCTCCGGCGGCATGAAGCAGCGCGTGGTGATCGCGATTGCGCTGGCGTGCTCCCCGGGATTGCTGATCGCCGACGAACCCACCACGGCGCTGGATGTAACGATCCAGGCACAGGTTCTGGAAATGATGAAGGGCTTGAAAGAGAAATATAACACTTCCATGCTGATGGTCACCCATGACCTGGGCATTGTGGCAGAAATCTGCGACACAGTGTCGATCATCTATGCGGGCCGCATCGTGGAACACGGCAGCCTGGAAGATATTTTCGAAAACACAAGACATCCTTATACAGAAGGTCTGTTCAACTCTCTGCCGGATCTGGAGAACAGAGATTCGAAACTGAAGCCGATCAAAGGCCTGATGCCCGACCCGAGCAACCTGCCTGCCGGCTGCGCGTTCTGCCCGCGCTGCGATTACGCGATGGAAATCTGCAAAACACAGAAGCCCGGGCGTGTATACCGCAACGAAGAGCATTATGTGGAATGCCACCTGTATAACGAGACAAATATCAAGGAAGGGATGTTGAACAGAAAATGAGCGAAGATAAAGCATTGTTAGAGGTCAAAGGCCTCAAGAAATACTTCAGCACCCCGCGCGGCATGCTTCATGCTGTAGATGATGTGACATTTACCTTGAATAAAGGTAAGACGCTGGGCGTCGTAGGTGAATCGGGCTGCGGCAAATCGACCACAGGCCGTGCGATCCTGAGATTGACAGAGCCCACAGGCGGCGAAGTGCTGTTTGAAGGCAAAGATGTTCGTAAACTGGATAAGAGCGGCATGCGCAAAATGCGTAAAGACATGCAGATCATCTTCCAGGATCCGTTCTCTTCGCTGAACCCCCGTAAAACGATCAGCCAGACCATTGCAGAGCCCCTGAAGCTGAACCACATCATCGATGACAGAGCGAAGAGAGAAGAACGCGTTCTGGAACTGATGGCGACGGTAGGCCTTGCGGAAAGACTGTATAACACCTATCCTCACGAACTGGACGGCGGCCGCCGCCAGAGAATCGGCATCGCGCGCGCGCTGGCGCTGAACCCGAAGTTCATCGTTTGCGACGAACCGGTTTCTGCGCTGGATGTATCGATTCAGGCACAGATCCTCAACCTGATGCAGGATCTGCAGGATAACCTGGGCCTGACCTATATGTTCATCACCCATGACCTTTCGGTTGTCAACCACTTCTCGGATGACATCGCGGTTATGTATCTGGGCAAGCTGATTGAAAAAGCTCCTGCGGAAGAATTGTTCGCCAACCCGACACATCCTTACACCAAGGCTCTGCTGTCTGCGATCCCTGTGCCGAACATCCGCAAAAAGATCGACAGAATCCTGCTGAAGGGCGAGATCACCTCCCCCATCGAGCCGAAGCCTGTCTGCCGTTTTGCAAACCGCTGCAACTATGCGACAGATCGCTGCCGCAGCGAAGAACCCCAGCTGAAAGAAATCTCCACTGGGCATTTCGTCTCCTGCTTCCTCTGCGACTAAGCGCTGTTCAAAAGAGCCCGGATCTTTCCGGGCTCTTTTTTCATAAGCACCTCATCGGTAAAATTTGACGAAAACGGTAAAAAAATAAACTTTGCGGCAGAAACTGGACTGAAAAGTGCGAATGGTATATAATAAAACCATATTTGTGAAAACCATGGAACAGCATTTTGCAGGAGGCAATTATGACACGCAAAACCCGGTTCGCCGTCATCGCAGCGGCACTTTTTTTATGGATGAGTTTTTGGGCATCGGCGGCGGGCAGCCCCGCTGTTACTTTGAACAAAATGCCTGTTTATGTTCAGCAGAAGCAGGTGGCTGTTCAGGCTTATAATATCGATGATTACAATTATTTCAAACTGCGTGATATTGCCGAATCGTTGAAAACCAGCGAAAAACAATTTTCGGTGGTCTATAGTTATGAAAATAACGCCATTTATCTGAGCACAGGCATGAATTATCTTTCGGATGGCAGCGAGCTTGCGCCGCCGCAGGATGTGGGCAAGCTTGAGATCGCCCAAACCACCACCGCGCTTTATATCAATGGGATGCCGGCGCAGCTGAGGGCATATAATGTGAACGGCAATAACTACTATAAGCTTAAAGATCTGGGCAGCGCGCTGGATTTCTCGGTGGAATATGACCAGGCCGCAAACAGCGTTCTGATCGAATGCGCGCCCGAAACGCCCGATGTTCCTGTGACCCCGGAAAAACCGGATGTGCCTTCGGCAAGCGGCAAAAAGGTGATTTACTTAGATGCGGGCCATGGCGGAAGCGACACGGGAACCATTAACAAAGAGATCAATTTAAAAGAAAGCGATATCAATTATGAGGTGGCCATCCAGCTGAAAGATATGCTGGAGAAGGCGGGTTACAGCGTTGTTTTCAGCCGCGGCAAAACCGAAACCCTGTCGCTGACCAAGCGTATGGAAAGAATCCGCGAATTGAAGCCCGATCTTGTGGTGAGCGTTCACCATAACGCCACCAATGAACACACCACTTCGGGCGCGCAGATTCTGGCCCAGGTGGCTGATCGGCTGGGCGGGCCCAGCAAAACCCTGGCGAATCTTGTGGCGAAAGAATATGAAGGCATCGGGCAGAAGATATTCGATATCACCTTCCGTTATAATTCCACCAAAACAGGGGATTATTATGGCCTGCTGCGCGCCGCTGCGGGGGTGAAGGTTCCCGCCATCATTTCGGAATTCGCTTTTATGGATAATGAGACCGATGTGAAAATGATCGACACAGCGGAAAAGAGAACACGCGAAGCCGAGGCGCTTTTCCGCGCGATTGACGCTTATTTTGCGTAAGGAATTTGAGATGGCAGAAAAAACCACCCCCAGAAAGCGAAAAAAGCAAGATGGAAAAAAAGGCGGCCGCAAACAAATGATGCGGCTGCTGATTCTGGTTTTTATCGCGGCTCTGGGGTTTTTGGTCTGGCAGAGGTTTGGCAGAACAAAGGGTGTTTATTTAAAACAGGTGTTTGATGTGCCCGTTGAAACCAGATTGGTGGCGGAAGGCAGAAAAAACCGACCGGGGAAGAAACGGAACATTGAAAAAATCGTGATCCACGAAACCGGCAACACTTCAGAAGGCGCAGACGCCGCGGCCCACGCAAAGCTGCAGGCCGACGGCGGAATGGGCACCACCTCCTGGCATTATACCGTGGATGACCATGTGATCTATCACAGCATTCCCGATGACGAGATTGCGTGGCACGCCGGCGACGGGGCCGACGGCGATGGAAATGTACACGGTATCGGCATCGAATTATGTGTCAATGCCGATGGAAATTTTGAAAAAACCTTTGATAACGGCGCGAAGCTGGCGGGATACCTGATGGCAGTCTATGATCTGCCCCGGGAAGCCCTGACCCAGCATTTTGATTATACAGGCAAAAACTGCCCGCAGACCATCCGCGAAACCGGCAGATGGGAAGAATTTGCGGCAAAAACGGCGGAATATCAAAAACAAGCCGAAGAACAGCTGAAAAGCGAGCAATAAAGGAGAACCGCTTGATGAAAACGGATGGAATTCTTTTTGATCTGGATGGAACTTTGTGGGATGCCGTTGCGGGCATCTGCGTTTCATGGAACCAAGCCGCGAAAAATTTCGGCCTTGACCGCCGGTTTACGGTGGAACAGCTGCATGGCTGCATGGGGCTGCAAATGGATCGCATTGCGCAGAAACTCTTCCCCGAACTCAACGCCGATCAGCAGGCGGCCATTTTAAAAGAGCTTTGCCGGGTGGAAGAAGAATATCTTTCTCAGCATGGCGGAAAGCTCTATCCGAAGGTGGAAGAAACACTGGCGGCCTTAGCCGCAAAGCTGCCGCTGTTCATCGTGAGCAACTGTCAGGATGGCTATATCCAGTGCTTTTTAAAAGTGCATGGGCTGGGGAAATATTTTAAAGATTTTGAATCGTTCGGCGCGACAGGCCTTTCAAAAGGCGAAAACAACCGTTTGGTGGCCCGGCGCAACGGTTTGAAAAACCCCGTTTATGTGGGGGATACACAGGGCGATGCCCAAGCCGCCCGAGCCGCCGGAATCCCCTTTATTTTTGCTTCTTATGGCTTTGGCGAGGTCCCGGAAAAAGAAGCGCAGATCGATGCTTTCGAAGAGCTGCTGCCGCTGATCGAAGCGGATTGCGGCCATTGCGCAGAATAGAAAAGGAGAGTCATCATGTTGTTTGGTTATGAAAAAGAGAGCTTTTTGACCCTGCCCACCCCGCTGCAAAAAATGCAGAGCTTATCGCAGGAACTGGAATGTGATATCTGGCTCAAACGCGATGATCTGACCGATTTCGGCATGGGCGGCAATAAGCTGAGAAAACTGGAATATCTGTTGAGCGAAGCAAAAAAACAGGGCGCCACGATGCTGATGACTTATGGCGGCGCGCAAACCAATCATGGCCGCCTCACCGCGGCTGTGGCCGCAAAATTCGGCATGAAATGCGCCATTTTATGCTTAGACGACGCGCCGCAGCGCGTCAGCGGCAATATTTTGCTGGATCGCCTGATGGGTGCCGAGGTTTATGTGAAAAAAAGCGATGGAACGGATGAAGCGGAACAAAACCGCCGTTTCGGCCGCGAGATCATGGAAAAATATGAAGCACAGGGCGAAAAGATCTATGAGATCCCCGTGGGCGGTTCCAATCCCATTGGGGCGCTGGGCTATTATGAATGCGGCAACGAGCTGAAAAAGCAGATGGATCAGCAGGGGCTGCAGGCCGATCATGTGATCTGCGCGGCGGGCAGCCTGGGCACCTATCTGGGCCTGTGGATGGGCCTGCGCGGCAGCGGTTATGCGGGCGATATCTGCGGCGTCGCCATTTCACCCTTTCAAGAAGCAAAGGAACACCGGCTGATGGAATATTACGAACAATGCTGCAAGGCATATGGTGTGGAACCCACTGCCGGGCGTGAAGATTTCCATATCGAAAAAGGATATGTGGGCGAAGGATATAATTCGGTGGATGAACAGGCGCGCAAAGCCATTTATCTCATGGCGTCCCGCGAGGCGGTCTTGCTTGACCCCTGCTATACAGGCAAAGCCTTTGGCGGCGTTTTGCAAATGATCGAAGCCGGAAAGATCAAAAAAGGCGCCACTTTGGTGTTTTTGCATACGGGCGGTTCTCCGGCGCTTTATAACCCCAAGCATGAAGATATCATGGTGGAGGAACTGACCCGAACAGGGTATCATGTTCTTTAAAATAGAAAAGCTCAAAAGCCGCAGAAATTTTCTGCGGCTTTTCTAATGGAACGAGCCTTCTTTCATTAAATTTAGAATACAAAGAAAAATATAATGATAAAATAATACAAAATGTAGAAAATAACCGTCTGTTTTGTCGGATTGGATTGAAAAAACAAGAAAGAAATGTTACCCTTATGGTAAAAGAAACAGAAAAAGAAAGTATGGGGAAAACGATGAAAATCGAGATGGGCGAATCACTTTGCTATTCATGGCTGCGCCATATCAAGGGGTGCCGTTTTGCGCAAACCAACTGGAAAGCTTCTCCCCAATGGGAAGTGGAAAACGAGCCGATGCTTCACCGCTTGGCCGAAGAGGCGGAAGCGCTTTTTGAAACGAAACATCAATATAAAATCTTTAAAAAGAACAGCTCGCTTTCACAAATTTTATTGCAGGGCGAATGCGATGTGGTGGGGCTGGCCATTGGGCCTTTGGGGCTGAGGGCCTATGCGGTGGATGTGGCGTTTCACGAGAGCGGCCTGAATTACGGCCTGCGGGATGAAACGGTGATGAAAGTGCTGGCCAAATGCATCCGGAGCGCATTATGCCTTTTGGGCTATATGAACCAAAAACAGGGCGAGATCTTTTTCGCATCCCCCAAGATCAACCCCGCCATTTTGCGGGATCTGGAGCCATGCATGGCGGAACTGAACGATCTGTTCGGCCGCTTGGGGCTGGGGTTTCATGCCGCCATCTTGGCCAATGAAGATTTTGAACGCGAAATTTTGCGGCCGTTATTGAGCTTGAGCGATGGGATCGCCGATACTTCCGAACTTTTTCTGCGGAGTTATCAGCTGATGCGCATTTTTGATAAGAGCGGGAGCACCGCCGCAGAACCGCCCGAAAGGGCAGAGAATGAAGCTGAAGAAACCGCCGAAATGAAAATCGGCGAGGTGGCGCGAACGATTTTAAGGCCGATGCTGGAAACAGGCCGCGCCACGGCGGAAGAAATCGCTTTTATGCAGACGCTTTCTTACAGCAAACAGTTTTTTGATCTGCAATTTCCGCTGCTGGCGAAAGAGGGAAGCGCTTTCGAGAAAAGAAGATATTACACCGAACCTTTGTGGATCGGCGGCGAACAATATTATTTATGCTCACAATGGTTTGAAAAACCAGAAAATAATGACCGGCCCTATTTGATCGCGTGGATCGAAGCCCATAGGCGAAAAGCATAAAACCCGGCGGCCAAAGACAAAAACAGACAGAAGGCGATGACATGAGCAGGCATTGGAAAAACCATGGAAAAGATGGGTTCACATTGATCGAATTGATCGTGGTGGTGGCCATCATCAGCATTTTGGCGGTGGTGCTGGTTCCCGGTTATTTCGCTTATATCGGCAAGGCCGATAAGACGGTTTGCGCGCATAACCGCGCTCAAATCGTGGGCGAATATCAATTGCAGCGGGCGGCGGGGGAAGACGCCACGCTGGAAGCGGTGCTGGAAGCATATAAAGCGGCCAATGAAGAGATTTGCCCCCAAAAAGGCACGATCAGCGTGAAGGATGGAGCTCTGATCTGCTCGGCCCACGATGATTCTGCGGATGAAGGAATGAAGATCACGATGGATGCGGCCAATTATCTGGCGCAATATCTGTCGGAATTTAAAGGCCCATATATCAGCGGAGATATGTTGACGGGAGTGATGTATCAACATAACGGCGGTTCTTTGCCCCTGGTCACACAAAGCGGCGAAACTTGGGATCGAATCAAGAAAGAACTCAACCCCAAGGCAAAACTGCCCCAAGATCTCTATTGGCGCGCAAATACTGTGGGAAAAGAATTCATCCTTTTTGCAAACCCCAGCAACAGTAAGAATCATGTAAACTGGGAAGGTTATGTCTGTTACTACAAGGGTGAATATTATGTTTCCACCAAGCCTTCCGGCAAATCGCCTCTCAATATCAGCACAAACGGCCAAACCGTGGAAGAATGGCTGATAAAAAACAAGTGGAAAAAGGTCGGCGCTTGAGCCTTTTAGGGAAAACAGCACCAAGCAAAACAAAAAGCTGCGAACTTTTTATGGTTCGCAGCTTTTTTTGATCGGCAGAGTTTTGATATTTTCTTTTGGCGCTTGTATGACGCAGCGAGAACCGGCGGAGGAATGGATTTTGCTTTTGCACCGAACCCAATCTGCCGGCGGGAATTCTATCGAAAAAAGGCATGGAGCGCGGCCTTGGCCGCAATAACGCATTGAGCCGCAGGAGAAAAATAAACAAAAAGCATCTCTTCTGTGATAGAAGAGATGCTTTTTATGGTGCGGTCGACGGGACTTGAACCCGTATGGTTGCCCACACGCCCCTCAAACGTGCGCGTCTGCCTGTTCCGCCACGACCGCATAGAATTATCAGAATCAGCCTTCATATATTACCACATTGCCGCAAAAAAAGCAAGAACTTTTTCGATGCAAATAAAACTGCCGAAGGGGAAGAGAAAGTTTCCCCTTCGGCGGCTCAAAATTATTTGGGGCGAACGGGGTCAAGAATTTTGCTCACATCCAAAAGGTCATTCAGGCGCCCGCCTTTTAAAGAGATGCCGTCGATATTGCGCCGCTGCATCAACACGCCGTTTTCGCCGCGATATTTCAGATAAGCCGAGCGGCTTTGCACGCCGCAGAACATCTTAAAGCCGTTTTGCAGCATATGCTGATGCTTGGGGTCTTTCACATCGATCAGCTCGCCATAGGGATAGATATAAATATCTGTGGGGCCCAGCACAGGTGTTGCCTCGCGGAGCCACTTATCGTTATCGGCGGCGATCTTTTCATAAGAACGCTTGGAAGGCGAGTTGTGGCCATAGCTGTGGGAAGCAAAGCACCAGCCCATTTCCTTCAGTTTGTCGGCGATGGCTTTTGCCTGCGCCAAAATCTGGGGATAGTTGGGGGCATCCATCAGATCGGTGGGGAAGCCGAGGATGCCTTCATATCCGGTGGAAGCGATGACGCCCCGCGCCCCGCGGAAGGAAAAATCGGGGTTTTCGGCAACGAATTTTTCAAGGATCGGCACAATGGCGTTATCATCGGAATAAGTGCGCGTTCCATCGGCCTGATCGGTATAGGTGACGATATTCCCCTCTTCATTCAGCGCGAAGCCATGGGCCATGCCGTTGGCCTTCATATATTTATAGAAATTCAGATCGTCGATGGAAAGCACCAGCGGCTTTTTGCCTTCGGGGATCATCAGGCTTTCGGGTTTTTGCGCCACGCCGTTGGCATCCACCTGATAAAGAAGATGGATATCGATCAGCACATAGCCGTTGGCATAAAACTGGCGCATGATCTCTTTGAATTCGGGCACTGTGACGAAATAATCGTCAAAGCCCTTTTGCTGGGCGTCGCCGTCAAAAGCCAGTTCGGGATAAGCGATGAGAGGATGAAAAAAGATATGCTCCACCGGGCCCTGATAGGCGACCAAAGTGGAAAACTGCTGATAAGTTTTATAAAGCTTTTCGGTCTCCTGCTTTTTTTCGGGGGCATAGCGATATAAAGTATCCAGCGATTCCGCCGCCTTTTTATAATCGCCCTCTTTGGCCGAAGTCTGAGCCGCTGTCATCAGCTCGGAAGAAACTTTTTTCACGGCTTCGGTTTTCAAAGCGGTATATTCTTTGGTTTTGTTTTTTTCGGCGGCCGTGTTCATTTTATCCAAAGCGCCGTAAACATCGCCCTTGTCATAAAGCTCTTTCGCTTCCAGATAAATTTTGTTTTTGCCTTCGAAAATGCCCCCCAAAAGCGATTTTTCGGTGGAAGCGGTTCCTTTTTTATGCGAAAAAGAGGGGGCGATCACCAGCGTGGTCAAAGCGGCCAAAGAGAGGCAAAGCGCCGCGATGGCCACGATAAAAGCAAGTTTCCGTTTCAATTTATTCCTCAACTTTCTGCGGCGTTCAGCGCAGCGCGGGATACAGCCCTTCTGCATATGCTTTTTGTAATGCCGCTTTCACCATAGATTTGTCTTCAGGATAGGTCACGCCGAACCATTCGCTGCCTGTGCGCAGAACAGAAACCTGCGCAGCCTTTTTGCGGATCAGCTGATCGACGGAAAAAGGCAGGTAATATTCCGCTTTCAGCGGGTCGGCCATCGGCGAAGAAAGAAATTCGGCGAATCCTTTTTCCAAATGCTCGAACATTTCGGGGGCAAAGCCCCACACATTCATCGAAACCGTGCTTTGCGGATCGAGCGGCAGGAAATTTACGCCGTCTTCGGTATATTCCGCGCCGCAGGGCGCTTTGCGGATCTTTGTGCGCTCGGTGACGGTTTTCAAAAAGCCGTTTTCGGTTTCGCAGACACCGCGTGAAACCGTTCCGTTTTCGGTGAGCGTATTTTTGAGGATGTAGCCCACCATGCAAAGCGGAAGCGGCTGAACGCTTTTCTGAGAAGCGAGAAAATCATACAGCAGACGGTAGGTCTCGCGGCCATAGAAATCATCGGCATTGATGACGCCGAAAGGCCCGTCGATCACATCGCGCGCGCAAAGCACGGCGTGTGAGGTGCCCCAGGGCTTCACGCGGCCTTCGGGGGCGGTAAAGCCCGCGGGCAGGCGATCGACGCTTTGGAAAGCATAGGCAACTTCCATTTTTTCGCGGGTGCGCGCGCCGATTTTCTCTTCGAAAAGGTCTTTCAATTCTTCTTTAATCACGAAGACGACTTTTTCAAAACCGGCCAGGCGGGCATCATGCAAAGAATAATCAATAATGATCTCGCCGTTGGGGCCGAGGGGATCGATCTGCTTCAATCCGCCATATCGGCTGCCCATGCCGGCAGCCAAAACCAAAAGAGTGGGTTTTTTCATATGAACTCTCCTTTGAAAATCAATTGATGAAAAGTGGAGCATTTTTGGTGTTTTGCGGCGCGGCCCATAGCTTTGCGGCAAAATAACGAAGAAAAATGACACGATTCGACAATTACAGTATATCAATTCTTGCGGTCAAAGGCAATCATCAGAAGCAGTTGCCTGAAAAAAAGGAATGTGCTAAACTGAATTTATCTGAAAAAAGGAGGCATGGCTGAGATGTATTTTGAAAAAGCGGGCAAAGCAAACACCGAGAAGACCATTGAACTGGCGCTGAAAGCCGCCGAAGAGGCGAAGATCGATACCATTGTGGTGGCAACGGGAACCGGTGAAACCGCGCTGCTGCTGAAAGACGCCGCGAAAAAAGGGATGCACATTGCGGTGGTGACCCATGTGAACGGCTATCAGGCGCCCGGAGAGCAGGAGATGCCCCTTGAAACGCGCAAAGAGCTGGAAGCATGCGGCATGCAGGTGGTGACGGCCACCCATGTGCTCAGCGGGGCCGAACGCGGGCTTTCAAGAAAATTCACGGGGGTCTATCCCATCGAGATCATGGCCCACACGCTGAGAATGTTCGGCCAGGGCACAAAGGTTTGTGTGGAATGCGCCGTGATGGCGCTGGATGCGGGCGCCATCGCGCCGGGCAGCGTTGTGGCCATTGCCGGCACGGGCCGCGGCGCCGATACCTGCTGGATCATGCGCCCCGCGCATGCACAGGATATTCTGGATACCAAGTTGGATCGCCTGATCTGCAAACCTATTGTTTAGACGCGAAAACCGCGAAAAAAGACGAAAAACACCGCCGCTTTTTTTGAAAAAAGCGGCGGTGCTTTTATTTAGGAGCGGGCATTGAGCAGCCGCAAAAGCGTATCGCAGAGCAGATCGGGGGAAACGGGCTTTGCCAGATGGGCGTTCATGCCCGATTCAAGACTGTGCTGGATGTCTTCTTCAAAGGCGTTGGCCGTCATGGCAATGATGGGAATGACGAGAGCATCCGGCCGGCGGCAGGCGCGGATGGCGCGGGTGGCTTCCAGACCATCCATCACCGGCATACGGATATCCATCAGAATAGCATCATAGGTGAAGGGGGCGGAAGAAGCGAAAAGATCCACGCCGATTTTTCCGTTTTCGGCATGATCAACCACCATGGCGCGGCTTTCCAAAAGCTTGGTGGCGATCTGGGTGTTCAAAGGATGATCTTCACAGAGCAGAATGTGTTTGCCCGCCAGCCTGTGGTGAGAAAGCGTTTCTTCGCCGTGTGTTTCGGCTTCGGCGATCTGTTCGGCGGTGGCCAGGGGGAAGGGCAGGGTCAGCGTGAACGCCGTGCCTTCGCCCAAACGGCTTTCCACCGTAATGGTGCCGCCCATCAGCTCAACGATCTGTTTGGTGATGGCCATGCCCAGGCCGGTGCCCTGATATTGGCTGGTGGTCTGGTTATGTTCCTGGCTGAAAGATTCAAAAAGATGCGGCAGAAATTCGGGGCTGATGCCGATGCCGTTATCGCGGATGACGATTTTATCCACCAGCAGTGTGTCGGTTTTGGAAAGGCATTCGATGGAAAAATCGATGACCCCGCCTTCCGGCGTGAATTTGACGGCATTGCTCAGAATGTTCATCAGAACCTGCTGTGTGCGGCCCACATCCACATAAAGCGCGACGGAAAGAACCGCGGGCAGATGGGTGTGGAAGGTGAGCTTTTTTTCTTCCAGATTGGGCTTGATGAGCGAAAAGGTGTTGAATAGCAGGTTGCTGCCGTCACATACGGTGGGGTGAAGCTCTAATTTTCCGCTTTCGATCTTGCTCACATCCAGCGTGTCGTTGATGAGGTTGAGCAGATAGCGGCCCGAAAGTTCCAGCTGGTCGAGATAGGGCGGGAACTGTTCGGGCTTTTTCAGTTCTTTCATCAAAGAAGTCAGCCCCAGAATGCCGTTGAGAGGCGTGCGCATATCATGACTGATGCGTGAAAGAAAGCTGGTTTTTGCCGCGTTGGCCGCCTGAAGCTGAAGGTTTTGCCGTTTGCTGCTTTTGGCGCGCAAAATCAGAAAAACAATCAGAAAAACGGAAAGCGTGCAGAAGATCAAAAGGAAAGAAGCCAGAAGCGGCTGTTCATAGACAAAATATTTGAAACCATGGCGGCCGAGGGAGGAAGAAGCCTGTGCGAAATATTCATAGGTGTGTTCTTCGGTGAGCGTGCCGATAAAACGGTTCAGCGGGCCCAGAAGGATAATGCTGCTATGCTGCACATAAAGGGAGTGGGGGGAGTTGCTGCCCGCCAGCGCCACGATCAGCATATTGGAAAATTGGCTGTTGATGGCATATTCCACCGCGCGGTTATCGCCGATGCCCATAGCCGCTTTCCCCTGTTTGACGGCTTTGACGCAATCGGCCACCGTGTCGCAATAAAGAATATGGGAAGGACGGCTGGCCAAAATGGGCAGCTGTGTGCCCCGAGGGGCCGCCAGAGTATCGCTGCTTTTCAGCTGCGAGCTGCCATCCAGCCGCCGAAAGGTGACATAGCTTGTTTGAGAATAGGGGTTGGAAACGACATATCCCCGGGAAGAAATATATTGTTCGGCATATTTGGGCAAAACGAGAATATCATAATTGGTCTTATCCAGCAGGGCGCTCAGCTCATCCAGGCGGTTCCAGGTATCATAACGCACAGAAAGACCGGCGGTTTTGGCGAATTCTTCGATCAGCGAAACGGCCACCCCAGAGGGAACATTGCCGGGGCCCACATAGCTGTAGGGCGCGTTATTGGCGCCCATCAGCACGCGAAGCTGATGATTGCGCGAAAAATAAGCGGCTTCGGTGGAGGTCAGTTCGAAGGTGCGCGCACTGCGGATGTTGCCAAAATAGGTTTCATATAAAGAAGATTCAAAATCGGGGGAATATTGGCTGATTTTGGAGATGGCATTATCGATTTCGGCAACAAGAGTGGCGTTGCCGGATGTGGTGACAAAATAATAGGGGCGCGGGGCAAAACGGCAGATCTCTTTCGTATCGGGAAAATAATTCAGTGAAACACGCAGCAGAACATCGGCAGTGTTGTTTCTCAGGGCGGCCTGCTGTTCTTCTGTGGAAGAGCAGAGGATCTCTTTATAGGGCAGCTGATAGCTGCTCATAAAAGATTTCAGCTCGGCCCTTCTCGCGGCGGCGTTTGCAATGACCGCCACCCGCAGCGGTGAAAATCGGGTGTAATTGATGGAGGATATGTCACCGTTGGTTTTCAAGGCGGAAAGCATGGTGTAGACCATGCCGTAATTATGGGTGGGAAAGGAAAACTGTTTGCTGAGGGCTTCGCTGTAAAGCATGGGGCAGACGATATCCGCCTGACCGGTTTTCACCAGTTCCAGGCTGGCGGCAAGCGAAGCATCCAGCGATTCCTTTTCGACCACTACATATTCCAGATTCCAGCCCGCATATTGGGCGATGCGGTTGAGGTAATCCACCGAATAGCCGGAAAGGTTGCCGGCGGCATCTCTCTGGGCCAGCCCATCCTGCAAAACAATGGCTGCTTTCACGGTGTGTGAGGTTTGGGCGGAAGCGGAAACAGGCAAAAAAACACAAAAACACAGATAAAAAAGCAGTAATCCGACCGCCAAAAACCGCGTCTTTTTTAAGGAGGAAGGAGACATGTTCATCAAAACCCCTCACCAAAATGAAATTTAGCCGAAAAAACAACAATTATAGGTTATAGTATAACATTTTGTCTATAAAGATTCAAATAGGAAGTATAGATTTCACAAAAAACAATCAGAAAGAAATGCCGCCCGAACTTGTGTTTAGCAGCTAATATATGTATAATGGGAGCAAGGGCCCGAAAAAGGCCGAACAAAATTTTTAGGGGGAAACAATGCGATGAATAAAATCACGATCGAAGATTTCGCCAGTGTGAAATTCCTTTCCGAACTGACTTATTCGCCCGATGGAAAGCGCGCCGCTTTTGTGGTGTCGCAGGCTCATGTGAAAACAAACAAATACAGCTATCACATCTGGCTTTTGGAAAACGGCAAGACCCGCCGTTTGACAGGCGGCGGCGCCGAGCGCGGCCTTGCCTGGCTGGATAACGAAACAATCGTATTCCCCGGCGACCGCACCGGAAAATATAAGAACAACGAAGGCAAAAAATATACCGTTTTCAATAAGATCAATGTCTGCGGCGGCGAAGCCGAAGAATTTTTTGCCGTGCCGTTCCCTGCGCGCAACCTGATTCCCGTGGGTGAAGAGGAAATGCTGGTCATCGGCACCTATGACCATAACCAGATCAAGATCGACGGCCTCTGCGGCGCAGAGCGCGAAGAAGCGCTGGAAAAGATCGCCGAAGAAAAAGATTATGAAGTGTTTGATGAGCTGCCCTTCTGGTTCAACGGCAAGGGCGTTATCAACAAGCTGCGCAACCGCGTTTATCTTTGCAACCTGAAAACCAGCGAGCAAAAGGCCCTCAGCCCCGAATTCATGGATGTTTCCACGATGAAATATCGCAAAGCCACAGGCGATGTGCTGTTTTTCGGCAGCGAATATCAGTGGATCGACAACAAAAACAGCCGTGTGATCGTTTATAACCTGAAAAACGGCGATCAGCATGAGATGGATCTGTTTGGAAAGCTGCGCGTCAGCGCCGCCGATTTTGTGGGCGACAAGCTGGTGATCGCGGGTTCCACCTGTGAAAAATACGGTTCCAGCGAAAACCCGGTGTTCTATACCGGCGATATCAAAACAGGCAAACTCACGCTGCTGGCCGATCTGGATACCAGCCTGGGTTCTTCTGTGGGCTGCGATTGCCGCTATGGCGGCGGCCGCTCGATGAAAGCCACCGAAGACGCGCTTTATTACAGCGAGACCATCGGTTTCAGCTCTTATATCGTCAAGCTGACCCTGGATGGCAAAACGGCGGTGGTTTCGCCGAAAGTCAGCGGCAGCATCGACGGTTTCGACCTGCATGACGGCAAATTTATTTATGTGGGCATCCGCAACTGCGGCTTGCAGGAAATTTATACCTGCACCGAAAACGGCGAAGAAACGAAGCTCACCGCTTTCAATGATGAATATCTGAACACCCATTCGGTCATCAAGCCGAAATATATGAAATTCACCGATCAAGACGGTGTGGAGATCGACGGCTGGGTCATCGAGCCGCTGGATTTCGACATGGGCAAGACCTACCCCGGCATTTTGAATGTGCATGGCGGCCCCAAGGCCGTTTTCGGCGAGACCTTCTTCCATGAAATGCAGTTCTGGGCCAACGAAGGCTATTTCGTCTTCTATTGCAACCCCCGCGGCGGCGACGGCAGAGGCAACGAATTTGCCGATATCCGCGGCGATCATTACGGTGTTCTGGATTATAACGACCTGATGGAATTCACCGACCGCGTTCTCGAAAAATATCCCCAGATCGATGCCAAGCGCATCGGCATGGCGGGTGGTTCCTATGGCGGCTTTATGGCCAACTGGATCGTGGGCCACACCGACCGTTTTGCGGCCGTGGCTTCCCAGCGCTCGATCTCCAATTACATTTCCAAATGCCTCACCACCGATATCGGTTATTATCATAACCTTTCCGCCATCGATGCCGACCCCTGGACCAGCCACGAAAAGATGTGGGATCATTCCCCGCTGAAATATGCCGATAAAGCCAAGACCCCCACACTGTTCATCCAATCCGATGAAGATTACCGCTGCTGGATGACGGACGCCATCCAGATGCTCACCGCGCTGAGAATGCACGGCGTTCCCACCAGAATGTGCCTGTTCCACGGCGAAAACCACGAGCTTTCCCGCTCGGGCAAACCCAAGCACCGTGTGCGCCGCCTCAAAGAGATCACAGGCTGGTTCGATCAATATATGAAATAAGAAGGGATGGCGCTTTGGTATGGCGACGATCACAACGCGAGAAGTTCTTCCCGGCGATCTGCAGAAATGCCTTCACATCGAGGCCGGCGCCATGCCGGGCGGCAACCTTTATTTAAAGGATGTTATCGATCTGTTTCGCCAGACCAAGGGGGAACTGACCCTTGGTTTGGCAGATGGGCAGAGCGCGGGCATCGGCAAGCTGACGGTGCTGTTTGATGGTTCCGCGTGGCTGGAAACGCTGCGCGTGCATCCCGATTATCAGCGCCGCGGCGTGGCGGCTAAAATTTATGAAAGCTTCCGCCGCCAGTGGGAAGCTTTCGGCTGCCCCGCTGTGCGGATGTATACGGGCGTGAACAATGTGGCAAGCGCCGCATTGGCCGAGAAAAACGGGCTGCACCGCGGCATGGAATATCGCGGCATGAGCCTTTCACTGGCCGGGAAAGCCCCCCGAAATGCCCCGCTTTTGAAACCCGCAGCCGATGGGGAAGAAGCGTGGAACATTTTGAACACGATGGAAAGAAGCTTTGGCGATCATTTAAGCATCAACCACACTTTTTATGCGCCCAACCGCGCCACCTGCGGCGGGTTCGCCAACATGGGCTGGATCTATGGCGATGAAAAGGCTTCGCTGGTGATGGGCGCGCGGTTTCAGCCGCGCAAGGCGCTTTATATTGCCGCCATCGGCGGCGACCGGCAGAAAGCGCTGGATTTTGCCATGGAGGAAGCGCTGCGCCGCGGGGCGGAAAAGCTGACGGCGCATTTCCCCAACACCGATGAACTGACGGAAGCGTTTTATGCCGCAAACGGGTTCACCCGCGATAAATCGGATGATGTGGTGATGGAAACGGCAGAGCTGTGTGAAGCAAGGAAGGCATGACATGAATAAAATTTTAAAGACGGATTTTGCACAATATCGTTTTCTTTCGGGTCTTGAGGCAGAGCCGGATGGCGAGCATGCGGTGATGATTTCGACCATGGCCGATCTGGAAGAGAACCGTTACCGTTCCGATTTGCAGCGGATCGAGCTGAAGACCGGCAAAATCAAGGCGCTGACAAGCTGCGGCGATGCCAAAAGCTTCGCGTTTTATGGCAACGGCGTGATCTTCCCCGCGCTGCGCAGCGAGCAAGACCGCAAAAAAGTCGCCGAAGGCGAACTGCTGACAGTGTTTTATGCGCTGGATTTTGCGGGCGGCGAGGCCACCGAAGCGTTCCGCCTGCCGCTGGCGGGCGCCACCGCCAAACAGATCCGCCGCGGGCTTTATCTGATTTCGGCCGTTCACGATAACGCGCGCCCCGATTTTGAGGCCATGAAAGGCGAAGCGCGCCAAAAAGCATGGGAAGCCTATCGGGAAGAAGCGGATTATCAGGTGGTGGATGAAGCGCCTTTCTGGTTCAACGGCAAAGGCTTCACCAATAAAAAGCGCAACCGCCTGTATCTTTATGACACCGGGAAGAAGAAACTGACCCCGCTGACGGCGCCGATGTTCGATGTGAGGGCCTGCTGCGTTTCACCCTGCGGCGGCTTCATCGCTTATGCCGGCGCGCTGGTGGATAAGCTTCTGGATATGCACAGCGGCATCTGGCTTTATGAGATCGCCACGGGCGAGACCCGATGCCTGTTTGAACCCCGGCAATACAGCAGCGTTTATGCCATGGAATTTTTGGGCGAAAAGATCATGTTCACGGCGGAAGAACATAACGCCGACTGGATGCGTTTCGCAGGCACGAACCTGTATTCCGTCGATTGCAAAACGGCGGAGATCCGCCTGGAGATTCCTGTGGCGGAAACGGAAGATTTCGGCGGCGTGCCCGGCAATGACTGCCGCTATGGCGGCGGGCATAAAATGAAAGCCCACGACGGCGCGCTTTATTACACGGCCGCGGCCGATCACCACAGCATTCTTCGCCGCTGGCAGCCCGGCTGCGCGGCCGAAAAGCTGTATGAAGACGACAGCTTCTCACCGGATTGTTTCGATATCTGCGGGGAACGGCTGTATGCCATCGGCTTTGAAAACCAGGATCTGGCGGAAGTTTTCCGGCTGGAACTGAAAGACGGCAAGAGAAAGCGCCTGACTTCCTGCAACCGGGCCGCGCTGAAAAACAAATATGTGGCCGCCCCCGAAAAGCTGACCTTCACCAACCGCGAAGGCAATGTGATCGAGGGCTGGGTGCTCAAACCGATAGATTACGATCCGGGCAAGAACTATCCCGCCGCGCTGGATATCCACGGCGGCCCCCGCGCCATTTTTGGCACCTGCTTCTTCCATCAGATGCAGATGATGGCTTCCGACGGCGTTTTCGTGATGTATTGCAACCCCACCGGTTCCGGCGGGCGCGGCGATCGGTTCGCCGATATTTCGGGCCGCTATGGCACGGTGGATTATGATGACCTGATGCAGTTCACCGATGAAGTGCTGAAAAAATATCCCGCCATCGATGAAAAACGGCTGGCGGTGCTGGGCGGTTCCTATGGCGGGTTCATGACGAACTGGATCATCGGCAAGACCCACCGCTTTGCGGCGGCGGCTTCGCAGCGTTCCATCGCCAGCTGGATCACCTTGTTCGGCACCTGCGATATCGGGCTGAGCTTCGATCTGCGCGAAGTGCAGGCGACGCCTTTCACCGATATGTATAAAATGTGGGATCAATCGCCCATGAAATTCGCAAACAACGCCAAGACCCCCACTTTGTTCATCAATTCGATGGAAGATTATCGCTGCTGGCTGCCGGAAGGCATTTCCATGTATGCGGCGCTGCAGCTGCACGGCGTGCCTTCGAGGATGTGCTTATTCAAGGGCGAAAATCACGAGCTTTCGCGCTCGGGCAAACCGCTTCATCGCGTGCGCAGATTGACTGAAATTACAAACTGGCTGTATCAATATATCCAAAAATAACAGAATGTATTGAAAATTGTCGGTTTATGGCGGGCTTCTCCGTCGGGAAAACCGCAAAAAAGCGCGGGCTTGAGAAACTCTTGACAGCGGGCGGGCAATTTGTATATAATAGCAAAGCACGATAACTGAATACCCGCATGGGGGAGTAGTTTGCGCGGTGTCTGCCGCGTGACAAGTCAACACAATGGTTCTCAAAAGAACCTGGCTTGCCTTAATGAACAAGACTCATGCACAGCCGAAGCTTTGGCTGTGCAGGGGTCTTTTTTTGTCGGCAGCGCATGAAGGAGGAAAAGAAAATGGGAACATGGACCCTGATCATTCTGGCCCTGGGCCTTGCGATGGATGCCACGGCGGTTTCGATTTCAAACGGCATCTGCTATGGCGGGGCGGGCAAAAAACAAATGGTGACTTATGGCTTTTTATTCGGGTTTTTCCAGATGGCGATGCCGGTGATCGGCTATTTTGCGGGGAAGACCTTCAGCCACCAGATCTCATCGCTGGATCACTGGGTGGCGCTGATCCTTTTGGGCTTTTTGGGCGGCAAGATGGTGGTGGAAGCCATCAAAGAGATCCGGTGCCCCGAAGCGGCCCATTGCGAGCGGGAACTGACTATGAAGGTGATGCTCGTTCAGGCTGTGGCCACCAGCATCGATGCGCTGGCGGTGGGCATCAGCTTCGCGCTGATGCAGGTGAATATTTTGGTGGCTGCCACGGCCATCGGGGTCATCACATTTCTTTGCAGCTTTGCGGGCTCTCTGCTGGGCCGAAAATTCGGCATCATGCTCAAATCCCGCGCCGAAATTTTCGGCGGGCTGATTTTGCTGGCCATCGGGCTGAAAATTTTTATCGAACACATGATGGGCTGATCGCGAAACAGCGCCGCAAAACCATTTGGTTTTGCGGCGCTGTTATTTTTTCAGAACATCCCTTCGGGAAAAGCCGAAAAAGAAAAAACACTGCGTTTTTGCGGGCGGGAAGGCATCTGCCAAAAGCCGCGGCAAAATATGTTGCAAGTTGCATCATTGATTTTCACCCTCATATTGTTATATAGTTAAACTGTTGGAAAAATCAATGAAACAGGGAGGAAGCATCATGGGATATCAGCAAGAACTTGCAAAAAAGATCGAAGCGAAACAACAGGAATATTTTGAGATCAGCGATCAGATCTGGGGGTTTGCGGAATCTCGCTTTCGCGAAGTGAAATCTTATCGGCTGCAAGCGGAATATATGAAAAAGCAAGGTTTCCGCGTGGTGGAAGGCATCGCGGGGGAAGACACGGCCTTTACGGCGGAATTCGGCAGCGGAAAGCCTGTCATTGCACTGCTGGGCGAATATGACGCGCTTTCGGGCCTTTCGCAGGAAGCGGATGTGGCGGAACATGCCCCCGTTTGCGAAGGCGGGGATGGCCATGGCTGCGGTCATAACCTGCTGGGCACAGCCGCGCTGGCCGCCACCGTGGCGCTGAAAGAATATATGCAAGAGCACAAGCTGCCCGGCACGATTCGTTATTACGGATGCCCCGCGGAAGAGAACGCGGGCGGCAAAGCTTTTCTGGTGCGCGACGGCGCGTTCAAAGATTGCGATATTGCGCTGACCTGGCACCCCGGCTGGATGAACAAAGTGACCGCCAGCGGCAGCTTGGCGAATTTCCGCGTGTTTTACACCTTCCACGGCAAATCGGCCCATGCCGCCGGCAGCCCGCATCTGGGCCGCAGCGCGCTGGATGGCGTTGAGATCATGGATGTGGGCGTCAACTATATGCGCGAGCATATGATCGATGAAGCACGCATCCACTATGCCATCATCAATTCGGGCGGAACCGCCCCCAATGTGGTGCAATCGGAAGCACAGGTGCTTTATGCCATTCGCGCGCCGAAGGTCACCCAGGTGAAAGAGCTGTATGAGCGCGTTTGTGATGTGGCCCGCGGCGCGGCGCTCATCACGGGAACCACGGTGGATATCCGCCAGGTGGCGGCTTATTCCGATTACCGCGCAAACGAAGTCATCAGCGAAAAAATCGGGGAACATATGGAAGAATTTCTGCCGGTGGGCTATACCGAAGAAGAGATCGCCTACGCCAGAAAATTCCAAGAGGTCATTACGGATCTGGATAAGCTGAATTTGAAAGAGTTCGCCAAAAAAGTGGCGGGCAAAGAAAGCGCCAAGCTGCTGGAACAGCCGCTTTATGATTTTCTTATCACCAAAGAACCGGGCGGCGGCAAAGGTTCCACCGATGTGGGCGATGTGAGCTGGGTGGTGCCCACAGGCCAGTTCAGCGCCGTGACATGGGCGGCGGGCACCCCGGGGCATGCCTGGCAGGTGGTCGCCCAGGGCAAGGGCCCGGTTGCCCATAAAGGCGTTTTGCTGGCGGCCAAGGTCATCGCCGCCACGGCTTATGACTTTTTGACAGACCCGAAACTGGTGGAAGAAGCGCGCAAGGCATGGCTGGAAGATTTGGATGGCGAAAGCTACCCCAACGCGCTGCCCGCCGATGCCAAACCTGAACTTTGGTAAAAAATCGGAAAATCAGATGAAAAACAGGGGGCTTGCCCATGCGGCGCGGCTGTTTGAGGCAGGTTTCCTCCTTGTTGAACGGCAAAAAGAAAGGAAACAGCATGATGAAAAAAATTGCATGGATCGGAACCGGCGTGATGGGTTCTCAGCAGGCGGGCCATCTGGCGAAGGCCGGATATTCCGTCAGCGCTTACACCCACCGCTATGAAAAGCTGCTGGAACTGGAGAAAGAATTTCATTTGATCCCCTGCAAGACCATTGCCGAAGCCGTGAAAGATGCGGATGTGATCTTTGTGATGGTGGGTTATCCCTATGATGTGGAAGAGGTGTTCACCTCTGCCGGCGGCATTTTTGAAAGCGCAAAAAGCGGCGCGCTGGCCATCGATATGACCACTTCTTCGCCTTCTTTGGCGCAAAAATTATATGAAGAAGGGAAAAAACGCGGCGTTCGCGTGATGGATGCCCCCGTTTCGGGCGGCGACAGCGGCGCGCGCAACGGAACGCTTTCCATCATGGTGGGCGGCGACCCGGCCGATTTCGAAGAAGCCCTGCCGTTGTTTGAATGCATGGGCAAAAACATCATCCTGATGGGCCCCGCGGGCGCCGGTCAGCATACCAAGGCCGCGAACCAAATCGCGGTGGCGGGCGCAACGGCCGCTTATACCGAAGCGCTGGTCTATGCCGAAAAAGTGGGCCTTGACCCCCAGAGAATGCTGGAAGCCATCGGCGCAGGCGCCGCGGGCAGCTGGCAGCTGAGCAATATGGCGCCCCGCGTTTTGAAGGGCGATCTGGCGCCGGGCTTCTTTGTGAAACATTTTATCAAAGACATGAAGATCATCAAGGAAGAAAGTGAAAAGCGCGGCGTAGAGCTGGAAATGCTCAACACGGTGCTGGGCCTTTATGAAGAAATGAGCAAAATGGGGCTGGATAACGACGGAACCCAGGCGCTGATCAAATATTATCAGAAATAAAAAACGGCAAAAGAAAAACCAAAAAGCCCTGCAGCTTCTGCATCGGGCAAAAGAAAAGCAGACACCCGCATTTTCGCGGGCGTCTGCTTTTTGATTATTCGGCTGTCTGGGTTTTTGATGGTTCGGCATGATCCGAAAAATGCCGTGTCCGCCGCCGGGATTCTTCGCCGCTGTTGAAGATCGTTTGCCCCGGTTCCAGCGAATGCGTCAGCCACACGCTGCCGCCGATGACACAATCATCGCCCACATGGGTTTCGCCGCCCAGAATGGTGGCCCCCGCATAGATCACCACCCGATTGCCGATATCGGGGTGGCGCTTGATGCCTTTCACGGGGTTGCCGTTTTCATCCAGCGCAAAACTCCGCGCCCCCAGCGTCACGCCCTGATAAAGCTTTACATGCTCGCCGATGGTGCAGGTTTCGCCGATCACCACGCCGGTGCCGTGGTCAATGAAAAAATATTGCCCGATATCCGCGCCGGGGTGGATATCGATGCCGGTGATGCTGTGGGCATATTCCGTCATCATCCGGGGAATCAGCGGCACCCCCAGCTGATAGAGCCGATGGGCCGGGCGATAGATGCTGATGGCTTCAAAAGCCGGATAAGAGAGCAGGATCTCGCGCTCGGATCTGGCGGCGGGGTCGCCCTCATAAGCCGCGCGGACATCCGTATCCAGCACGGCCAGAAGATCAGGCAGGCTTTTGAAAAACGCCAATGCGGCCGCATCCGCCTCGGCTTCCGGCAGCACCTGCCGGAGCATCCGTTCCAGTTCCCGCGCCGCCAGACGCAGACATTCCCGGGCGATTTTTCGGCTGTCGGATCCTGTTTGATCGGCAAACACGCCGGGATACAGCGCGCGCTGCAGCAGCCGCGTCAGGCGCACGATGCGCCGCTTCAGCCCCGGCAGAGCAGAGGGCTGCACATATAATTTTCGTTTCGGATCGGCCACGCGCTCTGCCGCCGCGTTCAGCGCCGCCGTTAATTCGTCTCCCATGGCTTAATCCATAAGCAGCGCGGTGGAAAGATAGCGCTCGCCGGTATCCGGCAGCAGCGCCACGATCACCTTGCCTGCGTTTTCCGGCCGGGATGCCAGCGCCTGCGCCGCCCAAACCGCCGCGCCGGAAGAAATTCCCGCCAGCACGCCCTCCAGTTTCCCGATTTCACGCCCTGCCGCCAATGCGTCTTCGTTCCGCACCCGAATGATCTCGTCATAGACCTTCGTGTTCAGCACATCGGGCACAAAGCCCGCGCCGATGCGGATGGCGGGGCTCTGCGCTTTCAGATATTCACCCACGCCGGTGATCGTGCCGCCTGTGCCCACGCCCGCCACGAAAATATCCACTTTTCCGTCGGTATCGCGCCAGATTTCGGGGCCGGTGGAAGCGCGGTGCGCCGCAGGGTTGGCGGGGTTCACAAACTGGCCGGGAAGAAAGCCGCCCGGCGTTTGATCCGCCAGTTCCTGCGCTTTGGCGATGGCGCCTTGCATCCCCTTGGCGCCCTCGGTGAGGACCACCTCCGCGCCGTAACCTTTCATCAGCTTCCGGCGTTCCACAGACATGGTTTCGGGCATGGTGACGATCATGCGATAGCCACGGGCGGCGGCCACGGCGGCAAGACCGATGCCTGTGTTGCCGCTGGTGGGTTCGATGATGACGGAACCGGGCTTCAGCAGCCCTCTGGCTTCTGCATCGTCTATCATGGCCCGCGCCACCCGATCTTTCACGCTGCCGCCGGGGTTGAAGGATTCGAGCTTCGCCAGAATCGTGGCGTTCAGCTGATGGAATTTTTCAAAATTGCAAAGCTCCAGCAGCGGCGTGTTGCCGATGAGCTGGTCAATGGAAGTATAGATGTTAGACATGAATTCGTCTCCTTTATTCTTTTTAAAATAAAAAATTTTTGCCGGGGCTGTTGTGAGATGCAACATCGACAGGTTTCCGAAAAACGAAAGCCCGCTTTCGGCAGCACCGTGAAACGACGATCCATATCCGTTCCTCCATTCTGAATTAGTTGAAATGCAGTCTAGCATATTTACCAACCTATGTCAATCGAAAGTGAAAAGTGCAAGGAAAAAACAGGCAGCCGAAAAAGCGCGGGTGCCATGTTGAAAAGTCTGGGGATTCCCTGAAAGGCCGGGTTCACAGGGGCTGACAGGGTAAAACGTTTTTGAAAAAGAGCATGAGCATACGCTTTCTTCCAATAAACTGCCCTTCCGAAAGTCAATGGCGCGCTTTTATACATGGCTGCAATATTTAACGGCTTATAAAAAACTCCCGCCTGCTTTACGCAGACGGGAGTTTAGCCGGTTGATAGGCACCTGCAAAACGCACGGGCGCCCGCTTTTCTCGCGAATTCACAAGCTGAAAGCTTGCTTTTTATCAGAGGGATCAAGCGGTTAGGCGATGACGATGGCCAGCATTTTGGCGGGGGCATCGGAATCGTTGCGCACGGCGTGGGTATCGCCGTTGGCGGTGAACATCACATCGCCGGGATGAAACACCGTTTCTTTGCCGTTATCCCAAACGCGCAGCTCGCCTTCCAGCATATAATAAATTTCGGCGTCGGGCTGGTGGGCGTGTTCACCGATGGAACATCCGGGCTCGACCGTCATAATGGCGCAGAGATTTGCCTTGCCCGAAAGGTCGCAGGGGCGCAGCAGTTCATAGGCATCGATCACGCCTTCGCCGCCGCGAAGGTTCGGTTTTTTTACAGAGGTCATCTCATCTTTTCTGCGAAGCATAAAAACATCCCTTTCCGCAATAACATAGTGTAGGTGGCTGACGATCAGCCCGGCTCATTTGGGCGGGCCGATCAAACAAAAGAACCATGATGCAGTTATTATATCGGATAGGGCGGCGGATTACAATGATTTTGCGCGATTGCCAAAGGAAAAAATCGGGTGTATAATGGAAAAACAGGTTTCAAAAAATAAATAAGTTTCGAAGCGAAACATAAAAAGGAGAAGGAACAATGATTGCAATCAAAGGCGGCAAGGTCGTTTTGGTCGATGGCTCCATTTTGGAAAACGGAACCGTTTTGGTGGAAGGCGGAAAGATCCGCGCCGTGGGCCCCAATGTTGAGATCCCCGAAGATGCCGAGATCATCAATGCCAAAGGCAAATATGTGACCCCGGGCCTCATTGATGCCCATACCCACATTTCGACCTTCAACGAACCCAACTGGCATCGCACCCGCAACGACGGCAATGAAATGAGCGGCCCCATCCAGGCTTATCTGCGGGGCATCGACGCGCTGAATCCTTTTGATTTTGCCATGAAAGAAGTGCGTGAAGCGGGCTTCACCACTTGCTATACAGGCCCCGGTTCGGGCAATCTGATCGGCGGAACCGGCGTGGCATTCAAGCTGCGCGGCAAAGTGGCCGATGAAATGGTCATCCCCGGCACAGAAGCCATGAAAATGGCGCTGGGCGAAAACCCCAAAACCAATTATGGCCCCCGCGACAAATCACCCATGACCCGCATGGGCAACGCCGGCGTGTGGCGCGAAACTTTGGCCAACGCCAAAAATTATTCCGACCGTCTGCTGCAGGTGGGCGACGACCGCACCAAGATCGGCAAATATGATTTCATGCTGGAAGCGCTTGTTCCGGTGGTGCGCGGCGAGATGAAGGCCAGAATCCACTGCCACCGCGCGGATGATATCTGCACAGCCATTCGCGTCGCCGAGGAATTCGGTTTGGATTATACACTGGAACACGCCACGGAAGGCCACCTGATCGCCGAATATCTGGGCAGCAAAAAGGCCAGATGCGTGGTGGGGCCTCTGTTGATGCCGCCGGCAAAAATGGAACTGTGGAACGCGATCCCCGAAAACGCTCAGACCCTCATCGACGCAGGCTGCATGGTATGCCTGACGGCCGATACTTCTTCTGAAACCAAGTGGCTGCCCCGTGATGTGGGCGTTTGCATGGCCCATGGCCTGAAAGAGGCGGATGCTTTCAAGGGCGTGACCATCAACCCCGCAAAGCTGCTGGGCATCGATGCCATCGTCGGTTCGCTGGAACCGGGCAAGGATGCAGATGTCGCCATGTTCGACGGTCACCCCTTCAGCAATATGACACGCTGCGTGATGACGATGATCGAGGGCGAAATCGTTTACCGCGCTTCTCATAAAAAATAAAGCAAAACTGCAATAAAAAATCGGGGGCAGAGAGCGATTCTCTGCCCCCGATTTTTATGCAAAAAGTTTTGGGTAAGACAAAGACAAAAAACTGCAAAAAAAGGCAAAATCACGAAAAAAACAAGGGAAAACCACGAAAAACACAGACTGCTTTTGGAAGTTCACACAATTTACTTTATAAGCTTAACCTTTTATAATAGATGGGGAATGATGTAAGATCGAGATGGAGGCGACACATGGAAAACACAAAACAAATGCCGCTGCTGCGGGTTTATCTGGTTTGCATCGGCGGAATGGTGATCGGTTCGTTTATTTCGCCGCTGATCAAGCTTTTGATCAATTTGGGGGTGGATTCCACCGTGATCACCTTTTATCGCATGTTGTTTGTTTCGCTTCTGGTGGTTCCGGTGCTGTTTTCTAAAAAAGAAAACCGCCAAAAGGTCTTTTCCATGTCGAAAAAAACATTTCTGCTGCTGGTGGGTTATTCCATCACCAAAACAGTGGGCATGCTTTCCTGGGCGGAAGCCATCAATCAGGGCGCGTCGGCGTTTATCGTCAACACGCTGGGCAACATCCAAACCGTGTTTGTGGTGGTCTTCGCCTGGTTCTTTTTAAAAGAGAAAATATCGAAAAAATCGATGCTGGGCATTGCCGTTTGTCTGGTGGGCGTGGGCGTTATCGGCCTTGACAATATGGGCGCCGGCAGCACCAGCGGCCTTGCGATCATCATTATTTTGGTTTCTGCGCTGTTCAACGCGGGCAACACGGTGTTTGGCCGCGCGGTGAGAAAAGGGCTGGATCTTTTGCCGCTTTTGGGCGTGGATTACATGCTTTGCACCATTTTCAACGGGGCTTACTGCGTTTTTAACGGTTCCGATTTCGGCCTGTCGTGGAAAGCGATTCTTTATCTGCTTCTGCTCAGCTGGTTTTGCACCCTGCTGTGCCATTCGGTGCCCATTTGGGCGCTGCGCTATGTGCGCCCGGCCTCGGTTTCGGTCATCAACCTTGCGGGGCCTTTTGTAACGGCGGCTACAGGCTTTTTGATTTTGAACGAAGTGCCCAACAAAATGATGTATCTGGGCGCCGCGATCATGGCATGCGGCTTGGGATATTATGTGACACAGGAACAAAAAGAGGCGCTGGCCGCGAAGGAAGAGTAGGAGAAAAAGATGGAACAAAACAGCAAAAAGAGGATGTTTTTATTCTTTGTGGTGATGTGCGTGCTGAATATGGCGGCGAACTTCGCCCACCCCGTGACCCCCACTTTCATTGTGGAATATCATTTGAAAGCTTATATGTTCGGTGTGGCTTTGGCGGCCATGCAGATCGCGAACTTTTTATTTTCACCCTTCTGGGGCAAGCTGAACGGATATATTTCCAGCCGCACTTCCATGCTGATCGGCTGCACAGGCTATGCCATCGGCCAGGCCATGTTCGGGCTGGCGCGAACAGAAATGATGGTGGTGATCGCCCGCGGTTTTTCGGGCATTTTCATTGGCGCCACTTTTGTGAGCTTTTTGACTTATATCGTCAACTGTTCGCCGGAACAGGAAAGAGGCCGCAATTTGATGATCCAAGCCACCATCGGCAGCGTTTGCAGCGCCTTTGGGTTCATGATCGGCGGGTTTTTAGGCGAAATTTCCATTGGAACCGCTTTCGCCGCCCAATCGATTTTGCTTTTTCTTTGCGGCATCGCCTTTTATTTCGTCTGTGAAAAAGACACCCAGATGGATATTCACCAAATCACGACCAGGCAGCTGGTGAAAGAGGCCAATCCCTTCGCCGCTTTTGCCGACAGCCGCAAATTCATGACGGTGATGTTCGCCATTTTATTCTCGGTGACGGCGCTGCAAAATTTGGGTTACACCGCCTACGATCAATGCTTCAATTATTTTATCAAAGATCAGCTGGGCTTCACTTCGGCTTATAACGGCGTGATCAAAGGCGTGATCGGCTTTATCTCGCTGGCGGCCAATTCCACCATCTGCTTATGGATCATCAAGCGCACCAATGTGAAAAAATCGACGGCATATGTGCTGGGCGCCTGCACCTTTACCACTTTAGCCGTGGTGTTTGTGGATGCGGTCACGCCGTTTTTGATCATCAATATCGTCTATTATGCGTTTAATGCGGTGGCGATCCCGCTGCTGCAGGCGCTGGTGGCCGAAAAAGCGCAGGGAAAAGAAAGCAATGTGATCATGGGCTTTTATAATGCCACCAAATCGCTGGGCGGTATCATCGGTTCACTGGTGGCGGGGCTGATCTATGCCAAAGGCGCAAAATATTCGTTCATTTTTGCCGCTGTGGTGTTCGTAATCGCCACTTGCTGCTCGGCGCTGTATTACAAAAAAGAAAAAAGAGAAAAGACAGTGACAAGCAAATAGAGAAAGGCGCCGAAATTTTCGGCGCTTTTACTTTTTATGAGCCATAAAAATGCCGCAAAATTTAGAATTGATAGGGCATGAAAAAAGAAAAAATAACTTGGAAAATGTAACCGAAAAAGTAACTCTGAACCGTTATACTGAAAGCACAATAAAGAGTAAAACGATTGAGGGTGAATGATATGAAAAAAAAGACGCGTCGCTTCCAGAAAATATTCTCGATGTTCCTGGTTTTCAGTATGTTGGTGACCGTTGGCCCCACAGCTTTTGCAAAAAAGAATACAGATGTGGATTTTACGAAGATTTTCAATTCGTCCAACAGCAATAAAGCACCTTTTGATAAATTGGATATTGTAGTGACCATCGGCAAAAACGATTATCGCTTCAGCGCAAAAGGCAGCGGACAATGGGAATCCATCGATGAAGTGCCTGAATTAAATCTGACGGGCGGATCCATCGATATCGTTATCACGGATGAAAATGGCGTAGTATATCATGCAGCGCTGGCGAGCCACAAAGCTTCGAATGATAACGGCAATAACAACAACGCGACAGAAGGCACAGACAGCTATGAATTTCGAAACATTGTAACGCCTACGCCTGATCCTGATCCTGATCCCGACCCTGATCCTGATCCTGATCCTGATCCTGATCCCGACCCTGATCCCGATCCTACTCCGACTCCGACACCTGATCCCGATCCGACTCCGACTCCGACACCTGATCCAGATCCGACTCCGACTCCGACACCTGATCCAGATCCGACTCCGGAAGAAGAAGTTATCCCCAATGAGGATGTTCCTTTAGTCAAACCGGAAGTCCCCGAGATCATTCCCGAGAACCCGATTCCCGAAGCTGTTGTGCCCACAACCCCTGCAAAAGAAACACCGGCACAGAGCGAAGATATTACAGATGAAAAGGTTCCTCTGGAAGGCCTGCCTCACACAGGCGGCGGCGCGGGCGCCATGTTGGCCATCAGCGTTTTGGCCGCAGCGGGAAGCGTTGCATTGCGGAAAAAGGATGACGAAGCAAAATAAAACAATAAAATAGAACAGCATCAATCCAATCATCAAATGGCGGTTTCACAGCAAAGCTGTAAAACCGCCATTTTCGGCTATTCTTTCGACCGGCCGGCAAAGAAAAGGAGTTCGCATGAAAACCGAGAAGAATATTCCACGCGAAAAATTGTTTTCTCAAATGGAAAAAGATTTCAAGGAATTTAAGGTCATCTATCTAAAAGCGCCCATCGGCTATGGAAAAACCTGCGCGGCCACCGAATTCTTGAAAAAATATGACGGCAACACAGCAAGCGTTTGCGTGGGGCAGGAAAATTGGAAAAACATTTGCCAAAGCGCCATCGAAAGCGGTGTGCAGCTTCTGATGATCGACGATGTGCAGAATTTGCTCACAGTGTATGATGGCGAGCAGGTTTTGGCGATGATGGCCAAGGCATCTTATCAGACGCGTTTTTTGATTTTAGGCCGCTGTGAACTGCCGGCGTGGCTGCGCCCCTTTGATCTGACGGGCCAACTGAAAGAATATTCCCCCGATTGTCTGGCGTTAGACCGGGAAGAGGCCAAAAAACTTTTCGCTTTGCAGAAAATGAGCTTTTCAGATCAGCAGATCACAGCGCTTTTAGAGAAAACCAAAGGCTGGGTCTTGGGAACGATTTTGCTCGGCAAGCGCATCGCCAAAGAGCAGCAAATCAGCAGGCAGGCCGAAGAGGCCGCTTATCGGGATGTTTTTCTGCTCTTCGATCAAATGCTTTTTTCAAAGTGGGAAGAGAAAATACAGAATTTTTTGCTGAACATCGGCGGGTTTGATGAATTCACCGAAGAAATGGCGCAGATGGTGACGGGCAAGGCGGAGGTTTTGCCCCTGCTGGAGCAGATGCAGCGCATCGGCGGCTTTTTGCAGGTGAAGAGCCCGGGGGTCTATGAGATCCCCGCGGTTTTCAACGCATACTTACAGTGGAAACAAAAAATCGTTTTTTCTGCGGAAAAAATTCGAGAGATCCAGGAACGGGCGGCGCTTTATTACACCTTGAAGCAGGAATATCCCAAGGCGCTTTATTATTACTATGAAGCGAAGAATTTCAGCCAAATTTATGAACTTTTATTGGAAAACGCCGAAAACCATGCGGGGAACGGCCAGTTTTATGAGCTTGAAAAATATTATCTGGCTGTGCCCGAAGAATTGGCGCTGAAATCGCCCCGCATGATGAGCGCGCTGTCGATGCTGCATTCGCTTTGCTGCCGCGTGGAAGAAAGCGAACAGTGGTTTTCAAGGCTGGAAGAATGCTATCAGGCCGCCCCGAAAGAAGGCGCTTTGCGGCGTGAAGCCCAACGGGAGCTGGTTTATTTAAAGATCGCGCTGCCTCACCGCGGCACGGCCAACATGATCCAGCTGATCAAAGATACTGCGCCGCTGATCTCAAAGAAAAATATTCCCACCCATCAAATGAGCATCACCGGCAATATGCCCAGCCTGATGAACGGCGGCAAAGATTTTTGCGAATGGTCAAAGCATGATGCGCTGTTATATCAAACGCTTCGCGTTCCGGTGGAATTGACCTTGGGCAAAAGCAGCATCGGTCTTGCGGATATTGGTTTTGGCGAGAGCCTTTTTGAAAAAACCGCCGGCCAGAAATTTGCCCCGGCTTTGGTGAAACTCAACAGCGGCATGGCCGAAGCCCAGATCGGCGGCAACGATCAGCTGCGTTTCGCCGCGGCGGCCATTATCAGCCGCATTTTTGCCGCCCAGGGGAATCTGGAGGAAGCTTTTTATGTGGAACAGACCGTTTGCCAAAGCATCGGCGAAAAAACCCTGCAGCCCAATATGCGGGCGTTTGATCTGCGGATGAAACTGCTGCGGGGCGGTTATCGGGAGGCTGCGGAATGGATGAGCCATGAAGCGCCCAACGAATATGAAACCTTTCATGTGATCGACCGTTATTGTTTTCTCACGAAGGTTCGCTGCTATCTGCTGCAGGAAAAACATAACGAAGCGCTTGCTCTATTAGGCCAGCTCAACCATTATTTCACCGCCTATCACCGCGAATATGGCAGGATGGAAGCCGGAATCTTGGGCGCTATCGCCCTTTATCGCATGAAAGACCCCGCATGGCAAAGCATTTTTGAGGAAACGCTCGTAAAATGCGCCGAATATAAATTTATTCGCATCGTGGCCGATGAGGGCGCGGCGGTTTATGAAATGCTGCAGAAGATCAAGAATTTTTCCGATGAAAAAATCATGAAAAAATGGCGCGAAGCCGCCCAGCGCCAGGCGCTTTATTATCCGCTTTATTTGAAGCCCGAAAAAGAGAAAGGGCGCATTCCTCTCACCGATGCCGAAACCACTGTGCTGAAACTTTTGGTGGAGGGCATGAAAAACGAAGAGATCGCCGCATTTCTGGGCATTACGGTGAGAACCGTGAAATTCCATATCACTCACATCTATCACAAGCTGGGGGTCAAAAACAGGGCCAGCGCCATCGCCATGACCCGGGAATAGGAAGGCTTGATCTGAAAAGGCCCGCCGCCAAAGAATTGAAAAATAGACAGCCCATCCGCTTTTTGTTCTAAAGCGGGTGGGCGTTATTTTTTTTGCTTTTTTACTGTGAATGAAGTGTAAAAATATGCCCGGTGGGTTGACAGAGAAAAACAGAAAGGCCTATAATGTTAGTAAGCTAACAATATTGCAAAAGGAGTGAGAGGCATGAACCGGGAAGAAACCATCGGCTTTCAGCTCAAGGCCATTTCGAACCTCATCAAACGGCGCATTCATCAAACCGCGTTTTCTGAAAACGAACATATCACGGGAATGCACGGGTGGATCATCGGATATCTTTATGACCACCGTGGGGAAGATATTTTTCAGCGCGATGTGGAAGAAACTTTTTCGATCCGCCGCTCAACGGCGTCTTCCATGATCCAGCTGATGGAAAAAAATGATTTTATTCTGCGCGAATCGGTTCCGCAGGATGCCAGATTGAAAAAACTGGTGCTGACGCCAAAAGCGATACTTCTGGAAGAAAAAATACGGCGCGAGATCGTGTTGATCGAAGAACAGATGCGAAAAGATATCCCCGCCGAAGATCTGGAATGCTTTTTGAAAACGGCACGCCGCATCAAAGAAAATTTAGAGCGCGAGGCAAAATGATGAAAAAACGGATCTTTCGCAACAGGGAAAGGATGAACGGCAAATGATAAAAACCTTATGGGGTCAGGTGAAGCAATATAAAAAAGTATCGCTGCTGACGCCGCTTTTTATGGTGCTTGAAGTGTTGATGGAAGTGGCCATCCCGCTGTTGATGGCCTCTATCATCGATCAGGGCATCGAGGCCGGGAACATGGAAAAAGTATGCCTTTACGGCGGCATTATGCTGGTAATGGCTATGCTGAGCCTGACTTTCGGCGTTTTGGGCGGCAAACTGGCGGCGAAAGCTTCCACAGGGTTTGCCTGCAACCTGCGTGAAACGATGTTTGAAAGAATTCAGGGCTTTTCTTTCGCCAACATCGATAAATTCAGCACAGCGGGCCTTGTGACAAGGCTTACCACCGATGTGAGCAATCTGCAGAATGCTTACCAGATGATTTTAAGAATGTGCGTGCGCGCGCCGGTAACTTTGGTCTGCGCGCTGATCATGGCGTTCACCATCCACGCCAAGCTGGCGCTGATCTTTGTGGCGGCCATCGCTTTTCTGGCAACGGTGCTGGCGGTCATCATTTCAAGGGTATCGGGGTTTTTCACCCAGGTGTTCGCCCAATATGATGCGCTAAACAGCAGTGTGCAGGAAAATGTTTCGGCCATTCGCGTGGTGAAAGCGTATGTGCGCGAGAAATATGAAAATAAAAAGTTCACGGCCGCGGCCGAGCGTTTATGTGGGCTGTTTGTGAAAGCCGAAAGCATTTTAACGCTGAACCACCCATCGATGATGCTGGCGGTTTATGGCTGCATGCTTTCGCTTTCGTGGCTGGGCGCCCACATGATCGTTGGCGGCAGCCTGACAACAGGCCAGCTCACCAGCCTTTTCAGCTATGTGATGAATATCCTGATGAGCCTGATGATGCTTTCGATGGTGTTTGTAATGGTCACCATGAGCGCGGCCAGCGCGCGGCGCATCACAGAAGTTTTAAAAGAAGAAAGCACGCTGAAAAACCCGCAAAACCCTGTGATGATGCTTGAAAACGGCCAGATCGATTTCAACCATGTTTCGTTTGCTTATCGGCAGGGTTCGGGCAGGGATGTTTTGCAGGATGTGGATTTCCATATCCGTTCCGGCGAGACCATCGGCATCATCGGCGGCACAGGCAGCGCAAAATCGACCTTGGTCAGCCTCATCAGCCGCCTTTATGATGTGACAAAGGGCAGCGTTTGGGTGGGCGGAAAAGATGTGCGCGCCTATGATCTGGAAACGCTGAGAAATCAGGTGGCGGTGGTGCTGCAAAAGAATATTTTATTCAGCGGCACAATTTTGGAAAACCTGAGATGGGGCAATGAACAGGCCGATGAAGCGGAATGCCGCAGGGTTTGCCAATTGGCCTGCGCCGAAGAATTTATCGCAAAAATGCCCGAAGGCTATCAGACCCGCATCGAACAGGGCGGAACCAATGTTTCGGGCGGGCAGAAGCAGCGCCTCTGCATTGCGCGCGCGCTTTTGAAAAAGCCAAAAATATTGATTTTGGATGATTCCACCAGCGCGGTGGATACCGCTACAGACGCTCAGATCAGAAAAGCGCTGGCGGAAGAGATCCCCCAGACCACCAAGCTTATCATTGCCCAGCGTATTTCCAGCGTGCAGGACTGCGACCGCATCCTTGTTTTGGAAGAAGGCCGGATCGATGGATTCGACACCCACGAAGCGCTGCTGAAAAACAACAGGATCTATCGCGAGGTGTATGAATCGCAGGTCAGCGGCGGAGATTTTGATAAAGCGGGAGGTGCGCAATAATGGCACAGGAAAAAGTGCGTGAAGTGCGCGGGCCGGGCGGACCGGGAAGAATGGGTGCGCCGCGCCAAAAGGTTGAAAACGCGGGGCCCATCTTAAAACGGCTGCTGGGCATCATTTTCAAAAAATATAAGTTCCATTGTTTGCTGGTGGCTGTGTTTTTGGTGGGTTCCACTTTGGCCACCGTGAAGGGCACACTGTTTTTAAAAACGCTGATCGACCAATATATTCTTCCGTTGACCAAAGCAAAAACACCGGATTTTGGGCCGCTGTTCGGCGCGTTATGCCGCATGGCCGCCATTTATGCAGGGGGCATCTTCTGTTCATGGGCCTATAATCGCCTGATGGTGACTGTGAGCCAGGGAACCTTGAAGCAGCTGCGTGTGCAGCTGTTCACCCACATGGAATCGCTGCCCATCCGCTATTTCGATACCCATGCCCACGGCGACATCATGTCGATCTATACCAACGACACCGATACTCTGCGCCAGATGATCGGCCAGAGCCTGCCGCAGTTCCTTTCCAGCGGGTTCACGCTTGTGAGCGTGCTGATCAGCATGGTGATGCTGAACCTGCCGCTGACGGCGCTGAGCCTTTTTATGGTGGGCATCACACTTTATGTCACCAAAAAGGTGGCTGCCAAATCGGGCCGGTTTTTCATCAAACAGCAAAAAGACCTGGGGGCGCTGAACGGATATATCGAAGAAATGATGGAAGGGCAAAAAGTCGTCAAGGTTTTTTGCCACGAAGAAAAGACCCTCGAACAATTTAAAGAGATGAATAACACCCTGCGCGAAAGCGCCAGCAATGCGAACCAGTTCGCCAATATTCTGGGGCCGATCACCGGCAATATCGGCCATTTAAGCTATGTGCTTTGCGCCGTTCTGGGCGGTACTTTGGCGCTGAATGGTTATGCCGGGCTGACTTTGGGCACCTTGGTTTCGTTTTTAACTTTCAATAAAAGCTTCAACCAGCCCATTATGCAGATCAACCAGCAGCTCAACAGCGTAATTATGGCGCTGGCGGGCGCGGGCCGCATTTTCACGCTTCTGGATGAAAAGCCCGAAGCGGATGAAGGCTATGTGACCTTATGCAACGCCCGGTGGGGCAAAGACGGCGAGCTGGAAGAAACCGACCGGCGCACAGGCCTTTGGGCCTGGAAGCACCCTCATGCGGCGGATCAGACCGTCACCTATACCCAGCTGAAAGGCGATGTGGTATTTGATGATGTGGATTTTGGCTATGAAGAAAACAAACTTGTGCTGCATGATATCAAGCTGTTCGCCACGCCCGGCCAGAAAATCGCCTTTGTGGGTTCCACCGGCGCGGGCAAAACCACCATCACCAATCTTATCAACCGTTTTTATGATATTCAGGATGGCAAAATACGCTATGACGGCATCAACATCAATAAGATCAAAAAGCAGGATCTGCGCCGTTCGCTGGGCATCGTTTTGCAGGATACGCACCTGTTCACCGGCACTGTGATGGAAAACATCCGTTATGGGCGGCTGGAAGCCACCGATGAAGAATGCATCGCCGCGGCGCGGCTGGCCAATGCGGATGGATTTATCTGCAGGCTTCCCCAGGGATACGAAACGCCTTTGAGCGGGGATGGCGGCAACCTGAGCCAAGGGCAGCGCCAGCTGCTGGCTATCGCCCGCGCCGCCGTGGCCGACCCGCCCGTTTTGATTCTGGATGAAGCCACAAGCTCCATCGATACCCGAACGGAAGCGCTTGTGCAGGGAGGCATGGATGGCCTGATGCATGGCAGAACCACCTTTGTCATCGCGCACCGCCTTTCCACCGTGCGTAACGCCGATTGTATCATGGTTCTGGAAAACGGCCGCATCATCGAGCGCGGCACCCATGACGAATTGATTGCGGAAAAGGGAAAATATTATCAGCTTTACACAGGCAATTTTGAAGAAACGGCTTAAAACAAAAACAGCGCCCTTCAAACGGGCGCTGTGAAAGCTAAAACAGAGCAGACAGAAGCCATGCAAACAAATCAGAAGACCCAGGAACGCAGGCGTTATGAAAAACCAAAACAGGGCAGAGAGAAGCTGCGCGGGGCGCTGTGGAGCCCCGAAAACAGGAAACCGGCAAGATCGATTCGATCTTGCCGGTTCCCTTATATGAGGCGAAAAGTTAGATGAGATGCAGATAAGGCGCGATGGAAATAATCAAAGCACTGAGGATCAGCAGGGGGATCGTGGCTTTGAGCATGAACGACAGGTATTTGTCATAAGGCACTTTCACAAGATCCAAGGTGCCCATGGTGGTGGCGCCCGGATAGATGCCGGACATGAAGTTGATGCCGACGGTGAAGCAGGAAACCAACATGACCTGACCGCCGATCTCACCGATCATTGCATTCGAAGCGAACAGCGCGCCTGCCACAGCGCCCAGAATCGTCATGGTGATGCCGGCGACGCTGCTGGTGGATTGCAGGAAGAAGCCGATGGCCAGATATGCCAGCAGGCAGGCGATAACGAACGCCCACGCGGGAACACTTTGCAGCGCGTTCTGGATCCAATAAACGAAAGTCACGCTGATGCCATAGGTTTTTGAACCCATCAGAACGGAAATGCCTTTTGCAACGCCCAGAACCAGGGTAACACCCAGAAGATCGCGGGCGCCGGAAACGACTTGCTTCACAAATTCATCGAGCTTCAGGCGGTTGATGAAGGCCACAACAATGGTGCCCAGCAGGAAAACATAAGAATATTCATCAAAATACCAGTCGCCCCAGTTGGTGAAACCGGTGGAGCCGAGCAGGTTGCCGATGAACGGAACCTTTTCCATCAAAACGGTTTGGGGGGCGTTGATGATATCATACATGGTGCGTTCGCCCACATGGATCTCGCCCCAGGGGATATAACCGATGACGGTCAGCAGGATCATCACGATGAAGATAATCAGCGACCATTTGCGGGCTTTGGTCATTTGAGGCATATTGGCGGAATCTTTGCGGTCGGCAAGAGTCTGGATGCCGTCAATGCCGTGAAGAACGGATTTCGTGGGATCTTTCTTCACCCGTTCGGCATAACGCAGAACAAAGAATGTGCCAAGAACGAACATGGCGATGAACAGAATGAAACGCAGCACCATGCCGGAGCCTAAAGACAGCGCATCGTTGCCGATGGTGGAAATGGCGGCGCCGGTAGAGAACGGGTTAACAACGCTGGCCATGTTGCCGATGGTGGCGCCAACGAACAAAACGGCAAGGGCTGTCATCACATCATAACCGGCCATCACCACCAGCGGAACCACCGCGATGGCATAAACGGGGATCTCTTCCCATGTGCCGAAGATGGTGCCCATCAGAGCAAAGACCAGGGTCAGGGTAATCAGAAGTTTTCTGCCGGTGAAGCGCCGCAGCAGCGCGCCGATGCCGGCATCCAAAGCGCCTGTGTAATTCAGAAGGCCCAAAAACGAACCGGCGATCAAAATGGCGAAAACCACATCGCTGCCCTTTTGGAAGCCTGTGATGGGGGCTTTGACGATCTGCCACAGGCCCGCGGGGGCTGTTCCGGCGTCTTTCACCACATTGCCTTCATCATCGAATTTGGCGTTGTAAACGATCTCCTTTGTTCCGTCATCGTTGCTCACAACGACTGAAGTGGGAACAAACCATGTGAGAATTGCGATGAGTAAAAGGAAGATACTCACGATGATCATTGCCGGGGGCATTGCAAATTTACCCTTTTGCTTTGCCATGAAGAACACCTCGCATTCAAATATTGTGTTTGAGATTCTCTGTTTGCAGGGGAAAACTTCCTTTAATTGTCTTCATCATACCATTATTATTCTGCATATTCAACAATTATTTTTATACATTGCAGCGGTAAAATATTAATCTTGCACAAAGAAATTGACTTCGAAGAAAAGTCGGTGTATAGTGAAGAAAATATGGTTAGAATGCAAAAAAATGACAATGCAGGATGAAGGAGGTTTTTTTCATGCAGCTGAAAGAATATCGCGATGCCTTTGTTGAAGACGCGCTGGCCGTGGTGAGCGTGGCCTCTGTGGGCAAGCCCGAAGAAGGGTTCCCCACGGGCAAAAAGGCGGTGGAATGTTTGGAGGTCACCTTGAACATCCTGAAAAGGATGGGATTTTCCACTTATGCCGATCCGGAGGGATATTATGGCTATGCCGAAATCGGCGAAGGGCCTTTGTTCGGCATTCTGGGCCATTTGGATGTGGTGCCCGCCCGAAAAGAAGACGGCTGGGAAAGCGACCCGTTTAAGCCCGAAGTGCGCGACGGGCGCATTTACGGCCGCGGCATCCAGGATGATAAAGGCCCCGTTTTGGCGGCGGCTTATGCCTTGAAAGCGCTTTTGGATGAGGGCGCAAAACTGAAAAACCGCGTGCGCTTCATTTTGGGCCTTGCGGAGGAAACTTCGTGGGCCTGCATCAACCATTATGTGGCGCAGGAAGAGATCCCCGTGATGAGTTTTACCCCCGACAGCGGCTTCCCCTTTGTTTATGCCGAAAAAGGGCTGCTTCAGGTGGAATTCACCACAAAAACACCGGCCAAAACGCCATTCCGCGGGGGCGACAGCATGAACGCCGTGGCGGCTTTTGCCTTCACCAAGCAAGACAGCGCGGTGGAAGAACGGCTGAAAGCTCATGGCTATGAATATAAAATCGCGGGCGGCGAGATCGAAACCGTTGGCAAGGGCGCCCACGCGAAAAACCCGTGGCTGGGGGTCAACGCCATTTATCATTTGGTTTCGGCCATGAACGAAGCGGGCAAGGGCGACCGCGCCATGGAATTCATCGCCGATTGTCTGGTGGATCAGCATCGGTTCGAAGGGTTCTCAAAAGAGAGCTTGGAAGATTTTTCCGGCCCTCTTTCTGTGAATATGGGCATGGTGCAGGCCGATGAAAACGGCACGAAGATCGGGCTGGATCTGCGCCTGCCGGTGAAGACCGAAAAAGAGACGGTTTTGCGCCTGCTAAGCGAAAAAGGCAAAGAATACGGTCTTGAAATGAAAGAAGTGGATTGGCTGCGCTCGATCTATCTGCCCCTTGACAGCCCGTTGGCAAAAGCGCTGACGAAGGCTTATCAAGAGATCACGGGCGACCATGAAAGCAAGCCCAAAATTTCGGGCGGCGCCACTTATGCCCGCGCTTTGGATAATTGCGTGGCGTTTGGGCCGAATTTCCCCGGGGAAGAGACCACCGAGCATATGCCCAACGAATATGCGAAGATCGATAACCTGATGAAGGCGATGGAGATCTATTACACCGCACTGAAAGAACTGGTAACCGAATAAGAGGATATCAAAAAAGGCGTCACCGTTATGGTGACGCCTTTTCTGCTGTTTCGGCAGGTTTTTAAGGCTTCGGCGCAGGATCTTTAGAAGCTTCGCCGGAATTTTCTTCGATCAGGTGGCGGATGCGCTGCATCTCGTGATCCATGGCGTTGATGGTTTCGGCGCAAAGCTTTAAATCGGCCGCGATCATGGCCGAATGTTTGATATCCTTCTTATAGCGCACTTTATGTTCCAGGCTGGCCCAAAAATCCATGGCAATGGTGCGGAACTGCACCTCCACCTTCATGTGCTTTTTTTCATTGGTGAGGAAAATCGGCACATCGAGAATCAGATGCAGGCTGCGATAGCCGTTGGGTTTGGGGTTTTTGATATAATCCTTCACTTCGCAAACGATGATGTCATCCTGCGCGCAAAGGCATTCCGCCATGCGATAGATATCTTCGGGAAAAGAGCAGATGACGCGGATGCCCGCCACATCGGTCAGGTTTTTTTCGATGCTGTCCACCGAGATGGGCAGATTGCGGCGCTGCAGCTTTTCTAAGATGCTCTGCGGCTTTTTCAAGCGGCATTTGATCGATTCGAAGGGGTTATGTTCGCTTTCCAGCGAAAGCTCGGAATTGAGAACTTCCAGCTTTGTGCGCACTTCCAGCATGGCGCAGTCGTATTGCATCATCAGCTGCATATAGGGGCGCGTTTCTTCCATGCTGAGCAGCGGATGCTGCAGGAGAGAAAGCTTTTCCTGGATGCGATTGTTTTCGGGGAGCATTAAGATTCCTCCAGAGATAAAGATTGTTGAGAGATTTTATCGAGCAGCGCCCAAAGCGTTTCGGTTTCTTCGGGGCTGAGCGATTGGGTGAGGCGCCCGATGAAATCTGTTTGTGTTTTGTGAAGCAGCTCAAAGATCTGCCTGCCATGGGGCGTGAGCTTTAAATGCTGCAGGCGGCGATCGGTGGGATCGGTTCGAATGACGACCAGCTTTTTTTCAAGCAGCGGTTCCAGCGCGCGGGAAATATAGGCTTTTGAAAAATTGCGCAGATAGGCCATGTCACGCGCCGTATCCATTTGGGGGTTATTGCCCAAAAAGCAAAGCACCTGCGCCTGAGGAGTGGTGAGCCCGCATTGCTCGGCGGCAGTCAGCAGCAAAGAACCATACAGCTTATCCGCTTGTTTGGTGAACCATAAAAACCGGCTGATGGGTTGATCCATGTTGATACCTCCATGTGGTTGACAATAAAACTGTTTCGTTGTAAACTATATTACAGCGAGATCTTAAGAAAGTCAATGTAAGGGGAGCGAAAAATGCAGCAGAACAATACACAGGCGCTGGGCCGGGAACCGGTAGGCAGGCTGCTGCGCAAGCTGGCCATGCCGGCCATCGCGGCGCAGATCATTAATCTATTATACAACCTGGTCGACAGAATGTATATCGGCCATATTCACGAAGTGGGCAAACTGGCGCTGACGGGGGTCGGGGTCTGTTTGCCGCTGATCATGCTGATTTCGGCGTTTGCGGCCCTTGCGGGCATGGGCGCCGCCCCCCGCGCCTCTATTTTTCTGGGGCAGGGGAATCAGGAAGAAGCCGAAAAAACATTGGGCAACGCCGTAACGCTGCTTTTTCTGCTTTCTGTTATTCTAACGGCGGTGTTCATCCTTTTCGCAAGGCCGATGCTGCTTTCTTTCGGCGCCAGTGAAAATACCATCGATTATGCCATGCAGTATATGCGCATCTATGCTGCGGGCACGATCTTCGTGCAGATGACCCTGGGGCTGAATGCGTTCATCACCTGCCAGGGCTTTTCAAAAATCAGTATGCTGACGGTGCTCATCGGCGCTGTCTGCAACATCATTCTCGACCCGATTTTGATTTTCGGGTTCCATATGGGCGTGCGCGGGGCGGCGCTGGCGACGATCCTTTCGCAGGCGCTTTCGATGATTTGGATCCTGCGATTCCTCACGGGCAAAAAAACGACGCTGCGCATCAAAAAAGCCAACCTTCGATTAAAGAAAAAAATCGTGCTGCCCAGTGTGGCGCTGGGCATGGCGCCGTTCATCATGCAATCCACCGAAAGCCTGATCGCCGTTTGCTTCAACGCTTCGCTGCTGCGTTACGGCGGCGATCTGGCGGTGGGCGCCATGACTATTCTCACCAGTGTGAACCAGTTCGCCATGCTGCCCCTGATGGGGCTTACCCAGGGCGCGCAGCCCATCATCAGCTATAATTACGGGGCAAAAGATGAAAAACGCGTCAAGCAAAGCTTCAAACTGCTGCTGCTCTGCTGTGTTATTTATTCCACGGTGCTGTGGGCTTCCGCAATGCTTTTCCCGGGTGTTTTTGTGAAAATTTTCAATAACGACCCTGCTTTGGTGCGGTTTGCAAGCCACGCCATGCGCATTTATCTGGCGGCATGCGGCGTTTTCGGGGTGCAGATCGCCTGCCAGCAGACTTTCATCGCGCTGGGCAACGCCAAAAGCTCGCTGTTTCTGGCCCTGCTGCGCAAAATCATTCTGCTGATCCCGCTGATCTATCTGATGCCTGTGCTGATGCCGGCGAATAAGACCACCGCCGTGTTTGCCGCGGAACCGGTGGCCGACCTTTTGGCAGTGGCCACCACGGCAACGCTGTTTTTCTTCCAGTTCCGCGCGGCCATGCGCCGGATGGAAACGGAAACTTCCGAGATGAAATAAAAATCAAAACTCCCCGCCGCGCAGCGATCGGAAGATAGAACAAAGGCGGTTTGCCGCCTTGTTTTATCGAAACGGTTCTTTTGCGCGGGGGGAGCTTTTTTATGGCGCAGAAGTGTTTAATCCCAAAGGCCGTCGGGCTGATCCAGAGCCTGAGCCAGCGCGCGGAATTCCCGCTGCTGCCTGCGGAAGAGGCGCTGGGCTTCTTCCATGGAAACGGCCTCGAAGCGAAGGGTGTCGCCCGGGCGGCATTGAGCCGCGAGGGGCAGGTCACAAGTGATGACGGTGGCGATCTTGGTATATCCGCCGGTGGTCTGGCGATCGGCCATCATCATCAGCGGCAGGGCATCGGGCACCTGAATGGAGCCCATGGCCACACCGTCTGAAAGAATATTGCCGTCTGTCACGCCTGGGGCGCGGGCAATAGGCGCGCCCAGAAGGCGATAACCCATGCGGTCGCTTTTCGGGTCGATGCGGTAAGGGGAAGAAAGAAAAGTTTTGATGCCCTGAGCGGAAAACGCGTCATCCTGGGGGCCGAGAATGACCCGCAGCGTGGGGGAAGAACAGCAGGGCTGCTGAGGAATGAAGCGCCGATCCATGGCGTTGAGATAGCAAACGCTGCCGCGCAGGGGCAGCTCATCGCCTTTTTGAAGGGCGCGCCCCTGCCAGCCGCCGAAACCGCCTTTTAAATAGGTGGAGCGGCTGCCCATCACAGGCGTTAAGGTGAAACCGCCGTTGACGGCCAGATAACCGCGGCAGCCCGCGCGGGCGGGGCCGATGGTGAGCACAGCGCCTTTGGGGGCGATATAAGCCCGCCCCATTTCAAGGGCTTTGCCGTTGAGCGTGGGCTGAAACTCGCCGCCGCAAAGGGCAAACACCGCGGGGGAAGAAAATTCCACGGTGGGGCCCAGCATGGTAAATTCCAGCGCGGCCTCATGGGCAGGGTTGCCCGCCAGCAGGTTGGCAAAAATCAGCGAGCGCTGATCCATGGCGCCCGAAACGGGCACGCCGAATTTTTGCCAGCCGTGGCGGCCCAGATCTTGAAAGGTGGTCAACAGGCCGGGCGCAAGAACACGCATCATAAACGGCCACCCCCTTTTTGAATGGTTTCAAAGGTTTGCGCATCGATGGGCACAAAGCGGATGCGCTTGCCCGCCGCCAAAAGGATGGGCGGGTTTGCGGCGGGGTCGAACAGTGAAAGCGGCGTTCGGCCGATCAGCTGCCACCCGCCGGGTGAAACGATGGGATAGATGCCCGTCTGCCCCCCGGCAATGCCCACGGAACCTGCGGGGATGGCGGTGCGGGGTTCTTTGCGGCGGGGGGTGGAAAGCTTGGGGTCCATCCCGCCCAGATAGGGGAAGCCGGGGGTGAAGCCCAGCATGAAAATGCGGTAATCGGGCGCGGAATGCAGCCGGATGACTTCTTCGGCGCTCAGGCCGCAATGGGCGGCCACGATCTCAAGATCAGGCCCCTGTTCGCCGCCGTAAAGAACGGGGATCTCGATCAGTTCACCGGCTTTTTCTTCGGGGCGGATGCTCTGGGCCAGCGGCGCGAGCAGCGAGCAAAGCTCGCCGTAACTCATTTGTTCGGGATCATAGTGGATCGTTGCCGAACGATAGGTGGGCACCACTTCACGAAGGGCGGGCAAAGGCAGGCCTTCCACCGCGCCGCAAAACGCATGGATGGTCTGGTTGAGCATATTATCGATGGTGCTGCCGAATTCGACGGTGACGGCGCTGTCGCCGCAGGGCAGAAAGCGAACGGAATCTTCCATCGGCTCACCTCAAAAAGCGGCCGAAGGGCTGAACCTCGATCTGTTCCTGCGCAAGGCGCTGCCGAATGGCCGTTACAAAATTCACGGCGCTTTCGTTATCGCCATGCACGCAGATCGAATCACAGGCGACCGGCAGCTGTGAACCGTCGGAAGCGGTGATGGTGCCGCTGCGGATCATCTGGATCACGCGATCCAGCGCGGTTGGCGTGTCGTGGATCACGGCGCCGGGCTGGCTGCGCGGCACAAGATTGCCATCGGGGCCATAGGCGCGGTCGGCGAAAAATTCGCGGGCGCAGGGAACCGAAAGCTCCCGGCAGGCTTCTTCCATTTTGCTGCCCGCCAGAGCCAGAACGATCATCTGGCTGTCGAAATCATGCACAGCGCGGCAAAGGGCTTTCGCCAGCGCAAGATCTTTGCCTGCCATGTTATAAAGCGCGCCATGCGCTTTCATATGCTGGATCTCAACGCCTTGGGAACGGGTGAAGCCCGATAAGGCGCCCAGCTGATATTTGACATAGGCATAAACTTCATCGGGGGAAGCTTTGATTTCGCGGCGGCCAAAGCCCATCAGATCGGGAAAGCCCGGGTGAGCCCCCACGGCAACGCCGAACTGCCGGGCAAGCGCTACGGTTTTTTCCATGACCAGAGGGTCGCCGCCATGCCAGCCGCAGGCCACATTGACAGAGGATACATGGGGGATGACCGCTTCATCCAGACCGATGGTGTAGGCGCCGAAGCTTTCGCCCAGATCACAGTTTAAATCGATTCTATTCATCATTATCACCTCTGGGCTCATCATAGCACAGGTGGGCAGTGATTTCCAGAAAAAGCGATATTGTTTTTTGGAAAACCGCGGCTTTACGGGCCCGATAAAGTTTGTTATACTGGGCTTATCAAAGTGAAAGGACAAAATGAAATGTTTCGAAAATTAGTGGCCATCGAGGAAATTGGTTTAGATCAGGAACATCTGGAAAAAGTGAAGCAGACCGCCCGGGAATATGTGGCTTATCCCGACACAACACTGGAAACACAAGAGATCATCCGCCGCATCGGCGACGCGGATGGCGCGCTGGTTTCTTTCACAGGCAAGATCACGGGCGATGTGATCGATGCCTGCCCCAACCTGAAATATATCGGCATGTGCTGCACCCTTTATGATGAGAAAAGCGCCAATGTAGATCTGGCCAAAGCCCGCCAGCGCGGCATTGCCGTCACCGGCATCCGCGATTACGGCGATGAGGGCGTGATCGAATATGGCATCAGCGAGCTGATAAGGCTGATGCATGGTTTTGGCGATCAGATGTGGAAAAGCCGCCCCAGCGAACTGACAGGCGTGAAAGCGGGCATTTTGGGCATGGGCAGAACCGGCGGAATGATGGCGGATGCGCTGCGCTTTTTCGGCGCGGAGGTCTATTATTACAGCCGCACCCGCAAGCCCGAACAGGAAGCCAGGGGCAGCCGCTATCTGCCGCTGGAAGAATTGCTGCAAACGGTGGAGATCGTTTCGGCGCACCTCAATAAAAACACCATTCTTCTGCATGAAAAAGAATTTGAACAGTTCGGAAACGGCAAAATTCTGTTGAACACCGCCATCGGCCCCTGTTTCGATCTGCCTGCTTTGCAGAACTGGCTGAAAAACGGCAAGGGGAATTTCTATCTTTGCGACGGGGTGGCCATGGATAGCATGGGCGACGCGCTGGAGGGTTACCAAAACGCCATCCACACCCTGCGCTGTTCCGGTTCTTCGGTGCAGTGCACCGCGCGGCTTTCTCAAAAGGTGCTCGAAAACATCGAAGCGTTTTTACAATCGCAAAAATAACCAAAAAATACCACTGATAATTTGTGTTCCGCCACAGATAATAGGATTGTTCTTTCAAGATGAGAACAGAGGCGCTGCATGAAGGGCGCGATATGGCCGCAAGGCCGATCGTTTTCATGCCAGGGGAAGAAGCGCTTAGCCGAAGGATGAATAATGGCAGAAGCCGTTGTTTGCCCTGAGGGAAGGGCGAAGAACGGCGAAAAAAACCGATCGGAACCCTTTTACATAATGTTCGTTTTGGCGGCCGCGTGATGAACCAGCATCGCGCGGCCGCTTTTTTATGCAATAAAAAGCCAAACTGTGAACAATGCGCCCCCGCGGTTGACAGCAAACCGCCGCGGGGGGTATACTTTTAACATGTGTCATGCATGCGCGGGGAGGATTCGAATTTGAAGAAAAAGGCAAACTGTTTTTGCGCCCGCCGCATGCGGCTTTATCAGAAGCAGTAGGAAGGCCGGCGAAAATTTTTGAGCGGGCTTTCAAAGAGAGGAGTCATTCGTGGTTAGTATTTCAACTTTTGCAGCAATGATTTTCACCCTGACAGCGGCGTTTTTCCTGCCGGCGATCGTGTTGGTGGTGTTATGCGCCGCCCGCCGTGTGCCTTGGAAATCGGCTCTGGCAGGGCTTTTCACTTATTTGGTCATTCAATATTTATTGAGGCTGCCGCTGCTTTCTTTGCTTTATCGAGTGGATACGGTGGCGAATTTTATGGATACGCTGGTGGGCAGCGGGCTGGTGATGGGGCTTTCGGCCGCCATTTTTGAAGCGGGCAGCCGCTGGCTGATCGGCAGCAAGCTTTTGGGCAGAAAACGCGACCTGACGGCGCGGGATGCGCTGGGCTATGGCCTGGGCCACGGCCTTGCCGATGCCATCGTGGTGGTGGGCGTTTCGGCGGCGTCGAATTTGATGCTGGCGTTCTCCATCCATAACAACAACTTTCTCGATTACATCACAAAACAATCGCTTTCGCAGGAACAGGCGATGCGCATTTATTCGGTGATCACCGGAACACCCGCCATCAAATTCGCGGCCAGCGGCATTGAGCGCATGATGGTGATGGTTTTGCAGATCGCCTTTACTTTTTTGGTGTTCTATGGTATCCGCCAAAAGAAAAGCCGTTATTTCTGGCTGGCTTTCGGCGGGCATTTTCTGCTGAATTTCGGCATCTCGCTGATGACGCCCCACGGCATTTGGATGGGCGAAGGCTTCATTTTCCTGCTGACGATGCTGACTGTGGTGGGATGTATGCCCCTGGTGAGCCATTTCCGCCAGATGGATCGCGTGGAGCTTCCGGTGGAAGGAATGCCGCAGGAAGAATCGCCGGAAGGGCTGCTTGAAGGAGAAACGGCGGAAGGATCGCTCCTGGAAGAAGGCGCCGAAACGGCAGAATCGGAAGAACCGGTGCTCACCGTGGAGCCGGAAGAAGCAGCTGAGACCGAAGAGCCGGAAGAAGCCGAAGAGCCGAACCGGGATCTGCCGCAGACAGAAGAGGAAGAAGAAAAAGAAAACCCCGATCGCTGATCGATGACAGAAAAACCGCGCAGCCGAAGCAGGCTGCGCGGTTTTTTGGTGGGCAGAAAATCAAAATCGAAAACCGCCCCGGCCGAAAACGAGCTTTCGGGCAGGGCGGCGCATAGGGGGAACTTTCTCAATATTGAGAAAGCCGAACGATCAAAACGGGAAATTGCTGATGAAAAGCCACAGGCCCGAACAGCCGATCACGGCATAGATGGCCTTTTTCATGGTTTCGGTATCGATGCGCTTGATGATGGCCGAAGCCACAAGGAGCCCGACGCCCATGCCCACATAACCCACGGCCACGAATTTCAAAAGATCTGCGGTGATGATGCCGTTAAGAATGCGGATGACGGTGGTATAAAGCCCTGTGAGCAGGAAAAAGCATTGGCAGGTGCCCAGATATTCTTCTTTGGTTTTGGTGGCCGAAAGATAATAGATGACCATGGGAGGGCCGCCGATGGCGAAAAAGCCGCTTAAAAAACCGGAAAGCGTGGCGGCGATTAGGGTGGAAAGGGCATTGATCTTGATTTTGATCTTGCCCGAAAAAAACGCGAAATAAAGCGCCAGAACCAAAAGCAAAAGCCCCAGCCAGCCTTTCAAGGCTTCGGTATTCAGCTTGGTGGAAAGGTGGATGCAAAAGGCGCTCACGACATAATAAATGGCAAGCGGCGCGGGGATATATTTCCAGCGGATGCTTTTGCGATAGCGCAGGGTCAAAATCAGCAGCCCGCCAAGCGAGATCATGGAAGAACAGCCCACCGCGCCCAGCAGCGGCAGCAGCGCGGGGAAGAAGATCATTACGAAAATGCCATAGCCAAAACCTGTGGTGCCCTGGATCAGCCCGCCGCCGACGGAAGCCAGCGCCACGAACAGCAGAGTGATGCCAACGGAAAACGGCATAAAATCCCCTCGTTTCTTTTATCCGCCTCGAATGATTTAGAGGCTTACTCATTATAACATGACAAAACGCAAAAGAAAATGCCAAAATGTGTTTTTCAATAAAAAGCCCCTGCTTCAAATTTCTTTGAAACAGGGGTTTTGCGGTTCGGATAAAATAGCAGGGTCTGAAATGAAATCACGGCTGGATTTCCACAGAAGCGTTTTCTGTTACCACGGAAACAAAAGTTTTGCCGGGTTTTACGGCAAGTTCTTTGCCCGTTTCATCATAAAAGAAAATGGGGGATTGATAAGAGGATTTTTTCCAGGCGATGGGAACATATTTCCCGCCGCAGAAATAATAACCGCTGCCGCTGCCGGTGGTGGTGATCTCTACCAGATGCAGGGCGCTGTCGGGCACATCTTTCAGCGGCATGCGAAGCACAAAAACATTATCAACGGCGATCTGCTGCTGATAATAGGCATCCATCTGGGCTTTTCCATATTGAAAACGCAGATATTTTCCGCTGGAGGCATCATAAGAAAACCATGGTTTGTGCTTTTCTGAAAAAGTCACCGTGATCTTCTGGGCGTTTTGGCCCTGCGCCGTGGCGGGGGTTTCGTTAAAAGCAAAGGCGGGCTGCTGATTTTTGCGTTTGAGCGTGCGCCCGCAATCTTCCAGCGCTTTGTTGATCCGTTCGCCCGAGGTGATTACGCTGTGTTCCAAACCAAGCTCTTTTTTGCGCTGGGGGTCGCGGATGAACAGGCTGCCTTCATAGCCGCCGCGGATGCCATCCATATCGATGAGCTCTTTTCGCGAAGCGATGGTATCATAGGCGGGAACACTGCCGCCGAAATGGAGATAAGCGGCTTCATAGCCCTGGGCGATATCGATATAATAAGGGCGCGCACTGCGCACAGAACCCAGAGCTTCCAGCGAAGAGGGGTCTTGAAACAGAGCCAAAAAGCGGGTGATGCGCCCTTCGGCGATCATTTCATAAATGATATCGGCCTGTGAGATGCCCCATTGCGGCAGGGCGTTATAGCTGTTGCTGATCATCACGCCAACGGGGATGCGGCCGGCCATTTCTTTAGAAATGCCGTCTTCCAGCCCGGTGAGCGGGTTGATGGGGCCGGCGGAGGAAGCGGGGATCTGCGGCGCAGTGGATTCTTTGGGCTTCTCTTCTGCCCCTGTGGAAGCGGGCGAATCGGTTTTATTGCAGCCGGCGAACAGAAAAAGCGACAGCGCCAGCATCATCAGCACAACAGGAAGACGCTTCATAAGAATACCTCACAGCTTTCAATCTTGGCGGAAAGTATCGGAAAGAAGAATTTGCAGGATCTGCTCATAGATCGTTTCGGCGCTCTGTTTGAAGTTTTCTTCCAAAAGGGTGCTTTGGCGCTTGTTCATTACCATGACATCCAGCGCCATCACAGGCGAATCCTGATCGGTGATGCAAAGATGAACATTAAAGGTGCCGTCGCCGTTTTCGGTGGTGACGGTTTTGATGGAAGAGTTGCGGCGAATTTTGCGCACCACACGGATGACCGCCGCCTGCGCCTTATCGCGCACGCTTTTGCGCAGATCGCCTTCAAAAATCTCGGCGGCGCTGCGGCCTTTGGGGGTAATATGATAGGTGACATCCCCCTGCTCCGAACGCTCCTGCTGAACATGGCCGGTCTTTAAAAGCTCGGCAAACGCTTCGGAAAATTCGAAATAACCAAACGCTTCATCGATCAGGCAAAGATCGAGAAGATCGGGTTCGCTGATGGGGAAGGGCAGTTCGTTCATGGCATATAAAATAAAATATTTGATCTCGGGTTTTTCACGCAGATAGCCGGGGTTCATAACATTCACCTCGTTGACGGAATGATTTTTTTGAAAAACAGTGGGGCGGGAACAATTCCATTTTGTTTTTCTCTATTATATAATGTATCATAAAAGAAGACACAAAGGAAGAAATAGAATTTTTGGGTCGTTCCTGCGTCGGGCGGGCCGTGAAATCAGTATAATAACCGCTTGCGGTTTATTCTATTGCGAAAGCAATAGAAATTGGCCAACGCCGTAGGCGGGCCATGAAATAAAGGATAATGACCGCTTGCGGTTTATTCTATTGCGAAAGCAATAGAAAGTGGCCAACGCCGTAGGTGGGCCATGAAATAAAGGATAATGACCGCTTGCGGTTTATTCTATTGCGAAAGCAATAGAAATTGGCCAACGCCGTAGGCGGGCCATGAAATAAAGTATAATGACCGCTTGCGGTTTATTCTATTGCGAAAGCAATAGAAATTGGCCAACGCCGTAGGCGGGCCGTGAAATCAGTATAATAACCGCTTGCGGTTATTATACCATGAAAAGGCGAAGAAGCAAAAAAGAAAAGCGGCAGAGCGCTTTTTATCAGAAAGCGGAGGAAACGGAATGAGCGAGAAAAAATATGAAAACACGGGCCGGCTGCGGCCCAATCGCTTTGATGAAAGCAGGCAGGCGCTGATCATTATCGACCAGACCCTGCTGCCGGGCGAAATCGAAGAGAAAGCATTGAAAACGCCGGAAGAGGTGTTTGAGGCCATCCGCGCGCTGCGGGTACGGGGCGCGCCGGCCATCGGTGTTGCCGCCGCCTATGGTGTTTATCTGGGTGTCTGCCACGAAGAAAATATGGCGCCGCAGGCGCTGTATGCGCGGTTTTTGAAAACAAAGGAATATCTGGCGGCCGCCCGCCCCACCGCCGTGAATTTATGCTGGGCGCTGGAACGCATGGATCGCTGTTTTACTGAAAACAAAGGAAAAAGCAGCCATGAGATCCTTTGCCTGCTGCATGAGGAAGCGGACAGCATTTTGGCGGAAGATGAACGCCAGAACGAAGCGATCGCTCGCCTGGGGTTGAGCCTTTTGAAAAAAGGCGATGGCATTCTGACACACTGCAACGCGGGGCCGCTGGCAACTTCGGCTTTCGGCACAGCGTTGGGGCCTATTTTGCTGGGGCAGGAAGAAGGATACGGTTTCCATGTTTTTGCCGATGAAACAAGACCGCTGCTTCAAGGCGCGCGGCTGACGGCATTTGAACTGACCAGAGCGGGGGTCAATACCACGCTGATCTGCGATAACATGGCCGCAAGCGTTATGAGCCGGGGCAGGATTCAGGCGGTTTTGGTGGGATGCGACCGTGTGGCCGCTAACGGCGACACCGCAAACAAGATCGGAACCATGGGCGTGGCCATTCTGGCGAAGTATTTTCATATCCCCTTTTATGTATGCGGACCCACCACCACGCTGGATCTTGCCTGCGCCGACGGCGGAAAGATCAAAATCGAAGAGCGCCCCGGCGAAGAGGTCACGACACTGTGGTATCAAAAGAGAATGGCTCCCGAAGAAACGGCGGTCTATAACCCCGCTTTCGATGTGACACCGGCCGAATTGATCACCGCCATCATCACGGAAAAGGGCATCGCTTACCCGCCTTATACACAATCGTTAAAAAATTTGATGGAACGATAATAAAACGGCACCTTTTTTGCTTTTCTTTCATAGAATAGCGAGAAAGGTGGTGAACCGGCTTGCCTTATCAAGAAGAAAACGGCTGGAAAAGCGGCGCGCTGGAAGGAACGCTTTATTATGGAAGAACGCCCGTGCTGGGCTATCGCATCGCGTATCCACAGCCTGCCGAAGCAATGATGCCGGGCAGCGCCCGCCGGATGCGGGAATATTATAAAACACGCGCCTGTGAAAAGCTGGCCTGGGTGAAACAGCAGATCTATCCGCAAGCGGCAGAAGCCTGCCGGCGGCTGGGAAAAACGGAAGGATTCCGCATGCCGCAGCTGACGGAAGAGTTCACGCCCATGTATTGCGGCGGGGGGATGTGCTCTTTGTTTTTTGATACTTATCTGGCAGGCTGCACGGGAAGAGACAAAATTTGGCGGTTTGCCCAAACATGGGATATCTGGCAGAAAAGAACCTTGCCGCTGGCGTTCTTCTTCCGCCGCGGCTTTGCTTATCGCTCCGTCATTTTGCAGGAGATCGGCCGGCAGGTAGAGCGCCAGAGCCGCGAAGAAGGCAGCCTTTACTACCGCGACGCCGAAAAATTGCTGAAAACCAAGTTTTCCGAAGAGCGCTTTTATCTGGCGGATGACGGGATCGTGATTTTTTATGAACAGCGCGCTCTGGGGAGATCCGCACTGGGCATTCCTTCTTTTCTGATTCCTTACACCCAATTCGGCAGCGGCCTGAAACCGGAGCTTTGATTCATAGACAAAGCGGAAAAAGCGTGATAGACTGAAAGAAAAAGATCTGTGAGGGGAAACTATGAACGGGAAGAAAAAGAAATATAAGACCGGCCGTGTGATCGGCCTGGTTTTCGTGATCTTGCTTTTTTTGATTTTATGTCTTTTGACCTATAGCGCGTTCCGCCCGTTTTCCTTGCTGCCGCAGGGGCTGAACTGGCAAGCCGCGCCGGTGGCGGAAAACACCTTGAAAAACAGCCTGCCCAAGGGAAGCCTGGCGATGATCGATCGACTGAAAACGCCGCACCAGAACGATATGGCCGCTTACCGTGAAAACGATCAGATCAAATTCGGCCGTGTCGCCGAAGAAAAAGCCGAAGGGTATCAGCTTCAAAACGAAACGGACAGCAAAAGCGTTTTTATCGATCGCGTGAAAATCTATGGCGCCGTGCCTTATTATATCGCCAACCTCGGCGCTTTGCTGCTGCTTCTGAATGAATTCCGCCTTACGATGGTGGCCGTTTGCGCGCTGTATCTGGTGTTTTGGCTTTTGTTCCTTGCCACGGCCCCTGCCCGCCGCAAAATGCGCAAAAAGAAAGAATTGATGGAACTCTTTGAGTTTTACGGCGAGAAATACGATATCGAAGAGGCCGGAATCGATTATTAAGAAAACTAAAGAATACTTTGTGCCATGAATTGCGGCCCGCTTTTAAAAAAAAAGCGGGCCGCAATTTATTACATTAAAATAGAACACCCAAATAATTCTAAACTGTGAAAAACAAACGAAGTTTCTTTTAACTGAAAATGAACAGCACAGAAAGAAAGAATAAATTCTTAACCGAATCATAACAAAACGGGTAATTATTTAATAAATATGTCATAATTGAAGGCCATTTCTGCGTAAAAAATTATTAAAAACTGGCTGTTCATGGTTCATTCATAATTTTATTTAAAGCGCGCAAATATAAAAGCGCTAAGATGTATAATTTGCACAAAAACCATCGAAAAATGGAAAATAATGAAATTCTAAAATTGTGCACTATTACCATTTGAAACGCATAAAAATTAGGGATAAAAAGCAAAATTCACAGGAAAAACGGAGGCGCACCAAAAAATGGTGTTGCATAATACTGTTAAAACCGATAGAATACAAATCACGAACCGAAGACATGGCGAAAACCATGGATGGTCGTGAGGATGAGCGGTGAAAAACACCGTAAAAATTTTTATGAGGTGAAACTTATGAGAAATCGCAAAATCCGTGTATTGAGTTTCATGTTGGTACTTGTGATGGTGCTTGGCATGTTCGCCGGCTGCTCCAAGAACACCAGCAAAGACACCACCGACACCAAAGATGATGGAAGCAAAACAACAACGAAAGATTCCATCGTGATCGCCACAGCAAACGAAACCCCTTCGCTTTCCCCCACAGGTCATAACGCGGTTGCCGGTTCTTACATGAACCTGCTGACCTACAACACCCTGTTCAAGACAGGCAAAGACCTGAACCCCGAACCCGATCTGGTTGAAGATTACAAAAACATTTCCGACAGCGAATGGGAATTCACACTGAGAAAAGGTGTTAAGTTCCATAACGGCGAAGAAATGAAGGCCGACGATGTGGTTGCTTCCATTCAGTGGGCAAAAACATTCCCCGAAGTCAGCCTGTATAACGAAAGCATCGCGAAGATCGAAAAAGTTGACGATTATAAAGTTAAGATCACAACAGACGGCCCCGACGCCAGACTGCTCAGCGACTTAACTCAGCATGGCAACTCCATCGTTCCGAAGTCTCTGCTTGACAGCGGCAACGATTTCAACAAGAACCCCATCGGCACAGGCCCGTATGTCTTTAAAGAATGGGTCTCCGGCGATAAGATCGTGTTTGAAGCTTTCAAAGATTATTTTGAAGGCGAAGCTCCTATCAAGAACATGACATGGAGAATCATCCCTGAAGGTTCCTCCAGAACAATCGCTCTGGAAGCCGGCGAAATCGACTTCATCGTTGAAGTGGAAGCCATGGACTCCGAACGCCTGAAGGGCAACGACAAACTGAGCGTTATCGAATACCATGCGACTAACGAAACATGGATGATGCTGAACAACGAAAAACCGGGCCTGGATAATGTTCTGGTTCGTAAAGCCATCAACGCAGCAGTTGATAAGGAATCTGTTGTTCAGGTTGCTTACAACGGCGCAGCAGTTCCCGCATATTCTCAGGCTCCTAACAACCTCCCCGGCGCCAGCGACAAGAACACTGATAAGTATGATGTAGAAAAAGCCAAGAAATATCTGGCCGATTCCAAAGTTGATCCCGCAAGCATCAAGTTCTCCATCATCTGCTCTGACGACACCAAGAAGAGAGCAGGCGAAGTTGTTCAGGCGAACCTGAAAGAAAACCTGGGCATCAATTGCGAAATCGAATCCATGGACCTTGCAACATACCTTTCCACCACAGCTGAAGGCAACTACACAGCAGCTATCGGCGGATTCTCTTCTTCCACAATGCTGGGTTACATGATTGGCGTTTGCCATTCCAAATCTATCAACGCTTCTAACAAAACCCGTATGAACAGCCCCGAAGTTGATGCGCTGATCGACAAAGCTTCCAAGACTGTTGATACCGATGAAAGAAATAAGGTTCTGGCAGATGCAGTTGCAGCCGTCAACGACCTGTGCCCCCAGATCCCTCTGTATCAGCCCATCTCTCTGAGAGCGTTTAACAAAGACCTGAAAGGCGTCGAAGTTAACGACAGCGGCACATTGTATTTCAATAAAGTGTCGTGGGCTAACTAAGATCCAATTAGCGACTAACTATCCTCAGCCTTTTTAGGCTGGGGATAGTCTACCCCTATATAAAACTTTACGGAAAGGGTTTTATAAGAAAAAAGGGGCAAAATTTTGCCGCAGCGTCATAATGAGGCAGGCAATGGAAAATAGGAGGATCATATGTGGAAATTCATTCTTAAAAGAATCATTTATCTGATCCCGGTATTGATCGGCGTTACCCTGATCGTTTACATGATCATGAGCCTGGCCCCTGGCGATCCTGCAAAGGTTATCTTGGGCGAACAGGCCACCCCTGAGCAGATCGCGGATCTGCGCGACAAAATGGGCTTGGATGACCCTGTGCTGGTGCAGTATGCACGCTATATGTTCAACCTGTGCAAGGGCGATATGGGCACATCCTATAAAACAAAAAATCAGGTTGCATCTGAAGTTTTTGCCCGTTTCCCCAACACATTAAAACTGGCTCTGGTCTCGATGGTGATCTCCATCGGCTGTGCTATCCCCTTGGGCGTATTGGCGGCCGTAAAACAGAATACCTTGTTTGACGGCATTTCAATGATCATCGCCTTGGTCGGCGTATCCATGCCTATCTTCTGGTTAGGTTTGTTGCTGATCCTATTCTTCTCGCTGAAGCTTGGCTGGTTCCCCTCTTCGGGCAGCAACGGCTGGAAGAGCATCGTGCTCCCTGCTGTAGCGCTGGGCTTCATGCACATGGCTTCCATCGCGAGAACGACCCGTTCCTCCATGCTGGAAACCATCCGTCAGGATTACATCCGCACCGTTCGCGCGAAGGGTGTTTCCAACGGTAAGGTGATCCGTAAGCATGCTTTGAAGAACGCTTTGATCCCCACCATCACCGTTATCGGTCTTCAGATCGGCGGCATGCTGGGCGGCTCTGTGTTAACAGAAACCGTGTTCGCATGGCCCGGCATCGGCCGTTTGATGGTCGACTCTATCCAGGGCCGCGACATCCCGATGGTTCTGGGCTGTATCATCCTTCTGTCGATGAGCTTCTCGATCGTCAACCTGATCGTTGACCTGACCTATGGCTTCGTCGATCCTCGTATCAAGAATTCGTAAGGGGGAGAAAAAGAATGAGCACACAAGCAACAAAGACTCCTGAACATAAGAACGCCAAGAAAAAAGGCCAAATGGCGGATGTGTGGCGCAGACTGAAGCGCAACAAGACCGCTATGCTGGGCCTTGTGATCGTTGTTTTGCTGATCTTAATGATGATCTTCGCCGGCGTATTATATGATTATGATACCGTTGTTATCAAGCAGGATATCACCCAGCGTTTGCAGAGCCCCTCGGCAGCCCATCCTTTCGGCACCGATGAAATGGGCAGAGATATCATGGCCAGAATCTTCCACGGCAGCCGCGCATCCCTGCTGATCTCTTTCATCTCGGTTGTGTTCTCGCTGATCTCGGGTGGTTTTCTGGGCGCAGTCGCCGGCTTCTTCGGCGGCAAAACAGATACCATCATCATGCGTATCATGGATATCTTCCTGGCGATCCCCGGCACACTGCTGGCCATCACCATCGTGGCAGCCCTCGGGCCTTCCACAGTCAACTTGGTTATCGCGTTGACCATTTCCTACATCCCGGGCTTTGCCCGAATCACCCGCGGCGCTGTGCTGACGGTCAAGGATGTGGAATATATCGAAGCCGCCCGTGCCATCGGCGCGAAGAACGGCACGATCATCATGAGCCATATCCTCCCCAACTGCTTTGGCCCGATCATGGTTCAGACAACATTGAATGTGGCATCGGTCATCCTGACAACAGCCGGCCTGTCCTTCCTGGGCTTGGGCATCCAGGCACCCCGTCCTGAATGGGGCGCAATGCTTTCCGGCGGCAGAACCTATATCCGCGATTACAGCTACATCACAATGTTCCCCGGCTTCTCGATCATGATCACGATCTTGAGCCTGAACCTGTTGGGCGACGGCCTGAGAGACGCGCTTGACCCGAGACTGAAGTAAGACTGGAGGAAATGACAGATGAGTGAAAAGAAAAATCTCGCAGTAGAGATCAAAGATCTGGTCGTAGAATTCAGAACGGACGACGGTGTCGTTCAAGCTGTAAACGGATTGGATCTGGAGATCGAACAGGGGAAGACCCTGGGCCTGGTGGGCGAGACAGGCGCGGGCAAAACCACGACCGGTTTGTCCATTTTAAGATTGATTCCGAACCCTCCGGGAAAGATCGTGCGCGGCAGCATCAAGCTGGGCGGCGAAGATATTTTCTCGAAGACCGAGCATGAAATGGAAAAGGTGAGAGGCAATCAGGTTTCGATGATCTTCCAGGATCCTATGACCTCCCTCGACCCTGTTATGACAGTAGAAGATCAGATCGCGGAAGTGATCGAGCTTCATGAAGATGTCAACCATGCCAAAGCCGTAGAAAAGGCAAAAGAGATGCTGGAACTGGTAGGCATCCCGGGCGCCCGCGGCAACGAATATCCGCACCAGTTCTCCGGCGGCATGAAGCAGCGCGTGGTGATCGCGATTGCGCTGGCGTGCTCCCCGGGATTGCTGATCGCCGACGAACCCACCACGGCGCTGGATGTAACGATCCAGGCACAGGTTCTGGAAATGATGAAGGGCCTGAAAGAGAAATATAACACTTCCATGCTGATGGTCACCCATGACCTGGGCATTGTGGCAGAAATCTGCGACACAGTGTCGATCATCTATGCGGGCCGCATCGTGGAACACGGCAGCCTGGAAGATATTTTCGAAAACACAAGACATCCTTATACAGAAGGTCTGTTCAACTCTCTGCCGGATCTGGAGAACAGAGATTCGAAACTGAAGCCGATCAAAGGCCTGATGCCCGACCCGAGCAACCTGCCTGCCGGCTGCGCGTTCTGCCCGCGCTGCGATTACGCGATGGAAATCTGCAAAACACAGAAGCCCGGTCGTGTATACCGCAACGAAGAGCATTATGTGGAATGCCACCTGTATAACGAGACAAATATCAAGGAAGGGATGTTGAACAGAAAATGAGCGAAGATAAAGCATTGTTAGAGGTCAAAGGCCTCAAGAAATACTTCAGCACCCCGCGCGGCATGCTTCATGCTGTAGATGATGTGACATTTACCTTGAATAAAGGTAAGACGCTGGGCGTCGTAGGTGAATCGGGCTGCGGCAAATCGACCACAGGCCGTGCGATCCTGAGATTGACAGAGCCCACAGGCGGCGAAGTGCTGTTTGAAGGCAAAGATGTTCGTAAACTGGATAAGAGCGGCATGCGCAAAATGCGTAAAGACATGCAGATCATCTTCCAGGATCCGTTCTCTTCGCTGAACCCCCGTAAAACGATCAGCCAGACCATTGCAGAGCCTCTGAAGCTGAACCACATCATCGATGACAGAGCGAAGAGAGAAGAACGCGTTCTGGAACTGATGGCGACGGTAGGCCTTGCGGAAAGACTGTATAACACCTATCCTCACGAACTGGACGGCGGCCGCCGCCAGAGAATCGGCATCGCGCGCGCGCTGGCGCTGAACCCGAAGTTCATCGTTTGCGATGAACCGGTCTCTGCGCTGGATGTATCGATTCAGGCACAGATCCTCAACCTGATGCAGGATCTGCAGGATAACCTGGGCCTGACCTATATGTTCATCACCCATGACCTTTCGGTTGTCAACCACTTCTCGGATGACATCGCGGTTATGTATCTGGGCAAGCTGATTGAAAAAGCTCCTGCGGAAGAATTGTTCGCCAACCCGACACATCCTTACACCAAGGCTCTGCTGTCTGCGATCCCTGTGCCGAACATCCGCAAAAAGATCGACAGAATCCTGCTGAAGGGCGAGATCACCTCCCCCATCGAGCCGAAGCCTGTCTGCCGTTTTGCAAACCGCTGCAACTATGCGACAGATCGCTGCCGCAGCGAAGAACCCCAGTTGAAAGAAATCTCCACTGGGCATTTCGTCTCCTGCTTCCTCTGCGACTAAGTGCTGTTCAAAAGAGCCCGGATCTTTCCGGGCTCTTTTTTCCTGTTTCATGGTTTAAAGCCACGCGGTTATCGCGTGGCTTTTTCGATGGATCGGCGGTCATGGGATCAAGTGGTTAAAAATGAAGATTGAAAAGTTTTGAAAAATTCAGCCGGATGATGAAAGCAAAAGGAACAGGTAAAAAAGAAAAAATCAGCAAAAAATCAGCAAAAAATCAGCACTGAAAAGAAATGAAAAACTACGAAATCGATTGATATAATGCCCGAATAATAAAAGAATTTACCGTTTTTGGCGCTCATTTGGTATAACTGTCTTCAAAAAAGGAAAAACTTCAGATAGCAAATCAGAAGACAGTATTATTAAAATGAGGTGAACCGAATGAAATATGGCAGAACAAGAATTCTTGCCGGGATGTTGGCGGCTGTGCTTTTGCTCAGCAGCATGGCAGGATGCAGCAAAACGAGCGGCGACAGCAAACCGCAGCCGGGAAAAGAGGAAGATAAAACCTCGCTGACCGTTGCCACCATGAGCGAAACCCCTTCTGTGGGGCCTTACGATCACAACGCGGTGGCGGGATCTTATGTGAACTCGCTGGTTTTCGCAACGCTATTCAGAACAGATGAAAATTTGGTTCCTGAGCCGTGGCTGGTGGATTCTTACGAATCAGCCAGTGATACGGAATGGATCATGCACTTAAAGAAAAATGTGAAATTCCACGATGGAACGCCCCTCACCGCAGAGGATGTGGTGGCTTCGCTGGCACTGGCCAAAAAAAGCCCCGAGGTGAGCTTTTATACCGGGTCGGTGGCCAAAGCGGAAGCTGTTTCCACCGATACCGTGAAAATCACAACACCTGCGCCCTCGGCCACTTTATTATATGACCTTTGCCACCATGGCAACGCCATCGTGCCAAAGAAACTGATCGACAGCGGCAACGATTTCGGCAAAAACCCCATTGGCGCCGGCCCTTATGTTTTTAAAAGCTGGACAAGGGGCGACAATATTGTTTTTGAAGCCTTTGAAGAGTATTTCATGGGCGCGCCCGCCATTAAAAAAATAGTGTGGAAGACGATCCCTGAGGGATCGTCGCGAACCATCGCTCTGGAAGCCAACGAAGTGGATATGGTCATCGAAGTGGAAGCGATGGACGCGGATCGAATCAAGAAGAACGATAAGCTTACTTTGCTGGAACATGACGCCACCAGTGTATCCTGGCTGATGCTCAATAACGAAAAGAACGGTCTGAACAATGAACTTGTCAGAAAAGCCATTAACGCAGCCATCAATAAAGAAAATGTGGTGACTGTTGCGCTGAACCACCTGGGCAGCCCGCTGGTTTCTCAAGCGCCGCAGGGGATGTTCGGTTCCACCAACGAAAAAGCGCAGCGCTATGATGTGGAGCAGGCGAAAAAGTGGATGAAAGAATCGGGGGTCAAACCCGAATCGGTAAAACTTTCGATCATTTGCTCCAGCGATCAGAAAAAGCGCGCCGCAGAAGTGATCCAGGCCGATCTGGCCCAACTGGGCATTGCGGCGCAAATCGAAAGCATGGATCTTGCCACCTATCTTTCCACCACGGCGGAAGGCAATTTTACGGGCGCCATTGGGGGATACAGCGCCAGTGATATGGTGGCTTATCTTCAGGGTGTTTTCCACAGTTCTTCCATCAACGCTTCCAACAAATCACGCTTGAAAAACGATGGCGTAGACGCGCTGATCAACGAAGCCGCCAAAACGGTGGATGAAGGCAAGCGTAAAAAATTATTGGAAGACTGCATTACAAATCTGAACAGCTTATGCCCCCAGGTGCCGCTGTGGCAGGATGTTTATTTGAGAGCCTTTCAAAAAAATGTGAAGGGCGTCAAGATCAATGCCGGCGGCGAGATCCGCTTTGAAAACATCAGCAAAGAATAATCACGACGAAAACTTCCGCCGTTGAGCATGAAAAAGAGCCGCGCAAGAAATTTTCTTGCGCGGCTTTCTGTCGCTTTACAGACCCACCCGATGGAGGCCCTGCGTGATAAAGCGCTTAAACGGTTTTCAAAAAGATGAGAAAGAGGCTTATTTGGTGTAGTTATCGAAATAACCCTGCACCAACACGATGGGGGTGCCCTTATCGCCGCTGCCGGAAGTCAGGTCGCACAGCGAACCGATCAAATCGGTGAGGCGGCGGGGGGTCGTGCCCTGAGAAACCATTTTGCCCACCAGGTCGCTATCCTTATTGCGGATATAATCAGAGATCGCGGCCTTCAATTCTTCGCCTTTTAAATCGGCAAAATCATTATCGGCCAGATATTTCAGCTTTACTTCGTTCGGCTGGCCTTCCAGACCCTCGGTATAAGCGGGGGAAACCACAGGATCGGCCAGTTCCCAGATCTTGCCCACGGGGTCTTTGAAGGCGCCGTCGCCATAGATCATCACTTCAACATGCTTGCCTGTTTTTTCTTTGAGACCGGCCTGAATGGCATCCACCACGGGGCGGCAATCGCGGGGGAACAGCTTGACGGTGGTTTCGGTGGATTTATTGGAACCCAGCAGGCCATAGTTTTCATTATATCCGCTGCCATTGACGGGGCTTGTGAGAATTTCATCCAGGCTGTGGATGACTTCGCCGCCGGCGGCCTTGAGCAGGCGCTTTGTGCGGGCGCGGGAATGAATATCGCAGCACAAAACATTTTTGGTATAATTCAAAATTGTGCGGCAATCGTTGGCCAAAATGACCTCAACTTCGCAGCCGCAGTTTTGGATCAATTCTTTATAATAGGCGATATAATCTACGCCGGTGAAAGGATGCTTGTTTACGCCGAACAATTCCCGATAGCGATCTTCTGTGAGAACATCTGTCCAGGGGTTGACGCCTTTTTCATCCAGCAGATCCAAATCGACAAGGTGGTTGCCCACTTCATCGGCGGGATAGCTGAGCATCAGCACCATTTTTTTGGCGCCCATGGCAATGCCCTTCAGGCACATGGCAAAACGGTTGCGGCTGAGAATGGGGAAAATCACGCCCAAAGTGCCTTCGCCATATTTTGCGCGGATATCGGCGGCGATTTGATCGACGGTGGCATAATTGCCCTGTGCGCGGGCCACAACGGCTTCGGTAACGGCCACGACATCGTGATCACGCAGTTCAAAAGAATCGGATTTTGCCGCATTCAATACGCTTTCCACAACGATCTTGCTGATATCATCGCCCTGGCGGATGATGGGGGCGCGGATTCCTCTTGAAACAGTGCCAACTAATCTTTCCACAGCGGTAGTCTCCCTTAATTTCGTAGTAGTGATTTTCCGGTCACCGGAAAACAACACTTGTATTATATCGGAAAATATGATATTAGTAAAATTAATAATTTTAATATTTGCTATAAGGTGAATCGATATGGATATCAAATTAGAACATTACCGTGTTTTTGTCAGTGTGGCGCAGACAACCAGTTTTTCCAAGGCAGCGGCGGAACTGTTTATGACCCAAAGCGCCGTGAGCCAATCGATCAAAAATTTAGAGAATGCTTTGGGTACAACGCTGTTTTTAAGGGGCAGCAAAGGGGTGCAGCTGACGGCCGAAGGGCATATGCTTTATGAATATGCCGATAACGCCCTTTCTTTGCTGGAAAACGGCTGCAAGCAGCTGGAACGCTTGAGAAAGCTGGAAGCCGGCGAGCTGCGCATCGGCGTGGGCGATACGATCTCGCGCTATTTTTTGCTGCCGGCTTTAGAACGGTTTCATCAAAAATATCCGAAGATCAGGCTGAAAATCTTTAACCGCGTCAGCCGTGACACCGCGGAACTGCTGAAAGCGGGAAAAATCGATTTGGCGTTTGTGAACCTGCCCATGCAGGATGAAACCATCGAAAGCAGAGAGATCCTCACCATCCACGATATTTTTGTGGCCGGCGATGCGTTTTCGTTTTTAAAAGGGCGGGCGCTATCTCCGGGGGAAATCGCCGCGCTGCCGCTGGTTTTGCTGGAATCGAAATCGAATTCCCGCCGCGTGGTGGAAGATTCCTTTTTGAAAAAGGGTGTGGCGCTGGCCCCCGAAATCGAACTGGGTTCCCACGATCTGCTGTTGGATTTTGCCAAAAGCAATCTGGGCATTTCCTGCGTGATACGCGAATTTTCACAGGGATATTTGAAACGAAACGAACTGTTTGAACTGACACAGGCGGAACCTTTGCCCGCCCGCCATATCGGCGTTTGCTCGCTGCGCGGGGTCAGCCATGGCGCGGCGGCAGAAGCGTTTTTGAAACTGCTTGAAAACCTTTGCCCGCAGGAACAGGATCTTTTATAAAAAGAGGCACGAAAGATCGCCATGCAGGCAGGCGGTGTGAACACGCGGCGCCAACGATTCTTCTGCATAGCGTTCTAAATAGCGCACAGCATCGGGGGAGGGCAGCTTCAGATGCCGGGCGGTTTCACGGGCTGCGCCAAGTTCCTTTAGATCGGCAGGAGAAAGCAACAGGCCATATGCCCGCGTTTTATCATTGCAAGCAGCTAAAAGCTTTGCGTCGTCCGGAAAAAGCGATAGATAGTTCTGAAAGAAAGAATCCATTGTTTCACCCCCGATTTTTGTTTTACGCTTTTGCTGAGGGAAAGACAAGACTTGAAAAAAAGTCGGATTTGTGGTAATATAAGGATAATAAAAGAGGAAAGAACTTTGTTCTTTCCTCTTTTTATCTTATGTTTTGTAATATTCATCAGAAAGCCCGGCGGCGGGCACTGGGTCATTCGGCGGTATTTTCTGAAACGGCGGCGGGCGCGGCGGGGCGCTCAAACGAGATCAGATGCGCAAGGATCAGCAGCAGATAGCCCACCAGCAGCAAAATATCGGCGACGGTGAAGTGAAGGTGGCCATAGGTAAAACCGGGCAAGAGGTTATCGCTGAGCAAAATGGTGATCAGAAAATAGAGCGCGCTGAGCGAAGAAAACAGGAACAGCCGCGGGCGCGGTTTCGAAAACAAAAACGCGGCAACAGAATAAAAAGAAAACATACAGCATAAATAAGCAAAAAGCTCGGCGGCAAAACTATAGGTGAGCGGGTTGGCGTTGTTGCCGCGGTAAAACAGCAAAAGGGAAAAAGCGCTGTGGAAAACAGGCACCAGGCTGCAAAAAGAATAGACCTGCGGGCTTGTGCGGCAGCGAAAGCTCATCAGCACGCATACGCCGCACAAGATGGAAAACAGCGCCTGCACAAGCGTTAACAAAGAAGCTGTGCTTTGAGAAAATTCAAAAAAGAAAAAAGCACCGCTGAGCATCAGTGAAAACGCTGATAAGACCAGCAGCATTTTATAGGCGGTGGTATCCAGCGGCGCAAAGCAGCAGGCTTTGACGCGCCTGCGGGCAAAACTGATCAAAAACCATAAAAGGCAAAAGCCGGCGATCAGCCCGAATGAAAGGTTCATCAGGGTATGGCTGCCGGTGAGGATGCCTGTATTCGGATCGACCCCTTGTTTGACCGCCCGAATGCGCACGGCCGCTGTAAGAACGCCGGCCACCGCAGGCGGGAGGATATACCAATGTTTTTTCATAAAGACGAAGACTCCTTTGCAGCAAAAATCGCACGAAGCGGGATTGCTTTCTAATCATAACACATTCCCTTTTATTTGCACAGGGATAAGTTTGGAACGCCGCACATAAAATGAAGAGAAGCGATCATCAAGGAGTGTGAAATATGAAAAGAATTTTTATGACAGCGCTGTTATTGCTGGTGGTGGCCTATGGCATTCCGCTGGTCACCATGGGCATCACCGGGGGCGAGAACCCGCAGAGCGGCGCCCCAAGCCAGACTTTGCCCGGCAGCATCGGCCAGGCGCAGCAGGTGAGCGGGAAAACCTATGACGAAAAAACCACCATCACTTTATTACGCGGCGGCGAAACCGTAACACTGACCATGAAAGAATATCTGGCCGGGGTGGTGGCGGCGGAAATGCCTGCCAGTTTCCCCATGGAAGCGCTGAAAGCCCAGGCGGTGGCGGCGCGAACCTATACGCTTTATAAACTCAACGCCTATGAACAGGGCGCGGCCATCCCCGAAAGCCACAAAGGCGCCCAGCTTTGCGATGACCCCGGCCACTGCAAAGCCTATACTCCTCTGCCGGAAAGCGGCAAAAAACTTTGGGGGGAAAACAGCGCCAAATATGAAGCCCTCATCCGCGACGCGGTGGAAAGCACCAACGGGATGATCGTTACCTATGACGGCCAGGCCATTGCGGCGGTGTTCCATGCCGCTTCCAGCGGGCATACCGAAGCGGCGCTGGATGTATGGGGCAGCAACCAGCCTTATCTGGTAAGCGTTGAAAGCCCGGGGGAAGAAGAATGCCCCAAATACCGCGGTGAAATCACCATATCCGCGGCGGATTTCGCCCAAAAATTCAAGGCGAAACACCCTGAGGCCCTGTTGGAAGGCGACCCTGCGGGATGGTTCAAAAATTCCACCCGCAGCCAGACAGGCGGCATCATCCATACTTATGTGGGCGGCGTTTCTGTTTCGGGCATCGAGCTGAGAACCATGCTGGGGCTTTATTCCACGAATTTTCGCCTGAAGACCACTGCGGATTCTTTGACCTTCACCACTACGGGATACGGTCACGGCGTGGGCATGAGCCAATATGGCGCCCGCGAACTGGCGGAAGAGGGCAAAACTTTTGAAGAAATTTTGAAATGGTATTATCACGGAACCGAAGTGACCTTGAAAAATTGAAAACACTTTCTGCGCCGGTATAGAACGGGAAAAGGGCGGCAATACTACCCGTGGAGGTGCAGAACATGAAAGACAGCAAACAAGGATTTTGGCAAAAAGCCGCAGAGTTCGCCGCGGGCAAAGGGTTTTATATGATCTTGTTCCTTTGCGCGGCGGCCATCGGCGTTTCGGGATATCTGCTATTTTTTACGGAGCCCGAAAACACCACCGACACCCCTTTGCAAATGAACGATCTTGATCTGCCGGGCAGCCAGAAAGAAACCACCCCGCAAACAACGCCCGAGCAGGAAACGCCCGTTGAAAACCATGTCACTGTTGAAATGCCGCCCAAACAGCAGGAAACCAAAAAGGAAACGAAGGCCGCTGAACAGCCGAAAGCAGTCAGCGCGCCCGCGACGGTGCCTGCGGCAAAAAAAGTGGTGGCCGAAACTTTCATCGCCCCCTGCAAGGGTGAGATCCAGCGCCCCTATTCCGGTGTGGAGCTGGTGCAAGACCCCACAATGGGCGATTGGCGTGTTCACATCGGCGCGGATTATGCCTGCGATGAAGGCGAAAAAATCATGGCCATAGGCGATGGCACGGTGAAAGAGATTTTTTATGACGAGCTGGCCGGTTATTGCATGACCATCGATCACGGCAACGGTGTGATCAGCACACTGCGCGGCCTGATGAAAAACGCCACCGTGAAAAAAGGCGATACCGTGAAGATGGGGCAAGTGGTGGCCGGCGCGGGCAACACCATGATCTGTGAAAGCAAACAGCCCTGCCACATCCATCTGGAAGTGACAAAAAACGGAAAAACCATCGATCCGCAAGAATTGATCGGCAAATAACCTTTCATAAACTGCAATTTGCAAATTGTATTTGAATCCGGCGGCAAAAACCGCCGGGCAGGATGCGCAGGCATAGAAAAGGCAGGCACGAAAGTGCCTGCCTTTTCTGCCGCTTGAAAAACGCGCGGCGAATCATTTTGAATATTTGCCGCCGCGAAAAGCGGGGCGGCGGTTCATGGCGCTTTTCACCATGTGCCGCGGCAGCATCCACAAAAGACCGCAGACGATGCAGATGACGGCCGCAAACCACAGATAAGCCGCCTTGGCCACGCAGGCGCTGATGAGGAACAACAGCCCGGCGGCGATCATGATCAAACCGGAAACACGCAGAGGAATTTTCATGCGGAAACCTCCTTGAAAATCAGCCGATCAAACGAACCAGCAGCAAAGTCAGCCCCATGGCAACAGGCTGATGCAGCAGATAGACCAGCAGAGTATGAGCGCCGATGGTTTCAAAAAACCGCGAGCGCAGGGAATAGAACCACGGCGGCATTTTGCCTTCCGCCACAAAACGCCCCAGCCATGTGCCGAAAAGATAGATGAAAAACCACGGCAGCAGCGGGAAATAATCGGAAGAAGCAAAGGAAGCCCCGCGGAAGCCAAGCCACCAGAGCCCCGAAACTTCATAACGGGGGGCGGTGAGATATTTGGCGGCCGCAAAGCCGATCAGCCAGAAAACCGGTGAGATCTTTGCCTTTTCAAGCAGCGGGCGCAGCGCATCATAAAGCAGGGCGGCAATGCCGAGAAAATGAAGAATGCCGAATTTGACATAGAAAGCGGGGTCGAAAAACCAGGTGGCCAGCGTCACCGCCATGGCGCAGCATAAAATGCGCAGGCCGCGGCGGCGGTTATTATGGGAAAAGGTTGAGGAAGCGCCGGAGATCGCGATAAAAACAGAGGCGAAAAACGCTTCCAAAAAATTCAGCAAAGGGTTATAAAGCAGCCAGTGGGGGATCAGCCCGTAAAGCTCGAGATCATAGGCAAAATGGTAAAGGACCATCAGCAGGATCGAAAGCCCGCGCAGGATATCCAGCGCATAATAGCGCGGACGGGCGGAAGAATCCGAAGCGCCCATGGGGTTAGACATTGAAGCGGAACAGAACGACATCGCCATCCTGCATCACATAGTCTTTCCCTTCCGAACGAACAAGGCCCTTTTCTTTGGCGGCGCTCATGGAACCCAGCTCGATGAGCTTTTCAAAGGGCACGATCTCGGCGCGGATGAAGCCGCGTTCAAAATCGGTGTGGATCTTGCCGGCGGCCTGAGGCGCTTTGGTGCCTTTGGTGATCGTCCAGGCGCGCACTTCATCTTCACCGGCGGTGAGATAAGAGATGAGCCCCAGCAGATCATAACAGCTGACGATCAGGCGATCGAGGCCCGACTCTTCAAAGCCGAGGTCTTCCAAGAACATCACTTTATCTTCGGCGCTCATTTCGGAAATTTCAGCCTCCAGGCTTGCGCAGACAGGGAGCACCAGCGAACCTTCGCCATCGGCCAGCTGTTTCACCGCGGCAAACATGGGGTTCTGGTGATAATCGCCCTGCAGGTCTTCTTCCGACATGTTGGCGGCATAGATCACGGGTTTATAAGAAAGCATATCAATGGTTTCAAGGATCTCGCGCTCTTCTTCGGTGCATTCGAAGGAACGGGCGGTGTTGCCCTCTTCAAGATGCGCGCGCAGGCGGGTGAGAACTTCCACTTCGAAAGCAAACTTTTTATCGCCTTTGAGCATTTTCTGCGCTTTATCGATGCGGCGATCCACCACTTCCAGATCGGAAAGGATCAGCTCTAAATTGATGGTGCCGATATCGCGAACAGGATCGACGCTGCCATCCACATGGATGATGTTGTCATCTTCAAAGCAGCGCACCACATGAACGATCACATCCACCTGGCGGATGTGGGAAAGGAATTTATTGCCCAGGCCTTCCCCTTTGGAAGCGCCCTTGACCAGCCCCGCGATATCGACGAATTCCAAAATGGCGGGGGTCACCTTTTTGGGATGATACAGCTGCGCCAGCGCATCCAGCCGCTTGTCGGGCACATTGACGATGCCCACATTGGGGTCAATGGTGCAGAAAGGATAGTTGGCCGATTGGGCCTTCAAATTGGTCAGCGCGTTAAAAAGGGTGCTCTTGCCCACATTGGGCAGGCCCACGATTCCTAATTTCATTGTTTTTTACCACCGTTTCTCCGTGCATAAAAACAAAGCCACCCCGCACGGAAAGGCGGCTCTTATTCGGAAAATCGATCAAATCTGTCTTGGGGATAGGGCCCTCTCTTGCGGTGAGGATGCCATGAATGATATAAAGTGACCATCATCGCAGGCGGACCGTAAAATCTCATGGTATAATAACCGCTATGCGGTTATTATACCATGAGATTTTTTGTTTCTCAATATTGATATGCATTCAAATCGCCTGTTTATGGGGGAAATACTGCTCAAATTTCTTCGGTTTGAAGAATGCGGCTGCGGTAAATTTGGTTAACTGCGGGAAAATCGGTCAGGGCAGAACACCGGATTCTGCCTTGGCTGATCGATGAAGAAATGTGCGGATAATGCCTTGGCAAAAGAGTGGAGGAGGGAGAAAAAGCGGATCATAATTTCACAGAGCTGTGATACAAGAAGTTCCGGCCATTGCGAAATTCAAATTTTGCAGGGGCAGAATAAAGAGCAATTCAGCCCGACGCCTTTGGAAACCGGCACAGACTTTGCCGGAACATATTCAAAAACAGGCACGCGCATGCTTCAAAGCCTTGGGATTTGCCTATTTATAAAAACTATGGATTATATTCCTCATGAAAAAAGACTTCTCTTGCCATCAGGCTTCGGAATGCCCTATAATACAGAAAAGGTTTTAAAAGGGTTTATGCCATTCAGTGATTGCGGCTGGCGGAAAAACCCGCCGCCTGCCCCCAAAATCAATTTGAGGGATTTGCTTCTGGCTGCCGTCAGTTATATCAGCCTGACTGTGAAAATTTGAGGTTTCATCATGTGCGCGGGGCCATGTTGTAAAAACACCGTGTGCAGCGGCAGCCTGGCCATTATCGGTGTTCTTGATCGCGGCATCACCGCCGTGCTTCCCATCCCGAAGGAGGTATATCCATGAGGATTTTAACAGTTGACGACGAACATCCTGCTTTAAATATTTTGAACCGCGCCATTCAGGAAGCGCTGCCCGACGCAGAGATCCGCAGTTTTTCCCGTGCGCGTGAGGCGGTGAACGAAGTGCGGGAGAACGGCTTTCACCCGGATGTGGCGTTTCTGGATATTTCCATGCCCGGCCTGTCAGGGCTGGAACTGGCGGCGGCGTTGAAAATGCTGTGCCCCGGCGTTAACATTGTTTTTGTCACAGGCTTTTCTCGATATGCGCTGAATGCCATGGCTTTGCGGCCCAGCGGTTATGTGATGAAGCCCGCCACAAAGGAAAAAATTCTGGCTGAACTGCAAAACCTTCGCAATCCGCCCCCGCGCACCATGGCGGCAAAGTCGGTGCGGGTGCAGTGCTTCGGAAGCTTCGGCGTGTTTGTGCGCGGCGAGCCGCTGCGGGTGGGGCGGAGCAGAGCGCTGGAGCTGCTTGCCTTCCTTGTGGATCGACGGGGCGTGTTCTGTTCAACCGAGAGCATCGCGGAAGCGTTATGGGAGGATGGAATGTATGACCGCACAAGGCAGCAGCAAATCTCTCTTTACCGGCGCGAGCTGCTGCGGGCGCTGGAAGATGCCGGCGCTTCAGAAATTCTGAGCGTCACCCGGGATTCCATGGCGGTGCGCCCGGAAAACTTCGACTGCGACTATTATGCCGCCCTTGCCGGAGACACGACGGCGATGAACGCCTTTCTGGGCGAATATATGGCGACCTATCCGTGGGCACGGTATATGGAATCTGAGCTTGTGGAAAAATTCCGCCGATATTAAAAAATTTTTTAAAGGCCCTCGATTTTCACATAATCGAGGGCTTTTTGATGACAACGAAACGACAATGGTTTGTATAATAGAAATTAAAAGAGGAAATCTCATCAAATTTGACGCGGTTTGGAGGTGAGTTTATGAATATTTTAGCAGTGGATGCCTGCCCGGAGAGTCTGCATGATTTGACGGACAAACTGCAACAGGTATTCACGAAGGATACAGCGGCGGTATTTTCGGATTTGCTTTCCACTCTGAAATAATGCTGTGCTCACTTGCATTAGTGCACTCTTTTTACATGCGTTCTGATCGGTGATAATGTCAGACTATTTCGCCGGCAGTAAAGCATATACGAAGACATCGGGAGTCCGCAGCCCAAAGCGATCAAAAAACGATTCTTACCTGCTGAAATGGAAGGTGACGCAACCTGCTTTTTCACTCAAAGATCATTGACTTGGGTTGTCTGGGAACCTGTGATCAGCTTAGAATGAACAGCAAAATGTGGTTTTATACGGCCGCGCATAGTTGAGGGATAGTTTTGAAACGCAGAGATGTCAGGCTCGGAATATGCCGTCATCCTTGCGCTTTATGATCTAAGCGAAGCGAACCAAAATGAAGTTTGGAAGGAGCGTAGAGAAAACCAAGCCTTCGTTGATGATGGAATATATGATAACATCCAAGGAAATAAATCCATAGAAAAATAATGAGGGATAATTTATGAAAAAGAAAGCTATCAGCATGCTTCTTGCTATTTGCTTGATTTTTAGCATTTGTCCGGCTATTACACATGCCGAAGAGCTGGAAGCCTTTAAGCCAACCGCCGATTTTGAGATTCAGCTGAACGGATATGCCAGCAAAATCATTGGCTTGAAGAATGACAAGACAGCGGTGCTTATTTACAAAATGGACAACAGCAACATTATGGGATACTTCCTCAGCATTTACGATAATGCAGGAAATGTGATCCTCAATCGCAAAGACATCACCTCGATGATGGATACCCGTTATAAGAGTATGGAGTGCCAAGTCTATGCGCTGAGCAATGGGAATATTTTGGTCACCTACAACAAAAGTGACGCCGGCGGTGCAAACACGACGCTGGGCACAGTGCCGGAGGCTCATCCCGAAGCCTACTTTATGATCCTCAATCCAACGGGAGAAAAGGTTGTCAGCCAGGTTCAGATTAACACAGAAAACCCGGGAAGCAGTCTGACCCGAGCAATTTCCGTCACGGAATTGAGCAATGGAAATCTCGCGTTTTCCTGGCAGAGAAACGACAATTCCAGTATTGCCACTCGTATTTTTACAATGACAGGGACGCCGGTCACTCAGGAGGTGCTGGTTAACAGCGGATATAATGCTTACCGATCCTTCGTTTCGGCCAATTCGAACGGAACCTACATGGTGTGTTACGATTATTACGCGCACACGGAAACTCCTGCCACATTTTATGGAAAATACTCAATTTTCGGAAACGATGGGACACCGGCCGTTTCGGGCACGGTGTATACGAGTACCTCGGAGCTCTCCACCGTCAACTTGCTGACATTATCCAATGGTAACTTCGCGGCAATTGCGGGAAGATGGGGCAGTGCACAGACGGTATACCTGTTCAACGCCGCAGGTGTGGCACAGGGGAGTTATACAATTTCCTCTGGAACCCCCGGATGGTTAGCTCAGCTGAACGCCTCTGACAAAAACGGTTTTGTACTTCCGGCATTCGACGCTGAATCCACCAAACACATAAACGACACCTATAGCGCTATGGATTCCACGACATGGTCGGGTACGCGGCTCATAACCCTGCAACAGTACGACAACGGCGGCACTTTGAAGAAAACATCAGACACCGTGGCGACCGGCAATGTTTATATTGGGCCGTGGAGCGATGATGATTATATGAACATGCCTGACTATTCGCCGTCTATGACACTTTTCAGCGGCTATTCCCGCGGTGTCGGCATGTTGCTTACCGACTACACGAAAGCAAGTGACGGAACCTTTGACGGTACCTACACGACCAGAATTAAGTTGTTTGATATGGAAGACAGCGGCCCATCCATCGCCGTTGCCGCGCAGTCCGGGCCGCTCTCCGCGCTGAGTGACGGAACTGCGACTTTCGCGGTGACGACCAGCAGTTTCACAAATAATGCCTCTTTGGGCACAGGCAATTATTCTGTCACCTGGTATACGGATGCTGCCGGAACGCAGGGTGCTTCCCAGACCGCGCCATCAGGTGTCACACTGACTAAGACCAATGCAGGACTGCTGACGGTCACAACGGACAGTACGGCACAGGCCGGAACCTACTATTTTAAACTGACTGCGGCAGATGCGTCTGTTACACCGACTGAAACCGCCACCAGCGGTGTTGTTACCCTGACGATCGGAAAAATCAATGCCACCGACGATATGAAAACAGCCGCCGCGAATGTTTCTAATCTTGGCAAGACCGGTGCGACGGTCACGCTTCCGGCGCTGCCGGCGGGCGCGAGCTACGGTACGCCGACTTACGCCGGCAATGTCGTCTGTTCCAACGCCAGCGCCAGCGGCACGACGCTGACCTTTGACGCCGCCGCCAGCACCGCGGGGCAGACCGGCACGATCACCGTTCCGGTCGCCGGCGCAACAAACTATAATAATTATAACATCACGGTGACGATTACCTCGGTAGAAAAGACCGCCGTCACCATCTCCGGCCTGACCGCCCAAAACGGCACCTATTCCGGCAGCGCTGTCTCCGGCCTCAGCGGGGCGCCGATCTATGCTCCCGCCGGATTTTCGGGAACGCTGAACAATACCTATTATCTTGCGGATGGCACAACAAAAACAAACACCGCCAACAGCGGTGCGGCAGCCGAAGGCGCTGCGCCGGTAAACGCAGGCAGCTACAAGGTGACCGTTTCCATCCCGGAAAACGATGCAACCTATACCGGCTCGGCTACGCTTGCTTTCACCATTGCCAAAGCGCCTGTGAGTTTCACTGTCTCGGCCAACACCTTCGATTATGACGCAGTTGCCCACACCGCCACCGTTGCGCAGACGGCAAGTGAGACGCCCTCTGCCGCCGGGAAATATACCGTGACCTATCAAAAAGGCACGGAGACGGCAGCGGCCAGCGAGACTAATGTGGGCGAATATCAGATCATGGTCGCCCTGAACGACAGCAATCTCAAATTCTTGGGGCAGGCGGACGATGTCCGCAGCCTGACGCTTACGGAGAAGCTGACGATTCGCGCCGTGGCCTATTCCGGAATCACTTGGCCCACCGCGGGCTCTTTGACCTATGGGGCTGCGCTTTCGGCCAGTACCCTTACCGGCGGCGTGGGCACGGGAACCTTTGCATGGGAAACAGGCACCACTGTCCCGACCGTCGGCAATTCCGGCTATGTGGTTGTTTTCACTCCTACGGACACCAACTATGCGCCCGTGGAACAGAATGTTTCCGTGACAGTCGCACCCAAGGCGCTGACGATTTCCGGCGCTGCGGCGACAACCCGCGCGTATGACGGCACAACAGACATCACTGTTACGGGCGGCACGCTTCAAGGCGTAGTCGGCTCAGACGAGGTGTCGCTGGTTTCGACGAATGCTTCCGGCTCCGTCACATCGGCGGATGCAGGCACCGCGAAGGCCGTCACCGTCACCGGTTACACGCTGAACGGCGCAGCGGCGAGCAACTACACGCTGACCCAGCCGACGGATGTCACGGTTACGATCTCGCAGGCTGTGGGCAGCGCAGCGGTCACCATGGCGGGCTGGACCTACGGTGGAAACGCCAGTGAGCCGGTTCCCACCAGTGCCACCAACGGCACGACCGGCGTGACCTACTCCTATGCGGGCAGGAACGGCACCAGCTATTCCGCCAGCGCGACAAAGCCCACCGCGGCGGGCGATTATACCGTTACCGCCACTTTCCCGGCAGGCACAAATTATCAATCCACCACTGCCGCGGCGAACTTCACTGTTATAAAAAAGCCCGTTACGGCGCTTTGGACAGAGACCACCAAGACTTACACCGGCGCGACCCAAAAGCCGACTCTGGCGCTGAGCGGCGTAGTGAACGGCGATACACTGACCGTTTCCTGCGAAAGCCATACCAATGCCGGAACCTATACCCTGACGGCAACCCTTGACGGCGCGGATAAAGGCAGCTATACGCTGGTAAACGGCAATGCCGGATTCACTATTCAGAAAGCGCCGGTCAGCTTTACGGTTGCAGACAACAGCAAGAAACACACCGGCTCCGCTTTGTTTGCTGCCGTGGCGGCCACGGCCAACAACGCGAACTTCGCTGACTTCGTCGTGACCTATCGGAACAGCAAGGGTGAAACCGTTGCCAACCCCACCGAGGTGGGAAACTATGATATCTATGCCGCAATCAACAATGCAAACTACCGCCACACAAACAGCACGGATGGCGCGGCGCGGAAAATCGGTGTGCTGACCATTTATACCACCCCGCCCGCAACCTATACCGCCAGCTTCAGCGGCGGAGAGGGCACCACCGGCACTGCTCCCACCATGGATGCGGCTATCGGCGAAACCGTTCGCACACTGCCGCTTAATACCTTCAATAAAACCGGCTTTATTTTCGCCGGCTGGAAATATGACGGCAAAACCTATCAGGCGGGTGACGCCTTTACTCAGCCTGCCGGAAATGTGACATTTACCGCCCAGTGGACGGCTGTGTATAACATCGACGGCAATGTGACACAGAAGCAGGATGACAGCACTGTCAAACCGGTGCAGGGGGCCACCGTTGTTCTGAAGCGCGGCAGCGAGATTGCCGCCGCGACGACCACTGACGCTGCCGGCGCATACAATTTTGAAGGCGCTGCAAACAGCATCGTTCCCGGTCTGTATAATATCGAAGTCAGTTATAACGGCATCGTGCAGACCACCGCTGTGACCATTGCCGATAAATCCGTTACCGACGCGAATGTGACACTGCCTGTGGGCAAGACCAATACCGTGGTGGATGTGAAAGCCGGAACGCCCGCGATGGTGGTGGATGGCTTGAACGCGAGCTTTACAGCGGCCAAGGACGGAACAAACTACACCACGGCAGATGCGGCTGTGGTGACCGGCGGCGGTTCTGTGGAAATCAAATTCAATGCAGAAGTCACCGAACCGGAAACAGCGGCTAAAGCCAAAATCGACGCGGCTCTGGATACGGTGGGTCTGTATCTGGATTTAAATGTCCAAAAAATAGTCGTTAAGATTGAGGGCAGCATGGCGCAAACCCCACAAACAACACCCATTACCTCCTCCAGCGATCTCTACACCGCCACCATCTGGCTTCCCGGCAATTTGCAGGGGATGTACAGCTACAAGGTGGTGCGGCTACACGACTATAACGACGGCAAGGGCACGGTGCTGGATACGCTGACCACAAGCCCCAACACCTATGGCGAATATTTTGAAGTCAGCGCGGACAAAACCCAGCTGATCCTCCATGTGCGCAACTTTTCCGATTACGCCATCGGTTACACCGCTGCTGCGCCGACAGTGCCTGCCGGTTCCGAAACTTCGGCTTATTCCATTACCGCGCTTTCCGCGAGCAACGGCACGGTAAAGCCCGGCGCCTCCAGCGCCGCCAGCGGCACGAAGGTCACCGTTACCGTCACGCCGAATGAGGGCTATGCGCTCAAGACCCTGACTGTCAAGGATGCCGGCGGCAGCGCCGTCAGCTATACCGATAACAAAAACGGCACTTACACCTTCACAATGCCTGCTTCGGCGGTGACGGTGAGCGCCGTGTTCAACAAGATTCCCACCAGCCCGGATGTCACCGGCGTTTCCACTCTTCTGCAAACCGTTGATCATATCAAGTATATCAGCGGCTATCTGGATGGCGCCGTCGGCCCGGAACGGAACATGACCCGCGGTGAGGCTGCGCAGATGTTCTATAACCTGCTTCTCGAGCAGAGCGCGGCAGAAAGCGTGAGATTCTCCGATGTGGCCGATACCCTGTGGTGCGCCAAGGCGATCAATAAGCTGGCCTCTGTGGGCATCATCAAGGGTTATGATAATGGCGCATTCGGCGTGAACGACCCCATCACCCGCGAGCAGTTCTGCGCCATGGCGGTGCGTTTTGCCGCGAAGATCAAGACCGGCAGCGTGGATGGTACCAGCGCCTTCTCTGATGTGAAGAGCGGCACCTGGTCTTATGACAGCGTGATGACCGCGGCATCGCTGGGCTGGATCAACGGCTATTCGGACGGCAGCTTTGGCCCGCAGGATAACATCACCCGCGCGCAGGTCGTCACCATCGTCAACCATATGCTGGGCCGCGCGGCGGATAAGAGCTTTGTGGATGCCTCCGCCGGCGTCAAGACCTTCTCTGATCTGAGCAAAGCTCACTGGGCATATTATGACCTTATGGAAGCCGCCAACGCCCATGATTACAAAACTTCGGGCGGCAGCGAGACCTGGAGCGCATTGAAGTAAGCATAAAATAAAGCGACATAAGAAGATCTGGCGATGGAGCCGACGAAATTTTGCCGGTTCCATCGCCAGAATTTTTTTTGAAAAACTCATTTCAAAATTCGGTTTCTGCTTTTGCACCGCATCCGAAAAATTTCTATGGCTGGAAAAAGTATCATTGCATCGCAATAAAAATTGCCGCGGTCATCGTTTTCGACTGCTTTTTTTAGCAAAGCACCTGATGGGAAGGGAGCGCCTTTGATTGGAAAAATCGATAAAATGTTTCCTGCTATGATAACACTTACGATTTATATGTCTTATTTCCTGCTTTTTGTAAAGGAAATGAAGCTTTTATAAAACCAAAAGGATTTTAGCAGAAAAAACCGTAAAAATGAAAAAGTTTTACTGCTTTTGCAACAAAACAAAGAAAATATTCTTCGATGCGGCAATTGCCATTGCATGGAAACCGAAAAAATGGTAAAATAGCTAAATCATTTTATGAGAGAAATCGAGGGCTTGTCATGGCGAAGAAAAATTATGAGATGGATATGTGCCGTGGGCCGCTGCTGAGCAAAATTCTGATCTTTGCTTTGCCGCTGATGCTTTCCGGGGTTTTGCAGCTGCTTTTTAACGCCGCGGATATCGCCGTGGTGGGCCGCTTTTCCGGCAGAACGGCGCTGGCGGCCGTGGGTTCCACCAGCGCGCTGATCAACCTTTTGGTGAATCTGTTCGTGGGGCTTTCCATCGGCGCGAATGTGCTTGTGGCCCAGCGCTATGGCGCGGGCGATGGAGAAGGCGTCAGCCGCGCGGTGCATACGGCCATGCTGATCAGCATGATCGGCGGCGTGATCATGGTGTTTGTGGGCGTTTTGCTGGCGCGGCCGCTGCTGACGCTGATGGGAACCCCGGCGGAAGTGATCGATATGTCGGTGGTCTATATGCGCATCTTTTTCTGCGGCATGCCGGTGATGCTGGTTTATAACTTCGGCGCCGCCATTTTGCGCTCGGTGGGCGATACCAAACGGCCGCTTTATTTTCTGGTTGTGGCCGGGGCCATCAATGTGGTTCTGAACCTGTTTTTCGTGATCGTCTGCGGCATGGATGTGGATGGCGTGGCGCTGGCCACCGTGATTTCGCAAACGGTTTCGGCCTTTTTGATTTTGCAATGCCTGATCCGTTCGGAAGGCGTTTGCAGGCTGGAACTGAAAAAACTGCATCTGCACCGCACAGAACTTTTAAAGATCATTCGCGTGGGCCTGCCTGCCGGGCTGCAGGGCATTATTTTTTCAATCTCCAATGTTCTGATCCAATCTTCGGTGAATTCTTTCGGCGCGGTGGCCATGGCGGGCAACACGGCGGCTTCCAACATCGAAGGGTTTGTTTATACGGGCATGAATTCCATTTATCAAACGACCCTGAGCTTTACGGGGCAGAACCTGGGCGCGCGGCAATATCACCGCATTTCGCGCGTGCTGCGCACCTGCCTGATGCTGGTTTCGGTGGTGGGGCTTGTGATGGGCTTATCGGCCCTGGGGTTCGGCAAACAGCTGCTGCATATTTACACCGCAGACCCCGAAGTGGTGAAATTCGGCCTGATGCGTTTGGGCATCATCGCCGCCACCTATTTTTTATGCGGCCTTATGGATGTGATGGCGGGCGTCATGCGCGGGCTGGGTTATTCCATTCTGCCGATGATCGTTTCGCTCACCGGCGCCTGCGGGCTTCGCGTATTGTGGATCTTTACGATCTTCGCCGCCAATCATACGCTGAAAACCCTGTATGTTTCTTATCCGATCTCGTGGTTTGTCACCTTTGCGGCACATGTGGTCTGTTATTGGGTCGTGCGCCGCAAAATGCCCAAAACCGATGAACCGCTGCCTGACACCGCAGAAGAAGCGGAAGTTTTGCCTGCATAAATGGAATGAAACAACAAAGCAAAAGCGGCCCGCGCAGATATCTGCGCGGGCCGCTTCTTTTCAGTTTGGGCCGTGACCGATGAAACGGAAAGAAAACTTTTGTTTCATCCGAGGTCACACGCGAAACGATGGGAAATCAGGCGATTTCTTCTGGTTCGAACTGGCTGTGATACAGCTCGGCATAGAACCCGCCGCGCGCCATCAATTCTTCGTGGCTGCCGATTTCTACGATATCGCCGCCGCGCAGCACCAGAATGGCATCGCTGTCTTTGATGGTGGAAAGGCGGTGGGCGATCACGAAGCTGGTGCGCCCGTGCATCAAACGCTCCATGGCGTGCTGGATATGCAGCTCTGTGCGGGTATCGACGCTGCTGGTGGCTTCATCGAGGATCAGGATCTTCGGATCGCTGAGCACAGCGCGGGCGATGGTGAGCAGCTGCTTCTGGCCCTGGCTGATATTGCTGGCTTCTTCGTTGAGCACGGTGTCATAGCCATCGGGCAGGGTGTGGATAAAATGTTCCACGCCGGCCATTTTTGCCGCGGCATACACTTCTTCATCGGTGGCGTCAAGCCGGCCATAGCGGATGTTTTCACGGATGGTATCGTGGTAAAGCCAGGTATCCTGAAGCACCATGCCGAACATATCGCGCAGATCGCCGCGGGCAAAGCTGCGGATATCCACGCCATCCACCGAGATAGAGCCGCCATCCACATCATAAAAGCGCATCAGAAGCTTGACAAGCGTTGTTTTGCCCGCGCCTGTGGGCCCCACGATGGCAATGCGCTGGCCCGGTTTCACCTGAGTGGAAAAATCATGGATGATGATTTTTTCGGGATCATAGCCGAAGCGCACATGGTCGAAGCTCACACTGCCTGTGACGGCGGAAGGCACGGCCGCTTCCTGCGGATCGGGCTGTTCTTCCTCTTCTTCTAAAAACTCAAAAACGCGTTCGGCCGAAGCCGCTGTCTGCTGAAGGATATTGCTGATGTTGGCAAGCTGGTTGATGGGCTGGTTGAAGCTGCGCACATATTGAATGAAGGCCTGGATATCGCCGACGCTGATAGTGCCTTTCACGGTGAGCCAGCCGCCCAGCACACAGATGGCCACATAGCCGATGTTGCCCACAAAGCTCATCAGGGGCATCATCAGGCCCGAAAGAAACTGGCTTTTCCACGCGGAATCATAAAGCTTATCGTTGATCTCGCCAAAAGTGCGGATGCTTTTTTCTTCGCCGCCGAAGGCCGAAAGAACGATATGCCCGCCATACATTTCTTCTACATGGCCGCTGGCCTGGCCCAGAAAGCGCTGCTGGCGCAAAAACAGCGGTTGGCTGCGCTTGACGATCTGCAGCACGAAAAAGACGGAAAGCGGCAGCACGAGCAGCGCCACAAGGGTCATCAGCGGGCTGATGGAAAGCATCATCACAAGCACGCCCAGAACGGTGGTGACACTGGTGATGATCTGGGTGAGGCTCTGGTTAAGGCTTTGGCCAAGGGTATCGATATCGCTGGTGACGCGTGAAAGCACATCGCCTGCGGAAGTGCGATCAAAATAGCGCAGGGGCAGGCGGTTGATCTTTTGGCTGATATCTTTGCGCAGATGATAGGTGACCTTTTGGGTGACCCCCGTCATCAAATATCCCTGAAGGTAAGAAAGCGCACAGGAAACGACATAAAGCCCGATCAGCAGCAGCAGGATCTGGCCGATATAGGTGAAATCGATCTCGCCGGTGCCTGTGATCATGGCGATGACGCCTTCAAAAAGCTTGTTTGTGGCGCGGGCCATGATCTTCGGCCCCGAAATGGCAAAGATGCACGAGGCAATCGCCGCCACGATCACCACGGCGATCACGCCGTGATAGCCGCGCAGATAGGAAAACAGCTTGCGGAAGGTTCCCTTAAAATCTTTTGCTTTTTCGCCCGGCATCATGCCATGGCCGCCCATGGGGCCGCGGCCGAAGCCGCCGGGGCGTTTGTTGTTTTGTTTTGCTTCGCTCATGCCAGTTCCTCCTGTGAAAGCTGCGACAGCGCGATCTCGCGATAGGCGCTGCAATTTTCCAGCAGTTCTTTGTGGGTGCCCTTGCCGACCATGCGTCCTTCATCCAAAACGATGATCTGATCGGCGTTCATAATGGTGGAAATTCGCTGGGCCACGATCATCACCGTGGTATCGGCGGTCACGGCGCGCAGCGCATGGCGCAGAGCGGCATCCGTTTTGAAATCCAGCGCCGAGAACGAATCGTCAAAAACCAAAACGGGCGCTTTTTTGACCAGCGCGCGGGCAATGGCAAGGCGCTGCTTCTGGCCGCCCGAAACATTGCCGCCGCCCTGGCTGATGGGCTCTTCCAGCCCTTCGGGCTTTTCATCGATGAATTCTTTTGCCTGCGCGATCTCTGAGGCAAGCTTCAGCGTTTCTTCCGAAGCGTTTTCATCGCCTGTGCGCAGGTTGGAAGCGATGGTGCCCGAGAACAGCAGCCCCTTTTGGGGAACAAAGCCGATATTTTGGCGAAGTTCATGCAGAGAGAGCTCGCGAAGATCCACGCCATCCAGCGTGACGCGGCCTTCGGTGACATCATAAAAGCGGGGCACCAGATTCACCAGGGTAGATTTGCCGCTGCCGGTGGAGCCGATAAACGCCGTGGTCTGGCCGGGTTTTGCGGTGAAATCGATATGCTGAAGCACATCGGCGCTGGCGCCGGCATAGCGGAAAGAAACATCGTGGAAGGCGATCTCGCCCTTTGCGCGGCCGCCCAGAGATTTCGGCGCGGTGGGATCGACCACGGAAGGTTCCGTGGCCAGCACTTCGTTGATGCGCTTTGCCGAAACCGCCGCGCGGGGGATCATGATGAACATCATGCTGATCATCAAAAAGCTGAACATGATCTGCATGGCATATTGCATGAAAGCCATCATATCGCCCACCTGCATGGTGCTGTTCGCGATCTGATGGGCGCCGACCCAGATGATGAGCAGGGTCATCAGGTTCATGACCAGATTCATGGCGGGCATCAGAAAGGCCATCAGGCGGTTGACGAACAGGTTCGTGCGGTTCAGGTCGCGGTTGGCTTCATCAAAGCGCTGTTCTTCGAATTTTTGCGTGCCAAAGGCGCGAATGACCATCATGCCCGAAAGATTTTCACGGGTGACGAGGTTCAGTTTATCCACAAGGGTCTGCATGATCTTGAAACGCGGCATGCCCACGCGGTAGACCACCATAATGAAAAGCAGGATGATGCCCACGCCCACCGCCAGAACCCAGCTCATATGCGGGTTTTTGGAAAGGGCTTTGAAAATGCCGCCGATGCCCATAATAGGGGCATAGCAGACCATGCGCAGGCCCATGATCACCAGCATTTGCAGCTGGGTGATATCGTTGGTGGTGCGGGTGATGAGGCTGGCCGTGGAAAAACGGTCGAATTCACCGCTGCCGAAACGGGTGACGCGGCTGAAAATATCGCCGCGCAGTGTGCGGGCAGCGCCTGCGCCCACCCGGGCCGCGATCAGGCTGACCCCGATGCTGGCGGCCGCGCCCAGAAGCGCGATCAGAAGCATCATGGCGCCGGTGGTGCGGATATAGCGGCTTTGCAGAGCGGCGGTATCGGCGCCCAATTCGGCGAGGAAGCTTTTGGCGAATACCGCGCCGGTGGCATCGGTGGTTTGCGCCGGGGCGTCGGCGGCTGCCGAAACGGCTTTTTCGATAAGCGGCTGCTGGGCGGTGAGCATCGGCAGCATGGGGTAGAGTTCCGAAACATCAAACGAGCCCGAAGAAGCATTTTGTGCGGCGGAAGGCTTGCCGCCCTGGGCGCTCATTTGCTGCATCATGGTCATCATGGCATAGGAAGCGCGGCCGAAAGCGGCATCCAGCGAAGAACGCTGCTCTTTGGAAAGCGATTCCGATAAAAGATAGACCGTGCCTTTTGCATCGGGATAAGAAGAGGCATAGCTGTTCCAATCCGCGCCCGAAGAATCCACGGCGCGATAGGCCTCTTTCACCGCCGCGGCATCTTTTTCGCCGAGGAAAGCGGTGATCAGCTGATAGCCGCTTTCGCTGATGGCGGCGGGGGAGCTATGTTCGATGCCGCTGCGCTGTATGCCGGTGTTGACGATGTTCGACATATACGAGGGCAGGTTCAGATCGGCGTTGGCCTGAACGAACAGCAGCACGATGCACAGAACGATCAGAAGCCGATAAGGTTTCAGATATTTTGCCAGTTTTGTCATGGATCATTGCTCCTTTGTGGTGTCATCGGCGGCGGAAGCGAGAATTTCGGCCTGTTCGGCCGCGATGGCGATTTTCAGATCGTTGAGGGTTTCAAGAAAAACATGAAGCCTTTCTTCACCAAGGCGCGCCACAAGGTGTTCGCCAAAGTGGGAATAACGGGCCATGGCGCGCTTCATCAGCGCCTGCCCTTCGGGGGTCATCACCAGATAAACGGTGCGGCGATCCTGCCGGCTGCGCTGCCGCTGCAGATAGCCCAGCGCTTCCAGTTCATCGGCCCGCTGGCTGATGGTGGGAACGGCGTTATGCATGCGGTGGGCAAGCTCGGTGATCTTCATGCCGCCTTCATCGCCCGCGCCGTCGCAATGGGGGCAGAAACCGCGCTGGGTGTGATAAAGCGAACACATCATCTGGAACTGCCCGGCGCTCAGTTCGGCAACAGGCGATTGCTGAACGAACAGGTTGCGGATCTCGCGCCCGACGCGAAACAGTTCCTGCACATAGGGGTCGTTGAATTGCGGCATGGGTTACCTCCAAAATACTTTTGCTACAAAATAGTTAGCTGACCTAACTAAATGGAAAACGATAATAGCATAGCGCTTTTGAGCGCTCAATGCAAGAGAAAAATAATGAACAAATTGTGACCGGCGATGATGGCTTTTAAAAAGGGGCACAGAAGGTATTCTGCACCGGAAAAAAACAAAAAAACCGCGGGATCACATCGATCCCGCGGGTGGCGGTGAAAAAATCTACAGCTCCAGGCTGTCATACACCGTGCCGTCTAAAGTTTTCCATAAGAAGCGGTCGTTTTCAAGCACCATATAACCGCGGGGGCTGTTTTCTTTGGGGATGGAAACCGAGCCGGGGTTACAATAGAAAATGCCGTTTTCCTGCTGCTTGGCGGGAATATGAGTGTGGCCGCAAAGCAGGATATCGCCGGCGGAAAGCGCGGGCGGGTTCGAAAGATTCCAGGTATGGCCGTGTGTGGCGAAAATCAGGCGGCCTTTGGCTTCCAGCAGGCAATAATCGGCCATGACGGGGAAACGAAGCACCATCTGATCCACCTCGGCTTCACAATTGCCGCGCACGCTGAAAATGCGGCCGCTGTGGGCATTGAGCATGGAAATCACTTCTTTTGGGGCATACTCCTGTGGGAGGTCGTTGCGCGGGCCGTGGTAGAGGATATCCCCCAGAAAAAGCAAACGGTCTGCCTGTTCCTTTTCCCAGGCTTCCAGAAGGCCGCGGCAATAAAAAGCCGATCCGTGAAGATCGGAAGCGATCATCAGTTTCAAAAAAACACTCCTTTCAAAAATCATCTTGGCGCAGTTATTATACGGTTTTTTTGAAAAAAGGTAAAGAAAAAAAGAAAAGAATGCGCAAACGCGGCGTACCGGCGGCAAAAAACAAAAGGAAACCCGCTTTTTATCATTTCTTAGCGGGATATTTACATTTTGTTAATCCAATGCCGCGCGTTGTTCATTATAATAAAATCAACATAAAAAGAACCTGACGGCGGCAGGGATGCCGGCGCTGTTCCAAACAGTTTTTTGCGGTGGGAAAGGGAGGTCACATTTATGGCCAAAACATTATTGATTATCGAAGATGATGGAAATATCCGTGAACTTTTGCGCCTTTATTTAGAACAAGAGGGTTATCAGATCGAAATCGCCACAGACGGGCTGGAAGGTGTGCGCGCCTTCAAGCGTCTGCATCCCGATCTGGTGCTGCTGGATGTGATGATGCCCCAGATGGATGGCTGGCAGGTCATCAAAGAGATCCGCGCCTCCTCCAAGACGCCGGTCATCATGCTCACGGCAAAAGGCGAGACCTTCGACAAGGTTTCGGGGCTGGAGCTGGGGGCCGATGATTATATCACCAAGCCTTTTGAAATGCGCGAGCTCATCGCCCGCGTTCATGCCGTGATGCGCCGCTTTGATGAAGACAGCTCGCCCGCGAAGCTTCAGTTCGACAACCTGATCATCGATAAAGAATCTTATAATATCGTGGTGGGCGGCAAAAAAATGGAGATCCCGCCCAAAGAGATCGAGCTGCTTTATTTTCTGGCTTCTTCGCCCAACCGCGTGTTCACCCGCTCCCAGCTGCTGGATGATGTGTGGGGCTTCGATTATTTCGGCGACACCCGCACGGTGGATGTGCATGTGAAGCGCCTGCGCGAAAAACTGACGGGCGCCAGCGACCAATGGGAACTGAAAACCGTTTGGGGCGTAGGATATAAATTTGAAACAAGAGCATAAAAAACCGACAGACAGGCGGCAAAACCGATGAAAAGTATTTTTTTGAAAAATTTCATCATTTATTCTTTGGTGGTTATGCTCAGCTTCACCGCGCTGGGCGGCGCGTTCGTTTATCAGATCAATCAATTTGCTGCCGATGAAAAAGAAACACAGCTGAACACCACGGCTCAATATGCCGTGCAGAGCACGGAAAAATATTTAAAGACCAGTGTGGGCGCTCTGGATTTTTCGCGCCGCATGGAAGCCGCCGAGCAATATCGCATCAATATCATGCAGCTGGCGGGCAACCTCAACGGCAGAATTTTCATCTGTGATGCGGAAGGCAACCTGCAGTTTTACGGCACGGCGGATGGATGTTACGCCCAGGAAAACGGTGTGGTTTCTCAGGAAGCCATCACCGCCATCACAAAAAACGGTTCTTACAATGAAACAGGCACCTTTGCGGGGCTTCTCAATTCGCCCCATTTCACCAAGGGCCTGCCTGTCAAGATCAACGGCACGCTGGTGGCAACGGTGTTCACTTCGATGCCTGCCGACGCTTCGCTGAAACTGTTCATCAATATTTCAAGCACCTTCATTTTTATGATCTTCAGTGTTTTTCTGGTGGTTTTGATCGTCACCTATGTGATGGTTGACAGCACCCTCAGGCCGCTGAAAAACATCACGGCGGCATCGCGAAATTTCGCAAGGGGCGATTTCAGCAGCCGTGTGCCGCTGCCGAAACGGCGCGATGAACTGTATTCCATGACGCTGAGCTTTAACAGAATGGCAGACGCCATTGAAAACATGGAAAATCAGCGGCGCGATCTGGTGGCCAATGTTTCTCACGACCTGCGCACCCCCATGACCACCATCGGCGGGTTTATCGACGGCATTTTAGACGGCACCATCAAACCCGATCGGCAGGAATATTATCTGAACATCGTTTCAGAAGAGATCAAGCGCCTTTCACGCCTGGCCAACAGCATGCTGGAAGTTTCGCGGCTCGACAGCGGCGAAAAAGCGCTGAACAAAACTTCTTTCGACCTCAGCGAGATGATCCGCCGCATCGTTATCGGCTTTGAGAAAAAGCTGGAAGAGAAAAAGCTGGATCTTACTTTGGATATCCCCGAACAGGGCATGGTGACGGCCGATCACGATGCGATCTTTCAGGTGGTGTATAACCTGATCGACAACGCGGTGAAATTCACCAACGACAACGGTTCCATCATCATCTGCCTGACCATGAAAAAAGGCAAAGTGCAGTTCAACATTGTGAACACGGGCGCGGGCATCGCGCCGGATGATCTGAAACACATTTTCGATCGCTTTTATAAGGGCGACCGTTCCCGCAACAGCGGGGTAAAAAGTTCGGGCCTGGGGCTTTACATCGTGAAAACGCTGGTCAACCGCCACGGCGGCGATATTTCGGCCAAAAGCGATGAAGAACACACAGAGTTTTGCTTCACCATACCCGCAAACGAATAAACTTGGAGGCATTTTCTATGGCATTTGAATGGCGTGACGGTCAAGACGAAAACAATCAGGAAACACAGCATGATTACTATTATACAATGCCTTCTTACCAGACCTATGACCAGATCGTAGCGCGGAAAAAGCGCAAGGCGCGCGTGCGCCGCGGCGTGGCGCTGGTGGTGCTTCTGTTGGCGGTGGGCGGCGTTTCGGTGGTGGTCTTGCAGCAGAGAGCGGGCAAAGATGATGAAGACGGGCTGGCGAGCTATCAGCAGCCCGGCACCGTGCAGCAGCCCAAAACTTCCGGCGCGGCCGCGAAAAGCGATTTTTCGATGAAGCTGGAAGAGACCCCGAGCGACAGCAGCGCGGGAGCCATCGTGGTGAAAGATGTGAAAGACATCGTTAAAAAGGTGCAGCCCTCTGTGGTGGGCGTGGTAACGGAAAGCTTTCAGAATTATTCCACCGGCAGCACAGGTTCGGGCATCATCCTTTCGAAAAACGGCTATATCGTGACCAACAACCATGTGATCGAAGACGGCAACAATATCACGGTTTCGCTTTCCGACGGAAAAACCTATTCGGCTTATGTGATCGGCAAAGACGCGAAAACGGATATCGCCGTCATCAAGATCGATGCTTCCGATCTGCCGGCGGCGGAATTCGGCGACAGCGATAAGATCGAAGTGGGCGAAGCGGCCATCGCCATCGGCAACCCCATGGGGCTGGAGCTTCAGGGCTCGGTAACGGCGGGCATCATTTCGGGCATCAACCGCAATTTGCAGGTCAACAACGCCTATATGAATTTGATCCAGACCGATGCTTCCATCAACCCCGGCAACAGCGGCGGCGCGCTGATCAACGCCTATGGCCAGGTGGTCGGCGTCAACAGCGTGAAAATTTCGGTGGAAGGCTATGAGGGCATTGGGTTTGCCATCCCCATCAACAGCGTGAAACCCATTGTGGAAGAACTGATCGCCAACGGATATGTTTCGGGCAGACCTCTTGTGGGGATCAGCGGCAGGAACATCAGCCAGATGGCCGCCGCGTTTTATAACCTGCCCCAGGGCATTATCGTGGATGCCGTGGAGCCTTCTTCCAGCAGCGCCAAACAGGGGCTTCAGGCGGGCGATATCATCATCGGCGTGGATGGCACCCGCGTGACCACTATTTCACAGGCCACCAGCCTGCGCGATCAGCATAAAGCGGGCGATTCTTCAAAGATCACCATTTATCGAAAGGGCGCCACACTGGAACTCAACATCACCTTGATGGAAGAAGCCAATCTGGGCGATACCTATAATTTCTAAAAGATCAGAGCGAATCCCCTTCGGCGGCATGATTGATGCGCCGGAGGGGATTTTTTTTGCAAAAAACAGAAAAACGGCATTAAATTGACTGAAACGGCGTGAAATCAGTGGAAAACAAGAAATTCTCCATACAAAATATCGGTTTTTTGGATGATGTGCTGTTTACACCCGCCGCCCGCAGTGATAGAATGAAAAATAAAAGACGGCCAAAAAACGCCGCCGACAAAGTAATTTGTGTGAAATTGCAGGAGAGAAAGGGATGTATGCTGTATGAAACTAATGGTTTTAATTCTCAACAGAGTGGAATTATTGGATGACCTGTTGGAAAAATTCATGAAAGAGGGCATCAGCGGCGCCACGATTTTGCAAAGCCGCGGCATGGCCCACCAGCTTTTCAGCAACGCTTCGGAAGACCCGGGCTTTTTGGGTTCCTTAAAGGCGCTGTTAGACCCCGAGCGCGAAGAAAACCTCACTATCCTCACCGTTGTGAAGGATGAAATGGTGGCCCACGCAGTGGAAGTGATCGAAGATGTGGTCGGCGATTTGAAACGGCCCGATACGGGCATTGTCTTCACTGTGCCGGTAGATTTTATGAAGGGAATTCAATAACTGTGAAACTGAGTATACTTTTTTATCTGGGCTTGCTTTTGCTGGCAGGCCTTTTTGGCGGGCGCATGGTGAAACATGTGAAGCTGCCCAATGTAACGGGATATCTGCTGGCCGGGCTGCTGCTGGGGCCTTATGTTTTCAAGGTGCTCAAGGCGGATATGCTGCCGCAGCTGGATCTGATCTCTGAAATGGCGCTGGGCTTCATCGCATTTACCATCGGCGCCGAATTTAAAGCGAGCTATTTTAAAAAAATGGGCGCAATGCCTGTGGTGATCGCCATTTGCGAAGGCCTGGGCGCGATGCTGGTGGTGACCCTCAGCCTGCTGGCCGCCGGCCAGCCCCTGTCGTTTGCGCTGATGCTGGGCGCGATCTCCACCGCAACGGCCCCTGCGGCGACGATCATGGTCATCAAGCAATATAAGGCCCGCGGGCCGCTGACTTCCACGCTGCTCAGCGTGGTGGCGCTGGATGATGCCGTGGCGCTGATTTCCTTCGGCTTTGCGGTGGCGGTTTCGAAAAACCTGGAAGGCGCCGGCGGCTCGGTGATGAAAGCCATCTTACAGCCCTTTGGGGATGTGGCGCTGGCCTTGATTCTGGGCGTCGTGTTCGGTTTTGCGTTCATGGTTCCGCTGCGCTATTTCAAAAAACAATCCAACCGCCTTTGCATCACCACGGCGTTTGTGTTCCTTGCGGCTTCTATTTCGGAAGCACTGGGCGCTTCTTCCCTGCTGACCTGCATGGTCATGGGCGCAACTCTTATTAATATGAGCAACAGCGCCACAGAGATCATGTCGATCGCCGATATGGTCACGCCGCCGGTCTATATGCTGTTCTTTGTCATATCCGGCGCGGAACTGAACCTTTCCGTGCTGCCTTCGGTTGGTCTGGCGGGCATTATTTATGTGATCGCCCGTGTGGCCGGCAAATGGGGCGGCGCCATGTTTGGCGCAGCCGTGATGAAGGCCGAAAAAAACATCAAAAAATATCTTGGCCCCACTTTGATCCCGCAGGCGGGCGTCGCCATCGGCCTGACTCTGGTGGCCCAAAGCGTTGTGCCCGAATATGCGGCGGCCATCCGCGCCATCGTGCTTTGCGGAACGCTGATCTATGAAATCATCGGGCCGATGGTTTCGAAGGTCTGCCTTGTCAAAGCCGGTGAGATCGAACAGGAAAATTTATAAAGCCTTTTTCAGAAATCGCCTGCCGAAGAAATTCTTCGGCAGGCGATTTTTTATTGCCCGAAAAAAGGAACATTACAAAAAGAAAACAGAAAATTACAAAATGTTGATTTATGATTTTTACAGTTACGAAAAAGTAACGAATTGAATGACGAACTGTTACAAAGGGGCTTTTTGGCAGAATTGACAGATTTGAATGAATATTCACAAAAGAAACCGGAAATAATGAGAAATATCAAGCATATAATACAATACAACCGCAAATAAAATGGAAGCAAAGGGAAAATTTAACGCCAAAACAAGGGGATGAAGCACGGGGCAAATAAAAAAAGGTTGCAAAACAGTGTCAAATCGGTTACAATATATCCAGTTCCGAAAACACCGAAAGAATACAAAACGGAAAACGGGCTAAAGACAGCCTGATAAATGATCCCAAACGGCAGCGCCGGGCGGGATGTTTAAAGGGGGATTCTTCTTATGAATCAAACAAAACACAATGGTCGCCTGGCGCCGCTTTGCGCAATGCTGACCGCAACATTTTTATTACTGACCCTGATGCTGACTTCAGTGAATACGGTGGCCGTTTATGACGGCAGCGACATGAAGCTGGTCAATACGCTTTCTTCCAAACCCGCCGATGCGGTGGCTTTGGCGGGCATCGAGCTTTCGGCAAAAGACGAAATGGTGGTTACCGATGATTTGAGCGACGGGCTGGGCAAGATCCAGATCAACCGCGCCTTTCCTGTTTCCATCACCGCAGACGGCAGCACCATGATGCTGCAGACCACCGGCGACACCGTGGCCAACATTTTGGCCGAAGCGGGCATCACCCTTTCCGAAACCGATATGGTTTCGCCTGCGGCGGATGCCATGGTGCGCAGCGGCAGCGATATCACCGTGCGCCGCATCACGATCATCAACGAAAAGGTTGCTTCGGAAATTCCTTTCGAAACCGTGAAAAGCAACACCAACGAACTGAAAAAAGGCACCAGCCGCGTGGTTACAGCGGGCCAGAACGGCCAGAAGGTCACCACCTATCGCGTGGAATATCACGATGGCGTCGAAGCTTCGAGAACAGAGGTTTCTTCTGAAGTAACGGCACAGCCTGTTAATGAAGTTGTGCAAATCGGCACAGGCGGTGTTGTAAGTTACAACGGAAACGAGTATAGTTATAGCAGAGTGCTGAACATGCGCGCCACCGCTTATACCACCGAGGGCAAATCGTGGAAGAGAACGGCCTCGGGAACCACCGCAAGAGTGGGCGCCGTGGCGGTGGATAGAAATGTGATTCCTTTGGGCAGCAAGCTGCTCATCCGCGGTTCCAACGGCGGATGGTATTATGGCGTTGCCGTGGCCGAAGACACCGGCGTGAAGGGCAACACCATCGACCTTTTTTATAACACCTATCGCGAATGCGTCAATTTCGGTGTGCGCGGCGCGACAGTTTATGTGCTCGATTAAAAACAGAATGGGTGATCGATCTGAAGCTATGTGATATCGGCGTGATCCGGGAGATCCTTTCGCGCCACGGTTTTCATTTTTCAAAAAGTCTGGGGCAGAATTTCCTTTGCGCCCCGCATGTGCCGGTGGCCATCGCAGAAGGCGCGGGCATTGAAGAAGAAACCAATGTGTTGGAGGTAGGGCCGGGAATCGGCACTTTGACACAGGAGCTTTGCAAAAGAGCAAAAAAGGTGGTTTGCGTGGAACTCGACCACCGCCTGCCCGCGGTGTTAGCTGAAACGCTGGCAGAGTTTAATAATGTAAAAGTGATAGAGGGCGATATCTTAAAAACAGATCTTCGCGCTTTATGTGATAAAGAATTTAGCGCAGGCAAAATCGTTGCCTGCGCTAATTTGCCGTATTATATCACCACCCCCGCCATCACGGCGTTGGTGGATTCACGGTGTTTTGATGCGGTGACAGTGATGGTTCAAAAAGAGGTCGCCCGGCGCATCTGCTCAAAACCGGGCAGCAGCGAATATGGCGCGTTCACCGTTTATGTGCAGTATCACGCCCAGGCCAAAATCATTCTGGATGTTCCGGCGGGATGCTTCATCCCCGCGCCCAAAGTGGATTCGGCCGTGGTGAGGCTAGATTTGAGAAAAGAGCCTCCCGCCTTCGTGGAAGACGAAGAAATGTTCTTCCGTGTGGTGAAGGCGGCCTTTGCCCAGCGGCGCAAAACTTTGCTTAATTGTCTGCGCCAGGGCTTTTCACAGCTTTCGCGTGAACAGCTTTGCCAGTGCCTTTTGCAAAGCGGTCTGGCCGAGAATGTGCGCGGCGAATGCCTGGGGCTAGAGGAATTTGCGGCTTTGGCCAAAAATATTGCTGAAATTTCGGGGAAATAGCAGAACAACTAAAAATAAAGCTTATCTTATGGAATAAATGACAATTGATAAAAACATCCTTCGGTCGTATGATAAAAGATAGAAGATAACATTCGGCACAATGTATAAAAACTTGGGGGAAAATTGTGCAAAGTGTTATTTTTTTATCACAGTCTATGAGGGAGGCTATTTGTTATGCCATTAACAGCAAACAAAAAGGTGTTGAAATTCGTTGAGGATTCTGCCGCGCTGACACAGCCCGATCGCATTGTCTGGATCGACGGAAGCGAAGAGCAGATGAACGCTTTGAGGGAAGAAGCGGTTCGCACCGGCGAAATGATTCGCCTGAACGAAGAAAAATTACCGGGATGTTATTATCATAGAACACGGGTCAACGATGTGGCGCGCGTGGAAAACCGCACCTTCATCTGCTGCCGTGAAGAAAAGAACGCCGGCCCCACCAACCACTGGATGGAGCCGCAGGAAGCTTATAAAATGGCTTCGGATATCGTTCGCGGCAAAATGAAGGGGCGCACGATGTATGTGATCCCCTATTCCATGGGGCCCGTGGGTTCCAAATTTTCAAAAATCGGCATCGAACTGACCGATTCGATTTATGTGGTGCTCAACATGAACATCATGACCCGCGTGGGTAAAAATGTTCTGGATGTATTGGGCGACAGCGAAGATGTTGTGTGCGGCCTTCACGCCATGTGCGATGTGGAAGAAGAAAACCGTTATATCCTGCAATTCCCCGAAGATAACGCGATCTGGTCTTGCAACTCGGCTTATGGCGGCAATGTGCTTCAGGGCAAAAAATGCTTCGCTTTGCGCATTGCTTCTTATCAGGGCAAAAACGAAGGCTGGATGGCGGAACATATGTTGATCTTAGGGGTGGAAAACCCCCAGGGCGAAACGAAATACATTGCGGCCGCGTTCCCTTCGGCTTGCGGCAAAACCAACCTTGCCATGCTGATCCCGCCCGAAGTTTATCGCAAAAAGGGCTATAAAGTGTGGTGTGTGGGCGATGATATCGCGTGGATCCGCGTGGGCAAAGACGGCCGTCTGTGGGCCATCAACCCCGAAGCGGGCTTCTTTGGCGTGGCCCCCGGCACCAATGTCAAATCGAACCCCAACGCGCTGAAAAGCACACAGCGCGACACCATTTTCACCAATGTGGCTTATAACCCCACCGATAACACCGTGTGGTGGGAAGGCCTTGATAAAAACCCGCCGGAAGGCCTGATCGAATGGAAGGGCAGCGTTTGGGATCGCAGCAGCGGCGAAAAAGCAGCCCACCCCAATTCCCGTTTCACGGCGCCGGCCAGAAACTGCCCCTGCATTTCAAAGCATTGGGAAGATGCCGAAGGCGTGCCGCTTTCCGCCATTATTTTCGGCGGCAGAAGAGCCAAAACAGCGCCGCTGGTTTATGAATCGAGAGATTGGGATCATGGCGTGTTTGTGGGCTCGGTGATGGCTTCTGAAACAACGGCCGCCGCCGCGGGCGCCGTGGGCGTTGTTCGCCGCGACCCGATGGCCATGCTGCCGTTCTGCGGATATCATATGGGCGATTATTTTGCCCACTGGATCGACATGGGCAAAAAAGTGGCAAAGCAGCCGAAAATTTTCAATGTGAACTGGTTCCGCCTGGATGAAGACGGGCACTTCATGTGGCCCGGTTTCGGCGATAATTTCCGTGTGCTGGAATGGATCTTAAAGCGCTGCGACGGCGAAGTGGGCGCGCAGGAAACCGCCATCGGCTATGTGCCCAACGCGGAAGACATCAATTTGGACGAGCTGGATTATCAGATCACCGAAACACGCAAGTTCGATCGTGACGCGCTGCGCGAGATCTTATCGGTGGAAAAAGAATATTGGCGCGAAGACTGCAAATCGATCCATGAATTTTATGATAAATTGGGCGATCGTTTGCCCGAGGAACTGAAAAAATCTTTGGAAACACTGGAAAACAACATTAAATAGCTTTACAATAGATTCCGGCAGGAAAAGAAACCTGCCGGAATCTTATTTTATTGTGGGGAAGAAACATGAAATATTTTGCGTGGTATTTGCTCGCTATCAATTTTCTGGCGTGGGCGCTTTGCGGAATCGACAAATGGAAGGCCCGCCGCGGAAGCTGGCGCATCCCGGAAAAAACGCTGCTGCTCAGCGCGGCTGCGGGCGGAAGTATCGGCTTTTTGATCGGCATGAAAATCTTTCATCACAAGACAAAACATAAAAAATTCACCCTTGGCGTTCCGGCCATCCTGCTGGTGCAGTTATGCGCGGCCGCGGCAGTGATCTATTATTTTTATGGGAAACAGTAGGGCACTGCGCTGAAAAACGCAAAGGGCAGGCGCTGAAAAACGGCGTTTTGCCGCCGGTGAGAAAACACGGCGCGATGGAAGCGAAAAACGGCATTTTGCCGTCCAAACAGAGCGAAAAAGCTTTTGGGGCGGCGTTCACGAAAAATTTTCAGGAGCGGCAGAAACTGCTCCTGTTTTTTATTTCTTTTGGCGGCGGAAGTTGTTATAATAAGAGCAGCAGCAAAAGAACTGCGCAGAACAAGAAAACGGAGGAGACCATGGTCAAAAAACTTTTGCGTGGCATCTTTTGCATTCTTCTATTGACGGCGGCAGGGGCTTGTTATGCCCGATGGTGCGAGCCGCGCTGGGTGGAAGTGAAGCATGTCACTTTGAAAGGCGCTTTCGAAAAGGAATATACCGTTGCGGCCTTTGGAGATACCCATATTGGGTTTTATGAAAATGAGCAGCAATTTCAAAAAGTCATCGACACCGTGAACAAAGAAAAACCTGACGCCGTTTTGTTTCTGGGCGATCTGTTTGATGAATATAACAGCTATACCGGCGATATCCAAACCGTAATCCGCGACCTCTCACAGCTGGAAGCGGGAACAAAACTGGCGGTGATGGGCAACCACGATGTGGGCGGCGGCGCCGAATCGGTTTATCAGAAAATGATGAAAGAGGCCGGGTTTTCTGTGCTGCGCAATCAAGCCGTGGAAGACGGGCAGATCAATTTTATCGGCGCCGAGGATTCGATGTTTTATCACCCTGAAACCGCGCAGCTTTTGCGCGATGACCGCTATAACCTGGTGATCTCGCATGAGCCGGATTACGCCAAGCAGGCGGGAAAATTCGGTTTGCTGGTGGCGGGGCATACCCACGGCGGCCAGATCGCCCTGCCGTTTTACGGCGCGCTGGTGAAAGTGCCGGGCGGCAAAACCTATACCGCCGGCCTTTATGAAACAGAGAACGGCAAAGTTTATGTGAACCGCGGAATCGGAACGACCCATTGGCCTTTGCGATTTTTTGCAAGACCTGAGATAACCATTTTTCATTTTTTGCCTGCCGATGCATAAAAATAAAGCAATGGAAGCATCAACAGGAAACGGGAGGATATGAAAATGCAAAATTTTGAGTTTTACTGCCCCACCAAGGTGGTTTTTGGAAAAGAAACACAAAGCGCATGCGGAAGATTGGTAAAAGAATTCGGCGGCAAAAAAGTCCTGCTGCATTATGGCTCGGCAAGCGCCGAAAAATCGGGCCTTTTAGAGCAGATCAGAGCCTCGCTGCGCGAAGCGGAGATCCCCTTCATTGAATTGGGCGGTGTGGTTCCCAACCCGCGCCTGAGCCTTGTTCACCGCGGCATTGAACTGGCATTGCGCGAGCAGGCAGACTTTTTGCTGGCGGTGGGCGGCGGCAGCGTGATCGATTCGGCCAAAGCCATTGCCGTGGGCGCGTTTCACCGGGGCGAAGAAGTGTGGGATTTTTACAGCGGCAAAAAAACACCGCGCGGTGCGCTGCCGCTGGGATGTGTGCTCACCATTGCCGCCGCCGGCAGCGAAACCAGCCAATCCAGTGTGATCACCAATGAAGAAACCGGCGAAAAGCGCGGCATGAACACCGATCTTTACCGCCCGCGTTTTGCGGTGATGAACCCCGAGCTCACTTACACGCTGCCCGCTTATCAAACGGCGGCAGGCGTTGTGGATATTATGATGCACACCATGGAGCGCTATTTCACCCCTGCGCAGGGCAACGACCTGACAGATGAGATCGCCGAAGATATCATTCACAGCGCGGTGAAATATGGCCCCAGAGCGCTGGATTATCCGAACGATTATGAAGCGAGAAGCGAACTGATGTGGGCGGGCAGCCTTTCCCATAACACTCTGACAGGGCTGGGCAGGCCTTCTGATTTTTCGGTGCATCAGCTGGGGCATGAGCTTTCGGCAAAATTCGACGCCACCCATGGCGCCACCCTTTCGGCCCTGTGGGGCAGCTGGGCGCGGGCGGTCTATCACACCGATCTGACCCGCTTTGCGCGGTTTGCCCGCAAAGGGTGGAATATCAACACGGCGGATTTTGAACAGGCGGCCGAAAGCGCCATTGCCACCACCGAAGATTTCTTCCACACCATGCGGATGCCCGCGTCGATCCCCGAACTTTTGGGCCGCCAGCTCAGCGAAGAAGAACTGGTGCAGCTGGCCGACCGATGCAGCCGCGGAGGAACCCGCAAAATCGGCGTCTTCTGCCCGATGGATCGGGAAGGAATGCTCAAAATTTATCGGGAAGCAAATACGATTTGATTGACACACAAACCTCTCTTTCTGCGTAGGATATAAGGAATTATGGCGGGCGAAGCCATAAAGAGATCGAACGATCCGTGAAAAAAGGAGAGGTTTTATGAGCGATCAGTTGGAATATGGGCCGCAGAATTTCAGCAGCGGTTTGGCGTATCCCGAGATCCCCTGCGGCCGCAACCCCAAGCTGGCGGCGGTGCTGATGGAGGATTATGCGGGGAACGCTTCGGAACTCACGGCGGTGATGCAGTATTTATACGGTTCCTGGATGGTCAGAGAAAACTGCCCCGAAGTTTATGAGGCGCTGAAATACATCTCGATCATTGAAATGGAACATATGGATGCACTGGCCGAAGCAATTATGAATTTGGGCGGCGACCCGAAATATATCACCTGCGGCGGCAGAAAACCCGAGCAATATTGGAACGCCAAAGCGGTGGATTACAGCAAGGCGCGCTGCAATATTTTATTATCCAGCATCGGGGCCGAGCGGGCCGCCATCAATCGCTATCAGCAGCAGATCCAGACGGTTGGCGATGAGGCGGTGGCAGCGCTGCTGCAGCGCATCGTGATGGATGAACAGATCCACCTGCGCGCATTTATGGAGCTCTATCAGAAATATGAAGGCGGTCACGCCGAGTGATAGGGCGCAGTTGCCCAAAAGCGGCCTCGGGAACCCGAGGCCGCTTTTTATAAACAGGGCGGAAAACAGAAAAAGTTTCCGCGGAAAGGGAAAAAGATGAACAGTGCATGGTTCACAACGGAACAATTGGAAAAGGATACTTTTGTCATCAGCGAATATAAGCATTGGGAAGAGACCCATTGCTATTTGCTTTTGGGAGAACAAAGCGCGGCGCTGATCGACACGGGGCTGGGGGTGGCGGATATTCGAAAAGAAGTTCGCGCCATCACCGATCTGCCCATTCAGGTGGTCACCACCCATATCCATGCCGATCATATCGGCGGGCATGGGCTGTTTGAAAACAGGGCGATCCCCGCAGAGGAACGGGCGTGGTTCGAAGAAAAATTCCCGCTGCCAACCGCGTTCGTGCTGCAAAATAATTTATTGAAGCAGCCTTGCGATTTTCCGCCGGAATTCGACCCGAAAAACTATCATATTTATCAGGGCAAAGCCGAAAGGCTGCTGCGCGACGGCGACCGGGTCGATTTGGGCGGGCGCATACTGACGGCGCTGCATACCCCCGGGCATTCGCCGGGGCATCTCTGCTTTTATGAACAGGCGCGCAAGACCCTTTACAGCGGTGATTTGCTGTATCTGGGCGCGTTGGATTGCTATTACCCCACCACCGACCCGGAAGCTTTTGCGGCATCGGCAGAAAAAGCGGCCAGCCTGCCGCTTGAAAAAATTTACCCCGGCCACCATCAGTTGAAGGTTTCGCCCGATCTGGCCCAAAGGGTGGCGGCGGCTTTCAAACAGCTGAAAGAGCAGGGGCGGCTGAAGCAGGGGAACGGCATCATTCCTTTCGGTGATTTTTCCATTCATCTGTAAACAAAGGCGCTTTGCCTGGGTATCTTTTGAAAATATCCAGAAGAAGGCAGAAAGAAATTGATAACACAGGGCGGATGTGATACAATTCAACTGCAGAAGAGTGCTTTTTTAAACACGGAAATGGCGGAGGAAAACCAATGCAATCACCTGATCAATACCCATTAGAAGGGCTGGATGGACACGCGGCGGTTCTGGCGGTGGGACAAACTCTGCGCAGGATCGACAGAAGGCTGATGGATCATGGCGCCCGCGTGGCCTATATCGCTTGTGAACTGATGGAAGAAGGACAGCTGGATCTGGATAAAAAGACCCTGCTGATGCTTTGCCTGTTTCATGATATCGGCGCATATAAGACAGATGAGATCAGCCGCATGCTGGAATTTGACACGCGAAATGTGTGGAACCATTCCTGCTACGGTTATCTTTTTTTGAAATATTTTACTCCATTGGAAGAAAAAGCAGAGGCCGTTTTATATCATCATATCCCTTGGAAGGAAACGGCAAGGCTGCCAAATCCCATTCGAAATTATGCGGGCATGATCCACTTCGCCGACAGAGTGGATATTATGGCGCGCGGGGATAAACAGCAGAAACAGCACTTTCAGCAGCTTTGCGAAAACGGAAGCGGCTTCTTTTCAAAGGAAACCATCGAGATCTTTCAAAGCTGTGTTGAAAAGCGCCGCCTTTTTGAATGTTTGGAAAACGGCGAATACAGGCAGACGATCAGGCAGCATTTGAACGGCATGGAAATTTCATCCGAAGAAGCCTTGCAATATTTGAAAATGCTGGTGTATTCCATTGATTTCCGCAGTGAATACACGGTGACACACACGATAAACACCACTGCCATCAGCCTGAACATCGCGAAACATTTTAACCTTTCCAAGGCTGAAAAGGAAAAGATCTATCTGGGCGCGCTGCTGCATGATGTGGGGAAAATCGCCATCCCGCTGGAAATTTTGGAATTCCCGGGGAAACTGACCCCCGAGCAGATGGCTGTTATGCGCACGCATGTATCGGAAACAGAGAGCATGATCGAAGGCATTGTAGACGATGAAATTTGCCAGATCGCCGCAAGGCACCATGAAAAACTGGATGGAAGCGGATATCCTCACGGCAGAACCGCGGAGGAACTGACTTTTCCACAGCGGATCGTTGCGGTGGCCGATATCATCAGCGCCTTGGCCAGCCGCCGAAGCTATAAAGAACCGTTCCCGCAGGAAAAAACCATTCAGATTTTGATGGGTATGCAGCAAAAACAGCTGGATGGCGAGATCTGCCGTTATGTGGCTGCAAATTATGAAGGCATTATGGCGGATACTGATACGCAAAGAGATCCGGTGATCCATCAATATCAGCAGATCTATCAGGAGTTTTTGCAATTGCAGCGAGCGGAAAAGAAAAGCAGTGCTTCTCAGGGATGAGAAACACTGCTTTTTTATCGTTGCTTTAAAAATCACGGCGCCCTTCTAACGCGCGGGTCAGGGTGACTTCATCCGCATATTCCAAATGGCCGCCCACGGGCACGCCATAGGCAAGGCGGGTGATGCGAACACCAAAAGGCTTGAGCAGGCGGGAAAGATACATGGCCGTGGCCTCGCCTTCGGTATCGGGGTTTGTGGCCATGATGACCTCGGTGACATCTTCCGTTTCATCGGCCACGCGCTCAAGCAGCTCTTTGATGCGCAGCTGTTCGGGGCCGATGCCGTTGAGGGGCGAAATGGCGCCATGCAGCACATGGTAAAGGCCGTGATATTCACGGGTGCGCTCTAAGGCGATCACATCTTTCGGATCGGTGACCACGCAAATGGTGTGATGATCGCGGGTGGGATCGGAACAGATGCTGCAGGTTTCGCTGTCGGTCAGGTTCTGACAGATCTTACAGGTGGAAACCGTGTTTTTCGCTTCTAAGATTGCCTGCGCAAATTCCTCCGCCTGTTCGCGGGGCAAAGCCAGCACAAAAAAGGCCAGCCGCTGAGCGGTTTTATAACCGATGCCCGGAAGGCGTTCAAATTGTTCGATCAGTTTTTCGACCGGCGCTGCAAAATATTTCATCTTACATCAGCCCGGGCATTCCGCCGGTGAGCTTTGAAATTTCGCTGGAATAGGTTTCATCCGATTGCTTCATGGCTTCGTTCACGGCGGCCATCACCAGATCGGAAAGCATTTCGGCATCTTCAGGGTCGATCACTTCGGGCGAGATCACCAGCGAAATGAGGGCCTTGGATTTGATGGTGGCGGTAACCGCGCCGCCGCCCGCCGAAGCGGTGAATTCGCGATCGTTGAGTTCATCTTGCTTTTTGGCCATATCCTGCTGCATTTTTTGAGCTTGTTTCATCAGGGCGTTCATGTTGAAGCCGCCGCCCATAGGCATTTTTCCGGGTTTCATTTGCAAATACCACCTTTTTTGAAATTATAATAAATCGTTATTTGACTGACAGAAGGGCAGAAAAACCATTCTGTGTTATTCTTTTTCGGTGACCTCCACGCCCATTTGGCGGGCGGAACTTAAGAGATCGTCTAAATCGTTGGAAGTCTCGGCTTCCTGAGGCTGGCCTTTGGCTTTCAGCTTGATGGCAGAAAAACCGATCGCCTGCGCCGCGGTTTCGAGGATCGTGAGCATATTGGGGCGGTCTAAAAACAGCAGGCCCTCCTCATCGATCCAGGCAACCAGCTGCTGGCCCTTGGCGGTATATTCCCCCATGCGGATATAAGTGGCGCAGGCGGGGTTCATCCGCCGACCTTTCAGCGCGGCAAAAAAGCGTTCTTTCAGCTGGGCATCGCCCGAAACGGAAGGAGAAGGCTTTGCGGCAGGTTCCGTTTCTTTGGGGGGCACCGAGGAGGAAGCCGCCGGCACGGGCGCGGAAGCAACCGGGGCGGAAGCAACCGGGGCCGCGGAACGGGAAGCGGCGGCGGGCGCGAGGGCCATTGCGGCGGCAGCGCCGCGGCAGAGTTTTAAAAGACACATTTCACCATCGGCGCGGCGAATGGCGCTGCGCGTAAGGCGGGAAAGCGTTTCATGCAGGGTCTGCACATAAAATTCCATATCCTGCGCGGAAGCCAGAGCCGCCGCGGGTTTTAATTCTTCATAGGTGAAGAAAGAGCTGTTGAGGATCGTCTGGGGATCTTTTACGGCCTGGATGATATAAAGATCGCGAATCAGCGAAAGCAGTTCATCCAGCAGGGAGGTGATGTCGCGCCCCTGCACATAGCAATCGTAAAAATCGGAAAGCGCCGCCGAAGCATCATGGCGGCAGACGGCCTGAAAGATGGAAAGAATTTTTTCATGCTCGGTGATGCCCAAACATTCGACCACCTGCTTTTCTTCGATGGGGCGGTCGCCCGCGACACATCGATCGAGCAGAGAAATCGCGTCGCGCATGGAGCCATCCCCCAGTTTGGCCAGCAGAAGCGCGGCCTTCGGGGAAAGAGATAAATTTTCCTGAGCGGCAATATAAGAAAGCCGCTGCGCAATGGTTTCGGGTGTAATGCGGCGAAAATCATAACGCTGGCAGCGCGAAAGGATCGTGGCGGGCACTTTATGAATTTCGGTGGTAGCCAGAATGAAAAGAACATGTTCCGGCGGTTCTTCCAGCGTTTTCAGCAGCGCGTTGAATGCACCGGAAGAAAGCATATGCACTTCGTCGATGATATAAACACGCATTTTCAGTTGGGCGGGGGAATAATTGACCTCTTCACGGATTTCACGGATGTTTTCTACGCCGTTGTTGGAAGCGGCATCGATCTCCATCACATCCATCGCGCTGTCATCTAAAACAGAAAGACAGGCTTCACAATGGTTGCAGGGGTTCCCGTTTTGGGGGGAGAGACAGCAGGCCGCGCGCGCCAGAATTTTGGCGCAGGTGGTTTTGCCTGTGCCGCGTGTGCCTGTGAAAAGATAGGCATGAGAAAGCCTCCCCGCTTCGACTTGTGCCCGAAGCGCAGAGGTGATATGTTCTTGCCCAACCACATCATCAAAGGTGAGTGGGCGCCATTTACGATAAAGGGCCTGATGAGCCATCAGACGGCACCTCCCACAAAAAGTTTATGGTCTATAAAACAGCAGCGACTCCCAAGGCTGCACACCGTTCCTTCGAAAACAACCTTTGCCCGTAACCCGTATGCTCGGCTCAAAACCGGTTTGCCGCGGCACACAAATGGTGCCGCTTAATGCTGCTCGGTTCCCCGCCTGACATGTTTCACGGCTATTTGTTGCGCGGGACCGGTCTCTCACAGCTTTACATACGAGGCAGACAACAAAAAATTGAATCCTCTGAAACGGAATTAACCCCTGCATATAGCGGATTTCAGGTAATAAGGAACCGCTGACTCCCCGGTTAGTGCAGCCTTGGCAGGCGCCGCTGTGAAATATATTATAAACCATCATTGCCCAATTAGCAACCAAAATCTTATTGACAAAATCATGTATCTTGATGTATCCTATATAAGAACCTGTGAGACGCTTGAAACAGGCAACATCTTTTTTTAGAGCGTGGATTGAAATGGCAGGTTTTAACTTATATGGAGCGGTATCGAAGTGGTCATAACGGCCCTGACTCGAAATCAGGTAGTCTCGCAAGAGGCTCGTGGGTTCGAATCCCACCCGCTCCGCCAACGGGGCTCTTAGCCCAACAAAAGGGTCACCAATCAAGGTGATCCTTTTGTTTATTATCTGAGGAATTGAGGTGATTTCTATGTGGGATAGAATCATACGGATTGAATGGTTAGAACCATTACTGATCGAGGATGCAATTGCCTCCCCACTATCTCGCCAAGCCGGACTCTACTACATTACACGATTGTTTGGAACAAAAGAAACCTGTTTATACATTGGCAAGTCAGCGAATACTGTTCGTCAACGATTAAAGGCCCACAACAAAGATTGGGTGCATGACTATCGAGGAAAAATTTTTGTGCGTTTGGGGAAAATAGTTTACCCAAATGTTGTCGATGCGGAGCTGATAGACCATGCAGAAAGTGCCTTGATTTTTGAGCATGGCGATATTTTGACTGATAACACAGACAAACGATTAACTTATTCCTACAGCGACTTATATCGTATTGAAAACATCGGCAACTGCTTTGAACTGAAGAAAAAGATTCGGATGCACAATCACTAATAGATGAAAAGGCTTAAAATGCATTTCTCTGTAATCGGGCATATCTTTACACAGCAGCCTTGACATCGAATCATTTCAAGAGGGAAAAAGAAAATGGACATACAATGCAAGATATCCTGCGAAAGTAAAGAACTTAAGCTGCTTTCTTTTTGCTATTTTCAAGAGATGGAAAAAGATCCATATAACAGTGATTTGAGTTTTTACCTTGCTGTAAAACATGGTTTTTGGAGCGGCTGCGCGATGATTTATACTAAAAGAGCAGAGTTCACCCAATTTGCAAAGCAACTTTCAGATTTATATGAATCTTTGTCAGGGCAAGCAGAACTTTACGATATCGAACTTGCCGAAACGGTGGTTTCATTTCATGCGCAGAAAAGAGGATACATCAAAATTTCAGGAACGCTTCAAAATGGTTTTGACCCTGAAAGCGGAGAGCAGTTACGGTTTGGTTTCACGATCGATCAAAGCGAAATGAAGGGGTTTATCAGCCAGGTGAACGCCGCTGCCGCGGCATTTGATGGTTTATATGAGCAAAAGAAAAGAAGCAAAAAGCCGTGGAAAGAAATGTGCAGCGACGGAAACATTCCATTTTAGAATGGTATGCTATGAAAATATGACTCTGCGATAGATGCAGCGAAAGGCGCACCGATTGTTTCGGTGCGCCTTTCGCATTTTTAAATTGGCAGTTATCATGAGGAAAAGTGATATGAAACCAAAGAAAAAGGCGAAAATGTGGCTATAAAGTTGAAAAAATAGATAAAATTGCAATGGAATGGAAGCGAAAGTTGTTGAAAAGCATCAAAAAGACAGAAAAGTGTTGCAAAATACGCTTTTCAGTGATATGATGGCCGGGTACTTGAATCTGGTTCAAGTGTGGAGGTTTCTATGTCGAACAAAATCGAAAACGCAAGAGAAAAACTGATGAAGACCGGAAAGCAATGCCTGCTGGAGGGCAAAGATTCCGATTTTTCGGTAAAAGAGGTCGCGGCGCAATGCGGCATGGCAACAGGAACTTTTTATCAATATTTCCCCAGCAAAGAGGCGCTGATTTTCAACATTCTTCAGAAAGATTGGGAAGAACTGCTTACATCTTTTGATGAAATCAAAGAAGAGGAAATTTCGCTGCACGAAAAGATAAACTTTGTTTTTAACGGCCTTGCGGGGTTTGAAACCAATTACCGCAATTCGCCGGCTGTGGCGCTGGCTTTGCGCAAGGAATATGCCGAGATTCGGCGGGATAATCTGCAGAGGATGTATCGCGTGCTGGAAAAGCTGGTTCGCATTGAGGTGAGCCGCGGGCATCTTGTGTTATGCGGCGATGCGGGGCGCACGGCTTTGCTGATGACGCAGCTTTTTCTGGCGGTTGGCCGCAACACGGATATGCCCTATGACCAGGTGGCGGAATGTTTGAGATTTCACGATAACAACCCGCAAGCGATTTTTGAGGCGGAAGGAATGGATGCTTAAGCGATGAACGGATCGCGGCACTTTGTTCCGTTGAAAGCAAGAAAGCAAAAACGAACCGGATAAAGAATAAACGAGGCCTTTTTCTTTGGCGAGCTGTCGTAAACACAGCTGACGGAAAAACGGCAGGATGCGCAAAACAGATGACAGGGTGTTTTGCCGCCGAAGAAAACGGCCTCTTTATAAGTAAAAATGAAGAAGGCTGAAAAATGAGAAAACTATGTCAATTTGTATCGGCAATGACAACAGCGGCACTGCTGGTTTGTCTGTTGCTGCCCACGGGGGTGTTTGCAGAAGACAGAGAGATGAGCAGCTATTTTACAGTCGCCCTGAGAGACGCAAAAATCGGCGGAACACCCATCACCGATGAAGCATTGCAGGATGGCAGCATCCATATTTCCAGCGGTACGGCTTTTCAGTATCAACTGGATATGGCACCGATCGATGGAAAAACATCGGAATTTAAAGAAGGAGATGTTTTGAACTATCACATCGGCAGTGTTACCGGCCTGACTTTCCCGGCCGAGAGCACGGCGGAGACCTTGAAAATCGAGGGAACCCCCGTCGGCAGCGCTGTTTTTTTATATGATGCAACAAGCGGAGATATGGATCTGCGCGTCACTTTCAATAAAGCCGTGGAAACCTATACCGTGGGCGAAATGACTTTCGGCCAAAGCGCGCAATTCGATTTGAGAAACGCCCAGACCCCCAGTGTCACGGTGAATCTGGTCTCGGTGACCGGCGGCGCCCACAGCGTGGCGGTGGATACAGGCTCTTCGCAGGAAGACACCGGCGCTTATGTTCCCGAATATGTTTCGGGCACGGTGACGGCCGCCGATAAATGGGCGCCCTGGAATGTACTTCCGAAAAACAGTTATGCCTATGAAGAAAACGGCACAACCTATCCTTATGTTATTTGGAACATCTGGTTCGGCGACGCCATCAACCACTATGAAGAAGCAAAAACCGCCGGTAACTCTTATGAAATGAGTGAAAATTTGATCCTGACGGAATCGCTGGACGAAAACCAGAAATTCTGTATGGGCAATACGGATAATATCGCACCGATGCTGGCCAAAGACGGTGAAGCACCCTTCGAAATCCAGCTGCCGGTCCACTATGTGGGAACATCTTTTGATGGCCAATCGCAATCGCCGAATTCCTTTGTATGGTTCCCCAAGGGGGAAGAAACAACCTATGGAAACGGCCAATACGGTTATGGCGCCAATAAAAGCTATTATAACAACAGCATGCTTCAGAATGTGAAGATCCCTTTTGAAAATGTGAATCCGCAAGCTGCGCTGACTTCGGATCAAGTGAAAACGGCGGTGGCGGAAAAAGCCCTATCCTATGGGGTTTACACCGAAAACGGAAAAGAAACCCTGTTGGTGAACTTTGGAAAACTGGGCACAGGCAGCGACACGCTGGTTTATGAAAGCGAATTTTTAACGGCTGTGAAGCAGCGCTTGAATGCGCAGATCGCCGCAAATGACGCCGACAGCGAGATGTATCAGAAAACACTGGAGTATTACACGGAAAACCCCGGCGCGGTGTATGGTTTCTTTTTCAAAATCGCCTCTTATGTGACAACGGATGTTACGGCCACGATCAAGAACAGCGCACAGTTTTCCTACGGCTCGGCCTCAACGATCCCCAGCGCCTCTGCAGAAGTGGAGTATACCCAAAGCGCATCCATCACCGGCACCGTGAAAAACGGAGATTTTGTATTGAAAAAAGTGGATGCCGCAGCGACCAAGGCGACATCCGGCCCGCTGGAACAGGCAAACTATGCGGGCTTGACAGGAATACAGGGGGCAAAAGCAGAGATCTATGCCGAAAACGAAACGGCTCCTCTGCATTTCACCAAGGGCAGTGACGGCGTTTATTCTTATGCGGCGGAAGGAACAGACAGCAGCATCAACATCGGCGCCGCAGGCGTGACGGTTCGCGGCCTGACCGCAGGCAAAGCATATCTGCTGAAAGAAACTGCCGCACCCACCGGGTATGACATGGCGGCGGAACAACAGTTCACGGTGAATAACGGCAAAGTGACTTATTTTGCCCTGGCGGATGAGCCGCAGACTGTAAACCCGCAAGCAACGAAAATTTGGGATGACCGCAGTGACGCGGGCAAGACCCGACCCGCAAGCGTGGTTTTGCAGCTGAGAAAAACAGTGGATGGCAAAACCGCCGATGTGCAGGGAAAAACCCTGACCTTGACCGCGGCCAACGCCTTGAAAGAAAGCGCCGATCAATGGAAGGCATCTTTTGGGGAGCTGCCCGCTTATGAAAACGGTAAAGCCATCACTTATTCGGTGAAAGAAACCACCACGGCGAAAGATTATGCAGTCACGGAAAACGGAATGACCGTGACAAACACTTATAATGGAAAGATCACACCGCCCGCAACGCCGGAAGAACCCGATGAGCCGGCAACGCCGGAAAAACCTACAGAGCCCACAACACCCGAAAAGCCGACCACACCGGCAAAGCCCACAACACCCGAAAAACCCACAGAGCCCACGGCCCCGACAGTGCCCGTGAAGCCTGTGACCCCCGCTGTGCCCACGATCCCCACGGTATCTGAGCTGCCCGACCCGAACGACAGTGAAAGCCCCGATGAAATCATTCTTATCACAGACAACAGGGTGCCCACCACCTATATCAAGATCCATAAGCTGGATGGCGGGTATGAATATGTGCCCGAAAACCAGATCCCTGAAGGAAAACTGCCTAAAACAGGCGGAGCCGCTTTGCCTTGGATCGTGTTTGCGGGAATTTCAGCCCTTGGGATGGGAACCGCGGTGCGGATCAAAAAGAACGACGAAGAATAAAAACAGAATGACCCGCCGAGCAAGCTTTCGGCGGGTCATTTGCTGTGAAACCACCACAGAATGCGGCGGGAAGATCGGTTCCGTTTTTTAAGGCAAGGGGAAACCGGCCTGAAAGGAAGAAAACATGAAGCGGCATCGATTGCAAGGCGAAAGGAAAAGGTCTATACTGAATAAAACGACGAGATCATTCAATAAAGAAAGAATATGGATGCGGGCGGGAAAACGATGAAAACAGGTGAACGAAAATGACAGAAGTTGTAGCAGCGCTGATTTGGGATAAAGATACTTTCATGATATGCCAGAGGCCGCCCCGGAAAGCGCGCGGAATGCTTTGGGAATTCGTTGGCGGGAAAGTGGAGAACGGAGAAACCAAAGAACAGGCGCTTTGCCGTGAATGCCGGGAAGAGCTTGGCATTACGATCGCCGTGGGCAGCAAATTTATGGAAGTGACCCATGTTTACCCCGATCTCACGATCCATCTGACTTTGCTGAACGCCGCCATCGAAAACGGCACGCCGCAAAAGCTGGAACATCACGATATCCGCTGGATCCACCCGAAGGAGATCGCGCAATATGAATTTTGCCCCGCGGATAAAGCAATTCTGGAAAAAATAGCCAGCTGCGATAGAGAAAACACAACGAAAGGGTCATGAACGGATGAAAGACCGTTATATTGCATTTGATGTGGAAACACCTAATTATGCCAATGACCGCATCAGCGCCATCGGCATTTCCGTGGTTGAAGAAGGAAAGATCACAGATGAATTCTATTCTTTGGTGAACCCCGAAACACATTTCGATCTGTTCAATATCCAGCTGACGGGCATCACGCCGCAGATGACGGCGAATCAACCGTCTTTTCCTCAGCTGTGGCAGAAGATCCTGCCGCTGATGGGCAGCGGTTTGCTGATCGCCCATAATGCCCCGTTTGATATGGGCGTTCTGGCAAAATGCTTGAATCATTATGAAATCGAATGGCAGCCTGTTGCTCATTATGCCTGCACCTGCGCCATGGGCAGGGTCTGCTACCCCAATTTATATAACCATAAACTGAACACGCTCTGTGACCACCTGCGCCTGGATCTGGATCATCACAACGCGGGAAGCGACAGCCGCGCCTGCGCCGAGCTGCTGATGGATTATATGCGCCATGGCCTTTGCCCCGATCGTTTTGTGAAGGCTTATGACATCCGCCTCCGGCGCACGATAGCAAAGCAATAACACAGGACACCAACAAAAAAAGAGACGGCAAAAACCAAAATTGAACGCACCCGCGTGGTTTAAAACCATGCGGGTGTTTTTGATCGGCAGAAAGCGCCGGCGGGATTTAAAACAGGCTCTGGTTGGAGCAAAAAAATTTCGAAAGAGGATTGACCAATTCGGTTTATAGGCTTATACTGTGATAAACCGAATTGGTCAATCGCGGAAAGAAGGGTGACGGTTGGAAAAATTCTTGGCCCTGGCGGAAGAGAAACAAAAGAAGATCATAGGCGGCGCGATGCAGGTTTTTGGCGGCGCACCTTATAAAAAAGCTTCGGTGGGCGATATTGCCAAAGCCGCGGGGATTTCAAAAGGCATGGTTTTTTATTATTTCGGCAGCAAAAAAGAACTGTATTTGTTTTTGATGAGCTTTGCTTCGCAAAAAATCATCACGGCATATCTGGAAAACCCATGCAGCGAGAATCCTGATTTTTTTGAGCGCGTGCGGCAGGCGGCCGAAGTGAAGCTGGGCGTGTTGAGCGAATACCCGAATATGCTCAGGTTTCTGACCGCGGTGTTTTTTGAACGGGATGCGGAAGTGAAAGCCGAGGTCGAGAGCTTTTTGGCAAACGGAGAAGAATTGCGCGGCAGACTGGCCTTCCCTAAAATCGAACGCCAAAAATTCAAAGAGGGCGTTCGGCCGGAACTGGTGATGAATCTGATCGCGCGTTATACCGAAGGGTATATCAACCACTTTGGGCAGGGCAAAACCTTGGAGACGGAAGCAATGATGGCGGAATTCGATGAATGCCTGGCCATGATGAGAAACAACTTTTATAAGGAGGAATATTTGAGATGAGCGCCGCGATCGAAACCAGAGGGCTGACCAAAAACTATGGCAAAGCACGCGGAATTATCGATGTGGATCTGACGGTGGAAGAAGGCGAGATCTTTGGATTCATCGGGCCCAACGGCGCGGGAAAATCCACCACGATACGAACCCTGCTTTCACTGATTCGCAAAACGCGCGGCGAAGCCAGAATTTTTGGCATGGATTGTGAAAAAGACAGGGAAAAGATCCTCGAGCAGGTGGGATATCTGCCCAGTGAGGTTTTTTATTATGAGGATATGAAAGCAGGGGAACTTTTAAACTATTCGGCCAGCTTTTATCACAAAGACTGTTCTTCGAAAATAAAAGGATTGGCAGATGCGCTGGAACTGGATCTGCATAAGAAAATAGAAGATATGAGCTTGGGAAACAAGAAAAAGGTGGGCATCATACAGGGGCTTTTGCACAGCCCCAGGCTGATCATTCTGGATGAACCCACCAGCGGTCTGGATCCGCTGATGCAGAAAACCTTTTTCGAGTTGATTCAAGAGGAAAACCGGCGCGGGGCAACGGTGCTTTTTTCTTCGCATATCCTCAGCGAAGTGCAGCGGATCTGCGACCGCGTGGCGATCATCAAAGAGGGGCGAATTATCAGCACACAGAAAATATCGGAACTCCAGAACAATTCTTATAAAAAAGTTTCCTTCCTTTCGAAAGGATCTGTTGTGGGCTTTGCGCTGGAGGGCGCGGCCGATGTGGAAATTTCGGAAAACGGCGCGTCGTTTGTTTATCGCGGAGATCTTAACAGTCTGCTGACGGCGCTCAATGGGTATCCTCTTTCTAATATAGAAATTTCGGAACCCAGCCTGGAAGAGATTTTTATGCATTACTATGCATGAGGTGCGAGATGGGAAAAACGATTTTTCGGTTTGAAATGAAGCGGCAGCTGATTCCCTTTTGCTTATGGACTGCCGCGCTGATCGGCGTTTTATGGGGGCTGATGGCGGGGGTATATCCCACTTTTCAAGAAAGCGCGGCGGATATTCAAAAAGTAGTCGAAGGGTTTCCGCCGCAGTTCGCCGCGGCGTTTGGGGTGAATATTTCTGATATTTTCTCTTTTGGCGGCTATTACAGCTTCTGCTTTGCTTATCTTGGCGTGATGGGGGCCATTATGGCGGCTTCTGTGGGCATCTCAATTTTTTCAAGGGAGCGACGCGCTCAATGTTCCGATTTTTTAATGACGAAGCCGGTTTCGCGAGGAAGGATCTTTACATGGAAGCTGGTATCCGGCCTTTTTATTTTGACGGCCGCAAATGTAATTTATTTGATCGCTGCCGCCGCCATCGGCCGCGCCAACGACACACCTATGATGGCCGCAGGCCTTTCTTTGCTGATGACGCAGCTGGTGTTTTTCGCACTGGGGATTTTTTATGCGGTGTTCGCAAAGCGCGTTCGCTCGGTTTCGGGCGCCGCCACGGCGTTTGGATTCGGCGCGTTTCTGCTTTCGGCACTCTATAATATAATAGGAGAAGAAGCGTTGCGCGTTTTGGTTCCGCTGAAATATTTCGAGCCCGCCGCCGTTTTCAATCAGGGCCGCTACGAAATGAGATATGCGCTCATGGGATGTTTTGTGGGGGTTGTTTGCTTATTGAGCGCTTATATCCGCTACACCCAAAGCGATATCCGAGCAATATGAGGGGGCGAACAGAATGAATATCTTGAAACGGGAATTGAAAGTGAACCTGAAGCCGTTTTTATTTTGGAGTCTGGGGCTGTTCGTTCTGATTTTTGCCGGCATGGCTAAATTCACCGGGCTGCGGGAAGGCGGAGAAGCTGTGGCGCAGATGCTCGCGGCGTTCCCAAGAGCGGTTCAGGCGATGTTTGGCATGGTTGGGGTGGATATGACGACGCTGCCGGGATATTATGCGGTGATCATGTATTATGTGATGATCTGTATGGCCGTTTATGGCGTTTCTTTGGGTTCGGCAGCGGTGGCCCGCGAAACGGCGGATAAAACCTATGAGTTTTTATTCACTAAGCCGGTGAGCCGCGCCAGAATTTTAGCGATCAAACTATCGGCGGGGTTATGCTGCCTTGCGGGGTTTGCGCTTTTAAGCGCGGGGATTTCTTATTTATCGATCGGAGCCTTTCATCTGGGGAAGGGGATTTCGGGGAAAATTGCGCTGTTTGCCACAGCGGCCTTTTTAGTGGGACTTTTCTTTTATTTTTTGGCGGCAATGCTGGCGGCTTTGCAGCAACGCGCCGAAAAAGGCGCGCTGATGGGAAATTTGATTTTCACAGCGGTATTTTTGCTGGGTATGGTATATGACCTGTTGGAAGATGCGGAAGAGCTGCGCTGGTTTATTCCGCTGCGCTATTTTACGATGCCGGAACTTTTGGAAAACCACCTGCAGCCTGTTTACACATGCCTGACGATCGGGCTTGCGGCGCTGTTCGCTGCAATCGCTTTTTATGGATTTATGAAAAAAGACCTTCAGGCCAAGAGCTGACAGATACTCTCTCACTATATAATACATAGGAGAATATTCCATGGCGGCTAAACCGGATCTTCATGCGGTTTGGCCGCTTTTACTCCGCGAGAAAGCGGGGAAGAAAGTGATGTTATGGCAAAAACCAGGGTGTAATGGGGAAAAAACGCCGAACTAAACATAAATGAAACAAATATTTCATAAAAAAGCAAAAAAAGCGTTGACAACGGGGATGTGGTATGGTATTCTAACAAAACTGCTTCTGAGCGGCACAAACGAAAAGCGAGTTTGGCAGGAAGCATCCTTTGCTTCGCAGGCTTAACGGCATGGAGAATGCGACAGTGAGCTTCGAAAAAAAGGTGTTGACAAACAGCCGGCAGTTTGGTAAGATAATCAAGCGCCTTTCAAAAAGGCGGCCGAAGAAAAAGAGAAGAAAAGCGCGGAAGCATGGATCTGACGGCGAAAACGCCGGAAAGAAAAAATGAAAAAGTGCTTGACAAACTCGAAAGACTTTGGTAGAATAACAAAGCACCGTAACGAAAGCTTGTCTTTCGGAAACGGAGCGAAACAAAGAATTAGCACATTGTAAATTAAACAACGCCGAAATGAAAAAGAGGACCCTGAAGATTTTAATGAGTTTAAAAGATCTCTTTTAAACAGTAAAAAGATATAGCTAAGACAAAGCTCTAAAACGACATGAAGCGCTTCGGCGCTTGATGATAAATTATTTAGAGAGTTTGATCCTGGCTCAGGATGAACGCTGGCGGCGTGCCTAACACATGCAAGTCGAACGGAACTTATAAGCGGAAGTTTTCGGATGGAAGCTTATAAGTTTAGTGGCGGACGGGTGAGTAACGCGTGAGCAATCTACCTCTCAGTGGGGGATAACACATCGAAAGGTGTGCTAATACCGCATAATATAACGGGATCGCATGGTTCTGTTATCAAAGATTTATTGCTGAGAGATGAGCTCGCGTCTGATTAGATAGTTGGTGAGGTAACGGCCCACCAAGTCGACGATCAGTAGCCGGACTGAGAGGTTGAACGGCCACATTGGGACTGAGACACGGCCCAGACTCCTACGGGAGGCAGCAGTGGGGAATATTGCACAATGGGGGAAACCCTGATGCAGCAACGCCGCGTGAAGGATGAAGGTTTTCGGATTGTAAACTTCTTTTGTACGGGACGAAACAAATGACGGTACCGTAAGAATAAGCCACGGCTAACTACGTGCCAGCAGCCGCGGTAATACGTAGGTGGCAAGCGTTATCCGGATTTACTGGGTGTAAAGGGCGAGTAGGCGGGACTGCAAGTCAGATGTGAAAACTATGGGCTTAACCCATAGACTGCATTTGAAACTGTGGTTCTTGAGTGATGGAGAGGCAGGCGGAATTCCCGGTGTAGCGGTGGAATGCGTAGATATCGGGAGGAACACCAGTGGCGAAGGCGGCCTGCTGGACATTAACTGACGCTGAGGCGCGAAAGTGTGGGGAGCAAACAGGATTAGATACCCTGGTAGTCCACACTGTAAACGATGGATACTAGGTGTGGGGGGTACTGACCCCCTCCGTGCCGGAGTTAACACAATAAGTATCCCACCTGGGGAGTACGATCGCAAGGTTGAAACTCAAAGGAATTGACGGGGGCCCGCACAAGCAGTGGAGTATGTGGTTTAATTCGAAGCAACGCGAAGAACCTTACCAGGGCTTGACATGGTACTAACGAAGTAGAGATACATTAGGTGCCCTTCGGGGAAAGTACACACAGGTGGTGCATGGTTGTCGTCAGCTCGTGTCGTGAGATGTTGGGTTAAGTCCCGCAACGAGCGCAACCCTTATTGTTAGTTGCTACGCAAGAGCACTCTAGCGAGACTGCCGTTGACAAAACGGAGGAAGGTGGGGACGACGTCAAATCATCATGCCCTTTATGTCCTGGGCTACACACGTACTACAATGGCGGTCATACAGAGGGAAGCAAGACAGCGATGTGGAGCAAACCCCTAAAAGCCGCCTCAGTTCAGATTGCAGGCTGCAACTCGCCTGCATGAAGTCGGAATTGCTAGTAATCGCGGATCAGCATGCCGCGGTGAATACGTTCCCGGGCCTTGTACACACCGCCCGTCACACCATGAGAGCCGATAATACCCGAAGTCCATAGTCTAACCGCAAGGAGGGCGTGGCCGAAGGTAGGATTGGTAATTGGGGTGAAGTCGTAACAAGGTAGCCGTATCGGAAGGTGCGGCTGGATCACCTCCTTTCTAAGGAGACCAAACAGCTTGAAACAGAGCTGTGGAATCCGAGGTCAGAGAATCAAGGTAACTCAGCAGATTAGGTGTTGTTTAATTTAGAGTGTGCTAAGCATACTCGAAGCGAGCAAAGTAGAGCAACTCAATGGGCTCATAGCTCAGGCGGTTAGAGCGCGCGCCTGATAAGCGCGAGGTCGGTGGTTCGAGTCCACTTGAGCCCACCAAACCTTAGGAATAGGGGATGGGGAGCGAGGGTGTGAGAACGACAGATCGCTTTAACAATCTGGGGGTGTAGCTCAGCTGGGAGAGCACCTGCCTTGCAAGCAGGGGGTCGACAGTTCGATTCTGTTCATCTCCACCAGGCCGAAAGGCCGCAAAAGTACATTGAAAACTGAACAAAGATAAAGATGAAAGATAAGAGCAACGATAGAGAAGACATTTAAATGGACAAAATTTAAAGGTTTTTCTGTTTTGGCAAAGGGTAATACAAATTACAACAAATGCCGGAGGTTGCCATAATAATTCTTGAAAAAATCAATGAGAACCAAGACTGGTCAAGCATGAAAGAGCGCAAGGAGAATGCCTTGGCACTGAGAGCCGAAGAAGGACGCGACAAGCTGCGATAAGCTACGGGGAGCTGCAAATGAGCATTGATCCGTAGATTTCCGAATGGGGAAACCCCCGCGGGAAAAGCCCGCGGATCGTTAACTGAATCCATAGGTTAACGAGGGGAACCGCCTGAACTGAAACATCTAAGTAGGGCGAGGAAGAGAAATCAAACGAGATTCCGCTAGTAGTGGCGAGCGAAAGCGGAAGAGGCCAAACCGGAAGTAGCAATATTTCCGGGGTTAGGACAGCAACAAGTATCAATCAGAGTAACCGAAGCGTATGGGAAGACGCGCGAAACAAAGTGAGAGCCTTGTAGGTGAAACTTGAGATTGAGCTAGCTGTATCCAGAGTACCGCGGGACACGAGGAATCGCCGTGGGAAGACGGGTGGACCACCATCCAAGCCTAAATACTACTCAGTGACCGATAGAGGAGCAGTACCGTGAGGGAAAGGTGAAAAGAACCCCGGGAGGGGAGTGAAAGAGAACCTGAAACCTTGTGCTTACAAGCACTCAAAGCACGTTAAAGTGTGATGAGGTACTTTTTGTAGAACGGTCCGGCGAGTTATTGTATCATGCGAGGTTAAGGAACTGGAGTTCCGGAGCCGAAGGGAAACCGAGTGTTAATAGCGCGACAAAGTATGCTGCAATAGACCCGAAACCGGGTGACCTATCCATGAGCAGGTTGAAGTGGAGGTAAAACTCCATGGAGGACCGAACGCACGCCTGTTGAAAAAGTCGGCGATGACTTGTGGATAGCGGAGAAATTCCAATCGAACCCGGAGATAGCTGGTTCTCCCCGAAATAGCTTTAGGGCTAGCGTTATGTTAGATTACCGGAGGTAAAGCACTGAATGGTCTAGGGGCCGCGAGGTTACCAAAGCCTATCAAACTCAGAATGCCGGATAATTGATGCATAGCAGTCAGACTACGTGAGATAAGTCTCGTGGTCAAAAGGGAAACAGCCCAGATCCACAGCTAAGGTCCCTAATTAATGCTAAGTGTAAAACGATGTGAAGTTGCACAGACAATCAGGATGTTGGCTTAGAAGCAGCCACACATTCAAAGAGTGCGTAATAGCTCACTGATCGAGTGGCTTTGCGCGGAAGATATAACGGGGCTAAGCATTAAACCGAAGCTTGGGCTTGCATGTAAATGCAGGGGTAGGGGAGCGTTCTTAACGGGGCGAAGCAAGAGCGGAAGCACTTGTGGACTGTTAAGAAGTGAGAATGCCGGAATAAGTAGCGAGAATTATGTGGGAATCATAATGGTCGAAAATCTAAGGTTTCTTGGGGAAGGTTCGTCCGCCCAAGGTAAGCCGGGAGCTAAGGCGAGGCCGAAAGGCGTAGTCGATGCACATACGGTGGAAATTCCGTAGCCGCTGACATTTAAACCAGAGGGACACTTGAGGATAGCATGACCCGGGCGATGGTCGCCCCGGGCGAAAGGGACCGAAATATAAGTAGGGAAGCATGCGATGCCTTGAGGCGAGAAAAGCTCTGGCGAATACTAAAGCGCCCGTACCGCAAACCGACACAGGTAGATGAGGAGAGAATCCTAAGACCAACGGGAGAAGGGTTGTCAAGGAACTAGGCAAATTTGGCTCGTAACTTCGGGATAAGAGTCGCCACAGCGATGTGGCCGCAGTGAAAAGGCCCAAGCGACTGTTTAACAAAAACACAGGTCTCTGCTAAATCGAAAGATGACGTATAGGGGCTGACGCCTGCCCGGTGCTGGAAGGTTAAGAGGAGAGGTTAGCGCAAGCGAAGCTTTGATCTGAAGCCCCAGTAAACGGCGGCCGTAACTATAACGGTCCTAAGGTAGCGAAATTCCTTGTCAGGTAAGTTCTGACCCGCACGAATGGCGTAACGATTTGGGCACTGTCTCGACAGCCCGCCCGGCGAAATTGTAGTACTGGTGAAGATGCCAGTTACCCGCAACTAGACGGAAAGACCCCATGGAGCTTTACTGTAGCTTGATACTGGATTCTGATATTTCATGTACAGGATAGGTGGGAGACTTGGAAACTTGGGCGCCAGCTCAGGCGGAGTCAACCTTGGGATACCACCCTTGAAATATTGGAATTCTAACCTGCACCCGTGAATCCGGGTGGGGGACACTGTCAGGTGGGCAGTTTGACTGGGGCGGTCGCCTCCAAAAGAGTAACGGAGGCGCTCAAAGGTTGGCTCAGCGCGGTCGGAAATCGCGCATAGAGTGTAAACGCAAAAGCCAGCCTAACTGCGAGACAGACATGTCGAGCAGTAACGAAAGTTGGAGTTAGTGATCCGGTGGTATGTGAGTGGAAATGCCATCGCTTAACGGATAAAAGCTACCCTGGGGATAACAGGCTGATCTCCCCCAAGAGTCCATATCGACGGGGAGGTTTGGCACCTCGATGTCGGCTCATCACATCCTGGGGCTGGATTCGGTCCCAAGGGTTCGGCTGTTCGCCGATTAAAGTGGTACGCGAGCTGGGTTCAGAACGTCGTGAGACAGTTCGGTCCCTATCTGTTGCGGGCGTAGGAGATTTGCAGAGAGCTGTCCTTAGTACGAGAGGACCGGGATGGACGCACCTCTGGTGCACCAGTTGTCACGCCAGTGGCATAGCTGGGTAGCTATGTGCGGAATTGATAAACGCTGAAGGCATCTAAGCGTGAAACAAACTCTAAGATTAGATCTCCCATCCGAAAGGAGTAAGGCCCCACGAAGACTACGTGGTTGATAGGTCAGAGATGTAAGTGCAGTAATGCATTGAGTCGACTGATACTAATAGGCCGAGGGCTTGACCTAAATTATTAGGTAACCTCGTTTCTCTCATTCTTTCTTCCCTTTGTTCAGTTTTCATTGTGCTTTTGTGCACAATAGAATAGACGCAAAGTAAGTGCTGATAACGGTGAGGGTCCACCTGTTCCCATTTCGAACACAGAAGTTAAGCTCACCAGTGCCGATGATACTTGGCTGGAGACGGCCCGGGAAAGTAGGATGGCGCTTACTCTGTGTATATTCCTCCTTAGCTCAGTCGGTAGAGCATGCGGCTGTTAACCGCAGGGTCGTCTGTTCGAGCCAGACAGGAGGAGCCAAAGAAGCCGCCGCATGGGAAAGTGCGGCGGCTGATTTATTTTCAGGCGTAAAATGGGCCTTTAGCTCAGTTGGTTAGAGCATCCGGCTCATAACCGGACGGTCCCGGGTTCGAGTCCCTGAAGGCCCACCATAAATTTGCGAAAATGCGAAAAAAGTGTTGACCGCGGGTCATAATGTTTGTTATACTGTTTAAGCGATGTTTAACTGAATAGATTTGGAGAGATGGCTGAGCTGGCCGAAGGCGCACGATTGGAAATCGTGTAGGCGTTAATAGCGTCTCGAGGGTTCGAATCCCTCTCTCTCCGCCAAATGTATCCACAACGGCATGGTTCGGGTTGATAGAAATATTAACTGAAATTATGCCGTTGTGGTTTTTTCTATGTTTTTTGATGGGATGAAAAAGGTTTTTGTTTGGAGCATGAAAGGATTTAAAAAGAATTCGTAACTTTTTCATATAATTACATCATCTTTTGTTTCTTTTATAGGTTTCAAAGAATGGCATGATATTCTTGTTTATTCAGTTGAGGCGTAGTAACCATTTGATTTTCGTGAATTCTCTGACTTATGGGTTTACACATAGTGTATGTTCTTTATTTGTTGCAGAAAACATGATAAAATATGAATGATATATACCGATATGTGGCGAAATTCAAAAAAACATGGATAATGGCAATGGAGCATTCTATGAACAAAGAAATGATTACAAAGACAGAAGCCTTTCTGGAGGATACATTTGCCGTAAGTACATATTTACAGGCCAATCCTGCGGGTTGTGCCTATCGTTTGGAGCATTCCTACCGGGTAGCCAATATCGCAAAGGGAATTGCGGAAGCTGAGGGGTTTAATGTGACCTATGCGGTGATTGCCGGTCTGCTCCACGACATTGCCTACTGTGAAGAAATGGTGACCCGTGAGGATCGGATGAATCACGGACGGCGCAGCGCGGCGATTGCAAGACCCTTTCTTGCAAGCCTGGGCTTGCCGGACAGTGCTGTGAATGAGATATGCTACGGCATCTCTATCCATGTGGACGATGAAGCAGATTTTGAATGGGAGCGAACACCTTTCTGCGAAACCGTGGGTGATGCGGATAATATTGACCGCTTTGATTCCTACCGAATCTATGAAACGCTGGAATACCTTAAATTCAGCGAAATGAGTCTGGCAGACAAGATGGAGAAAGTGATCTCCACCATTGAAAAGCTAAGCCGGCTCAAGGAAATGAACCTGGGAACAGCCACTGCAAAAGCCTTTTGGCTCCAGCGGTTGGATTACTATATTGGCTTCTACGAAAAGCTGAAAGCACAGTTGGAGAATAGTACAATAATACTGTAAACAGGAGTGAACACGATGGAAATGAAGTATACGGAGATTTCATTCTGATAAGGGAATAATCTACGATTATGTAATCCAAAAACATTCAACGCCCGTATCGATATAGCCCTTCGCCTATTTTCGGGCGGGTTCATTTTTCAAAATATGGGATCATTTATCTCAAAACAAGCACCCTTTACCAAATGTACCTACAACGGCATGGTTTGGGTTGATAGAAATATCAACTGAAATCATGCCGTTGTTCTTTTGCGGCGCGCTGTGCTATAATAGGAAAAACATGGTTTTTATATGAACAAGAATGAGGGCATGCAGGGGGATAAAAATGAGATATTATAAAAAAATTGTGGGCGAACATATTTATTTATCGCCCATCAATGCAGATGACGCCGACAGCTTCATCAAGTGGATGAACGATGCGGCAGTTGCGATTGATTTCGGTCAATATCCACAGGCTATTTCATCGAAAAGTGATTTGAACTGGATCTATGAGCCGCCGAAGAATATGCAGCGCTATGCCATCGTGGATCTGAAAACTGATGTGTTGATCGGAAGTATCAGTCTTCATAATATCGATCATCTCAACCGCAATGCTTTTATTGGTATCTTCATCGGGGAAGCAGAGCAAAGAGGCAAGGGCAAGGGTGCGGAAGCAATTCGACTGATTTTAAAGTATGGTTTTAAAACGATGAATCTGCACAGCATCAATCTTACCGTGCATGCCGATAATGCTGCGGGGATTGCATGCTATAAAAAAGCAGGGTTTCGGGAAACCGGAAGATTGCCTGAAGTGGTTTTTATTGATGGAAAGTATATCGACAAAATTTTTATGGCTATTTTAGAGGATGACTTTGAGAAGGGCAGCATTTAATGATGAACCAAATCACAATCTGAAATAAAGAAATCTGCATCGATAACAGCCGGCTCGGCATCAAACCCTGTTTCCCATCAAGTGAAAATCAGGTGTTTTTTGATTCCAAAAAATGCTATACGGGGTTAAATTAAAGCAGCTTGCCATACCATAAATTGGAGGTTTTGAAATGACGGATGTTTATAAAAACTGCCCTCAATTTGAAAACAAGAGGTATCTTTTAAGACTGGTTTGCAAAGAGGATCGATTGGATCTGCTAAAAGTTTATTCAGACAAAGCGGCGGTGCCTTTCTTCAACAGCGATAATTGCGGCGGCGATGATTTTTATTACAAAAATCAAGCAAGAATGGAAAAGGCTATTGATTATTGGCTTTTTGAATATGCCAGGAAGGGCTTCGTGCGCTGGAGCATATTGGAACAAAAATCAGGGCAGGCAATCGGAACAATCGAACTTTTTCATCGGGATTCCAATGATTATTTTACAAATTGCGGTTTGCTTAGATTGGATCTGCGAAGCGATTATGAAAAAACAAGCGAAATAGAAAATATATTGGCCTTGATAATAGAACCAACCTATGCACTGTTCCATTGCGACAAAATTGCAACAAAAGCAATAGCGGGCGCGGAAGAACGGATCAAAGCATTAGAAAATATGGGGTTTGCCCGTTCGGAGGAAAAGCTGATCGGGCATGACGGCACAAAATATGATTCATACTTTGTGATGCTTTGATGGATGGGGGTAATTCCATAGGGCGTTAAAGCTGCCCGGGGATGATCGATGTCAAGAAACAGGGCATCCTAAAAACATCAAATGCCTGAGGAAAATGGTGAAAAGGATGAAGGAACAGAAAAGATATCAGCACGAACTGACGAAAAGGTTTTTTGGAGAAGATGCTGAGAAAAATCAAGAAAAAGCAGCGGCGGGATGGGGAGAAAGCAGCGGCGGACGAATTTTGCGCTGAACCGGTAAAAAAATTTCTGATGGCAAATTTGGTAAACCGGAAGACAGCGGCGGGAGCGAGAAGAATTAGCAAAATTTTTTACTTAAGTTTAGTTTGTTTTCAAAATATTTTGCATTTGACATCTTGTAAAACCGCGAAATACAAGGTCGATGCGGTGGGGCTTCTATGGACAGCCAAGGGAAAAGAAGACTATAATAGACGCAGAGGGAACGGGAAAAGCGTGATGGCGCCGTTTGCTGTGGGTTAAAAAATGAGCCGCAGGCCGGTTCCTCAAAAAACGCTTGGGGGAGGACAAAAAATGGATGAAAAAATAATGCGGCTTCAAGAGATGATCGATGAAAGCCGGCGAATCGTCTTCTTTGGCGGGGCCGGGGTCTCCACAGAAAGCGGGATTCCGGATTTCAGGAGCGTGGATGGGTTATATCACACAAAATACCGCTATCCGCCTGAAACGATCATCAGCAGAAGCTTTTTTGAAAGCCACACCGAAGAATTTTATGACTTCTATCGTGAAAAGCTGCTCTTTCCGCAGGCGCAGCCCAACGCGGCGCATAAAAAGTTGGCAGAACTGGAAAGAGCACATCGCCTGAGCGCCGTCATCACCCAAAATATTGATGGGCTGCATCAGAAAGCCGGCAGTGAGCGAGTGTTAGAGCTGCATGGCAGTGTGTTGCGCAACACCTGCATGCGCTGTGGGAAAAAATACAGCATGGAAGATGTTTTAAACAGCCGCGGGATTCCGCGCTGCAGCTGCGGCGGAATCATCAAGCCCGATGTGGTGCTTTATGAGGAAGGGCTGGATATGGGGCTTTTACAGCAGGCGGTGGAAGAAATCGCCGCGGCCGATCTGCTTCTGGTGGCGGGCACTTCTTTGGTGGTATATCCCGCGGCCGGTCTGGTGGATTATTTCAGAGGGAAACACCTTGTGGTCATCAACAAATCGGCCATTGGTTTGGATAAAAAAGCGGAATTGACCCTTGCTTTGCCGGTGGGCGAAGTATTGAAACAAATCAAAGTAAATGCTCTGTAAAGCGGGCGAAAGCAAAATAAAAGCCTTCGGTCATGATGACCGAAGGCTTTCTTCATATAACGGGAAAACAGCGTTAGGCAAAAAGCAGGAAATAGCCAAGCACCAAAATGCCCAGCGCGATGCGATACCAGCCGAAAACCTTGAAATCATGCTTGCGGATGTAACTCATCAGAAAACGGATGGCGAACACCGAAACCAAAAACGCCACCACCGAACCGGTAAGCAAAACGCCCAGCTCAAGGCCGCTGAAAGAGAAGCCGATCTTCAAAAGCTTGACAAAGCTTGCGCCGAACATCATGGGAATGGCCAGAAAGAACGAAAATTCAGAAGCGGCTACACGACTGCACCCCAGAAGGATGGCGCCCAGAATGGTGGCGCCCGAGCGGGATGTGCCGGGGATCAACGCCAGAATTTGAAAGACGCCGATCAAAAAAGCGGTTTTATAAGACAGCTGCGCCACAGAAGCGGTTTGCGGGGTGCGCTTGCGGTTTTCGATCAGAATAAAGAAAACGCCATAAAGAATAAGGGTGGCAGCCACCACAACAGGGGTGTTGAAGCGTTCGATTTTTTCATCGAACAACACGCCTACCACACCGGCGGGAACCGCGGCCACCACGACTTTGAACCAGATATCCCATGTGGCGCGCTTCTGCTGCGGGTTCTTTCGGGGTGAAAAGGGGTTCAGCTTATGGAAATAAAGCACCACGACAGCCAGAATCGAACCCAGCTGGATCACCACAAGGAAGGTGTTCCAAAACGCTTCTGTGCAGTTCAGCGGCAGAAGTTCGTTCCACAGGATCATATGGCCCGTGCTGCTGATGGGCAGCCATTCGGTGATGCCTTGAATGATGCCGAAAAACACGGCTTTAATTATTTCGAAAAAACCACTCATATTCTGCCTCCGTTATAGTTGGTATGAAATGCATACGAATGTATTGTAGCATAGATGAATATAAAAAAGAACAAAAATATCAAAGTATTTTTGGGAAAAGGCCAAAAAGCGCGGGGGTAAAACCGTGTGGAATGCCGGAAGATTTATTGACATAAGCCCAAAAAAGAATATAATAGAAAAGGTATGAATCGTGAAAACACCCTAAGTGTAAGCAATCAGGAGGAAATAGTTATGAGCGAAACCTGCTCGCATAACTGTGAGACTTGCGGCGAAGCTTGTGCAAGCCGTTCTTCGGCACAGAATATGACGGAAAAGCCCCACCCCGGCAGCCATGTGAAAAAAGTGATCGGCGTTGTCAGCGGCAAAGGCGGCGTGGGCAAATCTTTGGTGACCTCGCTTCTGGCGGTCGAAATGCAGCGCAGAGGCCATAAAACAGCCATTTTAGATGCCGATATCACAGGCCCTTCCATCCCCAAGGCATTCGGCATCCATGAAAAAGCCCGCGGCAACGGCGATGGCATTTTGCCCGCGGTGACAAAAAACGGCACAGAAGTGATGTCTATCAACCTGCTGCTGGAAAACGAGACCGACCCTGTCGTGTGGCGCGGGCCGGTGATCGCCACCACGGTGAAACAGTTCTGGAGCGATGTGATCTGGAACGATGTGGATTATATGTTTGTGGATATGCCTCCGGGCACAGGCGATGTGCCGCTGACGGTGTTCCAATCGCTGCCCGTGGATGCCATTATTGTGGTGACTTCGCCCCAGGAACTGGTTTCGATGATCGTGGGCAAAGCGCTGAAAATGGCGCAGCTGATGAACATTCCCGTTTTGGGCGTGGTAGAAAACATGAGCTATGTGGAATGCCCCGATTGCGGCAAAAAGATCCTGCTTTACGGCGAAAGCAAAACCGCGCAGGCAGCGGCGGATGAAGGTTTGCCGCTGTTGGCCCAAATGCCCATCGATCCCGCCGTGGCCGCCCTTTGCGACGCCGGCAAAATCGAAGAAGTTCAGGTCAACTGGATGGATCGCGCTGTGGAAAGCCTGGAAAAGATCGAAGAGTTTTTGTGGGATAAGACAGAAGAACTGGAATATAACGAATAATTTTCTTGCTGTGACGCAGACTTTTCAAAAGAGAAAAAACAAAACAGAGAAAACGCGGTTTCTTTTTGGGGAACCGCGTTTTGTGATTCAGAGGGAACAAAATGACGGTTTATGTGGATGCGGATGCCTGCCCGGTGAAAAAACAAATTGTGGAAGCGGCAAAAAAGCGCCGGCTCGCGGTGATTATGGTGACCGATGTGAACCACCGTATCGAAGACGGTTACAGCCGTGTGATTACGGTGGATCAGGGGCGCGACAGCGCCGATGTGAAGCTGGCGAACCTCATCGGCGCAGGCGATATTGTGGTGACGCAGGATTACGGCGTGGCGGCAATGGCTCTGGGGCGCGGGGCCAAGGCGCTGAATCAGGATGGCCTGATCTTTACCTCGGCCAATATGGATCAGCTTTTGTTCGAGCGCCATATCGGCCAGCGGGCAAGAAGCGCGGGGCGGCGCACAAAAGGCCCTTCAAAGCGCGGCGCCCGGCAGGATCTGCTTTTCACACAGGCTCTGGAAGAATTATTGGAGGCGGCAGATGATTCGAACCGATGAAAAAACCTTTCCGCCCGAAGCCGATGAAAACAGCCGGATCTTGATTTTGGGCAGTTTTCCATCGCCGCTTTCTTTTGCTTCGGGGTTTTATTATGGGCACCCGCAAAACAGGTTTTGGCCGATGCTGGCCGAAATTTTGGGCGCCGCCGCCCCGCAGACGGTGGAAGAGAAAAAAAGCCTGCTGAAAAACGCGCATATCGCGCTTTGGGATGTTTTGGAGACCTGTGAGATCGACGGAGCCGCAGACAGCAGCATCCGCAACCCGGTGGTAAACCCGATTGCAAAGCTGATCGACCAAACCAGGGTGAGCATGGTGCTCATCAACGGCGGCAAGGCGTTTCAGCTTTTTGAAAAATACTGCCTGCCCTGTGCGGTGCCCTATTATAAAATGCCCTCCACCAGCCCGGCCAACGCCGCCTGGCGCTTTGAGCGCCTGAAAGAAGCCTGGCAGCCGAAAATTTCAGAAGGCTTAAAAAGATAAAAAAAGAAGCTTGTCTTGAAACAAAGACAAGCTTCTTTTGAAATATTTTTGATGTTTAAACAGGAACAGTGAAAAAATGAGGAAGCGGCGCGGGGCGCTTTTGGCAGAACCTGCCAATAAGGGAACCTCCCCACAGGCGCTTCATTCAATGGGGGCATAAAACTCGCGGGCAAATTTCATAAAAGCCTCTGCTGCGGGGGAAAGCGGACGATCTTTGTGATAAACGAAATAGAATTTGCGGTTTAAGAATTCGCTTTTCAGATCGAACATCAAAACCAGCCCGAAACGGGCATAATCTTCGGCGGCAATGCGCGAAATGATGGAGATGCCCAGGCCTTTGGAAACCGCCTGCTTGATGCTTTCGGTGCTGTCCATCTGCGCCAGGATCTTCAGCGATTTCGGATCGACGCCCATGTTGACCAGCGAATCTTCGGTTTCTTTGCGGGTGCCGGAACCATATTCACGCATGAGGAAAGGCTCTTTTTTCAAGACCTGAAGCGGGAAACTGCCCGAAAGCGCGCGGAATTTTTCGGTGTTGGGGGTGATGACCACCAGACGGTCGTTGGCAAAGGGTTCGAAAACGCATTTGGGCTTTTCAAGCTGTGTGCCCACAACGCCGATCTCGGCATCCATGTTGATGATGTGGTTGGCCACTTCGCGGCTGTCATATTGCTTTAAAGAAAAGAAAAGATGGGGATAATCTTTTGCCATGTGCGGCAATACATCGGGCAGCAGATATTGCGAGGGAACGGTGGAGGCTGCGATCTCCAGTGTGCCGCGGATATCGGTGGCGCAGCTTTTCACCGAAAGGATGGCCTTGTCGCGCATGCGCAGCATTTCGTTGGCATATTCATAAAAGATCATGCCGGCTTTCGAAGGGTAAACTTCTTTGGTGGAACGAACGATCAGCTTTGTGCCGAATTCGTTTTCCAGCGCGCTGATATGGGCGCTGATGGTGGGCTGAGAGAGATAGATTTCTTCGGCGGCCTTTGAAAAACTCTTGTATTTGATGACATTCACAAAGGCCTCAAGTTGTTTGAAGTGCATAAAAAAGTTCCTTTCATAAGGGATTTTGCAGAAAAAAAGCATACTTGCGCATTTGATAAGTTTGCGCTATGATAATACTGTACCTAAAATGGTATAAATTCAGCGGACATATTTACCGCATAGACCCAAGGAAAGGCGGGATCATCATGAGCAAGCAAATCAAACGCTTGACCGAAATGACAAAGAGCGGAGGCTGAGGCTCGAAATTGGGGCCGGGAGCTCTAAGTGGCATTCTTTCAAAATTACCGAAATTTCAAAGCGAGAATCTTTTGGTCGGCTTTGATTCCAGCGATGACGCCGCTGTATATAAAGTGCGTGACGATCTGGCCATTGTGCAGACCGTTGATTTCTTCCCGCCGATCGTTGATGATCCTTATACCTTTGGCCAGATCGCCGCGACCAATTCGCTGAGCGATGTTTACGCCATGGGCAGCACACCCGCCACCGCCATGAACCTGATCTGCTTCCCTTCCTGCCTGCCCATCGAAATCATGGGCGAGATCATGCAGGGCGGTTACAGCAAGGTGAAAGAAGCGGGGGCCATCATCGCCGGCGGACATACCATCGAAGATGAAGAGCCGAAATATGGGCTTTGCGTTACAGGGTTCATCCATCCGAAAGATGTTCTCACAAACTCCGGATGCCGGGAAGGCGATCTGCTGATCTTGACCAAGGCGCTGGGGACAGGCATTCTTTCCACCGCGGCCAAGGCCGATCTGCTCAGCCCCCGCGATTATCAGCGCATGGTGCAGCTGATGACCACGCTGAACGCCAAAGCGCGTGATGCAATGATGGCGGTGGGCGCCAACGCCTGCACGGATGTGACGGGGTTCGGGCTGCTGGGCCATGCTTTCGAAATGGCCGACGGCAGCAAAAAAACCATCGAGCTTTATTCCAAAGAGATGCCCATCGTGCCCACAGCGCTGGAACTGGCGCGGGAGGGAATCATCCCTTCGGGCGCTTATTCGAACCGCGGGTATCTGGAAGAAAAAATCACCGTGGCGGGCAGTGTGCCGCTGGAAGTGAGCGATGTGCTGGCCGACCCGCAGACAGCGGGCGGTTTGCTGATCTCTTTGCCCGAAAGCAAGGCAAAAGAGCTGCTTTCGCGGTTGTCGCTGGTCACGGAAGATGCGCGCATCGTGGGGCAGGTCCTGCCTTACAGCGGGAAAAGCCTGATCGTGAAATAAGTTGATTTTGACGGCACGGGGGAACCGAAGGTTCCCCCGTGTTTTGTTTTCCCTTGGCGGTATCAGGCTTCCTCCAAAATGGATTTCAGCCCTTTCAGGCAAAGATCCACTTCTTCCTCTGTGTTATGGTGGCTGAAGGAGAAGCGAACGGTGCCTTTGGGAAAGGTGCCCAAGGTTTGGTGGGCGCGGGGCGCGCAATGCAGCCCGCAGCGGGTCATCACGCCATATTCCTGATCTAAGCGGAAGGCAACCTCGGCATTATCGCGGGTGAGAAAATCAAGCGAAACGATGGCCGCCCGGCCCTGGGTATCGGTTTTGCCCACCACACGGGTGTTGGGCAGCCGCAGCGCGCCGTCTAAAAAGCGCTGTGTCAGGGCAAGCTCACGGGCCAGAATGTTTTTGCTGCCATAGGTCTTCAGGTAATTCAGCGCCGCGTGGAGCCCCGCGATGCCCGGCAGGTTGATGGTGCCGGCTTCAAAACGATCGGGCATGAATTCGGGCACTTCTTCGCTGTCGCTGCGGCTGCCGGTTCCGCCGCTGATGAGGGGTTCGATTTGATGGGCGAGGTCGTCTTCGATCAGAAAACCGCCGATGCCCTGCGGGCCGCGCAGGCCCTTATGGCCCGTGAAGCAGAGAACATTGATATGCATTTTTTTCATATCGATGGGGAAAACGCCCGCTGTCTGGGCGCTGTCAACGATGAATTTAAGGTGGCGGCGGGCGCAGATCTCGCCCACTTCCGCAATGGGCAGCAAAGTGCCGCAGAGGTTGGAAGCGTGAAGCATCATAACGGCTTTGGTGTTGGGGCGAATCAGCTCTTCCACCTTTTGGGGATCAAGCACGCCGCGGCTGTCGGCCTGAGCGGCATCGAAAGTGACGCCCAGATGGGCCATCTGGGTCAGCGGGCGCATCATGCCGTTATGCTCCATCGAGCTGACGATCACATGATCGCCGGGTTTTAAAAGGCCTTTGATGACCATGTTGAGGGAATAGGTGATGCTGGGGGTGAATACCACATTGCGCGAAAGATCGAAGCGGAACATTTCGCAAAGCTGTTCACGCGTGTCGAGAACCATATCCGCCAGTTCATAGGCGCCTTCATAACCGCCGCGGTTGATGTTATAACACCCGGTGTCGATCAATGTTTTGATCGCATCCCCCACGCCGGGCGCTTTGGGGAAAGAAGTGCTGCCATTGTCAAAATAGATCCTTTGCAAAAGAAACCCTCCGATACTGTTTGATGGCGAAAAATAAAACTCAAAAGGCCTGCGCCTGTTTTTCTTCGGCGAAACAACGCAGAAAAACGGCTGAAAGAGAAAATCCGCCGTATTGATATATTATACTATAAAAATACCATATTCTCTATAGCTATAGATAAAATCTATAAAATTTATTACATTTATCCGAAAAGAGTATTTCACAATGGCTGCATTTTCCTGTAAACTATTGTCGGTTTGAATTGTATTCAGACACATTTTGCAAGGAGAATGAGAGACATGAAGAACAAGAAAACACTCTGGATGATTCTCACGGGTCTGGTGATCGGCGCGATTTCCGTCATTTTAGTCGCGAACGGCAACCCGAAGAACATGGGCTTCTGCATTGCCTGTTTCATCCGTGACACCGTCGGCGCGGTGGGGATGCATCAGGCCGGCGTGGTGCAATATGTGCGCCCCGAGATCATCGGTTTGGTGCTGGGCGCCTTGCTGATGTCGGTTGCAGGCAAAGAATTTTCCGCCAAGGGCGGTTCCGCGCCCTTTACCCGTTTTATTTTGGGCTTTTTCGTGATGATCGGCGCGCTGATGTTTTTGGGCTGCCCCCTGCGCATGGTTTTGCGCATCGCCGGCGGCGATCTTAACGCAGTGGTCGGTTTGGTTGGTTTTGTTGTCGGCATTCTGGTCGGCATCTGGTTCCTCACCAAGGGCTTCAGCTTAAAGCGTGCCCATGATCAAAGCAAACTGGAAGGCCTGGCCATTTCCGGCGTTCAGATCTTCCTGCTGGTGCTGCTGGTGGCGGCCCCCGGAATCCTGCTCTTCAGCAAAGAAGGCCCCGGCTCCATGCACGCACCCATCTGGATGGCTTTGATCGCCGGCCTGGTGGTTGGCGCGCTGGCCCAGAAAACACGCCTTTGCATGGTGGGCGGCATTCGTGACGCTGTGCTGTTCAAAGATTTCTATCTGCTGTATGGCTTCCTTGCCATCATCGTTGCCGCGCTGATCGGCAACCTCATCACCGGCAATTTCCATCTTGGCTTTATGATCAACGCCGAAACACCCCAACCCATTGCGCATACCGATGGTTTGTGGAACGCTTTGGGCATGGTGCTTGTGGGCTTTGCCAGCGTGCTGCTGGGCGGCTGCCCGCTGCGCCAGCTGATTCTGGCCGGCAGCGGCAACGGCGACAGCGCTGTTACCGTGATGGGTCTGGCTGTGGGCGCTGCTTTCTGCCATAACTTCAAACTGGCGGCTTCGGGCGCAGGCCCCACCCCCAACGGCAAGATCGCCGTGGTGATCGGTTTGATTATTACAGCAGTGATCGGCTTGATGAATCTTCAAAAACAAAAAGATTAGTTGACGGAGGGCTGAAAAATGAATACAGTAGATGCAAGAGGCCGCTCTTGCCCCGAACCCGTGATCATGACAAAGAACGCGCTGAGCAAAAACGGCAACAAGGCCACCGTGCTGGTGGATAACCAAGTGGCCGTGGATAACATCACACGCTTTGCCACCAATAAAAAACTGAGCGTCAAAGTTTCTAAAAAGGGCGAAGATTTCGAAATCGTTATCGGATAGGAGAGAGATTCGTTTGATCTATGTTGCCACCTTTCACACGCATTTCGGCGCAATGACCATGCAGCGAAAATTAAAAAAAGCGGGGGCCGCGGCGCAGATGATGCCCGTGCCCAGAAGCCTGAGTGCTTCCTGCGGCGTTTGTGTTCGCTTTGAAGCGGACAGCCCCGAAACAGCGCGCGGCGCAGAAGATCTGGAAGCTGTGTATCTGGAAGAAAACGGCGGCCATCGGCTGCTGTTCCAGGGCGATTGATGAAAAAAGAGAGGATGGGGCCGCCCTATCCTCTCTTTTGCGTTGCAAGCATCAAGCCTTTTGGTGTATAATCGGTTATACTATGGTTTCGGCAGAAGAAAAACCGAAACGAAGCACCATCAAAAAGAAAACAGGCCATGCACTATAAAATAGGAACTGGCGGGGGAGTTATATGGAAATCAAAAAAGAACTTTTGAGGAAAATTCCGAAAGTGGATGAAGTGTTGGCGACCAAAGAAGCGCAGAAGCTTTTGGAAAAAGGCAATCGCACCACGGTCACCGAGGCTGTGCGCGCCGTGACCCAGCAGCTGCGCGAAGAGATTTTGAACGGCGGTTCGCCCGAAGTGACACGGCAGGCGGTTTTGAAAAAATCGCTTCATCTGGCCGAAGAAAACAGCCGCATGAGCCTGCGCCCCGTGATCAACGCCACCGGCATCGTTCTGCACACCAATCTGGGGCGCGCCGTGATGAGCCATGAAGCCGCTGTGGCGGCCATGGAAGTGGCGGAAAACTATAATACGCTGGAATATAACTGTGAGATCGGCCGCCGCGGCAGCCGTTATGACCATGTGGAAGAATTGATCTGCCGCCTGACCGGCGCCGAAGCCGCCATGGTGGTGAACAACAACGCCGCCGCCGTGATGCTGATTCTGGGCGCCATGGCAAAAGACCGGGCCGTTGTGGTTTCACGCGGGGAACTGGTAGAGATCGGCGGGTCTTTCCGTGTGCCCGAGATCATGGAACAGAGCAATTCCACTTTGCGCGAGGTGGGCACCACCAACAAGACACATCCCGAAGATTACATCGCCGCCATCGATGACCAGACAGCGGCGCTTTTGAAAGTGCATACCAGCAACTATAAGATTTTGGGCTTCACCGAAGAAGTTTCGCTGGAACAACTGGTGGAGATCGGCAGAGCGCATCATATCCCCGTGATCTTCGATCTGGGAAGCGGCGCGCTGGAAAGCCTGGCCCCGCTGGGCATCTATGATGAACCCACGGTCACACAGGCTATGAGCGCCGATGCGGATGTGATCAGCTTCAGCGGCGATAAGCTTTTGGGCGGCCCTCAGGCGGGCATCATCATCGGCAAAAAAGAATGGATCGCGGCCATGAAAAAGAACCCGCTGACCCGCGCGCTGCGCATCGATAAACTGACTCTGGCGGCGCTGGAAGCCACGCTGCGCATTTATCTCGACCCCGAGCAGGTGATGAAAAAAATTCCTACCTATCGGATGCTTTCGCTGACCATGGAAGAGCTGAAAGGAAAATGCCGCCGGCTTATCCGCCGACTGAACGCCAAATGCCCCGAGCTGCGCTGCGCGGTTTCGGAAGAAGAAGGCCAGGTGGGCGGGGGCAGCGTGCCCACCCAAATGATCAAAACAGCGGCGGTGGCCATCACCTGTGATGCGATGTCGCCCGATGAACTGGAAAAACGCCTGAGAGAATGCCGCGTTCCTGTGATCGCCCGCATTTCGAAAGAACGGCTGCTGCTGGATATGCGCACGGTGGATGACAAACATTTTGCCTATCTGGCAGAATGTTTCGATGAAATTTTACACCGCTGAGCAACGGAGGAACAAGCATGAATCATATCATTATCGGCACGGCCGGCCATGTGGATCACGGCAAAACCTGCCTGATCCGCGCCCTGACAGGCTTTGAAACAGACCGCCTCAGTGAAGAAAAAAAGCGCGGCATCACCATTGAACTGGGGTTTGCGTATCTGGATCTTCCCGATGGGCAGCGCGCGGGGATCATCGATGTGCCCGGGCATGAAAAATTTATCCGCAATATGCTGGCGGGCGCGGGCGGCATCGATCTTGCCCTGCTGATCGTTGCGGCGGATGAGGGGGTCATGCCGCAGACCATTGAACATCTGGGCATTTTATCTCTTTTGGAAATCAAAAGAGGCATCATCGTGATGACGAAAATTGATATGGTGGATGAGGATTGGTGCGAACTGGTGCAGGAAGATATCCGCGCGCAGGTGAAAGGCACCTTTTTGGAAAATGCCCCCATCATGCCCGTTTCCTCTTATACCGGAAAGGGCATCGAAGAACTGAAACAGGAAATTTATCGTCAGGTGGCTCTGGTGGGCGATAAAAAAACGGAAACGCCTTTCCGCATCCCCGTGGATCGTGTGTTTTCGATGGAAGGTTTCGGCACGGTGATCACCGGCACCATGATCGAAGGCAAGCTTTCCGAAGGCGAAGAAGTGATGCTGTATCCCGGCGAAAAGATCGGCAAAGTGCGCAATATCCAGGTGCATTCGCAAAGCGTGAAAACCGCTTATGCCGGCCAGCGCGTCGCCGTGAATTTTTCCAACCTGAAAAAAAGCGATATCGAGCGCGGCGATGTGGTGGCGGCCATGAACAGCATGCATGCTTCGATGATGGTGGATGTCAGGCTGAATGTCTTGAAAGACGCCCAGCGCGTGATTAAAAACACTACCCGGCTTCATTTATATTATGGTTCCCGCGAAGTGCTCTGCAAAGCCGTATTGCTGGAAAAAGACCAGCTGGGGGCCGGCGAAAGCTGCTATGCGCAGCTGCGCCTGGAAGAAAAAGTGGCGCTGAAGGCGGGGGATCATTTTGTTGTTCGCTTTTATTCGCCCCTGGAAACCGTGGGCGGCGGCGTGGTTTTGAACCCCTTCCCCGAAAAACATAAGCGCGAAGAAGAAGATGTGATTGAAGGGCTGAAAATTCTTGAAACCGGCGACGAGAAGCAAAAACTGGAGCAGGCCATAAAAGAAGGCAGCAAGCAATATCATCCGCTTTCGTTCATCGCCGTGCAGATGGGCTTTTCGAAAGAAAAAGCCGTTGCTCTGGCCGAAGAGCTGGTGGGGGAAGAAAAGCTTGTGAAAATCACGCCGGATCTTTACCTGCATCAGGAATTTGCCGAAAAACAGGGCAAGCGGCTGAGCAACCTTCTCAGAGAGTTCCACACCGCCAACCCCTTGAAAGAGGGCATGAAAAAAGAAGAACTGCGCTCGCGGTTCCTGCCCCAGCAGGAACAGGCCGTGGCCGACGGCATGCTGGCCTATTTTGAAAAGGTGCAGCGCATCAAGTTCGTCAACGGAAACGCCTCTCTTTATAAATTCACCGTCAGGCTGGATGATGAAACCGCCCGCATGATGAAAGAGATGGAAAAGATCTATCTTGACGGGGGATATGCGCCCCCCGCCACCGAAGAGGTTTTGGCCCAGATGGGGCGCGACCAGAAAAAAGCGCAGCAGGTGCATTCAGCTCTGGTGGGCGATAAAACACTGGTGCGCATGGATGCGCAGATCTGCTTCCACCGTCAGCATTATGACAGGGCCGTGGCGCTGATCTGCCAGACGGCCCGGGAAAAGGGCCAGATCACGCTGGCGGAAGTGCGCGATCTGCTGGGAACCTCGCGCAAATATGCCATCACCATTCTGGAAACGCTGGATCGTGAAAAGATCACCAAAAAAGTGGGCGACGCCCGCGTTGTCATATAATTCACTCCGTGAATTGCGAAAAGGCGAAAAGAATCTGCTTCTTTTCGCCTTTTTCACGCAGAAAAGAAGACTTTTGAAAAAAATCAGGAAACTATCCAAAAAATGCGATAAATCTTTCAATAATTTGCGAAAAACAGCGAAAATCGGCAGAGAAGGGCGAACAGCGCCGGAAAGCCGGATAAAAGTGTTGCAAAACGACAGATGCTATGATAGAATAATTACGCTTTGAGCGAAATGCTTACTGTATACTTGTATATGGGAGTAGATGGGTGCTGGTGTGCCCTCTGGTCTTCAAAACCAGTAATAGGGGTTAATAGCTTCTTAGGTGGGTTCGATTCCCACATACTCCCGCCAACTTTCCTTTATTGATAAAACCGATAAATACAATCCTGAAATATAGCTTTACTTTTCATAAGTTTGTGTTAAAATATAAACGAACTGAATAAGCGGGATGAAACCTGTCGGGAGAGACTATCAAACAGGATAGCGCCGAAGATGCAAGTAGCTGCTTCGTCAAAGCTGCTATGAAACTTTCAGGCAAAAGGACCGAAGCGGACCGCACTCTGAAAAGCCAAACAAGGCGCCCAAGGAGCAACGGCGAACAGCCGGAATCTCTCAGGCAAAAAAACGGAGACGAGCGACGATATTTTCTGCAATTCCTGCAGAGAATAAGTCGCTTTTTTATTTGTTTAAATTTGTGGGGATAACCTGTTAAATTTCATCCTTTTGCCTTGCTTTTAAAGGCGATTTAGTGTATCATAATGACAGAATAGGTTAAAAAGAACGGTCTTATAGATGGAATAAATAAAAGCAATGATTTCCATCGGGGAAAACAATAAAGAACATGGGAGAGCATGATGGCAAACTTTGTGATTGTTACGAACAATAAACGCGTGGCTGATAAATATTCCGCCGAATATGAGGTAGAATACCACGATGTTAAATATATCGATGTTCTGACGATCGTTCGCGATAAGATCCACAGCGGCCACAAACTGCTGACACATCCGCTTTCCGGCAGCGTCAAACCCAATGAAACGCCGTTTAAATCTATTCTCATCACCAAACAGAAAAAATCTCTTGATGCGGAATCCTTGAGGATCATCGAAGAATCCATCGTCACCTGCCGAAAATTCGGGAAATCGAAATTCGCTGTGATGACAGACGAAATTCTGGATGATTTCAGCGCCATCGATTGCAGCCTGATCGATAACGCCATGGCTTCGGCGATCGCGCAATAACCTTTCACTCATTTTGTCATCAATTTCTACAAGTAGAAAATGATATACAATTAATTTATGGAGGTGCTCACATTGAAACTGGAACTTGGATACGTAAATATCCACGATATTCAGTTCGCCAGCGAATCCAAGGTTGAGAAGGGTGTTCTTTATGTCAATAAAGAAGACATCAAAAACCTGGTTCTGGAAGACGAGAATATCAAAGCAGTTGAATTGGAAATCGCAAAACCCGGCGAGAGTGTTCGCATTATGCCCGTTAAGGATGTTATCGAACCCCGCTGCAAGGTAGAAGGCCCCGGCGGCATGTTCCCCGGCGTCATCGCTAAGGTTGATACAGTCGGCTCCGGCAAGACCAATGTCTTGAAGGGTTCTGCCGTTGTTACAACCGGCAAGATCGTTGCTTTCCAGGAAGGCATCATTGATATGTGCGGCGAAGGCGCGAAATACACACCGTTCTCCGCTCTGAACAACCTGGTGCTGGTTTGCGAACCCATCGACAACCTGGAACGCCACGAGCATGAAAAATCCGTTCGTATGGCTGGCCTGAAGACAGCTACTTTCCTGGGCAACCTGGCCAAGAACATCACTCCTGACGAAGTGAAAGTGTTCGAAACCCCCGGCCTCAAAGAAGGCATTGAAAAATATCCCAACCTGCCCCGCGTGGCTTATGTTCAGATGCTGCAGAGCCAGGGCCTGATGCATGACACCTATGTTTACGGCGTTGATGCAAAGAGAACTCTGACCACCATCATGAACCCCACAGAAGGCATGGATGGTGCGATCCTGAGCGGCAACTGCGTATCCGCTTGCGATAAGAACACCACATACCATCACCTGAACAACCCCGTTGTTGCTGATCTGTTCGAACAGCACGGCAAAACATTGAACTTTGTCTGCATGATCCTGACAAACGAAAATGTCTATCTGGCCGACAAACAGCGTTCTTCCGACTGGACAGCTAAGCTGTGCCGTCTGCTGGATCTGGATGGCGCCGTTGTTTCGCAGGAAGGCTTTGGCAACCCCGACACCGACCTGATCATGAACTGCAAGAAGATCGAACTGCAGGGCGTTAAGACTGTTATCATCACCGACGAATATGCCGGCCAGGATGGTAAATCCCAGTCTTTGGCTGATGCTGATCCTCTGGCTGATGCTGTTGTTACCGGCGGCAATGCCAACATGGTCATCCATCTGCCCGCAATGGACAAAGTTATCGGTTATCCCGAAACCGCAAACATCATCGCCGGCGGCCATGAAGGCAGCCTGAACAAAGACGGCAGCATCGATGCCGAACTGCAGGTCATCACTGGCGCTACAAACGAACTCGGCTTCAACAAGCTGAGCGCAAGATAAGAGAGAGGAGGATACGAAAATGAGCAAAATTAAAGTCGTTCATTATATCAATCAGTTCTTCGCGAACATCGGCGGCGAAGAAATGGCTGACTATAAGCCTGAAAAAAGAGCTGGCATCGTAGGCCCCGGCCTGGCATTTAAGAATGCTTTCGGCGAAGAAGCTGAAATCGTTGCCACAATCATCTGCGGCGACTCTTATATCGGCGAACACACAAAAGAAGCTGTTGCTGCTGTCCTGGAAATGGTGAAGGAAGAAAAGCCCGATCTGTTCCTGGCTGGCCCTGCTTTTAACGCCGGCCGTTATGGTTTTGCCTGCGGCGAAATCACAAAGGCTGTTAAGAAAGAACTGGGTATCCCCGTTCTGACCGGTATGTATAAAGAAAACCCCGGCGCAGACGCTGCGAAGGAAGTTTATATCGTTCCTACAAAGAACAGCTCTGCCGGCATGAGAGATGCTGTTGCAAAGATGGCTCCTCTTGCTCTGAAACTGGCAAAGGGCGAGCAGATCCTGTCCTCTGCTGAAGACAACTATATGCCCAACGGCATCCGCGTAAACTTCTTCGAAAAAGAAAGAGGTTCCAAGCGCGCTGTTGATATGATGATCAAGAAGCTGGCCGGCAAAGAATTCACAACAGAATTCCCCATGCCTTCCTTCGACCGCGTTGCTCCCAATCCTGCTGTTAAGGATATGGCTCACGCAAAGGTCGCTCTGGTTACTTCCGGCGGTATCGTTCCGAAGGGCAACCCCGATCATATCGAATCTTCTTCTGCTTCCCATTATGGCAAGTATGATATCGAAGGCGTTATGGATCTGACCGCTGACACATATGAAACAGCTCACGGCGGCTATGACCCGACTTATGCCAACGAAGATGCCGACCGCGTTCTGCCTGTTGATGTCATGCGCGATCTGGAAAAAGAAGGCGTTATCGGCAAGCTGCATCGTTATTTCTACACCACTGTTGGTAACGGCACAGCTGTTGCAAGCGCAAAGAAATTTGCTGAAGAATTCTCTAAGGAACTGAAGGCTGACGGTGTTGACGCCGTAATTCTGACCTCCACGTGAGGAACCTGCACGCGTTGCGGTGCAACGCTGGTTAAAGAAATTGAAAGAGCCGGCATTCCTGTTGTGCATATGTGCACAGTTACACCTATCTCGATGACAGTTGGCGCGAACAGAATCGTTCCGACAATTGCTATCCCCCATCCTCTGGGCAACCCCGCTCTGACACATGCAGAAGAGAAAGTCCTGCGCCGTCATCTGGTCGACAAAGCCATCAAAGCTCTGGAAACCGAAGTCACCGAGCAGACAATCTTCGAATAAACTTTTAGGAGTACTTTGAAATGAGCAAGATTTATGATGTCATCATCGTCGGCGCCGGCCCTGCAGGTCTTGCAGCGGCTCTCTATGCCGGCAGAGCTCGCCTGAGCACGCTTGTCATTGAGAAAATCAAAGACGGCGGCCAGATCGTGATCACCGATGAAATCGAAAACTATCCCGGCGCAGTAGAAGGCGAATCCGGCCCCTCTTTGATCAAAAAGATGGTGGATCAGGCCAACCACTTCGGCGCTGAAAAAGTGTTCGATACTATTGTCGATGTTCAGCTGGAAGGCGATGTGAAAGTGCTGAAGGGCAACAAAGACACCTATCAGGGCAAGACAGTGATCATTGCCACAGGTGCTTCGCCGAAGCCCATCGGCTGCCCCGGTGAAAAAGAGCTTACCGGTAAGGGTGTTTCCTATTGCGCAACCTGCGACGGCAACTTCTTCGAAGATTTCGAAATTTATGTTGTCGGCGGCGGCGACAGCGCAGTTGAAGAAGCCATGTATCTCACGAAGTTCGGCAGAAAGGTCACTTTGATCCACCGCCGCGGCGAACTGAGAGCGGCTAAATCCATCCAGGAGAAGGCGTTTGCCAACCCCAAGATGGCGTTTATGTGGGATACCGTCATTGATGAGCTGAAGGGCGAAGATATCCTGACAAGCATGGTCGTCAGAAACCTGAAGACCGGCGAAGTGAAGGAAATCGAAGCAGATCCCGAAGACGGCACATTTGGCGTGTTCGTATTTATCGGCTATGATCCCCAGTCTAAGGTCTTCGAAGGCAAAGTGAACATGGAGCATGGCTATATCATCACCGATGAAGATATGCGCACAAACATCCCCGGCGTTTATGCCGCCGGCGATATTCGTGTGAAGAGCCTGCGCCAGGTAGTTACCGCAGCAGCAGACGGCGCGATTGCCGCTGTGCAGTGTGAAAAATATCTGGGCTAATTCAATTACAAATCTTTTAAGGAGGATATTCCCATGATCGAATTGACAAAAGAAAACTTCGAAGAAGAAGTGCTGAAAGCAGAAGGCAAAGTTTTCGTTGACTTCTATGGCGATGGCTGCGTGCCCTGCGCCGCTCTGATGCCCTTCGTACATCAGTATGCTGAAACCTACGGCGACAAGCTGAAGTTTTGCGCACTGAACACCACAAAGGCAAGAAGACTGGCAATCGCACAGAAAGTTATGGGCCTGCCCGTTATGGCGATCTATGAAAACGGCGCTCAGATCGATTCTTTGATCAAAGAAGACTGCACACAGGAAACGATCGAAGCAATGATCAAAAAGCACATCTAAGTGCATTTCTAACTTGTGTTCTGCCGATCCCGGCATCAGCCGGGATCGGTTGACAAATAAAATTAAACGAAGGAGGAATATGTCATGAGTTTGCTTAATGGTAAAAAAGTCATTATCATCGGCGACAGAGATGGCATCCCCGGTCCCGCGATTGAAGAATGCGCGAAGACCGCCGGCGCAGAAGTAGTTTTCTCCTCTACGGAGTGCTTCGTCTGAACCGCCGCTGGTGCAATGGACCTGGAAAATCAGAAAAGAGTTAAGGATTTCGCAGAACAGTACGGCCCCGAGAACATCGTTGTTCTTTTGGGTGCTTCCGAAGCTGAGGCCTCTGGCCTGGCTGCAGAAACTGTAACTGCAGGCGATCCTACTTTTGCCGGCCCGTTGACAGGAGTCTCGTTGGGACTCACAGTTTATCACGCTTGCGAACCTGAAGTTAAGGCTGAATTTGATGCTGGTGTTTATGAAGATCAGATCAGCATGATGGAAATGGTCCTCGACATCGATGAAATCGCTGCCGAGATGAAGAGCATCAGAGATCAGTACTGCAAATATCTCTAAAGAAATGTGGGTGATGTGGTGATAAGTCACCACATCACCTTTTCTTTTTGCAGAAGCAAAAAGCCCGAGACGGAACATAACCGGCAGAAAACAAGCTGCCGTTCATGATAAGATGAAGATCTCAGAGCCGGACGGTTGGTTCCGCCCCGGTTCTCGGGCGTGAAAACGATTTCCTCCGGCCAACCAAAGTTATTTTCACCGGCGCCGCGCCGGTTTAATAAGAATAAAACTCTAAATTTAAGAGAGGCAGTGAACAAAAATGAACAGTGTTATCAAAGGCGCAGGCTATATCCTGGTTCATACCCCCGATATGGTGCTGCACAACGGCACCACCCAGACAACCGAAATGATTGTCAACCCCGAATCCGAATATCTGAAAGAACTTCCCAACCATCTGCGTTCTTATGAAGATGTTGTGGCTTATATGCCCAACCAGACCTACATCGGCAACATGACCCCCGATGAGCTGGCCGCAGTGGAACAGCCCTGGGTTGGCAAGAACATGGAAAACGCTCAGCGTTATGGCCAGTTCGGCGAAATCATGCCTCAGGAAGAATTCCTGCTGCTGATGCAGGCTTGCGATGTGTTCGATCTGATCGAAATGGACAAAGCATTCGTCGCGGCACATAAAGAACAACTGGCTTCCGACCCCGTAATCACAGAAGAGATCATGGCCCGCATCAAAGAAGGCGTCGACGCTTCTGTTGTGGCCGATCTGGTGGAAAAAGAACATTCCGAGCCCCTTTATCACAACAATGTTCTCGTTGGCTGCGTAAAGAGAGCCCATGATGTGGATGTAAACCTGAACGCCCATGTCATGCTTGAAAACATTGTTTGCAAGGCTTCCAGCGTTCTGGCTATCCTGCATGCAGTGAAAGCTTCCGGCGTTGAAAAAGACGAAATCGAATATGTCATCGACTGCGCAGAAGAAGCTTGCGGCGATATGAACCAGCGCGGCGGCGGCAACTTTGCAAAGGCTGCTGCTGAAATTGCCGGCCTGAACAGCGCTTCCGGTTCCGACCTGCGCGGCTTCTGTGCTGCTCCTTCCCATGCGATGATCGAAGCTGCTGCACTGGTTGCTTCGGGCGCTTATAAAACTGTTATGGTTACAGCCGGCGGCTGCACAGCCAAGCTGGGCATGAACGGCAAAGACCATGTGAAGAAGGGCCTGCCCGCCATTGAAGATGTTCTGGGCGGCTTTGCTGTGATCGTTACCGCCAACGACGGTGTGAACCCCGAAATCAACATGGATATGCTGGGCAGACATATGGTCGGCACAGGTTCCGCACCTCAGAATGTTATCGGCTCGCTGGTTGCGGCGCCTTTGGCAAAGGGCGGCCTGAAGATCACCGATATCGATAAATATTCCCCCGAAATGCAGAACCCCGATATCACAAAGCCCGCCGGCGCAGGCGATGTGCCTCTGGCGAACTATAAGATGATCGGCGCTCTGGCTGTTAAGAACGGCGACATGGCGAAAACCGATCTGGCCGCTTTCCCCGCAAAGCATGGTCTGGTTGGCTGGGCTCCCACACAGGGCCACATTCCCTCCGGCGTTCCTTATATCGGCTTTGCTCGTGAAGACATTCTGGCCGGCAAGATCAACAATGCAATGATCATCGGCAAGGGCAGCCTGTTCTTGGGCAGAATGACAAACCTGTTTGACGGTGTGTCTTTCATCATTCAAAAGAATTCCGGCGCTCAGGAGCAATCCTCCGTTTCCGAAGACCAGATCAAAAACTTGATCGCAAAGGCTATGAAGGAATTTGCTGAAAACCTGATGTCTGAAGACGCAGAATAAGGGGTGCAGATGATGGCGAAAAACTTTATTGAAAAGACCATTGCAAATACATTCATGGATATTGCAAATGGCCTGGAAACAGGCAGCTTTGGCAAACGCGCCAAGGTTGCGCTGACCGGCATGGGCAGTGAACATGGTGAAGAAAATGCAATGGCTGCGGCTGTGATGGCTGCAAAAGCCGGTGTGGATGTTTATTACATCGGCACACTGGAACACGAAGGTGTCAACACCGTTAAGGTTCCCGACGAAGAAGCCGGCCACAAGAAGATGGAAGAGCTGCTCAACAACAAAGAAGTTGACGCGGCAGTTACCATGCACTATCCGTTCCCCATCGGTGTTTCCACCGTTGGCCGTGTTGTGACCCCTGCTACCGGCAAAGAAATGTTCATTGCCAACACCACGGGCACATCTTCCACCGACCGCATTGAAGGCATGATCAAGAATGCCATTTATGGCATCATCGCGGCGAAAGCCTGCGGCATTGCCGAACCCACCGTGGGCATTCTGAATGTCGATGGCGCCCGCCAGACCGAAGCAGCACTGAAAACACTGGCAGAAAACGGTTATCCCATCAAATTTGCCGAATCTTCCCGTGCGGATGGCGGCTGCGTGATGCGCGGCAACGATGTGCTGAAGGGTTCGCCCGATATCATGGTCACCGATTCGCTGACAGGCAATATCCTGGTGAAAATGCTGTCTGCCGCAACCACCGGCGGTTCCTTTGAATCCACCGGCTTTGGCTATGGCCCCGGCATCGGCGAAGGCTATGACAAACTGGTCATGATCGTTTCCCGTGCTTCCGGCGCACCTCTGGTTGCCGGCGCGCTGAAATATGCATCAGAGCTGGTAAACGGCAAGGTCTTTGAAGTCGCAGCCAAGGAATTTGCTGCGGCGAAGAAGGCCGGTCTGGATAAGATCCTGGCCGACCGCAAGGCCGCGGCCAACAAGAGCGCTGCTCCCGCTGAAGAAGTGGTTGCACCTCCGAAGGAAATCGTTACCGCTGCCATTGCCGGCATCGAAGTTATGGATCTGGATGATGCGGTTTCCGCCTTGTGGAAAGAAAAGATCTATGCCGAAAGCGGCATGGGCTGCACAGGGCCTATCGTTCTGATTTCTGAAGCCAACTTTGAAAAATCGGTTGAGATCCTGAAAAAAGCAGGATATGTTCAGTAATTGAGCGCTTTTTAACAAAATAAAACAGGGTATGCCGCAAAAATGCGGCATACCCTGTTTTTGCGTCCGCGCTTCCCAACGCAGAAAAAACTGAGAAAAAATAAAATGGCGCTCTGAGCAAAAGAGAAATTCGGGCAAAAAAACGAGGCTCCCACGCACAAAACAAGAGCCTATGCGCGGTGACGGCGCGGCCGAAAAGTTTTTTGTAAAAATCGCTTTGGCAGCGTTCAAACCGGCGTATTAATCGGTGACGGCATGAGCACAGGTATATTGCAGGCATATTTTAAATATTTTTTGTGTGCTGCCGCTCATTTTTTCGTTTCATTGGGGGGCAGCAGCACAATGGGTGTTTTTGTGAAGATACAAAAACAAAGCAGGCATAAAAAATGCCTGCCTTGTTTTGATGATTAAGTTTTGATTTGTGCCTGAATTCATAAAAAACTATTCTTCGTCTTCGGCTTCTTCTAAAAGCTTGCGGTCGGTTTTATCCAGCTGAAGCCGAGCGAAAAGATCGGGCCTGCGATTGCGGGTGCGCAGCAACGATTGCAGCCGGCGCCACTTGGCGATATTCGCGTGATGGCCCGAAAGCAAAATTTCGGGCACAGGGCGATCGTGCCACACCTCGGGCCGCGTATATTGGGGATATTCCAAAACCCCCGCATAGTGGCTTTCTTCGGTAAAACAGGCGTCATCCGCCAATACGCCGGGAACCATGCGGCAAACGGCGTCGGCGATGACCATAGAGGCCAGCTCGCCTCCGGTCAAAACAAAATCGCCGATGGAGATTTCTTCATCGACGCATTCATCGATGAAGCGCTGGTCAATGCCTTCATAATGGCCGCAGACAATGATAAAGCGCTCGCGCTGCAGCAAGGTTCGCGCCGTTTGCTGGGTGAAGGTTTTGCCTTGCGGCGCCATTAAAATGGTGTGCACTTTTTCACCGCCGCAAACTTCGTTCCAGCAGCGATAAAGCGGGTCGCACTGCATCACCATGCCCATCCCGCCGCCATAAGGGTAATCATCCGTGCGGCGATGCTTATCCGAAGAATAATCGCGGATATTATGGGCGTGAATTTCGATGAGCCCCGCTTCCTGCCCGCGGCCGATGATGCTTTGGGCCATGGCGTGTTCGATCATTTCGGGGAACAAGGTCAAAATATCAATCTTCATGGGGCAACATTCCTTGAATGGTATTTAAAAAGATCCGGCGGCTTTCAAAATCGATATGATCCATAAATTCATCCACCGCGGGGATCAGAATTTCATTGTTTTCGCCTTGGATCACATAAAGATCAGAAGAGGGCATCTCCTGAAAATCTTTCAAAACGCCCAGCACAGCTTGTGTGCGGTTGTCAAACACCTCAAACCCTAAAATATCTGCAATATAATATTCGTCTTCGGGCAGAGAAACCTGTTCTTTATCAAAGAAGACAAGTTTGTTTTTCAGCGCTTCGGCCTGTTCCAAGGTGGTCACACCCTCTAATTTCACCAGAAGGAACTGCTTGTGAGGGCGGCTTTGCAAAAGGGGATAGGCGGTGCCCTCGATATATAAAGCGGGAATTTCTTCAAAGAACTCGGGGCCATCGCACCAGGGGTCGATTTTTAATTCTCCACGGACGCCATGGGTGTTGATGATGCGCCCACATTCCAGAAGTTCGGGCATAGCTGCCACTCCTTTCATTTTCAAACAAAAAGCACGGCGGAAAGACCGCCGCGCTTTCAACGCCTCAATCGAGAATATCAACTGAAGTGCGCATATTTTCGCGCAAACCGGCAGCTTTGATCAGAGTTCGAATCTCTTTTGCAATGCGGCCCTGTCTGCCGATCACCTTGCCCATGTCTGCCTGCGCCACACGCAGCTGAAGTGTCATGGTATCGCCGTTGACGATGGCTTCCACAGAAACTGCTTCGGGATCATCAACAAGGTGTTCGGCGATATAAGAAAGAAGTTCTTTCATCGTGGCACGTCCTTTCGATTAAAGAGCGCCGGCTTTTTTCAGAAGAGCGCGGACAGTGTCTGTGGGCTGAGCGCCGTTCTTGATCCACTGCTGAGCACGCTCCGCGTCAACTTTGATCTCAACGGGAGTTACCAGAGGATTATACAGGCCGATTTCTTCAATAAATCTGCCATCTCTGGGATAACGGGAATCCGCTACCACGATACGATAGAAAGGAGCTTTTTTAGCGCCCATTCTTCTCAGTCTGATCTTAACCATTATTTTCACCTCCGTAATTCATATCTGTTTCTCTTTACAAATAAACATTTGCAAGCGGTTTAAAAAGGCATTTTAAAGCCTTTCAGGCCCCTCATTTTTTTCTTGCCGCTGCCGGCAAGCTGTTTCATCATCAGCTGGGTGGCTTCGAACTGTTTTAAAAGACGGTTGAGGTCTTCCACCTTCTGGCCACTGCCTGCGGCGATGCGCTTTTTGCGGGAATAATTTAAAACATCCGGGTTATCCCGTTCATAAGGGGTCATAGATTGGATCAGCGCTTTTGTGCGCCCCAGAACTTTTTCATCGACCTGCATGCCGCTGAGGGCTTTTCCGCCCATGTTCCCGGGGAGCATCCCCATGATATCCGACATGCTGCCCATGTCTTTCATCTGGTTAAGCTGATCGTAAAAATCTGTCAGAGTCAGTTTGCCCGAGCGCATCTTTTTTTCAAGTTCCTGCGCTTTCTTTTCGTCAAAGTTCTGCTGGGCTTTTTCGATCAGACTCATGACATCGCCCATCCCCAGCAGGCGGGAAGCCATGCGATCAGGATGGAAGGGTTCAATGGCATCAAGCTTTTCGCCTGTGCCGCAGAATTTGATGGGTTTGCCGGTCACTGCGCGAACGGAAAGGGCCGCGCCGCCGCGGGCATCGCCATCTAACTTGGAAATCAAAACGGAATCGATGCCCAGAGCATCGTTAAAAGCGGAAGCCGCGTTGACGGCATCTTGGCCTGTCATGGCGTCCACTACCAGCATGATCTCATTGGGTTTCAGCTCGGCTTTCAAGCGCTTGAGCTCATCCATCAGCGCTTCATCGATATGCAGACGGCCGGCGGTATCGATCAGCAAAAGATCGTTGCCATGCTGTTTGGCATATTGATAGGCCGCTTTGGCAATTTCCACCGGGTCGCCCTGGCCTTGTTCGAATACCGGGATATCCAGCTGGCCGCCCACCACTTTCAATTGATCGATGGCGGCGGGGCGATAGACATCACAGGCGCAGAGCAGGGGGCGCTTGTTTTCGCGCTTTTTATAATAACCGGCCAATTTTGCGCAGTTGGTGGTTTTGCCGGCGCCCTGAAGGCCCACAAACATCACCACAGTGGGGGGGCTGGAAGCCATCTGGATGCGGCTTTGAGAACCGCCCATCAAGGCTGTCAGTTCTTCGTTAACAATTTTGATCACTTGCTGCGCGGGGGTCAGGCTTTCCAAAATCTCGGTGCCCACCGCACGCTCGGTAACACGGTTGATAAAATCTTTTGCAACTTTAAAATTGACATCCGCTTCTAAAAGCGCCATGCGAATTTCGCGCATTGCCGCGCGCACATCTGTTTCTGTCAGCCTGCCGCGGGAACGCAGTTTTTGAAAAACACCGTTCAGTTTTTCGCTTAATCCTTCAAAAGGCATAAAAACCTCCGTAAAAGCGGTGCGGCCTGATGCCGCCAATGCGAAGCGGGGAACTATTCTGAAAGCTTCCCTGCGATTTGGATGATTTGATCGACTTGTTTTGCAATTTCATAATTGCGTGGGCCGGTGGAATTGGCCATGGCGATCATCGAAGCGGATTGTGTGATCTTTTCGATCTCGGCCTGAATGCCGGCATAGCGGCGCACAAGGCACACACGGTCTTCCGTTTCGCGCAGAATGGTTTCGGCGCGCACAATGGCATCTCGAACACCCTGACGGGTGATCCCGGCGATTTCTGAAATTTCGGTCAGTGAGAGGTCTTCATTATAATAGAGATCAAAAAGCTCTTTTTGTTTTTCCGTCAGCAGTTCACCGTAAAAATCAAACAGCATCGACATGTGAAAAGTATCGCTTTTCATTCTCTGACCTCCTCTCAATGTAAAGGGTCGTGCCTTTACAACAAGGGGTATTTTACAAGAAATATGCGGCTTTGTCAAGGCATATTTGCGAAAAAGTCTGTGAAAATTTGCGAAATTCACAGGATTGATGCAATTTGTAAAGCCTAAAAGCTTTACAAAATTAAAAATCTTCTCAAAAAGCTCGAAAATAGCGAAGAAAAAAGAAAAAACAGGCTTTTAAAAATCAAGCAAACAGGTAAAAACAGGTAAACATTAGACCGCACGGCAAAAAAGCCGCGGGGGAGTTCCCTTGAATAATCAAAGGTGATGTGATATGCTAAAAAATATCGGAAAGCCGGTAAAATCTTAAAGAAGCAGGATTTATTTTATGTCACAATATCATTATGTTTCTTTTCCGAAATTATCAGACCATGTTTTCACCTTCAACCGCACGGCGGTTTCTTTGGGACCGCTGCAAATCCGCTGGTATGGGGTGATTTTGACGCTGGGGTTCATTCTCGGCGCGCTTTATTTAATGAAGCGCGCAAAACAATTCGGCACAGATTCGGATACTCTGGTGGATCTGCTGCTCTGGCTGCTGCCGTGCTCGATTTTGGGCGCGCGGTTTTATTATGTGTTTCACCAATGGGGCTATTATAAGACCCATTTAAGCGAGATCCCCCGCATTTGGGAAGGCGGCCTTGCCATTTATGGCGGCGTGATCGTGGGCGTTCTGGTGATTTATTTCTTTGGCCGCAGCAAGAAACGCACATTTGACACCTTAAATTTTTTGGATCTTGCCGCGCTGGGGCTGATGATCGGCCAGATCATCGGCCGCTGGGGCAACTTCGTCAACGGCGAAGCCTTCGGCACCGCCACTTCTTTGCCCTGGGGCATGGTGATCTCACAGGAAATGACCAAAGCGGGAACCGCTGTTCATCCTACTTTTCTTTATGAATCACTGTGGAACCTGGCGGGCTTCCTTGTTTTGCATTTCTATTCCCGCCGCAGAAAGTTCAAAGGCGAGATCTTCGCCTGGTATGGCGTGTGGTATGGGCTGGGCCGTGCCTGGATCGAGGGCCTGCGCACAGACAGCCTTTATATTTTGAATACGCAGCTTCGCGTATCGCAGGTGCTGAGTTTTGCCATCTTTGCGGTGGCGGCGATTTTTCTCATTATTCTGTATTCCACCAAAAAATATCGCGGAAGCAAAATTTTCGATTTGACGCCCTGTAAAAAAACGCAGGAAGCCGATGAAAACCAGCCGAGCGAAGAATAAAAAAGAGAAAATAGAGAGTGAGTGGATGAAAAATGGAAAATTTGCTGTTGGCCTTTCGGGTCGTGCTGCCCCTGTTCCTAACCATGGCGGTGGGCTATTTTTTGCGCCGAAGAGGCATGGTGGATGAGCCGCTGCTGCAAAAATTGAACAGCCTCGTGTTTAAGGTGTTTCTGCCAATGCTGCTGTTCGAAAACATTTATTCATCCGATGTGGAATCGCTGCTGAACCCCAAGGTGATTATCACCGCGGTGGTCATTGTGCTGGTGCTGTTTGTGGCGCTTTGCCTCATTGTTCCGCTGATCGAAAAAGACGGAAAAAAACGCGGCGTCATCGTGCAGGGCATTTTCAGAAGCAACTATATCATTTTCGGAATGCCCATCGTGGCAGGCGTTTTTGGCGATAAGGGCATCGGCGTTGTTTCCATCACCTCGGCATTCGTCATCCCGATGTTTAATGTATTGAGTGTTGCCGCGCTGGAGGCTTTCAGTCACGGCGCTGTGGATAAAAAGAAAATTGCCAAAGGCATTGCCAAAAATCCGCTGATCATTGCTTCTTTGCTGGGGGTCGCCGCGCTGTTCAGCGGCATCACCATCCCCGAAGCCATTAATAAGGTTTTTGTGGATTTCGGCAAAGTGGCTACGCCGTTAGGGCTGATGAGCCTGGGCGGGTTCTTCAAATTCGAAGATACCAGACACTGCATCAAGCAGCTGGTGATCATCGTGGTGGGCCGCCTGATCCTTTGCCCGCTGATTTTTTTGCCCATTGTGATCGCTATGGGGTTCCGCGGGGTGGAACTGATGGCGCTTGCCACCATGCTGGGCGCGCCCATCGCCGTTTCTTCTTTCATCATGGCGCAGCAGCAGGGGGCCGACAGCGAGCTTGCGGGGCAGGCGGTGGCTTATACCACTCTTTTATCGGTGGTCACCATGTTCTTCATCGTTTTTGGGCTGAAGCAATCGGGGCTGATTTAACCGGAATGAACATGAAAAAAGCCGAAACAGGAATTTCCTGTTTCGGCTTTTCTTTGTAACTCTGAATTATGCGGCGTGCTTTTTATAGTAGATGGAAGAAATCCAAACCACCACGGCGCACAGCGCCAAATAAAGGATAAACAGCGAATTCTGAAGGCCGCCGGAAAGAATGATCAGCGAACCGATCATCGCCATAATGGGGCAGATCAGGCCGCGCATCTTGCTTTTGATTTCGCCCGATTTCCACAGCTTGATCACGCGGGAATATAACACCAGATAAAGCAGATAGCTGATGGCGATGGAAATTTCGGAAACATCGCTGTTGGGCAGAAGATTAAAGCGCATGGTCACATAATGGATCGCCATCCAGAAGAAGGAGATCGCATAGGCGAAAATGGCGGAAGCCACGGGAGTTCCCCATTTTTCATGGAGCTTGGAAAGCTTTTCGGAACCGGGCATCATGCCTTTGCGCAGCGCCAGAGAATAGGGCAGGCGGATAAAGCCAAGAACCAAACCGTTGACGGTGCCCATCACAGAGATGATCACAAACACGGTGATGGCTTTTGCGAAGAAGGAACCCAGAAGGTTTTCTGCCGCAACGGCCACATGGGCATCTTCCAGCGCCATGACCTGTTCGGGGCCCACATAGCTGGTCACGCCGATAAAATATGTAACATAGATCACAAGGATCAGCAGGGGGGCGATGGTCAGCGCCAAAGGCAGGTTGCGTTTGGCGTTTTTCACTTCATGAGAAATCGAGGTGGAAACGACCCAGCCATCATAAGAATAGGCAATGGGGCCGATGGCGGCAAGCCAAGTGGCGCCAGCCACCGCGCTGGTAGAAGCGTTTTTCAGGCCCGCGATGGGGTCGCCCCAGATGATGCCGCCCACCGCCAGCAGAACCAGGGGGATCAGCTTGATGATGGTGGCAGCGTTCTGCATCACCGCGCCCAGCTTCGGCGAGAGCACATTATATAAGAAGCATAAGGTGCAGAAAACCATGCCGATGAGGATCTGAAGCCCCAGAGAGCCTTTGATGTTGAACAAAATGCAGGTGTAGATGCCCACCACCCAGGAAACCACCGCGGTGATGGTGGGATAGTAAATAAAAGTCTGGAACCAGCCGAAAGCACAGGCGGTTTTTTTGCCGCAGAACTGGTCGGCATAAGTGATGATGCCGCCGGGTTCATCTGTGCGCGAAGCAAGTTCGCTGAGTGTGAGGCCGCCGAAAACGATGGCCACAGCCGCCAAAACAAAAACCAACACGCCTAAAGAGATGCTTCCGCCAGTAGCTTTCAAAATGTTATCGCTTTTGAAGAAAATGCCGGAGCCGATGCAGATGCCGATGATCATCGTGATAGCTGTAAAAAGGCCATACTTTTCTTTTGCAGGTTTCATTTAGAATCCTCTCTCTTTCTATCTAACAGAGTGGCGAACGCTGTGGCAAATTTTGACGAAACTCCCCCCTACGCACCATGATTTAGTAAGAAAATGGTAGCAGATTAAAGCGGTGATGTCAATAGAAATCCTACAAGATAAAAAAGTAACGATCTTGCATAAACGCTGTGTTCCGCGGGCTTTGCGCAAAAGCGCCGGAGAATTGAAAAATGCTTGTCAGGAAAAACAGACTGTGCTACCATAAAAACAAAAGCGAAAGCGAAAGGGAGCGGGAATAAAACATGACAAGAGAAGAAGCCTGGCAGCTGCTCAACCAATATAACCACGAAGAATTTCATTTGCGCCACGCCGAAGTGGTGGAAGGCGCCATGCGCTATTTCGCCAAAGATCTGGGGTATGGCGATGAAGTGGAATTCTGGGGCATGGTGGGTCTGCTGCATGATCTTGATTTTGAACAGTATCCGCAGGAACATTGTGTGAAAAGCCAGCAGATCATGCGTGAGCATGGGCTGGAAGAACGCCTGATCCATGCCACGGCCAGCCATGGCTATGGCCTTTGCTGCGATGTGAAGCCCGAGCATGAAATGGAAAAGGTTCTTTTCGCGGTGGATGAACTGACAGGGCTTTTGGGCGCGGCGGCGCGGATGCGCCCCTCGAAGAGCGTCAGTGATCTGGAACTTTCTTCGGCTAAAAAGAAGTTTAAGGATAAAAAGTTCGCCGCGGGCTGTTCGCGCGATGTGATCACCCAGGGCGCAGAAATGCTGGGGTGGAGCCTGGACGAACTGATCGAAAAAACCATTTTGGCCATGCGCGAAGACCCCAGAAATTAAGAAAAGCTCCGCCGTATTTGAAGCGGCCGGAAGGAAATGTCATCCCAAAGCCTGTTTCCGTTTTGAAGCGGAGACAGGCTTTTTTCACCCAAAGAGCAAAGGAACTCAAAACAGGCTCAGCTGGGGTTCGGCGCGGTGATCTTCATAGCGCTTTAAATAAGCGAGCGCTTCCTGCGGGCGATAGATCACCTGATGGGCGCGGCATTCCCGCTCGAAAATTTCCATCAGCCGCGCCGCGTGAGGGCTTGGGCATTCATAACGGTTGCCGAAAGCGCGGAGATAGCGTTCCTTCATGCCGGGGAAATGCTCTTCTAATTTCTGATAAAAATATTGACGGCTGCCATCGCGCAGGGTGACGCCCATGCCGAAAGTGACGATGGCTTTGACTTTTGCCTTGAAGCAATCGGAAAGAATGCCCCGCAGATTTTCTTCGGAATCATTGATGAAAGGCAAAATAGGGCAAAGCCAGACAGCGGTGTCGATGCCGGTTTCCGCCACGGTTTTCAGCATGGCCGCGCGGGAAGCGGTGGAACAGACATTGGGTTCGATCAGACCGCAAAGCGTTTCATCATAGGTGGTCAGGGTGGTGCAGACCACGGTTTTAGCTTTTTGATCGATCTTTTGCAAAAGCGGCAGATCGCGCAAAAGAAGATCTGATTTTGTCAAAATCGAAAGGCCGAAACCATATTCTTCAATGATCTCAAGGCAGCGGCGGGTCAGGCATTCGGTGGCTTCCAGCGGCAGATAGGGGTCGCACATGGAACCGGTGGCGATCACGCAGCGGTTTCGTTTGCGGCGCAGGGTCTGTTCCAGCAGCTGGGGTGCGTTGCGCTTGATTTCGATATCTTCAAAACGATGCTTCATTTGATAACAGGTGCTTCGGGAATCGCAGTATATGCAGCCATGGGTGCAGCCGCGGTAAAGATTCATGCCGCCCGTGGCCGAAAGAATGCCTTTGACCACTGCGTCATGCATCATCGACGCCCTCCTGTTCTTCTAAAAGATAATGGAGCATCCGCTCGGGGTTTTCCAAAAAAGTGTGCGTTAAACGATAAGGCTCGGTCTGGCGGTATTCCACGGGATGGATGCCCCGGGAGGAAAGCTCCAGGATCTCGGCTTGGGGATAGGCCAGAAGAATAGGGGAATGGGTGGCAACGATCAGCTGAGAGGCGCTGTTTACCAGGCGCTGCATTTCTACCAGCAGGGTCATCAGCCGGCTGACGGAAAGCGCGGCCTCGGGTTCATCCAAAAGGTAAAGGCCGCTGCCGCTGAAACGGTTCCGGATCAAGGCCAAAAAGCTTTCGCCGTGAGATTGCTCATGCAGAGAAAGGCCGCCATAGCTGCCCCGCAGATCCAGCTCATCAATATTGCTGGCCACATTATAAAAGCTTTCGGCGCGCAGAAAAAAGCCGTCTTTCGGATAGCGCCCTCTTACCGTTGACAGGGCTTCATAAAGCTGAGAATGGGTCGCCCGGGTGGAAAAATTGAAATTCCGCGTGCCGCCTTCGGCGTTGAAGCCCGCGGCGACCGCGATCGCTTCTAAAAGGGTGGATTTGCCCGAACCGTTTTCGCCCACCAGAAAAGTGACCGGCCGATGAAACGCCAGCCCGCCCTGACGGATGATCGCGCCAATGGCGGGCAAGGCGCGAAGATAAGGCTCTGTTATTTTGACGCTGTCGATGCGGATCGAGCGGATAAAGTTATTTTCCAACACCATCACCTCTTTTTCATCATACCATACCACAAGAAAAAGAACAAGCGTTCTGTTTTATATGACAAAAAAGGGGAAGTGTGTAAAAATCAGGCAAACGGGCGAGGTTGTCTATAGTAAAAATAAAAAGGCGTGATATGCTGAACATAAAGAAGAAAGGGGATAAAAACATGAAGATCTTTCAAAGAGTAAAAGCATCTTTTTTGATGGTTTCGGTGCTGTGCATCGTGCTGGGCGTTTGCCTGATCATTTGGCCCCAGATTTCGGCTTTGACGATTTGTTATCTGGCGGGCGCTTTGATTTTGGCGGGCGGCGTTGCCCAGATCATCGCATATTTCCGCTGTGATGTTTTCGGCATTCCGCTCAGTTCCACTTTTGCGCTGGGCCTGCTCAACGCGGTGGTGGGGCTTCTGCTGATCCTTCATCCGGGCGGAGCGCTGACTTTGCTGCCCGTGGTCATGGGCATTTTCATCGTGATCGACGGCGTTTTCAAGCTGCAAACGGCCCTCGATGCCAAAAGGGCGCTGCTTTCAAAATGGTGGCTGCTGTTCTTGATGGCGATGGTGGATTGTCTGCTGGGCATCCTGCTGGTATGCAACCCCTTCGAGGGCGCGGCGGCGCTGATGATCTGGCTGGGTATCACGCTGGTGACAGACGGTGTGCTGAATATCTGGTCGGCGTTTTATATTTCGCGCTTTGTGAAAAACACCATGCCGAGGCAGACAATCTTTATCGAATCCGACAGCAAAAAACTCTAACACGAAATGATTGAAGAAACCGCAAAACGACGAAAGTTGTTTTGCGGTTTTTTTATGGAACGCAAGCCCTTTCCTTGCACCGCCGCGTTTTTTATGATAAACTGAAACTAATTTTAAGAAGCGGAGGCTGCATTATGGCGCAGTTCACCAAGCGGGCAATCATCGAATCTTTTGTGATGCTGCTCAATGAAATGCCTTTTGATAAAATCACAGTGAAAGATATTGTGGATCGCTGCGGCGTCAACCGCAACACCTTTTATTATTACTTTCAAGATATTTACGCGCTTTTAGATGAAGTGTTCCGAACCGAGACCGAAAAGGTCATTTTAGAAAACAACCTGTTCGATTCCTGGCAGGAAGGCATTCTGCAATCCATCGGGTTTGTGTTCGAAAACAAAACGGCCATCCGCCATTTATATGGCTCGCTCAACCGCGAGCGGCTGGAAAGATATCTTTATGATGTGACGGGCAGCATCATGATGCGCTATGTGGAAAAAGAAGCGGAAGGGCTTGACGCCGCGCCGGAAGATATCAAGGTGATCGCCGAATTTTATAAATTCGCGCTGGTGGGCATGGCGCTGGATTGGATCGGCAGCGGCATGAAGCATGATGTTTCAAATGTGATCAACCGCATGGGCATTTTGCTGGATGGAAGCATCCGCGCCGCCCTGGAACGCAGCATCGGCCCAAGAGAGCAGCTCCCCCAGTAAAAACCGAAAATCAGACAAATCCTCCGGGATGCCTAAAAAATAGACAATAGAAACGCCGTGTATGAATTTCATACACGGCGCTTTTTTTGTCCGTGGTGGGCGGAAGCAAAGAACAATACAATAGAACAGGATTCAAAAAGAGTTCAAAAACAATCATGCACGGGGGAGTTGCTATGGCGGTTACTTTTACAGCAGAGTCGGTTACTGCGGGGCAGCCCGATAAACTTTGCGATCTTATCGCCGAAAAAATTTTAGATGAGACCCTGAAGCAGGACCCTCAGGCCTATGTGGGATGCGAAGCGGCGGTGAGCGGAAACAATGTAACCATCATGGGTGAAATCACCTCGGCCGCAAAGATATCTTATGAGGATGTGGCGCGCGGGGCCATCGCCCAGGCGGGCTATGAAACGCCGGGCCTTGGGTTCGATGCCCAGACCTGCGGTGTTACCACCCAGATACGCGAACAATCGGAAGATATCGCGCGGGGCATTTTAAGAAAAGATCCCTTCAGCAGCGGCGCCGGAGATCAGGGAGAGGTTTTTGGATATGCCTGCTGTGAAACGGCGGATTTCATGCCTTTGCCCATCACGCTGGCCCATCGCCTGGCAAGACGCCTTGAAAAAGCGAGAAGAGAAGGCGAGATAGCCTATCTCAGGCCCGATGGCAGAGCGCAGATCACCATGGAATATACAGACAGCCGCCCCCAGCGCATCGCGGCCATCATCCTTTCGGCACAGCACACGCCATGGATGAAAACCGAGCAGCTTCGCGCGGAACTGGCGCAGAAGATCATTTCGAAAACCATCGGGGAAGAGTGGATCGACGATCAAACACAGATCTATATCAACCCCACGGGCCGGTTCGTTCTTGGCGGCCCCGCCGCCCATGTGGGGCTGACGGGCCGAAAGCAAACGGTGGATGCTTATGGCGGCGCGGTGCCCCAAAGCGGTTCGCTTGCGGGCAAAGATCCTTCCAAGATCCATCGCAGCGCGGCGTACGCGGCGCGTTATCTGGCCAAAAATTTTGTGGCCGCTGGGCTTGCCAAACGCTGTGAGATCCGCCTTGCCTATGCCATGGGCCTTGCCGATCCCATATCGCTGAATGTGGAATGCTTCCACACCGAAACCACAAAAGAAGAACGCCTGAAAAAATTCGCGGAAGAACTGATGGATCTGCGGCCGGCGGCCATTTCAGAGCGGTTCGGGCTGAGAAGGCCGATTTATGAAAAACTTTCGTGTTATGGCCATTTTGGCGAAAACGCCGCGGAAATGCCTTGGGAACAAATCGATCTGTTCTAAGCAGGCGGCGGCTTTCAAAAAATATCGAGTCAACAAAATCGGTTTTGCAAAGGAACGCTTTTTGCAAAGCCGATTTGGTGAGATAAAGGAGGAAATCGTTTATGATTCATTTCGGAAGATGGGTGGCGAAGCACCGTGCCACAATTCTGATCATCGCGGTGCTTTTGCTGATTCCGTCTGTGTTCGGTATTCTGCATACGCGTATCAATTATGATATGCTGACCTATTTGCCCAAAAACATCGACACGGTAAAAGGGCAGGATATCCTGTTGAGTGATTTCAACAAAGGCGCGTTTTCACTGGTCATGGTAGAAGGCATGGAGCCCAAGCAGGTGGCTCAGCTGAAAGCCAAATTCGAAAAAATCGACCATGTGGAATCGGTGATCTGGTATGACAGCGTGCTGGATATCACCATCCCAAAAGAGATGCTGCCGCAGAAATACTATGACGCTTTCAACAAGGGTGATTCCACCATGATGGCGGTGTTCTTCGATACTTCCACCTCGGCGGATGAAACCATGGATACCATTTCGCAGATGCGCAGCGTTGCCGGCAAGCAATGTTATATTTCGGGCATGAGCGCGCTGGTCACCGATTTGAAGGCCCTGTGTGAACGCGAAGAACCCATCTATGTGGGTCTGGCCGTTTTGCTGGCCTGCGTGGCCATGATGGTCTTCATGGATTCCTGGCTGATCCCGTTCTTCTTTTTGGCCAGCATCGGCATAGCGATCATTTGGAATCTGGGAACCAATTTCTTCATGGGAGAGATTTCTTACATCACAAAAGCGCTTTCGGCCGTGCTTCAGCTGGGCGTTACCATGGATTATTCCATCTTCCTGTGGCACAGCTATTCCGAACAGCGCGATCGCTTCGGCCATGACCGCGGCGAAGCGATGGCCCACGCCATTTCCAACACCATCACCGCGGTGATCGGCAGCTCCATCACCACCGTGGCCGGGTTTATTGCCCTTTGCTTTATGAGCTTCACCTTGGGCAGCGACTTGGGCATCGTTATGGCAAAAGGCGTGATCTTCGGCGTGATCGGCTGCGTCACCACGCTGCCGGCCATCATTCTGATTTTTGATAAAGCAATTGAAAAAACCCGCCACCGCACCTTATTGCCTTCGATGGATAAGATCGCGGCGTTTGTCACAAGCCACGGCTGGATCTTCATTGTGATCTTCCTTGTGGTGATGGTGCCTGCCTTCTATGGCTACCGCCACACACAGGTCTATTATAACCTGGGCGACACCATGCCGAAGGATATGGCCTATATGGTGGCCAATTCCAAACTGGAAGACGAATATAACATGGCTTCCACGCACATGATCCTGGCGAATTCTTCCATGAGTTCCAAAGACACCCGGTCGATGCTCAATGACATCGAAAAGGTGAAGGGCGTTCGGTTCTCCCTTGGTCTTGATTCTCTGGTGGGCGCGGAAGTGCCGCAGGAGATCGTGCCCGATTCCATCAAGAAAGTGATGGAAAGCGATCAATGGAAACTGATCCTCGTGGGCTCGGAATATAAAGTGGCCAGCGACGAAGTCAACAAGCAGGTCACAGAGATCAACAAAATCGTGAAAAGCTATGATAAAAAAAGCATGCTGATCGGCGAAGCGCCCTGCACAAAGGATATGATCACCATCACCGATCACGATTTTAAAGTGGTGGATGCCATTTCCATCGCGGCCATCTTCCTCATCATTGCGCTGGTGCTCAAATCCATCACGCTGCCGTTTATTCTGGTGGCTGTCATCGAATTTGCTATTTTCATCAATTTGGGCATTCCTTATTATATGGGAACCTCGCTGCCGTTTGTGGCGCCGATCTGCATCAGCACCATTCAGCTGGGCGCAACGGTCGATTACGCGATCTTAATGACCACACGCTATAAACAGGAACGCGGGGCCGGCATGGGCAAAAAAGAATCCATCACCACAGCGCTTACGGTTTCCATTCCGTCGATCATCGTCAGCGCCATGGGCTTCTTTGCCGCCACCTTCGGCGTGGGTCTTTATTCCGATATCGATATCATCGGCTCAATGTGTAATTTGATGGCTCGCGGCGCGATCATCAGTATGTTCTCGGTCATCTTTATTTTGCCGGCGCTGTTTATGATCTTCGACCATGTGATCTGCAACACCAGCATCGGCTTCAAAAATCAATTTAAAAAATCGGAGGCGCTTACAAAATGAATCGTAATATGAATCGAATCGTATCCGCTTTTCTGGCCGCGGCTGTTTTGGCCGGCGGCACGGGCATGATGGTTCACGCCCAGAAAGCGGAAACCGCACAAGCGGCAAAAACAAGCAGCTCAGCCACCCTGCTTCGCTCGGAAGAAGGCAAAAACACCAAGAAAGAAACGGTTTATGTGCTTTCTGATGCGCAGGGAACCGCTCAGAAGATCATCGTCAGCGATTGGCTGAAAAACCCCGAAGGGGCGCAGACCATCAAAGACAAGGGCGATGTGAAAGATATTGTCAATGTCAAAGGCGATGAAAGCTACACCATGGATGGCGATTCCATGCGCGTGTGGGATGCCAAGGGCAACGATATTTATTATCAGGGCACCACGGAAAAAGATCTGCCGGTTACCATGAAAGTGACTTATCAGCTGGATGGCAAAACCGTTTCGCCCGAAGAACTGGCCGGCAAAAGCGGCAAATTGAAAATTTCCATCGAATATGAAAACCATGAAGCCCGCCAGGTGATGGTGAACGGCAGCAAAGAGACAGTTTATGTTCCTTTCGCCATGGTGACAGGCACCATGCTTGAAAACGACAGCGCCAAAAACATCGCGGTTTCCAACGGCAAGATCATTAACGACGGCAACCGCACCATTGTGATGGGCTTTGCAATGCCGGGCCTGCAGGAAAGCCTGGGCATTTCGAAAGATAAAATCGATATCCCCAACACGGTAGAGATCACAGCGGAGGTGGAAGATTTCTCGCTGGATACCATTCTGACTTTTGCCACGAACGATCTGCTCAATCAGCTGAACCTCGATAAAGTGGCGGATGCTTCCGATCTTTCCGATTCCCTCAGCCAGCTGAGCAGCGCCTCGCTTCAGCTGGTGGATGGTTCCTCCGCTTTGTATGACGGCCTGAGCACTTTGCTTGAAAAATCCGATGCGCTCATTTCGGGCATCGATCAGCTGGCCGCAGGTTCCAAAGCGCTGGAAAGCGGCGCTGTGACCCTTGCGGGCGGCGCACAGCAGCTGCAAAGCGGCATGAATGATTTGCAGACAGGGCTGAAAACGCTGACAGGCAACAACAAATCGCTGACCGATGGCGCAGCCACCGTGTTCAACACCATGCTGAAAACAGCCAATACTCAGTTGACGGCGGCGGGCCTTCAGGTTCCCGCGCTGACCATTGAAAATTATCAAACCGTTTTGAAGAATGTGCTGTCTTCCATGGATGCGCAGAAAGTGTATCAGCTGGCCTATAATACCGCCAAGGCAAAGGTCACACAGGCTGTTTCCGCCCAGAGCGCGACGATCGAAGGAAAAGTGAAAGAAGCCGTGAAGGCCCAGGTCGTCACAGGTGTGCTGCAGGCAACGGGCAACAATATGACGGCGGAACAATACGCACAGGCCATCGCGGCCGGCAAGATCCCCGCTGAAAAGCAGGCGGCCATCGAAGCGGCGGTGGCTTTGAAAATGAACAGCAGCGAGATCCAGCAGAAAATCAAAGAAGCCACAGCGGCGCAGATCAATTCCATCGTAGAAGAAAAAATGAAGAGCGCGGAAGTGACCCAGCAGATCCAGGCGGCGGTGGCTTCGGCGGGCAGCGGAACAGACGCGATCTCTCAGCTGCTCAATCAGCTCAACAGCTATAACCAGTTCTATCAGGGCCTGATCGCCTATACAAACGGCGTTTCCTCCGCTTATGAAGGCAGCGGAAAACTCAGCGCGGGTGTCGGCCAGCTTGCGGGCGGCGCATCTTCTCTGGCAAAAGGCGCCGGCACACTCAACAGCGGCGTGGCTGCGCTGCAGCAGGGCAGCAATGCTCTGGTAGACGGCGTGGGCCAGCTGAAGGATGGCGCAATGCAGCTTTCCGACGGCATGAAGAAGTTTAACGAAGAAGGCATCCAGAAGCTTGTCAAAGCGTTTGACGGAGATCTGAAGGGCCTGACCGATCGCCTGAAGGCGCTGGTGGATGTTTCGGAAGAATATCAAAGCTTCACCGGTGTGGCCGATGGCATGGATGGCAGCGTGGAATTCATCTATCGCACCGATTCCATCGAAGCCCAGCAGGATAAATAAGGCATATTGCTAAAGCCTCCCTCACAAGCGGCCCCCACAGGCTGTTTGTGAGGGCTTTTTTTATGGTTCATGTGCCAAGGCTTTTCTCGCCAAGAGGCAAGAATTGTGTTATACTAAAGACGCGAATTCTTTGTGAACAGAGAAAACAAAGGAGAATTTATGTTACTTTCAGCCGAAAACTTAGAAAAAAATTATGGCATGAAGCAGCTGCTCAGCGGCGCTTCGCTTTATTTACAGGAAGAAGAGAAAATCGGCATCATCGGCCGAAACGGAACCGGCAAAAGCACCCTGTTGAAAATTTTGGCCGGGGCCGAAGCGCCGGATGCGGGAACGGTGATGCGGAACCCCAATGTGCAGATCTCTTATCTGCCCCAAAACCCTGTGATGGAAGAAAACTCCACCGTTTTGGAACAGGTGTTTCTGCAATATCCCGCCGAGTTTCGCCAGCTGGCCGAATATGAGGCAAAAACCATGCTCACCCGGTTGGGCATCACCGAATTCGACAGGCAGGTGGGAACGCTTTCGGGCGGCCAGCGCAAGCGCGTGGCGCTGGCGGCGGCGCTCATCCATCCCGCGGATGTGCTGATCTTAGATGAACCGACCAACCATTTAGACAGCGAAATGGTCACCTGGCTGGAACAATGGCTGATGCGTTTTTCGGGCGGCATCATCATGGTCACCCATGACCGCTATTTTTTAGAGCATGTGGCCACCAAGATCACCGAGCTTTCGCGGGGCAAGCTGTTTTCTTATGAAGCCAACTATTCAAAATATCTTGAACTGAAAGCCCAGCGCGCCGAAATGGAAGAAGCGGGCGAGCGCAAACGGCAATCGATTTTGCGGCGCGAAGCCCAGTGGATCATGCGCGGGGCGCGGGCCAGAGGCACCAAAAGCCGCGAGCGCATCGAGCGATATGAAGCGCTATCGGCGCAGGAAGCCCCCGAAGAAGAAAGCAAGGTGCAGATGGCCGCGCTGTCTTCCCGCCTGGGGCGCAAAACCATCGAGCTTTCGCATATCAGCAAAAGCTTCGGCGAAAAAAAGGTCATCGAAGATTTTTCCTATGGCATCCTGCGCGGCGACCGCATTGGCATCGTGGGCCCCAACGGGGCCGGAAAATCCACCCTGCTCAACCTCATCGCCCAGCGGTTTTTGCCCGATGAAGGCGAAATCGAGCGGGGCGCCACGGTGAAGATCGGTTATTTCACCCAGGAAGGCCGCGAAATGGATCCGCAAATGCGCGTTTATGATTATATCCGCGAGATCGCCGAGCAGGTGGAAACGGCCGAAGGCACTTTTTCGGCTTCGCAAATGCTGGAACGCTTTTTGTTTGACGGCGACCTTCAATATTCGCTCATCGGCCGCCTGAGCGGCGGTGAAAAGCGCCGCCTGTTTCTGCTGGCGGTGCTGATGCAGGCGCCGAACATCCTGCTGCTGGATGAACCCACCAATGATCTGGATATTGAAACGCTGGGCATTCTGGAAGAATATTTAGAAGATTTCCCCGGCGCGGTGATCGCCGTTTCCCATGATCGCTATTTTCTGGATAAAATCGCCGACACCATTTTTGAAGTGGATGGCAGCGGAAAGATCCTGCGGTATACCGGCAATTACAGCGATTATGCCGAAAAACGGCGCGAGACCGAAAAAACCGAAAAAAAGAAAGCGGAACCCCAGAACGAAAAAAACAGAAAAGAGCGCCCGGCAGCCCCCCAGAAGCTGAAATTTTCCTTCAAAGAACAGCGCGAATTCGAACAGATCGATGAAGAGATCGCAGGGCTTGAAGAACGCCTGAAAAAATGTGAGGCGGCGCTGGCGGAAAACGCGGCGGATTATGTGAAGCTGGAAGAGCTGACGGCGCAGAAAGAAGAACTGGAGCGCCTGCTGGAAGAAAAGACCGACCGTTGGGTGTATCTGAACGAACTGGCGGAAAAAATAGCCGAACAAAAAGAATCATAAAACATAACGGTGCGGCTGCCGTTTGGAAAAATCAAAGAGAAAGGGCCTGTTGAAATGTCCATTGAAAAGGTAAGAACCTATTTTAAAACATTCGGAAAAGAACATGATATCCTCGAATTTGAAGAATCCAGCGCCACGGTGAAGCTGGCGGCGGAAGCGCTGAATTGCGAAGAAGGGCGCATCGCCAAAACTCTTTCTTTCCATGGGCCCGAGCAGGTGCTTCTGATTGTGGCCGCGGGCGACAGGAAAATCGACAACGCCAAATATAAGGCGCGGTTCCACACCAAGGCCAAGATGCTGGGCGCGGAAGAAGTGGAAACCCTGACAGGCCATGCGGTGGGCGGTGTCTGCCCCTTCGCAAACCCCGAAGGGGTGGAAGTTTATCTGGATGATTCTCTCAAAGAATATCAAACCGTGTTTCCCGCCTGCGGCAGCGGGAACAGCGCCATTGAGCTGACGCCCGATCAGCTTTTCGATTATGCGGCGGCCAAAGGCTGGGTGGATGTTTGCAAAGCACAGGAAAGATAGAAAAAAGCAGAAGGAAAAAATCCTTCTGCTTTTTTTATGTTTTATGGCGCGCGTTAGTTCGCTTTTTGAAACTGGCGGTAATTGACCACACAGATCACGGCGGCGATGGCAAACGCCGTGCCCGAAGCGACAAAGGGCAGTTTGCTGTTATAGGCATAGATGAAGCCCGCGAACAGAGGGCCGCCGATCATGCCCAGCGATTTTGCGGCGGTGTAAAGCCCCGCAATGGAACCGCTGGATTGCGCGGAAGCGTTTTGGGCCGCCAGCGTCTGCTGCATGGGCAGCCACACCGCGTTGAACGCGAAAAAGATGATGTTGGCCACAACGATGGAGAAAGCGCTGTTCATCATCACGCAGACGAAGGGCATTGCGGCGCAGATGGATAACACGGCGATGATGGATTTGCGCAGATTGGTGTGCGCAGCCAGCCACATGTTCACGGTGAAATTGGCGGTGAGGGCGATCAGCCCGATCACGGCCTTGACCAAACCGTTATAAGAAGGCGGAAAATTCAGTTCGGCTTTCATGAAATAATTGAAGGCGTTGTCGTGGGCCATGCTGGCAAAGCTGGTGAAAAACACAGAGACCAAAAACACCAGCATGGGCGCGGTGAGCACCTTGCGGGCATCCATCAGCGCTTTGAACGGGTTGATCGAAGCTTTTTCCAGCGAGGGATGGCGCTCTGTCTGCGGTTCGGCCAGAATAAACTGCATCACCGCGCAGCAGGTGACGATCACGGCCACCTGCGCCACAAAACAGGCAGAGATGGAATGATCGCCGATCAGCCCGCCCACAAGATAACCGAAAGAGCCCGAAAGCGTTTGGCTCGCGGCCAGATAAGCCAGATAGCGCGAGCGGTTTTTCTCGGTGGTGAAATCCACCACATAGGCCATGGAAGTGACGGTGAAGCCGCCCATAAAACCGCCGGCCACGAAGCGGCCGATGAGAATGCCCACCCAGGTGGAAGAGATACCGAAGATCACCTGCCCCAGCGCATAGCCGGTGGCGGTGATGCCCATGGTGGGGATTTTGCCATATTTATCGGAAATGCGCCCCCACATGGGCGAAAACAGAAAGGTTGCCGTTGCCATGGTGGCAAACGCGGTTCCAAACATGTGATCGGGCAGACCCAGGTTTTGAAACAGCGTGGGCGTGACGGGATGAACAAAGTTGGAAGCCAGCGAGATCAGCACGATCAGGGTGAAAAAACGCGGCGCGCTGATCTTTTTCAGGGAAGTGGCAGAATTCAAAATAAAGCCCCCTAAGCGTTGCAAAGTTCGCGGAGAACAGCTTTCAAAAGTTCATAGCAGCGGGCGTAAGAATCCAGTTCCATCCGTTCATCGGGGGAATGGGCGCCGCTGGAATTGCAGCACATGGTCACAAGATCCACACCGGGCAGGCGCTTTTGGAAAATGCCGCATTCCAGGCCGCCGTGGGTGGCCACCACCTTGCCTTTTTTGCCGTTGAGTTTTTCATAGCAGTTCAAAAGCGTCTGGCGCAGGGCGGAATGCTTTTCAATTTCCCAACTGTCATAATCATCGTGGTGGCGCACCGCCGCCCCCGCGAACTGGGCCAGTGTTTCAAGGCGCAGAGCCATATCTTCGCGATAAGCATCGTTGCTTGAACGCATGGAGATCACGAGGGTCACATTCTTTTCATCGGTGTGCACGCTGGCGAAGTTTTCAGAAGCCACCACACGGTTATCCATGGTCAGGTCGCGAAGCTGCGGCCCGTTGGGCACAAGCGTCATCAGCCTTAAAAGCAGATCGGTGGAACGCGAGGTGATCACCGAAATATCACAGGCCGCCGCGGTTTCGGTTTCAATGTGGAAAGCCGAATCCTGGGGCATCAGCTGGCCGGCGATGGCCTTTTCGGTGGCTTTGATCGCATCCAGCGCGGTTTGCAGCTGGGTGGATTCCAGCACGATCTGCGCGTCGCATTCGCGGGGGATGGCGTTGGCCTTGTCGCCGCCGTCGATCTGCGCCACACAGCAATGGGTGCTGCGGAAAACATTATAAAGGATGCGCGCCATCAGCTGGTTGGCGTTGCCCAGATATTTGTGGATCAGGCCGCCCGAATGGCCGCCGGAAAGCCCGCGCAGGCGCAGCGTGAGGGGAATGCCATGCATGGTTTCGCGGTGGATGGGCAAAACAAGGTCGGTCACCTGGCCGCCGGCGCTGCCGCAGCAGAAAGTGCCTTCGGGGCCGCAATCCAGGTTCAAAAGGCGGCGGCCGCTGATGCGGTCGAATTCCAGATTGTGCGCGCCGATGAGCCCCACTTCTTCACAGGCCGTGAAAACGCATTCCAGCGGGGGATGGATCAGAGAATCATCGGTGAGAATGGCCATCATCCAGGAAACGGCCACGCCGTTATCCGCGCCCAGCGTGGTGCCGTTTGCGCGAAGGATGTTGCCTTCCAGCACAAGCTGGATGGGGTCTTTCTTAAAATCGTGTTCTACATTCTGATTTTTTTCACATACCATATCGGTATGCCCCTGAAGAACGATGGGGGGCAGATTTTCATAACCTTTTGAAGCGGGCTTGGTGATATAAACATTCCAGGCCTGATCACGGTAAGCATTCAAACCATTTTGCGCGGCAAAGGCCATTAAGTAATCGGAAATCGCTTCTTCATTGCCCGAACCGCGGGGAATCGCGCTGATTTCTTCAAAATAGCGAAGGGCCGCCCGGGGCTCGTGTTCACTGAGAATATACTGCATAAAATAACCTCCCGAAGCCGCATGGTTTCGCGGCTTATCAAAATCTATTTCTTATTATATCTATGTTTCTCCGTTCTGTCTATGGCGAGAAAAAGCTTTGGTGATATGTATAAGAATTGCGTGCTGTTTTTTGGTTGACTTTTTTGTAAAAAGATTTATAATAAAGATATAAGTGTACTAATACACATAGTACAGAATTTTAAAGAAAGGGGAGTAGGAATGATCACGATCGATTATAAAGACCGCCGGCCCATTTATGAACAGATCGTCGCCGAGATCGAAGATCTGGCGGCCAAGGGAACTATGGGCGAAAATGCCCAGCTGCCTTCTGTTCGCCAGCTGGCCATGGAACTTTCCATCAATCCCAACACCATACAAAAGGCCTATTCCCTGCTTGAAAAAAGCGGGGTCATCTACACCGTGAAAGGCAAAGGCAATTTCATTGCCGAAAACGCCGAGGGTTTAAGAAAAGAAAAACTGGCCGCGATCCACAGCGAGCTTTATGAACTGGTGAAGCAGGCCATGCAGCTGGGTGAAACACCGCAGCAGATCCGCCAATGGCTGGCAGAAATGACGGATGAGGGGGGCAACAAAGCATGATCCAGGCAATGGATGTATCGAAAAATTTCGGCGGGATCCGCGCGATCGACCGTGTTTCGGCCGAAATCAAAAACGGAAGTGTGTTTGGGCTGATCGGCAGCAACGGCGCCGGCAAATCCACTTTTTTAAGGCTGGCGGCGGGCATTTTAAAGCCTGACAGCGGCCGCATCGAGATCGATGGCGAAAGCATTTTTGAAAACACCAGGATCAAAGAGAAATTCTTTTATATTTCCGATGAACAGTTTTTCTATCCCAATGCCACACCGGCGGAAATGAAGAATTTTTATGCCAAGATCTATACCAAATTCGATCAGCAGCGGTTCCATAAGCTGATGAAAAGCTTTGGTCTGGAAGAAAACAGAAAGATCAACACTTTTTCAAAGGGCATGAAAAAACAGGTTTCGGTGATCTGCGGCGTTTGCGCCATGACAGATTACCTGTTTTGCGATGAAACCTTCGACGGGCTCGACCCGGTGGCGCGCCAGGCGGTGAAGGCCATTTTCGCCGGCGATGTGGCCGAGCGGAACATGACGCCTGTGATCGCTTCCCATAACCTGCGCGAACTGGAAGATATCTGCGATCATGTGGGGCTTTTGCATCGCGGCGGCATTCTGTTTTCGAAAGATCTGGATGACATGAAACTGGGCATCCACAAGCTGCAATGCGTTTTCGACACCGCGATGAAGAAAGAAGATTTCGCGCCGCTGGAAGTCATGCAGATGGAGCAGCGCGGCAGCCTTTATACCATCACGGCCCGGGCCGACCGCGAAACGGTGGAAAAGCGGCTTCAAGAGATGCGCCCTGTGTTCTTTGAAATTCTGCCGTTATCCCTTGAAGAAATCTTTATCAGTGAAACGGAGGTGTGCGGATATGACATCAAATCGCTTATTCTTTGATCGCCGCATGATCCATGAAAAGCTGCGGTCGAACACCTGGATGACCACGCTGTTTACGGTTCTGGGCTTTTTCATCCTGCCCGTGCCCGCGGTCTATGGCGTGCAGCGTTATCTGGAAGCCGCGGAATCGCCCCACGGCTATGATCTGGAATATGCCCGGAAATTTTTGCAGGAGATGTTCAGCCTGAAAAATTTCGGCGTGTGGATTTTGCTTGCCGTTATGGCGGTGATCGCGGCCACGGCGATGTTCCGTTTTATGCACCAGAAAAAACAGGTGGATTTTTATCATTCTCTGCCCATCAGCCGCAAAGCGCTGTTCGGTTCTTCTTATCTTGCGGGCTTTTTGAGCATGATGATCGCCTATTTCAGCAATTTGCTCATCGCGCTGCTGATCGTTTTCAGTATGGGCTGCGGCCGCATCCTTTCGGCAGAGATCATTTTGAAATCTCTGGCGGGGAATCTTGTGATTTTCGCTGCGGTCTATGCCATCACCCTGCTGGCGCACCAGATGGCGGGCACCATGGTGACGGGGCTTTGCTGCACGGGGGTGTTCCTCATCCTGCCGCCGGCTTTCGTGGCCATCTGGGTGGTTTATATGAACCGCATTTTTGAAACCTTTTATCTGGCCGATTCTGTTTTGGAACGCGCCTTTTCGGTGGTTTCGCCCATTGGGCAGGTGATCTTGTGGAGCATTCACAGCATGACGGGCTCGCTGAACGGCATCCTGTGGTGGATCGTGTTTGCGCTGGCCTGTTCCGCGGTGAGCCTGTGGATGTATTGCCGCCGTTCTTCCGAAAGCGCGGGCAAAGCGGTGGCGTTCCCCGCGCCGGCATCCGTCATCAAATATATCACGGTGCTGCTCATCACCCTTTGCGCCGGCGAGCTGTTCCGCGCAGTGGGTTATAACTATCGGGGCGGGTGGATGATCTTCGGGTTCTTCTGCGGCGCCGTGCTTTCTCACTGTCTCATCGAGATCATTTATCATTCCGATTTTAAACAGCTGTTCTGCCACTGGAAAGGGCTTGTGGTGTTTTGCGTGGCGTTCGGGGCGGGTTTTGCCCTGCTTGTCAATAACGCCGACCGCTTTGATGATTTTGTTCCTAAAGAGAATCAGCTGAAATCGATTTCCGTTTATGTGAACGCGCTCAATCAATATAATGAGTTCGACTGGCAAAAGAATATCAGCCGGGATGAACTGGAGCAATCGGATATGGAGCGAAGGCTGAAGCACACAAAGATCGAAGACCCTGCCATGATCCATATGCTGCTGCAGCTGGCAACGAAAACCCGTTCAGGCGAACTTACCGCCGACCCGGAACCTCAAGATGCAGATTCCCTGGGCGCATGGAATAATGATTCCACCCAAATGACGGTCTGCTATGAAAAAACCAGCGGCCGCAAGATCTACCGGCAATATAGCGGCATCCGGTGGGAAGGTGCGCTGCCTTATTTGCAGCAGCTGTATGACACCCCCGAATACCGCAGCTTTTTATATCCGCTTTATACCATCGGCACTTCCCAGGTGAAAGCCGCCGCCATCTATAATGGCAACAGAGAATTTTATAGCCGGGGCGACACAAAGGAGTATACGGAATACGGCGGCTTTGTGCGCGGCACACAGGCGCGCCAGCTGGCCGATATCCTGTTGAAAGAGCTGGAACAGGTGAAAGCCGAACAGATGGAGGAAAATCCGCCGCTGACCTATATCGATTTTTCATGGGATGAGAATTTCAGAAAATCGGATAACAAAACCAATGATTTTCAGCGCCTGCCGGTTTATCCCCAATGCGCGCAGACCATCGCCGTTTTGAAAAACGAAGGGCTTTGGGAACCGCTTACGCTGCTGCCCGAAGATATCAGCGCGGCCTATGTGAGCAACGATAATTATGGCTGGAAAGATATTGTGGAATATAAAGGCAACACCGAAATAGCTTTACCGGCCGCGACGGATAAATATTATCAGGAGATCACCATTACAAATCAGGAGAGCATTGCGCTGCTGCTGAAAAATGCCGTCAGCGAAGAGATGGGCCAAATGGATCCGTTCTTTAAAAGAGATCCGCTGAAGACCAGATTCGATGTAAACAACGATCGGTTCTCTTCGTTCTTTGCAGTCTATCCGGCAGGGAAATTCCCCATGGAAGCATTAAAAACGGTTAAATAACCGCAAAAAAGCAGAAAAACCACTTGGTTTTTCTGCTTTTTTTATGCTTGCTGCGGCAATAAAACGGAACCGCCAAATCTGCCCACAAGAAAATAGAGGGAAGGGCGAGGAAGAAGGCGAGGAAGAAGGCGAGGAAGAAGGCGAGGAAGAAGGCGAGGAAGAAGGGGTAAACGGTTAGGAATGCTTTTCTTCCAGCAGGTCGGTGACCACGGCGCCGGCGATCATCAGCCCTGCCACCGAGGGCACAAACGAGATGCTGCCCGGGGTTTGGCGGCGGCTTGTGTGCACGCGGTCGTTTTCGGCGGCGGGCAGGGGAACCAAAGGTGGCTCGGTGGAAAACAGCACCTTACAGTGGGCGATGCCGCGGGCTTTCAGCTCGCGGCGCATGACCCGCGCCAGAGGACAGACCGAAGTCTTGGTGATATCCGCAATGCGGAAAAGGGAAGGATCCAGCTTGTTGCCGGTGCCCATGCTGCTGATGACGGGAACACCGGCGCGAAAGGCGTTTTCGATCAGAAGCAGTTTGGAAGAAACCGTGTCGATGGCATCGATGATATAATCGTATTTCGAAAAATCAAAGGATGAAGCGGTTTCCTGCTGATAAAAACGACAGACAGGCGTGGCTTCGGCCTGTGGGTTGATATCGCGGATGCGTTCGGCCATCACTTCGGCTTTTTGCCGCCCCAGTGTGCTTTGCAGCGCGATCAGCTGGCGGTTGCAGTTGCTTTCGGCCACGGTGTCGTTATCGCAGAGGGTGATATGGCCTACGCCGGCGCGGGCAAGGCCTTCGGCAACAAAAGAGCCTACGCCCCCCACGCCAAACAGCAAAACGGAAGCCTGCGCCAGGCGGTCAACACCTTGGGGGCCGATCAGCAGCGCTTCACGGGCAAAACGATTCGATTCCATAGAAAAACCTCACAAAATAGAGAATAAATTCCCGTTTATCATAGCATAGAACGGAAAAAAGGAAAAGAAAAACCGGTTCTTTTGAGAACCGGTTTTTGCTTGTTTTGAAATGGAAATAAGAAAACGATCAGCGAGACTGATGATCTTCGTGATCTTCTTTCGCTTCTTCATCGGCGGCTTCATCGGCCGAAGCTTCTTCGGGGGCGGCTTCTGCGGGCGCTTCCGGCTGCGGTTTGGGTTCGCAATGAGGCGCTGTGCGGCAGATATCTTCGTAATCTTCGGTTTCGTCTGCCTGAGAAGTGGCGTTTTCGATCATTTCGTTGAGTTCATCGTTTTGGCGGCGGATTTGCTGCACCAGCTTAGAGCCCCAATAGGCGGCGGCGCCGGCAGCGGCGGTGAAAAGCACGAATTTTGTTCCTTTTTTCATAATAATTCCCTCCATATTGAGAAATATTTTTTTACATCAGCGGGGCAAGCGTTCTTAAAACGGCGCGCCCCAAACGACGCGGAAGCCGCACACTGCGGCAATCGGTTAAAGTGATTTGCGTGCATTGATGAAGCGTTGTTAAAAAATCATCGCGAACTTCTAAAACAGAAGGGGCGTTATAAAGCAGCACGCCGCATTCAAAATGAAGATAAAGGCTTCGGTAATCCAAATTGATGGTTCCGATCACGCTGATGATATCATCGGAAACAAAGGTTTTTGCATGATCGAACCCGGGGGTGTATTCATAGATCTTCACCCCATGGCGAACCAGCGTTTCATAATAAGCGCGGGTGACGGAATGCACATACCATTTATCGGGGATATGCGGTGTGCAGATGCGCACATCCACGCCGTTTTTTGCGGCCGCGCAAAGCGCCGTAAGCACTTCGTTATCGATGATCAGATAGGGGGTGTTGATATATAAGTAGCGCGTAGCCTTGTTGATGAGGTTGAGATAAACGGTTTCGCCCACAGGCTCGTCATCCAGCGGGTTATCAACAAAGGGCTGAAGCACACCCTTCTGGGGCAGATGGGGCGGCGATTGATGAGGGCGGAACTCTTCGAAGTTTTCGTCTACACTGTCAAGATAATCCCACATTGAAAGGAAATGCACGGTCAGGTTCCAGGCTGCATCCCCCTGCATCTGCACCACGGTGTCTTTCCAGTGGCCAAAACGCTCTTTTTTGTTGATATATTCATCGGCGAGATTGATGCCGCCCGTGAAGGCGATCAGGCCATCCACCACCATGATCTTTCGGTGGTCGCGGTTGTTATAATGCAGCGAAAGAAACGGCAACAGCGGGTTGAACACATGGCAGCGGATGCCAAGCTTTTTCAGCTGTGCGGAATAATCATGGGGCAGTGTCATCAAACAGCCGAAATCATCATAAATGACCCGCACATCCACGCCCATGCGCACTTTTTCTTTCAAAATTTCTAAAATCGAATTCCACATTACGCCGTCGCCGATAATGAAATATTCTAAAAAGATATAATGCTCGGCGCGGCGAAGAGCATCGAGCATATCGGGAAAAGCAAGATCCCCCAAAGCATAATATTTGCTCCATGAATTTTCGCAGGGGGCCGAATAGGCATATTTTTGGATATAGTGGAGCGTTTGCGCGCCATAGGGATCTTTATGGGCGATGCGGTTGATCAGGTGATCGTTGGAAGGCAGTGTGCAGGCGGTTTTACGCTGGATGCCCAGCATGCGCCGCTTGGTTTTTCGGCTAAGCCGGTTCCCGCCCAGAAGCAGATAAAATATGCCGCCGAAGATCGGGAAAAGCAAGATGGGAACGATCCATGCGATTTTGAAAGCGGGATTATAGTTGCTGTTCATCAGCCACAACACAACGGCAAGGCTGATCACAATGGAAAACGCATAAAAATAAATGAAATAGCGGCTGAATCGCGTGGTAACGGCGATCAGAACCGCGACCTGCAGCAAGAGCGAAACGCTGACCAGAACAGAACGGTGTGTGATAAGTTGAAAAACGCGTTTTAAATATTTTTTCAATCAAATCTCCTTTCTGCTGCGGCCGCGCGGGCCGGTCTTTTAAACGGTTTGTAAAAGCAAGGGCAGAACATAAAAAGCAATGCACTGCGTTCATTATAGCATGAAGAATAATAAGAGAACCTTTTTAAAGGTCATGCTGAAATTTCCGCAGCGGGCTGCGCCCCTGGCGCTTCGCGCCCCATTGCTTCGCAATGCACTGCGTTCATTATAGCATGAAAAATAATAAGAGAACCTTTTTAAAGGTCATGCTGAAATTTCCGCAGCGGGCTGCGCCCCTGGCGCTTCGCGCCCCATTGCTTCGCAATGCACTGCGTTCATTATAGTATGAAAAATAATAAGAGAACCTTTTTAAAGGTCATGCTGAAATTTCCGCAGCGGGCTGCGCCCCTGGCGCTTCGCGCCCCATTGCTTCGCAATGCATTATATCTATTATAGCATGAAATGTGAAAAAATGTATGAAATTATTGTGAAATGCGGTAGAAAAAACGATAAAAAAGTAAATAAAAAAGGCCCTGCATCGCAGAGCCTTTGGCCGTTTTGTTTTGTATAGAAAAAAGCAAGTGTGAGTGGTGATGCTAAATTTATAAAAACGCCTTACGGCTGAACCTTTTCCTCAAGGGAGGAAGTTATTTCTGGCTGGGAAGAACGACTTCGTCACCAAAAATAAAATCATCCAGATCCTGGTCTTTGGTTGCGGGGATAATTTTCTTTGTGTTAAACATAGGGTCTCCTTTCTTTTATTTGCAGATATCATTATAACCTTGTCTATCCGCAAATGCAACAAAAATTGTGTAAATTTCCTGTGAAGCTTTTTCTATGACACGGCAAGCAGAGCCATTGACAGAAACGGCGACGGATAATACAATATATTGCGGACATACCTTTTGTGATACACAACAGATGCGGGGAGATGCCCCTGCATCCAACGATAAAACAACGGAGGAAAGCAATGAAAATAAACAATAACGCCAGAGTCGTGCTGGAAAAACGCTATTTGATCAAGGATTCTCAGGGAAAGCCCACAGAAACGGTGGAGCAGATGTTTGAGCGCGTTTCGGGCGCCATTGCTTCGGCCGACAGCGCCTATTCGCCAAAGGCCAATTGCGAAAAAACGGCGGGCGAATTTTATGACATGATGACGAATCTTGAATTTTTGCCCAACTCTCCCACGCTGATGAACGCGGGCCGCCCCCTGGGGCAGCTTTCCGCCTGCTTTGTTTTGCCGGTGGAAGACAGCATGGAAGAAATTTTCGAGGCAATCAAGCAGGCCGCGCTGATCCATAAATCCGGCGGCGGCACAGGGTTTTCGTTTTCAAGATTGCGCCCGAAGGGCAGCGTTGTCAATTCCACCGGCGGCGTAGCTTCCGGCCCGATCAGCTTTATGAAAGTGTTTAACACGGCGACAGAGGCCGTGAAGCAGGGCGGAACGCGGCGCGGCGCCAATATGGGCATTCTGCAAGTGGATCACCCCGATATCTTAGAATTTATTACCTGCAAATCCGATAATACGGAAATCACAAATTTCAATCTATCTGTGGCCGTCACCGAAGCGTTTATGGAAGCGGTTCTGGCGGATGAAGATTATGACCTGATCGACCCGCACAACGACGAAGTATGTGGCACATTGAGCGCGCGCATGGTTTTTGATAAGATCGTTGACGCGGCATGGAAGAACGGTGAACCGGGCATTGTGTTCATCGACCGCCTCAACCGCGATAATGTGGTGCCTTCCCAGGGCAGAATCGAATCGACCAACCCCTGCGGCGAACAGCCCTTGCTGCCTTATGAATCCTGCAACCTGGGTTCGATCAATCTGGTGGAAATGCTGCGCGACAATAACGGCAGGATGGAAGTCGATTATGAAAAACTGGGCAGCACCGTGGATAAAGCCGTTCACTTCTTGGATAATGTGATCGAAGTGAACAAATACCCCATCGAACAGATCGATGAAGTGACGAAAAAGACCAGAAAGATCGGCCTTGGCGTAATGGGCTTTGCCGATATGCTGATGCTGATGGGCATTCCTTATAACTCGGAAGAAGGCGTGGAAACAGCCGAAAAGGTGATGGGCTTCATCAACACCCGCGGCAAGGAAGCCAGCCGCAAGCTGGCCGAAAAGCGCGGCGCTTTCCCGCTTTTCGATGAGAGCGTTTACGCTTATAAAGAAGAAGACAGCCGCGAGATCCGCAACGCCACCATCACGACCATCGCGCCCACAGGCACGCTTTCCATCATCGCCGGCGTTTCGGGCGGGGTAGAGCCGCTGTTCGCGTTTGCCTTCATCCGCAATGTGATGGATGGCGACGAACTGATCGAAGTGAACCCCATCTTGAAAGCGGAGCTGGAAAAACGCGGCCTTTACAGCGATGAGCTGATGAAGAAGATCATTGCGGAAGGATCGCTGCAGCATATTCCCGAGATCCCGCAGGATATCAAGCGCGTTTTCGTTTGCGCCCATGATGTTTCGCCGGAATGGCACATCAAGATGCAGGCGGCCTTCCAGAGACACACCGACAACGCGGTTTCCAAAACCGTGAATTTCCCCAACAGCGCCACCCACGAAGATGTGAGCAATGTTTATATCATGGCTTATCAGATGGGATGCAAGGGCGTGACCATCTATCGTGACGGAAGCCGCGATTCGCAGGTTCTCAATATCGGCAAAGTGAACAAGAAAGAAGAACACAGCGGCGGATGCGAGCAATGTGAGCATCTGGAAGAGATGCGCAGACTTGCCGCCCGGCAGAAGCTGGAACCGCGCCCCAGAGCCGAAGTGACCATGGGCATCACCGAAAAGGTGAAGATCGGCTGCGGCAACCTTTATATCACCGTTAATTATGATGAAAACGGCATTTGCGAAGTTTTCACAAACACCGGCCGCCACGGCGGATGCCCCTCGCAATCGGAAGCGACAGGCCGTCTGGCTTCCATTGCGCTGAGAAGCGGCATCGATGTGCAGACCATCATCGATCAGCTGAAAGGCATTCGCTGCCCCTCGACGATCCGCCAGCAGGGCATGAAGGTCACATCCTGCCCCGATGCCATCGCGAGAACCATTGAAAAGGTTCTGGCCAGCCAGCAGAAGGGAACCTCGCTTGCCGCGCCTTTGGCAGCGGAAGAAAAAGAGGAAACTTCTTCGGAAGAACACCGCACCTGCCCCGAATGCGGCGCGAAAGTCATCCATGAGGGCGGCTGCGTGATCTGCCGTCAATGCGGTTATTCGAAATGCGGCTAATCGGTTAGGACCCAAAAAGAAAAGAGCAAAGGGGGGCGCGATGCGTCCCCTTTTGGTTGCGAGGTTAGAATATGCCGGAAAAGCAAAAAGTATTCTCAAAAATTTTCACGGCGGCTTTGGCGCTGATGCTGGCAGCCCAGGTGATATTGATGCTGCTGCCGGGCTTCGGGCCGGGCGGAGCCGAATTCCATCTGACGGCCGCGGCGCTGGAGGCTGTTTTGGCGCTGGGGGCCTCTGCCGCGGGCACCGGACGGTTCGACGGGAAAAAGCTTCTGCGGCTGCTGTTCACCATTTATTCTATTCACCTGATCGGCGTTTTGTTTTTTGACGGCAGCTTTGGCAGAACCCCCGGCGACGCCCGGGCAGAATGGTTTTCGGTGAACCTGACGCCTTTTGCCACGATTGCAAACTATTGGGTGAAATGGCGGCAGGGGCTGGTGGGCACAAGGGTGGCGGTGACCAACCTATTGGGGAACATTTTGGCTTTTGCACCCATGGGGGTGCTGCTGCCGCTGATCGGGAAAAAGCCGTGGGGCTTTTTGAAAACGGCCTTTACGGGCGCCGCGCTCATCGCTCTTGCGGAAGTTTTGCAATGGTATTTCGGCGTGGGCAGCTGTGATATCGACGATTTCATCTTGAATTTTGCGGGCCTGCTGGCGGCAAGAGCCTGCCTTTGCCTGCCCTGTTTCAGAAAAACGATGGGGCGCAAAACCCCGCCGCGGGGCAAAAAAGGGTAAAAGAAAAAGACTTCCGTTTCGGCGGCACCGAACCCGTAGTAACCTGCTTAAGGCAGGTGGGCAAGCTCATCGCAACATCATCGCTTCCAACTTCCGCCAAAGGCGGGAGGCCTGCAATCCATTGCAATATACGCAATCCCGTTTCGTTACTTTGTGGGTTAAAATGGGTTCGGCACCACCGAAACGAAAGCCTCGTTTCGGTTAGGTTTTACAAAAACTCAGAAAATTATGCTGCCCGGAAGATTAATAACCTTCTTTTTGCGCTTCCAGTTCATCAAGCTCTTCGTAATAATCGCTCAGACGCTGATCGAACATTTCAAAAACTTCATGCAGAAGATCTTCGTCTTCCAGTGTGACGAGCAGTTCATCGCCGGTTTCTTCATCGGCTTCGACTTTCAGGATGATGAGTTCATATTCATCTTCCACCGACATTTCGGCCGGGATGAAAGCCATATAGGTTTCGCCGTTATATTCTAAAGTGTCGAGATGCTCGAGTTCGATCTCCTGGCCGTCTTCATTGGTGACGGTGATAAAGTTGTTGCCGAATTCTTCGCTGCCGCCGTTAGGTGTATTCATCATAAAAGCTCCTGTCTGCCGTTAAGGCTTCACTTTTGTTGAGGTTATCGGAAAAATTCCGCGGCATGGCCATATTCGCTTATAGCATATGCAAAGGGAACAGAAAATTCCACGCCTGCCGCTGCTTTTATTATAGCATAGAGAAAAGAAATGAAAAGTGTTGACATCATAAAAAATACTTGATATACTAACTGTCGTAAATGAAGCAGGCTTGCCCTCACCCTTATGAACAAGAAAGGGTACACATTGTGAAAACATGCTGCGGTGTGTTTTGTCGTAATGTTCGGTCAGGTTCTGCCCGAACTTTTTTTATGTTTTTTTGGAGGTGCTTTTACTATTAGCGGTATGGAACATCAGATTAATGAAGAGATTCGCGAAAAAGAAGTGAGACTGATTGACAGCGAGGGCGCTCAGATGGGCGTTGTCTCTTTGCAGCAGGCCTTGGCGGCTGCAGAAGAAAAGGGCTTGGATTTGGTGAATATCTCACCGAAAGCGGTTCCCCCTGTTTGCAAGATCATGGACTACGGTAAATTCCGCTTTGAACAGGCGAAAAAAGAAAAAGAAGCAAAGAAGAATCAGCGCATCGTCGAGATCAAAGAAATTCGCTTTTCTCCCAAAATTGATGTGCATGACTTTGAAGTGAAAGCGAAAAACGCCAACAAATTCCTGCAGAACGGCGACAAGGTGAAAGTCACCGTGCGTTTCCGCGGCAGAGAAATGGCGCACACCGGCATCGGCCTTGAGCTGCTGAAAAAATTCGGCGAAGCTTGCGGCGAAAACGGCACGGTGGAAAAAGAAGCAAAACTCGAAGGCCGCCAGATGATCATGTTCCTGGCGCCGATCAAGAAAAAACCATAACGGCAGCGACCGGTTTTATTTAGAGAGGAGAACAAACAATGCCGAAGATCAAAACACATACAGGCACGAAAAAGCGTGTGTCTGTAACGAAGAACGGAAAAGTTAAATTTTTCAGCACCAACCGTCGTCATGACATCAAGGGCTGCAAATCAGCAAAGCGTAAACGGCATCTGCGCAAGGCCAATTTTGCAGGCGCAACAACAGCGGCAACCCTGAAGCGCCTTGTTCCGTACAAATAATTGCATAGTTAAACAGGAGGCTTATATAGAATGGCTAGAGTAAAAGGCGCAATGATGACGCGCAAAAGAAGAAAGAAAATCATCAAACTGGCAAAAGGTTACTGGGGCAACAAAAAAAGTCATTATAAATTAGCGAATCAGCAGGTCATGAAATCCCTGAAATACGCTTATGTCGGCAGAAAGCTGAAAAAGCGCGATTTCAGAAGAATGTGGATCATCCGTATCAGCGCCGCTTGCGTTGAAAACGGCATCAACTATTCCAGATTCATGAACGGCCTGAAAAAAGCCGGAATCACCTTGAACCGCAAGATGCTGGCCGAGCTGGCAGTGAGCGATAAGGCCGCTTTCACCGCAATGGTCGAAAAGGCAAAGGCCGCTCTTTAATTTCAAAAAGAAAACCTCATGGATCCTTCACGGGATCGATGAGGTTTTTTTGTATGGATCGAAGCGGAAAAGGGTATGCTTATGGGGCGGAAGATTGCCGACAAAACCAAAACGGGAGGAAAACCCATGGCCAAAGCCGGAATGCGAAGACCAAACCCCGAAGAACCCCACGGCACGGAAAGCAACCATAAAAACAAGTTCCCCAAAAACACGGTGGAACCTGTTCCCGAGATCCAGGGAAAGGCCAAAACGGGCAAAAAGAAGGCCGGACCCATCGAATAAAAAAGCTTTCCGCAATTTGAGATGCCCCCCTATGACGGCAGTTTGCTCTTTTTACTGCCTTGGTGTAGCGGGGGCATTTCGGCTTTTTGCGGAAAGCTTTATTTTGGAAGAAAAACACTTTTTGGGCTTGTGAAGGCGAACGCCTTTCGTGAGCAGCGGCGCAAAGGCTGAAAATAAACAAAAACCTTCTTCAAACAAGAAGAAGGTTTGGAAGTTTCGATAGCTTGACGGATGAAAAAATGGATGCTATAATAATATACTGCATCGAAATGTTTAAATATAGCCGTGCCTTTGCAGTGTTATTTTAACAAAGGATTGCGGCAAGTGCAACAGATAAATGAAACAAAGAAGCAACGCACCCAAGCGTATCAAAAAGTAACGGGAAATGGAGTGTGGCAAATGAAAAACTGGGAAAAGTACAAGAAGATCCAGTGCGGCAAAAAAGAGCGTGTCTGCTTTTCGCGTACCAAAGAAGTGCTCACGATGCCGAACCTCATCGAGGTACAGAAGAATTCTTATAAGTGGTTTTTAGAGGTCGGCCTGCGTGAGGTGTTCCGCGATGTGGGCGCCATCACCGATTACACCGGCAATTTAGAGCTGACTTTCCTGGATTACACCATGGAAGAAGAGCCTAAATACAGCGTGGAAGAATGCAAAGAGCGCGACGCCACTTATGCGGCGCCGATCAAAGTGCGCATGCGCCTGCGCAACAAAGAGACCGGTGAGATCAAAGAGCAGGAGATCTTCATGGGCGATTTCCCCGTGATGACGGAAAGCGGCACTTTCATCATCAACGGCGCAGAACGCGTGGTGGTTTCGCAGATCGTGCGTTCCCCCGGCATGTATTTCGGCGAGAACAACGACCGCCCCGACAAAGCGATGTTCACCAGCACCATCATCCCTTACCGCGGCGCATGGCTGGAATATGAAACAGACGCCAACGATGTGTTTTATGTGCGCATCGATAAAAACCGCAAGATCCCCGTTACATCCCTGATCCGCGCCATCGGCATCGGTTCCGACGGCGAGATCAAAGAGCTTTTCGGCGAAGACGAGCGCATTGTGGCAACTTTGGATAAAGACGCCGCCATCAAGACCACGGATGAAGCGCTGATCGAAATTTACAAACGCCTGCGCCCGGGCGAGCCCCCCACAGTGGACAGCGCCCAGACCTTGATCAATAATTTATTCTTCGACCCCAAGCGTTATGACCTTTCGGTTGTGGGCCGCTATAAATTCAACAAAAAAATGGCGATCTCCAAGCGCCTGACCGATAAAAAGATCGCGCGCGTGATCACCGACCCCATGACAGGCGAAGTGCTGGCCACACCGGGCGAGATCCTCACAAGAGAACGCGCGGGCGAGATCGAACGCAAGGGCGTGAATGTCGCCTATGTGGATGTGGAAGGCAAAGAAGTTAAAGTGTTTTCCAACGGCATGGTGCACCTGAGCGATTTTGTGCCCTGCGATGAAAAAGAGATCGGCGCTTATGAACGCGTTCGCTTCACGGTTCTGCGCGAGCTGATGGAACAATACAGCGGCGATGAACTGCTGGAAGCCATCCGCGAAAATATGGAAAACCTGATCCCCAAGCATATCATCCCCGATGATATTCTGGCTTCGATCAACTATGTGAACTGCCTGGGCAACGGCCTTGGCACCACTGATGATATCGACCATCTGGGAAACCGCCGCCTGCGCAGCGTGGGCGAATTGCTGCAAAACCAGTTCCGCATCGGCTTTTCGCGCATGGAGCGTGTCATCCGCGAGCGCATGACCATTCAGGATCTGGATATCGTTACGCCCCAGTCGCTGATCAATATCCGCCCCGTGACCGCGGCGATCAAAGAATTCTTCGGTTCTTCGCCTCTGTCGCAGTTCATGGATCAGAACAACCCCCTTGCCGAACTGACGCATAAGCGCCGTATGTCGGCCCTGGGCCCCGGCGGCTTATCCCGTGACCGCGCGAACTTCGAAGTGCGCGACGTACATTACAGCCACTATGGCCGCCTTTGCCCCATTGAGACCCCTGAAGGCCCGAACATCGGCCTGATCTCTTATCTGGCAACTTACGCCCGCATCAATGATTACGGCTTTATCGAAGCGCCTTACCGCATCATCGATAAACAGACCGGCATTGTGACCGACGAAGTGCAATATATGACCGCCGACATCGAAGATGAATTCATCGTGGCACAGGCCAACGAGCCTTTGGATGAAGACGGCCGCATCAAGGCAGAGCGCGTGACCTGCCGCCGCCGCGAAGAGATCATCGAAACCGAACGCGAAAAAGTCGATCTGATCGATGTTTCGCCCAAGATGATGGTTTCTGTGGCCACCGCCATGATCCCCTTCCTTGAAAACGACGACGCCAACCGCGCCCTGATGGGTTCCAACATGCAGCGTCAGGCAGTGCCTCTGCTGCGCACGGAAGCGCCTTTTGTGGCCACCGGCATCGAATATAAAGCCGCCGTGGATTCCGGCACACTGCCCCTCGCCCTGGGCGACGGCGTGGTGACAAGAGTTACCGCCCGCGAAGTGACCATCAAATATGATGAACTGGGCGAAAAAACACACCGCCTTATCAAGTTCCTGCGTTCCAACCAGGGAACCTGCATCAACCAGCGCCCCATTGTCGATGTGGGCGAACGGGTGAAAAAGGGCGATGTCATCGCCGACGGCCCTTCCACCTCGCAGGGCGAGCTTTCGCTGGGCAGAAACGCCTTGATCGGTTTTATGAACTGGGAAGGCTATAACTACGAAGACGCCGTTCTGCTGAACGAAAAACTGGTGAGAGAGGATATGTATACCTCTATTCACATTGAAGAATATGAAACGGAATCCCGCGACACCAAGCTGGGGCCCGAAGAGATCACCCGCGACATCCCCAATGTGGGCGAAGAAGCGCTGCGCGATCTTGACGAACGCGGCATCATCCGCATCGGCGCCGAGATCCATTCCGGCGATATTCTGGTGGGCAAGGTAACGCCCAAGGGCGAAACCGAGCTGACCGCCGAAGAACGCCTGCTGCGCGCCATTTTCGGTGAAAAAGCCCGCGAAGTGCGCGACACCTCGCTGCGCGTTCCTCATGGCGAAAGCGGCATCATTGTGGATGTGAAAGTGTTCACCCGCGCAAACGGCGATGAACTCAACCCCGGCGTGAACATGGTGGTTCGCTGCTATATCGCACAGAAGAGAAAGATCTCTGTGGGCGACAAGATGGCCGGCCGCCACGGCAACAAGGGCGTTGTTTCGCGCATCCTGCCCCAGGAAGATATGCCTTTCCTGGCAGACGGAACACCGCTGGATATCGTTTTGAATCCTCTGGGCGTGCCTTCCCGTATGAACATCGGGCAGGTGCTTGAAGTGCATCTGGGCTATGCGGCCCATGCGCTGGGCCTGCATGTGGCCACCCCCGTGTTCGACGGCGCGAAGGAAGAAGATATCCGCGCGCTGTTCAGCGACGCCGGCCTGCGCGAAGACGGCAAGAGCATTTTGTATGACGGCCGCACCGGCGATCCTTTCGACAACCCGGTCACCGTTGGTTATATGTATTACCTCAAGCTGCATCATCTGGTCGATGATAAGATCCATGCCCGTTCCACCGGCCCTTACAGCCTGGTCACACAGCAGCCTTTGGGCGGCAAAGCACAGTTCGGCGGCCAGCGCTTCGGCGAAATGGAAGTTTGGGCGCTGGAAGCTTACGGCGCGGCTTATACCCTGCAGGAGATCCTGACCGTGAAATCCGATGATATCGTGGGCCGTGTGAAGACCTATGAAGCCATCGTCAAGGGCCACAATGTGCCGAAGCCCGGCATCCCCGAATCGTTCAAGGTTCTGGTGAAAGAACTGCAGTCGCTGGGCCTGGATATCAAGGTTCTGGATAAGAACATGGAAGAGATCAAGCTGAACACGGATGACGACGACGAAGACGGCTTCGAAGAGATCGTTCGCGGTGAAAACCTCAGCGAGACCATGGATGACAAGGGCTTTACAAACGATGACGAACTGGCAGACGCCGGCTTTGGCATCGATGAAGACGCAGAAGACGCTTTGATGGACCTGGAACTGGAACCCGAAGGCGAAGATGATGCGCTTCTCAACGAAGAACTGTAATACGGAGGGGAAGAAAAAATGGCAAATATGACATTTGAAGCGATCAAAATCGGTCTGGCTTCTCCGGAAATGATTCGCGAATGGTCTTATGGCGAAGTGAAAAAGCCTGAAACCATTAACTATAGAACGCTGAAACCCGAACGCGACGGTTTGTTTTGCGAACGCATCTTTGGGCCCCAGAAAGACTGGGAATGCCATTGCGGCAAATATAAGAAGGTGCGCTTCAAGGGCAAGATCTGTGAACGCTGCGGCGTTGAAGTGACGAAAGCCAAGGTGCGCCGCGAACGCATGGGCCATATTGAACTGGCCGCGCCCGTTTCGCATATCTGGTATTTCAAGGGCATTCCTTCCCGCATGGGCCTCATTCTCGACATGTCGCCCAGACTGCTGGAAAAAGTGCTGTATTTCGCTTCTTACATCGTGACGGATCCCGGCGAAACACCGCTGATCAAAAAGCAGATCCTCACCGAAAAAGAATACCGCGATATGCGCGAAAAATATGAAGATGATTTCAGCGCCGAAATGGGCGCCGAAGCCATCAAAAAGCTGCTGGAAGAAATGAATCTGGAAGAACTTTCCGAGCAGCTGCGCACAGAGCTGAAAGATGCCACCGGCCAGAAAAAGCTGCGCATCATCAAGCGCCTGGAGGTAGTGGAAGCTTTCCGCATTTCGGGCAACCGCCCCAAATGGATGATTTTGGATGTGGTGCCCGTGATCCCGCCCGAACTGCGCCCCATGGTGCAGCTTGACGGCGGCCGTTTCGCCACCTCTGACCTGAACGATTTATATCGCCGCGTGATCAACAGAAACAACCGCCTGAAAAGACTGTTGGAACTGGGCGCGCCCGATATCATCGTGCGCAATGAAAAGCGCATGCTGCAGGAAGCGGTAGACGCTTTGATCGATAATGGCCGCAGAGGCCGCCCCGTAACAGGCCCCAACAACCGCCCGCTGAAATCCCTTTCGGATATGCTGAAAGGCAAGCAGGGCCGTTTCCGCCAGAACCTGCTGGGCAAGCGTGTTGACTATTCCGGCCGTTCGGTTATCGTTGTCGGCCCGGAACTGAAGATTTATCAGTGCGGCCTGCCGAAGGAAATGGCGCTGGAACTCTTCAAGCCCTTCGTGATGAAGAAGCTGGTGGAAGACGGCATCGCCAACAATATCAAGAGCGCCAAAAAAATGGTGGAACGCGCACGCACCGAAGTTTGGGATGCGCTGGAAGTCGTTATTAAAGAACACCCCGTTATGCTTAACCGCGCGCCGACGCTGCATAGATTGGGCATTCAGGCTTTCGAACCGATTCTGGTGGAAGGCCGCGCCATCAAGCTGCATCCGCTGGTCTGCACGGCGTTCAACGCCGACTTTGACGGCGACCAGATGGCTGTGCATGTGCCCCTTTCGGCAGAAGCACAGGCGGAAGCCCGTTTGCTGATGCTTTCGGCGAACAACCTCTTGAAGCCGCAGGACGGCATGCCCGTTACCGTGCCCGCGCAGGATATGGTTCTTGGTTCTTATTACCTGACCGTTACCCGTGAAGAAAAAGGCACAGGCATGATCTTCGCCAACAAGGATGAAGCGCTGCTGGCCTATCAGCAGGGATATGTGGGAATCCATTCCCCCATCAAAGTGCGCGTTTTCAAAGAGATCGACGGCGTGATGCGTTCGAAGATCGTAGACGCCACCGTGGGCCGCCTGATCTTCAACGAACCCCTGCCCCAGGATCTGGGCTTTGTGGATCGCAGCATCCCCGGCAACGAATTTGCCCTTGAGATCACCTTCCCCTGCGGTAAAAAAGAACTTGGCAAGATCATCGCCAGCTGCATTAAACGCTATGATTTCGCAAAGACTGCAGAAGTGCTGGATCAGATCAAATCTCTGGGTTATAAATATTCCACTTTGGGCGCACTGACCGTATCGGTTTCCGATATGACCATCCCCGAAGCAAAATATACTTTGGTGGCCGAAACCGAAAAACGCGTCGCCAAAATCGATAAACAGTTCAAGCGCGGCCTGATCACCGATGACGAACGCTATCGCCTGGTCATCGCCGAATGGGATCAGACCACAAAAGATATCACCAAAGCGCTGAACAACTGCATGGATGAATTCAACCCGATCTTTATGATGTCCACTTCCGGCGCCCGCGGCAGCATGAACCAGATCCGCCAGCTGGCGGGCATGCGCGGTTTGATGGCCAACACAGCCGGTAAAACCATTGAAATCCCCATCAAGGCGAACTTCCGTGAAGGCCTTTCCGTTTTGGAATACTTCATTTCTTCCAGAGGCGCGCGTAAGGGCCTTGCCGATACGGCGCTGAGAACCGCCGACTCGGGTTACCTGACCCGCCGTCTGGTGGATGTTTCGCAGGATGTGATCATCCGTGAGCACGATTGCGGAACGGATGAGGGCATCTGGGCCTTTGAGATCAACGACGGCAAACAGGTGATCGAACCCTTCGCCGATCGTCTGGTGGGCCGTTATCTGACAGAAGATTTCCTTGACCCGAACACCAAAGAGGTTCTGGTTTCGAAAGATAAGCTGATGAACGAAGACGACGCCAAAAAGATCATCGACACCGGCTGCACCCGCGTGAAGATCCGCAGCGTTCTGACCTGCCGCGCGCGCCACGGCGTTTGCGCGAAATGCTATGGTTCCAACTTGGCATCCCGCAGCGAAATCGGCATCGGCGAAGCGGTCGGCATCATCGCGGCACAGTCTATCGGTGAACCCGGCACGCAGCTGACCATGAGAACTTTCCACACCGGCGGTGTTGCCGGTTCCGATATCACACAGGGCTTGCCCAGAGTTGAAGAACTGTTCGAGGCCAGAAAGCCCAAGCGCGCCGCCACCCTGAGCGAAAACGACGGCGTGGTTTCCATCGATGATTCCCGCAAGGGTTCCACCAAGCCCATCACGGTGACCAACACCGAGACCGGCGAATCGAAGGTTTATCAGATCCCCCTGGGCCAGCCGCTGAAAGTGGTGGACGGCCAGCAGATCAAAACCGGCGATGAAATGACAGAAGGCGCCTTCAACCCCCACGATGTTTTGAGAACCCGCGATGTGGAAGCGGTCGAGGCGTATATGATCCAGGAAGTTCAGCGCGTTTATCGCCAACAGGGCGTTGATATCAACGATAGACATATCGAAGTTATCGTTCGCCAGATGATGCGCAAGGTCAAGATCGAAAACCAGGGCGATACCGAATTGCTGCCCGGTTCTTTGGTGGATGTCTTCGAATTTGAAGATGCCAACGCCGCGGTGAGAGCCAAGGCGGAAGCCGAAGGATATGAACCCGTGGAAGCCACTTGCTCCCCGGTTCTGCTGGGTATCACCAAGGCTTCGCTGGCAACCGACAGCTTCCTTTCCGCGGCATCCTTCCAGGAAACCACACGCGTGCTGACCGAAGCCGCCATCAAGGGCAAGGTCGACCCGCTGCTGGGCCTGAAAGAAAATGTCATCATCGGCAAGCTTGTTCCCGCCGGCAGCGGCGTGAGCCTGTATAACCAGGCAAATTACGAAGAAGTTGTAGAAGTACTTGACTAATTGAAATTTATCGCATATAATAATTAACTGCGTGAAGATTTGGAGGACAAGATGCTCTCTGAACTGTTAGAAGGGCCAAAGTCGATTGGCCTGAAGCAATCACAGCGCGCTGTGATGGAAGAAACCGCCCATTGCGCCTATGTGGCGCAGGATGCGGAAAGCCATGTCACAGAACCTTTTATGGCGCTTTGCCGCGAACATGATGTGACGGTTTATACCGTTTCCACCATGAAACAACTGGGCGAAGCATGCGGCATCGATGTGGGTGCTGCCGTTGTGGTGTTGCTGAAACAACAGTAAAATTCCGTATTTCGGCTTTTCCTCATCCCGCTTTCGCGGGATGAGTGGAAATAAAGCAATAATTCATTAAGGAGGTGCGTTATGCCTACATTTAACCAGCTGGTAAGAAAAGGTAGAGAAACAGTGGAATACAAGTCCACATCTCCTGCTCTTCAAAAGGGGTACAACTCCAAAAAGAAGACGATGACAGACCTTTCCTCCCCGCAAAAAAGAGGCGTCTGCACAACGGTAAAAACCATGACTCCTAAGAAGCCGAACTCTGCTCTGCGTAAAGTGGCTCGTGTAAGATTGACAAATGGTATGGAAGTTTGGGGCTATATCCCCGGCGTCGGCCACAATCTGCAGGAACACTCTGTCGTTATGGTAAGAGGCGGCCGTGTTAAGGATTTGCCCGGTGTTCGTTATCACGTCATCCGCGGCTCTCTGGATACACAGGGCGTGAATGGCCGTATGCAGGCTCGCTCGAAGTATGGCGCAAAGAGACCCAAGGCCGGCGCAGCGAAGAAGTAAATCGCTGTTTTTGGCAGCCCCAGCAAATTAAAAAGTGTATCGCCGCAAAGCTTCGGCTTTGTCCGGTTTATTCATATATTACTATGGAATGAATCCGGCGGCGCGCACAAACAAGGGATGAAATATTCCCCTGAGTACCTATGAAATTCATTATGTGAAGGAGGGAAGCAAAGTGCCCAGAAGAGGATTTGTTCCCAAGAGAGATGTTCTTCCGGATCCGCTTTACAATTCGAAACTCGTGACCAAGCTCATCAACAACATCATGTATGATGGCAAGAAGGGCATTGCCCAGAAAATTGTTTACGATGCATTCGAAATCGTGAAGGAAAAGACCGGTAAAGAACCCGTAGAAGCATTCAACGAAGCCATGGAAAACATCATGCCGGCACTGGAAATCAAGGCTCGCCGCGTTGGCGGCGCAACCTATCAGGTGCCCATGGAAGTGCGCCCTGAAAGAAGACAGACCTTAGGTCTGAGATGGATCACCCTGTATTCCCGCAACAGAGGCGAAAAGACGATGAAAGAGCGTCTGGCAGGCGAGATCATGGACGCGATCAATGGCACGGGCGGCGCGGTGAAAAAGCGTGAAGATACCCATAAAATGGCTGAAGCCAACAAGGCTTTCGCGCATTTTAGATGGTAAACCGCTATTTGAACCGTTTGACGAAAGGAGATCACTATGCCTAGGCAGTTTCCTCTTGAGCTCACCCGTAACATCGGCATCATGGCTCATATCGACGCCGGCAAGACAACCACAACAGAAAGAATTCTGTTTTATACCGGCGTAAACTATAAAATCGGTGAGACCCATGACGGCGCAGCAACCATGGACTACATGGAACAGGAACAGGAGAGAGGCATCACCATCACTTCTGCTGCCACAACCTGCGCTTGGAATGGCAACCGAATCAACATCATCGACACCCCGGGCCACGTGGACTTTACGGTTGAAGTGGAACGCTCGTTGCGCGTATTGGACGGCAGTGTTACCGTTCTCTGCGCCAAAGGCGGTGTTGAACCTCAGTCTGAAACCGTTTGGCATCAGGCTGACAAATATCATGTTCCCCGTATGGCATATGTCAACAAGATGGACATTATGGGCGCTGATTTTTATCATGTTATTGACATGATGAAAGACCGCCTGAAATGTAACGCTGTGCCCATCCAGCTGCCTATCGGCGCAGAAGATGATTTCAAGGGCTTGATCGACCTGGTCGAAATGAAAGCCTATATCTATAATGATAACCTGGGCAAAGATATCTCTGTCATTGAAATTCCCGATGATATGAAAGACCGCGCCGAGGAATATCGCAACAACCTGATCGAAGCCATCTCTGAATTTGATGACGCGATCATGGAAGCTTATCTGGAAGGCAAAGAAATCGAGATCAGCACGATCAAAACCGCTTTGAGAAAAGCTGTTTTGGCTGTTAAGATCATCCCCGTTTGCTGCGGCACATCCTACCGCAACAAGGGCGTTCAGAAATTGCTGGATGCCGTTGTGGATTATATGCCTTCGCCTCTGGATAAAAAAGCTATCGATGGTGTGAACCCCGACACCGATGAAGCGGATTGCCGTCATCCTTCCGATGACGAGCCGTTCTCTGCATTGGCGTTCAAGATCATCACCGACCCCTTCGTGGGCAAACTGTGCTTCTTCCGTGTCTATTCGGGCACTTTGGAAGCAGGCTCCACAGTTTTGAATTCCACCAAGGGCAATCGCGAGCGTATCGGCAGAATCCTTCTGATGCATGCAAACCACCGCGAAGACCTGGAAAAGGTTTATGCCGGTGACATTGCCGCGGCAGTCGGCCTGAAGAACACCACAACAGGTGACACGCTTTGCGACGAAAAAGCACCGATCATTCTGGAATCCATGGAATTCCCCGAACCCGTTATTCGTGTTGCCATTGAGCCGAAAACAAAGGCCGGCCAGGAAAAAATGGGTATCGCTCTGGCGAAGCTGGCTGAAGAAGATCCTACTTTCCGCACCTATACAGATGAGGAAACAGGCCAAACCATCATTGCCGGCATGGGCGAATTGCATCTGGAAATCATTGTTGACCGTTTGCTGCGCGAATTTAAAGTTGAAGCAAATGTCGGTTCGCCGCAAGTTGCTTATAAAGAAACAGTTCGCAAGAGCGCGAATGTGGATATGAAATACGCCCGCCAGTCCGGCGGTAAAGGTCAGTACGGCCATGTTAAGATCATTCTTGAGCCCAACGAATCCGGCAAGGGATATGAATTCATCAACAAGGTCGTCGGCGGTGCGATTCCGAAGGAATACATCGGGCCTATCGATCAGGGCATCCAGGGCGCCATGCAGAACGGCGTTTTGGCCGGATATAATGTTGTTGATGTGAAGGTCACACTGTATGACGGCTCTTATCATGAAGTTGACTCGTCTGAAATGGCCTTTAAGATCGCGGCATCCATGGCATTCAAAGAAGCGATGAGAAAAGCAGACCCCGTTTTGATGGAACCCATCATGAAGGTCAGCGTCATCGTTCCCGAAGATTACATGGGCGATGTCATCGGCGATTTGAACTCTCGCCGTGGCCAGATCCAGGGCATGGAAGCCAGAAGCGGCGCACAGCAGATTGATGCGTTCGTGCCTCTGTCTGAAATGTTCGGTTATGCAACCGATTTGCGTTCCCGCACACAGGGCCGTGGCCAGTATACCATGGAGCCCAGCCACTACACCGAAGTGCCTAAGAGCATCCAGGAAAAGATTGTAGCCGGCAAATAAGCTTTTTTATTAAAATTATCTTGCAAATGAGCTCATTTTCGGATAAAATGGGTTCATTGCAAGGCAAATTAACAATTATGTATTGTTATCGAATAAGGAGGAGAACACAATGGCTAAGGCTAAATTTGAAAGAACCAAACCCCATGTTAACATCGGCACCATTGGTCACGTTGACCATGGCAAGACCACAACAACTGCGGCAATCACAAAGGTTCTGGCTCTGAAGGGCCAGGCTAAGTATGAAGCCTATGACATGATCGACAAGGCTCCCGAAGAGAGAGAGCGCGGCATCACGATCAACACAGCTCACGTGGAATATGAAACAGACAACCGTCACTATGCCCATGTTGACTGCCCGGGCCATGCTGACTATATTAAGAACATGATCACCGGCGCTGCTCAGATGGACGGCGCGATCCTGGTTATCGCTGCTTCCGACGGCCCGATGGCTCAGACTCGCGAACACATCCTGCTTGCTCGTCAGGTGGGCGTGCCCGCTATCGTTGTCTTCCTGAACAAAGTTGATCAGGTTGACGATCCCGAACTGCTGGAACTGGTTGAGATGGAAGTTCGCGAACTGCTGTCCACCTATGATTTCCCCGGCGACGAAACCCCCATCATCAAGGGTTCTGCGCTGCAGGTTCTGGAATCCACTTCCACAGATTACAATGCTCCTGAATACGAATGCATCAGAGAGCTGATGGCTGCTGTTGACTCTTATATCCCCACTCCTGACCGTAAGGCTGACCTGCCTTTCCTGATGCCTGTTGAAGATGTGTTCACCATCACAGGCCGCGGCACTGTTGCTACAGGCCGTGTGGAGCGTGGTATGCTGAAGATGTCTGAAGAAGTTGAAATCGTTGGTTTGATGGATGCTCCCAAGAAGACTGTTGTTACCGGCATCGAAATGTTCCGCAAATTGCTGGACTTCGCTGAAGCTGGCGATAACATCGGCTGCTTGCTGCGCGGCATCAACAAAACCGATATCGAGCGTGGTCAGGTTCTGGCGAAACCCGGTTCCATCCATCCTCATACAAAATTCCATGGCCAGGTTTATGTTCTGACCAAGGAAGAAGGCGGCCGTCATACACCGTTCTTCAACAACTATCGTCCTCAGTTCTATTTCCGTACAACTGACGTAACCGGTGTTGTTTCTCTGCCCGAAGGCATTGAAATGTGCATGCCTGGCGACAATGTTGAAATGGATGTTGAACTGATCACTCCTATCGCTATCGAAGAAGGCCTGCGTTTTGCTATCCGTGAAGGCGGCAGAACTGTTGGTTCGGGCGTTGTCACAAAAGTTAACGCTTAATTTCGCTTAGCTGTTATCAACAATAAAATCCCGATGCGCAAGCATCGGGATTTTTTCATATGAAACCGATGCCTTTTGCGAGATGGGAGACAAAGGGCCGTGGCAGCGGAAGGAAGCTTCAATTCCTGCTGTGAAAGGAAAACATTATTCTGTGGCCAGCAGAAATTGAAAACAGATGCCGGTGATTTGGCAAAAAACAAAGAAAACGGTGGAAAAAGGGGTAGAAGACATGCAGAAAAGAATAGAAGAATATGGCGTTTCGATCGGTGAGATGAAAAAAGGCCCGCGCAATAAGATCACGGATGTGGCAGGCGTGAAAGTGGGGCACTGCACCATCGATAACCAAAATAATCAGACAGGCGTCACGGTGGTGATCCCGGCAGAGGGAAACCTGTTTGCAGAAAAGCTGCCGGCCGCTTCGTTTGTTTGGAACGGCTTCGGCAAAACGGCGGGCCTGATTCAAATTGATGAATTGGGCACGCTGGAAACGCCCATTGCCTTAACGAATACTTTGAATGTCGGCCTGGTGCATGATGCCCTGGTGGAATATGCCGCGAGGCAGTGTGAAGCGGATGGAGTGGAGATGCGCAGCCTGAACCCTGTTGTCTGCGAATGCAATGATTCAAGAATCAACCAGATCACCCATCGTGCCGTCAAAACAGAGCATGTGATGCAGGCTTTTGAAAACGCTTGCGAAGATTTTGAAGAAGGCGATGTGGGATGCGGAAAATCCACCATCTGTCATGGCCTGAAGGGCGGCGTGGGTTCGGCTTCGCGCGTTTTTGAATTGGGCGGAAAAGAATATACCATCGGCGTTTTGGTGCAGAGCAATCACGGCAAGATGGAAGATCTGACAGTGGCGGGCAAGCCCATCGGCAAGGATCTGGCGGCGAAAAATCTGGGCGACACCCCCGTGGATCAGGGCAGCATTATTATGATCGTTGCGACGGATCTGCCCTGCAGCCAGCGCCAGCTTAAGCGCATGATCAAAAGGGCCAGCGTGGGTCTTGCCCGTTTGGGCAGCTATGTGGGGCATGGCAGCGGAGAGGTGATGGTTGGGTTTTCCACCGCCCGGCGAATTCCGCATGACACACAGCAGGAGATTCTGCCCTGCTTTGAACTCAATGAAAACAAGATCGATCTGGCTTTTCGCGCCGTGGCCGAAGCGACCGAAGAAGCTGTTTTGAACAGCATGGTTTGCGCCGGCCCGGCCCGCCGCCTGGATGGAATGTATATCCATTCTTTGCGTGAATTTTTATAAATTTTTTATTTTTTTAGCCGTAAAATAAAAAGGTTTTGAAAAGCTATCGCTTCGCCGATTTTATAGTGAAAAAAGTGCCTATCCATGAGCGGATAGGCACTTTTCATAAAAGCACAGAAAATATAAACGACGCGATAAAGGTTACACGGAGCGACTCATAACAACAAAAAGGGTATTTGATTTTTTATGCCTGATGCGGCCGATTTCTTGAAAGCCGCAGCTGTGATAGAGCGCGATGGCTCTTTTATTGAAGGCGGCCACAACCAGACGAAACCCTTTTGCGCAAAACCGCTGTTCGGCGCAGCGCAGGCCGCTTTTCAGAAACTCTCGCCCATATCCATGCCCGCAAAGCGCGGGGGAAAGCCCCAAACCAATATCGATCTTATCCTCATCAGCCGTATAGCTCGTTTCAGTGGGGATCTGCGCCGACCCGCCAAAACAGAAGTAACCGATAAGATCTCCCGCTGCATTGACGCAGGAAAAATATTCGCCGTTCATAAGCTCTGAAAGAGTTTCTTGATTTTTTTCAAAGCTGTAGACGGCATATTCGCCGGGATATTGCCACTGGCAGATGCTTTCGGCATATGCTGCGGTCATCGGGTCGATCTGATACAAAGGGTACACCGCCTTTAAAAGAAATTTTAAGGAGTAAGCCGAAAAATTAGACTGCCATGAAAAAACGGCAGCAAGTTTTTTACCCTGCCCAAAGGTATAGAGCGTGAAAGATGGAGGGTGCCAAAGATATAGAATGCCAAAGATATAGAGCGTTAAAGGCTCCAGCAGTGGTTCAGAGGCCCCGAACCGCGGCCAAGATCCAGCCGGGCATTGATGGCGCCGGTGATATAGGCTTTGGCCTGCGCCACACTGTCGCTGATGGAAAGGCCGGCGGCAAGGCCGCAGGCGATGGCGGAAGAAAGCGTGCAGCCGGTTCCATGGGTGTTGGGGTTATCGATGCGGGGGGAAGAGAACCACTTCTCGCATCCGCCTTCTAAAAGCAGATCATCACAGCTTTTTTCAAGATGGCCGCCTTTGATCAGAATAGCGGCAGGCGTCAGCATGGAAAGCCGGCGGGCAGCTACCGTTATTTCACACCTGCTTTGCACATCGGAACCCGTGAGGGCCGCAGCTTCGGCAAGGTTGGGGGTGATGACGGCGGCCAGTGGAAACAGCCGGGCCACCAAAGCAGCCACCGCGCTTTTTTGAAGGAGAGGTTTTCCGCTGGTGGAAATCATCACAGGATCTAAAACCACTTTTTCACAGGCATATTGTTTGAGTTTTTGTGCGATTACTTCGATCAGGGCTTCGGAAGAAACCATGCCGATCTTGATTGCGTCGGGGCGGATATCCGTGAAGATCTGATCCAGCTGCTGCGCCAGAAATTCGGGAGGAATCTCATGGATGGCCGTCACTCCGGTGGTGTTTTGGGCGGTCAGCGCGGTGATGGCGCTCATGGCATACATTTTGTGGGCGGTGATGGTTTTAATATCCGCCTCAATTCCCGCGCCGCCGCTGCAATCAGAGCCGGCAATGGTCAGAACTGTTTTCATAAAAGGTTCCTCATTTCGGTGAAATCGGTAAAGCAGGCCACGCAGGAAGCTTCCAGCAGGGCGCGCTGTGCGGAAAAAGCAGGGTCGTAGATCCCATAAACAACACACCCCGCCGCGCGGGCGCTTTGTGCCGCATGGGGCGCATCTTCAAAGACCGTCAGTTCTTTGGGCAAACAGCCCAAAAGTTTTGCGGCCGTTTGAAAGACCAGTGGGGAATCTTTTGTTTGGTTCCACGCGCCGCAGGAATCGATGCGGTGGAAATAACCGAGCAGACCGCATCGGCGAAGAGCGGCCTCCACATGCTGCCGGCGGGAAGCGGTGAGAATATTCATCGAGCGATGAGCCGCCGCGCAGTCTTTTAAAAAAGCGGGCACGCCGGGTTTGGGCATGATCTCAAAGGCATATCGCTTTTCAAGAAGCGAAAATACCTGCGTCTCCAGTTCCTGCGGGGTGGGGGAAAGCCCCAAAACCTCGTGAAAATACAGGCAGACCTGCCCGACATTCATCGAAGTCACACGGCTTTCCAGATCGGGCGGCGGCGTTTTGCCATGCAGGCGCAAAAAATCCGTGGCCAAATGATCCCAGATCCCCATGGAATCAAACAGCGTGCCGTCAAAATCAAATAAAAGATTATTTGTCATTTTCGCATATTTCGCGCGAAAGCGCAAGAAGATCTTTTGCCGCAGCCTGCGGATCTTTTTGGGCAAACAGCGCCGAAACCACAGCGACCCCCGCCATTTTGCAGCCCTTCAGCAAAAGAATATTTCGGGCGCTGATGCCGCCGATGGCAACCACGGGGATCTGAACGCTTTCGGCGATTTGGCGCAAAAGCGCGGGAGAAATGGTTTGTGCATCGGCTTTGGTGGAAGTGCCGAAAACGGCGCCGACGCCGATATAATCGGCGCCCTGTTTTTCGGCGGCACGCGCCTGTTCCACAGTGCGGGCGGAGACGCCTAAAATTTTATCGGGCCCGATCTGGCGGCGGATCAGCGAAGCGTCGCCATCCCCCTGGCCGATATGCACACCGTCGGCGCCGCTTTCCAGCAGAACATCCACACGGTCGTTGATGATCAGGGGAACCTGATAGCGGGCGGTGATTTGGCGCATGGCAAGCGCTTCACGCACAAAAGAGGCCGTATCCGCTTGCTTTTCGCGCAGCTGCAGCAGCGTGACGCCGCCTTTCAACACTTCTTCCACATCGTGTTCCAGGGTTCTGCCGCAAAGCCAGCTGCGGTCTGTGACGGCATACAGCCGCAAAGTTTCTTTAGAAAAATTCAATTTCTTTTCCTCCATTCCAGACAGCATCACTGAGCAGGCTCATTTGGTCGATGAGCCCCATACGAAAACTCGCTGTGCCGCGAGATTCGGCGGCAAGCTGGCCGCAAAGCCCCATGGCAGAAACCGCAGCCACCGAGGCTTCAAAAGGCGAATCGGGGGCTGCGCCCAGATAGGCCCCCAACAGCGCGGAAAGCATGCAGCCGCTGCCGGTGATTTGGCTCATCATCGGGTGGCCGTTGCGCAGGCGCGCCGCCTGACGGCCGGAAACCACAAGGTCGGTGGGGCCTGTGGCGATGATGACCGCGCCGCAGGAAAGGCTGAAACGCTTCACCGCGGCCAGCAGGGAACAGAAATCGGTTTGCGCCGCTTCAGCAGAAACATCTACGCCATGCGCCCGGGCGGGGATGCCCGCCAGGCGGCAGATCTCGGAAAGATTGCCGCGGATCACAGAAAACCGCAGCTGTTTCAGCAACCCGGCCGCCGTATCGGCGCGAAAAGCCGAAGCGCCGATGCCCACAGGATCCAGCAACACCGGGTGGCCAAGGCGGTTTGCTTCTTTGCCCGCCAAAAGCATGGCTTCGGCATGGCGCGGGTTCAGCGTTCCCAGATTCAGCACAAGGGAAGAACAGCCGGAAGTGATCTCTGCCGCTTCCAGCGGATCATCGGCCATAATGGGCGAAGCCCCCGCGGCCAGCAGAAGGTTGGCGCAATCGTTGGCGGTGACATAATTTGTGATTAGATGGACAAGGGGCGCGCGGCGGCGCACCCATTCGGGGGTGATCGTTTCGTTCATGTGGTTACCTCTGTCAGGATGATTGATGAATCGGAAAGGGAAGCTTTTATGAACCCGAAATATTGAAAAGGGGAACCCGCCTGTTGGCAGATCCCCCTTCGAAAGCGTTGTTTGATTCCTCCGTTGGCATTATCCAAATCAGGTGATGCGGTCGAAGCGGCGCATACGCTTCCTCTCAGCCTGCTTGCGCAAGCTCCCTACAAACTCTTATTCAGTTTTGATCGGGTCGCCCACCCCGACGGAATCGCCCAGAACCATTGCCAGGCCCTGAGAAAACTTCTGTTGATCTTTGGTATGGTTGGAAATTTCTTTTTCCACCACACGCGCTTCGGCGATCTTATTTTCATCTGCCAGCAGGCGCGACATTTTCACCGTCAGGCGCAAAACTTCCTGCGATGCGGAAGCGCCGCTGCTGATGAGTGTCTGCGCTTCGGTAAAACTATCGGGGGCTTTGATATCGATGAAAGGATCATAAAGCGTCTGCACATTTTCGAAAAGGCCCATGGCATATTCCAGTTGCTTTTTCTTGGCGTCATCCGTGGTGGCTTTGTTGATGGCCTCGAATTCCTGAGAAGCCTGGCTGCTGGCTTCCATGAGCTTGTCATAGTAACCTTGCAGAAGCTGCGTATAAGATTCTTCTGTCAGGGGGCCGTCGGGAACTTTCGGGGCATCTTTCTCGCTTTGAGAACCGGTGTTTTCACTTTTGGCGGTTGTATCTTTCTTTGAAGCCGCGGTTTCTTTGCTGCAGCCCGCCAGGGAAAACACAAGAGCGGCGGAACAGGCGACAGCGGCGATGCGGCGTAAAAGCTGGGAATGATTCATGGGGATCCTCCTCCAAATGAAAAATAGCGGGTATTCCGCACAAAAAGTATAGCAGAGTTGCCTTTTTATTTCAAGGTTTCACAAGAATTTAACAATTAAGACAAAAAAGGAGCAGCCGATGGGCTGCTCCGAAAAGGTTGATTTTTAATATTGTTCCAGAAGATCCTGCTTGATCTTCCACAGTTTGGGCGAAAGATCGACGATATAGGCGTGGGGGTTTTCAAAACGCAGAACTTCGGGCCACAGGCGCCCCACCTGATCCTGGCAGAAGGCGCGGATGTTTCCGATGGGCTGCTTTTCATAAAGACAAACGCCGTGATCGAAAATTTTACGAAGCAGGGGAACCGCGGTATAATTGGTGAGGGTCTTTTTCTTCCAGGTATAAACCGGATCGAAAATCGTATATTGATCTTCAGGGATCTCTTCGTGATGCAGGGTGATCACATCGGCGCCGGCCAGACCGGTTTCGTTATCGAAGAAGCGCCAGACCTGCTTGAAATGAGGTGTGGTGATCTTTTCGACATTTTCAGAGATCTTGATGCGGGGGATGATGTTGCCCTTTTGATCTTCGATGGCGGCCAGTTTATAAACGCCGCCGAACACCGGGGAGCTGCCGGAAGTGATGAGGCGTTCGCCAATGCCAAAGGTATCGATCTGGGCGCCCTGAAGGATCAGATCGCGGATGATCACTTCATCCAGCGAGTTGGAAACCACGATCTTGGTATCCTGCATGCCTTCGGCATCCAGCCGCGCGCGGATCTGTTTGCTGATATAGGCGATATCGCCGGAATCGATGCGCACGCCTTTCAAGCGATAGCCCATGGGCTGAAGCACTTCTTTTGCCACGCGGATGGCGTTGGGCAGGCCATGCTTCATCACGCTGTAAGTATCGATCAGCAGAGTGCAATCCTGAGGATAAGCCAGCGCATAGGCTTTGAACGAATCATATTCGGTATCGAACATCTGAACCCAGCTGTGGGCCATGGTGCCCGCAGCGGGCACACCGAAATCGCGATCGGTCATCACGCAGGCCGTTCCGGCACATCCGCCGATATAGGCCGCGCGGGCGCCTAAAACAGCGCCGTCTGCGCCTTGGGCGCGGCGAGAGCCAAATTCCAAAACAGCGCGATGCTCGGCGGCGCGGGTCATGCGGTTGGCTTTTGTGGCGATCAGGCTTTGGTGGTTGATGGTCAGCAGCACCATGGTTTCGATAAACTGGGCCTGCACCACGGGGCCGCGCACCATGACGATGGGCTCACCCGGGAAAATGGGCATGCCTTCGGGAACACACCAAACATCGCAGCTGAATTTAAAATGGCGAAGATATTCCAGAAACGCTTCGTCAAAACAGTTTTTGCTGCGCAGATAAGCAAGATCTTCTTCGGTGAACGAAAGCTTTTGCAGATATTCCACCAGTTGCTCCACGCCCGCCATAATGGCATATCCCGCGTTATCGGGCACATTGCGATAGAACATATCAAAATAAGCAATGGTATCGCCAACGCCTTCTTTAAAATAACCGTTGGCCATGGTGAATTCATAAAAATCCGTTAGCATTGTTAAATTTTTATCTAAAAACATCCAAAACACCTCACTCTTTCTTGGATATATCATACAATCTTCTTTAAAAATAGTCAAATGCATTTTGGGCGCAGATCAAAAGGAAAGAAAGAAAATAAAACGGAAATAGTTTATTTAAGCAAAATGTTTTGGTATAATAGAAAAATAAAGAGAAATATGACAAAATATGCTTTTAACTTTATAAAGATTCAGAAAATTTTGATAAAAGCAAAATTGCCGGAGGGAAAGAAGAATGAACCAAATTACCGGGAGCTTTGATCTGATCAAGAGGATCAACCGCAAGCTGGTGCTGGAAAAAATCAAGGAAAAACAGCCCATCAGCCGCGCACAACTGGCCAAAGAGCTTTCGTTGAGCAAAACAACGGTCAGCGCCATCGCAGACGAACTTTTAGAAAAGAAGCTCATCACCGATTTGGGCGAGCGTGTTCCCACAAAGGGAAGCGGAAGGCCTTCTAAAATGTTAGGGTTCAATCCTCATTCGGCTTGTTTGCTGGGGGTGGATCTCACCTTAAAAGATACGGTGATCCTTATAACAGATCTTAACGGAGAAATTTTGTTCCATGCCGCCAAATCGCCCATCTCTTCCGCCAGCGAGATCGTTTTGAAAATTCTTGAAACGCTGCGCGAAGCGCAGATCCCCCAACAGCGGGTGATCGGGCTGGGCATCAGCATCCCGGGTTCTGTTTCTACCAAGGGGATGGTGATTCGCGCCAATGCGTTCGGCTGGCTGGAATTCGATTTGAAACAGCATTTGAAGCCCTATTTTTCTTTCCCTGTTTTTGTGAACAATGTCGCTAATTGCGCGGCGCTGGGCGAGCGATGGCGCGGCGCCGGGGAACAGGCCGACGATCTGTTTTATCTGGTGGTGGGGCCGGGCGTAGGCAGCGCGTTCCTTTGCCATGGGAACCTGATCTATGGGGCCGACAGCCGTTCGGGCGAAGTGGGTTATACCGTTGGGAAAGAACAGTTCGAACAAGGCACCTGCAATATCTCGGGAAAACCCGGGCTGTTTGAAGAAAAGATCGAAAGGCTGATGCAGAAAGACGAGGCATGGAAAGAAGCGCCGCAGGGGCAGCCGCTGCATGAGGCGGCGCGGGAATGCCTGGGCGAGCTGGCGCTGCTCATTGGCAACGCCGTCAACCTGCTCAACCCGCGAACGGTGCTCATCGGCGGGCGGCATGCCCAGACGCTGTCGCCGTATTTGCCGCATTTGAAAGAGATGGTGCAGCGGGTCACGCCGCTGCCTGTGAACCTCGCCATGGCCACACTGGGGCGGGAAGCGCCGGCGTTGGGCGCCGCGGCAGAGGCTATGGAATGCATCCAGCAGCTGGGCACCATGGGGGAATAGAAGCGGCGGAGCATCCTGCGGCTTTTCAAGAATAAAGAAAAAGCACTGAGAAGATTTTCTCGGTGCTTTCTTTTTTTCGCGGTATCAATGATTTTTAAAGGAAGTCGATCAAACTTCAGGCGAAGCGCTGTTATCCATTTTAAGCGCAGAATCCAGCTGTGTGAATAACTTTTGCGTTTCGGAACGCAGCTTTTGAAACCCGACGCCCATCTGGATGGTGATGGCATGGATCAAAAGGTTGATCGCTTCCAGCGCGGTGACAAGAGAATTATAAACGGTGCCTTTGGCGAGAGGGCATAAGAGGGTATAAGGGCTTCGATCGGCAACGGGCGAAAGGGCGCTGTCGGTGATGACCAGCAGGGGGGCATGACGGTCTAAGCAATAATCCACCAGCTGATTCATCAAGGGATAATAAACGGGGAAAGTCATCACGATCACCGCGGTGCGCTGGTTGATGCTGCTGAGCTGGCCCGGCAGAAGATTTACATTTTCGGGGCTGCAGACCATGCTGCGAATACCCAGAAGGCTGAGACGATAACTTAAAAATTCGCCCAGACTGTTGGAAAGGCCGCGCCCGAGGATCAAAACCGAATCGGTGTTCAAAAGAAGCTGCGCAGCATCTAAATAGGGCTGCGTTTGCACGGTTTGCATAAAAACATGGAAATTCGCCTGCTCCTGCTGAATGATCTGTTCCAGCATGGCCTGTTTATGCTGAAGCGATTCTTCCTGGCTGGTGTGTTCGGGAACAAAACGCTGTTCGTTTTCGAAAGAAGGCAATTTTTTTCGCAGCGCGATCTTAAACTCGATGAATCCCGAAAACCCCAGTTTTTGCATCACACGCAGCAAGGTCACCTCTGTGCAATCGGTTCGCCGGCTGAGTTCTTTCAGAGAAATAGTGCATACTTCGGCGGGGTGATCGAGTATGTATTTAATAATTTGTTTTTGCTTAGCGGTAAACATCGAACTGGCAGAGTTGAAGTCACTGCGCAGCCATTCCAAAAGATCCGTCATAAGATTCCTCCTCTATATATAAAAAAGATAGCGCCTATCATGCATATATTACAAAAATAGGAAACAAACTTGAAATATATGCTAATAAATTAGAGCATTATTATGCAAAGTGTAAAAAAATACATAAAATGCTTTATTTTTTTAGAGTATAATGCTATACTACACTACAATAAGAAGAAAAACAATTGTTTTCGAATGAAAGACAATTTTGTCTGCTTTGTGGGATGGCAACCGACCACTGTCGGCTGACATATACATTTTAGCATAAAGGAGAGGAAAAGGCATGAAAAAACGATTAATTTCTTTCACGGCATTGTTTTTGGCGGCGTTGATGCTGCTGACGGCCTGCAACAGCAATGTGAAGCAGGAAGGCGATTCGAACGGCAAAGAAGAAAGCACCGATAAGACCCCTTCGAACCCCAACGCAAATAAGAAAAACGAACTGGTGATCGGCACATACATGCCCGTTACAACTCTGGTTCCATGGAAGACCACCTCTGACGGAGATGGGTATATCATTCGCCAAATTTATCACACGCTGGTGGAGATGGATGCCGATTCCAACTTCACGCCGTCTTTGGCCACTTCATGGGAATGCGCCGATGATAATGTCACCTGGACAGTAAAGCTGAGAAAAGACATTTACTGGCAGACCGGCAATGAACTTTTTGGGGATGAAAAAGTTCAGGTCACCGCGGAAGATGTGAAGTTTTCTTATGACTATTATCTGAACCCCGATAACGGTTCCGTGCGATACACCGAGCTTTCAAACTCTTTAAAAGAAGTGAAAGTCATCGACCCGTTCACGGTGCAGTTCATCACAAAGGATATCGATGTTTTGTGGGAATATAAGATGTATCAGAATTATATTATCCCCAAAAAAGCCATCGAGCAAAACTGGGATCTGGGAACAAAGCCTGTGGGATCCGGCGCTTATAAATTCGTTGAGCATGTGGTGGATACACAGGTGGTTTTGGAACGCAACGACGATTTCTGGGTGAAACCTTCGCTGGATCGCGTTGTGTTCAAGATCATTTCGGATAAATCGGTTTCCGCCATCGCGCTGCAAAACCAGGAAATCGATATCTCGCTGTCGATCCTGCCCACAGAAGTCGGCAACATCAGCAAAAAAGATTATTTGGATTTGAGACCTTCGGAAATCGGTTCTTATCGCTGGATCGGTTTCAACTGTAAAAACGCACTGTTCACCGACCCGCAGGTGCGCCGCGCGCTGAGCATGGCGGTGGATATGGACAGCGCGGTGGAAGCCATTTTCAAAAATGACGCCGGCGCCAAACTGGCCGTGCGCGCTTATGGCCCCATCTCTTATGAACGCCCCGGCGGCAACGAAAAGGCTTTCAAAGCGGTATGTGTAGAATATAATGTGAAAGAAGCGGAAAAACTGCTGGATCAGGCCGGTTGGAAGAAGGGTTCCGACGGTATCCGTGAAAAAGACGGCAAAAAAATGAAATTCACCCTGCAGGTGGGCAATAACGACGCCAACCGCGAAAAGCTGGCGGTCATCGTGGCCGGTTCGCTAAAGGCCATCGGCGTTGACTGCACGGCCCAGACCGTGGAATGGGGCACCCATACCGATGATATCAAAAAAGGCAATGTGGAAATGTATATCCTGGGCGGTTATTCGAACCTTGACGGCCCGATGCGCATTATGCATACCAATGAATCCGTGATGAGCCCCAACTGCGGTTATTCCAACAAAGAAGTGGATGCCCTGCTGGATAAGGCATGGAAGACCATCGACGCCAATGACCGCGCAAAATTGCTGACCCAGGCCGCCGAGATCTTTATTTCGGAAGCCCCGCATATTTTCACCTATTTTGAATATACCCAGATGGGCGTCAACAAGCGCGTGAGCGATTTCGGTTATGCCAGCGTTTATCATTCGCTGTGCAACGATCACAGAAATGTCGGCGTGAAAGTAAGCTGACCGATCGACCCTAAAAGCTGAGCAGTTGATACAGGCGATGAAATCCTATGAGAATTCTCATAGGATTTCATCCATAAAGGAGTAGAAATTATGTGGACTTATATTCTGAAAAGAATTTTACAGGCGATTCCCACCCTGCTGGTGATTTCGCTGCTGATCTTTTCGCTGCTCTATATCACACCGGGCGACCCGGTAGATCTGATTCTGGGAACCGAAGACGGAACGGTTTCGGAAGAACAGCGGGCGAGGGTCGAGGCAGAGTGGGGGTTAGATAAGCCCTTTTTCATTCGATATATCGATTTTATCAAAAATGCGCTGCATGGCGATCTGGGCGTGTCTTATGCCACCAATCTCGATGTGTTCGACAGCATTATCGCCCGCATGCCCGCCACTTTGCAGCTGGCAGGGTTTTCGATGCTGCTGGCGTTGCTGATCTCTGTTCCGCTGGGCATTCTGGCGGCGTTGAAACATAACAGCATTTGGGATTCTTTGGCCACAGCCCTGGCCACCATCGGCGTTTCTCTGCCGAAATTCTGGTTTGGCCTTGTGCTGATTATTTTCTTCTCGCTGAAGTTGGGCTGGCTGCCCAGCACGGCTTCCGACGCCCTGAGCGGTGTGGGGCCGCTGCAATATCTGAAATTCATCATCATGCCCGCGGCTTCTCTGGCGCTGGGCATGGCCGCCACCCAAACGCGCATGATCCGATCCAGCATGCTGGATGTGCTGAATCAGGATTATGTGCGGTATGCGCGCAGCAAAGGCTTGAAAGAACGCGTTGTCATTTGGGGCCACGCCTTGAAAAACGCCATGATCCCCGTTATCACGGTGATCGGCGGCGAGATCGGCGGGCTTTTGGGCGGCGCCGTTGTCACAGAATCGATCTTTTCGTGGCCGGGCGTTGGCCGCTTGGCGGTCAATTCCATTTCAAAAAGAGATTATCCCACCATTCAGGGCATCACATTGGTGCTCTGCACCAGCTATCTGTTGGTGAACCTGACCATCGATATCATCTATGCCAGTGTGGATCCCCGCATCCGGCTGGATAAAAAAGCATAAGGGGAGGTATTGGAATGAAGGAACTGAAAGATCCCATGGCGCAGGAACAGGAAGAACAAAAAACAAATACCCCCTCGGAAGAACTGGGCATCGAGGCGCTGCCCGTAACGACCTATTGGTCGGATGTGGTTCGCCGCTTTTGCAAGAATAAAATTGCGGTGCTGGGGCTGGTGATGATGGCGGTCATCATCATTTTATGCGCCGGGGCGCCGCTGTTCACAAAATATGACCCGATTTTGGATATGGATTTTGTGGGGATGCTGCAAAAACCCGGCCAATCCGCCGCACATTTTCTGGGGACGGATGATTTGGGCAGAGATATCTGGTGCCGCCTGCTTTACGGCGGAAGAACTTCTGTCATCACCGGTCTTTCCGTGGCATTGATCTCGGCCTGCATCGGCGTTGCCATCGGGCTTTTCAGCGGCTATTTCGGCGGCATTGTGGAAACGATTCTGATGCGTTTCACCGATATCATGCTGTCGTTCCCGTTTTTGATCGTTGCCATTGCCATTATGGCGGCGCTTGGTTCCAGCCAGAGAAACATCATTCTGGCGCTGGCCATCGTGGGCTGGCCGCGGTTTGCGCGCCTGACCCGCGGGCAGGTGCTGGCCATCAAAAACACCGAATATGTGGAATCGGCCAAGGTGGCGGGGTTCCGGAACATGCGCATCATTTTCGGCCATATTCTGCCCAACTGCATGGGGCCGATCATCATTCAGGCAACTCTGGCGGTTGGCGGGGCCATCCTTTCTTCGGCCAGCTTAACTTATTTGGGGCTGGGCGCCGATGCTTCCGCGCCCGATTGGGGCGTGATGCTCAGCCAGGGCAGAAACTATTTGCAGCTGGCGCCTTATTTGACCACCATCCCCGGCATCGCCATTTCGGTGACTGTGCTGGCCATGAACTGGATCGGCGACGGTCTGCGCGATGCGTTTGACCCCAAAATGAGAAAGTAGGTGCAAAGATGATGTCAAAAGATACATTTTTAGAGGTGAAGAATCTGCGCACCTGGTTCCACACCCCCGAAGGTGTGGTGAAATCGGTGGATGGGGTCTCTTTTTCCATCGAGCGCGGGGAAACACTGGCCCTTGTGGGCGAATCGGGATGCGGCAAAACCGTTACTTCGCTTTCGCTCATCCGCCTGCTTGCGGATACCGCTGAGGTTCAGGCGGATTATTTGAAGGTCGATGGCGAAGAAATTCTGGAACTGACAAAAGAAGAGGCGCGAAAACTGCGCGGTTCCAAGATATCGATGATCTTTCAGGAACCGATGACTTCACTGAACCCCGTTTATAAGATCGAGCGTCAGCTGGGCGAGGTGTTTCACCTGCATGACCCAAGCCTTTCGCGGCAGCAGGTCTTTGAAAAATCGGTGGAGATCCTGAAACGCGTGGGGGTCCCAAACCCTGCTGAGCGGCTGAAAGTTTATCCCCATCAGCTTTCGGGCGGCCTTCGCCAGCGCGTGATGATCGCCATTTCGTTGGCTTCCAACCCGCAGATGCTTATTGCCGATGAACCCACCACGGCGCTGGATGTGACCATTCAGGCCCAGATCATCGATTTGCTCAAGCAGCTTCAAAAAGAATCCAACATGTCAATTTTATTGATTACCCATGATTTCGGTGTGGTTTCGCAGATTGCCCAAAGGGTGGCTGTGATGTATGCCGGCAAGATCGTTGAAGAGGGGCCGCTGGAAAAGATCTTCGAAGATCCATGGCATCCTTATACCAAGCTGTTGATCTTATCCATCCCGGGCATCAAAGTGACCCGCGGCGGGCGGCTGGAATCCATTTCGGGAACGGTTCCGAACCCTCTGCATTTCCCCGAGGGATGCCGTTTTGCACCGCGCTGCCCCTATGCGATGGAGATCTGCCGCAAAGAACCGCCCGAAGAATTCATCAGCGGCGACAGAAGGGTAAGCTGTTATTTGAAGCGGGGTGAAAACCATGACTGATACGATGCAGGCCGCAAAATCCATATTGAAAATTGAAGATCTGCAGGTGCATTTCCCCATCAAAGCGGGGCTGATGCAGCGCACCGTGGGGCAGATCCGCGCCGTAGACGGCGTGAGCCTGGATATTCGCCGCGGCGAAACGGTGGGTCTTGTGGGCGAATCGGGATGCGGCAAAACCACCATCGGCCGCGCCATCGTGCGGCTCAATGAACCCACCAACGGCCAAATCATTTTCGACGGCCAAAAGGATATTCTGCAAACCAAGGGGGAAGATCTGAGAAAACTGCGCAAAAAGCTGCAGATCATCTTTCAGGACCCTTATTCTTCGCTCAACCCGCGGCAGACCGTAAAGCGGCTTCTCAGTGAGGTGTTGACCGTTCAAATGGGCATGAGCAATAAAGAAGCTTTCGAGCGCATCGGTGAATTGCTCACACAGGTGGGCCTCAGCCCTGTTTATGCGCAGCGCTATCCCCATGAATTTTCCGGCGGTCAGCGTCAGCGCGTGGCCATCGCCAAAGCAATCGCACTGCAGCCGGAATTTTTGGTTTGCGATGAAGCGGTTTCCGCGCTGGATGTATCCATTCAGTCGCAGATTATCAACCTGCTGATGGATCTGAAAGAACAATATGGCAATATGACTTATCTGTTCATCTCTCATGCGCTGAATGTGGTGGAGCATATCTCCGATCGCGTGGCGGTGATGTATCTGGGCAAGATCATGGAACTGGCCGATAACGAAGAATTGTTCGCGCATCCGCAGCATCCTTATACACAGGCGCTGCTGTCGGCCATCCCTATTTTATCGGGCAGGCAAAAGCGCGAACGCATCGTGCTGAAGGGGGAAGTGCCCAGCGCGGCCAAAGTTCCTTCGGGCTGCCGCTTTCACACCCGCTGCCCTTATGCCGAGCCGCGGTGCAGCGAAGAAGAACCCCAGCTCACCGAGGTGGCACCCCGACACTGGGTGGCCTGTCACCGCGTGTGACGGTTTAAACCCAATCAGGCAAAGTTTTAAAAAATATGGCCTGAATAAAAAAGCGCCCCTTCTTTTCTGTTTAAGAAAAGAAGGGGCGCTTTTGCCGGGTATGGGGCATAAGGTAAAAATCAATTTTCGTTCAGAGAAGCGGCATCGGGGCCGGCGGGGGGATGTTTGGCGCTGCGGTATTTTTGCCGCGTGGCCATGCCGCCGCGGATATGGCGTTCGGCCTTGTTGGCGTCTAAAACCTTTTTCACTTCCAGATATAATGCACGATCTGACTGCTTTAAACGATCGGTCACATCTTTATGTACGGTTGATTTGCTAATGCCGAAATGCTGCGCTGCGGCTCTTACGGTTGCGCGGTGGTCGATGATATAGCGGGCCAGAAGCTCGGCGCGATCTTCCATGGTCTGTTTCAAAATGCAACACCCTCTTTGCTGTCAATTCCTTTAATATTTATGTGCTTATCCATGGGGATATGAGCGCCGGAAAGAAGAAAAACCACGGCATGATATCCGCCCTAAAAGGAAGGAAAAGAAAATCTTGTAAAAAAGGTGCTTTTTGAAAAGGAATCAGATAGAATAGAACAGTAGACGAACCACACGGAGGCGAAAATGAAAAGTTATCGAATTTTCATCGTGGAAGATGATCTGGTCATTGCCAACATTGTGCGCGATCATTTGGAGCGCTGGGGATATTCTGTTTCCTGCGCAGAGAGCTTCGATCAGGTGCTGGCGGAATTCGCAAAGTTTGATCCGCAGCTTGTGCTGATGGATATATCGCTGCCGTTTTTCAACGGCTATCATTGGTGCGGTGAGATTCGCAAGATTTCAAAAGTGCCCATCGTCTTTCTCTCTTCGGCCGCCGACCACATGAACCAGATCATGGCGATGAACATGGGCGGCGATGATTTTATTGCAAAGCCCTTCGAATTGTCGCTGCTGACGGCGAAAATTCAGGCGATCCTGCGGCGGGCCTATGATTTCGGGCCTTCTGTGCGGGTGATCGAATGCGGCGGCGCGGTGATGAATTTATCCGAAGGCACTTTATATGTTCATGGCAGCAGCGTTGAACTGACCAAAAACGAATGGCGCATTTTGCAGATGCTTTTGGAAAACCGCGGCAAAGTCGTCAGCCGAAGCGCGCTGATGACACGCCTGTGGGAATCGGATGATTTCATCGATGAAAACACATTGACGGTCAACATCACGCGGCTGCGCAAAAAGCTGGAAACAGCAGGCGTGCATGAATTGATCCACACCAAAAAAGGCGAAGGGTATTGGGCGGAGGAACAGGCATGAAACTCTTGGGATCTTATCTGATGAGGCAGTATAAACTGATTTTACTGTTGCTTTCTTTTGCGGCCATTTTCGCCTGTGTCTTCTTTTTATATAATTTGCCGGTGGAAGCGGTGGGCTATGCTTCTGTTCTTTGCATGGTGGTGGGCAGTCTGTTTTTCTGCGTGGGTTTTTTTCGCTATCGAAGGCACCATCATGAGCTGCAGATGCTGCTGAAAAATCAGCATGAAGCGTGGTTTCGGATGCCGCCGCCTTCGGGCGCGCTGGAAAACGATTACCAGCAGCTGGTGAAAGCGGTGGCCGCCGACAGGAACCGCATCGACGCGGAAAACGAAAATAGCCGCCGTGAAATGATGGAATATTACACCCGCTGGGTGCATCAGATCAAAACGCCCATTGCCGCCATGCATCTGCTGCTGCAGCAGGGCGCGCCTGTGGATGAAGAAGCCCTGGGCGGCGAGCTTTTTAAAATTGAAGAATATGTGGGCATGGTGTTATCTTATCTAAGGCTGGATAGCGACACCACCGATTATGTTCTGGGCAGCTGCGGGCTGGATGAACTGGTGAAAAGCTGTGTGCGGAAATATGCGCGGCTCATCATCCTCAAGAAAATCGAGCTGGAATTTGTTCCCACCCATCTCACAGTGGTCACCGATCGCAAGTGGATGGAATTCATGCTGGGGCAGATCTTATCCAACGCCGTGAAATATACCCCCACTGGCGGAAAAATAAAGATTTGTGCGCAGCAGGGCGAACTGAATATCTCAGACAGCGGCATCGGCATCCGCCCCGAAGACCTGCCGCGCGTTTTCGAAAAAGGCTTTACGGGTTATAACGGGCGCCGCGAACAGAAATCTTCGGGGCTGGGGCTGTCGCTTTGCCGCCAGGTATCCGATCGTCTGGGTGTGCGTCTGGCGGTGGCTTCCCTGCCGGGAAAGGGCACCACAGTCAGCCTGAAATTCCCGCAAAAAGGGCAGATGGTGGAATAACCTTACAAAAATGAAAGGCTGCGGGGCAAATTGTAAGCAGAATCGATGGAAGCACGGCGGTATCTGCGTTATCATGGAATGGCACAGAAAGGAAGGTACTGTCGTATGTCGCTTTTAGAAGTAAAACATTTAAAAAAGATCTACACCACGCGTTTTGGCGGCAATCAGGTGGAAGCCCTGCGCAATGTCAATTTCGCGGTGGAGCAGGGGGAATATGTGGCGATCATGGGGGAATCCGGATCGGGCAAAACCACTCTGCTGAATATTTTGGCCGCGCTGGATCAGCCCACCGCCGGCGATGTGGTTTTGAATGGGCAATGCATCAGCCAGATCAGCGAAAGAAAGCTTTCCGCTTTCCGGCGCGATAATCTGGGCTTTGTTTTTCAGGATTTTAATCTGCTCGATACTTTTTCCAACAAAGATAATATCTTTTTGCCGCTGGTTCTGGCGGGCGAACCCTATGAGAAAATGGATAAAAAGATTACGGAGCTGGCCGAAAAACTGGAGATCGCGCCGCTGCTTGCCAAATTTCCCTATGAAATTTCCGGCGGCCAGAAACAGCGCGTGGCGGTGGCCCGCGCCCTGATCACACAGCCCCAGCTTATTTTGGCCGATGAGCCAACCGGCGCGCTGGATTCCCGTTCTTCGGATGCGCTGCTTTCTTTGTTTTCCGCCGTGAACCAAGGGGGCCAGACCATTGTCATGGTGACCCATTCGGTGAAAGCCGCAAGCCACGCGGGAAGAATTTTATTCTTGAGGGATGGAGAAGTGTATCATCAGCTTTATCGCGGCGAACAGACCAACCAAGAGCTTTTCGCAAAGATTTCAGACACCTTGACTGTGTTATCACAGGGCGGTGAATATCATGCGTAAGGCAAAATTCTTTTTTAAGCTGGCCTTTGAAAATCTGAAAAAGAACAAAAAGTTTTATCTGCCTTATCTGCTCACGATCATGGCCACCACGGCGGCTTATGATATTTCGGTCACTCTGGCGGGCGCCGCCGATCTGCCGGATATCACGCGCTATAACTATCTGGCGATGTTCATGAGCATCGGCTCGTGGGTCATCGCGCTGTTCGCGGGCGTTTTTCTCACCTATACCAACAGCTTTTTAATGAAGCGGCGCAGAAAGGAACTGGGCCTTTATCACATTTTGGGTCTGGATAAGCGAAATATCGCCCTGATGCTGGGCGCGGAAAGCTTTTATACCGCGCTGGCGGGGATTTGCGGCGGCGTTCTTATGGGCATGCTGCTGCAAAAATTGATGACGCTGCTGCTTTATAAAATCATGGGGCAGGAAGCGTATTTCGGGTTTTATGTTTCCCCACGGGCGATCTTGCAGACAGTTCTGCTGTTTTCGCTGATTTTGCTTGCCAATCTGGTCATCAATCTTTTTCGCATGCACCGCCAAAACCCCATCGAAATGCTGCAATCGGGCAGCGCGGGGGAACGGGAACCCAAGACCCGGTGGCTCACAACGCTGATCGGTATTTTGGCGCTGGGCGGCGGATATTGGCTCGCCGTGACGGCGGAGGACGCCCTGGCGGCGGTGGGCATCTATTTTATCGCCGTGTTTCTGGTCATCATCGGCACCTATTGCCTGTTCACCGCGGTGAGCATCACGATGCTGAAACTGCTGCGCCGGAATAAAAAATATTACTACCGCACCAACCATTTTATCGGCGTTTCGGGCATGCTTTACCGCATGCGGCGCAATGCCGTGGGGCTTTCCAACATCTGCATCCTTTCCACCATGGTGCTGGTGATGGTCTCGGGCACTTTATCGCTTTACCGCGGAAGCCAGACCACCATTGCCGGCCGTTTCCCCGGCAACATCGGCGCGGAGGTCAGCTATGAAGACGGGGTGAAAAAGCCGTTTTCAAAAGAAGAGATGCTGCAAAGGCTGGAACAGGCAATGGCCGAAAAACAGATGAAGCCATCGAAGGTTTATGAATACCACTGGCTGGGGCTCCTGGCAAAAAAAGAAGGCAGCACCTATGCGCTGCAAAACGGCAGGGGCGGCGGCCTTTGCCAGCTTTGCCTGATCTCGAAAGAGGAATACAGCAAAATTTCTTCTGATATCTCGGGGGAGCAGCGCGAGATGACCCTGCGCACACCGGATGATCAAGAACTGCGTGTGGAAGGAATCCTGCTCAACAAAAATCTGCCCGCGGCGGCCGGGGCGTTTGCCACACCTTATCGCCCTTATTGGATCGTGGTGGAAAGCGAAGAACAGATGCAGGAAATTTATCGTTTCCAGAAAGAAACCATCCATGAAAACATGAGCTGGAACGGGTTTTGGAATGTGACGGCCGATGCAAAAAAACAGATGGAGCTGCCCCGGCAGCTGGAAAGCGCACCGGGCATCGAAGAGACCGGCGACTGGCAGCGCCTGAGCGTTGAAAGCAAAGAAGCTTTTCGGCAGGATTATTATTCCTTGAACAGCGGCTTCTTTTTTCTGGGGCTTTTTCTGGGGGCGCTGTTTTTGATGGCCGCCGTGCTGATTATTTATTACAAGCAGATTTCAGAAGGTTATGAAGATCGAGAGCGTTACCTGATCATGCAGAAAGTGGGCATGGAACAGCGAACCGTAAAGCGATCGATCAACAGCCAGATATTGGTGGTGTTTTTTGCCCCGCTGACGGTGGCCGCCGTGCATATCGCCTTCAATTACGGCGTGATGTGCAAGCTGCTGACGCTTTTCTCGCTGTATGATGTTGCGATGATCCTGCAATGCACGCTGGGCACTTTCGCGGTGTTCGCCTGCATCTATGCGCTGGTTTATAAAATTACCGCGGGCGCCTATTATAAAATCGTGCGTTCCTGAAGTTCTTTACCGATCAAGGTCACAAAACCAAAAGCCTGTCTTGAAATAAAACTCTAAGTGTGATATTGTAAAATCAAACCAGAAGATCCCCGTGGAGAGTTTATCAAGAGAAGCGGTGTGTGGAAGATGCAGCTGAAACTGACAACGGATTATGCCATTCGAACGATGCTTTATTTGGCCATCAAGGGCGGCAAAACTTCATCGGGAGAAATCTCGGAAAAAATGCAGATCCCGCAGAAATTCCTGCTGAATATTCTTACCGATCTGCGCAAGGCGGGGTTGGTACAAAACTTTATGGGCGTCAACGGCGGGTTTTCGCTGGCCGCCCGGCCCGAAGAAATTTCGCTTTTGCAGATCATCGAAATCACAGAGGGCACAACGAAGATCAACCGCTGCTTGGAAGAAGATGAATATTGCAGCCGGTTTGCCACGGTGAACTGCCCCGTGCGCAAGGTGTATGTGACCATTCAAAGCGAGATCGAGCAAATGCTGGGCAGCATTACACTGGCTTCGATGATGGATCGATCGCCGCGGCAGGCAGCGCCTGCGGTTGAAGCGCTGCCAAAGGAAAACGAGGCGGAACCTTCCGCCTCGCTCCCCCAAAAAGAGCGGGCCGCAACTGCCGCTGAAACGGGATTATAGGCTTCGCCGCCGCACGGCAAAAGGCGTTCTGTTCAGTTAAAAATCCACAGGCCCGAGAAGCCAAAGCTTCTCGGGCTTTTTCTTTATTCGGCATTCTGAATCAGAACCGAAAAGCGGATAGATTTTTTGGTGAATAAAAAATGTGAAAACAAAAAGAAAAGATGAAATGCAGCAGAATGCAGCAGAATGACCAAAAAATAAATGGAATAAATCGCTTAATATGTAAAATAATTGTAAAATCCGCAGAAAATACTGGCATAAGCAAGAAAGCATGATACAATGAATGCAAAGTAGACACCCGGATTAAATCAGAAAAAGGAGTGGATCGAGAATGAACAAGAAAGTGGCAGAACTGCTCAATCAGCAGGTCAACAAAGAATTTTATTCCGCCTATTTATATTTGGATTTTGCCAATTATTTCACCGAAGCGGGTCTGGCCGGTTTTGCGAACTGGTATCAGGTGCAGGCGCAGGAAGAAAGAGATCACGCGATGCTTTTCACCAAATATCTGCAAAACAATGAAGAAAAGGTCACTTTAGAAGCCATTGCGAAACCCGAAAGCCCCACAGAAAAAACCATGGATATTTTAAAAGCGGGGCTGGCTCATGAAAAATATGTCACCGATTCCATCAACCAGATCTATCACGCGGCCATGGAAGAAAGAGAATATCGCACCATTCAATTTTTAGACTGGTTCATCAAAGAACAGGGCGAAGAAGAAACCAACGCTTCCGACCTGATCAAAAAGATGGAATTGTTCGGCGGAGAAGCCAAGGGCCTTTATCTGCTCGATCAGGAACTGGCGGCCAGAGTCTATGCCCCGCCTTCGCTGGTTTTATAAAATGTGTGAAAACGCCGTTTTTGGCGTAAACTAAATAAATGGGAAAACAGAAAGGAGCATGAACATGAAATTTTATGAATGCCGTCACTGCCACAACATCATCGCTTATGTCAAAAACTCGGGTGTACCCGTGGTTTGCTGTGGAGAACCTATGCAGGAACTGATTCCCAACACCACCGACGCGGCGGGTGAAAAGCATCTGCCCGTCATCAAGATCGAAGGCAACAAGGTCACGGTGACCGTGGGCTCGGTGGAACACCCCATGCAGGAAGAGCATTATATCATGTGGATCGCTTTGCATACAAAGCAGGGCAACCAGCGTAAAGAGCTGCATCCCGGCCAGAAACCTTGTGCGGAATTCATGCTTTGCGAGGGCGATGAAGTTCTTGCCGCTTATGAATATTGCAATCTCCATGGGCTTTGGAAAGCGGAAAAATAGAACGAAAAACCACATAACGGCCATTTGAGAAGTTTGATGTCTATGCAGGGGCGCGCAGTCACTTGACTTGATCCGCAGGATGAACCTCAGACCGATAGAGGGCGGTGGGCTATCATCTGTAGGATAGCCCGCCGCCCTTTGCTTTTCCCCAAAGCCATGGCCGGTTTTCCCATTATGCAAAAAAATCAAAAAATTGCTGTTGCGTTGTTAGAACAACATATTTTCACCTGCGCAGCCGGTATACTCAGTTCAGAAACCAAGAAAAAAGCCTTGCGGCGACAGAGCATATAAAGCAAAGGAGAAAAAGCAAATGGGAATTCTTAAAAATATCGAAAAAGAAACGGTGCTGGCGCTGGCCGAAGAAGTGACGGTTCAGCCGGGGCAGATCATCAGCAAAACATTGGCGCAAAACGAGCATGTCAGCCTTACACTGTTTGCGTTTGCAAAAGGCGAAGAAATCGGCACCCACGATTCCACAGGCGACGCCATGGTGTTGGTTCTGGATGGAACCGGTCTTTTCACCGTGGATGGAAAAGAATTTATTGTCAATGCCGGGGAAACCTTAGTAATGCCAGCCAAAAAGCCTCACGCCGTGATGGCGAAAGAAAACTTTAAAATGCTGCTGACGGTGGTGTTCCCCGCGTAACGAGCGTTCAGGAATCAAAACAAACAGGATGATCAAAAAAGGAGAAATCAACATGGAAAACCAGATGTTTTGCTATCAGTGCCAGGAAACCGCCGGCTGCAAAGGCTGCACACGCGTAGGCGTTTGCGGAAAACAGCCCGATGTGGCGGCAATGCAGGATTTATTGATCTATGTGAGCAAGGGCCTTTCGGCCGTTACCACAGCCCTGCGTGCGGAAGGCACCGCCATCAGTGCCGAAATCAATCATCGTGTCACAAATAATCTGTTCATCACCATCACCAACGCCAATTTTGATAAAGAAGCCATCACAGAAGAAATTGAAAACACCTTAAGAGCAAAGCAGCTTTTGCTGGCGCAGGTGAAAAACGAAAAAGTTCTTCCGCAGGCGGCTTTGTGGTCGGGCGACAGAAGCGAATTTGAAGCCAAAGCGGCCGAAGTCGGCGTGCTTTCCACCGAAAACGAAGATATCCGTTCTTTGCGTGAACTGATCACCTATGGCCTGAAGGGCCTGGCCGCCTATTCGAAACACGCCAATGTTCTGCGCAGCGATCGTGAAGAGATCGATGCCTTCCTGCAGCGCGCGCTGGCCGCCACGCTGGATGATTCCCTGACAGCGGATGAACTGGTGGCCCTCACGCTGGAAACCGGCAAATTCGGTGTGGCGGGCATGGAAATGCTGGATAGCGCCAACACGCAGACTTATGGCAACCCGCAGATCACCAAAGTGAAGCTGGGCGTCAACAAGAACCCCGGCATTCTGATCTCGGGCCATGATCTGAGAGATCTGGAAATGCTGCTGCAGCAGACGGAAGGAACCGGCGTGGATGTTTACAGCCATTCCGAAATGCTGCCGGCCCATTATTATCCCGCGTTCCAAAAATACCCCCATTTTGTGGGCAACTACGGCAACGCATGGTGGCGCCAGAAAGAAGAATTCGAATCGTTCAACGGGCCTATTCTGATGACGACGAACTGCATCGTTCCCCCGAAGGAAAGCTACCGTGACCGCTTATATACCACCGGTTCCGCGGGCTATCCCGGCTGCAGGCATATCGAAGGAAAAATCGGCGAAGAAAAAGATTTTTCCGAGATCATTGCCCACGCCAAACGCTGTGAGCCGCCCGTAGAACTGGAAAGCGGCGAAATCGTCGGTGGCTTTGCCCATCATCAGGTTGCGGCGCTGGCCGATCAGGTGGTGGCGGCGGTCAAATCGGGCGCCATCAAAAAGTTCGTGGTCATGGCCGGCTGCGATGGCCGCGCAAAATCCCGTGAATATTACACCGAATTTGCAAAAAGCCTGCCCAAAGATGCGGTGATCCTCACAGCGGGCTGCGCCAAATATAAATATAACAAGCTGGATCTGGGCGATATCGGCGGCATTCCCCGCGTTTTGGATGCCGGCCAGTGCAACGATTCCTATTCGCTGGCGGTGATCGCGCTGCAGCTGAAAGAAGCCTTCGGGTTAGAGGATATCAACGACCTGCCCATCATCTACAACATCGCGTGGTATGAGCAAAAAGCGGTCATCGTGCTGCTGGCGCTGCTTTCGCTGGGTGTTAAAAATATCCATCTGGGGCCCACTCTGCCTGCGTTCCTCAGCCCCAATGTGGCAAAAGTGCTGGTCGAAAACTTCGGCATCGCGCCGATCGGAACCGTGGAAGATGATATGAAGCTGTTCTTCGGTGAGGGCGTAAACGCTTAATTTGCTTTTCTTCCGCAAAAATTCGAAAAAAAGCGGCCCGTTGATTGAATTGATTAGAAAAAAGCGGTAAACTGAATAAAAGAAATCAACAAAACGGATGGGATGTGATCATGCCATCCGTTTTCGCTTTTGACGGAAGAAAGGAAGATCTATGAAAATCGCCCTGTTAGGCTATTCCGGAAGCGGAAAATCGACCCTCGCCAAATATCTTTCAGAACAATATGGGCTGCCGCTGCTTTATCTTGACACGGTTCAGTTCGAACCCGGCTGGAAAATACGCGATCGGCAGGAAGCCCGCGCGATGGTGGCTGAATTTTTGAAAAATGAGCAGTGGGTCATCGATGGCAACTATGGCGCCTTTTTGCAGGAAGAGCGGCTCGAACAGGCCGATCAGATCATCTTTCTGTTGTTTTCGCGCTGGAACTGCCTGCGTCGCGCCATCAAAAGATATCACACCTATCGCCATTGCTCGCGTGAAAGCATCACGGCGGGGTGCCCCGAAAAGATCGATGCGGCTTTTGTTTGGTGGATCCTGCATGAGGGAAGAAACAAAGAAAGGAAAGCGGCCTATCGTCAAATGCTGAAAACTTATGAAAAAAAGGCCGTTGTGCTGAAAACCCAAAGGGAACTGGATGATTTCATGCGCCGAAACGCCCGGCATGACACGGCTAAGACCATATAACAAGAAAAGCCTGAAACCGTTTTTGCGGTTTCGGGCTTTTTAAAAGGCAGTTATTTATGCAGGCAGGCGTTCTGATCGTGATAGCGGATGCGCTGCCATAATTGGAAAAACAAACGGAAGAACGAAGACACCAGCACAATGCCCAGGGAAAGGGCGCCCGCAATGGCCAGAGTATGCACCAGAGAAGTGTAAAACGACATCTGGTCGCCGGCCACGCAATATTCCATCGTATAATAGATGCCTGCGCCGGGCACCAGCGGCAAAATGGAAATGATCAAAAACATGGTGGCGGGCGCTTTATAGATGCGCGCCAGGATCTCGCTGTAGATCGCCACCGCCATGGTGGCCAGAAAAGATTGGATCAGGTCGTTTTGGGTGAAATTCAGCGCCAGATATAAAGTCCAGCAGATGGAACCGCCCAAAGGAGCCAGAAAGATGAATTTGCCCCGCAGGCCAAAGATGAAGCTGAACGCCAGACAGGCAATATAAGCATAAAGAAACGGCAGGATATAGTCGTTGAAAAACATGAAAACACCTCACCTAAACAAAATTCAAAGCGTGAGAGGGCGCTGCCTCACCGGTGGTTTTGCCCAAAAGAAAAGGCGTTAAAACAAGCGGTTCAAAGATAAGATCAGGCCGGCGCCCAGCGCCATGGCGGTGGCGGCCAGCAGCGCTTCGGTCAGCTTTGCCTGACCAGCCAAAAGGTCGCCCGCGATGATATCACGAACGGAATTGGTGATGGCCACGCCCGGAACCAGATTCATCATGGCGCCGATGACCATTTTATCGATATGCGGCGCAACGCCCAGCCGATACCAGAAAACGGCCAGAAACGCCGTGGCGGCGCTGCAGATCGTGTTGATAAAAAACGAGTTGGTGTGAAAAGCATCCAGCCCATAGCCGATCAGCCGGATGGCTGCGCCCATGGAAAGCGAACAGATGGCATCCAGCCAGGTGCCGCCGAAAAACAGCGTGAAACCGAAAGCGGCCAGCGCATAAGCGCAAACCTGCCAGAAAAGAGATAAAGAGGGGGCCTGCTCGATTTCGTTCAGACGGCGTTCGATTTCTTCAAAAGAGGGCTTTTCCCGCACAACATCCCGCGAAAGCGTGTTCAGCATATAAATACGGCCCAGATCGGTGGAGCGGGAATAGATGCGCTTGGTGTTGGTCATGCTGGGGGAATCGGGGGGGTTGATCGTCACGATCAGACAGGTGGGAACAGCGAACACATCCACTTCTTTCACCCCATAAGTGGTGGTGATGGCGCGGATGGAATCTTCCACACGATAGATCTCCGCACCGGTTTCCAGCAGATACAGCCCGATGCGGGTGGCGATATCCAACAACTCTTGATAGGCGTTCATAGCGATCTCCTCATTCCTCCGGTGAAAAGCGGCATAAAACCATCTGTGAATATTATAATGGATAGCGAGGGGGTTGGGAATGCCCTATTTCTTCAAAATGCAGAAGGGAAATGCGACGGATTTATGTTGAAGTTCACAAATTTAAATAAAATTTATTGAAAATTCGACAAAATAAAATAAATGTTATTTATTTTCAAAAAGAACAAACAAAGAATTTCTGATAAAACGAAACCTTGAAAGCGATGGGGCAGAGCAGTATAATAAAAAGGTCAATATGAAAAATTACTTTGCACCTGCAAGAGCATATAGTATAAGATGAGAAACAGATCTTATTCGGTTCGGCGGTTATTTGAAAGGAGTTTAGTTATGAAACAATATCGTGTGGGCATCGTGGGCGCCACAGGCATGGTGGGCCAGCGCTTCGCCACGCTGCTTGAAAATCACCCCTGGTTTCATGTAACGGCGGTGGCGGCTTCCAAGCGCTCTGCCGGCAAGACTTATGAAGAAGCGGTGGCGGGCCGCTGGTTTATGCAGCAGCCGCTGCCCGAGGCCATGAAAAAAATCATCGTGAAAGATGCCTATGACATCGAGGGCATGAAGCAGGAAGTGGATTTCATTTTCTGCGCGGTGGATATGAAAAAAGAAGAGATCCGCGCTTTGGAAGAAGCCTATGCCAAAGCCGAGATTCCTGTGATCTCCAACAACAGCGCCCATCGTTCCACGCCCGATGTGCCCATGATCGTGCCCGAGATCAACCCGGAACACGCCGAGATCATCCCGGCCCAGCGCAAACGGCTGGGAACTCAGCGCGGCTTTATCGCCGTTAAATCAAACTGCTCGCTGCAAAGCTATGTGCCGGCGCTGCATCCTTTGCGCAAATATGGCCTGAAGGCCGCGCTGGCCTGCACCTATCAGGCGATTTCCGGCGCGGGGAAAACCTTTGAGACCTGGCCCGAGATGGTGGATAATGTGATCCCCTATATCGGCGGCGAAGAAGAAAAAAGCGAACAGGAACCCATGAAGCTTTGGGGCCATATTGAAGGCGGCCGCATCATCAACGCCACGGAACCCAATATCACGGCGCAGTGCATCCGTGTGGCGGCCAGCGACGGTCATCTGGCCGCGGTTTTCGCAAGTTTCGAGCAGAAACCTTCCATCGAGCAGATCATCGAAGACTGGCAGAATTATCAGGGCGCGGCGCAAAAGCTGAACCTGCCTTCGGCGCCGAAGCAGTTCCTTCATTATTTCAGCGAACCCGATCGGCCGCAGACCAGGCTTGACCGCAATTTAGAAAACGGCATGGCGGTTTCTGTGGGCAGGCTGCGCCCCGACACCCAGTATGATATCAAATTCGTCTGCCTTTCCCATAACACCCTGCGCGGCGCGGCGGGCGGCGCGGTTCTGATGGCAGAGCTGCTTTGCGCCGAAAACTACATTTAAAAGTGAGAAGTTTTTTCGAAAACATCTTGAAGAAAAAGAAATGAGGAAAGCCAATGAGAACCATTGAAAAGCTGATGCAGCAAAACGCGGTGAAAGAAGCGCTTGATTTCTTGAAGCAAGATACCGAAGCCACCCTGAAAGAACAGCTGGAAATCGTGCAGATCCCCGCGCCTTCCAACGATGAAGGCGAAAGAACGGTTGATTTTGCGCGCCGTCTGGAGGCAATGGGCTATCAGACCGTTACCGATGCGGTGGGCAATGTTTATACCATGATCGAAGGGTCTGACCCCAACGGCCCCACCCTGATGCTGGCCGGCCACCTCGATACGGTGTTCCCCCGCACACAGCCGCTGAAGGTGACCGAAGAAAACGGCATTTATCGCTGCCCCGGCATTTGCGATGATACCCGCGCCGTGGCCGAAGTGTTGAGCATTGCGCGCGCCTTCAAAAAAACGGGCATCCGGCCCGCCGGCAACATTCTGCTTTGCGGCAATGTGGGCGAAGAAGGTCTGGGCAATCTGCGCGGCGTGAAAGAATTGTTTAAAAACTTAAAGATCGATGCGTTCATTTCACTGGATCATTGGGGCCTGGAAGATATTTTGATCGATGCCACCGGCAGCAAGCGCTATAAGATCACTTATCGCGCAGAAGGCGGCCACAGCTTTGGCGCTTTCGGCAAACCCAACCCCATCCACGCCATGGGCCGCGCCATCAATTCGATCTCTCAGCTGCATGGTTTGAAAGAACCCAAAACCACCTTCAATGTGGGCGTGGTTTCGGGCGGCACTTCCATCAACTCGATCCCCTGTGAAGCCTCGATGCTGGTGGATATCCGTTCCAACAGCGCCGAAGAACTGGCGAAGCTGGAAGCGACGATTCTGGAAATGGCCAAGGCCGCTGCCACAGCCGAAACAGAACACTGGCAGGATGACGACAGCGTGAAGATCACGCTGGAACTGATCGGCGATCGCCCGGCGGGCAGCCAGCCCCACGATGGCCTGATGGTTCAGACTTTCGGCGAGGTGCTCAGCGTGTTCGGCAAAAAGCCCCATGTTACCGATGCGGGCAGCACGGATTGCAATGTTCCTGTCAGCCTTGGCGTTCCTGCGGCGGTGCTGGCTTATGGCGGAACCGGCGGCGATTGCCATAACCCCCATGAATGGTATCAGCCCGACCCCAACTATCCCGGCCCCGCGCATACCCTGCTGATGCTGCTGATGCTGGCGGGCATGAAGGATGTTAACGAACCTCTGATTTCGAAACGATAAAAAAGTAGGCGGCTGTCGCGTTTGTCAGCCGCCTTTTGTTATAAAACAGGAGAGATGACCATGAAAATTGGTATGATTCAAATGAGTTCCGGTATGGATAAGCAGGCAAACCTCCGCCGCGCCGCCGAATGCGTGAAACAATGCGCCGGGCAGGGCGCGCAGATGGTGGTTTTGCCCGAGATCTTCAACAGCCCCTATTCCAACGATTATTTTGCCGATTACGCCGAACCCTGCGGCGGAGAAAGCTGGCAGGCGCTTTCGCACATGGCGAGTGAAAACGCCGTTTGGCTGGTGGGCGGTTCAATTCCCGAACGCGATGGGCAGGGGAAAATTTATAACACCAGCTTTGTGTTCGATGACCGCGGCAGCCAAAAGGCGCGCCACCGTAAAATGCATCTGTTCGATATCGATGTGAAGGACGGGCAGAAATTCAAAGAATCCGATACCTTCACCGCGGGGGATGAAATAACGGTCTTCGATTCGCCGTGGGGGAAGATCGGGCTTTGCATCTGCTTTGATTTCCGGTTCCCCGAACTTGCGCGGCTGATGGTGCTGGAGGGCGCGCGGGCGATCATCGTTCCGGCCGCTTTCAATATGACGACAGGCCCCGCCCACTGGGAACTGATGTTCCGCCAAAGGGCGGTGGATGGCCAGTGCTTCACGGTGGGGGTGGCCCCCGCCCGTGATGAACAGGGCGTTTATGTATCCTATGGCAATTCCATGGCGGTTTCGCCTTGGGGCAAAGTGCTTTGCCGCGCGGGCGCCGAAGAATGGATCCATGTGGAAACGCTGGATCTGGAAGAAGTGGATGCGGTGCGGCAGCAGCTGCCGCTGCTTTCCGCCCGAAGAACAGATCTTTACCGGCTTGAGAAGCTGGAAAAATAAAGGAGTGATCCCATGCCGCGCAAATTGTTTTGCGAACTGTCGCCTGCCGCTTATCGGCTCTCGCTTCGCAAACAAAATTTTCGCCGCCGATGCAGCGATTTTTTGCACCATAAAAAATTCGCCAAAGAAAAATCTCAAATACCGCTGCCCTATGCGGTCAGCCGCCACAAATCGCTGATCCGCCGCAAATTGGGCCGGGTGGATATGCGGCTGCAGGAGAACAAGGCGAAAAATCTGGCGCTGGCCGCGCCGCGGGTCTGCGGCGTTTTGATCCATCCGGGTGAAGAGTTTTCTTTTTGGCGTCTGGTGGGGGAATGCACCAAGCGGCGCGGATATCTGGAGGGCATGGTGATTCATAACGGCGCGCCGGGCAAGGGCGTGGGCGGCGGCATGTGCCAGTTCACGAACCTGCTGCACTGGATGGTGCTGCACAGCCCGCTGGAGATCACCGAACATCATCACCACAATCAGGTGGATCTTTTCCCCGATTTCGGAAGGCAGGTGCCGTTTGGCGTGGGCACTTCCATTGCCTATGCCGCGCTTGATTACCGTTTTCGAAACCCCACCGATCAGGTCTTTCAGATCCTTTGCGGGGTAGAAGAGCCTTATCTCTTTGGCGAGCTGCGCTGCTCGCGGGAACTCACCGAAAAATATCATATCGAAGCCCGCGAAGAACATTTTCAGCGGGAACAGGATGGGCTTTACCGCTGCAACGAGATCTGGCGCATTTGCGTCGATCGACGAACCGGTGAAAAGACAGAAAGCCTGTTGATGAAGAACCACGCGAAAATTCTTTATGACGAAACTTTTGTGGAAAAATCAAAAATAGTTTCGGAGTTTGACAATAGCACCGAAACAAGGTAAACTGTTGCTTGCGGCGAACCTGCGCCGCGGAAAAACAATTTGAAAACAGAAGCGGATTTTCCCAAGTTTGTGAGAGAAAGAAGGAAGAAAAATGAATCAAACAACGATCGGTTTTATCGGTTCCGGCAACATGGGCGGCGCGCTCATCCGCGCGGCCTGCAAAGGTGTTGACCCTAAAAAAGTGATCATAACCGATTTTTCAAAAGAAAAAGCCGGCGAACTGGCCAAAGAAGTGGGCTGTTTGGTGGCCGAAAACAATAATGCCGTGGTGGAAAGCGCCAAATTCATCATGCTGGGCGTGAAGCCCCAGATGCAGGCGGATATGCTGAAGGGCATTTCCGAAACTTTGAAAAAATGCCTTGCGGCCGGCGAAGAAAAAGTGCTGGTCACTTTTGCGGCGGGCATCACGGTGGAAACCGTGCTGAAAAATGTGGGTGCTGAACTTCCTGTGATCCGCATTATGCCGAATATCCCCGCAAGCGTTGGCATGGGCATGATCCTGGTGGCCGGCGAACACGCGGGCGACGCGCTGACAGAAGAATTCCTGGGCATTATGAAAGAAGCGGGCCGCTTTGACCGCCTGGCCGAAAAAGCCATCGATGCGGCCACGGTTCCCGCCGGATGCGCCCCCGCTTATGCTTATATGTTCATTGAAGCGCTGGCCGATGGCGCTGTGCTGACAGGCGTGCCCCGCGCCAAAGCCATGGAATATGCCGCGCAGGCCGTGATGGGTTCGGCAGCCATGATTTTGGAAGGCAAACAGCATCCCGGCGCTTTGAAAGATGCCGTATGCTCCCCCGGCGGTTCCACCATTGTGGGCGTTGCCGCGCTGGAAGAAGGCGGCTTCCGTTCCGCCTGCATCAAAGCCATTGCAGCCGCATATGAAAAAACCGTGGCTCTGGGAAAATAAGCAGCCGCAAAGAAAGAATCCAGAGCGCAGTGTGTCAAAAAATCCCCGCTGCCATGGGGAAAAGACCGCTGAGAGCCTGTTTTGGCTTAAAAAAGTTTCCATATGAAAAACAAAATGAAAAACAAAAAGGCGTGCCGCCAAGCGGCACGCCTTTTAAGCGCCGAAACAAAAAAACAGCCGAAGGAAAAAACTTCGGCTGCTTTTGAAATTCATTTACGAATTTTTTGCTTTGGCTTCCATACGCATACGCATGGCTTTATCGAGAACGCGTTTGCGAATACGCAGGCTCTTGGGGGTCACTTCCAACAGCTCGTCTTCATTCAGGAATTCAAGGCTTTCATCCAGGCTGAGGATGGAAGGGGTCACCAGACGCAGGGCTTCATCGCTGCCGGAAGCACGCATATTGGTGACATGCTTCTTTTTGCAGACATTTACGGCCATATCCTGCGATTTGGGGGAATAGCCCACCACCATGCCTTCATAAACGGCGGTGCCCGGGGTGATGAACAAAGTGCCGCGCTCCTGCGCGTTATAAAGGCCATAAGTCACGGCTTCGCCCGCTTCAAAGGCGATCAGAGAACCTGTGGTGCGGCGGGCGATCTCGCCCTTATAGGGTTCATAGCCGTGGAACAGGGTGTTCATGATGCCTTCGCCGCGTGTATCGGTGAGAAATTCGTTGCGATAGCCGAACAGCCCGCGGGAGGGGATGAGGAATTCAAGGCGCACACGGCTGCCTTGAGGGGTCATATGGGTCATTTCCGCCTTGCGGGAGCCCATTTTTTCCATCACCGAACCTACGCAGTCTTCGGGGATATCAATGACCAGTTCTTCGATCGGTTCGCATTTTTTGCCGTCGATTTCTTTAAACAGCACGCGCGGGGGGCTGGCCTGCAGTTCATAGCCTTCACGGCGCATATTCTCAATGAGGATGGAAAGATGCATTTCACCGCGGCCCAAAACGCGGAAAGAATCCGCCGAATCGGTTTCTTCCACACGCAGCGAAACATCGCGCAGAAGTTCGCGGAACAGACGCTCACGCAGCTGGCGGGAGGTGACGAATTTTCCTTCGCGGCCGGCAAAGGGGCTGTCGTTGACCGAGAAGATCATTTCAACGGTGGGCTCGGAAATCTTGGCAAAGGGGATCGCGCCCACATCGGAAGGATCGCACACGGTGTTGCCGATGTTGATGCCCGAAATGCCCGAGAACGAAACGATGTCGCCGGCTTTTGCCGAAGTGACGGGGGTTCTCTGAAGGCCTTCGAACTGATACATCGAAACGATTTTCGATTTATAAGAGATAGAGGGGTCGTGATAATCGCAGACAGCCACATCCTGGTTTTGGCGCAGCTCGCCGCGCTCGATGCGGCCGATGGCAATACGGCCCACATAATCGTTATAGTCGATGCAGGAAACCAGCACACGGGTGGGGGCTTCAGTGTCTACATCCGGGGGATCGATATGGCTGAGGATGGTTTCAAACAGGGGAACAAGATCGCTGCCGGCGTCATCGGGCGAAAGGGAAGCGGTTCCCTGGCGGCCCGAGCAGAACAAAACAGGCGATTCGATCTGTTCTTCTGTGGCGTCAAGATCCAGCAGAAGTTCCAGCACTTCATCCACCACTTCCAAAGGCCGTGCGTCGGGTCGATCCACTTTGTTGATGACCACGATCACCTTGTGGCCCAGCTCCAGCGCTTTTTGCAGCACGAAGCGGGTTTGGGGCATGGGGCCTTCAAAGGCATCCACCAAAAGCAGAACGCCGTTTACCATTTTCAAAACGCGTTCCACTTCGCCGCCGAAATCGGCATGGCCCGGGGTATCGATGATGTTGATTTTTACGCCGTTATAATGCGCTGAGGTGTTTTTGGCCAAAATCGTGATGCCGCGCTCGCGTTCAATGGCGTTATTATCCATTACGCGTTCTTGAACCGCCTGATTTTCGCGGAACACACCGCCCTGTTTCAACATTTCATCCACCAGGGTGGTTTTGCCGTGGTCAACATGGGCGATGATGGCAACATTACGCAAATCGTTTCTAAGCAAATATGTCACTCCTTAAAAGAGATTATTTATCACATTAATTGACAATTTATTATATCACAATAAAAACAGAAATGCACGGTTTTTTTACACAATAATCAACGAAAAATTTATAAACGGGGGAACAAAGCAGGAAAAAACAAACAAAATATTAAAAATCCCTCTGCCAAAAGGCAGAGGGAAGATTTTTTGATCAGAGCTTAAAATCTTTTTCGGTGAATTTTTTGCGCGGTTCGGCGGGGGGATGCGGGATGCGCCGCAGGGGATCATATTCATAGCGGCGGCAGCAGAAATCGAAGCTGACAGGGCCTTTATATTTGCAAAGAACCAGTTGTTCATCCAAATCGATGGATTTTTCGCAAAAAGCGCAGCAATGCTTGATATCGCGGTCGAACAGCATCCTTGGTCACCTCGTTTTACATCAGCTTTTTTCACGGGCAGGTTTGTTTTTCAAAACAAAACATTCCATCCTATTTTTATTATAGCGTTCTTCGCGCTTTTCCGCAATGCTTTTTTCGGGCGGCGCCTGCCAGCGAAGCGAGCCACAGTAGGCACCACACAAGGCAGACCAAAAGAAGCGCCAGCCAAAAGGATTGAGAAAATTTTAAAGTGGAAATAAAATGGATGCGTTTGCCCAGATGAGAAAAGGCCGCCAGATCGAAGGGCAGCAGATAGGCCCCCAGCCAGGTGAGCGCCGCGGCAAACAGGCCGTGAAGCATTTTTCCGCCCAGATAAGGCCAGACCGAAAGATCGCTGTCATGCAGAAAGGCAAGCACCTGACAGTGAACGGAAAGGCCGGCCCAGCCCAGCATAAAGGCGGCGATGGCCAGGCGCGCACCCAGCGGCCCGCCAAGATCGGTCAGCCCCCAGATGCCCGTGGTCAGCTCTAAAATGCCGCCCAGAAGGCGCTCGGCATATTCGGGCGAAAACCCGAAAGGCTGAAGCAGGCGGCCCAGCAGACCGGATAAAGCGGGCAGAATGCCCATTTGGTTGAGCAGGCGCGTGGCAACGGTGAAAAAGATCACAAAAGCGCAGATGTTGATGATGGAAGACGCCGCATCGCGAACGCTTTCGGGGAACGCTTTGGAAAACGGCAATTCGCCGCCGCGGCCCAAAGAACCCGAAACGGAGGAAGAACTTTTGCCATAAAAACGGAAAACCACCCCCACCAAAATGCCTGAAAGGATATGCGCGCCATAAAGCAGCAGGCCTGCCGTGCTGCTGGAAAAGACGGCGGCGCCCGCCACACCTAAAATAAAGGCGGGGCCTGAATTGTTGCAAAAGGCCAAAAGCCGTTCGGCTTCTGTTTTGGTGCAGAGCTTCTGGCGATATAACCCGATGGCCGTTTTGGCGCCCACCGGATAACCGCCCACGAGGCCCAGCACGAAGGCCGGCGCGCAGACCCCGGGAACCCCGAAAAGCACGCGCATGGGTTTTTCCATGGCGTGGCCGATCTGGCGGGCAAGGCCTGTGGAAACCGCCATGGAAGAAACCACGAAAAAGGGGAACAGCGCGGGGATCAGCACATTGCCGCATAAACGCAGCGCCTCACAGGCCACGGCGGAAGTTTGGCGCGAATAGCGAACCAGCCCATAGGCAAACAAAGCAATGGCGCCATAGATCAAAGCCTGATAGATGCGGTGAGCGCCGCAAAAACGGAATTTTTTGGTCATTGATAACACCTCTGCCCCAAATTATGCGAAAACGGTTTGCCTTATACCTCAAACCTGAAACACACCATTTAAAACAGGTGAAATCTGTTCGGCAAAAATTGAGAAGCCCGCGGCGGACAGGCAAAAAAGCGTTTGGCGATGCATAGGCATAGGAAACGGGGTGAGACTATGAGAAAAAAGCATTATAAGCCCGAGAAAAAGCAAGAAAGCTTCCGCGAAACACTGGCGCGGGCAGCCGAAGAAATGGAGATCCAGGCCGGGCCGGTTTTAGATCTGCCCGCGGTGGAATGCAGCACAAGAAGCGTTTTGGTGGAACGCCACCACGGTATTTTGGAATATACGAAGGAATCCATTCGCATCGCCGCCCGCGAGCTCACGCTCAGGGTCACCGGCATGGGGCTGGAGATCGTGGCCATGACAGCGGAAGAACTGGAGATCAGGGGCGATATCGCTTCCGTGGAATTCATCCGACAGGGGGCCGAAAAATGCTGCTGAGCGCCATCAACTATGCGCGGGGAAACATCCGCATTGAGATCCGCGGCGCGGCGGTGGAACGGTTTTTGAACCTTTGCGCGCAAAACGGAGTGGAATTCTGGAAATTAAAACGGATCGAAGAAGATACTGTGCGCGCCACGGTGCGCATCGAAGGCTTTCGAAAACTGCATCTTTTTGCGGGCAAGACCATGTGTCATGTGCATATCCTGCGCCGAAGCGGCGTTCCGTTTTTGCTGGAACGGCTGCGGCCCCGGGTGGCCCTTTGGCTGGGGATGCTCATCTGCCTGGCCGGGGTGTGGGTTTCGGGAAAATTTTTGTGGGAGATCCGCATCGAAGGCTGTGAGGCCCATCAGCAGGCCGAGGTGCTTCGGCTGGCTGAAGCTTCGGGGCTTCATACGGGAATGCTGGGCAGCAAAGTGGATACCGATGAAGTGAAGCGCTATATTTTGTCGCACAGTGAAAAATATGCGTTCGTTTCGGTGAATATCAAAGGAACACGGGCAGAGATCACGGCTTACCCCCGCGCGGCGCAGCCCGAGATGATCCCGCAGGATCAGCCCTGCGATATCATCGCGGATAAGGCGGGCATCATCGACAGCGCCATTGTGCGCAGCGGCGTGAAGATCAAAAAAATCGGCGAAACCGTTTTAGAAGGCGACCCGCTGGTTTCGGGCCTTGTGATGAATGAAAACGGCGAATGGTTCATGGTGCATTCTCAGGCGGATATCACTTTGAGAACCTGGCGCAAAATACAGACTGCCATGCCCGCCACGGTCATGGTCAAAACCGAAACGGGGCGCTCAAAGACCCGCTGGTCACTGGTTTTGGGAAGAAAAAGACTCTCTCTTTCTTTGATTGAAAGTGAGCCGTTCGCGTGTTATGATAAGCATATGCAAAAAAAGACTTTGAAGTTGGGAGAAAACAATCGGCTGCCTTTGGCCCTCGTCTGCGAGCGCTATGCCGAAATCAAGCTCCGGCCATTCACAATTTCAGAGGAATTATGCAAAGAGACGCTGCAGCAGCGCCAAGAGGAGATGCTCAGCCGGTGGCTGCCGGATGCCAAGGTGGTAAAGGCCGAATTCTCCTGCGATTATACGGAAAAGGTCGCCAAAGGGATCTTTTCTGCCGAATGTCGCGAACAGGCAGGAATTTTGAAAAAAATAACGGAAGTACCGACGGTACCGGAGGAAAAACATCGGAATGATTGAACAGATCATCAATGTGGAACGGATGGAACAGATCATCGATTTATTTGGCTCGTTTGATGAAAACATTCGTTTGCTGGAAAAAGAATATGGCGTGAACATCGTTTTTCGCGACAACAACCTGAAAATCTGCGGCGAACCCGAAGCGGTGATGGATGCCGAAACCGCCATGCAGGGCTTATTGTCACTGACGGCGCGCGGCGAGCAGATCACCCCGCAGAATGTGAATTATATCCTTTCGCTCATCCGCGACGGCCAGCAGGATAAACTCAGCCAGATAGGCGGCGGCGTCGTGTGCGTCACGGCCAAAGGCAAGGCCATCAAGGCCAAGACCCTCGGCCAGCAGGAATATCTCGACACCATTGAAAAACAGACCATCACCCTTGGGGTGGGCCCCGCGGGAACGGGCAAAACCTATCTGGCGGTGGCCAAGGCTGTGGTGGCTTTTCGTGAAAAGGCCGTCAACCGCATTATTCTGACCCGCCCCGCGGTGGAAGCGGGCGAGAAGCTGGGCTTTTTGCCGGGCGATCTGCAAAACAAGGTCGATCCTTATCTGCGCCCGCTGTATGACGCCCTTTTTGAAATGCTGGGCGCCGAAACCTTTCAGCGTTATCAGGAAAAGGGCAATATCGAAGTGGCGCCGCTGGCCTATATGCGCGGGCGCACGCTGGATGATTCCTTCATCATTCTGGATGAGGCGCAAAACACCACGCCCGAGCAGATGAAAATGTTTCTGACCCGCATGGGCTTTCATTCGAAAGTGGTCATCACGGGCGATATCACCCAGATCGATCTGCCGGATGGCAAGCTCAGCGGCCTGAAAGAAGCCATGCGCGTTTTAAAGGATGTGGAAGGCATCGGCATCTGCACCCTCACTTCGCGTGATGTTGTGCGCCATGAGCTGGTGCAGCGCATCGTGAACGCTTATGCCAAATATGACGAACAGAAACAGAAAAACAGGCAGACCCCCAAAGAAAAAGAGAAAAGAGGCGGCGGGCGTGGGCAGTTTAAAAATTAACTTTCTGGGCGAAAAGCCATGCAGAGACCGCGAAGCCGAAGCGCTGATGCGCAAAGCGGCCCGCGCGGCGGTGAAAAAAGTGGCGCCCCAGTGGAAAGCTTCGGTGGATATCACCCTGACCGATAACGAGGGCATCGCCGCCATCAACGGCGAATACCGCGGCAAACCGGTGGCCACGGATGTGCTCTCTTTCCCGATGCTCGAAATGAAAAACGGCGTTTGTGAAGGGGATATCGTTTTGGAAACCGACCCGGATACCGGCTGTGTGCCGCTGGGCGACATGATCATCTCGGTGGAAAAGGCCAGAGCCCAGGCGGAAGAATTCGGCCACGGATTCGAGCGGGAATGCGCCTACCTCACGGTGCATTCCATTCTGCATCTGCTGGGCTATGACCATGTGGAAGCGGAAGAAGACCGCAGATTGATGCGCGGCCTGGAAGAAGAAATTATGCAGGAGCTGGGGCTTTTGCGGGAAACAGGAGAAAATATATGATAGAAAAGACAGGCGTTTTCTCGGTGGTGGGAAGACCCAACGCGGGCAAATCGACGCTGACCAACACTTTATGCGGGGCCAAAGTGGCCATCGTATCCAATAAACCCCAGACAACGCGCAACAGGATCACCGGGGTTTTGACGAAGGGAACCGTGCAGATGGTGTTTTTGGATACCCCCGGTCTGCATAAACCGCAAAATTCGCTGGGCGATTATATGGTGAAGATCGTCAACAAGACTGTAACGGATGTGGATGCCGCCATTCTGATCGTGGAACCGGTGGCGCGCGTGGGCATCCCCGAACAGATGCTCATCGACCGCATCAGGCAGGATCATATCCCCGCCATTCTGGTCATCAACAAGATCGATACCATCCCCAATGAAAAACTGCTTGAGATCATGGATGTTTACGGAAAAGCCCATGAGTTCCTGGCCATCGTGCCGGTATGCGCCCGCACGGGCAAAGGGGTTTCCGTTCTGCTGGAAGAACTGGATAAGCTGTGCATCGAATCCCCCGCGCTGTTCCCGGAAGATATGATATCCGATCAGCCCGAGCGCCAGCTCATTGCCGAGATCATCCGTGAAAAGATCCTTCAGAAATTAGATAAAGAGATCCCCCACGGCGTGGCGGTGGAGATTGAAAAAATGGAAGAACGCGAAACGGGCACCGTGGCGGTCTATGCCGCCATCTATTGCGAAAAGAAAAGCCATAAAGGCATTCTGATCGGCAAAGGCGGCGAGATGCTCAAAAAGATCGGCGCCACCGCCCGCTATGAAATTGAAAAATTGCTCGATACAAAGGTTTATCTGGAACTGTGGGTGCGCGTGAAAGAAGATTGGCGCAACAACCCCAACCAGATCCGCAACTTCGGTTACGAAGAAGAATAAAAGGGCAGCCGTTTCCTGAAAGGCCAAAACTTGCCTCTGCTTTTTTGCCCGCCGCGCGGCATACTAAAAGCAGGAGGGAATCACCATGGAACAGCAGACACAGCGCGCGGCATGGCGGTTTTTTTGCCGAACGGGGCTACCGGAAGCCTATCTTTTCTATGCCGCCCGGAAGGAGCGCGGAGGGGAATGATCTCCTCCGGTTACATAACGATGTTTTTTACCACAAAAGGGCTCGTCATCCGCACGGCGGATTGGCGCGAAGGCGACAGAATTTTAACGGTGATGACGGAAGATCGGGGCAAGCTTTCCATGAAAGCCCCCGGTGTGCGCCGCAAAAACAGCAAACTGGGGCCCGCGGGCCAGCTGTTTGCCTATGGCAATATGACGGTTTATGAAAACGGCGGCCACCACACACTGCAGGATTTTGAAAGCCTGGAACAATTTTATAAGCTTTCGGCCGATCTGGATGCGCTGGCGCTGGCTTCTTATTTTTGCGAACTGCTTTCCACCGAAGGCGAAGAAGATCTGCCCGCGCCGGGGATGCTGCGCCTTGCGCTCAACAGCCTGTATGCGCTGGCCAATCATCTTTTTCCGGATCGCCAGATCAAGGCCTGTTTCGAGCTGCGCTTTCTGGCCATCACAGGCTATGAACCCGATCTCTGGCGCTGCGCGGCCTGCGGGGCACAGCCCGAAGACCCGCTGGTGGCCTTAGAACAGGGCCGGCTTTACTGCGCCGACTGCCGAGCGGCCGCGCGGGGAAAAACCATGCGGCTCAACCGCGCCGCGCTGCAGGCGGCAAGATATGTTTTAAGATGCGATTTGAAAAAACTGTTCTCTTTTCGCGTCGAAGACGCCGATCTGCGGCTGCTGGGCGATTTTGCCGAAGCCTATTTATTGACAAGGCTCGAGCGCGGCTTCCGCACGCTGGATTTTTACCATTCCTTGCAGGTAGGAGATGCAACATGACAGAATTACAAAAAAAATCTCATAGAACTTTGGAACTCGACAAGGTGCTGGAGCTGCTGGCGAAAGAAGCGGTTTGCCCCGCGGCCAAAGAAATGGCCCTTTCGCTGGAACCTTGCGAGACCCTTTATGAATGTGAAAAGCTTCAGCAGCAATGCGAAGACGCCATGCGTCTGGCGGGGCAGTTCGGAAGCCCTTCGTTCAGCGGCGTGAAGGATGTTTCTTCGGCGCTGGAACGGGCCGACAGAGGCGGTTATCTGAATATGCGCGAGCTGCTGGATGTGGCGGCGCTTTTGAAAACCGCGCGCATGACAAAAAACTATCTGGAAAAAGACTCACAGATGCAGACGGTTCTGGATGAATATTTCATGCGCCTGGCCGGCAACAAATATCTGGAAGAAAAAATCGAGATGGCCATTGTTTCCGAAGAAGAAATCGCGGATAACGCCAGCCCCGAGCTGCGCGATATCCGGCGGGCCATGCGCAACGCCGCGGCAAAGATCCGCGAAGTGCTGGGGAAGATCGTTTCTTCCACCACCAATTCAAAAGCGCTGCAAGATTCCATCATCACCACCCGCGGCGATCGGTTCGTTGTGCCGGTGAAGGCCGAATTTAAAGGCGCGATCCCCGGGCTTATCCACGATGTCAGCTCCAGCGGCGCCACGATTTTTGTGGAACCCATGCAGGTGGTGGAACTCAACAACACCATCCGGGAGCAAAAGGCCAAGGAAAAGAACGAGATCGACCGCATCCTCGCGGAATTATCGTCGGAAGTGGCGGCTTTTGCTTCTTCCATCGCAAGCGATTATGAACAGCTTTGCCGTTTGGATTTTATTTTTGCCAAAGCGAAACTGGCCTATAAGATGAAGGCGCTTCGCCCGCGGCTGACGGAAAAGGGCAGAACCATGCTCAAGCGCGCCCGCCATCCGCTGCTGCCGATGGATCAGGCGGTGCCCATCGAATTTCTCATCGGCGGCAAAACAAACGCCGTCATCATCACGGGCCCCAACACCGGCGGCAAAACCGTCAGCCTGAAAACGCTGGGCCTGCTCACCCTGATGAGCCAGTGCGGTCTGCAGATCCCCTGCGGGGAAGACAGCGTGGTCTGCGTTTATCCCCGCGTGCTGGCCGATATCGGGGATGAACAAAGCATCGAGCAATCGCTTTCCACTTTTTCGGCGCATATGAAAAATATTGTGGAAATTTTAAAAGAAGCGGGGGAAGGCAGCCTTGTTTTAATGGATGAACTGGGCGCCGGAACCGACCCTGTCGAGGGCGCGGCGCTGGCTGTATCCATCATCGAGCATCTGCGCGAGCACGGCTCTGTGGTGGCGGCCACCACCCATTATGCCGAACTGAAGACCTATGCGCTGGAAACCGAAGGGGTGGAAAACGCTTCCTGTGAATTTGATGTGGCCACCCTGCGGCCCACCTATAAACTGGTGTTCGGTATCCCAGGCAAATCCAACGCGTTTGCCATTTCACAGCGGCTGGGGCTGGATCTTTCCATCATCGAAAAGGCGAAAACCACAATGGATCACCAGAATATCCAGTTTGAAGATGTGATCCGCACACTGGAAGAAAAACGGCAGAGCATGGAACGCACGCTGGAACAGGCGCAGCGCGACAAAGAACGGGCCGAAAAAGACCGTGAAGACGCGCGAAAAGCCTATGATTCCATTGATAAAGACCGGCAGGCGCTGCTGGAAGCGGCCCGCCGCCAGGCGCAGGAACTGCTGGATGACGCCAAACGCACCGCCGACAACACTTTGGAAGAAGTGCGCAAGATCCGGCGCGAACAGGAACAGGGCGCGGCGGAGCGCAATCTTTCGGAAGCGCGGGCCGTGATGATGGGCCGGCTTTCCGAAGCGCAGCGCAAAGTTCTTGAAAAGAAAATTCAAAAAAAGGCCACACCGCTGCCAAGGGCGCTGCAGCAGGGCGACCTGGTGGAGATCGCCGAAAACGGCATGCAGGCCACCGTGGCCGAAACCCCGAAACCCGGCGAGCGCGTCAGATTGATGGCGGGCATTATGAAATTGACGGCGAAGCCCGAAGAGCTGACTTTGCTTTCGGCCGCGCCGCCCCCCAAAAAGAAAGAACGCGGCTCGGTGAAATTCACCCCGGCGGCCACCGGCGGGCGCGCTTCCAGCGAAGTGGATGTGCGCGGCATGACGGCGGATGAAGCGGTGAGCGAAGTGGAAAACTTCATCGATCTTGCGTTTCGCATGAAATTGCCGGCGGTGACGGTCATCCACGGCAAAGGCACCGGCGTTTTGAGAAAGGCTGTTCATGTCTGCCTGAAAGGCAAACCCTATGTGGAATCGTTCCGCCTGGGCACTTATGGCGAAGGCGAAAGCGGCGTGACGATCGTCACCATGAAACTGAAATAGTTTTATCACGCGAGATGGAAAAATAATGTGCGAGAGATGGGGAAGTGAGGATGATGCCCGGTTTGGGTACGGTCGTGAATGTCGCGGCCATTTTGGCGGGTGGCTTTTTGGGCATCCTGCTGAAAAAAGGAATTTCGGAACGGTTCAAAAATATTATTTTTCAGGCCATGGGCGCGGCCATTCTGATGATCGGTCTGTCGGGTGCCATGAGCGGCATTTTAAAGCTCAACGACAAAGGCGGGCTGGAAACCCAGTATGTGCTGATTATGATTTTGTCGCTGGTGCTGGGCGGGGTGATCGGCGAAGCGCTCAGGCTTGACCGCCTGTTTGATCGCGCGGGTGAAGGCATGCGCCGCCTTTTCAGCAAAAACGGCAAGGGCAACGGCAATGATGTGGGCAGCGGGTTTGCAAACTGCACCATTTTATATTGCGCCGGCGCCATGGCCATCGTGGGGGCTGTGCAGGATGGTCTGATGTCTGATCCCACCATGCTGATCGCCAAAGGCATGATCGATGGAATCACCTCTGTGCTGTTTGCCACGGTATATGGCGTGGGGGTGCCGCTGAGCGCGGTTTCGGTGGGGCTTTATCAGGGGCTTATCACTTTGCTTGCCGTGTTCATCAAGCCGTGGCTTACAGAAACCGTGGTCATCCAGATGTCGCTGGTGGGCTCCATCGTGCTGATGCTGTTGGCGTTCAACCTGTGGGATATGAAAAAATTCAATGTGGCGAACCTGATCCCTGCCGCATTTATGCCTCTTTTCTTCTCTCTGATTCAAAAGCTTTGGTCGTAATGCATAACTTTATAAAAATATATTGCACAAAGTGCAGGGTTCTGCTATGATATGTGTAATAAGAAGCAAGAAAGCGGGGTAGCTTAAGTGTTTTCGAAAGAAGCAACAATCACCAATCAGGTAGGTCTTTATGCAAGACCGGCAACCTTCTTTATTCAGAAGGCGAATGAGTTCCGCAGCACAATTCTGATCGATAAGGATGACCGCAAGGTCAACGCAAAGAGCTTGCTGGGCGTTCTGTCCCTGGGCATCACCAAGGGCAGCGTCATTACGATTTCCGCTGAAGGCGCCGATGAAGAAGAAGCGGTGAACGCGCTTTGCAATCTCATCGCATCCAATTTCGGCGAATAATTTTCGAATCAAATATGCCGGATGAAGCGGCATCACACCAAGGCAACAGGCGCCGCGTGGTTTTCATGCGGCGCTGTTTTTATGGAAAGCAATCGCTTCGGAGGGGCTTATGGCAAACCCAAAAATAGATGAATTGAAAGAAAAAGCCGCGCTGCTGCCGCTGCTGCCCGGCGTTTATCAAATGTTCGACGGCAGCGGCGAGATCATTTATATCGGCAAAGCCAAAGCGCTGAAAAACAGGGTCAGCCAGTATTTTGTCAATCTGGCTTCCCATACGCCCAAAACCTTGAAGATGGTCTCGCAGGTGGATCACTTTGAAACGATCATCACCGGCACGGAATTCGAAGCCCTGCTTTTGGAATGCGCGCTCATCAAGAAGCATAAACCCAAATATAACATCCTTTTGAAAGATGATAAGGGCTATCCTTTTTTAAGGCTTTCTTCCGAAGAATATCCGCGGTTTTCCATCGTTTCGAAACCCGCCGATGACGGATGCCGCTATTTCGGGCCCTACGGCGGCAGAAGCGGGGCCAAAATGGCGCTGGATACTGCCCTGCAAACCTTTATGCTGCCCACCTGCCATTTGAAATTTCCGCGGGATATCGGCAAAAGCCGCCCCTGCCTCAACAGCCATATCGGCCGCTGCTGCGCGGTTTGTTCGGGCAAGATCTCGCCGCAGGAATATGGAGAGCTGATCCGCCAGGTCTGCCTGCTTTTAGATGGAAAATATCAGGGCCTGAGCAGCCAGATCCAAACGGAGATGGAAGAAGCCGCCGAACAGCTGCAATTCGAGCGTGCCGCCGCGCTGCGCGACCGTATGCGGGCGGTGGATCGGCTGGGCTTGAGCCAGCTGATCATTTCGGGCGCTTTATCCGATCTGGATGTGATCGCTTTTTCTGTGAGAGAGGCCCGCGGCTGCGTGGTGATGCTCAATTATGTGGGCGGCAATCTGCTGGATAAAAAGAAAGAATTCTTCGACGGTGTATCGGAAAACGATGCTTCCGATGTGATCGAAGGCTTTATGAAGCAATATTACGGCATGACCCAGCGCTCGCCGAAGATCATTTTGATCTCGCATCCTCTGGAGGATGAAGAAACTTTGGCGCAGTGGCTGGGCAGCCTGAGAAAAAGCAAAGTGTTTTTATCGGTGCCGCAGCGCGGCGAAAAGCGAAAACTGCTGATGCTGGCGCTGGAAAACGCCCGGCAGGAACTGGAGCAGCTGGAAAAGCGTGAACAGAAAACGGCGCGGTCGCTGGAACTTCTGGCGGAAACGCTGGGGCTTGAAAACCCGCCGCGGCGCATCGAAGCTTTTGATATTTCACATCTGGCGGGCAGCGATGCGGTGGCGGGGATGACCGTTTTTCAAGAAGGGCGGCCGCTGCGCAGCGCTTACCGCAAATTTCGCATGAAAGAAGCGCTGGCGGGGGATGATTACGGTTCGATGCAGGAAGCGCTGCGGCGCCGCCTCCAGCGGGCTGCAGACGGAGATGTGGGCTTTTTGCCGCTGCCCGATCTGTTTTTGATCGATGGCGGCGCGGGGCAGGTTTCGGTGGTGAACCGTGTGCTGGAAGAGATGCGCTGCGCGATCCCGGCTTACGGCATGGTGAAAGACGACCACCACAGAACACGCGCGCTGGTGGATGAGCATAACCATGAATTCGGCATCAAAACGCTGCCGGCGGTGTTCGCTTTTGTGGGAACCATTCAGGAAGAGACCCACCGCTATTCCATTGAATATCAAAAAAATCTGCGAACCAAATCCATCAAGGGTTCTTCTTTGTTAGAGATCGAGGGGCTGGGCGAACAGCGCCTGCGGGCGCTGCGCCGCCGTTTCGGCAGCATCGCGGCCATCCGCGGGGCCACCGAAGATCAGCTGGCGGCCGTGGTGCCGCGCAGCCTGGCGCGGCATATGATCGAAGTTTTTGCAAAACAGGCGCAGGAGGATGAAAAATGAAAGTGATTACAGGCTCGGCCCGGGGCAAAAGACTGGTGACGCCCGAAGGGCTTGACACCCGCCCCACCACCGACCGCGTGAAAGAATCGGTTTTTAATATCGTGCAGTTCCATGTGCCCGGGGCGCGTGTTTTGGATCTTTTCGCGGGCAGCGGCCAAATGGGCATCGAAGCGCTGTCGCGCGGGGCCGTTTTCTGCGTGTTCGCCGATAAAGACAAACAGGCGCAGAAAGCCATCGGCACCAATTTGAAAAACACGGGCTTTGCCGGCCAGAGCCGCGTTTTCGCCGGGGATTCCTTTGCCGCGCTGGAAAGCCTGCGCGATGAAAAATTCGACCTGATCTTTTTGGATCCGCCCTACGGCGGCCAGATGCTTAACGCGGCGCTGAAAAAAATATGTTTGTTTGACAACTTGCGAAGCGGTGGTATAATAATATGCGAAAGCGCGCAAAAAGACGAAATCGAACCTCTTGAAGCGCCTTATTGTGTGAAAAAAGAATACCATTACGGCAAAATCAAACTCACGGCGATCACGCGAGAGGATGGCTTGGCATGACCTTGGCAATTGTGCCGGGAAGTTTCGACCCGGTGACCTATGGACATTTGGATATCGTTCGCCGGGCGTCAAAGCTTTTCGATAAGGTGATCGTTCTGGCGATGGTCAACGAGGCCAAGCAAACCTTTTTTTCGCCCGAAGAGCGGCTGATGATGCTGCGGGAAAGCGTGAAGGGGATGCCCGGGGTGGCGGCCGATTTTTTCGGCGGCATGACTTATGATTACATTCGCGATCATGGGGTGGATGTGATCGTCAAAGGGGTGCGCAACCCAAAGGATTTTGAATATGAAGCGCAGATCGCGCTTTTCAATCAGGAACACGCCCCCATGGCCGAAACCATGTTTTTTTATGCCGATCCAAAATTGAAAGGCATCAGTTCCAGCGCGGCGAAACAGGCGTTTGCCGCCGGGCAGGATATCACGGATAAAGTTCCGCCCATCGTTTTAGAAATGCTTCGAATGAAACAGGAACAATTGAAATAACAGATAAGGGGATTGCACATGGCTGGAAATACGATTGAAGAACTGGTCAACACGATGTATGAAATGGTTCAGGATGCAAGCGGCATCCCGCTGATGAGCGACCGCTGTGTTATCGACCGCGAAAAAGCGCTGGATATCCTTGACGAGATCCGCGCGAATATCCCGAGCGATCTGAAAATGGCTCGCGATATTGTGGAAAAACGCGAAGCCTTCTTAAATTCCGGCAAGCGCGAAGCCGAAACCATTCGCAAGCAGGCCGAAGAACTGGCTCGCCAAAAAGTGAACGAAAACGATTTGACCATCGCGGCGAGAAAACATTCCGCCGAGATCATCGCCACCGCTGAAAAAAGATCGAAAGAGCTGATGGGCGCGGCCAACGCATATTGCGACGACGCCATGAAGAGAACCGAAGAAGCCATTGCCCAGGCGCTGGATGAAGTGAAAGCCTCGCGGGTCAACCTGCGTCAGGTCAACCGCGAAAGACAGCAGCAGGAACGCTCGGAAAATCAATAAGCAAAAAGCCTCAAGACCCAATGTTTCATAAATGAGCAGCCGCCCTCCGTTTGCAGAAAATCTGCAAGCGGAGGGCGGCTTTTTGCTTTTATGACGGTGTATGCAGGAAAATTTATAAACATAAATTGTTTTTTTAACGCAGAAAAGAAATAAAACAAGACGAAAAAACGCTTTCCATAATTTGAAAGATATCAAAAGAAAAAGCAGTGGTTTATTCGACAAAATGGTGGAAAAATAGAATAGAAAAGCAAAAATCGAACATTTGTTCTTTATGCTAAAAAACTCGCGTTTTCTTAAAAAAACGGCATGATTTGAGGAAAAATAATTTGGGAAAAGCCTTGCAATTGTAACAGCGCAACGATATAATAAAAGAACAAAGTGGTGAAAAGTGGAGCGAAGTGCCACAAAGTGCAAACAAAAGGGCCGGAGGTGGGGAAGATGCGCGGCGAGTTTCAGCATAATATCGATGCAAAGGGCCGTTTGTTTATCCCTGTCAAACTCCGCGATTCGCTGGGCAGCGAGTTCATCGTCACAAAAGGGCTGGATGGCTGCCTCTTTGTTTATTCCGGCGAGGCGTGGCAGGTGCTGGAAGATAAGATCAGCCAGCTGCCGCTTTCCAAATCTCGAAATTTGCAGCGCTTTTTCTTTTCCAGCGCGGCAGATTGCGAACCGGATGCCCAGGGCCGCGTGGTGATCCCCCAGAACCTGAGAGAATATGCGGGCCTGACAAAAGAAGTAACGGTGATCGGCGTTTCGGGCCGTGTTGAAATTTGGGATACACAGCGCTGGAAGGCTTATAACGATGAACTGACTTCTGAAAGCATCGAGAACGCCATGGAAGACATTGGCTTTTAACAGCGGGAGGAAACATGGAGTTTTCACATATTTCGATTATGCCGGAAGAATGCATGGAGGGCCTTGCGATCCGCCCCGACGGCATCTACTGTGATGGGACAACGGGCGGCGGCGGCCATTCGCTGCTCATCGCGCAGCGCCTTTCCGAAAAGGGCAGGCTGATCTGCATCGACCGCGACAGCGAAGCGCTGAAAGCGGCGGAAGAGCGTTTGTGGGAACATCGAAGCAAAATCACTTTTGTAAAAAGCAATTTTTCAGAGATCGCCCAAGTGTTAAAACAGCTGGGCATCGATGGCATCGACGGGATGCTGCTGGATCTGGGGGTTTCCTCTTATCAGCTGGATAACGGCCGGCGCGGGTTTTCTTATATGCAGGATGCCCCGCTTGACATGAGGATGGATCAAACCCAGAGCTTCAGCGCCTATGATGTGATCAACACCTATTCTCAGGAAGAACTGAAACGCGTTTTGTGGGAATACGGCGAAGAAAAATTCAGCGGGCGTATTGCCAGGGCCATTGAACAGGCCCGGCAGGAAAAACCGATAGAGACCACCTTTGAACTGGTGGATATCATAAAAAACGCCATGCCGGCGCAGGCAAAACGCGAAGCGCAGCATCCGGCAAAACGCAGCTTTCAGGCCATCCGCATCGAAGTGAACGGCGAACTGAAAGCGGTGGAAGAAGCGGTGGAAAATGTGATCGATGTGCTTCTTCCCGGCGGGCGCATCGCGGTGATGAGCTTTCATTCATTGGAAGACCGCATCGTTAAAAATGTATTCGCGCGAGAAGCCAAAGGCTGCACCTGCCCCAGCAATTTTCCTGTTTGTGTTTGCGGCAAAAAGCCGCGGGTGAAGCTGATTTCAAAAGGCGTTATCATGGCGAAAGAAAAAGAAGTGGAAGAAAACCCCCGCTCTCGCTCGGCAAAGCTGAGAGTGGCTGAGAAGTTATAGAGGAGGAAGAAGCCCTATGGCCAACAGCAGAAGAGCCGCGGCAACCAAGGAAAGTGTTGCATATGATTATTCGCGCTTAACACAGCGGGAGCAGCAACAGCTGCAGCAATCCAAGCAAACGCTTCAGGTGCATCAAGGCGGAAAAAAGGCCAGGATCCCCTATGGCAAATACGCGGCCATTTTCGGCGGCGTTTTCGCGGCGCTTTTCGTCATCGTGTTCAGCTATATGCAGGTGGCCGTTTTAACGGGCCAGAACGCGGCGATCCGCGATCAGCTTGAAGAGCTGAAAAGCGATGAAAACGCTTTGAACGCCAAAACAGAGCAGATCTTCAACCTCAGCTATGTGGAAGATCGGGCGAAGAATGTTCTGGGCATGGTCAAAGCCGAAAGCAGCCAGATGAGCTATGTGGATCTTTCCAAGGGCGATGTGGTAGAGATCAATAAAAACGAAACCCAGACCCCGCAGTTTATTTCCAACCTGGTGAAAAGTTTTCAGGCGGTCGTGTCATATTTGAAGTAATGATAAGAATAAAATGAAGATGAGAGCAGAGAAGTGAGGAATGTAGTTTTTCGTTTCTTGCTCTCATTTTTTTCATAAACAGGTGAGTAAATGGCTAAGAAACCAAATTCAATGATGCGCTTTCGGCTGCTGATCATCGGCGGGCTGCTGGGCATTGCCGCCTTTATGGTGGTGGTGGTAAAACTGTTCAGCCTTCAGGTGATGAGTTATCAGATCTACGAAGAAAAAGCCGTGGAACAGCAGACGAGAGATAAAACAATTGCCGCCACACGCGGCACTATTTATGATTGCAACATGAAGCCGCTGGCCATCAGCGCCACGGTGGAAATGGTGACGCTGGAAGCACGAAAGATCAACAGCGATGAAGAAGCGGAACTGATCGCGCAAAAGCTTTCGGAATTGCTGGGGATGGATTATCAAACCGTGCTGGCCAAAACCGCCAAGCGTGATTCCGCTTATGAAGTGGTAAAGCGCGGGGTGGAAAAAGAAGTGGCCGATCAGATCCGCGCTTTCATCAGCGATTATAACAAACAGGTCGCGGAATATAACAAAACCGCGGGCAAAGAAAAAACCAAAGAAAAAATGAACTGCATCTATCTGGTGCCCGATACCAAGCGCTATTATCCCTTCGGCAATTTCGCGGCCCATGTGCTGGGCTTCGTGGGTTCTGATAACCAGGGCCTCGATGGGGTGGAAGCGGTTTATGACGATTATCTCACGGGAACACCGGGCAGGATCATCACCGCCACTGACGCGGCCGGCGAAGAAATGCCTTATTCTTATGAGATGTATTATGAAGCCGAAGACGGATGCAGCGTTGTTTTGACTGTGGATGAAGTCATTCAGCATTATCTTGAAAAAAACCTTGAGATCGCTTCGTTTGATAACAAAGTGGCAAACGGCGTTACCGGCATCATCATGGATGTCAACACCGGCGGCATTTTGGCCATGGCCACAAAAAACGATTATAACCCCAACGAACCGTTCAAACTTTCAGAATCGGAACAGGCGCGCATCGCCGCGCTGCCGCAGGATCAGCAGGCGGAAGCAACAAAGGCCGCCCGCCAGAAACAGTGGCGAAACAAGGCCATTTCCGATACATATTACCCCGGTTCGACCTTTAAAATTTTAACGGCTTCCATGGCGCTGGAAGAAAAAACGGTCAGCGTCAACAGCACTTTTTATTGCAACGGCAGCCGCAAGGTGGAAGGCTGGCCTTCCCCCATCAAATGCTGGAAATATCCCAACGCCCACGGCACACAGACGCTGTATCAGGCCATCCAGAATTCCTGCAACCCGGCGTTTATCGATATCGGCCTTTCGGTGGGCGCGGCGAACTTCTTAAAATATGTTCGCGCGTTTGGTCTCACAGAAAAAACAGGGGTCGATCTTCCCGGTGAAGCTTCCGGCATTTTCCACAGTGAAAAGAAGTTCCTTTCGCAGAATGTCGATCTGGCCACCGCAAGTTTCGGCCAGAACTTTTCCGTTACGCCGCTTCAGCTGGTAACTGCCGTTTCGGCGGTGGCCAACGGCGGCAACCTGATGAAGCCCTTTGTGGTGAAAGAAATTTTGGATGCCAAGGGCAATATCGTGAAAAGCACAGAACCCACGGTCGTGCGCCAGGTGATCTCGAAAGATACCTCCGTGCTCATGCGCGATATTTTGGAATCCGTCGTGACGGTGGGCACCGGCAAAAACGCCTATGTGGCGGGTTACCGCATCGCCGGCAAGACCGGCACCACCGAAAAGATCGCCGATCAGATCCAACAGAACAGAAACGATCTGCGCGTGGCTTCGTTTATGGCTTTCGCGCCTGCGGATGACCCGCAGATCGCCCTGCTTGTGCTTTTGGATGAACCCACCGTGGCGGTGAAAACGGGCGGCATTACCGTGGGCCCGGTCATCCGCCGCATTATGGAAGATGTGCTGCCTTATATCGGCGTGGAACCCACCTATAACGCGGGTGAGCTGACAGAAAAAGATGTCACGATGCCGGCCATCGTGGGCAAAAGCAAAGTGGAAGCCGAAAGCGCTTTGGCAAAGGTTGGGCTTGCAAGCCGAACCGTGGGCACAGGCGCCACCGTCACCGATCAGATCCCCGAAGCGGGCGCAAGCATTCCCAGCAGCGCGCAGGCGGTCATCTATTATGGCGGGCATAAATCGGCGGATCTTGTAACGGTTCCCGATGTTACGGGGCTTTCTGTTTCGGCGGCTCAGGCAAAAATGGAAAAGGCGGGCCTTTACATGAGAAAATCGGGCGCGCCCGGCAATTCCGGCAATATCGTGGCAAACAAACAGAGCGCTGCCGCGGAAACCCAGGTGAAACTGGGCTCTGTGGTCACAGTGGAATTCACTGATCTGGATCAGCGCGCAGAATAAATTGAAACGGGATGGTGGAACATGAAACTTATTCAAGTGCTAAACAATGTTGATGTTGTGAGGGCTGCCTGCAGCCAGGATATCGAAATTACCGATATCTGTTATGATTCTCGCAAGATCGTTCCCGGGGCGGCGTTTGTGGCGGTTTCCGGGTTCCAGACAGATGGGCATAAATATATCCGCCAGGCGATGGAAGGCGGCGCTTCGGTGGTGATTTGTGAAAGCGCTCCCGAAAGCAAGGTGCCTTATATCCTGGTGAACGACAGTCGGCTTGCGCTGGCGCAGATGTCCAATAATTTCTTCGGCCATCCCGGCGAAAGCATGAAAGTGATCGGGGTGACGGGAACCAACGGCAAAACCACCACCACTTACTTGATCAAAACGATTCTTGAACAGGCGCTGGGCGCCAAAGTGGGGCTGATGGGCACAAACGCCAATATGATCGGCAGCGAAGTTTATCCCACCGAGCGCACCACGCCCGAATCTTATGAAGTGTTTCGGATGCTGGGCAAAATGAGAGACGCCGGCTGCGATTATGCGGTGATGGAGGTTTCTTCTCATTCGCTGATGCTCGATCGTGTGCATGGCATCAAATTTGAAGTGGGCGTTTTCACCAATCTCACCCGCGACCATCTGGATTTTCACAAAACCATGGAAGAATATCGAAACGCCAAAGCGCGCCTGTTCCCGATGTGCCGCTTTGGGGTGGTGAATCTGGATGATGAAGCGGGCCGCTACATGGTTTCCAAGGGCAACTGCCATTTCCAGACCTATTCCGCCGAAAACGATGCGGCCGATCTGGTGGCAAAAAACATCAATCTGAAAGCCGACCGTGTGGAATTCGAAGCGGTGATCAAGGGTTATATCAACCGCATCACCCTGGGAATCCCCGGCATGTTTTCGGTTTATAACGCGCTGGCGGCCACAGGCTGCGCGCTGGCGCTGGGCATTCCGCTGGGCGAGATCGCGCTGGCGATGAAAATGGCCCATGGCGTGAAGGGCCGCGCGGAAGTTGTGCCGGTTCCCGCCGATTACACTGTTTTGATCGATTACGCCCATTCGCCCGATGGCATCGCCAATATTTTAAAGGCTGTGCGCGGGTTTGCCAAAGGCCGCGTGATCGCGCTGTTCGGCTGCGGCGGCGACCGCGATAAAACAAAGCGCCCCATCATGGGCAAGCTGGCCGCCGAACTTTCCGATTGCTGCATCGTTACTTCCGATAACCCGCGAACAGAAGAACCGCGGGCGATCATCGATGATATTTTAGAGGGCATGAAGGGCTGCCAAAAGCCCATGGCGGTGATCATCGACCGCCGCGAGGCCATTGCCTTCGCGCTGAAAAACGCCAAAAAAGACGATGTGATCGTGCTGATGGGCAAAGGCCATGAAACCTATCAAGAGATCAACCACGAAAAACATCATTTGGATGAACGCGAAGAAGTGGAGAAGTTTTTCAAAAACGAGAAGAAAAAATAAGAACTGCCGGCGAATATGGTTTGCCGCTGCGCGCAGCCGCCATCGGCGCTGCGCGCAAAGGTATGTTTGGGAAGATCATCCGAAATCAGGGGGAGTTTAAGAAATGGGAACAACGGCACTGGCATTTTTGATCGGGTTTGTGGTGACGGCCGTCATCGGAATGCCGACGATCCGATTTTTGAAAAAATTGAAGTTTGGCCAAAAAATCTTGGAAGACGGCCCGACCTGGCATATGAAAAAGCAATATACCCCCACCATGGGCGGCCTGATGTTTATTATCGGGCTGATGGCGGCGCTGGCGGTTTCTTTGCCGGCCATTCTGAAAAAAAGCGATATCCGCCCGATGCTGGTGTTTGCGTTCTCCATGATCTTCGGGCTCATCGGCGTGATCGATGATTATACAAAAATCAAGAAAAAACAAAATCAGGGGCTGACCCCGATGCAGAAGCTGCTGCTTCAAATCGCGGCGGCGGCCCTGTTCGTCACGGTTCTGCGTCAATTGGGGCTGCTGACAGGCGAGCTTTATGTGCCGTTTTTTGATGTGACATGGCATTGGCCCTGGCTTTGCTATCTGCCGTTTGCGATCTTCATTATTGTGGGCACCGTCAACGCGGTGAACCTCACCGATGGCATTGACGGCCTTGCCGCCACGGTCACTTCGGTGGTCTGCCTGTTTTTCACCGCGGTGTTCCTGCTTGAAAACAACGGTGTGACGCAGGTGTTTTCGGCGGGCCTGCTGGGCGGTCTGCTGGGCTTTTTGATCTTCAATAAAAACCCCGCGAAAGTGTTTATGGGCGACACGGGCTCGCTGTTTTTGGGCGGGGCTGTCTGCGGCATGGCGTTTGCCAGTGATCTGCCGCTGGTGCTGATCCCCGTGGGCATCATCTATATTGCCGAAACCCTTTCCGACATCATCCAGGTAAGCTATTTCAAGATCAGCGGCGGCAAGCGCATTTTCAAAATGGCGCCGCTGCATCACCATTTCGAAATGTGCGGCTGGAGCGAAAAAAAGATCGTCGGTGTGTTTTCTTCCATCACGGCGATCTGCTGTCTGCTGGCTTATTTTGCCTTGCGCAGCCGCTATGGCGCATGATCTTTCTCAATCAGGCGGAGGTGTATTCCCATTAAAACGAAAACCACGAATATCGAGCTGACGCAACAGCCGAAAAAGAAAAAACGATATACCTCGATGGATGCGCCTTTTTTGATCTTAACGCTTCTTTTGCTTTCACTGGGGCTTGTGGTTTTGTTTTCGGCCAGCTATGCGGCGGCAGGCAGCAAAAGCAACATGAAGCCCACCTATTTCATATCGAGGCAGGCGCTTTTCGCGGGCCTTGGCATCATCGCGATGCTGATGGCTTCCCGAATCGACTATCACCGGTGGCAAAAATTCGCGCTGCCGCTGATGCTGATTTCTCTGGCGCTGCTGGTGATCGTTCTGGTTCCCGGCATTGGCGTGGAACATAACAAGGCCCGCCGCTGGCTGAACTTATATATCACCGAATTTCAGCCTTCCGAGCTTGCAAAATTTGCAATGATCCTTTGCTTTGCCAAACTCATCAATATCATGGGCCCCAAGCGCATGAAAACCATCCGCTATGGCATTTTGCCTTTTTGCGCCATTCTGGCGGTGGTGGTGCTGCTGCTGATCAAACAGCCTCACCTTTCGGCGGCGATCACCATTGTGCTGACAGGCGGCGTTCAAATGTTTTTGGGCGGCATCGGCTGGGGCTGGATGGTGGCGGCGATGGGCGGATTGGTGGCGGTGGTGTTCGCCGCGCTGAACGGCGCGCTGGCGTTTCTGCCCCATGCTCAGAAGCGCGTGGATGTGTGGCTCGACCCGTTCAGCGATTTTCGCGGAAGCGGCTGGCAGGCATCGCAATCGCTGATCGCCATCGGTTCCGGCGGGTTTTGGGGGCTTGGCCTGGGGCAGGGCCGCCAGAAACATTTATATCTGCCCGAACCTTATAACGATTTTATTTTTGCCGTGGCTTGCGAAGAACTCGGTTTCGTAGGCGCCGTGCTGATCATTGTGGCTTTCGCGGCGCTGATCGTTCGCGGTTATCAAATCGCGGGCCGTGCCCCCGATCGTTTCGGCATGCTGCTGGTGGTGGGCATCACCACACAGATGGCGCTGCAAACCATTATCAATATGAGCGTGGTCACGGGGCTGATGCCCGTTACCGGTGCGGCGCTTCCGTTCTTCAGCTACGGCGGCACTTCGCTGCTGATGCTGATGGGCGAAGTGGGTATTGTTTTAAGCGTGTCACGCAGCATCCCCGCACCGAAAAAGGGATGATTTTAAAGAAGAGCAGGCGAGAGAGATGAAAATTTTGTTGACAGGCGGCGGCACGGCGGGGCATGTGAACCCGGCGCTGGCCATCGCGGGCTATGTAAAAGAAAAACATCCGGATGCAGAGATCCGTTATATGGGTGCCGAAGGCGGCATCGAAGAAAAACTGGTGACCCGGGCGGGCTATCCGCTGGATACCTTCCCGCTGGCGGGGCTTTCGCGCAAGCTGACGCCCGCCGGCATCAGGCAGAATATCAGCGCGCTTTCAAAGGCCAATAAAGCCAGTAAGAAAGCCCGCGATATCATGGAAGAATTCAAGCCCGATCTGGTGGTGGGAACCGGCGGATACGCCAGTTTCCCCGCCATCCGCGCGGCGGCTTCGAAAAAGATTCCCTGCATGATGCTGGAAGTGAACGCCACACCGGGCGTCGTGGTGAAAAAAATGGCCTCGCGCGTTGATTGCGTGATGACCAGCTTTGATGAAACCGCAAAACTGCTGCCCCATGCAAAAAAAATCGTGATGACCGGCAGCCCTGTGAGAGGTGAAATTTTAAAAGCCCGGCCCAACGGGCTGAAAGCAAGGCTTTTCGGTGAAGAAGACAAGCCGTTGGTGGTTTCTTTCTGGGGCTCGGTGGGCGCGCTTTATATGAACCGGAAAATGTGCCGCTATCTGCAGCTTTGCGCGGAAGAAAACAAGTTCAATGTCGTGCATGCCGCGGGGGCCAAAAACTATCAGTGGATGCCTGAAGAAATTGAAAAACTCGGTGTGAAACTGGAAAATTGCCGCAATATCGATTTGCGGGAATATATCTTTGATATGGAACAGGTGCTTTGCGAAGCCGATCTTGTGATCTGCCGCGCGGGCGCTTCCACCATGGCGGAACTTTGCGCCGCGGGAAAACCCGCCATCATCGTTCCTTCCCCTTATGTGGCGGATAATCATCAGGAAAAAAACGCCCGCGTTTTAGAAAAACACGGCGCGGCTGTGGTGGTGACGGAAGCGGAAGCCACAGGAGATTCGATTTATCAAACCGTTTGCGGATTATTGGATCAGCCCGAAAAGCTGAGAGAAATGGGCGCCAACGCAAAAAAACTCGGCAAAACAGACGCTCTGGAACAAATTTATCAGTGTATGATGCATTTTATCAACTGACGCATGAACCCAAGGGAACCGTGCGGCATACTATGGCATGAAAGAAAAAACGCACGGGAGGAACTTTGTATGAACAGCAGGTTGATTGTTCAAGGCGGGCATCCGCTGGAAGGCACCATCCGAAATCACGGCGCGAAAAACAGTGTGCTGCCGATTTTGGCGGCGACTATTTTGAACGGCGGAGAAAACATTTTACATAATTGCCCCGATTTGCGCGATGTTTCATCGGCGATCGAAATTTTGCGCCATCTGGGCTGCCGTGTGGAACGAAGCGGAAGCGATATTTTTGTGGATTCCGCACCGATGGATCGGTGGGATATCCCCGACCATCTGATGCGTGAAATGCGTTCTTCCGTGATGTTTCTGGGGCCGATTCTGGCCCGATGCGGCCGGGCGCATCTCACTTTCCCGGGCGGATGCGATATCGGTCAGCGGCCCATCGATCTGCATTTGAGCGCGTTATCTCAGATGGGCGTGGAGATCCGCGAAGAGGGCGGGGCCATCGACTGCCGTTGCAAAGCGCCGCGCGGCGGTGAGATCAGCCTGTCGTTTCCCAGTGTGGGCGCCACCGAAAACATCATGCTTTTTGCCTGCGCCTGCCCCGGTGAAACAAGGATCATCAATGCCGCCCGTGAACCCGAGATCGCCGATCTGGAAGGTTTTCTCAATTGCGGCGGCGCCCATATCAGCGGCGCCGGCGAATATGATATCCTCATCCGCAAAGGGGAAAAGCGGGCCGTGGAATACACAGTGATGGCCGATCGCATGGAAGCGGCGACTTATCTTTGCGCCTGCGCCGCCGCGGGGGGCGATCTGGAGATCACCGATACCAACCCCGGCCATTACACGGCGGTGGCTCATCTTTTGCAAAAAGCGGGATGCCGCATTGAAAGCGAAGAGAGCCGCATTCGCATTTGGGCGCCCAAGCGGCTGAAAAGCATCGAACTGATCAGAACAATGCCTTACCCCGGGTTCCCCACCGATGCGCAATCGCCTTTGATGGCGGCGCTGTGTCTGGCGGAAGGCACTTCGCTTTTTTCCGAAAATATTTTTGAAAATCGCTATCGCCACTGCGGCGAGCTATGCCGCATGGGCGCCAATATCCGCGTTGAGGGAAGAGTGGCGGCGGTGAAAGGCGTTGAAAAATTGCATGGCGCCGCCGTGAGAGCCACCGATCTGCGCGGCGGGGCGGCAATGGTCATCGCGGCGCTGGCCGCCGAGGGATGCACCGAGATCACAGAGATCGAACATATCGACAGAGGATATGAAGAAATAGAAAAAGTGTTTGCCCGTGTGGGCGGGAACATCATCAGAGAAAACATATGACGCATAGGTGGAAAAGATGAAGAAACAAGCGGCGAAAACCTCACAACCAAAGAGAAAACGGCGCAGAAAAATCAGAAAAGGGCCGGGGATCTTTCTGCGCCTTTTAACCGCGCTGCTGATTTGCGCGGCTATGGTGATGGCGGTCACTGTTTTCTTCAAAGTGAAACAGGTGCTGGTGGAAGGGGAATCGCGCTATTCGGCCGAGGAACTGAAAACCATCGCCAATATTAAAACAGATGAAAATCTTTTCTTCGTGAATAAACATGCGGTCACGGCAAAGCTGTTTCAAAACCACCCCTTTCTGGATGAGATCAGGATCGAAAGAAAACTTCCCGATACCATCATCATCCATGTGAAAGACTGCACGCCCGCCGCGGCGCTGGTTCGCCCCGACGGCGTCTATCTTATGGATAAAAAAGGAAAAATGTTGGAAAAGACCACGGCGGAAGCCGCCGCGGGGATCTGCTCGATTTCGGGCATTGAACCAAAAAATACAAAAGTGGGCGATTATGTCGAGTTTTCCGATGAAGAGAAAGGAAAAGCCCTCTTTTCTATATTGAATACTGCGAATAATAGTGGTATACTTAAAGAAATTGTGGCAATTGATATGGAAAAGATATACGAAATCACGCTGAAATACGGCCAGCGTTTCACCGTGGAATTGGGAACCGTTGAAGATCTTGACAAGAAATTCCAATTCCTGCAAAAGGTTATTGAACAGCTTGGCGAAAGCGACACCGGCGTGATCGATTTAACGGATACGCGAACAGCGCGGTTCCGCCCGGAATAATAAAAATTCAGACTAACAATAAAAAAGCAAGGTGGAGGCAGTTTATGGGCTTTTCTTATGATGTCGGAACAGAAAACAATGTAAATATCAAAGTAATCGGCGTAGGCGGAGGCGGCGGCAACGCGGTCAACCGCATGATCAGCAGAGGCATTCAGGGCGTTGATTTTATTGCGGTGAACACCGATAAACAGGCGCTGAATTATTCTGCCGCCACAATCAAAATGACTGTCGGCGAAAAACTGACCAAAGGCCTGGGCGCCGGCTCAAACCCCGAAATCGGCCGCAAAGCCGCGCAGGAAAGCTCTGAAGAGCTGAAAAAAGTTCTTGAGAATGCCAACATGGTGTTCATCACAGCGGGCATGGGCGGCGGAACCGGAACAGGTGCAGCCCCGGTGATTGCCGAAATCGCCAAGGAAATGGGCATCTTAACGGTGGGCATCGTCACGCGCCCCTTCTCTTGGGAAGGTAAAAAGCGCAGTGAACAGGCCAATACCGGCATTACAGAACTGAAAGAGAAAGTTGACGCGTTGGTGACGATCCCCAACGAGCGTTTGAAATATGTCAGCGATCAAAAGATCACCCTTCAGAATGCGTTTGAAGTGGCAGACAGCGTTTTGCTGCAGGCCGTTCAGAGCATCAGTGAAATGATCACAGTGCCCGGCATGATCAACCTCGACTTCGCCGATGTGACCACCATCATGCGGGATGCAGGTTATGCCCACATGGGCGTGGGCCGCGCGGCAGGCAAAGAAAAAGCCGAAGAAGCCGCAAAGATGGCCATTCAAAGCCCCCTGCTCGAAACCTCTATCGCCGGCGCGCGCGGCGTGATTTTGAATATCACGGGCTCGCCCGATATCGGCTTGGAAGAAGTGGAACAAGCTGCTGCCATGGTGCAGGCCGCGGCACATCCCGATGCCCATATCATCTTTGGCGCCGCCATTGATAATGATCTGGAAGATGAAGTGAAGATCACGGTGATCGCCACCGGTTTTGATGAAAAACCCTCGGCGATGCCCAAAGAAAAGAAAGAAGAAGCTGCCGCAAAAGAAGTCGCTCCTGTCGCCGCTGCTGCGGCGGAAGAAGCCGGGGAAGAACAGCAGCCTGCCGGTGAGACCGCCCAGGCGGCCGAAAATGTTTCGCCGTTAGAGCGTTTGCAGCAAGCCGCTGAAGCTTCCAACACCGAAGACGAAGCGTTTACACAGATTCTTGAAATCTTCAATAAACATAAGAAATAAGAAGCTCTGCTTCTGTTTTGAAAAAGCCCTCCTGCCATATCGCAGAGGGCTTTTTCAGATTTTGCGGTGATTTTTGTTTCACGGCCCGGCGATGGGCGCGGGCTGCTGTCTCATTCATGGAAGGCGGGAGAGAAAAAATGAAAATAGGCATGGTCGTGGCAGTGGAGCTGGAAGCCGTTTTGGAACTGTTCGGCGCGGAGCCGCAGATTTTGGATGCCCCGGCGTTTCAGGTTCGCTGTTATGAACTTTCGGGCAATCAGCTTTTTGTGGTGCATTGCGGTGCGGGCGAGATCGCTTCCGCCGCCGCCACACAGTTTCTCATCACAAAATTCGAAACGGAACTGATCGTGAATTTTGGGGTGGTGGGCGGTTTGACGCCGCAAATGAAAGCGGCGCATTCCTGTGTGGTGAAAAGCGTTGTGCATTATGATTTTGATGTTTCGGCGGTGAACCACTGCCCCGTGGGCAAATATTTCGAAGAACCCCAGCGCGAAATCATGGCGACACCCTGGCTTTTAAAGTTGGCGGTGGAGCTGGAACCTTCGCTGAAACCCGTGGTCTGCGCTTCGGCGGATAAATTTATCGCTTCAGAGGAACAGAAAAAACGGCTGCATGAAGAATTTGGCGCGGATATCTGCGAAATGGAGGCCGCCGGCATTTTGCTGACCTGCCGCCGAAACCGCGTTCCCTGCCTGATGATCAAAAGCGTGGCCGACAGCATAACGGGCGGCCCGCAGGAATTCCACCGGGAATTTGACCGCGCCGCCAGAAAGTGCTTCGAAATTTTAATGAAAATCGTAGAGCGGGCAGAAAAAAACCGTTTCAGGAAAACTGAAACGGCTTTTCAAAACTTAATATAAATTTTTCTTTTTTAAGATCAGCCAGGTCAAACCGGTGGTTACCACCGCAACGGCGATGGGGATCCAGGTATGCGGCATGGGCAGATCGGTGACATTCATGCCATAGAAGCTGAAAACAATATTGGGAATCGTCATCAAAATGGTGATGACGGTCAAAACTTTCATGATAATGCTCAGGTTGTTCGAAATCACAGAGGCAAAAGCATCCATGGTCCCGCTGAGAATATTGGAATAGATATCCGCCATTTCAATGGCCTGTTTAAACTCGATGATGACATCTTCCAGAAGATCCTGATCTTCTTCATAAAGCTTCAAAATGCGGCCGCGCAACAGTTTTTCCAAAGTGGTTTCGGTGGATTTCAGTGAAGTGGTGAAATAGACCAGCGATTTTTCCAAAGTCAAAAGCTGGATCAGCTCTTTGTTTTTCATGGAAATATAAAGATCGTTTTCGATTTTGCTGGAAAGCTTTTCGATCTGGCGCAGATGCAGCAGATATTTGCCCGCCGCGCGAAGCATCAGGTTCAAAGTGAAGCGGGTGCGCAGGGAGGTGTTGATGTTTTTTAAATTGCCCGCGGCAAATTCGCGCACCACCGAAGTTTCTTGCAGCGCCACGGTAATGACGGCCTGTTCGGCAACGATAATGGCCAAAGGCAGGGTGGAAAACATGGTTCCGCCATCGGGCTGTGCCTCGGCGTAGGGAATATCCACGATCAATAAAGTGGCGTTATCCTCCACTTCGATACGCGAAGTTTCTTCTTCATCCAATGCGGCGCGAAGAAATGAAGGTTCCAGATGATAGGCAGAAGTGATCTCGTTGATCTCGGCCTCGGTGGGGGCGATCATATTGATCCAGCAGCCGGGTTCCGCGCCCTCCAGTGTTTGCAGCGTGTTCTGCACGGTTTTGTAGTATGCAACCATTGGCATAAGCTCCTTTTCCGCTCACAGCCGCCGGTAATAGAAAGGGATCAGCAGTGCGAGCCGTATTTTATTGTGGTTCGGGGAAAGCTACTTCGGGGTTCAGGGCTCACATTGCTCACATCCTTATGGAATAAAATAAATTTCCCGATATCCTTTTGAATTATAGTATAAAAACACCGATTTTTGCAACTGTTTTTCGGCGTTTTCTGAAAAATTATCGAAAAAATTTTATTATGCTTTGATTTTTAACGAATATTGGCGATTCTCTCGCGTTTGCTTTTATTGGAGAAGTAAAAATAAGTTTCGCCGCTTTTGAAAGGAAAAGAAGGGCTTTGAAAAATGGAAAAGATATGATATACTGAAAACGCAAAAAATCATGCGCGAAAAAGCGCGTGAGTTGGCAGAGTAGATGAATATGGGTCAAGTGCCGGCGGGACGGGGAGTTGTCCGTCGGACGAAAAGCTTTTAGCTTGCCGCATATCCATCGCATCCCGCTGTCACATACCGGAGAACGGATCCTCCTCTATGTGGCAACAAAACATTGAGGAGGCTTTTTTTATGCAGGAAAAGCGTATGTTATCCCCGTTTTCTGCGGAATTCTGGAAACAGGCGGCCGCGGAATTCCATAATGTGAGAACGCTGGCGTTCACCGCCGTTTTGATGGCGGCTTCCATCGTCATCAGCAGCCTGTTCATCCCGGTGGGCGAAAATTTAAGAATCTATTTTACCTTTGTGGTCAAAGGGCTGATGGGCATGGTGGCGGGCCCCCTTCTGGGGCTGGCGGCCGGCGCGGCCACCGATCTGTTATCGTTTTTCATCCATCCTTCGGGCCCGTTTTTTATCGGTTATACCATCTCTGAAATGCTGGGCGTTTTTGTGTTTGCCATGTTCTTATATCGGCAAAAATGCAATCTTTGGCGCCTGATCGTTTGCCGCGTCATCAATAACTATGCCGTCAATGTGGCGCTGGGTTCTTGCTGGAGCGCTATCCTTTACGGCAAAGGCTACTTCTATTATCTGGCCAAAAGCCTGGTGAAAAACACCCTGATGCTCCCCATCGAAGTGATCATTTTGCTGGTGCTGTTCCGCCTTCTGATGCCCGAGATGGCCAAAATGGGGCTGATCCCCGCCCAATCATGGCGTAAAAAGCAATAATGAAAGCAGGCGTCTTCCCGATCCGTAAGATGCCGCCCGAAAACAGACGCTTTGAAAAGCGTCTGTTTTTTTGCGAAAAACCAAAGCCGGCGGCGGGCAGCATGAACAGGGGCTTGCGCCCGGGGCGGCGAGGCATTACAATAAAGAACATGGCGGCCGAAGCGAAAAGCGGACGGCCGAAAAATTTGCCGATCGGGCGGAAATGAGGAACAAGATGGGCATTCACGACGGACATCGCCAGCGGCTGAGAAACCGCATGGAAGAACAGGGACTGGATGGTTTTGCAGACCACGAGATCCTTGAGCTGCTGCTGACTTTTGCCCTGCCGCGCATCGATACCAACGCGCTGGCCCATGGGCTGATCGATGAGTTCGGCTCTTTCGCCGGGGTTTTAGATGCCCCGGAAGAAGAATTGATGCGCGTGAAAGGCATCGGCGAAAACGCCGCCTGCCTGCTGCATATGATGCCTCAGCTCTGCCGAAAATATCTGGAAGAAAATGAAAAACGCGCCATCCTCGATTCCAGCGAGAAATCGGGCAGATATCTGCTGCCCCGCTATGTGGGGCGCACGGTGGAATGTGTTTTTTTGATTTGTCTCGACAGCAAATGCCGTGTGCTGAGCAGCACGCTGCTGCATACGGGCAGCGTCAACAGCGCGGAAGTTTCCACACGGCGCATCGTGCAGACGGCCTTAAAATATAACGCCGGCGGCGTGATCCTTTCCCATAACCATCCGGGCGGCATGGCGCTGCCCTCGCAGGAAGACCTGGAAACCACCCGGCGGGTGGCCAAGGCGCTGGAAGGCGTTGGCATCTCGCTGCTGGATCATATCATCGTGGCCGACGGGGATTTCGTTTCCATGGCCGATTCCGGCTGGCTGAGAGGATAAAGCGCCGCGAAAGGCGAAGAATGAAAACAGCAGAAAGTTTTGGCGAGATTTTGTGAAGGTTCATGGCGAAAAAGCCATTGAATAAGAACAAATGTTCTGCTATAATGAAAGCAATCGTGAGAAACCCGCCGTGGTTTTCTTGCGGCGGAAAGGGGGAAAGGCCATGCCGAAATTTGAGATCGTCAGCGAATACCGGCCTTCGGGCGATCAGCCGGAGGCGATCGATCAGCTGGTGAAAGGGCTGGAACTGGGTTTTGACGAGCAGACGCTTTTGGGCGTTACGGGTTCGGGCAAAACTTTTACCATGGCGAACATCATCCAGCGGGTGCAGCGCCCCACATTGGTTCTGGCGCATAACAAAACCCTTGCCGCGCAGCTTTGCTCTGAATTTCGTGAGTTCTTTCCGCATAATGCCGTTGAGTTTTTTGTTTCCTATTACGATTATTACCAGCCGGAAGCCTATATCCCTTCAACGGATACTTATATCGAGAAAGATTCCGATGTGAACAGCGAACTGGATCGTCTGCGCCATTCGGCCACATCCGCCCTGTTCGAGCGGCGCGATGTGATCATCGTTGCCAGCGTATCCAGCATTTATACACTGGGCGACCCTATCGATTATGCCAACATGGTGATTTCGCTGCGCCGCGGCCAGATCCGCGATCGCGACGAGATCTGCCGCAAGCTGGTGGAGATCCAATATGAACGCAACGACATCAGTTTTGAAAGAAATCATTTCCGCGTGCGGGGCGATACCCTTGAGGTGCATCTGGCATATACCGATGATTACGGCATCCGCGTGGAATTTTTCGGAGATGAGATCGACCGCATTTCAGAGATCAATCTGGTGACGGGCGCCGTCAACCGCGTGATCGAGCATGTGGCGATCTACCCCGCCTCGCATTATGTGACGCCGAAAGATAAAATGGAAGTGGCCATCGGCGAGATCGAGCGGGAAATGGAAGAACGGGTAAAATGGTTCGAGCAGGAAGGAAAACTGATCGAAGCCCAGAGGATTCGCCAGAGAACCACTTATGATATGGAAATGCTGCGTGAGATCGGGTTTTGCAGCGGCATCGAAAACTATTCCCGCGTGCTTTCGGGCCGCAAGGCGGGCAGCGCGCCGTTTACTCTTTTGGATTATTTCCCCAAAGATTACCTGATGATCATTGATGAATCCCATGTGATGCTGCCGCAGGTTCGGGCGATGTATCACGGCGACCGCGCCCGCAAGCAGATGCTGGTGGATTACGGTTTTCGTCTGCCCTCGGCGTTCGACAACCGGCCTTTGAATTTTTCGGAATTCGAAGAACGGATCAATCAGGTGATCTATGTGAGCGCGACCCCGGGCGAATATGAGCGCAGCCGCTCTTCGCAGGTGGTGGAACAGGTGATCCGCCCCACGGGCCTTTTAGACCCGGTGGTGGAGGTGCGCTCGGTGCAGGGGCAGATCGATGATCTGCTGGAAGAGATCCACCTGAGAGAAGCGAAAAAAGAGCGTGTGCTGGTGACCACCCTCACCAAACGCATGGCGGAAGATCTGACGGATTATCTGCGCCAGAACGGGGTGAGCTGCCGCTATATGCATCACGATATCGACACCATCGAGCGCATGGAGCTGCTGCGTGATCTGCGTCTGGGCGAATTCAATGTGCTTATCGGCATCAACCTTCTGCGCGAAGGGCTGGATCTGCCGGAAGTTTCACTGGTGGCGATTTTGGATGCGGATAAAGAAGGCTTTCTGCGCAGCGAAACTTCGCTGGTGCAGACCATCGGCCGCGCCGCCCGAAACGCCGAAGGCAAGGTTATTATGTATGCGGATACCATCACCCCTTCCATGCAGCGGGCCATCGGCGAAACCGAGCGCCGCCGCAAGATACAGGATGATTATAATAAAGCCCATGGCATCACGCCGAAAACGATCTATAAAAGCGTGCGCGATGTGATAGAGATTTCCCACGGCACAGAAAAGCTGCCGGCGGAAAGCGTGAAAAAACTGAACCAGCAGCAGAAACAGCAGATGATCCAAAAGCTGGAAAGAGATATGAAGGAAGCGGCAAAAATGCTGGAATTCGAATATGCCGCTGTGCTGCGCGATCAGATCAAGAAGCTTCGTGAAGAGCATTGAGCGCGGCAGAAGAAAAGGAGAACCCATGCAGGATAAAATTTTTGTGAAAGGCGCACGCCAGCACAATTTGAAGAACATCGATGTGGAAATTCCCCGCGACAAGCTGACGGTCATCACGGGCATCAGCGGTTCGGGCAAAAGCTCGCTGGCGTTTGACACCATCTATGCGGAAGGGCAGCGGCGCTATGTGGAATCGCTGTCTTCTTATGCGCGCCAGTTTTTGGGGCAGATGGAAAAACCCGATGTGGATTATATCGAAGGGCTGTCGCCCGCCATTTCCATCGATCAGAAAACCACTTCGAAAAACCCCCGTTCCACCGTGGGCACGGTCACCGAAATATATGATTATCTGCGCCTGCTGTGGGCGCGCATCGGCATTCCACATTGCCCCAAATGCGGCAAAGAGATCAAACAGCAGACCATCGACCAGATCATCGATCAGCTGAAGGCCCAGCCCGAAGGCACCAGAATGCAGATCTTGGCGCCCGTGGTGAGAGGGCGCAAAGGCGAACACCTGAAGATTTTTGAAGATGCCCGCCGCAGCGGCTTTGTGCGTGTGCGCGCAGATGGCAATCTTTATGATCTGACAGAAGAGATCAAGCTGGAAAAAAATAAAAAACACAATATCGAAATCGTGGTGGATCGCATTGTTTTAAAAGAAGGCGTTCAGCGGCGGCTCACCGATTCGGTGGAGACCGCGGCGGAACTTTCGGGCGGCCTGGTGATCGTGGATGTGCCGGGGCAGGGCGAAACGCTGTTTTCGCAGAATTACGCCTGCGAAGATTGCGGCGTTTCACTGGAAGAGCTGACCCCGCGGCTGTTTTCTTTCAACAGCCCCGATGGCGCCTGCCCGGTCTGCACAGGGCTGGGGATGCGCCTTGAGATCGACCCTGAACGCATCATCCCCAACGAAAATCTCTCGCTGAAAGAAGGCGCCATCAAAGCTTCCGGCTGGAACACCATGGATGACGGAAGCATCGCGCGGATGTATTTGAACGCGCTTGCCGAAAAATATCATTTTTCTTTGGATGAACCCGTGAAAAACCTGCCCAAACAGGCCGTAGATGCCATTCTTTATGGCACAAAAGGCGAAAAATTAGACCTGCACTGGAAACGGGCGGGCGGCAGCGGCCATTATACACAGGCTTTTGAAGGCGTTGTTCATAATTTGGAGCGGCGCTATCAGGAAAGCAGCAGCGAAGCAGCCAAGGAAGAAATCGAAGAATGCATGAGCGCCATCCCCTGCCAGGCCTGCCATGGCAAACGGCTGAAGCCCGTGGCGCTGGCCGTGACGGTGGGCGGAATGAATATTTCGGATTTCACCGAGCTTTCTGTGACCAAAGCGCTGGATTTTCTGGAAAAACTGGAATTGAGCCCCCGCGAAGCCATGATCGCGGAACGCATTTTAAAAGAGATCCGCGAGCGCCTGGGCTTTTTGAAAAGCGTCGGGCTGGAATATCTGACCCTTGCCCGCGCATCGGGCAGCCTTTCGGGCGGCGAAAGCCAGCGCATTCGTCTGGCCACCCAGATCGGCTCTTCGCTGATGGGCGTGCTTTATATTTTAGATGAACCTTCCATCGGGCTTCATCAGCGTGACAACCAAAAACTGCTGGATACTTTGAAGCATCTGCGCGATTTGGGCAATACGCTGATCGTGGTGGAACATGACGAAGAAACCATGCGCGAGGCAGATCATATCATCGATGTGGGGCCGGGCGCCGGGGTACATGGCGGGCATATCATCTGCCAGGGAACCGCAAAAGAGATCGAGGCCTGCGCCGATTCGGTGACGGGGCAATATCTCAGCCACCGTAAAGAGATCCCGGTTCCGCTGGTGCGCCGCAAAGGCAGCGGCCATTCGCTGGTGATCCGCGGCGCTTCTCAGAACAACCTGAAAAATGTGGATGTTTCCATTCCTTTGGGCACTTTGACCGTGGTAACGGGCGTTTCGGGTTCGGGCAAAAGTTCGCTGATCAACGAGATCTTATATAAACATCTGGCCGCGGAACTGAACGGCGCGCGCACACGGCCCGGCGGTTTTGAGCGGATCGAGGGGCTGGAATATCTGGATAAGGTCATCGATATCGACCAATCGCCCATCGGCAGAACGCCGCGCTCGAACCCCGCCACCTACACGGGGCTGTTTGGGGATATCCGCGAAATTTTTGCCAAGACGCAGGATGCCAAATCACGCGGTTATCATGCGGGCCGGTTTTCCTTCAATATCCGGGGCGGGCGCTGTGAAGCTTGCGGCGGCGGCGGTCTTGTGAAGATCGAAATGCATTTTTTGCCCGATATTTATGTGCCCTGCGATGTCTGCGGCGGCAAGCGCTATAACCGCGAAACATTGGAAGTGAAATATAAGGGCAAAAATATTTATGAAGTGTTGGAAATGACGGTGGAAGAGGCCATGCAGTTTTTTGAGCCTGTTCCGAAGATCTATAAAAAAATAGAGACCCTTTATGAGGTGGGGCTGGGATATGTGAAACTGGGTCAGCCTTCCACAACGCTTTCGGGCGGCGAAGCCCAGCGCGTGAAACTGGCCACCGAGCTTTCAAAACGCCAGACAGGCCGAACCATTTATATTCTGGATGAACCCACCACAGGGCTGCATATCGCCGATGTTCACAAACTGACAGAGGTTCTCAACGAACTGGTGGAAGCGGGGAACACCGTGGTGGTCATCGAGCACAATCTGGATGTCATCAAGATCGCAGACCATGTGATCGACCTTGGCCCCGAAGGCGGCGACGGCGGCGGAACCATCGTTGCCGCGGGCACGCCCGAAGAGATCGCGCAGGTTCCGGCCTCTTATACCGGGCAGTATCTCAAGCCTTATCTTGTGAAGAAAAATTAAAAACAGAATTGGTGAAAATACCGATTGACGGACAATATCTGGTGTGATAATATAAACCCAAACACCAGATATTGAATTCTGTTGCGGGAAATCCTATTTCCACATACCAAAAAACAATCGCCGGAAAGGCCTTTTCAGCAAGAGGCCTTTTTATTTTGCGGCCAAATCGCTTTTTGATGAAAAAAGAAAAAAAGCACTGGCTGATGCTGGAACGATGCGAAGAAACATCGGTGTGTGGGGTGTTTGCCGGGGCAGAACCGTCAGAAGAAGTGGGAAAAACAGGTTAAGAAAAACGGAGGAATCATCATGTTTCATGAGATCATCAAGCGCGACGGGCGCACAGTGCCGTATGATATCGAAAAAATCGCCAACGCCATTTATAAAGCGATGCTTTCCTGTGGGAGAGATGACGCGGCGGAAAGCCGCCGTGTGGCGCAGCTGGTGGAAGACAAGCTGGCGGAACAGTTTCAGGGCGCTGCCCCCGGCGTAGAGCAGGTGCAGGATATGGTGGAAACGGTTTTGATGGAAAACGGATATGCCATCGTTTCTAAAAAATACATCCTTTATCGCGCTCAGCGCAGCCGCGTGCGCGAAATGAACACCGATCTCATGCGCATTTATGACGAGATCACCTTTACCGATGCCAAAGAAAGCGATATCAAGCGCGACAATGCCAATATCGATGGCGACACCGCCATGGGCACCATGCTCAAATATGGCTCGGAAGGCGCGAAAGATTACTATCAGAAATTCGTGCTGAGCCCCGAACAGAGCAAAGCGCATCGCGAAGGCGATATTCATATCCACGATCTTGATTTCTATACATTGACCACCACTTGCTGCCAGATCGACCTGCTGAAGCTTTTCCGGAACGGCTTTTCCACCGGTCACGGCCATCTGAGGGCACCCAACGATATCCAAAGCTATGCCGCTTTGGCCTGCATCGCCATTCAATCCAACCAAAATGACCAGCATGGCGGCCAGAGCGTGCCGAATTTTGATTACAGCATGGCGCCGGGCGTGGCAAAGACCTTCAAAAAGCAATATTACCGCAATTTTGCCAAGGCGATGGCGCTGCTGGCGGGTGCCGAAGATCTGCAAGCCACCATTGAAGCCTTAAAGAACATGGAAGAAGCCGGCGGCGTCGTGCCTTCTTTGGCGATGGATCCCGCTTTTGCCGGGCAGCTGGCGCAGGCTTTCCCCGAAACGCAGCCCGAGATTCTTGAAAAAGCGCAGAAATTCGCCTATGAAAATTCTGTGGAGGAAACCGACCGATCCACCTATCAGGCGATGGAAGCGCTGGTGCATAACCTCAACACCATGCACAGCCGCGCGGGCGCACAGACGCCGTTCTCTTCCATCAACTATGGAACGGATGTCAGCCCCGAAGGGCGCATGGTCATGCGCAACATTCTGAAAGCCACCGATGCCGGCCTGGGCAATGGCGAAACGCCGATTTTCCCCATCCACATTTTCAAAGTCAAAGAGGGCGTCAACTATAACCCTGAAGACCCGAACTATGACCTTTTCCGTTTGGCCTGCAAGGTCAGCGCAAAACGCCTGTTCCCGAATTTTTCGTTTATCGATGCGCCGTTCAACCTGCAATATTATAAACCCGGCCATCCCGAAACCGAGATCGCTTATATGGGCTGCCGCACCCGCGTGATCGGCAATGTTTATGACCCCGACCGCGAGATCACCTATGGCAGAGGCAACCTGAGCTTTACTTCCATCAATCTGCCGCGCATCGCCATCAAAAGCCAGGGCAACATTGAAGTGTTTTTCGAAGAACTGGAACGCAAGATGGATCTGGTATCGAAACAGCTGCTGGATCGCTATGAAATTCAGGCTTCCAAGCGCGTGAAAAACTATCCTTTCCTCATGGGGCAGGGCGTGTGGATCGATTCCGACAAGCTTTCGCCGGAAGATTCTGTGGGCGAAGTGCTGAAGCACGGAACCCTTTCCATCGGCTTTATCGGCCTTGCCGAAGCGCTGGTGGCGCTGACGGGCAGCCATCACGGCCAAAGCATCGAATCGCGCAATCTGGGGCTGGATATCATCGGCTTCATGCGCGAATATATGGATAAAAAGAGCAGCCAGACAGGCATGAATTTTTCACTGCTGGCCACACCGGCCGAAGGACTTTCGGGCCGTTTTGTCAGAATGGATCAGAAAAAATTCGGTAAGATCCCCGGCGTTACCGATCGCGAATATTACACAAACAGTTTTCATGTGCCGGTGTATTTCCCCATTTCGGCCTATGAAAAGATCCAGATCGAAGCGCCTTATCATGCGCTGACCAACGCGGGCCATATTTCTTATGTGGAACTGGATGGCGACACCGCCAACAATGTGGAAGCCTTTGAAAGCATCATCCGCTGCATGAAAGAATCCGGCGTGGGCTATGGTTCTGTGAACCATCCTGTGGATATCGACCCGGTCTGTGGCTATACGGGCATCATCGGCGAAGAATGCCCCCGCTGCGGCCGCCGTGAAGCCGATTCCGATATCAAGTTTGATCGCATCCGCCGCATCACCGGTTATCTGGTGGGCACTTTGGATCGGTTCAATAACGCCAAACGGGCGGAAGAACACGACAGGGTGAAGCACAGTGTGTGAGAAACCCATCCGTCTTGCCGATATCATCGGCGATTCCATCACCGATGGCCCGGGCATTCGCGCGACGGTGTTTGTCCAGGGCTGCCATCATCACTGCGAGGGCTGCCATAACCCCACCACATGGGATCCTGCGGGCGGCGCCGATCACACCTGGCAGGAGATCTGGCAGCGCATTTCTAAAAATCCCCTGATGCGCGGCGTCACTTTCAGCGGCGGCGAGCCCTTTGAACAGGCCGAAGCGCTGCTTCCGCTTGCAAAAGAGATCCGCAGCCGCGGGCTGGAACTGGCCATTTATACCGGCGGGCTTTTTGAAGACATTCTGAAACGCGGCGGCAGTGAGCTGGCGCTTTTGGAACAGGCGCAGATCCTCGTTGACGGGCCGTTCATTTTGAAGCAGCGCAACCTTCTGCTGAAATTCAGAGGGTCTGAAAATCAGCGCATCATTGATGTGAAGCGCAGCTTGGAAGCCGGCCGGGCCGTGATCGATTCTTCCGACCGCTGGAACTGAAAAGCAAAACTTGTGCGATAGAGGAAAGAGCCGGTATCTCATTGATTGGGATGCCGGCTCTCTTTGAAAGAATTTGAAAAGAACACGATAAAACGGAAAAGCGTTGAAAAACCGATGCTTTCACACAAAAACTGAATAATTAAGCTTGAATACGATAAAAAATGCAAAAATGTCTCAAAAAATTATTCATTTATACTAAAAATATTATGATATTTTTTGATAAAATATATAAAATACAAGAAATTAAACCGCAAAAATGGAAAAACATGATAACACCTATACAAATATTTGCACAGACAAAATATAATTAAAGAACAAAAAAATGCTAATAAGCATAGAAAACGACAAAAGTATGATAAAGTTTTTACGGTAAATGTTGGATAGAAGGGGAAAAAGTAAAATCCTATGCAGCTTACCGTTTAAAAGAAAACTATTTTATGGAATAAATATCATAGGAGCAGCGATAAGTGAGGTGTAAATCATGTATTTTCAACGCTTGAAAGATTTAAGAGATGACAGAGACATGACCCAGGAAGAGATCGGGCAGCTGCTGGGAATTCGCCAGACTGTGTATTCCCGCTATGAGCGTGGTGTGCAAACCGTGCCGCTGGAGCATCTGATGAAGCTGGCGGATTTTTATAAAACTTCCACAGATTATATCTTGGGTCGCACAAACACCGCAAAACCCTATCCGAAAAAGTGAAGAGCAAAAGAAGATCGCAAAAAGATTGCGGTCTTTTTTTTATTCTCATAAAAGTTTCCTTGTGCAAATCAAGTTTATTTGCTAAACTGAAGATGCAAAAGAAAGAAGATTCAGGGATGAGAAAAATAAAAGCAAATCACCAAAGCCTGATGGAAACAGCGTTTGGAAAAGAGGCACAGCATGGAGAAAAAAGAAAAAGTGAAAGAACAGCTGCAAAACTTGCAGCAAAGGGATGAGATGCTGGCAGTGGATAAAAAATGCCCCCGCTGCGGAGCAAGAATGACGGTTTGCTATCAGCATAAGCGGGAAAGCGACCCGCCGAAGCTGAATCTTTTCGATCGTTACAGCCCTTGTGAATACTATTGCCCGCATTGTAAAGCGTATTTTCCCGAAGCGGGGAAATATGAAAAATATGAAACCCGGCCCGCGGCCCCTTTTGAAGGCGGCGGAGTGCAATATGCCTACCTCACACGGTTTATCACAGGAACGGTTTCGAAAAAGATTTTCCCGCTGTCGATCATGTTCGGCGGCTCGCTTGTTGTGTTTGTGAAAGGGTTTCAAGGGGTGCTCAGCGGTTTTTCGATGGCCTATTGGTTCCTTTGCGTGTTAAGCGGCGTGGCGGCGCTGGTGTCGGGCTATTTCGATCTGTGCTTTTTCCGCCTTTGGCTTGCGGGCATGCGGTCTTATTATGAACCGGCGGAGCAGGGGCTGATCTTCAACGATGGCGCCAGCACCTTTTATCTGCCGTGGTCAAGCTTTCGGCTTGTCTGCGAAGTGGATATGGGCGAAGGCATTCCCAACGGCTACGCCTTCGATACAGAAGAAAAAAGTTTTTTGATCAACAGCAATGTGGAAAAATATGAAGAACTGGTGGATACTATCCTGGAAAAGATCGCCGATATCGCGGTGCTGGATTCGGGCGCGACTTTCCGCATTTTTCGCAGCCGAGCATAAAGCGGTTTCGCCCAACGCGCTTTCCCGGCGGATGTGTTCGCGCGATAAAAATTTTAAAATCGAAGCAACATGAAAATATACTATTCTGAATGGGGGATTTTATCATGGAACGCAAACGGTTTATCGATGAGGCTGTAGAAAAGAAACAGGCCTTTTTCAACGATGTCAGCGACAAGGTCTGGGGCTATGCCGAGGCCGGCATGAAAGAATATCGATCGGCGGAATATATGGAAGAAGCCATGCGCAAACAGGGCTTTGATGTAAAAACCGATATTTCGGGCATTCCCACCGCCTTTATCGCCACCGCCGGCAGCGGAAAGCCCATCATCGGCTTTCTGGGTGAATATGACGCGCTGCCCGGTTTGAGCCAGGAAGCCGGCTGCCCCGTGAAAACCGAACTGGAAGCGGGCGCTTACGGCCACGGATGCGGCCACAATATTCTGGGGGCGGCTGCCATGGCCGCGGCCACCGCGCTGAAAGATTATCTGGAAGAGAACCACCTGCCGGGAACGGTGCGTTTTTATGGCTGCCCCGGCGAAGAATATGGCAGCGCAAAAGCTTTCATGGCGCGCGATCATCAGTTTGATGATGTGGATGCCTGCTTCACCTGGCATCCCGGCACGACCAATAATGTCTGGCTTTGCGGCAGCCTTGCCAATATCAGTGTTTTCTTCACTTTCAAAGGCAAAACTTCCCATGCCGCCGCCACCCCGTTCCTAGGGCGCAGCGCGCTGGATGCCTGTGAACTGATGAGCGTGGGCGTGAATTATCTGCGTGAACACATCATCCCCGAAGCGCGCGTTCACTATGCCTATGTGGATGTGGGCGGCATTGCGCCCAATGTGGTGCAGGATCATGCCGGCGTGCATTATTTCATCCGCGCTCCCCGCGTTTCGCAAATGATGGAAATTTATGAAAGAGTGCAGGATATCGCCCGCGGCGCCGCGCTGATGACCGGCACAGAGCTGACGGTGAAGATCCACGAAGGGTTGAGCGATTATATCCCCAACGAAGCGCTGACGAAAGTGCTTTTCCGCGCGCTGCAGGAAGTGGGCGCCCCCCGATTCGATGAGGAAGACCGCCGTTTGGCCGCCGAGATCCGCAAAACGCTTTCTGCGGAACAACTGGAAAGCTATCGCAACACCTATGCCCCCGTGGAAGAGATGCAGAAGATGATCGAGGGCGGCGCGGTGTTATGTGAAGAGATTTTGCCTTATGACAAAGCCTGCTCGCCCATGGGCGGTTCCACCGATGTGGGCGACACCAGCTATTGCACCCCCACCGCCCAGATCTCGGTTGCCACCGAAGCGCTTGCCACACCGGGCCACACCTGGCAGATCACGGCGCAATCCAAATCTTCCATCGCCTATAAAGGTTTGGCTGTGGCCGCCAAGGCCATGGCGCTGGGCGCTGTTTATGCCATGGAAGACGCTGAGGTTTTGAAGGCGGCAAAAGCGGAACTGGTGAAAAAAACCGGCGGAACCTACCATTGCCCCATGCCGGATGAGATTCAGCCCACCTTATAATTTATTTGTTTTCCACAAAATAAAGTTCCAAAACTCCCCTGATCATAAAGGACTTGACAAACATATAGAAAAAACATATAATAACTACATTGTTTATCGGCCTTGTTGATAAGGAGGATATGATGAGAAAAGTAATGCTTTACGGTAGCCCGATCTGAGGCGGCTGCCCCCCTGTAAAAGAGTTTCTTTTAGGGAAAAATGTGAAATTCAACTATGTTGATATCACCGGCGGCGTTGCCGCGATGCGTGCATTTCTGAAAATGCGCGATACCGCAGAAGTTTATGCGCCTGTGCGCGAAAAGCATTCGATCGGTATTCCTGCCCTTGTTGTGGATGATGAGATCTATCTGGTGCAGGGTCCCGAACATGCGGCTGAACTTGTGGAAACACTTCATTTGCTCGATGAAGCGGAATAAATAACTCATTTCAAAGTAAAAGCGCGGTGCGAAAGCACCGCGTTTTTATTTTGTTTTTTCTTTTTCGGCAGCGAAGGGCTGCAAATCTTTTTCTTATGGTTCGCGTTCATTTTGCAAATCTATGCACAAAAATTGCGAGATTGACAAAGAAAGGGAAAGGTTATTGTATATTTTGCGGATGATTGATATAATATTTAATAACGAAAATATTAACGGAGAAAATAATGACAAAGAAAAAATGGAATATTGCACCGCCATGCGAAGCGCAGGCCCGGCAGCTGCAGCAGGAACTGGAAATTCCTCAGCTGCCCGCGCGGGTGCTGGCCGCGCGCGGTATGACGGAAAAGACTGCGGAAGAGTTTTTAAAAAATGACCACAGCCATTTCCATGACCCTTTTTTAATGGCGGATATGCGGCATGCGGTGGCGCTGATCGAGCAATCCATCGCCATGCATGAGAAGATCGCCATTTATGGAGATTATGATGTGGATGGCGTGACCGCCACCTGTGTTTTGATTCAATATCTTCGCTCACGGGGGGTCGATTGCGAATATTATATCCCCGATCGCATCAATGAAGGATATGGCCTCAATTTAAACGCGATCACGCGGCTTTACGAAAACGGATGCCGGCTGATGATCACGGTGGACAGCGGCATCACCGCGGTGGAGGAAGCCCTTTTTGCCAAAGAGATCGGCCTGAAGCTCATCATCACCGATCACCATGAATGCAAAGAGGCGCTGCCGAAAGCTTTGGCGGTGGTGAACCCGCGGCGGCCGGATTCGGCTTACCCGTTCCGCGAGCTTGCGGGCGTGGGGGTTGCTTTCAAGCTGATCTGCGCGCTGGAACACGAAAGACCGCTGGCAGAGCTGATCGATGAATATGCGGATATCGTGGCGGTGGGCACCGTGGCGGATGTGATGCCGCTGACAAAAGAGAACCGTTTTATTGTGGCGGAAGGGCTGAAACGCCTTCAAAACACCAAAAACCCCGGCATGAAGATGCTGATGCAGAAACTGGGCATCGATCAGAAACCGCTCACTTCCAACGCCGTCAGCTTCACTATGGCGCCGCGGATCAACGCGGCGGGGCGCTTGGGCGATGCGTTTCAGGCGGTGGAACTTTTTTTAACACAAGATTTTGATAAGGCCGCAGAGCTGGCCGAATATCTTTGCGAGCTTAACCGGATGAGGCAGGAAGCGGAAAACAAGATCTATGAAGAGATTTTGAAACGCCTGGAGGGCGAATTCGACCCTTTGGAAGACCGCTCTATCGTGATGTGGGGCGAACACTGGCATAACGGGGTGATCGGCATTGTGTCTTCCCGCCTTGCCGATCGTTATGGCGTTCCCGTGATCCTGATCTCGCTGGAAGGCGATTGCGGCAAAGGTTCCGGGCGCAGCATCAAGGGCTTCAACCTTTATGGCGCGCTGGAAGAGAATTCGAGCTTCCTTGAAAAATTCGGCGGGCATGAGCTGGCGGTGGGGCTGACGATCCATCGTGACAAGCTGGAAGAATTCCGCCGCAGTTTTGCGGAAACCGCCCATCGCATGATGATGAAAAAATGCGTGGAACCCATGATCGCCATCGATTGCGAGGTTTCGCCGAGCCAGCTTCAGCTGGAAGAGGTTCGTTCATTAAGCGTGCTGGAACCCTTTGGCATGGGCAACCCTCAGCCGGTGTTCTGCATGTATGATTTAGAGATCGAAGAGATCACGCCCATCAGCCGCGACCGTCATACCAAAATGCAGCTGCTGAAAAACGGAAGCAGTTTTTATGCGTTTATGTTCGGCATGGGCATCAGCAATTGCCCGTTTATCTGCGGTGATACGGTGGATGCGGTGTTCAGCGCCGAGATCAATCATTATCGCGGCCGCGAAAGCGTTCAGCTGATTTTGAAAGACATCCGCTGGAACGGGCAGGAAGATGCGCAGGACGCCCGTTATGAAGAATTATATCAGGCTTTCCGGCAGGGGGAAGAAGTGACGCCCGATCAGGCAAAACTGTTATGCCCCAGCCGCGAAGAGCTTGTGGCGGTTTTCCGCCATGTAAAAACCCGCGCGGCGATGGGGAAACTGAGCTGCCGCCCGCGCACCTTATACCGCCAGATCCGCTATGAAGCGGCCAAACAGATGAATATGGCAAAATTGCAGGTCTGTCTGGATGTTTTTGCGGAATTCGATATCTTTTCGTTTGAGACCCGCGAAGAAGAGCTTGAGATCTATGATCTCAACCGTAAAGGCAAAGCGGATATCAACGGATCAAAAATTTTAAAAAGGTTGTTTGCGGCTTTATCGGCCTAAAGAATAGATCAGCCTAAAGAATATGGGTGTTGGGTTATGTATGAACTGGAAAACCTTCTTCAAAAAGTAAAAGAACATTCGCCGGGGGCAGATCTTGAAAAGATCTCCCGCGCTTATGAGTTCGCGAAAAAAGCGCATGAAGGGCAATGCCGCAAAAGCGGCGAACCTTATTTTATCCATCCGGAAACCGTGGCCGAGATCATCGCGGAAATGGGGCTGGATACCGATTCCATCATCGCCGGCCTTCTGCATGATACCTTGGAAGACACGGAAGTCACTTATAATATCATCGAAAAGGAATTCGGGCGTCAGGTGGCCGATCTGGTCAACGGCGTCACGCGCCTGGGCAAAATCGTTTACAGCAGCAAAGAAGAAGCCCAGATGGAAGACCTGCGCAAAATGTTCATCGCTATGGCGCGTGATATCCGCGTCATCCTCATCAAACTGGCCGACCGCCTGCATAACGCCAGAACCTTCCAATATCTGCCGCCGCAGAAAGCCCGCGAAAAAGCGCTGGAAACCATGGAGATCTATGCGCCTTTGGCCCATCGCCTGGGCATCCAGAACATCAAATGCGAGCTGGAAGATATTTCGATGAAATATCTCGACCCCGTTGGCTATCAGGAAATCAGCGATCAGCTTCAGGATCGGGCCGTGCAGTATGAAGAGTTTATGGAACACACCAAAGAGCGCATTATCGATAAGCTTCATTCTATGGGCATCGAGGGCGAAATCAAGGGCCGCGTGAAGCATATTTACAGCATTTATCGCAAAATGTATGCCCAGAACCTGAACCTTTCGGAAATATACGATCTCTGCGCGGTGCGCGTGATCGTAAAAGAACTGGCCGATTGCTATAATGTGCTGGGGTATATCCACGATCTTTACCGGCCGGTTCCGGGGCGGTTCAAAGATTATATCAGCACCCCCAAGCCCAACGGCTATCAGTCGCTCCACACCGTGGTCATCGGCCGCGAAGGCATCCCCTTCGAAGTGCAGATCCGCACGCAGGAAATGGACCGCACGGCCGAATACGGCGTTGCGGCACACTGGAAATATAAAGACGGCCTGAAAGGCCAGCAAAGCGAAGAGACCTTCGCCTGGATCCGCCAGCTTCTGGAATCGCAGCAGGATACGCAGGCCGAAGAATTCATCAAAAATATCAAAGTCGATCTGTTCAGCGACGAGGTTTTCGTTTTCACCCCCAAGGGCGATGTGGTGAATATGCCCAACGGGGCCACGCCCATCGATTTTGCCTATGCCATCCACTCGGCGGTGGGCAACCGCATGGTGGGCGCCAAGGTGAACGGACGCATGGTGCCCATTGATTATTCGCTGAAAAACGGCGAGATCGTTGAGGTCATCACCTCGAAAGAAACCAACGGCCCCAAGCGTGACTGGCTGAAAATGGCCAAAACGGCAGAAGCGCGCAATAAGATCAAGCAATGGTTCAAAAAAGAACGACGCGAAGAAAACATCGAGCAGGGCAAGGTGGAACTGGAACGCGAGCTGAAGATCAACATGCTTTACAGCGATTTTCTGCATGAAGAGATCTATGAACCTGTTTTAAAACGCTTTACCTTCCAAACGGTGGAAGACCTTTACGCGGGCATCGGTTACGGCGGCGTTTCGGTGGGGAAGGTCATCAATCGCGTGCGCGAAGAAGTGGACAAGCTCAACCGCCAAAAACATAAAGATGATTTGAGCAAGCTGAATGTTCAAAAGAAGAAAAGCGTCAGCAATTCCGGCGTGATCGTGGAAGGGCTGGATAACTGCCTGGTGAAGTTTTCCAAATGCTGCACGCCCATTCCCGGCGATAATATCGTGGGCTTCATCACGCGCGGTTACGGCGTTTCCATTCACCGAACGGAATGCATCAATGTGGAAAAGGGCATGAAGAACACCGAGGAATACGGCCGCTGGGTGCGCGTTTCGTGGGATCCTTATACCAAAGCGAAATTCAGCACGGCCATCAAGATCATCACCAACGCCCGTGTGGGCGTTCTGGCGGATATCTTTACGGTGCTGAGCAATATGAAAGTGAATGTCAGCGAAATGACAGCCCGCGACAGCGAAGGGCAGGGCAATTATTACGCCACCATCGAAGTGAACGATCGCGAACATCTTGAAAGCATCCTTGCCAAGATCCGCCGCATTTCCGGCGTTTCAGATGTGGTGCGCAATCTGGTGGAACGCGAAGGGCTGAGTTAACGGAGGAACAATGAGAACGGTAATCACACGGGTAACACGGGCGGAACTGACCATCGAGGGCAGGCTTCACGCCAAAATCGGCAAAGGATTTCTGGTGCTGGTGGGCATCACCGGCGAAGATACGGAAAAAGAAGCCACTTATCTGGCGGAAAAATGCGTGGGTCTGCGCGTTTTTGAAGATGAAAACGGAAAAATGAACCGCGCGCTGGCCGATGTGGGCGGCGAAATCCTTGCGGTTTCAAATTTTACATTGTATGCCAATTGCGCGCATGGGCGGCGGCCTGATTTTCTGGCGGCGGCAAAGCCCGACCATGCTGTGCCGATCTATGAATTTTTCCTTTCGGAACTCAGACGGCTGGGCGCACCGCTGCAAAGCGGCGTGTTCGGGGCGGATATGCAGATCGACCATGTGAACGACGGCCCGGTGACCATTTTGATGGATACCGCCGAAATGATGAAAAAAGAAAGAAAAGCTGAAAAATAAAGGAGAAAACCAATGCAGATCGAAGTTTTGCCGGTGGGGCCTCTGGCGACCAATTGCTATTTGCTTTGCGATGAAGAAACAAAAGAATGCGCGGTGATCGATCCCGGCGCGAAAGCCAAAAAAATTCTGGATGCCATTGCCGAAAAAGGCATGAAATGCACCCATATTTTGTTGACTCACGGCCATTATGACCATATCATGGCGCTGAAAGAAGTGAAAGAAGCCACCGGCGCGCCGGTGTATATCCATGAAAACGATGCCTATATGCTCACCGAGCAGTATGTGAACGGCATGCGCGCGCTGGCCGCGCGCGGCTATCATCAGCAGCTGGCCGATCATTTGCTCAAAGAAGGCGACTGCATCCGGGTGGGCAATCTGGAAGTGCGCGTGATGAATACGCCGGGCCACACCCGCGGTTCCTGTGTTTATCTTTGCGGCGACGCGATGTTTTCGGGCGATACGCTGTTTCACGGCGATTGCGGCCGCTGGGATCTGGAAGGCGGAAGCATGGAGCAGATGCATGAAAGCCTGCGCCGTCTGGCCGCGTTAGAGGGCGATTATCGGGTCTTCCCCGGCCATGAAGAAGCCACCCGCCTTTCGGTGGAACGCCAGATCAACCGGAATATGACGCTGGCCATGCAGCAATGAAAATCATCTTAGAGGGCAACGACCTGTTTATGGCCGTGCATGAGACCTTGGTCTGCCTCTGGCCCGAGGAACATCACGGAACGGAAGACGGCGAAGAAAACGGCGTGGTATATGCCGCTTTGTCGGCGGGAAACGGCGTTGTTTCGGCCCATGCGCGTGTTTTGCGCGGGGGTCGTGAACAGCAGGCCGCCTTTTCGCTGCCGCTGGAAAAAACAGGCGGATATGAAGAAAAACGCATCTGCACACGGGCGCTGAAAACAGCGGTTTATCGCGCCTGTGTGGTTTTGCTGCCCGAAAAACCCCAGTGGGGCGCCATGAGCGGCGTGAAACCGGCCAAACCGCTGCGGCAGATGTTCCCCGATGAGATCGACCCTGTGGAAGCGGATCATATTTTGGAAGATATTTATGATATCGCCCCGCGCCGCCGCGCGCTGACCATTGAATGCGCCCAAAAGGCCCGCCGGATGGAGCGCCTGCAAAGAAAAAACAGCGTTTCGGTTTATATCGGCATCCCGTTTTGCCCCAGCAAATGCGTGTATTGCTCGTTTGTCAGCAGCACCACCGCCCGAAGCGGGCATTTGATCGAGCCTTATTTAAACGGGCTGACGCAAGAGATCCGCGCCGCGGGCGAAATGCTGCGCCGCGAAGGGCTTGCAATCGACAGCCTTTATATCGGCGGCGGCACCCCCACCGCGCTTTCGGAAGAACCCTTTGAGCGGCTGCTCACCGAGGTGGAAAACGCGCTGCCCAAGCCTTTGGAATATACCGTGGAAGCGGGCAGGCCCGAAACCATCACGCCCGGAAAGCTGGAAAGCATGGCCCGCCATGGGGTGGGGCGCATCAGCATCAACCCCCAGACTTTCGAAGCGGAGGTTTTGAAAGCGGTGGGGCGGATGCACAGCCCGCAGCAGGTGATCGAAGCTTATGAAGCCGCGCGGCGCATCGGCGCTTTCGAGATCAATATGGATCTGATCGCGGGGCTGCCCGGCGATGGCGAAGAAGGGCTTTTGCGCAGTGTGGATACCGTGATCGGCCTTGCGCCCGAAAATATCACCGTGCATTGCCTGGCCCGCAAAAAAGGGTCGCCCCTGCGCTTTGGCAAACAGGGGGAGCTGCCCCATGAAATTCTGGATGAAGCCCACGACCGCATCCGGGCGGCGGGGTATGCGCCCTATTACCTTTACCGCCAGAAATACAGCGCGGGCAATTTGGAAAATGTGGGATTTGCCCGCGGCGAGACCCTTTGCCGCTATAACATTTTAATGATGGAAGAGCTTTGCGATGTGGTGGCGCTGGGCGCGGGCGGCGTCAGCAAATTCTGCGCCGACGGCGGGCGCAGCATCCATCGGCTGACAAACCCCAAATATCCCCAGGAATATATCGAAAACGCGGCCGAAATCGCGCTGCGCAAAAAAATGTTACAAATAAAAACCGAAAATAACGGCCGATAGGTTTGAAGCCGCGGCTTCCTTTTGATATAATGAAAAGAACCAAAGGTCATCGCATCTTCCGCGGGCGCTAAAAGCCAGCCGGCACAAGTTGCGCTTATGGGGGATATATTGCAAAAGAGGAGATCCGATAAAAGTTTTGCGGATTTTGAGAAAGGAGACCTTTTTTATGGAACAAAAAGTGCAAGAGGTTTTTGAAAAAGTGCGGGTGACCGCCGTGGCCGCCGCGTCGGCGGCAGGCAAAGCCGCCGATGCGGCCGGCAAAAAAGCCGGAGAGCTGGTGGGAACCACGCGGATGAATTTGCAGATTTTTGATTTGAATAACGAGATCGATTTGCTGTTCAAAGAAATCGGCAAAAGCGTTTATCTCACCCATACCGGCGTGGAAGCCGATTCGCAGGAGATCGACCGTAAAATTCAGCAGATCGATGAAAAATATCTTGCGATCGCCCAATTGAAGCAGCAGATCGAAGAGCTGCGCGCCACGGTAAAATGTCCGAAATGCGGCAACGCCTGCAGCCGTGACGATGTGTTCTGCAGCGTCTGCGGCCAGCAGCTGTAAGAAAAGAAACAAAGGACACCCCGTTTTTCGGCGTGTCCTTTTTCCTTCGGAAAGGAAGAAAAAACGATGTTTACAATAGAAGAATATCAGCAGAGCGCCCAATGGCTGAAAGAGAAGCTGGGGTCGTTTCGTCCCGAGATCTTGATGGTTTTGGGTTCGGGGCTTGGCTTTTTGGCCGAGCAGGTGGAAAACCCCATCCTGATCCCTTATGGCGAGATCCCCCATTTCTGCCGTTCTACCGCGCCGGATCATGCGGGCAGGTTTGTGGCGGGCGTTTTGGGCGGCCGCCGTGTGATGGTGATGCAGGGGCGCTTTCATTTATATGAAGGTTATTCCGCCGAGCAGGTCACTTATCCCATCCGCGTGGCCTATCTTCTGGGGGTGCGGTCGCTGCTGCTGACGAATGCGGTGGGCGCCATCAACACTTCGTTTCAAGTGGGCGATCTGATGATGATTACCGATCATATCCGCCTGTTCGATCCCGATCCGCTGATCGGGCCGAATCTTCCGCAGTTCGGGCCGCGTTTTTGTGATATGAGCGAGACTTATTGCCCCGAATATCAGCAGCTTTGCCGCCGAAAGGCCGAAGAAGCGGGCATTTTGCTGCGCGAAGGCGTTTATTTTTATTTTACCGGCCCTCAGTTCGAAACCCCGGCCGAAATCCGCGCGGCCCGCATCCTGGGGGGCGACGCGGCGGGGATGTCCACGGTTCCCGAAGCCATCTGCGCCAATCACTGCGGGATGAAAATTTTGGGCATCTCGCTTGTCACGAATATGGCCGCGGGCATTTTAAAACAGCGCCTTGACGGCGTGGATGTGTTATCGGCGGCGGAAAAGGCCCATGATCGGTTTGAAACACTGGTGATGAGCTGTCTGCCCGAGCTGTAAGGAGGAAACATGGAACTGCTTTTATCGCATGTTACGGCGGTGACGATGGAAGAACCCGGCGCGATCATCGAAAACGCATATCTGGCTGTGGATGGCGGAAAAATCATCTCGGTGGGCACGGCGCGCCCCGCGGGGCCGTTCGATCGCGAGATCGATTGCACGGGCAAAATCGCCATGCCCGGGCTGATCAACGCCCATACCCATGTGCCCATGACGGTGCTGCGCGGATATGCCGATGATTACTGCCTGCAGGATTGGCTGCAAAATTACATTTTCCCCGCAGAAGCCAAAATGGATGAACGCTGCGTGGCGGCGGGCGCTTTGCTGGGGTTTGCCGAAATGATCCGCTGCGGCATCACTTCAGTTACCGAGATGTATTTCAAAACCCCGGTGATCGCCAAAACCGCGTTGGAAACAGGCATCAAAGCCAACATCTGCAACGGCGCGCTGTCGTTTGATCCCGAAGGCTACGATTTTGAAAAGGCCGGCGAAACGCAGGAAATGCGTCTGGCGCTGGAAACCTGGCATGGGGCGGATGATGGCCGGCTGAAGCTGGATGTGGGCATCCACGGCGAATATACCTCTTTTGAAAAGCTTTGGCGCAAGAATGCCGAATTTGCGGCCGAGCATGATCTGAATGTGCATATCCATGTTTCGGAAACGAAAAAAGAACATGAGGAATGTATCGCGCGCCATGGGAAAACGCCCATTGCCATGCTGGCCCAAAGCGGCGCTTTCGACACCCGCGCCACGGCGGCCCACTGCGTTTATGTTACGGAAGATGACATGGAGATCATGCGCCGCAAAAGCGTGACGGCGGCCCACAACCCTGTCAGCAATTTAAAGCTGGCCAGCGGCATTGCCCCGGTGGCAAAGATGCTGCAAAAAGGGGTCTCTGTGGCGCTGGGCACCGATGGCGTGGCCTCTAATAACAGCCATGATCTGTTTGAAGAGATCAAATTATGCGCCCTTTTGCAAAAAGGCATCAGCGGCGACCCCAAATCCCTGCCCGCGTGGCAGGCGCTGCGCTGCGCCACGGTAGGGGGCGCCTTTGCCCAGCGGCGTGAAAAAGAATGCGGCATGCTGAAACCGGGCATGGATGCCGACCTGATTTTGGTGGATGCGGATTATTTCTGCCTGCAGCCCATCTATCAGCCCGTTTCGGCGCTTTGCTATTCCGTTACGGGCCGCGATGTATGCCTGACCATGGTGCGCGGCAAGATCCTTTATGAAAACGGCAAATTTACCACCATCGATCTGGAAAAAGCCTTATATGAAGTCAATCACTATGCCGTTGCGCATATTTTAGAAAAATAAATGCGGAACACATGGCAGGGAAAACGATTTCATATAATGGCAGGAGAACGCAAAGAAGGGAGCTGTTGTGCTTGAGCAAAACAAAAAACAGCTTTATTGAAGGAGCTTTTATTCTGGTGGTGGCAAACGCCCTGACGAAGATCATCGGCGCCATCTTCAAGATACCGCTTTCCAACCTGATGGGGTCGGAGGGCATGGGCCTTTTTGATGTGGCCTATGGCATTTATACGGCGCTTTTTGTGATCGCCACCGCGGGCCTGCCCGTGGCGATCTCTAAAATGGTTTCGGAATCAAGGGCGCTGGGGCGGCGCGAAGAAGCCAGCCGCATCGTTTCGGTGGCGCTTTCAGCGTTTGCCGTTTTCGGCCTGGCTGCCACGGCGGTGCTGTGGTTCGGCGCCGATCTTCTGGCGGCCAAAGTGGGCAACAGCGGGGCGGCCCCCGCCGTTCGCGCCATTGCGCCCTCGCTGTTTTTTGTTTCGGTGATGTCTATTATCCGCGGCTATTACCAAGGGCTTTCCGATATGCGCCCCACGGCGATCTCACAGGTGCTGGAAGCGGTGGGCAAGCTTTCGGTGGGCTATGTGGCCGCGTGGCTGATGCTCAAGCGCGGCCTGGGCATTGAAATGGCCGCCGCGGGCGCTATTTTCGGCGTTACCTGCGGCAGCGCGCTTTCTTTTCTTTATCTGGTTTTGAAAAAGTGGAAAGAAACCCGCGTGTCGCCCCTGAGCAGCTATAACGGCCAGGTGGCGAGCAGAGGAACTTTGCTTAAACGCCTGATCGCCACAGCCATCCCCGTGACGGTGGGCGCTTCGGTCATCAGCCTGACCAACCTTTTGGATATGGCCATGGTGATGAACCGTTTGCAGGATATCGGTTTTTCCGAAAAAGCAGCCACCGAGTTATATGGTTCGCTGGGGCTGGCCCGCAACATCTTCAACCTGCCGCAGACTTTGATCGTGGCAGTTTCCATCAGCATCATCCCCGCCATCAGCGCGGCTTATGCAAAGGGCCGGTATGACAGCGCGCGCAGAACCACGGAAACCGCGCTGCGTGTGGCTTCGCTGATCGCGCTGCCCGCCGCCGCGGGACTGTTTGCCCTTTCGGGGCCTATTTTAAAGGTGATCTATTATAAGCGGCCCGAAGATTGCGTGACCGCCACGCCGCTGCTCACGGTGCTGAGCATCGCGGTGATCTTTGTGGCGATGGTTTCTCTGACCAACTCGATTTTGCAGGCCATGGGCAGGGTGCGCGTGCCGGTTTATACCATGCTCATCGGCGGCGCGGTGAAGCTGACGGTGAACTATTTTCTCATCGGCAACCCCAAAATCAATATTCTGGGCGCGCCCATCGGCACAACGCTTTGCTACGCCGTTATCACCGTTTTGAATCTGATCGTCATTGGGCAATGCGGTTTGCGGCTGAACTATTTTTCCATCTATTTGAAGGCCGGCCTTGCTTCGCTGGTCATGGGCGGCTTTGCCTGGATCGCCTATCCGCCCGCGGCGGGGCTTCTGGGAGAAAAACTCGGCGTTTTGGCGGTGATCGCGGCGGCGGCGCTGGTTTATCTGGTGCTTGTGATCGTTTTGCGTGTGCTTCCCAAAGAAGATATCATGTTGTTACCAAAGGGTGACAAAATTGCTAAGATATTAAGAATTCACTGAAAAAACAGAGGTTTTATTCAAAAATGCTTGCAAAGGAAGTGCCAATATGGTAAATTTTAAGCCGAAAGACTCGTATTCTTTCGAAGATCTGGTTGAGATCATGCGTCTGCTGCGCTCGGAAAACGGCTGCCCATGGGATCGTGAGCAGACCCATGAAAGCATCCGCCGCAACTTTATCGAAGAGGCTTATGAAGCGGTGGAGGCGATCGATAAAAAGGATGACGCCAATCTTTGCGAAGAATTGGGCGATGTCTTGCTGCAGGTCGTGTTCCATGCCCGCATCGCGGAAGAAGACAGCCGTTTCGATATCGGCGATGTGGCAGACGGCATCTGCAAAAAATTGGTTTTGCGCCACCCCCACATTTTTGGCGATGTTTCTGCGAATACTTCGGAAGAAGTGCTCAGGAACTGGGATGAGATCAAAAAGGTGGAAAAAAACCAGCGGTCAGTTACACAGGCCATGCGCGAACTGCCTTCCTGCCTGCCGGCTTTGATCTATGCCGATAAACTGCAGAGCAAAGCAAAGAAATGCGGGTTTGATTGGCCCGAGGTTTCGGGGGCTCTGGATAAGCTTTCGGAAGAGACCGAAGAGCTGCGCGCCGCGGTGGAAGCCGGAACCAATGTGGAAGAAGAACTGGGCGATGTGCTGTTTTCTGCCGTGAATGTGGCTCGATTTGCCCACCTTGACCCGGAAGAAGCGCTGAGTAAGGCTTCTCAAAAGTTTTTAAAGCGTTTTGCCTATATGGAAGAACATGCTGAGAAACCTCTGTCGGCCATGGATTTAGAAGAAATGGATCGGCTTTGGAACGAGGCGAAAACAAAATAATGCGCCAATAAGGGGCAAACATACAAGGAGGATTATTATCATGAACAAAACAGAATTAATCGCCGCAATTGCGGAACAGGCAGGTTTGAACAAAAAGCAGAGCGAAGACGCACTGGTCGCTATGATCGATGCCGTGAGCAACGAACTGGCACAGGGCGGAAAAGTGCAGCTGATCGGTTTTGGTTCTTTTGAAACAAAAGAAAGAGCCGCCCGCGTGGGCCGCAACCCCAAAACAAAAGAAGAGATCCAGATCCCCGCAAGCACTTACCCTGTGTTTAAAGCCGGCAAAGCTTTGAAAGATAAAGTTTCGAAGTAAAGAAACTCTTGCCCCGGGAAATTCCCGGGGCGTTTTTATTGGAGGAAGAAATGAGACTGGATAAATATTTGAAGATCGCCCGCCTGATCAAGCGCAGAACCGTGGCCAACGATGCCTGCGATGTGGGCAGGGTCACTGTGAACGGCAAACCCGCCAAGGCTTCTTATCAGGTGAAAGAAGGCGATGTGCTGGAACTGGCGTTCGGGGCGCGCACCTTACGCGTGAAAGTGCTGGCCACGCCCGAACACGCCAAAAAAGACGATGCCGAGCTGTTATATCAGGAATTATCGGAAGGGGAATAAACATTCCCGCCGCGCATAAAAGAAACCTGCGGCACTGCCGATTTTCCAATCGAATTTTTGGTGATGTTTCGCGGATAGAGAAAATTTTGTGGGGCTAAATCACCAAAAAACGCATTGACAGCGGGGTAAATTGGAAATACCATACAAAAAATTAGTGTTTGTTTCATTCAAATGACATATTGCAGGTCGAATGCGTTGGATTTATAATTATTCTTGTAATATGGTGTAATAAATTGGAAAATACATCCTTGTCATTTTTTTAACTAAGGATACTGTTTCCATAAGGTTGCCCATATGATGAAGAAAAGCCTTTGAGTGAGGGCTTTAAATTTGATGGAGTGAAGGTGCAGTTAGTATGGAAGAGGGACAGCAAGGAAAGAACCATCTGAAGAAAAACCTTGGGGTAGCGACCGCTATGTCCATTGTGGTTGGCTGTGTAATCGGCGCAGGCGTGTTTTTTAAACCGTATGCCATTTACCAAGCCACCGGCGGCGCGCCCGGCATGGGCATTCTGGCATGGGTCTTTGGCGGATTGGCCAGCATTTTTGCGGCGCTGACTTTTGCGGAAGTTGCAATTTTGATTCCCAAAACAGGCGGTATGGTGGCCTATCTGGGCGAAGTCTACAACGAAAAGCTGGGCTTTTTGGCCGGCTGGATGCAAGTAATCATCTTTTATCCCGCGTTTCTCGCCGGTTACGGCGTAAAAGTGGGCAGCGAATTAAGCGGATACCTTGGGGAAAAATTTGCTCTGCCCATTGCAATGCTGGTAATTATCCTGCTTGTGGCGGCCAACACCATGGGCTCGAAAACAGCCGGCGGAATCCAGGTGGTTTCCACCATCTGCAAATTGATCCCGCTGATTCTGCTGATGATCTTCGGCTTTATTCTGGGCAGCGGCGGCAACCCCATCCTCAGCCCTGTCGTCGGTGACGGCAAAAATGCGGCGACCGTTCTGGGTTCCACCCTGCTTGCGGTTTTGTTCGCTTTTGAAGGCTGGACGAATGTGGGAACCATTGCCGGCGAAATGAAAAACCCCGGCAAAGATCTGCCGAAGGCTATCGTTGGCGGCGTATCGATCATCATGGCAGTTTATCTGATCATCAATGTGGCTTATTTGTGGGTCATCCCGGCAAATGAACTGATGAATCTGGAATCCCCCGCGGCCGCGGTGGCAACACAGATCTTCGGCACAGCCGGCGGAACATTGATCAAGATCGGCATCATTATTTCCGTTATCGGCGCGGGCAACGGCTTCCTGATGTCCGGTTCCCGTGTGGCTTATCTGCTGGCTCAGCAGAATTCTCTGCCCTGCAGCAAAACGCTGGGCAAACTCAACAGCAACCATGTGCCCGCAAACTCGATCATTCTGGTCGGTTTCCTGGCCTGCCTGTATTCCATCAGCGGTCAGTTCGATATGCTGACGGATCTGGCTGTGTTCTCCAGCTGGGTGTTCTATACCCTGACCTTTATGTGCGTGATCCATCTGAGAAAAACGCATCCTGAGCTTGAAAGAAAATACAAAGTGCCGCTTTATCCTGTGATCCCCATCCTGGCGATCCTCAGCGGCGCCTATGTTGTTTTGAGCCAGCTGATCTGGTCGGGTTCTCACGCCAGAATCCTTTCGCTTTGCAGCATCGCGGTGACCCTGATCGGTTTGCCGGTTTACTATCTGGTAAAGAAAAACAGCAAAGCGGCTTAAGTTTTGAAAAGCGTTTCTATCCCATCCGCCCAACGGCGGGTGGGATATTTTCTTTTGCGGCGTGCAGGGGAAAATAGCATATCCCGACAGCTTGTTTCATATAGTAAAGTGAAAATTAAAATCGTGCGGAAAAACTTTATATGAAATGAGAAAGAGGCGGTATGATGAAAAACGATGAATTCAGAAGGCTTGAAACTTTGCCCAACAATGTTATTTTGGAAAATCGCGAGCACTTAAGCGTTTCGGGCGTTTCAGAGGTCATCAGCTTTGATGAAAACGAGGTGCTGCTGGTCACTTCGCAAGGGGTTTTGAATGTGGGCGGAACCGAGCTCCATGTGGAAAAACTGAACCTTGAGATCGGCGAGCTTTCTATCACGGGGCATGTGGAGGCCATGATCTATGAGGATGAGAACCGCAAACGCGGCGGCTTCTGGTCCAAGCTTTTTTAGCGATGATCGATATCGGATTGGAAGAACAGACAAAAGCCTTTCTGTTCGCGGTGACCATGGGGCTGGCCTTCGGCCTTTTTTATGATCTGCTGCGAGGCATACGCGGCCTTTTGGGGCGCGGGAAATGGCTGACCGCCATATTGGATCTGTTTTACAGCGTGGTCTGCTGCGGCGTTTTCTTTGTGTTCACCCTGACCCTTTCTCTGGGGCAGATCCGCTTTTTCAGCCTGGGAGGCTGTGCCGGCGGGATGGTTTTATATTTTTCCGGCATTTCTCCCACCGTTGCGGGCGCGTTCCAAAAGCTTGAAAAAGGCCTGCGCCGTCTTTTAATGAGAAAGCGGCAAAATGACGGAAAAGAAAAAAAGATGCGGTCTGCAAAGGAGAAAAAGAGAAAATCCACTGAATCGGAATAAAAAGGTTTGACTTTTAGCTGAAAATTGGTAAACTGTTTATAAGAATATCGTTTTATCATTTGGGCAAAGCTCTTGGCAAAGGAAAGCGAGGAAAACCATGAAGAAGAAGAAAAGGGTTGGAATGCTGACAAAGATTTTTGTGGCGGTGTTTGCGGTATACGCCACTTATACTTTGGTTTCTTTGCAACTGCAGATCAGCGCTAAAAAAGAAGAACAGACAAAACTGACCGCCCAGGTGGAAGAACAAAAGCTGCGTAATGCAGAGCTTTCTTCTCTTTTGGAAAGCAAAAATTCTGATGAATATGTGGCAAGGATCGCCCGCGACAAACTGGGATATGCAAGCCCGGGCGAGCGGGTGTTCGTGGATATTTCAAGTAAATGATTGAGAGGAATAACCAACAGACTATGGAGTTAACAGTCGGAACAGTTTATGAAGGTAAGGTCACCGGCATTACAAAATTCGGCGCGTTTGTGGCGCTGCCCGAAGGCAAAAGCGGAATGGTCCATATTTCGGAAGTGGCAAGCGCTTATGTTGAAGACATCCGCCAATATCTTACCGAAGGCCAAGAAGTCAAGGTCAAGTTGATCAGCATTGACGACGCGGGAAGAATCAATCTTTCCATCAAAAAGGCAGCGCCGGAAAGACCGCGCAGCGTGACCCCGGCCCCCGCCCCGATGCCCAGCCGAAGCACCTTGCAAAAATCTGCCGATCTTTCTTTTGAAGATAAACTGAAACAGTTTATGCAGGCCAGTGAAAGCAAAATTTCGGATATGAAGCTGAACAACGACAGAAGAAACTCTAAGAAACGCAGCAGATAACTAAAGGCGCAGCCTTTTCTCAGGGTTGCGCCTTGTTTACGCAATAAAAAAGGGGCGCCTGCCAAACGGCAAGCGCCAAAAATTGGGTTGTGGGGATAAAGATATGAACGGTGTGTGAGAACTCTTTCTCACAAACACATCTTATCATATTATCCATATATTGTAAAGAGAAAAGAATGTAAAATTTTGTAATAGGACGAACCGAGGTCCGCCCGCAGAAAGGAAGGATTTTCATGCGTGAAATTTCAGCAAAAATGATTACAGAAAAGGTGAAGGAGGCCTGTATTCAGGCGAACTGCAAGCTGCCTTGTGATGTATTGGCGGCGTTTGAAAAAGGGCGTAAAGAAGAAAAATCCCCTCTGGGATGCCAGATCTTTGATAGAATGATCGAAAACGCAGATCTTGCGGCCCGCAAAGAAGTGCCCGTTTGCCAGGATACCGGCATGGCGGTGATCTTTGCCGAGATCGGCCAGGATGCCCATATTGTCGATGGCGATTTTGAAACCGCCGTAAATGAAGGCGTTCGCCGCGGCTATATCGATGGCTATCTGCGTCTTTCCGTGGTGGGCGACCCGATGCGCCGCGTCAACACAAACGATAATACCCCCGCCATCATCCACACCACCATCGTTCCCGGCGATCAGGTGCATATCGTTGTGGCGCCTAAAGGCTTCGGCAGCGAAAACATGAGCGCCATCAAAATGTTCACCCCCTCGGCCACACGCGACGATGTGGTGAATTTCATCGTTGATACCATGTCGAAGGCCGGTTCGAACCCCTGCCCCCCGATGATCGTGGGCGTTGGCTTGGGCGGAACCTTTGAAAAGGCGGCCATTCTGGCCAAAAAAGCCATCGCCACTTCGCTGGATGCACCGGCACAGGATGAATTTTATGCCGAGCTGGAACGCGAGATCACCGAGAAAGCAAACAAGCTGGGCGTTGGCCCTCAGGGCTTCGGCGGCACAGTGACAGCCCTCAAAGTGCGCGTAAATGCCTTTGGCACCCACATTGCCGGCCTGCCCTGCGCGGTGAACATTGGCTGCCATGTGACCCGTCACGCGGAATTCACCCTCTAAATCATACAAAATTTACAAAAAGTTCGTGCATTTTCAAAAGAATATGTTATAATATACCCAACAAGTAAATAGGGCGTAGCAAATACATATTCGATAGGAGTGCTTGTAATGAAGGTCACCTTTACAGAAAGAAAAGTTTCCGTTTCTGATGAATTGAAACAGTATGCTCAAAAGAAATGTGAAAAGTTGGATCGCTTTTTTGATAGAGACAGCGCCGCAAAAATAACTTTTTCTACTGAGAGAGGCAGGCATATCGCCGAGATCACTGTGCAGCACGCCGGAATGCTTTTCAGAGCATCGGAACAGACCCATGATATGTATGCTTCGGTGGATGGCGCGGTGGAAAGCATCGAGCGCCAGATCCAGAAGAACAAGACAAGATTGGAAAAGAAACTGAGACAGGGTGCTTTTGAAAAGGCAGATGCACAGGCGAAGAGCCAGGAAGACCTTTCCGAAGATCTTTTTGATGTGATCCGCACCAAAGAATTCGAAGTAAAGCCCATGATGGTGGAAGAAGCCATTTTGCAGATGAATCTGCTGGATCACCATTTCTTCTTCTTCAGAAACCATGAAGAGAACGACCGCTACAGCGTGGTTTATAAACGCAATAACGGCGGCTATGGTTTGATCATCAGCAAATAGACAATTTAACAATCAGCGCGGAGAAAGTTTTCTTTCTCCGCGCTTTTTCGTTTTGAAAATTTTCACCTCAAGGTGCGTCAAAATAACGGTGATGACAGAAAAGCCCCCGAAGCAGCGTTCAAGCTGCTTCGGGGGCTTTAGTGCGCGGTTCTCTTCAAACGGTTTGATGAAACCGCCGAATCTTGACTTGCGAATTATTTTTTCAGCAAAAACTTGCCAAGCAGCAACGGCGTCTGGAGACCGTCGCGCAGCGCGAAGCGGCCATCCATCAGCACATGATAAACACCCTGCGGCTTTTGGAAAGGATCTTCATAGGTGGCGCGGTCGGTGATTTCATCGGCGCGGAACAAAGTGAGATCGGCCACAAGGCCTTCGCGCAAAACGCCGCGATCCGTCAGGCCCATAATCGATGCAGAGAGCCCTGTAATGCGATGTACGGCGATTTCAAGGCTGCAGAGACCCTTTTCACGGCATAAGCGTAAAAACCGCGGGAAAGTGCCGAAATTGCGCGGATGGGGTTTGCCTTTGTTTTCATCGGGTGAAAGCGGCAGGCAGCTGCCATCGCTGCCGATGGCAAAATCATTTTGCGAAAGCATCAGATCCACATCGCTTTCGCACATGGCAAACGAAATGCAGGTGGCGCCGGCGTTGGTTTCCACCGCCACGCGGGCGGCGGCTTCGGCCATCGAGCAGCCAAGCGCCCGGCTTAACTGCCAGATGTTTTTGCCATCGGCCGGGGGATAAGCGCCGTTGGTGGTCACCACATAAAGCGCCTCGCCGTCTTCTTTGGCGGCAAAGGTTTTTTCAAGTTCTTCCATCAGCTTTCCGCGGCGGGCGGGGTCTTTCAGCATGGCGACAGCCACCTCTTTGCCGCCTTGGATCGACCATTTCGGGAAAGAATTGGTGATGCCCGAGGAAGCGGCAAGATAGGGGTAGACATCGGCGGTCACGGCAATGCCTTTTTTCTGGGCATCATGCACGATATCGATATATTCCTGTGCATGGCCCCACGCGGCTTTGCCGCTGGCCTTAAAATGAGAAACATGCACATGGGCGCCGGAGGAACGATAAATTTCGAACATTTCATCCAGCGACTGCGGCGTTCCCAGCCCCTGATTACGCATATGCGAGGTGACGATGCCATCATGGCGGGCCACGATTTCGCCCAGCGAGCAAAGTTCTTCGCGATCGGAAGAAACGCCGGGGGTATAGCCAAGGCCGAGAGAAAGGCCCCATGCCCCCGCTTCCAGATCGCGGGCCAGAAGGCGGCGCATTTCGCTGAGTTCTTCAGGGGTGGCTTTTCTGTTTTCATAACCCATCACGCCGCAGCGAAGCGCGCCGTGGCCGATCAAAGAAATTTGGTTCGTGGCCATTTGCTTCCGGTTTTCTTCAAATTTCTTCAGAAAATCAGCATAGGAAACGGAAGCATAAGCGGCGGTTTCGCGGCCTGCAAACTGCTGAAGGCGGTCTAAATGCGCATCGGGGCAGGGATAAATGGTAGAACCGCACTGGCCGGAAACCTCGGTGGTGACACCCTGATAAATGCGCGATTCACAGCGATCATGCAGCAAAAGCGCCGCGTCGGAATGGGAGTGGATATCGATGAAGCCGGGGGCCGTTACAAGCCCTGCGGCATCCAGAACCTCGCGCGCTGTTTCCGCGGGGATCTTGGGCGCGATCGCCGCAATTTTTCCGTTGGCAATGGCCAGGTCGGCGCGATAGGCAGGGCTGCCTGTGCCATCCACGATCATACTGTTTTGAATCAGCAAATCATACACTGTGATACCCTCCTGTTTCATCCATCAAAAATAAAATAACCGTTCTGCCGTATCTATAAAACCATACTTATCATTTTATACTATCATCTTATCATATATTTTTGAAATCATGAGAAAATAAAAATGCGATAATCAACAAACTTTCCGGCTGATTTTAGAACAGTTTACACAAAATGACTTTAAAAAACAGAAGGTGAAAAAACGGCTTGCCCTCTTGAAGAAGGCAAGCCGTTTTGATCGAACATTATGCAATGGGAACGCCTGTCAGAATGGAATCGGAAGGCGCGGCGGTCAAATTCGCTCCGGGCTGGCGGCTGATGACAGCGCAGCCGGTGTTCTGGGCCTGTGCCGCGGTCTTCAAGGCCTGTAAAACGGAATCGGAAGGCGCATCCGCGATCAAAGCATCACAGCTTTTTGCCAAAGCGGCAACATCCTGAGCGGAAGCTTCGTCTTTCAGCGAAGAGGCGGCGCTTTCGGTGAGCGCCACAGAAATTGAGAAAGAATCACCGGCCGCTGTTTTTGCGGCCGCGGCCAGAGAAGAAACCGCCGCGAACCGATCGGCATCGCGATCGGTGACGATCAGACTGGTTTTTCCCAAAGAAGGATATTGCAGCGCTTCAAGAACCGCGCCGTCAAAGCCCGCCGTTTTGCAATCGGCGATCAGCTGGGCCAGATAATCGCGAGTGGTGGCCGAAGAGGGCGCCAGCCATGCAATGTTGCGGCGATCCAGCCATACGGCGCCGCTGGCGGTGCGCAGCGCAGCATCGCGCAGCGCGCGGGGGGCGATATCATCGCGGCATACATCGATCACGGCGATGGGGGAAAGATCTGCCGCTTTCAGCGCGGAAAGCGCTTCGGCAGCGCCGTTGACGGGCGCCGCGGCAGAGACCTGCCCCGCATATTCGCTAGTGGTGGGGATCAGCACCTTGCCGTTTTGGGTTTTGATGGCAAGCGTCACCGTGTTGCAGCCCAAGGCTTTTGCTTTGGCGATCAGCGCCGAACGAACATTTTCCTGAACGATCTGAGAAAGGTCGGCTTCCATCGCTTTCATCGCAACAGGCTGGGCGGCGGGTTTTTCGGGAGGCGTCACGGCGGGCGTTTCTGTTTTATCCGGTTTGGTCGAAGCATCGTCCGCGGGTTTTGTTGCGGGCTTCTGCGTTTGCGCCGGCTCTTCGCGGTTCAAAAACGGAAAGTCAAAATGGAACCCGTTGGAGGTATAGACCACATAGCGCTGCAGGAAAAAGAAGCCGCAGACCAGCAGCACGAGAGCGATCAGAATGAAAATCAAAATTTTAGGGAAAGAAGATTTTTTTCTGCCGCGGTAGACATTGTGTGTAGAGAAAGATCTCTTTCTGAACATGGTGGAATCACCCTTTCAGTGAAAATGGTTTGTCAAGCAAAAGCAGGCTCTGCTTATTTTAAGAAAAAACATGCGGAAGCATACATCGGTGAAAAAACAAATTGACAAAGAGAAAAAAGGCAGCGCATACTACGCTGCCTTTCATACTATAGGATATCGGACTTTTTTTCAACCTTTTCGGGAAAAAAGTTTGATTAAAGGTCGGTATGCTGTGTTTTTGCGGTGGTTTGGCTGGCGCGGCTGATCAGTTTTCTGGGGCAGACATCGATGCATTCGCCGCAGTTGACGCATTTGCTGTAATCGATGGAAGCCAGATTGTTTTCCACATGGATGGCGTCATGCTTGCAGGTTTTCTGGCAAAGCATGCATCCGATGCAGCCGATCTCGCAGGCCTGGCGAACCACGGGGCCGCGGTCATGGCTGGAGCAATTGACGAAAACATCCTGTGTGTCGGCCACAAGGTCGATCAGTTTGCGGGGGCAGGCGGAAATACATTTGCCGCATGCCTTGCAGGCGTCGGCATCCACAACGGCAACATCGTTGACCACATGGATGGCGTCATAGGGGCAGACCTTTTCGCAGGTGCCGAAACCCAGACAGCCATATTGGCATTCCAGCGGGCCGCCGGCAACCTTAGAAGCCGCCAGACAATCGCTGATGCCTTCATACTGATATTTACGCTTGGCGTTCAGGCCGCCGCGGCAGTTCACATGAGCCACCTTGCGAACCTGCTCACCCGCATCCACACCCATGATCTCGGCGATTTTGGTGCCTACGGCAGCGCCGCCCACAGAGCAAAGGGTAACGGGGGCCTGACCGGCCACCACGGCCGATGCATAGTTGCTGCAGCCCGCATAGCCACAGCCGCCGCAGTTGGCGCCGGGAAGAGCTTCTGTCACTTTAGGCAGGCGCTCATCCTGTTCCACATGGAAGATCTTCGAACTGATGGCCAGCAGAATGCCAAAGAAAAGCCCCAGCGCCGATAAAGTGACAACAGGCGCGATAATTGATAATGTAAGCAAAGTCTTCACCTCAAGTTAAAAGATTTTCAAGCCTTGGAAGCCCATGAAGGCCATGGCAAGAAGCGCGGCGCTGATCAGCGCGAAGGGGAACCCTTCAAAAGAGGGCGGGCATTCGGAAAATTCCAAGCGCTCGCGCACAGAGGCAAACAGAACAATGGCCAAGGTGAAGCCGACAGCGGCCGAAAGACCATAGACCACGGAACCGATGAAGTTCAGATTCTTTTGCACATTCAGCAGGGTAACGCCCAAAACAGCGCAGTTTGTGGTGATCAAAGGCAGATAAATGCCCAGCGCCTGATAAAGAGAGGGCATCAGTTTCATCAATGCCATTTCAACAAACTGGACCAGACCGGCGATGATGAGGATGAAAGCCACCGTCTGCATATAGCCCAGCTCGAAACGCATGAGGATATAATGGTTCACAAGATAGGTGGCGGCGGAAGCCAGCGTCATAACAAACATAACGGCAAGCCCCATGCCAACGGCGGTTTCGGTTTTTTTCGAAACCCCCAAGAACGGGCAGCAACCCATGAATTTAACTAAAACGAAGTTTTCCATCAGAATCGCGCCCAGCGAAAGGGAAAATAATTCGGCAATGCTCATGGTTTATGCTCCTTTCTTTTTCAGGATCTTCTGGAATGCGGCGATCACGAAGCCGAGGGTCAAAAATCCGCCGGCGGGCAAAATCATCACCATGATGGGCTGGAAGCCTGCGCCGAAAAGCGAATGGCCAAGCAGAGAGCCGCTGCCCAGAATCTCACGAATGGTGGAAAGGATGCACAGCGCAAAGGTGAAGCCGAGCCCCATGGAAAGACCGTCGATCATCGAAGGCAGAACGGGGTTTTTCGAAGCAAAGGCTTCTGCGCGGGCCAGAATGATGCAGTTTACCACGATCAGGGGGATAAACAGGCCCAGCGAATTGGAAAGATCGGGCAGATAGGCCTGCATCAATAAATCGATGGCGGTAACGAAGCCGGCGATCAGGGTGATGTAAGCGGCGATACGCACTTTGGAAGGGATCCATTTGCGCAGCAGAGAGATCGCGGCGTTGGAACAGATGAGAACGGCGGTGGCCGCAAGGCCCATGCCGATGCCGTTTTTCAAAGAAGTGGTAACAGCCAAAGTGGGGCACATGCCGATCAGCTGAACAAGAACAGGGTTATTGGTGATAACGCCTTCAAAAAGTTGTTTTCCGAAATTTTTCATAACCGCTCCTCCTTATTTCTGCGCCATGGCGTAATCAATGGCTGCCTGCACACCCTTGGTAACGCCTCTGGAGGTGATGGTCGCGCCGGAAAGCGCCACAATATCGCCTTTGTTGCCGGTGGCGGTTTTCACGACATTCAGTGTTCCGCCCAGGCCCTGATATTGTTTCAGCCATTTGGCGTTATCGGCGTTTGCGCCCAGGCCCGGCGTTTCGGAATGGGAGATCACTTTCACGCCCAGAACGGAACCATCGGCATCCACACCGACGATCAGTGTAACAGCCCCGGCAAAACCGTTGGGTTCCACCTGCAGGCAGTAACCGGCGTCGCTTCCGTCGCGCACGATCTTGTGGATATCGGTGATGATCTTATCTTCGCCGCTGAAATCAACGGGTTCGAATTTTGCGCCCTTGCCGGCCACCTGCGACATGGCAAGGTTGATTTTTTCCTGTTTCATGGCTTTGATCTTATCGCGGGTGATGTTATCCACAAAACCCAAAGCCAAAGCGACCACGGCACAAATGATAAAAAGTGTACCGCCAAGCTGAAGCAATTCTTTTTTCAAATTATTGTTTTTCATTTAGCGGCATCCTCCTTTTTGGGCTGGCGCTGGGGTTTAACAAAACCGTATTTGCGGGGTCTTGTCAGTTTGTCGATCAAAAATACCGTGGAGTTCATCACAAGGATGGAATAGGAAACGCCTTCGGGCAGGGTGCCGAAATAACGGATGAAAACGGTCAGAAGGCCGCAGCCCACGCCGAAGATCACCTGGCCGCGTTTTGTGACGGGGCTGGTGGAATAATCCGTTGCCATGAAGAACGCGCCCAGCATCAGGCCGCCCGAGCAAAGCTGCGCCAGCATAAAGGAAACGGGGTTGTTGCCCTGGGGGAAGATGAAGGTGAGCAGCGCCACGGTTCCCAGATAAGCCAGAGGGGTATGCAGGGAAATGACTCTGCGGGAAAGCAGATAAATGCCGCCGGCCAAAAGCGCCAGCGCCGAAATTTCGCCGATGCAGCCGCTGACCATGCCCAAAGCCATATCGGTGATGGTCGCGTTGGGCATCGCGCCGGTTTTCAAAGCGGCCAGCGGTGTGGCTGTGGAAACCACATCGGGCGTGGCGAACAAAGGCATGGAAGTGCGGATGGCGGGCCATGTGGTCATGATCACAGGGAAAGACATCAAAAACGCACGGGCAGAAAGCGCCGGGTTCATGAAGTTTTTGCCGATGCCGCCAAACAACTGCTTGACGATGATAATGGCAAAGGCATCGCCGATGAGAACCATCCACATGGGGGAAGAAACGGGCAGGCAATAAGCCAGAAGAATGCCGGTCACCACGGCGGAAAGATCATCCACGGTGATGGGCTTTTTCATCAGTTTCTGGAACAGCCATTCAAACCCCACACATCCGGCCGCCGAAACGGCTGTCACCGTTAAAGCGCGGGGGCCGAAAACATAAATGGCGATGGCCAGCGCCGGCATCAGAGAGATGATCACATCCAGCATGATCTGACGGGTGCTGTCTTCATGGCGGATATGGGGCGAAGAAGAAACCACAACATTATTTAAATCAGTCATAAATACCTCACTTTCTGCGCGCGTCGAGAATACGCTGCTTGGCGACGCGGATGCCCTGAACCAGGGGCAGTTTGCCCGGGCAGACATAGGTGCAGGCGCCGCATTCGATGCAATCGAGAGCATCATATTTTGCGCAGGCATCGAAATTGCCCTTGTTGCTGTATAAATAAAGATAAGTGGGCATCAGATGCATGGGGCAGGCCGAAACGCAGCGGCCGCAGCGGATGCAGGAAGGGTTTTTGGCAAGTTTGCATTCATCGCCGCAGAAAGCCAGCAGCGCGTTGGTGGCCTTGATGACCGGCGCGGAAAGATCGAACTGGGGGTTGCCCATCATGGGGCCGCCCATCAAAAGCTTGTTGGGCGCTTCGGTGAAACCGCCCGCGGCGGCAAACACATCGCCGATGGGGGTGCCCACGCGCACTTCAAGGTTTTTGGGGGTGGCAACGGCCGAACCCGAAACCGTGACGATGCGGCGGATATCGTTCATGCCGGTTTTGAATTTGCGGCAGATGGTGGCGGCGGTATCCACATTGAATACGGCGCAGCCGGCGTCTGCGGGCAATTTGCCCGAAGGCACTTCACGGCCTGTCAGGGCATAGATGATCTGTTTTTCGGCGCCCTGCGGGTAGCGGGTCTTCAGCGGGCAAAGCTTGATGCTGTTGTTCTGGGGAAGCAGCTTGCGCAGCGCGTCGTAAGTATCCGCTTTATTTTCTTCAATGCCCAAAAGAACATTTTCAACGCCCAGGGTTTTGATGAGGATCTGAGCGCCTTCGATCACTTCTTCGGGGTGTTCCAGCAGGATGCGGTGGTCGGATGTGATGTAAGGTTCACATTCCGCGCCGTTGATGATGATGGTATCCACTTTGCCGATGCCCGATTGAATTTTCACATGGGTGGGGAAAGTGGCGCCGCCATGCCCCACGATGCCGGCGGAACGGATCACTTCCAGCATTTCTTCGGGGGTCATAGAGGAATAATCAAGAGGAACAAGGGAAGGATCGGGAGTATCCAGCCCATCGTTATCGATCACGACCGATAACACTTTTGTGCCGTTGGGATGGGGATAGAGAGCGACATCGCTCACGGTTCCCGAAACGGAAGCGTGAACATTGGCGCTGACATTGCCGCCGGCTTCTGCCACCAGCTGGCCCATGAAAACAGTATCGCCTTTTGCAACGACGGGTTTGGCCGGAGCACCGATATGCATGGAAACCGGAAGAATTACCTTCGCCGGCGCCGGCATCTGCTCGATGGGCCGTTTGTTTGTTGCAGCCTTTTTATCATCGGGGTGGATTCCCCCTTGAAACGTGTAGGCCATAATTTCACCTCACAATAAGATTGACGGTTGAAGTGCGGTTCATGTGAAATACAGCCGCATGACAACATAGCCTATTATAATTCAAGAAAATGAAAATCACAACAAAAAAGAGAAAATTATTAAAAAATACGCAAAAAACTATGAATATTGATAATTTAATAACGAAATTGAAAAAATGGGAAATGTTGCGTAAACAGGGAGTTATTGAAAGAATTCTTGGCGCGACCCACTTCTAAAATTTATCAGAAGTGGTATAATAACGAAAGAAGGTTTTCGGCGTCGGCCGCTCATGCGCGGTTTTTGTTTGGTAAAATTGACGATTGCCGTTGAAAAAAGTTTGAAGAGACCGAGAAAGGATTAAAAAACATGATTTTTGAACAGATGCCTTATCAGCGCCCCGATCTTCAAAGCGTTTTGAAAGTTTATGATGAGCTGATCGAAAAATTAAAAACCAACCCCCCGGTTGAAGAGGCGGAAAAGATCATCGACCGCCATACCCAGACCTATCTGCCCGTCAATCAGATGGTTTCGCTGAGCGCTATTCGCCACAGTATCAACACCGAAGACGCTTTTTATACCGCCGAAGAAGAATTTTATGCCCAGCAGGGCCCCGTTCTGGGCGAAAAGATCGCCCAGATGTATGGGTTGCTGCTGAAGCTCGATTGCCTGCCGCAGCTGAAGAAAATTTTTCCCGAGGTGTTTTTCACCAACGCCGAAATCGAAACCAAGACCATTTCGCCGGCAGTTCTGGGCGAACTGGAAGAAGAAAATATGCTGGTGATGGAATATCAGAAATTGCAGGGCGGGGCGCAGATCCCCTTCGACGGCAAGGTTCTGAACCTTTCTCAGCTGGGCGTTTATAAAGAAAACGCCGATCGTGCGGTTCGCCGCGCGGCCTATGAAGCCGAAGGCGAGTTTTATCGGCAGCATCAGCGGGAATACGACGAGATCTATGATAAACTGGTCAAGGTCCGCACAAAGATCGCCCAAAAGCTGGGCTTTGAAAATTTTGTGGAGCTGGGATATCTGCGCATGACGCGCAACTGTTACCGCGCCCAGCAGGTCAAGGTTTTCCGCAAAGAAGTGGAAACAAACATTGTGCCCATTGTGGCTGAAATGAAGAAGCGGCAGGCCGCGCGCATCGGCGTGACCGATTTTAAACTGTATGATGACGGCGTGATCCGCAAAGGCGGAAACCCCGCCCCCAGGGGCAGTTTCGATGATACCTACCGCGCGGGCGTTGAGATGTATCGAGCCATGACGCCGCTGACCAAAGAATTCATCGATAAGATGGATTCGATGCACCTGTTTGATCTGGAACCGAAAAAAGGCAAGATGACAGGCGGCTATTGCAGCTATCTGCCCGCTTATGAAGCGCCCTTTATTTTCGCCAATTTCAACGGCACCTCGCATGATGTGGAAGTTTTCACCCATGAGGGCGGCCACGCGCTGGCGGCGTTCATGGCGTCTAAAACCGTTCGCCTTTTGGAATGCGCCATGCCCACGCTGGAAGGCTGCGAAGTCCATTCCATGTCGATGGAATTTTTATGCTGGCCCTGGCTTGAGAATTTCTATGGAAAAGAAGCCGACGCCGCCCGCGCCGCTCATCTGACAGGCGCGCTTTATTTCCTGCCCTATGGCTGCATGGTGGATGAATTCCAGCATATCGTTTATGAAAACCCCGCCCTCACCCCGGCCCAGCGCAACGAAAAGTGGCTGGAACTGGAAAAACGCTATCGCCCGTGGACGGATTTTGACGCCCTGCCGTTTTACAGTGAAGGCGCAGGCTGGCAAAGACAGATCCATATTTATACCGATCCGTTTTATTATATCGATTACTGCCTGGCGCAATCGGTGGCGCTGCAGGTCTTTGAGATCCTTCAGGAACAAGACTGGCAGGCGGCGTGGGAAATCTATCAGCGTTATACCCGCCAGGGCGGCAGCGATACTTTCCTTGGCCTGCTGGAAAAGGCGGGCTTCGTGAACCCCATGAGCCAGGGCGCTTTGCAGAAAGTGGCCGCGGCGGCGGGGAATTATTTGAAAGCCCACCAAAACGACCTTGAGGTCGCCGAATAAAGACAGCCGGATCGAAACCAACCGCAGGGCGGCCGCCATACCGCTGCCCTGCGGTTTTTTCTATAAAAAATGCCGGCAGGGCATGGTTTTAAAAAGAAAAGCGCGGTTTTTCAAACAATTGCTTCAAAAATTAGCGTTGACTACCAAGGGGCGGACATCCTATAATGGGTTTGTTCATGAAAGAAAACATGATTCTCTTTGCACTGCATTACATTCTGAAAACGGAATGCGCGATCAACAGTACAAACTGATCAGGCAACGGGCAGAAGGCCCAAAACGCCGGGCGGCTTTCGGGCTGCAGCAGACGGTATTCGATATCACCGCATCTGTGGGACAGTAAATTTGTTCTGCGGGTGTGTTTTTTATACCCAAAAACAGATCGCTGCGCTTTTTATGCAGAAAGCAGCGGCATGGAGCATTGGTTGGGAGGAAAATAAAATGAATCAAAAAGAAAAAGAATCGTTGGCCATGCGTGTTTCCGGGTGGTCGATCGTTGTCAATGTGGTGCTGTCGGCATTCAAGCTGATCGCGGGCATCGTGGCGGCTTCGGGCGCCATGATCTCCGATGCCATTCATTCCGCATCGGATGTTTTCAGCACAATTATCGTTATCATCGGTGTGCGCATCGCGGGCAAAGATGCCGATAAAGAACATCCCTACGGCCACGAGCGCATGGAATGTGTGGCGGCGATTTTGCTGGCCGCTGTGCTGGCCGTCACGGGCTTTGGCATCGGCATCAGCGGGCTGAAGATCATTTTCGGCAAATCAACGGCGGCGCTGCATGCCCCCGGCAGCCTGGCTTTATGGGCGGCGGTGGTTTCCATCATCACCAAAGAGGGGATGTATTGGGTCACCCGCGGCGCGGCAAAAAAAATCAATTCGGGCGCTTTGATGGCCGATGCGTGGCATCACCGTTCCGATGCGCTTTCTTCTGTGGGCAGCTTTGTGGGCATTTTAGGCGCGCGCATGGGTTTCCCGATCCTCGATCCCGTGGCGAGCGTCGTGATCTGCGTGTTCATCGTAAAAGCTGCGGTGGATATTTTTAAAGATTCCATCGATAAAATGACAGACCGCGCATGTGAACCGCAGATGGCGGAAGAGATTAAAACACTGGCGCTCACGCAAGAAGGCGTTATAAGCGTCGATCAGCTGAAAACACGCCTGTTCGGCGACAAGATCTATGTGGAAGTGGAAATCGGCGCAGACGCCACCGATTCTTTGCAGGCGGCTCACGATATCGCCCAGCAGGTGCATGATGCCATCGAGCATCACTTCCCCATGGTGAAACATTGCATGGTGCATGTGAACCCCGCACAAATTTATTGAGTTTTTCGGCAAAATGTGTATTTGCCTGCTGATAAGGGAATCCTTTTAAGGAATTCTGATGGAAGCAGGTGATTTTTTGAAACGATGGATAGCCTTGTTTTTATGCGCCGGCTGGCTGCTGATGCTCTGCGGCTGCGCAAAAGAACAAAAGGAAACCAAGGCCGCGGAAACACCGCCCCAAAGCACGCCGCGCCAGACCCCCGCGCCGCAGACCGAAGCCCCTGCGCCGCAGACGGAAGCCCCGGCGCCCCAGCCCAAAGCGGAAATCAGCCCGCATGAAGTGGCTTCGGTGAGCACCCCCATTTCAGACCGCCACGCGGGGAGGCTTGAAAACATCCGCCTTGCCTGCGCCGCGACCAACGAATATGTCGTCGGGCCGGGCAGCGTGTTTTCTTTCAACGATGTGGTGGGCGAAAGAACGCCCCAGCGCGGTTATCAGGATGCCATCATTTTTAAGGAAAAAGAAAAAGTGAAAGAGCCCGGCGGGGGCATCTGTCAGCTCAGTTCCACCATTTATCTGGCCGCTTTGCAGGCGGGGCTGCCCGTTATCGAGCGCCACGCGCACCAGCTCCCGGTGGATTATGTGGAAGAGGGGCAGGATGCCGCGGTGGATTACGGCCATCTGGATCTGAAATTTCAGAATAACACGGCCGACCCCATCACCCTGCAGACAGCCCTGACAGAAGACGCCGTGATCGTGGTGTTGACGGCGAACCGATAAAACGCCGCAGGCATTTCCCCGGGCGGGAAGATTTGCCGCGGCGCGAAGAATTTTTGCCGCCGCCCGATGCCCGATGGCAATGTTCCGCTATTTATGGTAGAATCATCATAGGAACCAAATTTGGGAAGACTGCCGGCAAAACGGCGGTACCTTTTTATTCGGGGGAAACGATGAACGGATATTTCAGCTGCCCGCAATGCGGCGCGGTTTTAACGGAAGAACAGACTTTGTGGCGGTGCGCGGGCGGCCACTGCTTTGATAAGGCAAAAAGCGGTTATGTCAATCTGCTGGCCCAAAAAGAGAAAAATTCAAAACTGCCCGGCGACAATAAAGAAATGGTGCAGGCGCGGCGCAGGTTTTTAGAAAGCGGTTATTACGAACCGCTGGCGCGGAAGATCGCCGAAATGATCTGTGGGCGTTTGCCCTGGGGCGGGGTGGTTCTGGATGCGGGCTGCGGCGAAGGGTATTATGATGATATTTTGTTACAGACCTGCCGCGCATCCGGCAAAGAACCGCGGCTGATCGCCATGGATATTTCAAAAGCGGCGGTGGAAAAGGCGGCAAAAAAATTGCCCCATCAGCTTTGCGCGGTGGGCAGCCTTTATCATATGCCGCTGCGGGCAGCCTGCTGCGATGCCATGCTCAACCTGTTTGCGCCCCATTGCCCGGGGGAATTCTTCCGTGTGCTGAAGCCCGGCGGGCTGGCGCTGGTGGCGGCGCCCGGGCCCGAGCATCTTTGGCAGCTGAAAGAATTTTTATACAGCCGGCCTTATCGCAACGAGCCGCTTTTGCTGGAATGGGAAGGCTTTGAGCAGGAAGAGCAGGCGGTTTTGCGCTATCCGATGGAATTTCACAGCGGTGAAGCGCTGATGAGCCTGTTTCAGATGACACCTTATGCCTATAAAACGCCGCCCGAAGATATTGAGCGCCTGCGCGCGCTTGAGGGCATGACCGTGTTTGCGGAATTTGAACTGCGGCTGATGCGGCGCGCAGAATAGAAAGGATGATCGGTTTGAAAATACAGGAATCGGCCGAAGATTATTTGGAAGCGATCTTGATGCTGCGCCACAGCGGCATTACCGTGAGACCCACGGATATTGCCCAATATTTGAATTTTTCAAAACCCAGCGTCAGCCGTGCCCTCAGCTTGCTGACGGAAAACGGTTATGTGGAACCCCAGCGCGACGAAGGCGTTCTGCTCACCGAAGCGGGCGAAGCCATTGCCCAGAAAATGTATGAGCGCCACCGCTTTTTCAGCGATTGGCTGGTTTCTCTGGGGGTTTCGGAACAGGTGGCCATGCAGGATGCCTGCCGCCTGGAACACGATCTCAGCGAGCAGACCTTTCAGAAAATTCGCGAATACATAGAGAAGCATTGACAGGTTTTTGTCGATTTCGCTTGACACTTCGCGAAATTGTGATAAACTGTTATCGCTAAAAGAATCAAAAGGTGTGCAAAAAAATCTTTTTTTGCAAGAATAGGGAAGTTGGGTGAAAAACCCACGCGGGACCGCCGCTGTAAGGGCCGTTCGTTTTCAAAAGCCACCATGGTTACACATGGGAAGGCGAAAACGGGAAATAGGCCTGAGCCAGAAGACCTGCCTTTTGATAAATAGCCGCCCGAAAAAGGGTGAGGCAAAATTACGCGGCTGGCGGAAACTTGGTCGGCGTAATACCGCAAGCCCCTGTGGCATTGTGTTATTAAGCCTTTTCCGTTTGGAGAAGGCTTTTTCTTTTGCTTTGGGGCTCAAATTGACAGGAGGAGATCGAATGGAAAAAATGAGAAAACGAGCGATGTTCCTCTCTATGTTCATGGCGGCGGGCTTTGGTGTAACACAAAGCGCGGGCGCAATGCACATCATGGAGGGATATTTACCGGCGAAATACTGTATTTTTTGGGGCGTTTTGTGCCTGCCGTTTTTGGTGGCCGGCACCATGAAAATTCAAAAAACAGTATCTGAACACAGAAAAACACTGCTGCTGCTGGCCATGGCGGGCGCCTATGCCTTTGTGCTTTCCGCGCTGAAGATTCCCAGCGTTACGGGTTCTTCCAGTCATCCCACGGGCACAGGCCTCGGCGCGATTTTATTCGGGCCTTCCACGATGGCCGTTTTGGGCGTCATTGTGCTGCTGTTTCAGGCCATTTTGCTGGCACACGGCGGCCTGACGACTTTGGGCGCCAACACTTTCAGCATGGCCATTGCAGGCCCGTTTTTAACTTATGGCATTTATATGCTTTGCAAAAAATGCAAAGTGAACCGTCTGCTGAGCATTTTTCTGGCGGCGGCTCTGGGCGATTTGTTTACTTATTGCATCACCAGCTTCCAGCTGGCCCTGGCGCATCCCAGCGCGGTGGGCGGCGTATGGGCTTCGGCGGGCAAATTCCTGGGCATTTTCGCTTTGACGCAGGTGCCGCTGGCCATTGTGGAAGGCATTCTCACCGTTGTGGTCGTGATCGGCCTTGAAAGCTATGCAAAACCCGAGCTTCGTGAACTTGGCTATACAGTGGAGGGCAGATAAATGAAAAAACGCGGACCTTTTGTGATCGGGCTTTTGATCCTTTGCGTGCTGATCGCGGCGATCCCCTTGTTTTTGATCCGTGACAGCGAATTCGGCGGGGCAGACGGCGCGGCCGAAGAAGCGATTTCTGATATTGACCCTGCTTATCAGCCTTGGGCCGAAAGCATTTTGGAACCCCCGGGCGGCGAAACGGAAAGCCTGCTGTTCTGCCTGCAGGCGGGGCTGGGTTCGGCTGTGCTGGGCTTTGGCTTTGGCTATCTGGTGGCGCGCAAGAAATATAACGGCAAAACAGTGGAAGAACAATAATATGGGCGTGAGGCTCTGCGCTTTCGCAGAGCCTCATGCTGTTTCGTGAAAGGGGGAAGTGCCCTTGAAAAGATATGGAAAAGCACTGCTGGGCGGCGGATTGACGGCTGTTTGGGTTTGGCTTTTCTGCCTTGGCCGGGTGGGCCGCCCTGCTTTTTATGCGCTGGCGGCGGGCGCTGCCGCTTTTTTGCTTTTGGGCGGCCACAGCCACAGCCACGGCCAGATGACGCTGGATGACCACGCAAGGCGCTCGGGGCTGGCCGATGAAAACGCGGGGCTGAAGGTGGCTTTTTCCGTCGCGCTTCTGCTGCTTTGCGTGGGGGCCGATTCGATGGGGGTCTCGCTTGCGGTGCTGCTGCTTTGTGGGGCGCTGGTGGTGGGTCTCGGCAAAACCTCTGTGCATACTTATTTTTCGTTTTTACTGCTTCCGCTGGTCTTTATTCTGGTCAGCGGCATCGTGTTGATGGCGGAATGGTCAAGCGCCGCCATGGGGGTCTGGGCGCTGCCGCTGGGCAGCCATTTCCTTTGCATCACCCCCGCGGGCCAGCAAAACGCCATGGAAGTTTCCATGCGGGCGATGGGGGCCGTCAGCTGTTTATATCTGCTCAGCTTCACCACGCCGTTTTATGAGATCATTGAAGTTTTGCGCAAGCTTCATCTGCCGCAGGTGATTTTGGAACTGATGGTGCTGATCTATCGTTACATTTTTATTTTGCTTGCGGTGCAGGAAGAACGCACCACGGCGGCCGAAGCGCGGTTTGGTTATCGCACGCTGAAAACCGGCTTTCGCACTTTCGGAAAAGTTTCTGCCGGGCTGATGATCCACGCGTTTCGAAGGGCTTCGCGGGCGTTCGACGCCATGGAAGCGCGCTGTTATGATGGCAGGATCGCCTATCTGACAAAAGAAAAACCGCTTCGGGCGTTTCATGCAGCCGCGGCGGCGATGCTGTTTTTATCGGTGGCTGCCCTTGCCTGGTTTTGAGAAACAGGGGAAGAAATGGAGGAAAAAGTGGAGAAAGTATTGCTTGAAACCCATGAATTAGAGTATTCTTATGAAGATGACCGCCAAGCGCTGCGCGGCGTTTCCGTTTCTTTTCATTCCGGTGAGAGAACCGCTGTGATGGGCAGCAACGGCGCGGGAAAATCGACCTTTTTCCTGCTTTGCAACGGGGTGCTGGAACCCCGGCGCGGCGAAGTGATTTTTGGCGGAAAGCCTGTGGGCCATAAAAAGGCAGAGCGAATGGAGCTGCGCCGCAGAGTGGGCATCGTTTTTCAAGAAGCGGATACCCAGATTCTGGCGCCCACGGTGGAGGCCGAAATTTCATTCGGACCGATGAACCTGGGCCTTTCAAAAGAAGAAGTGCGCCGCCAGGTGGATGGCGCCGTGGCCGAAATGGAACTGGAAAATTTTCGTGATCGGGCGCCCCACGCTTTGAGCGGGGGCGAAAAAAAGCGCGTGACCATTGCCGATATCCTGGCGATGGAACCGCAGCTGATCCTGCTGGATGAACCGGCGTCTTCGCTGGATCCGAAAGGTTCCGAAAATCTTGAAACGACCTTGAAAGAACTCAGCGTCAGGGGCATCGCTTTGGCGGTGGCCACCCATGATGTGGATTTTGCGTGGCGCTGGGCAGAAAGAATTTTGATCTTTCATGAAGGAAAGATTTTAGCGGATGGCAGGCCCCAGGAGATCTTTTCACAAAAAGAACTGGTGGAACAGGCGGGGCTGCGCCGGCCAATTTTATGGCAGGTGGCCGAAATTTTGCAGAAAAGCGGCCAGCTGCGCGAAGGGCAATGGCCCAAGACCCCGCAGGAGCTCAAACAGATCATGGAGGAAAACCGATAGATGAAACAGGGAATTTTAGTTGTCAGTTTTGGCACGAGCCACGAAGAGACCCGCGTCAAAACCATCGGCGCGGTGGAAGAAGCGGTGAAAAAAACATACCCCGGCCTGCCGGTGGGCAGCGCCTATACGAGCCCCACCATCCGCAGGATTCTGGCCGCCAGAGGGCTTGAGATCGATTGTTTGGGCAAGGCGATCGAGCGCATGAAAGGGCAGGGGGTGGAAGAACTGATCGTGCAGCCCACCCATCTGATCTGCGGCGAAGAATTTGATAAGCTGAAAGAAACGGTGGATCGGCATAAAAGCGAGTTTGCAGAAGTGCGGCTGGGTTGGCCGCTTTTGCATGACACCGAAGATCTGCACCGTGTGGCCCGCATCATCGGCCAAGCTTACCCCGCCCGGGAAGGGCAGGCCGTGGTGATGATGGGGCATGGAACAGAACACACCATCAACGCCGTTTACCCGGCGATGGATTATGTTTTCAAAGAATGCTGTTTTTCTCATATTTATGTGGCCACGGTGGAAGGGTATCCCCAAGTGAGCACGGTCATTTCACTTCTGAAAGAAAAAAAGATCCGGGAAGTGGTTTTGGCCCCGCTGATGCTGGTGGCGGGCGATCACGCCCGAAACGATATGGCCGGCGATGAAGAAGACAGCTGGAAAAACCTTTTTGCCAAAGAGGGCTTTCAGGTGCGGTGCGTTTTGAAGGGCCTCGGCGAAGAAGAAGCCATCCGCGCGCTTTATCTGGAACACCTGAGCGCGGCGATCAACGCATAAAAAGGAGGCGGCGCAAATGCTGGAAGTTTATGTGAACCAAGACGGCAAGCGCCTGCGGTGCGGCTATACCACGGGAACCTGCGCCGCGCTGGCCGCCCAGGGGGCGGCAAAAATGCTGCTGGGGGGCGAAACGCCCCAGACGGCCTGTTTGATGACGCCCAAAGGCATCGAAGTGAAGGTTCCGCTTTGCGAATGCCGCTGCGATGGGCAGGAAGCCGTTTGCGCCGTGGTCAAAGACAGCGGCGATGATTTCGATGTGACGGAAGGAACCCTGATCTATGCGCGCGTGACGCGGCGCACGGAAGGTTTTGAAATAGACGGCGGCGAAGGCGTGGGCCGCGTGACCCGAAACGGCCTTGAACAGCCGGTGGGCGCGGCGGCCATCAACCGTGTTCCGCGCAAAATGATCGAAGAACAGCTGCGGGCCGCGGCGGAAGCCTATGATGCGCCCTGCGGCCTGAAGGCCGAAATTTTTGTTCCGCAGGGAAAAGAGTTGGCCGAAAAAACATTCAACCCCAATCTGGGCATCGTGGGCGGCATTTCAATTCTGGGCACCAGCGGCATCGTTGAGCCGCAAAGCCTGCAGGCTTTGTTTGAAAGTATCAAGGTGGAACTGAAAATGCACGCGGCGTGCGGCGGAAAAAAGCTGATTTTAACGCCGGGGAATTACGGCGAAGATTTTTTGAAAGAATTTTGGAGCGACCTTCAATGCCCCGTGGTGAAATGCGCCAATTTCATCGGCGATTGCTTGGATGAAGCGGCTCTGCTGGGTTATGAACAGGTGCTTCTGGTGGGGCATATCGGCAAATTTGTGAAACTGGCGGGGGGCATTATGAACACCCATTCCCGCTGGGCGGATTGCCGCGCGGAATTGTTCGCCGCCCACGGCGCGTTTTGCGGCGGCACGACAGAAATGACGAAAAGGCTGATGGAAAGCATCAGCACCGATGAATGCATTGAAATTTTAGAAGAGTATGGCATGAGAGAATGTGTTCTGCGGTCTCTTCTTTCAAAAATAGAATGGCATCTGCAAAAGCGCGCCGGCGCGGGGATGCAGACGGCGGCCGTGATCTTCAGCAACCGTTACGGGCTGCTGGGGCAAACGGAAGGGGCCGAATCAATGAGGAAAGCGATGGAAGTTTCACATGGATAAAGGAAAATTTTACGGCGTGGCCGTGGGGCCGGGCGACCCGGAACTGATGACCCTGAAAGCCGTTCGCGTTTTGAATGAATGCGAAGTGGTGGCGGCGCCCGAAACAAAGGGCGAAAAAACTCTGGCGCTGGATATCGCTTCGGGCGCGGTGGATCTTTCCGGCAAAGAACTGGTCACTTTGCAGTTTTTAATGACGAAAGACCCGCAGAAACTGGAAGAAAACCACCGTTTGCAGGCAGAAAAGATCATGCGGTGTTTAGAAGAAGGAAAATCGGTAGCCATGCTCAATCTGGGCGATGTTTCGATCTATTCCACTTTCAGTTATCTGCTGGAACAGATCAAACAGGCGGGCTATGAAACACAGGTGATCCCCGGGGTTCCCAGTTTCTGCGCGGTGGCCGCGCTGCTGCAGCAGAGCCTGACGGTGATGAACAAACCGCTTCATATCATCCCCGCGGGGCATGAAGGGCTGGAAGAAAGCCTTGATCTGCCCGGCACAAAGGTGCTGATGAAAACAGGCAAAGCGATGCCGCTGGTGCGGCGGGCGCTGAAAGAGCGCGGGCTTTATGAAAAGGCGTCGCTGGTGCAGAACTGCGGGCTGCCCGAGCAGCATATCTGCCGCAGCCTGGATGAAGCGGATGATTCGATCGGATATTTCACAACCATTGTGGTGAAAGATTAGGAGGCAGTTATGGTTTCGATTGTGGGCGCGGGAAGCGGCGCGGTGGATCTGATCACGGTGCGCGGCGCAAATTTATTGCGGCAGGCGGATGTGATCGTTTATGCGGGGAGCCTTGTGAACCCGCAGCTGCTGGAATATGCCAAGGCGGGCTGCGTTTTTCATAACAGCGCGGAAATGACGCTGGAACAGGTGATAGAAGTTCTGGAACAGGCCGAGAAAAGCGGCCGGAAGGCAGTGCGCCTGCATACGGGCGATCCTTCCATCTATGGCGCCATCCGCGAACAGATGGATGAACTGAGAAAGCGGAACATCGCGTTTGAGGTGGTGCCGGGGGTTTCCAGCTTCTGCGGCGCGGCGGCGGCGCTGGGGGCGGAATATACTTTGCCGGGCGTCAGCCAGACCGTCATCATCACAAGGGCGGCCGGCAGAACTCCCGTTCCCGAGGGGCAGGATATCCGCAGCCTTGCGGCCCATGGCGCCACGATGGTGGTGTTTTTAAGCACAGGTCTGCTGGAAAGTCTGCAGCAGCAGCTGATGGAAGGCGGCTATACCGCCCAGACGCCGGCGGCCATCGTTTATAAAGCCACATGGCCCGAAGAAAAAACTTTCCTTTGCACAGTGGGCACTCTGGCGAAAACGGCGCAGGAGAACCAGATCACCAAAACGGCGTTGATTCTCGTCGGCGAGTTCCTGGGGGATTGCTACGAGCGATCCAAGCTTTATGACCCCGCCTTCACCACAGAATTTCGCAAGGGGAGCGATCAGGCATGATCGCGGTGATCGCCTTCAGCCAAAAGGGCATGGCGCTGGGCGAAAAACTCACGGCCTATCTGCAGAGCGCGGGGGAAGAAAGCCGTTTATCGCGGGGCGGAAAAGAAGGCTGTTCCCTTGCAGAATGGGCGGCGGAAGCATTCTCTTCGGCAGACGCGCTGGTGTTCGTCGGCGCGGCGGGCATCGCCGTGCGGGCCATCGCGCCCCATGTGCGGGCAAAAACTATCGACCCCGCCGTGGTGGCCATCGATGAATTGGGCCGCTTTGTCATCCCGCTGTTATCGGGCCATATCGGCGGCGCCAACGCGCTGGCCGCCCGCCTGGCTTCGGCGCTGGGCGCGCAGGCGGTCATCACCACCGCCACCGATTTGAACGGCGTTTTCGCCGTAGACAGCTGGGCGGTGGAAAAAGGGCTTGCCATTGGCCATTGCGAAAACATCAAAGCGGTTTCTTCGGCTTTGCTGCAAGGGAAAACAGCATGGATCGAAAGCGATTTTCCGCTGCAGGGTGCGCTTGCGCCCGGCTTGAAGGCGGGGCGGGGCGCCCCGCAGATCTGCGTTTCCTATCGGGAACAGCCGGGGCTGCTGTTGATTCCGCCTGTGCTGGCGCTGGGCATCGGATGCCGCAGAGGGGTTTCTGCCGATGCGCTGGAAGAGCAGATCGCGCGCTGGCTGAAAGAAGCGGGCTTCAGGATCGAAGCGGTCTGTGAAGTGCATACCATCGATTTAAAGGCCGAAGAGGCGGGTCTTTTGGAATTTTGCAAACGCCGCGGCTGGCGGCTTTTCTGCCACAGCGCCGAAGAGCTGAAACGGGCGGAAGGGGCATTCACCCCCTCTGCCTTTGTGAAAAGCGTCACCGGCGTGGAAAATGTATGTGAACGGGCGGCCGCGCTGGCAGGGCGGCTGGTTTTGAAAAAGCAATCGGGCAACGGAATGACTTTGGCAGCATCGGAAAAACCGTTCCTTTTGCAAACGGAAGGGGAAAAGCAATGAAAAAGTGTTATGTGGTGGGGCTTGGCCCGGGGGAAGAAGCCTTTTTTACCAGACAGGCCGAAAAGGCATTGGAAGAAAGCAGCGTGATCTGCGGCTATACCGTTTATATCGATCTGATCCGCGCACGGTTCGGTGAAAAAGAAATGATCACCACCCCCATGACCCAAGAGATCCAGCGGTGCCATATCGCGCTGCAGCGCGCCCAGCAGGGCGAAACGGTTTCGATGGTCTGCAGCGGCGACGCGGGTGTTTATGGCATGGCGGGGCTGATCTATCAGCTGTCGCCCCAATATCCCGAAGTGGAAATTCAGGTGATCCCGGGCATCACGGCGGCCATGAGCGGCGCGGCTGTGCTGGGCGCGCCGCTGATCCACGATTTCGCGGTGATCTCGTTGAGCGATCTGCTGACCCCTTGGGAACTGATCGAAAAACGGCTGGATTGTGCGGCGCAGGCCGATTTTGTGATCTGCCTTTATAACCCGCGCAGCAAAAAACGCGCGGATTATCTGGAAAAGGCATGCGATATCGTGATGAAACACCGCGATCGCGAAACCGTTTGCGGCTATGTGCGCAATATCGGGCGCGAAGGGGAAAGCAGCGTGATCCTGCCCCTTTGGCAGCTGGCGAAAGCGCCGGTGGATATGTTCACAACGGTTTTCATCGGCAATTCACACACGCAGGAAATCAACGGAAAAATGGTTACCCCGAGAGGATATGAAAAAAAGCAATGAAAAAGCTTTTGATTTTTGGCGGAACTACCGAAGGTCGCCTGCTGGCCGAAGCCCTGCGCGGCCGCGCGCAGATCACCGTTTGCGTGGCCACGGAATATGGACATGAGCTTTTGCCCGAAGGGCAGGGGCTTGCCGTTTTGACGGGCCGGCTTGCGCAGGAACAGATGGAGCCTCTTTGCGCCGAAGCGGATCTGGTGATCGATGCCACCCATCCATATGCCGCGCTGGTCACCGAAAATATTCAAAAGGCCGCGGCGGCTGCCCAAACCGAATATCTGCGCTTATGCCGGGAAAAAAGCGCGGAAGACCGGCTGCTTACGGCCGAGGATGCATCGGGGGCGGCGGCTGTTCTGGCCCGGGTGCAGGGCAATATTTTGCTGACCACAGGCAGCAAAGAACTGGAAGCGTTTACCGCGGTGCCCGATTATGCGCGCCGCGTTTATCCGCGGATGCTGCCCATGGAAGAAGCAATTTCCAAGGCGGTGGCGCTGGGATATGCCCGCAGCCATATCATCGCCATGCAGGGGCCGTTTTCACAAGCACTGAACGAAGCGATGATCGACCAGTTTTCCATTCAAATGCTTGTCACAAAAGATGGTGGCAAGGTAGGTGGTTTTACAGATAAAATAATGGCTTGCAAAGCGAAAAACATCCCTGTTCTGCTGATCGGCCGGCCGCCGGAACAGGCGGGATTTACGCTGGATGAGATCATGCAGAAGATCGAAGAAAGGTTGGCGAAGGCATGAAGGTATGGTTGATCGGGGTGGGCATGGGCAACCCGCAAACGCTCACGAGAGAAGCTTATCAGGCGCTGCTGAAAGCCGATTGCATCATCGGCGCTTCGCGCATTTTGGAAGCGCTGCCCGAAGAATGCACCGCGCGGCGCGTGGCGGCGGTGGCGCCCGAAAAAATTCTGGAATGCCTGAAACAGAACCCGCCCAAAAGCCGCGTCTGTGTGGCGCTGTCGGGGGATGTGGGCTTTTACAGCGGGGCGAAAAAGCTGCTGCCGCTGCTGAACGGCATGGAGGTTCGCCAATGCTGCGGGGTTTCCTCCGTGCAATATTTTGCGGCGGCGCTGGGGCGGCCGTGGCAGAATTTTAAACTGGTGAGCGCGCATGGGCTGCTCTGCGACCCCTGCCGCCCCGTTTCGGAAAACGACGAAGTCTTTTTTCTCACCGGCGGGGCCATCACGGTGAAAGAGCTTTGCCGGCTGCTTTGCGAAGGCGGGCTGGGCGACACGAAAATCACGGTGGGCGAGCGGCTGTCTTATGAAGATGAAACGATCACCGCCGCCACCGCCGCCGAGCTGGCCGAAAAAAATTTTGAGCCTTTAAGTGTTGTGCTGGCCGAACGCTGCCGCGGCCCGCGCCGCCCGTTTGTAACGCCCGGCATTGACGATGAAGCTTTTTTGCGCGGGGGCGCGCCCATGACCAAAAGCGAAGTGCGAACGGTTTCACTTTCCAAACTGGGGGTCTGCCCCGGCGATGTTTTATATGATGTGGGTGCGGGAACCGGTTCGGTGGCGGTGGAAATGGCGCTGCTGGCCCGGGAAGGGCAGGTTTATGCCATTGAAACCCAGCAGGAGGCCTATGAGCTGATCTGCCAAAACTGCCATGCATTCGGCGCGCGGAATGTGACGCCGGTTTTGGGCATGGCGCCGCAGGCGATGGAAACGCTTCCGCCCCCCGATGCCGCGTTTATCGGCGGTTCCAAAGGGAACCTGAAAGCCATTTTAGAGGCTTTGCTGAAAAAGAACCCTTCTGTGCGCGTGGCGATCAACGCCATCGCCATCGAAACGGTGGCCGAAGCTTCGGCGGCCTTGAGCCAGCTGGGGTTTGAAGAAATCGAGATCGTTCAGGTGGCCGTCAGCCGCGCCAAAGCGGTGGGGCGTTATCACATGATGATGGGCCAGAACCCCGTGACGATTTTGAGCGGAAGAGGGGGCAGCCATGAAGGGTAATTTCCCGCGGTTTGTGCTGGCGGCGCCGCAGAGCGGAAGCGGCAAAACCACCATGACCTGCGCGCTCTTGCAGGCGTTCGTTCAGCGCGGGCTGAAAACGGGCGCGTTCAAATGCGGGCCCGATTATATCGACCCGATGTTTCATTCGAAGATCATCGGCGCAAAAAGCAGGAATCTCGATCTGTTTTTTGTGGGCGAAGAACGCCTGAAAGGGCTGTTTTGCAAGGCGGCCGCCGATTGTGAGATCAGCGTCATCGAAGGCGTTATGGGTTATTACGACGGTTTGGGCGGAACCACCACCCGCGCCAGCACCTGGGCGGTGGCACGGGCCACCCAAAGCCCCGCGCTGCTCATCATCGACCCCAAGGGGGCATCGGTTTCGGCGGCGGCCCAGATCAGCGGCTTTTTGAAATTTCGTGAAAACAGCGGCATACGCGGCGTTTTGCTCAACCGATGCAGCGCCATGACCGCTGCCATGCTTACGCCGGTGATCGAAAACGAAACGGGGCTGAAAGTTTATGGCTATCTGCCGCCCATGCCCGAATGCGCGCTGGAAAGCCGCCATCTGGGGCTTGTTACCGCGGGAGAAATCGCCGATTTGAAAGAAAAAATGCAAAAGCTTGCCGCTCAGGCTGAAAAGACCCTGATGCTGGATGAGATTTTGAGTTTGGCGCAGGAAGCGCCGCCGCTGGAAGGGCAGCTGCCCGAAATAGCCCCGCTGAACGGCGCATCCCCGAAGATCGCGGTGGCGCTGGATGAGGCGTTTTGCTTTTATTATGAAGAAAATTTGGAACTTTTGCGCAGTTATGGCGCGCAGCTCTGCTTTTTCAGCCCTCTTCGCGAAGAACGGCTTCCCGAAGGAAGCGCGGCGGTCTATCTGGGCGGGGGCTACCCCGAACTGTATGCCGCGCAGCTGAGCGAAAATCATGCCATGGGCGCGGCGCTGCGGCAGGCAGATGCCATGAAAATGCCGATTTTGGCCGAATGCGGCGGGTTTATGGCGCTGCATGAAACCATGGAAGGCGCCGATGGCAAAGATTATCCCCTTTTCGGCGTGATCCCCGGCAGGAGTTTTCGGACGCATCAATTGGGGCGGTTTGGTTACATCACGCTGCGGCCGCGCCGCGAGACCCTGCTTTGCCGTGAAAACGAAGAACTTCGCGCCCATGAATTCCATTATTGGGATAGCACCCGGCCGGGCGAAGCCATGCGGGCCGAAAAGCCCGTCAGCGGGCGAAGCTGGAACGCGGTTTGGAGCAATGACCATTTGTTCGCGGGGTATCCGCATCTTTATTTTTGGAGCGAGCCGCATGCCGCGCAGGCGTTTGTTCTCGCGGCGCAGCAGGCGCAGGAAAGGATCTGGAAGAAATGAATCATCTTACTTTGGAAGAAACCATCAAAAAGATCACGGGGCCCTGTGAAGCGGCGCGAGAAGCCAGCTGTCGCCGCTGGGACAGCATCGCAAAGCCGCTGGGCAGCCTTGGGCTTTTAGAAGAAAATGTGACCCGCATCGCGGCGCTGACGGGGGATCCTTCCTATCAGATCGGGCGGCGCGCGGTGGTGGTGATGTGCGCGGATAACGGCGTGGTGGCTCAGGGCGTTACCCAGAGCAGCAGCGATGTAACGGCTTTGGTGGCCTGCAACCTGACAAAAGGCGAAACCTGCGTCTGCCGCATGGCAAAAATGGCCGGCTGCGATGTGATCCCCGTGGATATCGGCATTTTGAAAGAGGTGGAAGCGCCGGGGCTTTATCGGCGCAAGATCCGCAGCGGCACAGCGGATATGACCCTGGGGCCGGCCATGACCCGCGAGGAATGCGTGGAAGCGCTGGAAACAGGCATCCATCTGGTGTTTGATCTGCAGGAGCAGGGCTATCAGCTTTTGGCAACGGGCGAAATGGGCATCGGCAACACCACCACCAGCAGCGCCGTGGCGGCGGTTCTCACCCATATGCCGGTGGAACAAGTCACCGGCCGCGGCGCGGGGCTCACCGGCGAAGGGCTTCAGCGCAAGATCCGCGCCATTGAAAAAGCCATCGAGATCAACCGCCCCCGCGAAGAAGACGCCATCGATGTGCTGCAAAAAGTGGGCGGGCTGGATATCGCGGGGCTGGCGGGCGTGTTTTTAGGCGGCGCGGCGGCCAAAATGCCCATCGTCATCGACGGCCTGATTTCGGCGGTGGCGGCGCTTTGCGCTGTGAAGATCTGCCCCGCCGCGGCTTCGGCCATGATCGCAAGCCATGTATCGGCGGAACCCGCAGGCGCAGCGGTCTTGAAAGAACTGGGGCTTTCCCCCATGATTACGGCGAAGATGTGCCTTGGCGAAGGCACAGGCGCCATGGCCATCCTGCCCCTTTTAGATATGGCGTATGATATTTATAATCATATGAGCACTTTCCATGATATCAATATGGAAAACTATGAGCATTTAAAATAATCATCTGTCAGGAGAAAATGCCATGCTAACCGTGGTGATCGGCGGCAGCGCCAGCGGAAAAAGTGAATATGCCGAAGGGCTGATCTTGAAAAGCGGCCTTTCAAGGCGCGTTTATGTGGCCACTATGCAGCCGTTTGATGAAGAATGCCTGCGCCGCATCGAGCGCCACAGAAAAATGCGGCGGGAAAAGGGCTTTGAAACCGTGGAATGCTATACCGGCTTGAAACAGGCAGAGATCCCCGCGGGTTCGGCGGTGCTTTTGGAATGTATGGGCAACCTTGCGGCAAACGAGCTTTTTGCGCCCCACGGCGCGGGCCCAAACGCCTTGGGCGAGATCCTGGCGGGCATCGATCATCTTTGCCGCCGGGCGGAACATTGCATCGTGGTCACAAACGATGTGTTTGCCGATGGCATTTGCTATGATGCCGATACGCGGCGCTATTTGGAACTGCTGGGGCGGGTCAATGCCTGTCTGGGCGAAAAGGCCCAGCGAGTGGTCGAGGTGGTCTGCGGCATTCCGCTGTGGAAAAAAGGGGGAGAAGCATGATGATTTTTCAAACTGTTGCGGTGGCGTTTTCGATGTATTCTCGCCTGCCGATGCCGAAGGTGGAATGGAACGCGCGCAATATGCGCTACGCCATGTGCGCCTTCCCGCTGATCGGCGCGGTGATCGGCGGCGCGGTTTGGCTCTGGGCAGCTTTCTGCGCCCGCTTTGCTTTGCATGACGCCATGCGCGCCATGGGGGTCGTGCTGCTGCCGGCGGCCATCACGGGCGGCATCCATCTGGATGGCTTCTGCGACACCGCCGATGCGCTGGCAAGCCACGCGCCCATGGAACGCAAGCTTGAAATCTTAAAAGATTCCCATACCGGCGCGTTTGCCATCATCGCGGTTTGCGCCTATTTTCTGTTTTGCTTTGCGGCGGCGATGCAGCTGAAGACCGATCGCACGGCGCTGATGCTGCTGGGGCTGGGCTATCTGCTTTCGCGCTGTTTGAGCGGCTTTGCGGTGGCGCGGTTTCGCTGCGCCAAAAACAGCGGCCTTGTGCATGCGTTCGCCGACGCGGCGGCAAAAAAAGCAGTGGCTCTCACGCTGGCGGCGGCTTCGCTGCTTTTATGCGCGGGGATGCTGTGGATCTCGCCGGTTGCGGGCGGCGGGATGGCGGCGGCGGCCGCGGCCTGCTTCGGCTATTACCGCGTGATGTCATATCGGCGGTTCGGCGGCATCACGGGCGATCTGGCAGGGTGGTTTTTGCAGGTTTGCGAAGCCGCCATGCTGTTTGCGCTGGTGATCTGCCAAGCTGCTTTTTAGGAGGATAACGAATGAAACTGGTGGTGGGCGGTTTTGCCGCGGGCAAAAAACAGGCGGTGCAGAAACTGTGGGGCTATTCCGAAAACCAAATGAGCGATCGTTTGGAAGCAGACACGCCTGTGTTTTATGATCTTCAGGAAACATGCCGCGATTTCGAAGCATCGGAAGAGGCGCTGCTTGACGCGCTGATGAAAAAAGAAGTGGTGATCTGCAACGAGGTGGGCTGCGGCGTTGTGCCCATGGCGGCGGAAGACCGCCTCTGGCGCGAAAAAGTGGGGCGGCTGTGTGTGAAACTTGCTTCCTCGGCCGAAGAAGTCTGCCGCGTCTGCTGCGGCGTTATGACGAAAATAAAGGGATAGACAGCATGGAATTACTATTATGCCGCCATGGGATGACGGCGGGGAACTTGGAAAAACGCTATATCGGCGCAACGGATGAACCCCTTTGCGGCCAAGGCGCCGCGGCCTTGCGCCCCCTTGACGAAAGCGGTGTGGAACTGGTGATCGTAACGCCTTTGCGGCGAACGGTTCAAACGGCGCAGATTTTGTTCCCGCAGATCCCCACACTGGTTTGCGAAGATCTGAGAGAAATGGATTTTGGCCTTTTTGAAGGCAAAAATTATCGGGATCTTGCCGAAGACGCGGCATACCGCGCATGGGTGGAAACGGGCTGCGAAACCCCATGCCCGCAGGGCGAAGACCGCGCAGGCTTTATCCGCCGCTGCTGCCGCGGGTTTGAAGCTTCTTTGGCGCTGCTGGAAGCGCGCGGCGTGAAAAAGGCGGCGTTTGTTGTGCATGGCGGAACGCTGATGTCGGTTTTATCTTCTTATGCCCGCCCTGCCGCGCCTTATTTCAGCTGGCAGACCCCAAACGGCGGCATCTGGCGCGCCGTGGCGGAACGCGGCACGCAGCCGGTTTTGCAGATCACCGAATCACCGATGGAGGATCGATAACATGGATCGAATCACCCTTGCGCTTTTCATAGGCTTTATATGGGATCTTATCTGGGGCGATCCGCGGTGGTTGCCTCACCCCGTGGTGCTGATGGGGAAGATCATCACAAAACTGGAAACGGCGCTGCGGGCGATCTTTCCCAAAACGGCGGCGGGCGAAAAGGCGGCGGGCGGTTTTTTGGCCCTGCTGCTGCCGCTGGGGGCTTTTGGCGTTTCTTATGGCCTGCTGTGGCTGCTGGGGCGGGTTTCGCCCTGGCTGCGCGTGGCGGGCGAAGCGTTCATGTGTTATCAGGTTCTGGCCACCAAAGATCTCAAGCAGGAAAGCATAGCGGTTTATCGGTGCTTGAGAAACGGCGATCTGGCGGCGGCGCGTTTGGCGGTGGGGCGCATCGTAGGGCGTGATGTGAACGCTTTGGATGAAACAGGGGTGACGAAGGCCGCGGTTGAAACCGTGGCCGAAAACACGGCCGATGGCGTGATCGCGCCGATGCTTTATCTGGCGCTGGGCGGCGCGCCGCTGGGTTTTGCCTATAAGGCCGTCAACACGATGGATAGCATGGTGGCCTATCACAACGAGAAATATGAACATTTCGGCTTTTTCCCCGCCAGACTGGATGATGCGGCGAATTTTCTGCCCGCGCGCATTGCGGGGCTGTGCATGGTCGTTTCCGCTTTTTTCACCGGCCTTTCGGGCAAAAACGCGGCGAAGATCTTCGCCCGCGACCGCTATAACCACGCAAGCCCCAATTCCGCACAGACAGAAGCGGTGATGGCCGGCGCGCTTGAAGTTCAGCTGGCGGGCGATGCGGTTTATTTCGGCAGGGTGGTGCATAAAAAAACCATCGGCGACGCCATCCGGCCTGTGGAAGCGGAAGACATCCGCAGGGCCAACCGCTTGATGATGGCGACTTCGGTTTTTTGCCTTTCTCTTTGTATTTTAGTTCGAATCGGAATGGAGCTTCTATGATGAAACTGATCCACGGCGGAGATATCGCAGGTTTTGAAGAAGAATATGGGTGCAAACCGCTGGATTTTTCGGCGAATATCAACCCTTTCGGGCTGCCCGAAGGGGTGAAACGGGCGGTGATGGCGGCGCTGGAAGAAGCCGATGCCTATCCCGACCCGCTTTGCCGCAAGCTGACGGCGGCGCTGGCCGAACATGAGCATTTTCCCGCCGGGCAGATCCTATGCGGCAATGGCGCGGCAGATCTTATTTTTCGGCTGGTTCTGGCGCAAAAGCCCCGAACCGCGCTGCTGCCCGCCCCCACTTTTGCCGAATATGAACAGGCTTTGGCGCTGGTCGGGTGCCGCACAGAGCATCACATCCTTCTGGAAGAAGATTCTTTCTGCGTCACGCGCCGTTTTGCGCAAGAGCTGCAAAAAGGGTATGATATCACTTTTTTGTGTAACCCCAATAACCCCACCGGGCAAACCATCGAGCCGCAGCTGATGCGGGAAATTTTAGCGATCTGCCGAGAAAATCACACTTTGCTGGTGGTGGATGAATGCTTCAACAGCTTTCTGGAAGAGCCGGAGCGCCACTCGCTGGCGCGCGCTGCGGCGCAGGAACCGCAGCTGTTTTTGCTGAAAGCCTTTACCAAGCTTTACGGCATGGCGGGCATCCGGCTGGGGTATGGCCTTGCGGGTTCCGCTCGGCTGATCGAAGCCATGCGGCATTGCGGCCAGCCATGGGAGGTTTCTTCTCTGGCGCAGGCGGCCGGGCTTGCCGCTTTGAAAGAAACGGCATATGTGGCGAAAACAAAAGAGTTGCTGCGCGGCCAGCGGGCAAAAATGAAGCGGGAACTGGCAGCCATGGGGCTCACCGTGTTCGATTCTCAGGCAAACTATATTTTCTTTCGCTGTGAACTGCCCGATTTGCCCCAGAAGATGCGGCAAAAGGGCGTGCTGATCCGATCCTGCGGCAATTATATCGGGCTTGATGAGCGATATTATCGGGTGGCGGTGCGCTCCGAAGAAGAAAACGACCGGCTGCTGCAGCGGATGCGGCAGGTTTTTGAGGAAAACCAATGATTTTATGCGTGATCGATGGGATGAATCACCGCGGCTTTTCGCTTGATCTTTTGCCGCATCTGGCGGAAATGGCGCAGAGGGGGGCATGGGGAAGCTTTTGCACCGTGCCGCAAGGCTTCCTGCCGGAAACCCTATGCTGCAACGCTTCGCTGCTGGGGCTTGCGGCGGGGCAGATCCCGCAGCATGCCCGCGCATGGCTGGAAGCGCGGGGGGAGAAAATCCCCTTCACGGATCAAGATCTGTTGCTTCGGGCCACGCGGGTGGCGGTGAAAGGCGGCAAGACCGCTCTGCTCAGGCAAAAAGGCGCGCAGGCAGGCCCGCTGCCCGCGGGTGTTTCAGCCTATGCGGTGGATGGATGCAACACGCTTCTGGTGGCTGAAAAACAGCGTGGATTGCTGGAAAAGATCATTTGTTATCCGCCCCATGCCCATATCGGCGAGCCGGTGGAAGCCATGATGCCCGAGGGCAGCGGGCTTTTGCGGCAGATCGCCCGGCCGCAGGAGGGGGAAGCGCTGATTCCCTGGGCGCCTTCGGCAGCGCAAGAGCTTGCGCCCCGGTTTGAGAATGGCGCGGCGATTTGCGGCGTGGCGCTGGTGCGCGGGCTTGCGGCGGCGCTGGGGCTTGAATGCCCCATGGTTTGCGGGGCAACGGGCAAAACAGACACCGATCTTCCGGCTAAAACACAGGCGGCGCTGGAATGGAGCCGCAAAACGGAATTTGTGTTTTTGCATTTCAACGGCGCGGATGAAGCGGCGCATGAACTGGATATACAGGCAAAAATGGCGTTTTTAAACAAACTGGATGAACAGGTTCTGCCGCGCCTGAGCGAAAGCGGCCAGCCCCTTTTGATCTGCTGCGATCACGGGTCGGAACCTTCCGACGGAAGCCATTCCGGCGGGGCACAGCCTTTTGTGTTATGGAATACGCCCTATCGGGGGAATCTTGGAATCTTAGAAGCGGCGCAGGCGTTGCCGCTGCTGAAAGGAGCATGGAAGAATGGCTAAAGCGATTATGATTCAAGGCACGATGTCGAATGCGGGCAAAAGCGTTTTGACGGCGGGGCTTTGCCGTGTTTTCAAGCAGGATGGCTATCGGGTGGCGCCGTTTAAAAGCCAGAATATGGCGCTCAACAGCTTCATCACAAAAGAAGGGCTTGAGATGGGCCGCGCGCAGGTGATGCAGGCGGAAGCGGCGGGGATCGAGCCTTCGGTGAAGATGAACCCTATTTTGCTCAAACCCACCAACGATGTGGGCAGCCAGGTGATCGTGAATGGTGAAGTGATCGGCAATATGAGCGCGGCGGAATATTTTCGTTATAAGAAAAAGCTCGTTCCGCAGATCATGGAAGCTTATCATCAGCTGGAAAGCGAGAACGATATCATCGTGATCGAAGGGGCGGGCAGCCCTGCCGAGATCAATTTAAAAAGCGAAGATATCGTGAACATGGGCATGGCCGAAATGGCCAACGCCCCCGTTTTATTGGCGGGGGATATCGACCGCGGCGGTGTTTTCGCCAGCCTTTATGGAACGGTGGCGCTTTTGGAACCACAGGAACGCGCGCGCATTCGCGGGCTCATCATCAACAAATTCCGCGGCGACCCCGAAATTTTGAAGCCCGGCCTTGCCATGCTGGAAAAGCTGACCGATATCCCCGTGGTGGGCGTTGTTCCCATGATGAAGCTGGATCTGGAGGATGAAGACAGCCTTTCTGTTCGGTTGGAGCAGACGCAGCAGGCGCCCGCGCTGCTGGATATCGCCGTGATCCGCCTGCCGCGCATTTCGAATTTCACCGATTTTAACGCGCTGGAACAGCACAGCGGCGTGGGCGTGAGATATGTGAGCGCACAGAACCAATTGGGCGCGCCCGATCTGGTGATCCTGCCGGGCACAAAAAACACCATGGGCGATCTGGCGTGGATGCGCCAGAACGGGCTGGAAGCCGCCATTAAAAAACTGGCGGCGCAGGGAACCCCCGTGATCGGCATCTGCGGCGGCTATCAGATGATGGGCCGGCAGCTGAGCGACCCGCAGGGGCTGGAAAACGGCGGCGAAATGCAGGGAATGCAGCTGCTGCCGCTTCGCACGGTGTTCGAACCCCAGAAGATCCGCACGAGGGTGAGCGGCACGGTGCGGCGGGCAAACGGCCTGTTTGCGGCGCTTTGCGGCGCAGCTTTTGAGGGATATGAAATTCACATGGGCCACACTGTCTGCGAGGAAAATGACCCTTGGATGTCACGGCTGGAAGACGGGCAGGGGATTTCATCAGAAGACGGTTACTGCCGCGAAAACGCGTTGGGGAGCTATGTGCACGGCATCTTCGACAGCGGCGATTTTGCAGAGCGCCTGGTGGAACTGCTGCTCAGGCGCAAGGGCATCGACCCTGCTCACTGCCCCAAAGCGCCAAGCTACGCGCAATATAAAGAGCAGGAATATGACAAACTGGCGGCGGGCATCCGCAGCAGTCTGGATATGAAGAAAATTTATGAAATTCTGGAGGCGGGAATATGAATCATGCACGCGGTCTGCTGCATTTATATTGCGGCGACGGAAAAGGAAAAACAACGGCGGCGATGGGCCTGATTTTGCGCAGGCTGGGCCGCGGCGGAAAAGTGGTCTTGGTGCAGTTTTTAAAAGACACTCCTTCCGGCGAGATCACCGCACTGAAACAGTTTGAAAATATCACCATTCTGCGCGGCAAAGCCGGGGCAAAATTCACTTTTCAGATGACCGAGCAGGAAAAACAGGAAACCGCAAAGATCCATGAAGCCAACCTGGAAAAAGCCATCGAGATCGTGAAAGACGGCCGGTGCGACCTTTTGGTTTTGGATGAAGCGGCGGCCGCGCTGCAATGCGGCCTGCTTTCGGAAAAGCCCATCAAAGAACTGATCGCCATGGGCGAAGAACGCCCCGAGATTGTTATCACCGGGCGCAACCCGCCGCAGTTTTTATGGGAAGCGGCCGATTACATCACGGAAATGAAGCTGCACAAACATCCTTTTGAAAAAGGGATCGCGGCCAGAGAGGGGATCGAATTTTGAAAATCGAATTGCAGAAGGTTTTGCCGGGCGATATCGAAAAGCGCAGCTTTGAGATCATCACCGAAGAATTGGGCGATCGCGTGATCGCGCCCGAAAACGAAGCGGTGGTCAAGCGCGTGATCCACACTTCGGCTGATTTTGACTATTACGACACTTTATGTTTTTCGCCCGATGCGGTAAAGATCGGCATTGAAGCCCTGAAAAACGGCGCCGATATCATCACCGACACGCAAATGGCAAAAGCGGGTATCAATAAAAAAGCGTTGGAAAAATTGGGCGGCCAGGCTCTTTGCTTTATGGCGGATGAAGATGTGGCGGAAGAAGCCCGCAAAAACGGCACGACGCGGGCAACCGCCAGCATGGAGAAGGCGGCGCGGCATGCCCCCTGCATTTTTGCCATCGGCAACGCCCCCACAGCACTGGTGCGCCTTTATGAGCTGATCGAAGAAGGGCGCATCCACCCCAAACTTATTATCGGCGTGCCGGTGGGGTTTGTGAATGTGGTGGAAAGCAAAGAACTGATTATGAAAGCGGGCGTTCCCTATATCGTGGCAAGAGGGCGCAAGGGCGGCAGCAATGTGGCCGCGGCCATCTGCAACGCTCTGCTTTACCAGGCCACTGACAGGATTTTACCTTGATGCAAAGATAAAAAAAGACGCCGTCGCGGTCGCTGAAATAGAAAAAGATGGCAGACACGAAAGTGCCTGCCATCTTTTTTGTGCTGATATAAGAAAAAGGAGCGTGAAACGATGCCGCGGAAAGATACCATGCGGTGCAAAGAAGAAAAGCTGGCGATTGGAAGCAGGTGTTGGACGGGCGGTCAATATGAGTATGGGAGCCGAAAATTCATCATTAGATGCGCAGATCAGCCGCCCGCAAGCAAAAAAAAGCGGAATTTCCGACAGCCTTTAATCATAAATATGGTGAAGAGAAAGCATCAGATTGCCGGTGGAAGCATGGCTCGTCACTGTGAGCTGAAGATGATCTTTCTGATAAACGGCGGTGACCAGATCGTCTTTTTGCGTTTGCGAAAGCAAACGGAAACCGGCGGCGCGATATTGCTGATCGAGAGAATCGAGAAAACCGATGGGGAGACAAGCGCCATCAAAGAAAAAGGAAGGGTCGCTTGCGATGCTGCGGCTCCACCATGAGGGGGAAGCCTGTGAAAAAGAAAGCGCCGCAAGGGCATCTTGACGCAGGGTGGAAGAAATATCGCTGCTGGAAGTGACCTCCACGCAAAAATATTCCACGGTGTCGATTTTGATGCTATAGAGCTTGACCGTTTCGCCGCGGGAAAATTGATAGAAATAATCGACCCCGCCGCCTTTTGAAGCGGAATCCGCGTCATACCAATAACCGGATCTTCTGATGTAATCGGCATAAGAAGAGATCATTTCACTGGATACTTGTTCTTTGCGATAAAGCGCCATTGTGCTGTGAGGTTCCGAATCGATGCGGTATTCATCCGTTAACCCTGCAAAAGCGCGGAAAGACGGCAGATCGGCCGAAAACGAATAGGTTTCGATATTCTTGAGAGGTTTGGGCGTTTTGGGCAGCGCCCGGGCCAAAACGCTGCAAATCTCGCCGCGGGTGATGGGTGAGGCGGCGCGGAAGGTGCCATCGGCATAGCCGGAAACCAGACCCAGATTTTTGGCGGTGGCGATATAGTAATTCAGCGAAGCGGGGAAGGCTCCGTTATCGCGAAAGCCGCAATCGGCGGTGGGGGTTTCTTGCAGAAAGCCCAGTGCGCGCACAAGCATTCGGGTGAAAGCGGCGCGGGTGATAGGGGTGTTGGGCAGAAAGCGCCCGTCATATTCGCTGATGCGCAAAGCGCCCCGCTGGGCCAGCTGCTGCACAAAAGGCGCCGACCAGTGGGCCGTAGCGTCGGCGGGCAGAACAGCGGGCTTCGTTTCGGCGGGCAAGGCGGAAGAATAGGTGGATAAAAAAGCGCAGATCACTTTTGCGGCTTCTGCGTTTGTCATGGTGCCGTCGGGGCGAAAGCTGCCGTTGGGATAGCCGTTGACAACGCCATATTGCGAAAGCGTTTGAATGGGCGCAGCCGCCCAGTGGGCGGAAGTATCGCTGAAATTCGCCGCGAACGCGGCAGAACAGCAGCAGGCGCAGATCGCCGCGGCGCAAAGCAGCCTTTGAAAATATTTGAACATGGAAAAACCTCCTTTTAAAACGGATGGCAAAAGCTTCGGCCGCCATCGGCCGAAAAGATCTTTATGGGTTATTATTTCACAATAAGAGAAAATTTTCAAGCAAACCGCTTTTTTGGCGGATCAAGCGGAGCAAAAAGAGCGCAAAATACAAAAAATCGAAAACAGCAAACTGCTGTTTTCGATTTCAAATGTCAGGAAAAAAGAAAATTATGCCTGCTTTGTGGCAACGCAGCGATAGATCGGCATGCCCTGCGAAGAAAATTTTTCTTCATATTCCGTCATGATATTCTCAGTTTTGGTGCTATGCAGGTCAAAAGTGATTTCGGAAAGGCGCATGCCGAAATCGGAAAACTCATTGAGCGAAAATTCAAATAAACGCGCATTATCGGTCTTCATGTGGATCTGGCCGCCCGGGCGCAGGATTTTATCATAGACAGCCAGAAACGCCCGATAGGTGAGGCGGCGCTTGGCGCGATTGTTGGGGGGCCACGGGTCGGAAAAATTCAAGAACAGCCGGTCGATCTCGCCGGGCGAGAAAATCGTTTCCAGATTGGCGGCGTCGCAATTGATGAACAAAACATTGGGGATGTTTTCGCGAATGGCGGCTTCCATCGCCATCAGCAGGGCACTGGGGTCGCGTTCCACCGCCACAAAATTGATCTCGGGGAAGCGCAGCGCCATCTGCCGGGTGAAACGCGCTTTGCCGCAGCCGATTTCAAGCCAGATGGGGTGATCGTTGCCGAAGCGGCTGTTCCATTCGCCGCGCAGAGTTTCCGGCTGCTCGATATGAACACAACCGCATTTTTCCATACGCGGTTCCATATTTTTCTTTCTTCTCATTCTCATGGGCTCACATCCATTTCTTGTTTGGTCGTTTGGGCCGAAACACCAGGTTCGAAGCCCGATGCACGATTTATAAATTATACTAAAATCCGCCATAAAACGCAAGCATTCCTGTGCATGGTGTTGACGGCGAAAGGAAAAAAGAGTAAAATATAACCGTTGAGCATTTTGAAATTGAAAAGAATTACAGGGGTGGAGGTGCGGGTTTGAAAAAGATAAACTGGAAGAAAATTTTGATCAAATATCTTTGCATCAGCGTGGGTTCGGTTTTTTATGCGGCGTCGGTGGCCTTGCTTTTAGATCCCAACGGTTTGGCGCCGGGCGGCGTGGTGGGCATTTCGATCATTCTGAATCGAGTGATCGGCATTCCAACGGGCACGATGATGTTTTGCATCAATATTCCGCTTTTGATCCTGGGCGTTTGGAAATTCGGCGCGAGGTTTTTTATTTCAACGATCTATACCACGGTGTTTTCTTCGTTTTTGGTCGATTTCATGTCGCCCCATGGCGCGCTGACAACAGACCCTCTGCTGGCTTCGGTTTTCGGTTCTGTCTGCATGGCGGTGGGTGTTGCCATGGTGTTCAAAGCGGGCGCCACCACGGGCGGAACAGATATCCTCGTGCGGCTGCTGCGGCTGAAATATAAACATATTGAATCGGGCAAATTGTTTTTCATGACGGATCTCATCATCGTGAGCACTTCCATGGTGGTTTATGCCGATATCAACACCGGGCTTTATGCGCTGTTGACCATCGTTGTTTTTGCAGCCGTTTTTGATGTGATCCTCTATGGCAGCGATACGGCGAAGATGGTGTTTGTGATTTCAGATCACGAAGAGGCCATCGCCGACAAGATCATGGAAAAACTGGAGATCGGCGTTACATATGTGCAGGGCGAAGGCGCTTATACCGGCAAAGCAAAGCGCGTCATTCTTTGTGTGGCAAAAAAACAGCTGTTCCCCAAAATAAAAGAAATCGTAAAAGAAGAAGACGCCCAGGCGTTTATGATCGTTTCATCCGCCTCGGATATTTATGGTGAAGGATTCAAAGACCATTTTGCGGAAGAGTTTTAAGGAGCGTTGAAAATGGAACGGAAGATAGAAGAAATTCGGCAAAACTTTGAAAAACACGGAATGAACCTGAGATATGTGGAGACCCCGCAGCAGGCGGCAGAGCTGCTGAGCCGGGAACTGAAAGAACGGAATATCGTTTTCGGAGGCTCCGTCACCAGCGAAGAATTAGGGCTTTATGACCTTCTGGGCCGGCAAAACCGTGTTTATTGGCATTGGAAACAGCCGGTGGAACAGCGCAGAGAAGCCGAGCAGCAGATGCAGGTCTACATCACTTCCGCAAATGCTCTTTCGGCAACGGGTGAGATCGTCAATATCGATGGCAGCTGCAACCGCATCAGCGGCGCGACTTATGGCCCGCAGGTGGTTTATTATATCTGCGGCATCAATAAATTGACCGATGATCTTTCAACAGCCATCGACCGTGCCCGCAATGTGGCGGCTCCCATGAACGCCAGGCGTTTAAACCGCAAGACCCCCTGCGCGGTGGATGGGAAATGCCATGATTGCCAAAGCCCCGACCGCATTTGCAATGTGATGAATATCACCATGCGCCGCCCGGGCGCCGTGGAACGGGTAGAAATTTTATTGGTTGGGTGCAGCCTTGGATATTAGAATCAGAAAAAAATTGATCTGCATCGGATGCGCCGCTGTGTTTGCCGCGGCGCTTTTGCCCATGGGCGGGTGCATGGAAAACTCGGGGGAATATTACACCGAGATCCCTCACACTGCCGCGAAAGTGGGGGAGGACAACCGTTTCGGTGAAGACGGGGCGGATAATTATTATGCGCTGCAAAGCGCTGTGCTGAGCATGATCGGCGCGCGCCGCGAAAGCAATGTGATCCCCATTACCAATTACAGCGGGTCGCTGGAAGACGATATCAAAAAACTGACCCAGGAGATCATGACGGAAAACCCGCTGGGCTGCTTTGCCGTGGCTTCGCTGGGGTTCGATCAGACCCGCGTTCTCACCTATCAGGAACTGAGCATCTCGATTCAATATAAACGCTCGGCCGTTGAGATCGCCGCCGTGAAAGAAACGCCCACGGTGGAAGATTTTGAACGCCGTTTGACGGATATCCTTTCAGATTACGGCTCGGGAGGGTTTTATTCCGTTACCGATCTGCAAGACAGCGACGAAGAACTTTATCAGCGCGTTTTGAAATGCTGGCTTTCTTCGGCCAACACGGCTTATGGGCTGAAAAACATCGAATTTGAATCTTTCCCCGCCAAGGCCAGCCGCAGGATCGTTGAAGTAAAGATCGAATGGACAGACGACCCATATACGCTGAAAGAGCAGTCGAATAAGGCTTTTCAGCGGGCCGAAAGCGTATGTCAAGGCAAAGAAACACTGGATACGGCCGAAAAACTGCGGTTCATTGAACAGTTTTTAAGCAGCAAAGTGATCTATGATGATAAAGCCATGCGGGTGGTGGCCGAAACCAACGGCAGACAGCCGAGAACTTCCACTTATACAGCCTATGGCGCTTTGCTCGAAGGGCAGGCCGCGCAATCCGGCATGGTGCATGCGGCGAAACTGATGCTGGATCAATTGCAGGTGCCCTGCCGCCTGATTTCAGGCAGCAACGGCGGCATCAGCTATGTCTGGCTGCGCGTTCAGGTGGATGGCGTGTGGTATTATTACGACCCGCTGGGTCAGGTGAGCCTGATGAATGAGGAACAGGCGAAGCTGGCGGGTTATGTTTATGACACGATGGTATATCATTTTGAATCATAACGGTTTCAAAAAAGCTTCGGGCGCCGCCGGCGCGGCGCCCGAAAAAACATGAAAAAAGGGTTGACAAAAGCGGGGCGGTTTGATATTATAATTAAGCGCTCAGCGCTGAAACAAAAAATGCGGATGTAGCTCATCTGGTAGAGCGCCACCTTGCCAAGGTGGAGGTAGCGAGTTCGAGCCTCGTCATCCGCTCCAAAACTAAAATCCATATCAGAGCGATTGCTTTGATATGGATTTTTTGTTATACCATGAATGCAAAACAGAAATGGCATAAAGCGGCCATCGCTGCAGGGCGGGCCGCGAAATATGGAATTTCACACAGAAAGAGGGCAGCGGCAATGAATGAGATTTTTTTGCGAAAGTATCGAGCGGAAGATTTGCCGCAGCTGGCGGAACTTTTTCAAGAGGCTGTGCGTCAAACAAAAGAATATTCCGCGCGTCAGCAAGAAGCGTGGCTGGGCAAAGGCATCGATCTTGAAAAGTGGCATCAAAGCCTTGCGCGGCATGACACGCTTGTGGCGGTAAAAAAAGATCAAGTGATCGGTTTCGGCGACCGCAGCGGTGATTATTTCGACCGGCTTTATGTTTCGCCGGGGCATCAGCGAAGCGGGGCGGCAAGCAGCATCGCTGCGCGGCTGGAAGAAAACGCCCAAAAAGAAGGGCATGACCGCCTGTGGGCGGAAGCTTCGCTTTCGGCGCAGGATTTTTTTAAGAGCCGCGGGTATGAAACGCTGTGGCAGCAAGAAGTTTGCCGCCATGGAGTGTGGCTGCAAAACGCAAGGATGGAAAAAAGGCTTTGCTGCAAAAGCATCGGGCAGGAGCTGCCGCTGTTTTTCCGCCATGCGGTGGCGGCGGATGCGCCGCTTTTGGTGGAACTTCAAAACCGGGCGTTCGAAAGCGATTTTATGAAGTTTGGCTATTGCCCCGCCTATCATGCCGATGCACGGAAAAAGGCGGAAAAAATCGCCGCTTGTCAGGTCGAAACCTATGTGATCCAAATCGGTTTGGAACCGGTCGGTGAGATCAGCATTTCTCAAAAAGAGCAGGACGATTATTTCTTGGGCTGTCTTTGCCTTGTGCCGCGTTGGCAGGGCAGAGGCATCGGCGGCAAGGCTTTGAAGTTTTTGGAAGCCATCAAACCCGGCGCCCGCCGCTGGAGCCTTGTGACCCCGTTTGAAAAAAAGGAAAATCTGCGCTTTTACCGGCAAAACGGTTTTCGGGTGGCGGAGTATGTTCAGGATGGCCCGGTGAAACTGGCTGTTTTAAAGAAACAGGTGAAACACCATGATTGAAATGGGATTTCTGGCGCTTGCGGCGGTGCTGCTCTGCGCGGCTGATTTTAAAAGCAAAAAAGAGCGGATTCATCCCCTTTGGATCATGCTGCTGTTGCCTGCCGCGCTGAATGTGCCGCTGCTGGCGGCGGCCTATATGCGGCATTTTCATGGCCTGGCGGCAGTTTTTGCGTTGATCGTTTTATGCTGCGCCATGTTTTATTTTTGGGTGCGGCTCAACCTTTTTCCTGTGCGCGATCATCTAAAGGTAGGCAGAAGATGCCGCTGGATGATCGGCGGCGTGCCGCTGATCTATGCGCATTTCTATGGGATCGCGTTTGAACTGCTTTTCGCGTGGTATAGCCGCTCATGGTGGGGCGACGGCCGCTTTTCGAAGACTCTTTTGACGGTGAATTTCATTTATGCGGCGGGCTGCTGCGTGGTGCTGGGGGCCGGCGGCCTGCTTCGTATGTTCTGCACTTCGCGGCGGCTGAGCGTTTTGCGGCGCGTGGTGATGCTGCTCACTTTGTGGGTTCCGCTTGTCAACTGGATCGTCTGGTGGCGGGCAGCCAGATTGGTGAAGCTGGAATATGAGTTCGAGTGGGAGAAAAAACTGCTGAATGACACCCGCAGAGAAAAAGATCTCTGCGCCACCCAATATCCTGTTTTGATGCTGCATGGCGTGGCTTTCCGCGATTTCAGATGGTTCCATTATTGGGGCAGGATCCCCGCGGAACTGAAGAAAAACGGCGCGGCGCTTTATTATGGCAATCAGGAAGCGCTGGGCACCGTTGAGCAAAACGGCAGGGATATCGCCCAAAGAATCGAAGAAGTTTTGAAAGTGACCGGCGCCGAAAAGGTGAATTTGGTCTGCCATTCCAAGGGCGGGCTGGATGCCCGCTATGCGGTGACCCATTGCGGCGCGGCGGAAAAGGTGGCATCTGTTACCACCATCAGCACCCCGCATCACGGCTGCAAATTTGCGGATACCGCCACCAAACTGCCGGAAAAGCCTTATCGGCTGCTGGCAAAAATCTATGACGACGCGTTTCGGAGATTCGGCGATCAGCACCCCGATTTTTACAGCGCCACCAAAGCTTTTTGCACAGAGCCCAGCCGCAGGTTCAATGAAGAAACGCCGGATATGCCGGGCGTTTTTTATCAAAGCTATGCTTCGGTGATGAAAAATGCCCGAAGCGATCTGCTGCTGTCGATCCCTTATTGGTTTATTCGGCGCTGCGATGGCGAAAATGATGGCCTTGTCACCATTGATTCCGCGCGCTGGGGTGTTTTTCAAGGGGTGTTTCGCAATGATGCCTCACGCGGTATTTCACACGGAGATATCATCGATCTTCACCGAGAAGATTATCCGCATTTTGATGTGAGAGAAACTTATGTATCGATTTTTTCAAAATTGAAAGAGCAGGGCTTTTAAGCAAAAGACAAAAGGAGAGCATAATGAAACGATTTGGGTTTAAACGATGGATGAGCGGTGTGTTGCTGACCGTGATGCTGTTAACGGGCGCCTGCGGCGCGGCGGGCATCCAAAGCAACGCCAAAGAGGGCATGAAAGCGGTTTGGGTATCCACCGTTTATCAGTTGGATTATCCTTCGGGCAACACCGATGACCCCGCGCGGTTGAAAGCGGAAGCCGACAGCATTTTGGAAAACAGCAAGGCGATGGGCATGAACGCGGTCATGCTTCAGGTAAGGCCTTCGACGGATGCTTTTTACCCTTCGTCGATTTTCCCCTGGAGCCGTTATCTGACGGGGCAGGCGGGCAAGGCGCCGAAAGATCAATTCGATCCGCTGGCTTACTGGGTGGAAAAGGCCCATGCGCTGGGTCTGGAGCTTCACGCCTGGATCAATCCTTATCGCATCACCAAAGCAAAAACAGAAGAATATAACGCCCTGCCCGATTCTTCGCCCGCCAAGCAGCATCCCGAATGGGTGGTGCTTCAGGCAGACGGCAACTATTATTTCGACCCCGGCATCCCTGAGGTGCGCGAAATGGTCATCAAGGGTGCCGAAGAGATCGTTGCCAATTATGCCGTGGATGGCCTGCATCTGGATGATTATTTTTATCCGAACAAGACCTTCTTGGATGAAGCCACCTTTGCAAAATATGGCGCGGGATATCAGAGCATCGGCGATTGGCGCCGCGAAAATGTGAATCTGCTGGTCAAAGAACTGGGGCAGCGCCTGCACAAACTGAACCCCAAAATTTCTTATGGCATCAGCCCCGCCGGCATCTGGGCCAATCAAAAGAACCAGCCCGAAGGCTCCAAGACCAACGGTTATGAAACATATTATAACAACTATGCCGACAGCCGCAAATGGGTGAAAGAGGGATGGATCGATTATATCTGCCCCCAGCTTTACTGGGTCATCGGCAACACCAGCGCCGATTACGGCGAGCTGGCCCAATGGTGGAGCAAGGTGGCAGAGGGAACAGGCGTGAAGCTTTATATCGGCATGGCCGATTATCAGGCCTGCAATACCAACCCTTCTTCGCCATGGTATGGCACGGATGCCATCCGCGCGCAGCTTGATAAAAACCGCCAGCTGAAGGTCGCGGGCGAAGTGCATTTTCGCTATCAGCTGATGGCGCAGAAACCGCAGCTTGTGGAACTTTATCGCCAATATTATGCGAACAGCCAGCCCCCTTCGGAAGGCGGAACAACGCAAAGCGGCGTGCAGCTGAACAAAACACAGCATATGGCCTATATGCAGGGGAGCGGCGGAAAATTCGAGCCCCAGAGCAATCTGACCCGCGCCCAGGCTGTCACGATGCTGGCAAGGCTTACGGTGGATGCTTCGGGCAACAGCCTTTTTCAGGATGGAAATGTGAAAACTGCCTTTTCGGATGTTCCGCAGGAAGCATGGTATAGCGCCGAAGTGGCGTTCGCCGCGAAATACGGCATTGTGAAAGGTTATGCGGACGGCACCTTCAAGCCCGATCAAACCATCACAAGGGCGGAATTCATCAAAATGATCGCGGGCTATCAGACGCTTTCCGGCGCTTCGGCCGCCGCTTTCAGCGATGTGCCCGCAAATTACTGGGCCGCCAAAGAGATCGGTTGGGCGCAAAGCCAGGGCTGGGCCGGCGGTTATGAAGACGGCACTTTCAGGCCGCAGAACAAGATCACCCGCGCCGAAGCCGTGAAGCTGCTCAACGGCGCGCTGGATCGAAAGCCCGATGTGGAGCGCATACAGGCCATGGGCAGCCTATCTTTTGCGGATGTGCCCATGACGCACTGGGCCTATTATGAAATCATGGAAGCCGCGGTTTCGCACGATTATTATAAGCATGACGGCGGCGAAAGCTGGAAAACAGCTATTTGACTGTTTGCCTTATAGAATTTATAGAATAGAGAAAGAAACCCCCGAAGCTTTGGTTTTCCAAGGCTTCGGGGGCTTTTTTTCTGGGCCGACGGATCACAGGCGCATCGAAAAAAGGCCATGGTGGTTACAGTAGGCATACAGCATGCCATGGCCGCGCAGAAAGAAGCGTGTTTCCGCATTTTGCTCGGGATAAAGGCGCACGATCTGCGCACGGTCGCCCGAAACAAAGGCGATGAACCGGATGAAATGATTTTTTGTCATGGGGTGATCCATGGTGACATACCATTCGTTTTCGATATGTTCCGCTTTGATGCAATGGGCTTCCTCCGCCGCTTCGGCTTCTAAGGGCGGAAGTGTGACGCCGCAGCAGGAAAAGGAACCTTCGCCGCTGGCCCACAGCACATTGCCGCAGACGGGGCAGACATAAAACTTGCTGCGCAGCAGATTGGCCGAACGGTTCTGGTTGATGACGCATTCGCCCGAAAGCAGTTCGGCAACCGAAACATTCAGCGCGGCGGCCAGCGGCTCTAAAAGCACGATGTCGGGCAGTCCGCGGTTGGTTTCCCATTTTGAAATGGTTTTATCGCTCAGGCAAAGCTGTTCGGCCAGCTGTTTTTGGGTAAGTTTTTTTTGCTCGCGCAGCCGGCGGATGGTGTCACCCGTTACATAATGGTTCATGGTATATTCTCGCTTTCGTTGATTGATTCTTCTTGAAATCAGCATAACCGAAAACCGCCCAAAGCGCAACCTACGCTGCGCAGAGTGGGAAGAAAGTGCAAAGCAAAGACCGGCGATTTTCAGAGATGGAAGCGGAAGACGGAAGCAGAAGCGGGTGAACAGACAAAGGTAAAAAATCTTCATTTTGGCTGGGATAATTTTTAAAAACTATTGTAAACTGAATGATAATTTTAAGTTGACATAGAAGTCTGGATTCGATAAACTGAATGTAAACCAAAATTCAAAAGGAGATTTACATGAGCAAAACTAAAAATATCGTGCTGATCGCCATTTTCACTGCGCTGATCGCCGCCGGCGCTTTTATCAAAATCGCGGTGCCGGTGGTGCCGTTCACGCTGCAATTCCTGTTTACAACGCTTGCGGGCCTTTTGCTGGGGGCGAGGCTGGGGGGCATCAGCGTGATTTGCTATATTGCGCTGGGGCTGCTGGGGCTTCCTATTTTTGCGGGCGGCGGCGGGCCGGGTTATGTTCTTCAGCCCACCTTTGGCTATTTGCTGGGGTTCGCAGCGGGCACATGGGTCACGGGCAAGCTTGCAGGCCAAACGGCAAATCCTTCACTGAAACGGCTGATCGCGGCCAATTTTGCGGGCCTTTTGGTGGTTTATGCCATGGGCATGGTCTATTACTGGGCAATTTATCGGTTTTATATCGGGACAGGCATTGGGCTGTGGACTTTATTTCTCTATTGCTTTTTGCTGGCGGTTCCCGGCGATCTTGTTTTGTGCATATTGGCGGCGGTCTTGGGAAAACGCCTGCTGCCTGTTTTAAAGAAAGGAAGGGTTTGATCAATGGATACGGTTGAAAAACTGAAACAGCAGGTTTTAGAGGGGGCGCTTTTAAACCGTGAGCAAGCGCTTTTGCTGGCGCAGGAACCCCTTGAACCGTTATGCCGCGCGGCAGATGAGATCAGACAGGCATTTTGCCGAAATGCTTTTGACCTTTGCACGATCATCAACGGCAAATGCGGCCGCTGTTCGGAAGATTGCAAATATTGCGCGCAATCGATGCATTATCAAACCCAAATCGAAGAATATCCGCTGCTGGATACCGATGAAATCGTCAAACAGGCCGAAGAGAATGCGCGGCGCGGCGTTTTGCGCTATTCCATCGTCACTTCCGGCAGAAGGCTTGGGCAGGGGGAGATCGAAAAAGTTTGTGAAAGCATCCGCGCCATTCGTCAGAAGGGAAACATCGAGGTCTGTGTTTCTTTCGGGCTTTTAAACGAAGAAGATTTCAGAAAAATCAAAGCCGCAGGCGCAAGCCGCGTTCATTGCAATCTGGAAACTTCCCGCGATTATTTTTCAAAAGTATGCACAACGCATAGCTATGATGAAAAAATAGAAACCCTGAAAGCGGCACGGCGCGCGGGGCTTTCGGTTTGCAGCGGCGGCATTATGGGCCTGGGCGAAACAAGGGAAGACCGCATCGACATGGCGCTCACACTGCGCGAACTGGGGGTCAAATCGATTCCTGTGAATTTTTTGAACCCCATCAAGGGAACGCCCTATGAACACAACCCCCTTTTGAGCGATGAAGAAAAGCGGCGGGTGATCGCTGTTTTTCGTTTTCTGCTGCCGGATGCTTCGGTTCGCCTTGCGGGGGGCAGAGGGCTGATCGCCGATAAAGGGGAAGCGTGTTTTCTTTCGGGCGCCAACGCCGCCATATCGGGCGATATGCTGACCACCGCGGGCATCACCGTTGAAACGGACAGACGGCTTTTAGAAAAACTGGGGTATGAAGTGAGGCTTTTCAATGAGTAAAAATCTTTTTATTACAGGCACAGGCACCGATATCGGCAAAACTTATGTGACCGGCTTGATCGTGAAAAAGCTGAAGGAAAGCGGCAGATCGGCGGGATATTTCAAAGCCGCTATGAGCGGCAACGATCGGGCTGCCGATGGAACGCTGATCCCCGGCGACGCGATGTTTGTGAAAGCCATGGCAGGCATCGATCAGCCGATTGCATCCATGTGCCCCTATGTTTATGAGACCGCGGTTTCTCCGCATCTGGCCGCGCAGCTGGAAGGGAACCCCGTTCGCTTTGAAACGGTGAAGCGGGCGTTTGAAGCGGCTGCACAAAAGGTGGAATATCTGACCATCGAAGGCAGCGGGGGCATCCTTTGCCCGCTTTCGGTGGAAGAGCCCTTGCAGCTGGAAGATGTGATCCGGCGCATGGGGTTTTCCTGTGTGATCGTGGCGGATGCCGGGCTTGGCACCATCAACCATGTGGGGCTGACGGCCTTTTATATGCGCGAAAAAAAGATCCCCGTGAAAGGGATCATTTTCAACCGTTTTCATCCGGGCGACCGTTTGCAGGAAGACAACCTGAAAATGTGTGAGAACCTGACAGGGCTGAAAGTGCTTGCCTGTGTGGCCGAAAACGACACAGATTTGAAAATAGATGCGCAGGCGCTGGCCGCCCTATATGAAGATTGAGGTGAACAACATGATTTGGTATCCTTATCAGCAAATGAAAACAATGCCGCCCCCACTTCGCATTACCAAAGCCGAAGGCGTTTATCTTTATACAGAAGATCAGAAGCTGATCGATTCGGTTTCCTCCTGGTGGAGCGTGATCCATGGTTATCATCATCCCGCGCTGGATGATGCGATACGCGGCCAGCTGGAACACTTTGCCCATGTGATGCTGGGCGGCCTCACCCATGAACCCGTGGAGCGGCTGGCGGAAAAATTGGAAAACTGGCTGCCGGGCGATTTGAATTATTGCTTCTTTTCCGATTCGGGCAGTGTGGCGGTGGAAGTGGCGCTGAAGATGGCGCTGCAATTTTATGTGAACCGGGGCGACAGGCGCGATTTGGTGCTTGCGCTGAAGCATGCCTATCACGGCGACACCTTCAAAGCCATGGAAGTGGGGGATGATGAAGATTATCACTTCGCTTTTGCCGAAAAGAAGGGTGTGGTGCATATTCCCACCGAGATCGAACAGCTTGAACAGGCTTTTCAAAAAAACGGCGATCGTTTTTACTGCATGATCGTGGAACCGCTGCTGCAGGGCGCGGGCGGCATGCGGATGTATGATCTTTCGTTTTTGCAGCGGGCGAGGGAATTATGCGATCAGCATGGCGTTCTGCTGATTTTTGATGAAGTGGCCACCGGATTCGGCCGAACAGGCAACCGCTTTGTGGCGGATCTGGTGCTGCCCGATATTCTGGTGCTGGGTAAGGCACTGACCGGCGGTTACATCGGCCACGCGGCAACGGTGGCAAACCAAAAGGTCTATGACGGTTTCTATAGCGACGACCCTTCAAAGGCGCTGATGCATGGGCCGACTTTTATGGGGAACGCGCTGGCTTGCAGCGTGGCGCTGAAATCCATCGAGCTGTTTGAAACCGAAGATTATATGGCAAAAATCAAAAAAATCGAGCAGATCACAAGGCGCGAAATGGCCGGATTCACCGCGCCTGAGGTCAGGGAAGTGCGCATCATGGGCGGCTGTGTCTGCCTTGAGGTTTTTGATGCGGGCTCACTGAAAGGGTTTCAACAGTTTGCCCGTGAAAGAGGGGTTTTCAGCCGCCCGTTTTTAAATTATCTTTATGCCATGGTGCCTTATGTGATCGAAGAAGAAGCGCTGGTCACTGTGCTTAAAACCATGAAAGCATGGTTTTTCAGAAATGAAAAATAAATTATTCCCCCAGATCGGCTTCCGGCGGGGCTGCTTCGCAAAGGGCCATGAAAGCTTGCAGCATGGGGGAAAGATACTTATTGCGATGCCAGACGATCATATGCTGGCGCGACAGATCCACATCGGCAATGTCTTTTGTCAAGACATTGCCGTTTTTGATATCTTCTTCCACCAGCTGATGGGGCAGAAGCGAGATGCCCAGCCCATAATGGACGGCTTTGAGAATGGCATGGGTGCTGATGCTGACGGTGGCAGGGCGAAGCGGCAGCCCGCGGGAGGCAAACACATGCTCTAAAAAAGTGCGCCCGGCGCTGCCTTCTTCACGCATCAATAAGGGATAAGCAACCAGATCATTCAGAAGGACCCGGTCTTTTTGCAGCAGCGGATGGTCTGGCGGCGTGATCAGCCGAAGCTGATCATGGGAAAACACCTGGTAGCAAAGATCGGGGTCATCGATGGTGCTTTCGATCAGCGCGATATCCAGCTTGTTTTGGGCCAGCGCCGCCTGCAAAGCGCCGGCGTTCAAAATCATACATTCCACGCGCACATGAGGATATTGCTGTTGAAAGCGCACCAACAGCTGCGGCAGGGCATGGTTGCCGATGGTGATGGTGGCGCCCACGCGCAAAACCCCGAAACTGTCGCCCTGATAAAGGCCTTTTTCCAAAGAATCAAACGAATCGACGATATGAACGGCCTGCTGATACAGCAGCTTGCCCATTTCTGTGACGGAAAGACGGTGATTGATGCGCTCGAACAGCCGAACGCCGTAATGATGCTCGATCTCTTGAATGGAACGGGTCACCGCGGGCTGTGTCATATGCAGCAGGGCGGCGGCTTTGGTGATATTTTGCGTTTGATAAACCTGAATGAAGATGCGCATATGCCGAAGCGTCATAATAAATCCTCTATCATATCAGTTTAGTTATTGTTTTAATAAAATAATAGCATTTCTATAATTATAATGCAAGTGATACAATAACAAGGAAAAGAAAGGGATGAAGAGATGGAAACAGAACCCAAAAAGATGGGGAAAGGGCGCTTGCTGCTGACCCTTTTCTGGAGCAATTTTTATATCAGCGCATTTACCTTTGGCGGCGGCTTTGTTATTATCACTTTTATGAAGCGAAAATATGTGGATGAACTGCATTGGCTGAACGAAAATGAAATGTTGGATCTCACGGCGCTGGCGCAATCGGCGCCCGGAGCCATTGCTGTGAACACCTCTATACTGGTGGGCTGGCGCATGGGCGGATTTGTGGGGATGCTGGTGGCTGTGCTGGGCACGATTTTGCCGCCGATGATTATTCTTTCGGTCATCTCCTTTTTCTATGCCGCGTTTGCCACCAACCGCTATGTGGGATATCTGCTCAAAGGGATGCAGGCCGGCGTGGCGGCGGTGATTTTTGATGTGGTGTTCCAACTGGGCGGCAAAGTGGTGGAAGGCCGGAACAAGCAGAATATCATCATGATGGTATTGGCTTTCTGCGCGACCTTTTTCTTTAAAATCAATGTGGTCTATATTATTTTGGCGGCGGCGCTCATTGGCGTTGTCAAAGTGTTGGCCGCCCGCAGAAAGGGGGCAAAACAATGATCTATCTTCAGCTGTTTTGGAGCTTTCTGCAAATCGGGCTGTTCAGCATCGGCGGCGGATATGCGGCGCTGCCGTTGATCCAAAGCCAGGTGGTGGCTTATCACGGATGGCTCACCATGAGCGAATTCACCGATCTGATCACCATTGCCGAAATGACGCCGGGGCCTATCGCCATCAATTCGGCTACCTTTGTGGGGATTCGCATTGCGGGCATCCCCGGGGCGCTGCTTGCCACCTTCGGGTCGATTTTCCCTTCGCTGTTCATTGTTTCTCTGCTGGCCTATCTTTATAAGCGGTTCAAAGACGGCAGCACCCTGCAAACCATTTTGGGATGCCTGCGCCCCACCGTGGTGGCGCTCATTGCTTCGGCAGGCATTTCTATTTTAAATTTGGTGCTGTTTGCAGGCAAAGGCGTGCATCTGAGCTCTGTCAATTGGATGGGCGCGGTTTTGTTCGCGGGCGCGTTTGTTATTTTGAGAAAGCTGAAATGGAGCCCCATTCTGGTGATGGTATGCTGCGGGGTTATCGGGCTGGCCGTTTCCACTATAACACCGCTATTGTTTGGTTAAGCGAAACAACAGAATAAGAATATAAAAAAGAGCGGGGCAACAAGCCGCGCTCTTTTATTTTTGTGTATGCACAAGTAAAATCATATTTTGCGTTTATCGCAGTGATTGGCCTGAAGCAAGGCTTCTTTTGTTTCATGTTTGACCGCGGGTGGAATGCAATAGATCCATGAATGAATTTTTTCGGCATAACATTCCCGATGGAAACCAAGCTTTTGCAAAAGCCCGATGCTGGGCAGGTTCTCCCCTTCCACCAGCGCCACCAGTTCAAAATCAGGATAACTGCGCTGAATTTCGGGAATCAGGGCGGATAAGATTTCAAAAGCGAAGCCCTGCCGATGGTATCGATAAGAAATGGTGTAGCCCAAGGTGATACATTTTTCGGCCGCATTATAAAAATAGGCGATATCGCCGATCAAACGGCCGTTTTTTAAGCTGATGGCATAATGCTGCTGCGGCGCGTCAGATAGAAAAATATCCTTTTGATAGCGGTCGATGAAGGTCTTCAGATATTCTTTTGAAGTATCTTCCCAGCGCTGAAAGTGGGAACAGGCTTCGGCATTTCGGTAATCAAACAGTTCCTCCAGATCATCCGCGTTTAAATTGCGCAAAATAAGCCGCTCGGTTTGAGATATCATGGGAAACCCTCCCCTAAATAACAACTTTATCGGCAAGATCCCATAAAAAGATGGATCGAGCGTTTGCAAAATCGATCATTCATCGCGATCATCGTCATCCTGCTGTTTTTCTTTTTTGCCAATGGGCATATTTCCCATAGCGACCCCAAAGCATAAGCCGATGCCGATGCCCAGCGCGAGCTGATCAAAGAGAATGCCGAAAGCCACGCCGAAGCATAAGCCCAGCGGCAGGCCCAGTTGAAAACCGTTTTGCTCATCGTGATCTGATTTTTTCATGAATACACCTCATATCTTGTAAGAAAGCCTAAGGCCGGCAAGCCTCCGGATTTGTGACACCATGGATGATATCAGGAAACCGGCGCCGCAGGCGGGCCGTGAAATGGATACAGCAACTGTATGCAATCATTATATCATGAAAAAAGCAAAGAAAAAAGCCGCCGATCTGTTAATCGACGGCTTTTGGTCGGAGTATCGGGATTTGAACCCGAGGCCTCTTGGTCCCGAACCAAGCGCGCTACCAGCTGCGCTATACCCCGTAATGCCAAAACTTACTTGGATAGTATACCGCGAAAGCCGGTGTTTGTCAAGGCAAAAATCAGGCTTTCGGCGGCCGGAAACGGAGAAAAAACACCCCGAAGACTTTATCTTTCAATAAAATCTTCGGGGCAAAAATGCAAAGGTTAGCCTTTCAGTTTTTCATAAAGCGCCGTGACTTCCTGCATCTTATCGGGGATCTGGATGCTTTGGGGGCACTGGGTCATGCACTGGCCGCAGGCCACACAATGGGAAGCATGCTTGTCTTCGCCCAGGGCTTCATATTCTTCGATGAACTGAGCCTTGTTTTCTGTGGTGGCATAATGGTTATAAATTTTGAAGACGGCGGGGATATCTACGCCGGCCGGGCAATCCATGCAATAGCGGCATCCTGTGCAGGGGATTGTTTTGCTGCGCCGATAGGCTTCCACCGCTTTATCGATAACGGCATATTCTTCGGCTGAGAGGGGCTTAAAGTTTTCCATGGTGTGGATATTGTCTTTCACCTGTTCCATGGTGCTCATGCCGCTGAGAACCGTTAAAACGGCGGGGTTGGAAGCGGCATAGCGCAGCGCCCAGGAAGCGGGGGAAACAGAGGCGTCGGCTTTTTTGAAAATGTCGATGGCTTCGGGGCAAAGGGTATGCAGCGCGCCGCCGCGAACGGGTTCCATCACGATCACCTGCAGGCCGCGGGCGGTGATCATTTCATATTCTTCCTTGGCTTTCTGTGTTTCCCAATCATAATAGTTCAGCTGGATCTGCACAAAATCCCAGGAATAGGCATCCAGAATCTCTTCCAGCATATCCAGTGTTCCATGGAAAGAGAAGCCCAGATGGCGAATGCGGCCGGCTTCTTTTTCTTTTGTCATGGTTTCAAAAATGTGGTTTTTCTGGATGATATGCAGGCGGTCGCGGTTGAGCGCATGGCAGAGGTAATAATCAAAATATTCCGTTTGGCATTTCTTCAGCTGTTCTTCGAAATATTTGGTGGTATCGGCGGGTTCGTTGATCAGCCAGACAGGCAGTTTGCTGACCAGATGATAGCTTTCACGGGGATATTTTTTCAAAGCTTCGCCGATAAACAGCTCGCTTTTGCCCTCGTGATAAGGATAAGCGGTGTCAAAATAATTCACACCGTGGGCATAGGCATAATCGATCATTGCCTGCGCCTGAGGAATATCGATATCGGATTTCTCAGGATCGATCTTGGGCAGACGCATGCAGCCAAAGCCCAGCAAAGAAACTTGATCCGTGGAATCTTTATAAGTTCTGCAAATCATAATTGGGTTCCTCCCTTATTCATGTGATTCATCACATATTCAGTACCTTTACTATAACAGCAATCCCCCTCTGTTTTCAAGATGAAATTTTTGAATTTTTTTACTGGTGCTGAATTTTTTTGACAGGGCGGTATGATTTTGTTATGATAAGAACGATTTTTTCACAGGGAGATAACAAAAGCGATGGAAACAGAAAAAACGGTGGATCTGCATGGGATGCAGGTGCAGGAAGCCAAACGATATATCGAGCGCTATCTGATGGCGCTGCCTTCTTCGGTGATGCAGGTGCGGGTGATCCATGGCGGGAATGGGCAGAATCCCCTGGCGCTGATGGTGCGCAAGATCAAAAGCCCGCGTCTTTCGCGCCGAATTCTGACCATGAATCCGGGTGAAACACTGCTGCTGCTCAAAAACCAGAAAGAAGGAAAATAGAAATGGAAAACACCATTTTCACCACTGCGCGGCTTGTTTTGCGCCCCACGGAAGAGAGCTTGGCGCAGATGGTCTGCGATTATCTGAAAAGAAACCGCGATTATTTAAAACCCTTTGAACCTGTCAGAGAAGAAGAATATTTTTCGCCGGCTTTTCAGCAGCGGCGGCTGGCCGCGGAAGCAGAGGCGTTCCAACAGGGCACCTCGCTTTTGTGGTGGATCTTTTTGAAAGAAAGACCCGAGCGGGTGATCGGCTCTGCGCATTTGAGCCAAATTGCCAAAGGGGCGTTCTGTTCCTGCTTCCTGGGCTATCAGATCGATGAAACACAGCGGGGCAAAGGCCTGATGCCCGAAGCGCTGGCGCCCGTGATCTGCCACGCGTTTGAACAGCGAGGGCTGCACCGCATCGAGGCCAATGTGATGCCCCGAAATCAGGCTTCACGGCGGGTGCTTGAAAAACTGGAATTCGAATACGAGGGCCGCTCGCGGGATTATTTGCGCATCAACGGAAGATGGGAAGATCATCTTCATTTTGCCAAATTAAACGATAAGGCCCAATAAAAAGATAAAGCGAAAGGCTGCCGCGGTAAAATGCGGCAGCCTTTTTGACGGCAGAAGTCTATTTGGGGGAGGGGGGCGCTTCACGGGGCGGCAGCAGGGCGCGGGCAAGGCAGAAGCCGGCCAGCAGCCCATAGAGATAATAAGAAGAGATCACAGGGTAAATATAAGCGCCATAAGTAAGCGGCAGACGATAGCCGAACAGCAAAAGCAACACGGCGCCAAGATAGCCAGGATGAAGATATTTATCACCGAGGACCCATTTTCTGCCGCGGGCGCCCAGCAGAATGCCGCCAAGAATGCCGCAGAAGATCAATAAGAAGACCTGCCGTGATTCCTGACTGTGGGTTTTCAAAAAATAGGTGCCGCCAAACAGCAGCAAGGTATAAACAGAGCCCAATAAAAAGCCGCATAAATTTCGGCGTGTGATCGATAGTTTCATCGCTTCACCTTTATTTTCCGAAAACCTGAGCGGCCTGCGCCATACGGCTTGAAATAGGAACACCGAAGGGGCAGCGCGCTTCACAGGCGCGGCAGGCAAGACATTCAGAGGCGTGGTGGGCCAAAGAATCATAATGGGCGTTCACCGTGGCCGAAGAACCGCCGGCGGCCTGGGCCAGATCAAAAAGCTTGTTGATCTGGGCGATATTCAGCCGTGCGGGGCAGGGCAGACAGTGGTTGCAATACATACATTTGCCCTTTAAGGAAAATTGCGGGGTGGAAGCCAGAAGCACGGAATAATCTTTTTCTTCATCGGAAGCGGTTTCATATTCCAGCGCCTGCCGCAGTTCCGCCGCCGAGCGCACGCCCACCAGAACGCTGCCCACGGCGGGGCGGGTCATGGCGTAGTGAATGCATTGGGCGGGGGTCAGAGCAAGGCCGAAGGGGCTGCGGGAAGCATCCAGCAGTGAACCCGCGGCCAGCGATTTCATTACCGTGATGCCGATGTTCGCATTTTCGCAGGCGCGATAAAATTCATCGCGGCGGGGATGAACGCCGAACAGCGGCTGCTGATAGGTCTTTTCATCAAACAAAGGCTCTGTGGAACCCAAACCTTCGGGCAGAAGGTCATAAGCGGGGTTGATGCTGAACAGAACCACATCGATCACGCCGCTTTCCACGGCGCGCAGGCCGATAGCCGCATCGTGGGTGCTGATGCCAAGGGTGCGCAGCGCGCCCTGCTTTTTCAGCGATAGAGCATAATCGACGATGCCGTGATCGAACACGGCGTCGAATTCTTCATCGGTGTCGATACAGTGAAGCATGCCGATATCGATATAATCGGTATCCAGCCGCCGCAGCAGATCTTCAAAAAAGCGCTTGTTGTCGGCTAAATCGCGGGAACGGCCATATTGGCCGTTTTTCCAGACTGCGCCGAAATGCCCCTGCAGGATCATACGCTGGCGTCGGCCTTTTAAAGCGCGGCCGATATCGCTGCGCACCTGCGGTTCCGACATAAAAACATCAACGATGTTGATGCCGCCTTCGAAAGCAGCGTCGAAAACCGAGCAGATGGTTTCATAGGGCAGGGTTTCCAGATGTTCACAGCCCAGACCGATTTCGCTGACTTGCAGGCCCGAGCGGCCCAGTAAACGGTAATTCATGGTCAAAACCTCTTTTCAAGATGAAAAAATAGTATCATAGGGATAAGAAGTGACAAAGCGTTTTAAATGGGCGAGAAGCGGGGCGATCTCTTCGGGGGAAAGGCCGTCGCCGGCGGCCATTCTTTCTGCCAGCTGCCGGTTGACGGCGGCGGAATAATGGATGGGATCGGTATAACAATTTAAATCGGTGATGAGATCGGTATCGGACATAAAATAATAAAGGCGAGCGTTGGGATATTGCGCCAAAGTTTCGAGAACCTGCTGCTGCAAGGCGAATACCGCATCGATCTTGCCAAGGCGGCTGGCTTCATCCCAATAAAGAATGCTGTAGGGAGCCATAAAAAAATAGAACTCGGTATCGGGATGATCGGTCAGCCAGCGCGTAATGATCGCCAGATTTTCGGCCGCGGCTTCCGCATAGGCATCTTTTGGCAGGGGCTCCGCGGCGGGATCGGGGCGGCGATAAGAAGAAAGCGCTTTTTTCTTCGACCAGATGAAGCGTTCATCCCAAGTTGAAATTTCATCAAAAGGTTTGCCGGTGTTTTCAAGGCGCTGGGTGAGCATTTTGACCCCCTGGCCAAAGAAAACATCCTTGTTGAACAGATATTTTACATCGTTGAAAGGGTTGCGGTCATAAAGATATTCGGGCAATTTTTCTGTTCGGGCAGAATCGGGCCGCGAAAGAATGTTGGTATCGATGCCGCAGAAAACGCGTTTGATGGTGCGGTTTTCAAAAGCGATCTGCATCACACGGTCGAAATCTGAAAAATAGCCGTCGGGAAAAGTGAGTTTGACGGTGGAAGCGCCAAAAAGCTTGTCGAACTGAGAAGCTCTGAAATTCGCCGTGACCGATGTGCCGATGATGAAAGAATCATAAGAATAGTTGCGGGCGATGCCGGCGTTATAATAGCGCTCGTTGGAATCGACAAAAGAGAATCCGTTTTGCAGCGGATGATAGTGAAACATCGGGTCGATCCAACTGTTGAGCCCGCCGAAAAGAACCAGCAGCACCGCCAGCGAGAAAAGGGCAGTCAGTGAAAAGCGTTTATACATGGAGCACCGCCTAAAAAGTAAAATACAAGAAGGAACTGACCCCTGAAAGGGAGATCAGCGACCAGAAAAGAAGCAGGATCGTTGCCGCCAGCGTGAGCGGGCGCGGGCGAAAATCTCTGATGCGTTCATCGGTGTTTTTCAGCTGAACAGAAGCGAACAGACCAAAGCATAAAATCACCAGACAAAGCAGCAGATGCCAGCGTTCATTGGTGATGCCCAGCCATTGCTGAAGCTTTGAAAATTCCACAAGGGAAAAACGGGCCGTGAAATCGGGCGATAGTTTGCCGAAATCACACCGCAGGATGTTTTTCAAAAAGGCCGCGGCGCCGGCCACAGAATCCGCACGGAAAAAGACCCAGGCCACATTGACAAACGAAAAAGTCAAAAGCCAGGCAAACGCGGGATGCAGTTTTTGAAGGGAGGTTTTGAAGAGACGGTGAAAGACCTGTGCCGCGCCATGGAGCAGGCCCCAAAGCAAAAAAGTCCAGTTGGCGCCATGCCACAGCCCGCTGATGAGAAAAACGATCAGAATATTGCGATAGGTTTTTAAAGACCCGCGGCGGCTGCCGCCCAGCGGAAAATAGAGATAGCGCGTGAAAAAACGCGTCAAAGTGATATGCCAGCGCTTCCAGAATTCCGAAATATTCATGGCGCGGTAAGGGGAATCGAAATTTTGGGGCAGCTTGATATTCAGCATCAGCCCGATGCCCGAAGCCATGTCGCAATAGCCGCTGAAATCGAAATAAAGCTGCAGGGTATAGCTGAGCATCACTGCCAGCGCGGTGAAAGAATTCATGCCGCTGATCGAAGCAAAGCCCCAATCGGCGGCTTTGCCGAGGGTGCTGGCCAGAAGAACTTTCTTGAAAAGGCCGAAGGCAAACGCCATCAGACCGGGTGCGAAATGTTCCCATTGAAAACGGCGTGTGCTTTCTTCGCGAAACTGCGGAATGATCTCATCATGCAGCGCGATGGGGCCGCTCATCACATAGGGGAAGAAAGAGATATACGCGGCATATTCCAAAAAAGAGTAGCGCTCGGTTTCGCCTCGGCTGCAATCGACAAGATAAGCGATCTGCTGAAAAGTGAAAAAGCTGATGCCAAGGGGAAGCAGCAGAGGAAGCAGCGGAACGGAAGCGGAAAAAAACGAATTGAAGCTATCAATAAAAAAGTTTGTATATTTAAAATAGAGAAGCGCGCCGATATTCAGGCAAAGCAGCAAAACCAAAAAAAGACGGTTTTGCGTTTTGCGCAGATAGCGCCCGCCAAAAAAATTTAAACAAATGCTGGCCGCCAGAACCGGCAGAAACAGCAGGTTCATGCTGCTGTAAAACCACAGCGACATCCCCAGCAAAAAAAGAAGGGAAAAACGCCGGTCGGCCAGTTTGTTCAGCAGAAAATAGCCAAACAGGCAAAGCGGCAGGAAAAACAAGATAAAAAAGTAAGAGTGAAATAACATGAAATACCATCCTGTTGGAAGTGATGAAGTTTTAAATGCGCTTTCTAACAGTTGTTTTCTTCAAAAGTTTTGCGGAACAAGACCTTTAACTATTCAACAGTCTACCCGACTCTGCCGGTAAAGTCAAGGAAGGCGGCGCCGTAAAAAGGGAATAACAGGAAAAATGAAACGGATGGAACGAAAGAAGGGTGGGCATTTGAAAGCAGCGACCGGGCTTGCAAAAGGTATCTTTCACAAGGAAAGAGAAAAAAATACACCCTTCAGAAATCTTCTGAAGGGTGTATGAAAATCAGTGGAACGGCCGATCAGTTGACCATGATCTTTGTCCAAAATTCATCGTATTTCGCGGCCATATCGCCAAGATCTTTATAAATTTCGCAGCGGGCAAGGGTTTCTTCATCGGGATATTGAGCCTTATCGTTTTTCACCTTGTCGGGCAGCGATTCCAGAACCTGTTTTTGCGGGGTGGAATAATTGATATAATCGCGGTTCTCGGCGGCGATCTTTTCGGAACACATGAAGTTGATGAATTTCTCGGCCAGTTCTTTTTGGGGCGCATCTTTCACGATGCACATGTTATCGAACCAGATGTTCGAGCCTTCTTCGGGGATGACATAGGCCAGATCGGGGTTTTGCTCGATCATGGTCACGGCATCGCCGGAATAAACAACGGCCAGAGCGGCTTCGCCGGCGATCATTTTATCTTTGATCTCATCGCCTGTATAGGCCAGAACAAGGGGCTTTTGCTCGATCAGCTTTTCTTTGGCGGCTTCGATCTGAGATTCTTCGCGCGAATTGATATCATAGCCGCAGACCAGCAGAGCAATGCCCATGCTGTCACGAACGCTGTTCATCATAAACAGGTTCTTTTTATAGGTTTTATCCCAAAGGTCGCTCCACTTTGTCACGGGCTTATCCACCATGGTGGTGTTATAAATAATGCCCACCGTGCCCCACATATAAGGGACGGAATACTCGTTGCCCGGATCAAAATCGCGGTTGAGGCAATAATCGCTGATATACTGCAGGTTGGGGATCTTGTCTTTATCCAGCTTTTCCAGCATATTCTCGCGGATCATGCGCTCGATCATATAATCGGAAGGGATGGCAACATCATAAGTGCCTTTGGCGGTTTTCAGCTTGGTATACATATCTTCGTTCTGTTCGAACATTTCATAATTTACCTTGCAGTTGAATTCCTTTTCGAATTCGTCGATTACATTTTCGCCGATGTAATCGCCCCAGTTATACACTGTGAGGGTGGGTTTATCGCTTCCACCGGAGCAGGCGGTCAGCAGCGAACACATCATCACCGCCGCCAATACAAGGGAAACCATTCTTTTCAACCCTAACATCACTCTCCTTATCATGTTATATCCAGAACCGAGCCCGACCGGCGGGATCAGTAATTCTGCTTTTCTTTCTGTCGGGCGTCTTTGGAAGACCGAACATTGATGATGACCAAAAGGATCAGCACCGTAACGAACATTATGGCCGAAATCGCGTTGATTTCGGGCTTGACGCCTTTGCGCGTCATGGAATAGACCGTCATGGAAAGGGTGGAAACCCCGTTGCCGGCGGTGAAGAAGGAAACCACGAAATCATCCAGCGACATGGTGAAGGCCAGCATCGTGCCCGTGAAAATACCGGGCAGGATCTCGGGCAGGATCACCTTGAAAAACGCCTGAATGGGCGTGGCGCCCAGATCCTGAGCGGCTTCGAAAGTGTTCTTATCCATCTGGTTGAGCTTGGGCAGAACCGAAACGATCACATAGGGCACATCAAACGCAATGTGAGAAAGCAGCAGGGAAATATACCCCAGACGAATGCCCAAAAAGATGAAGAGGATCATCAGCGAAACGCCGGTGACGATATCGGGGTTCGACATGGGCAGCGAAGCGATGTTGTTGAGCAGATTGCGTGTGCGCTTGCGGGAAGCATACATCCCCAGCGCGGCCATTGTGCCAATGACCATGGCCACCATGGAAGAGATCAGAGCGATGGTCAGCGTTGTGCCCAGCGAGCTCATGATCTGTGAGTTTTCAAACAGCGATTGATACCATTTCAGCGAAAACCCGCCCCAGCTGCCGCGGGATTTGTTGGCGTTGAACGAATAGACGATCAGCACCACGATGGGGGCATAAAGAAAAAGGAAAATCAGCGCGGAATAGATCACCGCAATGGGAGAATGTTTTTTTCTCATAGCAGCACATTCCCCCCTGAATTATCGGCCTCATAGCGGCGCATCACATTCATGGCCAGCAAAATCAGCACCATCAGCACAACGCTCATGGCCGAACCAAGGCCCCAGTTGCCCACCACTTTGAATTGGTTTTCGATGATGTCGCCGATGAGCGCCTGTTGACCGCCGCCCAGCAAACGAGAAATGATAAAGGTGGAAACGGCGGGCATGAAAGTCATGGAAATGCCCGAAACAACGCCCGAAAGGCTTAACGGGAAAATGACTTTGCGGAACACGACGCTTCGTGTGGCGCCCAGATCCTGAGCGGCCTCCACCACGCTTTTATCGATTTTTGTCAGCACGGTGTAAATGGGCAGGATCATGAAGGGCAGGAAATTATAAACATTGCCCAGAATAACGGCGGCCTGCGTATACATCAGATCGAGCGCCGGCAGGCCAAGCTTTTCCAGCAGGGTGTTGATGAGGCCCGTGCGCTCTAAAAGGGTCATCCACGCATAGGTGCGCAGCAGAAAATTCATCCACATGGGAAGCACAAACAAAAACGCCGCGGTATCGCGCAGCGAGGGTTTCAGCTTGGAAAGGATATATGCCATAGGATACCCCAGAATCAGGCAGATCACCGTGGTAATGACAGCCACCTTTACAGAGCGCCACAAAACTTCCAGATAGACAGGGTCGGAAAAATTGAAAAACGCTTTATAATGTTCCAGCGAAAAACCGCCGCCGGAACCGGTGAAGCTGTAAAAAATGATCAGCAGCAGGGGTGCCAGAATAAAGATCAGCGAATAGGCCGCGAAAGGCAGCGAGGCATAGCGAAATCGTTTCATTCCTCAGCCTCCTCCACGGTTTTTTTCATGATGTGGATATCAAAAGGCGCCACCTGAAGCCCGACGAAGGTGCCCACCACTTCGGGGATGGTGGAATGGACAAGCCACACCGTGCCTTCAGCCGAACGGACATTCATTTCATAATGAACGCCTTTGAAAACGATGCTTTCCACCGTTCCGCAGATAATCTCATCGGAAGGCGGAACGATCTTCATATCTTCGGGGCGGATGACCACATCCACCGCTTCGTTTGCTGCAAACCCTTTATCGGTGCATTCAAAACGCTTGCCCGCAAAGGTGCAGAGAAAGTCGCGATCCATCACGCCATCCACAATGTTGCTTTCACCGATAAAATCGGCAACGAAAGCGTTGCTGGGCTCGTTATAGATGCCGATGGGGGTGCCCACCTGCTGGATACGGCCTTTGTTCATCACAACGATGGTATCGCTCATGGTCAGCGCTTCTTCCTGGTCGTGTGTGACATAAATGAAAGTGATGCCCAGCGCCAGCTGGATGCGTTTCAATTCGGTCTGCATTTCTTTGCGCAGTTTCAGATCCAGAGCGCCCAGAGGCTCATCCAGCAAAAGAACCTGCGGATGGTTGATCAGGGCGCGGGCGATGGCCACGCGCTGCTGTTCGCCGCCCGAAAGGGAAGACACCTGCCTTTTTTCATAACCGGATAGATTCACCAATGTCAGCATTTCGGAAACACGCGAAGAAATTTCTTTTTCGGAAAGTTCTTTATGATTGATGCGAAGCCCGAAGGCGATATTTTCATAAACATTGAGATGCGTGAACAAGGCATAGCGCTGAAACACCGTGTTGACGCGGCGCTTATGCGGCGGAACATTGTTGATCGCTTTGCCATCGAAATAAACCGTGCCGGAATCAGGCGATTCGAAACCGCCGATGATACGCAGCGTGGTAGTTTTACCACAGCCGGAAGGGCCGAGGAAGGTGACAAATTCTTTGTTTCGCACGTCAAGATTGATCGATTTTAAAACTTGTTTACTGCCGAAATCCTTGCGGATATTCTCCAGCTTAATCAGACAATCAGACATATCCCATCCCCCAATATCATCAAAATAAGTTGCTTTACTCTCTGTGAAAACAATTCCTATATATATTAATGTGTATAGGTTCGACCTAAAAAGTCAACAATACAAAATATATAATCAATCTATACAAATGTCAATGATTTTTCCAAAAAAAACAGTGGAAAACAGGGAAAAATGAAACGGCTTTGAAAAAATCTTTGAAATGCTCTCGATTTCGCGTGAAACCTCTGATTTTCTCGTTTTTTTATTTTTGCGGAATTTTGTGAAAAAGATCGAGAAAAGGAACCTGCTCCACCTGAAAAACACGCCCGTTCAAATAATCCAGACAACCGTTGTCGCCCTCGAAGGCAAAGCGCAGCTTATAGGAATAAAGCGCCTGATGCTTCAGGCCATAAACACGGTTTTCCGCCGCGATGCCATATTTGGTGTCGCCCAGCAGCGCGTGGCCGCGGGAAGCCAGCTGCACGCGGATCTGATGCGTTCTGCCGGTGAAGAGTTCACATTCTAAAAGCGAAACATTGCCGCGTGTTTCCAGAACGGTGTAGCGCATGGAAGCGGTTTTGGCCCCCGGGTGGCGGTCGCTCACCACGGAGACCGTGTTGGTTTCGCTGTTTTTGAACAGGGAATCGGTCAAAACGGCTGTGCGGGGGGTGGGCCTGCCGTGAACCAGGCAGAGATAGGATTTCTGAAGCTGATGCAGGCGGATCTTTTCATTGAGGATGCGCAGAGCCTCGGCCGTTTTGGCGGCGATCACGATGCCGCCGGTATAGCGGTCGATGCGGTTGCACAAAGCGGGGGTGAAAGAATGTTCGGTGTCGGGATCCCACCGGCCGTTTTGATAAAGATAAGCTTTGATCTGGTTGATCAAAGTATCCACCGTGCCGTCGGCGTCTTCATGCACCACCACGCCGGGGCGCTTGTCGCAAAGCAGAATCTGATCGTCTTCATATAAAACGGAAAGCTTGGGGGTCAAGGCCAAAAAAGCTTTTTCATCATTAGGCTTTGCAAAAAACTCGTCGTTAATATATAATGATAGAACATCACCCTGCACAAGCTTATAAGAAATCTCGCTGCGCTTGCCGTTGACCTTGATCCGTTTGAGGCGGATGTATTTATGCATCAGCGACGGCGGCAGGGCGGGCAGGGATTTTTGCAGAAATTTATCCAGCCGCTGGCCGGCGTCATTGGGCATGATCTCAAATTCTCTCATGGGCTGTGTTCTCCTGTTTGAAAATTATTTGTTGACAAATGAGGCATGAATCACTATAATATCTGATGTATCATTGTGGGAGGTGGGCAAATGAAACTGAACCTCCGTGATGTATTGGCTTCGGATGACCAAAGGATTTCGTTTGACTATAGTATAGATTTAAGTCAGGAAGAAATCAACTTTGAATTTCCGTTTCAGCAGCCGGTACGGGTTACGGGCAGTCTGGAAAACAAAGCCGATGTGTTCTGGCTGAACGCCAAAGTGGAAACCATGGTATCTACCGTGTGCGCCCGCTGCGCCAAGCCGATGGAATATGAAAAAAACTTAGAGATCTCGCTGGTGATCGCGCAAAACGATAACGGCGATGTTTCGGATGACACTTATATCGTCGATTCCGATACTTTCGAACTGGACGAGATCATCCATGAGGAATTGATTCTCAGCATGGAAATGGCAGTGCTCTGCAAGCCGGATTGCAAAGGATTGTGCCCCAAATGCGGGCATGATTTGAATGAAGGCGATTGTGGCTGCAACCGTAAAGAAATCGATCCGCGCCTTGCAAAGCTTCAAGAGCTTTTACAGGATAAATAAAACTTTGCTATAGATTGAGGAGGTGTCACCGATGGCGGTACCCAAGAGTAAAATTTCGAGACAGAGAAGAGATAAGAGACGCAGTGCGCATTGGAAGCTGGAAGTCCCCGGCATGGTCAAATGCCCGAAGTGCGGCGAATATGTAATGCCCCACAGAGCCTGCAGAAGCTGCGGCACTTATAAAGGCCGTGAAGTTCTCAGCGTCGAGAATGCCGGCAAATAACACAGCGAAAAGATAGAGAGGGGCTTACCTTCTCTATTTTTTATTATGCGGCAGCGGCGGCGGTTTCGCCGCCTCGATAAAGGAGGATATGGATTTTGTCAACACAGATCACGGCGGTGGATGCGGGCAGCCCGGCCGAAAAGGCGGGGATCCACGCGGGGCAGACGCTCGTTTCGATCAACGGGCATCGTGTTCGGGATGTGCTGGATTATAAGTTTTATGGTTACGACAGCCATCTTTCGCTGGTGATAGCCGACGAGAAAAAAGAAAAAAAGATCTCTCTTCATAAGATGGAAGGGCAGGATCTGGGGCTTTCGTTTGACACTTATCTGATGGATGCACAGCGCGGATGCGCCAACCGATGCGTATTCTGCTTTATCGATCAGCTGCCCGAGGGAATGCGTTCTTCGTTATATTTTAAAGATGACGATGCGCGTATGTCTTTTTTATTGGGGAACTATATCTCTATGACCAACCTTTCAGAAGAGGATGTGCGGCGCATCATCGCCATGCGCATTTCTCCGCTGAATATCTCGGTTCACACCACGAACCCTCAGCTGCGCGAAAAAATGCTGGGGAACCCGCGGGGCGGCGAAAGCCTGAAATATTTGGAAAAATTCGTGGAAGCGGGGCTGCGCATTCAGGCGCAGATCGTTGTATGCCCCGGCTGGAACGATGGCGAAGAGCTGCGGCGCACCCTGGAAGACCTGGGCAAAATGCATCCCGCGGTGGTGAGCGTTGCCGTGGTGCCCGTAGGGCTCACAAAGCATCGCTGCGGCCTTGAGCAGCTTCGGCCTGTTACAAAACAGGATGCGCTGGATACGCTGGAGATCATCGACGCGGCGAGGCAGAAATGCCGCGATGAGCATGGCGATGTGTTTTTCTATGCGGCCGATGAATTTTATTTGAAGGCCGGTTTGCCTTATCCGCCCGAAGAATATTACGGCGATTATCCTCAGCTGGAAAACGGCGTGGGGCTGTTTTCGATGTTTGAACAGGAACTGCGCGGCGCGCTGAGCCTAGAAGAAGAGGAGATGCCCGCGCCTTCCCCCTTTGTGGTGGCCACGGGGATGGCCGCGGCGCCCTTCATGCAGAAAATGCTGGATAAAATCAGAAAAAAATGCCCCGGGCTTTGCGGAGAGATCATTGCCGTGAAGAATGAATTTTTCGGTGAGGGCGTAGATGTGGCAGGGCTTTTGACAGGGGGCGACCTGATCGCCGCGCTGGAAGGAAAAATGCAGGGCCGCCGGCTGCTGCTGCCGCAATGTATGCTGCGCCATGGAGAAACGGTATTTTTAGATGATGTTTCGCTGGAAGATCTGAGCCGCCGCCTGCAATGCCCTGTCACCCCGGTGGAAGTAGAGGGGTTTGCGTTTTTAGATGCTGTGATGCAGCGCGAAGCGGAAGAATAACACTGGATGGCCGGCCGGACGCCGGAGAAATGGATGAAGAAACAGAAATGAAGCAGAAACCGGTAATTGCCATTGTTGGCAGACCAAATGTTGGTAAATCAATGCTTTTCAACCGTATCATCGGCAAAAAGCAATCAATCGTAGAAGATACTCCGGGCGTTACCCGCGACCGCATTTATGCGGAAGGTGAATGGCGCAACCGCGAGTTTATCCTGATCGACACCGGCGGCATCGAGCCGCGGGCCGATAATGAAATTTTGAAATTCATGCGTGCGCAGGCAGAGATCGCCATCGATACGGCGGATGTGATCATTTTCATCACCGATATCCGAACAGGCGTGACGGCGGCCGACCACGAGGTGGCCACCTTGCTGCAGCGGTCCAAAAAACCTGTCGTGCTCTGTGTGAACAAGCTGGATGCCCCTGGGCTTCCGCCCGCCGAGTTTTATGAATTTTATAACCTCGGCATGGGCGACCCTGTCGGCATTTCCGCTATGCACGGCAACGGCACGGGCGACCTTCTGGATGAATGCTATCGTTATTTCCCCAAGGAAAGCGGCGAAGACGAGGCAGAAGAAGATGTCATCCGCGTGGCGCTGATCGGCAAACCCAATGTGGGCAAATCTTCGCTTCTCAACCGCATGGCGGGGGAAGAACGCGTGATCGTCAGCGATGTGCCGGGCACTACCCGCGACAGCATCGACCAGAAAATCGAAAACGAATTCGGAAAATATATTTTCGTGGATACCGCGGGCATCCGCAAAAAATCCAAGGTGGATGAAAGCATCGAAAAGATCAGCGTTCTGCGCAGCATGATGGCCATTGAGCGCGCAGATGTCTGCCTTATCATGATCGATGCGCAGGAAGGCGTTACCGATCAGGATACCAAAATCGCGGGATATGCCCATGAAAACGGCAAAGCCTGCATCATCGTTGTGAACAAATGGGATCTGGTGGAAAAAGAAACCAACACCCAGCAGAACTTTGAAAAGAAAGTGCGCGAAGGTCTGGCTTATATGACCTATGCGCCCATCGTGTTTATTTCGGCCAAGACCGGCCAGCGTGTGGATCATCTGTTCCCCGTGATCAACGGCGTTTCTCAGAATAACGCCATGCGCATCACCACGGGCACATTGAACACCATTCTTTCGGAAGCCACCGCCAGAGTGCAGCCGCCCACGGATAAGGGCCGCCGTCTGAAGGTCTATTATATGACCCAAATCGGCATCAAGCCCCCCACATTCGTCTGCTTCTGCAACGATGCGCGGCTGTTCCATTATTCTTATTTGCGTTATCTTGAAAATCAGATCCGCGCAGTGTTCCAAATGGAAGGAACACCCATTAAAATGATTATCCGCCAAAAGGGCGAAGACACGCATTCATAAAACAGAGGATGTTTTCGATGCTGTGTTGAAAAATCATTGGGAGGAATACCATGTATTCAGATCAGCTTTGGGCGTGGCTCGTCACCATGGCGGCGGCCTATTTGTTGGGATCGTTCAGCACCTCTATCACCGTCGGCAAGCTGTTTTATCGCCAGGATATTCGAAAAGTGGGCAGCGGCAACGCCGGCGCCACGAACACTTTGCGAAATTACGGCGTGAAGAAAGCGCTGCTGGTGGCCTTGGGCGATACGCTGAAAACCGTGTTTGCCATGTTGCTGGCGCGGCTGATTTTGGGGAAAACCGCTATGATCTATGCGGGCCTTGTGGCAGTGATCGGCCATATTTTCCCGGTTTATTACCGCTTCAAGGGCGGAAAAGGGGTCATGAGCGCCGGCGCAGCCATTTTGATGTATGACTGGCGAATCTTTTTTTTGGTGATCGGCCTGTTTATTCTGATCGTGATCACAACGCGCTATGTTTCGCTGGGCTCGCTGATCTGCGCCGTGGTGTTCCCCGTCAGCGCCGCGCTTCTGCATTGGCCCGATAAGGGGAATGTGCTGGCGTGTGTGGCCATTGCGTTGATCGTTATTTTGAAACATCATGAAAATATCCGCCGTTTGATCCATGGAACAGAATCAAAGATCGGATCGAAAAAGGCGCAGGCAAACCAATAACGCAGGATATGCGGAGGTAAACTATGAAAATTTCGGTAATCGGCGCGGGCAGCTGGGGCATTGCGGCAACAAAAATGCTCAGCGAAAACGGCCATGATGTGACCCTGTGGTCATTTTCTGAAAAAGAAGTCGATATTTTGCAGCAGCAGAGGGAAAACCCTGCGCTGCTGCCCGGCGTAAAGCTGCCTGAAAGGGTTCGCATTACCGGCGAGATCTCGTGCGCTCAGGGCGCGGATATCGTTGTGGTGGCGGTGCCTTCTTTCGCGGTTTTCGAAACGGCCCAGAAGCTGCGGCCTTTTGTGAATAAACATCAGGTGATGGTGCTGCTTTCCAAAGGCTTCGATAAAAACAGCGGTTATTCGCTGCTTTCCGATCTGCTGCAGCGGGTGTTTTTGGGCGAAGTGCCCATTGTGGCGCTGACAGGCCCTTCCCACGCGGAAGAAGTGGGCCGCGGCGTTCCCACGGCTGTGGTGGCGGCATCCATGAACAAACAGGCCGCCGAATTGGTGCAGGAAGCGTTTATGAACCATGTGTTCCGCGTTTATACAACGCCTGATATCGTTGGGGCCGAACTGGGCGGCGCGATGAAAAACATCATGGCGCTTGCGGTGGGCATCAGCGATGGCGCGGGCTATGGCGATAACACGAAAGCCATGCTCATGACCCGCGGCATCACCGAAATGGCGCGCTTCGGCGTTGCCATGGGCGGCCAGAACGAAACCTTTGCCGGCCTTTCGGGCATCGGCGATCTGATCGTGACCTGCATTTCCGAACATTCCCGCAACCGCCGCGCCGGGCTTTTGATCGGCGGCGGCGCTTCACCCGAAGAGGCCATCAAACAGGTGGGCGCTGTGGTGGAAGGTTATTTTGCGGCGCAGGCGGTGTTCGAGCTTTCAAAGAACATGGATATCGAGCTGCCCATCTGCCGCGCGGTCTATGATCTGCTTTATCAGGGCGTCAGTCTGGAAGATACCGTGGATGCACTGATGAATCGCGGCAAAAAGCATGAGATCGAAGAAAGCTGGATGAAGCATATCAATTGGTAAAAAATAAAGCAGACGAGCCACAAAGGTTCGTCTGCTTTTTAAAAGGAACGACACATGGAAAAGAGAGAGATCGTGGGCAGATTTGCCCCCACCCCCAGCGGGAGGATGCACCTGGGCAATGCCTTCAGCGCCGTGATGGCCTGGCTTGCGGTGAGAAGTGCGGGCGGGCGCATGATTTTAAGAATAGAAGATTTAGACAGGCAGCGCTGCAAGCCGGAATATATCTGCCGGCTGATAGAAGACCTGCACTGGCTGGGGCTGGATTGGGATGGAGGCTATGGGCCGGATATTCCGCCTTCGCGCTGGCAGCAGAGCCGCCGAAGCGAGATCTATGAAACCTATTTCGAAAAATTGAAGGAAAAACAGCCTGTTTACCCCTGCTTTTGCAGCAGGGGGCAGCTCCATGCCGCCGAGGCGCCCCATGCTTCCGATGGAACGCCGCTTTATTCGGGGGAATGCCGCCGGCTGACCGATCGGCAGCGCCGGCTGAAAATGCGCGAAAAAGAGCCTGCGTGGCGGGTGGCTGTGCCGGATGAGGGCATCTTTTTCGAAGACCGCAACTGCGGCAGGGTGGGTGAAAATTTAAAAGAAGAATGCGGCGATTTCATTTTGCGGCGGGCGGATGGCGTGTATGCCTATCAGCTGGCGGTAACGGTGGATGACGCCCTGATGGGGGTCACACAGGTGGTGAGAGGCTGCGATCTGCTGCATTCCGCCCCAAGGCAGATCTGGCTGCAGCGGCAGTGGGGGTTTCCACAGCCCGAATATGCCCACCTGCCGCTTCTTTGCCAGCCGGATGGCAGGCGGCTTTCCAAACGCGAAAAAGATTTGGATCTGGGCGCGCTGCGCCAAAAGGGGGTTGGGCCCGGGCAAATTTTGGGGCTGATCGGGTTTTGGGCAGGCTTTTTGGAAAAACCGCAGCCGATTTCGGCGCGCGAACTGGTTCCGCTGTTTTCGTGGGAAAAGCTTCAGCACTCGCCCCACGCGGCGGGGAGCCGGGAAGAATGGAAGATCATTGTAAAAGAGCAGGAGCTTCCGTTTTAAGCCCCGAAGCTTTTATGGCGGCGCTTATATCATATGAAAAAACAGCCCGCCCGCGATAAGACCGGAAAGGCTTATCGGGAAAGGCTGTTTTTTAAACGCAGAAAAATAAAAAATCCTCTGCGGCAGCAGAGGATTGATTATTTCACACAAGGTGTTCCAATAAACTGATTAGACAGCTCTTGTAACCTTGCCGGAACGAAGGCATCTGGTACAGACATTGACATGGGTAGGAGTACCGCCTACAAGCACTTTTACGCGCTTCACATTAGGCTTCCAAGCCCGGTTCGATCTTCTGTGTGAGTGGGAAACCTTAATCCCAAATGTAACGCCCTTGCCGCAGATATCACACTTTGCCATTTTTTCTGCACCTCCTTTAAAATCAGTTACAAAGCGACACAAGTTATATTACCATAATGGATGCTAAATTGCAAGCAAAAATAAAAAAATTGTTCTTTGTATTTATTGATAAATCATACGGAATCCGCTATAATGTTTCTTAAACAATTTGTACAAAAAAGCAAAAACAACGGCGGGAAACCGCGTTGTTTTGTTTTTAGGGAGGAACCGGCCATGGAAAAAGCAAAACCCTTTGTAAAAATGCACCAGATCGTGGATGAATTTAAGCTGGAAGTGCGTTGGGCGCCCACAGATTTTGAAGAAATTCATATTACGAATGTAGATGTGAACCGCCCGGCGCTTCAGCTGACCGGGTTTTACGATCATTTTGATAATACAGGCATCCAAACCATCGGCATGGTGGAATATGCTTATTTAGAGGGGCTCTCTTCAGAAGAACGCTGCAAAAGCTTCGCGGGGCTGTTTGAAAAAAAGATCCCGCTGCTGGTTTTTGCGCGGGGCTATGAGCCGTTTTCGGAATGTTATGAAATGGCGAAAAAGTATCTGATCCCCATCGCGGTGACGCAGGAAAACACCATGGAATTCACCGCGGCGCTTTCGGCTTCGCTCCATGTTCATTTGGGGCCCGAAACCACCCTGCATGGCGTGATGGTCGAAGTTTACGGCGAAGGCATCCTGCTGCTGGGCGACAGCGGCATCGGCAAAAGCGAAACGGCCATCGAGCTTGTGAAGCGCGGCCATCGCCTGATCGCGGATGACGCGGTGGATCTGAAGAAAGTTTCGGCCAAAACCGTTGTGGGAAGCGCGCCCGAAATGATCCGCTATTTCATCGAGCTGCGCGGCATCGGCGTGATCGACGCGCGCCGCCTGTTCGGCATGGGCGCCGTGAAACCCACAGAGCGTGTGGATCTTGTGGTGCATCTGGAAAAATGGGAAGACGGCAAACCTTATGATCGCCTTGGGGTGGATGAAGAAACCACCACCATTTTAGATATTAAAGTGCCGTCGCTGACGATCCCTGTGCATCCGGGGCGCAACCTGGCCGTGATCCTGGAAGTGGCCGCCATGAATAACCGCAACAAACGCATGGGCCATAACGCCGCAAAGGAATTGAGCGACAAGCTTTATCGCACCATGCTGGCAGAGCAAAACAAAACTGAAGAATAAAAATTACGATCGAAGATCGGCGCTTTTCACAGCGGTAAACGGAAAAGGTTTGCCGCTGTGTTTTTGCCTTTTGAGAAAAAGAATGGGCATCGAGCGCCGCGGGCGAACGCGCCATGACAGAAAAAGGGAGAACTATGAAATTGGGATTCTTGGTGCAACAGGCATAGGAATGTGTTATAATCACTATATGTGATCAACCTGTTTGTTCCGCAGTCGCTTTCTGCCATTCATGTTTTCTCTGTATGCCCGAATAGATTATAGGGCGCTTTCCGTATCATCGCGCCGCCTGATTGCGCCGTTATGCAAAAAGATGGTCGAAAGAACGCTTTTTCGCTTTTTGCGGTTTGCGCGGGGCAAGAAAACACCAGACAGGATGTATGCTGATTTTGAAGAAACAAGGCCGCCGGCGCCTTTTGATTTTGGGAGGATTTTTATGGAAAATGATACCTTGCAGGAAGAATTGCAAAATAAAGATATTCAAATTTTAAAAGAAGAACCGCTTTCCAAACACACCACATTTAAAATTGGCGGCCCTGCCGCCATGCTGGCCGAAGTGAAAAACATCCGCCAGCTGGTGAGCCTTGTTTATATGGCCCGCAAAAACAATTTTCGCTATATGGTGATGGGCAACGGTTCCAATATTTTGTTCCCCGATGACGGTTATCGCGGGTTGGTCATCAAAACCTCGCCTCATTTCGGCAGTATCATTGTGGATGACGATCACATCCTGCGGTGTGAAGCGGGCGCGCTGCTTTCAAAAGCGGCGGCCGTGGCGGCTGAAAACGGGCTGAGCGGTCTGGAATTCGCCCAGGGCATTCCGGGCACGGTGGGCGGCGCGCTTTATATGAACGCGGGCGCCTATGGCGGCGAGATCGGCGATCTGGTGTTCCGCACCTGTTATATGGATCCGAAAGGCGAAATGCGCATGATCGATCGGGAAGAACACCGTTTCGGTTACCGCACCAGCCGTTTCAAAGAAATTCCCGAAAGCATCATTTTATATACCGAGCTGTCGCTGAAAGAAGGCGACCCTGCCGCGATCCGCGAAAAAATGGCGGAATATGCCGCAAGGCGCAAAGAAAAACAGCCCATCGACCTGCCTTCGGCGGGCAGCGTTTTCAAACGCCCCAAAGACCATTACGCGGGCGAACTGATCGAGCGCTGCGGGCTGAAGGGCTATCGTGTGGGGGATGCCATGGTTTCCGAAAAACACGCGGGCTTTATCGTCAATTGCGGCAAAGCAACCTGTGAAGATGTTCTGGCCGTGATCGAGCATGTGGAAAAAACCGTTCTTGAGCAGACGGGCGTTCAGCTGGAACGCGAAGTGCGGGTCATTCGGCATAAGAAATAAAAAGGCCGGGGAATGGGGGAAAATGAGATGGAGTGTTTGATTATTTCGGGCATGGCGGGCGCCGGGAAAAGCACCGCTGTGGATGTGCTGGAGGATATGGGGTATTATTGCATCGATAATATGCCTGTTTCTCTGATTCCCCGATTCGTGGAGCTGTTTGAAAGCAGCACCGAAAAATATAAAAAGGTAGCCATTGTGGTGGATGTGCGCAGCGGGGCGGGATATGACCAGCTCAGCGCGGCGCTGGAAACGGTGGCGGATAAAGCGTTCAGCTATCGCATTCTGTTCTTGGATGCCAGCAACACCGTTCTGCTCAACCGCCATAAAGAATCCCGCCGCCGCCATCCACTGGAAACCGATGAGCGCGGGCTGCCGGAAGCGGTGATCGAAGAACGGCAGATGCTCGATCAGATCCGCGCGAAAGCCGATTTTCTCATTGATACCAGCGCGCTTTCTTCCCATGATTTCAAAGAATATCTGGTCAGCCTGTTTTCCACCGGCAACGAGGAAAAACGCGGCATGGTCATCACCGTGGCTTCCTTCGGTTTCAAATATGGGATGCCCGCGGATTCGGATATCGTTTTTGATGTGAGGTTTTTGAAAAACCCCTATTATGTGCCGGAACTGAAAGAGAAAACAGGGCTGGATGAAGATGTTTTTCGGTATGTTTTTTCCGACCCTTCGGCCGGTGAATTTGTGGAACGGGCGGGGTCGCTTTTGGAATTTTTGATCCCCCGCTATATTCAGGAAGGAAAGATGTCGTTAGTGATCTCGGTGGGATGCACGGGCGGAAGACACCGCTCGGTTTCCATTGCGCGCCAGCTGGCCCAATATCTGGGCAAACACGCTCATAATGTCAACCTGCGCCACCGCGACCTGACAAAGTAATAGGAGCATATCATGGAAAAACAGTGGGCCAATGCCATGCCCGGCGCAGAGCTTCTGCGCGTTGCCAGAGCGGCGGGAAGAAAGATCACCGCCATCGGCGGCGGAACGGGCTTATCTACGCTGCTTTTGGGGTTGAAGGAATATACGGATAATATCACCGCGGTGGTCACGGTAACGGATGACGGCGGCGGTTCCGGTATGCTGCGCGAAGAATTCGGCATTTTGCCGCCGGGCGATATCCGCAACTGTATTTTATCTTTGGCGAACACCAGTGATATGATGAACGAACTCATCAACTATCGTTTTAACACCGGCTCGCTGAAGGGCCAGAGCTTCGGCAATTTGTTTTTATTGGCGCTTTGCGGCATTTGCGGCGGCAATTTTGAAATGGCCGTGGCGCGGATGAACGAGGTTTTGGCCGTTACGGGCAAAGTGCTGCCCGTAACTTCGGCCAATGTGAAGCTAGCGGCTGATTTTGAAGACGGCAGCAAAATAGAGGGCGAAACCGCCATCACCCGGGTGAAAAAGCAAAACGGATTATCCATCCAAAAGGTTTCGCTGCTTCCGCCCGGTGCAAAAGCGCTGCCTCAGGTGATCGAGGCCATCGAAGAAGCGGATGTGCTGCTGCTGGGGCCCGGCAGCCTTTATACCAGCATCATCCCCAACCTGCTGGTGGAAGGCGTTGCCGAAGCGATTTGTCGTTCCCGCGCGCTGAAGATCTATTTGCTCAACATCATGACGCAGGATGGCGAAACGGAAGGCTATACGGCCGCAGACCACATCAGGGCGCTGCAGGCCCACGGCGGCGAAACACTGGTGGATCTCTGCCTTTATAACACCGACCCTGTGGCGCAGAAGCTGTTATGCCGTTATGCGGGCGAAAGCGCCAAACAGCTTTGGCCCGACCGGGGCGAATTTGAAAAACTGGGGGTGCGGCTGAAAGGCGCTTCCATTCTTTCGAGGGATGCCGAACTGGTCAGGCATGACCCGCTGCGCCTTGCCCACGCCATTATGAAGACCGCCATGGAAGAAGCGCCTCGTGAAGGCGTCTTGCAGGAATATGACAGATTGATGCTGATTCGCGAAAAACCGCAGCGCCATGAAAAGACGAAACTGGGCCGCCCGGGCATCGAATAACAGAAAGAGGAAACAGGATGTCGTTTACCACAGATATCAAAACAGAACTGTGCCGCATGGGCACCGGCAAAGATTGCTGCGCCCGGGCGGAACTTTATGGCATGCTGCTCTATGCTTCGGCCTTTTCCAGCGAAAAGATCCGCCTGCAATCCGATTCACCGGCGGTGCGCCGGCGTGTGCAGCAGCTGATGCAGCGGGTGACGGGGTGTGAGCTGCAAAACAAAGAAGAGCAGGGCAGCACCCTGCGCATGGAAGACCCCGAAGAGCTTCGCAAGGTCTTTCGCGCTTTCGGTTATGAATACAGCAACGCAGCGCTGCATTTGAACCGCGCGGTGGTGGATGAAGAATGCTGCCGCACGGCGTTTGTGCGCGGCGCGTTTTTAACGGGCGGTTATGCCAGCAAACCGGGCAAAGGCTATCATCTTGAACTGACCACTTCTCATTATAATGTGGCGAAAGAAACGGCGCTGCTGCTGGAAGAGATGAACATTCCCTGCGGTTTTGTGGAACGCCGCGGGAATTTTGTTTTGTATTATAAAGACAGCGCGGTGATCGAAGACCTGATCTCTTCGCTGGGGGCCACTTCGGCTGCCATGTCGGTAATGCTGCGCAAAGTGGAAAAGGATGTGCGCAACCACATCAACCGCAAGGTGAACTGCGAAACGGCCAATCTTGATAAAACCATGATCGCCGCCACAAAACAGGTGGAAGCCATCAGCATTCTGATGGAACACAAGGCGTTTGACGATCTGCCCCAGGCGCTGCGCGAAACCGCCATGCTGCGGCTGGAATTTCCCGATCAATCACTGGCGGAACTGGCCGAGCATTTTCAGCCCCCTTTGACCAAACCGGGGCTGAACAACCGTCTGCGCAAATTGCAGCAGCTGGCGCAGAAGGTGCGCCTTGACGGGGGAAACGGGAGAATAGAATGAAGAACTTTGTCCATTTGCATATCCATAGCGAATTCAGCCTGCTGGATGGCGCCTGCCGCATTACGCAGCTGGTGGAGCGCGCCAAAGAACTGGAACAGCCCGCGGTGGCCATCACCGACCACGGCGTGATGTATGGCGTGATCGATTTCTATAAAGCGGCCAAAAAGGCCGGCATCAAGCCGATCATCGGCTGTGAAGTTTATGTGGCGCCGCGCACGCGCTTTGATAAAACCAACGAACTGGATAGCGAAGCCTATCATTTGGTGCTGCTGTGTGAAAATATGCAGGGTTACCGCAATTTGATCTATCTGGTGAGCATGGGCTTCACCGAAGGCTTTTATAACAAACCGCGCATCGACTGGCAGCTGCTCGAGCAGCACAGCGAAGGCTTGATCTGCCTTTCCGCCTGCCTTGCGGGTGAGATTCCCCAGCTTTTGCTGAGCGGGAACTATGAGGGCGCCAAGGCTTTGGCGCTGCGCTATGCCGCCCTGTTCGGCAAAGACCGTTATTATCTTGAAGTGCAGGATCACGGCATCCCCGAACAAAAAGAAGTGAACCGCCAGATCCTGCGGCTTTCAAAAGAAACGGGCATCGGCCTTGTGGCCACCAACGACGCCCACTATATCAAGCGCGAAGACGCCCATCTTCAGGATGTACTCATGTGCATCCAAATGGGCAAAACCGTGGACGACGAAAACCGCATGAAATTTCAGGGCGACCAGTTTTATGTGAAAAGCGCCGAAGAGATGGAAAGTCTGTTTGACCCCGCCGAATATCCGCAGGCTTTGGAAAACACGGTGGAGATCGCCCGGCGATGCCAGGTGGAATTTGATTTCGAAACAAAATATCTGCCCGAATTCGATGTGCCCACCGATGAAAGCGCGGTGGATTATTTGCAGCGGCTTTCAGAGGAAGGGTTTGCACGGCGTTACCCCCAACAAAAAGAAGAAGACCGCAAGCGTTTGCAGTTTGAACTGGATATGATCAACCGCATGGGCTTTACCGATTATTTTCTCATTGTTTCCGATTTTGTGCGGTTTGCCCGCTCAAAAGATATTCCGGTGGGGCCGGGGCGCGGCAGCGCCGCGGGCAGCATGGTTTCTTATTGTTTGGGCATCACCGATATCGACCCTATGCGCTACAGCCTTTATTTCGAACGCTTTCTGAACCCCGAACGCATCAGTATGCCCGATATCGATATGGATTTCTGCGGCGTGCGCCGGCAGGAAGTCATTGATTATGTGGTTTCAAAATATGGCGCCGATCGTGTGGCCCAGATCATCACTTTCGGAACCATGGCGGCCCGCGCGGCGGTGCGCGATGTGGGCCGCGCGCTGAACATGACCTATGCCGAAGTGGATGCCGTGGCCAAGCTTGTTCCGCGGGAACTGAAAATGACTTTGGAGAAAGCGCTTACGGTATCGAAAGATCTGAAGCAGCTTTATGAAACCGATAACCGCGTGCATGTGCTGCTGGATACGGCGCGCAAGCTGGAAGGCATGCCGCGCAACGCTTCCACCCATGCGGCGGGGGTCATCATCACCAAAGGGCCTGTTTATGAATATGTGCCCCTGTCGAAAAACGATCAGGGCGTGGTGACCCAATATATCATGACCACGCTGGAAGAGCTGGGGCTTTTGAAGATGGATTTTCTGGGCCTGCGAAACCTGACCATTTTGCATGACGCGGTGAAGCTGGTGGAACACAGCGGCCGAAAGATCGATCTGAATACCATCGATTATGAAGACAAGGCCGTTTTTGAAATGCTGTCGCAGGGCAAGACCTCCGGCGTGTTCCAGCTGGAAAGCGCGGGCATGCGCGGGGTGGTGATGTCGATGAAGCCGCAATCCATCGAAGATATCACCGCGGCCATTGCGCTGTTCCGCCCGGGGCCCATGGCTTCCATCCCCACCTATATCAATTGCAAAAACCATCCCGATCAGGTGCATTACCGCCATCCGCTGCTGCGCGAAATTTTATCGGTCACCTATGGCTGCACCGTTTATCAGGAACAGGTGATGGAGATTTTCCGCCGCCTTGCGGGCTATTCGCTGGGCAAGGCGGATATGGTGAGAAAAGCCATGTCGAAGAAAAAGATGGATGTTCTGAAAAACGAACGCCGCAATTTCATTTTCGGCAACGAACAGGAAGGCATCACAGGCTGTTTGGCCAACGGCGTTCCCGAACAGACCGCAAGCCAGATCTTTGATGAACTGTTGGATTTCGCCAACTATGCGTTCAACAAGGCCCACGCCGTTTCATATGCGGTGCTTTCTTATCAAACGGCTTATGTCAAATATCATTATCCCAAAGAATATATGGCGGCCCTGCTGACTTCGATCTTAGATGATACCGCCAAGGTTTCGGAATATATTCAGGAATGCCGTGAAATGGGCATTCGCGTGCTGACGCCCGATATCAACGAATCGGAAGCGGATTTCACCGTCAGCGGCGGCAATATCCGCTTTGGTCTGGCGGCGGTCAAAAATGTGGGCCGCGCCTTTGTGGCGGCGCTGCTGCGTCAGCGGCAGATGGGCGGCAGATTTCGCGATTTTGAAGATTTCTGCAACCGTATGTCCGACACCGAACTCAATAAGCGCGTGCTTGAAAACCTGATCCGCTGCGGGGCTTTCGACAGCTTCGGCCATCGCCGTTCTCAGCTGCTGCGGGTATTTGAACAGGTGCTGGATGCTTCGGCCAATGATAAGCGCCGCAATTTGGAAGGGCAGATCGATCTGTTTTCGGGCATGGCCGCCGAAGAACCCATGGGCGGGCTTCAGCTGCCGAATATCCCCGAATTTTCAAAGCACGACCTGCTGGCCATGGAAAAGCAGACCACGGGCATTTATCTTTCGGGCCATCCGCTGGATGAATGGGCGCCGCTGGTGAAAAGGGTGAAGGCAACGCCCATCGCTGAAGTGCTTTCGGCATTCAGCCAGGAAGAAGAGCTTTCCGAGGAAGCGCCTTCGGCCATTCAAGACGGCATGTATCTCACCTTGGCGGGCGTGGTTTCGGCTTATAAAATGAAGATCACGAAAAACAACACCACCATGGCCTATGTCACGCTGGAAGATGTGAGCGGCGCCATTGAAATGCTGGTGTTTCAAAAAGCCATGGATGAATCGGGCGGATGTCTGAAAGAAGATCAGGCCGTCATCGTTTATGGGCGGCTTTCCGCCCGCGAAGACGAAGCGCCCAAGATCATCTGTGATGAAGTTTGCCCTCTTGCCGAAGAACAGATCGAAGGCTATCTGGCGCGGCGGAAAACGCGCCGCAGAACGGGCGCTTTTCAAAAAAGCGAATGGCGGCGGCAGGAACCGGCCCCGCCGAAAGAAAAGCTTTATCTGCGCATTCTGCCGGAAAACGAAGAAAAAATCCCCGAGATCGAAACGGTGCTGCAGCACAGCCCGGGAAAGATCCCGGTGGTATTGATCTATCGGCCTTCGGGCAAAGTGATCACGCTGCCGCCCAACCAATGGGTCAGCGGCGACGCGGCCACACTGGAACGGCTGAAAGCCATTCTCAGCCCGGCGGAAGTCGTGTTGAAATAAGAGGGAATAAAAAGAACTGGAGATAAAACATGAAACCTTTTGATATCAAATACAGTGCGATGCGCCAATCCATCATTGAAGATGAATTTTCAGCGCTGAACGATATGCAGCGTCAGGCCGTTTTCAATACGGAAGGGCCTATGCTGCTTTTGGCGGGCGCCGGCAGCGGAAAGACCACGGTATTGATCAACCGCATCATCAACCTTTTGAAATATGGCAGAGGGTATGAAGCGCAGGAGGCGCCTTCCTGGGCCACAGAGGCCGATTTAAAGCGCCTGGCGGCCTATTTGGCCGAACCCGAAGAAACCGTGCCCGAAGAGATCGCCGAACTTTGCGCCGTCGATCCGCCCAAGCCCTATGAGATCATCGCCATCACCTTCACCAACAAGGCGGCAAAAGAACTGAAAGACCGTTTGGAAGCCGCCTGCGGTGAGATCGCGGGGCAGATCTGGGCGCATACTTTCCATTCTGCCTGTATCCGCATTCTGCGCCAGAAAGGCGAAGCCATCGGCTATGGGAAAAACTTCACCATTTATGATGAAGACGACAAGAAAAAAGTGATGGCCGAAGCGCTGAAAGAACTGGGGTTTGATGAAAAAAAGTTTGATCTGCGTTCGGTGGGCGGCGAAATTTCCCGCGCGAAAGACCATCTGATGACCCCCGCCGATTATTTAACGGCTGCCGGTGAAGATTATTATAAAAAAACGGTGGGGCGCATTTATGAAAATTATCAGAACCGCCTGCGCTCGGCCAACGCGCTTGATTTTGATGATATCATTATGAAAACGGTGGATCTTCTGCGCAGCAATGAAGATGCGCGGCTTTATTATCAGCGCAAATTCCGTTATGTGCTGGTGGATGAATATCAGGATACCAACTATGCACAGTATATGCTTTGCAGCCTGTTGGCCGGCGGATATGGGAATATCTGCGTGGTGGGCGATGATGACCAGAGCATTTATAAGTTCCGCGGCGCTACCATCGAAAATATCCTCCAGTTCGAAAAACAATATGACCATGCCAGAACCATCCGTTTGGAACAAAACTACCGTTCCACTTCGAACATCCTTTCGGCGGCCAATGAGGTGATCGCCAACAATACCGAACGCAAGGGCAAAAAGCTTTGGACGGAAAACGGCGATGGCGACAAGGTGCATTTCTTCACAGGCGAAAACCAGGAGGAAGAAGGGCAATATATTTCCTCGGAAATTTTGAAAGCTTACGCCCAGGGCCAGAAGTTTTCTGATTTTGCCGTTTTATATCGCAACCATGCGCTTTCCAACAGCGTGGAAACGGCGTTCAAACGCAATGCGATCCCTTATCGAATGGTCAGCGGCCTGCGCTTTTTTGATCGTGCCGAAGTGAAGGATATGCTGGCCTATCTGTGGGTCATCAACAATCCCAGCGATACCATCCGCCTGCGCCGCATCATCAATAATCCGCCGCGCAAGATCGGCGCAAAAACATTAGACCATGTCACGGCGCTGGCCATGGAGCAGAACTGCCCCGAATATGAGATCATCCGTCAGGCGGCTTCTTATGAAGGGCTGGGCCGCGCCGCGGAAGCCCTCAGCGGATTTTCGCAAATGATCGAAGAACTGCGCGAAAAAAGTCAGGTTTTGCCGCTGGATGAGCTGTATGATCTGCTGCTTGAAAAAAACGGCTATCTGGAAATGCTGAAAAACCAGAACAACAACGAAGCGCGCAGCCGCGAAGAAAATATTCTGGAACTGAAATCGAATATCGTCGATTTTATGAAAAACCACGAAGAAGGCGCGGGGCTGGAAGAATTTTTGGAAGAGATCGCGCTGTTCACCGATATCGACCGTTATGATACGCAGGCCGATGCCGTCACCATGATGACCATGCATTCCGCCAAAGGCCTCGAATTCCCTGTGGTGTTCCTCTGCGGCTTTGAAGAAGGGATCTTTCCCTCTTATCGCAGCGTAGACACCCCCGAAGAACTGGAAGAAGAACGCCGCATTTGCTATGTCGCCATGACGAGAGCCAAGCGCTGCCTGCATATTTCCTGCGCCAAGCGCCGCATGTTATATGGCCAGACCGCCTTTGCCAAGCCTTCGCGTTTTGTGGAAGAGATCCCCGAAGAATATCTGCAAACCCACAAAACAGAACGGCCCATGCGCCAGAATTCGCCGCGCATCAAGCCTTCTGTGGCAAAAACGATTCTGAAATCTTCAATCACGCTGGCATCTTCGGGCGGTGAAAAGAAAGAGATGATCTCTTTGCGCCCGGGTGAAAAGATCAGCCATAAAGCCTTCGGCAGCGGCGTGGTAGAAGCCGCCACCCCCATGGGCAGCGATGTGCTGCTGGAAGTGAAATTCGATCAGGTGGGCACAAAGATGATGATGCTGAAAACAGCCAGCGCCTTCATCACCAAAAAATAAAAAGCACTTTAAAGCGTGGTTTATCGTTAAAGAACTGAATGATTTTCTGAAAAATATGCAGAAAGTGAAAAGAGGCCGCAAATCGCTGCGGCCTCTTTTTAAAATCAAAAATTCAATATATTGAATATGTGTTTAACATATACAATGAAAAAACAAAAACGGTGAAAGAAATATGTGCAAAACGACGAAAAATGCTTCTTCATTTTCTACAGTTCTGTCTCTTCCAATTCCGTAAAAAATAAAGTATATTAGTTTAGGTGAAATAAAAACAGCAGTAAATTCAATATATTAAACGAAAATTTACTGCATTATATGATTTGGGAGAGGTAAAAATGAAAACGCAGCGAAAAGACATTATCGTGATCGGCTTTGCGTTGTTTGCCATGTTCTTCGGCGCGGGAAACATGATTTTTCCGCCGTATCTGGGCTTGGAAACAGGCAGCCAATGGGGCACGGGCTTCCTCAGCTTTACTTTTGCGGATGCCGGCCTGGCGCTTTTGACCATCCTGGCGATGGTTTGCGGCGCGGGTTCCTTAGAGGGCATGACACACCGTTTGGGCAAATGGTCGGGGATCTTATTATCCACAAGCATTTTCCTTTGCGTCGGCCCGCTGATGGCCATTCCCCGCACAGCCGCCAGCACCTATGAACTGGGCTTTGAACCGGTTTTCCATGGCGGAAGCATCTTTTTCAGCATTCTGTTTTTTGCCGTGGTGTTCATTCTGACCATCCGCCCCTCGGCGGTGGTGGATATCATCGGTAAATTCCTGACCCCGGCGCTGTTCATCGCTTTGCTTGTGATGATCGGCAAAGGCATCATCACCCCGGTGGGCGATGTGCTGGCCACCGGCGCGCAGGATGTTTTTGCAAAGGGCATCAAAGCGGGTTATCAGACAATGGATGTTTTCGGCGCCATTATCTTCACCGTTTTGGTCACGGGAACATTAGATAAAAGTGATTACAGCAATAAAAAGCGCATCGGCATTGTTATTCGCGCCGGCATTGTGGCGGCGGTGGGGCTTTCCATTGTTTATGGCGGCCTTGCCTATCTGGGCGCTTCGGCGACTTCGCTTTATGACACCAGCGTTACCCAGACACAGCTGCTGGTGGGCATTGTAAAACATCTGATGGGCAGCAGCGGCATCATTTTGCTGGGCATCACTGTGGCGCTGGCCTGTTTGACCACCGCCATCGGCCTGACCTCTGCGGCTGCGGCGTTCTTTTCTGAAATGACCCACGGCAAAGTGCCTTATGGAGCCTTCATTGGCATCATCTGTGTGTTCAGCTGCGTGGTTTCCAATTTCGGCATCAACACCATCATCGCGTTTTCCACGCCGATCCTTTCGGTGGTGTATCCCGCAACACTGACCCTGGTCTTCCTTTCTTTCTTTGATAAGAAGATCAAAAACGATAATGTTTATCGCTTTGCCACCGTTGGCGCGCTGATCATGAGCGTTCTGGCCGTGCTGGATTCCTATGGCGTGAAGATCGCATTTTTGAAGCTTTTGCCCATGGATAAATTCGGGTTCGGCTGGGTAGTTCCCACCATCCTTTGCGGCGTGATCGGGTTTATGATCAAGCCGGGCGGTAAAAAAGAAATCAAAAGCACCACGAGAGCGATCCAAAGCGAATCTTAATCTATCGCTTGAAAAAGGCAGCAAAGAGGCGCATCATCCGTTCGTCAAAAAAGGAGAACTTTGATGAGAAGAAAAGACCGCGAAATCACCGAAAAACAGGAACTGATCGAGATCTTGAAGAAAAATCAGGTTTGCCGCATGGCAATGTGTGATGGCAGCCGCCCTTATGTTCTGCCCTTGAATTATGGATTTGAAGAAACCGAAGAAGGCGTTGTGTTCTGGTTCCATTCGGCGTCGGAAGGGCGCAAGCTTGAAGTTTTAAAGGCAAACCCTCTTGTCTGCATTGAGGTCGATTGTGAGCATCAGGCTGTGCCGAATGAGATCGCCTGCAAATATGGCTTTCTGTTTGCCAGTGTGCTGGCAGAAGGCAGCGCACAAATCGTGGAAGACCCCGCAGAAAAGCTGCATGGCCTTTCCTGCTTTATGAAGGGGCAGACAGGCGAAGAAGATTTTCAGTTCGACCCCGCGATCGTTGAGCGCGTAAAAGTGCTGCGTGTCGATTGCAAAACCCTCACCGGCAAACGCAGGAGCCACTGATTTGAAAGCCGAAGAGTAAAAAACTCATGAGAAAAGCGCAGGGTTCACTTTGCTTGGGCGGCGAATCAAAACCTCTCTATCATCAGAAATATGATCAAAACCGGGTAAACAAAGGATGTTTGCCCGGTTTTTTTATATGAAAAAAGCAAAGAACGATTTCTATTTTTTGAAGCCTTTTCTTTTTGGTTCAAATACAGTATAATAAAAAACAGATTGACGAAAGACTGCCGATGACGGCGGCGCTTTTTGAACCTGCGGCACAATCAAATGGATCGCTTCATAAGAAAGAGCAGAAAAAGACGATTTTAGATGAACGGGTTTACAATGGGATGGAGAAGCAACGATGAAAGATAAGAAAAAAGCATGGCTTGCGGCTGTTTTGGCCGGCTGGCTGTCGGTGGCCTCTTTTGCTGCGGGGGGAACCTTGCAAGACCCTCTGATCACGCTCAGTCAGCTGAAAACCATATATACCGAGAAACTTCACACAAGAACAGAAACACAGGCACAATCGCTTTATAACGCCGCGGCGGGCATGCTGGATCAAAAAGCGGCCGCGCTGAAAAGCGATATGGCTTCGGGCGGCGTGGATACACAGGCCATCACTTCCGCCGTGCTGCAGCGGGTCAACGGCGCGGTGACAACGGTCACCGTGAAAAAGGGCGATAAGATCACCGGCCCCTTGGGCGCAGGCTTTGTGATGACGCAGGGCTCGGCGGATATCATCGGCCGGGAACTGGTGAATATCACCGCAGGGGGAACACGCAGCGCAGGCAGATATATCGCAAACAATATTTATTATCTGATCCCCGCGGCGGATGGAAGCGGCATCGTGGTCACATCCGAAACGGCGGTGATTCAGCTGCGTGACGGCGCGGCGGTCAACGGCGGAACCCCCGTTGTTTCTTATGAAAAATATGCAAAAGCGCTGAACACCATGAACCTGTTTCGTGGAACGGATATCGGATATGAGCTGGAACGCACCCCGACCCGCCTTGAAACACTGGTGATCTTGATCCGTATGCTGGGTGAAGAACAGCAGGCGCTGGCCTATACAGGCAAACATCCTTTCACAGATGTGAAAACCCCGTGGGCAGACGCCAACAAATATATCGCTTATGCGGTGGCGAAAGGTTATACAAACGGCATTTCGGCCACAGAATTCGCCCCCAATGCCGAAGCAAACGCATCGACATTATATACCTTCATTTTAAGAGCTTTGGGCTATAGCGATCGAGCGGGCGATTTCGCGTGGAACAGCACAGACCGAACCAAGATCGTGGAGGTTGGGGTTTTGACGCAGGCTCAGCTGGATACGATCCAGCGCGGCAATTTTTTGCGCGGTCATGCCGCCATGATCTGTTATCAGGCGATGCCGGTGGTCACCAAAGACGGTTCCCAGACCTTGCTGCAAAAGCTGATCGCGGCGGGCGCCGTTACCTGGCAGCAGTATGTGCAGGCAACGGTGATCGTGGGGCAATAAGTTAAAAACAAGATCAAATAGAAAAAAGCGAACGGGCAACTTGCCTGTTCGCTTTTTTATTGTCGTGAAAGTATTTGAATGCTGGGTCGCAAAATCTGCTTTTGCTAATTGGTTTGTTTTGGCGGGCCCGAAAGGCGATGGGTATCATCAAACCGCCGGAACAGCTTTTCGAGAATGGCGTGGGAAAGAAATGCCGCCGCAACGCCCAGAGCGATGCCGCCGAGGATATCGGAAGGATAATGCACATAGAGATAAAGGCGGGAAAGCGCCATCAAACAAGCGGCGGCGGTAACGAAAAGGCCGCTTTTGCGAAAATAAAACAGGGTGGAAGCGGCGGCCGCAAACGCCGCGAAGGTATGGCCGGAAGGGAAAGAAAAATCTTTGAGGGGTTTGACCAGAAGACCCGTGAAGCCATTGGCATCATAAGGGCGAACACGCGCCACAAGCGGCTTGAGCAACAGGTTGCCCGAAAGCAGGCAAAGGATCAGTGAAAGCCCCATCACAGCGCCGCAGCGACGCGTTTTTTTGAAACACAGCATGGCAATGGCCAAAAAGATCCAGATGCGGCCATGATTGCCAAGGGAAGAATACCAGGGCATAAACACATCCAAAGCGGAACAGCGGAATTGCTGAATAAAATCTAAGATCGCGTTATCACAGGCTAAAAGCCAACTCATGAAAAAGAGCTCCTTTCGTTGCGAGAAAAACGGGCGGGATAAAAAGCGTTAGAACAGGCGCAGCGCGCCGAAAACGCCATAGGCGCCCAGTGTCATCAAAATATCGGCCAGCAAAACACCGGCCATCACAGCGGGGATCGAGTGGCGGGGTTTCAAACCCAGCAGCGCGGCGATCAGCGAACCCGACCATGCGCCTGTGCCGGGCAGCGGCACGCCGACAAACAGAAAAAGACCGATCGCAGAATATTTTTCGATCTTTTCGGATTTGCTCATCAATTTGGCTTCTACTTTATGGGTGAAATTTGCCAGCAGCCGTGTTGATTTCAGCCATGTAAAAACGGGCCGGCCCAGAAGAATCAAAAACGGAACAGGAAGAATATTGCCCAGAAGCGAGATCAAAAAAACATGAAGCCACGGCATTCCCAAAGCGGCCCCAAAAATCACCGCGCCGCGCAATTCAATAAAGGGAACCATGGAAATGATGAACAGAGCGAAATCTTTTCCGCCGAAAAGAAAGAAATTGAAAATTGAATCGATCATAGCAACTCCTTAATTTGAAATCAATCGCATCGATGGAAATTCTCAAAAAGAAACGGCGTTTTCGGCGCCGTTTATCAAAAGTGACTATTTGTTATTGTACCACAAATTCCCGAAAAGAAAAGTAAAATAGCTGTAAAAATCGGGGCGGAAGGCGTTTGGCCATCCGCCCCGACAAATCGGAAGAATCGATTGGTGCTTTGAAAAAAATCAGCGCTTTTCGGGCCTTACGAAGCGATGATCAGGCGAACATGGCCGCCCGAAGCGGGGTCGCTGTCGCAATAAAGCTCAAAGCCGGTGAAATTGGCGCGCGCTTCCTGCAAGGTCAAAAAGCGGTTGAGGGGTTTGGCATAAACCTGAACATCGGAAGCAAGGGGGATATAAAGGCTTGCATAGCGCACACCCTTTAAAGAATCGAACGCCGTGCGGCTGACGGAACCTGTCAGCGCAAGGGCGCGCCCCGGGGTGGCGAAGGGATAGGTCAGTTCGGAAATTGCGGAAGCCACCGCGCCCGGCACCTCGCTGCCGCTGACACCCGGCACAGGGTAATAGGAAGTGATCACGGTTTCACCTTTTGCGGTGCGCAGGGTCAGTTCATATTCTGTGCGGGTGATGCCGTCGAAAATTTCCACCTCATGGCTCTTTTGCTTGAGGATGCCATATTGGAAGCCGTTTCCGGTGATGTTGTCAAACACAACGGTTTCTACGGCGCCCGTGCGGTCGAGTTCCGTGTGGAGAATGCGGGAAGCGGGCAGGCCATCCGTCAGATCAGAACGCGATAAACGACGAAGCGGCATATTCTGGGCGGGCAGTTCATAAAACACTGCCTGCGGCGAAAGCTTGCGGCCGCCAAGGGTGCCCGCGGCAAGATCGAGCTTGCCGGCATAAGCGGTGGAATAGGAAACCGGGGTCAGCGAGAAATTGCCCTGAGCCGTTTGTGAAAAATTCATCAGCTGGCCTTGATAACGGAACAGCGAAGAAACCGTTTGCTGGTTTGTGGTGGTGGAAGGATAAGCGCCCAGATCGGTTTTGCCTGAAAATTCTTTGCTGTTTGCCAGCGAAAGGGTCACTTCGCCGCTTGCAGAAAGCTTGGATAACAAAGCGGAAGCATTGCCCGAAATTTCGCTGGAGGGGAACACGGCGGCAAGATTGCCGGAAGCATCAAAGCAAAGCGTGATGGTCTGGTTGAGCGCCAGGTTCTTGAAATAGGAGGAAACCTTTTCGGGGACGATGTAATCATGGCCGCCGGCCTTGATGCGCGCCGGGTTGGTATAGACCGGGCTGCCTTCTTCATAAAGCAGGGTCACGCGGCGGTCGGAAACCAGATAGGCATTATCCTGCGCGGAATAGGAAAGAATATCATACTTTTTTAAATCGGAAAGCGCCATGGTATTGCCTTGATAAAGCAGCTTTGCCGAAGTGGGGATGGCGGTATCACTGATGCCATAAACCAGAGAATCGGTGAAAGAAGCCGTCTGGTTTGCCGAAATCAGCTGGATGTTCCGCTGATCGTCATAATAGATCGTGATTTTTCCGCCGGCGGGCAGATCGAACCAGCTGGTGGCATAATCGCCCAGTTGACCGGCCACAAAAGCCTTGGCATCGCGGGGAATCGTGATGCGGCCCGCATCGGTATCAAGATATTGCGCGGCGGCCGCTTTCACCGTAGCTTCCTGCATGGAAGAGCTCAGCATAAAGCCTTTCAGCTTGGAAGGGGTGTTTTTTTCGAAAATGGTTTCGCCCATGGAACCGATCATCGAAGCGGGAATTGTGCCCGGATCGGCTAAAAGGCTTGTTTCGCCCGTCAGGCTGATGAATTTTAAGGTGCCTTTTGTCACGGCGGGGTCGGTTTCGTGGGTGGCTGCCAAAATCATATCGGTGCCGGCGGTGAACCCTGTGTTTAAAAACGGGCCGCCGTCTTTGGTGTTGGCCAAAAGCAGGTTGCGCAGCATGATCGCCGCCTGACCGCGGGGGATGGCGTCATTGGCATTCATCGTGTTCATGCCGTTTGAAAGGCCGATGGCGGTGGCCTTGATCACATAATCACGCGGCCAGAGGGGGCCGATATCTGCCGTGGTATATCCCAGCATGCGAAGCAGAATGGTGGCAGCCTGGCCGAATGTGATGGTGTCGTTGGGGCCAAAGTTGCCGTTGGGGTAACCTTGAATGATCTTATATTTGCTGATGGCCGCATTGATATAGGGGGCATACCACATCGCGGCGTTGACATCGGGGTAAAGGGTGTAGCTGGAATAGAGCGAACGCTCGTTGAAGCCCGCGGCGAGAACCGCCATTTTGCAAAATTCGGCGCGGCTGAGGCTGCGCGCGGGGTTGAACTGTTCCACCGAAGCGACGATGCCCAGTGAAGCCAAGGTTTCGGCGGCCGCGCTTTCTGAAGCATAGGGGATGTCATTGAAGGCGGAAAGGCCGGAGGGGAGGGCGGGCAGCAAAAGCATCGCCGCCAATAAGAAAGAAAGAATGCGTTTCTTTTTCATAATATTCTCCTTGCCGCTGCGCCGCGGCGAACGATGAAACGGCTTCACGGCGCAGGATTCTGAAGCCGTTTTGAAATATCGTCGGATCATTGCGTTCTCAAAGCATCAACAGGCTGCATTTTCGAAGCCTTGTTGGCGGGATAAAAACCAAAGAACACGCCAAGCAAAACCGAGAAAAGAAATGCGCCGATGGTGACGGAAGCGGTGGGCAGATAAACGGTTTTTATTGCCGCGGCCGAAAGAAAGGCCGAACCCAAAGCGCCGATGCCGATGCCGAGAACGCCGCCGCAGGCGCTGACAGTGGCGGCTTCGATGAGAAATTGAGAGATGATGGCGCGGCGGGGGGCCCCGATGGCCGTTCGAATGCCGATTTCGCGGGTACGCTCCGAAACCGAAACAAGCATGATATTCATAATGCCGATGCCGCCCACCAAAAGCGAGATGCCGGCGATGCCGCCCACAACAAGGGTGATCATTTTGGTGGTTTTGTTATCTTGTTCGATCCAGCTGTTTTCAGAATAAACGCTGTATTCCCATTCGTTTTTGAATTTTTTCGAAAGAAAATTCTGAATTTTTGTGGTGGCGGTTTTGGTGGCCTGGCTGCTGGAAGCTTTCACCACAAACGAAGTGATCTGTTTCGAACCGGTCAGTGTGCGCTGAACCGATTGCGGCACAAGAATCATGTCATCATAGCTATATTGTGTGCTGTTGGCTTTTTCTTTGTAAACGCCGATCACCTTGAATTGATAACCGCTGATCTTGATGGTTTTGCCAATGGGGTTTTCAAGCCCGAAAAACTGCTTTTTGATGGTCGTGCCGATCACGCAGACACGAACCCGGTTGAAAACATCGCTGTAAGAAATGCCGCGGCCGTTTTGCAGGCTGAAATTCAAACAGGTGTCGAATTTGTCGTTGCCGAAATAAACGGTGGTGTTCCAGTTTTTATTGCGATAGCGCAGCTTCAGGTTGGAAGTGGCGTTGGGTGTGACGCCCAGCACTTCGCCGGAAAGGCTGTTGCAGTAATCATAGAGCGGCTGAGAAAGATCGAGCGATTGCGAGTTATAATTGACATTGATCTTGTTGACGCCCATTTTTTGATAATCGAGCATCACCTGTTTCTGCATGCCCTGCAAAACCGAAACCAGCGTGATTACAGAGGCCACGCCGATGATGATGCCCAGCATGGTGAGAAACGAACGCATTTTATTGTTTAAAATGGATTTGATCGCCATTTGAAACGCTTGAATAAAATTCATCGCCGGGCCACCTCCTCTAATACGATTTCTCTTTCACGGGCGGAAGGGGTCTCATCCGAGATGATCTTCCCATCCTGCAGGCGCACGATGCGCTTGGCCATGTGCGCCAGCTGCATATCATGGGTGATGAGCAAAATGGTGGTGCCTTCATCATTCAAAGCGCAAAGCTTCAGCATGATTTCTGCGCCGGCCTTTGTGTCAAGGTTGCCGGTGGGTTCATCGGCCATGATAACGGGCGGTTTCGCCGCGATGGCGCGGGCGATGGCCACGCGCTGCTGCTGGCCGCCGGATAGTTCGGAAGGGCGGTGATCCATGCGTTCGCCCAGACCAACCGATTCCAAAGCCGCCACCGAAAGTTCATGCCGCTGGCTGTGGGGCATTCCCCGATAGACCAGGGGCAGTTCCACATTTTCAAGGGCCGTAAGCGCGGGGATTAGATTGAAGCCCTGAAAAATGAAACCGATGTTGCGGTTGCGAATGGCGGCGAGCCGGCGCGGGGGGATATTTGAAACATTCTCTTCTTCCAGCCAATATTCGCCGTATGTAGGAATATCGAGACAGCCCAGAATATTCATCATGGTGGATTTGCCGGAACCGGATTGGCCGAGGATCGCCGTGAATTCGCCCTTTTCAATGGTGAGCGAAACATCATCCAGGGCGCGGACTTCGCTTTCGCGGCCCTCGTTATAGATTTTGCTGATTCGCTTGAGTTCAATTAACATGGGCTCACCTTCCGATCAGGTTGACAGTGCCCACCGCCATTGCGCCCATCATGCCGTTGTTTTCGTCTTTGTTGTCAACGGCGGTGGTATAGACTTCATCACCTTCCGAAAGGCCGCTGATGATTTCGGTGTTTTGATCGTCGGATACGCCGATTTCAATGGGAAGCGCCACAAACCCTTCGGGAACCTGACCTTCGGGCAGCTTGATGGCATCTTCATATTTTTTGCCGTCGGCTTTGCGAACATAGGCCGCGGTTCCGCTTTCGGTGTAGATCACCGCGGAAGAGGGGATCGTGAGGACATTTTCTTTCACTGTGGTTCGAATTTTATAATTGACATTGCGGCCCGGCAGCAACCTGCCGTCGCTTTGAATATCGATTTTGGCGGGGAACTGCGCCACCGAGCCGCCCCATCCGCCGCCGCCGTTATTATCGGTGGTCTTGGCTTCAAATGCTACATAAGAAAGTGTGCCCATGATGGGTTCGCCGCCCTCATCCAGTGTGATCTCAACGGGCATGCCCACGCTGACTTTGCTCACATCCAGTTCGTCGATGTTGACATCGATCACCAGAGAAGAGGTGTTGGAAACGGTGACGACCGAGGTGCCCGAAGCGGTGAGCTTATCGCCAACGGAAATCATCACAGCGGAAACCATGCCGTCGATTTCGGAACGGATCTCGGTGTTATGGATATTGGCTTCCAGTTCTTCCACTTTTTTTGCGGCTTCGTCATAGCTTTTCTGGGCGCTTTCCAGCGCGGGGCGCAGGGAAGTGTTTGAAAGAGAAACCAGGGTTTGGCCCTGTTTATATTCGCCGTAATCCATCACGGAAGTATAGGTCACTTTGCCCGAAGATTGCAGGGTGATCTCTTGCTCGCGGTTATTGGCCAGTGTGCCCGATTCGGCGGGCATCACATCCGCGCCGTTGATACGCAGAACAGCGGCCGCGGAAGAACCGGCCACAAGCGTGCCGGGATTTTTAATGGTGATATTCGCGCGGAAGAGCATGGCGCCGTCTTTAACTTTTTTGATGCGGTCTACAGAAGAAACGGTGCCCAGAACCGAGGTCATGCTGTCGGGAATCGAAACATTGGCAGACATGCCGGGTTTGATATCGCCGATATAGGCATAGCTGAAATAAGAGGCCAGCGTCAGGGTGCTGTCATCCACCAGTTTGCCCAACTTCAGGCCTGAAGAAAGATCATCGCCCTGATGGATCGTGGCGCTTTCGATCAGCTTGCCGGTGAAGGGCGCGGTGGTGTTCAGCGCATCCAGCGCTTTGCGGGCCGATTCCACCCCGCTGCGGGCCGATTCCAAAGCGGAATAAGCCGCGGTGAGTTCGGTTTGCAGCTCGGAGGGATTGATGACGAATAAAAGATCGCCCGCGGCAACGCTTTGACCCGCAGTGACGGCCACTTCGGTCACGGTTCCGCGAACTTTTGCACCATATTCGGTTTTTTGTTTGGGGGTAACGGTGCCATAACCGCTGACCTGCTGTTCCAGGGTTTGTGTTGTGGCAAAAGCGGTGGTGATGGCGGTGTCATCCTTTTTGATCAGCTTCTGGATGAGAATATAGGAACCATAGGCAATGGCGCTTAAAAGCACAACAATGATGAGCGTTTTGAGCCATTTTGGCATTTTGCGCCGATGCTTGTCTTTGCTGGCGAATTTATTGCGCTTGGGTGCTTTTTCAGAAGCAGGGGTGGGTTCTTCCAAAGGCAGGGGAGTTGTCACGGGCGCTTCCACCGGTGGCAGTACAGCGTTTTTTTCACTCATGTTCATTCCTCCATTGTGTTGCCATCCCAGAGATATGAAAATACACTGGATGCTTATTTAATATAGACGGTTGCAAACAGGAAAAAGTTGCTTTTTCGATGGAAAAATTTTCGTGGCGGCAAAAACAGAAATATGCTATAATGAACGCAGCACATTGCGAAGCAAAAGGGCGCGAAGGGCCGGCGGGCGCAGCCCGCTGCGGAAATTTCAGCATGACCTTTAAAAAGGTTCTCTTATTATTCTTCATGCTATAATGAACGCAGCACATTGCGAAGCAAAAGGGCGCGAAGGGCCGGCGGGCGCAGCCCGCTGCGGAAATTTCAGCATGACCTTTAAAAAGGTTCTCTTATTATTCTTCATGCTATAATGAACGCAGCACATTGCGAAGCAAAGGGGCGCGAAGCGCCGGCGGGCGCAGCCCGCTGCGGAAAGAATGAGATGCCTTAGAAGGTGTATGATTTTTCCTATCATAAAATACATTATATAACAAAATCACAAAAAAGGAGCCGTTTATGCAAAAATTGCTTGCGCAGCCCAAAGGATTTTACAGGAACATGCTGACGATTGCCTTGCCCATTGCCCTGCAAAACTTGATCAACTTTTCGCTTTCGCTGGCTGATACCATGATGCTGGGCATGGTGGGGCAAAACGAGATCGCGGGTGCCTCTGTGGTGAATTCTTCTTTTTTTGTGATCATGCTGATGGTCTTTGGTTTTCAAAGCGGCGCCAGCGTGCTGATCAGCCAATATTACGGCAAAAAAGATATGAAAACCGTCAGCCGCGTGATCGGGCTTTCTTTTTTTGCCGCTTTTTCCATTGTTACCGTGTTTTCGGTGGTGGCCATGGCGGCGCCGGGCTTTTTGGTCCGCATTTTCACCAATGACCCCATTGCCATTGAACTGGGCAAGCGCTATATGCGTGTGGTGGCGCTGGCTTATCCCATCAATATTTTCACCCAGGTCTATGTGGGCGCCCACCGCAGCATGGGCAACGCCAAACTGGGGCTGTATATTTACAGTTCAGCCATGGTGGTCAACACTTTTTTAAACTGGGTCTTTATTTTCGGCCATTTGGGCGCGCCAAAAATGGGCATGGAAGGCGCGGCGGTGGCGACCGTTCTGGCGCGAATCGTGGAACTCATCATCACTATTTTTTATTGCAGGTTCAACAAGCGCTTTCATCTTGATTTGAAAGAAGCCCTTCACCCGGGCAAACAACTGACAGCCGATTTTATCCGTTATGCGACGCCGGTGGTGCTGAATGAAACTTTGTGGGGGCTTGGCACATCGCTGCTGCCCGCCATTTATGGCAGAATGGGCACCGATATTCTGGCGGCCGTTACGGTTTCGAGAAATATCGAAAGCATCGCCAATGTCTTCTCGTTCGGTGTGGCGGGGGCTGCGGCCGTGATCATCGGCACACAGCTGGGCGAAGGAAAAAGCGGCCGTGAAGAGGTTTATCACACGGCGAAAACCCTTCTTGCCATTTCGGCTTTCAGCGGCGTGATTTCCTGCCTGGGGCTTTTGGCGGCGGCCAAATTCGTAACGCCCTGGTTCAGCCTGCCGCAAGCCACCAAAGTCATCGCGGCGGGCATCATCGTGTTTTATGCCATGCGTTCCATCCCCGCCCAGTTCAACACCACCTGCGTGGTGGGGGTGCTTCGCGGCGGCGGCGATACGCGCGTTGCCATGCTGGTGGATATTTCGGCGCTGTGGCTGGCCAATCTGCCGGTGTCGGCTCTGCTGGGGCTGTGGCTGAAAATGCCCATCCAGGTGGTGCTGCTGCCCTGCGTTTTAGAAGAATGCGTGAAAATGGCGCTGGGGCTTCATCGTTTCCGCTCGAAGGCGTGGATCAACGATATCACCCGCGAAGCGCAGGAAGAATAGAAAAAAGGCATGATCCGTTTGGGCGGGTCATGCCTATAAAATAATACCATCGAGGAGGAAACAGGGGATCAGCCGATCAGTTCCGAAACAACGCGGGCCAGAAGAGTGCGCGATAACACAACATTTTTCCCGGTGATTTCGCTGAAATACCGTTTCATGGCGGCTGTATAGCCGATACAATCGAGAACCACCAGATCACAATCGATTTTGCAAACCTCTTTGGCGGCGTTTTCGATGACGCTGAAATCGCCATAGGGGGAAGCGGCGATGGGGGTGGCCCGGCGCACATATTTTTGCCATTTTTCGCGGCTTTGGTTCAGCTGAAGAGCGGAAGGGGTGATCACCGCAATGCTGCCTGTGGTGGTCAGCGCGGGAACAAGGCCCTGCAAAATGCGGTTGGGAAAAATCAGCGGAACTTTGGAATGGAAGGTGTCGGGAAAATCCCCTGTGCAAAAGAACATGATCAGGCGGCAGCCCTCGGCTTCCAGCTGATCAATGGCGGCCTGAAGGCGCGGCAGAACATATTTTTCGGCAAAAGTCACCGATGAACCATCCGTTAAGCGCGAAACCAGAACATAGTCGCCTTCGGCGGGGGCAAAGGCGCTGATTTCTTCACGCGTCAGGCCATCCAGCCCGCCTTTTTCCAAAAGCTGCGCATCCCCGAACAAAGATAAAATGTCCGCGGTCACATCCACGCGGGGGGCCTGCCCCACGGTAACGGCGCCAATTTTGATCAAGGAAAAAACCTCCTTAAAAAGCCGCTATCCGCCGAAAAAGGCGAAAAGCGGCTTTTAATTTATTCGTTGCCTTTTGTCTGGAAATGATTCATTTTGCCATAAAGCTTCTGCAAACGCGCAAATTCCGCTTCATCATAGAAATGGCAGTCGCCTTTGGTATAGTATTTTGCGACTTCCAGCATGAAGCGTGCAGCTTCTTCACAATCCACAAAATGAGTGGCGCCTGTGGCGCAGCCGGCAACGGCGGTTTCGGTGGTGATGGCAACGCCGATCACGGGCGCGTTGGTTGCGGTGGCGGGCTGAAGAATGCTGTTGAGGTGATAAACATCATTGCCATAGGGCGTGATATCCTGCTGAGAAAGCGCGAAAACATAGGGCATTTTGCCTGTTGTGGTTTGCATAATATCCATCACATCATCGCTGACCTTCAGAATATAGCCTTCTTTCACTGTGGGCGAAATCGCAAAGCCGCGTGTGTTGATGATGCGGTTGCCCTTGGTGGTGTCAACCACCAGAATGGCGTCTAATTCGGGGGTGACTTCGGCCTGATTGACCTGAGCCATATCCAGGGGAGAACCCATGAACGGAACAGGCTTGTGAGGCTGTGTGGGGGCATCGGGGCAGATATGGGTGGAAATAAACACATCGCCTTCCAGATAATCGCCCTTTGTCTGCATATCCAAAAGCTTGGCGGCCAAGGTCATGGCCACCAGCGCACCGTCGCCATCGGAAACGAAGCCCAGCATTTCGGGGCGCGCGCCCAAGCCGCCCAAACGGCCCAGCAGGCCGATGGTGGGGGCGGTGCCGCCGCCGGATTTGCCGTTTTTGCCGGGGATGCGCACTTTGACCATATCGGTGGAACCCTTTGCGCCGCTGAGCACCTGAATTTCGATATTGGCGTCGGCTTTGATCCTGCGCAGATAAGCAGCAACTTTTTCGCCGCTGGCATCGCTGGCGTCTAAGAGGTCATATACTTCCGTGAGTTGTTTTAACAGCATTTTGAACACCCTTCTTTTGATTTTTTCTTCGGTCGATTGAATAAAAAAACAGCTGAGACCGGCAGCCTCAAATATACCATCATCATAGCATAAACTAAAAATGTTTACAACCTTTACGATACACTTTAGAAGAAGTAGCTAAAATCACTCTTGCATTTTGTAGATTTCTGACAGGTTTACTTCTGAAATAAAATATCATAGAATGAAAGCAAGAAAAGAAGGGGGAAAAATAAAATGCGTTTGGAACAAATGACATGGAAGCAGGCCGAAAACTTTTTTAAAACTCACGATACGGCGATCATCCCCATTGGAAGCATCGAGAATCACGGTTCCCATCTGGTTTTGGGAACGGATTTTTTGATCCCATCGCATATCACGGAAAGCATTCAGGAACAGCTGGAAACATTGATCGTTCCCGCGGTGCCTTATGGCATAGCAGATCATCACAAGGGGTTTGCGGGCACGATTTCTCTGGGATATGAGGGGCTGCATCTGGTGCTTCAGAAAATTACCGATTCCCTTTATGAATATGGTGTGCGAAAATTTATCTTTTTGAATGGTCACGGCGGGAATGACCCCGCTATTTTAGATGTGGGCCTCGAACTGGAAAACAAGGGATGCCTTTCGGCTTTGCTGAACTGGTGGCAGCTGGCGGGCGAACTGAACCCCAAATGGAAAGGCGGCCACGGCGGCGGCGAAGAAACCGCCGCAATTTTGGCGATCAACCCCGAATGGGTGCATATGGAAGACTATATGCCGCTGACCCCGGTGGAGATCTCGCCCGAAATGAAAGTGAACGGCACACGGACGGTTCAGTTCAAAGGGGCCACCGTCACTGTGCAGCGCCATTTTCAATCGGTAACGCCTTCGGGCTGGTTCGGGCCGGATGATCCGCAGGATGCCACCGCGAAATGGGGCAAAGAAATGTTACAGGCGGTGACGCAATATATCATTGAATTCATCGCGGCTTTTGAGAAGATTGAGGTGTAAAAATATGACGGCGGTCTTTCGAAGAATAACCATTGATGAGCTGAAAGAAGATTTTCTGAAAGAATTTGATCGAACACAGGTCGTTCGGCAATGCCTGCGCAGAGAAAACGGCGTTTGGAAACTTTGCGATGTTTCCTTCACCGATGGATGGGAGGAAGGCGACAAACAGCGGGTGATCCGCCAGCTTCGCGAAACTTTAAAGAATCACGGCGTTGTGTGGGCGGCCTTTTGGGAAGGCCATGTGAAAGGTCTCGCTTCGGTGGAAGGAGAGGCTTTCGGCAGCCGCAAACAATATTTGCAGCTTTCTCATCTGCATGTGTCGCGGGAACTGCGCGGCAAGGGAATTGGCAGCCGTCTGTTTGAATTGGCCCGCTGTGAATGCCGCCACCGGCAGATCCCTCTGCTTTATATTTCGGCCCATTCCGCCCGGGAATCGCAGCTGTTTTATGAAGCGAAAGGCTGTGTCGATGCAGAAGAACCCCAGGCAGCGCTGGTGGAGAAAGAGCCTTGCGATCGCCAGATGCAATGCCCGACTTTTGATGAACCGGCAAAATAGCGGCGTGCGATTTAAAAATAAAAACAAAAACGGATGCCCCACTTTGGGGCATCCGTTTTTTGATAAACGATGGATCAGATCGCAATATCCACCGCATAGGAATGCGTTTTTACGGTTGCTTTTTTCAGCAGGCCGTCAACATAATCGGAGTAATCTTTGGTTTTCAGGCTGCTTTCGGCTTTGCTCTTCCAATAAACTTCGCCTTCGCCGGAAAAATACATCAGATGATAGCCGTAAGAGGTTTTCACGATGCCTGTGTCGCCGGCTTTGTGGGCGGTGTTGAAGCACCAGTCGTTGAAAGCGGTATCCATCTGGCCTTTATAGATGTTTTCATATAAGCCGCCGTTTGCCGCCGAGCCGGTGTCTTCGGTGTTTTCGGTTGCCAGCTTGGCAAAGGAATCTTCGGTGGCTTCGCCGTCTTTCCATTTCTGCAAAAGCGCTTCGGCTTTGGTTTTGATCTCGGCGTCGTTGGTGGTGTCGCTTTTCAGCAGGATGTGACGAACATTCACGGTCTTGTAATCATCCAGATAACGGTCAACGAAATAGATGACGGTATAGTTGGTGTCGATTTCCAAAACGGCCTTGTCGCCGGGTTTGCGGGCGGGGTCTTTATACCAATCGGCAACGGTGCCTGAAGCGGTGGAAAGATCGCTGGCGGTCTTTAAAGTGGAAGCATCTTCGGCATAAGTGTTTTTGGCTTTTTCGTCATCGGTGGCATATTTCTTTGCGGCGGCGATAAACGATTTTTCATCGGTGATCTCGGCCAGCATAGCGTCTGCCTTGGCTTTTGCAGCTTCTTTGTTTTTGGCGGTGGCATCTTTGTCGTCGCTGCTTTCAAAGAAGACCTGGAAGAGGCGGTAGTTGACAGAATCGAACTGATCGGTGTTTTCGTTATAATAGCTTTTCAGTTCTTCATCGGTATAACTGTCTTTGGCGATCTCGCTGTTATAATAATCGCTGGCCAGCGCGGCGCGGGTGAGGATGGCGTTATAATCCTTCACGGTGATGGGGGCCGAAACCACACTGCGCAGCAGGGCAAGTTCCGTGGTTTTTTGTTCTTCGGCGCTGGTTTTCAGGTTGCCCAAAGTGGTTTTCAGCTTGGCCTGCGCATCGTCGCTCATTTTATAGTTCTTTTTCATGGCTTCGCTGTAAAGCGCGTAGGTATCGCTCAGCTGGCTTTCCGTCTGTTTGCGGAACATTTCGCCAAAGGTCAGCTTATCGGAATATTTCTGGGAATCGATATTGGTGGTATCCATGCCCATCTGAGAAAGATAGCTGCCATATTGGTTCAGATAATTTTGGCGGATCTGCGAGTAATAATAGCTGTATTCAATTGTGTTGATCTTCTGGTCGCCCACCTGCATGGCGGTCATATAGCGCTGAATGGTTCCGGTGGAATAAAGAACGCCGAACAGCACGAGAGCCGCCAGCAATACACCGATCACCGTTAAAATAATGTTGCGCACTAAATGAGGTTTTTTGTTTGTGCCCGGGTTCAGCAGCGCTTCTGCTTCTTCGCGCTCATGGCGGGCTCTTGATCCTTTACCCATTGAAATACCATCCTTGTTATAAAATTTATGCTTATGCTTTTCTATTATAGTCGAAAGTGCAAAAGCATTTGTTACAAACATATAAATTATGCAGGCTTTTCTGGAAAAAGTCAATTTTTTTTGTTATAATAATCAAGCGATATGCCGAAAAGCAGGGGCAAAAACCTCTTTTCGGAAAAATGTAAAAAACACTTGCAATTATAGGGTCAACATGATATTATAATTTGTGTTTGTAAGAAGCTGATGCGAGGTGAGAAGAAGTGAAAGAGGGTATCCATCCCAATTACAAAAGAACCCAGATCAAATGTGCCTGCGGCAATGTGATCGAAACAGGTTCTACAAAAGAAAACATCCATGTTGAAATCTGCAGCAATTGCCATCCCTTCTTTACCGGCAAGCAGAAGCTGGTAGATACAGGCGGACGCGTAGATCGCTTCAAGAAGAAGTTCAATATTGAAGACTAAAACATTGGATCAAACGGCATCTTTATGATGCCGTTTTCTTTTATTTTCAGACTATAAAGAATGAAGGTATGAAATGATGGAACATCAGGTGCGGGCCGCGGCCGAACAGCAAAAAGACTATATGGTGAAGATGCGTCGCTTTTTTCACAGCAATCCCGAAGTGAGCATGCAGGAAACACACACAACGGCGGCTATTGCGGAAGAACTGAAAAAAATGGGCATTCCGTTCCGCCTGACGAAGCCCACGGGGCTTGTGGCCGAGATCTGCGGGCAGACAGGCGGCGGCACAGTGGCGCTGCGGGCGGATATGGATGCGCTGACCATTGCCGAAAAAACAGGGCTGCCCTTTGCCAGCCAAAACGAGGGCATCATGCATGCCTGCGGCCATGACGGCCATATGGCGGGGCTGTTGGGCGCCGCCCGTATTTTGAATGAGATGAAATCTCAGTTCTGCGGCGTTGTGCGCCTGATTTTCCAGCCGGGCGAAGAAGTGGGCATGGGCGCCAAAACCATGATGGAGCAGGGCGCCATGGAGAATGCAGACACCGTTTTCGGCATGCATAACATGCCCCAGATGCCCTGCGGCGCCATTGCGGGCGGCGCAGGCCCGGTTTTTTCGGCGGCAGATCATTTCAAGATTATCATAAAAGGCAAGGCCGGTCACGGCGCGACCCCCGAGGTGACGGTGGATGCCACGGTGGCCGCCGCCGCTTTGGTGATGAATTTACAGCCCCTGGTCAGCCGCGAGGTCAGTTCTTTAGACAGCCTGGTGGTGACGGTGGGGCAGCTTCACAGCGGCAGCCGTTTCAACATCATTTCGGGCGAGGCGGTTTTAGAAGGCACCGTGCGCAGTTTTGATCCGGCGATCCACGATCGCATTCCGGGCGCGATGGAGCGTGTTGCAAAGCTGACGGCGCAGGCTTACCGCGCCGAAGCCGAAGTGATCTATGAAAAGCTGGTCAAGCCGGTGGTCAATGAAGAAAAAATGACCGAACTTTGCTTGAACGCCGCAAAAAAGATCGTTGCAGAACCTTCGCTGGTCATGCAGGAAGGCAAGCAGATGATCGCGGAAGATTTTTCGGAATATATGCAGGCCGCGCCGGGCGCATTCTTCCTTTATGGCGTGGGTGGTGAACATCCTCTGCACAGCGATTATTACACGGCGGAAGAAGACGCGCTGGTGACTTCATCGGCCATGTATGCGCAGGTGGCGCTGGATACTCTGGCCGCGCTGAAAAAATAACTCGGCAGATCTCCGCGCAAACGCTCTGAAGAGCCGCGCGAAAAAGTGAACACAAAAATGAAAGACCCCTAGGGGTCTTTTATTTTTTATCGTTTTTAAACAGTATACAGCGAAAATGCAGAGAGGGCTTTCAAAGAATGCCAAACGGCAGAAATAGCAGCTGTGCCATAGAAACAGCCGTTGGCGGCCCCTTCGAAATAGGAAAACCATTTGCTGATGCAAAATCAATCTTGGGTGAAATATTGTGCAAAAATGATGCTGGCGGTTTGGTTGAGCCCCCAATAGCGCAGCGACATTCGGATATTCAGCAAATGGCCCTGAGAATCGGAAAGCGGGAAAAAACAGCAGACGGGATGCTTGGTTTTGAGCACCTCTTGAAAAGCGTTTTGAATGACCTCCAGAGATTCTTTGGGCAGATTCTTCTGCTGTGAGAGTTCAAGGCTTTTTGAATGATCGAAGTGGGCGGCAAACATGGTATAAAAAACAGCGTTCACGCGCAGGATCTGGATATGCTTGTTTTCCACTTGATAAATCGCCGCGGGGGTTTCCATGCTGTCAAGCAGCAATTCACAGCCGGGCGAGGAGGACCACAGGATCTCACTGATAGCCTGCAGGTTTTCAGAGCGTGGGGCCGTGGGGATCTGTTGGGTGCGGCCCATCAGCGCTTCATATTCGGAAATCGGCATGGGGCGGGCATAAAAATAACCCTGTGCATAACTACAGCCGATGCTTTTCAAAAAAGAGACCTGCTCGGCGGTTTCGACCCCTTCCATGATAACGGGGGTGTTCAGCCAGCCTGCCATGCGGATGGCCGAAGCAAGAATGCTTCGCCCGCGTGAAGGTTCCGCCCCGCCGGAAAGAAACTTCATATCCACTTTCAAAATATCGACATGGATATCTTTCAAGGTGTTCAAAGAAGAATAACCGCTGCCAAAATCATCCATTAAAATCACAAATCCGGCTTCGTGAAGTTCTTCGATGATCTTTTCCATCACCGAAGGGTTTTCCATATAGGCGCTTTCGGTGATTTCAAGCTGCAGCAGCTGGGGAGGGACCTGATATCGTTTCACCAGCTGGATCAGCGAGGCCACCAGATTGGAATTATACATGTTCACGCGGGAAACATTGACAGAGATCGGGCCGGGATCCATGCCTTGATCCAGCCAGCTTTTCAGCAGGCGGCAAACACTTTCCCACACATAATAATCGATTTTGCCGATGAAACCGTTTTGCTCGAACACGGGGATAAAAAGGCCCGGCGAAAGCATGCCTTTTTCGGGATGACGCCAGCGGATCAGCGCTTCTGCGCCATAAGGGTGTTCTGTTTTTAAGTTATATTTGGGCTGGAGATAGACTTCGAACTGCCGTGTGTTCAGGGCGTTCTGCATCTCGTTGACCACCCATTGGTTTTGTAAAACCTTCTGGCTCATTTCGGGCTTATAATAGCTGAGATAAGTCAGATAGCTGCCCTTGCGGGATTTTGCGGCGAGGGTGACCAGCTCATACATTTTCTGGATGCTGTCATCACGGTTTTCGATCACATACACACCGAAAGAGGGGACAATGCGGAATTCGGGGTTATAGACCGCCAGCCGCCGATATGCGTCATCCGCCAGCTTTTGGATGCGTTCGGGGTGATAGGGCACACAGAAACAGAAAACATCGGCGTTGATGCGGGCATAGGTGTGCGGCCGCTCGGTTTGGATAGCGTTTTTCAATTCTTCCGCCATATACCGCAGCAGCTTGTCGCCTTCTTCTTCACCCCAAAAAGCGTTATAGCTTTGAAAACGGTCAACATCCATCCTCACCAAAGCGAAGGTCACAGAAGGGTTCTGGCTGAGCAGTTTTCTGGTTTCTTCAAAAAAATGCGAGCGGTTGAAAAGCCCTGTCAGCGGGTCGCGCTCATAAAGCTGCCTCATTTCGCTGAGCAGATAGAACTGGCTGCGCACGATAACATTTTTCAGGCGTGTCATCAGTGTGGCGGGCTGATAAGGCTTTGAAACAAAATCCCAGGCCCCCAGATCCAGCGCCTTCTGCTCGGAGCTTTCATCTTTTTCGCCGGTCATCACAATGGTGGGGATGGAAGAAAAAGATGAATCGCGAAGGCGGCGCAGCATTTCATAACCATCCATCACCGGCATCATAATGTCGAGAAGAATTGCGGAAATATTATGGTGAATGTTCAGCTGATCAAGCGCGGCAGCGCCGTTTTCGGCTTCAACGACGCGATATTCCGCCTGCAGGATGCCCTTCAAGATTTCGCGGTTGATGAGCTGGTCTTCCACGATCAAAATCACTTGTTTTTCTTTTTCCATAATCGATCTCCTCTGCGGCCGTCTTTATGTGATGAGATCATTCCGTATAAAGAACGGGATGTCAAATAATTTATGATAAAACGCAAAAGCAAACTGGGGGAAATCAGGCTTGAGGGGGCTTGGCAAAGGCTTTTTTCAGCGCCTGCTCCAGCAGGGCGGGGTCGATGGGCTTGGGGATATGGTCGTTCATGCCGGCCTCGGAGCATTTTTTCACATCGTTTTCAAAGGCGTCGGCTGTCATGGCGATAATGGGGATCGAGGCGGCGTCCTCCCGCGGGAAACTGCGGATGGCCCGGGCGGTGTCATAACCATCCATCACCGGCATGCGGATATCCAGAAGCACGGCGTCATAGGTGCCGGCGGGCGCTGAAGCATAAAGCTCAAACCCCGCTTTGCCGTTTGGCGCGCAATCTGTGAGGATGCCGTGCTTTTTCAAAAGAAGAACGGCGATCTCGGTGTTGATTTGATTATCTTCACAAAGCAAGACGCGCTTTCCCTGCAACACAACGGCGTCTTGTTCGCTTTGCGCGCTGGTAGGATCGATGCCATCCGCCGGCGGCATGGGAAGATCCACCGTGAAACGGGTGCCAAGATTGATTTTGCTGTCAACACAGATCGAGCCGCCCAGAAAATCTACGGTTTTTTTCACAATGGAAAGCCCGAGGCCTGTTCCGTCGGCGGCATCGGGGCCCATACGATGTTCCTGGGTGAAAGGCTCATAAAGCCGGGAAAGAAATTCTTCGCTCATGCCGATGCCGGTGTCTTCGATTACGATATGCCCATTGCAGGGGCCCTGAGAAGGTTCGCTGAGAGAAACAGAAAATGATACGGTTCCGCCGGCAGGGGTATATTTCACGGCGTTGGAAAGCAGATTCAGCAGGATCTTTTGCACCTTTGAACGATCGACACAGACCCATCCAAAAGGAAAGGCCGAAAAATCGGTCAGCAGACGGATGTTTTTCTGATCGGCAGAGGGCTTTACGGCGGCGATCACGGTTTCTATCAGTTCGTGGCTGTCGATCGCTTTGGCATCTAAAGTCATTTTGCCGCTTTCGATCCGTGAAAGCTCCAGTGTATCGTTGACCAGGCTTAAAAGAAGATCGCCCGAAGAGCGGATCTTGGTGAGATAATCCTGTTTGAGAAGCGGGTCGCTTTCTTCGGCGGCCAGCTTGGCGAAACCGAGGATGCCGTTGAGAGGGGTGCGCAGATCATGGCTCATGCTGGAGAGAAAAAGAGATTTGGCGGCTCTGACCTCGCTGGACAGGGCGTTGTAAGGCGCGCCGCACTCGTTCAGAAAGCGGGCAATCTGATTGAGGTTGCCGCCGATCTTCCCGTAGGCGGCGGTAAGATCCCCAATGGCGGCAAGCATTTTATCGTCCACGACGGAAACATGAATGACGGGCTTGATTTGCAGCCTGGTCAGAGACTGCCGTATCATTTCGGCTTGACTGATGCCGTAAGCCGCACATTGCTTTTGAAACAGTTCGTACTCATCGTCATCGAGCCGAGTTTTGACGATATGGGTTCGGTGTGGGGTGTTGTATTTCTGTCGCATAAGTGCCTCCGTTCATATCAGGTTGTTGATGTCGGGAATGTACCTGATGAATGATATTCAGTTTTCGTAGCAAGGACAGCGGTTCGGATGAACCGGGGAAACCCTATTTACTGTTTTTGGTTTGCAATAAATTTGCCTCTCAAGTAGTAGCCAGCGAAAACGCTGTTTTTACATCCAAACGACGAAAGAAATTTAAAAAACATCAAAATATTTTGAACCGACGCAGCCGAGGTACGGCGCTTGCGCCGGTAGAGCAGGGTTTGGGGAAGGCACTCCCCAACAAGATTCCGTGAGGGACAGATTGAGCAGAACTGCGAAATATGGCACCATGGTAGAATCTTGCTCTACCTGCTCATGCTCTGCCTCCGTCCGGCGTTTCGTGCTTTTCGTTTCTATCCATACTACAAATTTCAAAGGGCGTTTTGGCCGCCTCTTGCGTGGCTAAACCCCAAAAAGCAGATTTCCCGGCTTACTCCCTACAACACCGCATTTTGAATAATGCCAAATATCCGGCGAACTTTTTTCTTTGTCACCCTCCACGACGGAAAAGCGGAAATGCCAACTGCGCGGAACATTATTCTTTTCACCACTACTACGGTACGGACACCCTCAATTTCCAAACGGGCGCAAAAAAAGCCGCAGGATTTTCAAAAAATCTCTGCGGCTCATGCCTCGGCGTTATTTGGTTTTCGTTCCCATAGTAAAAGGGGGGCGATAGCATTTAATGCTGTCGCTCCCCTTGATTACCCGTCAGCGCGGACAGGCGAGGTTGTCAACGGCGGCGCATTTATGCGCCGTTCATCTTGACCGTTGACGGGCGCGACTGGATGGGCTATCTCATGATGATTTCTCAAAAAACTTTTACCCACCTTGAAATTTCAAAATTAATGTGCTACACTAAACTTGCGGATAGTATAAGCTATTTGACTATTGATACGATTGGAGGTAACATCATGTGTCGTTCTAATGCTAAACAGTATGGTTTATGGCGAACACGATTTTGGTGCAGTCCGCAGTTGTGGAGAGGACAAATCAAAATCATTCACATGGGCGCATAAGCCAGACTGATAGTAGTCTGCTTGTGCGCTTTCTTGTTAAATGCGCAAGTCTATTTAACTTAACGGCTTAGAAAGGGGTTCCCAATGAATAAGAAAATAATTTGTCTTTGTTTAGTCGTCGCACTAGCTTTTTCGATTTCAGTTCCTGCATTTGCTGCAGATACAGCGTTATCCTCACAAGTAGCTTTTGAAGAACAGGTCTTAGCGTTGACAAGTGATGTTTTAGAGTTCATTGAACCAGAGAAATCACTGTACGGCTTAGCCGGTATTGATTTTACTTCGCTATACATGGGAGAAAAAATTCCCGCCTATATCATAACTGACGATGGCATAGCTTCGGAAACCGATATATTTTATTTTCCGATCATGAGCGATGATACTTGGGTAGCAACATCTATTGTCAGTTTTGATTCTGTCGGCCAGATGAATGTTCAGGTTTCAACTGAGTATGCAAACGCATATGCAGGGGATACTAACATCAGCACAGAAATCGCATTACTTTTTGATTGCAATGCTGCTTATATCTACACTGATGGCATTGGCCTTGTGCAAGTCGCTATTTCTCCTGATACCATTACTGGGAGAGTTAGCTGTGAGAAATATACCGGTACCTTTGTGTTGGCTACAGCGCAACTTAATTCAGAGCGTCCACTTTCCGTGAATGTTGATGCTTCAGAACGTAGTCAAACAACGCGTTCTTTTGACAATCAATATTATCTCTCGGTTCCTGGTATCCAGCAAGCATCCGGTTCTTTACAATGTTGGGCAGCGTGCATAGCCTCCATTAGAGGATATTATGGGACAACTACAACCATTGATGATGTATACGAGTTTTCTGGTATAACTAAGTACCTCGGGGCCAATATCTACACATCTGCTATTGTTTTAGAGGATTATGGTTTTTCTTTAACATGGTATTGGGACGGGAGTTTTAACTGGTACCAATTGAGAACCGAGATATATTTCAACGAAAGCCCTTTCTTCGTCTCTTGTTCGTATAGCGGTGGTAGTGGACATGCTGTGGTGTTGCGCGGATACTATGTTTACCAGAATATCTCGCAAGTTGGAATCATCTCCTATATGGATCCTGTGACCGGGAGTTATGCAGCAAGTTCCGTCGCAACAGACGGCGATTTCTACTATGTTCCAAGCGGAAGTTCTACTCAATATACTATGTCTGGATTTCTGGCAGTGGCAAATTGATGAGACAGACGATGTTTCGATTTTTGCGGCCATTAACTGCAGTTGCTGTGATTTGCCTCCTACCGTTTTTATTTTCGGCGTGTCAAAAAGCGCCACCACAACGGGACGAGTTATTGTCTGAATCGGAATTACTTACCTGTGAATTATTTGTGAATAATGTTACCTGCGCTAAAGTAACTGAACTGCGCACTGTGGCAGATGACACCTTTAAAGAGACTGTGGTTTCTCTATGCACAGCGGTAACACCATTTAGACCTATAATTTCATCAGATATCATTTTAGGCGAACAGAGCGATGCTTACTTTGTTTTTAAGAACAGCGCTGCAAAATATACGATTGGTTTTTTTGATGTTGAAAAGCAGCTATCACTTGATTATATCTATCGTGATACACCGATGATTTCGGTGGAAACAGCTGAAATTGATGAAATGGGACAACCGCAAGTTACATCCTCCTGGTATTGTTCTTTGCCAGCGAAACGTTTTGCCTTGTTATACGAGATGATACAGACATATACCGATGGAGAGGTCACGCAACAATAAAAAGAAAACGTTTTGATAGGCGGTCAAGCGCAATTTGGGCTTGACCGCCTTGTCTACCCAAAAGCAAAACTGGCTGCAGCTGTCAATGGCGGCGCATATGCGCCGTTTATCTCGACTCGACCATTGACTGTCGCTGCCTGTTGCGCTATCTCTCGTTGGATTTAGTTTTCGTATGGCTTGTAGACGGTCACGGCCTTTAGATAAGCCTCAACGTCACCGTTTAGCATAAGCTCCGCATAGGCCAGCGGGTCATTATAAATCAGGTAATCCAGCTCTGACCGCTGAAAATGGTTGTCGGAAATCTCATTCTCAATTGCCGTGCAGTCAATGGAAATCAGCATCCCATCGTCGTAGCGCAGCTCAACGCTGCCCGTGTCCATGTTGAATTTGCAGGATATGTACTTGTTCATCGTGAAGTCCTCCGTCATATTTTCGGAATAGCAGGGCGGCTTCATATGATGATTTTGTATGTGCTTCTTTATTAACCATGAGCATTTGCCGCCGGAATATCACAAACTTTCGGTCAAAAAAGGTCAGCTTGATGATTATGATGGATCACGCGAATCCTTTGCCAAACGCTGCGTTTTGACCGGAGACGGGGAAAATTATCTGGAAAAAACAGCACTGGCTTCCATACAGCAGGGGCTTGCTCAAAATAACTGCTATGAAGTGAATATCATCGAGCATTTCAGTGAAGATCTTGCGCTGCTGCGCGCACATAAACTGCAATACTATTATTTGAATGAAGAACAGAACATGATTTTGCTGCTGTCAAGAGATGTGACAGAGGCTTATCTGCGCCAGCAGAAAAAGCTGAACATGGCAAAAGAAGAAACCAGGCATATCAATGAACTGATGAATTCCATCAAAGCGGGGGTGGCCGAACTGAGGCTGACCGCTGATCGAAAAATTCTGACGGATTCTGTGAACCGCCAGATGCTGCGTATTATGGGATATGAAGAAAACAGCCCCCAGCATGCGCGGGATGCAAAGGGAAGCGATTTGGAACCGATTTTTTTTGATGCGCTTTCCTCCATCCACCCGGAAGATCGCGAGCGTGTGAGACAAGCAATTTGGAACTGCCGCAAAGAGCGCGAATTTTCGGTGGAACCTTATCACCTGCGCCGCCGTGACGGCAGCTACTGCTGGATTGCCGAGGATCTGCTGCTTTGGGAGATCGGTGAAGAATATAACATTTACTATGCGACCTATCACGATGTGACCAAAGAGGTTTCGCTGAGAGGGCAGCTGGAAAAACGCGTGGAAGAAGAATCGGCCCTGCGGCTTGCGGCCAATGCGGCAAGCGCCGCCAAATCCGATTTTATTTCGCGCATCAGCCACGACATGAGAACACCGCTCAACGGCATCATCGGCATGACTTATTTGGCCCGCCAAGAACATCCCGCACCGAAAATCGCGGATTATCTTCAAAAGATCGATACTTCTTCAAAATTTCTGCTGGGGCTGATCAATGATGTTTTGGATATGTCAAAGGCGGAAAGCGGAAAAATCGATCTGCATCTTGAGCCATATGCCTGCGAAGCGTTTACCGCCTATTTGGATGCGGTCATCGCGCCGCTTTGCCGTGAAAAAAAGCAAACATTAAAAAGAGAATTTCATGTTCTTGAAGAATATGTTCCCTTGCTCGATCCGCTGCGCACCAATCAGATCCTGTTCAATCTGCTTTCCAACGCGGTCAAATATTCACCGCAGGGGGGAGAAATATTATGCCGCATCGAAGAGTGGCTTTTGCCTGAAAACAAAATGGCGATCCATATAAAGATCACGGATAATGGGGTGGGTATTTCACAGAATTTCAAAAATGTTCTGTTCGATCCGTTTACGCAGGAAGGGCGCGATGATAATTCGCTGTCGCGCGGTTCCGGTCTGGGGCTTGCCATTACGAAAAAACTGGTGGAAGCCATGAACGGAACGATCAGTTTTGAAAGCGAGATCGGAAAAGGATCTACTTTCGTGGTGGAACTTGAAGCGGATCGAGTGGCCGCCTGCGGCGTTCCAAACACTGCCGCAACCGAAGATCTGTCGGGCAAACCGGAAGAAGCGGTTTTGGCGGGGAAACGGGTCTTGCTTTGCGAAGATCACCCGCTGAACCAGGAAATCGCCCGCGCACTGTTGGAAGAAAAGGACATGGTCACGGATCTTGCCCAAAACGGCCGCGAAGCCGTGGAACTGTTTTCGGAAAAACCGGAAGGGTTTTATGATGCGGTGCTGATGGATATTCGTATGCCGGTGATGAATGGTTTCGAAGCGGCAAGGGCCATCCGCTCCCTGAGCAGGGCAGATGCAAAAAATGTGCCGATTTTGGCCATGACGGCGGATGCTTTTGTGGGTGATATCAAAAAGTGTTTTGAAGCGGGGATGAACGGCCATTTGGCCAAACCGATAGAGCCGCAAATGCTCTATGCAGCGCTTTCTGCCGCTGTGCTGGAATCGGAAAGGGAGCGATGAGATGAATCAAAAGCAAAATATCCGCGGATTTGTGTGGCTCAGACTGATGACGGCGGGTTTTTTGGTTTTTGCTTTTTTGTTGGGGATGATCCCGCAGGCGTCAGCCGCGCAGACGGCACAGGCGGACCAAACGACGGTGCGTGTGGGTTATTTTTACAACGGCGATTTTTTGCATAAGGAGGCAGACGGCAGTTATTCCGGCTATGACGCCGAATTTTATTATACGCTGGCGGGGTATGCAAACTGGAAGGTCGAGTTTGTGGAATACCCCAATTTAAACGCGGCCACTGCAGGCCTTGAAAAGGGCGAAATCGATGTGATGAGCGGCCTTTCGCAAACGGAAGAGCGTGTAAACCGATTTTTGGTTTCTGCAAAAAAGATGTGCACCGCCCAGATTGCGGTTCAGGTCAGGGCGGATGACGATCGTTTTGCCATCGGCGATACGGAATCTATGAAAGGGCTGAGCTGCGGGATTTTAAAGGGCTCTAATGTGGTAAAGCTTTACACCGATTGGTGCGTTGAAAACGGGTTGACGCCGCATGTTCGGGAATATAACAGTTTGGATGAGCGCAACGCCGCGCTGCTGGCCGGAAAGGTCGATGCCATCGCCGGCGGTTCCACCATTGTGGGCGCGCAAAAAATCGCGGAATTCCCTTCGCTGGATCTTTATTTCATGCTCAACAGGCAGCGCACAGATTTGAAAACGCAGCTGGATCGGGCAATGAGTATTCTTGATCTGGAAGATCCAAGCTATGCGACCGCACTGTTTATGAAATATTTTCCTGCATCGCGAAACAATGAACCTTCTTTTTCGGCAAAAGAGAAGAAATATTTAAAAGAGCATGACGAAATTTATGTGGGGGTGTTGTCTGATGATGAGCCCTTCAGCCGCAAAACGGAAACGGGGAATGCAGAAGGAATCCTTCCGGCTTATTTCGATCATTTTTCACAGGTGACCGGTTCCAAATTTATTTGCAAGCCTTTTTCAACCACTGAAGAAGAACTGGCGGCCCTGCATGAGGGAAAGATCGATATGATCGGCAAATTCGGCAGCAATACCATCGACGCCAATAAAGAACAGGTAATCTTGACGATTCCCTATCTGCAATTGAACATGGTCGAAATCATGAAAAAGGGAGATGGTCAGGCAAAATCGGTTGCGGTTCCCCAATGCAGCGCTCTGCAAATAGAAGAGGCGATGGCTTCTCAAAAAGGGAAAGCCGATGTCGCCATCTGCAAAAGCTGCGAAAAATGCTTTGAATTGCTTAAACATGGCAAAGTTGATTCCATGATCTGCCCGCAGCCCGCCGCAACCTGGCTTTTGAGCCGCAGCCGCGTTTCGAATTATATTGTTTTGGCGTTTGGAGACAAAGCATGGGATGTTGTCTGCGCTCTGCCTCATGGTGAAAGCAGCAATACGCTGCGTTCCATCATGAATAAATCCGTTGCGGCCGACGGTTCATTCATCCACCAGCTGATCACCAGCGAAACGCTGAAAGATTCCGCCGAATTTTCTACCTTTATCGATCGCCTGCCTGTTTCTTATCTGGTGGGCGCGGTGATCGTGGCGGGTGTTTTGTTGACCATTGCTGTGGCCGCGCTGATTATTTTGGTGAAAAGAAGAAAAACAGAGCGCCAGATCGAGCTGCGTCAGGCGGCGCTTGCCGCGGCGGAAGACGCCAACAGGGCGAAGCATGAATTCTTTGGCGCGGTGAGCCACGATATGAGAACACCGCTCAACGGCATTATGGGTTACACCGATCTGGCCCTCGGCAGCGGCGACACCAACCAAATCAAAGAATATCTGGGAAAAATCAAAAAATCGGGCTCGATTCTCTGCTCACTGGTGGATGATACTTTGATCATGTCGCGGATGGAAAGCGAAAAGTATCGTCTGAACCTAACGCCGGTCGATACGGCTGAGGTCTTGGGCGAAGTGCTGGAACCCATCCGCGCTCTGGCGGCCGAAAAGGGTGTTACTTTGAAAGAAGATGTGGCCGCTTCACGCCCGCGCATGGTGATGGCCGATCGGGTGAGCCTGCAAAAGGTTTTGCTGAATCTTTTAAGCAACGCCGTTCGCTTTACGCCGCCCGGCGGAACGGTGACTTTTTGCTGCCGTCTGGATCCGCCCGAAGGCGGAGAACCGGATAGCATCATCACCGTTTCCGACACCGGCACGGGCATCGGCAAAGATTTTCTGCCGAAACTTTTTGAACCCTTCGCCCAGGAATACCCTGGAAATAGCGACGCCACGGGAAGCGGAATGGGCCTTGCCGTTGTGAAACGCATCATAGACGCCATGGGCGGCACCATTGAGGTGAAAAGCGAAAAGGGAAAAGGCACGACTTTTGTCGTGCGCGTTCATCTCAAGGAAACAGACCGTTCTTCTATGGATGGGAAAGAAACCCTAAAGAAGGAAGAATTGCGGCTGAAGGGCAAACGGGCGCTGGTATGTGAAGACAACCCGCTCAATATGGAGATCTTATGCACGATCTTGCAAAAGTTTGGGATGGAGACCGTTCGCGCCGCCAACGGAAAAGCAGGGGTGGAAATTTTCGCGGGCAGCGCGCCGGGGTGGCTGGATGTTGTGCTGATGGATCTGCGCATGCCTGTGATGGATGGCGTTTCGGCGGCATACGCCATGCGCGCGCTGCATCGTGCAGACGCGGGAAAAATCCCCATCCTTGCTGTTTCGGCGGATGCCTTTGAGGAAGATATCGAAAAATGCCGTGAGGCAGGGATGAACGGGCATCTGGCGAAACCTATTAACCCGGGCTGTTTATACCGCCTGCTGGTGCGGTCGATCTTTCCGGGGGAAGAAAACGACTGTTGAAACGCCCGAAGGGATGAGAACAAAAAGAAAAAAGCTTGTCCGCCTTTATTCTGGGCGGGCAAGCTTTTTGATATGGGAAGAGAGAGAAAAGCAAGATAGAAGCGAAATCGCCGCGAAAGCTTAGAAAAGCTTTGCGATCTCGTCTTGGGGCTGAACGCCAACCATGCGTTTCACGGCTTCGCCGTTTTCAAACAGAATCAGCGTGGGGATGCTCATGACGCGGAAACGCTTGGCGGCATCCATGTTTTCGTCGATATCCAGTTTGACGATTTCTGCGTTTTCGGGCAGATTGTCGGCGATTTCTTCCAGCATCGGGGCAAGCATTTTGCAGGGGTTGCACCATGTGGCGAAGAAATCGACCAAAACCTTTTTGCCGGGCTGAGAAACAACGGCGTCGAATTCATCCTGTGTGATATGTCTGAGTGTCATAAAAATTTCCTCCTTAAATGAGTTCTCTGATGAGATAGTCTTTGCATCGTATCGGCAACTATACATTCTCGATACTCTACTTATTTAGTATATTATAGATTATATCAGAAAAAGTTGGAAAAGCAAGAGGGATTTGAATAAAATATTCATATCAATTTCAGCAAAAATATGGTAGACTATCAGATGATATCAAGATGCCTGCAAAACCGACCGGGGGCGGCGGGCAAAAAGATAGGGCAGAAATCGGAAAACGGAGGAAACAACTATGGAAGAATTTCTATTTCCCACTTTGCCGCGGCAAGAGCTGCTGGAGCTTTCCAGTCTGGCGCTTGCGCACATAGGGGATGGAATATATGAATTGATGGCCAGAACCCATGTGATTCGTCACGGCGGGCTTTTGGCAAACCAGATGCACCGCAAGACCATCGAGCTGGTCTGCGCCCGCGCGCAGGCGCAGGCTGCCCAGCTTTTGCAGCCCGAATTCACCGAAGAAGAAAAAGCGGTCTATTTGCGGGGGCGCAACAGCAAGCCGAAAACCATGCCAAAAAACGCCGCGCCCGGCGATTATGCCGCGGCCACGGGGCTTGAGGCCGTGTTCGGCATGCTTTATCTGACAGGCCAAAAAGAAAGGCTTTGCGTTTTGTTTGAAAAAATAATTCAGCAGGAAAATAAGAATTGAGGAAGGAAGGAACATAAGATGGCAGAAAAGAAAACCGCATTGCAAAAAGAAAACCTTTACCGCGTTTTTTTAGATTATTTTTTGATCGTTGTAGGCTCATGCATTTTTTCTGCGGCCATTGTGATCTTTATCAAACCGGCCATGATCTCCATGGGCGGCATCGCGGGCATGGCGCTGATCGCAAACTATCTGGTCAAACTGCCCATCGGCGCGGCCAGCCTTGTGCTGAATATTCCGCTGCTGATTTTTGGCTATCGCCTGCTGGGCAGAGAATTTTTCTATAAGACCATGGTGTGTTCCGTGTCTTATTCGGTGTTTATGGATGCCGTCGGCCCGTTTTTGATGGAATATCAGGGCGATAAACTGCTTGCCGCGATCTATGGCGGTATCATCATGGGCCTTGGTTTCGGGCTGGTGTTCTATCGCGGCGGAACCTCGGGCGGAACCGATATCATCGCCAAATATTTGAACAAGAAAAACGGCGTCAGCATCGGCAACGCCAACCTGGTGATGAACGGCGCCATTATCATTGTGGGTTCACTGATCTATCGAAGCGTTGAAAGCGCCCTTTATGCCATCATCGTGCAATATCTCACCGGCGTGGTCATCAACAGCGTCATCAGCGGTTCCGATTCACAGAAAGAAGCCATGATCATCACCAAAAACCCCGAAGTGGTGGCAAAGATCATTTTTGAAAAATTACAGCGCGGCGTTACCGCGGTGGAAGCCCGCGGCATGTATACCGGCGAAGATAAAACCATGCTCATCTGTGTGGCGCGGCGGCATGAGATCAACGAACTGAAAAAAGTGATCCATCAGGCCGATCCCGAAAGTTTCCTGCTGATTTCCGAAGTGACCGAAGTTTATGGCACCCGCTTTAAGCAATATGGGCAATAAAAGAAAAACCGAAAATCGATAAATATGCAACGCAAGAGTAAAAGCCTGCCGAAAAATCGGCAGGCTTTTATCATTTGAAACCCTGTTCAACGGGTTTTGAATTCTCTCAAAAGGATGTCAAGAATTTCTAATTGACGCTGCGTCAGCCCATCGATGGGAAGAACACGCGAATCTTTTAGACCGAGCAAAAAATCGGTGGAAACGCCATAAAACAGCGCAAGCTTTTTTAAAATTTCCAAAGAAGGCGTTTTCACATTGTTTTCATACCCGCTGATGGCTGCTTTTGAGACCTCAATTCGTTTTGCAACCTGCGCTTGCGTCAGCTTCCGTTCAAGACGCAGCGAGCGCAAACGCAAGCCAAAGTCATACACCATTTTAGATCACTCAATTTGAGTGTAACCCAATCGGAAACACTTATAGAAGATTATTATTGGAAAGAATCTACTAACAGTTTACAAAATGCGGAAACAATCGTATACTGTTGATAAGAAGAAGATTTGGGGTGAAATTTATGAAGGGTGTCATTCTGGAAATATTGGCAAATGAAATGGATTGCTGTCTTTCTGATCTGCGCTATTGCCCCGACAGAAAGGCATTGTTTGAAAGAATAGAAACGCTTTTTGACCGCCCGTTTTCTGCGCAGGAATGGTCTTACAGCCTTTCTTATATTTTTGATGAGCCTATCGAATGCGCTTCTTTAGACGAAGTGAAAGAGCTGATCCATATCAAACAATAACGCCCGCTTTTGGTTTGCCCGCCGCGGCGGGTTTTATGCGCGGTGGATAAAAAACGAGGGGGATGCCAAAAGCATCCGCCTCGTTTTTTGATAGAGAACAGGGAAAAACAAAGCGGCCAAAAAAGTTTATGGGGCTTTTTTGAAATTAATGTGCGCAAGCGGAAAATCTTTGCTATAATAAATTAAGCAGCTTACCAAAAATGGCAGAATGCCCCGACAGAATGCTGTTTTGAGCAGCGGGTATGCGGCGGCAGAAATCGCCCCATAGAAAGGAAGCAAAAAGAAATGAATGAATTTTTAAAACGGGCGCAGGAATTATCCCCCGAATTGATTCGAAACAGAAGGCATTTTCATCAATACCCCGAAGTGCGCGATGAATTGCCCGAAACGGTGAAATATGTGAAAGAGCGCCTGACAGAAATGGGCTATGAACCGCAGGAGATCTGCAAATGCGGCGTTGTGGCGCTTTGCGGCGGCAAAAAGCCCGGCAAATGCATCATCATCCGCGGGGATATGGATGCGCTGCCCATGCCCGAAGAAACAGGGCTGCCCTATGCTTCGAAAAAACCCGGCGCCATGCATTCCTGCGGCCATGACACCCATATGGCGATGATGCTGGGCGCCGCAAAATTGCTGAAAGAAAAAGAAGACGAGATCGAAGGCACGATCAAGCTGGTGTTTCAGCCCAATGAAGAAACCTTTGGTGGGGCCAAGGCCATGATCGATGCCGGCGTGATGGAAAACCCCCATGTGGATGCGGCGTTCGCCATCCATATCGGCTCCATGGGCGAAGTGGGCGAGATCCATTACGGCACAGAATATGTGATGGCTTCGGCAGATGGTTTTGAAATCACGATCAAGGGCCGCGGCTGCCACGGCGCCACCCCTCATAAGGGCGTAGATCCCATCAATATCGGCGTGCATCTGCATCTGGCGCTGCAGGAACTGATCGCCCGCGAAGCCAACCCTGCGGAACAGTGTGTGCTGACGGTGGGCGCCATGCAGTTTGGCGATGCCACCAACATCATCCCCGCCGAAGGCGTTCTGAAGGGAACCATCCGCGGGTTCAATCAGGAACTGACAGATATGCTCAAGCGCCGTTTGGAAGAGCTTTCAAAGGGCACGGCCGAAATGTTCGGCGGCAGCGCTGAGGTCAAGTGGCTGTTCAGTTCGCCCGCAACTTACTGCGATGCGGCGTTCACCCATGAAATGGTGGATTATGTGGAAGACATTGTGGGCAAAGAAAAAATCATCAGAAACACAGAAAGAGGCTCCGGATCGGAAGATTTCGCTTATTTCGGCCAGCTGGTGCCCAGCCAGATCTTCTGGCTTTCTGCCGGTGTGGAAGATAAGAGCAAATGGATTTCGAACCATAACCCCAAGGTGCTGTTCAATGAAGAAGCCCTGCCCTATGGCGCGGCGGTCTATGCCCATTGCGCCACAACCTGGCTGAAAAATCACCGCTGATCCCGACATACGGCGGTAAAAAAGTAAAAAAGAAAACCCCTCTGGCATGAGCAAAAGAAGCAAGCCGCAATGCGGCCGGTTTCAAACGCTCTGTGAGAGGGGTTTTTATTTGTTTTGGCGAAAATGCCTTTATTGCGAAGATTTTGTTCTGTTTTTCAGATAGCGGAGCCCTGCAATGCCGCCTGTCATAAGAACGAGGGAAAGCACTGTCCAGAAAAGGTTGGCAGCGGTGGAAGAAGAAAGCAGGATGCTGCTGCGCCCGGCGGCGCTGCCCATAACGGCCTGCTGGCCTTCTTCCCAAAAAAGCAGCGTACCGTTGAAAATCACAGAAAGGCCCCCGGCGATCACCAGAAACCAAAGCGGAAAACGATAAACGGCGGCGGTTTTGGCGTTAAAGGGCGTTTCGGCTTCCCCAAAGGTTTGGATCTTTTTGGCGCATTCCAAAGGCGAGCCAAGCCTTTGCGAGATCTGTTCCATCGTTTTGCCTTTTTTCAGCTGGCGCTCGATCTCATCGCGCAGGCGGGTTTCGGCTTTGGCGCGCCTTTTTTCAGGCAGGTTCACGCGTTTCATCACTTCGCGGATATATTCTTGCTTTTCCATAACGGCTCCTTTTTATCGGTTTCAGCGGTTCAAAAACAGCGGCAGCATCTTTTCGAGCAGCACGCCTTCCAAAGGGTCGGTGCCTTCTTTTACGGTTTCTTCAATACAGCGGTAAACAAATTCCACGGCTTTTTCAACGGCAGAAGCAAGGCTGCGCCGGGGATCTTTTAAAAGAGAACTGAGCATGACCGAAGCAAACAGATCGCCTGTTCCGGGGAAATAAGCATCCACCTTGGGGCAATAGGCAAAGCCGCGGCGGCCATGGCTGTCGATCCATCCCGCGCCGATGCGGCCTTTTGTATCATGGACCCCTGTGATGACAGCGGCTTTACAGCCCAGCTTCAACAGGCGGTCAAGCAGAACCGTCACCGAAGCTTCGTCTTCCCGCCAGCCGTCGGGCGCATCCCCCAGCAGCATGGCGGCTTCTGTAAGGTTGGGGGTGATGATATCGGCCTGTGAGCAAAGCGCGGCCATCTGGGCGGCGAACTGCTCGCCGAAAGCCCCCGCATAGGGTTTTCCGTTATCGCCCATCACGGGGTCAACCACCAGAAGCCCACCGGGGCGCATGCAGGAACGGTGAAGGTTTTCCACTTGAAGGATCTGAGCGGCGCTGCTCATATAACCCGAATAAACGGCGTCGAAATCAAGCTTCAATTCTTTCCAGTTTTCCACATAGGCGGGCAGATCATCGGTGAGATCATGAACGGTCACATGGGGAAAAGCGGTATGCGCGGAAAGCACAGCCCCCACCACGGGGCAGCACTGAATGCCCTGAGCCGCGAAAACGGCGATCGCCGTGGTCATCGAGCCACGGCCAAACCCGGAAATATCGTGTAACGCTGCGATTCTTTGATGCATCGATCTATTCATCCTTTGCATGATTGGATTCTTGTTGACAGCCGCAGGCAAGGCAAATAAGGCTTTCGCCGCGGCGGAGGGTCTTGATGGGGAAAAGGGAAAAAAGCTCAAGATAAACAGAATGCCGCAGCAAATAAAGAGGCTTGCCGCAGAGTGGGCAAACAGCCTGTGTTTTCACAAGCGGTTCCTTTTTATTTCGCAGGCGCAGAAAGTTTACAAGCATATTTTTCCTCGATCCTCGATAAAAATAAAGCAAGTCCAGAAAAAAGTCACTGGGTTTATTATGACATATTTGAAAGAAAAGGGCAACAGAATCCAAAAGGGAGTTGAAAACATGAAAGAATATTGGAAACGCTTGGTCTTGGGGCTTCTTTTGCTGCTGCCGCTGGCGCAGTGCGCCGGCATACAGCAGGCGCGGGCGGCCGAAAACCCGATCCGCGGGGTGTGGATCTCTTCCGTTTTGAATTTGGATTACCCTTCTAAACAGGGGCTCAGCGCCGATCAGCTGCGGCAGGAAGCGGACAGCATTTTGGAAACCATGGCGCAAAACGACCTGAACACGGCGTTTTTGCAGGTCAGGCCCTGCGCCGACGCGCTGTACCGCTCTCAAATTTTCCCCTACAGTGTTTATCTCACAGGGCGGCAGGGCGGTTCCCCGGGGATGGATCCTTTGGAATATTTCGTTGAGAAGGCACATGAAAAGGGGATCGCCGTTCATGCATGGATCAACCCTTACCGCATCACGAAAGGAGCACCCGGCTCCATCAAAGCGGGGTTGGGGCAACTGGCCGAATGGCATCCCGCGCGGCAGAACCCCCAGTGGGTCAGGCTGGGCAGCGACGGGAATTTATATTTTGACCCCGGTCTGCCGCAGGTGCGCCAGCTGATTTTAGACGGGGCTTTGGAACTGGCAAAAAATTATGCCGTTGATGGCATCCACTTGGATGATTATTTTTATCCCGCAGGGAATTTTGATGATTCAGCGGCCTATGGCCAATATGGCGGCGGCAAAAGCCTGGAAGAGTTTCGCCGCGGCAGCGTCAACGAGCTGATCTCGCTTTTGGATGAAAATCTGCATAAGCAAAACCCCAAGCTGCTGTTCGGTGTTTCTCCCGCCGGCATCTGGGCCAACGAAAGCAGTATGCCCGAGGGCAGCAAAACAGCGGGCGGGCAAAGTTATTTCGATCAGTATGCCGATAGCAGGGCGTGGGTGAAAAACGGATGGGTGGATTATATTTCCCCGCAGATCTATTGGTATTGCGGGCAGGAAGGCAGCGATTTCAAGGTTTTGACCCAGTGGTGGCGCCAACAGGTGAAGGGCACGCAATGCCGCCTGATCCCGGGGCTTGCGGCCTATAAGGCCATGGCGGAAGACACCGCTTCACCCTGGTATGGAACGCAGGAACTGCGCACTCAGCTGGCTATTTTAGAAGAAAACGAAAAAAGCTGGATCTTGTTTCGCTATGGCAATCTGGCTCAAAACCAGCAGATGCTGGCCTGTGTGAAGCAAACAAAAGGCGTCCCTGGTGGCAAGCTGGAGCTGGCAAGGCCGGCGGAAGATTGCGCGTCGGCGACACAGGCGTTTTATTTTTGCGGCACCTCCGATGCATCCAAGCCGCTGAAAATCAATGATATCGTGGTTGCGCAGCGCGATGCGGCGGGGCGCTGGGGCTGCCTGGTTCCCCTTGAATGGGGCAGCAACCATTTCACCATTCAAAACGGCGAGAATACCCTCACAAGAACGGTGTTTCGAAAGGAACAGAGCGAAACCGCCCCATTGGAAACGGGGGAACGCTGGCTCCAACAGGGAGAAAGCGCAGAATTCTTTTATCCCGCGCCTACCGGCAGCAAAGTTTCTCTCTGGCTGGGCGGAAAAAGCTATGCGCTTTGGAAGAAGAAGCCGGGCGGATACAGCCAGACCTTGCCGCCGCTTCAGGGGGCGAAAGATACCGTGACCGATTTTTCACATCCGCTGTATGTCAGCAGCCGGCGGGGCGTTCTTTCCGCCGAGATCGCCCCGCACCGCGTTTGCGTGATCGGCCGGGCGGTTTCTTTGGGATGCACGGTCACGCAGGATCTCTGCGATGTTTACCATGAACCGCGGGCGGGGGGGGGATGCAAAGATTTTTTGCGAAAAGGCATGAATCTGGTGGTGGAGCGCATGGAAAACGATAAGGTGCTTTGCCGCAATGTGGGGTGGGTGGCCAAAGATGCTGTAAAGCTGTTTCAAGATACAGCGGGCAGCGCATCAAAGATCAAGCCTGTTTCTGCGGAGTATCGGGAGGGTTCGGCCAGATTTGTGTTTGAAAGCGAAAAGATTCCTGCGGCAAGCTGCTCTTATGAAAACGGCGTGCTGAGCCTGCGGTTTTTCAACGCGGTATCCGACCGGCTGCCTCAGGGCGAAGCGGTGGCCAAGGCGCTGGCGCAGATCGAAGAAGGCGACCTGATTTATCAAGTCACCTTAAATGATTTTTCGCCCGCGGGATGGTATTGGCAAATCGAGGGTAAAAAGCTGATCTTGACCGTTCGCCCAAAAAAGAAGTGTGAACAGGGCAGCCTGAAGGGGCTGAAGATCATGCTGGATGCGGGCCACGGCGGGGCGGCCGCAGGCGCTTATGGCTGTGAAAAAGAGCTGCCCGAAAAACAGGTGAATCTGGCCCTGGCCAAACAGCTGAAAAAAAGGCTGGAAGAGCAGGGGGCGCAGGTGATGATGACGCGGGAAAGCGACGAAGAAGTAAGCCTGCGCGGCCGTTTCCTCAAATCGTTTCAGGAAATGCCCGATGTTTTTCTTTCGCTTCACAGCAACAGCGCGGCCGATGATCAGGATCTGACAAATCTTTATGGCGTGGGGCTTTATTGCCGCCAGCCTGTCACAAAAGAATTGGCGGGGCAGATCGAAAGCGCTTTTTCACAAACAGGCCGCCCTGTGATGCCTCTGACAGAAGATTCGCGGCTTTATGTCTGCCGGCAGGATTTTACGCAGGCGATCCTGATCGAAAACGGTTTTTTGCCCAACCCCAATGAGTTCGAAGAGATCACATCGCCCGAAAGAACAAAGGTGTTTTGCGAAGCGGTGGTCAATGGGCTGATGGCTTATTATTGTGCTTCGTGAATTTGGCCCCATGGTGAAGTTACACAGTTTTTCGCCGAGAAATTCGTAAGGCCTTTTCTTGTGCATCCCCGGCGGCTGCGGTATACTGGAACAAAAGCGGATGAAAGGAAGCAGAAGAATGGATCGCACAATCGTTACAAAGGCTATCGAAATTTTAAAAGAACAGCGTTATTATGACAGCATTCAGGGCCTGATGGGCTGGGATCTCTGGGAAGGCCTTTCAGAAAAAGGGCAGCCTTATCGCCAGGAAGTCAGCGGCTATTTCACACGGCAGGCGCTGACACGGCTGAAAGACCCCGAAACCGCGAAAGTGGTCGCCGGCTTGAAAGAGATGGGCGATGAAGGGTTTGAAGATCTTTATGAGCGCGGCGCGGCGCGGGAATTGATTCGCCGTTATGAAGATGCGGTGCTTGTGCCCGAAGATCTGCAGATCGAGCTGCGCAACTATACCGGCGCGGCGCAGCGCGCATGGCGTGACGCGCTGAACCAGAACAGCTTCGAAGTTTATAAACCCTGGATCAAAGGGCTGTTCGATTTGAAAATGAAAATGGCCCGCGCCATTGACCCGAACCGCCCCCCGTTTGAGGTGCTTTGCGATTCGGTGGATGAAGGCATTGACACCGCAGAGGTGGAAAAACAGTTTGCCGCGCTGAAAACGGGCATCGGCGAGATTCTTGAAAAAGTATGCCCGCGGCAGGAAAAAATCGATACTTCGGTGTTAGAGGTGGAATATACCCATCAGCAGATCCGCGACACCGCCTTTGAAATCAACCAGCTCACGGGTTTTGACGCCGGCTGTGCCCACGACAGTGAAGTGCTTCATGGCATGTGCACGGGCGTGGGGCCAAAAGATTGCCGCATCGCCATCAGCTATAAAGGCATTTGGGGCGGCATTTTCACCATGCTGCATGAAGGCGGCCACGCCCGCTATGGCTACAGCGGCAGCGCCCGCGCAAATGAATGCGGCCTGTGGGGCGGCCTTGGCGGCGGCGTTCACGAAGGGCAGTCGCGCTTTTATGAAAACATCATCGGCAAATCGCCGGAATTCTGGGAACTGGCCTATCCGGTGATCTTGAAACATTTCCCCCAGCTGGGCGCTGTTTCGGCCGATGAATTTTACAGAGCGCTGATGAAGGTAACGCCGGGAACCAACCGCATCACAGCAGACGAGCTGACCTACAGCCTGCATCCCATCATCCGTTTCGAGATGGAAAAAGACTGGTTTGAAGGAAAGACTAAAACCGATGATTTCAGAGAGATCTGGAACGCCAAATATCAGGAATGCTTCGGTATGACGCCGAAGGATGACCGCGGCGGCGTTTTGCAGGATATCCACTGGGCGTCGGGACATGTGGGTTATTTCCAAAGCTATACGCTGGGCAATCTTTATGGCGGGCAGCTGCTGGCCGCCATGCGCAAAAAAATGCCCGATTGGGATGACAAACTGCGCACCGGCGATTTTGCGCCCATCAATCAATGGCTTTATGAAAATGTGCATCAATACGGCCGCGCGCTGACCCCCAAAGAACTGATCGTAAAAGCCACGGGGCAGCCGCTTTCCGAACAATATTTCCTCGATTATCTGAGAGAAAAATATTTGAAAAAACTGTGGTAGCATAAAAGAAAAGCAGGCGGAAGAGATTTTCTTCCGCCTGCTTTTTTAAGTTGAGGGTCATTTTTCAAAAGAAGCCGCCACATCCAAAGTTTTTTGGATCTCATCGGGTGTATGCGCCGCGCTGAGAAACATCGCTTCAAACTGAGCGGGGGCGATATAGATGCCGTTTTGCAGCATGTGGTTGAAATAGCGGGCATAAATCGCCGTATCGCTGGTTTTGGCCGAAGCAAAATCGGTAACGGGCTGTTTGGTGAAAAAGACAGAAAGCACAGAGCCGATCTGATTGACGGTATAGGGCAGGCGATCTCTCATGCCCTGGGCGAGAGAAGCCGCCATGGCGTTGATTTTATCATAAACTTCGGGATGGTTTTTCAGCTGTGTCAGGTTGGCAAGGCCCGCGGCCATGGCCACCGGGTTGCCCGATAAGGTTCCCGCCTGATAAACGCTGCCCGAAGGCGAAACATGCGACATGATCTCGCGGCGGCCGCCGTAAGCGCCCACAGGCATGCCTGCGCCGATGATTTTTCCATAGGTCACAAGATCGGCGTCGATGCCGAAATATTCCTGAGCGCCGCCCAAAGCCAGGCGGAACCCTGTGATGACTTCATCAAAGATCAGAAGCGCGCCGTTTTCATCGCAAAGCTTGCGCAGCCCCTGCAAAAAGCCTTCCGCGGGGGGAACCACGCCCATGTTGGCGCCAACGGGTTCCACGATCACCGCGGCGATCTGGCCGGGGTTTTGATGAAACAGTTCTTCCACAGAAGAAAGGTCGTTATATTCGGCCAGCAAAGTATCCTGCGCCGCGCCGCGGGTAACGCCGCTGCTGTCGGGGTTGCCGTTGGTCAGCGCGCCGCTGCCCGCCTTCACCAGCATGCTGTCGCTGTGGCCATGGTAGCATCCGGCGAATTTGATCAGTTTTTCGCGGCCCGTGAATCCGCGCGCCAGACGCAGGGCGCTCATAACGGCTTCTGTGCCGCTGTTGACCATGCGCACCATTTCAATGGGTTTCACGATCTCGGTGATCAGTTCGGCCATCTGCACTTCGAGTTCGGTGGCCGCGCCGAAGCTCAAGCCGTTCACCATGGTCGAAGCAACGGCGTTCAGCACTTCTTCTGTGGCATGGCCCAAGATCATGGGGCCCCAGGAACCGATATAATCCACATATTCATTTCCGTCGGCATCCCAGATATGGGAACCCTTTGCGCGGGTGATGAAGCGCGGGGAACCGCCCACCGCGTTAAACGCGCGAACAGGGCTGTTCACGCCGCCGGGCATCACTTTTTTTGCGCGCTCGAACAAAGCTTCCGATCGTGTCATATCAACCGATATCTCCTCTCGCAATGGCCTGCGCCAGTTCTTTTGCATAATAGGTGATCAAAATGCCCGCGCCTGCGCGGAAAACGGCAATGGCGCTTTCACACATCACGCCGTATTCATCGATGAGGCCGGCCTTTGCGGCGGATTTGATCATGGCATATTCGCCGCTGACGCTGTAGGCCGCCACGGGCAAAGTGGTTTGGCCGCGCACTTCGCGGATGATATCCAGATAAGAAAGAGCGGGCTTTACCATAATGATATCCGCGCCTTCTTCTTCATCGGCTTTGGCTTCATGCAGCGCTTCAAAGCGGTTGTGATAATCCATCTGATAGGTTTTGCGATCGCCGAAGCTGGGGGCCGAACCTGCCGCATCGCGGAAGGGGCCATAGAAAGAAGAGGCATATTTCACCGCATAAGACATGATGGGCAGATGCTGGAACCCCGCTTCATCCAAAGCGGCGCGGATAGCGGCCACACGGCCATCCATCATATCGGAAGGCGCCACCATATCGGCGCCGGCTTTTGCGTGAGAAACGGCGATGCGCGCCAGATAAGAAAGCGTTTTATCGTTATCCACATAAGTGCCGTCGAGAATGCCGCAATGGCCGTGAGAAGTATATTCGCACATGCAGACATCGGTGACCAGATAAACGGAATCGCCGAATTTTTCACGGATGGCGCGCAGGCCCTGCTGAACGATGCCCTGATCATTATAGGCTTCGCTGCCGCAGGCATCTTTATGTTCGGGCAGGCCGAACAGCAGAAATTTGCGCACACCGGCGGCCACGGCTTCTTCAATGCCTTCGCATACGCGGTCGGGGCTGTAGTGATACTGGTTGTCTAAAGAGGGGATCTCTTCTTTGATCCCGATTCCTTCTTTCAAGAAAATAGGAAGAATCAGTGCATCCGCGCTGACACGGGTTTCGCGGGCCATGCCGCGAATGAGGCTGTTATAGCGCAGCCGGCGTCCTCTGGTGAACATTTGAACATTACCCCCTGTTAATCAATGTTTCTATCATGGAATCGATGGAAGCTTCTTTGGAAAGGATGACCTGCATGCCCAGTTCGCGCGCTTTTTCGGCGGTTTTCGGGCCGATGCAGAGGGCGGTCACCTGGGATAGATCGCCCGAAAGACAATGGGAAAAGTTTTCCACGCAGCTGGCGCTGGTGAAGGTGACCACATCAAAATCTTCTTTTGCAAACGGCAGCGACAAGGTCATCACTGTGTGATAAACCGGCAGAACATCATAGGCGATATGGTTTGCCTGCAGATGATCCGTCAGTTCCGGCGCGGCTTCTGCGGCGCGGGGGATCAAAACGCGTTTGCCCTCTTTCAGCAGGCCGCTTTTGCAAAGCTCATCGCCCAGCGCCGAACCCGTATATTCTTTGGGAACAAAATCGGCGCACAGCCCGTAATGGCGCAGCGCTTTGGCGGTTTGGGGGCCGACGGCGGCCAAAAGACAGCCCGAAAGACGGCGGCTGTCGAACCCATGTTCAAACAGACCCGCGAAGAAAGCATGAACTCCGGCGGCGCTGGTGAACACAAGCGCCGAATAAAGCGAAAAATCGGGAACCGCAAACGGCAGCGGCAGGGTCTCGATGGCGGGCGCCAGCGAAACCGCGGCCCCCAGAGCGCGCAGCCGATCGGCAAGCCTGGAAGCGGCGTTTTTCGGGCGCGTAACAAGAATGCGGCGGCCCTTCAGCGGCAGGCGGTCGAACCAATCGAACGAATCGGAAAGGGAACACACACGCCCCACCAGAATGATGGCGGGTGATTGAACCTCGTTGCGGCGAACGGTTTCTTCGATGGTTTCCAGAGAAGAAACAAATTTGCGCTGCTGCGGGCGGGTGCCGTTTTCGATGACGGCGCAATCGGTGGAAGGTTCCATGCCGGCTTTTAAAAGCCCCGCGGCAATTTCGCCCACGCTGGCGACGGACATCAGAAAAATCAAGGTGCCGTTGAGCCGAACGAGAGCGTCATAATCTAAATTCAAAAGGCCGTCTTTTTGCTTATGGCCCGTGATGATATGAAGCGAAGAGCAAAAATCGCGGTGTGTGACGGGGATGCCCGCATAGGCCGGCGCGGCAATGGCGGAAGTGATGCCGGGCACCACTTCAAAAGGAATATCATAACGGCAAAGCTCTTCCAGCTCTTCACCGCCGCGGCCAAAGACAAAACAGTCGCCGCCTTTCAGGCGGATCACCTGATGGCCCTTTTGGGCTTCTTCCACCAGAATTTCGTTGATGCGGTGCTGGGGCACGGGGTGATCGCCCGCGTGTTTGCCAACATTGATCAAAGTTGCGGTGGGGGGGATCATCGCCATGATCTCTTCGCCCACCAAACGGTCATAAACCACCACTTCGGCAGAAGAAAGCAGCTCATGGGCCTTCAAAGTCAGCAGCCCCGGGTCGCCGGGGCCGGCGCCGATGAGATAAACTTTACCGTTTGCCATCCTGATCCTCCTTTTTCATTGAAAGCGCCAGGCTGGCGCCCAGAGCTTCGGCTTGGTCTGCGGGGCCCGAGATCGAGCGGATGTGATAGGCTTCCTGCTCGTTTACATAAAGCCCGCGCAAAGTGAGCGTTCCGTTTTCAAGCGTGGCGTGGGCCGCCACGGGCGAAGAACAGCCGCCATCCAGCGCGCGCACGAAAGCGCGTTCCGCCAGCGCGATCTGCCAGGTATCAGGGTCGTGAAAGCCTTTCAGCAGGCTGCGGTCGAAATCTTTCCGCGCCTGAACGGCCAGAATGCCCTGACAGGCGGCGGGCAGCATCTCTTCCACCGGAAAAAAGCGGCTGATGCGATGATCGAGCCCAAGGCGTTTCAAACCGGCGCCTGCCAGCACAAGGGCCGAATATTCGCCACTGTCAAGCTTTTCAAGCCGTGTCAGCACATTGCCGCGAACGGGTTTTACAAGGCAGCCGGGGAACAGCTTTTGCAGCTGAAGGCGGCGGCGGGCGCTGGCGCATCCAATGGGGCGGCTGAGATCGAGTTCGGAAACTCCGGCGGGCAGAACCAGCGCGTCGCGGGGATCTTCACGGGGCGAAACGGCGACGATGGGCAGATCTTCACGCTCTTCCATGGGCATATCTTTAAAGCTGTGAACGGTCAGATCGGCGCGGCCGTCTTCCAAAGCGCGGTCAAGCTCTTTGACAAAAAGGCCCTTGCCGCCGATCTTATCCAATGTTCTGTCTAAAATGATATCGCCGGTGGTTTTCATGGTGAGCAGTTCTATTTTCAAATCGGGGTGCAGCGCGCCAAGCGCATCCATCACGATCTGTGTCTGAATCACCGCTAATTTGCTTTCACGGCTTCCGATGGTCAAGTTCATTTTAAAATCTCCCTTATTTGTTTGGCCGCGCGCGAAACGGCCGCGTGATCGCTTCCGTCGCCGATCAATCCGGCGGTAAGCGTTTCGGTTTCGATCAAAGCGGGAAAATAGAAATTGCATTCTTCGCGCCTGTCGCAAACGCTGACAAACTGATGGTTTTCACGGGCAAGCCGCCCCACTTCGCGGTTGACAGGGCGCCGGTCGGTGGCGGCCACCACCAAAAAGGCATCCTCCAGATCGCGAGGCTCGAAGGCGCGCCGCACAAGCGTGATCGGAAAGCGGCGGGCAAGATCCAGAAAATCATCGCAAAAATCCGGCGCCACCGCCACAAGCGAAAAAGAAAAACGGCAAAGCGTGGCCATGCGGCGGGCGGCAATGGCTCCGCCGCCGATCATCACGGCTTTTTTGCCGCGGATATCTGAAAAAACGGGGAAAAAATCTTTTGTCATGGGGGTTATCCCTTCCGAACGGCCGCCTGGCGGTAAAGTTCCCATTTGTGAAAATCGCCCAGATATTTTTCGATAATGGCATCTGCCTGCCGCAGAACAGCTTCGTGATCTTCGGTGATGGCATCGATGGAAAGCGTATCGATATCATATAGCGAGCATCCCGCGAGCTTGGCCACCGACGGGTCGATATCGCGGGGGACCGCCAGATCCACATAGAGCGCAGGAAGTTTGGGAAGCCCGGCCAAAAGCTCGGCCTGAATGGTCACATGGGGGCTTGAGGTGGCGCTGACAAGCGCATCGAATTGCGGCAAAACCTCATAGCGCCGCGCGTAATCCAAAGCATCGGCACCTTTTGGCACATCGATCTGCTTATATTTATATTGGCGAAGGGTCATGGTCACTTCAAAACCATGGGCAAGCAGCGTTTTCGCCACCAGCCGACCCACTTCGCCGTTGCCGATGACCAAAACACGATGGGGCGGGTTTTGGGCCGCCTGAAACAGTTCCAGGGTTTTTTGGGCAACCGAAACCTCAGATTTGGTGAAGCGAAGCTCGGTTTTGATGCGCTTGGCCGCGGTGACGGCCATACGGAAAAGCACCTCTGAAGCACCGTCGGCGCAGTGAACGCCGCGCGAAGCAACAATGGCGTTTTTCACCTGCGTGATGATCTGATCTTCGCCCCAGATGCGTGATTCCGCGCCGCAGGCCAAACGGCAAAGGTGGCGGAAGGCCTCATCGCCGCAGCGCATTTTATAAAGGCCGCTGCAATCTTCAAACGGGATATCGCTCACCTGGCAAAGGCACGCGAAGGGATGAAGCTGAGAGCCTTCCTCGCAGGAAAGATAAACCTCCGTTCGGTTGCAGGTGGCGATGAGCACCGCCCCCAGAACCTCGGGAAGATCACAAAGATCGCGGCAGATCTCTTCCTGCCGTGATTTTGAAAAAGAAAATTGACTGCGGATATCGATGCCGGCCAGAGAATGATCGATGCCGGCCATGCGTATATTCAATAGTGACAACCCCTGTCTAAAAAATAAACTCAAAAAGAAAACCCCAACACATCAAGCGTCGGGGCAAAGATACCACACTTCAGCCATCTGTTTTGATCGAAAATGACTTACGACGCGTTTTAAGCCGATGTTCAGGCATTTTCTGCGTTTTTATAACCTGTTGCGCCGCGGGAAAACCCTCTTTTGCGGCAAATTTATTATATGATGAAACAAGGGGGGTGTCAATGGAAACCCCGCCAAAGAAAAGAAGAATAAAGGCCTTGACAGAAAGGCATGGGGGAAGTATAGTATAGACAGACCCCCTCCCGGGGGGGATGGGATAAAAGGAGGAAAAAAATTATGTCGAGTCATTATAATAAAGCGTTGGATAACCGTTTGGCCGCCATTGAAGGCCATGTGCGCGGGGTGCGCCAAATGCTGGCAGATGGAAAAGAATGCGAAGATATTCTGCTTCAGATCTCGGCCCTTTCCGGTTCCATCAACAAAGTGGGCAAACTGCTTTTAAAAGAGCATTTGAACCATTGTGTAAAAGATGGCATCGAGCAGGGGGATGTGGATGTTTTAGCGAGGTTTAATGCTGTGTTGGATAAATATTTGTAAAGGGAGGGATTACGATGATAAAAGCGCATGAAAGCGCGGAACATCACGAAGAACATGACGGCTGCTGCTGTGGCCATGAGCATCACCATGAAGAGCATGACGGCTGCTGCGGGCATGAGCATCATCACGAAGAACATGACGGCTGCTGCTGTGGGCATGAGCATCATCACGAAGAACATGACGGCTGCTGTGGGCATGAGCATCATCACGAAGAGCATGACGGCTGCTGCGGGCATGAGCATCACCATGAAGAGCATGACGGCTGCTGCTGCGGGCATGAACATCACCACGAAGAAGAACAGAAAGAAAATTTAAAAAATTCTGCGAAGACCACTGTTTTTATACTTGAAAATCTGGGATGCGCCAATTGCGCGGCAAAGATGGAAGCTAAAATCCGTCAGTTGCCTGGCGTAGAAAGCGCTGCGTTGACATATACCACAAAACAGCTGAAAGTGCAGGCGGCGGATGCGCCTTCCCTTTTGCCGCAAATACAGCAAATCTGTGCATCGATCGAAGATCAGGTAAAGGTAACGCTGAAAACCGCCGCCAAAGGCGAAACCACACAGGTTTACCTGCTTGAAAATCTGGGGTGCGCCAATTGCGCCGCCAAAATGGAACGCAAGATCAATGAATTGCCCGAAGTGAGCGGGGCGACTTTGACTTTCGCCACCAAACAGCTGAAAGTAACGGCTGTTTCTCAAGAAAAGCTGCTGCCGAAACTTCAAGAAATTTGCGCTTCCATCGAGCCGCAGGTGGTGGTCAAACAGCAGACTGCCCAAAAGCAGGATCCGAAAGAAGAGCAGAAAAAAGAAAAAAATGAACTGCTTTTGATTTTAGGCGGCGCTGCGCTGTTTTTGCTGGGCATTTTTTTAGAAAAAGGGAACCAAATGGCTTGGGCAACGGCCGCGTTCCTTTGTTCTTATGCCGTTTTGGGCGGAGAAATTTTATGGACAGCAGTGAAAAACCTGACAAAAGGCCATGTGTTTGATGAAAACTTTTTGATGAGCCTTGCCACCGTGGGCGCTATCGTTATCGGCGAATATGCGGAGGCCGTGGGTGTGATGCTGTTTTATCGCGTAGGGGAATATTTCGAACACCGCGCGGTGGAAAAAAGCAGAAAGCAGATCATGGATGCCGTGGATATGCGTCCCGAAGTGGTGGAACTGGCCGAAGGGCGTGTTATTCCCGCTTCCGAAGCGAATCCCGGCGACCTGCTGATCGTGAAGGCCGGCGACCGCATTCCGCTGGATAGCGTTGTGGTCGAGGGCGAAAGCCGAATCGACACTTCCCCCGTGACGGGCGAACCCGTGCCTGTGCGCGCGGCGGCAGGCGATGCGGTGATCTCGGGTTGTATGAACCTTTCGGGCGTGCTGAAAGTTCGCGTAGAAAAAAGTCTGGAAGAATCAATGGTCACCCGCATTTTGGATTCTGTGGAAAACGCGGCGGCCAGCAAGCCCAAGATCGATCGATTTATCACCAAATTTGCCAGGATCTATACCCCCGCTGTGGTGGCGGTGGCCTTGATAACGGCCATTGTGCCTTCGCTGTTTACCGGCAATTGGCATCATTGGGTCTATACCGCGCTTACCTTTTTGGTCATCAGCTGCCCCTGCGCATTGGTGCTGAGCGTTCCGCTCTCTTTCTTTGCGGGCATTGGCGCGGGCTCGAAAAAGGGCATTCTGTTTAAAGGCGGCGTCTCGCTGGAGGCGATGAAAAAAGTGAAAGCCGTGGTAATGGATAAAACGGGAACCATCACCAAAGGCAACTTCGAAGTTCAGAAAATTGTGTCGCTGGCCGATATCAGCGCCGATGAATTGCTGAAAGATGCGGCGGCATGCGAAAGCAGATCGAACCATCCCATCGCTGTGAGCATTCAAACGGCGGCAAAAAAACAGGGCATTGCTCTTGAAACACCCGACAGCCTCACCGAGACCGCGGGGCAGGGCGTTATAGCCCAGTGGGGCGGCGCAACATGGCTTTGCGGCAATAAAAAGCTTATGGAATCAAATGATGTAAAGTTAGATAAATTAACAGATGAAATCTATGGCAGTGAAGTGCTGCTGGCCAAAGATGGGCTGCTGATGGGTTATCTTGTGATTGCAGATACCATTAAAGAAGAAGCAAAAACAGCCGTAGAACAGCTGCACCGCGGCAATGTGGTCACCGCCATGCTTACCGGAGACGCGCCCCAAAGCGCGGAAGCCGTGGCAAGGGCCGTTGGAGTGGATGATGTGTTTGCGCGCCTGCTGCCGGAAGAAAAAGTCGAGCGGCTCAAAGAGATCCGCCAAAAATACGGCGCGGTGATGTTCGTTGGCGATGGTATTAATGATGCGCCTGTTCTGGCTGGTGCGGATGTGGGGGCCGCCATGGGCAGCGGCGCGGATGCGGCTATCGAAGCGGCGGATATCGTGTTTATGACTTCTTCGATGGAAGCCATCCCCGATTCTTTGGCCATTGCCAGACAAACCGGCGCGATCGCTATGCAAAATGTTGTGTTTGCGCTGGCGGTCAAGTTGCTGGTGATGGTTTTGGGCCTTGCCGGATATGCCAACATGTGGATGGCCGTTTTTGCCGACAGCGGCGTTGCCATGCTTTGTGTCATAAATTCGATTCGCATTTTATATTCTCACCGCGAGAAGAAAGCAAAATAGCGCCCCAAGCCGTGATCTGAAACCGGAGCGTGACTGCGATAAAACAGAAACTGCTGCAAATGATAAATCACTTGCAGCAGTTTTCTTTATTTTGCCTGTTTTACATGTGGTGTGATTGCACTTGCAGGGAACCTGATAGGCAAGATATTTTATCACCCCGCAAAATAAGCATGATCTTACGCCGGGCAACCGCCGGTTTTCTTGAAACTCTATGATATATTCCATATATGGTTTTGCCATACCGCGCGTTTTGTTGTTTTGCAGGAGCCCAAATGCAGCCGGAGCAAGCTTTTTTGGAACCGGCGATTGAAGCCACAATAAGACGGAAAGCAGGAAAGACAGACAGCGTGGAACCGATATTTTCGTGGGATACCCGCGGGTTTTTCTGGGGCAGGCGTTGCACAGGGCGCAAAGAACATGGTATAATAACTGCATAGCAGTTATTATACAGATTTTACAGCCCGCCTACGGCGATGGCCCATGCGGAGCGTTTGGATGCCGCGATGCAGAACAATAAAACAGAGGATGAAAAACCGCCTTTTCGGCGGTTAAGATATGCGAAGAAAGGGTGTACCGATTTGAACGATACAAGAATGTATGAAACCCCGCTGAATACCCGATATGCCAGCGACGAAATGAAGTTTTTATTTTCATCGCAATATAAGTTTTCCACATGGCGCCGCCTGTGGATCGCTTTGGCCGAGGCGGAACGGCAGCTTGGCCTTTCCATTACCGATGAACAGCTGGAAGAGATGCGCGCCCATATCGAAGATATCGATTTTGAAAAAGCCGCCGCTTATGAAGCCAAGTTCAGACACGATGTCATGGCGCATGTGCATACTTATGGCGAATGCTGCCCCAAAGCCCGCCCCATTATCCATTTAGGCGCCACTTCCTGCTATGTGGGCGATAACACCGATGTGATCATCATGCATGAAGGGCTGAAGGTGCTTTTGGCTAAATTGGTAGAGGTTTTAAGAAACCTTTCCGCCTTTGCCGAAGAATACCGCGAAATGCCCACCCTTGGGTTTACACATTATCAGCCGGCGCAGCCCACCACGGTTGGCAAACGCGCAACTTTATGGATCCATGATCTGCTGATCGATATTCGTGAAGTGGAGCATGTGCTTGAAAACCTGAAGCTGCTGGGTTCCAAAGGCACAACAGGCACACAGGCCAGCTTCTTAGAACTGTTCGATAATGATTACAGCAAGGTGCGCCGGCTCGATCAGCTGATCGCCGAAAAGATGGGCTTTGATGGCTGCGTTCCCGTTTCGGGCCAAACTTATTCGCGCATGATCGATTCCATTGTGCTGAACGCCCTTTCTCTGGTGGCGCAAAGCGCGGCGAAATTCTCGAATGATATGCGCCTGCTGCAGCATATGAAAGAGATGGAAGAACCGTTTGAAAAGAACCAGATCGGTTCTTCGGCCATGGCCTATAAGCGCAACCCCATGCGCTGCGAGCGCATTGCGGCGCTTTCGCGTTATTTGATGATCGATACTTTAAACCCGGCCATCACGGCGGCCACCCAGTGGTTTGAAAGAACTTTGGATGACAGCGCCAATAAGCGCCTGAGCGTGGCGGAAGCCTTCTTATGCTGCGATGCCATTTTGAATTTGTATATCAATGTTTCCGGCGGTCTGGTGGTTTACCCCAAAATGATCGAGAAACATCTGCGCGAAGAATTGCCCTTCATGGCCACCGAAAACATCATGATGGATGCCGTTCGCCGCGGCGGCGACCGCCAGGAACTGCATGAAAGCATCCGTGAGCATTCAATGGCCGCGGCCCGCCAGGTGAAAATCGAAGGCAAGCCCAATGACCTGATCGCCCGCATCGCCGGGGATGAAAGCTTTGGCGTAACGGAGGAAGAACTCAACGGTTTGCTTTCGCCGGAAAAATATATCGGCTGCGCGGCGCTTCAAACAGAAGATTTTCTGGAAAACTGCGTCAAGCCTGTTTTAACTAAATATGAAAAAATGCACGCAGGCGAGGCGAAAATCAAGGTTTAAACCCTTGTTCGGCGCCGATACGGCGGTCATCCGCTGACCTGAAAAATGCCTGAGCAACGCATTCGGCCAAAGGTTCTCTTTTGAAATGAAGTAAAATTCAGCGCAAGAGCAGCCGGCCGAATGCGTTTTTTATTTTGAATCGATCTATTCTAAAATAAAAAACGGAGGTATGGAAATGGAAAAGACAAATCGACTTTCACTGTGTCAGCTGGCGGGCATCGTGGCCCGGGCCATGGGCATCGAGCGCCCCAAACAGGCCCAGCAGCCCGATGAAACCTTATGCGGCCTTGTGGAGGATCTTTGCAAAGAACCGATCGAACGCACTTTGATTTATAATCCCGATGCGGTGGGGCAGTGCCTGGCCGAAAAATATCCCCAGTTGTTTGCTTCGGTTCGCCGCGAAACACAGCTGATCCTTCCGTTTCGCGCGGTGATGCCTTCTTACACCCCCGTTTGCTTTGGCACGATGTATACCGGGGCGCTGCCCGAAGTGCATGGCATTCGGGAATATGCAAAACCTGTCATTTCTATTGACAGCCTTTTTGATTCCGCGCTGCGCGCCGGCAAAAAGGTGGCCATCGTGGCGGTGGAAGGTTCCAGCATGGCGCATATTTATAACGACCGCGCGCTGGATTATTATATCATGCCCTATGATGAACAGGTGCGCGACCAGGCGCTCAAGCTGATCGAAGAAGATCGCTATGATCTCATCAGCGTCTATACGCAGGAATATGACGATGTGATGCACAGAACAGGCGTAGAAAGCCCCGAATCGATGATGGCGCTTCAGCATCAGATCGATATTTTTGAAGCGCTTACGGCAAAGATCCACCATTGCTGGAAGAATCACGCGGTGCTGTATACTTTTTCGCCGGATCATGGCATCCATCAGCAGGAAGACGGCCACGGGAACCACGGAACAGATCATCCGCTGGATCTGAACATTCTGCATTATATCGGCGTGCAGAACGCGGCGGTGAAGAAATAAGCGAACGATAAACGACAGAAAACGAAAGCGCCTGCGGCAAAATTGCGGTTAACGCAAGAATCGACCCGGAAAATTGTGTTGAAAAGCGAGTGGAACACAACTTTTCCGAGAACGATCTTGGTTTTCCGTTTTGCGGCAGGCGCTTACTTGCGCTTTTTTCTATTTATTCTTCTGTGATTCGCCTTCTACGCTTTTTGTTTCGCGGCTCAGGTCGCGATCTAAGGGAAGACACGCAAATTCGGGGTTTGTGGGAAGATGCAGAGCAAAATCCGTTTTCGGCAGCAGCTTCCACGCCAGCTCAGAAGCGGAAAGCTCTAAAATATGCCCGCCGCAGCTGCGGTCTTCCGATAAGAAATGAAGATGCCAGCCCGGCATATTGATGCCGCTGCAATAAGCGGGGAACCAGACCCCCACCACATTGCCGCGGATAGCCTCATAGAGGTGTTCCTGCTGGCTGGAAGCCACTTGGGGCAGTGTGAGATAGGGCTTTTGCTGTTTTGCGATACTGCGGATATGCATGAAGGGGAACACGCCATGGCTGTGCATCAGGTAAAAACAGTTTTTGTTGCCGCCCAAAGCGTCGATCTTTTCATCCAAAAGGGCTTTCAGCGCCTCGAAGGAAGGGATGGGCTGCGGGCAGTTTTCAAAAGAAACCGAGGGGTCATCTTTTCCCACGATGCAGAAAGGGGTGGTTTCGGAAAGTTCGGCGGGCTGAACGCGGCCGCTTGCCGCCGCGCGGTAGGCGGTGCCATCGCAGACGATCATCTCACCATCCATGCCGGTGAAGGTGCCGATGCCGAAATTGCCCATGGAAAGAACATGCGCGATCGTATCTGCGCTGTCGAAATTCCCCAGCATCAAAGCGTTTAAGGTGGAAACTTGATAAAGCCGATTCATAAGGCAACTCTCTTTTCATATGATTTATGATTGCATTGTAATCGTAAAGAAGGTAAACTGTCAATAGGACATTATTATTGGCGAAGGAAAGGGAGAATAGCATATGCATGAAAATACGCTCAGCCGGGAATATTGCGGCGATCTTTTAAAAACGCTGGTGAGGATGGATACCTGCCAGCCGAACCCCGGTGAAGAACGAATGGTCAAGCTGCTTGCCGGGCTTTTCCCGGAAACAGCCGAGAAAAAAATAATCCGCCACGGCGAAGGCCGCGCCAGCCTGATCGTTCGGCTGCCGGGCGAAGCGCGGGGCGGCGTTGCCTTTGTGGGGCATATGGATACAGTGGCCTGCGGCGATGAAACCGCGTGGAAATATCCGCCGCTGGAAGCAAAAGAAGAAAACGGCGTGATTTGGGGCCGCGGAACGGCAGATATGAAAGGCGGTCTGGTTTCGATGATCGCGGCTTGCCGCTACCTGCTGGAAAGCGGCGCAAAGCTGAAAAAAGATATCGTTTTGTGTTTCACGGCTGATGAAGAAGTGGGCGGCCTGGGCGCTCTGGCCGTGGCAGAAGAAGAAACTCTGCATCAGGCGGAAACCGTCATCGTGGCGGAACCCTCCAACGAGAATATCGGCATTTGCGAAAAGGGCGCTTTGTGGCTCAAAATCAGCGCCGTGGGCGCGCTGGCTCATGGTTCGCGGCCTGAAATCGGCGTGAACGGCGTAGAAAAATTGATGGAATTCGAGCGCCGCTTCCGCAAAATCGTGCCGGTCAGCGAAGAACATGTCTTTTTGAACCACACCACCATGGCTGTCACAAAACTGAACGGCGGCATTATGACGAATGTCATCCCCGCAAACGCTGTGATGGAAATCGATATGCGCACTCTGCCTTCGGTCAGCCATGACAAGCTGCTCACGCAGGCCGGCGATATCTGCGCGGAAATGATGAAAGAATGCCCGAAGCTTTCGCTGAAAGTGGAGATCATCAACAACCGCCCTGCGGTGGAAGTGGCGGCGGATCATCCGTTTGTGGAAGAGATGAAGGCGGCCTGTGAAAAAGCGGCCATCACGCCCGTGGTAAAAGGGCTTTATTTCTATACCGATGCTTCCCAGATCATCCCCAAAACAAAAGCGCCTTTTGTGATCTTTGGGCCGGGCGAAGACACCATGGCCCACCAGTTCAACGAGCATATCGAAATCGATTCGATGGTTCGGGTGGCCAAAGCTTATGTGGAATATATGAAGGCTGCCGGTATCGCGGAATAAAAGCGGCAAATAATTGAAAATGAAAAACGGTTCGCGGCCAAAGGCCGCGAACCGTTTATTTTATAGTAAAAACGCAGAAAGCAGTTATTTTTTGGCGAACTTCTTTATGATAAAATCGGCCAGCAAATTGACGGCCAGAAAAACGGCGGAACACAGCAGGAAGGTTCTTGCAAGCTGAAACCAATTTAAGCTTCCTTCGGAAATACCGCTAAAAGAGGTGATTACCCGAAAATAAGAAAGAAAGGTAATGATTCCGCCAAAGGCGAGGGCACGAAAAAAATGACGAGAGAAAGAATCTTTCATAAAAACCTCCTGATGAATTGAGCCTGCCAAAGAATCTTTAGGCAGTATGCTATGAGTGCGAAGCAGCAATGGTATAGAGTGGCCGGCGCCGTAGGCGGGCCATAAAATTTATATAATAACCGCTATGCGGCTATTATACCATGAGTGCGAAGCAGGAATGGTATAAAGTGGCCGGCGCCGTAGGCGGGCCGTAAAATTTATATAATAACCGCTATGCGGCTATTATACCATGAGTGCGAAGCAGGAATGGTATAAAGTGGCCGGCGCCGTAGGCGGGCCGTAAAATTTATATAATAACCGCTATGCGGTTATTATACTTTGGATTCGCTCTGCCGTCAATCAAGGGAAAAAGAACTCTGCCGCGATGAATAAAGAATGGTTCTCAAAGAAACAGGGAGATCGTTGAAAAATCATATGCGAAGCATAGAGGATTGGTTGAGGCCGATCAAAAAGCAGAGAAAAATTTTTATCCAAAGGAAAGAGGAAGAAAAACTGCCGCAGGCATATAATAAAACAGCGGCCACAGGTTCCTGTGACCGCTGTTTCTTTTGAGGAACAGTCAGGCGCGAACGCCTTCTGTAAATAGCAGTAATGTAACAAAGAGAAAAGGTTAGATGCCCATTTCTTTCTTAACTTCTGCGAAGCACTTGATGGCGAAATCCAGATCTTCCTTGGTGTGTGCGGCAGAGATCTGTGTACGCACACGGGCTTTGCCCTGGGGAACGACAGGATAGCAGAAGCCAACCACATAAACGCCCTTTTCCAGCATACGGGCCGCAAATTCCTGAGCGACCTTTGCGTCATAGAGCATGACAGGCACGATGGGATGGGTGCCTTCGGGAATATCAAAGCCCAAAGTTGCCATCTTCTCACGGAAGTATTTGGTGTTCTCGTGAACTTTATCACGCAGAGCGGTGGATTCTGTCAGCATATCAAACACTTTGCAGCTGGCGGCGGCGATTGCCGGGGCCAGAGTGTTCGAGAACAGATAGGGGCGGCTGCGCTGGCGCAGCAGATCGACGATTTCCTGGCGGGCACTGGTGTAGCCGCCGGAAGCGCCGCCCAAAGCTTTGCCCAATGTGCCGGTGATGATATCCACACGGCCCATTACGCCGCAATATTCGGGTGTGCCTTTGCCATGTTCGCCCATGAAGCCAACAGCGTGGCTGTCATCGACCATGACCAAAGCGCCATATTCATCGGCCAGATCGCAGATGCCCTTCAGGTTGGCGATAAAGCCATCCATCGAGAAAACGCCATCGGTGGCGATCAGCTTGATGCGCGCGTCTTTTGCGGCTTCCAGCTGTGCTTTCAGGTCTTCCATGTTGTTGTTTTTATAACGGAATCTCTTTGCTTTGCAAAGGCGAACGCCATCGATGATGGAAGCGTGGTTGAGTTCATCAGAGATAACGGCGTCTTCCGCTGTCAGCAGGGTTTCGAACAAACCGCCGTTGGCATCGAAGCAGGAAGAATAGAGGATGGTGTCATCCATGCCCAGGAAAGTGCTGATCTTCTTTTCAAGATCCTTATGCAGCTGCTGTGTGCCGCAGATAAAACGAACGGAAGACAGGCCGTAGCCCCATTTATCATAGCTGGCTTTTGCGGCAGCGATGACTTCGGCATTGTTGGAAAGGCCCAGATAGTTGTTGGCGCACATATTGACAACATTCTTTGTTTTTGTGGTGTCAATGCGGCTGTTTTGCGGGGTGGTGATGAAACGCTCGTCTTTATAGGTGCCGGCTTCGCGAATGTCAGCCAGCTGCTGTGCATAGATCTTCAATGCTTCTTTCATGAGAATCTCCTCCTGATTATTTCTTTGTTGTCCAATCCAGAACGACTTTGCCGGAATTGCCGGAGATCATGGCAGCAAAGCCCTTTTCAAATTCGGTGTAATGATAACGATGGGTGATGATGGGCTTCAGATCCAGGCCGCCCTGAACCATTGCACTCATCTTGTTCCATGTAGCAAAGATCTTGCGGCCATAGATGCCCTGGACGCACAGACCCTTCAGGATGATGTCATCCCAGTTGATCTTGGTGTCGGGGCCCTGCAGACCAAGCAGAGAAACCTTGCCGCCGTTGCGCATGGATTTGAGCAGCTGGTTGAGGCCGGGTGCGCTGCCGGACATTTCAAGGCCCACATCAAAGCCTTCTTTGATGTTCAGCTTTGCATAATAATCGGTCAGCTGTTCTTTGGCAACATTCACCGCCGCGTCTGCGCCCATTTTTCTGGCCAGATCAAGACGATATTCGTTCACATCGGTGATAACGACATTGCGTGCGCCCGCATATTTGCAGATGGCGACCGCCATAACGCCGATGGGGCCTGCGCCGGTGATCAGCACATCTTCGCCCACCAGATCCCACATCAAAGCGGTATGGGTGGCGTTGCCGAACGCATCAAAGAAAGAAACCAGATCTTCTTCAAGGCTTTCATCAATGGGCACCACATTGGTGGCGGGGATGCAGAGATATTCGGCAAAAGCGCCGTTGCGGTTCACGCCAACGCCTTTGGCATTGGGGCACCACTGGCCATTGCCTTCGCGGCAGTTGCGGCAGGTGCCGCAGATAATGTGGCCTTCGCCTGTAACACGCTGGCCCACATGATAAGCTGTTACGCCCGCGCCCAGCTCGGCGATTTCGCCCACATATTCGTGGCCGGTCACGAGGGGAGGCTTAATGTTTGCCTGGCTCCAGGGATCCCAGTTATAAATGTGAACATCTGTGCCGCAGATCGCGGTCTTGTGGATCTTGATCAGAACTTCGCCGGGGCCCGGTGTGGGAACAGGAACCTGCATCAAAGTCAGTCCTTTTGCGGCTTCGGTTTTAACAAGCGCATCCATCATTTTTGCAGACATTACTTTCATCTCCATATTCATAATATTAAAATGGGTTTTTAATCGTTGCGGGCCATAGACCCGATATTTTTATTATAGCAGTGCGCTTTTTACTTTTCAATCACTAAATGATAAAATTTTCAGACGATTTAATAAAAATGTGCGTGTATTGAAGACAAAATATCGCGTTGAACGGTCAAAGTTGTGCAAAATGTGAAAAAACGGAAGAAAGCGCAGGATAGAACTTTTCTCGTTTACAAAATATTTTATTTTTTGCAATTGCATTTTCATATTTTTAAGGGATAATATGCCTGTAGAAACAAAAAGGAGGAATCCTCATGGATGATAAACAATTTGGTGGATTTGAAAACCACGACGGCGAAAATCAAAATACAAACGGTGAACAATATTCTTTTCAGATTCGGCCTGCTTCCCCGGAACAGATGACCGGCGGCGCAAACGGCTGGAATATGCCGCAGGCGCAGGCGCCTGAGCAGCAGCACTACGATTATTATGAAGAAGCGCAGCAAAGAAAAGCAAAAAAATCGCATCGCCAAAAGGCCGTTGCCAAAACAATAGGGCTTGTGGCGCTGACGGCGGCGGTTTCGGTTGGTTCCACCTTTGGATATTTACAATACAGCGGCGTTCTGAACCAGGCTTCCAATTCATCCGGCAGCGGCGCAACAACCAGCAAAGTCGTTTATCAGCCCACCTACAGTGAAAATTCTTTAACCAACGCGCAGATCTATGCGGATAATGTGGCTTCGGTGGTGGCCATCACCTGCCAGACCCCCACAGGCAGCGGCGTCGGCACCGGCATCATTTATAAAGAAGACGGTTATATCATCACCAACGACCATGTGGTGGGCGATGCGCTGAGCATCACCGTTAAAACCTATTCGGGCGATGAATATCAGGCAAAGGTCGTGGGCAGCGATGAAAAAAGCGATATCGCCGTCATCAAGATCGATGCTAAAAATTTAAAGGCAGCCACTTTCGGTGATTCCGATGAGATCGTTGTGGGCGAGCCCACCGTTGTGATCGGCAACCCGCTGGGTCTTGAATTCGCCAACACCATGACACAGGGCGCCATTTCTTCCACAAGCCGTGAAATCGAAATGGGTTCTTATATCATGAAAGTCATCCAGACGGATGCTTCCATCAACCCCGGCAACAGCGGTGGCCCGATGTTCAACAGCCGCGGCCAGGTCATTGGTGTGGTGTCTTCCAAAATCGTTACTTCAGAAGCGGTGGGCATTGGCTTTGCCATCCCCAGCAACACCGCGCTCAAAGTAGTGGATGATTTCATTCAATATGGCGCTGTGCAGGATCGCGCGATGCTGGGCGTTACCGTTCAGGAGATCAACGATTATTATGCCGCCATGCAGAATGTGAAGGCGGGCGTCCGCGTGGAAGAAGTGACACGCGGCGGCGCGGCGGAAGAAGCCGGCATTCAGGCGGGCGATTATATCCGCAAATTCAACGGAAAAGAAATCACCAGCATTTCACAGCTCAATTATGAGAAAGATAAATATAAAATCGGCGATACCGTTGACATCGTGTTAGAGCGCAACGGAAAAGAAGTTACAGTGAAGCTCGTGCTGAAAACCGCACAGCAGGTCAAAAGCTGATAGCGATAACCGGTTTGAAAGCCGCCGCGAAAATGATTCGCGGCGGCTTTTCTTATGCGGTTAAAAAAGACCACCAACATAGAAACGGCAAAACGGTTTGCCGTGGTTAAAAAACAGAGAAGTTTTTTAACGCCAAAGCCTGAAAGCGATTGCAGGGGCTCTTGTCCAAAATATAAAGTTTAGAAGCTAAATATTGTGTAAATTGACAGGGTGTGCATCTCTTGATTATCTGCTACAATTACAATGTCAAAAATGGGGAAAGCGCATGAAAAAGCACCCCATGTTTCGGCAGAGCTGAATGAAGGGGAAGAAAGAGATGGATGAGTTTTGTAAAAAGCTTGGGATGAAAAAGCAGCTGTTGTGGTTTTTTATTCTGGTGGCTGCGGTGGCGCTGGGCAATGGCCTGAGCGATTCGGTTTATGCAAACTATTTTAAAGAGGTCTATCATATTAACGCCCAGCAAAGGGCCTTTATCGAATTCCCACGGGAACTGCCGGGGCTTCTTTGCGCCATGGTCATTGCGGGGCTTTCTTTTTTGGGCGATTTAAAAACAGCGCTGGTGGCGCAGGTGCTTGCGGCGGCCGGCTTGTTGGCGCTGGGTGTTTTCACGCCCAGTTATACGGTGATGCTGATTTTTCTGTTTGTCAATTCCATGGGGATGCATACTTTTATGCCGCTTTCCGATTCCATCGGCATGTCGCTGGCTGAAAAAGATCGCATCGGCCAACGCGTGGGGCAATATGCCAGCGTGAAAACAGCGATGGGGTTTGTGGCGGGGCTGATCGTGTTTATCGGTTTCCGCACAGGGCTGCTTTCGTTCCACACGAAAATTAAATGGGTGTTTTTGCTGGGTACGGCGGCTTTTTTGTTTGCCATTTTTGCGGCCGCCGCGCTGATCCGCAGCCACGCCGCGCAGGAAAACACCTATCATAATAAACCGCGGTTTGTTTTTAGAAAAGAATATCGTTATTATTATATCTTGACGGTTCTTCACGGCGTTCAAAAACAGATTGCCTTTGTCTTCGGGTCGTGGGTCATTGTGGATCTGCTGCGCAAAGGCGCCGATGTGATGAGTCTTTTGACCATCACAGGCAGTTTTTTGGGCATTTTCTTTATGAATTATCTGGGGCGATGGATGGATCGCTTTGGCATTAAAATAATGATGTATGCCGACGCCCTGAGCTTTATTGTGGTTTATGTGATCTATGGGTTCGTGGTTTGGGCGCTTTCCTCTTCACTTTTGCCGGGGAACGGCTGGCCGGTGATGATCGTTTATCTGCTGTTCGTATTGGATCGCTTATCGATGCAGATAGGCATTGTTAAATCGGTTTATTTAAAAAGCATCGCCGTTTCGCCCAATGATGTAACAGCGGCCTTATCCACGGGCATCAGTCTCGATCATATCGTTTCCATCGTGGCGGCGCAGTTCAGCGGCATGATCTGGGTTTCCTGGGGGCCGCAATGGGTGTTTTTCTTAGCGGCGTTTTTCTCGCTGGGCAATTTGTTCGTCGCCTGGCGCATCCCAAAAGAAACAAAGTGCGTATAAATCTTTTAAACTGAAAGAAAAAGCGTGAGAATCAAACAAACGATTCTCACGCTTTTCTAATGCGAAGAAAGATCAGCGCAACAGGCGGTAACGGGCGGAAGATTGCGAATTGAGTGGGGGAAGGTTATAATGGTAAAATAAAACAAACGGCGCTGCCTGCAAAAACAAGGAGAGCCGATCGGTTTGAAGAGGGAAGTGTTTGAAGATGGAACATAGAAACAGAGCCCAGGGATGGAAACACGCAAAGCTTTCCGGGCATAAAAATGAAGAATTGGTCAGAAATTTATTGGATCGTGATGAAAGATATGCAGCCGATTTTTTGGATAGGCTTGGTGATGCCGGGCCGATAACGGCAACAACAGTGGGCGGGCTGCATGAAACAAATGTCGAAAGCATTCTTGGAGGAAGAAAAACCAAATCGAAAACCGATTTGAAAATCTTTTTGAAAAACGGTGAAAACATCAATATATCCATCAAAAAAAGCTTGGGAGGGCAAGTCTATTTTGTAAGGGCCGGGCTTTTTATCGCAACTTTCCAAAAACAGTTCGGGCAGGAAATTCCTGCCCCTGTGCAGCGGGCAATAAAGCTGTTTTGGGCCGCTGCCGATGATGCGTCTGACATTATCAGGCGCTATGCGGCGAAAGATAAAAATTATGATCTGCAAATCAGGCATAGAAGCCTCAATGCAGACACTTTGCGGGCCTATGATCCCGATCTGTATGAAGATTTATTGCTGTGGTTTCAAAAAAACGCTGGTAAGATCGCAATGTTATGCTTTGCAATGGGCGCTGTAAAATCACAAGCGGAATGGTCAGATTTTATTTGGTATATCAATCTGCTGGATGAAAACGATGTGGATGCACTCTTTTCGATTGAAGAACTTTGTGCAGCCACACAGCAATTTGCACAGCGCGATACTTTTTATGGCCTGACCAATGGCGGCACAACGATTCAGCTGCCTTTTGGGTTTGTGCAGTGGCACCAGTCTCAAATGCAATTTCATCACAGCTATGATAAGATTTCAAATATGCTGGGCTGATATCATGAATTTTATAAAAAGAGGAAGATCAGTGATCTTCCTCTTTTAGCATTTTCAGCATTTGATTAGCGATTTGGATAGACAAAAGCGGGGGAACAGCGTTGCCGATTTCAAGCTTTTTCATGCTGTCGGAACCGTAAAAGAGGTAATCATCCGGAAAACTTTGAAGCCTTGCACCCTCGCGGATACTCATTGCCCTGGAATCTCTGGGATGAATGCATCTTGAAGAAGAAGGGCAGGCAAAATTTCGCGTGATGGTGGTGGAAGGCTTTTCCCACCAAAGCTTGGCATAAGTGTTGCCATAGCCGCTTTTCGGGCGGATATCTTCGGGCAGATCATCTTTGCATTGCCCGTCTTTCAAAGCTTGCATGATTTTTATCAGATGAGCTCCGTTTTTGGGGGCTTTATGCTCGGTCAAACCGCCGGAATGACAACGGACGAATTTCAAGAAATCATTGTCTGGCTCTTTGAGATAAGAAGAAGCTTCTTCTCCGCTTTTTAAAACGGGAAGATCAGAAAGCGCATCTTTTAAACTGACAAGCGGCAGCTTGTTTTCGCCATGAGTTTCGGCAGGATAAACATAAGGGCGGCGACCCAGAGAGCCTACAAGAATCACGCGCTCGCGGCGCTGGGGCACGCCATAGTTGACCGCGTCAAGGGTCTGATATTGAAGAGTATATCCGAGCTCTTTAAATTCTTCGCAAACTGTTTTGAAAAGCTTGCCATGGTTCATGCTTAATATGCCAACCACATTTTCAAAAATAAATGCTTTAGGTTTTAAAATAGACAGGACTCTTTTATATTCAAGGAATAAATTTGCCCGTTGATCCAATTGACGTTTTCCTAAAGTGGAATAAGACTGGCAAGGGGGGCCGCCCACGACCAGATCAAGGCCGGAAGAGCCGGCCATCGATTTGAGAGAAGCTTCACTTAAGTCTCGAATATCGCAATGATACATTTTGACATGGGGATGGTTCAGGGAATAAGCGGCCGCAATATCTTTTTCAATTTCGTTCGCCGCAATGATTTCAAAGTTTTCATTGTTTGCAAAACCGTAGCTTAATCCGCCGACCCCGCAAAACAAATCTATCACATGATATTTTTTCATTAATTTTCTCGCCTTCGATAGGTAAGTTCAATTGATATGGATTTAAAGGTATTGATGCCCGCATCTGCTGTAAGGAATGATACAAAAATGCAGGCAGCAATACAATAACAGTATAGCATAGGCAGTTCGGAAACATCAACATTTTGATGCGTGAAAACACGCGCTGCTGTTTTGAGCCGAGGCCGTTCAGGCCATACAATAACAGCAAAATAAAAAGGAAACGATCTTTTAAATGATCTCTGAAAATATAGCTTTTTTCATCATAAAAAACGATGTTTATACAAATAATCTTGCGTCGAGTATATCACAGAGTTGGACATAGAAAAAGCCATACCCCCCTTGACGGAAGATATGGCTTTGGTACGCCCGGTGCGATTCGAACGCATGGCCTTTGGAGTCGGAGTCCAACGCTCTATCCAGCTGAGCTACGGGCGCATATGGAACGGTTAATACTATACCATATTGAGAAATAAAAGTAAAGGATAGAATTTGCCCCGAAATTTTGCGGGGGTGAACTTTTGTTATGTTTGCAATGCGTGAAAATTGTGATATAATAACCGCAAGCGGTCATTATATGCGCAGCATTCGCGATAGAATAAACCGCAAGCTATTCTTTATTAAAAAGAATGGCCGAACCGCTTTATCGCTCAGAACATCCGCGTGAAAGAAGAGAAAACATCAAAAGTTGCTATTGGGGGCAGGTCATGGGAAAACTTTTTAAAACTTCGATATTCGGTGGCTTTCGCAAAAAAGAGGTTATTGAATATCTTGAAAAGCAAACGGATGACCATCGCCGTGAGTTGGATCTTTTAAATGAGAATGTCAACCGTTATCAAAAAGACGGCGCGAATTTTCAACAGGAACTGGATGAGCGCGATGCCAAAATCGATGGCCTGCAGCAGGAACTGCGGGCTTTGCATGAAGCTGCCGAAGAGCAGCGCAGGCAAGCCGAACAGGCCATTCAACAGGCAGAAGCAAGCGCGGCCGAAGCGGAAAAAATTGCTCGGGAATATCGCGATCTGAAAGAATATATTGCCGATATTGAGCTTTCCGCCTATAAACGGGCCAAAGAAGTTCAGGAAGAAGCCGCTCGCCATGCCCGCGAGGTGACCAAAACCATTCAAACAGCGGGTGAGAACATGAGCCCGGTGGCGGTGGAAGCCCGCGAAAAGGTGCAGCTGGCCGAAGAAGCTTTCGGCGGTTTTAAAGAGCGCATCGCTTCCATTACCAACGAAATCGATGAATTGGTGAAAACTATTCACGACATCGAAGAAAAGAACCTGCAAAGCGAAAAGAAAATGGAACCTATACCGGTTGAGCCGCCGAAAAATAACCCGCAAGGTGAACGGCTGCGCTCTATCCAAGAGATATTAGACCGGGTAAAAAATATTGGAGAGAAGATGTAACTTATGAAAGAATTTAAATTAAACACCTCTGAATTGCGCCAATATGCCGAAGAGATCCATGCGGGCGATATGATCACCCTGAGCGGAACCATCTATACGGCTCGCGATGCGGCGCATAAACGCCTTTTCCAGCTGCTTGATGAAGGCAAAGAACTGCCTTTAGATATTAAAGACGCCGTGATCTATTATGCCGGCCCCACCGCGGCAAAGCCGGGCGAGATCATCGGCAGCGTAGGCCCCACAACTTCCGGCCGTATGGATCCGTTTGCTCCCAGATTGCTGGATATGGGCCTTGCGGCGATGATCGGCAAAGGCGGCCGTTCCGCACCGGTGGTCGATGCTATCAAGAGAAACAAAGCGATCTATTTCTGCGCCATCGGCGGCGCGGGCGCGGCCATTTCCGGCTGTGTGAAAAAGCTGGATGTCATCGCATTTGAAGAACTGGGCTGCGAATCGATGAAGCGCCTGGAAATCGAAAATATGCCTGTTGTCTGCACGATCGATTGCCATGGCGGCAATGTTTTTGAAGAAGGCAGAGCCGCTTACGAAGTGAAATAAGCAAAAATGTTTTGAATGGCCGGCACGGCCTGATTTACCGCGCCGGCTATTTCTTTCTTTTTATCAAGGCTGCGGGCGGCCATTCCGCTCAAATATAAAATCGATTTTAAAATAGATAGCTAAAGGGGTTTAAAGCTATGGAGCTGTTAAAACAGGCAATTTGTCAAAGGGGAAAAGTGAAAGGCGCAGATGTTTTAAAGGTGGATACTTTTTTGAACCATCAGCTGGATATCACGCTTTTAAATGAAATCGGCGAAGAATTCGCGCGGCGCTTTGCGGGCCTCGGCGTGAATAAAATTTTGACCATCGAAGCTTCTGGCATCGCCATCGCGGCCATCACAGCGCAGCATTTCAACAATGTTCCCGTGGTTTTCGCAAAGAAAGCAAAATCTAAAAATTTAGATGGCGAACTGCTGACGACAAAAATCACTTCATTCACTCATGATTACACTTATGATGTGACGGTTGCCAAAAAGTTTTTAAACCCCGGCGATCGCGTTTTGATTCTGGATGATTTTCTGGCCAAGGGCAATGCGCTGCTGGGCCTGATCGATTTGGTGGAACAATCGGGTGCCGAACTGGTGGGCTGCGGCATCGTGATCGAAAAATCGTTTGATATCGGCGCCTGCCTCGTGCGTTCCCGCGGGGTGAAAGTGGAATCTCTGGCGCAGATCGAAAAGATGAACGAACATGAGATCATCTTCAAAGATGAACAATAAAAAATCATTTTAAATTAAAAACGCACTTTTTGAGCAGATTATTTCCAATAAAATGATATAAAATAAAAACAAAAAATCATTTTAAAAAATAATATTGATTATTTTTCTGTGGAAGAATAAGATTAAGCCTATCAGTAATTGCTGGTAGGCTTTTTGATATGTCACGCTGAAACAAAAGAAAAAACGGCGATAGAAAAAGAGCCTTGCGGCAAGGATCAATTTAACGAATGAGGTGGAACGATGGAAGAAAAAAACATTTCAATTTCAGAGATCTATGCGGAAAATGTGTTTAACGATGAATCTATGCGCAAATATTTGCCGGTGAATATTTATAAGCAGCTGCGCCAAACCATCGACAGCAGCAACCCTTTGGATTCTTCCATCGCCGATCATGTGGCAAACGGCATGCGGCTTTGGGCCATGGAAAAGGGCGCGACCCATTACACCCATTGGTTCCAGCCCATGACAGGGTTCACGGCTGAAAAGCATGATTCCTTTTTAAACCCCATTCCCGATGGCAGCACGATGATGACATTTTCGGGCAAAGAGCTGATCCGCGGGGAATCTGATGCTTCCAGTTTTCCTTCCGGAGGTCTGCGCGCCACTTTTGAAGCACGAGGCTATACCGCTTGGGATTGCACCTCGCCCGCATTTGTGAAAGACAAAACTTTATATATTCCCACATGCTTCTGCTCGTTCAACGGCGAGATCTTGGATAAGAAAACGCCGCTTTTGCGCTCGATGGAAGCGCTTTCGCAGCAGGCGGTCAGAGTTCTGCATCTGCTGGGCAAAAAAGATGTCAACCGCGTGGTGGCCATGGCGGGCGCCGAGCAGGAATATTTTTTGGTGGATAAAGAACTTTTCGATAAGCGTCTGGATCTGATGCTTTGCGACCGCACCCTGTTTGGGGCAAAGCCCCCCAAGGGGCAGGAAATGGATCGCCATTATTACGGCAACATCAAAGAGCGCGTGATGGATTTTATGCGCGAGCTGGATCTGGAGCTGTGGCGCTTGGGTGTGCCGGCCAAAACCGAGCATAACGAAGCCGCACCTGCCCAGCATGAATTGGCCGCCGTTTATACCACGGCGAATATCGCCTGTGATAATAACCAACTGATCATGGAAACCATGAAAAAGGTGGCGCTGCGCAAAAATTTGGTCTGCCTGCTGCATGAAAAGCCCTTTGCCGGCGTGAACGGAAGCGGCAAACACAACAACTGGTCGCTGAATGTCAACGGCAAGAGTTTGTTTGATCCGGGCAAGACCCCGGCGGAAAACGCCCAGTTCTTATTGTTCATGTGCGCCGTGATCTGGGCGGTGGATGAATATGCCGAATTGCTGCGCGCATCCATCGCGTGCCCCGGCAATGACCATCGCTTGGGCGGGCATGAGGCCCCGCCGCCCATTATTTCGGTTTTTCTGGGGGATGGGCTGACGGATATTCTGGAAGAGATCGAAACCGGGCGCCCTTCGCCGATGCGTGAAGGCGGCAAGCTGGAAATCGGCGTCAACACCATTCCCTGGCTGCCACGCGATACTTCCGATCGGAACAGGACTTCGCCGTTTGCGTTTACAGGCAAAAAGTTTGAATTCCGCATGGTTGGTTCTTCGGTGAGCATTGCGGGCTGCAACAATGCCCTCAACACCGCGGTGGCCGAAACTTTGCGCCGCATCGCTGATCGTTTGGAAGAGACGGAAGACCGCAGCGCCTGCGTTCGTGAACTGGTGCGTGAAATCTATCACGAGCATAAGCGCGTTATTTTCAACGGCAACAACTACAGCAGAGAATGGGTGGAGGAAGCAGAGCGCCGGGGGCTGCCCTGCGCCAGATCCAGCGTAGAAGCTTCCAAAGGGCTGATCGCCCCCAAAAGCGTCGAAGTTTTCGGAAGACACAATGTGTTCCAGCAGAAAGAACTGGAAGCCCGCTATGAGATCCGTCAGGAGACCTATAACAAAACCATCGATCTGGAATCGGCGACTATGCTTGAAATGGCCAGAAAACAAATCATTCCCTCTGTGATCGCCTACAGCAAGTTTTTGGCAGACAGCGTGAACGCCATCAAAGAAACAGGCCTTGCGGTGGATATGTCGCTGCAGACCACATCCCTGAAAGATGTGGCGGCGCTGGGCGCGCAGCTGAAAACAGCGGTAACCAAGCTGGAAAAAACAGCGGAAAAGGCTCATACCGTGGGGGATATCACCGAAAAAGCAGAATATTATCGCGATAAAGTTTGTGCTTCCATGGCGGCCCTGCGTGATGTGGCCGATAAACTGGAAGTGGTCATGGGCAGCGAATATTGGCCCATCCCAACATATTCCGATCTGCTCTTCCGCATCTAAGCGTCATCACACGCTGAAATAGAAAAAAGCCCGCAGCGGCCAAAAGGGCCGCTGCGGACTTACTTATTTTTTAGTGATTGCCTATGGTATTCAAAAGGGCGGTTATCTTTGCAGGTAGCCTTTTTGAATGGAATCTTCGATCACAAATTCAACAAAAGGCCATAAATCGGGCGCGCCTTTTTTTACGCTGTTAAGGCGCTCATAAACCTGCGCGCTGTGAACATTGCCTTCTTTCCAAGTGTGGCCCTGGGTCAGATAATTGTTGATGAAAGGCTGAAGGCAATCGATGGCGGCGGCATAGACCGCGTCTGAGGTTTCGCGGGCATCGAATTCTTCCCAAAGCTTGCGATATTCCACGCCCTGATCTTCGGGCAGCAGGGCAAACAGCCTGTCTGCGGCGGCGGTTTCGCGGGCCAGCTTGTCTTCATTGCCCTTCACATCATAGGCAAAGGTATCACCGGCATAAATTTCGATCAGGTCATGGACCAAAGCCATTTTTAAGACCCGGCTTAAATTCACATTGTGGCAATCGGAATATTCATAAAGCACCATCGCCATCAAAGCGAAATGCCAGCTGTGTTCCGCATCGTTTTCACGCCGTGAACCATCGACTAAAAGAGTTCGGCGCAAAATATTTTTCATGGCGTCGACTTCTGTTAAAAAAGAAAGCTGCTGTAAAAAACGCGTGTTTTTAAGGTCAAGGCTAAGGCCCGTCATATCCATTTCTCTATCCTCCTGCGCAAAACGCAAAGTCAGTTTACATGAATTGCGAAGAAAAGTCAAATTGCTGAACGATTTAAAATGAAATCGCCCAGATCGCCGGGCGTTTCCGCCAGATAAACATGGGGGCATGCTTCCAGCTCGCGGCGGTCGCCAAAGCCATATAACACGCCGGCGCCGCTGATATGGAACGCGGCAGCGCCGTTGAGATCATAATGGCGGTCGCCCACCATCAAAACCTGGGTGCGGTCGGTGATGCCCGATTTTTCAAACAGATATTCCAGCACAGCTTCTTTAGAAGAGCGGCGGTCATCGGGCGAAGCGCCGGCGGCATAAGTGAAAAACGGCGCCAGCTGATAGCGTTCTAAAATGGCGCGGGCAAATTTTTCGGGCTTCGAGGTGGCGAGATAAAGCTTTACATCCCGCTGATGCAGGCGCTTAAGAAGCTGGGGGATGCCTTCATAAACGCGTGATTCCCAAATGCCGATGGGTTCATAGCGCTGGCGGTAAATGGCCACGGCTTTGTTGGCCTTTTCGGGGGAAAACCCAAACAGATCGCGAAAAGAATCGAACAGGGGAGGGCCGATCACCGGCGCCAGCTGCTGATCTGAAACTTCTGTGATGCCGAAATGATTCAGCGCATAGCGAAAACATTGGTAGATCCCTTCGGCGGAATCGATCAGCGTTCCATCTAAATCGAAAAAAATATGTTGATAAGTCATGGTTTCATCCTTTGATTTATGATGAAATAAGTATTACATAGAAACGGATGCGCGTCAATAAAATACGGCAAAAGGCCTTGTTTTAATAAGCCTTTTGCCGTATCGGTTAAAAAAAGAAAAATTATGCGCGAAGCTTAAAGCTGGAACATTCGGTCTGGCTGGAATGATCGGCGCCGTTGCCCATCACCGTGATGCGCGAAGCGGAGCATTTGCCGTTTTCATGGAACTGGCAATTATCCGCTGTGCAATTGATTTCGCTTTGTTCGATATGAACCTGGCCGCCCACCACATTCGTTGCGCCGGAATTTTGCTTGCAGAAAGAATCACAGCAGGTTTCGCGGCAGTCGCAGGCATTGCTGCCATTGACATTTACGCTGCTCAGGCAGCAGCCGCCCGCCGCATTGTTCGCGCAGTTGGAAACGCCGCATTGCAGATTGGTCATGAAAAATCCTCCTTCACCATTCAAAAAAGTTTGTTGCGAAAACTATTCTGCGCGATTTTTTTGCTTTTATTCCATAGAAAGATTGACCGGAGCGAAAAAATATGATAAGCTGATAAAGCTTTGAAAATCAAAGTTTGAAAATCAAACTATTCGGGAGGCACATCGTGAACGATTCCAGAGAAAATTTGAACGCTTTTTTGGTAAAAATGTTTCAAAATTTAATGAAAATTGAATCTGACGCGCTGATCCAAGGGGAATATCGTGATATCACGGTGAGAGATATGCATATCCTTGAAGAGATTTGCAGAGCGGAAACCACAAAAAACAACCAGATGACATCGCTGGCTCAGGAACTTGGCGTGACCACGGGCACTCTGACTGTGGCGGTGAACGGCATGGTGAAAAAGGGCTATCTCGAGCGCAGCCGCGATGAAAAAGACCGCAGAATCGTTCGCATTTTCAGCACAGAGCAGGGGCGCATGGCAAACATGGTCCACGCGAAATTCCACGAAGATATGGTGGAAGCGATCATGAACGAGCTTCCCGAAAACGAGGTTTTCGTGCTGGTGGATGCGCTGAAAGCGGTCAGCCGTTATTTTGAATCAAAACGATAGGAGAAAACAGCAAATATGGGTATCCGAATCCTTACAGACAGCACCTGCGATCTTTCGGCAGAGCAGGCGCGGGAAGCAGAGATCCAGATCCTCCCGCTGAAAGTGTGTTTCGGCGATGAAGTTTATGTGGATGGGGTGGATTTGACAAAAGAAGCGTTTTATCAAAAACTGGCCGCAAGCCATCATCTGCCCACCACCGCCCAGGTGAACCCCGAAGAATTTTGCGGATGCTTTGAACAGGCCAGACAGGCCGGCGATGCGGTGATCGGCATTTTCCTTTCTTCGGAACTGAGCGGCACTTACCAGTCGGCCGTGATTGCCCGGGAAATGTGCGGCGGTGAGATCTATCTGATCGACAGCAGAACCGTGACCTTTGGCCTTGCCCTGCTGGTTACACAGGCGGTAAAATTGAAAAAAAGCGGAAAAACCGCTCGGGAAATCGTGGAAACACTGGAAGAGATGAAGGGAAAGCTCTCCTTTTATGCCGCGGTGGATACTTTGAAATATTTGAAAAAAGGCGGCAGACTTTCGGGAACGGCGGCGATGATGGGCGGCTTATTGCATATCAAGCCGCTGATCGGCATCGTTGACGGAAAGGTGGAAGCCATTGCAAAGGCCCGCGGCATGGGCGCGGCGCAGGATTGGCTTTTGGAACGCTTCCGGCAGGAAACGCCGGATATGCGCCACGGCATCTTTTTTGGCCATACCAATGCCGCCGCGGCCTGTGAAGCCTTTCAACAGAAGGTACTGGCCGAAGCCGGTGACTGCGATCACAAGATCATCGATATCGGCAGCGTTGTGGCCACCCATGCCGGCCCGGGCTGCGTTGGGTTTTCTTATTTTAAAAAATAAAAAGCAAAACAGCGGGCGATCCCGGTTAAGGATCGACCCGCTGTTTTTGCATAAGGGGTTGAGAGAGAATAGAAAATAGGGAAGAGGAACTTTTGAAAAACGCTATTTTAAAAGAACGCCGTTTTCATAGATCATGGGGTCGTGGGCACCTTTTTCAAAGTAATTGCTGCGTGACAGTAATTCTTTTTTCAGATCTTCTTTTGAAGCAAAGATCTTGGATTGATACTCTTCGTTGGGCGCCAGCTTTTCGAAGAATTGATAGGAATTTCCGTTTTTCACCAGAACGCCCGCGTGGCCCACAAAAAGCCGTTTTTCATCGGGATCATGCATCACAACGCTGATCAAAGCGGCTTTATCGTTTGAAAATTTCACATTGCGTTCTTTCAATAAAGCGGGATAAACCTGCTCAAACCGGTCATTGGGCACACTCTCTACGCTTGCGCCTTCGAATAAGGCGATAAATTCGCTTTTGTGGTCTTGAATGGCTTTAAAGGCTTTATCATTATCGATGGCATCCATATCAAACATCAGATAATTGCTATAGTTTTCTTGCTTCGCCGCGGAGACGATGTCTTCCAACAAGGTGAAGGCGGCCGTGCGGCAATTGAAATCCTGCTCGGGCGTTTTCCCTTTTTGATAATCACTCACCATCTGAAGGTAAGTATCTACATTGGAAAGGCCGCTGTCTTTTAATAATTTTTCGGAATTGGGCTGCTGATGACTGCAGGCGGCCAATAAAACAGCGCAAAGCGCGAAGAATGCGGCGATTTGAGTTTTTCTTTTCATAAAAATCCTCCTTAGGCCCGAAGGCTTGATCTGTATAGAGCATATCATGCCATTCTTAAGATTGCCTTGGAGTTCCCTTAAGAATTATGAAGGGTGCTTACAAAATAAAAACGAAAAACAGCCCCGCAAACCGTTTTGCCGGCTTGCGGGGCTATATGTTTGTTCAAACGCCAAATGGCTATTTTGCCATTTCTTCCAGATAAACGCCGACGGATTTGCCATAGGGAACTGCATGGCCGCAGCGGTTGAGCGCGCGTTCGATCACGCCCAGAACCGTGACTTCATCGTTGATATCGATGTTGCCCATATGGCCCAGGCGGAACATTTTGCCGGCGTAAGCCGCCAGACCGCCGGCCACAACGATGCCTTCATCCAGCAGGGTAGAGCGGAACTGTGCATCGTTGATGCCATCGGGATAGATCAGGTTCGAAAGGGTGACCGCGCGGTGGCCCTCTTCGGCAAGAATGCGGAAACCGAGGGCTTCCAGCGCCTTCTGCATGGCGCGCGCGTTTTTCAAGTGGCGTTCATAGCGGGGCTTCATGCCCTCTTCTTTGATCATGCGAACGGATTCCTGCATCGCCCAAACCAGATTGATGGCGGGGGTGGCGAAATATTTGGAGGTGTCATCCATGATGGGCACCCATTTGTCGAAATCCACATAATATTCGGGGATCATGCCCAAAGAAGCGCGGCGATCCATGGCTTTTTTGCTGGCCCACAGCAAAAACAGGCCCGGGCAAACGCCAAATGCTTTTTGCGAAGCGGTGAAAAGAATATCGATGTTCATTTCTTTCAGGTTTTCATATTCGCCCGCGGTGGCGGCCACACCGTCAACGATATAAACGGTGTCGGGGAACTGCTTGAGCATTTCGCCGATTTCGGCGATGGGGGCCACAACGCCAGTGGCGGTATCTACATGGGTCACGGTGATGGCGGCGTAATGCTTTGTTTTTAGTTTGGCTTCGATTTCCGCAACGGGAACGATCTGGCCCCATTCAGAGCTGAGAACATCAATGTTAAGCCCCTTATGTGTGCAAAGATCGGTGAAACGATCGCCAAAATAGCCGTGGCTGACGATCAGAATATTATCGCCGCGTTTGGTGGTGTTGGAAATGGCCATTTCCATCGCCAGTGTGCCTGTGCCGGCGATCACAAAGGTTTTGCCGTCGCATCCGAACAATTCGCCCAGATCATCGATCACGCCTTTAAAATCCTTGACAAAGCGAGGGTCGCCGAAAGCCTGGATCTCGCGGCCCATCTGGTCTTGGATCGAGCGCGCCACAGGGGTGGGGCCGGGGATCATTACTAAAGTTTTTTCTTTCATGTAAAAAACTCCTTTCAGGAATGTAAATTTCATAGAGTGAAATGATATTTCGTTCAATAATATTTTAACACAGAAAGACCAAAAATGTCAAAAGGTTCAGCTTGTTCACAATAGAGAATTATCCCTTGCGGTCATAGGCAAAAAGACATATAATTTCAGTATGTAAAATGCGCGCCGCGGAGGAAAAACAATGAGCGAAAAACGGACAAAAGTGAACCAATCTTTAGAAAAAGCGCTGCAGATCGTTGAAGTGCTGGCCGACAGCCGCCAGCCCATGCGGCTGCAGGATCTGGCGGAAAAAGCACAGCTGCCCGCCTGCACGGCGCTGCGGTTTTTGAACACGCTTCTGGTGCATGGCTATGTGCATCAGGATGCGTTGACGATGCGTTATTCCTTAACTTTGAAATTTGCCAAAATCGGCAGTCAGGTGGGGGCGCAGATGGATCTGCGCAATCTGGCGCGGCCGGAATTGCTGGAGCTTTCGGCGCAATGCGGGGAAAGCTGCTGCCTGGCTTTGGAAGAAAACCACCAGGTGGTTTATGTGGATGTGGTGGATGGCCCCGACGGCATGCTGAAGATCATGCAGCGCATCGGCAAGCGCGCTCCGCTTCACTGCACAGGGGTGGGCAAGCTGTTTTTGCTCAATTATGATATGAGCCAGCTGGAACATTATATCGAAGAATATGGGCTGCCGCCGCTCACCGCCAAAACCATCACCACCCGCGAAGGGCTGATGCAGGAACTTCATACCATCGGTGAACGCGGTTATGCGCTGGATGATGAAGAATGTGAACTGGGGGCACGGTGTGTTGCCGCGGGAATTCGGGATTATACGGGGAAGATCGTGGCGGGCATCAGCGTTTCGGGCCCGCTGCACCGCATGGAAGGGGAGCATCTGGAAGAGATCCGCCGCTGCGCGGCAGAAACGGCGAAAAGGCTTTCACAGCTGATGGCTTATTCGCAAAACTGAATAAAACACAAAAAAGCGATTGACAAAGAAACATGGGAATGTTACTCTTTATTTCACGGGGATGAAGTGCCCCCGGTGGCAGATTTGCCCGAACCGCTGATTCAGCTGATGACTTCTGTGCAAAAAATGCGCAGAAGCTGTCAGCTTTTTTTCTGCGCAAAAGAGAGGAATGGTAGTATGTTAAACAGTTTGGCCCTTATTTTTCTTGGGGGCCTGGCGGCGGGAAGCCTTTTTCGCCGTTTGCGATTGCCGCCCCTTCTGGGGATGCTGTTGTTCGGCATTTTGATCGGCCCATCGATGTTCCATCTTGTGGATGGCAGCGTGCTTGAGATCTCTTCTGAACTGAGAAGGATCGCATTGGTCATTATTTTGTTGAGGGCGGGCCTGGCGCTGGATTTGAGCCAGTTGAAAAAAGTGGGGCGTCCGGCGCTTTTGATGTGTTTTGTTCCCGCCTGCTGTGAAATTGCCGCCACGGTGTGTTTTGCGCCGATGCTGCTGCAGATCACAAGGCTTGAGGCGGCGATTTTGGGCGCTGTGATCGCGGCGGTGTCGCCGGCGGTGGTCGTGCCCAGAATGCTGCAGCTGATGGAAGAAAAGCGGGGAACGGATAAAAGCATTCCCCAGCTGATCATGGCGGGCGCATCGGTGGATGATGTGTTTGTCATCGTGCTGTTCACTTCGTTCACGGGTCTTGCTCAGGGGCAAAGCGTTTCGGCGTTTTCATTTTTGCAGATCCCCGTTTCCATCGTATGCGGCATCGCGGCGGGCATTTTGCTGGGCGGCATTTTGGGAAAACTTTTTGCCGGTATGAATGATCTGCGTCCGGAAGCGGCCGTGCTGATCCTTCTCAGCGCTTCTTTTGCGCTTTTGGGGCTGGAAGATGCGCTGAAAGGCATTTTGCCGCTTTCCGGTCTGCTGGGGGTGATGTGCATGGGCATCATCCTTTTGCGCAGCCATAAGGCAAAGGCGGTCATGCTGTCACAGAAATTTTCGGGCCTGTGGGTGGGGGCCGAAATTTTGCTGTTTGTGCTGGTGGGAACATCGGTAGACGCCCAATATGCGGTGAAAGCCGGTTTCAGCGCGGTTGCGTTGATTTTGATCGTGGCGGTTTTTCGCATGGGCGGGGTGTTTTTATGCCTTTTAAAAACACAGCTGGATGCCAGAGAACGGCTGTTTTGCGCCATTGCCTATCTGCCCAAAGCCACAGTGCAGGCGGCCATCGGCGGGCTGCCCCTCAGCATGGGCCTGCCCTGCGGCCCCATTGTGCTCACCTGTGCGGTGATCTCGATTTTGGTCACGGCGCCGCTGGGCGCTTTTGGGGTAGATCATACCGCAAAGCGGCTGTTAAAGCAGGAAAAATGATTTTTCAAAAAGAAAAAGCCCGATGTGAATACGCGTTCACATCGGGCTTTTTTGCGGGAAAAGTTATTCCAGATTGAGTTTTTTCGTCATCATATGGTTGGTGATGGCGAACAATGCCGCCGCAAAAAGGGTTTCCAAGGCGATGAGATACCAGAAAGAACCGTGAAGACCGTTGAATCCCTGCGGCTGAAAGATCATTTGAGGGGTGAATCTTGCGATAATCGAAACAACGATTTCAAGCGCGGTGTTCAGGCCAAGGAACCAGGCGAAGCTGCAAAGCAGGCGGTTTTTGTGGGCCATTTGGCCCAAAGAGATGGCCGCGTAGATCAGCCACAGAGAAAGGATGAAGCCGATCAGGCACAAAACGACGATCTCGATAAAGAAGGCGACGGTGTTCAAATTGATATATTGCAGCATCCTTTGGAAAAATTCGGGGAAGGCACGCAAAAATTCTGTGAAGACGCCGTTGAAGAGGAACAGCACGCTGCAGGCGAAAAGCGCCACAATGCCGCTGACGATAGACCATACCAGCGCCACAATGCTTTTAGAGGTAATGTGCATCCAGGGCTTTACCGGCAAAGTGTTGGATAAATAGCCTTCTTCACCAAACAGGTTTTTATAGAACCGCTGAACGATAACAAGAAAAGTTAAAACGAACACAGCGATCATCAGCGCCACAAACAGTGTGATGGAAATTCCGGCGGCTATCTGCATGGCGAAAGAATCGCTTCTGATCATGCTGTTATCGCCCACAGCCAAAAGGCGGGTGAAAATTGAGATGATCACCAGCGCGCCATAGCAGGGCAGCAGAGTGCGCGAGGTGGATTTGAATTCATATTTTAAAAGCTTTCCTAACATTTGAAAACCTCCCTGAACAAAGCGTCAACCGATTTGCCGTTATCTTCACGAATGGCATCTACCGTTGAAGTGAGGGCGATGCGGCCCTGCGAAATGAAGATCACATCATCCAGAACTTTTTCAACATCCGCGATCAGATGGGTGGAAATGATGATGCTGGCGTCTTCGCTGTAATTGGTGATGATCGTGTTCAAAATGTAATCGCGCGCCGCGGGGTCAACGCCGCCAATGGGTTCATCCAAAAGATAAAGCTGCGCTTTTCTGCTCATCACCAAAATCAGCTGCACTTTTTCTTTTGTGCCCTTCGACATGGTTTTCAGGCGGTCTCTGGGGTTGATGTTCAGCTTTTGAAGCATGTCATAAGCTTTGCGCGGGTCGAAATCGCTGTAAAAATCCTGAAAGAAATCAATGATGTCTTCCACTTTCATCCAGCTGTTCAAATAGTTTTTATCGGGCAGGTAAGAAATCACTTTTTTGCTTTCTACGCCCGGGGCCATGCCGTTGATCAAAATTTCGCCGGCGGTGGGCACAAGCAGACCGTTGGCCAATTTGATCAGTGTGCTTTTGCCGCTGCCGTTGGGGCCTAACAGGCCAATAATCCTACCGCGGGGAATTTGAAGATCCACATTGCATAACGCGGGGCTTCCGCCATAGGATTTTGTCAGATTTCTGCATTCTAACAACAGTTCCATCAATTCTTCTCCTCTACATACTTTGAAAACATTTTCAGGGTCTCATTGGGGCTGCATCCGATCCTGCCCATGTTTTCTAAAAATTCTTGAATGGTTTTTTCCATCAATGCGCGGCGCATTTGTGCAATCGCCTCGGCATCTTCGGTCACGCTTCTGCCAACGGTGCGTTGGGTGCAAAGCAGGCCCTGCGTTTCAAGTTCTGACAAAGCTTTCTGCATGGTGTTGGGGTTCACAGAAGCTTCTGACGCAAGCTCGCGAACAGAAGGAAGCTTGCCGCCGGGAGGGTAATCACCGGATAGAATTTGAAACTGAAGATGCTCGATCAGCTGCGCATAGATCGGTCGGTTGTCATCCAATTGCCAAGTCATATTTTCACCTCACTGTACTGCTGTATTAATAACATAATACAATCATACAAGCGAAAGCCGAATTTGTCAAGGGAAATATTGAAATAAATTTTTTGGGGGGAAATATGTAAAAGAAGGAAAGACGCTCATAGAACGCAAAAACGGTAAATTTCGGTAAAAAAACAAATTTTTTAATCGATATTATGATATATCTGCTATAATGAACGCAGTATATTGCGAAGCGCCAAAGGCGCAGCCCGCTGCGGAAATTTCAGCATGGCCTTAAAAAGGTTCTCTTATTTTTTATATAGAATGAACGCAGACGGCTCTTACTTTCTCTCTGCAAACCGGCCAAAGGATAGCATGAATGCTTGAGACAGTTGAAAAAGAAAGACAGAGGTTCTTTCCATATCTTATATAGGAAAGAACGGCTTTAACGATGGCAAAGCCGAATGAAAGGGAAATGACGAAGATGAGAAATATAAAAATCAAATATAAGCTTCCGGTTTTTGTGATGATCCTTGCAGTGATCCCGCTGCTTATCGTTTCCATGATCGCCATGCGTTTAAATTCGCGTTCTGCCTTGGGTTCCAGCATGGAGCTGCTGAAAAATCAGGCGGAGGCCTCGGTGCGTTTTCTTGGCGATTTTTACGGCCGCCAGGCGGATGGCCTGATCTATGCTTCCAACCTTCAAATGTATGTGGATTATCTGACGGCGCTTGAAAATCCCGGGGAAAACGGGCAGGCGGAAGCGATGGAGATGCTGCGCCGCAATATCGAAGATATCCAAAGGGTCGCCATATCCACCGATAACCGCATCGATCAGATCATGCTGCTCGACAGGCAGGGAACCGTGGCGGCAAGCCCCGATCAAGCCTTGGTGGGCACAAAATTGAAGGATCTTGAATCGTTTGACGCTGCCATGAAGGGGCAATCGGGTTCTTATGAAGTGGTGCGTGAAAAATCGAAGGAACCGATGCTCTTAATGGGTCAGCCGGTGAAAAACAGCATCGGTCAGGTGCTGGGCGTGATCGTGCGGCGAATCGATTTAAAAGAACTGAGAGAATATGTTGAAAATTTGCGCATCGGCAAAAACGGAACCCTTTTTGTATTAGATGGCAAGGGTGAGCCAGTGGCTTATGGCAAAGAAGGGCTTCTGACACAAATTAAACAGAACCAGAGCCTGATCGCCTTTTCAAAGAAAGTGTCTGAAAAGGCGGTTCCCGTGGATGAGACCTCGTTTGAATATTCCGTCGGATCTGAAACGCTGGAAGCTTTTGCGCGCACGGAAAACACAACGGGCTGGGCCGTGGTGGCCGCAATGCCACAATCCGAAATTTATGAATATTCGCTGATGGTCAATCACATCACACTGTGGGTGGCTCTGGCAGCCGGAATGCTGGCCTTGATCGTGGGTCTTGTTTTTGCCCATGGGATTACGGCGCCTTTGAGCGAGCTGACGGAAAATTTGAACGCCATTGCGGATGGAAAAATGAACTATGCTTCCATTTGCAAGGGGCGTGACGAACTGGCGGAAGTCTGTTCCGCCGCGAACCTGATGTCCCATAAGCTTCAGGTCAGCTATAACAAATTGGCTGTGTTTGCCAAAACCGATATGCTGACAGGGCTGCTTAATCGCGCCGGCGTTTATGAGGTCATCGCCCACACGCTGGATGATCGTGCGCAAGCCGCGATTTTATTGGATTTGGATGGCTTTAAGGCCGTCAACGATAATTTCGGGCATGACAGCGGTGATGATGTGCTTGTTTCGGTGGCGGTCATTCTGAAACAGTATGCTTCCGAAACCGTTTACCCTGCTCGCTTGGGCGGGGATGAGTTTTTGCTGTATTTTTCTCATTATGACACGCGACAGCAGGTGATAGAGCTGGGCGGCAGGATTTTGGAGCAAATCGCTTCTATTCATACGGCGCTGGGGAACCCTATATCGGTCTCGGCCAGCATCGGCATCGCTTTCAGCAGTGAAGAAGAACCCGGCAGGGAGATCTTGATCAAAAAAGCGGATCACGCCATGTATCAGGTCAAAAAGAAAGGGAAAAGCGGCGTTCTTGTCTTTGAAAATGCGCTTCTGAAAACACTCTAATGACGGGAAAACTTTGAGGATACGCTTGAAAGGGATAAGGAATAAAAATCATAAAAGGGGATTGCGCACAATTGTTTCTGAACCGTGAACAATTGGATAATTATTCTTTACAACTCTTGAATTCTAAAAAAGATGTTGGTATGATAAGCATAGAGCAAAGCAACGGCTGAGAAATGGATGAACCGATATGAATTGAGGGAAAATCCTGTAATATTGTTCTTTAATGTGTGATGGTTGGTTCTTTTGCCGGTTTTTTAATAACAGACATTTAGGAAAAACAGAAGATAGTTTGGCGGAAAAACAGAAAAAGAATGGCGTCATTCTGCGCAGAAAAGAATAAATATAATTATATATGAAAATATATGCAGTTAAAAACAGCCGTTATCCGCATAAAAAGAGCCGCAGTAAGCGGCTGGATAGAGCGGAATGACACGCAAAATCAACAGGCGTCTTTTGCCGTGGGCAAAACAAAAGATTTATTTTTAGAGGGGATACTATGCGTTCAGAAAACCCCGGGAAAAATTATGAAAGTGACCCTGCCGCCGCATTTGGCAAGGCCGAAATGCCTGGTTCTGCGGAGATCACTTTTGCGGCCCTACTTATTTTTTTGCTTTATAAGAATCAAAAAAGGCAATCGGGCAAAACGATGCAAACGCTTGTGCCCAAACCAAAGGTCGAAGATCTGGTCAATTGCCTTTATACCGGCCCTGCGCCCTGAAACAGCCTCCCTGGGCCGAACGCCCTTTTGGCCACAGATTTATAAAATCAATAAATTTTTATTGGAGGCTTGTTTATGTTTTTCAGCACTCTTACTGCGTGGATCGCAGTGGTTTTGATGGCGCTGGCGGCCCTTCTCTTTTTGGCCAAGCGCTTTGGCAATCAACCGATGAAGCGGTTTTTGGGCCGCCATCATATCAGAATCGGCGAATTGGGCATTGCATTCTGCATCATCCATGGCATTCTTGCGGGGAATCCTGTGGGCACCTCGCTTTCAGACGCTTCTTTTGCGGGGGTTTTGTTTTCTCTTGACTGGGGAACGGCCAGTCTGGCGGCGGCGCTGCTGCTGGGGCTGAGTTATGCGTTTCGAAAGAAGCTTGGGAAACCCTGGCTGGTGATCCACCGCTGGCTCACCGTTTGCTTTATTGTTTTGCTGGTCATCCATATCATCAATATGGGTATCCACTTCGATGACAACCTGCGCGAAATGACTTCGGGAAATAACGATGCAACGGCATCGGTTGTGACGAATGATTCTTCTTCCTCGTCAAGCGGTTCTTCGTCAACGGCGGGGTCTTCTTCCTCGAGCGGAAGTTCATCAAGCACAGGGTCTTCTTCCTCTTCGAGCGGTTCCTCATCGACAACCGGATCTTCTTCCACAACCGGCGGCATTACTTTTTCCGGTGCTGTGCTGAAAGACGGAAGCTATGACGGTTCAGCGGAAGGCTATAAAGGCACGATCAAAGTTACTGTCACTGTTTCCGGCGGCAAGGTGACAGATATCAAAGTGACCGATGAAAACGATACGCCGGAATTCTTTTCTCGTGCGGAAACCTTACTGGATGACATCGTCAGCGGCCAGACTCTGGAAGTTGATGCCGTTTCCGGCGCAACATGGTCTTCGGCTGGTTTGGTAAATGCGGTGACGGATGCTCTGCAAAGCGCCGTAACAAGCGGCGAACTTAAAGTTACCACCATTACCCCCACTGAAAGACGCCATTAAGGAAATACGCCATAAGCTTTTGCGTTCATCCCAAAAATCCATAAAAAAGAGGAGCTTCCTATTGAAACCGCTCTCAGCTTGTCAAAAAACCCGGCCTGTGCAGTAAGCACAGGCCGGGTTTCTTTATGTGTTTATACATAGTCTTGGCCATTATAGATCAACAGTGAAGAAGGCGATAATTTTCCGCCCGATTGTTGATGACCGTCAGTATCATTGGAGATTTACATTTTTAATCGCCGCTTATTGCGGATTGCATTTCTTTTCGGTATTGATTAGGAGTGAAGCCGGTTTTCTTTTGAAAGCAAAGTGAAAAATAGCTTTGGGTAGAAAAACCTGTGTGGGCAGCTATTTCTGCGATCGTCATATCGCTATAACGAAGCAACTCCTGGCTTTTTTCGATACGATATTGCATTAAATACTGAAAAACTGTTTTGCCGGTTATTTTCTTGAGAAAACGAGTGCATTCCTCGGGGCAAAGAAAAACTTCCTGAGCTACTGCTTCCAGAGTTACTTTTTCATTGTAGTGCTCGTTTAGATAAGAAATTATTTTTTGCATTCTTTGATTAGATTGAAAATTTACTCGTATGCCATGCCCCTGTGAGATAGATAGAATTGTTGGCCAAAGCCGGAGCACTTCGCTTTGCAACAACAGTTCCCAGCCAATGCCCTCCTTCCTTTCGGAGAGATCGATCATGCGATAGATGGTTTCGATAATGGTTCTGCCGCCGGGTTCTGTGTTATCAAATAAAAAACAGGGCAAAGTTTTGTCACTTTCAAAAGGCACAAGTATTTTTTCTTTCAACAAATGGTATTGGTCTATGCAAATCATATCGGGGTGAAAATCGATACAGTAGTAAGCTGCCCCTTCGGTATCGGGTTCAGCAGTATGAGCAAGCTTTTTGTTGATGAAAATACCAATTCCGGCAGGAATGACCCGCGTTTGGCTGACAACATGAAAGAGTACGCTGCCTCTGGTGACTAAACATAGTTGAAAATCGTTATGCCAATGCCAGTTTACACATTGATAATCATGGCGAGAGAAATCAGTTTGATAAACAGAAATGGGAAAACCGGGAGAAACGCGCTGCAAATCCTCTTGCCTGTCTGAAGAACGAATCTTAATCTGATTGGTTATCATGGAAAAACCTCAATATAATGAAAAATAAACTCATGTTTATGCGATACATCTACTATTAAACATCTATATAATAAAAAAGTAAAGAGAATGATTCTTCATCGCATAAACATAGGAGGCAGATAACATGGAGGGAAAAAGAGCGCCCGTAAAACGCGGGATATTGTGCTGCGTAATAGGCGCCATGAGCTGGGGATTTTCCGGCGCTTGCAGTGAAGCATTTTTCAAATATTATACTGTTGACCCTGCGTGGGTAACGGCAGTGCGTATGTTGGCGGCGGGAATCCTTCTGATGGCTTGGGTGATGGCAAGAAAACAGCTTTGTCTGACCGATATAGTAAAAGATAGAAAGGGTGTTTTACAGATACTTGCTTTTTCATTGGCAGGGTTGACGCTTTGCCAATTTGCATATCTTAACGCCATACGCTGGACAAACTCCGGCACAGCTACGGTGCTTCAAAATTTATCGATTGTGTTTGTTGCGCTGTATGTTTGTATTGCAACGAAAAAGCTTCCTCAAAAACGAATTGTTTTGTGCATTGTATTAGCGCTGATCGGTGTGTGGTTACTTTCAACCGGTGGAGAACCCGGCAATATGGAAATGTCTCCGCAAGGTCTATTTTGGGGGCTTGCCTCCGGCTTTGGTGTGGCGAGTTATTCTTTGCTGTCGAATAAGCCGGTTGAACGCTGGGGCAGCATTCCGGTTACTGGAATGGGGATGTTCGTGGGGGGATTTGTTCTTTTTGCGGCCATTAGGGCATGGAACATCCCGGCGGGACTTGATTTCAGAGCGCTGGTGTTGTTGGCCGTCATTGTGCTCGTTGGAACGGTCGGTGCGTTTACTTTGTTTTTACAGGGCATCAATATGGTAGGTCCCGTCAAAGCATCCTTATTGGCTTGCTTAGAGCCGTTAACTGCCGCAACCTTATCAGCACTTTGGCTGCGCTCCAGTTTTTCATTTACAGACATAATAGGGTTTGCCTGTATCTTGATTACTGTCTTTTTAGTTCGAGAGTAATTCTCTTATCCTCATGGGTAAGAGATGTTTGTGAGCTGTATCTCACAAAATAGGCGATGCGCCCCATCCCCAAAAGGGCATAAAAAACAGAGTGTCCTTATAGGATACTCAAATCCTATAAGGACACTCTGCATGGTCCGAGTGAGAGGAGTCGAACCTCCGGCCTCTTGAACCCCATTCAAGCGCGCTACCAAACTGCGCCACACCCGGGAACGAAAAATATTATAACATGCACAGATTTATATTGCAACAATAATTTAATAAAAGTTGAAAGAAAAGCATTTGAGTGAAAAGCAAAAAATGAAAATCATGGAACAAAAGAGTTTTAAAACCGTCTAAGCAAAGCGAATACCATAAACGAGGAGGAAATCATGAAAAGAGTTTTCGGTTTGCTGCTTCTTGTCACCATGTGTTTTGGGATGTTCGCCATGCCATCGGCGGCTTATGACGGTACAGAAGCGCAAAAAAAGGCAGAAGCATTAAAGGAACTTTCGCTGTTTCAGGGCAGCGAAAAAGGGTTTGAACTGGAGCGCACCCCCACCCGTATGGAAGCGCTGATCATGCTCATCCGCATGATGGGCAAAGAATGGGAAGCGATGATAGAAAAGAAAGCGCATCCCTTCACCGATGGGCCCGCTTGGGAAGACGCCGATTATTATTTGGGATATGCCTATGAAAACGGGCTGACAACTGGGGTTTCCCAAACGCAGTTCGATCCCAACGGCAAAGCCACTGCCCAGATGTATCTGACCTTTATGCTGCGGGCGCTGGGCTATCAGGATCAAGCTTCGGGAACAATCTGGTCTGATTGGAAAAACCTTTCGCAGCAGGCGGGGCTGCTTTCTGCCGGGGCAGATCTGGCTTCGTTTCGCCGCGGAGATGCGGTGATCGTTTCTTATGCCGCGCTGGATGCCATAATGCAGGGGAAGACCATCACTCTGGCGGAATCTTTGCAAAAAGAGCGTATCGTCAGTGAGGTCGCCCTGGCAACCGCCCGCGCCATAGCGGGCAAACAGATCGATTTGGAAAGCCCGCTGGAAACGATGCTCGGTGCGGTTTACGCGGGGCTGGGTGATTCGATTTCCACAAACCGTCTGGCGGCCGAAGAAATTACCAAAGAAAATGTAAAATTCTATTTGGGAATTGAAAATCTGGATTTTGAAGAAGGCATTGCCTCGGAACCGATGATGACTTCGGTAGCCCATTCCGTCTGCCTTGTGAAGCTGAAAGCCGGGGCGGATGTGGAAGCGGTGAAAAAAGAGATCGCGGCAAAAGTGAACCCTTATAAATGGATCTGCGCCGGTGTGGAACCTGAAAATGTGCGGGTGGAATCGGTGGGGAATTTAGTGCTGCTGGTGATGGATAACCACAATGCCGATCGGTTGGTGGCCAATTTCCGCGCTTTGAAAGCCGCAAACGGGCTGACACGCGTGGGCAAGATTTATGTGGAGCATACCGGCGCGGCAGACAGCAGATCGATCGCACGGTTTGCCGAAAAGCTTACTTCGATCAAAACCCAATATCTGAAAAACAATAAGGTCTATTATGCCACTATTCCCGATAAAACTTATTATGCACAAAAGGAATTGGGCACTTTTTTAGATCATGACGGCATTTCAAACGCCCTTGATCAGCAGCTGAAGGGGTGGAACCGTATCGAGCTTTCCCAGCTGCTGCGTTTGGAAGATTATTATGCGACAGACCCCCATTGGCGGCAGGAAAAGCTGATGCCCGTGGCGCAGAAACTGGGGGATGCCATGGGCATTACGGTGAATGCTTCTTATACATCGCAGGAACAGCAGGGCTTTCTGGGCGCATATCGCCGCAAAAACAGTGATTTGCCTACCGAAACCATTCGCTGGTTGAGCAATGCAGCCATTGAAAACACCGTGGTGAAAGATTATCAGCATCCGAAGGCATCGGCGGTCTATCAAAAAGAAGCGCTGGCCACGCAAACCCCCTATGATCTTTTTCTTTCCGGTGCAACGCCCTTGACCGTTTTAGAAAACCCCAAGGCGGCCACCCAGAAAGAATTGATCCTGTTCCGTGATTCTTTCGGCAGCAGTCTGGCGCCGCTGCTGCTGGATTCCTATGCAAAAATCACCCTGGTCGATCTGCGTTATATGGTCAGCGATCTGCTGCCCGAATATATCGATTTCGGCACAGCGGATGTGCTGTTTTTATATTCCGATCAGCTGGTGAACAACAGCCTGCTTCTGAAATAATGAAAATAACAAAAAGGATGCCGTTATCAAAACGGCATCCTTTTTATGTATTTTGCAGATCAGCGGCTTGCCGAACGCATTTGATAATCGGATAAGGGCAATGGTTTCGGTGCTTCGACATACAGTTTTTGCGAAAAGTAACGCATGATGTCTTTTCGGGTGATGATGCCGATAAAGATGCCGCGGTCATCGGTGACGGGAACGAAATTTTGATTCATCGCCTTTGAAAGAAGGTCTTCGATCTCGGTTTCGGCGCTGACGGGTTCATTATCCATGCGGCGGCTGACTTCCATGATCGATAACGATTCGGCTTCTTTAAAGTTCAGAGAATACTTATTTTTTATGGCCCAGAGCAGATCGCCTTCGGTGATGGTTCCCAGATAAGCGCCGCTGCGCGTTAAAATGGGAACGGCGGAATAGCGGTGATGTTCCATTTTTTCCAAAGTCTGGCGCAAAGTATAGTCATCGTAAATATAAGCAACCTTGCTTTTGGGTGTTAAAAAAAACAAGATATTCATGTCAAGCAACACTCCTTTATTGTGGCGGGTGAAATATGGCAGGCGCCATAAACAGGTGAGCAAAACGAAGGAATTCCATTGCATCTTATGCGAGCGGCGGCGATAAAATCCATCCTTCGGCATTTTTATTATATCATAGTTTCGGCAGAAAAGCCGCATGGCGGCAACAAACTTTTTGTAAACAATATCAAAGGGAAAAAATATGGAAAATATTGCAGCAGGAAAACAAAGGTGGCCTTTCCTTTTGGCGGGGAGTTTGGTAAACTGATAAAGAACAGAGCGAGAAGCAAAAGGGGGAGAAAACCTTTGAAATTTTTGCATTTGGCCGATCTTCATATCGGCAAACGCGTTTGTGAATATTCCATGCTGGAAGACCAGAGAGAAATTTTGCGGCAGTGCTGCCGTTTGGCGGCTGAACAGCGGGTGGATGCGGTGTTGATCGCCGGCGATGTTTATGATAAACCCATGCCATCCGGCGAAGCCACCGTGGTGCTGGATGAATTTTTGTGCGGCCTGCAGGCCGAAAAGATTACGGTTTTCTGCATCAGCGGCAACCATGATTCCGCCGAGCGATTGCAATTTTGCAGCAGCCTTTTAAGGCAGAGCGGCGTCTATATCGAGGGCAGCTTCAGCGGCGCTGTGCGTTATGAAGATCTTCGCTGCGGAACCGAAGAGATCCGCATCCATCTTTTGCCGTTTTTAAGGCCGGCCGCTGCGGCGCTGGCGCTGAACCAAGAGATCCAAAGCTATCAGCAGGCGGTGGAAGCCGCCCTGGCCACCTGCCGCATGGGGGATGGAAAAAATATTTTGCTGGCCCACCAGTTCGTTACGGGCGGCAGCATTCAGCCCGAAATGGGCGGCAGCGAAATTTTGAGCGTGGGCGGCAGCGAACAGGTGGATGCTTCGCTGTTTGCGGCTTTCGATTATGTGGCTTTGGGCCATATCCATCGCGCCCAGAAGATCTGCAGTGAGCGCATCCGTTATGCAGGCTCGCCGCTGAAATATTCGCTTTCAGAGCTGCGCCATCAAAAAACAGCGCTTTTGGTGGAACTGAACGGGGAAGCCTGCGTCATACAGGCTCTCCCCCTGAAACCGCTGCATGAAATGCGCCAGATCAAGGGCGAACTGAAAGAACTGATCCGTTATGCCGAACCTTCGGAAGATTATGTGTATGCGGTGGTGACCGATCGTGAGCCTGTTTATGATGCGCTGGGGCAGCTGAAGGCCTGTTATCCCAATTTGATGGCCATTGATTTCGCAAGCGAATCAACGCCGCAGACGGCATCGCAGACGGCGGCAGAGATCACCGAAGAAAAAACGCCGCGCCGGCTGTTCGATGAATTTTACATGAGCCGCAACGGCGAAGAACCAACAGCGCAGGAAGCGGAAATTTTAAACCGCCTTTTTGAGGAGGTGCGCCTGAAATGAGACCGATCTCTTTAAAAATGAGTGCGTTTGGCCCCTATGCGCAGTTGACTGAAATTTCTTTCGATTCGTTTCAGGGCCTTGTTTTGATCACGGGCGACACCGGGGCGGGCAAAACCAGTTTGTTTGATGCCATTACATTTGCGCTTTACGGCGAATGCAGCGGCAGCGTGAGAACCGGCGAAAGCATGCGTTCGGATTTCGCCGGCCCCGAAACAAAAACCTATGTGGAACTGCGTTTCGAGCATCAGGGCAAGGTTTATACCGTCACCAGAAACCCCGGTTACCGCCGCCAGAAGAAAAACGGAACCGGAACCACAAACGAAGCGGCAGACGCCACACTGGTGGGGGAAGAACTGACCGTGGGCGGTTCTGGAAAAGTGACCCGCGCCATCAGTGAACTGATCGGGCTGGATTATAAGCAATATAAACAGATCGCCATGATCGCCCAGGGGGAATTTTTAAAATTGCTTTTGGCCGACAGCAAAGAGCGCAGCGATATTTTCAGGCGTGTGTTTGAAACCGAGCCGCTGGAACAGCTGCAAAAACGGCTGAAAGAAGAAGAAAGAAGCCAATATGGCAAATGCGCCGAAGGCAGCCGCGCGCTGCTGCAGCACCTTTCTTCGGCTGAACTTCCCCAAGCGCGCGAAGCATGGAAGAAGCTTTTGGAAGAGAAAAAAGAATATGCCGCCGCCGAAGCGCTCGAGATGCTGGAACGGCAGATAGAAGAAGACCGGCGGGGCATCGCCGAAACCGAAGCGCTGCGCAAAACTTTGCAGGAACAGATCAGGGGCCTGACGGTGCGCATGGAAACGCAAAAAAACAGGCGGGAACAGGCCGCAAAGCTTTGCGAATTGGAAGAAGAACTGAAAAAGCGCGCCGCAGAAAAAGATTTTTGGAATCAGGAAGAAAAAGATTTGCAGCTGGCCCAGAAGATCCAGGCGGCGCTTCAGCCGCTTTGGGGCGAAAAGCAAAAACTGACGCAGCAGCAGCGGGATCTTGCGGAAGAAATACAGCGCCTGAGCATAGAAAGCCAAAACACCGAAAAACGCGCGAACGCGGCCAAAGAAGGGGTTGAAAAGGCCGCGGCGCAAGCGGCCGAAGCAGCGCCCCTGCGCCAAAAGATCTCACAGCTGCGCGAACTTTTGCCCCGCTGGGAGGCCTGCGAAAAAGAAGAAGCCCAGAAAAAGCAGGCGGCAGAGCGTCATCTGGCGGCGCAGTTGGCCGAAAAGAACGCCGAAAACACCCGCAAGAAGCTGACGGAACAACTGGAAAATGGCCGGCGCCGCCAGCAGGAACTGGCAGGAAGCCCGCAAAAGGCAGCGGAACTGAAGATCGCTTTGGAAAAATGCCGCGCGGATTATCTTTTATTGCATCACTGCACGGGCATCGCCAAACAACTGGCGGCCCAGAGGGGCACCATCGCCGGGCTGGAAGAGCGCTATCAAAAAGCGGAGCAACTCTATCGCCGGCGGCTGAGAGAAGCAGAAACCGAAGAATGCCTGTTTTTGCGGGGGCAGGCGGGCCTTTTGGCCGCGGAGCTGGAAGACGGAAAACCCTGCCCCGTATGCGGAAGCTGCGAACACCCGCAGCCTGCGCGGCGGGCCGCAGAACAACCTACCGAAGAAAAAGTCAACCAAAGCAGAGCGGAAGCCACCCGCGCCCATGAAGCGCTGAGCGCCATTGCTCAGGAGCTTGCGGCCGAAAAAGCCACCCAAAGCCAAAAAGAACAAGAGATCAAAGAACAGCTCATGCAGTTTGAAATTTCAATGGAATTGCTGCCTGAAACACTGGAAAAGAAAGAACGGCAGGGAAAAGAGCTCAAACAAAACCATCTGCTGGCGGAAAAAGAACAGGAAGAATGGCAGGCGCTTTCAGAAAGCCTGTTGAAGCTGTCGCAGCAGAGCAGCCAGGCCGAAAAAGAATATCAGGCGCTGCAAACGCAGGCGCGCGATCTTGAGAAAGAAGCGGCAGCCGTCGAGGGGCGCTGCAAAGCGCTGAGAGAAACGCTTCCGCCGGAATTTTCAAAGCAAAAAACAATGGAAGAGATCAAGCGGCAGGAAACGGCCCTTGAGGCGTTGGAAACGGGGCTGGAAGCGGCGCGCAGCGAGCGGGAAGAAAGCGTGCGCCTGCTGGAACGGCAGAAGGCTGTGCTCAGTGAAAAACAGCAGCGTCAGAAGGAAACCGAAGAAAGCAGCATCCGGCTGCAAACAAAAATGGCTTCGGAAACCGAAAGACTGGGAATTTCCGAAGCCGCGGCGCTTCAAAAAAGCCTGACGGAAGAGCAGCTGCATCTGCGGCAGGAAGCGCTGGCCCTGCGCCGGCAGGAAGACGCGCGCAAAGAACAAGAGGTGGAATCGCTTCGGGCACAGCTGGCCCAAAGCGCCTCGGAACCGCTGGAAAAGCTGGAAGAAGAGCGGGAAGCGCTTTCACAGCGAGAAACCCGCCAGGAAGAAAACTGGAAAGAACTCACCGGAAGAGCTTCGATCAACAACGCGGCTTATCTGGGGGCCAAACAGACCTATGAGCGCCAAAAAACGCGCATGGAAGAATACGGAAGGATCGCGCAGCTTTCGAAAACCGCCAACGGCGAACTTGCGGGGCAGCAGAAAATCACCTTTGAAGCCTATGTGCAGGCCGCTTATTTTCTGGAAGTGATCCGGCGGGCGAACCACAGGCTGCGCGTGATGACGGCGGGCCGCTATGAATTGCTGCGGCGTGAAGAAGCGGAAAACAACCGCGCACAGTCGGGGCTGGAACTGGATGTTTATGATTATTACACCGGCAAAACGCGCAGCGTGAAATCGCTTTCGGGCGGCGAATCGTTTAAAGCGTCGCTGTCTTTGGCGCTTGGGCTATCAGATGTGATCCAAACCCGCGCGGGCGGCATCGAAGTGGGGGCCATTTTCATCGATGAAGGCTTTGGCGCGCTGGATGAAGAATCACTGGAGCAGGCGATCCAAACTTTGAACACCCTCACCGGCGGCAACTGTTTCGTAGGCATTATTTCTCATGTGGCCGAATTGAAAGAGCGCATCGAGCAAAAGATCTTCGTGAAAAAAACACCGCGCGGCAGCACGGTGCAAATTTCTTCTGTTTTATAACGCTTGGCCGCAGCATACATATCTTCCTTTCAACCGGGCATACTGACACTAAAAGGTTAAAAGGCGGTATGAATGTTGCGATTGCGTGAAAAAGGCGCGCTGATGGCCATTGGCGGCGCCGGTTATACTTTGATCGAGCTGGCTTGGCGCGGCAAAAGCCACTGGACAATGACTTTGGCGGGCGGCGTTTGCTTTGCGGGGTTTTACCATATCTGCGAAAAAGCACAGGCGCGCCCCTGCTGGCTGAAATGTGCTTTGGGCAGCGTTTGGATCACGATGGTGGAATTTTTCACAGGATGTCTTGTGAATCTTCAGCTGCACTGGAATGTGTGGGATTATTCCGAGCGTTTTCTGCATCTTAAGGGTCAGATTTGCCCGCTCTATTCCTTTTTGTGGTTTTTGCTTTGCTTTCCGCTGACGGCGCTTTGCGCAACCATGCAAAAGCGCCGGGCGTGGAGGCCGAAACTGCTGAAAAAAAGCGAGAAGCCCGTTTGAAACGGGTTTCTCGCTTTTGGCTTTTGAAGGGTTATTTATCAAGCGAAATGCGTGAGATCAGATGATATCCGCCGCCTACGATCAAGCCGCCGCCCACAAGGTTGCCCAGCGCAACGGTCAGAATGTTATAGAAAAAGCCGGATAAGCTGACAGCGGCTTCATGGGGCAGCATCAGCGCCGAAGAAAGCAGCGTCATGTTGGCCACGCAGTGTTCAAACCCGGGGGTCACAAACAGCAGAATGCCCCAGAAGATCATGATCAGTTTGCCGCTTTCGCTTTTCATGCGGAAAGAACACCAGACAGGCAGGCAGACGAGGATATTACAGAGGATGCCCGCGAAGAACAGCTTCAAAAACGGGGCGTGCATTTTCAGCGCGGAGCAGGCGAGAATGTAATCGATGGTGGATTGCTGATAAAGGCCGCCTTTGACCATCAGGAATGATAACACAAGCCCGCCCAAAAGGTTGCCCAGATAGCTGCCGATGAGAACCAGCGCGGTGCGTTTCCACGAAATTTCTTTTTGAAGCGACCCAACCGTCATCACCAAAGCGTTGCCGGTGAATAATTCCGCGCCGGCCATCACCACAAGGCTTAACGCCGCGCCAAAGCATAACCCCATTGCCAGCTGGGTGAAGGGGGAATTCGCCGCTTTCAGCGCCCCGCCGATGGTGAAAACCAACACGATGCCAAAACCGATATAGGCCCCCGCCAGCATGGAAGAAATCAAAAAACCAAGCGGGTTTTTCTGCAAAAGCGCAGATTTTTTGGCAGAGGCCTGCGCGACGGCTTGAATATCCGTCTGATACATAAAAACACTTCACTTTCCATCAAATTGCATCAAAATATAGTTAATAATTCAGCAAAAACACGATAAAAAGGGGCAAAAAGAAGAAAAACAAACGAAAAAATGCAAAAATATGCCTGCCCAGAGAGCAAAGCCTTATCCGGGCAGGCTCAAAATTTAAAGCGACGCCTGTTTCAGCGCGGCGCGGACAACATGGTTGGCAAGGCAGCTGGTGGTCACTGTGCCCACCCCGCCGGGAACGGGGGTGATGGCGGAAACGATAGGTTCCACCGCGGCGAAATCCACATCGCCGCAAAGCTTGTTGTTTTCATCCATGTTGATGCCCACATCGATCACGATCTGACCGGCGGAAACAAAATCGGCTGTGACCATTTTTGCTTTGCCTGCGCAGGCCACCAGAATATCCGCCTCGCGGGCGCGGGCCTGCATCTCTTTTGTGCGGGTGTGGCAAATGGTGACTGTGGCGTTTTTGGCAAGCATCATCATGGCCAGCGGTTTGCCCACCACCATGCTTCTGCCGATGATGGTCACGCGCTTTCCGCAAAGATCAACGCCATAATGTTCCAAAAGCTCCATCACCGCTTCGGGGGTGCAGGGGGGATAACCGGTGGGATCTGCCGCGAACACCTTTGCCATGTTCAGCGGATTCATGGCATCCATATCTTTTTCGGCCGAAAGCACATATTTGATCACGCTTTCATCCAGCTGCCGCGGCAGGGGGCGAAAAGCCAACACGCCGTGAACGGATGGATCGCGGTTGAGCGCTTCAAGCTCTGCGATAAAATCATCCTGTGTGATTCCCAAAGGCAGCTCGATCACTTTGATGCCGATGCCCAAGCCGGAAAAACGCTTCAGCGCACCGGCTTCATAAGAAAGATCATCGGGCCGTGCGCCGCAGCGCACAATGGCCATTTGGGGTGAAACGCCGGCTTCTTTCAATTGCGCGATCTTGGCCAGCATCGTTTCTTTCATTGCGGCGGTCACCGCGTTGCCTTTTAATAATTCCGCCATGGTTTCCTCACTTTCGAATGGAAGATTTTACGGATGCCGTCACGGCGTCTGCGCGGGGCAGCCATTCCGTCAGCAGTTCATCCGAGCGGCTTTCACAGCGTTCTGCGAAAGCGCGGTCTTTCATCAATGCCGTGTTGATATAAACATTCATGCTGGCGCCTTCCATGGCTGCGCGGGCAAATGCAGAACCCACGCCCACATCGGAAAGGGCGATTTTAGAACCCTTCAGCGACAGCTCTTCCAACAGCGCGATGGCTCGTGCGCAGCAATCCATGATATCCAGAGGAACATCACAGGCATCCTGCAGGCATTTTTCCATCACACGGGTGCGCTGGGCCAGTTCTTCTTCGGTGTTTTTGGGCATGCCATATGCTTTGGAAAGCGGCTCGAATGCCTTCGCATCGGCTTCCACCAGATCTTCGAATTCATGGCGAAGCAGCTCGGCTTCATCCACCATGCGGCGGATGTCTTCCTGGACATCCGCATATTTTTTCTTTCCTAAAGTTAAATTGCAGACCATGCCGCCCAAAGCGATGGATAAAGCCCCGCAAAAAGCCGAGGCACCGCCGCCGCCGGGAACCGGAGCCCCGGAAGAAAGCGCGGTAAGAAATTCTTTGCAGCTGCTGTTAAGCATTATTATTCACCTTTTTTATTGGATTTCGAAAACTTCGTCTGAAGCAAAGCTTTGTTTAGAACAAACCGGAGATCTTGCCGTTTTCATCCACATCGATATGCTCGGCGGCGGGAACCTTCGGCAGGCCGGGAAGCGTCATGATATCGCCGGTGAGCGCCACGGCAAAGCCTGCGCCCGCAGAGATCTTCACATTGCGCACGGTGATGCGGAAGTTTTTGGGTGCGCCCAGTTTTTTCTGATCGTCGGAAAGCGAATATTGGGTTTTCGCCATGCAGACAGGCACATGGGCAAAGCCCAGTTCTTCGATCTGTTTGATCTGCTTTGCGGCGGCGGGCAGAATATCCACGCCGTCTGCGCCATAAACCTTGGTGGCAATGGCTTCGATCTTTTGGCGCAGGCCCATGTCATCTTCATAGGTGAATGCAAATTTGGAAGTATCGCCGGTTTCGATGATGCGCAGCACTTCGTTTGCCAAAGCAATGCCGCCTTCGCCGCCTTTGGCCCATACTTCGGAAAGGGCGACATTTACGCCCAGTTCGCGGCAGCGGCGTTCCACCAGATCAAGCTCTTCTTTGGTGTCGGTGGGGAAGGCGTTGATGGCCACCACAGCGGGCAGATGCCACACTTTTGTGACATTTTCAATGTGCTTAAGCAGGTTTGGCAGGCCTTTTTCCAAAGCCTCCAGATTTTCCTGGTTCAAATCGGCCTTGGCTACGCCGCCGTGGCTTTTCAGCGCGCGAACGGTGGCAACGATGACTACGCAGGAAGGAACAAAACCGGCCATACGGCATTTGATATCCAGGAATTTTTCAGCGCCAAGGTCGGCGCCGAAGCCTGCTTCTGTTACGGCGTAATCGCCCAGTTTCAAGGCCATGCGGGTGGCGATCACCGAGTTGCAGCCATGGGCGATATTGGCAAAGGGGCCGCCATGGATGAAGGCAGGGGTCTTTTCAAGCGTTTGAACCAGGTTGGGCTTCAGGGCGTCTTTCAGCAAAGCGGTCATAGCGCCTTCTGCCTTTAAATCGGCGGCTGTAACGGGATCGCCGGCGAAAGAATAGCCGATGATGATGCGGCCCAAACGGGTTTTCAGATCAACAATATCGGAAGCAAGGCAGAGCGCCGCCATCACTTCGGAAGCCACGGTGATATCATAACCGTCTTCACGGGGCATGCCGTTGGCTTTGCCGCCCAGACCATCGGTGATGAAGCGAAGCTGGCGGTCGTTCATATCGACACATCTGCGCCAGGTAATGCGGCGGGGGTCGATCTGCAGCGCGTTGCCCTGATAAATGTGATTATCGATCATGGCCGCCAAAAGGTTGTTGGCCGCGCCGATGGCATGGAAATCACCGGTGAAATGCAGGTTGATATCTTCCATGGGGATCACCTGCGCATATCCGCCGCCCGCAGCGCCGCCTTTCACGCCGAAAACAGGGCCGAGGGAAGGTTCGCGAAGAGCGATCACGGTTTTTTTGCCCAGCTGATGCAGCGCATCGCCTAAGCCCACGGTGGTTGTGGTTTTGCCTTCGCCGGCGGGGGTGGGGTTGATGGCCGTAACAAGGATCAGTTTTCCGTTGGGGGTGTTCTGATATCTGGTTTCCAGCAGTTTATAATCGATTTTGGCCTTGTATTTGCCATAGAACTCCAGATCATCTTCGCTCAAGCCAACGGCAGACGCGATTTCTTTAATAGGAGATATTTCGGTCGACTGCGCGATCTCGATATCCGTTTTAAAAGATGCCATGTTAAAACCTCCAAAAATATTATTTTATTGATATCAGACGGAATAAGGCAGGCCAAAAGAAAACCCAGATGACCCACTTTCATTATTATAGCGTATTTCTGTCAAGGAAAAAAGCCACAAAAACGCAAACGAAATTTCTAAAAACAGTAAAATATAGAAAATTTGGAATAAAAATTGTGAAAATACACAAAAAAATAAGCGATAAAAAAGCGAAATTGTGATAAAAGCTTAACGAGAAAACGAGAAGGGAGGGGTAGCAAAAAAATACAGACAACATGCACAAAAACAAACCTGAAAATTCTCAATAATAAAACGCAAAAAGTGGAAGAAATACAAAAGAACAGAAAAAAGCCGATGTGAGGAAGCTCACATCGGCCCGGAAATACAAATAAGAATTAAAGATTTTCGGTCATCATGCGGAAAACAACATTGAAAGCTTTGCGGAAGATATCCATATGCAAGGTTTCATCCGAGCTGTGCACATCCAGCATACCGGTGGAAATGCCGCCGCATTCAAAGCCCTGGCCCGCGAAGATATTGGCGTCTCCGCCGCCGCCGCTGATCACATATTGGGGGGTGATGCCTTCTTTTTCATAAGCGGCGACCGTTGTTTTAAACAGGAAGCTTTCGGGGTTGGCTTTCAGCGCGGGGTAATCGCGGCTCAATTCCACCACGGCTTTGCCGCCGAATTCTTTGGCGGCGGTGTTGCAGGCATCCTGAATCAGCTTGAGCTGATGCTGCAGCTTTTCTTCGCTGTGCGAACGCACTTCGGCGGTAACGGTGGCCAGATCGGCAACCACATTCGTCATGCCGCCGCCTTCAATGCGGCCGATGTTGGAAGTGGTCTCGGCATCGATACGGCCGAAATGCACCAGAGAAATGGCACGGGCCGCCATGCAGACCGCGCTGATGCCGTTTTCGGGTTCGATGCCCGCATGGGCCTTTTTGCCTTTGAAAGTCATTTTAATGCCGAATTTGGAAGGGCCGGCAGTGGAGATGCCGCCCACCTGGCCTGCGCCGTCCAGCGCAAACAGGTTTTTGCAGGGGATCTTGGAATAATCGAAGTTTTTGGCGCCGTGCATATTCTGTTCTTCGCAAACGGTGAACAGAAAATACATTTCGCGGTGGGGGATATTGTTTTCTTTGATCACATCATAAAGTTCCATCAGCATGGCAATGCCGGATTTGTCATCGGCGCCCAGAACGGTGTCGCCTTTGCTGGTCAGTTTGCCGTTTTCATAAACGGGTTCGATGCCGCGGCCCGGTTCCACGGTATCCTGATGGGCATTGAAGCAGATGGCTTCACCGGCCATGGTGCCGGGGATATGAACCAGCAGATTGCCGCCATTGCCGCCGAATTTTTCGCCGGCCTGATCGCGGTAAACTTCGAGACCAAGATTCTTGAAATAGGCTTCAAGATAATCGGTCATGGGTTTTTCTTCGAAAGAAACACTGTCGATTCGGATCATTTCCATCAAACGATCCAACATACGCTGTTCGTTAAACTGCATTGTGAGGAACCTTCTTTCCGCAAATTTCAGGGTATACCAATCGAAAACAGTATAACAGCCTGAAAACCCGTTTGCAACGAAAAGGCAAAAAACATTCGAAAATGTCAGAGCAGGGGCCCCTCGTTGAGCAGGGCGATCATCAGGTTCAGATAACCCGCAAAAGATACCCACGCAAGATAGGAAATCTGCAGCAGCGCGGCGGCGGGGCGAATTTTATAAAAGCTTCGAATCATGGCGACGATCATCACCAGCAGGAACAGCAGCCAGAAAAATGAGAACCAGAACCACTGCGCCCGGAAAAAGAAAACAGACCACAAAAAATTCACGGCCAGCTGTGAAAAATAGATCAGCGCGGTGGGTTTGGGAAAGGTGGGGCTTGCTTTCAAAACCATGAAAAACGAAACACCCATCAGCAAAAACAAAATGCTCCAGACCCAGGGAAAAACGGCGGAAGGCGGCGAGAGGGGAGGCTGTTTCAGGCTTTCATATACCTGTGAAGCATTGGCGGTGAAAACATAGGAAAGGCCCGCAACCGCAAAGGGCGGTAAAAAGCTCAGGGCAGCGCGTGTGATTTTTTTCATAATGAATCTCCTTTCATAAAGTGTATGTGGTTCAAAGTGAAATATGTGGCTATAGAAAACGAAAAAAGGCTAAACTAATGGCGGATAGAATCATCACTGAGGAGGAACCCATGAAACACCATAATTATTTTGAAGGATGGTATTTTAAACATCAGGGGCAGGAACAGGCGTTTGCGGTGATCCCCGCCCTGCATTATGACCGCGTGGGAAAGCGCACGGCAACATTGCAGATTATTACGCCGGAATCATCGGATTGCGTGTTTTTCCATAATGATGAGATCCGCACCGATCAAAAAAGAAAAATGCTTCAGCTGGGGGCGAATTATTTCGCGGAAAACGGCATCAAGCTTTCGCTGAAAGGCAGCAATATTCAGGCCGAAGGCGCGCTGGAATATGGCCCGTGGAAACTGCCGAACAGCTCGGCAATGGGGCCGTTTCAGTGGATCTATGGCTTGCCGTGTTATCATCGGGTCGAAAGCCTATCGCATTCGATCATGGGCCGGATGCAGCTGAACGGGCAACTATATTCCTTCGATGGCGGCATCGGTTATGTGGAAGGAGACAGGGGGAAGAATTTCCCCCGCAGTTATTTGTGGACCCAGTGCGGGTGGCATGGGGAAGAAGAATACTCGGTGATGGCCGCGGTGGCGGAACTGCCGATGATGGGCTTTTTCATCACGGGATGCGTGGCGATGATTTTGGCCGGCGGGCGGCAATGGAAAATTTCCACTTATCAGGGCGCAAAAATTTTAAGATATGACGAACTGGAAGTGGAACTTATTCAAAAAAATCTGCGCCTGCGCATTGCGCTTATCAAGCCTGAGGAACAGCCGCTGCAGGCCCCCAAAAACGGTGTGATGGCCCGCGTCATCTGCGAAAGTCTTCAGGCGACGGTGCGCTATCGTTTTTGGGAAGGCGACCGCCTGGTTTTTGATATGACAAGCCCCCGCGCCAGCTTTGAAAAGGCTTCGCGTGAAGAACAGAAAGCCTTCTTTTAGCGGCGCAGATAAAGGGGAAAAAATCATCGAAACCAAACGGCCCCCAACACTTTATTATAGTACCATATTGCCATATTAATGCATGGAAAGCAACTACAAAATCTGAAAAAATATGGAGATTGCGCGGCGCTGAAAACGGCAAAGGATCTCAATCTGCCGGGTTTATAACGACATTGCCGTAAGAGAAAGATTTAACGACGGTATGTATGATCTTTGCGCGGGGGAGGGAACAGCACAAGACACCTAATAAACACCAAAACGATTTTTAGGAAAAAACAGAAACAAAGATTTTGACACATGAAAAAACCCGCAAAAGCTTGCATTCACAAGCTTTTGCGGGTTTTACGCTTTGGAGCTGTTGAGCAGATTCGAACTGCCGACCTCGTCATTACCAATGACGTGCTCTGCCAACTGAGCTACAACAGCAAATGGCGACCGTGAACGGGCTCGAACCGTCGACCTCTAGCGTGACAGGCTAGCGTTCTAACCAACTGAACTACACGGCCGTATTTGGCAGGGGCAGAAGGACTTGAACCCTCGGCACGTGGTTTTGGAGACCACTGCTCTACCAGCTGAGCTATACCCCTATATCCACACATCGGAGCAACACTCACGACGCTTGTATATTATACGAAGGATTTCGAAATTTGTAAAGCCTTTTTTCGAAAAAACTTAAAAATAAACAAAAAAGTACTAAAACAACATGGGAACAGATTGACGGAAAAAGGTGACCGCAGGGGAGATTTTATCTGCAAAGAATATGCTTTGCAGATTGCCGCGGGAGAAAATATTTGATAAAATAAAACAAGCAAAACGAGCCGAAGCAGGATAGATGGGGCGTATGATGGCGAAGAGCGGGGAAAGAGAAAAAGCCATGACGATTTATCCACACTTTCCACAGCGCGTTAACAAAACATTCTTATTTGGCGGTTTGATTAAAAAACACCCGCGAAAGCGGTTTGGCTTTCGCGGGTGTTCTCAAAGAGTTCTATTTTTGAATGATCCTATTCGATCAAATTCTCAAAAAGGAAAAGTTTCGTAGGGAGTCAGATTAATAATTCTGCTGGCCGCCGTTGTTTGTGCTTGTGGGAACGGAAGTGTTCATCACGGAAGAGGGGTTGCTGGCCAAAGTGTTTTCAGCGTGCATGATCATTTTTTTGACCATCTGGCCACCGATCGAACCGGCCTGACGGGAAGTCAGATCGCCGTTGTAACCCTGCTTCAGGTTCACGCCAACTTCTTTTGCGGCTTCCATCTTGAAATTATAAAGAGCATCCTTAGCTGCTGCGTTCAGGTTAGTATTATTGCTGTAAGACATAATCGTTTTCTCCTTTAAAATAATTTTTATTGGTTGGGGATTACAGTCATAGTGTGTGGCAAAGCAGAGAAAATATGAAAAGAAATTATTGGTAAAGTCAGTGAAAAAGATCGCTTTTTTATAAAGGAGAAACTATGTTTTATATCGGTTGTCATTTATCCAGCGCCAAGGGATTTGAAGCGATGGCGAAGGATGCGTTAAAGATCCGCGCGAATGTTTTTCAGTTTTTTACGCGAAACCCGCGCGGCGGCGCGGCCAAGCCTTTGGATGAACAGGATATCGCGCGCTTTTTAAAAATTGCCGAAGAAAACGCCTTCGGAAAACTTCTGGCCCATGCGCCCTATACCCTGAATGCCTGCGCGGCGGATGAGAAGATCCGCGAGTTTGCCAAAAACACCTTGCAGGATGATTTGAGGCGGATGGAGGCTCTGCCGGGGAATTATTATAATTTCCATCCGGGAAGCCATGTGAAGCAAGGCATGGAAATCGGCATGGATAAAATTGCAGAGCTGCTCAACCAGATCCTTTGGCCCGGGCAGAATACTACGGTTCTGCTGGAAACCATGGCGGGCAAAGGCAGCGAAGTGGGCGGAAAATTTGAAGAAATTCAAAAAATCATCGAAAACACCCAGCAAAAACAGCTGCTTGGCGTTTGTCTGGATACCTGCCATGTTTATGACGGCGGTTATGATATCGTGGGCAATCTCGAAGCCGTGCTGGAAGAATTCGACCGTGTCATCGGGCTGGATCGGCTGAAAGCCATCCATTTAAACGACAGCAAAAATCCCTATGCCAGTCATAAAGACCGCCATGAACAGCTGGGCAAAGGCAGCCTGGGGCTGAAAGCCATCGAGCAGATCATCAATCATCCCGCGCTGAAAGCATTGCCGTTTTATTTGGAAACGCCCAATGAATTAGAAGGGTATGCCGCCGAGATCGAGCTTTTGCGCGGTTTGAGAAAGGAATAATATGCATTCCGCCATCAGAGAACGACTTGAAACAATGGCCGAACCGCAATATGCCGCGTTTTCGAAAAAACTGTCGCCCGGGCCGGAAAAAATTTTAGGCGTGCGTCTGCCGCGCCTGCGCAAGCTCGCGGCGGAACTGCTGAAAGAGGAATGGCGGCCGATGCTGCGGCAGGAAGATAAATATATGGAAGAAACCATGCTGCGGGGGATGATGATCGCCGCGGCGAAAATGCAGGATCAGGAAAAATTCGCCATGATCGGGCAATTCCTGCCGCGCATTCATGGCTGGGCGGTTTGCGACAGCTTTTGCTCGGCCCTGAAAATGGCAAAAGAACACCGCGAAGAAATGTGGGCGTTTCTGAAACCGCACTTCTATGCGGAAGAAGAGTTTGAAGTTCGCTTTGCGGTGGTGATGCTGTTGGAATATTATCTGGAGCCTGAATGGATCGACAGGGTTTTAAAACGCCTCAATGAAGTGACGAACCATGCTTATTATGTGAAAATGGCGGTGGCGTGGGCGGTATCCATCGCTTATGTCAAATTCCCCGTGGTGACGGAAGAATGGCTGAAAACCTGCGCTTTAGATGATTTCACTTATCAGAAAAGCCTTCAGAAAGCCATAGAATCTCAGCGGATCGATGCCGATGCAAAACAGCATCTGCGAGAACTGAAAAAGCTGCGTGCTTAAAAACAGGGTCTGACGATATTTTCGCCAGACCCTGTTTGCGGGAAAGCATTATTTGAGGGCTTCTAAAATGCCGCCGCTTTCAGAGGAGCTTTGGGAAAGCACACGGTAGATCATCTGCATGGCTTCTGCTCTTGTCAGCGCTTCTTCGGGGCGCAGTTCATTCTGTGCCACGGGCAGAGCGCCTGTGCAGGCCAGATCGACCACCGGCTGGATGGCCCAGGTGGGAACGGAAGCCAGATCTGTGAAAGTGGTTTGTGTGCGCTGGGCAGGGATCTGCATGGCGCGGCTTAAGATCGCCGAAGCTTCTGCACGGGTGATGGGGTCGCCGGCGCGCAAAACACGGGAACCGTTGCCATCGGGGCTGCCTTTCACAAGGCCGGCGTGGATGGCGGCCGCCGAAGCGGCTTTTGCCCATTGCGGGGTTTGGGCGTCATCCGCAAGACCGCTGGAAATGGCGGCTGTGGGCAGCGGCACTTCGGAAGCGGACATCACCATGGCAATGAATTCGGCGCGGGATACGGTTTTATCGGGGTTCAAAAAATAAGAATTGCCCACCTGCTCACCGGTGAAAATGCCTTCTTCCGCCAGGCGGATGGCCGCGTAATGGGCAGTGCTTTCGCTCAGATCGGCATAAGAGATGGCTTGCTTTTCGGGGCGCTTTTTGACGCTGATTTTGACTGCGGCGGGTTTGGAAGAATTGCCGTTTGCATCGATAGCGCAATAGGTGAACTGATCGGTGAAGGCTTTTGTTTTGCCGGGGGTATAGATGAACTGGGTTTCCAGAATTTCCACCGTGCCGTTTTTAGGCTGATCGACCACCGCAAAGGTGCAGGAATCGTTTTCGGGATCGGCGGCCTTGAAATCGCTTTTCAGCGGAAGATCATAATAGGTTTCAAGCTCCAGCGCGGCGGCGGTGGGCGCTTCGTTGGGCACGCTGTTTAAACGAATGTTCACCGCAACGCTTTGGTTGCCCGCGCCGTGTTTTGAAAAGACGGGGATAAAAGAAAAGGTGGTTTGAACCGCCGCGCTATCCGCCGGCACAAACGAGAGAGTGCTCAGGCTTTCGGCGGTGATGCCTTCGCCGCATAACAGCGGGCGGCCGCCGATTTGGAGAACGCCGGTTTCAGAAGCGGGAAGGGTGTTGATCACAATGCCATCCAGCTCGTCTTTCCCGGAAAGGCGCGAAGCAAAATCTTCTTTTGAAAAGGTGATGGTGCTGCCCGGCGCTTCGCTTTTGCAAAAGGTGGAAAGCGTGGGCTCGGCTTCTTTTTTTTCAAACAATGCATGAACTGCCGGCAAAACAGAAAACATAAGCGCGGTGCAGAAAAAAGCGCCGGCGATTCGAATTCGAATTTGTTTATGATTCATCTGCGAATTTCCTCCTGATACAGAATTTTTAAGAATGTAGCCATAGTTTTTGGAAGATATGTTCGATTATTCTCGGGAAGAACGATCAGAGTATGATAAATAATGCCAAATCAAAAGAAAAAGGTTGAATTTTGATGCATCCTATGTGAAAATAAAGGTATCTGAAATTATCTTTTTGGAGGAAAAAACATGAATGAGCGCAGTCGCGTTTTGATTTTGGATTTTGGCGGTCAATATAATCTGCTGATCGCCCGCCGCGTTAGAGAATGCGGTGTTTATTGCGAAATCAAACCGTATACGATGACCATCGAAGAAATTCGAGAGTTTGCTCCGGCCGCGGTGATTTTCACAGGCGGCCCTTCCACCGTGTTCGAAAAAGATGCTCCGCGCTGTGCACCTGAAATTTTTGAACTTGGTCTGCCTGTTTTGGGCATTTGCTATGGCCAGCAGCTGATGAGCTATATGCTGGGCGGAACCGCAAAGGCCGCCGATGTGAGCGAATATGGTAAAGCGGAACTTTGGCATAATTCCACCAGTTTATTATTTGAAGGGGTGCGCCAGCAGAGCATTTGCTGGATGAGCCACGGCGTTGCGGTGGAATCCCTGCCCGAAGGGTTCATCATCAGCGGCAAAACAAAAGATTGCCCTTATGCGGCCATCGAAAACCCGGAAAAAAAGCTTTACGGCGTGCAGTTCCATCCCGAAGTGATGCATACAGAACAGGGCACACTGATTTTGCAAAATTTCCTTTATAAGATCTGCGGGCTGAGCAGTGAATGGACAATGGCGGCTTATTCCAAAGAAGCCGTTGACGCGATCCGCGAAAAGGTTGGCAGCGGCAAAGTGCTGCTGGGTCTTTCCGGCGGCGTGGATTCTTCTGTGGCGGCGGCGCTCATCAGCAAAGCGGTGGGGCGCCAGCTGACCTGCATTTTTGTCGATCACGGCCTTTTGCGCAAAGACGAAGGCGACCTGGTTGAAAAGGTCATGAAGGAAAAATTCGATATGAATATCGTTCGCGTCAACGCGGGCGAGCGCTTCCTTGGCAAGCTGGCCGGGGTGAGCGATCCTGAAAAGAAAAGAAAGATCATCGGCGAAGAATTTATCCGCGTTTTCGAAGAAGAAGGAAAGAAAATCGGCAAAGTGGATTTCCTCGCCCAGGGCACTATTTATCCCGATGTGGTGGAAAGCGGCTTAGGCAAGAGCGCCGTGATCAAAAGCCATCACAATGTGGGCGGGCTGCCCGATCATGTTGATTTTAAAGAAATCATTGAGCCGCTGCGCCTGCTGTTTAAAGATGAAGTGCGCGCGCTGGGCCTTGAACTGGGCCTGCCCGAAGAACTTGTTTGGCGCCAGCCTTTCCCCGGCCCCGGTTTGGCCGTTCGCATCATCGGCGATATCACGCCCGAAAAAGTGGCTATTCTTCAGGATGCAGACGCCATTTTCCGCGAAGAGATCGCAAACGCCAAGCTTGACCGCGAAATCAATCAATATTTCGCCGTGCTGACCAATATGCGCAGCGTGGGCGTTATGGGCGATGAAAGAACTTATGATTATACGCTGGCCCTGCGCGGTGTCGTGACCTCTGATTTCATGACAGCCGACTGGGCAAGGATCCCCTATGATGTGCTGGAAAAAATCTCTGTGCGCATCGTCAATGAAGTGAAACATATCAACCGCATTTGCTACGATATCACTTCAAAACCCCCCGCAACGATCGAGTGGGAGTAAATGAGAAAATCCCGCAGACCCTTTGTTTTCAAGGGTTTGCGGGATTTATTTTTTTGCAATCGTAGCAGAATCGTAGCATTTTTGCAGTGATGCTATCACAGCATAAAAAATGTCAATGCATTCGGTGATGCAACGCTGCATGGCAGGAAAAGACGAAAAAAGAAGCTCTTCTCCCCGTGACGGCTTTTCCGCCCCGAAGGGCGGCGCTCTAACTGGGCCGAGAAAAGCTTCTATTGATAGTATATACACATATGAAACAAAAAGTCAAGACCTGGAAGCGGAAAAAACTTCCACGCAAATTGCGATGAAAAAGCAGAGGCAAAAAGAAAACGCCGCCCAAAAAGGCGGCGAGAAATATGCGATTCTGTGACAAGCTGATAATACTACCGTGTTATTGTGGATCGAGATATTTTCAAGGGGATTTTAGAAGAAAAGAGGAACAAAGTTTTAAAAGATTTCCTATGATATTTCAAGATTAGATGATATAACAAAAGATACCCATTCAAGCGAATATCGCCTTCAAAAAAATGAAGGCCTCTTAATTGATAGGATATCTTTGCAAAAGATATTATCACAGGACAAAAGAAATGTCAACGGCGACGCAACAAGTCAAGAGGGAAAGCAAGAAAAATATTCCATGGGTGCGGAATTCGATCGGGAATATCAGGGCTTGTGGGAAAAATACGGCGAGCAGATCACCCATGAGCGCGGGCAGCGCCACACGGATGCGCCGTTGGGCAGCAGCCGTTCATCCGTGATGTAGGACTTGGCAAGATAATCATAGCAGCTGGCGCGCAGACCGTTGATGACATCATCATGCGTGTTGAGCGCGTTTAAAAACAGGATGCGTTCTGCTTGCGCAGCATTCGGCAATAATCCAGACCATTGCTGCCCGGCAGAAGAATATCCAGAACAGTCAGATCCGGCTTGTGTTTTTCGGTCAGGGTTTTGCTCTCTGCCAACGATTCCGCCGTATAGACCCGATAGCCCTCTAACTCCAGCATGGTGCGGGTGCCAAGACTGATGTTTTTATCATCCTCAATAACCAGAATCAGTGGATTCGTCATGATTTCCCTTCGCTTTTCAATGTTTGCACTTTCTATTCTTATGAGATATTTCTCATTTCCATATACACGAATATATGAAATAGGAAGGATGCAAAAGATGAAGAATCAACTGGTGTCTATTCTTTTGACATTATGCATGCATCTCGGCCTTTTTCCCGTGCTGGGCAGCAAGGCAAAAGCACGATGAACAAGTTCTGAATCGAAAATGGCACCGTCGATAACTTTACAAATAACATCTCCGGCCAGGAATGTAATGAAGCATGAAGACAGCGACCGCTGCTGTTATGACATCGGTTATCTCAACAACTGAATTTGTGCTGGGAATGACCTGCAGCCGTGCGCATATCATGACCTTCCTGTGGCACGCAAACGGTTCCAAAGCGGAAACAGCCGCCAACCCATTTGAGGATGTCAAAGACGGCGATTACTACTATGACTCGGTGCTTTGGGCAGTTGAGAAGGAAATCACCAAGGGCACACCGGTGGGAACACTTATGGCCCAAATGACGATTGCAGCCGCGGCCAGGGCGCCACTTTCCTTTATCGTTGTCGGGGCAAGGAATTATTAAAAAAGGAAAATTCTATGAAAGAAAAGCCTCATTTTTGATCTGAGTTTTTAGCCGAGTCATTGCTGAAACCGCAGAATGTTGATGATAGCTATAAGTGGAATAATGCCGGGCAAAATCAGCTAAGCAGAAAAACTTTGGAATGAATGAAGCCCAGCGAGCGTGAATAAACACGATGACTCCGCAAACCATTGAGAATACAAGGCTTGCAGGGCTATTTGCTTTTTCGTATCGCAGCATTTCGATTCTGTTTGCAGCAAGTTCAGATGCAAAAAATGTTCGGTGCGATTTTTTGAACACAACCAGTGGGAGATACTTTCACTGCAAAAATGGGTTTTCTGGCACAGTGAATAATATAAAGAGCATGAACGGCAAGATCAGAAGGTTTCATATACCGTGTCCTATAAAAACACCCGAAAGGATGTTTTTTTATTACTATTTTCATTTTCTCTTATGCCGAAGCAACAGAACATGGGGCGGGAACGGAGAAGCCGGAAAGCAAAGTACTTTATTAGATAAAAAGAAAAAGCCGAATGGCGATTAAAGCCATTCAGCAATTCCTCCAAAAACATAATAAATATTTCAATCCACGCTCCTGCAAGAGGAACGACACGCGTTACCACATTTAGATGTCGTGTGCGAATTCTGTAAAGCATCTAAATCAAATTGATTATAACATGAAAAAGACAAAAATCAAACAAAAAACTTCTTGACTTATCTTGGAATTTGATCTATGTTTTGTATATACCAAAAACATATTAAATAAAAATAATATGATAAGCCAAAAGAAGCGAAGGAGATACGCGATGTTATTTGCTCGAAGGTCAGAAAGCGGAAATGGGATACGAAAGCAAACCCTTGCGGAACATTCACATAATGTGGCCGGTATGACATCTGCCTGCTGTGTCCACGCGGGCATTGAAAATTTGGGAAGACTTGTGGGGTTGATCCATGACTGCTCCAAAAGTTATGCAAAATGGCAAAACTACCTTGAATATGGGGGAACGGTCATATTTCATGCGCCCTATGCGGATGAGTTTATTACGCGCAGTTTTAGTGGAATGAAACCTGTCTGCGCAGAGTTAACAATGCAAATGCTAAGCATGGCCGTGCGCGCCCACCATGGCGGGCTTCATGACGCGCTGACTCCGGCGGGAGAAAAAGATCTGCCCAGCAGACCTGCTTATACGCCGGAAGAAGTGGCCAGCGCTGATGAAGCATTTTTTCATGAAGTTGCTTCTTTACAAGAACTTAAACGGCTGTTTCAACTTGCCTGCAAAGAAGTGGAAACACAGCTCAGGCTAGCCATCAACACCGCGAAAGAACCCAGAGCATTGGCATTCAATGGGGAAACATCGGCGAATGAAGCTATGTTTTATATGGGGCTGACACAGCGCCTTTTATATGCCGCGCTGATCGATGCTGACAGGCTGGATGCCGCTTGCTGGGAAGAGGGAGAGGCACTTCCACAGAGGCCGCCTTGCTGGAGCGTGATGCTGGAAAATCTTAAAAATCGCTTGAAAAGTTTTGATGCTGTCGGCATTGGGCGCCTTCGTGCGGAAATATCTGAAAAATGTGGGATGTTTGACGCGGAAAACGGAGTATTTCGGCTGTTTGTGCCAACGGGTGGCGGAAAAACTTTGTCAAGCCTGCGGATAGCTCTTTCCATGGCGGAAAAGTATGGAAAGCGCCGCATTATTTATGCAGAACCTTATTTGACGATTCTGAGTCAGGCTGCCGAAGAAATCAGAAAAGCCATCGGCGAAGATATAAATGATAAGAATTCAGAAAGTCAGGTCTTGGAGTTTCATTCGAATGTAGCGTTCGACGAAGACGATGATGAAACAGAAAAAGAACAGCGCTATGCAAAATTTTCCGAACGCTTGGATCGACCGATTGTCCTCACTTCAACAGTGCAGCTTTTGAACACACTGTATGCAGGAAAAAGTGCTTGCGCGAGACGCCTTGCGGCGTTTACAGACAGTGTGATCATTGTGGATGAGGTGCAGACTGTTCCAACCGATAGCATCTATCTGTTTTCCATGGCGATGAATTATCTTGCGCGATTCTGCAATTGTTTGATTATTCTCTGCACAGCAACACCGCCTGCGCTGGATCAGATCAAATATCCCGTTCGATTTGCATCCAAACCGGATGTAGCAAATAATAGTTCTGAACTTTTCGCCGCGTTCCAACGAACCCAAATCATAACTTTTTCCGGCAGAAGGTTTGGGATGAGCGATATGTCGAATTTTGTTTTAAAAAAGATGGAAGAGAACAGAAACTGTCTTGTTATCATGAACACCAAAGCGACGGCTCAAAAACTGTTCCGGCTTGTGTCGGAAGCGGCATGCGGCGAATGCAGCGTGTTTTATTTAAGCACTGCCCTTTGCCCCGCAAATCGTGACGCAATTCTGAACCAAATAAAAAAGGCGCTGCCGCGGGAACGCATGATTGTCATTAGCACGCAGCTTATTGAGGCAGGCGTTGATATTTCCTTTCAATGCGTTGTTCGCTCACTGGCTGGGCTGGATAGCATCATTCAGGCTTCCGGGCGCTGCAATCGCCATGGAGAAATGCCTGTTGGAAGAGTATATGTAGTCGATTGCGCAGAAGAAAATCTATCTTTGCTCAAAGATATTCAGCAGGGCAAGAAAATCACCGGCGGGTTGATCGCCCTTGGCGAGCAGATCGATTTATCTTCACCACAAACAGTGCGTCGCTATTATGAAAAATATTTTTTAGACAGAGAAGGCGCACTGGAATATCAGATCGAGGGCGGAAAAACAGCAACCACACTGTTGGGGAATAATATAGCAGCCCGAATGGAATACCGCTCACATTACGGCATGAAATATGGGCAGGATCTGCTGGCCCAATCTTTTTATACGGTCGGCAGGGAATATAAGCCAATATGCGATAACATTTCAGGGGTGGTTGCACCATATGGAAACGCAGCGGAAATTTTTGAAAAATTGAAAGCAACCAGTGGAAATGAGCGGCTTCGCGCTATGAGAAAACTGCAGAAATTCTGTGTCAATATTTATAATCATCAGCTTGAAAATTTGAAAGCTGCAGGTGTTATCACTTTTCACGAGGAGGTGGGGATTTGGATGTTGAAAAAAGAGGCTTATCATCCTGTCAGCGGCGTTGATATCGGTTGGCGGGAAAGCATTGATAAATATATTTTGTAAAGAGGTGAGATCATGGAATTTCAAAATGCGGTTTCTCTAAAAATCAGTGGGAAAATGGCGCTTTTTACAGACCCGCTGACGAAGATGGGCGGGGAAAAATGCTCTTATCCCGTCCCGACTTATCAGGCAATCAAAGGGATGCTTGAAAGCTGTTACTGGAAACCAACTTTTATCTGGGTGATCGACAGAGTACGCGTTATGAAACGCATCCAAACACGATCGCAAAGTGTGCGGCCGATTATATATGGGGGTGGAAATACACTGGCAATGTATACCTATTTGCAGGATGTGGAATATCATGTTCAGGCCCATTTTATATGGAATGAACAAAGACCCGAACTGAAGCAAGACCGCAATGAAAACAAGCATTTCTTCATTGCAAAGCGGATGATCGAAAAAGGCGGAAGGAGAGATGTGTTCCTCGGCACACGAGAATGTCAGGCCTATGTTGAACCTTGTGATTTCAATGAAAATACAGGATATTATGATGAATCGGGCGAGATTGCGTTTGGCATGATGGTGCATGGGATCAAGTACCCGGATGAAACAGGAAAAAACACGATGCAGGTTCGGCTTTGGCGTCCTGTTATGAAAAACGGAGTGATCGATTTTATAAGAAGCGAACAATGCAAAATCATAAGAGAATTGCGGCCGGCAGAAATGTGCGGTTTTCTTCCGGAGCAGAATTTTTCACCTTGTGATGCGCTGTATATCGATGAGGGTGGAAGAACATGAGTTGGATAGAGAAGCTTTATGATACTTATCAATATTGCCTTCCGCTGGTAGGAAAAATAGAAACTGAAGATTCACCGATACTAATGCCCATTGCTCATACCACACAAAATGCGCATGTTGAACTGTGCATCGATACAGACGGAAATTTCTTGCCCGGAACAGCAAGAGTCATAGAGAGCAAGACAGACAGTATCACCATCATACCATGCACGGAAAAATCTCAATCCCGAACCGGAAGCAACCCCGAAAATCACCCGCTTTTCGATAAGATTCAATATATGGCCGGGGATTATACGGCGTTTGGCGGTGAAAAAGGAAAAGGCTTTCATGAGAAATATATGAAAGATCTTCGAGCCTGGTGCGGATCGCCCTATTCAAACAGCCGTGCCTGCGCCATATTGAAATATCTTGAGAAAGACACGCTGATTTCCGATCTTTTCGGTGAAAAAATATTTCCGATAGATGAAAATGGAAACATCATCCGAAAATGGGATAGCAAAAAATATGGCGAAAAATGTGGAATCTTTAATGCGGGCAGCATACTGAACGATGCATTGGATGGGTTTATTCGTATCGATGTGATTTCCGCTGAAAAGGCACAACCGCAGCTTTGGAACGATCCGCGGCTTTGGGAAGATTTTATCGAATATTATTCCCATAGAGATAGCCGTGAGGATATTTGCTATGTTCAGGGGGTCTGTCTGCCGTGCTCAGATGTAAGCCCGGGGAAAATACGCGGGAACGGCGACAGAGCAAAACTTATTTCTTCAAATGACACCAGCGGCTTCACCTATCGCGGGCGGTTTACAGATGCATCGCAGGTGGTGCAAATCGGTTACGAAACAACCCAAAAGGCTCATAATGCGCTTAAATGGCTGATTGCAAAACAAGGTTTTCGAAACGGAGACCAGGTTTATGTGACTTGGGGAACCAAAAACGAACAGCCGGTTGATATTCAAAGCGACGGCCCCAGCCTAATGGAAGCCAGCTTCGGTTCCGAAGATGATGTGCCCTATGTTTACACGGAATATGTTCGAAAACTTAATAAATTGATGGCAGGGTATTATCAGAAAATCAAAAGCAAAGCAGGCATGGTAACCATGGGCCTTGATGCCGCCACATCCGGAAGAATGTCGATCATGTATTATGAAGAAATATCCGGCGAAGAATATTTAAAGATGCTGGGGAAATGGTATCTTGGCTGCGCATGGCGGCTTGATTACATCAAAAAAAACGAAAAAGGGAAAAGCTTGGGCGTATATGGAACCCCTTCACCGAAAGATCTTCTGTTTGCGGCTTATGGCCAGAATTGTCCCGATAAGCTGAAAAAATCAGCCATGCGGCAGATTATGGCATGCATTCTGGATGGACAAAAAATGCCAAGAAATCTGATGGAAAGTGCGGCCCATAGAGCAAGCACTCCAACGATACTAAATGAGATGGATCTTTGCGAATACACCAAAACGCTGTGTGTAGCCTGTGCGATGATACGGAAATATTATATAGATAAAGGAGTCAAATACAAGATGGCATTGGAAAATGAAAACATGGAAAGATCTTACCTTTTTGGGCGTGTACTGGCATATTATCAATATATTGAAGCCAACCTGCTGGAGGAAGCGAACGAGGACCGGCCTACCAATGCCATGCGATTAAAAAATGCATACAGCAGAAGGCCCGCGAAAACATTAAAGATACTGGATGATAAAGTTCAGCCGTATATCGCGAAATGCTTTTCATCAAAAAAAGAAATTATTGATGACCTTGTGAAGGCGACAAATCATATTGCATCCGCAGATATGACAGATGAGCCGTTGAACCCCACTTACCTACTTGGTTATTCCGCTCAGCTTATTAAACTTAAGAAGTTAAAAGGAGAAGAAAAATGAGTGAATTGAAGAATAAAATCGATTTTGCAGTAGTTTTTTCCGTGAAAAACGCTAACCCTAACGGTGACCCGCTCAATGGCAACCGTCCCCGTGAAACGCTTGACGGAATGGGTGAAGTGAGTGATGTTTGCCTTAAACGCAAAATCAGAAACCGGCTTCAAGATATGGGAGAATCCGTCTTTGTGCAGATGGAAGAACGCAGCAACGACGGATTTGACAGCCTTAGTAAACGAGCCGAAGGGAATGAGGCTTTGCGTAATGCCGGAAAAGATAAAAAGCAATATGCAAAGGCGGCCTGCAAACAATGGATCGATGTTCGTACATTCGGGCAGGTGTTTGCATTTAAATCCGGCAGTGAGAAGAAAGACGGGGTATCTGTAGGAGTAAGAGGCCCCGTCACGATTCATCCTGCAATCAGCCATGAGGTTGTGGAGATTGAAAGCCTGCAAATCACCAAAAGTGTAAACAGTGAACCGGGTGAGAAGAAAAGCGCAGATACGATGGGCAGTAAACATCGAATCCGTTTTGGGCTGTATAGTTTCTGCGGCAGTATTAACTGTCAGCTGGCAGAAGGAACCGGCTTTAGCGAAGAGGATGCAGAAAAAGTACTGGAAGCGCTGAAAACTCTTTTTGATAATGATGCATCCAGCGCCAGACCGGAGGGCAGCATGGAAGTTTGCCGCGTTTATTGGTGGAAGCATCCTTGCGCCAGCGGGAAATATCCTTCTGCAAAGGTGCATCGAAGCCTGAAAATCGTTTGCAACAGCCCGAATCCAAAATCCTTTGATGATTATATGGTGATGGCAGACGAACTTCCGGGGTTGACATGTGATGAATATCAATTAGTGTAAAAGTGAATTTTACAAAATAATATAGTGCGAAACAAAAACGTACATAGGATTGCTTGAAGTTTCGCACTTGAAAATAAGGATGAATTTTTTACAATCACGGAGAAAATATTGAACACATTCGCTTTTTGTGCTATAATGCACAAAAACATATCAATAACTGTAGATATATTTATGCGTTCTTGCAGTCGCTCCCTACACGGGAGCGTGGATTGAAATATTCGGCCGCGCTGACAGCGGCGGGATGGAGCGGCGTCGCTCCCTACACGGGAGCGTGGATTGAAATCCTTGCTGGGCATGCGCGGCAGCGCATCAACAACACGGTCGCTCCCTACACGGGAGCGTGGATTGAAATCAGTGAACGGGAATTGATTGGTGATACCAGCTTAAGTCGCTCCCTACACGGGAGCGTGGATTGAAATTGCATAATCCTCCATGCGAGCGTTGACGGGCACAGGTCGCTCCCTACACGGGAGCGTGGATTGAAATCGAGGCATCGGATCTGTCATACATCGTGATAAGGCGTCGCTCCCTACACGGGAGCGTGGATTGAAATTTGACGCTGACTTATCGAGACGCGGATTTGCCCGGTCGCTCCCTACACGGGAGCGTGGATTGAAATTCAAACATCCCCAGGCTATCGCCCATCAGCTCCAGTCGCTCCCTACACGGGAGCGTGGATTGAAATCGCCCGGCGATAGGTGCGGTTAATATCCGCCGCCAGTCGCTCCCTACACGGGAGCGTGGATTGAAATTTTGCCAATGAATTCCCTGATCCCCTGATGCTGAGTCGCTCCCTACACGGGAGCGTGGATTGAAATCGCCTGTATTTTTTTGCGGCAGATGGCCAGCGCCGTCGCTCCCTACACGGGAGCGTGGATTGAAATGATTTGTCGGCAAAAGCCGAGAAAAAGTCAAGTAGTCGCTCCCTACACGGGAGCGTGGATTGAAATTAAAACGCCATGCTGGTATAGGCGCGCTTCAAAACGTCGCTCCCTACACGGGAGCGTGGATTGAAATTTGGGCCTGAGAGGGTTCAAGCGTATGCATGAATAGTCGCTCCCTACACGGGAGCGTGGATTGAAATCATAAGTTTTTCAAACCCCGGCATAATCTCAAATGGTCGCTCCCTACACGGGAGCGTGGATTGAAATCGGGGTGTCTACGCCGCCGATTGGATAGCCGGCAGTCGCTCCCTACACGGGAGCGTGGATTGAAATATTACCGTGTAGACCGTCTTGGTGTCTTTATATTGTCGCTCCCTACACGGGAGCGTGGATTGAAATGAGCCCTCAACCGGGAAGACGCCGCCTCGGTTCCGTCGCTCCCTACACGGGAGCGTGGATTGAAATATATTGTCGATTATGCGGCAATAGCGCTCGATCTGTCGCTCCCTACACGGGAGCGTGGATTGAAATGGTAGCCATCATAGTGTTGATTTGTTCCTGGGTGGTCGCTCCCTATACGGGAGCGTGGATTGAAATTCCGAGTACCTGGCGGCAGGACGCGGAAATCATCGTCGCTCCCTATACGGGAGCGTGGATTGAAATAAAAAGATAGCTGTATTGGTTGTTCACTTCCAGCTGTCGCTCCCTATACGGGAGCGTGGATTGAAATGGTTTTGCCCGCGCGATTGGATCAGCTGCAGATAGTCGCTCCCTATACGGGAGCGTGGATTGAAATCTGTGGAGACTGCTCCTGTATGGGCTGCATCAACGGTCGCTCCCTATACGGGAGCGTGGATTGAAATCAGTACTTGCTTACGCCGGATTCAATGGCCGCGGCGTCGCTCCCTATACGGGAGCGTGGATTGAAATGATTTTATCAAGGCTATAAAAGTTTTTGCGGCGTGTCGCTCCCTACACGGGAGCGTGGATTGAAATCAGCGGGAATCAACACCTTGCAGCCTCAACCGTGTCGCTCCCTATACGGGAGCGTGGATTGAAATCAGAAGACCGCAAACGGCGGTGTAAAGGTTGATACCCGTCGCTCCCTATACGGGAGCGTGGATTGAAATGTCAAAAGGTTCAGTCTTTTGGCCTTCGATTCCGCGTCGCTCCCTATACGGGAGCGTGGATTGAAATCGTGTCACATAAATTAAGCCAGCAACAAAAAGCAGTCGCTCCCTACACGGGAGAGTGGATTGAAATTCAAATGTACGGCAGCCATCGCCGGACATACTCAGTCGCTCCCTACACGGGAGCGTGGATTGAAATAATTGCCTTTACCCAACGAGCAACAATAGATACCGTCGCTCCCTACACGGGAGCGCGGATTGAAATCACCACAACGAGTGTAATTTCGGGGATGATTTGCCTTCCCAAATTTCATGATCTGATTTGCAGTGATTTAATTAAATAAGGTATGAAAATTATAAGGCTGATCTTTTTGCGCATACTAAAACCGAGGTGATTTCATTGTCAAAAGCCAGTTTATATTGCACGGTGGATCATGTGAACGGCAAGCATGACAGTAAAGAATTAAAGCATGCGCTGGGCATAATTCCCGGCGTGTTGTCAGTGAGCGTAAATGACAGCACGGAAAAGATCGCCGTAGATTTTGATACGACCGGTGTACAAAGCGATCAAATTTTAAAGCAGTTGGGAAAAATGGGGTATCAGGTTGTCGATTCAAAGCTTGAAGATCACATCATGTAGGAGGAGATTTTGATGTCTAAAAAAGAAATCCGCTCAGAAGAAACGAAGAAAGCGATCGGTCAAGACGCTCTGAAAAATCAAAACCCCAATCGGCAGCATAACACGAAAAAAGAAGCCCTCGGGCCAAACACTAAGTGATAAGGAGGCAAAAGCATGCCGAAAGATAGCCAGCCCGATCCCAAAGGGGTGCGTGAGGAAAAAGCCAACGGCCAGACCCCTATCACCAGAGAAAACCAAAATCACAACAGAAATAAGAAAAAACACTCTGTTGAGAATAATGATGTGTAACTTTAGGCTGCCTGTAGAAATGCAGGCGGCTTTTTATATGGGAAACGGTTACTTGTCGGGCATCATGCTAAGGATTGTTATTGCGCTCGCTTTGGAGCAGGAGATTTCTCTATTGGCAGAGTTAGCTGCCGCGGCGGGCTTTTTCGCCTGCCACACAAGCGGCGAAGTTAAACATTTTTGGCAAATCTCTGCCGGCATCTCATCTTTCCGTTGTGCATAGTTTTTAATGGATCTTTATAACATAAGAACAGCGCTGAATTTCCGCAAGCCTTTCTTGAAAAGGGGTTTGCGGTTTTTTAAATTTCTTCAAAAAAGAAACAGGAATCTTCTTTTAAACAGAAACGCTGTATATGAAAAATCATGTCGAATTATAGATAATTTCTATAATAAAACGGCGCATTATTTGAAATGGCGGGCGACGGTTGACAAAGAATAGACAGGAGCATATCATTTAGTGGAATCTTGGGGATATGAATATTATGGAAATGAGCGAAACCAATGGATACGATTTATTTTGATAACGCGGCCACTTCTTTTCCAAAAGCGCGGGGCGTCGGTGACGCGGTGAAAGAGCTGCTGGATTGTGGGGCATTCAATATCGGAAGAGGCGGATATGAGAATGCTTATGAGCTTTCCGCCAGAGTTCTTGATGTGCGCAGCCGGATCAAGCGTCTCTTCAATGCGCCGGGGGATAGCGCTGTATGCTTTACCTCCGGCGTTACCTTTGCCCTGAATCAATTTTTGCGGGGCATTTTGCGGCCCGGCGATCATGTGATTGCCTCCTCGATGGAACATAACGCGGTGATGCGCCCGCTGCATACGCTGGAACAAAACGGCGTGGAAGTGACCGTGGCGCAATGTGAGCGGGATGGAACGCTGGATCCCAACCGAATTGCCGAAGCGTTTCAAGAGAACACTCGGGCGGTGGTTTGCATCCATGCTTCCAATGTTTGCGGCACACTGTTGCCCATTGCAGAAATCGGCGCGCTTTGCCGCGGCCGGGGCATATGGTTTGCCGTGGATGCGGCGCAGACCGCGGGGATTTATCCCATTGACATGCAGGCGATGAAGATCGATTTTTTGGCATTCCCCGGCCATAAAGGGCTTCGCGGCCCACAGGGCGTGGGTGGCTTTGTGATAAAGGAAGCCTTGGCGAAAGAGCTGGCGCCTATAACAGAGGGCGGCACGGGTTCCCGTTCGGATTCCGAAGAACAGCCCGAATTCCTGCCTGATCGCTTTGAAAGCGGAACCCTGCCTTTGCCCGCCATTATCGGGCTGGGTCAGGCGCTTCGCGTTTTGGAAGAAGAGGGAATCAACACGGCCTATCAGCGCGAAATGGAACTGACAGCGCGGTTTTTGAACGGCATTCATGAGATTCCGGGCGCAAAAATCGCGGGGATTTCCGACCTTGCCCGTCAAAACCAGCGGCTGGGCGTGGTTTCCGTTGATTTTTCTCCGCTGGATAACGCCATGGTGGCGTTTGATTTAGAGCAGCAGGCGGGCGTGATGACCCGCGTAGGGCTGCACTGCGCGCCCCGGGCGCATAAAACGCTTGGAACTTTCCCACAGGGGACGGTGCGTTTTTCCTTCGGCCCCGAAAATACGCCGCAGGAAGTGGATGCGTGTTTACTGGCCATTCGGTCAATCACAGATAAATAAAAATAAGGAAAGAGGAAACAGTTATGGCAGATAAGAATCATACAATGTGGGGCGACCTCGGCATGGATCTGGATACGCATGACCTGTTGTGTCAGGCGCTTCCCGGCGCATTCGGCGATGTGTTTTTAACACAGAAAAACCGCCCCGAGGGCATGGATTATTTCAACACAGTGGCGGCGGATATCCACGGCCTGCGCCCGGCAGAACTGATTCAGGAACAGAAAAAAGGCCGCAAGGTTTTCGGCACTTTTTGTGTCTTTGTGCCCGATGAAGTGGTGATCGCCGCCAACGGCATTGTCACCGGTCTTTGCGGCGGTTCTCAGTTCTGGGTTCCCGATGGCGAAAAGGTGCTGCCCGCCAACACCTGCCCGCTGATCAAAGCTTCTATGGGCGCGCGCCTGGGCAAAACCTGCCCGTTCTTCCGCATTGCCGATATGTATGTGGGCGAAACCACCTGCGACGGCAAGAAGAAGGCCTATGAGATTTTGGGCGAAGATGTGCCCATGCATATCATGAACCTGCCTCATCAGAAGCGCCCGCAGGATATGGAAGCATGGTCTGACGAGATCCGCATCTTCATGAAGAAAGTGGAAGAATTCACCGGCAACGAAGTGACACTGGAAAAACTGAACGAAGCCATTAAACTGATCAACGAAAAACGCCGCGCGCTGGCCCGTTTGTATGATTGCCGCAAAAACGAGTGCGTGCCCATCAGCGGCCGCGATGTGCTGCTGATCATGCAGATCGCTTTCTTTGATGACCCTGCCCGTTTGACACAGATGGTCAACAAACTTTGTGATGAAATGGAAGAACGCGTGAAGAACGGCGTTTCCGTGGCCCCCAAAAAGGCGCCTCGCATCCTGATCACCGGCACACCGCTGGCTGTGCCCAACTGGAAGATGCATAACATCATCGAATCTTCCGGCGGCATCATCGTATGCGAAGAAAACTGCACAGGCACCCGCTATTTTGCTCATGAAGTCAAAGAAGACAACAAGACCATGGATGAAGCGGTCGATGCCCTTACCGAGCGTTATCTGGGCAACATCAACTGCGCCTGCTTTACACCCAACCCGGGCCGCATGGATGATGTTGTGCGTTTGGCAAAAGAATATCATGTGGATGGCGTTATCGACCTGCATCTCAAGTTCTGCGGCCTGTATGACACCGAGCATTATTTTGTGGAACGCCGCCTGAAAGAAGAAAACATCCCCGTTCTCGGCCTGGAAACAGATTATACCGATAACGATGCCGAACAGCTCCGCACCCGTGTTGAGGCTTTCCTCGAAATGATCCGCCGCTAAAACATGGTCAATTATTACATCTTATTCGAATCGCATGAACAGGCGGTGCGGCTGCACGGTGAACTCCGTGCGGCCGGCATCCGCACGGCTATTTCCCCAACGCCCCGTGCAATCACCGTGTGCTGCGGCGTTTCTCTGCTGGTCAGCGAAGAAGAGATCGGCAAAGTGAGGGAATATCTGGCGGGCCACACCTGCACCTATAAATCGGTCGAGAGCATTGAGCAGGAATTTAATGCACATAGGGATCGGTATATTTAATGGAATATATTGGAATTGATATTGGCTCCACCGCCGCAAAAGTTGCGGTGCTGGGGGAAAAAGAACACCGCTGTTTCGTTTTGCCTACGGGCTGGAGCAGCCGCGAGATCGCGCGGGATATTGAAACACGGCTTGAACGGGCGGGCGTGCATGTGGCGGATAAAGACGCTGTGCGCGTGGCTTCCACCGGCTATGGCCGGCAGGCAGTGGAATATGCCGATGATGTGATCACAGAGATCACCTGCCACGGCAGGGGCGGGGTCTATCTCGCCGGCGGCGATTGCACGGTGATCGATGTGGGCGGGCAGGATACCAAGGTCGTCTGCATGGAAAACGGCGCGGTGGCCGATTTTCTGATGAACGATAAGTGCGCCGCAGGCACGGGAAAATTTATTGAGGTCATGGCCAACCGCCTGAATGTGGAGCTTGAAGATCTGTTCGCTTTGGCGGAACAGGGAAAAGTGCTGCCCATCAGTTCTCTCTGCACGGTTTTTGCCGAATCGGAAGTTATCGGTTTTATCGGCGCGGGCAGAAACCGCGAAGATATTGCCGCCGGCATTGTGGATTCGGTGGCCACCAAGGTGGCGGGCATGTGCGCCCGGCGCGAGATCTCACAGCGGGTGATCCTCACCGGAGGGCTGTCGCGCAACCGGTTTTTTGCCCGAACATTGGGCGAAAAGATCCATCGTGAGATCCTGATCCATCCCGATGGGCTGTATGCCGGCGCCATCGGCGCCGCGCTGATCGCCAAAAAACGGGCGAAATAAAAAGCCGAAGAGAATCTCGGAGAAATGTATTTTCTCAAAGCAAAATAGCGTCCGCGGCTGAAAAGCTTCCCGCGACTATCTTAAAAAATGATGTGCCCAACGCCTGCACCGGCAAAACGGTGCGGGCGCTGGGCATATTTTTTGCCGATCGTCAAACAGCGGGTGATGCCGAACAACGCTTTTTTCTGTGAAATTCCTGAGGCGAGCAACGCCTTTAAACTTGCTAAAACGGCTGAAAAACGCCGAAAACAGGCATTTAATGCGCATTCTTTCCATATCAGAAAGAATAAAATTTGGTCAAAATCGCCTTTGAAAGATGCACAAAAAATGATTAAACTATTTAGTAGAGTGATACAGAATAATGGAAAAAAGAGCGTATCACGCAGAAAATAAAGGAGGATACAGTTGTATGAAACGCGTCAAAGCAGCCTGTATCTGTCAGACTCTTCATTTCATGCTGAAAGAAGAAGTCGCACACGATTGGGCAGTCAAGCAATGTGAGCAGGAAGTTGAGCAATACAAAAAGACGATGGATCACAACCACATGAAGTATAAAATCATCGAGGAAACAACGCAGCCGGATGGATCTATCATTGTGAAGGTCATCAAGCAATATAACAGCGCGCCTGTGGGCGATTATTTGAACTGATCACGACCCTGCGCATGGAGTGGAAATCCTCTCCATGCGCAGCTTGTTTATGGAGGGAACTATGTCTGCAAAAACAACCCAGATCAAGAAAAAAAGCGCCGATGAACTTTTGTTGGAGAAGAAGATCGAAAAATGCCGAAAAAGGATCAGCCTGGATGAACAAGAGATCGCCGCCATGAACGCCTGTCAGAACGCAATGCGTGAAAACGATATCATCGGTGTGGCGGTGAAACACAAGATGTTTGGGGCCGGGACCATCGTTGAGCAGGATCCCCTGATGATCACGGTGAAGTTTGCTCTTGACAGCAAGCGCTTCGTGATGCCCGACGCATTGATCGACGGCTTTCTGGTCACCACCGATGATGCGGTCAATGAAAAAATCTCCGAATATCAGCAAACCGGCAAACAGATCAAAATGGCAAAAGAGGATATTTCGGCGGCATGCCGATTCATCAGAGCGCTTGAAAACAAAAAGATTATGAAAATGATTTAAAAATAAAAACCACAGGCATGAAAGAAGCTCCGGCATGGGCCGTGAGCCGCATTTTGGGAAAACAGAGGCTTTTCCGCGAAGGGTCATGGCTGTTTGCGGCCTGCTCTTGATTTTAGGTTTGCCGCGGCAGCACCCGCCCGATGACATTTTGAAATAACGGTAGCCAGATGCAGAGCGGGATGTTATCATAGTGATAAATGAGCATCCGGCGGCCGGAAAAATCTGCGGCAGCTAAATAAATCATCGGCCGTTGTTTATCGGTGAAGAAAAATGGCAATGTGCGATGAAAAACGCTCGGATATCGGCGGCGAAAAGTCGTTTGATTTGCCGGGCTATGGATGACGCATTGCAGAAAGAAGGAATCGGGAGAGGGCGGTGCATGTGAAAAATATCATCGAGATTGAACATTTATTCAAGAGTTTTGGCGATGTCAAGGCTGTGCAGGATTTAAGCTTTCGCGTAAAAGAGGGGGAACTGTTCGCTTTTTTGGGCGTCAACGGCGCCGGAAAAAGCACAACGATTTCTATTTTATGCGGTCAGCTGCAAAAAGACGCGGGGAGCGTGCAGATCGGCGGCCGAAGCATCAATGAAAGCATGGGCTGCATTAAAAAAGATCTGGGCGTGGTTTTTCAAAATTCCGTGCTGGATGGCGTTTTGACTGTTCGCGAAAACCTGCAAAGCCGCGCCGCGCTTTATAAAATCACCGGCGATGAATTTGAAAAAAGGTTTTTAGAGCTTGCCAAACTGCTGGATTTTGAAGACCTTCAGAAACGCACAGTGGGCAAGCTTTCGGGCGGGCAGCGGCGCAGAATCGATATTGCCCGCGCTTTGCTGCATCGGCCGAAGATCCTTATTCTGGATGAACCCACCACAGGGCTTGATCCGCAGACAAGAAAGCTGCTTTGGAATGTGGTCAACGAATTGCGCAGAAAAGAAAAAATGACGGTTTTTCTCACAACGCACTATATGGAAGAAGCGGCAGATGCCGATTATGTGGTCATCCTCGACAGCGGCAAAATCGCCGCAGAGGGAACTCCCTTGCAGCTTAAAAACGCTTATACGCAAGATTTTCTTACGGTTTATGGCGTAAGCGAAGAAAGCGTGAAAGCATTTGGGCTGCCTTATGCAGCCATTCGCGACGCATACCGCATTCGCATCCCCAACATTTCCAAAGCCACCCAGCTTATCACCGAAAAACCCGAATTATTCACCGATTTTGAGGTGACGAAGGGGAAAATGGATGATGTTTTTCTTGCCGTTACCGGAAAAACACTGGTTGGAGGTGCGAAATAATGGAACTTCGGGCGTTGATCAAGCGAAACTGCAAGGTGTTTTTCAAAGATAAGGGGATGTTTTTTACTTCTCTTATTACGCCGGTCATCCTGCTGGTTTTATATGTGACTTTTCTTGGAAACATTTATCATGATGCCTTTACTTCTTCTATGCCGAAAGGGTTTCAAATAGATAGCGCCCTGATCAGCGCCGTAGTGGGCGGCCAGTTGATTTCCTCCATTTTGGCGGTCAGCTGCGTGACGGTGGCGTTCTGTTCCAACCTGATGATGGTGCAGGATAAAATCACGGGGGTGAAGAGCGATCTTACCATGGCCCCGATTCAAAGCGGAACGCTGGCCTTGAGTTATTTCTTTTCCACCGCCATCGCAACACTGATCATCTGCCTGACGGCGCTTGCCGTTTGCTTTGGATATCTGGCCGTGGTGGGGTGGTATCTGTCGGCCGGCGATGTTCTGCTCACTTTGCTGGATGTCGTGCTGCTGGTGCTGTTCGGAACATCACTTTCTTCGCTGGTCAACGCGCCGCTTTCAACAGCGGGGCAAAGTTCGGCGGTGGGAACCATCATCAGCGCGGGCTATGGCTTCATCTGCGGCGCTTATATGCCGATTTCAAACTTTGGCGAAGGTCTGCAAAGAGTTCTGACTTTTTTGCCCGGCACCTATGGCACTTCGCTTCTGCGCAACCATGCGTTATCCGGCGCATATCGTGAAATGGCGGCCCAGGGTGTTCCATTGCAGGTGGTGGAAAGCATCAAAGATTCCATCGATTGCAATCTGTATTTTTTCGGAGATAAAGTGGAAATCGGCACGATGTATGCCATCCTCGGCGTTTCGATCGCCGCGCTTATCGGGCTGTATATTCTGTATCACGCTCGCAGATCAAAAAAGAAAAACTGAAAAATCTATATTTTCGGTTCCGATAAAGCTGAAATATAAAAAAGATGGCGGCATTTTTGTGCCGCCATCTTTTTTGCATCCCACCGCTGAATCGAAAAATGAATTCAAAAATTTGGGTGATCCTCATCTGGAAGATACAATATTTGTATGGTATAATTTTCTTGAAAAATTCGGTCACTGTCTGTTTGAAACAGCGGGAAAGCTGAAAACAAAGTTTAAAAAGGAAAATTTCTGATGTGGAGCAAAGATTATTTTTTGCTGATGCAGGGGCAGGCGGTTTCCTGCCTGGGCAGCACTTTATATAGCGTGGTTGCCAGCCTTTGGGCCTATGATCTGACGGGTTCTGCCATGATCATGAGCATTGTATATTCCGCCGCGAATATTGCCCGGCTGGCGGCTTTCCCGTTTGCGGGTGTGATCGCAGATCGATTTTCAAGAAGAAACCTGATCGTCGTTTGCGATATCGTTTGCGGGGCAAGCATGCTGATCGTTGCGGCAATGGCCTTGACGGGCAGTTCTTTTGCCGTTTGGGGCCTGGTGTTTCACAGCGCCGTCAGCGGCGCCATCTCGGGCGTTTTCAATCCATCCGTCAATGCGATGATGCTGTCGATTACAAAAAAAGAAAATTATGTTCGGGCAAACTCTGTTTATAATGCGGTGGAATATGGCATTGATATGATTGGGCAGGGCATTGCGGGAACATTCTATATGCTGCTGGGTGCGCCTATGCTCTTTTTGATCAATGGGCTGACCTTTTTGTTTTCGGCCTTCACCGAAGGGTTTATTCAAAAAGACCCTGCGCCCATGCAAAGAGAAAAGAAGCCCTTCTGGCGTGATGCCATGGAAGGGGTTCGCTATATTTTGGTCAACGGCGGCATCCGCCTGAATCTGCTGCTTGCGTTTTGCATCAATTTTGCTTTTGGCATTTTAAGGGTGGCTTTGGTTCCGTGGATGTTATCTTTCGGCACAGAATATTATGGCCTTTTGGGCACTTTTCGCAGCGCAGGCGTCGTGATCGGAACGCTGCTTCTGACGGTGCGCAACATCCCCGAAAACAAGCGATACAACATATATTTTTGGTGCCAGACAGTATTCGTTTTATGCATTGCGGCTTCCACGCTGCCAAACACCTTTTTGCCTGCGGCGGCGCTGTTTTGCGTTGCCTATGCCAATCAATCTGTTTTTAACAGTGTGCAGCGCTCGGCTGTGATCATCACCGCGCCGAACGAGATCAGAGGCAAAGTTTTATGCGCTGTGCAGGCGCTTGCCATGGGCTTTTCGGCCGTGGGGAATCTTTCGGGCGGCGTTCTTTGCAAATGGATCGCGCCGCGGCCTTTGGTTTTTGCGGTGATGTCGCTCCTTTTGGCGGGCATCCTTTGGCTTGGCAGAAAGCAAAGCGTGAAAGAACTGTTTTAAAAAAGATACATTCGCTTCCAAACGATATTTTATCCGGGCTGAAAATGAAGAAGGGCCCATCAAAAGCCGCGGCGGGAAAACGGGGCGCCAGTTTAATGAAACGCAATATTTCGGTAAAAGAAAAACAGATCGGTCATAAGAAAAGGCAAAAACTTACCATGAAATATGGAGTTTTACAAAATTCGACCTTCACTGATTTGTTCTTACATTTGGCTGACAATCTATTGAAAAACAAAAAATTCCAGTATATGATATAAAAAAGCGTATGGAAGTGTTTTCCTTTCAAGAAAACGCCTGTATGCAAAGATATATTGAGCAAACCTGCCGTAAGGCAGCGACGCAAAGCTAAAGGGGCTTTTTGTGAAGTCAGCCAGCTGCCGGCAACTTCTGATGCCGCTATCAATAGACAGACGACTGATTTCCACCATGGTTTTGCTGCGGCAAAGACATGGCTTTTTCTTTAAGGGGGTATGTATCCGGAAAACCAATGTGCCATAGACATTCAAAATGCTTATAATTGGAGGAAGAAGAAAATGAAACGAAGAACCGGCCGATTCCTGTCAGTGTTGCTGACTGTCTGCATGTTATCTTCATTGATGCCCACAGCTTTTGCGGCGGGCGCAGACAAATTCGGCGATATCCCGGCAAAAGCATGGTATCACGACGATGTGAACTATGTTGTAGATCATGGATATTTTAACGGTATGAGTGAAAACGCTTTTTCACCGGATGCCAACATGACGCGCGCAATGTTTGTGACGGTGCTTGCTCGTCTGGATGGCGCTTCTGTTGGTGACAATGTAAGCCCCTTTAATGATGTGGCTGCCGGCGCATGGTATGCCGGCGAAGTAAAGTGGGCTTCCGAAAATGGCATTGTCAATGGTGTGGGTGATAATAAGTTCGCGCCCGATCATTCTGTAAGCCGTCAGGAAATGGCTGCACTGATGATGCGGTATATTGCCTATTACACCGCCAAAAACAAGGTGACTTTCAAAGCCACCGGTTCTTCTGCGGCTTTCACAGATGCTGATTCTGTTGCAGATTATGCAAAAGAAGCCGTTACCCTCTGCCGGTCTTACGGGCTGATCAACGGCAACGGCGATGGCACTTTTGGCCCCACAGCGTTTTCCACCCGCGCGCAGGTGGCGGCTGTGATCCATCGTCTGGCCCTTCTGCTGGCCACCGGCACGCCTGTGACCAAACCTTCCGCCGGCGGTGAAAGCGGCGGCACGACCAGCAGCGATAAAACCGTATCGACGGCTGCTGATTTCATCCAGGCGGCTCAGGCCTCTGCTGATAGCGTAACAGCCACGATCAGCGATAAAAACGATCTTACCGTGAATGATAATGTTACGATCAACGCCTCGGCAACGACCCTGACCCTGAATCTCGGCAAGGCCAGCCTGGGCAATCTGACCGTCACCGCGCCCAACGCGACGAAAATCGACATTACCGGCAGCGGCTCCGTGGCCTCGCTGACTATAAACGCGCCGAAGGCGACCGTCAACAACGGCGTCAAGGTCAACGGCTCGGTGAATATCCAGGCAGTGTCCGGCAGCACCTTCAATAACACCGCTGCCATCAGTGGCAACATCCTCTTTACCGGCCCCGGCGCGCTGAATGATACGCAGACGAACCCCGCGCCCGTGGTTGTCGCCACCAGCGATGCTGTCGCTGTGCGCGGAAATACCTCTGACATTAAGGTCACGGCGGATGGAGCGCAACTCACCGTCGCGCCGGCAATCAATACTGTTAAACCCGTTATCGACAGCTCCGCCGACGGCGTGAAAGTGACCGTTGCAAACAACAATCCCGTCACCGTCAGCGGACAGGTCGCGACCGTCGAAGTCACATCCAATAAACCCACGCTGGCTGTCGAAGCCGTGGTCGGCACACTGACTACGACAAATGCCACTACACTGGCCGTTTCCGGCAAAGGTTCGGTCGCTACAATGGCCAGCAACAGCGCAGCAGTTGTTGTCGCTGCTGGTTCCGCGGTGACTATCAATACCGTGGAAATGAACGGCGGATCGATCGAAGCGCCTGCAACGGCAACCATCAGCACGGTTGCCGCCACCGGTAATGTTACACTGAATGCCCCTGTCGGCACCGTTTCCACCACAGCAGGCAGTATGCTGACACTTGGCGATACCGCAAATGTGAATACCGTTGTTGCAAACGGCAGTCTGGAAGTTGCCGGCACCGGCAAAATCAGCTCCATCGATGTTGCGGCAGCAGGTACGACTAATATCACCAAGGCAATCGGCGCTTCCGTCACGGTATCGACCGTCACCAAGACTGACGCAAACGCTAATGTCACAGCTTCCGATGTCGGTGTGACCGAAGTAAAGACCAAGGCCGCGACGCCGACCACCGTCAAATTTAACGCCCCGACCGCCGCAGGCGGCAACGGCACCATCACCGGCGTTACGGCTGCAATGGAATACAAAAGCAGCACGGGTGATTGGAAAGCTATTGCCGATACCTCTGTTAATGATGTTGCCGCAGGCACCTACGAAGTCCGCGTGAAAGCGACAAGCACCGCTCTGGCCAGCGAGGCGGTCACAGGCACCATCCCCGCCGCCGTGGCTGTAGCCGCTGCAACTATTCAGGGCACGCCCTATGTGGGCCAGACCCTGACCGCCGTCGCCAACGCCGACGCAACCGGCACGCTGAGCTATGTTTGGAGCGTCAATGACAGCGATACTCCAATCGGTACCTCAAAGACCTTTACGCTGACCGACGCTCAGATCGGCAAGACCATCAGCGTCACCATCACAAACTATGTCACCAGAAGTACGGCTTCTACCCCGACCGACACTGTCACGGTTGACAAGACCGCGCTGAACACCCTCATCGCTAAGGCAGGGGAAATCCAGAAGGGTGTAACCGAAAAGAATGATGGCATCACAGCGGCAGCTGTCGCGAAAGGCATCGTGTTTGTGACGACTTCCGAGCGAACCGCGCTGGCTGACGCGGTGACTGCGGCGACAACCGTTGCAAACAATGCTATTGCAAATACGCAGGCTGTCGCCGACGCCGAAGCAGCGCTGCGCGCCGCCAACGCCGCGTATGTTGCAGCGAAAAAGACCGGCACGGATGATAGCGTCGTCACACTGCAAGCTGCACTTAAGGCTTTGGTTCAAAGCGCAGGCACAGCCGAGGTTGGCACCGGTACAGACGCTGTGTCCGTGCAGCCTGGCAGCGACTGGGTTACAGGCGATGTGAATTCTGCCTATTCAGCCGCCATCGCGACTGCACAGGGCAAAGAAAGCTCCAACGATGCAGCCACACTCACCGCCGCCATCACTGATCTCAAGGCCGCGATGAACACCTATATCAAGGCCATTCAGAAGGGCGCGGCCCTTGACCGCACGGCTCTGGACGCCGCCGTCAACGCCGCTGAAATCAATGCGGCATCGGTAGTGATCTCGGCCAACGGCGAAGACAAGCTTCCCAGTGAGACATGGGTTACGACAGCAGTTTTGGACACATACAATGCCGCGATAAAAACGGCGAAGGATAAAACGGCAACTGTGCAGAACGATTATATTTCAGCTCTTGATACCCTGGCCAAGGCAACATCCACCTTCAACACCGCCAAGGCCTCCGGCACCAAGGATATCGTTCCGCCGGTGGTGACGATTGTTTCTTCGAAACTTGAAGGCGGCGTGGTTACCATCGTGTTCAAATCCAACGAAGCGGGTAGCTATGTCTATCAGATCGGCGAAACAAAAGGCAGTTGGTTATCGCCTGTGGCCCCCTCGCTTACTAAAGATACGGAAGCAACTTTGACAATCAATGATGTGACCGCATTATACGCAACGGTTTATATGCAGGTCAGCGATGCCAGCGACAACAAAACAGTGGTATCTGCCAATGTGGGCGCAGAAGCGTCCAACGCGGAAGCTGCTGTCGGAACAGCAAAATATGATACATTGGCGAATGCCATTGCTGCCGCAGGCAACGGTCAGACGGTCACGCTGCTGAAAGATGTCACGGAAACTTTGACCGCGCCAACCGTCAGCAGTTTGACGATTGATCTCGGAACACACAAACTGACAATGTCCAATACCGCTTCCGTGGTCATTTCCGGCGGCAAATCGCTTACCATACAGAACGGCAGCATCGAATCCAAGGGCATTACCGACGGAACGCTGTCTAATTTTAATATTCAGACCAACAGCTCGATTACGCTGGAGAATGTGATTTTCGATACGACCGGCTCGGCGCTATATCCCAGCGGCGACGCCGCCAGTGTCACCGTTACGAATTCGGAGATCAAATGCGGTGTCTATGCGGTCGCCACGAACGCGGCGAAGGTCGAGAATTACAATATCGTGATAACGCTGACGGGATCAACATTCACCAGCACATACGGTTACAATAAGGATGACGCATCCGACAAATTTGACAGCAGCCCGGTTATGATCAATGTGCCCGGAACACTGAATATGTTCGGCTGCACCGTAAACGGAACCCGTCAGGGTGTTTTGGTGCGCGGCGGCACCGCTACCATTCAGAACAGCACGATCAATCTTACCGCTCAGTATGCAGCGGGAAAAGATAAATATTGGAGCGGAACCTGGGGCTCTGGTGACGAGGTGCCGATGGCAGCCGTAGTCGTGGGCAACCGAAGCTCTGCCTACCAGTATCCTGCAACATGCATACTGGAAAACTCCGTGATTACAGCAACAAGTGGCTATAAAGCAGTCTATATTTACGGGATGGACGCGGCGACACGACTTGCAAAACTGAATATCAAAGGCAACTCGACAAATATCACGGGCGAAGTTTTAAAGGAAGAGGCTGCCGCAAACGCCGCCATCGTCTCCATCACCGGCGGCACATTCTCCGATACCGGCGCGCTGAAATATCTGGCAAACGGTGCCAATGTCAATGTAAATCTGGCGGCAGACGAAACCGGAACTGTTCTTGTTCCGGCCAATACCACAGTCACACTTGATCTTAAAGGTCATGTGCTGCAAAGCCAAATGCTTGCAAATCAGCCCACGGCAGAAGATCATACCAAAGCTACCCTTGTCAATAACGGCAATCTGACGGTGAATGACAGCGTCAGCGGAGGCAAGGTCACAAATAATAATTACTGGCTGGATGCATTCTATAATGCAAGCGGCGCCACCGCAATTCTTAACGGAGGCCTTTTCACCCATAGTGCAAACAGCCAAGGGCAAACATGGTATGCAATTCATAACCATGGAACAATGACCATCAAGGATGGGGTTATCGTGGCGGATACCAACAGCGCAACGCCGATCTGTAACGGCAAGAGCCAGCATGATACCAGCAGTGACGCGGCAAACGCAAGCTTGATCATCGATGGAGGCACTTTCACAGCTGAAGGCGCGCACACCATTAAAAACGGTGATGCGGATGCGGAACTGGTCATCAACGGTGGTAACTTCACCAATACAAGCGGCGATGTTGTGCTTAACCGCAACAATTGCAACGCCATCATCAATGGCGGCACATTCAGTATTACGGATGCCCCTGTCATCAAATGCGAAGTGAAAGACAGCCAAAACGCAAGCGGTGCAGGGCTCATGGTTACAAACGGCAGCTTCACCGGAACAATCAGCAAAGATGAAAGCAGCAAGCTCTCCATCAGCGGCGGCACATTCTCCAGCAATCCCACAAGTTACCTTGCAAACGGATATATTATGCAGCCAATTGCTGACGGTTATCGTGTTGTTAAAGGGCAGACGACATAACATCTGTTTTGCTCCAAACAGGATAATGGAGCAATAAGTGAGAAAGCCCGCCCGCAAAAGACAGCATCTCTTGCGGGTGGGCTTTTACTCTGCGCGAAAACAGTGGAAAAGATGGAAAAATCCGAAGGATGTTCTGTTTTATCAGCGCACGCAATAGATCCAATGACTGCATGCAATTCATTCTATGGATATTTTGATAGAATGGCATCATCTTAACAGGCTTTTTTGCATGGCTTTTGAATGAATTCTTGCAAAGAATCAGCAGACAGCGTATATTGAAAAAAGAAGGGAAATGCTTTGCAGAGAAAGGGGGAATCGGTTTGAAAACGGAAATGCAGAAACGGGCGCTTAACCTCACGCAGCAGATCATGGAGCATTGGTATGCGCTGGATCTCGCGCCGGTAAAAGCGGCGCTGGATGAAAACGCAAGCTGGATCGGCGGCGCGGCAGGGCAATTCTATATGGGAAAAAGCGCTGTGCTGGAAGGCCTTCAACTTGCCTCAAGCCATATGATGCCCTGCATGGTTTCTGCCCAGACCTATGAAATTGCAGATACAGGGGCAGACTGGTGCATTATCACGGGGAATATCAGCGTCACTTTAAAAAACGAAAGCATGCTGCTGCATGGGCCGCAGCGCTTGACCTTTGTGTGGCGTTTAAGAGGGGCAGATCTGCGCGTTTCTCATATGCATGTTTCCAACAATATGGCTGCAATCGCGCCCGATGAAGATTTCCCTATCAAAGCCAGCAAACAAGCTTATGAATATCTTACCAAGAATATCAACGGGGGCGCTGTAACCGTGTTATCCAGTGATCGAATCCTTTATCGCCTTCAGCGCGATGCCGTGCGCTATCTATCGGCGGCGAATGAATATATGATCATCCATAGCCAAAAAGAGGATATCCGGCTGCATCGAAGATTGGGGGCTGTCTATAAAGAACTGTTTCCGCACTTTTTGGCGATACACCGCAGTTATTGCGTCAACCCCGATTTTTTAAGGGCAATGTGGCAATTTGAAGCGGAACTGACCGACGGAACGCGGCTTCCCGTTTCAAGGGAAAGGTATGCCGCCCTTTGCGCACAGCTTGGTGTGAAACTTTGAAATCTGCCGGGCACCATGAAACTCATGGCAGGAAAAGATGCGGACTAAAATAAGAAGAAGGCCACATGGAAGCTTCAAGTTTCCGTGTGGCCTTTTTATGATGCGTCGAGTCAAATTTGCTTGTCTTTTCGGAGGCATTTGCAAAGATCCGTTGCCGGCACGATGAAAATGATGTCACCGCGCAAAATCGCGCTGCATTCCGCGGCTTTTATCGCAGAAGGAAAAGACTATGTGCGGCTTCGTTTTTTGTCACACAGCGTGATCGCGCCGGAAGCGAGCACCCCCAGCAACGCAAGAACCGCGACCATCAGATAGGTGCTGCGGTATGTTCCCGAAAGATCATAAAGCGTGCCGGCAACAGTGCTGCCGAAAGAAGCGATCATCAGGTTTGAATTGACGATGGAAAAATTGAGGGGATAATGCCGAAGACCATAATAGGCGCCGGTGAAAGCAGAATTGGTGGGGCTGACGCCGCCATAGGCCAGACCGCCTGTGATAAAACCTACGGTCATCAGCGCGTAGCTGCCTGTTTTCAAGGCAACGGTCAGCAAAAGGCCGGTCAGCAGAAAACAGAAGCATACCAGCAGCATGGATAACCGACGGCCAAGCCGATCGAAAAGCCCGCCGGAAATGACGCGCCCCAAACCGTTGGCAATGGAGATCAGGCCCACTGTGGTGGCAATTTGCGCGGGGGAAACGGAAGCACCGATTTCGCGGGCGATGCCGCCCGCCTGCGAGACAAGCGCCAGACCTGCTGCGCTGAGCACGATAGCCCAAAGATAAAAGAACCAAAAATCGCCGCGGCGGAGCATTTTTCCCGCAGGAATTTCTTCTGCGGAGGTTTTGCGGGCAGCGCGGGCGGCGGAGGAAACTTCTTCAGCGCCGGGGCGGCGGATCAGCGGGGCGCAAAGCGCCAAAACGGCGGCCGTAACCACGCCGAGCACAAAGAAAGAATGCCGCCACGCGCCTTGGGAAGCGGGGGTAAAAGCCTGATAGACTTTGCCAATCAGAAAACTGCTGAACCCAAAACCCATCAGCAGAATGCCCGAAATCAGGCCTTGACGGTTGGGGAACCAACGCCCCACCGTGCCGAGCACAGTGTTATAGGTCAGCCCGGAGGCTGTTCCGCAGATCACGCCAAAGCTCAGCCAAAGGGCGACGGGCGTGCTGATGCGCGACGCGCCGAAAAAGCCCGCCAAAAACAGCGCTGCTGAAACGAAAAGGATCGTGCGCGCATGGATGCGTGACGCCAGCGCGCCGGCGGCCACGCTGCCCAAACAGAAAAAGATCATGACAACCGTGAAAGTCATCGAAAGCTGTGCCTTGCTCCAGGTGGGAAATTCCTGCGCGATCGGCGCCGAAAGGATGCTCCAGGCATAAACCATGCCCGCAAACAGCAAAGCCGCAAAACCGGCGGCGGCAACAAACCAGCGTTTCATAAAAAAACCTTTCCTTAATAAAAAATCGGCATCTCCAAATTAAAATATTTCCGCCGTTTCGGCAAAAATCGTGGAAGGGGAGCGCCGCTTTTTCATCATATCCGAAAGACGGTTGTTCGTCAATTCTTTTCTTTTTTTAACGGCATGCAGAAAAGAAAAGACACACAGATAGAAGAAAAATATATCGGAAATGGCAGAACGGAGATCACTTTGAGGACGCAGATTAAAAAATAAGAACGAAATTTCTGAAAAGGCCCGTATGAAAGAAAAATTCAGAAAAAATTTGCTGAAAAATACAGGGAAAATACCCCAGAAGACAATGAAATCCTTTTTATGGGACACCACGGGTGATAGGATCAATTTGTAAAATAAAGCCAAGAAAAACCGGGAAATCAATTGACAGATATTTCTAAGAAGTTATAATGAATTTATGATCGTCGAAAAAGGGAAGAAAACCCATCAGAAACGCGAAAGGGGAGAAGATGGTGGAATATTTGGCGCATATCAGCCGAGATGGGCAGCAAACTCAAACGGTTTTGGCCCACCTGGAAGGAACGGCCCGGCTGGCGGCGGGTTTCGCGGCCCAATTCGGTGCGGAAGAAGAAGGCCGGCGCTGCGGGATGCTTCATGATGCGGGAAAATATTCGGCGGCGTTTCAGCGCCGGATCTTGGGATCGAATGAGCAGGTGGATCATTCCACCGCGGGCGCGGCTGAAGCCGCAAAACAAGGCGATGTTATTGCGGCCTTTTGTGTTGCGGGCCACCATGGCGGCTTGCCCGATGGGGGGACAAGGGCAGACGGGCCGAATGAGCCAACGCTGCATGGCAAACTGAACCGCGTGAAAAACGGCAAAATCGAGCCGTATGATGCGTTTCATCGTGAGGCAGCTGTTCCCGAAGCAAAGCTGCCGCGGCGTTTTTTGGCATCTACGCCAACCGCTTTTTTCTTTACGCGGATGTTGTATTCCTGCCTGGTCGATGCCGATTTTTTAGATACCGAAGCGTTCATGCAAAACGGATGTGTGGGGCGCGGCGGGTTCCCGCCGATAGAAAATTATTTGGAAAAGCTTTCTGCCCACACAGCACCATGGCTGAAAGCGCCGAAAGGCGAGCTTGGCGAAAAAAGAAGCGAGATTTTACGCGCGGCCATTGAAAAAGCGGAGGAAAAGCCGGGTCTGTTCAATTTTACCGCGCCCACGGGCAGCGGCAAGACCCTTGCTTCGATGTCGTTTGCGCTGCACCATGCCCGGGCAAACGGCTTGCGCCGCGTGATCTATGTGATTCCTTATTGCAGCATCATCGAGCAGACACAGGCCGTTTTTGAAAATATTTTCGGCGAAAGCAGCATCGTGGCCCATTATGCCGATGTGGAATATCAAAACGCTGAAAACAAAGAAGGCGGCCCGCGGGATCACCGCTATCTGGCCGCGGAAAATTGGGATGCGCCTGTCGTGCTCACCACAACGGTACAGTTTTTTGAATCGCTGTTTGCCAACAAACCTTCACGATGCCGAAAGCTGCATAATCTGGCCGGTAGTGTTTTGATTTTTGATGAAGCACAGATGCTGCCGGTTTCGCTTTTGCGCCCCTGCGTGGCGGCGATCGCGGAACTGGTAAAGAACTATGGCTGTTCGACCGTTCTCTGCACAGCAACGCAGCCCGCGCTGGAAAAGCTTTTTGCCGAAGAAGAAAATCTGCCCCATCAGCCCGCCCGCGAACTTTGCCCGCGGCGCGAAGAATTATATGAGCAGTTCCGCCGTGTGCGCTATGAAAATCTCGGCAGGCTTGCAAAAGAAGAACTCGCCCGCAGACTTGCGGAAACACCTCGCGTGCTTTGCATTGTAAACCGGCGGGATGAAGCCAAAACACTGTTTGAACAGCTGCCGCAAGAAGGGCGTTTCCATCTTTCAACCGCCATGTGCCCCGCCGATCGGCGAGCGGCGCTGGAACAGATCCGCAGGCGGCTGAAAGAGAAAAAGCCCTGTCGCGTGATCTCCACCAGCCTGATCGAAGCCGGGGTGGATGTGGATTTCCCCATGGTTTATCGCGAACTGGCGGGGCTTGATTCGATTATTCAGGCGGGTGGGCGCTGTAACCGCGAAGGCATACCGGGCGTTATCGGCGGCGTGGTTTATGTTTTTGAAAGCGAAAGAAAACCGCCCAGAATGCTGGCGCAGAATATTGCCGCGGCAAAAGCCGTTTTACACAATTATGAGGATATCGCATCACCGCAGGCGGTGAAAGCTTATTTTAATGAGCTTTATTATGTGGCGAAAGGCAGCGCGGCGCTGGATGAAAAAGAAATATTAAAGCTTTGCGCCAGCGCCGAGATCCCCTTTGCAACGGTGAGCGAACGCTTTTTGGTGATCGAGCAGCATCAATTTACAGTTTTTATTCCTAAAAAAGAAAATGAAGCGCTGATGCAGCAGCTGCAGCGGTTTGGCCCCGATCGCGGACTGATGCGAAAACTGGGGAAATATGCCGTGAGCGTTTATCCGGAACATTACAGGGAATTACGGCGTGTGGGGGCACTGAGCGAGATCGGTGAAGACGCCGCTGTTTTGGCGGATACACGGCAATATCACGAAGAAACGGGCCTTGATTTGACCTTGGAAGAAGGCACAGGGCTCTTTCTATAAAGATAAAACGAAAGGAGAAATGCAGATGTCTGTAAAAGTGGAAGTTTGGGGCGATTATGCGCTGTTTTCGCGCCCTGAACTGAAAGTGGAACGCTATTCTTATGATGTAATGACGCCATCTGCGGCGCGGGGCCTGTTGGAAGCGATTTATTGGCATCCCGGCCTGCGATGGATCATTGACGCCATTTATGTGCTGAATCCCATCCGGTTCACAGGGATACGGCGCAACGAAGTTTCGACGCCTATTTCAAAGGATGACGCAAAAAAAATGATGAACGGAAGCGGAAAAGGGTATTTGGTCACCACTGAGCATATCGCCCAGCGTGCCGCCACCGTGCTGAAAGATGTGCATTATGTGATAGAGGCTCATTTCGAATTGACCGATCAGGCCGCGCCGGGGGATAATGAAGGCAAATTCTGCGATATCATGCGCAGAAGGCTTGAAAAGGGCCAGTGTTACCATCAGCCTTATTTCGGATGCCGCGAGTTCGCCGCCCATTTCAAAAAATGGGAAGGGGAAGAAATCGTCACGGCTTATCCGCAGGAAGACAAAGAACTGGGGCTGATGCTGTTTGATCTGGATTATGCCGATGCGGCGCGCATCACGCCCATGTTCTTTCATGCCGCGCTGGAAAAGGGCATTTTGAAAGTTCCCGCGGCAGAGAGCAAGGAGGTATTGCGATGATCTTGCAATCGCTTGCGGCTTATTATGAAGAGCTGGCAAAACAAGGAAAAATCGCCCGCCCCGGCTGGGGTCAGGTGAAGGTATCTTTTGCGTTGGTGCTGGATGAAAACGGCGCTCTCACAAGGGTGATACCGCTTTCAAGCCCTGCGGCAGAGGGGAAAAAGACCGTGCCCCAGCAAAGAAAGCTGCCGATTATCGGAGAGCAAAAGGGAAATGGAATAAAATCGAACTTCCTTTGGGAAAATTCGACTTATCTGCTGGGCATCGATGGAAAGGGCAAGCCCGAACGATCGAAAGATTGCTTCAACGCCGCAAAAGAGCTGCATTGTGCTTTGCTTTCTTCGTCGGATGATCCGTTTGCAAAAGCGATATGCCGCTATTTTGAAACATGGAAGCCCGAAGAGGCGGAGCGCTCGCCTGTTTTAGAAGAATATCTGGAAGAAATCTATAAGGGCGGCAATCTGGTGTTTTGCTATGACGGCGCGTTTCCCGATGAAAGGGAGGCCCTTTGCAGAGCATGGCAGGAACATTATGACGGCGAAGAAGAAGGCGAAACCATGCGATGCCTGGTCACCGGAAAAGAAGCCGTGCCCGCCAAAATCCATCCCGCCATTAAAAATGTGTCGGGGGCGCAATCTTCCGGCGCGGCGTTGGTTTCATTCAATGCCGATGCATTCTGCTCGTATGAACATCAGCAGAATTTGAACGCCCCTGTGAGTAAATATGCCGCCTTTGCCTATACCACGGCCCTGAATACGCTGTTGGCCGACCGCGGCCATGTGAAACGCTTTGGCGATACCACCGTGGTTTTCTGGGCGGAAGATGCCGAACCCGCCTATCAGAACGCTTTTGCCGATTTTTTGGAAGGCGGCGGAGATTCCGTTACCAGCGAAGAACTGAAAAACTGCATGGAAGGCCTTGCCGAAGGCAGGCAGGTGGCATGGGAAAACATTCCCCTTCATCCCGAAAACCGCTTTTATATTTTGGGGCTTGCGCCCAACGCGGCGCGGCTTTCTGTGAGGTTCTTTCTGCGCGATACTTTCGGCCACTTTGCAAAAAACGCCAAACAGCATTATGAAGATCAGCGCATCGCGGCAGACAACCGTTCAAAATGGGAAGATATTCCCCTCTGGGCGCTGCTTCGCGAAACGGTGAACATGAATTCGCGCAACAAAGATGCCCTGCCGCAGCTGGCGGGCGACACCCTGCGCGCGATCCTCAGCGGCCAGCCTTATCCCGCCACCCTTTATCAGCAGACGCAGCTGCGCATCCGCGCCGAACGCGAGATCACAAAAGGGCGGGCAGGCATCATCAAAGGTTATCTGCTGCGCATGAAAAATAACGAAAAATATAAGGAGGCATTGACCGTGGAACTCAACGAAGAAACGATGTATCAGCCCTATGTTCTGGGGCGGCTGTTTGCGGTGCTGGAAGGCATACAGCAGGCAGCGAACCCGGGCATCAACACCACCATCAAAGATAAATATTTCACCTCGGCGTGTGCAACACCGGCGATAGTGTTGCCTACACTTTTAAACCTTGCCGAAAAACATCTGCGCAAACTGAGCGGCGGCAATCGCATCTATTGGGCAAAACAGCTTGGTGAGCTGACCGGCCGCATCACAGAATCTTATCCCGCGCATCATAATTTATACGATCAGGGCGTGTTTCAACTGGGTTATTATCACCAAACACAAAAGCGCTTTGAAAAGAAAGAAAAGGCAAATGCCGCCGAAACAATAAAGGAGGAAAAGTAAAATGGCCGAAACACTTAAAAATCGTTATGAGTTCATTGTATTATTCGATGTGGAAAACGGAAACCCCAACGGAGACCCCGATGCGGGCAATATGCCGCGTATCGACCCCGAAACGAACCTGGGCATCGTGACCGATGTCTGTTTGAAACGAAAGATCAGAAATTATGTGGAGACCGTGAAAGAAGATCAGCCGGGCTATCGCATTTACATCAAAGATACCGTGCCGCTGAACACCAGCGATAAAAGCGCCTGCGAATTTTTGGGCGTTCCTTCGGATGACAAGGGTTTGAAAGAAGCCAAGAAAAAAGATAAGGATCTGGATGGCAAGATCCGCGATTTCATGTGCCAAAATTTCTTTGATATCCGCACCTTCGGCGCTGTGATGACCACCTTCGTCAAAGGCGCGCTCAATTGCGGCCAGGTGCGCGGGCCTGTTCAACTGGGCTTTGCGCGCAGCGTGGAACCGGTCATCCCGCAGGAAGTAACGATCACCCGTGTGGCCATCACCACCGAAGAAGACGCCGAGAAAAAAGGCACGGAGATGGGCAGAAAATTCATCGTTCCTTATGGCCTTTATCGCTGCGAAGGCTATGTTTCCGCCAACCTCGCCCGCAAGACGACAGGCTTTTCCGAAGAAGATCTGGCGCTTCTGTGGGAAGCCATCCTCAATATGTTCGAAAACGATCATTCCGCCGCCCGCGGCAACATGGCAGTGCGCAAACTGATTATTTTCAAACACGACAGCGAACTGGGTAACGCCCCCGCCCATAAGCTTTTCGACGCGGTAACGATCAGCCGCAGGGAAGCGACAAAAGTTCCGCGCAGCTTTGCCGATTATGAAGTGAAGGTCGATGCGGCAGCGCTGCCCGAAAGCGTAACGGTATCCATTCAAGAATGATCTATCCCGAAGAGGCATTTTTGCAGATTTCGGGCATCCAGCATTTTTCATTTTGCCGCCGCCAATGGGCGCTGATCCATTTGGAACAGCAGTGGGCAGAAAATCTGCGCACGGCAGAGGGCGAGATCTTGCATGAAAAGGCCCATGAAGAAGGCACCGCCGAAAAACGCGGAAATTTGCTGACGGTTCGGGGGTTGCGCATCCAATCCCCCACCCTCGGCATTGCGGGAAGCTGCGATGTGGTGGAATTCCGCCGGGAGGAAAGCGGGATTTCTCTGGCGGGGCAGGAGGGGCTTTGGAACCCCTATCCCGTGGAATATAAGCGCGGCCAAACCAAAGAAAACAATGCCGATCGGCTTCAGCTTTGCTGCCAGGCCCTGTGCCTGGAAGAAATGCTTTGCTGTGAAATTCCTGAAGGGGCGCTGTTTTATGGCGAAAGCCGCCGCCGCGAGCGCGTGGCCCTGACCGATGAACTGAGGCAGGAAGTTCGGGTTATGCTGGCAGAAATGCACGATTATCAGAAACGGGGTTATACGCCCAAAGTGAAAACAGGCGCCTTCTGCCGCGCCTGCTCGATGAATGAATTGTGTTTGCCAAAACTTTGCCGCGATTTATCGGCAAAGGCCTATCTGAAAGCCGCTTTGGAAACGGAGGAAGCATGAGACATTTGCTCAACACCCTTTTTGTGCTGACGGAAGACAGTTATCTTGCGCTTGAAGGCGAAAATATCATCATCCTTCAAGGCGAAGAAACCATGGGGCGTTTTCCTTTGCATATGCTGGAAGGCATTCTTTATTTCGGCTATAAGGGGGCAAGCCCCGCGCTGATGGGCGCCTGCGCCAAAAACGGCATCGAGCTTTGTTTTATGACCCCCAACGGCCGGTTTCTGGCGCGGGTATGCGGAGAAACACGGGGCAATGTTTTGCTGAGAAAAACACAATATGCCATTTCTGAACATGAGCAGGAAAGCTGCCATATTGCACGGGATATGATCGCGGGCAAGCTTTTGAACGCTCGCTGGGTTTTGGAACGCGCCACGCGCGACCATGCTCTGCGTGTAGATGTGGAAAAGCTGAAAACCATCAGCGCCGCGCTGGCCGCATCGGCCAAAAAAGCCGCAGAGGCAGAACGGGAAGATCTTTTGCGCGGCATAGAGGGCGAAGCTGCGGAACGCTATTTTTCGGCGTTCGATGAACTGATCCTTCAAGAAAAAGAAGAATTTTATTTTCGCGTGCGAAGCCGCCGCCCGCCGCTTGATAAAATGAACGCCATGCTTTCATTCGCTTATTCTATTCTGGCCAATGATTGTGCCGCCGCGCTGGAAGCCGTGGGGCTTGACCCTTATGTGGGCTTTCTGCATGGCGATCGGCCGGGGCGCGTTTCTCTGGCGCTGGATCTGATGGAAGAAATAAGGCCATGCTTCGCCGATCGTTTTGTGATTTCCTGTGTGAATCGGCGCGTTATGCGACCGGAACATTTCGAAACCAGCGAAAGCGGTGCGGTGATCATGACCGATGCGGGGCGCAAGGCGTTTTTGGCCGCTTATCAAGAAAAAAAGCGTGAAACGATCACACATCCGTTTCTGAATGAAAAAATACCATGGGGGCTGGTGCCTTATTTACAGGCATTGCTTTTGGCGCGGTATTTGCGCGGCGATCTGGATGCTTACCCGCCTTTCATCTGGAAATAGGATAAATGGTTAGGGGCATAAAGGGGAAAAGAATGCTTGTATTGATCACTTATGATGTAAGCACCGAAACGGCGGCCGGGCGCAAACGCTTGAGACAGGTGGCCAGGCAATGTGTCAATTACGGCCAGCGTGTGCAGAATTCTGTGTTCGAATGTAACCTGGATGCGGCCCAATATAGAAAAATACAACACCTGCTGGAAAAATTGATTGACCCGAAAACAGACAGCCTGCGTTTTTATAATCTGGGGGATCATTACAGCAGCCGAATCGAACATTTTGGCGTAAAGCCCGGTTATGATGCAGAAGGCACACTGATTCTTTAGGGCGAAATGGAAGCACACATTGTTTCTATGGCCATTCGCACCCTAAAAATAGGGGAATACGCCAGAAAAAAACATAAAATAATTGTGGTTTTATTGCAATAGGCAAGAAAAATATGCAAAACACACAAGCAAATCATATGTAATTTATTTATTTTTACTGTCGCTCCCCACACGGGGAGCGTGGATTGAAATGTAATATGGCTGTACGCCTACATAAAATTTAGAATCGTCGCTCCCCACACGGGGAGCGTGGATTGAAATCACAGCAGCAATGACGCAAGATGTTTACACGCAGTCGCTCCCCACACGGGGAGCGTGGATTGAAATGAGGGCGCAGCGGCAGGCAGCACGGTGACGGAGATGTCGCTCCCCACACGGGGAGCGTGGATTGAAATATCTGCAATCATAATGCCATTAAGAGTATCAATTAGTCGCTCCCCACACGGGGAGCGTGGATTGAAATTCAACAGTATAAATGATATGATCTTTTTCTACGCGTCGCTCCCCACACGGGGAGCGTGGATTGAAATCAATCTTGTGGTTGATTGATATGCCCCACATCCCGTCGCTCCCCACACGGGGAGCGTGGATTGAAATGGGCATTGGCCGGAGATCCGCGCGCTGTTGAACAAGTCGCTCCCCACACGGGGAGCGTGGATTGAAATAAATTGCCGTTGTTTAGTTTGTGTTCTGCAACTTAGTCGCTCCCCACACGGGGAGCGTGGATTGAAATGCTGTATGCATATTACTTACACCAGTCTTCTCTAGTCGCTCCCCACACGGGGAGCGTGGATTGAAATCCTGAACCTGTTTCTCCAAGAATTAGAATCGCTTTGTCGCTCCCCACACGGGGAGCGTGGATTGAAATTATTTTATATTTAGTTTCCGTGTAAGAATCTTTGGTCGCTCCCCACACGGGGAGCGTGGATTGAAATGGAAGTAGTGGACAGCTATACGCCGGCAGGAATCAGTCGCTCCCCACACGGGGAGCGTGGATTGAAATATCGGCGCATATTTCAGCACCCTTTTCAGCACAGGTCGCTCCCCACACGGGGAGCGTGGATTGAAATATATGAATGAACTTTTGACGATGACTTTGACTGTAGTCGCTCCCCACACGGGGAGCGTGGATTGAAATACCGTTGTGATTGAGGATACCGGTAATTTGCCCAGTCGCTCCCCACACGGGGAGCGTGGATTGAAATGCCGGGAAGGACATTTCGGGGCAGCCCGACAAGATGTCGCTCCCCACACGGGGAGCGTGGATTGAAATTCAAGCGACGGAACGAAAGAAGAGATCGATCGCTGTCGCTCCCCACACGGGGAGCGTGGATTGAAATTTCAAATTCCACGAAACTGCGGTAAAGCTCCACCGTCGCTCCCCACACGGGGAGCGTGGATTGAAATCGTGATGGTGCTGAGGATGTTTGCGCTGGTCACGGTCGCTCCCCACACGGGGAGCGTGGATTGAAATTTTATGTCTCTAATTATAAGCTATTATTAGGTAAGTCGCTCCCCACACGGGGAGCGTGGATTGAAATTTTACGGCAGAGTGGCCGCGCGCATATGGCCGGAGTCGCTCCCCACACGGGGAGCGTGGATTGAAATAAACCGGGGCAAATGCCAATGTGCAGTGAGTGTGAGTCGCTCCCCACACGGGGAGCGTGGATTGAAATTGGTCGGAAAACGGCGAAATCTGACAGCAAGCGGGTCGCTCCCCACACGGGGAGCGTGGATTGAAATGTCCCACCACCCAGCAACACTATCTTAGCACCGGGTCGCTCCCCACACGGGGAGCGTGGATTGAAATCCCCTACCTGTCGGAGAAACAGATCCGAGGCGCGAGTCGCTCCCCACACGGGGAGCGTGGATTGAAATGGAAAACTGGTCGGGCAAGGATAACAACAGAAAGGTCGCTCCCCACACGGGGAGCGTGGATTGAAATTATTCGATGACGCAGGAAGAACAGAGAGAAGCCAAGTCGCTCCCCACACGGGGAGCGTGGATTGAAATAGGGAGGTAACAAAAATGACCATCTATACAACACGGTCGCTCCCCACACGGGGAGCGTGGATTGAAATCGCATGGCAGGAGCAATTGACCCAAGAGGAAACCAGGGCATTGCTGCAATATAAAAGCAGTGAAAGCTATAAAATCAATGATGCTCTACGCGAAAACCGACCTTTGACAGCGCAGCAAACGCAAATGCGAGATGCTTTGGACAGCGGGCTGAAAAAAGCGTCACTGTTTCGGGGCACGGTTTATAGAAATATCAGCTTTGATGATTTTGGAGGGAAATAAGCTCTTGATAATTTTATGGCTGCGCATGAAGAAGGGCTTCCTGTATTTTATACAGCATATATGTCTACATCAACCAACGCAGATGGATACTCGATTCAAGGCGGACAAGTTGTTCGTATTATAATTCACCATAGCACCAGTGGAAGAGATATAAACGGCGTTGGAAATGATTTTGAGAACGAAGTCATTTATCAACGAGATTCTGCATTCTTCGTAAAGAATGTAATATACGATTCCAATGGGATTCCCACGATTTATTTACAGGAGGATATTGAAAATGGCACAAGAGACGATGGACAACTTTATTCCGAAGAACGCGGCATGGCGCTGCGCACAGTGCCAGAAGCAAATTCCATACACGATGACTTGTCAAATATACAAAAAAAGGATTCCAACAGAGATTCTGGCAGGTCGAAAGCTTTGCAGAGAAAGAGTTCCAAAGTAAACAATTCAATAAGTCAAGAGGATTCGCAAGAAAATATTCCATGGGCGCGGAATTTGACCGGAAATATCGGGCGCTCTGGGAGAAATACGGGTCGCTCCCTACACGGGAGCGTGGATTGAAATACCATTTTGCCCCCACGCACCACGCAGCAAGGGCTGTCGCTCTCCGTGCGGGGAGCGTGGATTGAAATAAGCTGTTGGGCAAAACAGACCGGGCTTCCTGCGGTTGTCGCTCCCCACACGGGGAGCGTGGATTGAAGTTGATTCTTTCATGTGAGAGTATATTAAAATAAAAACATAGAGGTGGACTTTATGCTGAAAGAAACATGGGAAGGCACTGGAAAAGGCTGTTATCGCAACAACACTTTCTGCTTAGAGGAATGGTCTGCGCCCAGTATGATTTCACCGGCTGAAATAAAAGAACATCTTTCAAAGTTCCAACTTGAAGGCAGAAAAATCAAAAGCATGCGGCTCATCGGATGCAGCTATTTTCATATAAAAGAGGAAATAGAAGATTTTGCATATTATTCAATGGAAGGAATCGGGGAGAAAGAAAGACAACGCAGATCGGAATTTGACCATATTGAACCGACCCTGCGTTTCAAAAGGAACGCTTTGATCGATGAGCCTTTTCTTGTGAAATTTGATGACGGCGCTCAGTTGGAATTCACCACACACCAGGTGCCTGAGTTTCAGATCAGCATGAACTGCATTCCGCAGCAGATCCGATATGGCATAAACGCGCCCACTGTCGATGCGGAGATTTTGTTTGCACCCTGTATCGGCCAAACGATCAAAGAAGTGGAAGTAAATACTTTTTTCACGGATAAAGACCCGATGCTGGGGGATGAGCTTAAAGAAGGCGCCTGTGAGCTTGTTTCAGATATCGTTCTGCGTTTTGAAAGCGGCATGGGGTTAAGGTTTGGCGGGTGGCTTGATTATTGCCATGTGGAATGCCTTATGCCCGATAACAGTCCGGCACTGCTTCCTTTTGAAGAGCTGAAGCCTGCTTTGCTGCAGCAAGAACATTACACGAAATAAATAAGCGCGGCGAACCTCAAACGCCGGGAAAATCCGTTTCCGATGATTGATGATGATTGATAAAGAAGAAGGCACTTTTCCCTTGACGGAAAAGTGCCTTCTTAATAGTTACCTTAAACGGAAGCGGGTGCAGCGGATTATGGCGCCTCTTCAATTCCTGCGGCGGAGATGCTGCCCTGATTTTTGGATTTCGCCTGATATAAGTTTTTATCGGCACAATCAAATAATTGTTGAAAATTTTCATTTTCCGAAGAGGAGAATGAAAGGCCGATGCTGCAGGTCACGGGAAAATCGAAGCCCGACACATCGCACAAAATTTGAAGCTTTTTTTGGATTTCCTGTGGATCGTCATATTCTTTGAAAAAAAGAATAAATTCGTCGCCGCCAAATCGGCCGGCAATGATAGAAGGGTCGTTATCCACCAATTGGTGCAGCTGACCGGCAAATTTTCTTAAAACCTTATCACCAATCAGGTGACCATAACGATCATTTACACTTTTAAAATGATCGAGATCACAGATGGCCAGCGCATAGTGGCTATTAACGGGATGCCGCAGAAAACGCTCGACACGAAATACAAAAGTTGCCTTGTTGTTTACGCCGGTCATAGAATCCAGCGCGCACATTTTTTCCAACGCCAGTTGAGTTTGATAAGCTTTCAGTTTATAGCCCAAAGTGGTTATAATCGCCACACAAGCGATGCTAACGGCAATGGAAACACTTATTAAATCCAAAATGAAGCGGCCGGCATCTTTTGTTGCCCAGCAATAGAGCAGATAAAGAAAAGCCGGGAGGACAATTTCCAAAAAGCGATAAATAGGCCGCCGAGTATAAATTTGTGCCATCAAAACCAAGGATAGCGGAAACAAGAACGAAACTTCCTTGGTGAACACACCGATTTCCAAAAAAGCAGAAAGACTTAAAATTTCAAGTGCAAATAATGTAATGGATGCGTCAACGATCCATACGGCAGGTGCTTTTCGGTGCGCTGAAAAAACGCATAGTGTGAATATAGCATGTATTAATGTGAAGATTCGCAGCGCAGCCGTTTGCAGCGCAATTCCCATAATGGGGCACATAACAAACAGATAGAAACACAAAAAGGCCAGGTAAAGCAGTGACATGGGGGAAAGAAATTCCCAGTTTCGCTCATTATGGATTTCTATGGTGTTGTTAAAAAAATTCCGACAATCCACAAACCATTGCTGAATCTCTTTTTTGGGCTGTTTTCCCCTGAATAACATTTGTTTCACCATACTTTCGGCACATGGCAGAAAAATTATTATATAAACTTCTTATTGCAGGAACGGTTGATAAGAACAAAAAATAAAAGAGATCTAAGCATGGCAAAACTCACCGATTTGCACAAAAGGCTCGAGTAAGAAAACTCGAGCCTTGAACGATCTCGTAAGACCATTATATGTGTTAAATGATGTAAAAACAAGGGGAAGTTGCAGGCATCCTGTTTGTTTGGGGAAAATGGGGAAAAAAGCGCTTGGATTCTTAATAAAAAAGGGTTTTTATACAACTTTTGACGCAACGGGGAGAAACACTTTTCCATCTTGAAAGTTTCAGAAGAGCTGCCGGATTTATTTATTGTTTGCACCGGTTTTGGAATGTGATTTCTTGCGGAAGAAAACCAGGACGCCGGCAATCACGACCGCTGCTGCGGCGGTGATAACGATGGGCAGAGCGCCGCTGCTCTTTTGCGTATCAGATGTTTCTTTCGATGTGGCGGCAGAAGAGGTCGTGGGCTGTGCCGCGGCGGCGCCGTTGGTGCCGAAGGTGGTGGAAAGGGTATAATGTTCATCAAAAGCGCTGCGGTCGATATAAGAGGTGCTGACGGCGTTTACTTCAGAAGTGGAAACGGCGGTGCCATAGTTTCCTGTGACGGTAACGGTAAAGCTGGAATCGCCTTTTGTGATCGTTTTGCCGTTTGCGATAACGGTTACGGTTTTGCCGTGTGCATCGGTGATTTTGGCGCCATCCGCCGCATTGAGGTTGGTCACGGTGGAATCTGCGGTGACGATCCACTGGGAATCCCCATCGAGATTCACGGTGATGGGGCTTTCGGCCGCGGAAGTATTTACTGCGTTTTCGGAAATCGAGGTCGCGCCGGTATAAACAGTGCCTTTCAGTAAATAAAGGTTCAGGCTTGAAATGCTGTCCACATCGATATTGCCGGTCAAAGTTTCACCAAGACCGGTGAAATTGACTTTGGCGCCGTTTGAACCCGCTGTGCCCTAGTTGTTGGAATCGTTGCCCTGCGCGGTGAGAAGGTTGGCGCTGGTGGAATCAAAATCAAGTGTGGTGTTTTGAAGCAGGATATTTGCCGAGGTATTGGTGAGGTAAAACATACTGCCGCTTTGAATGGCGCTTTTCAGCGAAGAATCCACAGCCTGAAAAGTGGCCGCTTCCCCTGTGGTGGATTCGGCATCGCCGGAAGTGGATTGATAGATAATGACGCCGTCTGCCATGGGGTCGCTGGCGGTGGCAGAGGTGATGGTGCTTTCCAGGGTGGAATGGTGGATGAGAATGGTGTTCAGCCCTTCCATGCCGGCGATCTGGCTGCCGGTGGCTTTACCTGTCACATTATCCACTTCGATGTCGCCCGTGGAATATAGCAGAGGCGAACCCGAACCGCCGGTGGAAAGAGCGCTGTTGGTGACGGAAATATTGCCGCCGCCGCGGTCGGTGGCGATGGATGCGCAGTGGTCGCCCTGCGTGGAAATATCCATTTTATTTGCCACGATGGTGCCGCCATAAGTGGCGTCAAGCCCGCGGGAATTATTTGCCGTGGTGGAAATGGAGGCGTTGTTGGCAAAAACAACTGCGTTATCGGTTGCAAAAATGCCGTTGGAACCTTCACTGCCTGCGGAAAGCTTGGTATCTGAAACATAAGCTTTCGAATTATCGCCCACAGCCAGCAAAATGGAATTTACGCCATAAAAGTTGCAGTTATCGCCGTTGGTATCATCGCCGGATTTCGTAAGAGAGCCGTTTGTGATGGTCAGGGTGCCGCCATTTTCGCTCAGCGCCGCGTTCTGGTCGGCGGCATCGGCGGCATAAGTTTCACTTTCAGAGGTTTTTTCCTGCCCGTCGGCGGTCAATGCGCCGGTGAGCGTTCCCGCATAGTCATAGGTCATGGTATTGGCGCCGCCGCCACCGCCGGAGGGAGGAGCACCGCCGGGCTGCTGGCCGGATGGCGGGGCTGAGCCCGGCTGGTCGGATGGAACCGTGCCCGCGGCGTTCACCATCAAACTCATCATGGAGGAAAGGCAGAAAAAGGCCGCAAGCATTACGGAGGCGGATTTTTTCAATGATCTCAGTGCGCTGTATTTCATTTTCTGGACCTCCTGTTATAAAATGATAATCAAAGTATAGGCCATGAAATTTTGAAATATCATGACGAACTTTAAAACAAATTATGACTTTTCGGCACGCGCTTTTCAAATATAAATTGATTTTCAAATCGGGCGTTATCAAGATTCCACCTTGCAGCCTGTGAAATTTTTATGAAGGAAAAAGGTTTTGGCTGCTGAATAAAACGGTTTAAAAACTTTTTTGCGGGCCTTCTCATACTTTGGTTGGATGACAAACAGCGCTTTGGCTGATAAAATATAAAAAGAAAATTTTTCTTGAAGCATCTGTTTTTTCATAAGAAATAACAGCATAATGGCAAAACAGAGTGATCTTTTAAAATTGCGAAAAATTGAAATATTGTTTGGAAAGGGAACGCCCTATGAGCGAGAATCCTTTGATTTTTATAAAACCTTCTTTGGCAGAGCGTTTTCATAACGCGTGGGAAAGCTGCCGTGTGATTTTGTTTTCCGCGCCATGCGGATGCGGAAAAACCGTAACCGCTGCCGAGCTGCTGCGCGATAAAAAGGTTTTCACAGTGAATAAAGCCGAGATGTGTTTTTCGTCAGAGGCCCTTTCAAAAGGCTGTGAAGTTTTGCTGATCGATGATTTACAGCTGTTATCTGAACCTGAACAGCAGCAGGCATTATGCAGGTATATCCGCCATCGCCCAGACCTTCATTTTGTTTTGCTCGGGCGCGGGCATACGCCCGGTTGGCTGATGCCTTTCCAGCTTGCGGGTATTATGCAGATTTTTGTTACGCAAGACCTGCTGTTTGATCGTGATACCTCGCGCAAGATGCTCGAATCGCGCGGCGTTTCGGTTTCTGCGCACGAAATGGGCGATATCCACCGTGATATGATGGGATATCCGATCGCTTTGGAACTGTTGAGTCATAAAAAGCTGAGCGGCGCGCGTTACGATGTAAAAATGTTGGCAGATGTAAAGCGCGATCTGTTCATTTATTATGATGAAGCGGTTTTCAGCCGTTTTGATCCGTTGCTGCGAAAGTTTCTTTTAAGCCTTGCGCCCTTCGACCGTTTTGACACGGAACTTGCAAAAATGGTCAGCGGAGAAGCGCGCGCGGGCAAATTTTTGGGAATACTTCAGCTAGATACCACCATGCTTTTGTTTGAAGAATTGGATACCTATCGTTTTCGGCCCATCTTCCGTGAGTTTTTGTTATGGAAGACAAAGCAGGTTGTTACAGATGCGGAAAAAGCCGGGGTTTTCAGCAGAGCGGCGCTTTATTTTGAATTGCATGAAAAGTTTCACAGCGCTATCGATTGCTATGCCAAAGCGGGCGAAACCGATAGAGTTTCGGCGCTTTTGATCAAAAATGCCGAAATGCATCCGGGGGTGGGGCATTATCAGGAACTTCAGGATTACTATTTTTCACTGCATGATGAAGAGATTTTGCGTTCGCCGGCCCTGATTTGCGGCATGAGCATGCTCACGGCCATGACGCTGGATTATGAAGCTTCAGAACGCTGGTATAACGCCCTGAAAGAATATGTTTCACGGCTGAAAAAAAGCGACGCCGAATATCGTGAAGCCAGTGGAAAACTGGCGTATCTCGATATCGCGCTGCCGCAGCGTGGCAGCAGAAATTTGATCGGCGTGATCAACAGTGTGTTCCGTGTGATGCTGGATAAACAGCTTAAAGTGCCATCGTTTTCGGTCACAAGCGTTTTGCCCAGCGTGATGAACGGCGGAAAAGATTTTTGCGAATGGTCAAAATGCGATGATCTGTTATATGCCACCATGCGTGTTCCCGTTGAAACTGTTTTGGGAAAAGACGGCGTTGGATTGGCAGATTGCGCCATCTGTGAAAGCAAGTTTGAAAAAGGGAAGAATGTTTCAGAGCAGATGCTTGCTTTAATGGCCCGCCTGGGTGAGATCCAGACGCACGGCACAACAGATATCGAATTTGCGGTGATCGGCCTTTTGGCGCGTATTCAGGTATCGCAGGGCAAGGCGGAAACCGCCCTGCAATCGATCAAAAGTCTGCGCGAGCAATATGAGAAAATTGGCGAGACACGATTCCTTGCCAATATCGATGCGCTTTGTGCGCGCATTCATATGAGGTTGGGCGATGAAAGCGCGGCGGTGGAATGGCTGGAAAAAGCAGCGCCGCAGAATGATGCGCGGCTGTGGGCCATGTGGCGTTATCAATATCTCACCCGCATCATGGTGCAGATCGCAGAAGGCGAAACCGAAGAGCCGCTGCTGCTTCTGGCCCGTTTGGCTTCTTATTGCGATGCCTGCGGGCGAATCATGGATGCGCTTCATGTGCATATCCTTACAGCGCTTTGCCGTTACCGCCAAAACAGCGATATTTGGCGCGAAGAATTTTCTATCGCGCTGGATCGTGCGCTGGAATATAAATTTATTTGGCCCATCGCACAATATGGCGCGGCAATTCTTCCCATGTTGAGAAGCTGCGGATGGAAGAAAAACGAGAAATTCCTTGAAAAGCTCGATGCGGCGGCCCGGACACAGGCGGTGTTTTACCCCAAGTTTTTAAAACCTGCCACGCGGCTGATCACACCGCTTTCTTCTTCGGAAATGCAGGTGCTGCGGCTGCTATGCCAGAACCTCAGCAACCAGGAGATCGGCGAGATCTTGAATATCAAGCTGGCCACCGTAAAAACTCATGTCAGCCATATCCTTCAAAAACTTAATGTGCAGAATCGAAGTGAGGCAAAAGAAGCGGCGGAAACGCTGCGGCTGTTGTAAGGAGGAACAAAATGGAAGATAAAATGCTGGCCTTGCGGCCCGGGGTTCAGGCGGCAGAAGAAGGCGATGGATTTGGGTTAAGATTGAACGGAAATGTTCGCCTTACAAAAGACCGGCGGCAGATCGTGTTTTTGCGGGCACTGTTGGAGGGGCCGCAGCAGGTTGAAAACCTTGGTGAACTGCTTCAAAAGGAAACCAAAGAGGCCGTTGACGACCCGGCTTTTCACGCATTGGCGCTGGCGGAGTTTATTTTAAATTTTAAAGATTATTTGGAGTTTTAAAATTGAAAAACGAACAGAAGTTTAAAATCAAGATCCATACGACCGAAAATCAGGAATGGCAGGGCGAACTTCAGCGGGAAAACAACAGGGCGCAGTCGTTTTCATCGGTTATCGAATTCCTTGAAAAAATCAATCGGGAAATCGAAAAAACAGAGCAATAAACAGCGATCGCTGCGGCCCGGATGCTGCGGGCGCGGCTGAAAGAAAAAACGACCGCCAGATAAAAAACCACCCATGAAAATGGGTGGTTTTTTGATCAGCGGTAACGGTGGGAATATTGCCCGGGCGAAACGCCCACCATGCTTTTGAAAGTTCTTATAAAGTGGGAATTGTTTGAAAACCCCACAATTTCGCCCACCTGCTGCACAGAGATATTTTGACGAAGCAGCTCGCGCGCTTTTAAGATGCGCAGGTTGATGATGTATTCATTCAGGCCGAACCCTGTAACATCTTTGAAAACATGGCAAAGATAATATTTGCTCATGAAAAACTGCTGCGCAATGCTGTCAAGCGTGATGGGGTTCTGATAATTTTGCTGAACATAAGTTAAGATAGGCTGCACTTTATGAAAGCTTTCTTTTTGCGTCAGGCTGTTTTCCACATGGGGATGGTCGTAAAGAATGTTGATATAAAGCAACAGCCGCATAAAGGCAATGCGCCGTTTCAGATCATCGCCATAGCTTTCACGGTCTTCGGTGTTTTGGGCATCGCGGACCAGGCGCACAAGCGTATCGGTTTGAAGGGGAGAAAGCATCAGATTGCCGGTATAGGAACCCACGGGATGTTCAAAACAGCGCAAAAGATTTGTTTGGGGCGAAGAAAGCGAAGCGGCAAATTCGGGAATGAAATGCACCACATACCGTTCATAGGGAATGCTTCCGCCTGCGCTGCGATGCAGATCCATGTTGTTGAAAACCAACAGGCTGCCCCGCGCAATGGGATAAGTAGCCTCGCCCACAAAGAATTCGCCGCCGTCTGATAAGGAAAGCAAAATTTCATAGGTATCATGAAAATGGAATTTATCCATTTTCCAAGAGGCGTTTTGGTTAAAATGAACGACATAATCTTTGCAGAAAGTGGGGCGGTTATCCGTTTCCATATTCTGTTCTCCCATTAAATTACTTTTAAAGACCTTTTCTTAGAAAATTGCCGAAAAAAGCAAATGGTTTCTAAAAAATCTTTTTTTATTATACACCATTGAAGCAAGATATGCAAACAACATCTCAAAATCTCAAAAGATTTTTAGTATTGCTGCGAGTAAAATAGAAGAAAGCAAAGAAGCAAAATTTTTTCATTTTGGGTCGAAACAGGCGATTGCAGCGCTTTCTTGCGCCGTAAAAAAGAAAAATCGATCGAGCCGAAAGAAAAAAGCCGGATATTATCAATCATAGGATATTGCCCGCTGAAAACAGCGCGCAATGGGGAGGCAAGAATGAAAAGCGAAAGCATTCGCCCGATAACGGCGGAATATGAAGAATATCTTCGGGATGAATCACGAACGATCGGCCGGGCCGAAACCATCTCTTTCCCGAAGACAAAGGCTGAGATCGCCGAGATCTTGAAACAGATGAACAGGCAGGGCATCTGCGTTACGATTCAGGGTTCGCGAACGGGGCTTGCCGCCGCCGCTGTGCCGAACGGCGGCCATGTGATGAACCTTTCGCGCATGGATCATGTGACGGCATGCCGTTTTGATGAAAAAGACGGGCATTTTTATTTTACCGTTGAGCCGGGCGTTCTGCTTTCCGAACTGCGAAAAATGATCCATCAGAAACGGTTCGATACCGAAGGGTGGTCTGAGGCATCGATGAAGGATTATGTTGCTTTTTGCCGCGCGGAGGAGCAGTTTTTCACACCCGATCCAACGGAAGCTTCGGCTTCCATCGGCGGGATGACGAACTGCAACGCCTCGGGCGCGCGGTCGTTCCATTATGGTTCCGTTCGCGCCTATATCAGCGGGATCGAGATTGTTTTGATGGATGGCGACAGCATTTCGATCCGCCGCGGGGAACATTTTGCGCAGGGAAGAAAGGGCGTTCTGCAAACCGATTCGGGCAGGATGATTGAAATTCCCATCCCGACTTATGAAATGCCGAAAACAAAAAATGCTTCGGGGTATTACGCGGCCGAGGGAATGGATCTGATCGATCTGTTCATCGGCGCGGATGGAACACTGGGCGTGATTTCAGCCATTGAAATTCAGCTTTTGCCGCTGCCGCAGATCATCTGGGGCGTTACGGCGTTTTTCGATGAGGAAGGCAAAGCATTGCGGTATGTAAGACTGTTAAGGGGCGAAACATTGGAAGAATGCCCGAAGCAATATCATGTTTCCGCCATTTCGGCAGAATTCTTCAACGGCGATGCGCTGGAAATTTTGCGGCAGCAGAAAAAAACAAACAGCGCTTTCGCCCAGATCCATGACATTCCGCCCGAATATCAAACGGCCATCTATGTGGAACTGCATGGCGAGCAAGAGCAGGAAGTGACGGGGCGGCTGCTGGAGCTGGGTGAGATGATCGAAGCCGTGGGCGGCGATGCGGCGGATACCTGGGTGGCAAAAAGCCAGACCGATCTCGATCGCCTGATGTTTTTCCGCCACGCGATTCCCGAATGTGTGAATATGCTCATCGACCGCCGCAAAAAGAAAGACCCCTCCATCACCAAGCTGGGAACAGACATGGCGGTTCCCGACACGGCGCTGGAAGAGATCGCGCAGATGTATCGCCGGATGCTGCACCAGCGGGGGCTGCAATCGGCTATCTGGGGCCATGTGGGCAACAATCATCTTCATGTGAATATCCTGCCGAATGACGCCCGCGAATATGCGGAAGGCAAAGCGCTTTATCGCGAATGGGCCAGAATCATCTCTGAAAAAGGCGGCGCGGTTTCGGCCGAACACGGTGTTGGCAAGATCAAAGCGGAATTTTTAAAGGTCATGTATGGCGAAGAAGCCATCGGCCAGATGCGCAGGCTCAAAAAAGCGTTCGATCCGCGCTATCTGCTCAATGTGGGCAATATGTTTTCAAAGGAGGAAGCAGCGCAATGAAAATGATCGTTTGCATCAAGCAGGTGCCTTCCAGCAATGAAGTGAAGCTTGATCCCATCACGAAAACAATTCTGCGCGACGGCCGTCAATCGGTTATCAACCCCTTTGATACTTATGCGCTGGAAGAGGCGGTGAGAATCAAAGAAAAGCTGGGCGGCAGCATCTGCGCTTTAAGCATGGGCATCCCCGCCGTGGAACGCATTCTGCGCGACGCCATCGCCTGCGGGGCGGATGAAGGGGTTCTGCTCAGCGACCGGGCCTTTGCCGGGGCAGATACGCTGGCCACTTCTTATGCGTTATCGCTGGGCGTTCACAAAATCGGGGAATACCGGCTGATCCTTTGCGGCAAAATGGCCATTGACGGCGATACGGCGCAAATTGGGCCGGAACTTGCCCAGCAGCTGCAGATCCCGCATATTGTGGATGTCACCGAAATCATTGAAATCGATGAAAGACACATCGTTTGCAGAAAAGCCACAGATTGCGGAAGCCAGATGGTGGAAATGGAGCTGCCCGGGCTGATCACGGTTGCAAAAGATATCAATATGCCGCGGCTGGCTTCGATCAAAGGAGTTCGCAAAAGCCTTAGCGCGCCGCTTTCTGTCTACACGGCTCAGCAGGTGGGCGGCGATGTGGGGCGGCTGGGTTTGCAGGGTTCCCCCACGCAGGTGGTGAAAACCTATACACCGCAAAAAACAAGAGAATGCGTTTTTTGGCCCGGGGAAACAAAAGAGCAAACACAGAAGATGATATCTTTGCTGAAAAAAGAAAAATTGCTGGCGGAGGAGAGAGCATAATATGGCCGGAATGAAAGTCATTTCTGAAAAATGCGTTGGCTGCGGCTTATGCATCAAAAGCTGCCCGCAAAGCGCGATCAAGCTGGTGGATGGAAAAGCGGTGATCGGCGAAGACTGCATCGCCTGCGGCATTTGCCGGGATACCTGTCGGTTGGGCGCCATTGAGAGAGAAAGCAAAAAAGCTTCTTTATCTTTGGGCGAATATCACGGCATTATGGTGGCGGCAGAAACACAACAGGGGAAAATTGCCGATGTTACCCTGGAATTAATGTGTAAAGCGAAAGAACTTGCAAATAACTTAAAATGCAGCATTTTTTCCATTTTAATCGGCCAAAACATGAAAGACGCGGCAAAACAGCTGATCGCCTATGGCGCAGAAAAGGTCTTGCTCTATGAACAGCCTGACGCGGCGGAAGGGGATGACGAGCTGCATGCTTTGGTGGTGACACAGGCCATCGAAGCATATCGTCCGGAGATCGTTTTATATGGGGCCACAGAGTTTGGGCGGAGCATTGCGCCGCGGGTCGCGGCGGCGCTGCATACCGGATTGACGGCAGATTGCACAGTGCTTGAGATCGACCCCGAAACAAAGCTGCTGCAGCAGACCCGCCCCGCCTTTGGCGGCAATCTGATGGCCACCATCATCTGCCCCGGAACGAGACCGCAAATGGCCACGGTTCGGCCCGGTGTGATGAAAAAGGGGCTGCCCGACGGGCAGGCACGGGGGCAGGTCGTTCCGTTGAAGCCCGCGGCGTTTTCGCGCAAAACGAAGATCCTGCAGCGCTTGACAGCCGAAAAAAGCGCAGGCATCGGCGACGCCCAGATCATCGTTGCGGTGGGAAAAGGCATCGGTTCGCGCAAAAATATCAAACTGGCGCAAAGGGCGGCCGAACTTCTGGGCGGGGCGGTGGCGGCAACCCGCCCGCTGATCGATGCCGGCTGGGCCGAATATCCCATTCAGGTGGGGCAGACGGGCAAAACCGTGGCGCCGAAGCTTTATTTGGCCTGCGGCATTTCGGGGGCGATCCAGCATCTGGCGGGCATGAGCGGTTCCGAACGGATCATCGCCGTCAATACCGATCCCGACGCGCCGATTTTTAAAACGGCGCATTATGGCATTTGCGGTGATTGCGTCGGCTTTTTGAAAGAACTGATCGCGCAGCTGGAACGGGAACAGCCGCAGACGAAATAGAAAAAAGAACCCATGCGCGGCAAAATGCGCATGGGTTCCCTTGTTTCGGCAGAAAAGGCTTGTTTATTGGGGCTGAGAGGCGGCCTCCATATAGCCTTCCAGAAGTTCGCACACTTTCAGAACGCAGGCAAGACAGCGGGTTTCTGCTGTGTGATATTGCGGCTTCAGCTGGCGGCAGAGTTCACTGCCCATCTTCTCCTGCACTTCCGTCACAAAGGCCTTGATCGTTTGGCGCATCGGCAGATTTTCGTGGGCATAAACGCCGTAATCGCCGATTTTCAAAGCCAAAGCGGCGGCTCCGCCTGCCACGGCGCCGCAGACACTTCCGCAGCAGACCCCGCCGCTGAAAGCGCCGATCAGCTTGAAGCTTTCTTCGGTGGCGCCCAGATGATAAACTTCATTGGCGGCCAGAAAAACGGCTTCTGAACAGCTGCGGTTCAAATCGATATAATAGTGTTTTGCTGCCTCTTTCAACATAAGATCGACCCCTCAATTTTAATTTTAACATTCTTGCAATCTGCGATGAGGTATGTTACCCTTTATAAGGCACTTAACTATCTCTCGCAAAAATATTATAACGCAGAAGTGAGGAAAAAGAAATGAGTATTTATGAAGCGATCATGCTGATTTGTTTCGGCGCGGCATGGCCTACAAACATCATGACTTCCTTGAAGAACAAAAGCACAAAAGGCAAAAGCTTAGGGTTTTTGGTGATCATTGAAATCGGCTATGTGGCCGGTATCATCAATAAACTGGTTTACAGCCGCGATATCGTTTTGATTTTATATATCATCAACTTTGTGATGGTGGCCATCGACCTGACACTTTATTATATTTATTGGAGAAGAGAGCAGAAAGCCGCGAAATAAGAAAGGAACGGTGCCGACATGAAAGAACTTATCGATCAGATCGATTCTATTTTTGCGCTATGGCAAAAGGGGGAATGCCCCGGCGGCCAGGTCACGGTGAAAAAGGGCGGAAAAGTGATCTATGATCGCTGTTTCGGATATGCCAATTTAGAGCATGGCATACCCATCCATGAAACGACACGGTTTCATGTGGCTTCGGTTTCCAAACAGGTCACCGTGCTTTCGGCTTTGTTGCTTTGCGAAGACGGAAAGCTGAAACTCGATGAAGATATCCGCGCTTATGTGCCCGACCTGATCCATTTTGAAGAACCGGTGACTGTGCGCGATTTGATGAACAATGTCAGCGGCATTCGCGACCAATGGGAACTGCTGATGCTGCGCGGGGTGCGCATCGATGATACCATCACCATGGAAGATCTGAAAACGGCGATCTCCATGCAGCGCGCGTTGAATTTTGAACCGAAAAGCGAATACCTTTACAGCAATTCAAATTTCACGCTTCTTGCCGAAATGGTGGAACGCCTGAGCGGCAAAAGCCTGAATGAATTCGCAACAGAGCGAATCTTTAAACCGCTGGGCATGGATCATACCTGCGTGAAAGAACATTTTTCGCAGATCATCCCCGAAAAAGCCTATTCTTATGATGATAACGGCGAAGGCAAGTTTTGCTATCATGTGATCAACTTTGCCGCCTATGGCGCGACTTCGCTGCATACCACCAGCCATGATCTGATCCGCCTGCTGGATCATTACCGAAACCCCTCGGTCTGCAGCAAAGAAACGGTGGCGCTGATGAAGACCACACCTGTTCTGGCGGATGGCAGCAAAAGCATCTATGGCGGCGGGCTGATGGTTGGCAGCTATAAAGGGCATTCATATTTTGAACATGGCGGTGTGGATGCGGCTTACCGCGCCCATGTGATGTGTTTCGATCAGGATGATCTGGAAATCGCCATTGTCTGCAACACACAAAACACGATTCCCGGCGTGGCCGCCCGCAAAATCGCCGATCTTGTGCTTCAGCTGCCCGAAACGGCGTCAGCCGCCGAAAGCTTCAAAGAAGAAGCCGAAGAAGCCGAAAACGCGGCGGGCATTTATATGGCGGTGAGCCCCAGCCTGATTCGCGTAGTCATTACCTGCCGCGATGGGAACTTATATCTGGGCAGCGGCGCCCGCGCGCCCCGGCTGCATCAGATCAGCGGGAACTGCTGGCAGGTGGGGTATACGGCAGACCGTGTTTATCTGGGCAGGGAAAAAGCGGCGCTGCAGATGGGGCTGAACCTTTTTGCTTTAAGAAAGCTTTCTCAAGCCACTGAAAACGAAGAAAAGCTTTTGGAATATGAGGGCCGCTATGAAAGCGCGGAACTGGAAACCGCTTATGAGATTTTCGAAGAGGGCGGCTGCTTGTTTGCTTCCCATATCCGGCATGGGAAACAGCGCATTTATCCCTGCGGAAAAGATGCTTATCTGATGGATCTGGGAGAGGTCACTTCGATCCTGCGTTTTACCCGTGGTTCCGGCAATCAGGTGATCGGCTTGGTTCTGGACGGAGGCCGTGTAAGGCATATTGGCTTTACAAAGGCGGAATAGTAAAAATAAAGGAACAAGGTCTGCCGCGGCGGGCCTTGTTTTGGCGAAAAGGCGGTGCACCGCAAAAGGGGCGCTTGGAAAACAAGAGGAATGATATGGAACAGAAGCGTAAGGCGATCAACACCTATTGCGGGGTCGAGATGGATCCCTATGCGGCGCTGCCCGAACAGATCAAGCCCGAAGATATCGCCCATGCGCTTTCTTTGGTCTGCCGGGCAGGGGGACATTTGCGCCGGTTTTATTCTGTGGCGCAGCATAGCATCAATTGCTGGAAGGAAGCCGAGGCACAGGAATATTCCAAAAGAATTTGCCTGTTATGCCTGGTGCATGATGCTTCAGAAGCCTATATTGCCGATATCACGCGACCTGTGAAAGCGCGTCTGACGGAATATCTGGAACTGGAAGAACAGCTGCAGACGGTGATCTTAAAAGCCTGCGGATTGTGGCCGCTGGGTGAAGAAGAACGGCTTTGCTGCAAGCAGATCGATGACGCCATGCTCTGCGCGGAATTTGAAGCGCTTCACCCTTCGGGGCGGCTGTTTGAATCTTCGTTCACGATGAAAAACCAGCCGGAATTTTCGGAATGCTCCCCAAAAGAAGTGGAAAAAGAATGGCTTGACGCCTATGATATTTTAACAAAATAGCAGTGGAGGAAGAAAAATGGAACTTCAGCGTGCATGTCCTCAAACGATCTATCAAGTGTTGGAAGAACTGAACATCCCTTATAAAGCTTTGGAACATGAAGAAGCCGCCACCATGGAAGACTGCAAGGCCATCGGCGAGAAACTGGGCGCCGAATTTTGCAAGAACCTGTTTTTGGCAAACCGCCAGCAGACCGAGTTTTACCTTTTGCTCATCGGGGAAGATAAAAAATTCAGAACGGCCGAAGTTTCCAAAAAAATCGGGAAAGCGCGCCTGAGCTTTGGCAACGAAGAAAAACTTTATGAGCTGCTGGGCGTTCATCCGGGCTCTATTTCGCCCATGGGGCTGATTTTTGACCCACAGCACACGGTGCATCTGCTCATCGACCGCGATGTGGCCAAGCTGGATTCCTTCTGTGTGCATCCCTGCAAAAACACCGCCAGCGTTGCCATCGGCATGAAAGATTTTCAGGAAGTTTTTCTGCAGCATACCGGCCATATTCCCGAATATTTGGAAATTACGGGCGAAGTGGAATAATCGGGGCAAAGCTGTTGTAAAATAAAAAAGAGTTTGCTATAATCATGGCAAGAAAGGACGGTGCCCTTTATGAAATTGTTTGATTATGCCGACAGTTATTTGAAAAAATGCACATGGAAAGATTTGGCGCTGCTGAAATTCTGCCTTTGTGCGGTGGGGATCATCATTGGGATCTATCTGCCGAAGAAGAAAAAAATGCCGCTTTTGGTTGGCGCTGCCGCGGTGTTCACCGCGACTTACATTCCGCTGATGACCAAATTCATTTCTTTTTGTGTGAAAAAGCATCGTGAAGATGCGGAAATAGATGATTACGAAACAGAAGATGATTTTTCCATGGATGATTATGTTCTGTGATTTTTCTGTTTCATGACAAAATAAACACCATTCCCGCAAAACAGCTTATAAAAATATCCTTGCCCGTTAAACCGAAGCAAGGATATTTTTTATATCATTTTTGAAAGCGCGGGGAAGAACAGGCTCTATAGGCTTTGGATGGAATCATCCTGCTCGATCCATTCGCTGACGGGCACGACTTTTAATTCGCCCGCGCGGTTTCGCGTTACCACGGTGTCGATGCCGGCGTTGATGATCAGCCGGCGGCACATGGAGCAGGATTCCGGATAATCCAGCATTTCGCCCGTTTTCATATCGCGCCCGGCCAAATAAAGCGCAGCGCCGATCATGCTGCTGCGCGATGCCGAAATGATGGCATTTGCTTCGGCATGAACAGAGCGGCAAAGCTCATAGCGCTGGCCGGAAGGAATTTTAAGATGTTCACGCATGCAAAACCCCAGGTCATTGCAGTTTTTGCGGCCGCGCGGCGCGCCGGTGTAGCCGGTGGCCACGATTTCATCGTTGCGAACGATGATGGCGCCATAGTTGCGGCGCAGGCAGGTGCCGCGCTCTAACACACTTTCGGCGATATCGAGATAATAATTCTGTTTATCGATTCGTTCCATATCAAATCCCCCTGACCGATCTATTCTGTTTGGTTTAAAAGCCCGTTATAGATTTCAAGCCGCCGCTGGGCGCGCTGCGCCACCGCCCGATCGTGAGTGATCAACACAACAGTGCTGCCCCCGCGGTGAAGCTGCTCTAGGATGCCCATTGTTCGTTCACCCGAAGCGGGGTCAAGATTGCCCGTGGGTTCATCGGCGAGAATCAGTTCGGGATTCGGCACAATGGCCCGCGCAATGGCCACCCGCTGCTGCTGGCCGCCGGATAACTGGCAAGGGCGGTGATCGGCGCGGTCGCGCATATCCACGCTTTCCAAAGCTTCCAAAGCCAGCTGGCGGCGTTTTGCCGGCGGAACACCGCGAAAAGCCAGCGGCAGTTCCACATTTTCCAAAGCCGTCATCGATGAGATAAGGTGAAAGCTTTGAAAAATAAAGCCGATATGTTGGTTGCGCAGGAGCGCCAGTTCTTTTGGGCTTTTTCGGTTGACTTCCTGGCCGCAGAAAGAATATGTGCCTGTGGTGGGGCGGTCTAAACAGCCAAGAATGTTCATCAAAGTGCTTTTTCCGCTGCCGGAACGGCCCACGATCGCCACGAATTCCCCGCGTTCAATGGTTAAAGAAACCTCTTTCAGCGCATAAATATCATTTTCTTCGCCGGGATAGATTTTTGTGATGTTCTCAAGCTGAATCAAAATATCAAGATCCTTTCAAAAAAATAAAGGGTTTGATTTTTTTGAAACGGGTGAGATGCGGCCGCAAAATCCTGTTTTTATGATACGGATTCCACCCAACATTGTCAAACCTTTTCTTCATTTTTCCCCGCAGCGGGCGGAACATACAGCAGAAAAGAAAGGGAGCAATGTATACAGGTTTTTTTTACGCGAAAGTCTTGTTTTTTCAAAAAAGAAAAGAGTATAGTATTGGATATACAGAAAGAAAGGGAGAGATTTTGTGAACAGTAAAAAAATCACGAAACCCATAGAAATTTTGTTATTGACCTTCGCAACGGTGTTGATCGCCCTTGGGGTCTATTTTTTCAAATTCCCCAATCATTTTTCCTTTGGCGGCGTCACCGGCATGGCGGTCATCGCTTCAAAATTCCTTCCCATCACCGCCAGTGATTTCACTTTCGCGGCGAATATGGTTTTGCTGGTGGTCGGCTTTATTTTTCTGGGCAAAAGCTTTGGCGCCAAAACGGTATATACCAGCCTGCTGCTGTCTGTGCTGCTTTCGCTTTTTCAAAGAATTTTCCCCATGTCGGCCCCGCTGACCAATCAGCCTGTGTTGGAACTGGGGTTCGCCATTGCGCTGCCCGCCGTGGGCGCCGCGATCTTGTTTTTCCTCAATGCTTCCGGCGGCGGAACCGATGTGATCGCGATGATCTTGAAGAAATATTCGAATTTCAACATCGGCCAGGCGCTTTTTTACACCGATTTGGTGTTCGTTCTTCTCTCGGGCTTTGTGTTCGGCATCGAAACCCTGCTGTTCTCTTTTGCCGGTTTGATGATCAAAGCGCTGCTGATCGATAATGTGATCGCTTCGCTGAACCAGGTGAAATATTGCAATGTGGTATGCAGCGAAAAAGAGAAGATCTGCGATTATATCACCCATGAACTGAAAAGAAGCGCCACCAGCTGCGATGGCACAGGCGCTTATACCCACGACCCCAAAACCATTGTTTTCACGGCCCTCACTTCGGCCGAAGCGGCCAAACTGCGCCGCTATATCAAAGAGATTGAGCCGAAGGCCTTTATTATGATGTCAAATTCCAGCGAGATCTTCGGCAGAGGGTTCCGCCAGGAATAAAACGCCGAAAGGCAAATACAGTTCAAAAGCCCGCCGAGAGGAAATCTTTCCTTTTGGCGGGCTTTTTGCTCTTCAAGCTAAATCGTTTGGATTCGAAACGATCTTAAAAAGGCGGCGTCAGAAAAACAGAAGGCGTTCGGAAGCTTTATCATAACAAAGCGGCAGACATTTTATGCCTGCCGCAAAAACGCATCAGTCTGCCTCAAAAGGCAAAACGATCATTCCATATATTCAAAAAATGCATCGCGCGCATTGCGCACATGAAGCACCATGGCGGCTTCGGCGGTATCCAGATCGTGGGCGGTAATGGCATCTAAAATAGCGCGATGCTCCGCCGTGGAAGCAGCGGCGCGGCCGGATTTCACGGAATATTCGCGGGCTTTCTGGATGTAGTTATGAAACAGAGAGAGGATCTGTTTTAAAGGGCGGCTTCCGCAGGAATCGTAGATCAGTTCGTGAAAGCGGTTATCCAGCTGCCACACCTGAAGAAAATCTTCTTTGGTGACAAAGAATTCCTGAAGCTCCACCACCTGCTTGAGCATTTCCAGCTCGTCTTCATCGATGTTTTCGGCGGCGCCGCGGGTGGCAAGCCCTTCGATGCGCATACGAATATTATAGATATCATCGATATCTTTGCTGGTGACGCCCACCACCACAGCGCCTTTATTGGGCACGGTCTTCACCAGACCTTCCAGTTCCAGCTGCATCAGTGCTTCACGAACGGGAGTGCGGCTGACGCCCAGCTCGTTGGAAAGCTTCACTTCTGTCAGCGCATCGCCCGGCGCAAAAACGCCGTCTAAAATGGCTTTTTCGATTTCTTTATACACATGCTTTCTCAGCGGATTGCTGGAAAGAGAATTATCAAATTTTTTCATAAGATATCCTTTCTTTGAACGAAGAAGATCGAAAGGCCCCGCCGCAAAGACGGCCCGGAAAACGGGCGCGGGAAGGGGAGAAGGGGTCTTCGGAAAAGCGGATGGTTGTTTTTTTATTATACTGCAATTTCTAAAACGGCGCAAGACGAAAGAAAAGCAGAGGAATGCTGATGCGCATTCCTCTGCCATATAACATGAGTAAGCCTATAAGCCGGGTTCTGTTTCAGCAGCCATCTATCTGGGACACCTGTTGCCAGATGCCTCAAGCCACCTAACGAAAACGAGCCGGGCAAGCTCTGCGCCCGAAGGCGCTGTTTTCTGGCGGTGTTGCTTTGGATAGAGTTTACAGGATCTCGCAGTTACCTGAAAGATCGGTGGGCTCTTACCCCGCCTTTCCACCCTTACCGCAAAAGCGGCGGTATTTCTCTGTTGCACTTGTCCTGAAGTCACCTTCGGCGGATGTTATCCGCTATCCTGCCCTATAAAGCCCGGACTTTCCTCACATACGACCTTTCGATGCTGTATGCGCGGCTGCCCAGCTTGCTCACTTTGATAGTATAGTCGAAAAAAACGCCTATTGTCAATCATTATCGCGAAAAATTGAAGGAAATCCTTTTGAAAAGGCAAGAGGTTTAGATTGACAAAGACCGGATATTCGCTACAATAAGAAGAGCAGGGAAATAAAGGATTAAGAAAAAATTCCCAGTTTCGAGACAGGGAGGAATGTGCATGACAGCATTTGAACAATTCTTAGAGAAAATGAAAGGGAAACGGGTTGCCGTTTTGGGCATCGGCGTTTCCAACCGCCCGCTGATCTCGCTTTTGGTCAAGGCCGGCGCCGCGGTGACCGCCTGCGATAAAAAAAACGAAGAACAGCTTGGCGAGATCGCTTCTCAGCTCGCCGAGATGGGGGTCTCTCTGCGCCTTGGGCGCGGGTATCTTGAAAATTTAGATCAGGATTATATTTTTAAATCACCGGGCATTCGCCCCGATGTGCCCGAATTAGAGCAGGCTCGCCTGAAAGGAAGCATTGTGACTTCTGAGATGGAAGTCTTTTTTGATGTATGCCCCTGCACGATTCTGGCCGTGACAGGATCTGACGGAAAGACCACCACCACCACGCTGATCAATGAAATTCTGCACCGGGCCGGGAAGAAAACCTGGGTCGGCGGCAACATCGGCCAGCCGCTTTTAAGCATGACGGGCGAAATGACCCCGGCGGATTTCGCCGTGCTGGAGCTTTCTTCTTTTCAGCTGATGACTTTGAAAAAAAGCCCGCATGTGGCGGTGATCACCAATGTGACCCCCAACCATCTGGATATGCATAAATCGATGGAAGAATATGTGCAGGCCAAAGAAAACATCTTTATGGCTCAGCGCAAAAACGACCTGCTTATTTTGAACGCCGATAACAAGCTGACCGCCGGCATGACCAAAAAAGCAAAGGGCGCGCTGCAAACCTTTTCGCGCAAAGAACAGCCCGAAAACGGCGCGTTTTTTGATGGGCAAACCATTTTTCGCTGCAAAGGCGGGCGCATGACGCCGGTGATGGAAGCTTCCGAGATCCGTATCCCCGGCACGCATAATATTGAAAACTATATGGCGGCGATGTGCGCGGTTTCCGAATATGCCGATATGAAATATGTCAGGCAGACCGCCATGGAATTTGAAGGCGTGGAACACCGCATCGAATTCGTGCGTGAACTCAACGGCGTGAAATATTATAACGACGCCATTGCCACAAGCCCGGCCAGAGCCATCGCGGGGCTGCATTCTTTCGATCAGAAAGTGATCGCCATCGTTGGCGGTTATGATAAAAAGATCCCCTTTGATGAATATGGCGATGAAGCCTGCCGCAATGTCAAGCTGCTGATCTTAAACGGCGCAACGGCCCCCAAGATCCGCGCGGCGGTGGAACAATCGAAATATTACGAAAACTCCTCGATCCAGATGATCGAATGCGCCACTTTGCAGGAAGCGGTGAACGCGGCTTATCAATACGCCAAAAAAGGCGATATCGTGACCCTTTCGCCGGTATGTGCGTCGTTTGATGCTTACCCCAACTTCATGACGAAGGGCGAAGCTTATAAAAATATGGTGAATGCATTGAAATGAGGGATGAAAATGGAAATCGTTGAATCTATTTTGAAATTGACCAATGCTTACGGCGTTTCGGGCGATGAATTCGGCGTTGCCGAACTGGCGGCCGAGCTGCTGCGCCCGCTGGTCGATCGCGTGGAAATCGACAAGCTCGGCAATGTGACGGGCTATCGTTCCTGCGGAAAACCCGGCGCAAAAAAACTGATGCTGGATGCCCATTTGGATCAGATCGGGTTTCTGGTGACGGAAGTAACGGAAGAAGGTTTTTGCCGTTTCATCGGCATGGGCGTCGATCAGCGTATGCTGCCCGGCAGCGAACTGACCGTGTTGACAAAAGACGGGCCGCTTTTGGGCATCGTCACCAGCACACCGCCGCACCTGCAAAACCCCGGCGATCAGAAAAAATCGGTGCCTATCAGCGAAATGACTCTGGATTTGGGCATGAGCGGGGAAGAAGCGCGCAAAAAGGTGAAGGTGGGCGATTATATCGCCTTTGCGCAGGAATCCGTGCAGCTGCAAAACGATATCATCTGCGGCAAATCGATGGATGACCGCGCCTGCTTTGTTTGCATTTTGTATGCGCTGGAGCTGCTGAAAGAAAAACCGCTGGAAGTGGATCTGGTGGTCGTTGGCAGCACAAAAGAAGAAGTCGGCGGCCAGGGCGCCCGCGCCCGCGCTTATGTGGAACGCCCCGACTATGCCATCGCGGTGGATGTGACCCACGCCAAAACCGCAGACAGCACTTCGGCAGACCGCGTTTATGATTTGGGCGGCGGCCCGGTGATCGGTTTCGGCGCAAACAGCATCCCGCTGTTTGCCCGCAGATTGACGGAAGTGGCCCGCGCCAAGGAAATCCCCTATCAGGTGGAGGCCATCGCCTCCCACAGCGGCACAAACGCCTGGTCGATCCAGATCGTGGAAAGCGGCTGTGTTACCGCGGTGGTGTCGCTTCCGCTGAAATATATGCATTCCCCGGTGGAACTGCTGAAGCTTTCCGATGTGCGCGCCACCGGCCGTTTGCTGGCGGAATTCGTTGGCGGCTTTGGCGGCAGATTATAAGGGAGGGTGAAGCATGAAAGAACTTTTAAAAGAATTATGCCTGTGCAGCGGCGTTTCGGGCTATGAAGACGAGATCCGCGCCTGCATCGAGAAAAAAATCGAAGCTTATGCGGATGAAATGTATACCGACCCGCTGGGCAACCTGATGGTGTTCAAAAAGGGCGCGGCCCGCCGTAAAGAAAAAATGCTGGTTTGCGCCCATATGGATGAAGTGGGCTTTTTGATCCGCGATATCACGGCGGATGGCATGCTGCGCCTGGCATCGGTGGGCGGCATCGACCCGCGTATTCTGATCGGCAGAAAAATGGAAGTTGGCGCAAAGCGCGTGAAGGGCGTGATCTCGCTGAAGGCTATCCACCTGACAACGGCCGAAGAACGCAAGGTCGCCGCGTCGCTGGATTCCCTTTATATCGATATCGGCGTTTCCAGCAAAAAAGAGGCGGAACAGCTGACTTTTGTGGGCGATTATGCCACTTTCGACAGCCCCTTCAGAGAATTTGGCGATCAAAGGATCAAATGCAAAGCCATCGATGACCGCATCGGCTGCGCTGTAATGATCAAAATGATCGAAGAAGGTGTTCCTTATGATACATGGTTTGCCTTCACCGTTGGGGAAGAGATCGGCCTGCGCGGCGCGCTGACAGCCGCCGGCGCGGTGAAGCCCGATATTTCCCTTGTCATCGAAGGCACTACGGCGGGCGATATCCCCGGTGTTCCCGAACATCGCAGAGTGGTAAGCCAAGGCAAAGGCGCCGCCGTTTATCTGGCGGATAAAGCCACGATCTATAAAAGAGAGCTGGTGCGCTCCATCACCGAAAAAGCCACTCAGGCGGGCATCCGCTGGCAATATCGCGTGAGCATGACGGGCGGAAACGATTCCGGTTCGATCCATCTGACAGGGGATGGCGCGCTGGCGTTTGCCATTGCCGCGCCCTGCCGTTACATCCATTCGGCGTGCAATGTGCTGTATTATCCCGATGCGGAAGAAGTGCTTCGCCTGGCGAAGCTGTTTGTGAAGGAGGCAAAACTGGATGCTTGATCTGTTAGAAACTTTTAAAACCTTGCAGGCGGCGGGGATGCCTTCTGCTTTTGAGGCCCCCTGCGCCAAGGTGATCGCCCAATTGGCCAAGCCTTATTGCGATGAGATCACCATTGATAAGCTGGGCAATGTGATCGCCCATAAAAAAGGCCCCGGCAAAAAGATCATGATGCCCGCGCATATGGATACGATCGGCTTTTTGGTCACACATATCGAAGAAAAAGGCTTCGTTCGTTTTTGCAATATCGGCGGGTTCGCCCCTTATCGCCTGATCGGCGCCCGCGTTCGTTTTGAAAACGGCCGCCGGGGCTGCATCGCTTTAGAGAAGGAAAGCGACGCCGCGGCAAAGAAGCTCAGCGAAATCAAGATCACCGATCTTTATATCGATATCGGCGCTGACGGCGCGGAAAGCGCACCTGTTCAGGTGGGCGATGTTGCCGTTTATGACGGCGAACCCCGCGTTTTGGGCGAAGATCGTTTGGTTTCGCCTTATTGCGATGATCTGATCGCCTGCGCTGCGCTGCTGGTGGCCATGAGCGCCATTCAAAAAAGCGTCAATGACCTGTATTTCGTGTTCACGGTGCAGGAAGAAGTGGGGGTTCGCGGCGCGAAAACCGCGGCTTATGCCATTGAACCCGATTACGGCTTCTGCATGGATGTGACCGCCACGGGCGATATGCCGGGCGATGATTCCCATATGCAGGTGTTTTTGGGCAAAGGCCCCGCCATCAAAATCAAAGACAGCTCGCTGATCTGCAACCCGCAGGCCGTTCATGCGCTGCGCGCCGCTGCGGAAAGCTGCGGCATCGCCTATCAGAACGAAATTCTCACCGGCGGCGGAACAGACAGCTCTGCCATGCAGATTTCAAAAGCGGGCGTTCTTTCGGGATGCGTCAGCATTCCCTGCCGCTATATTCATTCCGCGGGGGAAATGGTCAGCTTACAGGATGTGCGGCAATGCGCCCGAGTGATCGAGGCCGTGGCGCAGATGGAATTATAAGAAAGGAGCATGAAGAATGCTTTCATTTATAGAAACCTTTCGCCAGCTTTTGGCCGCGGCTTCGCCTTCGGGTTATGAAGCCCCCTGCGGTGAAGTGATCGCGCGGCTGGCAGCGCCCTATTGTGATGAGATCACAACGGATGCTCTGGGCAATGTGATCGCCCACAAAAAGGGCAGCGGCATGAAGATCATGGTGCCCACCCATATGGATGTGATCGGGTTCATGGTGACCGGCGTCGATAAAGACGGGATGCTTTCTGTGACCAATGTGGGCGGCCACGCGCCCGCGCGCCTTGCCGGCAAAGCGGTGCGTTTCGCAAACGGCATCAAAGGCTTGCTCTGCGCCCGCCAGGATGCTTCGATGGGCGATCATACGCCCGCCGAATGCAAGATGCAGAATCTTTATATCGATATCGGTTCCACCGATGAAAAAGAAAGCCGCGCCAAGATCAGCGTGGGCGATATCGCGGTTTATGACGCCGGCGCCGAAGAACTGACAGACGGCAAACTGATGTCGCCTTATTGCGATAACCTTGCTTCCTGCGCTGTGTCGCTTTGCGCCATGAGCTGCCTTGAGAAAACCGATAACGACCTGTATTTTGTGTTCACCGTGCAGGAAGAGGTGGGGCTCAACGGCGCCAGAACGGCGGCCTTCGCCATCGAACCTCAGATGGGCATCTGTGTGGATCTGACCAAAACGGGCGATTGCCCCGCCAACGACACCATGGAAGTGGCGCTGGGCAAAGGCCCCGCCATCAAAATCAAAGATTCCTCGGTGATCTGTTCGCCTCAGGTGATCGCGCGCCTGGAAAAAGCGGCCGCGCAGCAGCAGATCTCTTGCCAGAGAGAAGTGCTGACGGGCGGGGGAACCGATACTTTCGCCATGCTCATTTCACGCTGCGGCGTGCCTTCGGGATGCATCAGCCTGCCGGGCAGATATATTCATTCCCAGAATGAAACGATCGCTGTAAAGGACGCGGAAGCGGCGGCAAAGCTGCTGGCTTGCGCGGTGGTGATGCAGTAAATGAGCGCATTCGAATTCAGCAATTTTTTATTGGAAAAAGCTTCGCTGGCAGAAGAAAAGATCCGCCCGTCTTTTGCGGCCATCGATGAAATCGCCGCGAAAAACACAGCCAAAGTACTGGAAGCTTTTGCGGAAAACCGCGTGAGCGACGCCTGCTTTGGCGGAACAACAGGGTATGGCTATGACGATCTGGGCCGCGAAAAGCTCGACGCCATCTATGCCCGCGTCTTCGGGGCGGAAGCGGCGCTGGTGCGATCATCTTTTGTCAACGGAACACATACCATCGCGTCGGCCATGTATGCAACGGTTTCCTGCGGCGATGTTTTTCTTTCGGCCACGGGCGATGTTTATGACACCTTGCAGACCGTTACGGGCCAGCGCGGCAAAGTGGGCGGAACTTTTGCGGATTACGGCATCGAATACCGGAAAGTCGAGCTGAAAAACGGTCTGCCGGATCTGGAACGCATCGCGGAAGCGGCGAAAGATCCGCGTGTGAAGGGCGTGTTCGTTCAGCGCTCAAAGGGTTATTCCGACAGAGAAACTTTATCCTGCCGGCAGATCGGCGAAGTATGCCGCGCGGTAAAAACGGTGAATCCGCAGGCGGCCGTTGTGGTGGATAACTGTTACGGCGAGTTTTGCGAGCTGACGGAACCCACCCAGCATGGCGCCGATCTGATCGCGGGTTCGCTGATCAAAAACCCGGGCGGCGGTCTTGCGCCGGCGGGCGGATATATCGCTGGGAGAGCCGATCTGGTGGAACGGGCGGCCTGCCGCCTTACGGTGCCGGGCATCGGCGGCGAATGCGGCGCGACCCTTGGGGTGAACCGTCAGCTGTATCAGGGCTTCTTCATGGCGCCTCACACCGTGGCGCAGGCTGTGAAAACAGCGGTGTTCTGCGCGGCGCTTCTGGAAGAACTGGGCTATCGTGTTTCGCCTGCCAGCAGCGAGCTTCGCCATGATATCATCCAAACCATTCAGTTCGGCCGGCCCGAACCTCTTTTGGCGTTTTGCCGCGGCATTCAGGCCGGCGCGCCGGTGGATGCTTTCGCGACGCCCGAGCCTTGGGATATGCCGGGGTATGACTGCCCGGTGGTGATGGCGGCGGGGGCGTTCATCCAGGGCGCTTCCATCGAGTTATCCTGCGATGCGCCCATGCGTCAGCCTTATACCGCCTATATGCAGGGCGGCCTGACTTATGAATCGGGGAAACTGGGCGTGATGGCCGGTGCGGCAAAAATTTTAGAACTGAAACAGGCATAAAAAAGATCGGAAAAATTCTTTCAGCCGCTTCCTGCAAAGGAAGCGGCTGTTTTATGCCCCCGCCGAAAGCATAAAGTTCACATTTTTTGATTGTTTTCAATGGGGGAACATGGTAAAATATAATGCAGTATATCTTTCGGGGCTTTTGCCTGCGCGATCTTCAGCAGGCGCGGGAAACCGCAGAGCGGGCCGAAAGATATCGGAAAGCAGGAAAGGCGGGCGGCTTTGTGATAATATTGGGGATCGACCCCGGCTATGCCATCGTGGGGTATGGAGCCATCGAATATGACAAGGGCCGTTTTCGCGTTCTCGGTTATGGCGCGATCACCACGGCGGCGGGGGAACCTTTGCCGCAGCGGCTGAAAGTGATCTATGACGATATGAAAACGCTTTTAGAGCATTTCAAACCCGATGCGGTCAGCGTGGAAGAACTGTTTTTTAACACGAATGTCACAACCGGCATCGCTGTGGGCCATGCGCGCGGCGTGATTTTGCTTTCCTTGGCCGAAGGCGGTTATCCCTTTTTTGAATATACGCCCCTTCAGGTGAAGCAGGCGGTGGTGGGATATGGCAGGGCCGAAAAAAAACAGGTGATGGAAATGACGAAAACCATGCTGGGGCTGAAAAAGATCCCGCGGCCCGATGATGCGGCGGATGCGCTGGCCATCGCGGTTTGCCATGCCCACACGGCGTCATCTTTATTAAACACATAAGAGGAAAGATATGTTTTATTATATCAAAGGAACCGTAGCACATGTGGAACCCGGAATGGTCGTATTGGATGCAGGCGGGGTGGGATATGCCATCAGCACATCCTATACTTCGGCTTCTTCCGTCAAAAAAGGCGACCAGGCCCAGTTTTTCACCTATCTGCATGTCAGAGAGGATATCTTTGAGATTTTCGGCTTTGCAACACAGGAAGAACTCAATTGTTTCAAAATGCTCATCGGCATTTCCGGGGTGGGGCCCAAGGCGGCTCTGGCCATTCTTTCGGCCATTTCGCCATCCAAGCTGGCGCTTTCCGTGATTTCCGGCGATGAAAAGGCGCTCACCGCCGCCCAGGGCGTTGGCAAAAAGCTGGCGCAGCGCATTATTTTGGAACTGAAAGATAAATTGGCGAAAACCGAACTTGCCGCGTCTTCCGAAGCAGCTTTACCCGAAGAGATGCTCGCGCCCGGCGGCAACGCCACAGCCGAAGCGATCTCTGCGCTGATGGTGCTGGGCTATTCGCGCGCCGAAGCGGCACAGGCCTTGAAAGGCATCGAAACCGAAGGGCTTCCGGTGGAAGAACTGATTCGTCTTTGCTTGAAAAAGCTGATGTGATAGAAGGTAAGAAATGGCGATTGAATTTTCAAAAGATTTTGGTGAGGAAGAAGAACGCGTGGTTTCTTCCAGCCTGACAAAAGAAGATGACGGCGAAGGCGGGCTGCGCCCGCGCCGCCTGGAAGAATATATCGGCCAAAAAAAGGCCAAAGAAAATCTAAAAGTATATATCGAAGCCGCAAGACAGAGAAACGAAGCGCTGGATCATGTGTTGTTATATGGCCCTCCGGGGCTTGGAAAAACCACCCTGGCGGGCATCATCGCAAACGAAATGGATGTGAATCTGCGCATCACTTCGGGGCCGGCCATCGAAAAGGCGGGGGATCTGGCAGCGCTGCTGACGAACCTGAATGAAAACGATGTGCTGTTCATCGATGAGATCCACCGCCTCAACCGCAGCGTGGAAGAAGTGCTTTACCCGGCCATGGAAGACTATGCGCTGGATATCATTATCGGCAAGGGCCCTGCGGCCCGCTCGATCCGTTTGGATCTGCCGAAATTCACCCTGATCGGCGCCACCACAAGGGCAGGCCAGCTGACTTCGCCTTTGCGTGATCGTTTCGGCGTGATGCTGCGCCTTGAAATGTACAGCGCGCAGGAACTGATGCAGATCGTGCAGCGCAGCGCGGGAATTCTAGAAGTGGAGATGCAGCCGGAAGGCGCGCTGGAGATCGCCGCCCGCAGCCGCGGAACACCGCGTATCGCAAACCGCCTGCTTAAGCGCGTGCGTGATTTCGCCCAGGTCAGAGGAACGGGCGTTATCACCAGAGAAATGGCGGATGTGGCGCTGACAGCCATGGAGATCGACCATCTGGGGCTGGATTCCATCGACCGCCGCATGCTGGAAAGCATCATCTATCATTTCAACGGCGGGCCGGTGGGGCTTGATACCCTGGCGGCCACCATCGGTGAAGAAGCGGTCACCCTGGAGGATGTTTATGAACCCTATCTGATGCAGATCGGTTTTCTGACAAGAACGCCCCGCGGCCGCTGCGTGACAAAAAATGCTTACGACCATTTAAAAATTCCGTTTTGCGGGGAAGATTCTCAACAGATCACTTTTTGATCTCCGCGTTTTGGGTCTAATTCAAACACTTTCAAGATAAGATAGGATAAGGTGAAATTGATATGGGAAAATATTTTGGAACCGACGGCATCCGCGGCGTTGCCAATGAAGAGCTGGATGCACAGCTGGCCTATCAGGCGGGGTTTGCCGCCGCAACGGTTTTAACCAAAGCCGCAAAACACCGGGCGAAGATCTTTATCGGCAAAGATACCCGTATTTCCGGCGATATGCTGGAAGCGGCGCTGGCCGCGGGCATCTGCTCTGCCGGCGCGGATGTGGCGCTGCTTGGCGTGATCCCAACCCCGGCAGTGGCTTATTTAACGGTGAAACACGGCGCGGATGCGGGAATCGTGATCTCTGCTTCTCACAATCCGTTTGAACATAACGGCATCAAGATCTTTGGCGCCAACGGCTGTAAGCTGAGCGATGAACTGGAAGCGCAGGTGGAAGCGCTGATCGACGACCCTTCCGGCGAAAAACCCGCTTCTCATGAAAATATCGGCAAAATTATGCCCATGGCCGAAACTGCCTGTGAAGAATATGCTTCCCATATCGCGCAGGCGGTTCCTTCACTGAGCGGCCTGAAAGTGGCGGTGGATTGCGCCAACGGCGCTTCTTCTCATACCGCTGAATTGATTTTCAAAAAACTGGGCGTGGAATATGACGCTATTTTTAACCGGCCCGATGGCGTGAATATCAACACGGGCTGCGGTTCCACACATCTGGATGCTTTATGCAAAAAAGTCAGCGAAGGGAAATATGATCTGGGCATCGCTTTTGACGGCGACGCCGACAGATGCCTTTTGGTGGATGAAAACGGCAAGCTGATCGACGGCGATAAAATCATGGCCATTGTGGCAAACCATTTGAAAGAGAACGGAAGGCTGCAGGGCGGCGTTGTGGTGACCGTGATGTCGAATCTGGGCTTGCATTCCTATCTGCGCCAGCATGGCATCCCGGTGAAAACCACCAAGGTGGGCGACCGCTTCGTGCTGGAAGAGATGCTGCGCAGCGGCTGGAACCTGGGCGGTGAACAATCGGGCCATGTGATTTTGACCGATCACGCCACCACAGGCGATGGCGAACTGACCGCCGTCACCTTTATGGAGCTGCTGAAAAACAGCGGCAAAAAGGCTTCGCAGCTGGCGGGCGAGATCGAGCATTATCCTCAGGTGATGATCAATGTGCCTGTGCCCAATGCCCAGAAAAAAACGGTGGCGCAGCTGCCCGAAGTGAAAGCGGTGGGCGATGAGATCGCCGAAAAATTCGGGCAGGACGGCAGAATTTTGATTCGTCCTTCGGGCACGGAAGCGCTGGTTCGCGTGATGGTGGAAGGCAAGGAAGAAGCCGTTGTGCGCCAGATGGCGGAAAAAGCCGCGGCGGTCATCCAAAGCCTTTATCAGAAATAAAAACGAAAGATCAAAGGGTGCATCCCCTTCAAACGGGATGCACCGGCCTTGAAAGGGGTGATGCCGCGGGCGGAAAAGCAAACGATCCAGTGAAATCGAAAGCGCCGGGACTGTTTGAAGCAGTTGACGAGGAGAGGGAGTATCGAAAGATTCGGCGGATGCCCTCTGCGCATTGACGCACTGCCATAGGAGCAAAGTGACAAAAACGCGAGTGATCGCCGGGACAAAAACTTTGCAAGCGTCAATTTAATTTTGGAGGATATTTTATTATGTGTGGAATCGTTGGATATGTTGGCAAAGAGCAGGCTGTGCCTGTTTTACTGCAAGGCCTTTATAAATTGGAATATCGCGGATATGATTCGGCAGGTATTGCCGTCATTGGCAATGATTGTTTGAAACTGGTCAAAACAAAGGGCCGCATCAAAAATCTGGATGATAAGATCGCGCAGCAGGGCGGCATGGAATCTACCTGCGGCATCGGTCACACCAGGTGGGCGACCCACGGCTGCCCTTCGGATATCAACGCCCATCCCCACCTGAGCAAAAGCGGCCGTGTGGCTATCGTACATAACGGCATCATCGAAAACTATCTTGATATCAAGCAAATGCTGCAAAGCAAGGGCTATGAGATGAAATCTCAGACCGATACCGAAGTGGTGGCGCATCTTTTTGAAATGAACAACCACGGCGACCTGCTGCAGGCGCTGCTGGATACGGTGAAAGAAGTTCGCGGCTCTTATGCGCTGGGCATCGTTTCGGCCGATCATCCTCAGCAGATCCTTTGCACAAAGCGCGATAACCCGTTGATCATCGGTGTTGGCGAAGGCGAAAATATGATTGCATCCGATATTCCCGCCATTATTGCCAAAACAAAAAGATATATCGTTCTGGGCGATAACGAAATCGCAAAGCTCACCCCGGAAGGCGTGACGGTCTATAATGCTTACGGTCAGAAGATCGAGAAAGAGATCCAAACCGTGGATTGGGATATTTCTTCGGCCGAAAAGGGCGGTTATGAGCATTTCATGATCAAAGAGATCATGGAGCAGCCCAAGGCCATCCGTGATACCGTTTCGCCGCGCATCGATAAATTATTGCCGAATCTGGAAGAATCCGGCCTGACCGATGATATTTTCCGCAATATCCGCAACATCCATATCGTTGGCTGCGGTTCGGCGCTGCATACCGGGCTTGTGGGCCGCGAAGTGATCGAGCGCTTTGCGCGCGTTCCCGTGGTGGCGACCATCGCTTCCGAATTCAGATATCGCCAGCCCATCATCGGGCCCGAGGATCTCTGCATCGCCATCAGCCAATCGGGCGAAACCGCAGATACCCTTGCCGCCATGCGCGAAGCAAAAAAACACGGCGCAAAGACCATTGCCGTGGTCAATGTGGTTTCCAGCACAGCCGCCCGTGAAGCAGACAGCGTGTTATACACCTGGGCCGGCCCCGAAATCGCGGTGGCTACCACAAAAGCCTATTCCGCCCAGCTTTCCGCTTTATATCTGATCGCCGTAAAAGCCGGCCTTGCCCGCGGAACTCTGACGGTGGAACAGGCCAACCACTATTGCGAGCAGATTTTGGCTTTGCCCGATTTGGTGAAAGAAGCTTTAGGAACCCAGAAAGAGATCCAATATCTCGCTTCAAAGTTTTCCAATAAGCAAAGCGCGTTCTTCCTGGGCCGCGGCATCGATTTTGCCGCCGCACAAGAGGCCTCTTTGAAACTGAAAGAAATTTCTTATATCCACAGTGAGGCTTATGCCGCGGGCGAATTGAAACACGGCACGATCTCTCTGATCGAAGAGGGAACACTGGTGGTGGCGCTGGCAACCGACCCTGTGTTATATGAAAAAACTTTATCCAACATCAAATCGGTGAAGGCGCGCGGCGCGAGTGTGATTTTGATCACCGATGAAGAAATCGCGCCCGACCCCGAGATCTGCGATTATGTGGTGAAGATCCCCGAATGCGACCCGTTCTTCTCGGCGTCGCTGTCGATCATCCCCATGCAGTTCCTGTCTTATTACATGGGCATCTATCGCGGCTGCGATATCGATAAACCCAGAAATCTTGCAAAATCGGTAACAGTGGAATAAACGAAGCTTATCAGCGGGGCCGGCGGCAGTTTTATATTGCCGCCGGCCTTTTCATCGCCACCGGAAACAAAAAAATCTAAAATAATGGTGATAATATAAGAAAAATCCGAAAAAGTTTTGGATTCCTCTTGAAATATTGTAAATTCTACATATAATATGAAGTATAACGATCTGCTTTACATGAAAGAGGAGAACTATGGACGAAATTGATGTAAAAATTTTAAGATGTCTTAAAAAGAACGCCAGAGAAAATGCTTCGGTGATCAGCGAAAAAGTCAGTATGTCGGTTTCAGCCGTGATCGAGCGCATCCGCAAACTGGAAAATTCGGGAATGATCCGCCAGCATACCACCATCATCGACCAGGCAAAAGCGGGAAAAGATGTTACATCTTTCATTTCGGTAAGCCTGGAACACCCCAAATATATCGAATGCTTTACGGCTTTTGTCAAAGAAAACAAAGAAATTTTAGAATGCCATTACATCACGGGCGATTTTGATTTTCTGCTGAAGATCGTGACAAATTCCACCCAAACCCTGGAACATGTTTTAAATCAGATCAAAAGCGTTGCCGGCGTGAAAATGACGAAAACCCTGGTGATTTTATCGACCATCAAAAACGAATATTCGGTGGACCCCGAAGAAATTTTGAAATAATTCGTTCCGCGCCCTTTCTGTGAGAAGCAGAATCCAATATTTTACTTTAGTATGTTAGTAAAAAAACAGATGGGTTTATTTGATAATTTTGTATAAAATTTATAAATAACTTGACAATGCTTGCATAAATAGTTTATACTGAGCTTGTGCACAGAAAGATGTGCATCATAGTACGGTGAGGTTTTATAGGATGGCACAAAATTCCGGCTTTGAGTATTCAAGGGAAATCGAGGATTCTCTGGCCAGAGAATATGTCAAGCTCGTTCGCTCCTGCATCCGCCCTTTTTTTCTGACGGGCGGCGATTATGATGATCTTGAGCAAGAGGGAATGATCGGCTTGTTAAAGGCCATTCGAGGGTATGACCCCGCCAAATCAGATTCTTTTGAGGCATATGCGGTGCTTTGCATCCGCAGGCAGATTTATGATGCTGTCAAAAAGAGTCAGCGCAAAGATGGGCATCTCACTGTGATCTCTGCGTCGGAAGATCAGGTTTCCGACAGAGTATCAAATATCAAAGTGCAGCAAGATCCTGAAACAGAAGTGTTAGCCAAAGAATCTGCTCTTGAAATTCAATCGGCGCTATCTGGGTTGCTTTCTGCGTTTGAAACCTCCGTTCTGAGATATTATCTGGAAGGCTATACAACTTCACAGATTGCTCAAATGTTGAAGAAAGAAAATAAATCTGTGGATAATGCCATCCAGCGCATCAGAAGGAAGCTGGCAAAATATTTAGCCAATGGGCGATAGCAGGGAAGGTCCCTGTTCGCATATATCATCCAACCCAGATCATGGGAAGAAAAAGAGAGGTAACACAAATGTTCCAGGACAAAACACTCGTTTGCAAAGAATGCGGCAATGAATTTGTATTCACCGCTGGCGAACAGGAATTCTATGCAGAACGCGGCTTCCAGAATGAGCCCCAGCGTTGCAAAGCTTGCCGCGATGCAAGAAAGAATGCAGCCAGAGGCCCCAGAGAATACTTCACAGCTACTTGCGCTGCTTGCGGCAAAGAAGCGAAGGTTCCTTTCGAACCCAAAACCGACAGACCCGTTTATTGCAGCGAATGCTTTGCAAAGATGAAGGAACAGGGCTAATTCCCTGATTCTCATCAACGATCATATGTCGATCAACCGAATCCGCTTATGCGGATTCGGTTTTTTAATGTTTTTAATGCCTTGAAAGCCTAACATAAAAGCAATCTGCGGGCCGGTTAAAATATCAAAGAAATGTTGCTCTTATCTTGCAAAAAGCAAAGCGAATAGGGTATAATGATAAAACATGAAACGATGTTTTGACAAACTGTTTCAGTCAGGGTAGCATCCGTTTGTTTTTTGCTTTTCAGGCCAGATATAAAACGGTCTATCCGCCAACAGAACGGAGGTGCAACGAAATGGAAGTCACAAGAGATACTCTGATCGGCGAAGTGCTTGATTATGATGTGGAAGCAGCAAGATTTTTCTTTGAAATCGGAATGCATTGCCTCGGCTGCCCGTCTTCCCGCGGCGAAAGCATCGCGGAAGCCTGCATGGTGCATGGCACAAATGCCGATGAGCTGGTTCAGAAACTGAACGAATATTTCCAGTCTAAGTAAAAAAGCAATCGACAACAGATCGGATAGCAATATTCGATCTGTTGTTTTGTATGACAGAGAGCGCCTTCAAAAATAAGAGCCTTATGACAGGGCATTTTCATGGGAAACGGGTTTTCCGCGATACATCGGCAGTTTGAAAGAAAAATTTGCGGCGAGGGATTCACCAAACATCCCAAATGAGAACCGGCATTTGAAATTCCCCGGGAAATAGCCTGCAAGCGTCACAAAAGCTTGCCGCAAAAAGCGGGGCGGAGGAAAACATGAAAACATCAAGACGAATCCATAAAATTGCAGAAATGTGCCATGGGGCGCGGCGGGTGATCGATGTGGGATGCGATCATGCGCAGCTTTGCGCCTATCTCGTGGCCGAATGCGGCGTTGAGAAAGCGTTTGCTTCAGATTTGCGGGAAGGGCCGCTGGAAAACGCCAAACGCACCGTTTCGGCGCTGGGTCTGTCTGATAAAATAGAAACGATTCTTTGCAACGGTTTGGAAGCCTTTGGGCCCGATCAGGCCGATACCATCGTGATCGCGGGCATGGGCGGGGATGAGATCGCCGCCATTTTAGAAAGGGCCGTCTGGCCGCTGGAAGGGAAACACACCTTGATCTTGCAGCCGATGACGGCGGCTGAACGATTGAGAAAGTGGCTGGAAGATCACTGCTGCGGCATTTTGGAAGAGCAGTTTATTGAAGATGGCGGAAAATTTTATGCGGTTTTACGCGTAAAGGGCAAAAACGCCGGCAGCGATGCCCAAAAATATGCCTATCTTTTCAGCGAAAAGGCGCTGTCTGATCCGCTGTTTCCGCAATATCTTCATAAGCTGAAACTGAAATATCACAAAATTGCCGAGGGGCAAAAAAAGGCGGGGCTCGCAGAAACACCCGAGCAAAACGCCTTGAAAATTTTGAGCAGTTTAGTAGAAACGGAGGGATCATCATGTCGTTAGATGCGATCACCATTCATGCGCTTTGCGATGAGCTGGGGCGGGAACTGAGCGAAGGGCGCATTGATAAAATTTATATGCCGCGCAAGGACGAAGTTATTTTTTCCTGCCGAGTGGGGAAAATTTCTCATCGTCTGGTGATTTCCTGCAACGGCTCGGGCGGGCGTGTTTATCTGACGGATGAAAAGACCGAGAACCCCGATGCGCCCCCGATGTTTTGCATGCTGTTGAGGAAACATCTGACCGCCGCGCGGTTTTTAGAGATCTCACAGCCGCAGATGGAGCGCATGTTGTGGTTCCGCTTTTCGGCCTATGATGATTTCGGCGAGCTTTCCGAAAAAATATTGGTGGCCGAACTGACGGGCCGCCGCACCAATTTGATTTTGCTGGCGGCGGATGGAACGATTTTGGGCTGTATGAAAAAAGTGGATGCGGAAATGTCGCCCACACGGCCTGTTTTGCCGGGGCTGCGCTATCAGATGCCGCCGCGGCCCGAACAGCTTTCGCTGATGGCGCTGGAACCGGCGGGCGCCGAAAAAATAGCGGCAGAAGCTTTCAAAGCGGAAGCGCCCGAAAAAGAATTGGCGGCTATCGACCTTTTATCGCCCATTGTGGCGAAAGAGCTGGTTTTTTCATGCGGCGGGGCTGTTGAATCGCTTGCTTCTGGCCTTATGAGCCTGAAAAAGCGGGTGGAAAACAAAGAATTTGAGCCCACCATGATCGAAAACGACGCGGGGTATCTGGATTTTACTTTTATGAAGATGAAGCATTTCAGCGATTCGGCCCAATGCCGTTCCATGGCTTCGTTTTCTGAATTGATCTGCGAATATTACGCTAATAAAACCGCGGCGGAACGGAAGAAAAACGCGGCTTCCGAACTGCTGAAGCTGATGTCAAACGCTGAAAACCGCCTGATCAAAAAACTGGCCAATCAAGAAAACGATTTGCTGAAAGCGCAGAAACGCGAAGCGCTTAAAAAGAATGCCGATCTGATCACCGCCAATCTTCACAGGATCGAGCCCAACAGCGATCATGCCGTGGTGGTGGATTATTTCGATGAACAGCTGCCTGAGATCACCATTAAACTGGATGCGGATCTCTCGCCCCAGCAGAACGCCCAGCGCCTGTTTCAGGAATATACAAAAATGAAAAACGCCGAAGAACAGCTTACGCGGCAGATCGGGCAGGGAAAAGAAGAACTGGAATATGTGCAAAGCGTGCTTTTGAGTTTGCAGGCGGCGAAGGATGAAAAGGAAGTCAGCGCCATCCGTGAAGAGTTATCCGAAAGCGGATACCTGCGCAGCAAAGAAAAGGGCAAACGAAAAAAGCCGGCGGCGCTGCATCCGCTTGAATTCACCTCCCCCGGCGGTTATAAAATTTTATGCGGAAGAAATAACCGCGAAAATGATGAATTGACTTTGAAAACAGCGGGAAAACAGGATCTATGGTTCCATTCTCATCTGGCCCCCGGTTCTCATGTGATCTTGTTCACCCAAGGCGGAACCCCCGCAGAAGCCGATCTGGAATATGCCGCGTCCCTGGCGGCGGGGCATTCACGGTTGAGCGGGCAATCATTGGCGGCCATCGATTACGCGGCGGCGAAGTTTGTGAAAAAGCCATCCGGCGCGAAACCGGGCATGGTGATCTATACGAACTATAAAACTTTGTTTGTCAAACCGGCTCAGCAGCCACAAAAATAAACGATTCGGAACAGCGGGAATTTTGGTTCCCGCTGTTTTTATTTGCAAAATAGAAAAATTCATAAATTGGCTTATTTTTTCAGTTTCATTTCAGTCTTCGCTGTTACAATCGACTCATTCCAAGAAAGGAACGATTGAAATGAAGAAAAACAAAATCAGAATGTTGGTAGATATCATCATGGTGATCGTATTATTCAGCCTGTATGATAAAAACGCCATCAGTATGCGATACCATGAAGTTGCGGGGCTTGTGCTGTTCGGCCTGTTTATATGCCACCTGGCGCTGCAATGGAAGTGGATCAAAAGAGTGACCTCAAAAATATTCAGCCGTGAATTGCCGGCCAAGACAAAAGTCTGTTTCTGGGTGGATATCCTGCTGCTGATTTCTTTGACATTTGTTACGGTCAGCGGGGTCTTGATTTCCAAAACGATTTTGACCAATATCTCGGCAAGCGGCATCTTCTGGAAGATGGGCCACTATTTTGCGGCAGCGCTTTCGGTCATCCTTTGTGGGGTGCATCTGGGCCTGCATTGGGGCTTCATCAAAGGAATGGCATGTTATGCGCTTCGGAAATATCACGGGAAGGCTCCGCAGGCCATTGCAGCCTGTCTGGCTGCGCTGATCATGGTGTTCGGCGCGTTCCAGTTTGCTGCTTCTGATTTTTCACGCTGGCTGGCGGCGCCGTTCATCGGCGGCACGGCAGGGGAAGCGATGCAAAGAGAAACCGCGCAAAACCAGCAGAATGGGCAGCAGGGAAACAGTTCAAACGATGCGATCTCCAGCGCGACAAATCAAGCGGGCAGCGGAAGCAAAATACAGCAGCAGAGCTTCCAGATCCCCCAGGGCAACACCCAGAACGGCCAGTCGGGCAACTCGCAGGGCAACACCCAGAACGGCCAGTCGGGCAACTCGCAGGGCAACACCCAGAACGGCCAGTCGGGCAACTCGCAGGGCAACACCCAGAACGGTCGGCAAGGCGGCCCGCAAGGCGAATTCAAAGGCGAGCGCCCCGATAGATTCGGCGGATTCGATGGAGACGGCCCCCGCGGAGCGGCAGGCGGAGAACATGGTTCGGGCGGCCTGCTGAGAGTGATTTCCACCATCTGCAAATATTTTTCCATCTCGGTTTTATTTGCCGGTCTTACTGTCTTGATTGAAAATGGGCTGAAAAAGCGCAAGATCAACCAAATGGCAAAAGAATCGGCAGCCGAGGCAGAAGTGATCGATGTTACGGAATTCACGGAAACCAAGGAAGATCAACGCTGATTTCTTCACTCACATTCTTCATAATATAAGAAAAGCAGCCGCCGGGGAAGGGAGCCCCGACGGCTGTTTTTCCTTTTCTGAAAACCACAGAAGAAACTTGCGCCTGCATGCACACCCAGAGGCCCCCTTCCATATATTGAAAATGTAAACGCCGTTAAGGGCTTCGAAAAAACTTTGAACCTCGAAAGCGGCGCAGGCATACAATGTAATGAAGTAAGCGGAAGCCGAAAAACATAAGCAAAGTTCTTTCTGGCGCAATCGGTTTTATCACTGCTTCATAACAGACTACATGAGAAATCATTTGGGAGGTAACTAATTTTATGTGTTGCAACAATGACAAACGCGGCTTCTTCGGCGGCTATGAAGCATTCTGGATGATCGTCGTTTTCGCAATTGTGCTGATCTGGGTGATGTACTATAACGACTGTGGCTGCGGCAATGGCAATGGTAACGGAAACTGCGGCTGCGACAATAACTGCTGCTGCTAACGGGTGACTAAAAAAAGCGCGAAGGGAAAATACCCTTCGCGCTTTTTTATCCGTTGGCGGCAAAAAGCTGCCTGCATCCGCCGCCAAAATCGCGGTAAAGCAAAAAAGCAGCGCAGAAACCAAGGCTTTCGGCAATTTCGATTTTTTGTGAAACCGTGGAAATATCATCAAAAAGAATAAAATGCGCGCTGTTGTCTTCTGTGCGGCAGGTGAAATATTTGGCGCAAAGCTCATGTGAGAAGAAACAATGCGGGGAATGCGTATCCAGCAGCTCACGGAATTCCGCCGCGGAAAGGGCGCGGCCATCGGGATCATAGGAGGGCATGGTATATTGCGAGCAGACCCGAACCAGATCCAGCGCCAGGCGCGAAGGGTCGAACCGCTGGCAATAACCGCGCAGCATTTCTTCATAAGATCCGCCGCTGATGGCCGAAGAGATCAGGACCTTTGCCTGCGGCGCGGCGGCGGCCAGAGCAAGGGGCACATAATGGGGAACACGCCGCGCAAAAAGCGCGGAGGATAATTCGGAAACAATGGGAAAACAGCGGGGGTCTTCAAAATCTAAAAGCACCCCGGCATAAGTGCGCCGCCCGCATTCCGCCGCTATTTCCCCGGCCAGCTTTGCGGGGTCGATGACAGAAAGATCGGGCGCATGATAATCGGAAAGCCCCATCAGCCCGCCGCGGGCATAAGCGGGCAGTTCCGAACGCATCAGGCCGCCGTTTTCATGGATGGTGTAGACCAAATAAACACAGTTGTTTCGGTAAGATGACACATTGTGCAGATCGTTTGCGGCGGCGACCACATAAACGGGCATTTTTTTTGACATTAAGGACTCCTCCCCTTTGATAATAGAAGGAAATATGGTAACATTAATAAAGAATCAGATACGCAGAGAAATTTTAAAGGAGAAAAGCTGGCAGATACTTCTTTTTTATCCTATGCACCAGGCTGAAAAAGAAGAACAAGGCTATTATAAAATACATGATTCAATTCGGACCGGCAGGAAATACAGCGTCTTTTGAAGAAAGAGGCATCGAACCCGCCCAGATCGCGCCATGGCTGAAAAAGCAAGGCCTGACCGTCTGGGAATATCAATGCGGCAAGGGAACGGATATCGGCCGCGAGACTGCACAGGATATCGGGCGCAGCGCAAAGCTTTTCGGCGTTTCGCTTTCTGTTCATTCACATTATTATATTAATCTATCCAGCGCCGAAAAACGGCGGATGCAAAGAAACGAAGATTATCTGAACGAAAACTGCAGGCTTGCCCAGTGGCTTGGGGCCGACCGCATCACTGTGCATTGCGGCGGGCTCAGCGGTCAAACCAGAAAGCAGGCTTTTTTGAACACCCGCGCGAACTTGAAGCATCTGATCCCCATCGCAGAAAGCTATGCGGTGGCGTTATGTGTTGAAACGATGGGGCGGATCAATATGCTGGGCGATCTGGAAGAAGTTCTCGCCTTGTGCCGCCATAACGAAAGCCTGATCCCCTGCATCGATTTCGGCCATTTGAACGCCCGCGGCATGGGCAGCTTGAAATCACGCGAAGATTTCTGCGAGATCCTGACAAAAATGAAAAACGCCCTGGGCCGCGAGCGCATCAAACATTTTCATGCCCATTTCAGCAAGATCCAATATGATAAATCGGGGGAAGTGCGCCACCTCACTTTTCGGGATAAGCAGTATGGCCCGAGCTTCGAAGAATGCGCATATGCTTTTGCCGAAAAAGGCGTTCAGCCGCGGGTGATCTGTGAATCGGCGGGGATGCAGGTGGAAGATGCGCTTCAAATGAAAAAAATATATGAATCGATCGCCGGGGCGGAATAGAAAAACCGTTATCGGCAACAATGAACAGGGCGAAAAAAGCCCGCAAAGTAAGGCAATCAGGCTGTTTTGAAAATAAACAGAACCATTTTCGCCGAAATGATATGAAACTCTTGCAAATTGCGGCATAATACGATAGAATATATCTGCTAAAATATGATTATATTGGAGGAGCACGAATGATTTCAGCAGGCGATTTTAGAAACGGCGCTACATTTGAACTGGACGGGCAGGTTCTGCAGATCGTGGAATTCCAGCATGTAAAGCCCGGCAAAGGTGCCGCATTTGTTCGCACAAAGTGCAGAAATGTTATCACAGGCGGTGTGGTCGAACGCACCTTTAGCCCTACAGATAAATTTGAGCAGGCTTTTGTTGACCGCAGAGATATGCAATATCTTTATAACGACGGCGATCTTTATTATTTCATGGATACCGAAACTTTCGATCAGATGCCTGTCAACGCAGACAAACTGGGCGACAGCTTCAAATTTGTGAAAGAAAACACCGTTGTGAAGATCCTTTCTTACAAGGGCAATGTGTTCGGCATCGAACCCCCGCTGTTTGTGGATCTGGTCATCACAGAAACCGACCCCGGCTTCAAGGGTGATACCGCCACCAACACCACCAAACCCGCAACGCTGGAAACTGGCGCGGTCGTCAAAGTGCCTCTGTTCATCGATCAGGGCGAAAAGATCCGCATCGACACCAGAACAGGCGAATATCTGGAAAGATCCAAAGAATAAATGTTTCTAAACCGACCGGCGGCTGGTTAGAAATATCAAAAAATGAGATACACTGCCGGAGAAATGGATGAACTGATTATGACTTTAACAGAAAAAACTGCTTACCTGAAAGGCTTGATGGAAGGCCTGAGCCTGAAAAAAGATTCCGATGAGGGAAAGCTTTTTAACGCGATCATCAACACACTTGATGATATGGCAATGACCGTTTCCGATATGGACAGCGAACTGGATGTCATCAACGAAGAACTCGATGCCATCGGCGAAGAACTCACCGATCTGGAAGAAGATCTTTATGATGAAGAAGATGAAGACGAAGATTTCGAAGATGAAGATGAGGATGATTCCTATTACAGCGTGATCTGCCCCACCTGCCATGAAGAAATCTATCTGGATGAATCCATGCTGGATAAGGGAGGCATCAAATGCCCCGCTTGCGGCGAAGAGCTGGAATTCGATTTCGATGAAGATGATTGCGACTGCGGTTGTGAAGATGGCTGCGACTGCGGCTGCGAAGACTGCGGCACAAAAGAATAAGAGAAGCATGCCGGCCGGTTTGGCCTTGCTTTTGCGAATCGATCAAACTGCGGAAAGTTTTTACTTTCCGCAGTTTTTTTATAAACTGCCTCGCTTTTATTGCTTTATAAGATTGCTGTTGGAAAAGAGTGACTTTTTTTGGCGCTTATGATATAATTTTAGTATTCTGAAAAGAAACAAGCAGCGATAGATTGCATAATTTTGGAGGAAGTATGTCGACATATTCTTATACAATCGTAACTGACACAACGACAGATCTTACAGAACAGTGGATGAATGAAAACGGCGTGGGTTATTTGCCGCATGGCCTTGTGATCGATGGCAAAGAGATCAAAGATGATTTTGGGAAAACGATTCCGCCTGCCGAATTTTATCAGCGCATCCGAGAGGGCATGATGCCGACCACCACACAAGTGGATATTCCCACTTTTACGCGCGTATATGAAGGAGAATTGCAAAAAGGCAAAGATGTTGTTTATATCGGCTTTTCTTCTCAGCTCAGCGGCACTTTCAACACCAGTAATATGGTCGCCAAAGAATTGATGGAAAAATACCCCGGCCGAAAGATCATTTCTTATGATACCAAAGCGGCTACCATGGGGCAGGGTGCTCTGGTGATGGAAGCGGTAAAAATGCAGCAGCAGGGCCTTTCTCTGGAAGAAATGGTGGAAAAAATGGATCACTACCGCGAAACCATGTGCCATTTCTTCACGGTGGATGATTTGAACCACCTTTATCGCGGCGGGCGCGTTTCAAAAACCAGCGCGTTCTTAGGCACCCTGGTGGGCATCAAACCGGTGATGTATATGAGCGAGGAAGGCAGATTGCTGCCTTTGGCAAAAGTGCGCGGCCGCGGCGCTTCCATGCAGGATCTGGCCCGTCTTTGCAAAGAATATATCGTAGACCCTCAGGAACAAACGGTTTATTGCGTGCATGGCGGCTGCCCGGAAGACGCCGGGGAATTATGCCGCATGATCGAAGAAGCTGTCCATCCGAAACATATCGACATTCGCGGGCTGACCCCGATTATCGGCAGTCATACCGGCCCGGGCGTTTTGGCCATTATGTTTTTCGGCAGTAAACGAATTTAAAGGAAGGGTTGAAAATGACCACTTTATATTTGATTCGGCATGGAACCACCGACAGCAACCTCCAAGGGAAGTTTCAGGGCTGTATCGATATCCCGCTGAACAGACGCGGCCTTTCACAGGCTGAATATTTGGGCAAACGCTTTGCTGCGGTTCCCATCGAAGTCGTTTATGCTTCCCAGCTGATCCGCGCGCGCAAAACAGCCGAAGCTGTGGCTGCGCCTCATGGGCTGCCGGTTTTGATCGATCCTCAGCTGGCTGAAATCAATTTGGGCGAAATGGAAGGGAAGACCTCTGCCGAAAACGCGAAGATTTTCCCCGATGCCATTCGAACTCTGGCAGAAGATCCGGCGGCTTTTGCGGCGCCCGGCGGTGAATCTTCACGGCAGGTATATGACAGGATCCGAAAAGCCATCGCCCGAATCGTAGAAGAAAATGCCGGAAAAACCATCGCGGTGGTTTCTCACGGTTTTTCCATTCAAACCTATTTGCATTATGCCAGCGGAAAAGCGTTTGAAAAACTGGAAAAACTGATCGTGGGGAATACGGCGGTATGCTGTTTCCAATTTGAAGACCCCGAGAAACCCAAAATCGTGTTTTTGAATGACCAAAGCCATTTGCCGCAGGAACTGCGATTCGATCTGGCGGCAGAGCCGGGGCCCGGCGCCGCGGCGGGCATCGATTCCTGCAGATAAAAAAAGTCGGCCCCGAAAATTCGCGGCCGGCTCTTTTCATCTGAAAAAGACGGATATTTTTGTTAAAAATATACAATAGCTTAAGGTGTTTAGATGCTTTATAATACCAATAGAAGATAAGGCGTTTTCACAAAGAACCCATGCGTGTCATGGCAAAAAGGAGAGAAGATATGGAAAAATCGAAAAAACTATCGGTTGATATGACACAAGGAAGCCCCGCGAAGATCATTTTTCTGTTCGCGCTTCCGCTTTTGGCGGGGAACCTTTTGCAGCAGCTTTATAATATGGTCGACAGTGTGGTGGTGGGCAATTTTGTGGGCGATGCCGCGCTGGCCGCCGTCGGCACCGGGTTCCCGGTGTTCTTTTTGATGATCTCACTCTTCATGGGCATCGGCCTGGGCGCGACGGTAATGATTTCACAATATTTCGGCGCCAAAGATATGGAACGGGTGCAGAAGACCATTGCCACGATCTATACGGCCACCATCTACGCCGCCCTTCCGCTGACCGTGATCGGCATTCTGGTGGCGGGGCCGATCCTTCGCCTGATGGGAGTTCCACAGGATGTATTCCCTTTGGCGAAACAATATGTCATGGTGATTTTTGCGGGCATCGTGGCGACTTTGGGCTATAACATCAATTCGGGCATTATGCGCGGGCTGGGCGACAGCAAAACACCGCTGCTTTTTTTGACCATTGCCTGCATTCTGAATATTGTTTTAGACCTGCTTTTTGTGATCGTGTTCCATTGGGGCGTCATCGGTGTGGCGCTGGCAACGATCATCGGCCAGTTCTGTTCCTGGATCTTCGGGCTGGGATATATCAATAAAAAATATCCCGAACTCAGGGTCGATATCAGAAAAAGAGAGTTCGATAAAGAGCTGTTTGTTCAGGCGCTGAAACTGGGCATCCCATCGGGGCTGCAGCAGGCGCTGTTTTCCATTGGTGTGATGGTTTTGCAAAAACTCATCAACGGTTATGAAACTTCTTTTATCGCGGGCTTTCAGGGGGCAAACAAGCTGGATACTTTTGGGTTTATGCCTGTGCAAAGCTTTGCCGCGGCGGTGACCACTTATGTCGGCCAGAATATCGGCGCGGGCAAAATGAATCGCGTGAAAAAAGGATTATGGACAGCCATCGCCATGTCTTGCGCGGTGAATATCGTTGTGGCTATTTTGTTTGTGCCGCTGGGGCCGATCTGCATGAGGATGTTCAGCCAGGATCCCGCGGTCATTGCGGCGGGCTGCGCTTATCTTGATCGCATCATGCCCTATTATGTGCTGTTTTCGTTTATGTTCATTTTGAACAGCGTGATCCGCGGCGCGGGCGAAAGCATTGTGCCGATGCTCATTACTTTGGTTTCGTTGTGGCTCGTGCGTGTGCCCGCCGCCTATTATCTCGCGGCGCATTATGGGCGCGATAATATTTTTTATTGCTATCTCATCGGGTGGATCGCGGGGCTGCTGCTGACAGGCGCTTATTATCTGAGCGGGCGCTGGAAGAACAAGGCGCTGGTCAAAACGCCGCCGTCAGAGCCGGAATCCCTTTAAAGCAAAAGATAAAACAGGGCCTTTCATTTCAGCGCGAAATGGGGGCCTGTTTTTTATGGAACAGCCGATTTTTGACGAAAAATCCATGCTGTGTTACAATATACTACAGCTTGACACATATTCAAAAGAGAAGGAGAAGCAAACATGATTCGAGAAATGACGGTGAAAGATTATCCCATTTATCATAAAATGGCTCGGCGGTTTTATAACAGCCCTGCGGTTTTGCATCAACTTCCCGATGAAATTTATGAAAAAAGCTTTCACGAAATGGTTTCGGGAAGTCCGTTTATCAAGGGATATCTCATCGAAGAAGGCGAAGAAACGGCGGGCTATATGATTTTGTCCTTCACCTTTTCGGCCGAAGTGGGCGGAATGGTGGTTTTGGTGGAAGAGCTTTATCTGGAAGATGCCTTCCGCGGCAACGGGCTGGGGAGCAAAGCGCTGGATTTTGTGCGCAAAGCATATCCCGATGCGGCGCGTTTCCGTTTGGAAGTGACCGAAGAGAATCAGGGCGCAATTCGCCTTTATGAAAGAATGGGCTATCAGCCGCTGGAATATCGCCAGATGGTGATTGATTTTACAGAGGAAGAAAAATGATCAGAACAAATCAGGAAAAACTGCCGATCTTATCGGTGCAGGGCATGGTTGCCCACCCCGCCTATAACGGCAGGGGATATTATGACCCGGATGGCCAAATGGATTTTATGCCCGGCACAGGCGGCATTGCCTATAACGCCAAAATCGGCGATAATGCCGTTGATTGGGCCGCCGATCATTTGGAACCCGGCGTTACCACCAAAAACCCTGTGGAAGCCTTCAATAACGCCTATACCACTTATTCCTGCATTGGAAATATCGCCGAAGTCATCAGCGGCGAAGCCAAGGGCGCAAAAGGTTTTGTAACGGGGAAGCATGGCGGCGTGGAGCATTTGATGATCTATTTTGACGAGGCCGCTTTGGAAAAGCTGAATATCGATGACCGTATCCGCGTGAAGGCCTGCGGGCAGGGAATGCGTCTGCTGGATTGGCCGCAGGTCATTCTGCGCAGCATGTCGCCGCAGCTGCTTGAAAAAATGAACCTTCAGGAAACGGGCGATAAGCTGAGAGTGGGCGTTGCAAAAATTTTGCCGGCCGCGCTGATGGGCGCAGGGCTGGGCAGCGGCAATTCTGCCAGCGGCGATTATGACATCACTCTGTTCGATGAGAAAGCAGTGAAAGAATATGCCTTGGATCAGCTGCGTTTTGGCGATCTGGTGGCGATCTTAGACAGCGACACACGCTATGCGCGAACTTATCGAAGCGGCGCGGTGACCATCGGCGTGGTGGTTCACAGCGATTCGCGTTCTTCGGGCCACGGGCCGGGCGTCACAACGCTGATGTCTTGTAAAACAGCAGATCTTGTGCCGTTCATCGATGAAAAAGCAAACCTTGCAGATCTGTTCCTATAAAAAATAAAAAGCGAGGGCGAATCCGTTTTAATGCGGATCCGCCCTTATTTTTATCGTTTTGTGAAATCCATTTGTGCAGAAACGCGGTTTACCCAAACCATCACATGGTTTCTTCGGGATGCGTCTGACGGTATTTTGCCCCCAGAATATCCGGCATTTCGCTGTAATCCAAGTGGAAAATGGCGCAATAAATATAGCAGAGGGGGATGTCTTCCTCATAAAAGCGGCGGTAGATGGCATCCATAAACGAGATATAATCGCCGTTTTTCAGCTGAACTCCCAACGCATCGGTATGTTCATTGGTAACGGAATCAAGCACCCATCTGCCGCTGTAGGCTTTAAGGGCCGTTTCGCAAAGGTAGCAATTGATGTTTTCCATCAGGTCTGCCACAACGCCATCGTTAAAATATTGCAGCAGTTCTTCGTGGGAAGTCTGGGGATTTTTGAGAAGAGGCTGAAGCTCGGCGTGGCGGTTTTTGATGGTATAAGTGAGAATAAACTGATAAGCCGCTTCATCCCATTCATGAGACATATTGGCATCGCGATAAAATAAACGGCCAAGGCCGCTGTCATCTAAATCAAGCGCGCATAACGCCGTGAGGATAATATCCAGATAAAGCAGGCTTTCGGGTGTATAATCCAGCGTGAAGCCAAAAGTCTTTTTGCAAACGGAAACAAAGCGATAGGCGTTGATATACTTTAAAAGCTGTAAACATTGTTCTTCGGTCAGGCCAATCTCGCTGATAGGCTTTTGCGAAAAATAATCATCAATGCGCCCGTCATCGATCACAGGTTTCAAGGCGCGAAAAAGCTGTTCAAAATCTTCCTGATGCAAAGTGGTCACTCCTTTCATGCTTATTTATTGTATAAGGTTATGGGGGAAAAGTCTATAAAAAATTCCCGCAGCGCCGGAAAAGGGCAGACCAAAATGGAAGATCTTCATAAAAACAGTTTTCTGCGGCCGTAAAGTTCACGAAAAAAGACTTCCGGATCTGCAAAAAACATGGAAACACAAAAAAAGACCGCCCACCAAATTCCTTGATGAGCGGCCTAAGCTGTTGGTAAAATCAAATAAATTACATTCCTTTCTTAATTTATATTGAAAAGAAGAACGGATAAAGTTTTTTCTATTGACCCCGCCCAGTTATATCGGCCATTGCCCATATATCACGAAACTGTAAGATCAATAAAATGATTCTTGCTCAAGTGGATGCTCCGTTTTTCCTTCCGCTGCTTAGTTTGATTTTTTCAATAATAATCAAATAACTCTTATCATTGAATGAAGCTTATGATCCGACTGAATCGTTACACTAAATTCCCCAAGAGTCTTTTTCCTTTAAGCAGGATGCATGATTGAAAATCAAACACGGAATCGATTCGTTTTAAGTTCCGATTCCGCATCGCAGCGGGAAAGAAACGGTTGCTTCATTTCTACTTCCATGGGAATCAGCTCCTTCGTTGTTATTTCTTTTCTCTTTCGTTCTTCTTGACTATAGTATAGCGCACAGAAAGAAAATGTCAATGATTTAGCGCGCTAAAACAATAAATTATCCGTTTTGCATAAATCGTTTTGTGCAGAATGCAGCAGTTTTCGACCGATTAAGAAATATAATCGGCCGAAGCATATCCCAGAATGCCATTGTAATCGATGCTATACCAATTTTGCCACTGGCCAAGAACTAAAACCCGGGCATGGTTGGGGATATGGGCCAGAATATTGGCTGAAAGGCTGGGTTTTTGGCGCAAATTCAAAGAACCCCACGAAAGTTCAACGGTTCCCCAGCGAGGCTGTGTGGCGGGAATAAAGGGAATGCCGAAATATTCTGTCAGAGAAACGGCAAGATTGGAAGCAATGAGGGGCAGATTGGTTTGGATCCAGACGGCGTCTTCTAAATTGTCGTGATAAGCGATCTCAACCAAAACGGCGGGCATCCGCGTCATGGTGACTTCGCCCAGAGAAGTGGTGGCCACGGCGCGAACGAGTTCCGGCAGGGGATAGATGGTTTTAAGATTTTTCACAATCAGGTCGGCTGCGCGTTTTCCGTTGCGGCTTTTGGCGCAATAAAAGGCAATGCTGCCGCGGACGGTTCCCGTATTGGCTTCGCCGGCGGCGTTGGAATGAAGCGCAAGATAAAAATTATAATTGCCGGCGTTTGCCTGGCGGATGGAGGAAGCAGCCGTCATATCGGGTGAATTGCGTGTGAATGCAATGGCGTTAGAAATGAGATAAGGCTCCAGTTCATCCGCCAGCAGGTTCATGTATTGTTCTTCGGTTCCGCCGTTTATATAGGGATTGGATTCTTGTGTGGAAGGGCTTAAATAAATTTTCGGCATGGTGAAATACCTCCATAACTTGATAACATACTATATGTGGGCAGTAGAAAGCGCGTGACGAAAAAGGGCATGAAAAAGCCGCCGAAAATCGGCGGCTGAAAGGGCTTTAGCGAACTTCGCGCAGTTGGTTGATGGGGGTATTGAGCTCGGTGATCGAGCGCACATCATAATTTTCGGCGCTGAGATAGGCCAGAATTTTTGGCAGCGCCTGGGCAGCGGAAGAATCATTTCGCATGCAGAGCACAACATTCTGAGAAGTGCTGCGCAATTGGCGCAGGGCGGCGGAGGCGATGGCGGAGGAGCTGTTCAAACGAAGATCCACCGTGGGATCCCACAGGCGGTATCCGGCCGCCAGCAAGCCATCGGTTTTTTCTTTTTCGAGGTGTGAGGAACCGCCGGGAATCATCATCAGCCTTGTTCGCTGTTTCACCAGGCGGCGAAGCTGCGCGTTCATATCCGCGGCCTGCTCGAGAAGCTGGTCAAGGGAATCTTTCGGGTTGGCGGCGCCGTTCAGCTGGTTGCCGATGGTGTGGCCTTCTGCTGCGGCGCGGGCCAGATAGGGCGCGGTTTCGGCGGTGATGCCGGAAGGCACAAAAAAGGTGGCGTGGAAGCCCTGCCGCGCAAGCTGATCTAAAATGGACGCCGTAGAAGCGGAAAGCGGGCCTTCGAACGCCAGATAAACGGCTTTTGAAGCCTGAGCAGGCTCATCTGTGCCGGAAGGCACATCATCGCCGGGATCTGCCGAGGGATTTGTGGAAGGCGTGGTGGGCGAAACGGGTTGCGAAGAAGTGCCGGGATTTGAGGGCTTTTTATCACCGTAAAGCGCCTGATAATCATTATAGATATTGCGCATGGTGGTCAGTTCACGCTCTAACAGCGCGTCATCGGAAAGAGAAGAATCATCCGTCACAATGCGCAAAACAGGGCCGAGACCCGAAGAGGTGATATAGGAATAGTTATAGGAGAAGCACTCACAAACGATATAGGCGGGCACATAGACCGTGCTGTTATAACGAATGGCATTGATGGAATAAACCGAGCCCAATTCATCATAAGTCAGCTGGTTGGTAATATCAAAGGTCAAGATATGGTTGCTGTTATAAATGATCACCTGGTCATAACGGCTGTTATAGATCGTTTTCAAATTGCCTACATTTCGAAACATCGAATAGGGAACATAGATATTCCCATTGATTCGAACCGGAATGGTCGTGGGCGAGAGATTGCGGCTGAAATTATTATTGACCGCGATAAAGGTCAGCGCGCGGGCTGAAACAGAAGGAACGATCATCAGTGATATCATCAAAAGCGCCGTCACCAGCGCCAAACATTTTTTCTTCATATGGAAGGCTCCTTCCTTTCGTTTTTGTTTTATTATATCTGTTTTTCGGGCAATTAGCAAGGAAACCATTCAAAAGCCTGCCGCGCAAACGCCCGCTGCGCGGCTGCCGGCAAAGAAAAAAGTCAACTTGTGGAATTTGCGCATATGATAAACAGGAGAGGAGGGTTTTTATGGGGTGCATGATTGTATTTAAATCAGTAACCTACGCACAAAGAGCCAATTTTCTTTTATCAAAACAGGGAATTCCAACGGTAATGGTGCGCGCACAAGCCATTTTGGGCAGCGGTTCCTGCAGCTATGGCATCAAATGCAAAGCCAAACAACTGGAACAAGTGGTGCAGCTGTTAAAGAAGAATAAAATTCCCTTTGGAAAAATATATGTAATGAATCAAGTGGGAGTTTGGCAGGAGGCAGAATTATCGTTTTAGGAGGAGTTTGATCGATGATCTATCTGGATAACGCGGCCACAACACTTTTCAAACCGTCAGCAGTGAAAAATGCGGTGATCGCCGCGATGGACAGCTGCGGGAACCCCGGGCGAAGCGGGCACAAGCCCGCCATGAAAGCGGCGGCGGTGGTATATGCCTGCCGCGAAACCATCGCGGAATTTTTCGGCATCGCGGAACCTGAGCGGGTGGTGTTCACCCAGAACGCCACACACGCTTTGAACCTAGCCATCAAAAGCCAGCTGAAAGAGGGGGATCATGTTGTTATTTCAGGGTATGAGCATAACAGTGTGGTGCGCCCCTTAGAAGGCTTGGCTGAAAAGGGAATCAACTATACAGCGGCTTATTCTGCCTTATTCGATCAGAATGAAATGTTCGAAAAGCTGGCCGCCGCCATCACCGAAAGCACATCCTGCATGGTCGTCAACCATGTATCCAATGTTTTCGGCAGCATTGCGCCGCTGAAAAAGATCGATGAGTTATGCGCAGAAAAAGGCCTTGCGCTGATTTTGGATCTGTCACAGTCGGCAGGGGTCATCCCCATCGATCTTTCGGAATTTCAAAGCGTGACCTATGCCTGTATGCCGGGTCATAAATCGCTTTATGGGCCGCAGGGCACAGGCATTTTGATCTGCTGCGGCGAAGGGCCTTACCGCAGCCTGATGGAAGGCGGAACCGGCAGCAACTCGTTAGAGCGCCGCCAGCCCGAATTCCTGCCCGATGTTTTTGAAAGCGGAACAATGAATGTGGCGGGCATCGCCGGTTTGAACGAAGGCGTTCGCTTTTTGAAAAAAAGAACGGTTGAAACCGTGGGGCGCTGGGAAGCCCATCTGGTATCGGAATTTACGGAAAAACTGCGCGATCTGGAAGGCCTTGTCTGTTATGCGCCGCCCGTTCCCGAAAGCGGCGTCGTTTCGCTGAAATTCAATAAAATACCATCGGAACGGGCCGCGGAACTGCTGGCCGAAATGGGGGTCTGCGTGAGGGCAGGGCTTCATTGCGCGCCTTTGGCCCATCACAGCGCGGGCACTCTGCCGGATGGAACCGTGCGTTTCAGCTTTTGCGCGTTTAATACCGATTTGGAAGTGCAGCGCGCCGCACAGTGTGTAAAAAAATTGTTAACTCAAGGTTGAAACCAAAAAAACGCTCTTTTTTGCGGTTGAAATGCAGAGAACATATTGTTATTATATAAGTATAACTTTATGTGGCTCTGTGGAAATGCAGTGAAGAATCGTAAGATACAGGAATGGTGCATACATGGATTTTTTTAATAAGTGCTGGCAATATTTAAGGCTTGTCACCGTGATGGATGCCATCGATATGCTGATCGTGGCATTCATTATCTATAAAGTAATAAAAGTCATTCGCAACACCAACGCCGAACGGCCGCTGAAAGGGGTCATTCTGCTTCTGGTGGCCACACAGCTTTCGGCTGTGCTGCAGCTGCATGTGATCAATTATCTGTTGGATTATATCATGAGAATGGGGCTGGTGGCCCTTGTTATTTTATTCCAGCCCGAATTGCGAAAACTTTTAGATCAATTCGGAAGAAGCAAGCTCAGACTGTTCAAGAAAAACCCGGCGCGCGATTTAAAAGCCACACAGCTGGCGATCATGCGCACCGTGGAAGCTGTTGGCAGCATGGCATGGTCAAAAACAGGGGCGCTGATCGTTTTCGAACGGTCGGATAATCTGGAGCATATCACAAAAACCGGTTCGGTGGTGGATGCGGAAGTAAACGCCGAGCTGCTGAAAAATATTTTCTTCAACAAGGCGCCTCTGCATGACGGCGCTGTGGTGATCACCGATGCGCGCATCAAAGCGGCGGGCTGTTTGCTGCCGCTTTCAGCCAATTTGAATATCAGCAAAGAACTTGGAACACGCCACCGCGCGGCGGTTGGAATGAGCGAAAATTCCGATGCGCTTTGCGTTGTGGTATCAGAAGAAACAGGGTCGATCTCTTTGGCCATGGGCGGCATTTTAAAGCGCCACCTGGCGGTTGAAACTTTGGAACGACTTCTGATCACGGAACTGATGCCTGCTGCGGAACCCCAGCAGCCTCAAAGCATCTGGGAACGGCTGAGGGGGAAAAAGCAATGATGGAATGGATGAAAAAGCATGATATGCTCGCGAAGGTCTTTTCGATTTTAGCTGCGATCCTGCTGTGGATGTATGTAGTGGATGAGCAAAACCCCGATATCACCCAAACTTACAGCAACATCGGCGTTCAGATCGTCGGTTTGGAAAAACTGGAAGATTCCGGGCTGACCATTATCGAGGGCGCAAGCTCGGTGGTTTCCGTTCAGGTCAAGGGCAAGCGCAACAACATGGTGCAGATGAGCAAAGATAAAATCGAAGTGACGGTCAATGTTTCCACCATTCCTTCACCGGGCGAATATAACCTTTCTTATCTGGCGTCGGCAGATGTGGCGGGGATCACCATTTCCAGCAAAAACCCCACGCAGATCCGTTTGGTGGTGGATAAAATTGCCAGCAAAAGCGTTCCCGTGAAGCTGGATCTGAAGGGGCAGATGCCCGAGGGCTATCTGATGGATGATTATGTGGTAGAGCCGGATGCCGTAACGGTGAAAGGCCCGCAGAGCGTTTTGGATCAGATCGCCTACGCCCATGCTTCCTATGATATCTCGGCGGTGAAACAAAGCACGACCACAACGCTTTCCTATACCCTGATCGACAGTGAAGGAAAAGAAGTGGATATGAAATTCCTCACCATGGAAGACCCGGCCATCAGTGTGACCATCCCGGTTCACCAGGCGGGCAAGATCCCGCTGCTGATCGATCTTGAACAGCTGAAGGGGATTCCCGAAAGCGCCGTTTCTTATACCATCGAACCCGCAAATATCGAAGTAAAGGGTCTGCCCGAAGATATTTCCACGCTGAATAGCATCAAACTCGGCACAGTAAGCGTTGAAGATCTGATTCGGTCGGGCAAAACAGAGGTCACACTGCCCATTATTCTGCCCAACGGCATCACCACCGATGAAAAAACCACCACCGCAAAAGTGAAGTTTACTTTCAGCGGCATCGGTGATAAAACGATCATCGTCGGCGCGCAGCAGTTTGCGGCGGAAGCAGGCTTCCATTTCGAAACCTCTTCCCTCAATATCAAGGTGATCGGTGATGAAAAGGTTTTGGCAAAGCTGAAACCCGAAGATTTTCAGATCAGCTTTGATGCTTCTAAAATCACCGATTCGGGAACGCATACGGTGGATGCCATCATCAAATATTCGGGCGAAGACGCGTTCTTCATGCCGGATAGCTATAAAGTGACGGTCGTTAAAGAATCTTAGTGGGAAAGCCGCCCGAAAAGCGGCGGTTTTCACAAGTTAATAGGAGAAAACATGAGCATTGTCATTTCGGGAATTCGCATTCCCTATCGTGATGATGATTCTCAGGCAATCGCCGCCGCGCTGAAGAGATGTTCTCTTGGGGGCGGCGATTGTACTGTTAAGATCATCAAAAAATCGCTGGATCTTCGCCACGGCAAGCTGGCCAAAGTGTTTTCCGTTCTGATCGACAGCGAGCGGGAAGCAGGCATTCTGGCCGGGAACAAAGATCCGCAGATCCGCCGCAAAAGCCCGCCGCTGGAAACCAAAATAACAGGCAGTGTTCCGCTGGAACATCGGCCCGTGGTGGTGGGGCTTGGCCCGGCGGGGCTTTTTGCCGCGCTGATGCTGGCCGAAAAGGGCTATCGCCCCGCGGTGATCGAACTGGGCGCCCCCATGGAAGAGCGCGATCGCGACACCGAGCGTTTTGTCAGGACAGGCCATCTGAACACGAAAAGCAACATCCAGTTCGGCGAAGGCGGCGCGGGCGCCTATTCCGACGGCAAGCTCACCACAAGGATCAATGATCCGCGCTGTGAACTTGTGCTTGAGAAATTTATGGAATTCGGCGCACCTTCCGAAATCGCCATGGCGGCCAAGCCCCATGTGGGAACCGACCTGCTGAAAAATATCGTGGTTTCCATGCGCCGACGCATTGAAGAACTGGGCGGAACCGTCGCTTTTTATACACAGCTGGAAAATTTCAGATCGGCGGATGGGCGTTTGCTGGCGGTGAAGACCGATCATGGCGAGATCCCTTGTGAAACAGCGGTTCTGGCCGTGGGCCACAGCGCCAGAACTTTGTTTGAAACCTTGAAAAAAGAGCGGTTCACTTTGGTGAGAAAGCCGTTTTCGGTGGGGGTTCGCGCCGAACATTTACAGCAGGAGATCGATTGGGGCGTTTATGGGAAGTATGCTCAGCGGCTGCCGCTGCCCCCGGCGGAATATGCGCTTTCACGCCGAGAGGGTGAGCGCGCCTGCTATTCTTTCTGCATGTGCCCCGGCGGCGAAGTGGTGGCCGCCGCCAGTGAAGAAGGGGAAGTGGTGACCAACGGCATGAGCTACCATGCCCGCGGCGGGCGCAACGCCAACGCCGCGCTGGCGGTTTCGGTTCTGCCGCAGGATTTTGACGGGGAAGATCCATTGGCGGGGATGTATTTTCAGCGCGAGCTGGAAAAGCGGGCGTTTCAGCTGGGCGGCGGGGCTTATGCGGCCCCTGTTCAGCGGCTTGGAGATTTTATGGAACATCGCGTGGGCAGCGCTTTTGGAACCGTTGCGCCCACCTATCCCAGAGGAACGAACTGCATCGATCTTCATGAATTGCTTCCGCCTTCTGTCAGCGGGATGCTGGAGCGTTCTTTGCCTTATTTCGGAAAACAGATTCCGGGCTATGACACGCCGGATTGCGTTTTCACAGCCATCGAAACGCGCACTTCATCGCCTGTTCGCCTGATGCGCGGGGAAGATCTGATGTCGGTGGATGTATTCGGGCTGATCCCCTGCGGGGAAGGCGCCGGATATGCAGGAGGAATTATGAGCGCCGCCGTGGATGGCATTCGGGCGGCAGAAACCATTATGGCGCGCTGGATGCCGCCGGAGGAAAAATAAATGGAACAGATCGGAAAAGTAACGGAAAAAATCAATGATAAAAAAGTGAAGATCGCCATCGCCAGAAAAGGCGCCTGCTCGGCCGATTGTGAAAAATGCGGCGGATGCGCGCATCCCGAACAGATCATGGAAGTGGAAGCCGGCAACGAGATCGGCGCGAAAGTGGGAGATCAGGTGGTTTTGCGTTCGGCAAGCCAAAAGATCCTTTCCATCGCCGCTCTGGTCTATCTGATGCCGCTGCTGCTGATGATCGGCGCTTATTTTCTGCCGGGTCCGGCCGGAGAAGGGTTTCATATTTTATTTTCATTTGTGGGCCTGGGCATAGGCATCGCCATCTGCATGGCCTATTCGCGCAAAGTGAAAAAAAGCGCGCAGAGACTTTTTGAAATCGAACGCATTGTCGGGGAAAGATAATTGCCAAAAGCAGGGCTTTATGGTATACTGTTAAAGTTATAAAGGAGATGCGTTATGTTAAAAAGTATGACAGGCTATGGCCGAAAAAAGGCTGAAAACGCCTTGCGCGAGATCACGGTAGAAATCAAATCGGTCAATCATCGTTATCTTGATTTGAACATGAAGGTGCCGCGCATCTATTCTTTCTTGGAAGATTCTATCAAAACGGCGGTTTCTGCCGAAGTTTCCCGCGGAAAAGTGGATGTTTATGTTTCGGTATATACCAAAGAAGGGAAAGATATTACCGTTACCGTGAATATGCCTCTCATCGAAGGATATCTTCGTTCTCTCGAGCAGATCCGTGATCGCTTTCAGCTGAAAGATGATATCAGCGTGATGGGGGTGGCAAAGCTGCCTGATGCGCTGGAGCTCGATAAAGAAGAACCCGATACACAGGCGCTGACCGAAGAAGTTCTTCAGGTCGTGACCGATACTTTGTCAGAATATAACACGATGCGTACCGTCGAGGGCCAGCGTTTATGCGAAGATATTTTGGCCCGCGGCGCATTGATCGCCGAATTCGTTGACCGCATCGAAGCAAGATCGCCCGCAGCGGTGGAAGAATATAAGCAGAAGATCGCTCAGCGCATGCAGGAGATTTTGGGCGCCGGCGATATTACAGACCAGAGAATTTTGCAGGAAGCGGCGCTGTTTGCCGATAAAGTTTCCGTAACAGAAGAACTGGTGCGCCTGAGAAGCCATTTGAAACAGCTCGACACCATGCTGCATTCCAAAACGGCCATGGGGAGAAAGCTTGATTTCCTTGTGCAGGAACTTAATCGCGAAACCAACACCATCGGTTCGAAAGCAAACGATTATGAAATTGCTCAGATCGTGATCGACTGCAAAGCTGAAATCGAAAAAATCAGAGAGCAAATTCAAAACTTGGAATAGGAGAGGCCATGAAGCTGATTAATATTGGGTTTGGCAATATGGTTTCCGCCAACCGGCTTGTGGCGATCGTAAGCCCTGAGTCTGCACCCATCAAAAGAATCATCCAAAACGCAAAAGAGAAAAATGTGCTGATCGACGCAACTTACGGAAGACGCACCCGCGCCGTTCTGATTACAGATTCCGAACATGTGATCCTTTCACCGATTCAGCCGGAAACCGTTGCAAACCGTTTGGGGAATCTGGATTATGATGAAGATGGGGATGAAGAGGAAGATGAATAGAGGAAATTTATTTATTGTAACAGGCCCTTCCGGCGCAGGAAAAGGCACGGTTTTAGGCAAACTGCTGCCTGCCATGAGCGATCTGCATTATTCCATTTCGGCCACCACGCGCGCGCCGCGCCCCGGTGAGATCGATTGCGTCAATTATTATTTCATCAATAAAACACAGTTTTTAAAAATGGCCGAGCAGGATAAATTCCTGGAATATGCCGAATATGTGGGCAATTATTATGGAACCCCTTCGGGCCCCGTGGATGAGATGCTGGAAAAAGGCATCGATGTGATTCTTGAAATCGAAGTGCAGGGCGCGCTGATCGTAAAGAACAAGCGCCCCGAAGCAAAGCTCGTTTTTATTATCCCGCCTTCTTTTTCAGATTTGGAATGCCGCTTGAGAACACGCGGCAGTGAGCAGGAAGATGTCATCATGCAGCGCCTTGAAAAAGCGCGCAGTGAATATAAAATGGCAGAAAAATATGATTATATCGTGGTCAATGATGAACCCGATCGCGCGGTGGATCAGCTGAGATGCATTATCATGGCTTCCCGCTGCACCGTTGAACGCAGAAAATATCTTTTGAGGTGAATGAATTATGATGTTATATCCTTCGATGAACCAATTGTTGAAAGAGATCCCCAACCGCTATCTGCTGGTGAATATTGCGGCCAAGCGCGCCCGCGATATCGGCGATATGATTGAAGAAACGGGCGAAAAGCTGGATGAAAAGCCGGTAAAACTGGCACTTTATGATATTATGGAACATCGCATCAAGGCCGTGGAACCCAAAGAAGAAGAAGAAAAGTAAGCAGCAAGCGGGCAGCGGAAGCATTTTCTGCTGCCCTTTCGTTATCTTTAATATCCTTTATGCATCAGCGGGAAAGGAGGAATCGTTATCAGCCGGATCGCCAAGGTTGCTGTGGCAGCCGCCGTTATTTCCATCGATAAACCTTACAGCTATCTTGTTCCGCCCCAAATGGAAGACGCCGTAGCCCGCGGCAGGCGCGTGATGGTGCCCTTTGGCCGCGGCAGCAAGCTGACCGAAGGCTTTGTTCTTGAAGTTTGCCCCGAAGAAGAACCGAAAAGGCTAAAGCCGCTGGCCCATGTTTTTGATGAGACCGTGGCGCTGGATGAAGAAATGCTGGCTTTGGCCGCATTTTTGCGAAAAAGGTATTTTTGCACCTTTTTTGAAGCCGCCGATCTGCTGGTTCCTCCGGGGGTATGGTCACAGAAGACGCCCCTTTATGAAAAAGCATCGGGGTGGGATTGGGAAACCGCCCAGAAGCTGTGCGGCGATGATTGGGATCTTGTGGCCATTGCCCAGATGATTTTTGAATCGTCCAAACCGATTTCCGAAAGCATGATGAAAAAAAGCTTTTCGGCCGAAGCCATCCGAAAGGGATGCAAAGTTCTGCTTGAAAAAGGGCTTATCGAGCAAACCTATGATTTTGAACCGGGCATCAAAGATCAAACCATTCGAATGCTGAGCTTGGCCATGCCGCCGGAAGAAGCGATCTCAAAGCTTCGCCGGGGCAGCGGTTATGAAAATCGCGTGGAAATATTAAAATATATTGCACAATTTGATCACATTCCCGAAAAAGAAGTTTGTTATATTACAGGTGCGCCCGCAAGCAGTGTTAGAACTCTGGTGAAAAACAAGCTGCTCAACAGCCGCGAAGAAGAGACCTATCGCCGGCCGGTGTTCACCGCCCGTGAGCAGGCAGAGAGCATTTGCCTCAATGAAGAACAGCAGGCGGCTTATGATTCCATCGGCGCGCTGGCGCCGCCCGCCGTGGCGCTTCTGCATGGGGTAACGGGCAGCGGCAAAACGCAGATCTATCTTGAACTGATCCATCGCTTTTTGGCCGAAGGGAAGAGCGCTATGCTGCTGGTGCCCGAAATTGCGCTGACCCCCCAGATGGTGCGGCAGTTTTGCGCGCATTTCCAAGAAAAGGTGGCTGTGCTTCACAGCGCGCTTTCACCGGCCCAGCGTTATGATGAATATAAGCGCATTCGGCAGGGGAAAGCCACTGTGGTGGTGGGAACGCGAAGCGCGGTGTTTGCGCCCATCAAAAATCTGGGCATCATCATTTTGGATGAAGAACAGGAATGGACTTATAAATCGGATATCACGCCGCGCTATCACGCGCGTGAGGTGGCAAAGTTCCGCTGTGTTCAGCAAAAGGCTTTGCTGGTGCTTGGTTCCGCCACCCCTGCCGTTGAAAGCTTTTATCACGCGGAACAGGGGCAATATCATCTTTTCAGTGTGACCGAGCGTTATCAGAACACGCCGCTGCCGAAAGTGGTGCTTTCCGATATGCGAAAGCATTTGAAAGAGGGAAACCCTTCTGTTTTCGGCGCGGAATTACAACAGGAACTGGAGATCAATTTAGAGCGCGGGGAACAAAGCATTCTCTTTTTGAACCGACGCGGCAACAGCCGCATGCTTACCTGCGTTTCTTGCGGTTATGTTCCGCAATGCCCCAATTGCAGCGCGGCGCTGACTTATCATTCCAAAAACAATCGCCTGATGTGCCATTACTGCGGCCATTCGGAACCCCTGCCCACCGTTTGCCCCCAATGCGGCGAAAGCAATTTAAAACTGGTGGGATGCGGCACGCAGAAAGCCCAGGAAGAATTGGAGGAACGATTCCCCGGCGTTTCGGTCATTCGCATGGATGCCGATACCACGGTGCAGCGCACTTCACATGAGAAACTGTTAGATCAATTTGCCAGCGGCGGCGGTGATATTTTATTGGGCACCCAGATGATCGCCAAAGGCCTCGATTTTGACAATGTTACCCTGGTGGGCGTTTTAGATGCCGATTTGTCGCTGTATAACGGCGATTACCGCGCGGGCGAAAGAACCTTTTCTCTTCTGACCCAGGTGGTGGGGCGTGCGGGGCGGCGCGAAAAAACAGGAAGGGCTGTTATTCAGACCTACACCCCCGAAAACGAAGTGATCCAGGCGGCGGCCGCTCAGGATTATCGGCGGTTTTATCGATATGAAATCGAAATGCGCAAAGCGCTGGATGCCCCGCCTTTTCATGATGTGATCTCTTTTCTGGTCAGCAGCGAAGCGCAGGCAAAGGCCGAACGGGCGGCCATGCGCCTGGCCGCTACCATTCGTCAAGGGTTTGCTTCGGCGGCTTATCGCGAAATCGCGGCGCCTGTTTTGGGCCCGGTGCAGCCTTGGCTTTATATGCTCAACAAGCGTTTTCGTTACCAGATCTTGTTCCGCGGGGCGGATGATGCAAAAACAAGAGAGTTTATTGCCCGCATCTTGAAGGCTTTTTATGCGGATAACCAAAATCGGGTGGTCACGCTTATTGCCGATATCAACCCCTATTCGTTATAGCCCGAAGAACGATTTATCCCGCCGCAGAGTAAAAAATGTAAAAAAATCATATTCTATATGGTATAATAACCGCATAGCGGTTATTATACCAATTTCACGGCCCGCCTACGGCGCTGGCCACTTTATACCATTCCTGCTTCGCATGCATGGTATAAAACCGCATAGCGGTTATTATACCAATTTCACGGCCCGCCTACGGCGCTGGCCACTTTATACCATTTCTGCTTCGCATGCATGGTATAAAACCGCATAGCGGTTATTATACCAATTTCACGGCCCGCCTACGGCGCTGGCCACTTTATACCATTCCTGCTTTGCAGGTATGACAAAATCAATCGAACCAGAAAGATCTTGCCGATAAAACGGACGATAGAAAACCGAAAACGATCATCGAGAAAATTGCGATAGAATCAAGTTAAAGGAGTCAGAAAAAATGCCGATTCGAAAAATTGCCGTGGAAGGCGATGAATGCCTGACAAAGGTATGTAGACCTGTTACCGAATTTAACGACCGCCTGTTTCAGCTGTTGGAAGATATGAACGACACGCTGAAAGAAGCGAAGGGGGCGGGCCTGGCCGCGCCGCAAGTGGGCGTTTTGCGCCGGGTGGCACTGGTTTTAGATGAAGAAAACGATACATTCTTAGAATTCATCAACCCACGCATTTTACACGCCGAAGGCATTCAGGATGGCGCGGAAGGATGCCTGAGTGTGCCGGGAAGATATGGCATGGTTGACCGCCCGAAAAAGGTGACGGTGCTTTATCAAGACAGAACGGGCAAAGAGAAAAAAATCACCTTGGAAGATTTTTCGGCCCGCTGCGCCTGCCATGAGATCGATCACTTAGACGGCAAATTATATACACGCCTGGTAAAAGAATATTTAAAACCTGAGGATATGGAATAATGCGGATTGTATATATGGGAACACCGGATTTTGCGGTGGCGCCTTTGGAAAAGCTGATAGCGGAAGGTTATGAAGTGGCGGGCGTTTTCACCCAGCAGGATAAACCTAAAAACAGGGGAATGAAACTGACCCCGCCGCCGGTGAAAATCGCGGCAGAAAAGCACCGGATTCCTGTTTTTCAGCCCAGAAGCTTCAAAACAGAAGAAGCCTTTGAAATGCTGCGCGGCTTAAACCCCGATTTGGTGGTAGTGACGGCCTATGGCAAATTATTGCCCAAGCGCGTTTTAGAGCTGCCGGTTCATGGCTGCATCAATGTGCATGCTTCTTTGCTGCCTGATTACCGTGGGGCAAGCCCCATTCAGCAGGTGCTGCTGCGCGATGAAAAAGAGACCGGCGTGACGATCATGCAAATGAATGAAGGCCTTGATACAGGCGATATGCTGCTGCAGAAAAAGCTGGCCATTGAACCGCGTGAAACCGCAGGAAGTTTACACGATAAGCTGGCTGAACTGGGCGCGGAAGCGCTTATCGAGGCGGTGAAAGCGCTGGAAACCGGCAAGATCACAAGAACGCCTCAGCCTGCGGAATGCAGTTTTTATGCACCGCTGATTCAAAAAGGCGATGGCAGCATCGATTTTGGCCGTTCGGCGCGCCAGATCGATTGCCAGGCCCGCGCCTTACAGCCGTGGCCGGGAACCTTCGCGTTTTTAGGCGATCAGATGATCAAATTTTTTGGCATTTGCACAAAACAGCAATCTCATGCCCAGCCGATCGGCGCGATCATGGGCTGTGACGAAGAAGGAATGCAGGTGGCTTGCAAAGACGGGGTCGTGATGATCGCCGAGCTTCAGGCCCCCGGGGGAAAAAGAATGCGGTGCGCTGACTATTTCAGAGGGCATCCATCCGAAAAAAATGGCTGCTTTCATAATTGAAAGGTGAAGCAATATGTATATTGATTATTACTATTTGATTCTTGTTTTACCCGCGGCGATTTTCGCCATGTGGGCGCAGGCGCAGGTGAGCGGCACTTTTAATAAATATTCCCGCGTGCCCACCCGCAGCGGGATGACAGGCGCGATGGCCGCCGAAGCGGTTTTGCGCTCGGCCGGCATCAGCGATGTGCGAATCGAACATATTTCGGGCAATCTGACCGATCATTTCGATCCGCGCAGCAAAGTGATCCGTTTATCCGATTCCGTTTATCAATCTTCCAGCGTTGCGGCGGTGGGGGTTGCGGCCCATGAAGCGGGCCATGCCGTGCAGCATGCAGTGGGATATGCGCCCATCAAACTGCGCAATGCCATTATTCCCGTTACGCAGATCGGTTCCACCCTTTCCATGCCGCTGCTGCTGATCGGGTTGTTTTTTAACTATCCGCCGCTGTTTTATGCGGGCATCCTGTTTTTTGGCCTGGCAACGCTTTTCCAGCTGGTCACTTTGCCGGTGGAATTTAATGCCTCTCATCGCGCCATCGTGGCTTTGGATGAAGGTAGCCTGCTTTCTGAAGATGAACTGCCCGGCGCGAAAAAGACTTTGCGTGCAGCCGCATTGACTTATGTTGCCGCGCTGGCGGTTTCGGTGGCTCAGCTGCTGAGATTGCTGCTGATCTTCGGCAGAAATAACCGTGATGATTAAAAACCAAAACACACCAGAGAAAATGGAGTATAAATAGAGTGGGAAATGCGAGAAATGCAGCGCTGGCAGGGCTGAAAGCTTTACGGATAAACGGCACTTGGCCCGATCAATTCGTGCAGCAGGATCTTTCAAAATATGAACTGGATGCCCGCGACAGCGGGCTTGCCGTGGCGCTGCTCTACGGAACCTTGGAGCATCGCAATCTGATCGATTTTTATTTGGAACAGTATTCTTCGATCAAGCTGAAAAAAATCATGCCGCAGGTTTTAGACTGCCTGCGTCTGGGCATTTATCAGCTGATCTGGATGGAGAAGATCCCCGATCACGCCACTGTAAGCGAAATGGTTCGTCTGGCCCGCAAAAGCGGCGGTGACCGCGCCGGTTCTTTCTGTAATGCGGTTTTGCGAAAGATCAGTTTGGAAAAAAGCAATCTGCCGGCAGTTCCCAAAGAAAATTTCGCGCATTATCTGGCGGTGGAATATACACACCCCGAATGGTTCACCGAGAAAATGACAGCAATTTTGGGAAAAGAAGAGGCTGAGATGCTTTGCCGCGCGAACGAAAGCCACGAAGAAGTGACACTGCGCGTGAACACTTTGAAGATAACGGCGCCGCGGCTGAAAGAACTTTTGATACAGAAAGAGATCGAGGTTTCGGAACACCGCTTTTTACCCCATTGTCTGGTGGTGCAAAACGGCGGTGATTTGACAAAGCTTCCCGAATTTGAACAGGGGCTGTTCTATATTCAAGATATCGCAAGCCAGCTGGCGGCATGGGCGCTGGGCGTCAAGCCGGGGCAGAATGTCATCGATCTATGCGCCGCCCCAGGTGGAAAAACAATGATTGCCGCGCAGATGCAGCAAGGTAAAGGCGATCTGCTTGCCATTGATGTTCATGAATTCAAATGCAAAGAACTGCAAAAAACAGCCAAACGCTATGGCGTGGAACATTTTAAAACCGCCTGCGCCGATTCTTCTGTGATGAACCCAAGTCTGCGTGATACCGCCGATCGGGTGATCTGCGATGTGCCGTGTTCCGGCATGGGCATTATCCGCAAAAAGGCAGATATCCGTTTTAAAACAGCCGAAGAAGTGAGGGAGATGCCCCCGCTTCAGCGAAAAATACTGGAATGCGCCGCCGCATATTGTGTTTTGGGCGGGAGTATTGTATATTCAACTTGCACGATCCTGCCTGAAGAAAACGAGCAGGTGGTAAAAGATTTTTTGGCGGGGCATCCCGAATTTTCGGCGGAAGCCTTTGAACTGCCGGGATTTGGCCTGATCGAAGAGGGGCAGCGCACTTTTTATCCTCACCGCGACGGCACAGATGGTTTTTATATCGCCAAACTGAAAAAGGAAGCCTTGCTATGACAGAAAAACAATGCATCAAATCGCTGCTGCCGGAAGAACTGGAAGCTTTTGTGAAAGAGCTGGGCCAGCCCTCTTATCGGGCCGGGCAGATTTTTCAGTGGCTCACCCAGGGGGTCACTTCATTCGATGAGATGACCAACCTTTCCAAAGAGTTTCGAACAAAGCTTGAAGCGCGCGCGTTTATCACGCATCCCGAGATCATTCGCAAACAGGTTTCTGCCAAAGACGGCACAGTAAAATATTTGTTTGGTCTTGCGGATGGGAACTGCATTGAAACAGTTGTGATGAAATATGAGCATGGCAACAGCGTCTGTATTTCCACACAGGCCGGATGCCATATGGGCTGTGCCTTTTGCGCTTCATTTGAGCGCGGTGAAACCCGCGACCTGACGCCCGCCGAGATTTTGGATCAGGTTTTATTTGCCGAAAAAGACAGCGGCATGAAAATTTCGAATATCGTGTTGATGGGAACCGGCGAGCCTTTGGATAATTATGAAAATGTGATCCGCTTTTTAAAGCTGGTTTCACACCCCAAGGGCATGAATATCGGCATGCGCCATATCTCGCTTTCCACCTGCGGCCTTGTGCCGCGCATTTATGATTTGGCAAAGCTCGATCTTCAGCTCACTTTATCAGTTTCGCTGCATGCGCCGTTTGATGAGATTCGAAACACCATCATGCCGGTGAATCATAAATATCCGATCGCCCAGCTGATGAAGGCCTGCCGCGATTATTTCAATGAAACGGGCCGGCGCATTTCTTTTGAATATGCGATGATCGCAAATGTCAATGACAATGAGCGCTGCGCATTGGAACTTTGCCGTTTGCTGCGGGGCATGATCTGTCATGTGAATCTGATTCCGCTCAACCATGTGGAAGGCAGCCCGCTGCTGCCATCGAGCAAAGAGAATATCAGAAAGTTTCAAAACATCCTGCTGCAGCATAAGGTGAACACCACTGTGCGAAGAAGCTTGGGCGGAGATATCGACGCTTCTTGCGGGCAGCTGAGAAGAAAAGCTCTTGCAGAAAAGAGGAAGAACGAAGAATGAGAGTATGGAGCAAAACAGATGTAGGCGCCGTGAGAAAAGAAAACCAGGATGCATTTGCAGAGCAACATTATAATCAGGAAGAAGCCCTGCTGATCGTATGCGACGGCATGGGCGGGGCAAAGGGCGGCGCGGTGGCCAGCAAAATGGCCATTGAAACGATTTGCGAGGTGCTGGGGCAAAACATCAAACCCCATCGCACCACCACGCAGCTGGCCGATCTGCTGCTGGAAGCCGCCGAGAAAGCAAACAAAAAGGTGTTTGACACGGCGCTGGGCGATGAAAGCCTTAACGGCATGGGAACCACCATGGTTTGCCTGCTGCAAAGCGGCGATAACATGGTGGTGGGCAATATCGGCGACAGCCGCGCATACCTGATCGATGAAGACGGGATGCAGCAGATCACGGCCGATCATTCGCTGGTGGCCGAAATGCTGAGAAGAAAAGAGATCACCCCACAGCAGGCGCAGCATCATCCCAACAAGAATGTGATCACACGCGCGCTGGGGGTCGATCAGCGCGTGACCTGCGATATTTTTCCTTTGAAAAAGAAAAAAGGGCAATATATTCTTCTTTGCTCAGACGGCCTGACCAATGAGGTGAGCGAACCCGAAATTTATTATGAGGTCTATCATTCTCAAAAACCGGAACAGGCATGTGAAACCTTGATAGAAATTGCAAAAACCCGAGGCGGTCATGACAACATTACCGTTATGCTCGCATCATTTTAGGGAGGGTTAAACGGTGGATAAATACATTGGAAAAATGCTGGATAACCGATATGAAATTTTAGAGATCATCGGCCGCGGCGGCATGGCTGTTGTTTATAAGGCCAAATGCCATCGCCTCAACCGCTTTGTTGCGGTGAAGATCTTGAAAGAAGAATTGGCGCAGGATGAAGAATTCCGCCAGCGCTTCCGCGATGAATCGCAGACGGTCGCGATGCTTTCTCACCCCAACATTGTTTCGGTTTATGATGTTTCCCGCTCGGGTGATGTGGAATATATCGTGATGGAGCTGATCGACGGCGGCATCACTTTAAAAGATTATCTGGCCAAAAAAGGCCCGCTGAACTGGAAAGAAACCGTCTTCTTCGCTATGCAGATCGCAAAGGCTTTGGAATACGCTCATTCACGGGGCGTGATCCATCGTGATATTAAGCCCCAGAATATCATGCTGCTGCGCGACGGAACGGTGAAAGTGGCGGATTTCGGCATCGCGCGCCATGTGACGAACGGCAACACCTATAACATGGGCGAAGCCATCGGTTCGGTTCACTATGTTTCGCCGGAACAGGCCAAGGGCAGCTATATCGACAACCGTTCAGATATTTATTCGTTGGGCGTGGTGATGTATGAAATGCTCACGGGGCGCCTGCCTTTCGAGGGGGATTCCCCTCTGGCGGTGGCTTTGCAGCATATCAATTCCATCCCGCTTCTGCCTTCCGATTATGTCAGCGATATTCCGAAGACCCTTGAAGATATCACCATGAAGGCTATGAGCCCTCAACTGAGCTCGCGCTATGCTTCCGCAACGGAACTGCTGAGTGATTTAGAGCATTTCCGTGAAGATCAGCATTATAAAGTTCAGGTCAACCGTTTCGATTTGGATGAAAATGCCCAGGGCGAACTGGAAAAAACACAGGTGATCCCCCCGGTTGGCGCCAGACAGGAAGAACCGGACGAAGGAACACGGAAGATCCCCGTTGTTTCGGGCGGAAGAAACGATCTGCCGCCGCAGAAGGGCAAAGGGAAAAAGAAAATTTCCGGTTCGCTGATGTTCACCATTGCGGCGATCAGCATTTTTTGCATCGGCGCGATCTTCTTCATTGCCGCGTTGATCAGCCCCTTTGGCAGCAGCGATAAATCAAAAATCACCGCGCCGAAACTGGTGGGCAGAACCTTTGAAGATGTGGCGGCAGACACCCAGCTGCAGGAGCAGGGCTTCCAGATCGTTGAAGAAGAACGGGTCTATGACGATAAAGTGCCTGCGGATGAAATTATTTCGCAATCGCCGAAAGCCGGCGCAGCTGTGGGCAAAGATAAGATCATCAAAGTCACCGTAAGCCGCGGCGCCAAAACAGAAAAGCTGGCGGATTACACGAATATGGAATACCGCAAGGCAGAGATCGAACTTGATCGTTTGGGGATCGAATATACCGAGCAGTGGGAATTTTCAAAAGACTTTGTGAAGGATTATATCATCAGCACTTCCCCCGGCGAAGGCGCTGAAGTGGCAGAGGGCGACAAAATCGTTCTGGTCATCAGCAAGGGGCCCGAAGTGGCGCAGGTGGATGTGCCCAACCTGACGGGCTGGAGCGAAGAAGACGCGCGCAGCACCCTGGTGGGCAAAGGTCTCATCGTGGGCAAGGTCACACCGGTAGACAGCGATAAACCCGATAAAACCGTGGTATTTCAATCGATTCCCGCGGGCACAAAGGTGGATGCGGGCACCACGGTCGATCTGCATATCAGCAATAACAAGCCGAAAGAGCCCGATAAACCCGCCGAAGTATCTAAAACACTTGATATTTCTTTGGCAGAAGACAGCGGAAATCCGCTTGCCCCGATTAAAGTGACTGTGCTGGTGGATGGTTCGAAGGTCTATGAAAAAGAGCATAACCCCAGTGAAAACAGCGTTTCTGTGAAAGTGACAGCCACTGCGGGCAAGCATACGATCACGATCATTCAAAACGGAAACACTTATGAAGAAGTGATGGAATTTTAATGGAAAGTAAAAAGCAATATGCTGTTATTTTAAAAGGCATCGGCGGATTCTATTATGTGGATGCCGAAGGGGAGACCATTGAATGCAAAGCGGGCGGAAGATTGCGCAAACTGCGCGATTTCCGCCCCGCGGTGGGCGATTTGGCCCAGATCGAGCGGCATGGCGAAACGGGTTATATCGTTTCCATCGAGCAAAGGCGCAATTTCCTTTTGCGCCCGCCCATCGCCAATATCGATCGGCTGTTCATCGTGGCTTCTCAGGCCGATCCGATCACAGATTCCTATTTGATCGATAAGGTAATGGTGATTGCGCAGTATCAAAAAATTGAACCGATCTTGCTTTTGAATAAGTGGGATCTTCTGCCCAGCCTGCAAATGGAAGCGGATTACCGCGGCGCGGGCATCCGCGTTTTGCGCACCAGCGCAGAAAGCGGGCAGGGCATCGATGAATTAAGGGCATTGCTGAAAGGCAAAATATCTGCCTTTACCGGCAATTCCGGCATCGGGAAATCAAGCCTTTTGAATCGGCTGGAACTGAAATGCGGCGCAGATATGGAAACTGGCGGCATCAGCCGCATCAGCCGCGGCCGCCACACCACCCGCCATGTGGAACTGTTCCCGGTGGAAGGCGGAGGGTATCTTGCCGATACCCCCGGGTTCTCTTCTTTTGATATCAGCAAAATGGAGCATATCCCAAAAGAAGAGCTTCAGGAATATTATGAGGAGTTTTCGCCTTATCTGGGGCAATGCCGCTATCACGGCTGCGCCCATTGCAAAGAACCGGGCTGCGCCGTGGAAGAAGCGGCGCAAAAAGGCGAGATCAGCCGCGCACGGCTTGAAAATTACAGAAAACTATATGAAGAACTGTCACAGTGGAAAGAATGGGCCAACAAATGAAACAAGCTTTGATCATCGCGGCATCGCCGGAAGAAAATATCGATTATATTCGGGCGGTTTATGAAAAATTAGAAGATCCGCTGGTGATCTGCGCCGATGGCGGGATGAAAAAAGCGCAGCTGCTTTCGATTCCCTGTGATCTTTTGATGGGGGATATGGATAGCGGCGGAACCCCTGTGAACTGCGCCGCCGTTCGGTTTCCCGCCGAAAAAAATTATACCGATTCGCAGGCATGCTTAGAAGAAGCCATTGCCCGGGGTTGTGACCGGCTTTATCTGACCGGCGCCAGCGGCGGCAGGGTCGATCATTTTCTTTGCAACCTGCATTTGCTGGAAGCCACCGAAAAAAAAGGCGCGGAAACCTTTTTGATCGATGCCCGAAACGAAGTGCAGCTTTTGAAGAATCAGATCTATCGGATCCCCGCGCCTTACCGGTATTTTTCGCTGATCCCCATCACCGAAACGCTGGAAGGTGTTTTGATCCGCAACGCCAAATATCCCTTGGAAAACGCATTCGTTCGAAGAGAAGATTCCCTGACCGTCAGCAATGAACCGAAGGAAAACCGTGAGGTCGAGATCACGGTGCAAAAGGGGAAAGCTTTTTTGATTTTCTCAAAATAAAAAATCGTCTGGGCCGCTGCACATTTGCAGCGGCTTTTTCATAGGATGCACTAACAAAGCTTGGAGTGGTAACCTATGAGAAGAAACAGGCGTTGCTACATCCCGTTTATGGCCGCCGTGGTATCCGGCATACTCATTGCATTATTGCTGCCCATGTGGGTTTGTTTTTGGATGATCTTAGGAATTCTTGTTCTGATTTGTCTGCTGTGACAGGCGGCATGGCATAACATAGATGGGGAGGACGCAGCATGAAAATTTATGTGGTGAAAGCACCGCGCTTTATGAGCAGTTTTCTTACGCTTTTTCGCCATAAAAACGCAAGACCGTGAAACAACGGGAAGAAAAAGCGGATCATGGCAAAATGTAACGGTGAATCGAAAAGCGGGCAATGGTTTAACAGCCATTGCCTGTTTTTTTGCGCAAAAAGGTCTATAGATTGTTTTGCGGCTTTGAAGCCGGACAAAAGCGAGATCACCACATGAAAAAAGGACATGAAGAACCTTTTTCGGGAATATAGTGAAGAGAGGGAAAACCTCCGCCTGAAAAATATGGGAAAATCAGCATATTTGAAGCAGGACGGGCGTATAGATGCAATGATCTAATTCTATGAAAGAAGGGTTGTTCATGGAGCTGAAAAAGAGCAAACTCACCCAGTATTCCGTTGTGGCGCAGCAAACAACACTGCACGAAGAATCCATGGATGTTATTGTGCCAGATACTTATCCGGATATAGAAATGATTCGGTGCACTTTCGGTGAAATCGATATTCGTGAAAAAGTGGTGCAGAATGACCGTGTGATGGTTTCGGGCAATGTGCGCGCGATGATGAGCTATGAGGCGGAAGGGCAGGTCTATCTGCTCAATGGCCTGATCCCGTTTGCCGCGCTGTGCGACGCACATGGATGCAAACAGCAGGATATCGCCTTTGCCATCGCGCAGATGGTTCAGGCCGAAAGCAAGATTTTAAACCCGCGCAAATATACGGTGTCTGTTCAGTTCACCATCGAAACGCAGATCTATACCAAAACAGAATGCGAGATCTGCGAAGGCATCACCGGCAGCGGATGCGAAGAGATGCAGACGCTGACAGAGCGCCAGACCTTTTTGCCGGTGATCTGCGTGCAGGAAAAAACCATGACCATTCAGGAAGAAAACCGCGTGAACGCCGCCTGCACAGCCGAAGATCAGCTGCTTTTCAGCAGCGCAGTTTATCAAACGGAAGATGTGCGTGTTTTATCAAACAAAGTCATGCTGCGCGGCAATGTGAAAACCGAAACCTTCCTCAGCAATAAAACGGGAAGAATTTTCAAAGAAACCGCGACCTTGCCGTTTTCTCAGATCGTGGAAGTGGAAGCCGCAGAAAGCGGGGATGCCGCCGCGATCTTCTATGCACCGCGCAAGGCTGAAAACATGCTGACGGCGGGCGCAGAAAATGAATTGATCTTAAAAACAGAGCTGACCTGCGATGTTTGTGTGAAAGTGACGAGAACAGTAGAAAAAGAAGTGCTGCTTGATGCGTTCCACAGGCGTTTTCCATGTAGTATAAAGTATAATCCATTTACAGTTAATACATCTTCTTATATGGCACCGATCACTTCGGAGATCCACATGAAACTGGAAACGGAAGAAACAGTCGGAACGGTGGTTAACCTTTCTGTGGCGAAAAAAGAGATCAAAGTGGCCGATCAGATGATTTCAGCGGTGTTCGGCGTGAGCGCGGTTTATCTGACCGCGGAAAACGCCATGCGCCAGTGCATCGGCAATATCGAACTTGCCGCCGCGGCAGAAGGATGGTCAAACGGCGGGGCCGAAGCCGAACTTTCGGGCGTGAATGCTCTGCCCACGGAAGGCGGGCTGATGATCGACGGCAGCGCGGTGTTCCGCCGCGTTTGTGTGCAGGCGAAAAAAATGCAGGTAACGGCCTGTGAGATCGACAGCACAAAGGAAAAGCAGCGCCGCTGCAACGCTTCGCTGATTTTACGCAGCGCCGGCAAGAATGAAACGGTGTGGGCCATTGCCAAAGATTTCAGCACCTCGCCGGAAGCCATTTTGGCCGCCAATCATTTAGATCAGGAAACCACGCTGAAGCAAGGGCAGCTCATTATGATTCCCATGGCATAACCATCAAAAAAAACGAATGATGATCTTCAGTCATCCATAGGGAGGAAAGCGCATGGAAAATCGAAGCATTTATGAGGATATCGCAGCGAGAACGGATTCCTCGATTTATATCGGCGTGGTGGGGCCGGTGCGCACAGGCAAATCCACTTTTATCAAAAGCTTTATGGAAACCATGGTGCTGCCGCGCATCGACAATGTTTATCTGAAAGAGCGCGCAAAAGATGAGCTGCCCCAAAGCGGCAGCGGGCGCACCATTATGACGGCCGAACCCAAATTTGTTCCCGAAGAAGCCGTTCAGATCACTTTGGGCGATCATACGGAACTGAATGTACGCCTGATCGATTGTGTGGGTTATATGATCGACGGCGCGCTGGGGCAGATGGAAGGCGATTCGCCGCGGATGGTTTCAACGCCGTGGTTCGATCACGAGGTTTCTCTGCGCGAAGCCGCCGAAACCGGCACGCAGAAAGTCATCAATGAACATTCCACCATCGGCATCGTGATGACCACCGACGGCACCATTTCGGATATCGCGCGTGAAGAATATATCCCGGCGGAAGAACGGGTGATCAGCGAACTGAAACAGCTGCAAAAGCCTTTTGTCATCGTGCTCAATTCCGTCAACCCCGCCGCACCCGAAACCCAGAAGCTGCGCGCTTCACTGCAGGAAAAATATCAGGTCAGCTGCATGAGCCTCAACTGCGCACAGCTCAGCCAGAGCGACATCGAAGAAGTGCTGCAGCGTGTATTGGCCGAATTCCCCGCAAAGGAATTTCACTTTACACTTCCTTCTTGGATCAATGCTCTGGCACCGGATTGTGAGATCCGCCGGCAGATCTATGACACCATTTACGGCTGCGCTTCTCAAATTGGGAAAATGCGCGATGTGCAGCAGGCCATGAGCGGCCTGACAGACTGCGAATATGTGCAAAGCTTCCAGATCCCCGCCATGAACATGGGCGAGGGCATCGCCGAGATCCAGATCAGCGTGGATGATGCCATCTATTACCGCCTGCTTTCCGAGCAGTCGGGCATCACCGTGAAAAATGCGGCCGATTTCATGCCGCTGCTGTGTGAACTTGCTTCGATCCGCGAGCAGTATGGCAGGATCCAGAGCGCGCTTGATCAGGTGCAGCAAACGGGTTATGGCATTGTGATGCCTTCGCGCAGCGAAATGACTTTGGAAGAGCCCGAGATCGTTCGCCAGGGCGGCCGCTTCGGTGTGCGGCTGAAGGCCAGCGGAACTTCGATCCATATGATCCGCGCGGATATCAAAACCGAAGTTTCCCCCATCGTGGGCAGCGAAAAACAATCGCAGGAACTGGTTCAATATCTGCTCAGCGAATTCGAAGATTCCCCCGAGAAGATCTGGGAAAGCAATATTTTCGGCAAATCTCTGCATGAACTGGTCAACGAGGGAATCAACAACAAGCTTTATAAGATGCCGGAGGATGCACGCATCAAGATCCAGGAAACGCTGCAGAGGATCGTTAACGAAAGCAGCAATGGGCTGATCTGCATCATCCTTTAAAAAGAAGGGGGCTGCTATGACAAATTCGGCAGCACGCAGCGCCAGGCTGCGCCGGAAAAAAGCGGCTCGCTATCGAAGGAACGGCCGCCGTGAGAAGCAATTTCCCTGGGGCGGCGCGGCGCTTTTGCTGATCGCGGCGCTGGCCCTTTTCATCCGGTTTTCACCGGGCGAATTCCCACAGCAGATCAGGCAAACGGTTTCCATGCTGGTGCAGGGCGAAATGGATCTGCAGCAGGCAGTGGCCGTATTTGGCAAAAACGCGGTGAGCGAAACCGAAAAGAAAGAAAATGCCATTGTGGTGTTTGGGAAAAAGCTGTTGGGCATCAAACAAGATGATATGGGTGCATCGGAAGCTTCCTCTGATTTTCTGCCGGCACAGGCCAATGATTTTGATGAATATACGCCGCAGGAGGGTACGGTCGGAAACGATTCCGACCGTACCTTTTCCGTTTCCTCGCTGAGCGGCGTTTGCGAATCGCCCTCGCCGATCATTGACCCGAACACGCTGAAGTTTGACTTGCCGGCGGAAGAAATGCAGGATGACACCAGCAATGTGCCGTTCCATATCCCCAGCCCGGATGTGGTGGACGACACTTTTTATCCGTTTACTTCCCCCTGCGCGGCGCCGCTTCGTGGGAGGATCACTTCGCCTTTCGGCTATCGGGATCATCCCATCGATGAAAAGGCATCGTTCCATTACGGGGTGGATATCGCCGCCTCGGCAGGCACTTCCATCAAAGCCTTTGCCGCAGGTAGAGTGACGGAAACAGGAAAGGGCACGGTTTACGGCAACTATGTGCGCATCGATCATGGCAATGGGTTCACTTCGTTTTATGGGCATATGCAAAAGATCACGGCCAAGAAGGGGGCCTGGATCGCATTGGGGGCAGAAGTGGGCAAAGTGGGCAGCACAGGCAAATCGACCGGCCCGCATCTGCATTTTGAAATGAGAAAAAACGGTAAGATCATCAATCCTTCTCAATATGTGGAGTTATCTGCATGAAAAAAATCGGATTTTCAGCCTGCACGCTTCTGCTTCTTCTGGCGCTGCTCTGTTTTGCCGATGGCGAAATGATCGCCGTTACGCTTGCCGCGGTGACTTTGCATGAAGCGGGGCATTTCGCCGCCATTTATTGCATGGGCGAAAGGATCAGGCGGTTCACGGTGGCCCCATGGGGCTTGAATTTAGAATTTACCTCGGAAAAACTTTCTTATTTAAAAGAGGCGGTGATCGCGCTGTGCGGGCCGCTTTGCAACCTGCTTCTTTTTTTGGCGGCGGGTTTTTTCTTCCCACGGGGCGGCGAGGGGAAAGACCTGTTTTGCGGCATCAATTTGATTTTATGCCTGTTCAACCTGATACCGGTCTATCCGCTGGATGGGGGAATGATCCTGCGATCTCTTTTGCTGCAATATTTTCCGCTTCAAAAAGCGCTGGATGCCGTTTACTGGCTTTCTGTTTCCATCGGAATTTTTCTGCTGGCATGCGGTGCGGGGCTTTTTATCTATACCAAAGGAAATATCACGATTTTGTTTGCATCCATGGTAATTTTAGCGTTTTGCCGAACAAAACAGCTTTACAGAATTCTTTAAAGGCTTTATGATAAAAGAGAATAAAACTGAAACTTTCTGTTTGGAGGAACCATGGATTATAAACTGAAACAATGTCTGGATAATGTGCGGAAACCCGCGCGCTATACAGGCGGGGAGTATAACAGCATCCTCAAAGATCCGGCTGCGGTCGATTGCCGTTTCGCCTTATGTTTTCCCGAATTATATGAAATCGCCATGTCGCATTTGGGTTCTAAGATCTTATATGGGCGCCTCAACGCCATGGAAAATGTATGGTGTGAAAGAATGTATGCGCCGGCCGCCGATATGGAAGCGGAAATGCGCCGGGTGGGGCTGCCGCTTTATGGGCTGGAAAGTAAAGATCCCGCGTCGAAATTCGATATTTTTGGCTTTTCGCTGCAATATGAACTGAATTACACCACGGTTCTGAATATGCTGGATCTGGCCGGCATTCCGAAATTCTCTTCAGAGCGAACAGAGCTGACCCCGCTTGTGATCGCGGGCGGGCCCTGCGTTTATAATGTGGAACCCGTGGTGGATTTTTTTGATATCATTATGGTGGGCGAGGGGGAAGAAAACCTGCCCGCTTTAACAGAGCTTTATATCCGCGCCAAAAAAGAGGGCATGGATAAGCAGAGCTTTTTGAAAAAGGCCGCCAAGATCGAGGGCGTTTATGTGCCGTCGTTTTATCATGTGGCCTATCATGAAGATGGCACCATCGCATCGGTCACCCCGGATGAGGGCATTCCCGCGGTGGTGAAAAAGGCCGTGGTGAAAGATCTGGATGCCGCCTATTATCCCGATCGTTTCATCGTTCCTTCCACCGATATCGTGTTTGACCGCGCCATGGTGGAACTGTTCCGCGGCTGCCGCCGTGGCTGCCGTTTTTGCCAGGCGGGCTATACCTATCGCCCCATCCGCGCCAAAAGCGCCAAAACTCTGGAAGCCCAGGCCAAAAAACTGGCCGAAACCACAGGATATGACGAGGTTTCGCTTTCTTCGCTCAGTTCAAGCGATTATCCCGAGCTGGAATCTTTGTGCGATGGGCTGATCTCTTATTGCGAGCCGCGCCACATCAATTTGGCGCTGCCTTCTTTGCGCGCCGATAATTTCAATCTCGATCTGATGGAAAACATTCAAAAAGTGCGCAAAAGCGGTTTGACTTTCGCGCCCGAAGCGGGCACACAGCGGTTGAGAGATGTGATCAACAAAAATCTTTATGAAGAAGATCTGCTCAACGCTTGTGCGATCGCTTTCGCGGCGGGCTATAACAATGTGAAGCTTTATTTTATGATGGGGCTGCCCACCGAGACCGATGAAGATTTGGCGGGCATTGCGGCCATTGTGCGTGATGTGATCTACACCTTCCGCAAAAACGGCAAAAACAAGGCGCGCGGCATCAAGATCAATGTCGGCGTATCGACCTTTGTGCCCAAGGCACAGACCCCGTTTCAGTGGGTGGGGCAGGCCACCCGCGAAGAGGTTCGCCGCAAGCAGGAAATTTTGAAAGAACAGCTGAAGATCAAAAATGTATCGTTCAATCTGCATAAAAGTGATTCCAGCTTTTTAGAAGCGGTTTTCGCCCGCGGCGACCGCCGCCTTTCCGCCGTGATCTATGAAGCATGGAAGAACGGATGCAATTTAGACGCCTGGGATGAGAATTTTAAATTCGATGTATGGATGCAGGCTTTCGAACATTGCGGCCTCGATCCTGAATTTTATGCTTACCGCAGCCAGCCGGCTGATGAGATCTTCCCATGGGATCATATTTTCTCGGGGGTGGATAAAAGCTATCTGCGCGGGGAATATGAAGAAGCGCTCAAGGGCATTGCAACGCCCGATTGCGCCCATGGCTGCCGTAACTGCGGCGCGCTGAAATTATCTGGGGGGAAACGCTGCGATGTATAAAGTGAGACTGAAGTTTGAAAAGAAAGAATATTCATCTTATATTTCTCATCTGGATCTGATGCAGACGCTGCAGCGTTCGCTTATCCGCGCAGCGCTGCCGGTGAAATATACATCGGGGTTTAACCCGCATATTTATCTCTCCATTCTGGTGCCGCTGAGCACAGGCTATCAAAGCGAATATGATCTTTGCGATTTTGAACTGACGCAGGATGCCCCGCCCGAAGATCTGATCGAACGCATCAACGCGGCGCTGCCTCACGGTTTGAAAGCGCTGGAATACCGCCGGGCGGTCACGCCCATCAATGAGATCGCCTGGTGCGAATATGAAATTTCTTATCCCTGCGTCTGGTCGCCCGAGATTCCGGCCATCTTCGAAAAAGAGGTCAGGATTCTGAAGCATTCCAAGCGCGGCGATAAAGAGGTCGTGCTTGCCGATTATGCCAGGAAAATCGTTTTTGAACCCACAGAAGAAGGGTTTCGCTGCCGCTGCATTCTGAGGGCGGGGGATGACCCGCTGAACCCGGCCTATCTGACCGATATTCTGCGTTTTCATAACTATGTTTCTTCGCAAGACCGCCCCACCTATCTTCGCAAGAGCATCCTTGATGAACAGCTCGCAGAATTTTTCTAAAAACTATTGCCAAAATATCACCGCTATGATATTATAATTGGGCATGTATTACGGATGGTCCTCTGCCGCAGTCAGGGCACGAACATCTATGACAGAAAGGAAAGAGAATATGGATCTCGTAAAAAAACTGACAGAATCGCAGCTGAAAGAAAACGCTGTGAATTTTGGAATCGGCGACACTGTGAAGGTGCACGCCAAAATCAAAGAAGGTAACCGCGAAAGAATCCAGATATTCGAAGGCACTGTTATCGCTATGAAACACGGCGGCATTCAGGAAACATTCACTGTTCGCAGAGTTTCTTATGGCGTTGGCGTAGAAAAGGCTTTCCCGGTTCATTCCCCCAACATCGAAAAAGTTGAGGTCGTGAGAAAAGGTAAAGTCAGAAGAGCCAAGCTCTACTACCTGCGCGACAGAGTTGGTAAGGCTGCAAAAGTCAAACAGGATATCTAAATGGAGCAGGGACGGAACATTTTTCGTCCCTCTTCTTTTTATTTTTCGAAATTCAAAAAAACAGGGGAGCAGGCCGTTTCGTCATCTTTGGCCAGAGGCTCTTCGTGAAATCGGCTGTTGAGGATCGTGATAAACAATGGAGCATAACAGCAGCAATATGGAACCAAATGAAGAAATAGAAAAGGCTGCACAGCCCGAAGACGACAAGCCAAACGCCAAAAAAAACACCGCTGTTTCCGAACTTTTCGATTGGGCGGAAGCGCTGGTATTTGCGCTGGCTATTTTGGTGACTGTTTTTGCGTTTGTGGTCAGGCTTTCGGGCGTGGATGGAGAATCGATGTATCCCACGCTGTATAACGGCGATCAGCTTTTGGTGGCTTCGGCGGGTTATACCCAGCCCAAGCGCGGCGATGTGGTCGTTTTGATGGCCGACAGCTTTATGGCGCAGCCGCTGGTGAAACGCGTGATCGCGGTGGGCGGTGATACTGTGACCGTCAACGGCGAAAGCGGCGAGATCACGGTAAACGGCAAAACGCTTTATGAACCCTATATCAATGAAACCACGGCATTCATGGGCGATCGGGAATATCCTCTGGTCGTGCCTAAAAATGAAGTGTTCGTAATGGGGGATAACCGCAACCGCAGTTCAGACAGCCGTTTGAGCGAAGTGGGAACGATCCCCTATGAAAAAATCGTGGGAAAGGTCGTTTTTCGGCTGTTTCCCTTTAGCAGAATTGGCGGTATTCAATGAAAATTAACTGGTATCCCGGGCATATGGCGAAATCCAAGCGCCTGATGCTGGAAGATCTGAAACAAATCGATTTGATTTGTGAACTGCGCGATGCGAGAATTCCCGCATCCAGCCGCAACCCGGATCTTCTGCGTATGGCCGGTGAAAAAAAACGCATCTTGATTTTAAACCGTGCAGATCAGGCAGATCCGGAGGAAACAGCCCGCTGGAAACGCTATTTCGAATCGGAAAACATCCCCACTTTGGTAACCGACAGCAAAAGCGGTTCGGGCATTTCAACGCTGGTGCCGATGATCCAGAAAGTGATGGCTGAAAAGATCGCCCGCGATGAAGCAAAGGGCCTCAAAGGCCGAAAAATCAAAATCATGGCCTGCGGCATTCCCAATGTGGGCAAATCTTCGTTTATCAACCGCATCCTGGGGCGCAAATCGGCGGTCGCCGCCGACAAACCGGGCGTGACCCGCAGCAACCAATGGTTCACCCTGAAAGAGGGGCTTGAACTGATGGATACCCCGGGCATGCTTTGGCCCAAGATCGATGATGAACACACCGGCATGATGCTGGCTTATACCGGAACCATCAATGATGAAATTCTGGATTTGGAAGAACTGGCCTGTGAACTGATCAAAAAGCTGGCGCAGGTGGCGCCGGGCGCTTTGGAAGCGCGCTATAAGCTTGAGGCGGTCGATTGCGACCAGCCTTATGAAACCTTGCAGGCGATGGCAAAATCGCGCGGATTCCTGCTTTCCCGCGGGGAGTATAACACCGAGCGCATGGCCAGAGTCTTGCTGGATGAGTTCCGCAGCGGGAAACTGGGGCGCATTACCTTAGAGCTTGCGCCGCAGCCCAAAAGCCCCGGCGGCAAGGATGAAAAGCATGACGAAGCCGATGTATGAATATGAGCAGTTTTTCACAGAAAAGGGAAAACAGCGCATTTGCGGCATCGATGAAGCGGGCAGAGGCCCTTTAGCGGGCCCGGTTTGCGCCGCCGCGGTGATCTTAGATCCTTCCCGCCCTATCGAAGGGCTGAATGATTCGAAGAAACTCAGCGAAAAAAAGCGCGAGTTGCTGTTTGATGAAATCTGTGAAAAAGCCGCTTTCTGGGGCGTCGGGTGGGCATCCCACACCGAAATTGATGAAATCAACATTTTACAGGCCACTTTTTTGGCGATGCGCCGCGCGGTGGAAGGGCTGAAAACAACGCCCGATATCGCCATGGTAGATGGCAACCGCGATCCGCAGTTGGGATGTGAAACGCTTTGCATTATCAAAGGCGATGGCAAAAGCGCTTCCATTGCCGCAGCCTCGATTCTGGCCAAGGTGAGCAGAGATCGCCTGATGGTGGCGGAAGCGGCCAGATACCCCGCCTATGGGTTTGAGATCCACAAGGGTTACCCCACAAAAGCGCACAGACAAGCTGTGCTGGAATATGGCCCCTGTGAGATCCACCGCCGCAGTTTTCTGAAAAAGCTTTTGGGGGAAACGGGCGAATGAACACGAGCGTCATCGGCAGGGCGGGGGAAGCCGCCGCCGCGGAATATCTTCGCAAAAAAGGTTACACGGTTTTGGAAGCGGGCTACCGCTGCCGTTATGGCGAAATCGACCTGATCGCCCGAAAAAAAGAGCTGGTGATCATTGCCGAAGTGAAAACGCGGAAAAACGATCGGTTTGCCCAGGCGATGGAGTTTGTGGATGTTCACAAACAAAACCGGCTGCGGCTGACGGCGCGCCATTGGCTGATGCAGCAGGAAACGGAATTCCCGCTGCGCTTCGATGTGATCGAAGTTTATGCAAACGGCGAGATCCGTCATATCCCCGATGCGTTCCAATAAACTCAGAAAAACGGAGGTGCTGCATGGCGTTATATACGATCGGCGACCTGCACCTTTCAGAAACCACGCAGAAACCGATGGATGTTTTCGGCGGTGTGTGGAAGGATTATCGAAACAAAATCGTTCAGAATTTTCAGCAGATCCTGACGGAAGATGATCTCACCGTGATATGCGGCGATCTATCCTGGGGTTTGAATTTGGAAGAGGCGGCGGAAGATTTTCGCTTGCTGGATGGTTTGCCCGGCAAAAAAGTGCTGATTAAGGGAAATCACGACCTTTGGTGGCAAACAATCACAAAAATGAGAAAATTTTTTGAAAATAATCAAATAAAAACCTTGTCTTTTTTGCATAATAATTGTATTTTTTATAATGGAGTTGCTTTATGCGGCACTCGCGGCTGGTGTTATGATCCGTCAGACCCTGCTTCGGCAGACGAAACGGTGTTCAAACGGGAACTCATCCGCCTGGAGGCTTCGCTGAAAGCGGCCCGCGCAGAAAACAGAGACTGTGAGATCTTTTGCTTCCTGCACTATCCGCCGATCCTGGCGGGGAATCCGGGGTATGAAGTAACACAGATCACCGATCTCCTTCAAAAATATGGCGTGAGCCGATGCTTTTATGGGCATCTGCACGGCGAAAGCCTTAGAGGGGCTTTCAGCGGTATTCGCGATGGGATCGACTATCGGGTTGTGTCGGCTGATTATCTGAATTTTCGGCCGGTTATGATAAAACCATAAAATCTATTAAATAGACACGAGGAGGAAAACTCTAATGCAGCTGAAAGGCATTGAGAAAAAGGAAACCAATCAGGTGGAACTGACGATTTCCGTAGAAAAAGAAGTATTTGAAAAAGCAATGGAACAGGCATACCGCAAGAATGTGGGAAAAATGAATGTTCCGGGCTTCAGAAAAGGCAAAGCTCCCCGCAAAATCATTGAAAAAATGTATGGCGAAGGCGTTTTCCTGGAAGACGCGGTGAATGCCTGCTATCCCGAAGCATATGATGCCGCCGTGGCAGAAGCGAAGATCCAGCCCGTGGATCATCCCAGCGTCGATATTAAAGAAGTAAACGACGAAGGTTTCACTTTCACCGCGCTGGTCACCGTGAAGCCCGAAGTTCAGGTGAAAGATTATAAAGGCATCGAAGTGGAAAAAGCAAAGATTTCCGTTACCGAAAAAGATGTCAAAGAAGAACTGGGCCGCATGGCCGATCATAACGCCCGCCTGGTCACCGTTGAACGCGCTGTAAAAGAAGGCGACACCGTTATTTTTGATTTTGACGGCAGCGTTGACGGCGTGCCTTTCGATGGCGGCAAAGCCGAAAATTACAGCCTGAAGATCGGTTCCGGCATGTTTATCCCCGGCTTTGAAGATCAGGTCGTGGGCAAAAACGCAGAAGAAGAGTTCGATGTGAATGTGACTTTCCCCGAACAGTATCAGGAAGCTTCTCTGGCCGGCAAGCCCGCTGTGTTCAAATGCAAGATCCATGAGATCAAAGAAACACAGAAACCCGAGATCGATGACGAATTCGTGAAAGATGTTTCCGAATTCGACACACTGGATGAACTGAAGGCCGATCTGAAAACAAAGATCAAAGAAAGAAAAGAAAAAGCGGCTGAAAACGAATTCGAAGAAAAACTGATCGACGGCATGCTGGAAAACTTCACGGCAGAAGTGCCCGAAGTGATGTTTGAAGCACAAATCGACAGAATCGTTGAAGACTTTGGGTATAGAATGTCTATGCAGGGAATCGGCTTGGATACTTACCTGCAGATGAATGATATGTCGATGGAATCTTTCCGCAAACTGTTCCGCGATCAGGCTGAAAAGCAGGTCAAGATCCGTTTGGCGCTGGAAAAAATCGCCGAGCTGGAAAATCTGGAAGTAACAGAGGAAGAACTGGATAAAGAATATACCGAGCTGGCAGAGCAGAACAAGATGGAAGTGGAACGCGTGAAGTCTCTGCTGCCCGCAGAATCTTTGAAGGGCGATCTGTTGACACAAAAAGCTGTTGAGCTGATCAAAGAAAACGCCAAAGTGAAGGCCGCAGCAAAGAAAACAACAAAAAAGGCAAAGGAAGAAGCCGAAGAAACAGCTGAATAATCGCTTTTTCCTAATGGAAAGGGGTCTTTAACATGCCTTATATCCCAATGGTAGTTGAACAAACGAACAAGGGCGAGCGTTCTTATGATATTTACTCCCGCCTGCTGAACGACCGTATTGTAATGCTTTCTGAAGAAGTGAACGATGCAACGGCCAGCTTGATCGTGGCGCAGCTTTTGTATCTTGAGGCGCAGGATCCTGACAAAGATATTCAACTTTATATCAACAGCCCCGGCGGCAGCGTGACGGCGGGCATGGCGATCTATGACACCATGCAATATATCAAGTGTGATGTTTCCACCATCTGCATGGGCATGGCGGCCAGCATGGGCGCTTTTCTGCTGGCGGCCGGTGCAAAGGGCAAACGCCTGGCGCTGCCCAACAGTGAAGTAATGATCCACCAGCCTTTGGGCGGGATGCAGGGTCAGGCCAGCGATATCAAAATTCACGCCGATTGGATTCTTCACACAAAAGCGAACCTGAACAAGATCCTCAGCGAAAGAACAGGCCAGCCTCTTGAAGTGATCGAAAAAGATACCGATCGTGATAACTTTATGACAGCTCAGGAAGCTTGCGCTTATGGTCTGGTTGATAAAGTGATCGAAAAACGATAATCATATTAAGGGGTTAACTATGTCCGATGAGCAGAAGGACATTCGCTGCAGTTTTTGCGGGCGTTCACAAAACGAGGTAGAGCGGATCATCGCCGGCCCCGGCGCCTATATCTGCAACGAGTGTATCGAAATTTGTAAGGATCTTTTGGACGAAGAAGCAAACACAAAACAAAGCAAACAGGCGGAAGAAAACCCGAAAAAGCTTGCAAAACCCGCTGAGATCAAAGAAACTTTAGATCAATATGTGATCGGGCAGGATCGGGCGAAAATCGTTTTGGCTGTTGCGGTTTATAATCACTATAAGCGCGTGATGAATTTGGAAAACGCCGAAAACGACGGTGTTGAAATTCAAAAAAGCAATATTCTGATGCTTGGGCCCACAGGCTGCGGCAAAACACTGCTGGCCCAGACCTTGGCCAGAACGCTGAATGTTCCGTTTGCCATTGCCGATGCCACCACACTGACCGAAGCCGGTTATGTGGGCGAAGATGTGGAAAACATTCTGCTTCGTCTGATCCAGGCGGCGGATTATGATGTGGAACGCGCAGAAAAAGGCATCATCTATATCGATGAACTGGATAAGATCGCGAGAAAAAGCGAGAACCCTTCCATCACACGCGATGTGAGCGGCGAAGGGGTGCAGCAGGCCCTTTTGAAAATTTTAGAGGGCACGGTTGCCAATGTGCCGCCGCAGGGCGGGCGCAAGCATCCGCAGCAGGAGTTTATCCAGATCAATACAGCCAATATCCTGTTCATTTGCGGCGGCGCTTTCGATGGTTTGGAAAAGATCATTGAAAAACGCACAGGCAAGCAGGGGCTTGGTTTTGGCGCCGAAGTGCATTCGAAAAAGCAGAGCGAGAATAAAGATATTCTGCGCAAAGTGGAACCGCAGGATGTGCTGAAATTCGGGCTGATCCCCGAACTGATCGGTCGTTTGCCGGTGATCACGGCGCTTGATCCGTTGGATGAAGAAGCGTTGATCACGATTTTGACAAAGCCGAAGAACGCCTTGACCAAACAATATGCCCATCTGTTTGATCTGGATGGGGTAGAACTGGTGTTTGAGCCCGAGGCTTTGAAGGCGATCGCCGAAAAGACTATGGAGCGCAACACCGGCGCGAGAGGGCTGCGTTCGGTGATGGAAGAAAGCATTATGCAGATCATGTTTGAAATGCCTTCCGATCTGACCATCAGCAAAGTCACCATCACAAAAGAATGCATCACCGAAAAAGCGGCGCCGATCATCGAGCGAAACGGGCGCCCGGCGTCAAAAAAGAAATCGTAGTTTTTAAAAGCCATGGGAGAAGCTTTCCCATGGCTTTTTTGTATGAAAACTGCGCATGAATGCCTTTGCAAAACGATGCCAGTGAGTGAAAAACATGGCTTTGCTGCCCATAAAGCGGTGTTTTGATGAAAAGCCTTTAAAAGGTCTGCCAAGCACAAAACACGCATGAAATGAAACGCAAAATGCGGCCGGAGGAGGAAGAACGGCAACTTTTTATTGTGGATGCACGGCCCATTCAAAAAGCAGAAATCAAATTTGATTGCTCTGACGGGCAGATATCGTCAAACTTCTCTTGTGAAATGTCATATTTTCACTTATAATAAAAACAACATACCGCCGCGCGGCCGGAGCTTGTCGGCCGCTGAAAGAGAACAACAGAAAAGAGGACTTGCGGGCATGATCGAATCCAGCGTTCTGTTTTTCCCTTGTGTGGGCATTGATGAAATGGAAGAATTCTATCATCACCGGCTGGGGCTTTCTGTTTTTCAGAAAAAAGGAAAAAGCATCATTTTCGACACGGGCTATGGTTATTTGGGGTTCGTCGAATATGAAGATGGCCGGCCTTTGGCCACGGGTATGTGCATTTCATTCAATTGTGAAAACCGCGAAGCGGTGGATCGGGTATATCGGGCTTTGGCGGAACCGGATGGCGGCGATGGAATGACCATCCCCCGCAGACATCCCCAATTCCTCGTTTATTCTTTTTTTCTAAAAGATCCTAACGGCTACACGGTGGAATTTCAGAAAATGGAGAACGAATAATATGAAAAAACTTCTGATCGTGGTAGATTATCAAAATGATTTTGTAACGGGCAGCCTGGGTTTCGAAGGCGCGAAAGCCATCGAATCCGCCATTTGCGATAAGATCCGTTCTTATCAAAAAGCGGGCGGCCATGTTGTTTATACATTAGACACGCATCATCCCGATTATGCCGATACACAGGAAGGGAAGAAACTGCCCGTGCCCCATTGCATCAAAGATACCGCTGGCTGGCAGTTATACGGAGATGTGGCGCATATGCTGCAGGGGTGCAGATGCTTTGAAAAAAACACATTCGGCAGCGCGGCGCTGCTGGATTTTCTGCGCGCTGAAGAAAATCAATATACGGTCATCGAGCTTTGCGGCGTGGTCACCAATATCTGCGTGATCTCGAACGCCGTTCTGGCCAAAGCGGCCCAGCCTGAGGCAGAAATCGTGATCGACCGCCAGTGTGTGGCGGGGGCCGATGAAGAAATGAACCAAAAAACCTTTGAAGTGCTGAAAGGGCTTCAGGTAACGGTTTTATGATCTTGCAAAAATCGGTTATCGAAGAGATCCTTTGGCGCGCCGCGAAAGAATATTCTCTTGAGCAGAACCTGAAAACAGGTTTTCGAAAACCGATAGCGGGCTTTGCCACGGCAGAGCCCCAGCCATATCTTCCATTGCGGCAGGCCGGGATGCCGGAACATTTTTTGCCGCGTGATATGATGAAGGAATGCAAAACCGTGATAGCCGTTTTTTATCCTTATGACGAAGAAACCGTTTTGAGCAATCGAGGCGGTGAAAGTGCATCGCAGCGGTGGGCGGATGCCTATGAAGAAATGGGAAAAAGAGTTGCCGCCGCCAATCGGGCGCTTCTTTCCTGGATGGAAGCAAATCAGATACCGGCGATGCTTCCCACGCCGGCGGCATCGCAGTTTGACGCTCAACGGCTGGTCGGCAAATGGTCACACCGCCATATTGCCAGAATCGCCGGTTTGGGCAGCTTTGGCAAAAACAATATGCTGATCACACAACAGGGCTGCTGCGGCTGCTTCACCAGTTTGCTGGCGGGCGCAGAGGCCGAGAGCATCCCGCCGCAAACAGAAGAATTCTGCCTGTATTATCGTGACGGCAGCTGCAAAGCCTGCCTTGCGGCCTGCCCAAAGAAAGCGCTGGGTGAAAATTCATTCGACAGGGCGGCCTGTTATGAAGAATGTTTGCAAAACTTAAAGCTTACCGGCAGCGATGTATGCGGAAAATGCCTGGCGGGGATGCCTTGTTCCATTCACAAACCTTAAAAACGGGGAGCATTGCTCTCCGTTTTTATCTATATTAAGGAATTCGTAAGATTCTTATGAAAGCTATAGTAAGAAATTGATGTTAGGATAATACTGTACTGAAAAACGGGGAGAATTTGAGGATGAATATACTTGTTTGTGATGACCAGAAAGAAATCGTTGACGCGATTGAGATCTATCTGAAAAATGAGGGATATCAAATTTTCAAAGCTTATGATGGCGTTCAGGCGCTGGAGGTTTTGGAAAAAGAGGAGATCCACCTGATTTTGATGGATATCATGATGCCGAAGATGGATGGTATCCGCGCCACTTTGAAGATTCGGGAAAGCGAAAATATCCCGATCATCATGCTTTCGGCGAAAAGCGAAGATACCGATAAGATCTTGGGCCTCAACATCGGCGCGGATGATTATGTGACAAAACCTTTTAATCCTTTGGAACTGATCGCGCGGGTGAAATCGCAATTGCGCCGTTACACGAAACTGGGCAGCGCCCAAACCAGCGAGCTGCTGTTTCAAACCGGCCAACTCATCGTGGATGACGACCGGAAAGAGGTTTTGGTGGATGGAGAACTTGTTAAAATGACGCCGGTAGAATATAAGATTCTGCTGCTTCTCATCCGCAACGCCGGAAGAGTATATTCCATCGAACAAATTTATGAAAAAGTTTGGAACGAACCGGCTTATTGCCCCGAAAATACGGTTGCAGTACACATCAGGCGAATTCGAGAAAAGATCGAGATCAATCCGAAAGAGCCAAAATATTTAAAGGTGGTATGGGGAATTGGATACAAAATCGAAAAATTGGATGTATAGCAAAGTATTGAAAACCATTGCCGCGCTGCTTTTGATCGCGATCGTGGCTTGGGGAACCGGAAAAGTGGCGGAAGTATTTGATCTGGGTATTAATGAAGGATATCGGCCTACACTTACCGATGACTGGCAAAAAGATTCTGCCGCGGCATCAGACATCGCCCAAAAAATGAATGAAATACTGGCGCTTGCCGAGCCGCAGGCAGATGTGGCGAAGATCACCGCCGGTGAGACGCTCGAAAAAGATCAGCTGCTGGGAAGATGGCAGGAATTATACGGCGATAAGTGGGCATCTTTTTTTGGACAGTATCAGGAACAGGAACTTAAAAACAGCGGTAAAAATGTTGAATATGAAGATTATCGCCTTGACAGCGCGGATATCCTGATTGAAAAAACGCCCAAGGGAAAAATCATCGCCTCTTTAAAAACAGAAGACCTCAGCCAGGCGCAGAAAGAATTTGAAGAAAAATATCGCGAAGAAACGCAGGCTTTCGCGCAGGCAGAGATCGACCGGCAGCTGAAAGACGCCGAAAGACAGACCTACAAGCGTGAGCAGCTGATGAAAGAAGAAAACATTAAATTTTTCATCCAGAATGGCGGAACGGTTTTAAAAAATGCTTCTGAAGACGCGAAAGAATATGAATCACAACCCGTTGCGCTGATTATCAACGGCCGTCAATGCGCGATCAAAACAGGCGACAAAACCCAGACGATGGATCTTTCGGAATATTACGGTTTCCCGGTGGAGCACGGCTATTATTACTCGGGTAGCGGTGAGAATGATATTGCACAGGATGCCGTGATCAGAATCGCCCTGACAGAGCAATATCTTTCGCCGATCACAGAAGAGCTGAGCAAAAACTATGAGATCACGATGAAATATGCAAAAAGCCTGTCGGCGGCGCTGCTGGCGGCCATGGTGCTTTTTATCTATCTGACAGTGGTTTGCGGAAGAAAGGAACGCCGCGGCGAAGTGCAGATGCAATGGATCGACGCGATTTTCACCGAGATCAATTTAGCGGTTCTGGCGACAGCCTGTGTGGGGTATGCCTATGCCATATATGGCTTGATAAGGTATCAAAACCGGCAGTTTGTTGTGCCTTGTGCCGCAGTTTTCGCCACCGTTATTTTTGCCCTTTATTATTCATGCGTCAGATTGCTCAAGAACAGAACTTTTTTGAAAAACAGCCTCATTTATCGGGTATGCGCCTGGGTCTGCCGCATGATCCGCAATGGAACCGTGAAGGTCTATCATGCGTTGACGGCCGATGCCGTGCCGAAAAACATTGTATGGGCGGTGGTGATCTATGGCGCGCTGTGTATGCTTTTGGCCATTGTTTTCCCCTTATCCATCGCGCTGATCATCGTAACGGCTGTTTATGCTTATCGCCGCGCGGTTTCCTATCAAAAAATCTGCAAGGGCATTGATGAAATTCGAAACGGGAATATGGATTATAAAATCGATGTGCAGGGCGATAAGGTTTTTATTGCGCTGGCAGATAAGATCAATGGTCTGGGTGAAGGGCTGAACGCCGCCGTTGAGCAGGAACTCAAAAGCGAGCGCATGAAATCGGAACTGATCACCAATGTTTCTCATGATATCCGCACCCCGCTGACTTCGATCATCACCTATGTGGATCTGATCGAAAAAGAAGGGCTTGGCAGCGAGAACGCACCGGGCTATTTCGAGATTATCGCATCGAAAGCCCAGCGCTTGAAAACCCTCACGGATGATCTGTTCGAGGTTTCAAAAGCCGCCAGCGGAACGATCCCCATCGAGATCGAAAATGTTGATCTGACATCCTTGCTGAGACAGGGCATGGGGGAACTGGATGACAAGATACAGGAATCACAGCTGGATTTCCGGTTCAAAGTTCCCGCGGAACGCGTGTGGGTTCGCGCGGATGGCAGGCAGCTGTGGCGTGTGCTGGAAAATCTTTTTTCCAATGTATTTAAATATGCCATGCGGTCTTCGCGTGTATATGTGGAAATCAGAAAAGAAGAAGCGGAAGTTTGCTTTGAAATGAAGAATATTTCCGCTTATGAACTCAGCGGTGTGGAAGCTTCGGAACTGACAGATCGTTTTAAACGCGGCGATCTTTCGCGCCAAAGCGAAGGAAGCGGACTGGGGCTTGCCATTGCAAAGAATCTGGTGGAGCTGCAGCACGGCACCTTTAATATCACCGTTGACGGCGATCTTTTCAAAGTGACGATCACGCTGCCGCGTGGGGAAGCTTGCCAGGCGCCCGCGGAGCCGCCGCAGGAACCACAGGAAAACTAAAAACATAAAAAAGGTCATGAGCCGGATCGTTCGGGGCTCATGGCCTTTTTATTTTGTTTGAACTGTATCTGCGGCTGTGGTAAGATAAAAACAATTGAAAAGATGAGAAAAGAAGGAGAACGATCGGGTGAAACGCGAAAATTTCTATGCGCTGGCACAAAATGCCGATGAAAAGCTGTTGATCGGCAAACTGCTGGATAAAGCAGAGCAGGCGGAAAAATATGACAGGTTGATCACAACAGCTTTTTTAGATCTGCGCCAGCAAGAGCTTTTTTGCCGACTGATGAGCACAAACCGGCAAAAATTCATTTTAAGCGGCGGTTTTGAAGGCGCGGAACGCCGCGCAGCCATCTTTTTGCCTTCTTATTGGGAAGAAAGCGATTTGACAGAAGAAGATCTTCCGTTTTCTGCGCTGAGGATTCAGAATAAAGCAAAAAAAGAACTGAGCCACCGCGATTATCTGGGCTCTCTGATGAGCCTTGGCATACGCCGCGAGATGATAGGCGATATTCTGGTATCGGAGGAACAGGCCGATCTGTTCGTGATGAAAGAAATGACGGAATTTCTCTTGCAGAATTTAGAGAAAGCTTCGAATGTAACATTGGCGGTGAAACCCGTTGCGCTGAATGAAGTAACGGTTCCGCAAATAAAAATGAAAGTGATGAAAGACACCGTGGCATCGCTGCGGCTGGATGCGATTTTGACCATTGCGTTTTCCATGTCGCGCGGCAACGCGGCGGAATGGATCCGCAAGGGTGCGGTGGAAGTGAACGGCCTTGCGGCCACAAAGGCCGATATGGCGGTGAAAGAAGGCGATCGGCTTACTTTGCGAGGGAAGGGAAAAGCGATTTTATCTTTCGTAGGGGGAACATCCAAAAAAGGAAGAACGATCGTGGAGATCCAGCGATTGATTTAGGCGTGATGGTGAGAAGATGCTGAAATGTAGGGGGGAGAAGAACTCCCCCGGACGGCCTATCAGCAGCAGCGGCCGCGGCAGCAGGAAGAAACCGCTGTGCCGGGGATCATTGCTTTGATAGAGGCGGAAATTTCCTTTAACACACTGAGGGTGTCTTGGCAGCAGTCTAATTCTGTATATCCCGGGCCATAATAGATCTGCATCGGGACATCTACATAGCGCGTGCAGTAGCAAACGGTTTCATAGGAAGAAACGGCCTGCGCGCATTGTCTGCGGCAGCAGCAAGAGTTACAGCATCTCATAATCTCACCATCACAAAATAGAATAAGCGCAAGGGAATGCGCTTACCACACTATATGTCTGTAAAAATTTTTTGCCACTGTTTGACAGAAAATGATATAACAGGTATACTATATAATGCGTCTGTATTCATATGGAAAAAATTTGATTTTGGTTGGTATGTATGGAAAAAAATAAAAAACTTTTTTATGACCTTGTTTTAGTGACAACGGCGCTGATTTGGGGCGTTTCGTTCGTCTGGGTCAAAAGCGTGCTCAACGCGGGGATGGACAGCAGCTTCTTCCTGTTTGTGCGCTATCTGCTGGCTTCTTTGATCTGGCTTCCGTTTTGTGTGAAAGATCTGAGCCATATTACGCGCCGCCAACTGTTGATGGGGGTCATTGTCGGCCTGTTCTTATATGGCGGCATGCTGGTTCAAACCATCGGGCTGGGCAGCACCACCCCTTCCAACAGCGCTTTCATCACCACCTCTTATGTGGTATGCACACCGTTTGTCACCTGGCTGATTTTGCGGCGCAGGCCGCACAAGAAGGTTTATTTCTGCGCGGCGCTCTGCTTTTTGGGCGTTTATATCCTGACCCGCGTTCCCGGCGAAGCGTTTTCGCTTTCTTTGGGTGATGGGCTTACGCTGATCTCTGCGCTGCTTTTCGCCATGCAGATGACTTTTTTATTCCGTTTCAGCCCGCATATCCCCACAAAGCTTTTGGCCTTTTTGCCTCAGGCAACGGCGGCGTTCCTCTGCTTTATCACGGCGATGCTTAACAACACCATCTCTTTCAAAGGGGTCGAGATCGAAAAGGCGCTGGGGCCCATTATGCTGGTGGTGTTTGTGGCCACCATCGGCGCGGGATATCTGCAGACACTGGGGCAGAAACATGTGGAACCTTCACGCGCGGCCATCATTTTTTCGCTGGAATCGGTGTTTGCCTGTATGGCTTCTGTTCTGATGGGCTATGAACATTTAACGGTGAATCTTGTGATCGGCGGTCTGATCATTGTGGCTTCCATTGTGTATGTTGAGCTCCCCGAGCGGAAAAAAGAAAAACAAACGGAAACGGTTCCCGCCGAACCCTCTGTAAAATAGAAAATTCCGCAAAGACGAGGCAGCAAAAAGCCTCGTCTTGTTTTTTTAAAGCGGCTGAGAAGCGCTCTTCGGTTGACGAAAATGCAAAATTCCAGTATAATATTCAAATAGTTTGAAAGAGCAGGGGAATATTATAGAAAAGAGCATTTTTCAAACCGAGAAAATGCCGAGATTATATTGCTTGAAACAGAAATGGTTCTATGGAAACTTTTATCATTGAGATCCCTGTGAGCGAGTAGGAGGCTCTATGCAAAAGCAATTTTTTAAATCTGCCGTTTTTCTGGCGGCGATGTTATGTTTGGGGCTGCTGGGCGGATGCAGCACGGTTCAGTTTAAATCGCCCGAAGAACAGCCGGCGCTGGCCGCCAAAAACAGCGACACCGATGCACAGGAAGAAAGCCTGGATCTGAAAGTGAAAAGTCTGGAATATGAAGACCAGCTGGTGCTTCCTTCCGGGGCTGTGGCCGCTGTTTATCATGCCGAACTTCCGCAGTTTGAAGAAACCGGAAGCAAAAAGGTGATTTTGAAAAAAATCAATGAATATTATGAAGAAGAGCTGAAGGCTTTACAGCAGGATTGCGAAAGCTATTTTAATCAGATCCGCAGCGCATATGGCGCAACATGGGAAACCTCGGCGGTGGCGGTGGCCGATTACCGCGTGGATTTCACCTATCGGATGGTGGAATCGACTTCTGATAAGATCAGCTTTGTGCGCAGCTATGTTTATAACGATGTGAACATGAAACAGAAGCAGGTTTTTTCGGCGGAAACCTTTGATTGCTCCACCGGATGGCCGCTGAAGCTGAGTGAAATGTTCGGCAATGAGGTGGCGAAGGTCAACAAAACCATGGAAGAGCAGATTGGAAAATGGTGTGAGGCAAACACCGTTGACCGCAAAACACTGGAAGCGTTTGACCTGACTTCAAAGGAATACAGCTTTGCCCTGAGCAGAGATACTTTATATTTGTGCCTTGATGAAAAAGGCGTTTCCGGTTCTACCCCCGGCGCCCGTCTGGTCGAAATTCCAACTACCGCCATCGAGAGTTTGCTTCGCGTAAAAACTTCAAAATAAGAAAATGCTGAAAAGGCCGCATGAATCATCTGTTCGTGCGCCTTTTTTTTACAGGCGGCCTGCTTTACGCAAATGCCCATATTTGATAGAATGATAGCAGAAGTGCCGGAGAAAAAGCCCGTTTTATTTGCGAAAGGTATTGAAAACCCCCTTTTTATTTCCAATGGGGTTATTATAAAATAGGTTTATTATTATTTTGCGTTGAGCGAACATAAGGAGAAAGACTATGCTGAAAATTGACCATTTAACCAAAACCTATGGCAGCAAAAAAGCAGTCAATGATTTGAATTTATGGATTCATCCCGGCGAGATTTTCGGGTTCATCGGCCACAATGGGGCGGGCAAAACCACCACTTTAAAAGCCTGCTGCGGCATTTTGGCTTTCGATCAGGGCGAAATTCTGATCGATGGTCACTCGATTCAAAAAGAACCTTTGCTCTGCAAGCAGCAGATGGCATATATCCCCGATAATCCAGATCTTTATGATTTCATGACAGGGATACAATATCTGAATTTTATTGCGGATATTTACCAGATCTCGCAGCAGGATCGTTTGCAGAGGATTCATCAATATGCGGAAGAATTTGAGCTGAAGGATGATCTGGCTCAGCCGATTTCGGCGTTTTCCCATGGCATGAAACAAAAGCTGGCCATCATTTCCGCTTTGATCCATGAACCCAAACTGCTTTTGATGGATGAGCCTTTTGTGGGCCTCGATCCCATCGCCACCCACAAGCTCAAGACGATCATGCGCGATATCTGCCAGCGCGGCGGCGCCATTTTCTTTTCGACCCATGTGCTGGAAGTGGCGGAAAAACTTTGCGACCAGGTGGCGATCATCAAAAACGGCGAACTTATCAAAACGGGAAAAATGGAAGAGGTGCGTGGCGACAGCTCGCTGGAAAAGGTCTTTTTAGAACTGGAAGAGGAACGGTAAGCTATGTTAAAAACATTATTGATCTCCCGGATACGCGCGCTGTTTTCGATGGGGTTTCGCTCCACCCGAAAAGGCAAGCGCCGTTCGCCCGTTTTCAAAATTCTTATTGGGCTGTTTGCGGTTTACATTTTTGCGTGTTTTCTTTTCATGTTTGGCTCCATGTTTTCTTCGATCAGCGTATTCGGAGAGATGGGCTTAGGCTGGTTCTATTTCGCAATGGCGGGAATCGTGGCTTTTGCGCTGTGTTTTATCGGCAGCGCCTTTGCCGTTCAGCAGCAGATCTATGATTCGCATGATAACGAACTGCTGCTGGCGATGCCGATTCCGCCTGCTTATATTTTGGCTTCCCGCCTGATTGCGCTGTATCTATTGAACTTCGCAATGGAACTTCTTGTGTTGACCCCTGCCGCGGTGGTTTGGGGGATGCGCTATTCTTTCGGCGCGGTGGAAATCCTGCTTCTTTGCGTGGTTTCTTTGCTGCTGCCGCTGCTGTCATTGACTTTTTCTTGCATTTTCGGCTGGCTGTTAACGCTTCTGTTAAGCCGCGTGCGCAATAAAAGCATGGTCAGCATGGTGTTTTCATTGATCTTTTTAGGCGCCTATTTTTATGTGTTTTCTGGCATCAATCGCTATCTTGCGTTGTTTTTGCAGCATGGAGAACAGATCGCGGGCACTGTGCGGGCGGCGATCTACCCCGCGTGGTCGTTCGGAACCGTGTTGGCGGATGGCAGCTTATCCGCTTTGCTGGGCTTTGCCTTATGCTGTGTTCTGCCGTTTTTGCTGGTTTACTTTTTGCTTTCCAAAAGCTTCATCGTCATGGTCACCAGCAAAAGAGGGGTCGCCAAAGTGAAATATCGCGCCAAGGCTTTGAAATCTTCTTCGCCTTCCAAGGCTTTGCTTCAAAAAGAGCTGCGTCACTTTTTCACCAACGGCATTTACATTATGAACGCGGCTATGGGCAGCATTTTTCTGCTGGTGGGCGCCGGTTATCTGCTGATCAAACAGGATGCCGCCGTGCATCTGCTGGGGAATCTTTCGATCCCTTCCGGCTACATAAGCGCTGCCGTTGCCGCGATGCTTTGCGCGATGGCTTCCACAAACATTGTTTCGGCCCCCAGCATTTCATTGGAAGGTAAAAACCTGTGGCTTGCCCAATCGCTGCCCGTTTCGCCGAAGACGGTTTTATTTGCAAAAGTGAATTGCCATATGGCGGTCACTTTGCCGCCGGTCCTTCTGGCCGCTGTGGTTTCTTCAATGGTTTTGAAACTTGATTTGTCGGGCATTCTGGCCGTGATCCTGGTGCCTTCTGTCATGACATATTTTTGCGCTTTGCTGGGCGTGGTTATGAATCTGCATTTCCCTAGGATGGATTATCTTTCGGATGTGGCAGCGGTGAAACAAAGCGCCAGCAGCGTTCTGACCATGTTCTCGGGCCTGGGCGTGCTTGTGGTTCCGGCAGGGGCATATGTTTTGTGGCTTTCGGATATTTTCCGGCCCGATGTGTATCTGTTCCTTTATGGGGTGGTTTTGGCAGCCGGCTGTGTGTGGATGTATCTTTATCTGAAAACCGCGGGTTCCGAAAGATTTAAAAATCTATAATCTGTTCTGTGATGAATAGGAAGCGTGGAATGATAAAAATTGGCCGCCGCTGCAGGCGGGCCGTGAAGTTGACAGAATGACCGCCAAGCGGTCATTCTGTCATATCGGAAAACAAGAGGAGGGCTTTTGATGGATCGTTATGTGGAATTTGCAAAAACACTGGTTCAACCTTCGGTAAGCGGTTTTTCTTATGCTGTGATGCAGCATCAGAAAACCGTTTGCAAAGGCGCTTTTGGCAGAAATTATGCGAAAACAGAAGATCTTTACGGCGTGGGTTCTGTTTCAAAGGTCTATGTCACCGCGGCGGTGATGATGCTTGCCCAGCAGGGAAAACTGTCATTGCAAGAAACAGTATGCAGTTATCTGCCCCGATTCCGCATGGCCGATCCGCGTTATCGCCGGATAAAAGTCATCGATCTTCTTTGCCATACCAGCGGTTTGCCCGGCACGGCCATGAAAAAATCGTTCAATAACAGGAAGATCTCTGATTATTATGAAGAGCAATACCGCTATTTTGAAAAAGCAAAGCTAAAAGCCGAACCGGGTGAATTCGCGGTATATTGCAATGACGGTTTTACACTGGCGGAAATGATCGTGGCAGAAGTGGCAGGCATGCCCTATGCTGAATTTCTGAAACAAAATATCACCGGGCCCATCGGCGCCCATTCTACGGTTTGCGCAAATGAAGATCAGTCAACCTCGCGCGTGATGACGCTGAAAAACCGGTCTCGCGAGATCCTTGCGCTTTCGGGTGCGGGCGGCATTCAAAGCAATATGGAAGATGTCTGCAAATTCGGCGGCGTGTTTTTGGGCTGGTATCCCGATGTGCTTTCAAAAGAAAGCATTGCGATCATGCAGGCCAGCCATGGGCCGACTTTTCTGACCGAGGACACCCATACGCCGCAATATGGCCTGGGCTGGGATTATATCGATTTAAAAATGCGCCATTTTGATTTGAACGGCGTTTGGGAAAAGGGCGGGACGACCCTTCAGTTCAACACGGCGTTTGTGGTGATGCCGCAATATGATCTTGCCGCCGCCGCATCGGCCACCATGGATCATGGAGCCAATGTGCTGGAAGCGTTGATGAGAATCGTTTCAGAGTTCCTTTTTGACCGGCACGGCATCAATCTCGCTTCAGACCGTGAGGAAATCCCCCCCTCGCTGCGTGCGGCATCGGGCATTTATCATGGCGGCTCCCAAGTGATAGAGGTCGAAATGGGGAAACGCGAAATGAAGCTTTCTACATGGGAGGGCAGTGAAAAACGCCTGATGCAGGGCGATATTGCTTATCAAAACGGCATTTTCTATGGAAAGCAGGAAGAACGCTTCAGTTTTCAAGCCTGCGGCGAAGAGGTTTATCTTTTGCGCAATAAGGCGCCCACCGATTTTCAAAGCCCCATGGCGCAAAAATTCGGCAGCCTGCCCCAGATCCCCGAAGGGTGGAAAAGCCGGATCGGGAAACGCTATCTGGTGGCGAACGCCGATGCCTGCGACCTGTTTATCGGGAACATTATCAACGGGGCTGAGATCACTTTGACCCCCGATCATATGCTTTCTGTTTTGATTTTGGGAACAGGAGAAGGGGGCGTTCGCCAGAATATCACTTTTATGCCCGATGGCGATGAAGAAAGCCGCGATATCCTGAAGATCCCCGCCCATGGCGGCCGCGATCTGGCAACGCCTTTTGCTCGGCGGAAGGATGGAATCGATTATTTGTTTGTGAACACCTATTGGATGAGGGAGGTCAGCTCGCTGCCCCTTTATCAAGGTGAGCTTTGCCCCAACAGCGGTTCCAATGCGCTTTATTATGCAGAAAACTTAGAAACCCTGCCCGACCGTTATGGGTATGAACGCCTGATCGTGACCGATGAAGAACTGCACTGTGTTTATGACAGCGAAACAGCCGGCGAATTTTGCGGCGTTAAAAAAGGATATATCATGGCGATTGACAAGGAGAATTGCTTTTCAACCCTTGAATAATAAGCGTTTTTCGGCATAATCACTTGCTTCGGCGGCAGAAAGGTGTATAATAGAATCTAGAGATTCTATCAGTTGAACTGGTAAAAAAGAATAGGAATCGTGGGATCGTTCCACCGGAGGAGGGCAGCAAAGATGTATTTCGTTGGCCAAAAGGTGACGCACCCGATGCATGGTGCGGGCATCATCGAAGAAATCGTGGCACGCCGAGAAGACGGGAAAGAGCGCAATTTTTATACGCTCAAGCTCTGTCTTGGCTCATTGGTCTTGATGTTGCCCTGCGAAAATTGCGAGCATATCGGTTTGCGGCCGGTGATTTCTTCAGAAGAAGCCCACGATTTTATTGAGCATTTAGATCAGATCGAGCCGCAGGCGGTGGTCAATTGGAACCAGCGCTACCGCGAAAATATGGATCGGATTAAAAGCGGCGACCTGCTTCAAGTGGCAACGGTCATTCGAACATTGCGCACAAGGGAACACCACAGAGGGCTTTCCACCGGAGAACGAAAAATGCTTTCCGCCGCCCGAAAAATATTAATTTCAGAATTGATGCTTGCGATGGATGAATCTTATGATACAATAGAGCATATGATTGATCAAAAGCTGGCATAAAGAAAGCCTCTTTTCAGAGGCTTTCTTTATCTATAACCTTCGTGAAAAGGGAAAAACAGATGTTTGAATTTTTAAAAAAGAAAAAAGAGAGCCTGCCTTTTGTTTCGGCTGTTTTGGCGGCCGGCGGCAATTCTTCCCGCATGGGCGGGGTCAACAAGCTGCTGGAACCGCTGGGCGATCTGCCTGTGATCGCTCATTCTTTGCTTGCGCTGGAAGAAAGCGATTATGTGGAAGAAATCGTGATCGCGGCCGGTCAGCAAAGCCTGATTGAGATTTCAGAGATCTGCAGAGAGCTGGGGCTTTCAAAACCTATCCGCCTCATCAATGGCGGAAGAAACCGGGCGGAAAGCGTTTATAAAGCGTTATGCGAATGCAGCGCCGAAAGCAAATATGCTTTGGTTCAAGACGGTGCGCGCCCGTTTATAACACAGGAATTTATTCGTGACACTTGCGAACAGGCGTTTCTGCATCATTGCGCCACCGTGGCGGTGCCCGTGAAAGATACCATTAAAATCGCGGAAGACGGTTTGATCAGGCAAACGCCGGATCGAAGCACCCTTTATGCCGTGCAGACGCCCCAGGTCACAGATATCGATTTGCTGAAGGGCGCGCTGGTCAAAGCCGCGCAGGAAGGGCTGAACATCACGGATGATTGTTCGGCGGTGGAATATCTGGGCATTCATCCCGTGATCGTGCCGGGCGGTTATTTCAATATCAAGATCACAACGCCGGAAGATTTGGTGATTGCCGAAGCTTTGCTGGAATATCGCATGAACCAAATGGAATAGAGGAAGAAGAGGAAACTATGAGAGTTGGAAACGGCTATGATGTGCACCGGCTGGTCGAAGGGCGGAAACTGATTCTTTGCGGGGTGGAGATCCCGTTTGAAAAAGGGCTGCTGGGGCACAGCGATGCGGATGTGGCGGCCCATGCCATTATCGATGCGCTGTTTGGCGCCGCTGGCCTGAACGATATCGGCAGCCACTTTCCCGATACAGACGCCCGCTATAAAAATGCGGATAGCATGAAGCTGATGGAGGAAGCCGCCGCTTTGATTCAAAAAGCCGGGTTCCGCGTGGGGAATGTCGATGCGGTCATCGTGGCGCAGCGGCCGAAGCTTTTGCCCTATTTTTCCAAAATGAAAGAAAATGTGGCAAAGACACTGAATGTTTCTGAAAGCCAAATCAATATAAAAGGCAAAACCGAAGAAACACTGGGCTTTACAGGCAGGCAGGAGGGCATGAAGGCTTATGCCGTCGCCTTGCTGGAAGAAATCGAAAACCGAGGAGAACAAAGATAATGGCATCTTGCTATGGAATGGTGGCCGTTCAAACAGCGCCGGAAATGACGAAAAAAGAAATTGAAGAATGCCTGCAAACGGCGGCCTTGATGTTGGATGATGAATTCGGCGGATTTTTATCACAAGAAGGCGACAACGCTTTCGACCAACCGAGAATGCTTTGGGAAGAGCTGGGCGACCTGGTCGCCGTGAGACCATCGGGTTCCAGATGGCTGACGGTATGCGAGCCGATTTCTGAAAACGGCTTCGATGGAGAAACCGGCATCGATATTGCTCAGATCTATTCTGTGGCGTTTGATGCGCCGTGCATCAGTTTTTCCATCTGTGACAGTGAATATCTCTTCGTTTCTTTCAGCGACCCACAGCGGGATATTTGCAGCTGGTATATCACCGCCAATGAAGAGACCCTGGCGCAGACAGATGCATCAGAACTGCTCAACAATGAATTTCCGGCCGAGCTTTTGCAGCTGCTGCCGGAATCTATGATTTTTCTGGGGCACCGCATCTGGAAGCAGCGTTATGAATTTGAAGAAGAGCGCCTGGAAGCTTTGGCCGAACTGCTTCATATTGCAGTGATCGGCCTGCGTGAGGATTTTTCCGAAAAGGATTGGCCCCATCACGATATCTGGCAATTTGACTTTCAAAATTTTTAATAAGAGAAAAAGCAGCTCCCGATTTTTTTCGGGAGCTGCTTTTTTATAAAAACGGAAGAACTTTGCTTTAAACAACATCGGGATCCGCAGGGGCGGTGAGCATTGCCGCGATAACGGCGCAAATGCCGCCGCAAAGCTTGGAGATCATATAAATTCGAACGACCTGAGAGGTTTCAAGGCTTGAAACAAAGGCCAGCTGGCCGCCCAGAACAAACGCTCCGCTTACTGAAAAAGCGGCGTTCATCACTTTTCCGCGGTGATCCATGCGGTCAAACAGCGGCAGCATGGAAACACTGGTGGCGAGGCTGAGCAAAAGCCCCACAGCGGAAGAATCGTTGATTTTCAAATGTCTTGCCACCCACCTGATCGGCCGGAGAAAGCGCGTCAGCGCGATATGAGAAAGCACCATCGCGCCGCAAACCACCACGGTGATTTTAGCCACCACCACCAGTGATTCGCAAACCAGATTATAAGAAGCGATCTGCCAGCTGGGGATGAATAAGCCGGCCATCACCACACCAAAAAAAGAAAAACATAAAAACTGGATCACATTGGCGAAGCCCATTAAAATTTTAGTGGTCATTTTTGGCGCCTTTGTCAGCAGAAGATAGAGCAGCACACAAATCAACAGAATAGGCAGCCCGTTGCTGAGAAAATCTTTCAGGGGAAGCCCCAGAAGCAAACCGCCGACGATCAGCGAGGCAGGAATGGTGACAATGCCCAAAATCAAACCGTTCATCATGGCGGAAGCATCCTCTTTTTTGATAGCGGCCATTGAAACCGGCAATACAAAACTGATGGTGCAGCCCAAAGTGGCGGCCACCAGCAAACCGGAAAACAGCCCGACCAGGCGGTTGGATGCCATATTCATCGCAATGGTGTAACCGCCCAGATCCGGCGCCAAAAGGCTGCCGATGATCAAAGAGGGATCAAACGGCAAAACAGCGGAAAGTTTGGCCACGGAATCCGCCTGCTTTTGCACAAGCGTGATGCCCAAACAATAGATGCCCACCAAAGAAAGGGCCATGCCGCCCATGGTGTGAATGCCGTGATCGAATTCCGCGCCCAACCCTCGTTTGCCGCCTAAAATTTTATCGCATAAGCCGACGGCCGAAAGGATGAGCATGAAAGCAATAAAAATATTCATCGTGAAAAGTTATTTGCCGATGGGTGCCGTTTTGCTTTTCAGCCACTGGCATTCCTCCTGATTCAGCATAGGAGAAAGTTCGCGATATACTTTTTCATGATATGCGTTCAGACTGTCGATTTGCTCCTGACCTAATAATTCAGGTAAAACAGGCGTTACATCGATGGGGCAGAAGGTGACGGCATCAAAACCGTAAAAACGGCCGTAAGCGGTTTCCATGCGTTCAACGCAAAGCAGTTCGTTTTCGATGCGGATGCCGACGCGGCCTTCTTCATAAATACCGGGTTCATCGGTCACCAGCATACCGGGAACGAAAGGCACGGTGTTTGTTACGCGCATGCTGTGGGGGCCTTCGTGGATAGCGCCGAAAAAGCCGACCCCATGGCCTGTGCCGCAGCGGTAATCGATGCCATGGGCCCAAACCGCGCTGCGCGCCAGAATATCAAGGTTGGCGCCGGAACAGCCTTCCATGAAAACAGCCTGGTTCAAAGAAAGGTTGCTGCGCAGAACATAAGTATAGAATTCTTTTTCTTCCTGTGTCAGATCACCCAGCGCATAAGTTCTGGTGATATCGGTGGTGCCGTCTAAATAATGCGCGCCGCTGTCCACCAAAAGGAAACCGTGAGGTTCCAGCACTGCGTGGTTTTCTTTTGTGGGGCTGTAGTGCATCATGGCAGCATTGCCGCCATAAGCCGCAATGGTAGAGAAGCTTTCGCCCATGCACTTGGGCTGTTCAAAGCGATATTTTTTCAGCATTTCGCCGATATCCAGCTCAGAGATCGTTTCGCCCTTTGCCATTCTGCGCTCGAGTTCCATTTGAAAACGCACCATGGCGCATCCGTCTTTTTTATGGGCATAGATCAGGTTTTCAATCTCCACGGGGTTCTTAACGGCTTTCAGCGCGTTGACAAGATCCGCGCCGGGAATCATCTCAAAATGGGGGTTGCGGTCAAGCGCGGAATAAAGCGCATAAGTCAGCTGAGCATCATCCGCATAGATTTTTTCGTCTTCGGAATATTGTTTTAAATAAGAAAGGAAAGAATCATAAGGTTCAACGGAAACGCCTTCTGATGCCAGCGCATCTTTCAGCGGGGCTTCCAAGCGGGCAGGGTCCACAAAGAAAACCGCTTTTGAAGCCGAAATGAAGCAATAGCCCAAAACGAAGGGGTTATATTTCACATCGGCCGCGCGCAGATTCAAAAGCCAGGCAACCGCGGGCAGGCCTGTGACAAGTGTGGCAGTGGCTTTATTTTCACGAAGCTTTTCACGCAGCACTTCAATTTTTTGTTTTGCAGATTGGCCGGCATAAGCAAGATCATGCTGAAAGACCGGTGTGCAGGGGATTGCGGGGCGATCGGGCCACAGAGCGGAAGTCAGATCTACATCGCGGATCTGAATCTGCTTTTCGGCAAATTGCTTGTTCAGTTCATGAATCAGAGAAGCGGGGGCGACCATTCCATCAAGCCCTAAAGTTTGGTTGGCGGAAAGGTGGTCTTTCAAAAACTGCTTGACGGTAGGCACATTTTTTTCGCCCATGCGGTAAAGAACGATCTCGCTGCCGCTCAACTGGCGTTCAGCCTGAATAAAATAGCGGCCGTCTGTCCATAAACCGCTTTCTTCCTGTGTGATGATCAAAGTTCCCGCAGAGCCGGTAAAGCCCGAAAAATAGGCACGCGTTCTCCAGTGGTCGGGCAGATATTCGCTCATATGCGGGTCGGAAGACGGGATCAAATACGCTTGTATGTCTGCCAGCTTCATTGCCTGGCGCAAAGCATCCAGTTTTTCATTTGTTGTTTGCACACAAATTCCTTCTTTCATCATTAAATCATTGGCTGATACTTTTAATATGATAGCATTCTTTTAGCCGGTTGAAAAGGGATATCAGTATAATTTTGTAAAAACTGCGAGAATGAGTAAAAAACGAAAAAATACGGATTTTATCCATAATTTTCATAAAATGGTTATATAAGGAAACCACAGACAGAAATAAAAGAAGAAGAGATATGAGTGAAATGTAAAAAAAGGTTGTGATTTATACAATTATTTGGTACACTATTCCTATAGTGGAAAAGTGCATTTTAATTCTAAATTTGATTACTAAAAAGCACTAAAATGAAGCGGTTGTCATAAGCGGGGTGGTAAAAATGTTAAAAGAACGGGCAAATACACTTTGTGTATTGCAGATTTTAAAAGAATATTCCGATGAAAACCATATTGTGCCCATGCGCCAACTGATCGGGAAGATCGAAGAACGCTATCAAAGCAAAATCGATCGCCGAACGATCTATGCTTCCATTGCGCTGCTTAACGAGATGGGTTATGATATTTCGAATTATGAAGAGAATGGGAAAGGCTATTATTTGCGCAGCCGTGAGCTGGAGCATGCGGAAATCTGCCTTTTGATCGATTCGCTCTTTTCTTTTGCCGCGGCATCCCCCAAGCAAATCAAAGATCTGGTGCGGAAGCTGCAAAATCAACTGAGCAGCTATCAGCGGCGCTCTTACCGCAACATTGCGCTTTTATCTAAAGGGAAAATGTCAAACAGCGAAGAGGTTTTCGACCGAATCGATTTTTTAGATGACGCGATCACAAAAAGCAAAAAAATCAGCTTTTTCTATTTATCCTATACTTTTGATAAAAGCTTGAAACCCGGCCGTGAAGAGCGCTATGTGGTGAGCCCTTATGGTATGATTTGTGCTCATGAGCATTATTATTTAATTTGCATGCAGGAAGAAAACCAAGAATTATCCCATTTTAGAATCGATAGAATCAGCGATTTGAAATGTTTGAGACAGAGCGTATCGGCCCCACCGAGCACGATGGAGCTTTTTAAATATAGCAAAGAAACAGTTTGTATGTATGGCGGCAGCGCGGAAAGCGTTGTGATCCGATGCGATGATTGCGCTTTAGAGGCTGTTCTGGATCAATTCGGGCTGGATACTCTGATCATGAGGGACAAAGAAAAAAAGACCTTCGATGCGGTGTTGAAGGCGGCGCCGGAATGGGTGAGAGGTTGGGCCCTTGGGCATCTCCAACATATCGAAGTGGTTTCTCCGCTGTGGCTGCGCAACGAGATCATTTCAATGCTCGATAAAAACCCTTACAGAAGAAAATAAGATCGATAAACAAAAAATACTGCTGATTTTTGGCTTGCGTATCAGAAGAGAATCTTCGTGATACGCAAGCCTTTTTTATTTTTCAAAAGCAGAAAAAGCACCACATTCTTTAGAAACCTTTAGAAAATATAAAGTTGATATTAAGAAAGCCGCGATAAGCTATAACAAGTGAGGTGAATAGAATGAAACGCATTCCTGCTTTGGCGTGGTTTTTAATTTTTGTGGCTTGTTTTTCGGCATTTGTTCTCTGCCAGGAAATCGTGCTGGCCGATAAGGCTCAGATTCATCAGCAGGATTATTCTACAGATTATGAAGAAATGCGGGCGCTGGATCGCAGCCTTCCCCTCGCAGCCCGGGAAATCGGCATGGCCGTCGCGGATTTTGAAAAGAAAGAGCTGGTCGGGGGAAAATATTACTATGAAGCCAAAAAAGGGGGGCAGGAGCGTATTCGCCTTGTTTGCGAAAATGTTTATGAAACACAGGAGCATTCCACTTCGCAGATCACTTTATATCAAATAAAAGGAACTGACGAATCGGTTTATTCCGGACAGCGTGTGATTTTGAAAAAATACTCTGTCGATCAGGCGCTTCAGATCCAGCCGACAGAAGAAGGGAAAACTCAAAACAAATGAAACAAGATCTTCAGCTGCCCCAGCCTATGATCGAAGTGCGCGGGGTTCGAAAAGAATATCCTATCGGCGATGAAACCGTGGTTGCCCTAAAAAAGATCAATTTAAAAATCAATAAAGGTGAGATCTGCTGCATTTTCGGCACATCGGGTTCCGGAAAAAGCACATTGCTCAATCAGCTTGCGGGGATGGAAAAGCCCACGCGAGGCGAAGTGAGGATCGGCGGCGTTTCCATCACCCGTTTAAATGAAAATCAGCTGGCGGCTTTCCGCCAAAGACATATCGGGTTCGTTTTTCAATCGTATAATCTGTTGCCGGGGCTGACGGCCACCGAGAATGTGGCGCTGCCGCTGATGTTTCGCGGAATGCCGAAAGCTCAGCGGGAAAAAGCCGCAAGGCAGATGCTCAAGCGGGTGGGTCTGGAACACAGAATGGATCATTTCCCCAAACAAATGTCAGGCGGTCAGCAGCAGCGCGCGGGCATCGCGCGAGCGTTTATCACCCATCCCGAGGTGGTTTTTGCCGATGAACCTACCGGCAATCTGGATTCAAAGACGACCATCGAAGTGATGAATATGATTCGCGGCTTTGCCGAAAAATTCAACCAGACCATCATTCTGGTCTCGCATGACCCGGAAATGGCAGATTACGCCGACCGTATTGTCACCCTGATCGACGGCGAAGTAGTGAGCGACAAACAAAATTTAACCCATAGAGGGCCCAGTGAAGGAGAATAACAACATGAAAGCTTTTGGAAAAAGGATCATTCCGTTCTGTTTAGCCTTGCTGATGATATTTCCGTTGATGGCGGCGCCGTTTGCAAAAGCCGCGGCGGGCGATCTTGTCATCACGGGATATAAAGTATCGAAAAACTACATCACAAAAAATACCACGGCAGATATCACTTTATATTTAAAAAATACCAGTGTTACCACAGACCAGGTGGCTTCTGAAAAAGCGCTGGATGTTTCGCGGCTGGTGGATAGCTTTACAGGCGGAACGATACATACTTCCATTTCTTCACAGGATAAACAGCCGCTGGAATTTATCGTTACCCTATATGGCGCCACCTATAACGGAAGCGGGCATTCCATCAAAATGATGGTGGGCGTCAACGGCGGTTCTTATGAAACGGTAGAGGCCACCATTGTGGAAACCGAAGAATATAACCCGCCCAAGCCCGAGCCCGAAGCACCGCCGGTCATCCCCGCCCCCATGGTTCTGATCAGCCGCAACGATCTGAACAAACCGATTCAGGCGGGCGAACAGATGACTGTTACCATGCAGTTTAAGAATTTGGGAACAACGGTGATGAAATCACCCGTGGCAAGTTTTTCACCCTCTGACAGCCTGCTGCTGATGGGCGGCAGTTCTTCGGTGTTATTGAAAGATATCCAGCCGGGAAAAACCGAAAGCACCCAGATCAAAATTCAAGCGACGGATGTGATCGCCAATGCGTCGCAATCCATCGGCGTAGATCTGAAATTCAATTATTCAAACGGCAGTTCTCTGACGCAGGGGAGCGTATCGGATAAAATCACCGTGCCTGCTGCTGTGAAGGCAAAAGAAAGTATTCCCCAGCCCATCGCGATCATCACCCGGGGCGCCGTTGCAGGGCCGCTGAAGGCGGAAGAAGAAGCGGCCGTGACCCTGAGCTTTCAAAATGTGGGTAAAACGGCGATGCTTTCGCCCGTCGTGAATATTTCCACTTCCGATTCGCTTTTGCTGCAAAACGACGCTTCGACCGTGGTGATGCAGGATATCGCGCCGGGCAGCAGCCGCAGCATCACCGTTCGCGTTAAAGCCCTCAAAGAGATCAACACCACAACGCAGAACATTTCGGTAGAGATGAAATATGGCTATCACAACGGGGAAGCGGTGGTTCAGGCATCAGCCAGCGAAAGGGTGAACCTTGCCACCAAACCAAACGAAAAAAGCAATCAGGATAGCCCCATCCCGAATCTGATTATCAACAGTTTCACCTATGGGTCGGAAGCCGTGGCGGCGGGCTCAAAATTTCCGCTGGAGTTCAGCTTTCAGAATACGGGCAGAATCTCCATTGAAAATATTGTGGCGACTGTAGAAACAGGTGAAAGCTTTGCCATTGATGGTTCCACCAACACTTTTCATTATAACGCTCTGAAAGCGGGCGGAACCAAAACCCAAAAGATTCCCATGATGGCCCTGCCCACCGCCAAAACAGGCGCGCAGAGCATTGATGTTTCTTTTAAATATGAATATGTAGATCAAAACAAGCGGGCGGCAGGCACAGCGGCGGTGAAATTATCGGTTCCGCTTTATCAGCTCGATCGCTTTCAGATCTCTGCGCCGGCGGTTCCCGAAAGCGTTACCGTTGGCGAAGAAGCCACTCTCACAATGCCTTATGTCAACAAGAGCAAAAGCGAAATTTCAAATGTGGAAGCGGAGATCGTGGGCAATGTGACCACCCCGGCCAAAACCCAGAATCTGGGCAATTTTGAAGCGGGAAAGAGCGGAAACATCGGCTTCGTTTTTACCCCCACAGAAGTGGGGAAATTGGAACTGGTATTGAAGGTATCTTATGAAGACGCCAACCAGAAAGTGAAAACCCAGGAATTCCCGATGACTTTAGAGGTGAAAGAAGCAGAAATACCTGTTGATCCGGGTGAAGAAACCACACCTGAAGACGGCGGCCATTCTTCGCGCAAATTCATATGGATCGGCGGCGGGGTCGCCGCGGCGGCGATGATCGTTTTTGCGGTGCTTCTTCATAAAAAACGCAAAAAGAAAGCAATGGAACTCAGCGAAGGCAGCTGGGATGAATGGGACGAGGAAGCAAAAGCCGAAACGCAGGCGCAAACGGAAGAAAGCGGCGAACAAAACCCGGCAGAAAACCAGATGGCCGAAAAAATCGGCGCTGAAAAGAAAGAGCAGTAAACATTATGAACAGCAAGGATATTTTTCAAATGTGTCTGCAAAATCTGATGCGCAGAAAGGCCCGAACTTTTCTGACTGTTCTGGGCGTTTTTATCGGGTGCTGCTCCATCGTGATTATGGTATCACTGGGCATCGGCATGAAAGTATCGCAGGAAAAAATGCTGGCCCAAATGGGCGATCTGACCATCATCACGGTTTCACCGCCGCAGGGCGGCCGAGGCAAGCAAAAACTGAATGACGCGGCGGTAAAGAGTTTTTCGGCGCTGCCGGGCGTAACAGCGGTTTCGCCCAAATTATCTCTGGAACAATTTTCGATCAAACTTTACGCGGGCAACAACGGAAGATATGTGGCCGATTGGAGCACCATTGCCGGCATGGATATGAAGACCGTGCCCCAGCTGGGATATCAGGCTCTGAAGGGGAAAGAACAGACCGCCGCGGCCAATGAAGTGCTGGTGGGTCAATATTTCGCGTATAATTTTGCCGACACGATGCGGCCGCAGGGGCGAAACACCATCGACCGATGGGCGGGAACGGATGATTCCGGCAAAGAACTGCCGCCGCCCGACCCATATTTTGACCCGCTGAAAGAACCTCTGGTGCTTGAGATCATCAACGGCAGCAGCAAATATAAAACAACTTTATCGGTTGCCGGCACCATTAAAGAAGATTACGCCAAAGGTTCTGAAACTTCCGACGGAATCCTGATGAATTTAGCCGATATCAAAAAGCTGATCGAACAGGCGCGCGACGATCATAAAAAGCCGGAGGCTTATTCTTCGGTGGTGGTCAAGGTGAAGGATATCACACAGGTTGCCGCCGCCGAACAATCCATCAAAGGGATGGGATATGTGACAAGCTCGATGGAAAGCATCCGCAAACCCATGGAAAAAGAGGCGAAGCAGAAGCAGATGATGCTTGGTGGTTTGGGTGCGATATCGCTTTTTGTGGCGGCGCTGGGCATCACCAACACGATGATCATGTCTATATCGGAACGCACGAAAGAAATCGGCGTTATGAAAGCGCTCGGATGTTATGTAAAAGATATTCGCGTCATGTTTCTTTCCGAAGCGGCTGCCATCGGCTTTATCGGTGGGGTTGTGGGTTCTGTTGTCAGCGTTCTCATTTCATGGACGATCAACTTCATTGCCTCGGGCGGCGCTTCAAACCCATCTGTATTGTGGCAGGTGATTTTGGGTGGGGCAGAGATCAGCCGCATCTCGATCGTACCATTGTGGCTGATCGCGTTTGCAATTTTGTTTTCCATTGCCATCGGCCTTGTTTCGGGTTATTATCCGGCCAACAAAGCCGTCAAAATCTCGGCACTGGAAGCGATCAAAAACGAATAACAAAACCCCCGCCGCTTTTTTGCAGGAAAGCGGCGGGGGTTTTACCCGTGGAAAGACGGAAAAGTGAGCCTTCTATCGTAGGATGGAATATTTAAAAGAATAAAAAGATTTTTTATGATTACGAAATATGATAGAATTAGACAAGAAAGAATGCAAAATTCCTATATAAGGAAAAATATTACAAAATGTATTGTAAAAGATTGTAAAAAATTGCAAAGCGAAAATACCATATTTTGCAAAAACGCGCTTGTAATTCACAATCTCTTGTGGTATTTTATAATTACGACGTCGCAAAGGAAAAGATTTGTAATTTGCAGGGAGCTGTTGACATGAATAAGGGAATTAAAGTTGTTTTGGCAGATGATAGCTTAGAATTTCGCACTTTGTTGAAAAACCACTTAGAGGATAACGATGAGATCACAGTGGTTGGAATGGCATCGGATGGAAACGAGCTGGTAAAGCTCACAGCAGAACAGCAGCCGGATATCATCATTACAGACACAATCTTGCCTCGTTTGGATGGTTTGGCGGCGATCAAAACAATCAACGGTTTAAAACTTGAAAAAAGGCCTGTGACCTTTGTTCTTTCCTCTTTTGCAAGCGAACAGATCACAGCGGAAGCCTCTATGCTGGGCATCGGTTACTTTTTGATGAAGCCCTGCGACATTGGTTCCATGGTGGAGCGGATCCGTAATTATTCCACTTTGCCAATTGCCGCGGCGGTAAAAACAAGAGCGGTGGATCCTCAGCTGGATATTGAAATTCGCGTAACGGAAGTGATCCATCAAATTGGCGTTCCCGCGCATATCAAAGGTTATCAATATCTCAGAGATGCGATTATTATGACCATTGAGAATATCGATGTGGTCAACGCCGTGACCAAAGTGTTATATCCGGGCGTTGCAAAAAAATATAAAACCACAAGTTCACGCGTTGAAAGGGCTATCCGTCATGCCATTGAGGTAGCATGGGATCGCGGAGATATCGAAGTGCTGCAAAGCTATTTCGGTTATACGGTTTCCAATATCAAGGGCAAACCCACAAACAGTGAATTTATTTCGATGATAGCGGATAAGCTGCGTTTACAGCTGAAATGCGGCTAAAAAGAACACCGCGTTACATGATGATGTACCACTCCTATGGTTTTGGAGTAAAAAAATAAGAGTGATAGGATCAAACGATTGCCGGAAAGAGAGGGTTTCTTTTTCCGGCAATCGTTTTTTATTTAAAATCTGTTATCCGGCGGTATTTTCTTCAACGATCTCACAGCAAAGCTGCCATGCGGCGGCGCGAATGGCAAGGGGCATATAATCCTGCGAAAAACGGGTGACAGGCAAGCGTTCGCGAACATTGGCGCCCATATGCTTCATTGTCATTTCCAGGGTTTCAAGGCAATGGATGGCGCCGTTGCCGCTTCCGCCGGCACAGGCCACCAGCATTATTTTTTTATCTTTCAGCCAGTGATTCTTTTTGCAATCGCAGCGTCTCACACGATCGAGCAATGCCTGCATCGGTTCGGAAGGGTCATGCCAATAAACGGGCGTTACCAGAATAATGCCGTCGGCTTCGGCCATCATCTTATAAACCCGGTTCATTTCATCATTTAAAACGCAGGAACCTTCGGCGCATTGGCCATAGCCGCTGTCGCATACCTGACAGCGCTGAATGGATAAACGGTTGAGGGGAATCTCATCGCAGGTCATGTTGAATTCAAGAACGCCGCCAACAGCGGCAGACTTACATTTAGCTGTTAAACCATTTTCGTTTGGGCTGCTCCAGATCACCAGTACTGACATTTACAAAACCTCCTTGTTTTTTCTATCGCTATCATAACCCAGAAAAAAAAATTCGGCAAGTTCCTATTTGAATTTTGCGGAAACCTGTGATAGAATAAAAGAATAAATATTCTAATATAGTAATAATAATTCAATATATTGGAAAATACGGTGAAGCAGACTTTTAAATATTCATTTGAAAGCCTGATGTAAAACAGGAGGGCAAAACATGAGATCATTTCTTGCGCATCGGTGCGAAAATGCCGAAAACGATGCATCGTCGCTGCTTTATCAAAAAGCAGCAAAGTATCACGACTTAATCGATTTAACGGTGGGGGATTTTGATCTGCCTACGCCCGCCGCTATTTTAGAGCCTGCGTTTGAAGATGCCTGGAAAGGGCACACAAAATATACGGCGACCCGCGGCGACCCGCTGCTTTGCCGCGAAATCGCCGATTATTATCGGCGGATGTATCAGGTGTCTTTAGAGAAAGAAGAAATTTTGGTGACGGCCGCGGGATGCATCGGGATGACGGAAGTTTTGCTTGCCGTTTTAAATCCGGGCGATGAAGTGATCGTACCGGATCCGATGTTCTTCATTTATCCGGATCAGATCCGCCTGGCAGGGGGCGTTCCCGTTTGCCTTCCCACCAGTGCGGAAGACGGCTTTTCTGTTGATCCTCACGCTTTGGAGGAAAAGATCACCACTAAAACAAAGGCGATTCTTCTGAACACCCCCAATAACCCCACGGGTGCGGTCTATTCTCAAGAAACCATGGAAAGAATCGGAGCGCTTTGCAAAAAATATGATCTGTTGGCCATCTGTGATGATATTTATACCGGCTATGTTTTTGGCGGGCAAAAATTTGCGCCGATGATAACGGTTCCGGGAATGCGTGAGCGCACCGTTTGCGTCAACTCTTTTTCAAAGAATTTTGTTATGACAGGCATGCGCGTGGGAAATATCGTGGCGCCTCGTGAACTTACACGGGCCGTGAAGCACCTCAATGATTTTATGATGTATACCGCGCCCGCGATCTCACAGCGCGCGGCGATCTATGCGCTCAGAAACGCCGAAGAAATCACGAAACCCATTGTGGATCAATTTGAACAGCGTCTGGAGTATGCCTGGAAGCGCTGCTGCGCAATCAAGGGCATGCAGGCGCATCGTCCGCAGGGAAGCATTTATCTGTTCCCCTCCATCAAACAAAGCGGGAAAAGCAGCTTGGAGGCCTGCGAGGCTTTGCTGGAAAAAGCCCATGTGCTGTTGATGCCGGGAAACGAGTTTGGCCAATGCGGCGAAGGATATGTTCGAATTGCGTGCACGCGCGAAATATCTGTGTTGAAAGCAGCCTTTGACCGCATAGAAGCGAGCCATGCGTTGGAATAACAAAACAAAAGAATCTATTTGGGCAAGCGGCGAGATGCTTTTATGAAAGCGTGAAACGCTTTGCCGTTCATGCCCAAAAACGATTCGGGCGGCTGAACACCGGAAACGCTTCTTACAGAAATCAGCCAGAAAAGCAAAAAAAGGCTTGACATTAACGGGCGGGGAATGCTATACTACAAAAGCTGACTGAAACGGACGCTTAGCTCAGCTGGCTAGAGCACCTGCTTGACGTGCAGGGGGTCAGGGGTTCAAGTCCCTTAGCGTCCACCATAAAACCCTGTAATCAATAGGTTACAGGGTTTTGTTTTATCTTGCGATAAAATGTAACGCATCAAAATTTTTCAGCAATGCTGCCGATCGGCAAAGGCGGCAAGGCGAAGATGTAAAAAATATTTTTGCGGCGAAGAGGGGATGAGCATATGATATTATCTGATAAGACTTTGCTGAAAATGCTGGCCGATAAGACTTTGGTCATCGAGCCGCTGGAAGAAGAGCAGGTTCAGCCCGCAAGCATTGATATTCGGTTGGGAAACACTTTCAGCGTGGTTGAAGATTCCTCTGCCGGCATCATCAATTTAGAAAATGAAATACGCTATAAAACCATCTCCAGCGATTCTTATCTTCTTTTGCCCAATCAATTCGTTCTTGCAACCACCATGGAATATTTCCGCCTGCCCAACGATTTGACGGCATTTGTAGAGGGCAGAAGCTCGCTTGGGCGAATGGGCCTGTTTATTCAAAACGCCGGTTGGGTCGATCCTGGTTTTGAAGGCGAGATCACGCTGGAACTCTATAACGCCAACCGCTGTGCCATTGAACTAAAGGCGGGCAGAAGAGTGGGGCAGCTTGTTTTCGCCAAAATGGATGGCGCCGCAAGCAATCCCTATAACGGAAAATATCAAAAGCAAAAAGGTGCCACAGGCTCAAAAGTTTTTCTTGATAAAGAAGTGGAATAGCCTGAAAGACAAAAATTCAAGCTCTTGGTGAAAATAAAAGGCATTGTTTGGATATCCGCCAAACATGCCTTTTTTGTCTATTATCCCACAGATGACAAGATAAACGGCAGTGGGTCCCTTAGAAAAACAGATCATGAATGGGCAAAGCGATTAAAGCTGTCATCAGAAAAAGAAAAGCGCATAATGGGAAAAATTTACTTTCCATCAATCCAGATATTCAACAATATAAAAAATATGATTTATAAAAGTTATAATTTACAGTATTGCCGTAAAATGGGGCGATTTTGATTGCGAACCGCCATTCGCTGTGGTATGATGAATGCAACAGACAGGAGGCGTTCATATGAAAGAGAATACAGAAGAAAAAAAGTATATTCAGTCTGTGGAACGCGCGCTGGGGATGCTTTCTTATGTGGCGGAACATGGCAGCGCACGGCTGGGCGAGATCAGCGAGGTTTCCGGTTTGAAGACTTCTACGACTTTTGGCCTGCTGCAAACGCTGGAGCATTGCGGCTATCTCTTTCGCGGGCAGGGTGGTATGGAATATAGTCTCGGCCTTGCCAGCCTGAAGTTGGGCCTCTGCTACAGCCGCAGCTCCGGCATGGCCGAAAAGATTCATGCATTGCTGACAGAGCTTGTCAAAGAAATTGACGAGACCGCCTATTTTGAGATCCGCATGGGCGAACGCTATTACTATTATGATGTCGTTCTTTCCACACAGCCGCTAAAAGTTGTGCCGGACGACGACTGTTTCATTGATTTGCCGGAAAACTCGGCGGTCACAAAGGCATATACCCATACAGATCCCGCATTCCGCTACGCAACCGACCTGGAGGGGGTGCAGGAAGGCCTGAACTGCTTCGCCGCGCCGTTCTACGCAAGCGGCACATTGCTGGGCTGCGTGGCGCTTTCCGGCCCAAGTTATCGCTTTACTCCTGCCAAAATGGAACAGGCATGGGATGCATATCAATCCGCACTGAAAAAACTGGGCATGGCAATCTGAAAGCATGGGGGGATTAAAATGATCGAATACAAAGATAAAACTTATATTTGCGCGTTGGATCTGGGCTTTGAGCAGATCCGCGGAAAATGGAAGGCCGTTATTCTGTGCCATCTGGGTGAGGGGCCGAAACGCTTTCTGGCTCTGCAGCGCATGACCGGTGGAATCAGCCAGAAAGTATTGAATGAGAGCCTGCGGGAGATGGAGGAAGAAGGGCTGATCCGCAAGAAAGTTTATCCGGAAACGCCGCCCCGGGTGGAATACTCTCTGACTGCCAAAGGGCAGGAATTGGTGCCGGCGCTCAAATCCATTGAGAGCTGGGCAAAGAAAAATTACCCGGAAGCACGCACCCCGGAGCTCTGAAAATTGTTATCATTTGAGGCATCTTATCAAAATCATTGGCTTGTTACATCGTTTGTCAGAGGTGCCGTTGATTCTTTTTATGACAGTGATATCTTGAAGCGCGCTTGGAAACAAATAAACATATTGACAAATCTTGATTTGGGGTGTATATATGTCATATCAGTTAAAGTTGATTTGAGGTGATGAAATGGAATCTTCCTATGAGAAAGACGCGAAGGTGTTTAAGGCTCTGTGCGATCCGCGCAGACTTGCAATTCTGGAGCGTCTGCGCAGCGGCGAGAAATGCGTATGCATGCTGCAGGAGGATATGGATATTGGCCAGTCCGGTCTTTCCTATCACATGAAGATTCTCTGTGATTCCGGAATCGTGGAAAGTCGGCAGGAGGGTAAATGGACGCATTACTGTCTGTCTGAGGCTGGGCGCGAATCGGCGATTTCTTTGCTTCGTCAGCTGACAACGCTGAATACTACACAAATGGGTGATTGCTGTAAGTAAAAGCCATCGATTCAGATGGCTTTCCTTACGGGCTATGCATCAAAAATTATTGATTTGACAAACTTGATAAGAGAGGTTTATGTATGGGCGTATGGGATTTTATTCAGAATCAAATTCTTGGCATGAAGTGGCTCAATGAAGTCATCGGTTCTCTGCTCTCCTCGCTGGGGGTGGACATCGCTTCCCGATGGGGAGGCAGCGTACAGTTCTTTCTTTATGATGTGATCAAAATCACGATTTTGCTCTGCCTGCTGATTTTCATTATCAGTTACATCCAGAGCTACTTTCCGCCGGAGCGCAGCAAAAAGATTCTCGGCCGCTTTCACGGCCTTGGCGCCAACTCCATCGCGGCGCTGCTCGGAACGGTGACGCCGTTTTGCTCCTGCTCCTCAATCCCGCTGTTTATCGGCTTTACGAGTGCCGGTCTGCCGGTGGGAGTGACATTTTCCTTTTTGATTTCCTCTCCGATGGTCGATCTCGGCAGCCTTATTCTGCTGATGAGTATTTTTGGCGCGAAGGTAGCGATAACTTATGTCATATTTGGCCTTATCGTGGCAGTTATCGGCGGCACAATCATTGAAAAATTGCACATGGAGCGCTATGTGGAGGATTTCATCAAAAACGCCAGCGGCGTTGACATTGAATCTCCGGAACTTACGAAGCGCGACCGCATGGTGTATGCGAAGGATCAGGTCGTCAGTACCTTTAAAAAGGTATTCCCGTATATTCTGGTTGGTGTAGGCATCGGCGCTGTGATCCACAACTGGATTCCGGAAAGTGCAATTGAAGCCGTACTTGGCGGCAACAATCCCTTCGGCGTCGTGCTGGCGACTATTATCGGCGTGCCGATGTATGCGGACATTTTTGGAACCATCCCCATTGCAGAAGCGCTGCTTGGCAAGGGTGCACAGCTTGGTACCGTGCTGTCCTTCATGATGGCAGTCACGACACTGTCGCTTCCTTCACTCATCATGCTGCGCAAGGCTGTCAAGCCGAAGCTGCTGGGATTGTTTATCGGAATCTGCACGGTAGGCATCATCATCGTCGGTTATCTTTTCAATGTGCTTCAGCCGTTGCTGGTATAAAGGAAAGCCGGAAGGCGGCAAATCGATACACATTGTTTTTGGAGGAGAATTGAAAATGGCTGCAAAATGGTATCCTGTTATTGATTACGCCGCATGCGTCGAATGCGGCACCTGTTCCGACTTTTGCCTGCACGGCGTCTATGACAAAAGCAAGTCTCCAACGCCAGTCGTTGTAAATCCAGACGGCTGCATTGACCATTGCCGCGGCTGCCAGAGTCAGTGCCCTGTGGGGGCAATCTCCTATGTCGGCGACGATGGCGGCGCAATGAAAGGTGGCTGCGGCTGCGGCGGAGGAAGCTGCTGTGGGCGATGACAACCGAACAAAAAGGCTGCCAACAACATTCAAAATTCTGATTCTGCTTATTATCATCGCGGTCATCGCCGGAATGTATTTCTGGAAGAATGCGTCAAAGTCACCTTCGGCGAATACGGAACCGACGACCTCTGCGGAATCTGCTGCAAAGGGAACCTACCCGCTGAAGATCACCGCGGTCGATCTGGAAGCAATCAAGGCCTACGGCGTGCCGACCGTTGTGGATTTCGGATCGGATTCCTGCATTCCCTGTAAAAAGATGGCCCCGGTACTGGAAACTTTAAATGCCGAGTGGCAGGGCAAGGCCGCTGTTCAGTTCATTGATGTTTGGAAATACACGGACGGTGTGGAGGATTTCCCAATCCAGGTTATTCCGACGCAGGTGTTTTTTGATGCGGACGGTACGCCCTTCGTCCCCAGCGAAAGTCTGCAAAAGCAAATTGAGTTTACGATGTATTCCAGCAAGGATACAGGCGAGCATGTGTTTACAGTCCATCAGGGCGGGATTACGGAAGAACAGATGCGGCAGATTTTTGCGGAAATGGGAGTAAAATGATGGACGCCTGGCTGAATCAGATTGCACAGGCAATCGCCGGGGATTTCTGGCTCGCGCCTTTGCTTGCATTGTTCGCCGGGATTCTGACCTCGTTTACGCCTTGCTCCCTGTCCAGTGTTCCGCTGGTGATTGGCTATGTGGGCGGAAGCGAAAGCCGGAATGCAAAAAAGGCGTTAGGTTATTCGGTGATTTTTGCGTTTGGAACCGCGATTGCCTTTCTCACACTGGGACTGATCGCGTCCTCGACGGGGAGACTGATGGGGAATTCATCACCTGTCTGGTATGGCTTTCTCGGTATCCTGATGATTTTGATGGCGCTGCAGACCTGGGGAGTGATCCACCTGATACCGTCTGCCAATCTGCTGTCTAAAAACAGACGGCGCGGTTGGCTCGGAGCGTTTTTGGCGGGTATACTGGCCGGAATCTTCGCTTCACCATGCTCAACACCTGTTTTGATCGCGCTGCTCGGTATGATTGCCGGAAAAGGGAGCCTCCTCTGGGGTATTCTGCTTATGCTGCTCTATTCCCTCGGACACAGCGCGCTTGTGATCATCGCGGGCACATCCGTGGGATTTGTTCAGAAGATCAGCGGCAGCGATGCCTACGGGAAGGCCGGAACCGCCATGACGGTCGTGATGGGCGCGCTGATTCTGGCAGTTGGTTTCTATATGTTCTGGCTTGCATTTTAACAACAATTTTTGGAGGTAATGAATATGTCTTTGTTTGGATTCGGCAAGAAAAAAGAAGAACAGCCCGCTTGCGGCTGCGGCGGAGCCTGTGAGCCCGAGAAGCCGGTGCAGAAAGCCCCTGCCTGCGCCTGCAACGGCTCTGTGGAAACATTTGAAGCAGATGCGGGTGCTGCGAAGGCAGCAACTGGCCTTGCCACCGTTAAGGTCCTTGGCAGCGGCTGCAAGAGCTGCCATGCGCTGCTGGTCAATACCAATGAGGCGCTCAAGGCGATGGCGGTTCCCTTTGAAGCGGAGTATGTCACGGACATGGCTACTGTCGCGTCCTACGGCGTCATGTCCACACCGGCTCTGGTCGTCAATGAAAAGGTGGTATCCATGGGTAAGGTATACAGCGCGGCTGAGGTTGAAAAACTGCTGCATAAGCTGGGATACTGATCGCCGGTTAACACGGCAGAATCACGGTGCCACGGAGGTGTTTATGGAGTTCAATTATGCGGACACTTCAAAAGTGCTCAAAGCGATATCTGATCCGAAACGCCTCCGCATTGTGGATATGCTGTCCTGCGGTGAGTTGTGTGCCATGGAGATACAGTCTGCATTTGATGTGGGGCAGTCGACAATCTCGCACGATATGAAAATTCTGATGGATGCGGAAATTGTGAAAGACAAAAAACGCGGGAAGTACACCTGTTACTCGCTGAATGAGGAATTGTTGATGTCTACGATGGATAGTATTCAAGAAATCTTCTCAAACAGCATTGGATGTATCTGCGAAACCATTAATCCAGTTTGCAAATAAAAGAAGGGCGTGGCAAGACACGCCTTTCTTTACACGAAACACATCGAAACAATTCGATATGAAGTTTAGGGGAGAAAATTATATGTCTAAAAATGAGAATGAGGGAATCAGTTTTTTCCAGAAGTATTTGTCTGTATGGGTTGCTCTGTGCATGGTGGTCGGCGTTCTGCTGGGGCACTGGCTTCCTGGCATCGGCACATTCTTAAACCAGTTTGAGTATTACAAAGTATCCATTCCCATGGCCATTTTGATCTGGATTATGATCTATCCGATGATGATAAAGGTCGATTTCAAGAGCGTGCAAAATGTCGGAAAGAATCCCAAGGGCCTTTATGTCACATGGATCACCAACTGGCTCATCAAGCCGTTCTCCATGTATGGCATTGCCGTACTCTTTTTCTTTGTCATTTTCAAGGGACTGATCGCGCCAGAACTGGCCACGCAGTATCTTGCGGGTGCGGTGCTGCTGGGCGCGGCGCCCTGCACGGCGATGGTGTTTGTCTGGAGTACGCTGACAAAGGGCAATCCGGCCTACACCGTCGTTCAGGTGGCCACCAACGATCTTATTATCCTGTTTGCCTTTGTTCCCATTGTCAAGTTCCTGTTGGGTGTTTCTAATGTCAGCGTTCCTTACAGCACGCTGATTCTCAGCGTAGTGCTGTTTGTGGTGGTGCCGCTGACTGCCGGGATTCTGACGCGGGTGCTGGTGGTGCGCAGCCGAGGTATGGAATACTTTGAAAAAAAGTTCGTACATAAATTTGACAGCGTAACCACGACCGGCCTGCTTCTCACGCTGGTGATGGTGTTTATGTTCCAAAGTGAAGTGATCCTCCATAACCCGCTTCATATTATCCTGATTGCGGTGCCACTGGTTCTTCAGACCTATCTGATTTTCTTTATCGCCTATTTTGCCTGCCGCATTCTGAAATTGCCTTATGACATTTCTGCACCTGCCGGCATGATTGGCGCATCCAACTTCTTTGAGCTATCGGTCGCGGTGGCAGTGGCGCTTTTTGGAACGACCAGCCCGGCGGCTCTTGCCACAACAGTCGGCGTCCTGACGGAAGTGCCTGTCATGCTGACACTGGTAAAAATTGCAAACAGAACAAAGGCATGGTTTCCTGCTAAATAATGCTGAAGTTCGCTTTACGAAACCAAAACGGGAAGTCGGATGAGAAAGAGATTATAAGAATTTCTGATAATTCCCAAGCAAAACCCTGATGATGAGAGCAATTGTATTTACAAAATTTGTAACAAAAATGGGAAATCCAACGCGAAATGCAGTATATTAAACCAAAATGGGAAGGAATGATTAACCTGACAACGGAGAACCAAAAGCCAAGAATCGCATTTATCTGTGTTCACAACTCCTGCCGCAGCCAGATGGCCGAAGCGTTGGGAAAACTGCTGGCAGCAGACATCTTTGAAAGCTATTCGGCAGGAACGCAGCTCAAGGATCAAATCAATCCTGATGCTGTTCGTGTGATAAAGCGACTATACAGCGTCGATATGACGCAAACACAACGGCCCAAACTGCTCACCGAGCTCCCGCCTATCGATGTGGTTATCACGATGGGCTGCGGCGTGGAGTGTCCTTATCTGCCCTGTGCCCGCCATGAGGATTGGGGTTTAGAGGACCCGACGGGTCAGGATGACGCCGCATTTGAACGCACAGCAAAGACCATAGAGTCAAAGATTAAGGAACTGAGAGAATTGCTGAATTAATAGTGATTTCACATTTCGTTTTGTACTTTTAATCTGCTGATTTCGACGATCAACAGGAAAAAGCGGTATTCAGGGCTACAGCCTTGAACACCGCTTTTTGTTGTCTTTGGGGAAGACAGTACATCCGCGGAGAAGTAATCCCAAAAGAAGCGTGTTGTCCATTTCATCAGCCACCCAGATATCACGGCGCTGTAGCCGGATACACCTTCCGTTTCTTACCGCAAGGTGTGTGCCACACCAAAAAGTGCCTACTTGCGCGGAATCCAATGCAAAGCTATGCTGATACTGCACGCCGGACATCGGCTGCAGAAAGCAGGATACAGCATGAAAGCAGACCGGGTACAGGCATTCAGCGATGGCATCTTTGCCATTTTGATTACGATATTGGTTTTGGAATTCAGGCTCCCCAGATATCCGACCGGAAAGTTGGCGACAGCGGCGCTGGCACAGTGGCCGATCCTTTTCGCCTATGTTCTGACATTTTCCTACATTGGCATCCTTTGGCTGTTTCACCATGATTTGTTCTGCTGTATCGAAAAGACAAGCCCGAAGCTGAATGTGCTGAATCTCCTTTCCATCTTTTTAACAACGCTGCTCAACTACTCCATGTCCCTTTTGGCGGACAGTCTTGTGACGCAAAACAAAGCGGATATGCGTTTTGCGTTTGCACTCTACGCCGCGGTGGCAATGAGCATTTCGGCATCCTACTTCTGGCTTTACTCCTATTTGCGAAAAAACAAGGATTTGCTTTCGACGGAAGGCTATGCCGTTTGTTTCTCAACTGTAAGGCGACTTCCCCTTGCAAGCACGCTGATCTATGCGGCAGCTTTTGGGGCATCGCTGTTTTCCACCGCAGTCGGTGCCATGTTTTTGCTGATTGGAATCGGTTTTCACGGCTTTGCCTATTGGAAAACCTCTCGCGTGCAAAACAGCTGATGGATGGAATAATCAAAATCTTACCTCCAGGTGCGTGCCATACCAAAAAGTGCCTACTTGTGTAATTGTTTGCTCGATGATACGATAATGGCGCAATAAATAAGTATAAAAAATAAAATTTACATCATTGTAGAAATTATAATGGAAAGGACGCACCAATATGAAATTCGATCATCTTTTTACTGCCGGGCGGATCGGCACAATGGAGGTCAAAAACCGCCTGATCGTTCCACCGATGCTGACGGAATATGCAAACGAGGACGGCAGCCTGTCAGACCGCTACATCCGTTATTATGAGGAAAAGGCCAAAGGCGGCTGGGGCCTTATCATCTGCGAGGACACTTCAGTCGATGAATTCGGCGCGGGTTTTAAAAATCTTCCCGGCATCTGGAAGGATGAATTTATCCCGCGTCACCGCGAGCTTACCGACCGCGTTCATCAGTATGGCGCGAAGATCGCCGTGCAGGCGTATCATGCGGGACGCGAATCCGGCAGCGCCATCAAAGGCCGCCGGCCGGTGGCTCCCTCTGCGATTCAGGACCCCACCGAACCCGAAACACCCCATGAGCTTACCATAGAGGAGGTCAGGGAACTGGTCGAAAAGTTTGCCCAGGGCATCCGCCGCGGGCGGGATGCCGGATACGACGCTGTCGAGCTGCATGGCGCACACGGTTATCTCATCAATCAGTTCGTTTCGCCGTTTTCCAATAAGCGCACCGATGAATACGGCGGCAACCTGCGCAACCGCCTTCGTTTTCCGCTGGAAATCATTGCCCGCGCCAAAGAACTGGTCGGCGAAAGCTATCCGATTATTTATCGCATTTCTGCCGATGAGATGGTGGAGGGCGGCCTGACGATCGAAGACACCAAGGTCATCGCGCAGATTCTGGAGGAAGCCGGTGTGGCGGCTCTGCATGTTTCCGCGGGTGTTTACAAAAGCGGATCCATCGTTTCCGCGCCATCCGCAGTGAGAACTGCGCCATTCTCCGATTACGCGCAGCAGATCCGCCGTCTGGTGAAAATTCCGGTTTTCGCCGTTGATAAAATTATTTACCCGGAAGTGGCGGAAAGCCTGCTGCGGGAGGGCAAGGCCGACTTCATCGCCATGGGCCGTGCCTCTATTGCCGATCCGGAGCTGCCAAACAAGGTGCACGAGGGCCGTCTTGACGAAATTCTGCCCTGCATCGGCTGCTGGCAGGGCTGTCAGGGTAAAATCGCCGTGCAGGAGCCGGTATCCTGTCTTGTCAATCCCCGCACAGGGAAAGAAGAAACCTACACCATTCGCAAGGCAGAGAAATCCAAAAAGGTCATGGTCATCGGCGGTGGCCCTGCCGGGATGGAGGCTGCCATTGTGGCAGCAAAGCGCGGGCATGATGTGACACTGTATGACAAGGCTGACCGTCTTGGGGGCCAGTGGCTGCTGGCCGCGGTGCCTCCCGGAAAGGAAATGCTGAACTCCTTCACCGTTTGGCAGAAAGGCGAGCTGATCCGCAGCGGTGTGAAAGTGCTGCTGAACACGGAAGTCACCGCGGAACTGGCGGCAGCGGTCATGCCTGATGCCATTATCTATGCGGCCGGAGCAACGCCGTCTGTTCCGCCGATTCCCGGCGTGGAAAAGCCCTTTGTGTATACGGCAGAGGACATTCTTTCCGGCAAAGTCGATTTCAGGGGCCATGCAGTCGTCATCGGCGGCGGCATCGTGGGCGCAGAGACGGCCGAGCATCTGGCGGTTCACGGCTGTACCGTGACCATCATCAAGCGCAGTGCCGACATCGCGGGCGACCTGCCCGGCGCGCCGCGGCACTTCCTGATGGAGTCTTTGAAGCGATACGAGGCAGAGCTTCTGGAGAACACGAAAACGCTGGAGATTACGGATCATGGCGTTCTGACCGAAAAAAACGGCATTCAGCGCCTGATCCCCGCCGATCTTGTGGTGGTGGCATCCGGATCGCGTTCCAACGCCGCGCTGGCAAAGGAACTGGAAGACAAATATCCTGTGACAGTCGTTGGGGATGCTTTCGCAGTCGGCAAGGCGCTGGATGGCATTGACGCGGCTTATCAAGCCGCACTGGAATTATAAAATAATAGGAGGAACAAATCATGACATACACAGGCCCTGTTTTTCGTCCGCCCTTTGAGGCGAATTCTGTTCTGATCGAGGTCACTTCCGGCTGCAGCCACAATGCCTGCACCTTCTGCACCATGTATCATGGCGTTCCATTCCGCATGGCGGCCATGGAGCAGATCGAGCATGATCTTTTGGAGATGCGCCGCGTCTATCGCTCGGCAAAACGGATCTTTTTGACGGGTGCTGATCCGTTTGTGCTTAGTGCAGATAAGCTGAAAACCATTGCGGAAAAAGTTAATGAAATCTTTCCGGAGGTTGAAACCATCGCCATGTACGCCTCTGTGAAAAACATTATGAGCAAAACAGATGAAGAACTGCGCCAGCTTCGCGCGCTCAAGATCAACGAGCTGAATATCGGCATCGAATCCGGTATGGACAAAGTGCTGAAGCACCTCAATAAAGGATTTACACTGGAAGAAGCCCGCACCCAGCTCAAGAGGCTGAATGCGGCGGGCATCGACTTTTCTGCCAACATCATTCTCGGCGCGGCCGGAACGGAAAAATGGATGGAGAATGCCGTTGCCAGCGCACAGCTGCTCAATGAGGTCAAGCCCTATCTGATTTTCCTTGCGACCCTGCATGTGGATGCCGGAAGCCCGCTGTACGAGGAAGTCAAAGCGGGTGCTTTTGCAGAAAACACGCTTGGCCAGAACATTCAGGAAGAACTGGAATTTCTCAAGCGCCTGGAACTGGATGGCACTGCCTTCTTTGGCCTGCATACCTCCAATGTGGTTCCTGTTGCCGGTACGCTGCCTGAGGATAAGGATAAGCTCATTGAAATGCTGGAAAAGGGCATGGCCAAAATTCCTGCCCGGATTCTCAATTCCAATCCGGAAAAAGGCTATGAGGGGATGGCGATTCTCGAATGAGCGAGCAGACCTATGTGACTTTGTCCAATGGCGTCAAAATGCCTCAGCTGGGCCTTGGCGTTTATGGTGCTGAAGACGGCGCCGAGACGGAGCACGCGGTTTTGTGGGCGCTGAAAGCGGGATACCGTCATTTCGATACTGCTGCTGCCTATGGCAATGAACGCGGGGTCGGAAGCGCATTGAAGAAAAGTGGATTCAATAGAGGCGATGTGTTCCTTACAGGGAAGATCTGGAACAGCCATATCCGCGCCGGACAAACACTTCCTGCTTTTTATCAGACGCTGGAAAACCTCGGCACGGATTATCTGGATCTCTGTCTGCTGCACTGGCCGGTGGAGGGCAAGGAAGAAGCGTGGGAAACACTGGCGCAGCTTTATGAGCGGGGGGATATCCGTGCCATCGGCGTGAGCAACTTTCATGTCCATCACTTGAACGATCTGATCCGTGCGACCGGCGTCAAGCCAATGCTGGATCAGGTGGAGTCTCATCCGCTGATGAACAATCAGGCACTGATCGACGCCTGCCAAAAGGCGGGGATTGCGGTGGGGGTCTGGAGCCCGCTGGGCGGTCCCCGCGTTCCGCTGCTGGAAGATCCGGCGCTGCAGGCACTGGCCGCCAAATACGGCCGCACGCCTGCGCAGATCGTTTTGCGCTGGGATCTTCAGCGCGGTGTGGCCGTTATTCCCAAGTCCGTTCACCGCGATCGCATCGCATCCAACGCGCAAATTTTCGACTTTGCGCTGACAGAGGAAGATATGGCGCAGATTCAGTCCCTGGATATGGGATTGCGCGTCGGGCCGGACCCGGATCATTTCGATTTTTGATTCTTTCAGCGGGGCGTTTGGTGAAAGCATTGCCATAAATACTTCAACTTTGAAATTTTCTCTTGACAAATGTTCAAAGTTGAAGTATTGTGTTGGTATTGACAGAAGAGAGGTAACGATATGTTGAAAGTAGTCGCAAAGAATTATGCCGATCTGAATCATTTGGATGAGATATTATCTCTCTGCCGGGAACTGGTGGAGATCACCCGCGGGGAAAAAGGCTGCATCAGTTATGGAGTGTATCAGGATGCTGAGCATCCCGAACTGCTGACCATGATTGAGGAGTGGAAAAGCCGTGAGGATTTGGACACCCACCTGCACGCCGAGCATTTCACCCGAATCGTGCCGCAGCTGGGCAGGCTGATGACGCAGGCGACCGATCTGAATGTTTATGAGCAGATCATCTGATATGAAAAGAGGAACCCTTATGAACGCATCTCCCATGGGCGCCGCAACCTACACTTCCCATCTGCGCACAAAGATCAATGAATTTCTGCGCGATGAACTCAAGGCCTGCGGCCACGGCGAACTGGTGCCGAGTTATGGCTCCGTGCTTTCCGTCGTCTACAAAAACAACGGAAAGGTGCAGATCAAAACCATCTATGATTCGCTCTGCAAGCAGAAAACCACGATCACCGAAAGTATCAACCGTCTGGTTCGGCTGGGCTATCTGACAAAGGAGACTTGCCCCACCGACGCCCGCTGCACCTATGTGCAGGCAACCGAGAAGGCGCTGGCGTTTCGTCCCGACTTCGACCGGATCTCGGCCGAGCTTCGGGAAAAGATCTTCGGCGGCTTTTCCGAGGAGGAACAGCAGCAGTTCGTGGAAAGAATGGTGCGAGCCATCGAAAACTTCAACTGAAAAAGGCTGTCTGAGAAAGCTCAGACATCTTTTTTAGACATATAGTTCAACATTGAATTCAAGATTGAATAAAATGAATAAAAGGAGATCTGTAAAATGGCAAAAGTAATTTTACTCAGCGGCAGCCCCAACGCAGAGGGCAACACCGTTCAGGTGTTGCGCGAGTGTGCAAAGGTCATCGAAGCAAACGGCGTGGAAGCCGAGGTGATTTCCCTCGCCAATATGAAACTGCACGACGCCATGGATTTCACCAGCGGCGACGACGGCTTCGACGCCGTCATTGCCAAGATCAAAGAGGCTGACGGCCTGATTGTGGGCGGCCCGGTCTACTGGGGCACGGTTCGCGCCCAGATGATGACGGCGCTCCAGCGCATTGCGATGGCGTCCGCCCAGCAGGGTAACTTTCTCTCTCGCATGGTGGGTGGCCCCATCGCCATCGCTCGCCGCGGCGGCAGCACAACTTCACTTCAGGAGATGATGATGTTCTATCTTTCCAACGACATGATTGTCCCCGGCTCCACCTACTGGAACATCGTGTTCGGTCAGGCGCCCGGCCAGGCTTTGCAGGATGAAGAAGGCATGAACGCGATCCGCCGTTTCGGCGAGAATGTAGCATTTCTGATTCGGAAAATCAAAGAATAAGGAGAGTTAAATATGAAAAATATTGGAAACATTATAGGGCTGTATCCGATGCCGGACACGGTGGTCGGAACCATGCAAAACGGCAAGGTCAACTGGATGAATGTGGCGCATGTGGGTATCTGGGGAATGGAGTGCATGATGCTGAGCATCGGCAAACCACATTACACGGCAAGAGCGTTTCATGTGGGAGGCAATCTTTCCATCAATCTGGTGGATGAATCCATGCTGGTGAAGGCTGATTATGTTGGCATTGTTTCGGGAGAAACGGTCGATAAATCCAATGTGTTCCCGATTTTTTACGGGCAGCTGCCGGATGCGCCGCTGATCGAGAACGCACCTGTCGCCATGGAGTGTGTGATCGAGGAAATCCATGAGACAAAAACGCACCTGAACTGTATTGTGCGCCCCGTCAACACCTATGTCCGGGAGGACGCTCTTGCTGAAAACGGCAAAATCGATTTTGAAAAGATTCATCCCATCTTGTTTGAGATGCAGCAGACCCGTTATCTCCGCACCGGTGATGCGGTGGGGCGCTGCTGGAATATTGGAATGTCTCTGAAAAAATAAGGAGGAACTCATTATGCCTGTTATCACATTTGAAGGAGAAAAACTGACCAAGGAGCAGAAAATCGCACTGATTCACAATCTCACCAAAACAGCCTCGGAATCCACCGGAATTCCGGATCGCTTCTTCAGCGTCGTGCTTCACGAACAGCCTGCGGAGAACCTTGGCTTTGGTGGCGAGACGGTGGAAGAACTGAAAGCAAGACTCAAGAAATAATATTCGAGAAAAATGATTGGAGGAAAAATTATGAACGCAATTTTTGCCCGTAAAAGTGTCCGCAGCTACACTGACCGTCCCGTTTCCCGGGAGGATCTGCGCGATCTGCTCCATGCCGGCATGAGCGCGCCCACCGCCATGAACGACCGCCCCTGGCAGTTCATTCTGGTCACCGACAAAGCGCTTCTTGCAAAGTTGCCCATGGATAATTACACGCAGGCTGTAAAAGACGCGCAGGCCGCCATCGTTGTCTGCGGCGACAACAACAAGGATTTCAACGGCGCAGGCTTCAATATTATCGATTGCACAGCCACTGTTGAGAATATTCTCGTGGAGGCTGCCGATAGGGGCCTCGGTTCCGTCTATTACGCGGCCTATCCCATGGAGAACCGTATGGCGCATCTGCGCGAGGTGTTTTCGCTGCCAGAGAACATCGTTCCTTACGCCGTGCTGCCCATCGGCTGGCCGGAAAAGCAGCCGGAAGCATCCGACCGCTATGATGCTTCCATGGTACACGAGAACCGCTGGTAAATTGAAGGAGAGCGCCGGTTTCACGCCGACGCTTCTGCCGTTTTACAGGAAAGGAAGTAAGTTTATGAATTCTATTTTTCAGCGCCGCAGTGTGCGTACCTATCTGGAAAAACCGGTGGAGCCGGAGAAGATCGAAAATCTGCTTCGCGCCGCTATGCAGGCGCCCTCCGCGGGAAATCAGCAGGCGTCGGAATTTCTTGTGGTGCAAAATGCAGCCGCTCTCGAACAGCTTTCCCAGATGAGCCCGTATGCCGGTTTGCTTGCGAAAGCACCGCTGGCGATCGTCTTACTTGGCAACACCGACCGGATGAAATTTTCAGAAAACTGGGAGCAGGATCTGGGCGCCGCGGCGGAAAACCTGCTGCTGGAGGCCACAGAGTTGGGATTGGGCGCTGTCTGGCTGGGCGTGCATCCGCTGAAAGAACGGATCAATGCCGTTAAGTCCCAGTTCTCTTTGCCCGAAAAGCTGAGACCGTTTGCCGTTGTCGCCGTCGGCTACCCAAAGGAGGGAAACGCCAATCATTTTGTTGATCGGTGGAACGCGGAGCGTGTTCATTATGAAAAGTTCTAAATTGTTATCCTCTCTTTTTCGGTGTGGATGTGGACGCGAGGGATTCCTTCGGCGGAATCGCACTCCACGCGGCCATGTTTCAGGATGATATAAAGATTGTCCAGGCGTTGATCGACTATGGATTTGATGTCAATGCCCAGAAAATCGCAAATGGATTCACACCGCTTCATGACGCCGTAGGGGCTGATAATCTGTCGGCAGCCAAGCTCCTGATTGAAAACAGGCCCGACCCTTCCATCCCGAACAAGGATGGTCAGCCCCGGCAGAGTGTATCCGCTGCGGCAAGCGCGACTCCCCGCAGGGCGTTAGCTGCGTATATCTCCGCGGTGACAAAATGAGAGCATCGCCCTTGCAATGAAGAAGATGTTTTAAAACCGATTGATACAGCGAAACCTGTCATAGAAGTTTCGATTAAATGAGAGCATGTAACATGGCAAGCGAATTGAATTACTATGACGACAGGCGCTCAACGCCGGCAATACACGCCGGGTTGGGCGCCTGTTCATATTTTGCGGGCAGATAAAAAATGCAAAATTACCGGCAATTCTCGCTCTGATTGCCGCGCGGGTGGAGTTGTGCGCCTCTGTGTGGCCTTTGTGCGATCCGGCGGGGAATATACTCGCCGCGTCGGTGATCACATTTGAGAACGCCTGGCAAGAGAACAATCGGTGACAAATTGTTCTGGGATATAGTTGTTTCTGTTCACAGAGAACGAATTCTTTCACCTTAACCAAAATTCAACCCTGAAATCTGTGTAAACAGCGGTGCACAGATAAAATGCAGCAAAAACCCCCTGAAATCATTGATTTCAAGGGGTTGGTGCGCCTGAAGGGACTCGAACCCACACGCATTGCTGCACGAGAACCTAAATCTCGCATGTCTACCAATTCCATCACAGGCGCATATGTAGTTTTTCTCTGTTTTTACACGGGGAGAAGACCGAGGCGGAGTGTTATGCTTGATCCGCAGTTATAAAAACAGGCAGTGCATGTCTTCAACGATATCGTGGCGGCAGGTTGTTTACGGTGGCCGCAAAATAAGCAAAAACAGTATAGCATATTTCAAAAAACGCGTCAAACGGAAGATTCATCTCGGCAGGCAAATCAAACGGAAGTTTCCCCAAATGAAATGCGTTTTCACAGTGATCTGAAAATTTTATCATGATGGGGGCTTGAAAAATTTATCAAAAAATGATATATTGAATATCTTTATCGAATCTGATAAAATTTTACATTTTTAAAACAGGGGAGGCATGAGAGATGATCGAACTGAAGAAGGTAAGCAAGACCTTCAAAGTGGCAAAGCGCAGTGGTGGTTTTTCAGAGGCGGCCAAGGCGTTGTTCCGCAAAGAATATACCTATATTCCCGCGCTGCAGGAGGTATCGTTTACCATAAACGATGGTGAAATGGTGGGTTATATCGGCCCCAACGGCGCCGGAAAAAGCAGCACCATAAAAATCATGAGCGGCATTTTAACGCCGGATAGCGGTCAGTGCGTCATCAACGGCCGCATACCCTGGAAGGATCGAATTGCGCATGTGAAGGATATCGGCGTGGTTTTCGGCCAGCGCTCTCAGCTTTGGTGGGATGTACCCGTCATCGACAGCTTCGAACTGATCCGTGATATTTATCAGGTAGAAGACGCCGCTTATCAGAAAACCGTTTCACAGCTTACAGAGCTTTTGAACATCGGTGAAATTATCAAAACGCCCGCCAGACAGCTTTCTTTAGGCCAGAGAATGCGGTGTGAAATTGCGGCATCTTTATTGCATAACCCGAAGATCCTTTTTCTGGATGAGCCAACCATCGGTTTGGATGCCGTTTCAAAAATCGCCGTCAGAGATTTCATCAAAGCGCTCAATCGCGAAAACAAAACGACCGTCATACTGACCACTCACGATATGCAGGATATCGAGGCCCTGACAGACAGGATTCTGCTGATCGGGAAGGGGAAGATTCTTCTGGATGGCTCTTTTGATGAATTGAAAACACGCAACGCCACCCATAAGACCCTGGTCGTGGATTATATCGGGGAAAAACTCCCCGTCTGCGAATCGATGACGGTGGTCAAAGATATGGGCGGCCACGCCGAAATCATGATCGATACGGCGGTTCTTTCTGTTTCTCAAGCGATCACCGCCATTTCGGCCCGGACAGAGATCAAAGATATTTCCGTCGTGGGGGAAACCGTGGATGAAATGGTGGTTTCGCTTTATAAGGAATTTCAGCTATGAAAAAATATCTTTCCTTTTTTCGCATCCGTTTTATTGCGGGGCTTCAATATCGGGCCGCGGCGTGGGCCGGCATGGTTACGCAAGTGGCATGGGGCAGCATGACGCTGCTGATGTTCTGGGCGTTTTATCAGGGCGGAAAAGAGCAGTTTCCCATGACTTTTTCCGAATTATCCAGCTATATCTGGATGCAGCAGGCTTTTCTGGCCATGTTTATGGCATGGTTTTTCGATAACGATCTGTTTGAAAGCATCACCACCGGCAGCATTGCTTATGAATTATGCCGCCCCTGCGATCTTTACACCATGTGGTTCATAAAAAATATGGCTATCCGGCTTTCGCGAACAGCGCTGCGCTGCGCTCCCGTGCTTTTGATCGCTTCTTGTTTGCCCGAGCCGTTTGGCTTGTCGCTGCCGCCAAACGCGGCAATGGGGCTGCTGTTTCTTTTTTCTCTGATTCTTGGCTTCCTGGTGCTGATATCCTTTTCCATGCTGATCTATATTTCCGCTTTTTACACGATTTCACCGATGGGAATACGGATCCTCGCCATTCCGATCGTAGAATTTTTCGCGGGTTCGGTCATGCCCATCCCGTTTTTCCCCAAAGCGCTGCAGCCGGTTTTTTACAGCCTGCCGTTTGCTTCCATGCAGAACACGCCGTTTTTGATCTATGCCGGGCATCTGGGCGGCGCAGAAGCGCTGCGGCGCATTGCGCTTCAGCTTTTCTGGTTTGCGGCGCTGCTGATCGTCGGCCGGATGCTGATGAAACGGGCGCTGAAAAAAGTCGTCGTGCAGGGGGGATAAGACATGAAACTTTATATAAGATATATTGGGATGCTGCTGAAATCACAGATGCAATATAAAGCCTCATTTTTTATGATGGCGCTGGGGCAGTTCTTGATTTCATTCACGGCATTTCTTGAAATCTACTTTATGTTCTCGCGTTTCCACACTGTAAAGGGGTTTGCCTTTTCAGAAATTCTGATCTGTTTTGCCATTGTGCTCACGGCATTTTCCGTCACCGAATGCTTTGTCAGAGGGTTTGATGTGTTCCCAAGGCTGATACGCAGCGGGGATCTGGATAGAATTCTGGTGAGACCCCGCAGTGAGATTTTTCAGGTGCTCACTTCAAATGTCGATTTCACCCGCATGGGAAGGCTGATCCAGTCGATTTTGGTGCTGCTCTATGCCATCCCAGCCAGCAAAATCAGCTGGAGCTTTGATAAGATCGCCACAATGGTGCTGATGATTGCGGGCGGCATGGCTGTTTTCACCGCCTTGTTCGTTTTATATGCGGGCATCAGCTTTTTCACCATCGAGGGCTTGGAATTCATGAATATTTTCACGGACGGCAGCCGGGAATTCGGCAAATATCCGCTTTCGATCTATGGGGAAGGCGTGCTTAAATTTTTCACTTATGTGATCCCCATTGCTTTGTTTCAATATTATCCGTTTCTCTATCTCACCGGAAGATCCGATCAGGTGGGGTTTGCTTTTTTGCCGCTGGCGGGGTTTTTTTTTCTGATACCCTGCTATGGATTTTTTAAGTTCGGTTTGAGAAAATATAAATCGACGGGTTCGTGAAAGATCTTTGGCTCACGGGCGGCATCCTATTATTTACAGGCGACAACTTCATAATACATAGTTTACAGCAAGGGCAAAAAAATGATAAACTAAATTATGATATAAAAAAACAGGGGGAATAGGATGCAAAGAATTTTTAAGTATACAAAAGCTCAAGAAAGTGATTATGTTTTTACCACTTTGTTGATTTTCTCGGGAATGCTGATCGTGTTTGCCTTTATAACGGCGACTCCCGCGGAAATTTTCAAAGGCATGATCGTCATTTTAACAGAACCCGCGCGTCTGGTAACGGATTATATGGAATTGGCCGGTATCGGCGCCGCTTTTTTTAACAGCGGAATTTTAATGCTGTTTTCTATTTTTCTTTTGAAAATGCTGCATCTTCCGTTTACGGGGATGAGCGTATCCTGCTGTTTTTTGATGGGCGGTTTTGCTCTGTTTGGCAAGAACCCGTTTAATGTGCTGCCGATCTTATGCGGCGCGTGGCTTTATTCGCTTTATCGCAAAGAAAAATTCAGCAAATATATTTATATCGCGTTGTTTGGCACAACTTTATCGCCCATCGTTACAGAAATGTCTTTGGCCGCCGCGCAGTGGAAAGGAATTTTCCGCCTTGCGTTTCCTTTGGTGGTGGGCATCTTGATCGGTTTTGTTTTGCCGGGGATCTCTGCCTACACACTGCGTGTCCATCAGGGCTATAACCTTTATAATGTGGGGTTTGCCGCCGGCATGGTGGGCGTGGTTTTGGTTTCCATGCTCAAATCTTTCGGCAACGAATACAGCACCCGCCTGCTGTGGAGCAGCGGAAACAACCTTGTGCTGGGCGTTTTTCTGTTTTTGATTTTTGGCGTTATGATTTTATTGGGGTGGTATTGCAACGATAAAAGCTTCAAAGGTGTTGTTCATATCACGCGCCATTCCGGCCGTACCATTGCAGATTTCATCGTGATGGATGGATACCCGGTCACGCTGATGAATATGGGCATTGTGGGCGCTTTTTCCACCGCATTTGTGATTTTATCCGGCGGCGCTTTAAACGGCCCCACCATCGGCGGCATTTTTACCATTGTGGGGTTTGGTTCCTTTGGCAAACACATGAAAAACATCATCTGGGTGATGCTTGGCGCTGTGATTGCCACCGCGCTTTCCGTGAGAAATATCAGTGAGCCCGCGGTGCTGTTGGCGGTGCTGTTTTCCACGGGGCTTGCGCCTATTGCGGGCCACTACGGCCCCATGTGGGGCATAGTCGCGGGGATGATGCACGCATGGGTCGTTTTGAATGTGGGCGGTATTTTCGGCGGGTTAAACCTATATAACAACGGGTTTGCGGCAGGTCTTGTTTGTATTGTTCTGCTGCCGCTGATCCAATCATTGCGAAAAGAGGATGGAAGATGAATAAGACAAGAGAAAAAGTAAGCCGCATTATCGATGAAATTTTGATGTTTCAGTTCAATGCCGGCATAACAGATACGCATATGGATCTCCGCAAAGAAGAAAACGGGTTTCGCATTGTTTTCACGGCGAACTGTGAAAACCGCGAGCAGGGCGCCAAACAGGTGGAAACCCTGAACCGTTTTTTGAAAGTTGAAAAAAACGAAGCGGTGGAAGCTTATTTTTGGGAACTGGCAGGCGATGATGAAGGCTGTGATGATTCCGAACTGCAGTTGATCGGACAGATGCTCGATGAAGCGGATGCGCGTATGGAAAGCAACCTGATGATCATTTCAATGTTCAAAAAATTTTAAAAGCGCGTTTTTTCACGCGCGGAAAAGATCCCTTTGCTTCATAAGGGCCGCTTTGCATCAGGGCGGCTCTCAGGCTGCAAGGGGATCTTTTTTGCTTATTTCAAAAGGGTTTCGATCAGCTGCTGGGTTTGCTTCGTCAAAGCGTCAAAATCCAGATGAGGGTGATAAAGTTCTTCCAGCTTATCATGATATTTTTTGGTGTTGGCCAGTTCGTCGCAAGCTTCCTGCATCAGCGAAAGCTGAAGCTTTTGGAAAAGACGGATGCGGCCGCGGATGGGGCGCAGCGATTTATTTTCCACCACACCGGCCAGATTGATGCGTCGCGCGGAATCACCGGAATATTGAAACGCACAGTTGCTGGAAACAAAGGCCAATGACAGGGCGGGGATAATCAGATGCTGTAAATGCTCGGGCAAAAGCGGGTCATAACAGGCATAAACTTCATATCCGTTTTTCAAGGCCGCTTTTAAGATCGGCTCCAAAAATTGCGGGGCGAAACCATAAGGGTCTTCCAGTTCATAGATTTTCCCCGCCAGAGCCTGCGCAGATTCATAATAACAGATCAGCCCATGGGGCGTGATGCCGCCCAAAAAGCGGCGATGACATTTGCCGGTTCCCGAAGATTTTGGAATTTCACGGCCGATAATGCCTTTTGCGCGTTTTTCCAGATGATCCATGAAAGAAATATCAGCGACTTCATGATAGATCAGCTCTGAAAATTTCCCCGCCGCGGCCAACAGGCGATAGACTTGAGCATATTGCCCGGCAAGCGCGGCATTGGTGTTTTGAAGTTCTTCTTTTTTTGCTTTCAGTTCCATGGGGGCCAAAAACGGCGGCGCCGTGATATAAGCGCCCTGCGCGCCGGGGAAAGTCATTTCGATCACATGGGGGGCGGTTCCGTCATAAACGGCAACGCCTTTTTTATGAAAACGAACGCCATCCAAAGAATCGGGGTCAGAAGAGCAGGGGATGATCTCACAGGTTTCCCCCTGCTCGATGCCATGGGCTAAAAAGCGTTTCATCGAGGTGGATTTTCCGCATCCGGGGCCGCCTTTATGGATGTAGTTGAAGTGGATATCCGGGTCTGTTACGGCATCTTCAAAATAGGAATAGAATCCATAAGCCGAGTTGGCGCCCAGAAAAAAGCGGTATTCCAAAGGTTCATATGCCACGATTTGTTTCCTCCTATTTCTGTTTTCACGCCATCCTATGCAAAACAGAAACAAAAGTGCGAAAGATCCTTCTGAAAAGCGCAAAAGAAAAGCAGCCCTTCGGCGGTTTGCCAAAGGGCTGCAAAGCGATCGAAACTTCGGTTATTCGTTGGCGGGGAGAATGGCGTTGAGCAGAACGCCGGCAAGCACGGCCACAAAGTTGCCCGATAAAGTGAGGCTGCCGATGGCAATGCCGTTGCTCAGGCCAAGGCCCAGGACGAGGATCACAGCGACAATGATCAGATTGCGGCTGTTGGAAAAATCGAGGTTGGCTTCGGCCAGGGTGCGAATGCCCACAGCCGAGATCATGCCGTAAAGCAGGATGCAGACGCCGCCCAGAACAGGATCGGGAAGCGTTTGCAGCACAGCGCCGAATTTGCCGAACAGGCCAAGGAACACGGCGAAAACAGCTGTCAGACGCAGCAGAGCGGGATCGTAGATTTTGGTAACCGCCAGAACGCCTGTGTTTTCGGAATAAGTCGTGTTCGGGGGGCCGCCAAACACACCGGCGATCATGGTTGCAAGGCCGTCGCCCAGCAAAGTGCGATGCAGGCCGGGATCTTTCAGAAAATCTTTGCCGACGACCGCGCCGTTGGTGGTGATATCACCTACATGCTCCATAAAGGTGACAAGGGCGATGGGGGCGATCATCACGATGGCGCTCCAGCTGAACTGGGGGATGGTGAAGAAGGAGCCATCGGTGAAATTCCAGAAAGGGCTCACCCACGGGGCGCTGGCGATTTTGGAAAAATCAATGAAACGCGCATCAGGGGCAGCGATGCAGAGATCATAAATAATGGTGGCGATATAGCCAACGCTCATGCCGATCAGTGTGGGGACCAGCTTGAAAAATCCTTTGAAGAAGATCGAAACGATGATGGCCGTGAACAGCACCAGAAGAGCGATGACCCACTGGGCGGAAGCAAGGCTGATGGCAAAGCCGCTCAGGCTCAGGCCGATGACGATAATAACGGGGCCTGTCACCACGGGGGGGAACAGCTTTTTAATGGTATCCACGCCTAAGATATAGCACATCAGCGAAAGAACCAGATAAATGGCGCCGGCCATAATAATACCGCCTTGGGCGGCGGGAATACCTTGGGATTTAATAATGGTTTGCAGCGCGGCAACAAACGCGAAGCTGGAACCGAGGAACACCGGCACTTTCTTCTTTGTGATAAGATGGAAAGCGATCGTGCCCAAACCGGCGGTGAACAAAGCAACAGAGGGATTCAAACCGGTTGCGGCAGGCACTAAAACGGTTGCACCGAACATCGCAAAAAGATGCTGTAAGCCAAGAAGCAGGTTTTTGGCGTTCAGTTTGGGAAAAAATTTAGACTTTTCTTCCAAAATCAAGACCTCTCTTTCAATAAAAATTCAAATCCGATTAATTTTACCAAGTTTCCGCCTGTTGCGCAAGTGATTATGCAATAAAAAGTCGAAAAACGAAGCAAAAATGCCGTAGAATAAATTGTGAGAAAACCGGCAGAAATACGATTGTATCATGGCGGCAAAAGTGATAAACTAAAAAAGATTCTATCATATCTGCAAAACCAAAAGCAGATCGAGGAGCAACCATGAAAAACAAATTCAAATGGCTGGCAGCGGTGGCCGCGCTTTTCATCATCGGCGCGGGAATCCTGCTTGGGCTGAAAAAAGGAGAAAATGACATGACAAAGGCAACCATTGTAATGGAAAGCGGCGAAGAGATCCATGTGCAGTTAGACCCCAAGCAGGCGCCGATCTCTTGTGAAAATTTTGAAAAGTTGGCCAAAAAAGGCTTCTATGACGGCGTTGTGTTTCACCGCATTGAACCCGGCTTTGTAATTCAGGGCGGCGATCCCACCGGAACGGGCATGGGCGGCCCCGGTTATCAGATCAAGGGCGAATTCGTTCAGAACGGTGTGCAGAACAACATTTCCCATGTGCGCGGCGTGATCTCTATGGCGCGCGCAAGAGATTTTGACAGCGCGGGCAGCCAGTTCTTCATCACGCTGGGCGACGCAACCTTTTTGGATGGCGCGTATGCGGCTTTCGGAACGGTCGATGAAGAAAGCATGAAGATCGTTGACAAAATCGTTGAACAATATTTAAAAGACGGCAAAGCGCCCGTTATGAAAACCGTTACCATCGGTTAACAGCCGTTTGGCATCAGAAAAGCCCCGAAATCAATGATTTCGGGGCTTTTCTATTTTTACTCGATGCTTGATTTAGTGTTCGCGCCCTTCGGCGGTATGAAGATCCTGCTTTACACAAGCCACCGTTTCAACGGCTTTTTGAATGCCGCGGATCATTTCGGAAAGAGGGAGAGAAGCAACATCCTGTTTGTTTTTCACCTGCTCTTCGGTGAACGGAACATGGATGAATCCGCCGCGCATCTGGGGGAATTCTTTTGAGATCCAATAAAGCACGCCATACATCACATGATTGCAGACATAGGTTCCCGCGGTGTTGGAAACTTCACAGGGAATGTTTTCACGCCGCAGAGCATCGGCAATGGCTTTGATGGGTAAAGTGGAAAAATAGGCGTTCTCGCCATCGGGCATGATGGGAAGATCGATGGGCTGCTGACCGGCGTTATCGGGAATGCGCGCGTCGGAAAGATTGATGGCCACGCGTTCGGGGGTGATGCTTTTGCGGCCGCCTGCCTGGCCAAGGCAGACCACGGCGTCGGGATGATGCTTCTGCATCGCCTGATGGATCACTTTGATCGATTCATCGAATACGCAGGGAACCACCTGCTTGATGATTTCTGCGCCGCCGATCTGTTGGGGAAGCGCTTCCAGGATCTGCTGCGCCGGGTTGACGCTTTCACCGCCAAAAGGTTCAAAACCTGTTACAAGAATTTTCATAATGGACCCCATTTCTTGAAAACGGCTGTTTCCCAGCCTTTTGTTTTGTTATTGTTATCATAGCTTAAAAACAGGATATCTGCAACGGAGAAATGAAACGCGCCGAAAAAACAAGGGAAGAGGCCAAACAAAACCGGTTTGCGCGGGCAGCACAAACCGGTTTGAAAAAGGTGATATTCTTTTGAAAAAAATATTTTATTGGGGCGGGCGATGGCTGCACTGGCCGTGCATCGGGCAGGAAGCGCATCCGCCGCAATGGCCGCAGGAACCCTTGCCGCGGCGGATGGCGCGGATGGCAAAGAAAAGAGCGGCCGCTATCGCAATGAGCAAAATCCAATCATAGAAATTCATAAAATCCCTTTCTCGAACAGAGAATCTTTTAAAAAGCTATACCAGCAAAGAAACAACATGATACACGATAAACGCAGCCAGCCATGCCACACCGGTTTGATAAAGAATCACCAAAGCGGCGCCTTTGGCCCCGCCGATCTCTCTTTTAATGGCCGCGATCGCCGCCACACAGGGGGTATATAACAGGGTGAATGTCAAAAACGCCAGCGCGGCGGGGATGGAAAGCAAGGAAGAAAGCAGCTCGGGCAGCGCGGCAATGGAAGTTCCGGTTAACACGGCCATGGTGCTGACAACGGCTTCTTTGGCGGTGAAGCCTGTCACCAGAGCCGTGGCGAAGCGCCAATCGCTGAAGCCCAGCGGGGCGAAGAACGGCGCGATGGTCTTGCCCAGGGCAGCAAGCAGGCTGGCCTGACTGTCGGAAACCACATTGAACCGGCTGTCGAAAGTTTGTAAAAACCAGATGATCAGTGTCGCCACAAAAATAACGGTGAAAGCGCGGGTGATAAAATCTTTTGCTTTATCCCACATCAGAAGGCAGACGCTCTTCATCGAGGGCAGGCGATAGGCGGGCAGTTCCATCACGAAAGGAACCGGGTTGCCGCGAAAAGCGGTTTTGCCCAGCAGCATCGCGGAAAGAATGCCCAATACAATGCCGCCCACATAAAGCCCCATCATCACAAGCCCGCGGTAATGCGGGAAAAATGCCGCGGTGAAAACCGCATAGATGGGAAGCTTGGCGCTGCAGGAAATAAACGGGGTGAGCAGAATGGTCATTTTGCGGTCACGATCGCTGGATAAAGTGCGCGTGGCCATAACAGCGGGAACCGTGCAGCCAAAACCGATGAGCATCGGCACGAACGAACGGCCGGAAAGCCCGATCTTGCGCAGCAATTTATCCATCACAAACGCCACGCGGGCCATGTATCCGCTGTCTTCCAAAAAAGAAAGAAAGAAAAACAGGGTGACAATGATCGGCAGGAAAGAAAGCACGCTGCCGATGCCGGCAAAAACGCCGTCGATGATCAAAGAATGCATCACGGGGTTGATACCGTAGGCGGTGAGGCCCGCATCCGCCCAGCCTGTCAGCCGATCGATGCCCAAAGAAAGCAGATCGCTCAAAGCGGCGCCGATCACGCTGAAGGTAAGCCAGAAAATCGTGAGCATAATGGCCAGAAAAATTGGGATGGCCAAATATTTATGGGTGAGCCAGCGGTCGATCTTCACCGAACGCTTTGTCTGAAGCGATTCATGGGGGCGTTCCACCGCCGTGGCACAAAGGTCTTCCAAAAAGCGATAGCGCATATCGGCCAGCGCCGCGTTGCGGTCAAGGCCAACATCCCGTTCCATTTCTTCCACGATATGGCCGATGGTTTCCACTTCGTTTTCAGAAAGCGCAAGCGCTTGCAGCATCGGTTCATCGCCTTCCAAAAGCTTGGTGGCGGCAAAGCGGGCGGGCACGCCGTTACGCTGGGCATGGTCTTCGATCAGGTGGCTCAGCGAGTGGATGGCGCGGTGAACCGCTCCCTGGCAAAAATCAAGCCGCTTGGGCAGTGTTTTCTTGGTGGCGGTGTTCAGCGCTACGCGGATCAGTTCGCTGATGCCTTGATTTTTGCTGGCTGAAATCGGGATGACGGGAATGCCCAGTTCTTCGCTGAGTTTGATCTCATCCACAGAACCGCCGTTGCTGCGCACTTCGTCCATCATGTTCAGCGCCAGAACCATTGGGATGCCCAGTTCCGTCAGCTGCATGGAAAGATAGAGATTGCGCTCGATGTTGGTGGCATCCACAATATTGATGATGCAATCCGGCTTTTCTTTTAAAAGATAATCGCGTGTGACGATCTCTTCTGAAGTATAGGGCGAAAGGGAATAGATGCCCGGCAGATCTACCACCACAGCGTCGCTGTGGCCGCGAATCGTTCCTTCTTTGCGATCGACCGTTACACCCGGGAAATTGCCCACATGCTGATTGCTGCCGGTGAGCTGATTGAAAAGCGTGGTTTTGCCGCAATTCTGATTGCCTGCAAGGGCAAATTTTAACATAACATCAAAAACCTTTCTATCTGGAATGATTGCCGTGAAAACGGTGCCTGTGGAGCAAAGGATGTTCGGCCTGTCGATCCGCTTCGGGGGAAGCGCCGCAGGGCATCACTTCGATTTGTTTGGCATCATCCAGACGGATGGTAAGTTCATAGCTGCGCACATGCAGTTCGATAGGGTCGCCCATGGGTGCTGTTTTGCGAATGGTGATGCTGGCTCTTGGGGTAAGCCCCATATCCAGCAAACGCCGCCTTAAGGCGCCTTCGCCGCCCACTGAAACAATGGTGGCGGGCTGACCGATGGGAAGTTGATCTAATTTCATGGATTACTCTCCTTGGTTTGTCTAAGCTAACTGTTAGTCTACGCTAACAGTATATCGGCAGGAAAGAGATTCGTCAAGAGAAATCAACACCTTTTTGCTCTGTAAAAAAAGAAAGACCGGCGCCGCGGAAACAGCACCGGTCTTTTAAGAGAAAAATGATCGAATTTAGTAAAGTTTAAATAAGAGAGAAGCAAATTCGCCGCGGGTGATGGGGTTGAGCGGCATGACGGAATTGGTTCCGCCATAGCCCGAGATCACGCCCAGAGAAGTGAGGCAGTTGATATGATCGGAAGCCCACGCGGGGATCTGGGCGGCATCATCGAATGATACGGGCAAATAAGCAAACCCACGGCCCACCACGCGGCCCAGCAAAGTCATCACCTGCGCGCGCGAAATATCCTGCCCGGGGAAGAACGCCGATTTGCCGCTGCTGTCGGCGCCGCCAATCATAATGCCTTTGGCATAAAGGGCGCGCACATGGGGAAGCGCCCAGGAAGAGATGGAGGAAACATCGCTGTAGGGCAGCTTCACATTGGCATATTGCGCGGTATCCAGCCCCAGATAGCGCGAGAGCAGCGTTGCAGCCATTTCATTGGTGGTGCGGCGATAGGGCATAAACGAGCTGTCGGTGGAAAAAACGGCTTTCTGCCGCAAAAATTCGGCGTAATCTTTCGACCATTCGTTGTCCAGATCGTTAAATGGAGTGGAAGCAAAGCCGGGGCCCACATTGATGCTGGCGCGGCTGATATTGCCGAAATAATCCGAGGCGGTCAGGGTGATTCGATGAAGGCCCGCGGAAAGATCGGGCAGAGCCGCGCTGATGGCGCCGGACTGCGGATCATACTGGAACGCCAAAGCACTGCCGTCGAGGTTCAGCGAAAGATCTTTGGAAGAAAGCAGGAATCCGGAAGCATCCAGGGCGGAAGCATTCAGCGCGCCGTTTGCGGCCTGCAAAGTGAGAGCAGGGCCTTGCGTATCGGGCTGAACGGTGCTGCTATAGCCGATCAGCTGATCCACATAAACGGTGCCCGTTTCTTCACCGGGGCAGGAAATGGTAAAGCCGCGCAGAGAAACCGCGCCCGAGGGAACAGCCGCCGTTACCATGCTCCAATTGGAAGATGCATAAGCCGCCCGCTGCTGGATCGTGCCGTCACCCATGGCAAAATCAAAGAGGATCTGCTTTTCGGGGGAAGCTTTCAAAAAAGCGGTAACATTGGATAAACCGGCCATGCTGATGGGATAATTCGCGTGATAGGAAACGGTCTGTACAGAGCCGTCATCCATGGCGGATGCCTGATATTGCAGGGCCAGCGCATAATTGCCGTAACGCACATTTTCTAATTTCTCGGTGCGCGAAACAGTGCCGCTGATCTGTTGAAAATCGCTCGAAGCGTTCCAGTTGCTTTCCGATTCGAAAGTATCAAGGATCTTCGGCTTCTGACCGATGGTCACGGGAATCGTCTGGGTGAAATCCTTATGGCGAATGACAATATCGCCGCTGAGGCCGAGGGTCTTGCCGGCGGTGAAAACGCCGTCCTGGCTGATGGTGCCGATGTTGCCGGTCACGCTCCACTGGAAAAGATCATCGGTTTCGGCAATGATCCTCGATTGCGCATAGGCGTCGATATCCAGATCGACGCTTGCCGAAGGGTTCAAACTGAGAGAAGTGACCGTCGAACCTTTGTTTTTCACCACAATGCGGTCGGGGCGTTCATAAACCGTGATCACCGAAGGGGTCACCTGCGTGCCGCCGTGTTCCCAGCCGATGGAATATTCGCCGGCAGCGGCGGGGGCGGTGAAAACATTGCCCGCGATGCTGTTTTCGGCGTTTGCAACGGTGAAGTTTTCAGAATAAGAAGCCACGGGATAATAATGCTTATCAAAGGTTTTAGCCTGCAAAGTGATGCGGGAACCGCTGAGCGCGGCAATATTGTGGGGATAAACAAAAGCGCCGCTTTCTTCGCCGGTTTTCGGCGCGGTGTTGACGAACAATAAGTAGTTGGCGCAGGCGCGCAGAGAACCATCGGAAGGGCTGTTGACCACTTCGGGCGAAACGGAACCGGGCAGGCGCACCACTTCGGCAGAAGAGCCGCCGCCATCCAGATTGATGGCGTCTGTGCATCCCTGAGAAGCCAGCAGCTGCGCGGCTTCTTTTAAAGTAAGGCCCTGGCTGATTTCCTGTCGGCCGTCATGCACCATCAAAACACAGCTGCCGTCATTGCGAACGCCGAGGATCGTGCGCGGCTGACGATCGAAAGAAAGACCGCTGACAACCGAACCGTTTTTCATGATCATGTTGCCGCCGCCGCAGGCATAGGCCAGATTTTCAAAACGCTGGTCGGTTACAGAATTGCTTAAGGTGACCACTTCGCCGGGGCGCAGAGAAGAAATGGTGTAACCGCGGCTGCTATAGACATCGGAAGCGGTCAGAACATATAAATTTTCATCGAAAGAAACAGAGCCGTTGACGGCATTGACAGAAACCACTTCAAACTGTTTTGGCTTGCCCACCTGCAAAGGGTCGCTATCCAGCGGCCGCAGCAAAACATCCGTGCCGCTGCCTGTGCTGCGGGTATAGCCTGAAAAATCGCTATTGAGCAGATAGATGCCTGCGTCGGTGCGTTGTTTGTTGATGGCATAGATCGGGTAGTTGCCCGTTGTGGCGGAATAAAGGCTGATCGCCATGCCGGGGGTGCCGCAAAGAACACGGCCCTCTTTGGTGATGCCAACGGCGTTCCACGCGCCGTCGGAACTGACAAGGCGGCCTTCGTTGATGACCAGATTATTGGGCAGGCCGGTGGAAAGCACAAAAAAATCGGCGTTTGCCGCGCCGAACACGCTTTGGCCCTGCTTTTCTAAATAAGAAACAACCTCATTGATTGTTGATTTTCCGTAAAGCTTGCTGCCATAAGCAACGATGGGCGCAATATCGCCGCCGGGCGTATATTCCATTCGGAAGGATTGCTGCCGAACGGTTCCGTTTTCGGAAGAAGCCGCGGTGTAATTCAGACCGTTTGCTATCGCATAAGTGTCGTTGAAGGAAACCGTTGCGGCGTTTGCCGACGGCAAAAGGGAACAGAGTGCCGCTGTAACACAGCAAAATGAGATGAGACGCTGCCAGACTTTTTTCATGGAGACTCCTTTCAAAATCAGAGGTGGACAGGTAACTTTTACAATCATAACATATCAAAACGAAAATGAAAGTGGATATAAGTGACAAAAAAAGCGCGGATTGTAAAAATTCTCTTGAAATAATGAGAATATATGGTATCATTTAGAACAAATGTGAACAATTTGTGAAGAGATTGCTGAAGTTGAGATGGGGGAAGAAAAAATGACAAAAAAGAGTGAGAATGTTTTTTCCAGGATTTTCAATCGGTATTTTGTGCAGGCAATGGGTTCGATGGCGCTGGGGCTGTTTGCTTCATTGATCATCGGGCTGATTATTTCCCAGCTTTCCAAATTTCCTGTTTTTTCATTTTTAGCGCCGATCACCGAAGTTCTGGGCGCTAAATCACCGGTTATCGGCGCGGCGATCGGCGTTGCCATCGCTTATGGTCTGAAAGCGGATGCGCTGGTGATCTTTTCGGCGGCGGCCTGCGGCGCAATCGGCTATTCGGCCGGCGGCGGCAGCGGCGGGCCTGTTGGCGCTTATGTCGGCGCGGTGGTGGGCGCCGAACTGGGCCAGCTGGTTTCAAAAAAAACACCGGTGGATATTATCGTCACGCCCTTTATCACCATTGCGGCGGGCGGCCTTGCGGGCAACTTCGTCGGGCCTTATGTGCAGAATTTCATGACTTTGCTGGGCCAGTTCATCAACCAGGCAACCACTTTGAACCCCCTGCCGATGGGCATTATCGTGGGCATCATCGTGGGCATGGTGCTGACTTTGCCCATCAGCTCGGCTGCCTTATGCATCATGATGGGGCTGGAAGGCCTTGCAGGCGGCGCGGCAACAGCGGGCTGCTGCGCGCAGATGATCGGCTTTGCGGTGATCTCTTATCGTGAAAACGGCGTCGGCGGCCTGATCTCGCAGGGAATAGGCACTTCCATGCTGCAGGTGCCGAATATTATGCGCCATCCTCAGATCTGGATCGCCCCCACGGTTGCAAGCGGCGTCTGCGGCGCTGTGAGCGCATGGCTTTTGGGCATGGAAAACATCCCGGCCGGCGCCGGCATGGGCACCAGCGGCCTTGTGGGGCAATTGACGATGATCACTGTGATGGGCCCGAAGGTCGGCAATATGACGGCGATCATCACTATGCTGTGCGTGCATTTCATTCTTCCTGCGCTGGTGGCGCTTGGCGTGAACCAGATGCTGCGCAAGCTGGGCTGGGTAAAAGACGGTTATATGAAGTTAGATGTTTGACCTTTCAAAAAAGATGAGATAACAGAATTTTAAAAGCCGAAACGCAAAACGGGATGCCGAGAAACCGTAAAAGGCATCAGTCGATTTTGCGTTTCGGCTTCCTTTTTTCCGAAGATCTTTGGGATGGTTTTGCAAAAGGAGCAAAAAATATAGCATATAAAGCTTGAAAAGCAGAGCGAAAAAGCTTAGAATTCTATCAGAACCACCAAAAAGGGAAAGGAAATGGCCCGTGAAACGATATCTTTACCGAAAAGACCGCGTTCTTCAGACAATCAAAGTTTTATTCGGCGAGCGCGAAGATTTTAATGAAAATGATTATATGAAATATACAGCGCTGGAAGTGGTCGTGCAGGATGACGGCAGATTTTCGGTTTGGGGCGATCTTGGCGATGAAGATGCCGATGTGCTGCGCGATACCAAACCCGATCATCGCGGTTTGCTGCCGCAGATTGCAGCTTTGGCCAATGATGTTATTGAAGAATAGAGGAGAAGCCTATGGCAGAGCAGAATAAATATTTATTGATCGACAGCCGCGTTTTGCCGGATGTATTTTTAAAAGTGGTCGAGGCTAAAAAAATGCTGGCAAAGGGCAAGGTGAAAAGCGCCACCATGGCGGCCCGGGCCTGCGGCATTTCACGCAGCGCCTTTTATAAATATAAAGACAGCGTGGAAGAATATGATCTTGAAATGCGCGGCAGCATGGTCACGCTGTATTTCTCGCTGGAAGACCAGCCGGGCATCTTATCGGCCGTTCTCAGCTGTATCTACAGCGCGGGTGCCAATGTGATCACCATTAATCAGAATGTCCCCACCGATGGGGTGGCGCCCGTGACCATTTCGATCAAATTGAATCAGCAGATCACGCTGGCCCAGCTGCAGATCAGCCTGCTCGGCATCGATGGCGTGATCAAAGTGAAGGAAATCTAAGCGGAACAGCGCAAGGGATCAAGAAAAATCAGCCACAGTATGTCTAAAAAGATTGACAAAAAGAGAAAAAAGACTATACTATAAATATAAGTAAACAGGGGTGCTGGCGCGGCCGGCTGAGAGAAATTGATGGATTTCAACCCTTCAACCTGATCTGGGTAATGCCAGCGTAGGAAGTATGGATAAAGACTTTTTTCGCGGGCATTGAATATGCCCGCGATTTTTTTATGAAAAGAGGAAGTAAAAATGCACAACACAACAAAGCGCTTGACAGAAAGCGCCATTATGGTGGCGTTGGCAACGGTGCTTTCCATGGTGCAGATCGTTAAATTGCAAAACGGCGGTTCGGTGACCGCGGCCAGCATGGTGCCGATCATTTTCATCGCCTTGAGAAACGGAACTTCATGGGGGCTGCTCACCTCGGTGGTCTATGCGGGGATGCAGATGCTGATTGGGTTTTATCCCCCGCCAACACCCAACTTCATTTCTTTCGCCGCGGTGGTGATGCTGGATTATGTGATCGCCTTCGGCGGCCTCGGCCTGGCTCCGCTGTTCGCAAAGCTTTTCGGCAAGAAAAAGGTTCTGGGCGCCGCGGTGGCAACCGCCTGCGTCTGTGTTCTTCGCTTTGTCGCCCATTATCTTTCCGGCCTGATCATCTGGGGCAGCGGCGACCCTTCCGTTCCGGCATGGCTGTTCTCGCTGACCTATAACGGTTCTTATATGCTGCCGGAAACCATTATTTCCGTGATCGTGGTTTCTCTTCTGGTCAAATATGTAAAAATACCCGAATAATGCGGCATAACCTCCCCCTATGGCTCATATCCATCAATGAGCGGGGGAGGTTTTATTATGCAAAGCTGTCGCATTTTTGATATGGGTTATAAAGAAGTGATCGATCTGCAAAGCGGCGCCCGCCTCGGTTATGTTTATGATGCGGAGATCGACCTTGAAACCGGGCAGGTGAATTCTTTGATCGTGCCCGGGCGCAACAGGGCGCTGGGGCTTTTAGGGCGGGAAGAAGATCTGCATATCCCGTGGGATAAAATCGAAAAAGTAGGGGAAGATTATATCCTTGTTCGCGGTGTGGAGGCCGGTTTTGCGCCCCGAATGGTTCGAAAACGGGGAAACGGTTGAAAAAAAGAAAAATAACTTGCTTTTATTGTATGGTTGTGATATTATATCAAGGCAAAATCACACATTGTGCAACGGCGTGCAGGTGCCCTTCGCAGGGCCGCACAAAGGATGAGCGCAATGGAGGTTCAAAACCAAAGGAGGACAAAAAAATGTCAGTCGTATCTATGAAACAACTGCTGGAAGCAGGCGTACACTTCGGCCATCAAACAAGAAGATGGAACCCCAAAATGGCTCAGTATATCTTTACTGAGAGAAACGGTATCTACATCATCGACCTGCAGAAGACCGTTAAAAAGCTGGAAGAAGCTTATTTCTTCGTTCGCGATGTTGCCGCAAACGGTGACAGCGTTCTGTTTGTCGGAACCAAAAAGCAGGCTCAGGAAGCTGTGAAAGAAGAAGCCGAAAGAGTTGGCATGTTCTATGTTAACGCTCGTTGGCTGGGCGGCATGCTGACCAACTTCAAGACAATGCGTCGCCGCATCGATCGTCTGCATCAGCTGAAGAAGATGGAAGAAGACGGCACTTTCAACCTGCTGCCGAAAAAAGAAGTTATCAAGCTGAAGTTCGAAATCGAAAAGCTTGAAAAATATCTGGGCGGCGTTCAGGAAATGAAGCGTTTGCCCGGCGCTCTGTTCGTGATCGACCCCAGAAAAGAAAAGAATGCTATTGCTGAAGCTCGCAAGCTGCATATTCCCATTGTTGCTATTGTCGATACCAACTGCGATCCTGATGAGATCGACTATGTGATCCCCGGCAACGATGATGCGATCCGCGCCATCAAACTGATTGCCCAGACCATGGCCAACGCTGTGCTGGAAGGCAGACAGGGCGAACAGCTGAATGTTACAGACGAAGCTGTGATGGCTGAAGGCGAAGCAAAAGAAGCCAGAGCACCTCAAAAGAGAGCCTCTAAAACCGCTGAAGAAATCGCGGCTGAATAAGACTTGATTTATTTAAGCCCGCGGTAACCGCGGGCTTTTATACCATAAGGAATGTTTTTTGAAAAAAGAGAAGCAGTTTACCTGCAAATGATAGATAATGGAGGAAGTTAAAATGGCATTTACAGCAAAAGATGTTCAGAATCTTCGCGAACAGACAGGCGCCGGCATGATGGATTGCAAAAAGGCACTGTCTGCTTCTGATGGCGATTATGATAAAGCAATTGAATTCCTGCGTGAAAAAGGCCTGGCAGCTGCCGCTAAAAAAGCGGGCAGAATCGCTGCCGAAGGCATGGTTTATGCTGCCGTATGCCCCGAATGCGGCGTTGGCGCAATGGTGGAAGTAAACAGCGAAACCGATTTCGTTGCGAAAAACGAAACCTTCCAGAAGTTCGTTTCCGATCTGGCGATCGCGGTCGTTACAGAAAACCCCGCCGATGTGGACGCACTGAAGGCTGTGAAATATCCCGAAAGCAACCTGACTGTTGAAGAAATGCTGCGCGAAAAGATTTTGACCATTGGTGAAAACCTGCAGCTGCGCCGTTTCGTTCGTTATGATGCCAATACCACCAATGTTGCTTATATGCATATGGGCGGCAAAATCGGCGTTCTGGTTGCGCTGAATGTTTCCGACAACCTGAAGGGCAACCCCGTTGTTGAAGAAATGGGCCATGATGTCTGCATGCAGATCGCAGCAATGAATCCCTCTTACCTCAACCGCGCGGATGTTCCCGCCGAAGTTTTGGAAAAAGAAAAAGAAATCCTGCTGGCTCAGACCATCAACGAAGGCAAGCCCGCCGCTGTTGCTGAAAAAATTGTTGCCGGCAGAATCAATAAGTTCTATGAAGAAAACTGCCTCGTCGATCAGGCTTTCGTAAAAGAAAACAAGACTTCCGTTTCCAAGTATCTGTCTGCCAAGGCAAAGGAACTGGGCGGAGAAGTCAGCATCGCCGCTTTCACTCGCTTTGAAAAAGGCGAAGGCTTGGAAAAGCGCGAAGATGATTTTGCAGCTGAAGTTGCAGCAATGACAAATAAATAAATTTGTTAAGGTTGAAAAAGATCTAACGGCCTTCCCGTTAGATCTTTTTCGTATGTTTACCCGAATATTTTTGCCCCAAGAGAACAATGCACGAAAGAGATCTGCTTTCTAAACCGAAAGAAAGCAAGTTTTCAAGAAATGAATTATTTGAAAATAAGAGAATTACGGCTTTTCAAAACGCAGGAAATAGTTTAAAATATAGGTAAATCCATTATGGAGGCTTATCATGGAAAATCTTAAATATAAGCGTGTTCTGCTGAAAGTAAGCGGCGAAGCGCTGGCCGGTGAAAAAGACCCGAGCCACAGAGGAATCGATTTCGAAGTGCTCGATGGAATTGCAACAGTCGTGCGTCAGTGTGTGGATCTGGGCGTTCAGATCGGCATCGTGGTGGGCGGCGGCAACTTCTGGAGAGGGCTGAAAGACGGCAAGAATATGGAGCGCACCCGCGCAGACCATATGGGGATGCTGGCCACAACGATCAACGCTTTGGCTTTTGCCGATGTTCTTGAAAAAGAAGGCGTTGATGTGCGCGTTCAAACCGGCATCGATATGACAAAAATCGCGGAACCTTATATCCGTTTGCGCGCGATCCGTCATCTGGAAAAGGGCAGAGTCGTTATTTTTGCCTGCGGAACGGGCAACCCCTTCTTTTCAACAGATACCGCGGCGGCGCTGCGCGCGGCTGAAATCGGCGCGGATGCCATCCTTCTGGCCAAAAATATCGATGGCATTTATGATTCCGACCCCGCTAAAAACCCGCTGGCAAAGAAAATCCGTTCGATCAAATATACCGAAGTTCTGAGCAACCGTTTGGCGGTAATGGATTCCACAGCCACTTCACTTTCTATGGATAATAATATTCCGGTTTTGGTTTTTGCCATTAAAGAACCGGAAAATATATTAAAGGTATTAAAAGGCGAGCAGATCGGCTCGGTAATTTTAGGTGAGGAGTAAAAATTATGAGTCAGTATGAACAGTATGAGAGCAAGATGAAAAAAACGCTTGAGGTTCTCGAGCATCAGTTTGGCACGATTCGCGCAGGCCGCGCCAGCGCAACCGTTTTAGACCAGATCGTGGTGGATTATTATGGCGTTCCCACACCTGTTCAGCAAATCGGCACCATTTCTTCCCCCGATCCCAGAACACTGCTGATCCAACCTTGGGAAGGCAATATGCTGAAGGCCATTGAAAAAGCGATCCAGTCTTCGGAACTGGGCATCAACCCCCAGAACGATGGCAAAGCGATCCGTCTTTCTTTCCCGCCCCTGACGGAAGAGCGCAGAAGAGAACTGATCAAACAAGTCACAAAATATGATGAAGAAGCCAAAATCGCGGTGCGCAATGTTCGCCGTGATGCGATGGACGATTATAAAGCGCTGAAGAAAAAATCTGAGATCACCGAAGATGATTTGAAAGATATTGAAAAAGATATTCAGCAGCTGACCGATAAATATGTGAAAATGGTGGAAACCGCAGCCGAAAAGAAAGAAAAAGAACTGCTGGCTATCTAAGATTTTCGCAAATTTTGCTAATACTATATAGAAACAAAAGGGCGGCGTTGCATCAGCGCTGCCCTTTGTGCGACAGGAAGTGTTTTTTTGCTGTTTACAAAAACCGCAGAGGAAGTCATTCCCTTGGATAAAGAGAAGATTCCTCAGCATGTGGCCATTGTTATGGATGGCAACGGAAGGTGGGCCACAAAGCGTGGGCTGCCGCGGAAAGCCGGGCATTCGGCCGGGAGTGAGATTTTTCATCAGAGCGCAGAGATTTTAGCTGAATTGGGCGTAAAACACATGACGGTTTATGCCTTTTCAACCGAAAATTGGAGCAGGCCGCAAGATGAAGTGGACGAAATTATGGCTCTTTTGGAAAAGTATCTGAAAAAATCCATCCGAGAGCTCACACAAAACAATATTCGCCTTTCTTTTTGGGGCGATCTGTCGGTGCTTTCCCCAAAATTAAAAGAATTGATTCGTCAGACAGACGAAATTTCAAAAAAATGCACGGGGATGTGCGTTCATATCTGCCTTAACTATGGTGGGCGCGATGAAATTGTGCGCGCGGCCCGTCTGCTTGCGGAAGAATGCGTGAACGGCACCCGATCCACAGAAGAGATCACGGAGGATGCCTTGGAAAAGGCGCTTTATTCGGGAAATGTTCCGCCGGTAGATTTGCTGATCCGCCCGGGCGGAGAACTTCGCATTTCAAACTTTCTGTTGTGGCAATGCGCATACAGCGAGTTTTATTTTACCGATACCTTATGGCCTGATTTTAATGAAATCGAGTTGCGCAAAGCAATTGCCGCGTTTCAAAAACGCAATAGAAGATTTGGGGGGCTTTCCTAATGAAAACTCGTATCATTTCTGCCGTTGTGGGCATAGCGATCTTTATTTTAGTGGTATATTTCATGCCGCCGGTGGCCGCTATTGCCGCGTTTGCGTTTATTTGCGGTGTTGCCGCTTATGAGTTTCTGGGCGAAACAAAGGTGCTGAAAAAAGGCAGCGCGCTTTTGTGGATGTGCTGCCTGACAGCGGCCGCCATTCCGGTGTTGACTTCTTATTTTGAAGCATATATTGTTTTGCCGATCATTTATGCTTTCACGCTTTTGGTTTTCCTGTGGGGTATTTTCCACCATGAAACCGTGCATTTCGAAGAAATCGCAAAAGCTTATCTGGGAACGATCATCATCCCTTATATGCTTTCTTCCGTGGTGCGCATTCTGGTGCACAACGGTTCTTATGGCAGAATTTTTGTTTTGCTGCCTTTTGTCGCCGCCTGGTGCAGCGACACCATGGCCTTAACGGTGGGAATGATCTGCGGCAGACATAAGCTGGCCCCCGCCATCAGCCCTAAGAAAACCATCGAAGGCGCTGTGGGCGGCATTTTGGGCGGCATTCTGGGGATGCTGATTTATGGCATTGTCACCGCGCACTTTTTTGATACACAGCCCGATTTTATCCTGCTGATCGTTGCGGGTACCATCGGAGCGATTGCCGGGCAGATCGGCGATCTTTCGCTTTCTCTGATCAAGCGCAATACCGGCATCAAAGATTACGGAAAAATCATGCCCGGGCATGGCGGGATTCTCGATCGTTTCGACAGCGTGGTTTTCACCGCGCCGCTTTTCGAAGTGATGCTGCATTTTACAAAGATCCTTTAACAGGCAGGAGGGCACGCTTGGCATGAAAACAATTTCTGTTTTGGGAAGCACAGGCTCTATCGGCACACAGACTCTTTCTGTGGCGCGTGAAAAAGGATATCGGGTGAAGGGGCTGGCGGCGCACAGCAGCATCGATCTGCTGGAAGCGCAATGCCGCGAATTCCGGCCGGAATATGTGGCGGCCGCAAAAGAAACCGCCGCCGCAGAGCTGAAAGAGCGCCTGCGTGATATGGATATCACGGTTTTATCGGGGGCGGAAGGTGTTTTGCAGATCGCTTCAGAAAAAGTGGATATCGCTTTTAACGCGCTTGTCGGCATCGCCGGGCTGGGGCCCACGATGGCGATCGTTGCAAGCGGAAGCACACTGGCCTTGGCAAATAAAGAATCCTTGGTCTGCGCGGGCCACCTTGTAATGGAGCGTGTAAAGGAAAAGAACTGCACAGTTCTGCCGGTGGATAGCGAGCATTCGGCAATCTTTCAATCGCTGGGCGCCCATCGGCATGACCAGATCAAGAAGCTGATCTTAACGGCTTCGGGCGGCCCGTTTTTTGGAAAAACAGAAGATGAACTTAAACATGTCACTGCGGCAGATGCCTTAAAACATCCAAACTGGTCGATGGGGAATAAGATCACGATCGATTCGGCTACAATGATGAATAAGGGCTTTGAAGAAATTGAAGCATGCTGGCTGTTTGAAACCAGACAAGAGCAAATCGAAGTGGTGATCCATCGTGAAAGCATTCTCCATTCGGCGGTGGAATTTGAAGATAACTGCATCATTGGGCAGCTTTCTTTGCCAGATATGCGCTTGCCGATCCAATATGCGGCCACCTGGCCGGATCGCGGGGCGGCATCCTGGCCGGCGCTGGATCTATGCAAAGTCGGGCAGCTGACCTTTTATCCGCCCGATAGAACGCTGTTTCCCTGCCTTGCTTTATGTGAAGAGGCGTGCAGAAAAGGCGGCAGCATGGGCGCGGTGATCAATGGCGCCAATGAAGTGGCCGTGGAACTGTTTTTGAAAGGTAAAATCGCTTTTACCGATATTTACGGCTTGGTAAATGGTGCTGTAAAGCATTGCAGCTTTATACAAAATCCGACCTTGGAAGAAGTGTTTGCTGCGGATCGTGAAGCGCGCAGCTTTGCTTATCAATGGGGCGGATCAATTCTGAAATAGGGGTGATTTGTTCGTGTCGATCGTAATCGCAATTCTCGTTTTCGGTTTGATTATCATGATTCATGAATTGGGGCATTTTATTGCCGCTAAATTATCCGGGGTGACGGTATATCGTTTTTCCATTGGTTTTGGCCCCGCAATTCTGAAAAAGGAATATAAAGGTACCTTATATGCGCTGCGTCTGCTGCCTTTGGGCGGCAGTGTGGCCATGAAAGGGGAATATGATGAAGAAGGCAACGAAGTGGGAAATGAAGAGGGCAGCTTCAATGCCGCGCCGCTGCACAGCCGTTTTCTGATCGCCTTTGCCGGCTCTTTGATGAATTTCATCATGGGGCTCGTCATCATCTTTATTTTGCTGGTTCCCGCGAAATCCATCGGAACCACTCAGATATCGGGCTTTGCGGATGGTTTCCCTTATCAGGGCGAAAACGGGCTGATGGCAGGGGATACTATTGTTAAAATCAATGATGTGCACGCTTTTATCTATAACGATATTCTTTCCGGGCTTACTTTAGGCGCGGGAAAACCCTATGATATCACCGTGAAACGAAATGGCGAAAAGGTCACGCTGAAAGATATCCCCATCGAAAAACAGGAATATAACGGCAAGCTTTTATATGGGCTTTCGTTCGAGGTGAAAGAAGCCACGGCGGGAATGAAAGTTTCTTATGGTTTCCGCAACACGGCAAGCTTTGTGCAATCGGTCACGCTGGGCTTAAAGCAGATCGTTCAGGGCAAAGTGGGCAGAAATGACATGATGGGAACCGTTGGCATCGCCAACGAGATCAGCGAGAGGGCGAAAACCTCTGCTTTGGATCTGTGGTATTTTGTGGCGTTTCTGGCGATCAACCTTTCGGTGATGAATCTTTTGCCGATTCCGGCGCTGGATGGCGGAAAGATCTTGTTCTTGCTCATCGAAGCAATTCGGCGCAAGCCGGTTCCGCCCAAATATGAAGGCATCGTTCAAATGGCGGGCTTTGTTTTGCTGATAGGCCTGTTCATTTTCATCACCTATAACGATATCGCAAGATTATTGGCTTAAATAGTTTGGGGGGATATCTTATGAACATGACAAAACAAATCACCGTTGGCAATGTGGCCATCGGCGGCGGTGCGCCTGTTTCCATTCAGTCGATGACAAACACCAGAACGACCGATTATGAAGCGACTTTGTCGCAAATCAAGGCGCTGGCCGAAGCAGGCTGTCAAATCGTTCGTCTTACCGTTCCCGATGAAGAAGCGGCTGAAGTATTTGGAAAACTCAAAAAGGTTTCTCCGCTGCCGATGGTGGCGGATATCCATTTTGATTATAAGGTTGCTGTGAGAGTCGCCGCTTTGGGTGCGGATAAAATACGGATCAACCCCGGCAATATCGGTTCGTCCGAAAAGGTGAAGGCCGTGGCGGATGCCTGCCGCAGCGCGGGTATTCCCATTCGAATCGGTGTGAACGGCGGATCGCTGGAAAAAGAGATATTGGAAAAATATGGCGCACCTACGGCGGAAGCTCTGGTGGAAAGCGCCTTGGGCCATATCCGCCTGCTGAACGATTGCAATTTCGATGATATTTGCGTGTCGATGAAATCTTCCGATGTCAAAACAAATATCAAAGCCTATCGTTTGATGCGCGAGAAAACCGATTACCCGCTGCACTTAGGGGTCACAGAAGCCGGAACGCGCTATATGGGCACCTTGAAATCGGCGGCGGCGTTTGGCGCATTGCTGCCTGATGGCATTGGTGACACGATTCGTGTGTCGCTTACGGCAGATCCCGTGGAAGAGATCTTTGCGGCAAAAAACATTTTAAAGGCTCTGGGCATGAATGAAGAAGGCGTCACCTTGGTTTCCTGCCCCACTTGCGGGCGCACGAGGGTTGCGCTGATTCCGATTGCGGAAGCGGTGGAACGCCGCCTTGCTTGTGTCAAAGCCAAAATCACTGTGGCCGTGATGGGATGCGCCGTCAACGGCCCCGGCGAAGCGCGCGAGGCGGATGTGGGCGTAGCATGTGGGAATGGGGAAGGCCTGATCTTTTCGAAAGGTAAAATTCTGCATAAAGTGCCCGCTGAAGAAATTGTTGAAGCGCTGGCTCTGGAAGTATCGAAACTGACAGGTGAAAAACTATGAGCGAAGCCCCATCCTTTTGCCAGGTATTCCCCAAATGCGATTTTAAAGATTCCCCGCTTTGCAAAGCCGCGGTAGACAAGCTTTGCGCCGATAAAAATGAGAATACGCTGATTGCCCATCTTACGGTGGATTCTGTTGTTCCCGATGCGTTCATCACCGCTGCGGAAGAAGGGATTCGCCGTGCTTATGGGCTATCTCATGCGCGGCTGGAGCTGAATTTCACTTCAGACCAGATCACGGATGAGCTGCTGCAATATCATTTGAACCATCTTGCAAATCAATACCCTTCATTGCAGGTGGCTTTTCAAAAAGCAGTTTTAAAAAAAGACAACGGGCAGCTGCAGCTTCATGTTGCCGCCCAGTGGATGATGCGCGTTAAATCGCTTGAAAGAGAGCTGCATGATTATCTGAACCGTGTGGCCGGCATTCCGCTGCCGTTACAGCTGATCGGTGAAGAAGACGATGAAAAGGATTTTGCCAAAGAACGGGAAGCGGAACTGAAAGAAGCGGCCAAACAATTGGCCGGACAGGCGGCTTCTGCCCCGGCAAGGGCAAATTCATCAGAAAACGAATCACAGAAGAAGCCTTGGGAGAAAAAACGCAAGCCGGATGGCCCTGTTTATAAGCCCAAGAATGATGACGGCGAAATTATTTTTGGCAAACCGGTGGAGCGCGCCATCCAGCGCATGGCCGATATCGATATGGATTCCGGCAAGATCGCCATGCAGGGCGAAGTGTTTTTCACGGATATCCGCAAACTGCCCGCCAAAGGGAAAACCGTATTTACCTTTGATATGACAGATGGAAGCGGTTCGCTTCGCTGCACGAAAGTGCTGCCGGATGAGGAAGCCGCGCCCTTGACGGATAATATCAAAAAAGGCAGCTACTTGATGGTGCAGGGGATGGCCAGCTATTCCCAGTGGGAAAAAGATATTGTGGTTTCTCCTTCGGCGGTGGTCACCGCAAAGAAGAAACTTCGTCAGGATACGGCGGCCGACAAACGCGTAGAGCTTCATTTACATACCAATATGTCAACGATGGATGGTCTGTGCGACACCAAGACAGCGGTGAAAACCGCCGCACGATGGGGCCATAAGGCCATTGCCATCACCGATCACGGCGTAACACAATCATTCCCCGATGCAATGCATGCGGCGGAGGATCTTGAGAAAAAAGGGCAGGAAATCAAAATTTTATATGGCGTGGAAGCCTATTTTGTCAATAATATTGCTAAAAGCCACGCTGTAACGGGCAGCTGCGAAACCGCCATCGATGGCGAAACAGTTGTTTTTGATATTGAAACAACGGGCTTAAATCCAAAAACCTGCCAGATCATCGAAATCGCTGCCATCATTATTTCAGACGGCGTGCAGCGCGAAAGCTTTCATACTTATGTCAAGCCCGACGGGCCGATCCCTTATGAGATCACAAAGCTCACAGGCATCGATGATTCCATGGTAGAGGATGCCCAGGGGCAGGAAGAAGCTGTAAGGGCATTTCTGGCCTTTGCGGGCGATCGGCCGCTTTGCGCCCATAACGCCTCTTTTGATGTTTCTTTCATGCGCGCGGCCTGCGAAACCTTCCAGATCAAAAAAGAATTCTGCGCCATCGATACCTTGGAAATGGCGCGGGTGCTGCTGCCGCAGCTGAAACGCCACAAGCTGAATATCATTGCCGATGAACTGGGGTTCACCTTTAATCATCACCGCGCAGAAGATGATACGGCCGTTCTGGCAAAGATCTATCTGCATCTGCTGGAGCTGCTCAAGGCGAAAGCCGCCGTAGAAACGGTGATGGATATCAACAGAGCTCTGGATGTGGCAAAAGGCGCGGAAGAAGATCCACGCAATCTGAAATCTTATCATATGATCCTGCTCGTTAAAAATGTAAAAGGGCTGAGAAATCTCTATCAACTGGTTTCTTTTGCTCACTTAAAATACTATCGCCGTCATCCGCTGATCCCCGCCGATGTTTTGCAGCAATATCGAGAAGGGCTGATTATTGGATCTGCCTGTGAAGCCGGTGAACTTTTCAGCGCTGTAGTGGCAGGGAAACCTTGGGGTGAATTGAAGGAGATTGCCTCGTTTTATGATTTTCTTGAAATTCAGCCCATCGGCAATAACCATTTTATGATCGAAAACGGAACGGCGGCAGATGAAAACCAGCTGCGCGAATATAACCGGACCATTGTAAAGCTGGGGGCCGCGCTGAATAAACCCGTTGTGGCCACGGGCGATGTGCATTTCATGGAGCCGGAAGACGCGCAATACCGCGCGATTCTGATGGCGGGCATGGGCTTTTCAGATGCGGATAAGCAGGCGCCGCTTTATTTTAAGACCACGCAGGAAATGCTTGACGAATTTTCTTATCTGGGCCGTGAAAAGGCTTATGAAGTGGTTGTCAAAAACACCAATTTAATTGCATCCTGGTGTGAAAAAATCAAGGCTGTTCCTGAGGATTACTGCCCGCCTGTTATCCCAGGCTCGGCTGAAGAAATTAGAGAAATGGCCGACAGAAAAGCAAAAGAGCTTTACGGCGATCCGCCGCCGCAGCTGATTACTGACCGCATCAACGCAGAGCTGAACCCCATCATCAACAACGGCTATGATGTGATGTATCTGATCGCCCAGAAGCTGGTGGCAAAATCGCTTGAAGATGGATACCTGGTGGGTTCCCGTGGCAGTGTGGGTTCTTCTTTTGCGGCTTATCTGACGGGGATCACCGAAGTGAATTCACTGGCCGCACATTACCGCTGCCCCAATTGCAAACATTCCATCTTCCCGGGCGACGGCAAATACGGCTGCGGCGTGGATATGCCCGATAAAGACTGCCCCATCTGCGGCACAAAAATGATCAAAGATGGGTTCGATATTCCATTTGCCACATTCTTGGGGTTCAACGGCGAAAAAGCCCCGGATATCGATTTGAATTTCTCTTCCGAATATCAGGGCCGGGCACACCGCGAGCTGATTCGGATGTTTGGGGAAGACCATGTTTTCAGAGCTGGAACCATCGGCACGGTGAAAGATAAAACAGCGTATGGCTTTGTGAAAAAATATAACGATGAACGCCAGATCGTGATGAACCGGGCGGAAGAAAACCGGTTGGTGGTGGGATGCACCGGCATTAAGCGCACCACAGGGCAGCATCCGGGCGGGCTGATTATTGTGCCTTCCGATCGCTCGATCTATGAATTTTGCCCGGTGCAGCATCCGGCGGATGACCCGAACACAGATATTATTACAACGCATTTCGATTATCATTCCATCGACCAGAATCTGCTGAAATTTGATATGCTTGGTCACGAAGATCCCACGATGATCCGCGCTTTGGAAGACCTGACCGGCGTGAACGCGCGTGAGATCCCTTTGGATGACCCCGATACCATGAAAATTTTCACTTCGCTTGAACCCTTGAAGATCGACGATGACGGTTCTTTTGGCAAAACGGGCGCGGTGGCGATCCCAGAATTTGGCACAAAATTTGTGCGCGGTATGCTGGAGATCACACAGCCCACCACCTTTGATGAACTGCTGCGCATTTCAGGTTTATCCCATGGCACCAATGTGTGGCTCAATAATGCCAAGGATTATATCGAAAACGGCGATGCGACTTTGAAAGAGGTTATTTCCGTCCGTGATGACATTATGACTTATTTGATCTATCGAGGGATCGAACCGCAGCAATCTTTTAAAATTTCCGAAAGCGTTCGTAAAGGCCGCGGTTTAAAGCCCGAATGGGAAGAATTGATGCGCGAGCATGGTGTGGCGGATTGGTATATCGAATCATGCAAAAAGATCCAGTATATGTTCCCGCGCGCCCATGCGGCGGCTTATGTGATGATGGCGTTTCGCATTGCCTGGTTTAAAGTGCATCTGCCGATGGCTTTTTACAGCGCCTATTTCGGCATCCGCGCCAGCGGCTTTGATGCTTCCACCATGACGAAGGGCGATGGCCTTGTGATGGAAACCACACGCCGCCTGCAGCAGCAGGAAAAGCGAACCGCCGCCGAAGAAGACGCTTTAACCACTTTGGAAGTCGTGCATGAATTTTACCGCCGCGGTTTCAAGTTTGAACCGATCAACCTTTATCGCAGCGATGTCAGCCACTTTTTGATCGAAGGGAACACTTTGATCCCGCCGTTTACATCTTTGCCGGGTTTGGGCGAAGCAGCCGCGAAGGATATTGTTGCGGAACGCGAAAAGGGCAAGTTCATGTCGGGCGAAGATATCATTTTGCGCTGCCCCAAAGTAACAAAGGGCGTGATTGAAACCCTAGATAAATATGGAGCTTTGGAAGAAATCCCAAAAAGCAACCAGGTCGATCTGTTTGAAATGCTGGGCAATTTATAAAAAAGACAGGAAACAAGGGCACCGATCGCGCGGCGCCCTTGTTTTTTGCCGAATTAAAAAGATTCAGCGCCTAAACAACAGATTTTCTTGTGCATAAAATCGGCCTGTGCTATAATGAACGCAGCACATTGCGAAGCAAAGGGGCGCGAAGCGCCAAGGGCGCAGCCCGCTGCGGAAATTTCAGCATGACCTTTAAAAAGGTTCTCTTATTATTCTTCATGCTATAATGAACGCAGCGTAATGAGAAAGCGGCGGTGCGCGAATCGCCAGGGTCGCGGCCCGCTGTGAAAATTTCAGGATGACCTTTGAAAAAGATCCTCAGATGATCCTTCATGCCATAATTAATCGACATAATTTGAGGCCGGCAGAACAGAATGACCCCATGGCGCCGCCGCACGAACAGCGCTCACACCGAGAAGAGGCTCATGTCTTAAAAATAGCATTCTTTCTCAATGTTTCAACATGAACGGGGAAGAATGGGCATCCTATTTTTATAAAAGTTTCAAAGATGCCAAAAGAGCGGGAAGCTCTCATGTATGAAACGAGGAAGTGACATCTATGTTGGAAACGATTATGAACCGGAGAAGCATTCGTAAATATTTGGATCAGCCGGTGGAAGAAGAAAAGATCCGCCTGCTTTTAAAAGCGGCTTCTTATGCGCCGTCGGCCCAAAATTGCCAGCCGTGGCATTTTTTGCTTTGCGATGATCGCGCAAAACTGGATGCGTTCAGAGCCATACACCCCTATTCCACCATGCTGCAGCAAGCGCCGCTGATGATCCTTGTCTGCGGCGATAAGGCCCGCCAGGCGGGGGAATGGTTTTATTTGGAAGATTGCGCCGCCGCCACGCAGAACATTCTGCTGGCTGCCGAAGAAATGGGGCTGGGAACCTGCTGGCTTGGGCTTCCGCCTTGCTCTCAGCGCCAGGCGGATATCAAAAAATTATTTGAATTACCGGATTCAATAGAACCCTTCTGCGGCATCGCGGTGGGGTATCCTCAGCAGAAGGCAGATCGGCCGCAGCGAGATTTAGAAGGAAAGATCCATTATAATGTCTGGTAGGGAAATGATTCGATCAAAGGCTAAATTTCTTCTGCAGGTGATCCGCCAAATGATCCGCCGGTATTTTACAGATCATGTGGCGCGTTCTTCTGCCGAGCTTTCTTATTATTTATTATTTTCACTTTTCCCATCGCTGATTTTTTTGAATCTCATCATCAATTCATTCAATTTATCGGCGATCGATCTGACCGAGCGCCTTTCCATGCTTTTGCCCGCGCAGGTCATCGGCCTTATTGAAGATTATATTCTTTATATCGCGGGTCTAAAGGCGAATACTCTGCTGTATGCGGGGATCGTGCTGACGATTTATTTTGTTTCGCGTGCGGTGAACTCTTTGATGCTTTCCATCGGCGGGGCCTATCGCCTGCAGCATCAGCATAAATTGAACTTTCTGGTTTCCATGCTGGTCACCGTGGTTTTGCTGGTATCGATCTATTTGCTTTTGGGCCTGATCCTGCTGAGCGAAAACCTGATGACTTTGCTGGCCGGGGTGTTTTCCATCCCTATGGCTTTCGTTAAAATATGGAATCTTCTGCGCTTTATCATCGCCCCGATTTATCTGTTTTTGATCACCACGCTGTTTTATAAAATCGTTCCCAACAAGTGGCTGAAATTTCGTCAGGCCATGCCGGGCGGCATTTTCTTTGTGGTGGTTTGGAGCATGATTTCTTACCTGTTTTCTTACTATGTTGCAAATATCGCCAATTATTCTGTGTTGTATGGTTCCCTGGGCGCATTTTTGATCTTGATGCTCTGGTTCTATATGAGCGGCATCATTTTGATCATGGGCGGCCATTTAAATCATATTCTGTTGGTCGAGAAAGAAGAGCAAACGAATTTTTAATGGAAAGGTATGAGAAAAAATGTCGCAGAAAAGAATTGCCGCCGTGCTGGCGGATATGACCCCTGCACGAGAGGAAAAACTGCGCAGCAGAACCGCAGAACTGGGGTATGAGCTGCTGGTTATGCCGAAAGGGAATTACGATGTGAAAAAATTGCCGGGCTGTGAGATTTTATTCGGCAGTTATGCGCCGAAGGATCTGCATTATGCAACCGATATGAAATGGCTGCACACTGCTTCGGCCGGTGTGGATGTGTTTACCGATGACAGCCTTTACCCAAACCCCGATGTGGTGCTCACAAATTCCAGCGGCGCCTATGGGGTGGCAATTTCCGAGCATTTGCTCACAGTCACTTTAATGCTTCTGCGCCGCATGCCCGAATATATGCGCGGCCAGCAGAGAAAAGAGTGGATCTATCTGGGCAAGATCCGCTCGGTTTATAACAGCGTCGTCACCGTGATCGGTATCGGCGATATCGGCGGCAATTTTGCAAAACGCTGCAAGGCCATGGGGGCCACTGTGCGCGGGGTGAAAAGGACCCCGGCCAACAAACCCGATTACATCGATGAGCTCTATCTTTCGGAAGATTTAGACCGCGCCATCGAAGGCGCCGATGTGGTGGCGCTTTGTCTGCCGGGCACAGATAACACGAAAAAAATTATGACGGCGCAGCGCCTTGCTAAAATGAAAAACGGCGCCGTGCTGCTGAACATCGGCAGAGGAACCGCCGTAGATCAACAGGCTTTATATGAAGAACTGAAAAGCGGCAGATTGGGCGGCGCCGCCTTGGATGTGGCAGACCCCGAGCCTTTGCCGCCGGAACACCCCCTGTGGGATCTGGAAAACCTCATTTTAACGCCGCATGTTTCGGGCAACGATTCGTTAGATCATACCACTGATACGATCATCGATCTGTTTTTGGAAAACCTGCGTCTTTATTCCGAGGGCAAGCCCATGCACCATGTGATCGACCGCAAGGTCGGTTATTAAAAGTAAAAACAGCTGTCAGGCACCGTCACTTTGAAGTGACGGTGCCTTTTTCTGTTATAACAGCTTGTTCTATTTTTTCGCCGGCTTGTATATCTTGTTAATGACCACAAGAAGGAAACAAAATAAAAGCAGGGGAAAATTGCCGTTCGATCAGCATGATCTTTACAGGAGGCAAATATGAAACAGGCTTTCGAACAAGCTTTGCGGGTGCTTCCGCCAAAGCTTCAAAAAAGATATCTGGAAGCTTTATCGGAAATTCAGCGGGAACGATGCGAAGAATTGCGGCTCAGAGCAGGGGGAAGACCGGCCTTTCTTCTTCAAAACGGCGATTGCCGTTTCCTGGCGGGGGAGCCGGTGACGGCAGAAGATTTGCAGCAGGTGCTTGCCATTGCTTCCGGCTATTCGGTGCATACCTATCAAAAGCAGATCGCTTCCGGTTTTTTGCCGCTTGAGGGCGGCCACCGGCTGGGCGTTTGCGGCGAGGCTGTGATGGAACAGGGCGAGATCCTTTCTTTTACTGCGCTGTCTTCTTTAAACCTTCGCATCGCGCATCAGATCAAAGGAATCGGCGCCGAACTGGCCGGGCGGTTATTCCAAAACGGCCGATTCTTGAGCACGCTGATCGTTTCACCGCCCGGATATGGAAAAACCACTTTGTTGCGCGATTTGGTGGAATGCCTTTCCGACGGGGAAGCGGGCGGGCCTTTGCGCATTTCTCTGGTGGATGAACGCGGTGAGATCGCCGCTTCGCATGGGGGCACGCCGCAATATACGATCGGCCGCAGCACCGATGTGCTGACCGGATGCAGTAAAGCAAAAGGCATTGAACTGATGACCCGATCCATGGGGCCGCAAATCATTGCTTTGGATGAGATCACTTCTCTGGAAGATTGCCGCGCTATCAGCGAAGCTTCTTACTGCGGCTGTGCGTTTCTGGCTACGGCGCATGCGGCCGAAGCGGCAGATTTAAAGCGCCGCCCGATCTATCGCCGCCTTCTCGAAGATGCGGTTTTTCAAAAGATCATCGTGATTCGCCGCACCAACGGGCAAAGAAGTTATTCTGTGGAAGATTGGGGTGAAAACATATGAAAGTGATCGGCGCGCTGATGGTGCTGCTTTCCTGCTCTTGGGCGGGCTGTGCTTCGGCAAAAGAAATTGCCGCGCGGGCAAGAGAATTGAATGTTTTGATTTCGGCCATGGGAATCTTGAAATCAGAGATCCTTTTCCACCACGCAACCATGGAACAATGCCTGAAGCGGGCAGTATTGCAAAGCAGCGGTCGCACGCAGGAATTTTTTGAAAAGATATATGATGCCCTTTTAAAAAATCCGGCGGAACCCTTCGCCGTGCTTTGGAAAAACGGCGCAGCGCCGCTTCAGCCGTTTTTCGGACGAAACGCCGCTTTGGCTGTTGAGGAATTATCGGGTGTGCTAGGCTGTTATGATGGCCCTTTACAGGCGGAGCGGATAGACAAATGTATTGAAATTTTGGAAAACGAACGCTCGAAAGCCGAAAACAGTTTAAAGACCACAGGCAAACTTTATAAAACGGCGGGGGTTTCCATGGGCGTGGCCGCCGCGCTGCTGATCCTTTAGAAAAAGCGCAAGTAAAAAAGGCAGGAGAACAACATGATGCAGGTAGATTTGATTTTTAAAGTTGCGGCCATCGGAATCATTGTTGCTGTGCTCAACCAGCTGCTGGTTCGTTCCGGCCGCGAAGAACAGGCCATGCTCACCACTCTGGCAGGGCTTATTGTGGTTTTGATGATGATTATACAGCAGATCAGCGTGCTGTTTACCACAATCAAAAGCGTGTTCGGGTTTTGATGATGGATACGCTTTGGATAAAGCTTTTCGGCCTGATCGTGGTGAGCTTGGTCTTGGCAACTTTTCTCAACGGGCAGCAATCGCAAATTGCGGCCTTGCTGGTCATCGGCGCGGTCTGCTGCTGCGCGGCGCTGATGCTGCCCTATGCAAAAGCACTGATAAGCTTTTTTCAGAATTTGGCGGTCGCCGGCGGCATCACAGGGGAAGAACTTGCGCCGTTATGGAAAATCCTCGGCATTTCCATCTGCACAAGGGTTTTGGCGGAACTTTGCCGCGATTGCGGCCAGAAAGCGCTGGCGGCAAAAACCGAAATTGCGGGCGCGCTGATATCGCTGGCCTGCGCACTGCCGCTTTTACAAAAGGTGCTTGTGTTGCTTCAGGCGGTGAAATAGGGTGGCGAACATGAAAAAAATACTTTGTATGCTGTTGGCCGGGTTTCTTCTGATTTTACCGGTATCGGCCTCGGCGCTGGATTCCGTTCAGAAAAATTTGCCGCAAAGCGCTTCGGAACTGTTGGAAGAAGCTTCACCGCAAGACAGCAATTTCATGGAAAAAACGGCCCGCAGCATTTTTCAAAAAGCGGTTTCTGCCTTGAAAAACGCTTTGCGCGAATCGGCGGCTTCCTGCTTTGCGATGATCGCCATTTGCGCCCTGATCGCCATAGGGCAGGGGTTCATTGCGTCTTCTCAGCTGCAAATTCCAAACGGCACCATGCAGCTGGCCGGGGTGGGGGCGCTGCTGACGGTTACTTTGGTCAATGCGGGCAGCCTCATTTCGGTTTGCGGCCAAACTATAGAAGAAATGTCGATGCTGCTAAGAGCGCTGATGCCCGCTCTGGTTTCGGCAATGGCCGTTTCGGGAAGCCCTGTTTCAGCCGCCGCCGCTTCTTCGGGCACTATGATTTTTGCCGATATCCTGCTTTCCGTGGGTAAAAATCTTATTTTCCCCGCAGTTTATTGCATGATTTTTATGCAGGCTATGATCTCCATTAACGGGAATGAACTGATGAAAAAAGGAAAAGCCTTGATCCGCTGGGCGGCAGTCGGTTTTTATAAAATTCTGCTTACTTTATTTTTTACTTATCTTACGATGACGGGAATCCTTTCTTCGGCCGCCGATACCGCCGCCGCCAAAACCGCCAGAGTGACGATTTCGGGGGTCGTGCCGGTATTGGGCAGTGTTTTGGCGGATGCTTCAGAAACCATTCTGGCGGGAGCATCGTTTATCAAAGGGGCGGTGGGGGTGATCGGGGCCGGCGCTGCGATCTATGTTTGTCTGGGGCCGTTTATCAAGGCGTTTTCCCTGCTTCTGGTCTATCGTATCACGGCGGTATTCGGGGCCGGGATGGGCGGCGCGGGCGCAGCCGATTTTCTGGAAGGCGTGGGCGAAAGCTACTCGATTCTTCTGGGGCTGCTGGCCAGTTGTTGTGCGGTGATTTTTATTGTGATGATGGTTTGCTGTGTGGTGGTGAAAGGATGATCGATCAAATTGTTTTGCTGTTTCGGCGGTTGTGCCTCTGCGGATTTTTAACTGCCGTGGTGATGGCGCTCGCAAAAGAAACAGGCCAGAAAGAAATTTTAAGGTTATGCTGCGTATGCCTGACCATTGTCATGCTGTTTCGTTCTTTTCCCATGATCCGTGCCGGTGGGAACGAAATCTATTTCAAAACCGAAAAAACGGAAACAGCAAATTTGATAGAGGAATCTGTTCAGCAGGCCAAAGAAGATCAGCGGCTGGCCATGCAGCAGCAGGCGGAAGATTATTTGCAGACGCAATGCCGCGCGGTTTGCGAAGAGGTTTTGGTGAAAGTGAAGGCCACTCTTTCTGAAGATCAGGTTTTCACCATCGAGCAGGTGGAAATTTTTCACGGCGAGGCGCAGAAAGGCCGGCTGATGCAAACGCTTACGCAAAACGGAATTTCCGAAGAACGAATTTTATTTCATTGAAAAGAGGGGAAATATGTTTTCTTTTCATATGCCGGAATATCTGAGAGCAGGGTTTGATAAATATAAATATGTTCTGTTGGTTTGCGCCGTCGGCATTGTGCTTGCACTGTGGCCCACAGGTTCCGGGGCAAAAAAAGAAAGCGCAGCTTCTCAGGATCTTGCCTTCGCGCCTGATATTGTTTCAAGCGCGCAGGTTGAAGAAAAGCTGGAAGAGCTGCTTGAAAAGATCGAAGGCGTTGGCAGAACAAAAGTGATGATTACCGTGAAATATGGTTATCAGCCGGATTATCTGTATAATATCGATTCACAAAAAGGGGGAGAGAATCAAAACGAAGAAGAACATCAGCAGGTGGTCATTGTTGGCAGAAACGGGAACGAGAGCCCGGTGATCTCTCGGGTGGGCGCCCCGGAATATTTGGGCGCCGTGATCCTTTGCGATGGGGCGGATAACCCCAAACTTCGATTGGAGGTTACACAGGCCGTGCAATCTTTGACCGGAATCACTTCTGAGCGCATTACCATTTCTAAAATGAAAAAATAGGAGGAACAACCCATGAAAAGAAAAGGTGCGGTCTATTCCGTGGTGGCGTTGATGCTGTGTGCGGCGGTTTATTTAAACTGGAGTTATCACCGTGACCCGGAAGAAGCGGAAAAAACCGGAGCGACAGATCATTCCAAAATTTTGGGCGAAGCGCAGCTGGTGGATGCACAGACAAAGGGAGAAAAAGCAGGGGAAACCACCGCTTCCGATTATTTTTCTCAGGCCCGTCTTTCGCGCCAGAAAGCGCGCGATGAAGCGGTGAGCATTTTCAAACAGACCAGTGAAAATGTGAACGCGGATGCAAAATCGAAAGATCAGGCCACAAAATCCATCGCGCAAATGGCAGAAAATGCCGTGAAAGAAGCGCGGATCGAAAATTTGATCGTGGCCAAAGGCTATCAGGAATGCGTAGCCTTTATGAATGACGATGGGATCAATGTGATCGTTCAAAAAACAAAAGAAGGGCTGCAAAGCGCCGATATCGCAAAAATCAAAGATATCGTGATGGATGAAACCACCTTCGCGGCGGAAGCCATTAAAATCATTGAAACCGAATAAAAGGAATTTTTCTTGCCAATGTGCGCAGAATGTATTACAATAAGGCTAATATCATCCAAGGAGGAATTGTGATGAGCGAAGCAAAAGAATACTGGCCTTGCGCAGATGGCGAACAGGGTAATATAAAAATTTCAGAAGATGTCGTTGCGGCGATCGCCACTATCGCGGTGGCTGAAACAGAAGGAGTCGCATCCATTTCATCTGCTGTTGATATTACAGAAGTGTTCACCCGCAAAAGCCCTGCACGCGGTGTGAAGATCACTTTTGATCCTGAAAACGGCTGCATTATCGATTGCGCGATCATTCTGAAATATGGCAGTGCCGTTGCAGAAGTGGCCAGAAATGTTCAAAAGAATGTGAAAGCCGCTTTGGAATCGATGGCAGGCATCCGTTCAACCGTGATTAATGTTCAGGTAACGGGGATCCAGTTGCCCAAAACAAAATAGCAATGCTTACCCGCTCGGGTCACCGGGCGGGTTTTCTTTTTGAAAACACAGGAAGAAAGCTTCCATTTTTATGTGGTTTTGTGTATAATAAATTTTATGAGTGAACCTGCAAAGCATGATCTATCGCCAAATAGAGATGCTTCGACGCAGAATGCGCAAAAAGATTTTTGAAAAGCTGTTGTTACAGCGGAATGGATGGATTTATGAGCAGAAGAGAAGCGCGTGAGTTGGCGCTGCATATGATTTATGCCGGGGAATATTCAGAAAAAATGCCGGCTGACTTAGTAAAAGAAACCCTTACACCGGAATATTTTGCAACAATGGCAGAAGAATATGATCTTTACCGCGCCGTTCCGCCCGATGAACAGATGGAATATCTTCACCGCGCTGTGGAAGGCGTGCTTTCTCATGGCCCCGAGCTGGATTCTTATCTTGAAAAATATGCTGTGGGTTGGTCGGTTTCCCGCATTTCCCGCATTTCCAAATGTATCATGCGGTTATCAATGTATGAGATGCTCTATCTGCAGATCCCCGTGGCGGCATCGGTGAACGAAGCGGTGGAACTGGCGAAAAAATATGAATCGAATGAAGCGGCTTCATTTATCAACGGTCTGCTGGCAACTTTTGTGAAAAAGGAGCTGAGCCTGTGATGAAGGCCTGCTTAGGCTTTGATACAAGCAATTATAAAACTTCGGCGGCGCTGTTTGACCCTGAGCATGGGGTCGTGAAAAACTGCGGCAGGCTTCTTGAAGTTGCCCAAGGCCAGCTGGGGCTTCGCCAAAGCGATGCGCTTTTTCAGCATGTGCGCCACCTGGCGGATGTGGCGGAAGAACTGTTACAGGGCCATGAGGCTTCGGTGGGGGCGGTTGGGTTTTCTTCGCGCCCACGCTCGGCGCAGGGTTCTTATATGCCATGTTTTCTGGCGGGGGAAATGGCGGCGCGGTGCATTGCCGCCACTTTAAAAGTGCCTGCTTATTCTTTTTCTCATCAACAAGGGCATATTGCTTCCGCTCTGTATTCTTCCGGGAAAACAGAGCTTTTTCATCAGCCTTTCTTATCGTGGCATCTTTCGGGCGGAACGACGGAACTGCTGCTGGTGACCCCGGGCGAGCAAAAACAGATGATCGAAGCCGAAATCATCGGCGGAACCCAGGATGTGGCTGCGGGGCAGATCATCGACCGCGCGGGGGTGGCTTTGAATACCCCGTTCCCTGCGGGCATCTATATCGATGAGATGGCACGGCAAAGCCAAAGCAAAGAATCTTTTATCCCGAAAACAAACGGATTGTTTTTCTCGCTTTCGGGCCTTGAAAATAAATTCCGCCGGAAGATCGAAGCAGGCGATGCGCCCGAAGATGTGGCGGCGTTCACGGTGAATTCCATTGTTGCCATCGTGGGCAAGATCACCGCCCTTGCCCGTGAAAAATATCATCTGCCGATCCTGTTTTCCGGCGGGGTAACGGCGTCTTCACAAATGCACAGTTATTTTCAAGGCGCTGAGGGCGTATATTTTGCCGAAAACGGCTATAATGGCGACAACGCCTTGGGGGCAGCTTTGCTGGCGCATTTGAGCGCAGGCGGCAGTTTATGAGAATGCAGCCCATTACCGTATCGCAGCTGACGGCATATATCAAATCACTGCTCGAAAATGCCCAGCCGCTGCAAAACCTCTGTTTGCGCGGTGAGCTTTCCAATTATAAAAAACACCAGAGCGGGCATCATTACTTTACATTGAAAGATGAAAACGCGGTGATCAACTGTGTGATGTTTGCTTCAAGTGCCTCAAAATTGCGTTTTTCACCCGAATCGGGCATGAAGGTCATTTTATATGGCCGCGTCAGCCTTTTTCCCAAAAGCGGCCAATATCAGGTTTATGTTAGCGAAATGGTGCCGGATGGGGTCGGGGCGCTTTATCTGGCCTTTGAACAGCTGAAGGCAAAACTCTTCAAAGAAGGCCTTTTTGATAAAGATCTTAAAAAGCCGCTGCCTGCTTACCCCGCGCGTGTGGCGCTTGTAACTTCGCCCACCGGCGCGGCCGTGAGAGATATGCTGCGCATTTTGGGCAAACGCTTTCCTTACAGCAAGGTGATGGTTTGTCCCGTTAAAGTGCAGGGGGAAGGCGCGGCCGCCGAAATCGCCGAAATGCTGCGCTATTTGGATGAAAACAGCCTGGCCGATCTTATCATCACCGGCCGCGGAGGCGGTTCTTTAGAAGATCTTTGGGCCTTCAACGAAGAACAGCTGGCCCGCGCCATTGCAGCTTGCAGCATCCCCGTTATTTCTGCCGTGGGTCATGAACCGGATATCACAATTTCAGATTATGTGGCCGATCTGCGCGCCGCAACACCATCCAACGCCGCAGAACTGGCAGTTCCCGAACAAGATCAGCTGAAAGCAGGGCTTGCGCAGGCTTATTCGCGCATGGTCTATGCGGAAAAGCAGATGATCGCCGCCCAGACAGAACGGCTGAAAACACTGGCCGGCAAGAAAATCTTGCAAAGCCCCGGTGAATATTATAACGAACAGCGTCTGACTTTATCTTTTTTAAGAGAGCGTCTGGCTTCGGCCCAAAAAGAAGAACTGGCCGGCAAGCGCAAAGCTTTTGTGGCGGAAGCCGCAAAGCTTGACGCCATGAGCCCGCTGAAGGTTTTGGCCCGCGGTTATGGTTTTGTTACCAAAAACGATGAGATCATTAAAGACGCCGCCGTTTTAACGGCGGGGGATCTGATTCGGCTTCGTTTGCAAAACGGAAGCGCCGAATGCACGGTCAACCATGTAGAATGTGATAGGTGAAAACAATGAGCGAAAAATTTGTGTTTGAAACCGCGATGAAGCGAATCGAAGAAATCGTGCGTTTGCTAGAGCGGGGCGATGCGCCGCTCGATCAGAGCCTTGCGCTTTTTGAAGAGGGAACGGGGCTGATCAAAAAATGTTCCGCGGCGTTAGACCATGCGGAACAGAAAGTGACCCTGCTGATGAAAACCCCCGATGGCCCGGCGGAAACGGCCTTTGATGAAAAGGAGGAAACAGCGGAATAACATGGAATGGAAAAAAAGAGCAGCGGAATATGCGCATTTGGCCGAGCGTTATCTTGATGAGAATTTAAGCCATGGTTCTTCTGATCTGGATGAGATTTATCAGGCGGCGCGATACAGCGTGATGGCAGGAGGGAAACGCCTTCGCCCCGCTTTTTTGATGGAATTTTACCGCATTTGCGGCGGAAGGGCCGAAGATGCGCTGCCGTTTGCCTGTGGGCTTGAAATGATCCATACTTATTCTTTGATCCATGATGATCTGCCCTGCATGGATAATGACGACCTCAGAAGAGGCAAACCGACCAACCACAAAGTGTTCGGCGAAGCCACGGCGCTTTTGGCGGGGGATGCCCTGCTGACGCGCGCGTTTGAAACCATGCTCAACAGTAAAAATCTTTCGCAAACGATCGCCCCCGAAAATGCTCTTGCCGCCGCATCGGTCATTGCATCCTGTGCAGGCATGGAAGGGATGATCGGCGGGCAAATCCTTGATCTGCAGTTTGAAGGCCGCGCACCGGCCGCAGAAGAACAGGCGCGCATGGTAGATCTGAAAACCGGGAAACTGCTTGTTGCCGCCTGCCTGGGCGGATGCCGCCTTGCAGGCGCAGCTGAAGAACAATGCGAGGCTGCCCGGCAATATGCCGAAAAGATCGGCATGGCCTTTCAGATCCGTGATGATATGCTGGATGTGATGGGCGACAGCGCGCTGCTTGGCAAGAATATCGGGTCGGATGCCGCCGCAGGAAAAAGCACTTTTGTCAGCCTTTATGGTTTGGATCGCTGCAAAGAACTTACAGAAGAACTCACGAAACAGGCGCTTGCGGCGCTGGATGTTTTTGAAGAGAAGGGGTTCTTAAGAGAACTGGCCGAACAACTGGCGGTTCGTGAAAAATAAAAAGCTGTGGTGAGATATGAAGAATTTTTTTGAAACACTTGTGAGCAACCAAATTTTAAATGTGGCGGTGGTCTGCTGGTTTTCTGCCCAGGCGCTGAAAGTGGTGGGTGAATTGATTCGTCACCATAAATTGGATTTGGGGCTGTTTTTTGCCGGTGGGGGAATGCCTTCTTCTCATACTTCCACGGTGGTGGGGCTTACCACCGCTGTGCTGTATCGATGCGGTTTTTCATCGACGGAATTCGCTGTATGCATGGTATTAACTTCCATCGTTTTGTTTGATGCGCTGAATGTTCGGCTGGAATCGGGCAAGCATGCCGCGGCGCTCAATGAAATCGTCGAAAATCTGTCGGACAGTGAACCCACAAGCTTTTATCAAAAATTCAAAACACCTCTGGGGCATACCTTTCCCGAAGTGTTGACAGGGATGATATTGGGAATTGCGATCGCTGTATTGATGTGCAATTGATTTGCAATTTATCAAAATTATTGTTATAATACATTCCAATGGCAGCTTTTGCTGCCACAGTTGGTGGCGCAGTATCCTAGTCAGAGTTACCGATTACCAAAACGGGCCTAAAAATCCGTTAAAGGGCATATCGATGAAGTCCCTGGTGCTTGCTTTATACGCCCAGTGTAGGGTGGGTGCTGGGGGTTAAGGTTTTAGGGTGCACTGTAATGGCATATGGCTGTAGCCCTATTACCGTGGAGACCTGAATCCGTGGGAAGACTATACACCGGAAACGGTTGACTGTATGACCTACGGCTCAGGGTGAACCTGTATTGCGGTGGCATTTTGCTTGCTGTGTGCAGAGTAGCCTGCCTTGAGTGGGTATGGCGGATAGCAGACCACGCTCCTGTGCCGTGGCCACGGCATGAGGCGCTATTGCTGTTTGAAACCATGCTTGCAAAAGAGGCTAAGAATCGGCTTTCCTGTAGCGGAAAACGCCTAGGCTGTATTGAAAAATGGCAAATGAAGGATTGCAGTGCGGACTCAGTGGCAATCCGGTATCGGGGATCGGCGACGACCCGACACATGCTTTAATGGGAAACCGCCAGACCGGCGACGGGTGGCAGCGTGTGTGGAAAGCAGACCGGACCTAAGCCGCAGGATTTACTTCATTTGCCGCCACTATTTTATTTTTTTATGTATCGATTTTAAGGAGTGAACAAAAATTAAGAATCAAAAACAAGGGACTTCCGAGCCTGCTGAGCCGGAAAGTCGACGAAGCACCGTTAGAAAAAGTAAAAAGAGAGCCAACCGAAGATTTGTTTTTTTCATGGTGATTCTTTCTTTCAGCATGTCGGTTGTTTTTTCTTATTCTTCTTCTTTGGCGCTGGATCATGCTGATGTTCTCACAGCTTTCTTGATTTTATTTGCTTTTATTTTTATTGGCATCTTGTTCGATATTATCGGTATTTCCGCCACTTCCTGTGATGAAAAATCTTTTCATTCCATGGCCGCCCGCCGGGTGGTCGGCGCAAAAGAAGGCATTTGGCTTTTGAAAAACGCCGAAAAAGTGGCTTCGATCTGCAACGATGTGGTGGGCGATATCTGCGGTATCATCAGTGGTGCCACAGGCGCGGCCATCAGCGCGATGCTGATCCGTTCCACAACGCTTCATCCTGTGATCGTTCCGCTGGTCATCACCGGTCTGATCGCTTCACTGACCATCGGCGGCAAAGCCCTTGGAAAAACCGTGGCGATCCGCCGCGGGCGCGATGTGGTATATATCACGGCGAAAGCCATTCATTTTATAAAATCTATTTTTGGCAGGGGAGTTTAACTCATGGATGCTTATCCGCTGCTTTCGCATATATCTTTTCCGCATGATGTGAAAAAGCTTTCTGATGAACAGTTGCTTTCGCTTTGTGCGGAGATTCGACTGTTTTTGATCTCGAGCCTTTCCAAAACAGGGGGGCATTTGGCTTCAAATTTAGGCATTGTAGAAATTGCAACAGCGATCGAAAGCGTTTTTTCCTCACCCGATGATAAGATCATTTATGATGTGGGGCATCAATGCTATGTTCATAAATTGCTCACAGGCCGACAGGATGGCTTTGCTCAACTGCGCCAGTTCGGCGGCATGAGCGGATTCCCGCGCCCCGATGAAAGCCCCTATGACGCATTTATCGGCGGCCATGCCTCCATGTCGATTTCGGCGGCGCTTGGCATGGCGCGTGCGCGCACATTGAAACACGAAGAGAACCATGTGATCTGTGTGATCGGTGACGGCGCGTTAACGGGCGGCATGGCCTATGAAGCTCTCAATGATGCCGGCCAGTCGGGCGAACCGATCATCGTCATTTTCAACGATAACGAAATGTCTATCAGCCACAATGTGGGCGCGCTGTCGACACGGCTTTCAAAAATTCGTATCCGCCCGCAATATATTCGTTTGAAAGGCCGCGTAAAAAAGACTTTCCGCCGATTTTCATGGGGCGAAAAGGCAATCGCACAGCTTTCAGCTTTTAAGCGGCGCATTCGAACCTCGATTTTAAAGGAAACGATTTTTGAATTGATGGGCTTCAATTATTGGGGACCTGCCGATGGCAACGATTTAAAAACCGTAAAGTATTTGCTATCCGAAGCAAAAAAGCTCAATGCTCCCGTGGTTTTGCATTTTAAAACGACAAAAGGCAAGGGATATAAACCTTCTGAAGATAATCCGGGCTATTTTCATGGCGTTTCGGCGTTTCATGTCGATACCGGTATGCCTATGAAAAACCCCAGCCGCACCTTTTCTTCGGTCTGCGGCGGGGTATTGACTGAACTGGCCGAAGAAAACCAGGCGATCTGCGCCGTGACCGCAGCAATGAAAAGCGGCACAGGCTTATCCTGCTTTGCGCAGGAATATCCCAAACGCTTTTTTGATGTGGGCATTGCGGAAGAACACGCGGTGACCATGTGCGGCGGGCTTGCCGCGGCGGGGATGCAGCCTGTCTGCGCCATTTATTCCACCTTTTTGCAGCGCGCATATGACCAGATGATCCATGATGTAGCCATCAGCAGGCTGCCCGTTACTTTATGCGTCGATCGTGCGGGCCTCGTGGGGGAAGACGGCGAGACCCATCAAGGAATGTTTGATGTGCCATACTTAATGACCATTCCTTATTTTAAAGTTTATTCACCCTCTTCGTTTGCCGAAGAAAAGCATATTCTGACTGAGGTGACAAAACATCCGCAGGGCCCGGCCGCCATTCGCTATCCCCGCGGCGGTGAGCAGAAATTCACTGCCGATACTTTTGATGCACCGGTCAGCGTGATCAAAGCAGGGCGCGATTTCACCATCATTACCTATGGCATCATGGTAAACGAAGCTCTGGCGGCAGCTGAACTTTTGGAAGCAGACGGTATTTCCACGGAAATAGTAAAGCTGAACTGCTTGAACCGCTTTGACGATGATGCTGTTTTGACATCCGTCAAAAAAACAAAGCATGTTGTGATTTTAGAAGATTGCTGCGATCAGGGCTGCCTTGGCGAAAAGATTGAGGCCGCTTTCACAGAAGCGAAAATAATGCCCGAATATTCGGCAAGATATAATTGCGGAAACCGGTTTTTGCCGGCCGGAAAAATCAGCGAACTTTATCAGCTTTGCGGAATCGATGGCAAAAGTGCCGCGAAACGCATACAGGAGGCCTATAAGCGTGGTTGAAAAACAAAGATTAGACACTTTATTGGTTGAAAAAGGTTTTGAAAGTTCAAGAGAACGGGCCAAAGCCATTATTATGAGCGGCATTGTTTATGTTAACAATCAAAAAGTAGATAAAGCAGGGTATTTCTGCGAACCGGAGGATGTGATTGAGGTTCGCGGCAGCACAATGCCTTATGTCAGCCGCGGCGGCTTGAAAATTGAAAAGGCGCTGGCCTATTTTCACTATGACCCCACAGATAAAGTGGTCATCGATGTGGGCGCCTCAACGGGTGGGTTCACCGATTGCCTCTTGCGCAACGGCGCCAAAAAAGTATATGCTGTAGATGTGGGATATGGCCAACTGGCTTGGTCTGTGCGAACAGATCCCCGTGTCGTGGTGATGGAGCGCACCAACATTCGCCATGTAAAGCCTTCAGACTTGCAGGAACCGCCGCAGTTATCGGTGAGCGATGTTTCGTTTATTTCGCTGAAGCTGGTGCTGCCGGTGGTCAAAGAACTGCTGACCCCCGATGGCGAGGTGCTCACTCTGATCAAACCGCAATTTGAGGCGGGCCGTGAAAAAGTAGGTAAAAAAGGGGTCGTGCGCGAAAAAAGCACCCATATCGAAGTATTGCAAAACACCTTGAATTTCGCCAAAGAATGCGGATTTTCTGTAAAGGGATTAACCTTTTCACCCATTACAGGGCCGGAAGGGAATATCGAATTTTTAGCGTGGCTTTCAGTTCAGCCTTCAGAAGAACATTATGATATCGAAAAAACGGTAGAAGAAGCGCATGAATGCATGAGGAAAGTATAATGAATAAGGTTTTCATCTTCCCTAATTTCACAAAAAGCGATACCACCGCCGTAACGGAAAGCGCTGTGCATGCCTTTTATGAGCTTGGGTTTTCCGTTTATTTAGAAGAGGAATCCCGCGAATATCTTTCGGCGGCGGTGCAGAAAAAATGCGGGTTCTTCCCGTATGCTTCCTGTCTTGAAAAATGTGAATTTATCACAGTTATCGGCGGCGACGGCAGCATTTTGCGCATCGCTACCGATGCCGCGCGCAATCAAAAGCCTATTTTGGGCATCAACACGGGGAAAGTCGGTTTTATGAGCGAGCTTGACCCCCACGAATTGATTTATTTGCGTGATCTGGTGAAGGGGAATTATACCATTGACAGCCGCATGATGCTGGATGCAACGATTTTGCGGGGGAATAAAACGCTTTATCACGCCCCGCTTTTGAATGACGCCGTCATCACAAAAGGCACCTTGGTCCGTCTTATCAATATCGATGTGAGCATCAACGGAACGCGCACCACCGCGCTGCGCGGGGATGGCATTATTGTTTCAACGCCCACAGGCTCCACAGCCTATACGCTTTCGGCGGGCGGGCCGATCATTGAACCCAACGCCAACTGCATCGCAGTGACCCCGATCTGCGCCCATGAACTGGGGGCAAAGCCTTTTGTGGTTTCCGACGACCGCAAAATTGAAATTTTAGCCGGCACTTCGGAAAACCCGGCGTTTTTCTCGCCCGACGGCGCGGCGCCTTTAGAATTATCTCCGGCAGATATCGTGGTTTTAGAGCGCTCTCAGCTGAAAACGAAACTGATCCGCCTGAAGAATCTTGGGTTTTACGATATTGTTTACAAAAAACTTTCAAAATAACAAACGGAGGAGGCCACTATGAAGTTTCAACGACAAGCCGCCATCATTGATCTGATCAGCAACAACGAGATCAATACGCAGGAAGAGTTGACAGAGCGGTTGAAAAAACTGGGGTATAATTCCACTCAGGCGACCATTTCCCGCGACATTAAAGAACTTCGGTTGATCAAAATAGCATCTTCCAACGGAAATTATAAATATTCGGTTTCGGAAAGCGAAGCAGATTCAGGCTTTGTTCCGCGCGTAAAGAATATTTTCAAAGAATGCGTTATCAAAGTGGATGTGGCGCAGAATCTGGTGGTCATCAAAACCATCACCGGCATGGGCAACGCCGCGGCATTCGCTTTGGATTCCATGAAAATTTCTGAGATCATTGGAACCGTAGCAGGTGATGATACCGTTTTAATTATTTTAAAAGATAATGAAACAGCAGAGAATTTCTTTGAGCAAACGAAGGAAATGCTCCGCTGATCGGAGAACTCGCTATGTTGAAAACTCTGCATATTGAAAATGTAGCCATTATTGAAAAAACAGATATCGAGTTTCAAAACGGCTTCACGGTGATGACGGGCGAAACCGGCGCAGGCAAATCGATCATGATCGATGCGCTTTATGCCGTTTTGGGCGCAAGAACCAGCCGCGATCTGATTCGCCACGGCGAAAAGAAAGCGCTGATCCTTGCGCAGTTTTGCGCGCTTTCGGCCGAGGCCGCCCAATGCGCGGCTTCTTACGGCTATCCCTGTGATGAAAACGGCGAACTGCTTTTATTCCGAGAGTTTTCAGCGGATGGCCGCAGCAGCTGCCGAATCAATGGCAAGCCGGTATCGGTGAGCATTTTAAAGGCGATCGGCGCAAACCTGATCACCATCCACGGCCAGAATGACGGCATGCGGCTGCTGGATGAAAACGCCCATATTGATTATCTTGATAATTTCGGTGATTACCAAACGATAATGGATCAATATTACAAGGCCTATCAGCAGCTTTTGCAAATGAGCAAAGAACTGAAAAAGACCTTGACAAAAAAAGAAGAGTTGAGCAAAAAAGCAGATTTCTTGACATTTCAAAAGCAGGAACTGGAAAGCTCGAAGCTTCGCCGCGGCGAAATGGAAGAACTTTTGGCAAGAAGAGCACAGCTGGCCCATGCCGAAAAAATCACCTCTGCCATTGCTCAGGCAAGGCTTGTTTTTGCGGGAAATGATGAAACCGCAGGAATTTTGGGGTTATTGAAAAGCGGCGAAGATGCTTTGCTGAGCGTGAAAAACTTCCAGCAGCAATGCGGTGATTATGCCCTTCGAACCGGGGAACTTCTGACATTGGCCGGCGATTTGGAACAAGATCTGTTTTCGTTATCGGAATCAATGGAATTTTCACAGCAGGAGCAGGAAGAAGTTGAACAGCGCTTAGATCTTCTGACACGGCTTACCCAGAAATATCATACCGATGAAGACGGCTTATTAAAGCTTTTTGATGAAGTTTCAGAGGAACTGGAGCATTTCAATCACGCTGAAAACGATATTGAAGAATTACAGACAGCCTATTCTCAAAAGAGAAACGAGGTGCAGCGGCTTTCTTCATCGCTGCATCAGGCAAGACATGAAACGGGGCTTCGCCTTGAAAAAGCCATTGAAGATCAGCTGCGCCAGCTGGATATGCCTCATGCGAAATTTCATGTTGCCATTGCAAGCACCGCGGCAGAAGGTCATATCAAATTCACGCGGCGGGGAACGGATCAGGTGGCGTTTTTGCTGACGACCAACCCCGGTGAAGAATTGAAACCGCTTTCTAAAATTGCTTCCGGCGGTGAACTTTCGCGCATCATGTTGGCCATCAAAAGCATTCTGGCGCAAAGCGACCCTATCGATACTCTGATTTTTGATGAAATCGATACCGGTGTCAGCGGCCATGCGGCGAACCGTGTGGGTGAAAAATTATTTATGCTGGCGCTTCACAAACAGGTTTTGTGTGTAACGCATCTGCCGCAGATCGCGGCTTTGGGCGAACATCAATATCTGATCGAAAAACAGGTCAGCGGCGGAAAAACCACCACCGAGATCCAATTGCTTCTGTTGGATGGAAGGATCCGCGAAATTGCCCGCATGACGGCGGGGATGAATATTACGGAACAAACTTTAAATAATGCCAGCGAAATTTTGCATATTGCCAAAGAATTTCAAGAAAAGCAGCGAGAATCCATGGGAATACCGATTGATTTAAACGGTAAATCTTGTTAAACTGAGATTGCAAAACGAAAACGGAGGGATTTTATTATGCCACTGGTTACAACAAAAGAAATGTTTGAAAAAGCCTATCAAGGCGGATATGCCATCGGCGCCTTCAATGTGAACAACATGGAAATCATCCAGGGGATCACAGAAGCCGCAAAACTTGAGAATTCGCCTGTCATCCTTCAGGTTTCTGCCGGCGCGCGCAAATATGCCAAGCATACTTATCTGGTCAAGCTGGTCGAGGCCGCTATTGCCGAAACAGGCCTGCCGATCGCGCTGCATCTGGATCACGGCGAAAACTTTGATATCTGCAAAAGCTGCATCGACGGCGGGTTTTCTTCTGTCATGATCGACGGCAGCAAATACAGTTTTGAAGAAAACATTGAGATCACCAAAAAAGTGGTGGAATATGCCCATGCCCACGGCGTCACCGTTGAAGGCGAGCTGGGCAAGCTGGCCGGCATTGAAGATGATGTTCATGTGACCGATGAAGACGCCCAGTTTACAAACCCCGGTGAAGTGGAAGAATTCGTCACCAAAACAGGGGTTGATTCTCTGGCCATCGCCATTGGCACAAGCCACGGCGCTTATAAATTCAAACCGGGTCAGAAGCCGCGCCTTCGTTTTGATATCTTAGAAGAAGTTGCCCGCCGTCTGCCCGGGTTCCCCATTGTTTTGCATGGATCTTCTTCGGTTCCGCAGGAATATGTAAGAATGGTCAATGAATTTGGCGGAAAAATGCCCGATGCCATTGGAATTCCCGAAGAAATGCTGCGCAAGGCTTCGGAGATGGCAGTCTGCAAGATCAATATTGATTCTGATCTGCGTCTGGCCATGACAGCTTCCGTGCGCAAACATTTATATGAACATCCCGATCATTTTGACCCCCGCCAATATCTGGCAGACGGCCGAAACAGCATCACCGAGATCGTTCGCCATAAAATCCGCGATGTGCTGGGTTCTTCCAACACACTGTAAAAAATATCACAAACCGGGAGTGACGACCGCTGCTCCCGGTTTGATTTTTAAAAGAACAGGAGAAATGAAAATATGGCACAGGAATATAAAGAAAAATTAGAACTGTTTTTTGAAAAAAATCGTCAGCAGATGATCGAAGATATCTGCCGCCTTGTGAAGATCCCCAGCGTAGGGGCCGACCCGCTGCCCGGCAAGCCTTATGGCAAAACTGCTGCAAAAGCTTTGGAAGAAGCTTTGAAAATGGCAGAAGAAAAGGGGTTTGCCGTGAAAGATTACGATCACTATGTGGGCGCCGTTGATTTTTGCGAAGAACCCACACAGCTGGCCATTTTGGCGCATCTGGATGTTGTGCCCGAAGGCACAGGCTGGCAGGTGACCAAGCCTTATGAACCGGTGATGATCGAAAACCGCCTTTACGGCCGCGGCACATCCGATGATAAAGGCCCCGCTATCGCAGCGCTTTATGCCATGATGGCTGTGAAAGAACTGGGCATCACGCTTCATAAAAATGTGCGTCTGCTTTTGGGAACCGATGAAGAACGGGGCAGCAGCGACTTAAAGCATTATTTCAGCATTGAAAAAGCGCCCCCGATGTCTTTTTCGCCCGATGCATGGTATCCGGTGATCAACATTGAAAAAGGCGGGCTGCACAGCACTTTCCACGCCGAATGGGCGGAAGAAACCGCTTTGCCGCGCCTGATTTCTTTGGAAAGCGGAACGACCGGCAATATTGTGCCGCGTGAAGGCACCGCATTGCTGGAAGGCCTGGAAAAATCTCTGGTTGCTGAACATTGCAAGGCATTTGCCGAAAAATCCGGCGTTTTATTCACTATTACAGAAGAAAACGGCAAACTTCGTATTGATGCGCTGGGAGAAGGCGCGCATGCATCCATGCCCGAAAAAGGCAAAAACGCGGCGCAGGCACTGGCCGAACTTATTGCGGGCCTGCCTTTGGCCGACAGCGCTTCTTTCAGAGCGCTAAAGAATTTTGCGGCGCTGTTCCCTTATGGCGACTATTACGGAAAATCCATCGGCGTTGCCCAACAAGATGATGTCTCCGGTGTTTTAACGCTGAATATCGGCATTTTCAAAATGGACCTCACTTCGATCAGCGGCAAAATCGACAGCAGAACTCCGATTTGCGCCAATGAGCAGAATATGTCTAAAGTGGTGGAAGCCAAGCTTGCAAAATGCGGCATCCACTTAGATACCACCGCGATGAACCCGCCGCATCATACAGATGCCGATTCGCCTCTTGTGAAAACTCTGCTGCAGATCTATGAAGAATATACCGGCAGAAAAGGGGAGTGCATTGCCATCGGCGGCGGCACTTATGTGCATCATATTGAAGGCGGCGTAGCGTTTGGCTGCGGTTTCCCCGAAGAAGACAACCATGAACATGGCGCGGATGAATTTGTGAATATCGATCAGCTTTTGCTCAGCGCCAAAATGTTCGCAGAAGCGATTATCAAACTTTGCGCTTAACAAAAAATTTATAAAACAGATTTTCTTAAAAAGCGGCATTCATCACAGGATGATTGCCGCTTTTTGCAAAAATGCCGCGCATTCAGAAGATTTTAGGCCTTAATCGACCAGCGAAACTTGTGGTTTTTAAAATATTTTGGGCAAATAACAAATGCTTTTGCCATTGAATGTTTGAAAGACTCGTGATACAATAAACACAATATGTGCTCATGCTTGTCGTGGGCGTCCCTCAACATAGAATGATTCGGCTTTTTATATGAAAAAACACAGGCAGCTTCCGCTCGATTTTTGCGCTATTTTAAAATCGAGCAGTGAAATGCTTTATGTTGTTATGCAATATAAAAAGCAATCTTCTTTCGCCATTCACGATTGCGAAAGAAAAGAAAACGGCACAGCTGTTTTCTTTATAGAGAAAGAAAAGGAGAACGCCAACATGAACAAACAATTTTTCACCTCGGAATCCGTCACAGAAGGGCATCCCGATAAAATCTGCGATCAAATTTCGGATGCTGTTTTGGATGCCATTTTAGAGCAGGATCCTCAGGCCCGCGTTGCCTGTGAAACCTGCTGCACGACCGGTATGGTCATGGTCATGGGAGAAATCTCGACCAGCTGTTATGTAGATATTCCGCATATCGCGCGCAGCGTTGTGCTGGATATCGGCTATGATCGCGCAAAATATGGTTTCGACGGCCAGACCTGCGCCATTATGACTTCTATCGATGAACAAAGCGGCGATATTGCCATGGGTGTAAACGCAGCTTTGGAAACCAGAACAGAAAACGCCGAAGAAAACAACGGAGCCGGCGACCAGGGCATGATGTTCGGCTATGCTTGTGATGAGACCCCCGAACTGATGCCTTTGCCCATTAGCTTGGCTCACCGTTTGGCCAAGCGTTTGGCACAGGTGCGCAAAGAAGGAATCTTGGATTATCTGCGCCCCGATGGCAAAACTCAGGTCACCGTTGAATATGTGGATGACCGCCCCACACGGTTGGAAACCATCGTTATTTCGACGCAGCATGCAGAAACCGTTGCCTTGGAACAGATTCGTTCCGATTTGAAAAAATATGTGATCGATCCTATCGTTGACAGTGCAATGATGGATGATAACACAAAAATTTATGTGAACCCCACAGGCCGGTTTGTGATCGGCGGCCCGCAGGGCGACAGTGGCTTGACAGGCCGCAAAATCATTGTAGATACCTATGGCGGAATGGCTCGGCATGGCGGCGGCGCTTTTTCGGGCAAAGACCCCACCAAGGTCGATCGCAGCGCAGCATATGCGGCCAGATATGTGGCCAAGAATATTGTTGCCGCGGGTTTGGCGCGCAAGTGCGAAGTGCAGCTGGCATATGCCATCGGTGTTGCCCATCCTGTCAGCATCATGGTTGATACTTTCGGAACCGGCAAGATCGCCGATGAACAGATCGAAAAAATCGTTGAAAAAGAATTTGATCTGCGCCCCACCGCCATCATCCGTATGTTGGATCTGCGCAAACCGATCTATCGTCAGCTTGCCGCTTATGGCCATATGGGCAGAACCGATCTGGATGTCAAGTGGGAAAAAACCGATCGCGCGGAAGATTTGAAAAAATATTTAGCCTAAGACTCCAGCTGAAGAATATCGATTGAAAAACCCGCCGGAAGATTTTCCGGCGGGTTTTGTTGATTTCTCCATAAAGAAAAGCCTTTATCATTAACGATAAAGGCTTTTTGTTTTATATGGAATATTGTTTAGCGTTTGCTGTCTAAATATTTCTCGATGCGATCCACGGCCTTTTTCAAATTCTCTAAAGAATAGGCATAGGAAATGCGGATATGGCCTTCACCGCAATCGCCAAAAGCATTGCCGGGCACAACGGCCACGCGCTGCTGCTGCAGCAGATCGTTGCAGAAATCTTCACAGCTATCGGAAAAACGGCGAATGCTGGGGAAGATATAGAACGCGCCTTCCGGCATAAAACAATCAAAACCTAAATCCGTCAGCGCCTTATGCAGATACAAGCGGCGTTCATTGAATTTATCGCGCATATATTCAATATCGGGAATGCCTTTTGTAATGGCCTCGATGCCCGCGCGCTGAGAAATACCCGAAGCGCACATCAGTTTGTATTGATGCAGGCGGCCCAAAGAAGTCATAAGTTCCTTCGGCGCGGCGCAATAGCCCAAGCGCCAGCCCGTCATCGAGAATGCTTTTGAAAAACCGCTGACCAAAACAGTGCGCTCGCGCATGCCAGGCAGGGAGGCAATGGAAACATGGCTGCGGCCATAAGTAAGTTCCGCATAGATCTCATCAGAGATCACCACAATATTGGTGTCTTTCAATACCTCGGCAATTTCCACCATTTCTTCGCGGGTCATGATCGCGCCGGTGGGATTATTCGGATAAGAGAAAACCAGCAGCTTGGTTTTGGGCGTGATAGCGGCCTTCAAAGCGGCGGGTGTCAGTTTGAAGGAATCTTCTTCACGGGTGACCACAGGAACCGCTTTTGCATGCTGAGCAATGGCCAGAGGGGCATAGCTCACAAACGCAGGCTCGGGCACCAATACTTCGTCGTCGGTATCTAAGAAAGCGCTCATGCAAAGATCGATCGCTTCACTTCCGCCAACAGTGACCAGAACTTCATCATCGGGGTTATAGGAAAGATCAAACCGGTTTTCAAGATAAGAAGCAATGCCGCGGCGCAATTCAATCAAGCCGTAGTTTGCGGTATAAGCGGTAAGGCCATCAGCCAGACATTTGATGCCGGCCATGCGGATATGTTCAGGGGTGGGAAAATCGGGTTCACCAACGCCCAGTGAAACCACATCTTTCATCGTTGCCGCAACATCAAAAAATTTGCGGATGCCGGAGGGTTTTAACGAAGAGACTCTCTGCGGAACAATTTTGGAATAATCCATAAGTTTACCTCCATAAAGAAAATATAATAATGTCAAAAAATTCACATTAAAAGATTAAAGAATTTTCATACTTCATCGATAACTTAGTATACCACCAAACTTTTCTTTTTTGCAACAATAAAATAATAAAAAATAAGAGAAAACAAGAAACATAATCTTTTCTTGCTTTCTCTTTATTGAAAAAAGTAATTATTAACTTCTCTGCGATTATTTATGCAAAATCGGCGAGAGCTTTTTATAGGTCAGCAGCACCAGAAGAGAAGAAACAAAGCCTTTCACAAGGTTAAAGGGCGCTGTTGCGAAGAATACCAGTGTTTTTAAATCGACGATATGGCTGTTTACGGCGGTGCCCATGCCGATCAAAGCATCGATAGGCATTCCGTAGAAATGGGAATAAGCCGGGATCAGCAGATAATAGTTCATGGCGGTGCCCACCAGTGTCATAATCAATGTTCCCATCACCATGCCCAAAACAGCATGCTTCAGCGTTTTCTTTCTAAAATAGAAGGCGGCCGCGGGCAAAACAAATGATAATCCGATCAGGAAATTCGCAAGCTCGCCAATCCCTGCCGTATCGGTTCCGTTCAGCAACAAGTTCAGCAGGATTTTAAGCGCCTCGATCAAAATTCCCGCAACAGGGCCCATGGCGAAACTGCCCAGCAGAACGACCACTTCGCTTAAATCGATTTTGTAAAAAGCAGGGGCAAAGGGCAGGGGAATTTCGAACAGCATGATAATGACGGCGATGGCTGCCAAAATGGCGATTTTGGCCATTTTATGGATGTTGCTTTTTCTGGATTCGTTCATTTTATAGAATCCTCCTTTCAAAATAGGAAGAAAACAAAAAGCAGCCCTGCAAAAAACAGGGCTGCAAAAATTCGCACATGGGAAATTATCCGCGTGTTTGATCTTCTTTCATCCAGACTGTAAACCACATTTCGCATAAGCGAAAGGTTTTCACTGTCGGCTTCGGAATTACACCGAATCATGCCAAAAAGGCTCGTGGGCTTTTACCACCGGTAGGGAATTTCACCCTGCCCTGAAGAATCTATTTGTTTGCATAAACTGCAAATTTGTATTTTCTTACCGTGATAAGAATACAACAAGGCTCACTGTTTGTCAACCGTCTTTTAAAGAACTTTCAAAACGGCGTCTGTCACCTGCGCAGTTGCGGCGTGACCGCCCAAATCGGGCGTCAGCGCGTTTTTTTCAACCAGAACACGCTCGATCGCCGAGATAATGCGGTCAGACCACTGAGGATAGCCAAAGAATTCAAGCATTTGCGCAGCCGACCAGATGGAAGCCAGCGGATTTGCCAGACCTTTGCCCGCGATATCCGGCGCGCTGCCATGGATCGGTTCGAACATCGAAGGATATTTTCTTTCGGGGTTCAAATTGGCCCCGGCGGCAAGGCCCATGCCGCCCGAAATCGCGGCGCCCAGATCCGTTAAAATATCGCCGAACAGATTTGAAGTGACCACCACTTCAAAGCGAGCAGGGTCTTTAACAAAAAACATGCTGGCTGCATCCACCAAATAGGCGTGGGTGGGCACTGTGGGGTATTCTTTTGAAACCTCGGCAAAAATCTGATCCCAGAAAACCATGGAATAATTCAGCGCGTTGCTTTTGGTGATATTGGTGACCGATTTGCCTTTGCTCTTTGCCAGCTCAAAAGCATAGCGGATCACGCGTTCACAGCCCTTGCGTGAAAAAACGCCGGTCTGCAAAACCACTTCGTCTTCACGGCCTTTGAACAGCCAGTCGCCTGCGCCCGCATATTCGCCTTCGCTGTTTTCGCGAACAACGATCATATCGATATCTTTGCGGTCAACATCTTTCAAGGGGCAGGGGGCGCCATCCAGCAGCTTCACCGGGCGCAGATTGACATATTGGTCAAACCCTTTTCTGATTTTCAACAGAAGATCCCAAAGCGAAACATGATCGGGCACACCCGGCGCGCCCACAGCGCCCAGATAAATGGCGTCAAAGCCCGCAAGCTGCTCCATTCCATCTTCGGGCATCATTCTGCCTGTTTTTAAATAATATTCACAGCCCCAGGGAAATCGCGTAAACTCAAAAGAAAAGCCGCCATCCTGCGCCGCGGCCTGTTCCAGAACGCGAATACCTTGCTCGATCACTTCCGGGCCGATCCCATCCCCGGCAATAACGGCAATCTTATAGTTTTTCATTTTGTCGATCTCCTTTATAAAAATGAATGCGTGTGGAAGATACTCCCACACGCATTTCGTTAGAAACTCAATTTTTCGGCGATATAAGCTTTCAACTCACTGATAGGGAGGCGAATCTGTTCCATGGTGTCTCTGTCACGAACGGTCACACAGCCGTCTTCAGCGGTTTCAAAATCGACCGTTACGCAGAAAGGCGTGCCGATCTCATCCTGGCGGCGATAGCGTTTGCCAATGGAACCCGCTTCATCATAATCGCACATGAATTCGGAAGCAAGCTGCGCATAGATCTCACTTGCGGGCTGGGCAAGTTTTTTTGAAAGGGGAAGAATGGCGCATTTATAAGGCGCAAGCGCGGGATGCAGATGCAGCACAACGCGCGAATCATTCTTTTCGGCATCTACGATTTCTTCGTCATAAGCATCGGAAAGCGCGGCCAGCACCACACGGTCTACGCCGACAGAAGGTTCCACACAATAGGGAATATAATGTTCATTGGTTTCCGCATCAAAATATTCCATATTTTCGCCGGAAGCGGTTTGATGGGCTTTCAAGTCAAAATCGGTGCGCGAAGCAATGCCCCAAAGTTCGCCCCAGCCGAAGGGGAAGAGATATTCAATATCAGTGGTGGCGTTGGAATAATGGGAAAGCTTTTCTTTTTCATGGTCGCGGTAGCGCAGGTTGTTTTCCTGAAGCCCCAGCGCCTGTAAAAAGCTCATGCAGTTTGTTTTCCAATATTGGAACCAATCCAGTTCTGTGCCGGGTTTGCAGAAAAATTCCAGTTCCATCTGTTCGAATTCGCGGGTGCGGAAAGTGAAATTGCCCGGGGTGATCTCGTTGCGGAATGCTTTGCCGATCTGGCCGATGCCGAAGGGAAGCTTTTTGCGGGTGGTGCGCTGCACATTTTTAAAGTTCACGAAAATGCCCTGTGCCGTTTCGGGGCGCAGATAAAGTTCGGATTTGCTATCTTCTGTGATGCCAAGGAAGGTTTTGAACATCAGGTTGAAGCTGCGGATATTGGTGAAATCGGTGCTGCCGCAATTGGGGCATTTGATGCCGTTTTCTTTAATATAAGCTTCCATGGCGGGGAAACTCATGTCATCCGGTTCATGGCCGCAGAAATCTTCGATCAGTGTGTCGGCACGATGGCGGGTACGGCAGGATTTGCAATCCATCAGAGGATCGGAAAAACCACCCACATGGCCCGAAGCGACCCATACCTGCGGATTCATCAGAATCGCGCAATCCAGACCGACATTATAGGGAGCCTGCTGCACGAAATGTTTCCACCAGGCTTTTTTCACATTATTTTTCAGTTCTACGCCTAAAGGACCATAATCCCATGTGTTTGAAAGGCCGCCGTAAATTTCGCTGCCCGGGTAAACATAGCCGCGGCTTTTGCAAAGATTTACGACCTTATCCATTGTTTTTTCAGAATGATCCATGTTTTTTGTTCTCCTTTATTTACGCATATGGCTTATGCGTCATATTGAGCCGAAGCAAAAAAGGCAGGTTCTGTAAAACAGCAAGAACGATGCAGAACAGAAAACCCGGCAAATTCTATAAAACTCCAGCTTATTCATTATAACACGCTATAAAATAAATGGAAAGCGCAATTATTCAAATTGGGCGTGATAAAGCTCGCTGTAAAAGCCTTTTTTATCCAATAACTGCTGATGATTGCCGCTTTCCACCACATTGCCGTCGCGAACCACCAAAATCAAATCGGCATTTTGAATGGTGGAAAGGCGATGCGCCACCACAAAGCAGGTTTTATCCTTCATCAGCGACCGCATGGCCTTTTGAATTTTTTGTTCTGTTTGCGTGTCTACATTAGAGGTCGCTTCATCCAGAATCAGCATCTTCGCATCTAAAAGCATAGCGCGCGCAATGGTCATCAGTTGCTTTTGCCCTTTTGAAATATTGGTTCCGTCATCGGTCAGCAGAGTATCATATCCATCGGGCAAATGGCGGATATAAGAATCGATATGCGCCGCCTTCGCCGCGGCGATCACTTCGTCACGGGTGGCGTTTTTTTTGCCATAGGCGATGTTTTCATAGATCGTGCCATGAAACAGCCAGGTATCCTGCAAAACCATGGCATAAGCCAATCTCAGGCTTCGCCGTGTCACTTCATAAATCGAATGGTCATCCACCGTGATAGAGCCTTTATCGACATCATAGAATCGCATCAGAAGATTGATCAGGGTGGTTTTGCCGGCACCGGTGGGGCCAACAACAGCAATTAAGCTGCCGGGCTTTACAGCGACACTTAAATCATGCAAAATGATCTTATCGGGTGTATAACCAAAGCTGACATGCGTAAGATCGACCTTGCCGCAAACATTTTCCAGGATCTCGGCGTTTTCCGCATCCGCCTTTTCGGGTTCTTCATCAAGCATGCGAAATACGCGTTCCGCGGCGGAAAGAGCTGATTGCAATTCACCGATGATATTGGCAATTTCATTGATAGGCCCCGAGAATTTGCGTGAGTAAAGCACAAAAGAAGAGATATTGCCCACCGTCAAAGAACCGTGCATGAAAAGAACAGCACCGAAAATGCTGATAAGGGAAAGCGAAAGGTTATTAATAAAGTTGACGGAAGGCCCTACGCGGCTGCTGTAATATTCCGCGTCATAATAAGCATCTACCGTTTCACCATTGATCGTGTCAAATCGGCCAACGGTATATTCTTCACGGCAATAAGCTTTCAGTGTTTTTTGCCCGGAAATGTTTTCTTCAACGAATCCGTTGAGTTCACCGATCTTGCGCGAACGCTTGCGAAACAGCGGCTTTGTGCGTGAAGTGATATGCCGCGTGATAAGAATGGAAAGCGGAACCGTGACCGCAAAAACCAAAACCAACACCGGTGAAATGCGCAGCATCATCACAAGTGAACCCACAACAGTGATAATGCTGGCCAAAATCTGAATCAGATCTGTGGAAAGGGAAGCGTTAATCTGATCGACATCATAAGAAATGCGGCTTAGAATATCGCCGGTTTGGTGGGTATCGAAAAAGCCCACGGGCAAAGAAAGAATCTTTTGAAAGATATCATCTCTCATTTGATAAGTGACCCTGCGGCCGATGACGATCATCAGAACCGAAAGAAAATAGGTGAGCAGGGAAGAGAGAAAATAGAACACGGCCAAGTAGCCGCAATAACGGTAAACGCTTTGGAAATCGACTTTTCCTGCCCCTAAATGAATGGCATCGATGGCATAACCGGATAGCAAAGGCCCCATCAGCCCCAAGAAATTGGCGGCAAAAGTCAAGATCAGCGCGAAAAGGAAAAGCCATTTGAAGCGCAGCATATAACGCAGAAGCCTGAGGATGGTAGCTTTTTTATTTTTCATCGCTTTCTTCTCCCATCTGCATTTTGCTGATTTCATGGTATAACTCACAGGAGCGCATCAATTCTTCATGTGTTCCATATCCCAGAATTTTGCCGTCTTCCAGCACGAGGATATGATCGGCGTGGCGGATCGAGCTGATGCGCTGAGCCACAATAATGGTGGTGGTGTTCCGGAACATGGTTCTCAGCTGTGCTCGAAGAGCGGCATCCGTTTTATAATCCAATGCGCTTGAAGAATCATCCAGGATCAGGATTTCAGGGTGCCCCAGCAGCGCGCGGGCGATCAGCAGGCGCTGCTTTTGGCCGCCGCTCAGGTTGGCGCCTTTGATGGCCACCTCGCTTTGAAAATCGCGATGATCCTCAATAAATTCCAGCGCTTGAGAACTGGCTGCGGCCTCGCGCACCTCTTTTTCCGAAAAAGCGCGCCCCAACAGAATATTCTGTTCGATGTTTCCTTCAAACAGCGTGTCGTTTTGAAAAACCACACCGAAGCGGCCGCGAAGAGAATGCAGGTCATAGGAACGAATATCGCGCCCATTGATGGTGATCGTGCCCTCGGTGGCATCATAAAACCGAAGCAAAAGCGCTAAAATCGTTGATTTTCCGGCGCCGGTAGGCCCGATAATGCCTAAGGTTTCACCCTTTTTCAAAGAAAAGCTGATATGAGATAAGTTATCTTCTTTGTGATTATAAGAAAACGAAACATCGTGAAAACAGATATGATCTTCATCCTGCGTTTTCGAATCAAGCATGATCTCTTGATCGGGAACGGTGTTCAACACTTCCGTAATGCGGTTTGCCGAAGCGCTGGCCTTCGAATACATGGTGATGACCCGGGTGATTGAAAGCATAGCGTTTAAAATCACGGTGAAATAAGTTAAAAACGCCATGATCTTTCCCACTTGCGAGGTTCCCGCGTTCACGCGAAAGGCGCCGATAAGAATGACCAAAATCAGCCCGAAATTCAAGATCAGGTTCATAAACGGCTTTACAAGCGCCATGTTCATCGTGGCTTTTTGCTCGCAGCGTGTCATATTGGCGTTGGTTTTTTCAAAACGCTGTTTTTCAAAATCGCCTTTTGAAAGGGCTTTTACAACGCGCGTGCCGCTGATATTTTCTCTGACAACGCGAACCAGTTCATCGGCAGCCACCTGCATTTTGCGAAACAGCGGAACGCCGCGCCGAGAAATATAATAAACCGTGCCTCCCATGAAGGGCAGGGTAATGATCAACGCCAGAGTCAGCACAGGGTCTAAGGTTAAGGTGATGCAGATGCCGCCCAACAATAAAATAGGGGCGCGAACGCCCATACGCTGCATCATGCCGATCATCTGGTGAATATTGTAAGTATCGGTGGTCATGCGCGAAATCAGCGAAGGAATGGTAAATCGGTCGATCTGATTGCTGGAAAGATAGGAAATGCGCTCAAAAAGATCATGGCGCATCGCACGAACAGATTCCCGCGCCACCTTGGAAGCCATGCGGTTCGCCAAAATATTGGTGATCCATGCGCCTGCCGAAAATATCAGCATTCCGCCGCCCCAAAGATAAACCAACGAAAGCTTTTCTTGGGGGATCACATCGTCGATGATATGCGCCAAAACCCAGGGGATCAGCAGGTCCATGATCGTGCCGATAAATTTGAATGCAAACCCCAGCGACATTGTGGCAAGATGAGGTTTAATATAGGATAAGATACGCTTCATAGCTTTTCCTCCGCAATCTCTTATACTTCATATTATTGTAAATCCGTCTAAAAGATAAGTCAATCTATGAAAAAGAATAGACAAGACAGGGCGAAATGTTATACAATGATAACAAATATAGCAAGTGTTGGGAGTTGAATCGAATGAAAGTAATTGCTGTTAACGCAAGCCCGCATCCCGATGGAAACACAGCCTTCGCGCTTCATCTGGTTTTGAAAGAACTGGAAGCTGAGGGCATTGAAACAGAGATTTTGCAATTAGGCGGCAAAACTATTCGCGATTGCATTGGGTGCAACGGCTGTTCCAAGCTGGATGGCAAATGTATTTTTAAAGATGATATCGTCAATGAATGGTCTGAAAAAATGGCTCAAGCCGATGGCATTCTAATTGGCACACCTGTCTATTATTCCGGCATCAGCGGAACTTTGAAATGCTTCTTAGACCGCGTATTTTACAGCAACGGCAAAGCCTTCCGCCATAAGATCGCGGCTTCTGTGGCGGCCGTGCGCAGAACGGGCGGTATGCCTGCCTTAGATGATATCAACCGCTTTTTCACAATATCTGAAATGATCCAGCCAGCCTCCAGCTATTGGAATGTGATCCATGGCCAGAAACCCGGCGAAGCGGAACAGGATATTGAAGGCTGCCAAATCATGCAGGTTTTGGGCAAAAATATGGCTTGGCTTTTAAAAATGCGTCAGGAATCCACTTTGGAAGAACCTCAGCGTCAGGCGAAAAAGCCGATGAACTTTATCCACTAAAAAATTGATTCATAGATAAGGAGCATTATGATGGACGAAAAAGAACAGATCATGCAAAACCGCGAATTCATGAAGAGTGGCTTCGGGAAAAATGAGTATGTTTCCGATCAACAGAAATTGCTTCCTCAACCGCCTCTTGTGAAGCCCGCCATGACGGATAACCGAATTCCGCTGACAATGGAATTCGATGATCTTCTTCAGGAGCATGATTATCTGACCTTGCTGCGCGAACGAAAAAGCAATCGCTTTTTTGCCGATCAGGCGATGAGTTTGAAACAGCTCTCGTTTTTGCTGTGGTCAACACAAGGCATTCGTGATCGCCGCGGCAATAACTATGCTACGCTTCGACCCGTACCTTCCGGCGGCGCAAGACATGCTTTTGAAACCTACCTGGCTGTGATGAATGTAGAAGGGCTGGAACCGGGCGTTTATCATTATTTACCCATGGAACACGCCTTAGAGCAGCTTTCTGTTTCCGATAATATGCGTCAGCGGGTCATCCACAGCGCATGCGATCAGAAATGGGCGGGGAATGCGGCCGTGGATTTCATCTATGCCGCCGTAGCTTATCGCGCCGAGTGGCGCTATAGTATCGGTTCTCACCGCGTTATGCTGATCGATGCGGGTCATATTGTGCAAAACCTTTATCTGAGCAGCCAGGCTATTGGCTGTGGCACATGCGCGATTGCTGCCTTCCGTCAGGAAGAAACCGATGCGATGCTGGGCATCGACGGAAAGGAAGAATACACCGTATATATGGCGCCGGTTGGCATTCGTGATGACAGAAAAAATGAGGAGAACACCAAGAAACTTTATGCAAATGTATAAAGTGAGTTTTTCTCTTTAAATGTTCGTGCAGTAATATACTGAATCCATAATGAAAACCACCGCTGAAATCAAACAGCGGTGGTTTTGTTCTGCAAATTTCATTAAACATTAAACATTATTTATTGATATGTCGTTTTAAAATGGTTCTTGAAATATCTTTTTCGGCGGTGACCACAGGCAGATTCCAATGGTGGAAAATCGCAAGCAGGCGAATGACGATCACCACTGAAGCGCTGAGCAGCATGGCAAGGGGAGTGGGCAAAACAGAAAAAGTATAGGCATATAAAATAGCGCCGGTGATGGCGGCCATGGCGTAGACATCTTTTTTCAATACTTGCGGAGTTCTTCCGACAAAAATATCCCGCAGCATGCCCCCGCCGATGCCGGTTACAACGCCAACAAAGATCATCAGAAAGCGATTATTTTCATATCCGGCCGCGATGGCAGTGTTCATCCCCACGATGGTGAAAATCCCCAACCCGACAGCATCAAAAATATTAATGCCGAAAAGAACAATTTTTAAACTTTTGCTGAGTTGTCTGCGAAAAGCCGAGCCAAACACCAACAAAAAAACCGCCGATGAAAAGGCCAGGGTCACATAAATATAGTTGACAAACATGGCCGGCGGAGTGCTTCCCAAGATTAAATCGCGGATCAGACCACCGCCAACCGCTGTAATAATTGAAAGAACGATGATCCCAAAAAAATCCAACCTGCGGTCAATAGCGGTCAAACCGCCGGATAATGCAAAAGCAATTGTTCCTATGAGCTCTGCAATCAATGTTGTCACGGCTGTCATATCCATATAGCTTGCTCCTTCTGATAATTTAGTGAGATCCTTTCAAAAACGGGCGTGCTTTAATCTCTCAATATAACACAGGATAATAAACTGAAATTTTTCGCAGCATAGCTGCGGCCTTGCGTTTCGCGCCTCATTGTGTCGTAATGCACTGCGTTTATTATAGCATGTTTCATTTTCAAGTTTAAATATGAATCTGAGCAGAGGCAAGAGAAAGAAAACAGGGAAATTGCCAATATTGTATATATAATGCACAAAAATATAACGCAAAAATTGTGAAATTCATCACAATTAAAAAACCTTAATAAGTAAGTAAAAAAGCATTGAAAAGGAAAATAAAATATCCGCAGAAAAGCAGAAAGTTTTTAAGCTTATGATCGGGATGAAGAACAAGCCGCGGCCGCGCGAATATATCTGCAATGGAATGACAAATTTGTTTAAAAGCACTCGTATGATTTTCAATACCATTGTGGTCATTTGGTTCTTATATTGCTTTCACGATATATAGAGATTTTGGCATGGTAAGGCTGGCGGCAAAATATCTGCCGATGCACGATCATAATAAAAGCAAGAGCACACAAATAACACAATGGCAGATATCAATGATAGATTTGAATCAGTTTAAACGAATGAATGGAAAGGATAAAGAGTCTAAGATCAGACAAGAAGGGCACTGAAAAATACTCATTATGAATTATACAAAATAAAAGTTTTGTATAATTGAGTGGAGGAAAATCGCAGTGTTTTCTAAATTAAGTGTTTTAATGGTTTCTTCAGTGTTTTTTGCTCTTCACGGGTTCGATCCAGTCTTTGCTTGATTGCACTTAAATAATAATATGTATAAATAAATTAAAACCCCAATGAAATTTCATTGGGGTTTTAAAGTAATTTTATTTTTCTTCGTCGGCTTCGCTATGTTTGATTGCGCGGTAAATTGCGCATTCCAAACGCATTTTTTCCAGTTCGCAGCCGATTTCATAAGCATCGTTGATATCATGGTTGGCATGATAATTCGCCGCGCTGCAGCCGCCGCTGCAATAAAATTTTGCCCAGCAATCTTTACATTTTTCGCGCGTATAAACGCTGACATTGGCAAACTGTTTTACATGAGATCTGTCAAAAGTTCCTTCGTTAATATTTCCCATATAAAATTCTTTCATGCCGACAAACTGATGGCACGGATAAATATCGCCTTCGGGTGTCACGGCAACATATTCGCAACCTGCGCCGCAGCCGCGCATTCTCTTGATAATGCACGGGCCTTGCTCTAAATCCACATTAAAATGGAAAAAATTGAAACCTTCACCGTTTTTCTCCAGATCCAGCATGATTTCCGAAAGTTTGTTATATTCTTCACGAATACGCGGCAAATCAGCCTCTGTGATCTCATAACCACAGCCCGCCGGCGCAGAAACCGGTTCTACAGAGATTTGGTCGAACCCATGATGATAAATATCGAGAACATCCTGTGTGAAATCTAAATTTTTGCCGGTATAGGTTCCGCGGACATAATAATCTTTATCTTTATCCCGCTGATCCACCAATTTCTTCATTTTCGGAACAATAATATCATAGCTGCCCGTTCCGGCAACGGTTTTACGCATATCATCGTTTACAGATTTGCGGCCGTCTAAAGATAAAACGATGTTTGACATTTCGCGGTTCAGATATTCTGTAATTTCATCGTTCAGCAATAAGCCGTTGGTCGTGATGGTAAAGCGGAAATTTTTATCATGGGCCTTCCCCTGCTCTTTGGCATATTCTACGGTTTCTTTCACCACATCAAAAGCCATTAAAGGCTCGCCGCCGAAGAAATCCACTTCGATATTGTGGCGATTTTTTGAACGCTCGATCACAAAATCAATGGCTTTTTTCGCAGTTTCAGCGTTCATCAACGAACGCACTGTGCCAAAGTCACCGGTCTGTGCGAAGCAATAAGTGCAGCGCAGGTTGCAATCGTGAGAAACATGCAGGCAAAGTGCCTTTACGGGGATATCATCAGGCTTGATCAGGTTCGCGGGAATTTCCTGGGGCGAAGAAAACAAAAGATCTTCTTTTGCCAGCTCGCAGATTTCCTGATAAGCTTCTTCAATGGCTTCAGGCGAATATTTTTCTTTCAAAGCTTCTGCGGCATCTTGGGGGCAATGCGCCGCAAGAGGCGGCGTCACCAAGCCGCAAAGATCATAAACCAATTCGTCTACCGAGTGAACCGAGCCGCTGTTGACATCGGTGAGGATGAATAAATCACCCTGTTTAAATCTATGAATCATTTTTGTCATCCGTTCTGTTTATAAGTTTTCGAATCTTATCATTCCATTCATGATGAAGGAACTGTATACAAGCAAAAACAGCACATGCGTGCTGTTTTTGCTTGTATGAAATAAACCATCAAAGGCTTATCTTCTTTTCTCGCATTTCTGGTTTGCAACTGTGCAGGAAGTTTTGCAAGCAGACTGGCAAGAAGTCTGGCATTCGCCGCAGCCGCCGCCGATAGAAGTTTTCTTTAAATTTGTTTTTGTGATGGTACGAATATGTTTCATAATCCGCAGCTCCTTATCTGAATAATGTTGATAATACAATACCTATCATAGCGGAAAACGCCAAAATAATCAACACCAGAATGAAAGAAAATGCAGAAAAAGCAACTGTATCGCTAATAAAGCCGATCATGAATAACAGCAAAAACAAAAAACCCGCGCTGCACTGAGCGGCAAAAAATCGTTTGCGGCTGTGAAAAGAAAGAACGCCGCAAATCAAACCGCCCAAGGCCAAAGCGCCATAACCGCAGAAAACCATTGCATTTGCCGGCAAGACTTCGCGATAAAGCAAAACAGAACATAAAAGCATGGTCAGCAGCATGACAGCCGTTCCAATCGCGGCGCTTAGCATGATCCATCGAAAATGCAGATTCCCGGAAGAAAGTTTTTCCTTCATCATAAAAATAACCTCCAGCAAGAATATCATAATGATACCTATGCCGAAGGTTATTATAAAATTACTCTGCTTTGGTTTCGGGGTTTTCTTTTGTTTGAACAGCCCACTTCTTCAGTTCCAGTTTGCTGCGGTCTGCGCTTGTTTCGATGGTGATGGTATCTTCTTTCACGGTCAGAATTTTTCCGTAGATGCCGCCGATCGTCACGATCATGTCGCCTGCTTCCAGGGAACTTCTTAAAAGGCGATCGTTTTTTTCACGCTTTTTCTGCGGGCGGATCAACAAAAAATAAAATAAAACAAAAGTCAAGCCAATCCAGATATAGGCTGTCCATTGGTTTGCTACTGCTGTGCCTGCCAGCAATGCTCTCATACTTCGTTCCTCCAATTCATTGGTTCAATTCTTTGTGGCCTCTGAATATCATTTTACAGCATAATACAGTATATCTGATTTTGAATAGATTTACAAGACTAAATACGCTGCCCTAAAATTTCTCGTTTTTCGCGATAGAAGGCTTCAAAGCGATTTTCATCCAAAGCAAGACGAATCTCTTCCATCAGGTGGTTATAAAAATAAAGGTTATGCATCACAGAAAATCTCATGGCCAGCATTTCTTCCGCTTTAAACAAATGCCTCAGATAGGCTTTCGAATAGGTCTGGCAAACCGGGCAATGGCAATTCGGATCGATCGGCGAATCATCCAGCTGATATTTGGCGTTTTTAATGTTGATGATGCCTTGAGAAGTGAACAAATGCCCATGGCGGGCGTTGCGTGCCGGCATCACGCAATCGAAAAAGTCTACGCCGCGCAGAACGCCTTCTAAAATATTCACCGGCGTGCCTACCCCCATCAGATAACGGGGCTTGTTTTTCGGCATAAAAGGTTCCACCGCTTCAATGATCTCATACATGGTTTCGGCGGGTTCACCCACCGCCAGCCCGCCGATGGCATAGCCGGGCAGATCCAGTTCCGAGATCTGTTTCATATGTTCAATGCGCAGGTCGTTATAGGTGCCACCCTGATTGATGCCGAACAGCATTTGTCCGGGGTTGACGGTATCTTCCCTTTTTTGAAGTTCCAACAGCGCCGTTTTGCATCGCTCAAGCCAGCGCGCTGTGCGCGCACAGGAATTGCGGACATAATCATAGGGCGCTGGGTTTTCAATGCATTCATCGAAAGCCATGGCAATATCGGAACCTAACGACCACTGGATCTTCATGCTCTCTTCCGGCCCCATAAAAATGCGGTGGCCGTCGGTATGCGCGTTAAAGGTAACGCCTTCTTCTTTTATTTTACGCAATGTGGCCAGCGAAAAAACCTGAAAGCCGCCGCTGTCCGTCAAAATCGGCCCATCCCATTTCATGAAACGGTGAAGGCCGCCTAACTGGCGGATAATATCCTCTCCGGGGCGAACATGCAGATGATAGGTGTTCGATAATTCCACCTGGCATCCGATATCGCGCAGATCTTTGGCGGAAAGCGCCCCCTTTATGGCGGCCAAAGTTCCTACATTCATAAAAACCGGGGTTTGAATGGTTCCGTGAAGGGTTTCAAAACTGCCCCTTCTGGCGGTCCCCTCTTGTTTAATCAATTGGTACATTCTGATCCTCACCTTCTTCTTTGCCGGCTTCAAGCGGTTCCGGCTGTTGATCTTCCGGCAGCTGCGTCAGTTCTACATTGCGCAAAGTGCGCTGGATCTGGCGTGTGCGAACGCCCACCAATTTATCCAGTTCTTCATTGGCCTGCGTCAGCCTGCGCTGCGTGGCTTCAAGCACTTTTGCAAAGCTGCCGAATTCGGTTTTAACAGCACCCAGAACCCGCCAGACTTCGGCCGAGCGTTTCTGCACGGCAAGCGTGCGAAAACCAAGCTGAAGGCTGTTTAACAGGGCCGCAAGCGTTGTCGGGCCGGCAAGATTGATTTTATATTCTTTTTGAAGCTGCTCGATCATCCCTAAACGCACAGCTTCGGCATAAAGACCCTCGATGGGCAAAAACATCAGCGCAAAATCTGTGGTATGCGGCGGATCCACATACTTTTGATGAATATCTTTGGCAAAGCCCCTCAGCCGATCTTTCAGCACGCGGCGCGCAAGCTCCACCTGTTCGGGATTCCCGCCGTCATAAGCATCCAAAAGCTGTTCATAGGCATCGCCCGGATATTTTGAATCGATGGGAAGCCAAACGGTTCCCGAATCACTGCCCGGTAAAATCACGGCGAATTCCACATTGGCGGCGCTCCCCTGTTTTGTGCAAACATTGCGGGCATATTGCTCGGGGGCAAGAATTTCTTCTAAAATGGCGCCCAATTGCAATTCGCCCAAAATGCCGCGCGTTTTCACATTGGAAAGCACTTTTTTCAAATCGCCCACGCCCACCGCCAGCGATTGCATTTCGCCCAGGCTCTTATAAACCTGCTCCAATCGACTGCTCACAACAGAAAATGATTCGCTTAACTTCTTATCCAAAGCATCCTGCAGCTTCTCATCCACCGCACGGCGGATAGAATCCAGCTGCTGCTGATTTTCCTGACGAAGCTGCAAAAGGGAATCGGCGGTGGTGCGGCGCAGAAGATCCATCTTCTGGTCTTCCTGCATTGCCTGATTGGCCATCTGCCGCTGCATCGATTGAAACGATTCCGAAATGATCTGCGCCGTCATTTCCTGTTTTGCATTCAGTGCGGCCAGATCTTGCGCCATGTCTTTTGAAGCATCCATTTTCTGCTGCAATATAAAGAGTTCTTTTTTAGCGGAGGTATAAGCAAACAGCATAAAAAGGAACAGCAAAAAGATCGCGGCAGCTAAAATGATCCATTCCATAAAGCCCTGTTCTCCTTTTCAAAGAAACAGCGCCGCGAAAAGAAGCGGCGCCGTGCTGAGGTTTTATCCGATCAGGTCAAGAATCATGCCGGCATACATTTTAGCCGCATTGACGCAATCTTTTACATCGACCGTTTCGTTATAAGTGTGGATGCCTTCGGAATTTGAAGGGCCATATTGAATGGTTGAAATGCCGCGTTCACGGAAATACCGTGTATCGCTGCTGGCCCACTGATAGGCCATAATCAAATCGACCCCCATAATTTCTTTTGCGCATCGTTTCGCAGACACGGTGATGGGGTCATTGATCGAAACATAATTCCCCGTTTTCCCGCCGCGATATTCAATGGAGATGCCTTCAAAATGGTTCTCGCTGATGATCTGATCTACCTTGCTTTTCACCTGTTCATAAGTCACGCCAATGGGAACGCGCACATCCACTTCGGCTTCGCAGTGATCGGCGACCATGTTATATTTTGTTCCGCCATGGATGACGCCGAAATTGGCCGTAACATGATCAAGGCAGTTTTCAACGCCGGGTTTTTTCTGGATATCCCGAATCACCTTTTTGGAAACTTCCATCACCTGCGCGATTTCGCCGCTATATTCGCCGCGGATCTCGCGCAGCTGTTTCAGCTGCTGCAGAAAATCCATCATTTTTTCAACGGCGCTGTCGCCCACATAAGGCGATAAGCTGCCGTGGGCAGAAGTGCCGTTTGCGGTAATGTGCATCCCCAAATTTCCCTTTTGCCCGATCTCGATATTATCATAACCGGTGGGTTCGGGAACAATGCCCCAATCCCCCTGAATATATCCATGTTCAAACAGCCATTGCGTGCCGTGATATCCGCCGGTCTCTTCATCGGGCACAATGGTATAGAGAATATTGCCGCTCAATTCCGCCTGATGCTTGGCCAGCATGGCAATGGCATAAAGCGAGGCGGCAAGGCCGCATTTCATATCGGAAGTGCCGCGGCCCAGAATTTTACCGTCTTTGATCTCGCCGCTGTAAGGGCCGAAAGCCCATTTGCTCAGATCGCCCGCCGGCACCACATCACAGTGGCCGTTGAACACCACGGTTTTGCCGTTCGGGTTGCCGAAGCGAGCCAAAATGTTCGGCCTTTCGGGAATCGGCCGCACAATTTCATAAGGGATCTTATATGCATCTAAAAACCTACAAATGAATGCCACAACATCTTCTACATTACAGGGCGGGTTTTCAGAAGGGATTTTGATCATATCACAGCAGAAACGGATCAAATCTTCTTTTTGATTTTCAATGATTTCCCAGATTGCTTGTTTTTCCATTTTCAAACCTCCAGTCAAAAGCGGCTTCCATCATTTATCGAATGAACATTGCATCCCCAAAGCTGAAGAAACGGTATTTCTCTTTCACAGCCTCGGCATAAGCATTCAAAATATGTTCGCGGCCCGCCAGCGCCGAAACCAGCATCACAAGAGTGCTTTCCGGCAAATGGAAGTTTGTGATCAGCCCATCGATCCCTTTGAATTGATAACCGGGATAAATGAAAATATCGGTGTTGCCGGAACCCGCATGGGTGATATGTTGTTCATCGGTGACCGTTTCCAGGGTGCGGCAGGAAGTTGTGCCCACAGCGATGACCCGCCCGCCGTTTTCACGCGTTTTGTTGATCTGTTCGGCCACTTCTTCCGTTACAAAATACTGTTCTGAATGCATGACATGATTCAAAATATTTTCTTCTTTCACGGGGCGGAAAGTGCCAAGGCCCACATGTAAAGTAATGGCGGCCACTGTAATGCCCTTTGCCTTTAAACGCTCTAAAAGTTCAGGTGTGAAATGCAGGCCGGCGGTCGGTGCAGCCGCAGAACCGGGCTCGCGGCAATAAACCGTTTGATAGCGTGAAGCGTCTTCTAAATGCTGCTTGATATAATGAGGCAGCGGCATTTCACCCAGTTCTTCCAAAATTTCAAGAAAAATGCCGTTATAAGAAAAATGCACGATGCGGTTTCCGTTTTCAAGCACTTCTGTCACGGTACATTGCAAACGCCCGTCGCCAAATGTAACTGTTGCGCCTGTGCGCAGCTTTTTGCCAGGAAAAACAATACATTCCCAACAATCATCGCCCAGTTCTTTTAAAAGCAGAATTTCAACGGCCGCGCCGGTTTCTGCTTTTGTTCCGTATAAACGGGCGGGAATGACCTTTGTATCATTGATGACCAGGCAATCACCCGGGTTTAAATATTCATCGATATTATAGAAATGCCGATGTTCCAGCGCACCCGTTTTCCGATCCAACACCAGAAGTCTGGATTCATCACGCTTTTCAAGCGGGGTCTGGGCAATCAATTCTTCTGGCAGCTCATAAAAGAAATCGCTTTTTTTTATTGTATCCATTCGTTTTTTATGCTGCAGGGCCTACCTGCACTCCTGTGAAATAAAATTTGATGATCTGATCATATGAAAAGCCTTTTTCGGCCATGCCCCTGGCGCCCCATTGGCTCATGCCGATATGGTGGCCGGAACCTTTCCCCACGATTTTATAAGACGATGCAGAAGCGCCGGAAAGCTTTGAAGTTCCCTGCCCGGTGACGGCATACAGTTCGCTGCCCGACCCGATCTGCGCGGTAACGCCGTCTTTTCCGATCGCATAAAGTGAGCCTAAATCGCTGACGGCCTGTCCGTTTACATAATAAGAAGAATCTGGCGTCACCGTAAAGCGGTGGCTTCCGAAAGAGATATTATTCGCGGAGCTGCTGAGGATGGTGCGCGCTTTTTCTCCGGTAAACACCAGCGGAGAGGCGCCGCTGCGCTCAATGGTAACGCCGCGCACATTGCCGACTTCCGTTAATTCGCTGACATAATAATTCGTCACGCTTGAAACCGTATAACCCTTGCTTCGTAAAATTTCGGCAATCTGCGCATTATTTAAACTAAATGACCAGTTAATGGGGTTTGTAAGATATTTATCTTCCACCGCCCGCAAATAAGGCACATAAGTGCCCCAGATATTTTCGGAATTTTCTGTCCATCCGCCGCTGGAAGCATGGTAATAAGTCTGGGCGATTTTGCCGCCATAAGTAACATATTGCCCTCTCACCGCTTCCACCGCGCCGTCGGAAGCCGCGGTGGCATTTCCCGTTCCATAGTATACCTGACAATCGGTGGTGTTGCAAAGATCAAAACCCTGTGAGCGGTGTTTATGCAGATTGTTGATGCAATAAGATTTTGCGCATAGAGTTTGTGCTTTTAACGCTTCCACCGGCCAGGAAGGACTCATTTCATAAGGGATGACCCCTTTTAAATAATCATTCAATTCCACCACATTGATCACGGTAATATCGTTGCCGTTGACCCGGTTGTATTCAAATCCGCCGTAATATTTATAACCTTTTGTCCAGGTCTGCGTTTTGGCAGAACCGGAGGGAATGGTTTGGATGCCAAAAGGATCGCCGCCCTGATCGAATTCAAAAAGAATCGTGGCCTGCCCTGTAACGGCGACTGTATAACAGGTGCTGCTGTAACCCACCACCGTCAAAGAATCTGCCGCGGCCACGGCAATATCGTTCATTTCTTTATTGGCTTCGCTTTGGGAAGAATAACTGCCCACGCGAACGCGAAATTGCCCGTTGATATAGGCAGGAAAAGCGCTCAAATTGTGAAGCTTCAAATCTTCACATTTGGCCAAAGCATCGGCGGCGCTTACAAAAGAAGAAGAAAGCTGCAAATGATAAGGCGCAATCACAAAACTATAGCTGCTTGGCGCCACATCATAATAGGTTTTATTGCTGCCATAGATCAGCTTGTCTTTTAAAACAGTGATTTCAGCTTGACCGGTAACTTCCATCAGCGAAGTAAAGTTATTGGCATTTTCTTGCGAAAAATAGCCAAAACGATAGCCGCTTCCATATCCGGTGGCATACTGAAGATTGGAAGCGGGCAACGCATTCGATCCATAATAAAGGCCTATTTTTACGGCAACAGGTTCTTCGGCATTGCTTTCCAGTTTCGGGAAAAATGCAAAAACCAGCATGCCTATCAATAATGCGGCCGTCAGCTTTTTCTTCATAAATTTTCCTCCGTTTAGATGAAAGGGGTTCGGCACTGAATGATTACCAAGCGGCCGCCACGATGGGTGGGGCCGAAAATGAATATAATGATCGATAAACGATGGCATAAAACGATGAAAACCCTTGCAGACATCGCGCCCAAATTTCGCGGCAGACCCCGCCACCGGCGCTTTATGCTTTGTCCGTTTTTAACATACACTGCGTTTATTATATCGCATTTATCCCATTGATTCAACATTTCCTGCGCGATTTCCAATAGAATGAATTTGCTTTCTTGCTTCGTTAGCGGCCACATGGTATAATAACCGCATAGCGGTTATTATCGTTTATTTCACGGCCCGCCTACGGCGCTGGCCACTTTATACCATTCACGCTTCGCGCTGATGGTATAATAAACCGCATAGCGGTTATTATCGTTTATTTCACGGCCCGCCTACGGCGCTGGCCACTTTATACCATTCACACTTCGCGCTGATGGTATAATAAACCGCATAGCGGTTATTATCATTTATTTCACGGCTCGCCTACGGCGCTGGCCACTTTATACCATTCACGCTTCGCGCTGATGGTATAATAAACCGCATAGCGGTTATTATCGTTTATTTCACGGCCCGCCTACGGCGCTGGCCACTTTATACCATTCACGCTTCGCGCTGATGGTATAATAACCGCTATGCGGTTATTATCATTTATTTCACGGCTCGCCTACGGCGCTGGCCGCTTTATACCATATACCATTTATGACATCATAGTAAATTAAAAAAATAATTAATATAAAAAACGATATTCGGAGGTATCCCCCATGAACAAATTAAAAGGCGCCTGCCTCTTCGGGCAATCCGGCGGCCCTACATCGGTTATCAACTCCAGCGCACTGGGCGTTTTCGAAGCCGCGCTTGAAGAAGACTGCATCACCGCTGTCTATGGATGCGCCCACGGCATCAAAGGCGTTTTAGATGATTGTTTGTATGACATCGGTCAGGAAGACCGCAAAGAGCTTTCTTTGCTGCGCTATACCCCCTCTTCCGCGCTGGGTTCCTGCCGTTATAAACTGAAAGACAGCCGTGTGGACGACACAGATTATAAGCGCATTCTTGAAATCTTCAAAAAATACAACATCCGTTATTTCTTCTATAACGGCGGCAACGACAGCATGGATACCTGCAACAAAGTTTCAAAATATCTGCTTGAACAAAATTATGAATGCAGAATCATCGGCGTTCCCAAAACCATCGATAACGATCTGTTTGGCACAGACCACTGCCCCGGCTATGGCAGCGCCGCGAAATATATTGCCACTTCCTGCACAGAGATCTATCAGGATGCCAATGTTTATGACACAGGAACCGTAGTCATTGTTGAGATCATGGGGCGCAACGCCGGCTGGCTGACCGCCGCCGCCGGGCTTGCAACGCTTCAGAACGCCGGCCCCGATCTGATCTATCTTCCCGAAAAGGCGTTTGATTTGGAAGAAACGCTCAAACAGATCAAAACCATCTTTGAAACACGAGGCAACTGCCTGGTGGCGCTTTCTGAAGGTGTAAAAGATCAAAACGGCACTTTCCTTGCCGAATATGGTGCTGCCAATGCGGCCACCGATGCTTTTGGCCACAAACAGATGGGCGGCGCAGGCGTATTCCTCGCAGGAGAAGTGAAAAACCGTTTTGGATATAAGACCCGCAGCATCGAGCTTTCTTTGCTTCAGCGCTGCGCGGCACACTGTGCTTCAAAAACAGATATCGAAGAAGCCTATTTGGCCGGCAGAACAGCTGTTCGTTTGGCGGTTGAAGGCGAAACCGATAAAATGATGGCTTTCCGCCGTTTAGAAGCGCCTTCTTATCAAATGGAAGTTGCCCCCGTGGAATTAAGCATCGTGGCAAACACCGAAAAAACAGTGCCGCTGGAATGGATCTGCGAAGACAATACAGGCATGACCAGCGAATTCACCGATTATGCACTGCCGCTGATTCAGGGCGAAACAGAGTTGCCTTATGAAAACGGTATGCCCCGCTTCGCAAGATTAAAGAAAATCATCGTGAAATAAACAAGATCGCCCCAAAAGGCGTTTTGATTTTTTAAAATTCGATATTATGAAAAAAGCCCTCTGAGAGAAATGAATCTCTTTCAGAGGGCTTTTTTATACATTTCATTTTGTTATGGTTTGCCGATGAATTCACGCAGCATGGAAGCTTCGGGAATGTCTTTCCACTCAACAGCCGAAACCTGCTGAAGAAATTCCATCAGCTCCCCGCCGAGGTCGCAACAGGGTTCTCTTGCCAATTCTTCCAAAACAGCGTTGCGGTATGCGGCGATTTCATAAGGGATAAACGAATCAAATTCCAATTCGGCAAACTTCTTAAAGGGCATAATATATTGATCTTCCCCGGCAGTAACGCTGGGCAATAAACGCATTGTTTCTTCAAAACTGCGGCCTCTCTCTCGCCGGTCGCGCAAAAGACGACGCAAAAGCCGAATTTGAGAAGGGTGCAAATTCCCGCGGGCATTATGTAAACGGGTTCTGACGCTGATATAAAGCTTGGAGGAATGCTCAAAAGCGCTGCCGATGACTTGTGGATTCAAAGCATGGATGCCCTCTACAATAATCAATTCATCGGGTTGGCGCTGCAGCGGATAGACACCGCTTCGCCTCTGGGATGCAAAATCATAAATCGGCGTGTCAACTTTTTTGCATTGAAACAATTCCTGCATTTGCCGCGAAAACAAGGGAATATCCAATCGATAAGGCGATTCATAATCGATGGTACCATCTGCATTATAGGGGATATTCGGCTCATCAGAAGGCAGAAAATATTGATCCATCGAAAGATAGCGCGCAGGCGCACCGATTTTTTCAAGCGCTTTCCTGATTTTTTTTGCGGTGGTGGTTTTTCCCGAGCCCGAAGGGCCGCTCAGCAAAATCAGCGGCTGGTCGCTTTTTCTTGCCACAAAATAATTTGCCGCTTCCTCTATCTTTTTTTCATATTCCGCTTCGCTTTCCTGAATAAACAGCAAAGGATCTTCTGAAACTTTTCGGTTCAGCCTGTCGATCTCATATTGTTTCATAGTTACCTCTTCTTATTATTTCCACCAATCGCAAAGGTCGTTGATACGGTTTGCCAATCGGGCAAGGTCTTTGTTGGCGCGGCCGGTGCTGGCGGCAACCAGCTCTGTCAAGTTTTTCAGAGCTTCCGTCAAGCGGATATATGCCGGTGAAAGTGCCTTCTTTTGTTCATGCGAAACTTTCGTAACAGGCGCAGGCTGCGCTTCGAATTCCCACTTTTCTTCCGCGAGATCATAACGACTGCCGCTATAAGGCGCTTGTGCGCGGATTTTCAGTTCCAACAGGCGGCGCGCAAAAATATCGGTTACCTGATCTTGCCCATGCACGACAAACACCATTTTCGGTGCGGGCGTAAAGCCGGTGATCCAGCGCTCCAGCCCGTTTTTATCGGCGTGGCCGCTGATGCCTGCCAGAGCGGTGATCTCGGCGCAAACATCGATTTCTTCGCCAAACAGCTTTACCCGCTCTGCGCCGTCATAAAGCAAACGGCCCAGCGTTCCTTCCGATTGATACCCCACAAACAAAATCGTGTCTTCCGCGCGCCAGAGATGATGCTTTAAATGGTGGCGAATTCTGCCCGCGTCACACATTCCGCTGGCCGATAAAATGATTTTCGGGCGGGTGTCTTCATTGATGAGCTTTGAATCTTCGCTGGTGAGTGTCATGGTGAGATTTTCAAACTGCAAAGGGTTGATGCCCTGTCTTACAAGCTCCTTGGCTTCTTCATCAAAGCAGGCGTCGATATAATTCATATAAATGGTGGTTGCTTCGTTTGCCAAAGGGCTGTCAACATATACCGGGAACCCTTCATGCCCTTTCAGCAGATGCGCTTCTTTTATCTTGCGGATGAAATAAAGCAGTTCCTGCGTTCTGCCCACCGCAAAGGAAGGGATCACCACGCTGCCGCCGCGATCGAAAGTTCTTTGGATGATCTTGGTCAGATCTTCAATATAGTTAGGGCGCGGGCCATGGGTTCGATCGCCGTATGTAGATTCCATCACGACGAAATCGGCATCTTTCAGCAGGGTGGGGTCTTTGATGAGCGGCTGATCGGTATTGCCGATATCCCCGGAAAAAACGATCTTTTTGATCGCGCTTCCTTCGGAAAGCCACGCTTCAATAGAAGCAGAACCCAGCAGATGCCCTGCATCGCGAAAACAGGCTTCCAACCCATTGCAAATGGGGATCATCTGGTCGTAAGGGTGGGGGTGAAACAGCTCTAAAACGCCTTCGGCATCTTTCATGGTGTAAAGAGGTTCCGTCAGCGGCCTTCCCGCTCTCTGCGCTTTTCTGTTCTTCCATTCCGCTTCGAATTCCTGGATATGCGCGCTGTCACGCAGCATGATGTCGCATAGAGCGCAAGTAGCCTGCGTTGCATGGATCTCACCGCGAAAGCCCGCAGCATACAGGGCGGGCAGCATCCCCGAATGATCTATATGCGAGTGGGTCAATAAAATATATTCAATTTCTGAAGCGGGCACGGGAAGAGAAGCGTTTTCAAAAAGGTCTGAACCCTGCTCCATTCCATAATCGATCAGAATGGAATGGCCGGCATTTTCTAAAAAGACGCAACTGCCCGTTACTTCATGCGCTGCACCGATGAAAGTTATTTTCATAATTCCCTCCATTTTATCAGATCTGAATAAGTGAAAGCGCTTCTTCAGGCCGGAATTGCTCTCAAAGAAGCGCCGTCAAAGCTTACTGCCGCGAAAGGTTTTAAATATTTCCTATAGTATACTATATTTGCGAAAAAATATCATCTTTTTTATTCTGAGCGTATGGCATCAATAGGGCTCATCACGGCCGCTCTTCTGGCGGGCAAAAAACCAAAAAGGATTCCGCAAAGAACCGTAAGCGCTTCCGTTATCAATAAAAACACCATTCCCCCGCCCAGATGAAAACCGATCATGGCTTCGATCGCTTTTAAAATGGCCACGCCCAAAGCGCCGCCCGCCGCGCCGCCCATGGCGCAGATCAGAATGGATTCATATAAATAGCAGCATAAAATTTCTCTTTTTCCTGCGCCGATGGCCATATAAATGCCGATTTCTTTTTTGCGGCGGTCAACGGCAGAGGTCATCGAGTTCATAACGCCAATGCCTCCCACAAACAAAGTAATCAGGCCGATGGCCGTGATGCCCATGGTGATGAGGTTTAAAAGCGATTTGAATTTTCGAATATACCCATCGATGTTTTCGCTGGAAAATGTGCTGTTTTGCGCCAAATATTGAAGTTTGTGGATGACCATTGCCGAAACAGCCTCTTTATCGGCCGATTCGTCGCAGGAAAACGCCAGCTGTTCCGTTGTATTGCCGCATCCCAGCAGTTCCATGGAAGGATGGGGCACATAAACAAAAGTGGGGATCTGATCTCCGCCTATCATGGAAGTGATGCCTTCTTTTTGTGAAACGATCACGCCGATGATCTCAAAATTCTGCTTGAAGCCATCCACCTGAAGCTGCAGGCGCTTGCCCACAATATTGGTCCTTCGGTAAATTTTTTTCGCCAGAGAATCTTCGATGACCGCCACGGGCAAACCTGCCGCAACATCCGCTTTTGTTGGCAGCCGCCCATGAAGCAGTTCGATGCCGAAAACCCGTGGGAACTGTTCATCGATGCCCCAGATCATCGCCTTTTCTTTTTCGTTTCTCAAATGCACAGAGCCATATTTTGAATAGATCGGCATTGCCGCGCTGACATTGGGAATATCGGTGGATAAGCTTCTGATTTGTTCCGCCGTCAGCTTTGCGCTTTCGCCGCTGGCATAAACCATCACCCCACGCATGCCTGTTTTTTCTATTTCATTTTCTACCTGATTTTTCATGCCGAATGATACCTGGCCGATCAGATAAACGGCAAGAACGCCCACCCCAATGGAAAGCGCGCAAAGAAAAGTGCGCCATTTGCCGCGAACGGCGTTTTTCCAGGCCAACGCCCACATATCAAGATTTTTCATTCGTTCACCTGAATACGCAGTTTTTTCCCGATCAAATCGATTTTCGGATTCTTTACGATCAATTCTTCGCCGGTGAGCCCCGATAGAACTTCCACTTGGCTTTCAAGCTCATATCCGGTGATGATCGGCAGTTTTATCGCCGTATGATTTTTTCCCACCGCCAAAACAAATTCTTTGCCGTTGTTATCCTGCAGAATGCTGGAATAAGGCAGCAGCAAAACCTGATTGCGCTCATCTACATTGACCTGCGCGGAAGCGGAATAACCCGGCCGAAGCAGATTTTGGGTGTTATCAACGGCGATAACCACCTCGGTTTTCACTTCCTGTTGCTGCAATAAGACAGAGCCCGCTTTTGCATAAGGCGCAATCGAATCGATTGTTCCGTAAAACTGCTGATTCGGCAGCGCATCAAAAGTGATGGTGGCCTGATGACCATTCTTTAATTTTGACAGATTATCTTCGCTCACCTGTGCTTTGACCTGCATTTTTGAAAGATCCGCAAGCCCGATGCAGGGCACAAAAGGTGAAGCAGCTTCCCCCTCACGGCAAAAAATATCCATCACCGTTCCGTCGATGGGGGCTGTAATGGTGATGGATTCTTCCCGGGTCTCTTTTGTGCCCTGAAAATTGCCCACTGCTTTTGAAAGCAGCGTCTGGTTTTCTTTAGAAATTTCACCGTCGGAAGCATCCTCCATCAAGATGGTCAAAAGCTCCTGCGCGCCCGTTTGAACCGCCTGCCTTGCCTGATCCAGGCTTACATCTTTACGAATGGTGAAAAGTTCCTGCCCCTGTTTCACCTGCTGCCCCTGACGAACATAGATCTGCTCGACCACAGCAAACGAATCGGTGTAAACTTTCGCCTCTTTCGCCGAACACGCGATTCCTTTCATATTGACAGAATGATAAATATCGCTTCTTTCGCAAAGCGATACTTCTGCCGAATGTTCCTTGCTTTGTTCATATATCGGGCTGCTGTAATACATTCCCGCCACCAATGCTCCTGTGATGAGCACACTAACGATTCCCTTCATTTTTACACCGCCTTTTGTTTTGTTCTTATATTTTGCATATTTTCGGTCAGAATATTTGCATCAAACAAAAGGAGGAAAATTTTTGAGTATTTTTTGCAGCGAAGATCTGTGCATCTATAATTCCGAAGGGGAATGCAGTTTGCGGCGCGCGGTTTCTTTTGGTCAGCCTGGCGGGGCTTGCGCCTATTATGTGAAAAAATGCAAATAAACAGAAGGCACAGATCTCGAAATGACGATCTGTGCCTTCTGTTTTGAAAATGGCCAATCAAAAAGAAGCTTTGATCGCTTCTTTGATTGTTTTCACAGGGATGATCTCGAGGCCGTCGGGAACATCGATGCCGTCTACGCAAGCGGCCGGCAGAATACATTTTTGAAAACCCAGCCGGCGGATTTCGCGCAGGCGCAAAGAAGCGCCCGAAACGGCGCGAAGCTCGCCCGAAAGGCCGATTTCGCCAAACATGGCCGTCTGAGGGTTCACCGGCCGTTCCAAATAGCTTGAGGCGATAGCCACCGCGACGGCCAGATCGACGGCAGGCTCATCGATGCGCAGCCCGCCCACCACATTGATATAAGAATCATAATTGCTCAGCAAAAGGCCCGCCCGTTTTTCTAAAATAGCCAGCAAAAGCACCGCGCGGTTATAATCAATGCCGGCAGCCATTCTTCGGGCCGACCCATAGGCCGTTTTGGTGACAAGCCCCTGCACTTCAGCCAGCAAAGGCCTTGTCCCTTCCAGCGTGCAGGCGATACAGCTGCCCGTGGAATCTTCCGGGCGGCCGGCGATCAGCGCGGCGGAGGGGTTTTGAATTTCCATCAATCCCGCCTGAGCCATCTCAAACATGCCGATTTCGTTGGTGGAGCCAAAACGGTTTTTAGCGGCCCTGAGCATTCTGTGCGCCGCATATTTTTCCCCTTCAAAATAAAGCACGGTATCAACCATATGCTCTAAAACCTTCGGCCCCGCAATACCGCCGTCTTTATTGACATGCCCCACCAGAAAAGTGGAAATGCCGCTGGTTTTGGCATATTGCATAAACGCCATGGTGCTTTCCCTCACCTGCGCGATACTGCCGGGCAAAGCATCACCGCCGCCGCGAATGGTCTGGATGGAATCGATGATTAAAACGCCCGGTTTCAGTTGATTGGCCGATTGAAAGATCTGTTCCAGATCTGTTTCGGGCAGCACCATCAAATTTTTATTCACTGCGCCGATCCTTTGCGCGCGCATGCGAATCTGTGACAGTGATTCTTCTCCCGTAACATAAAGCACGACCATGTGTTCCGAAAGATTTTTGCAGGCCTGCAAAAGAAGGGTCGATTTGCCGATGCCGGGTTCGCCGGCCACCAGCACCAAAGAACCTACCACCACGCCGCCGCCCAGCACACGGTCAAATTCTTCGATCTGCGTGCTGATGCGCTGATCGGAATCCCGATCGATCTCGCTGATGGGAACCGGCGCCGAAGCTGAAAGCGGGCGCAGAAAACCGGCTGCGGCGTTATTCTTTTCTTCTTTTACAGTCATCTCGCTCAAAGTGTTCCACTCGCCGCAAGAAGGGCATTTTCCAAGCCATTTTGCCGTTTCATATCCGCATTCGGAACATACATAAACAGTCTTTTTTTTCAAACGATATTTCCTCCTGTCAGGTCCGCTGCGCTAAAAAGCACAAATAAGATGACACGATTGCCAAGGATCCTTTTTTTTGATAATCTGCTTTGGTCAACAAAGCGGCTTCTTCCGGGTTGGAAAGAAAACCGCATTCGGCGATGACTGCCGGCGAGGTGATCTTTTGCATAATATAGATAGAAGACGGCGCGGGTTTCGCCCTGCGGTTATTTCCCGGGTTCAGCGCCACACGCAAAGCTTCCTGCATCAACAGCGCCAAGTTTTCGGAATCCCCGCTTTTCAGCCCATAAAACACCTGTGCGCCGCTGTATTTTGCTTGTTCAAATTCATTCATATGGATACTGATGAAATCGCTGTCTTGATATTTTTCGGCCACCTGCACACGGCCATAAAGATCATTTTGCTTGTTTTTGCGAATGGAGACCCCTTCTTCATAAAGCAAAGTGGAATCATCATCGCGCGTCATAACGGTTTCAACACCGCAAAATTTCATCAAACCGCGTATTCTGTTTGTGATCTCTAAATTCAGATCTTTTTCACAGATCCCGGCCGCCGAAACCGCGCCGCTGTCCATTCCTCCGTGGCCCGCATCCAGAATCACCTGTGGTTTTCGAACATACATTCTGGCAAGAGCGGCCTGTTTTTGCTGCGCAGCCCCCTTTTCATAAGCCATAAAACCGATGAAACCGATCACCAGCAATAAAAGAACTCCGCCGATGGCAGGGTTATGTTTTTTTCGAAAATGCATTCCGGCCCCTCCTTTTTTTCTATGTATACGCGCATAGAAAAAAAGAAGAACGCTTTTAAGGCACGAAAACGGGTTCGATATATTTCAGACCGCTTTCATCCTTTTGAACAGGCAAAGCAAAAGAAAACCTGTCGAACATCGTGCAGAGATCAAAATCCTCACGGGGGGCAAAGGATTGGTCGGCTTCAATAAAGAAGCGCCGGCCATCTGTTTGACGCATCGTTTCGATGGCTTTCTGCTGATCGAAGGGTTCCTCTAACAACAGGGATCGAATATATTCCGCGCAGAAGGTATCTTCTGTGGTGGGTCTGCGGCAGGCCAGCCCCATGCAGACCAGGCTCACATGCTCCGGCTTCAGCGATTTGATATATTCTGCCGTGGCGCGGGCGTTTACAAGCGCGCCGGCCAGCAAAACATCGGCATGAACGGCATTTTCAAGCCCCTGGGTTCCGGCGCTGGTGGTATGAACCATTGTTTTGCCGCGCACATCGCTTTTGGCTATTTCAAAAGGCGAGTTGCCAAAATCGCAGCCCTCCTGCTTCTTCCCTTCCCGTTCGCCGCAAAGCAGATAATCGGGATGCTGTTTTTTCATTCCATAAGCAATATCCATGCTGCCAACGGGATAGATCCGCTTCATCCCCTGGGCAAAAGCATAGCTTTCAACACTATAGGCGCGAAAAACATCGATGACAACGGTAACGCCCCGTGCCTCGCGCGCACCTTCCAATAATTGATGGATCGTTACTTCCATGGTATAAACTCCTTCCGAGCGATTTAAATTTATCCACAATAATAGAGTATTCTTTTTGTGCGAGATGTCAAGTTTTAATTTCCGCGAATCTTTTGGGGCGGGCTCATCTTTTTTTCACCGCCGAAGAATATTTGAATATCATGTATTGAAGGCAACTTCAAATACTTTTCAGGAGGTTAATCTGATGCCTGATAAGGTTTCACCGGGCCCGTTGTGCGGCAATCATCCGCCAAAAGAGGCTGTTTGCATCCATACCCGCAAAGTTTATGACTCCTGCCGTGAACGGGAATCAACGCTTTATAAGAAAACCGAAACAAAAAACGGATGACAAAAACCGTCACCCGTTTCTGTATATCAACTCTTTTGGATCATTTCGGCGAACTCTTCTTCTGTAAGCACAGAAACGCCTAATTTTTGGGCTTTATCCAGCTTGCTGCCCGCGTCTTCACCTGCCAGCACATAATCGGTTTTAGCGGAGACCGAAGAAGATACTTTTCCGCCGAAGCTTTCGATCAATTTTGAAGCTTCGCTGCGCTTATATTTACTCAAAGTACCTGTCAAAACAAAGGTTTTGCCGGCCAGAAGATCGCTCACTCTGGAATCCGGCTGGGTCATCTGCACACCGGCTTCCTGCAGTTTATGGATCAGATGTCGGCCCTGCTCGCTATGCAGCCATTGAAACAGGCTTTCGGCGGTTTTCCCGCCGATATCGTTCAGCTGCGTCAGTTCTTCGATCTCAGCCTGCTGCAAAGCTTCCATAGTGTGAAAATGTTCCGCCAAAAGCTTTGCTGTTTTCTGGCCCACCTGTCGAATTCCCAGCGCATAGAGCAATTTTTCAAGAGCGTTTTGCTTGGAAGCTTCAATTTTCATCAGGAGGTTGGAAGCGGATTTTTCGCCCATGCCTTTTAAAGACGCCACATCCTGCGCTTGCAGCGTATAGAGATCGGCTTGAGAATGGATCAGCCCTGCTTCGAGCAAAAGCCTTACCAAAGCCGGCCCCAAGCCTTCAATATCCATTGCGTCGCGCGTTGCGAAATGAATGATGTTGCGTGTCAGCTGGGCAGGGCATTCCGCGCCTGTGCACCGAATGGCGGCTTCTTCGTCATCTTCCGTCACAGGTGCGCCGCAGACAGGGCAAAACTTCGGCATCTCATAAATAGGCAGTTCTTCTGTTCGTTTCTCCATGACCGCCCCAACGATCTCAGGAATGATCTCACCGGCTTTCCTTACGCGAACGATATCGCCGATGCGGATATCCTTGCTTCGAATAAATTCCTGGTTATGCAGTGTGGCTCTTGAAACCGAGGTTCCCGCAAGACGCACAGGCTCCAGCACCGCATTCGGGGTCAGAACGCCCGTTCTTCCCACTTGAATCGTAATATCCAGCAGTTTTGTTTCTTTGATCTCCGGGGGATATTTATAAGCCACCGCCCAGCGCGGGGCTTTCGCCGTGCTGCCCAGCGCATCACGATAACGAAGCTGATCGACTTTGATCACGATGCCATCGATGCCAAAGCTTAACGAATCGCGAGTGTTGCCCACTTCTTCAATAAAGCCGATGATCTCTTCCATCTTATTGGTAAGAAGCGATGGTGCCACCACGGGAAAGCCCATTTTTCTTAAATAGGCAAAGGTTTCGGAATGACGCTCGAATGATAGTTCCTCGGCGTTTTGCAGGTTGAAGCATAAAATGGATAAACCGCGGCGGGCAACGACCGCCGGATCCAGCTGGCGCAGAGAACCGGCCGCCGCGTTTCTCGGGTTTGCAAACAGCGGCAGTTCCTCTTCTTCACGCTGAGCATTCACCTTTTCAAAAGAAGAAGTCGGCATATACACTTCGCCGCGCACCACAAGGCGTTCAAACTCGGTGGCGATCTTTAACGGGATCGCGTGGATCGTGCGCAGGTTCTGTGTGATATCTTCGCCGATCACACCGTTTCCGCGGGTGGCGCCCTGAAAAAAGCTGCCCCCACGGTAATCTAAAGCGACTGACAGGCCGTCGATTTTGACTTCTACGGAATATTCCGCATCCGGATATTCCCCTTTGATCCGTTCGTCAAATTCCCGAAGCTCTTCATAGGAAAACACATCCTGCAGGCTTTCCATGGGATAATCATGGCGAACCTCTGAAAATTCGGGAAGCGGCGCCCCGCCGATGCGTTTGCTGGGGGAATCTTCCCGCGCAAACTGCGGATATTCTTTTTCGAGGGCGCGCAGCTGCTGCATCATCTGATCATATTCATAATCGGTGATTTCCGGCGCATCCTCGATATAATATTTTCGAGAATGATAAATCATTTGATCCGTCAGTTCGTCAATTCTTTTTTGAATATCCATAATATTTTTCCCATTCTTTAATTTTGCAAGTTAAAATATTTTTCGGTTGCCTCATCATCGGCGTCTTCGATATAAGTATAGCTTTCCGGAACAGAACCGATCAATACCGTTTCGGCGATGGAAACCTGGCTGGTAACTTCTACCTTGGCAGATGCGCCCGGCAGAAGCATGCTCATATCCACATGGGTCTCAATAATGATCTGGTGGCGCGTCTGGTTGATGCCTGCGTTGGTGAACACGCTGAGAAAGTTCGCGGAAGCGCTGCCCAGCGGCATCAATTTCACCGCAATACGCGGCCCTCTTCCATAAAAAATATCCCCTTTCACCAAATTGCCGATGGGGATTAAAACAACGGAAGATTCCACTTGCCCCAAATGATCTGTAATGCGCGCGATCACGCGCGATTTCAAGGTATTGATTTTGATGATATCCGTTTTAACGGCTAAAATCTGGTTCTTATCATCTTTTTCAAATAAAATGATGTTTTTATATTCTTCTGAATTTTCTTCCAGTTCTTCGCTGACGGCGTCATTGATCGCGCGGGTGGCGATATAGCGGGCTTTGGCTTCTGCAATTTCAGAAATCAAAGGCCGCAGGCGCAGGTTGGCCGTCAGAAAAAAAGTGGTGGCGCAAATGGAAAGCGCGATCACCCATAGAAAAACAGGATGATATCGCTGCATACGCCGGTAATGAAACCGCTGTATGATTTTTTGTTTGTGATAACGCCGTTTTTTCATTGGCTACATCATTCTCCCTTAAGCCACGGAATTCGATGCGCTCGGCTTTATCACCATTATATGAAAAATAAATCTAAAAAGTGCAAAAGCCGCCCCGAAAGGCGGCTTTTGGTAATTTTCTTATTCTGCGTCGTTTTCCGCTGTTTCAGCGTTAACCGGTGCTTCTTCTGTCAGGGCTTTGATGCTCAAAGAAATCTTCTTCTTCTCGTTGTCGATATCGGTGATCTTCGCGTTGACAACTTCGCCCAAAGATAACACTTCATCCGGCTTGCCGATTCTTCTGTCGGCAACGATCTGAGAAATATGAATCAAACCATCAACGCCGGGCATGACTTCGGCAAATGCGCCGAAAGGCATGAATTTAACAACTTTGACCGAAACAACATCACCTACATGATGAGTTGCTTCGAACTTTGTCCAAGGATTGTCTTCGGCCAGCTTATAGCCCAAAGAAATCTTCTTCTTTTCGGTATCCAGAGCGATGACATAAACATTCACAGTCTGGCCGATTTTCAGAACATCAGAAGGATGTTTTACTCTGTTCCAGGAAAGTTCGGAAATATGAATCATGCCATCCACGCCGCCGATATCAACAAAGGCGCCGTAAGTGGTGAAAGATTTTACCGTGCCGGTATATTTTGCGCCAACTTCGATGCTATCCCAGATCTTGGCGGCAGCTTCCTTGCGCTGTTCCATCATCGGTGCTTTGATCGAACCGACAACACGGCGGCGAGGACGAGCCACTTCTGTGATGCGCACTTTCTGGCGGGTTCTGAGAAGCTGATTCAAATCGGCTTCGCGGGGCAGGCCTGTCTGGCTTGCGGGGATGAAGACGCGAATGCCCAGAACATTGGCGATCACGCCGCCCTTGTTCACATCGGTTACTGTGCAGTCAAACACTTCGCCGCTGTCAACAGCCTTTTCAAGGGTTTCCCAATGCTTTACGGCATCCAGACGCTTTTTCGAAAGCATGATCGTGCCTTCCACATCGTTGACGCGCATTACATACGCTTCGATTTCATCGCCGATATGGATGTTATCTGCGATTACATAGGTAGGATCATCGCTCAGCTCAGTTGTGGGAATATAGCCGGCCTGCTTCACGCCCAAATCAACATGGATGTCAGTTGCGTTAATCTGAGTAATGACACCAGTTACCTTTTCTCCTGTATGTAAAGTTTTGAAAGATTGCTCCAGCATTTCTTCGAAATTTTCTTCCTGTGTGATGATTTCATCAGCCATGTTCTTATATACCTCCTTAATTATCAGATCCGGGGTGGAAGCGCCGGCAGTAATCGTAATTCTCCCTTTTTTGCGGTAATGTCCATAATCCAGGCCGGAAGCGTCTTCAATAAAAACGGTATCAGGACATTCCTCAAGACAAATATCGTGCAATTTTCGAGAATTACTGCTGCTACTGTCGCCAATCACGACCACGCAGTCAGATCCAGACGCAAGTGAGCGCGCCTCATTTTGGCGTTCATCAGTTGCAATACATATTGTATCAAAAATCTTAGTGGTTTTACAAGCATTTTTTATAAGATTTATGCAATTTTCAAAAATATTTTTATTAAAAGTAGTTTGCGATACTACAGAAATATTTTCCATGCTGTTTTTTTGAATAAAATCTTCCACTTCCGCCTGTGTTTCGGCGATGGCAAAAGAAGCGCAGCGGTCGGCGATGCCCAGCACTTCGGGATGGTTGGCCGCCCCGATGATCAGCACGCGTCTGCCCTGTTTGCTTTCTTCTTCCACAATGCGGTGGATGCGCGCCACATGGGGGCAGGTGGCGTCGAAGGTCCTGCAATTTTTTTCTTTCAAAAGTTCAAGGTCTTTCTGCGTCACTCCATGGGCACGAATCACAACATCGCTGCCTGGAGGGATCTCTTCAAGATGTTCACAAGAAAAAATGCCCTGCTTTTTCAGCTGTTCCACAACGAACTTGTTGTGGATGAGCGGCCCCGCCGTATAAACGGGTGTGTGGCCGGCTGCGGCGTTTGATGCCATATCGATGGCGCGGCGCACGCCATAGCAATAACCGGCGTTCTTTGCTAAAATAATTTCACTCATTGGGCCTTCTCCCCTGTTTCGGCGATCTTCTGCATGATCACTTCTGCGGCTTCTTTATAAGCGGCTGCATCGGCTTTTTCGGGCTTGGGCAGATAAAACGGCTTTCCGAAGGTAACGGTGCAGCCGCGGAACGCTTTTTTGCCCGGGGTAATATATACGGGCAATACCGGCGAAGAGGTGCGCATGGCAAACATGGCGGCGCCCGATTTCCCATCGCCCAATTCCCCGCTTTTCACACGAGTGCCTTCGGGGAAAATAATCAGCTTTTGGCCGTTTTTCAAAACCGAAAGCGATTTTTTGATCGCCGTCAGATCGGCCTTGCCTCTATGTACGGGGAAAATGCCCATTTTAGGGAAAAACCAACGGGCAATGGCGGTTTTAAAAAGTTCCGCCTTGGCGATCACGGCAGGGCGTTCTTTTAATTTGAACGCCAAAAACAGCATAACGGAATCGATATTGGCCGTGTGATTGCCGCATACCACTGCCGGCCCTTTGGGAATATTTTCGCTGCCGACCACTTTCAAACGATAGATCGGCCATAAAACAACACCAACCAGTCTAACCACAAAATTATATAACATGGCCGCATTTCTCCGTGATGATTTCTTTCATTTTGGTCAAAGTTTCTTCCAAAGTGTATTCCGTGGAAGAAAGCAGCACCGCATCTTCCGCGGCTTTCAGCGGCGCTGCCTGGCGGCTGGAATCCTGCTGATCCCGCTGTAAAAGATCTTGATAGACCGCTTCATAAGTGACCGTCTGGCCTTTCGCCTTAAGTTCTTCATAACGGCGCATAGCTCTTTTTTCGGGGGAAGCCGTCAGAAAAATTTTCACCTGCGCATCAGGCAGGATCACTGTGCCGATATCGCGGCCATCCATGATGACATTATGTCGCGAAGCCAGCTGCCGCTGAAGATCCAGCAGAAACCGCCGAACCTCCGGCAAAGCGGAAACCGCCGAAGCATAGCGTGAAATTTTCTCGGTTCGAATCTCTTCCGAAACATCTTCGCCGCATAAAAAAATGTGTTGTGCGCCGCCGATCCATTCCAGCTGAATCGAAATTTCGTTCAGCAGCGGGAGGATTTTTTGAATTTCAGAAAGTTCAATGCCTCTGCGCGAAGCATAAAGACCGATAGAACGATACATCGCGCCGGTATCCACATATAAAAAAGAAAGTTCCTTTGCCAACATCCGCGCCATGGTGCTTTTGCCCGCGCCGGAAGGGCCGTCGATCGCGATTTGAAGGGTTTGGTTCTTCATGATTCCTGCTCCTTATCCTCAAAACATTGTGCTTTTCCCGCTGCTCTGCCTGTTGACCAGGCGATTTGCAGGTTGAAGCCCCCTGTGTAAGCATCCACATCAATGATCTCACCCGCAAAATACAGCCCGGGAACCAGCTTCGATTCCATCGTTTTGGGGTTGATCTCTTTGATTTTAATGCCGCCGGAAGTGATGATCGCCTCTTCAATGGGCCCCGTGGCGCAAACAGTTAAGGCGTAAGCCTTTATCACGCTCACCAAAGCGGCGCGTTCTTCTTTTGTGACCAGATTCACCTTTTTATGCGGGTCGATCCCGCTTCTTCGAATGATAACGGGAATCAGCTTGCCGGGCAGCAGCGAAGAAACCGCATTGATGAAATCACGGTTGATGTTCTCTTCAAAATCACGCAGAATACGCTTATCCAGGGTTTCGGCATCCAGTGCGGGTTTCAAATCGATCTCCAGCCGGAAAGGAGTTTCAGCCAGTTTGCGGCAAATATGTGCGGACCCGCTCAAAATAACGGGGCCGGAAACACCATCGGCGGTGAAAACCAGCTCTCCGAAATCCTGATAGACTTTCTTTTTTCCGCTGAGCAAAGTGACCGCGATATTTTTCAGGGCCAGCCCTTCTAATTCGGCAGGATCGCTTTCTTCGGTTTTCAGGCGGATCAGCGAAGCCACAGGTTCTGTCAGCGAATGGCCGGCCTGAACAGCCATTTTCAAGCCGATGCCATCGGAACCCGTTCGCGGATAAGAAAGGCCGCCTGTGGCCAAAATCACGCGGTCGGCCGCCAGAAACCGGCCGTCTGTGCAGGTGACCCCGCTCACCGCGCCGTCTTTTGTTTCTATTTTTGCGGCGCAGCCCTGCATAACAGCGATATGATCTTTGTGAAGCTTATTTTTCAGCGCACCGCTGATATCCTTGGCATGATCGGAAACGGGAAACACGCGCTGTCCCCGTTCGGTTTTCAGCGGAACGCCCAACTGTTCAAAAAAGCTTTTTGCATCCTGCGCCGAAAAAGCATGAAAAGCGCTGTATAAAAATTTAGCGTTGCGCGGCACATTGGCCAAAAGCGTTTCCACATCGCAATCGTTTGTTACATTACAGCGGCCCTTGCCGGTGATATTCAATTTCCAGCCCAAAACCGTGTTGCGCTCTAAAATCGTTATCTCGTTTTGAGGGTCTTCCGCCGCTGAAATTGCGGCCATCATCCCGGCAGCGCCGCCGCCTATCACAATAATTTTTTTCATTATAAAACACCGTCTTGCCGAGAGGCGGAAAACTGAGGCAATTCATCCAAAAGGCGCAGCTTTTTTTCTGCCCGTTCATCATTACGGATAATCAGACATACCAAAGTATTGAGCAGGCTCAAAAGCGGGGCCAGCGAACCGTTCACCCCAAAATCACCGCATTCGGCGCATAAATTCACATCGGCGTAAATCGATGTTTCAGAATCTGCCCCTTCACTGACGGTGATAATGCAGGCTTCACCCGATTGGGCGTAATCGAGCAGCGCTTTGGTGGTATCGGTGTGGCGAGGCAGACTGATCACAAACAAAAGATCGCTTCCGCCGATGGTGCCGATGGTGCAAAGCGGATCATCGCAGGAAAGATTGACGATGCACACATTGTTCAGCAGTGTGCGCAGATAAGAGCCCAGATAGATCGCCGCGGCAGCAGCGGGGCCTTGTCCGTATAAATAAACCTTTGAAGCGAATTGAAGCCGCGTGCAGGCGTTTTTCAACGCATCGGCATGGTTGGCGGCCAAGGTCTTTTTGATATTCATGATATCCGTCGACGCCAGATTTTCAAAAACGGAAGAATCCGGAACGCTGTCGTTCAGCAGTTCAAATTTTTCCAAAGCGGTGATGCGATATTTCAGTTCGTTTTTCAACGAATCATGAAATTCCGAAAAGCTTTCATAACCCAGCGCCGCGGCAAACCGCACCACTGTTGATTGGCTCACTCCAGAGGCCGCCGCCACTTCGGCGGCTGTCATGAAAGCGGCTTTCTCGCAATGGTTCAAAATAAATTCCGATAAAACCTTTTGGTTTTTCGTAAATTTGCCAAAGGATTCATTGATCGCGTCGTTAATTCTTTTCATACCCAATTCCCCGTTGATCCTGCCCACCGAAACGGCATATACGGCATATTTTATATCTTTTAGAGTTATAAAGATTTGAGATAGTCGATCTCGTCTGTTTCTAAATTGCGCCATTTTCCGCAGGGCAGCCGATCCAGCTTCAGTTTGCCGACAGCGATGCGTTTTAAAGTTTTCACCGTGAAATCATATTGTTCGCACATTCTTCGAATCTGGCGGTTTCTGCCTTCTCTGATCTTCACTGAAAGCAGCACATCTTCGCCTTCATCGCGGATCTTTTTGACCATGGCAGGGGCCAGAGCCCTCCCATCCAGCTGCATCGGCGCAGAGAGCGCGGCCACAGGATCGATCTCTTTCGGCGCGCGGATGCGCAGCAGATATTCTTTATAGATTTCGTGGGAAGGATGCGTTAAACGGTTGGCCAGTTCGCCGTCGTTTGTCAGCAGCAGCAGCCCTTCCGAATACATATCCAGCCGGCCGACGGGATAAACACGCTCTTCCACATCTGCTATCAGCCCCATCACCGTGGGCCTGTTCTGTTCATCTTTCACGGTGGTCACCACGCCGCGCGGTTTATGCAGCATGATATAGCGCATTTTTTCCTGTGCCGCCAAAACAGGCGTTCCGCAAACCGTGATCACCGCGGTTTCGGCTTCAACAACATCGCCGATCTGCGCCATCTTCCCATCAACGGTCACTTTTCCTTCGGCAATATATTTTTCCGCCGCGCGGCGCGAACAAAAGCCGCGCTGGGCAATGACTTTATGTAATCGTTCTTTCACTGAGAGATCCTCTTTCTTATGGTTTAGCAAAATATCCGAACCAACCGCTGCCAAAAGGAATCCGGCGCTTCTTTGGAAACGCTTTGCGAAAAATAAAGCGGAATTTCGGCAATGATCTGATCGTTTAAAATGATTTTTTTCACACCGTAAAGCCGGCCGGCCTTCACCGGGCCATAGACGATACGGTCGCCGCATATGGCGGTCTTTATGTTTCTGCGTTCTTCCTCATGCAAAGCAAGGGAATATTCTTCATTGGAATAGACGGCGACCTTTCCCCCGGAAGCAACGGCAAGCTCGGCCTGCACCCCCGGCAAAGAAAGGATTTGAGCGCTGCAATCTTTGAAAAACAGTTCATAGGCGTTTTGATGGTCGCTCCAATCATCCGGGGCATTCAGCGTTACAAAGATCAGGCGCCGCCCCTGCCGTTCGCAGGCGGAAACCAGGCATCTGCCTGCTTTTTTGGTGAACCCCGTTTTAACGCCGCAAACTCCTTCGCATAAACGAAGCAGCTTGTTATGGTTGTTCATCCATCTTCCGGCGATGGTGATTTTTTCGGTTGAAACGATGTCATAAAAAGGCTTTTGCTCCATGGCGTAAGCCGCAAGCTTTGCCATATCTTCGGCGGTGGAATAGTGACTGTCGCCATCCAAACCGCTGGCGCTTTCGAAATGGGTGTTTTTAAGGCCCAATTTCAAAGCATAAGCGTTCATTTCCGCAACAAAAGCGGGCTCGCTTCCGCTGCAAAGGCAAGCCAGCGCCACGGCCGCGTCATTCCCGCTCATCAATAATAAACCATACAGCAGATCAGAAACTTTTAAGGTCTCCCCTTTTTTCAGATACATGGAAGAACCCTCGATCCCCACCCATTCGGGCTTGACCGTTATCTCACGGTCGAGGGAAAGCGTTTCCATGGCGATCAAAGCCGTCATGATTTTGGTCGTGCTGGCCATGGGCAGTTTTTGATCGCCGTTATATTCATAAAGGAACTGGCCTGTCATCGGTTCATAAAGCGCCGCCGCATGGGCGGAAACACGAAGTTCGAGGGCCGATACATTCATGGAGTGCATCAAAAAACAGCAAAGCAAAAAAGCAGCCAACCTGCGTTTTTTCACAACGAACACCTCCTCCGCAAAAGTATACGGAGAAGGGCTCGTCTTATATGCCTACTATTCGGAATCTTTGGGCGATTTGAATTTATCGATCACATCGGGCACCAGATCGATCAGGCGATCGACCGTGGAATTGGCCGGCGGATCCACATAAAGCATTCTCGCGTTGCCGTTGCTGATCACGATAAACGCCACGGGATTGACCGTAACGCCTGCGCCGCTGCCCGCGCCAAAGCGAACCGGCGCTTTATCGGGGGCCGGGTTTTTGCCATCGGAACCGCCTGAAGCGAACCCGAAGGTCACTCTGGAAACGGGGATCAGCGTAACGCCATCCGGAGTTTCAATGGGGTTGCCCACCACGGTATTCACATCGATCAGTTCTTTGATCTTCGACATGGTCTCATTCATAACATCACTGATTTGATTGCTCATTTTTACACCGCCTTACTGTTATTTTGTGATTGAAGGATCTTGAATTTCTTAAAAATGCGAAGCCCCGCGATCAAAAACTTAAAAAGGATCGCGGTGACAAGAATATCTGCTTCAATATAAGGCTTCGTCTGATCGAAGGCCGCCTGAACGAAAACATCCTTTTTCTTGATGCGGATACGCTCTTCGACCCACGGAAGCGTGAGATTCACCGCCGCGGCAGATGCGCCGAAAAGCATCGCCGTTTTGGCCGCATCTTCGGTTGCAATGGTAAAATGAACCTTAAACCGCCTGATTACGATGGCGCGGCAGATCCTGCCCATTGCTTCCACCGCCAGATGAAGATAATCCATCCACTGCGCGGGCGTAATATCGGAAAAAGAGATGCCTTGCAGCCCTTTTTTCAATGGATTTTTTGAAGCCCTGTTTTTGGATGGAGGCTTTTTCTGGGCTGTGGGTTCTTTTTGAGGCGCCGCCTCTGCCTTAGGGGCTTGCGGCGCGGTTTTCTCCGCCTGCGGCGGATCGGGCGCTCTTTTCTCTTCTTTGTGTTCTCGCTGTTTTTTCTTCTGCTTGCGCGGCTTTTTTTGCTTAAGCGGCCAAATCTGAAAAGATATCGGGCCAAGGCCGATCCGGCATGAAAAATCTTCACCGCGCAGGCACAGCCTGACAGACGCGGGAAGAAACAGAACCAGCAAAAGCAGCAATATCACAAACGCCAGCAAACCGCCGAGAATAAGCAGCAGAATTTTGATCACAAAGAACTCTCCTTTAAAACAGTTGAAGTCTGTCCCTCTGCGGTTGCAAAAGAAAGCTGTTCCATCATGTCGGAAGAAAATTCTTCAAACGGAGGAAGTTCGGTAATTTTTGAAAGGCCAAACGATCTGAGAAAATCATCGGTCGTGCAATAAAGCGTAGGTCTGCCCGGGGCATCCAGCTTTCCGCATTCACGAATCAAGCCTTTTTGGCAAAGGCTGCGCACGGTATAACTGCTGTCAACTCCGCGGATCTGCTCCACATAAACGCGCGTGGTGGGCTGCTGATAAGCAATGATGGCCAAAACCTCTAAAGCAGATTGCGAAAGCGATGCGGTCCGGTTGGTTTCCAACAGCCGCCTTACCGGTTCCGCATATTCCGCACGCGTGCATAATTGCAGCTTATCTTCCAGCCGAACCAGTTTGATTCCGCGCCGCTGATAATCATAATCATCCGCCAATTGTTCCGCCGCCTGAAGAAGCTGCGTTTCGTCAGCTTCCAAAACGGCGCAGAGCTTGTCTGTGCCAACAGGTTCCCCTGCCGCAAAAAGGGCAGCCTCTAATGCATATTGTAATTCGTTTTGCTCCATTTTATTCTCCTGCAAGCGATAGTAAATATCCGTCTTTCTCTTCTATAATTTGCAGTTTATGTGCTTTGGAAAGTTCCAGCACCGCCAAAAACAGCGAAACAACTTCTGAACGGCTTTTGCATTCCATCACCAGCTGTTCAAAATCGGCGGAATGATATTTTGCCAGCTGCTGAATAATGCGTTCGATTTTTGCCGATACGGGTACAGGTTCGTGGCCCACAACGCCGCTGAACAGTCGAAGCGGCGGTGGTTCTTTTTGAGAAAAGCGGCTCAACATGGCTTCTAAAGCGCGTGCCAGAACATCGGGTTGATAATCATAAGTGACTTTTTGAAAGGGCAACAGTTCCGGCGGCTTTGTGTAAAGATCACACCCCAGTTCACTGCGGTGCTCTAAAATGCCGCTGATGCGTTTATATTTTTGATATTCCAACAGGGCGGCCACCAGTTGTTCACGAGGGTCTGCTTCTTCCTCTTCTTCATAAACAGGCAAAAGCATTTTTGATTTGATATACATAAGCTGAGCCGCCATGGCGATAAAATCACTGGCGACTTCCAGATTCAGCGATTCCATTTCGCGGATCTGTTCCAGATATTGTTCCAGAATTTCCGAGATCGGGATATCGTAGATATTGATCTTATTTTTCGAGATCAGGTGCAGCAGCAGATCCAGCGGCCCGTCAAACTGTTCCAGATGATAAGTAACCTGCATCATGGCATCAACCGATCCAAAGGCCATAGATCGACTGGATGGCGCTCAAAATCCCGTTCATCACAACAGACTGCGCGCTGAGCAGCACGCCATCTAAAGCGCCCAAAAAGATCAAAATCAAAAGGCCCGCCTGAAAATAGGGCTCATATTGATACATTTTATAAACATAGCGGTTGGGCACGATGATTTGAAGAATTTTGGAACCATCTAACGGCGGAATGGGGATCAGGTTGAAAACGCCCAGCCCCACGCTCAGCCGCGCGGTGATAATCATGAAAGTGGATAAGGCCGATATAATCGCTGTCTGGGGGGCAAAATTCAGCAGCCCCACCGCGATAAACAGCAGCAGAAACGAAAGCAGGATATTGGCAAGCGGCCCTGCAAAGGCAGTAATGGCCATACCCACTTTTCTGTTTTTCATGCGAAAATTCGAAGGATTCACGGGAACCGGTTTCGCCCAGCCCACGCCGGCGATCACCATGCAGAGAACGCCCATGATATCCAAATGGGCGATGGGGTTAAAAGTTAACCTGCCCGCTTGTTTGGCGGTGTTATCCCCCAGCTGCCACGCAACAAACCCATGGGCCAGCTCATGGAACATGATGGCCAGCAGGGCCGCCGGAATGATGATGAGATATTCTTTCAGCGAACGACCGAATAAAATAACATCTCCCCCTTAAAGATCATTTTGAATCAACTGGTCAAAGCTTTCGCGCCGAACCACCGGGCGGTCTTCCCCGCGGCGCACAAACACCACAGGCGGGCGGCGAAGTTTGTTATAATTGGATGCCATAGAGTAATTATAGGCCCCCGTGGCAAAAACCGCAACCAGATCACCCTTGGAAACCGGCTGAAGCATGGAATCTTTTGTGATCAGGTCGCCGCTTTCACAGCATTTGCCGGCCAGCGTGATTTTTTCGCTGCGCGGTTCGTTGGCGCCGGAAACGCGGGTCAGTTCATAAGACGCGCCATAAAGCGCATAGCGGGGGTTATCCGTCATGCCGCCGTCAATAGCCACATAAGTGCGTGTATCAGGGATTTGCTTTACATTCCCTACGGTATAAACCGTTATGCCCGCAGGCCCCACGATCGAACGCCCCGGTTCAATGGTGATGAACGGAAGCGGCAGATCATATTTTTTTGCTTCTTCACGGATGCAGGCGGCAATGGAATCGATGATCTCTTCTGGCGGGGTGGGCCGGTCTGTTTTTTCCAAAGCAACCCCAAAGCCGCCGCCGAGATTCAGTTCCTGCGGCGGATATCCCACAGCGGTGCGGATCTCATCCATAAATTTCATCATCACGCGCACTGCGCATAGATAAGGCTCTGTTAAAAAGATCTGTGAACCGATATGGCAATGGATACCGTAAAGTTTTAAATCTTTACAGCTATCCACTTTCTTGATTGCTTCAAGTGCTTCCCCTGTTTCATATGCAAAACCGAATTTGCTGTCGATCTTGCCTGTCTGAATGAATTCGTGGGTATGCGCATCTACGCCGGGTTTGATCCGCAGCGCGATCCGCAGCGTTTTCTGATATTTATCCGCAACGGTCTGAAGCACATCCAGTTCTTCCATGCTGTCGGCGATAAAAGAATAGACGCCGTTTTCAACGGCCAGGCGAATTTCTTCTTCTGTTTTATTGTTGCCGTGAAAATGAAGATGCTCCGCCAAAAAGCCGCCGGATAAGGCTGTGTAAAGCTCGCCGGCAGAAACCACATCGGCGTGCAAACCTTCCTGCGCCAGGATCGGGTAGATCGCCTTGGCGCAAAACGCTTTGCTGGCATAAGCCACCGCGAAATTTTCGCCGAAATTGCGGCGCATTACTTCCATATATCTGCGGCAATTGATACGGATGGTCTCTTCATCCATCAAATAAAGCGGCGTGCCATATTTTTGCGCCATTTTTTTCACGCTCACCCCGGAAATGGCAAGTCCGCCTTCTTCATCCAAAGAAAACTGTTCATAATCGCCCATTGACTATTGATTCCTTCTTTCATATTGCTGAACGGCTTCCAGAATATCGCGGGCAAGTTCTTCCCGCCCCGTTCCCTTTTCGGCGGAATACGCAATGCACAGCTCATCCGGCCGAAGCGCCAAAGTTTGGCGGCAGAGGGTCATCTGTGTTTCGATCTCGCTTTTTTTCAGCTTATCCGCTTTATTGGCCACCACGGTCACGGGAACGCCATAGGCGCGGAACCATTCAAGCATCATCTGGTCATCACGGGTGGGCTGGTGGCGCAGATCGACGATCAGATAGGCTTTTGCTATTTCATCGCGGTCTTCCGCCATATATGCTTCGATCAGCTGAGAAAACCGATCTTTTTCTTTTTGTGAAACTTTAGCATAGCCATATCCGGGCAGATCCACAAACCATGCCTCTTCATCGATTCTGAAAAGATTGACGAAAACGGTTTTGCCCGGCATGGAGCTCACGCGGGCAAAATTTTTCCGCTGAACGATATTATTGATGGTGGAAGATTTGCCAACATTCGATCGCCCCGCAAAAATGATCCTGGGCAGAGCATCCCGCGGGAAATCGCTTACCTGCGCTGCGGAACGCACAAAAGTTGCCTGATTTAATCTCATAAATAACCTCTTTCTGCTATTGTTGAAGGTTCAAAGCCAAAGCTGAAATCTTCTGCTCCATTTGGGATGCATCCCGTGAATCTTCTTTTATCCGGGCTGCGTTTTTGCCTAAAGTGTGCATCAGTACTTCATCCATATGGCGCACGCAAATAAATGTCAGTTTTTTCGCGACGATCGGGTCGATCTCGCTGAGATCCGCCTCGTTGTCATAAGGAACCAAAACCGTTTTCATCCCGGCGCTGTAAGCCGCCATTGTTTTTTCTTTCAAACCGCCGATGGGCAGCACCCGGCCGCGCAGGGTGATCTCGCCCGTCATGGCGATATCACCGGGCATCGGAACGCCTGTCAACGCGGAAATCAGCGCTGTGGCCGTTGTAATGCCGGCGGAAGGGCCATCTTTCGGGATTGCTCCTTCAGGGAAATGGATATGGATATCTTTTGTTTTATAAAAGTCTTTATCAATGCCTAAAAGTTCCGCCTTGCTGCGGATATAACTCATGGCCGCCCGCGCGGATTCTTTCATCACATCGCCAAGGTTGCCTGTAAGTTCAAGTTTTCCGCTGCCATCCATCACATTCACTTCGACCTGAAGAATTTCACCGCCGACGCTTGTCCACGCCAGCCCATTGACCACGCCCACTTCGTTCTGGTGGCTGTAAGTTTCTTCTTTATATCGAATAATGCCCAAAAATTCAGAAACATTTCCCGTGGTGACAGAAACCGTTTCTTTTTGTTTCGAAACGATCATGCGGTCGGCCTTGCGGCAAAGATGGGCGATCTGGCGCTCTAAAGTTCGAACGCCGGCTTCTTTTGTGTAATATTTGATGATATAGCGCAAAACGCTTTCGGGCACTTTCAGCTGCGCAGGGGTCAGACCATGCTTTTTCAGCTGTTTGGGCATCAAATGCCGTTTTGCGATCTGCACTTTTTCTTCTTCGGTGTAACCCGGCAGTTCAATGATCTCCATGCGGTCAAGCAGAGGGCGGGGAATGGAATCAAGAGTGTTCGCCGTGGTCAAAAACAGCACATCGCTCAAATCGAAAGGCAACTCGATAAAGTGATCGCGGAAAGAATAATTCTGTTCGCTGTCGAAGACTTCTAATAAGGCCGCCGCCGGATCGCCGCGAAAATCGCTGGCCATTTTATCGATTTCATCCACTAAGATTAAAGCGTTGCGGCTGCCCGCCTGTTTCAGCGCCGTAATGATGCGCCCGGGCATAGCGCCGATATAGGTTTTGCGATGGCCGCGGATATCCGCTTCATCGCGCACACCGCCCAACGAAAGCCGGGCATAATTTCTGCCCAGCGCTTCGGCAACGGAATGGGCAATAGAAGTTTTGCCGACGCCCGGAGGGCCCACCAGGCAAATGATCTGCCCCTTGATGCCGCCCACCATTTCTTTCACGGCAAAAAGCTCTAAAATGCGCTCTTTCACCTTCTGCATGCCGTAATGCTGGCTGTTCAAAATGGTTTCCGCCTTTTTGATGCTGCCGTTTTCTTTTGTATAGGTATTCCACGGCAGCTCCAGGCAGGTATCCAAATAAGTACGCACAACGCCGCTTTCGGGTGAGAACGGCTGAAGCTTGCCCAATCTTCCCGCTTCTTTCAGCAGCTTTTTCTCACATTCTTCAGGCAGATGCAGCGCCACGATCTGATCCATATAGCGCTGTGCTTCCGAGGAAGGGTCGTCGTCTTCGCCCAGTTCTTCATTGATAACGCGGATCTGCTCACGCAGGTAATAATCTTTCTGATTCTTATCCATCTGTGAACGAACCCTGTTTTGAATATCTTCTTCCAGCTTCAAGATCTCGATTTCGGCGCTTAAAAGCTTTACCAATGCCGCAATGCGCCTGCGAGGGTTTAATTCTTCCAATATCTGCTGTTTGTCGCCATATTTCAGCCCTGTGTTCTGGGCAACATAGTCGGCGGCATAGCCAAGATCGCTTGCTTCCATCACATTGAGAACAACATCGCTGTTCATTTTTGGAATCAGCTCAACATATTCTAAAAACAGTTCCTGCAAGTTGCGCAGCAGCGCTTCATCGCGCTTTGTGAACTTGCTTTCAGCTGTTTCTTCAACGAAAGAAATTTCGCCCATGAAATAGGGCTCGCTTTGTTTCAGCTCCAGCAGCTCTGCCCTTTGCTGCCCTTCCACCAAAACGCGAAAAACATCGCCGTGAATTTTTAGAATCTGTTTGATTTTTGCGGTAGTGCCGATTTTGAACAAATCGTTCAGTTTGGGCTCTTCAACCTTAACATCTTTCTGCGTGACCAGAAAAACCGCTTCACCGCGGGCCATCGCCAGTTCTAAAGCTTTCACTGATTTGGGGCGGCCCACATCAAAATGAGAAACCATCCCCGGAAATACTGTCAGACCGCGTAAAGGCAGCAAGATTTTGCTTTCAGTTGTTGTGTTTTCGGTGCTCTGCATGCATAAACTCCTTATCTTATCTAAAAACACCTGTTTTTGAATGCAAGTGTTTTCATCTTAAATGATCCATTTTATTGGGCATTATTTTAGATATTATACTACATTTTATCGCTATTCACAACTCTTTCGCCGATGAATAAAAGATGAATCTTTCTTTTCGATTCGATATTTCCATTCTCCGCCGGCGGCGGCCGAAAGCCGCCGGGCGATCTCTTCTTTGTTCTCTTCCGAACCGCTTTCCAGAAAAATGCGGAAAGCGGTTCCGTCTTCGGCGCAAAAAGTGAAACAGCTGTCTGCGTTTCTATCTGTTTCCATAAAATCACCTCAACAGATAGCTATGATATTTTTTCAATTTCTTGCCAAAAACGAAAGCTCGATTGGAGGTTTTGATATGAAGGTTTTTGAGTATCTCAGAAAATCGCGCTCAGAAGAGAATGACCCCGATGCGCTGAGCAAACACCGCCAAAAGCTTGAAGAATTCGCCATGGCAAACGATCTGCAGATCATCAAAATCTTTGAAGAGATCGTCAGCGGCGAAAATTTATATCTGCGCCCGCAAATGCTCTCGCTGCTTTCAGAGATCGCACAGACCGAAAACACAAACGAAACGGCGCCGCAAGCCATTTTATGCATGGATATCGATCGTCTGGGGCGCGGAGATATGACTTCGCAGGGAATCATTTTTGAAACGCTTAAACGGTATCAGGTGCAGATCATCACCCCACAGCGGCGATATGACCTGAACGATGATCTGGATGAAACCTATACCGAGTTTGAGGCCTTTATGGCGCGGCAGGAATATAAAATGATTCGCAGACGCATGACGCGCGGCACATTGCAGGCGGTTCAAAACGGCGGGCACATGGGCGAAGTTCCTTTCGGTTATCAGCGCATCCGCCGCGACAAGCGCTCGACCCTGGCGCCTCATCCGGTGAACGCGCCGGTTTTGCAGCAAATTTTTACGCTTTATGGCAAGCATCATCTGGGGATGCAGGCCATTGCCGGCTGGCTGGATCGCAGCGGCATCCCGCCCAAAAAAGGCATGCAGTGGAACCGCAGCACCATCGGCAAAATGCTGCGCAACCCCGTTTATCTGGGCAAAATCGTTTATGGCCGCAAGCGAACCTTAAAACCGCATACCAAGGAAGAATCCATCCGATATCTTTCAAGAGACCCGGCGGAATGGATCACCAAAGAGCGCTGTCACCCGCCGCTGGTCGATGAAGAATTGTTTTTTTGCGTTCAGCGCAGGCTGGCCGAAAGATCTCAGCCTTCCACCGCCGGCAGGCAGCGGCAAAATCCCTACAGCGGCCTTTTGCTCTGCGCAAACTGCGGGCAGAAAATGCAGCGCCGGCATCAGCCGGCCAAGGGCATTGAAGAACAGCTTCGATGCCCCACCGCCGGTTGTTCACACGGCCTTTCGCGCGAGGCCTTTGAAAGCGCCCTGCTTTTCGCTTTGAAGCCCTATCTGGAAGCGTGGGAATGCGTTAAAAGCAAACAAGACCAAGAAGAAGAAAGCTTGCTTCCCGCCCTATGCCAGGAATATGACATGCTGCGCAAACAACGGCAGCGGCTGTTCGAGCTTTTGGAGCAAGGCATTTACGACCCTTCTGTTTTTGAAGAAAGATCCGCAGAACTTGCCCGGCGTGAAGCGCTGCTGACAGAAAATATTGAAAAATGCAAAGAAAACCGGCGGGAATCTCAACAGCGGCCGCGGGCTTTCACCCTTTATGATCTGATCGGTGCCGAAAAAGACGCCGCAAAAAAGAATGAGCTGCTGCGGTGTTTTCTTTCTCATATCGAATATGACAGCCCACAATCTCAGCCGCTGCATTCCCCCGTCACGCTTCGCATTGTGCTGCACGATCATTTCTTATAAAGCGCATCCACCCGTGATAAAGAATGCCTGCAAGACCTGCGCGTTTACTTAACACGCACCTCACAGGCCATTCTCGATACGGCCATCTCTGTAAAAGCACGCACAGCTGAACTGTTATGGTCCTTCATCGATGTTGAACCGATCCCCTTTAACAAAGGGTTCTATACAGTCGATGTTCGGTATTTCTATAAAGTCACAGCAGATGCCTTTACAGGCGTTGGGCGCCCCCGCCCGATCTGCGGCTTAGCAACATATGATAAGCGCACCGTTTTGTTTGGCAGTGAGGGCAGCGTCCGCATTTTCAGTTCGCAATATGTTCCCCAGGAAAGCGATTTTCAGAATTTCGAAAAGACCAATCTCCCCATCGCTGTGGTGGAAGTTGTTGATCCGGTGGCGCTTGGCGTCAAAGTGATGGAAGGCGACGACTGCACAGATTACGCATTGAACGACATCCCCGAGAATATCTGCAAGTGTTTTGAAGATGATATCGTTCTCACCGATGACGGCAAAAAGCTTTTTGCCACCCTTGGCCAGTTCAGCATCATCAAACTGGAAAGAGATATCCAGCTGCTGATGCCCGCATACGACATTTGCATGCCCGATAAAGAATGCGCCGGCAATGCGGATGATCCCTGCGATCTGTTCCAGAAATTCAAATTCCCCGTAGATGAATTTTTCCCCCCGAAGCTCACCGATTATATGAAAACCAATGATACCCCTGTTTCTGCCGCCGGTTCCTGCGGCTGCGGAAATCGCAGAAAATAATCACCGGGTAAAACGCGAACAGGTGGAAAGCTAAAATGCTTTCCACCTGTTTTTATTCTGCGGTTTTCTCTGCTATATAGGGCAATGCAATTTCAAATTGTGTTTTCATCGGCGGTTGGGGCGTTGGGCTTAATCGAATCACGCCTTTATGAGCCAGAATGATCTTTTTGGTGATGGCAAGCCCAAGGCCGGAACCATGACTTTTCCCCCGCGATTCATCCCCTGTCACAAATGGTTCAAACAGCTGAGAAGCCACTTCGCACGGGATTCCGCTGCCGTCATCCCCGAGCAAAATTTTCACCGTTTGCTCTTTCAAAAGCACTTTCAAATACAGGGTCGTTCCCTTCGGGTTATATTTCAGCGCATTATTCACCAGATTATCTAAAGCGCGTTTACACAAACGAACATCGAGCATGCAATAGATCGGGTCGCCGGGGATATCCGCTTCAATGTTGAAACCCGCCACTTCGAGCTCAGGATATTTTTCGGCAAAATAAAGCTGCAAAACATTGCAAAGATCTTTGCGCTCTAAATGGATCGGCAGATCGGGATGATCGATTTTGCTGTATTCATGGAACATATCCAGAAGTTCCGTCATGCGTTCCGATTTTTTATAAATGGTTTCCAGATATTTTTGCTGGTCTTCCGGTTCTACCATTCCATCCATCAACGCTTCAGCATAACCTCGGATCACCGTGATGGGTGTTTTCAAATCATGTGAAATATCCGCCAGCAGTTTCTGGCGGCCTTTATCCAGACGAAGGCGCTCTTTTTCGCTTTCATCCAGCTGTTTTGCCAGTGAATTGAAATTATCCGCAATTTCCATAAACTCGGTGGGGCCGCGATAATTCTGCAAAGCGCTTGCGCCGTTATGGAAAAAATCAACGATCGCGCGGTTGAGCGGCAGCAAAAAGCCCTTTGTTTTTTTCATCAGAAAATGTATGCATACCATTACGATGAAAAGATAAGCCGGAATAAACAGCAGCCAGCACTTATCCCACATTTTCATGGCTCTCAAATATTCTTCATTGGTGGCATCTTTGATATATAACACGGCGGTGCGGTCTTCGCCGTTGGGGCCCTGATAAGCATATTTTCGAATGCGAAAATTCTGGCTTGAAGTATCGGCCAGATAATCGAATTCCTTCTTCGATAAAAAGGTTCTTTCAGGGAATAATGTGCCTGAAATAATGTTATAATTCTCATCCAGCAAAAGATAACCGGAAATTTGGCGGATCGGGCTGTCTGAGATGATTTCTTCTTCCAATAAATATTGCTTTTCTTTATTCCCCAGAGAAATTTCAGAAACGGTCAGATAGTGCTGGGTATTATAATCGATCAAAAAATTCAGCTCTTCTTTTGAAAAGTTTTTCTTATAGCTTTGTTGATCGGAATAAATAGCCTGTCCGTTTTTATTCAGGATAACAAAATGGCTGCCCGTATCCAAAAAGAATTTCAAACGAAGATCGGGAAGCTCTTCATCTTCCGTGTTGGAAAGCTTTTCGATCAGCTGATCGACCTGCACCGAAGGAATCATGCGATCCATGATGGAAGATGCGGCGAAATAAATGCCGACAATGGCGGCAAAAATCGCCAGAGTAAAAATCAGATAATTTTTGATCAGCAGCGAAGCAAAGCTTCTGCCGACATTTGTTTTGATCTCAAATTTTTTACGGCTCAATTTTATATCCTATCCCTCTAATGGTTTTGATATAGCGGGGCATTTTAGGGTTATCTTCAATCTTTTCCCGCAGCTTTGAAATATGTACCATCATCGTATTTTCATCGTTGGGGAAAAATTCACCGTTAATGCTTTCATAAAGCTGCGATTTGGCGAACACACGCCCCGGCGAACTCATCAGTTTCGCCAGGATCTTATATTCTGTGGGGGTCAAAGCGATAAATTCGCCATTTTTGCTCACCGTTATTTTTTCCGGATCCAAAATCAATTCTCCCACACAGATTTCTTTTTTCTGGGGTGTTCCGGTTTCCTCTTCGTTGCCGCCCAGCTGATAATAACGGCGCAGATTTGAACGCACACGGGCAACGATCTCCATGGGATTAAAAGGTTTTGTCATATAATCATCGGCGCCAAGATCCAAGCCTAAAATTTTATCATGATCCTGATCTTTGGCCGAAAGGATCACAATGGGCATATTGCTGAATTCTCGAATTTTTTTCGTGAGGGCATATCCATCCATGCGTGGCATCATCAAATCTAAAATAGCAAGATCGATTTTTTCATTCTTCACAATTTCTAAAGCTTCTACCCCGTTTTCCGCATGAAAAACACGATAGCCTGCGCTTTCCAGATAAAGGCATAAAAGTCTTGCGATATCCAGATCGTCTTCTGCAACCATTAATTGATAGCCCATAATATACTCCTCTTGAAAGAACTCAAAATGCAGCTTTGTGTTGTGTCGATTAAGACGGCCGGTGCCATAAGCAGAGAATGGAATGAATAGTAGTGTAACCGCTTGCGGCTTATTCTGCCATGGATGCGAAGCAGGAATGACAGAAAGTGGCTATCGCCGTAGGCGGGCCGTGAAACTTGTATAATAACCGCTTGCGGCTTATTCTGCCATGGATGCGAAGCAGGAATGACAGAAAGTGGCCATCGCCGTAGGCGGGCCGTGAAACTTGTATAATAACCACTTGCGGTTATTATATCTTGATTTTTTCTTTTTCGCAAGAAAACGATACCAATAAAGAATAAAACTATATGTAGGGCGGAAAACCGCCCTGTTATTTTACTTTTTCGAAATTGACTGTGCCGTATCCAACATATTTTCAATAAAAATACCATATCCGCGGGTAGGATCGTTCACCAGCACATGCGTTACAGCACCGATCAGTTTTCCGTTTTGCAAAATCGGGCTGCCGCTCATGCCTTGCACGATGCCGCCGGTTTTTTGAATCAATTTTTCATCGGTCACACGAATCATCATGTTTCTTCCCGTGCCGTCGTCATCAGAATAGAGTTTCAGAATTTCGATGTCATATACCTCTGTCTTATCGTTTTCCACATTGGCAATGATCTGGGCTTTTCCTTCTTTGATTTCGTTTTTAGAAGCTACAGGAACGGCCTGGCTCTGATCGTAAAGTTTTTTATCCTGCAGACATCCGAAAATGCCCGACCCTGTGTTGGAATACAGAATTCCCTGGTCATTCACCAGGTCATATTCGCCCACAAGTTCCCCCGGTGCGCCGCTCTGCCCTTTTTTCACATCCACCACGGCGGATCGCATGATGCTGCCGCCGCCGATAGGCATGAGAGTTCCTGTTTCTTCATCGCACACACCGTGGCCCAAAGCACCAAATGCCCCGTTTTCGGGGTCAACATAAGTGATCGTGCCGATGCCGGCCAAACTGTCGCGCACCCATGCGCCGATTTTATATCCTGCCGAATCATCGCGCTCACCCTTTACCGTTAAAGAAAGCTTTTGATTGCCGCGCAGAATTTTCAGCTGAATTTCCGGCTGTGTGGCCTGTGAAAGCGCTTTCACAAAATCTTCATTGCTGGTGATGGCGGCGCCGTTGGCTTCCGTTACCACATCGCCGATTTTGAGCCCTGCCGCCTCAGCGGGAGTTTTTACCGCATGATCCGCGGCAAAGCCGATGACCATGGTTCCCTGTGAAAACAGTTTGATACCGGTGGTTCGCCCCAAAGGAATCAGTGATTTTGATTGCGGCGACACCACCTCTATCTTTTCTGTTTTCGAAACATTGATTGCATCGATTTGTGATGCCGCAACGGTATTTTCATATTTTACTGGAAATACTATAAACGATATCGCAAACAGAACGCAAAGGAAACTGATGCCCATCGCAATTTTTGGAAATATTTTTTCAATTTTTTTCACAGAACTCCTCCTTTCTGTCACCTTTATAGCTTGCCCGTTTCTTCGATTGATTGCCTGCAATAAAAATGGTATTATGTTTATATTCTGTATACTTCACAGAAAAAGCCATGAAAATCGGAGAATATGACATGAAAATAGCGATTGTTGGCTCACGCGATGCAACTTTGGCACAATATCAGCAAATCAAAGAAAATGTTCCAGATCAGGCAACTTCCATCATCAGCGGCGGCGCAAAAGGCGCAGACCGGTTGGCGGCGAAATATGCCGCCGAAAAGATGCTGCCGCTGATCGAATATCTGCCCGATTATAAAACCTTTGGTTCCTTTGCGCCGTTGATGCGAAACCAACAGATCATCATGGAAGCCGACTATGTCGTTTGCCTCTGGAACGGATTTTCAAAAGGCACAGCTTCTGTGATCCGCCTTTGCATGAAGCTTCATAAGCCCTGCAAAGTCATCCCTTTCACACCCGCGGAAAACGCGTATGAAATATGAAATCTGATTTTAAAACTCCAAATTTTATTTTTAAAAGAAAAAACCTGTTTTGCATCGGCAAAACAGGTTTTTTGATCATTCAACAAAATTTTTATTAAAGCTTAAAACGCCGTCATACCCTCTCAGCCCATAGTGAGAAAGCGGGATGTTATCGATGCGTATCAAAACGCCGCGTACATTTTTGATCGAACAAAGGGTGTTGGTGATGGCGCGAACAGAAAGCGCATCCAGCTGCCCATTGCTCTGCGGCGTATCCATAAAATTCACCACGCAGATGCCATCGGTAATGGTGATGGATCTAAGCTGAGCGCCTCGCGGAACAGGGCTTTGCAGCTTATCTACATCAGACTGCCGGCTCAGTTCCGAAAACACCACATCGGGCGTCAGCGTGTCTTGCTCTGTTTTAATCACGCGATGCACCGCCTGCATTTCTTCATCTTCGCGGTTCAACAAATACACCGTTAAATCGAATGTGTTGAACTGGATGGCCGAAGGATCCAAAATAATAGCGTCGCTGCTTAAATAAAGATCATCGGAAGATTCCTGCTCCGGCGCCACGCAAGAAACCTTGACAAAGCTGATCGAATCGATCTGTGTTAAAGTCATGGCGATTGCCGAAGCCAACAGGCTTTTCTGGATATCCAGCAGCGGATAATATTCTTTTGAAAGGTTCACGACCACGCTGTTCCCATAAAAAGCAACAGAATCAACGGTGATGTTTTCGGGCAGAACCGAAACGCAATCATACTCGCTGATGTTTTTCATCTCGTTCAAAAGCGATTCAGCCAATTGACGCGGCGGCAAATCCAGATCCATCATTTTAGATTTTGTGATCAGTTGTCTTGGTTTTCGCTGTTCGCCCGCGATGCCCAGACAATAGATATTCACCGGCTGAAGAGTTTTTGAGGAACTGTTTTCGGTGGGATTTTTGCATCCGCCCAGAAGAAAAAGAATGGCCAAACACAAACATAAACATCTTTTTTTCATTGCTGTGCCCCGCTTTCTTCCGGCAGATCCTCTTGGGCCGCGGGTAAAATCACGCAAAATTCGGTTCCTTCGCCCAAAACGCTGGTCACGCGAATATCTCCGCCCAGAGTATGCAGCCAATCCGCCACAATGGAAAGCCCCAGGCCGGTGCCGCCGGTGGCCCTTGCGCGCGCTTTGTCAACGCGGTAAAAGCGCTCAAAAATATGATCGATCGCCTCTTGCGGAATACCGATGCCGGTATCTTTCACATGCAGCAGCACAAAATCTTTCTTTTCCTCTTTCGCCAGTCTGTTTTCCTTTTCGGCCCAAACGGTAACACTGCCGCCTGTATGGTTATACTTAATGGCATTCTCGATCAGATTAAAAACCACCTGATGCAGGCCGTCTTTATCAAAATAGACCCAAAGCTGCCGGTCAACACGGTTATTCAAAGTGACTTTGGCCATTGCGGCGTTTTCTCTTAAAATTTCAACGATTTTTTGAACCAGCTTTGTTAAATCACAGCGGTTCACCGCCGATTGCGGCACAAAATCAAGCTTCGTCAGCTGCAGCAAACGCTCGGTGATGCGCGTCAGGCGATCGATCTCTTCATTGATATCGGTCAGGAATTCATCCACATCATTTTTTGAGATGCCTTTTGTCTGCAAAATAGAATCGGAAAGCAGCTTGATCGATGCCAGCGGTGTTTTCAGTTCATGGGAGGCATTGGAAACAAACTCGCGGCGCAGTTCTTCTGTTTTGGCCAAACGATCCGCCAGCTCGTTAAATTCCGATGCCATTTCCGCCAGTTCATCTTCGCCGGAAATCGTGATGCGGCTGTCGTAATTTCCCGCGCTCATATCTCTGATGCCGTCTGTCAAAGTAGAAATTCTTTTGCCGAAATAAACCATGAAAATCAGCAAAGCCACCGTGACCAGAACAGAGAGAAAAATAGAAAGGTTTAAAATGTTCGAACGCGTGCTGCTGAGAAAAGCCGCCTGCTCGGTATCATAATCATACACATAAACCGCGCCGATGGCTGTGGTGGATTTCATCACAGGCACGGCTGCGCTTGAGATAAAAGCCACATCATCATAGACACAGTGAAAAACATTATTCCCTTCCAGCGCGGCCACGATTTCGGGCAGCAGCAAGATTTTCCCCGCAAGAGAACTGCTTTTTGAATTATCATAGATCACGGTTCCCGAAGCGTCTGTCACCAGAATGCGCTGGTCATCGCTCAAATCAAGCACACGAACGGAAACAGAAATGTTTTCATGGCTTAATGCAGTAAAATCCTCCAGTGTGCTTGCCAAAGTCTGCACACCGGAGGAAAGCTCTGTTTCTTTTGAAGATATAATCAACCGCCGCACTGCCTGGACGGGATAAGAATTCATAATAAGCAGCAACAGGATCATCGCGACAGCAAAAACGGTCACGATGCGAAAGCGAAGGCTTTTAGTCCATTTGCTCGCTGATACTTGCTTTGAAATAATAACCTACCCCCCATTTGGTGAGGATGTATTCGGGATTCGCGTCATCGGTTTCCAGTTTTTCGCGCAAGCGGCGAACATGCACATCCACCGTTCGGATATCGCCGGGATAATCTTCGCCCCATACTGAATTCAAAAGCCCTTCACGGCTGAAAACGCGCCCGGGGTTTCTGGCCAGCATCACCAGCAGATCGAACTCTTTGGCTGTCAGGTCAGCGCCTTTTCCGTTTTTCTTCACGGAACGCTGGGCTGTATCGATCTGAAGATCGCCGATTCGAATCTGATCTTCCATCACCACAGAAGTGTTCTGGGCGGCGCTTCGGCGCAAAATCGCGCGAATGCGGGCTTTCAGCTCTAAGATATCAAAAGGTTTTGTCACATAATCATCGGCCCCATATTCAAAACCGATCAGTTTATCAACGCCCTCGCTCTTTGCGGTAAGCATCATGATGGGGACATTGGAATTTTCGCGAATTTTTCTGCAAACTTCAAGGCCGCTCACTTCAGGCAGCATTAAATCTAAAATAATGATATCGTATTTCTGATCGTGCGCCAAATTCAAAGCCTGCGTGCCGTCATAAGCGGCATCGACCTGATATCCGTCATTTTCAAGATTAAATTTAATTCCTTTGACCAACAGCTTTTCATCATCAACAACCAATACTCTCATAGCGACCTCCATCGTTGTTTCACTAAACGCATTTGATAGGATGCTGCGCGGTGAAGACCAAAATTTTTTCTCACTCCAGCGTGACCCACTCTTCCATGCGGTGATAAAGAACTTCACCGATGCCATTCACGGCGCGAAGCTCTTCTTTCGATTCAAATGGGCCGTTTTCCTGACGGTATTCCACGATTCGCTTTGCCAACGCAGGGCCGATGCCCGGAATTTGATCCAGTTCTTCCTCGTCGGCTTCATTTATATTTACTCTTATCATATCGTTTTCTTTCTCATTCGGCAAGACATAACTTTCAATTTCTAACAAATTTTGCTGATCCACCCATCCATCCGCGGGCAAAGAGACCATAATTTTCCCTTGCATCATCATAAAACGCCCGCAAAAGATGCCGACGACCAGCGCGGCCGGAATTCCTGCCATCATTCCCAAAAAACTCTTTCTCATTGGCTTCACCTTGTTTAACTCGTCTGTTGAATTCCCCGTCATTCTTTGATAAAATAACAGTCGTTCTATGTTCATTCCGTGATTTCAAGATTTCTGGAGGGTAAAATGAATTTTAAAAAGTGGTTTTCATGGATTTTTATCGCTGTTTTTTTATGCGGCACGATCTTCGCCGCAACGCCGGAAACACCCGCCGTTCCGGATAACGCCGTTGAACTTTCTTCAAAAGGCGCTATTATCGGCGAAACCACCACCGATGAAATCCTTTATGAATATCATGCAGATGATCGTTTATACCCTGCCAGCACTACAAAGCTGATGACAGCCCTTGTGGCGGTGGAACATTGCAAGCCTACTGATATTTTAACAGTCCCTCAGAGCGCTGTCGAGGGGTTATTTGAGCAAGGCAGCAGCGTTTTTCTGAAAACAGGCGAGCAAATGGCTTTTCAGGATATGCTGGCTTATTTATTGATCCCTTCGGGCAACGATGCCGCCAACACAATCGCCGATCATATCAGCGGCAGCCCCCAAAAATTTGCCGATCTGATGAATGAAAAAGCCAAAGAATTAGGCTGCACCAATACCCATTTCACAAACCCCAACGGCCTGCATGATGAAAACCATTATACCAGCGCCCGTGATCTTTATTTGATCGCCAAAGCGGCCATGAAGAACGATTTGATCCGCAAGATCGTTTCCACCGTTCAAACCGATCTTCCCGTTACAAACATGCATGCTTCCACCACGACCATCACCACCACCAACCACCTGATCTCACGCATCAAAGACGGCCGCTATTTCAATGCGGATGCCATCGGCATCAAAACCGGCACCACCACACCGGCGGGGTTCTGCCTCATCGCCGGGTTTGATAACGGTGATCTGGAATATATTTCAGTCGTTCTGGGCGGCAAAAAAGATGCCGACACAGGCGATATCGGCTGCTACAGTGATACACTGAAGCTTTATAAATATGTCAAAGATAATTTTGCCATGCAGACGCTGGCCGAAAAGGATGCGCCCATCAAAGAAGTGCCCCTGCAATATTGCTCGGGTCAGGATTTCATGGTGCTTTCCCCCGCCAAAGATTTTTCAACGCTTGCACCCAAGGGCATTTTAAAATCTGCCACGGTGGAATATAAAGTGGATTGCCCCAAAACTCTGGCCGCGCCCATTAAAAAGGGTGAAAAGCTGGGCACCGCCCGCCTCTATATCAACGATAAAGAATACGGCAGCATCGATTTGGTGGCCTCTTCTTCGGCCGAGCGTTCAAAAATTCTGTATGCGGCCGCCTGTGTGACAAATTTCTTCAAATCCACGGTTTTCCGCATTCTTCTCGCTGCGCTTCTTGCTTTCCTGCTGATTTTGTTTGTTACCAAATCGCTGCGCCGGCGTAATAATCGCAGCCGCCGCTATTCCAGCAAAAGACGCTATCGCCGCTGATAAAATTCACTCGGCATTTTTGTTTCACATTTAAAGATAAAAAGGCTTTTGCCATAAGGGGTTCTTCCCTTTTGGCAAAAGCCTTTTTTGATGCAAAATTATTTTGTGCCGAAGATGCGGTCGCCCGCGTCGCCAAGGCCCGGAACGATGTATCCATGATCGTTCAGTTTTTCATCCAATGCTGCGCAGTAGATGTTCACATCGGGGTGGTCGGCGGTGATGCGCGCAATGCCTTCGGGCGCTGCAATAATGTTCATCAGGCGGATGTTTTTCACGCCGTAACGCTTGATGAAGGTGATGGCGGCAGAAGCGGAACCGCCGGTGGCCAGCATCGGGTCAACCACGATCACTTCGCGTTCGCTGATATCGTTGGGCATCTTGCAATAATATTCCACAGGCTCTAAGGTTTCGGGGTCACGATATAAGCCGATATGGCCCACTTTCGCGGCAGGGATCAGGTTCAGCATGCCATCGACCATGCCGAGGCCTGCGCGAAGAATGGGAACAATGGCCAGCTTTTTGCCCGCCAGCACTTTTACCGTTGTCTTTTCGATAGGGGTTTCGATTTCAACCTCTTCCAAAGGCAGCTCTCGTGTGGCTTCAAAGCACATCAGCATGGCGATCTCGTTGACGATCTCGCGGAATTCTTTTACGCCGGTGTCTTTGTTGCGCAAAATGGATAACTTGTGCTGAATCAGCGGATGGTTCATGATATGGATCTTGTCGTTCATTGCTCTTTTCCCCTATCTTTTTAGCGATTTTGTTCGTTTTCGATATCTGTGATCATGTCAAGGCGAATCTGATGACGGCCGCCTTCAAACTCTGTTTCGGCAAACAGCTGTGCGATCAGGCAAGCCAGGCCGGGGCCTGTTACGCGTTCGCCCATGCATAAGATGTTGGCATCGTTATGCATACGCACCGCTTTGGCGGTGAAGCAATCCGATACCACAGCGGCGCGGATGCCCTTCACTTTGTTTGCGGCGATCGACATACCCACGCCTGTGCCGCAGATCAAAATGCCGCGGTCGGCTCTTCCGCCGATCACTTCGGTGGTGACTTTTTTGGCAAACAAGGGATAATGGCAGGAAGCGGTGTCATAGGTTCCGCAATCTGTGATCTCATAACCCAGTTCTGTCAAATGGGCTTTCACCTGATCTTTCAAATGTAAGCCGGCATGGTCGCAACCCATTGCGATTTTCATTTTATCAATCCTTTCTGTTTCATTTGTTCTGCTTGGGATAAACGCAAATAAGAAGGTGTCAACTCATTTGCAGAAATCAACTTGTTCTCCTTGGCCAGCAGATCGGCGCAGAGCGCCACCGCTCTGGCGTTTTGCCGGCATCCGCTGTCGCTCACTTTCAAGCCTTCTTTTTTTTCGCAGAAAGTCAGAAAATCCTCCGCGCCGTCTCCACAAAGAGTGACCGGCGTTTTGAAGCCCGAAAGCTTTTCCAAAATCTCCGCGGCCGATTCCACCGCATCTTCGAAAATCGTTTTCAGCGTGCCGTTTTTGTTTTCATATATTGCATAGAAGAATTCATCCGCGCGGGCTTTTACAACCGCGCAAAGCGTTCCCTCGTGATCGATGGCGGAATATGCCGCCGCTTTCAGGGTGGAAACCCCGGCGCAGGGCTTTTGAAGCGCCCAGGCATACCCCTTGATGGCGGCGATGCCGATGCGCACGCCTGTAAAGGAACCCGGCCCTACAGCCGCTGCAAATACATCGATTTCGCTCATTTTGATTTGTTTATCTTTCAACATTTGCTCCACAAGGGGCAAAATGGTTTTGCTGTGGTTCATCTGTGAATCTTTTTCACATTCCGCCAGAATAGCGCCATCGCGGCAGAGCGCCGCAGAGGCGATGCGTGAAGTGGTATCTAAAGCAAGGATCAGCATGATTCCGGGTTTCCTTCCTCTTTTGAGCAAACCGTGATGCAGCGCATCTCATCGCCCAATTTTTCGATTTGAATATACAGCGTATCCTTCGGCAGGGCTTCAAGGATATTTTCGCTCCATTCCACAAAGCATAACGCGCCCGAAGCGAGATAATCTTCCCAGCCGATATCATAAAGCGCGTCGGCATCCGTGATGCGATACATATCGAAATGGCAGACGCGCCGCGGGCCGCGATATTCGTTGACAATGGCATAAGTGGGGCTGGAAGCGGCATCAATGCAGCCGAGGCCCCGGGCGGCGCCGCGAACCAAGGCGGTCTTCCCCGCCCCCAGATCGCCCATCAGCGCAAACACGGTTTTGTTTTCGCCATAGCGCAGCGCAAGCTCCCCGCCATACTGTTCCGTTTCTTCGGGGGAACCGGTAATTCTTTTTTCAATCACTTTCAATTCGATATTCACTTTCTATTATCCATTCTAACTTGTTATAACCGAAAATCTTCTTTGGCAAGCCCTCTTTTCAGCTCCATAATGCAGCCCTTTCGCGGGTTGACCACCTGGCTGATCCTTAAATTGCCCGCCAATGATAAAAGCATGCCGCTTTGGGCATCATTCAAGGGGGAGTGAGCCTGCAAAAACCGATGCATTTTTTGCGCGGCAATTTTGCCGGCCTCATCCAAAGTTTCGGCGGCGCCTGTTGTCAAATAAGCATCTTTTGTAAGGATGAACGGTGTTGGAAGATCCCCGCGCCCTTTCAGCACTTCGGCTTTCAAGGTGACAAATCCGTTCATTTCCAATGCGCAAACCACGGTTTCACCGTCGCCCTGAACGGCGTGAAGATCGCCAACCGAAAGCAAAGCACCCTTTTCAAAAACTGGAAGAACCAAAACGGCGCCTTCGCCCAGATCGCGGATATCCATATTGCCGCCATGTTCACCCGGCCATGTGGTGGGCAGTTTTTCGGGCGAGGCGGTTCCAATGACGCCGATCATCGGCTTGATAGGGATTCTGATGCCATGGTCGAAACAGATCTCGCCGTTTTCAATATGAAACCTGCGGCAGTGACAGCCTTCGATTTCATAGATCCCTGCGCCGGTTCTCGCGCACATGCTGCCTTCTAAAGCAATCTCGATCTTTTCAATGGTAATTTTCAATAAATCGCCCGGCTGTGCTTCTTCGATATAAAGCGGGCCTGTGGCGGGGTTATTTCGCCGCATATCCATTTTTTCATAAGGGAAACCGTCATACGCCAATTGTTCGCCGTAGCAATCACTGCATTCAAAGCGCACGCTTTCGCCGCTGCGGATAAACGCAGCAGGTTCCCGGCCGGGCAAAAACGCAAGCTGCGCGTTTTCTTTCGGAATCGTTTGCATGGCATCGCCCCTTTTCAAAATGTTTTCATAGAAAATCCATTATATTAGCGCATATCATTATAACACTTACGACCTTCCAATAAAAGAATAATGTTAAAAAATATTCATGCGTTGAACAACCATCGCAATATATGTTATACTGTCTTGGTAGAATGAACTTTTATCGATTGTCAGATCTGCATCATCGGCATGGTGCGTGCGAAAAGGATCGTCTTTTATGAAAAACTTTTTTGCCTCTTTACGCGGCTATTTGAAACAAACCGATTTAACCCTTTTATTTCTTGCACTGATCACTTCTTTTTTGGGGCTGGTCTTTATTTACAGCGCCACAAGAAGCTATGACACTTCAAAATTCATCATCGTGCAGGGCGGCGCTATTTTCATTGGCATTTTCGCCTTTATTATGGCTTCACTGATCGATTTTGAAAACATCAGCAGGTTCTGGAAAGTGTTTTTTGTTTTTAACCTGCTTTTTCTCGCTTCTGTTTTTGTTTTGGGCGAAGAAGGCGGAACGGGCAACCGAAGCTGGATCCGCTTTGCGGGCATCGGCATCCAACCAGCCGAATTTGGCAAACTGATTTTCATTTTCACTCTTTCAAGTCATATCAACCAGTTGAAAGAGCGCATCAATTCGATTTGGTCAGTGATCCAGCTCTGCCTTCACGGGCTGATCACCACCGCATTCGTTTATCTGTTTTCAAAAGATCTTGGGATGGCCGTTTCTTACCTTTTCATTTTTGCTGCGATGATTTTTGTGAGCGGCATCAGCCTCAAATGGATCTTTGCGTTTTTGGGCGTCGGTGCCGCCGGTTCTCCCCTTGTCTGGAAATTCCTCAGCAAGAACCAAAAAGACAGGATCCTTGTGATCCTCGATCCTTCCATCAACCCCGCCCGCTATTATCAAACCGCCCAAAGCAAGCTGGCTTTAGGCGCGGGGCAGCTTTATGGCAGCGGCTTTTTACAGGGCCGCCAGACACAGTTCAACAAACTGCCCGCCAAACACACCGATTCTATTTTTTCTGTGATCGGTGAAGAATTCGGGTTTATCGGCTGCTGCGTCATCATGGTTTTGCTGGCGCTTATCATCCTTCGCATCTTCCGCGATTCCACCAAAGCGGGTTCAAACTTTGGCTTTTTGATGTGCGTGGGCATCGGCAGTATGTTTATGGTGCAGACCATTATCAACATCGGGCTCTGTGTGGGGCTTTTGCCTGTTATCGGCCTGACTTTGCCGTTTTTAAGCTACGGCGGCTCTTCGATCGTGACCATGTTTCTTGCCATTGGCGTCGTCGCAAGTTTTGTGATGCGGCAAAGGCCTTCGTGGCTGCGTTCCGGAGGGAACGAATAAACTTCGCGTTCTGAAGAAAGCAGCAGCCTCCTTGGTTCTTGATAGAACCAAGGAGGCTGTTTTTGTTTGCATCGGTGCTTTGTTTCTCGATCAGGGCTGCTGCGTTGTGCCGCTGCCCGAAGAGGAAGATGACGCGCCGTTTTGCGTGGCTTTGCTGGTGGCGTCATTTCCATTGCTGCCGTTTCTGTCGGGCGGTGTCATTCCGTTTTTTCCGCCCATGTTTCCGCCGCCCATTCCGCCGTGGCCGCCCATGGGGCCTGCCAGTTCTGTTTTTTCACCGTTTTGCGAAAGGGTATTGACGGTATCTGCCAAAGTGATCTGTGAAAGCGTTTCACCGCCTGTCAAAGTTCCCGTTGTTGAGATGGAATGTTCTTTTTCCGTTTCGGAAACCGTTCCGCCTTTAGAAAGTGTATAAGCGATGTTTTTCTCTAAAGTGGGCGCCGAGATCACCGCTGTCTGATAGGTTTTTGCGGGCTGATAAGAGAGAAGGATATTCCCTTTTTCATCCGTCAGAGTGATGCGGGAATCTTGCTGCTGATCGTAGCTGATGAGCACGGCAGTCTGTTTGGATGTGTCGCTCACATTCTGTGCCATCCCGCTGCTGCCCACAGCGACAAGAATGCCGCCATCCACAACGCAGGTGCTGTCATAATCCAGCGCGCCGTTGCCCGAATTTTCGGGGCCGTCAACGATCACTGTGCCGCCTGTCATCGCAATCGACCCGTTTGAATCAAGGCCATCCCCTGCCGCGTTCACATAAAGTTCGCCGCCGCTGATGGAAATCGAATGGCTGCCGCTCTGGCTGAACTGATCTGTCGCCATCTGCCCACTTTGGCCGGAACCGTCATTACCGCCCGCTGCGTTTACGCCGTCATCCGAAGCGTTCACGGTAACCTTGCCGCCTGCGACATAGATTTCAGAACCTTCCAGTCCTTCATAGCTGCCTGCAATTTCAATTGTTCCGTCATTGATCTGTAAAACATCATCTGCGTGAAGCCCATCATCACCGGTGTTGATGGTGCTGGTTCCTCCATTATAAAAGAGATTGCCGTTAGAATGAAAAGCGTCATCCGCGCAATCAAATATAAAGGTTCCACCATTTACAGCGATTTGTGTACCAGCCTTCATGCCTTTATAACTGGCTGTATCTTCTGTGGATGCGGTGCTGCTGTTTTCTGCTCCCGCGGCCTTATCTGTTGGCGCGTTGTTTCCCGAAGGAGGGGTGGGAGGCGTGCCGTTTTGAGAAAAATCAGGCGCGTCGCCGCTGGTTTTCTGAACGCTGGCGGCGCCATCGCCGGTGTGGAGTTCTCCTTCTCCGCCGTTTACTTCCAATAATGTTTCTGCCTGAATCGCATCGTTACCGGCCTGGATCTGATAGGTTCCGCCATCGATAGCCACCCAGCCTTTCGTGCTGTCTGTGTCGTTGCTGCTTTGGATTCCGTCGCCTTTTGCCATAATGTTAAAAGTTCCCTCTTTGATGGCTACGGAATCTTTTCCGCGCAGGCCGTCATTTGCCGCGGTGATGGTATAATCGCCGCCGGTGACCACCAGAGAATCTTTAGAGGCAATGGCGTTTTTATAATTTGCGGTCACGGCAAGAGTTCCTTCGCCATTCAAAGACAGATCATCTTTGCTGAAAATAGCTGCCGAAGGTTCATCTTCTTCGGCTGCAAACTGATACTCTGCGCCATCTGTAACCGTGTTTGTACTGTCTTTGCCAAGAGTAATGACCACTTTATCCGATTGCTGCGCATAGATCGCAGAGCCGGAAGGATTGGTAAGCGTCAGACCATCCAGCACAAGATGCACAAGGCTGTCTTTTGAAGCGTTGACCAATATCTGCCCTTCCCATGTGCCGCGGAAGACATAGGTGCCTTTTTCGGAAACAGTGACGATCTGGTTCTTCACCGAAGCGCCGCTGCCTTTGATCTCTGCCTGACCGCCCGAAAAGGTAATGACTGTGGCATTTTCTTCCGACCAGGATGTATCCAAATCTTCTTCCTGATAGCGGTCTTCCTCTATGCTGAGCTGCGTAATGGCTGTTTCGCTGCTTTTCGTTTGTGAAGTGCCTTCTGCCGTGTTCTGGTTCGAACACCCGAACAGCAGCACCGCGGATAAAAGAAGACATACCGCGCCTTTTGTTTTTTGAAGCTTCAAAAAAATCACTCCTATCTACCTTCTATAATTCATCGTGCCCCGTTGCAACACGGCCGCAAACCACATTCAGGTTGCCGTTTCTGCAGCGGATCGCATCCAAAAACTCTTTTTTGATCTGTGTGCCTTTTAAGCGGATGTCATATTGCAGCTCGTAAAGGCTGCCCATATTGGTGGTTCTCACTTTTGTCAGTTCCGCCTGATTGGTATATTTTTCAAAAATATCATCGAACAGGCCTTCATAATCCAAATTTTCCGGAATCGTGATTTTCAGCTGTTTTTCGGTTTCTTTTCTTTCACCAAACGAAGAAAGGCTCAATAAAAGCATCATGCCGCCGATGAGCAAAAGGAAGAAAACGGCGAAACCGATATATCCCATGCCCGTTGCAAGGCCGATCGCCATGGCGAAAAAAATGCTGCCGATTTCCCTTGCTGTGCCCGGCACAGATCTGAACCTCACAAGGCTGAAAGCGCCGGCAACCGCTACGCCTGCCCCAAGATTGCCGTTGACCAGCATAATCACGATTTGAACCATCGCCGGCAGCAGCGCCAAAGTTACCACAAAGCTTTTGCTGTAAACATTGCGATACATATAAATGCAGGCACATAAAATGCCTAACAGCAGCGAGGCCGCCGTGCAGATCATAAAGCCCCCGAAATTGAGCCCCGACTGTGTAATGCTTCCCATCATTGAACTAAGCACAAATCTCACCCTTTCCCCTCATATCACTCATCAAGTGTTCGCTGTAACAGGCCCCATATTTTGAAAAGGAAGCCATTTCCGCGTGGCATTGCTCTAAAACGCGGCACATCCAAAGCGGAATCGCATCATGGATCTTCAGTTCCATCAAATAGATCCCTTCGGGCAAGATTCTCTGGCCCCAATCCCCTTTTTTCAGATCCAGCTCTTCGCCTCTCCAGCGGATGTTTTTATCAAAAGTCAGCCTAAAATCCGGGTCATTCTGATCAAAATAGGCCGTTCTGTCATATCCGATGAATGCTTTTGCCTCTATATCGCGGTTCCTCAAAAACCAGCTGATCTCTTTTTGGATCTGCGTCTGATCGAAAAAGCTTTCCGGCTTTTTGAGAAACCGTTCTGCTTCGTTCAGCGGCATGGGTTCTCTGCGCTTATAAACCACACCGTCATATTTTTTCTTCAGTTCCACAAATACTCTTGTTTGCTCTTGAGGAATTCCATAGCTGCGCAGCCGTAATTTTTCTTTATAAACAGGTTTTTCCAAAGAAGCGCGAATAATATCAAAACGGTCGGTGTCATAATACAGGTTACAAATAGTATGAAGCCCGTAAGAATCCTGCTGCATTTTGTTTTTCAATAAATTCAGCATCTGACGATATCCCGTTTCCGTCAGGAAATATTTTTTCTCATAGCGCTTGAAAACTTGCTGATACTCTGCCATAAAATTTCCTCCTTTGTTTTTCAACAACCACATCATAACGGATGCCGCTGAAATTAATCTGAAAAAAACTTTTCAGTTTATTTTCAGTGAAAAAATATACTATATTTATAACGACAGCATCAGACAAAATATGATATGATGAAAATATCGATTTGGTAAACGATCGGAGGAACGCTATGAGAATATTGATTGTGGAAGATGAAGTGCATCTGGCCGAAGCGCTTGGGCAGATCATGGAGCAGGAAAAATATTCGGTGGACATGGTGTATGACGGTGAAGACGGTTTGGAATATGCGCGTTCGGGCTATTACGATGTGATCGTTTTGGATGTGATGCTCCCCAAAAGGAACGGCTTTGATGTGGTTCGCCAGCTGCGCCGCGAAAATATCGCGACCCCGGTCATTCTTTTGACAGCGCGGGATGAGATCAGCGATAAAGTATCGGGGCTGGATTGCGGCGCCGACGATTATATGACGAAACCTTTCGCGCCGGAAGAATTGCTGGCCCGCGTTCGCGCCCTTGCCCGCCGTCAGGGCGATGTCGTGCTGGAAGAACTCTCTTTTCACGATCTTGTTTTGAATTTATCCACCTATACCCTGCAATGCGGCGCAAAATCGGTGCATCTCGGCTTTAAAGAATTCGAGGTTCTGCGCATCCTTCTTTCCAGCCACGCGGCCATTACCCCCAAAGAAGATCTGATCACCAAGGTTTGGGGGTTTGAATCGGAAGCCGAAGATAATAATGTTGAAGCATATATCTCCTTTTTGCGCAAAAAAATGATGTATTTGGGCTCTCATGTTGAAATTCACACCATTCGAAAAGTCGGCTATCGCCTGGAGGTAACCCCATGATTCGCAAACTGCGCTGGAAAATCATTTTCATTAATATGTCTTTGGTTTTTCTGGTCTTGCTGATTGTTTTTCTCACTTTGTTTTTTTCCAGTTACCGTGAGCAGGAACGCATGAGTTACAGCGCCCTTTCCCACACCTTGGAACGATATACCTCCGATTCGCCGGAAGATAACCCGCGCTTTGAATTTGGCGCGCCCGATAAACCCGCAAATAATAAGGGCAAATCGCAAAGATCCAACGATCCGCTGATGCTGCCCACCTTTGTTGTGTCGCTTTCGAAAGAAGATCATTCTTTCAAATCGCTGTTTTCACCCAATTTGGTGGTCGATCAGCAAACCGCTTTGCAGGCGGCGCAGGAAGCTACCGCGCAATCAAAATCGCGCGGCACCCTCAGCGACCTTCATTTGCGCTATTCCATTTTAGAGCAGGATGATGTTGTTCTCGTGGCTCTGGCCGATCGCAGCAGCGAGATCACCTCCATGAAAAATCTCATTCTCATTTCTATTTTGGTGGGTTCCGCGGGGCTTCTGGCGTTCTTCTTCATCAGCCTGTGTTTTTCGGCCTGGGTCGTTCGCCCGGTGGATCAGGCGTGGAAACGCCAAAAGCAGTTTGTTGCCGATGCTTCCCACGAACTGAAAACCCCGCTGACGGTTATTCTGGCAAATCTCAATATTCTTTCCGCACATAAAGAATCCACCATCAAAGAAGAATGGAAATGGATCCAAAACACCCAAAGTGAAAGCAATCGCATGAAAAAGCTGGTGGATGACCTGCTGTTTCTGGCAAAAATGGATGCCCAGCAAACCACTTTGCCGATAAAACTGAATTTAAGCGATATCGTCTGGAGCTCTCTGCTTCCCTTTGAATCCATCGCCTATGAACAGGGCTTATCTTTGAATAATGAAATCGATTCCGATATCTATATGATGGGGGCGGAAAACCAGTTAAGGCAGCTGACCATGATTTTGCTGGATAACGCCTGCAAATATTCAAACCCCCATGGCACAGTCACGCTGACCCTGCATCCCGCGGGCGATAAGGCCCAGCTTTCTGTTCACAACACGGGCGAAGCCATCCCCGAAGAACATCTTTCCCACTTGTTTGAACGCTTCTACCGTTCCGATGCGGCCCGCGTTCATCTGGCAGGCGGCTATGGTTTGGGGCTTTCCATCGCCGATTCCATTGTCCAGGCACATCATGGCAAAATATCGGTCAAAAGCGACCCCGAAAGCGGAACCGTTTTCACGGTGACGCTGCCCGTTATCAAACAATAAACGATGAAAAAGCGCCCTTCGATGCCGCGGTTGCGGCGACGAAGGGCGCTTTTATATCTCTTTTTTATCTCTTTTTTATCGATATTTATTGATGGAACAATTTCTTGCTCTGATAATCGGGTTCGCTGGTCATATTAACGCCTAATTTGCGGAAAGTTGTATCATCCACCTGTGGCAGGATCACCGTGGAATGGCCCTCGCAGCCTCTCAATTTTCCAAGCTGCATCATGGCGATTTCCGCAATGGGATTGGTGGCGGCGCTCATAGAAAGCGCGATCAGCACCTCATCCGTATGCAGGCGGGGGTTTTTGTTGCCCAGATAGCCTGTCTTCAATTTCTGGATAGGCTCGATAACATTGGGAGAGATCAGATGCATTTTGCTGTTGATGCCGCCAAGAGCTTTCAGCGCGTTGATTAAAACCGCCGCGGAAGAACCCAGCAGATCGGAAGTTTTGCCTGTGACGATCTGGCCATCGGGCAGCTGGATCGCTGCGGCAGGCTGATCGGTCATTTCGGCTTTGGCGATGGCAGAAGCGATCACAGGCCGCAAAGAAGCATCTGCCCCGGCCTGGTTCATCACGCTCTCGGCCTTGCGAACGGCGTTTTCTTCCACACGGCTGGCACGATAATCGCACATGATCTTATAATAACGGCGAACGATCTCGATTTTTGCGGCCTCTTTAACGGCTTCGTCATCGGTGATGCAGAAACCGGCCATATTCACGCCCATATCTGTGGGAGATTTATAGGGGCTTTCCCCCGAGATTTTCTGGAAAATGGCGTTCAGCACAGGGAAAATCTCGATATCGCGGTTATAATTGACCGCGGTTTTTCCATAGGCTTCGAGATGATACGGGTCGATCATGTTCACATCGTTCAGATCGGCCGTGGCGGCTTCATAAGCCAGGTTCACCGGATGTTTCAGCGGCAGGTTCCAAACAGGGAAAGTTTCGAACTTTGCATATCCGGCGTTCACGCCGCGTTTATATTCATGGTAAAGCTGAGAAAGGCAGGTGGCCATTTTGCCGCTGCCGGGGCCCGGCGCGGTGACCACCACCAGCGGGCGGGTGGTTTCGATATATTCGTTTTTGCCATAGCCTTCGTCGCTGACGATCAAAGGCACATTAGAGGGATAGCCCGGAATGCGGTAATGCAGGAAAACTTTCAAGCCAAGATGTTCCAGTTTCTTTTTAAAGGCATCCGCCGCGGCTTGTCCATTATATTGGGTGATGACCACGCTGCCGACATATAATCCAATGCCGCGAAACGCATCGATCAAGCGCAGCACATCCGCATCATAAGTGATGCCAAGATCCCCGCGCAACTTGTTGCTTTCGATATCTGCGGCGCCGATCACGACCACGATCTCTGCTTTATCCGCCATGGTTTTCAACATTCTGACTTTGCTGTCGGGTTCAAAACCGGGCAGCACACGGGAAGCATGGTAATCATCAAACAGCTTTCCGCCGAATTCCAAGTAAAGTTTACCGCCAAAATGATTGATGCGCTTTAAGATCTGCTCGGATTGCATTTTCAGATACGCATCGTTGTCAAAACCAATTTTTGCCATAGCTTATCCCCTCCATTTTTTAAATAACCTATATATTTTATCATCGCGTCTGCTCTTTTTCAATTGACTAAAATTCCAAAAAAGCGATAGAGGTTTACAGCATTTTTATTCATACAAATAGTTTTATGAAATTACGGTAAAAATTTTGCTCCCAAAGCTCTGGCCATATCGATCGCCTGCTGCACATCGATGGTTGTCCCTTTAAAATCGGCGCCCAAAATATCTGTTCCCGCGATGTTGCTTTCGCGAAGATCGCTGCCGCGAAAGCTTGCGCCGCTGATCACGGCCCCTTCAAAATTGCAGTTATAAATTCTGCAGTTTTCAAGCCTTGCCCGGTTAAAATCGGCGCCCTTGAAATTAATGTTTTCAAGATGCGTCTTATGCAGATCCGCTTCTCTTAAATCGGTATAAGACCAATCTCCGCCGTTGATCTGCATATTCTGGGTATCGGCCCCGATGAAAATAGAACCTGTGAGTTTGCAGTTTTCAAAAACAGCCGAAAACAATCTGGCATATTGAAAAGTGCAGTTGATGAACGCACAGTTTTTTAAAACCGCGCCGTTGAAGCGGCTGCCGTGAAAGCGGCATTTTTCAAAAGCGCAGTGTTCAAAACACACTTCTGAAAAATCCGCCCCGTCAAAACGGCAATTATGGAATTTTTTGCCTGATAACTGCTGTTCTTCCCCATGTATGCCTGAAAAATCCTGTGAATCAAAGGGCTCTTCCCCACCGTTTAAAATGCGTTCCATTTAGAACACCTCCATTTTCTCTCCATGCGGCGGCCGACGCCGTTAATGAATATGGAAAGAAGTTAAAACATACGCCAGAAACAGGCCCGCCAATAAACAAGCCGCGGGCAGCCCCCAGAAATTCTTCCGCTCGTCTTTTTGAACGGAAAGCTCATAGCAGGAAGCAAATAGCATTGACCCCGCCGCAGTGGCAAGGAACAGCGCTGTAACGATCGAAGGAAGCTCCCCGCAAAAACCGCCCAGCGCCGCCCCGATCACCAAAGGAACGCCCGACAAGGCGGCCAGAAGCACAGCCTTGATGTTTTTCATGCCGCTCTGGATCATGGGCAGCGCCACGGCAAGGCCGCCGGGAATATTATGCATGGCGATCAGCCACGCACGGGAAACCGCCATGTTGTTTTCAAAACCCGCGCCGATCACAAAGCCTTCCGGCAGATTATGCAGCATCAGCGCCAGCAGCACAACGATGCCCGTTTTTGCCATTTTTTTATCGGCAACATCTTTTTCCCGATTTTCGCCCAGTTTTTCCAAAGCTTCGGCAAGCCACACCAGCATAACGCCGCAAAGCAGCCCCGCCGCAATGACCCACCAAGAGCCTAATTCCAAGGCTTCGGGCAGTAAATCGAAAAAGCTCATTCCCAGCATGACACCGGCGGTGAAATGCAGCATCGGCTCCATCCTTTTTTTGCCGATACCGGGAAAAGTGGCGAAAAGCCCTCCGATTCCCGTTCCTAAAATACCTGACAAAACTGCCAGGAAAACAGCATTTTGAACCATGAATCATTCTTCCTTTGCGCAAATATTCTTTCTCCATTTTTATGGATACTTAAGTTATAATATGCCTTTTTTTTCATCCTTACAACCCGCCCCCGGGGGGAGGCTCATGGAAAAAGTCGGCTTGCTTTTTTCGTTTTGTGCTTTATAATATTTATCATTATGTCGTTATTTGCGAAAGGAATTCCACCCTTATGCCGAACCTGCCTTCTTTAAGCCCTCTGCTGCTGCACTGGTATGATCGCCATGCGCGCGTTTTGCCCTGGCGTTCCGATCCGACCCCTTATCATGTCTGGCTTTCCGAGATCATGCTTCAGCAGACGCGCGTTGAAGCGGGGCTTGCTTATTATAATCGCTTTCTCGGTGAGGTTCCTGATATCCGCTCGCTGGCGGAGCTGCCCGAAGAGCGGCTGATGAAGCTATGGGAAGGCTTGGGTTATTATAACCGAGCCCGCAACCTTCAAAAAGCTGCTGGCGTGGTGATGAGCGAATACCACGGCGAGCTTCCGGCTGACCCGCTTGTTTTAAAAAAGCTGCCCGGCATCGGCGATTATACCGCGGGGGCCATCGCATCCATCGCTTTTGGGATAAAAGCCCCGGCGGTGGACGGAAATGTTTTGCGAGTTTTTTCACGCTTATCGGCTGATGGCCGCGATCTATCCGACCGGGCCGTTCGCCGCGAGATCGAAACCCTTGTTGAAGCGGCTCTGCCCGAAGAACGCTGCGGTGATTTCAACCAGGCTTTGATGGATCTGGGCGCCACCGTTTGCCTCCCCAACGGAAAGCCGGCTTGCTCCGCCTGCCCTTTTGCCGGCCTGTGTGAGGCGCATAAACAGCAAAAAGAATGTGAATTCCCCTTTAAACCGCCTAAAAAGGCCCGCCCTGTGGAAGAACGCACCGTGCTGCGCTTTCGTTTTGAAGATCGCTTTTTATTGCATCAGCGCCCGTCGACAGGGCTTTTGCGCGGCCAGTGGGAACTGCCCGCCCTGCCCGGCATCCTGACGAAAGAAGAAGTGCTCGACCGGCTTGAGAGCAAGCCCCTTGAAATCCGTGTTCTTTCATCCGCCAAACATATTTTCACCCATATCGAATGGAAGATGATCGGTTATGAGATCATCTTAAAAGAAAAAACGCAGTGGCCCGAAAGCAGATGGGTGACCAAAAGCGAACTGGAAAACACAGTTGCCCTGCCCTCTGCCTTTCGCGCTTATATTCCATAATTTTACATTACAGCAATGAAAAAATGCCGCAGCTCTTCTCTGTGAAAGAACTGCGGCACTTATTTTATGGTTTAGAGAGTTGTGACATTGGCAGCCTGAGCGCCGCGATTGCCTTCAACGATTTCGAACTGAACGCGCTGGCCTTCGTTCAAGGATTTATATCCTTCAGCCTGGATCGCCGAGAAATGAACGAAAACATCTTCGCCGCCGTCGGTGGAAATAAAGCCATAACCTTTTTCTGCGTTAAACCATTTTACTGTACCTGTATGCATAGTGGTACCTCCTAAAAAAATATCATATTTTGCTGCCTATAAAAAATCACATGACCACAATCATTTTGCAAGAGCTGAAAATGATTTGTTGACCATGTGAAATCAATTTCTAAACACTCAAAATACTTGTTTAGTATAACTTATATTTTTTGCCAATGCAAGCCTTTCACAAACTTTTTACATTTTCATTCAATAAAGCAGGCTTGCTTCATCCTTCACAGTATTTCTCTTTTGAGGCTGTTTATTCCCGCTTTTTCAGTTGTTTTAAAAAATAAAAAACGACGCTACAATTGGTTGGAACTATCGGTTTCACCGTTTTCCTGTTGTTCTGCGGCCGGGCAGGTTTTCACGATAAAGCAAAAAGCGATCATATGCACCGCCCACACAACAAGCAGAGAAATTCTTCCGATCAGAGCGTTTCGCATAAAGGCAAAACCGATTATCATCAAAAAAGAAACCGTCACCATCACGCGGATCTTGGCTTTTTGGGTCATCCCTCTGCCTTGCGCAAAACTTTCTAAATTGTTCCGATAAAGTTTTGTGCTTTTGAACCAGGTATCCATCCTCTGTGAACTTCTGGCGAAGCAAAATGCGGCCGCCATCAGAAAAGGTACGGTGGGCAAAACCGGCAGAACCGCGCCCAAAGCCCCAAGCCCCAGCATCACGCTGCCAATAGCCATATAAATAATTTTTGAAAGTTTCACACATTCCCTCCTTCATCAACATCATATACTATGCATGCTTTGCGCTTCCATTGCGGCTTCCCGCTTTATCTGTTAAAGCTTTTTCATATAGTTCCGTCATGGGCTGTGAGGCAAAGACATTTGTGGCGCATGAAACAAATTTCCGCCGCCATAGTTAGTTTTAGCTAACTTCATGCTGTTAAAAACGCCGCATTTCCATTCATGCGAAAAGCGGCGTTTTCTTCCCTTTTTTGAACTCTATCATAGATCATTATTTATTGTCAACAGATTTCAACTTAAATAATCAACTGGCTCGCACAAATATATAACTCTCAAAATTCATAAAAGCACTGGCGGAAATGATAGAAATATCACAGAAAAATTGTTTTTTGGCGGACTTCGCACTTGAAAATATTGCGTTTTCTATATATCATTGTAATTAGGATTATAAGCTCAAAAAGAAATAAAAGCAGGAGATGTTCTATCATGCTTGAAATAGAAGGTCTTACCGATATTCAGCGGCGAAATTATGAAATTCTGCCTATTCCTCTTTGCGTGCTGCACGCCTTTGAAGATGAATACCGTCTGCTTCTCGTTTCAGATGGAATGTGTTCTCTGCTGGGGAAAAGCCGCGAGGAAATTACCCGTTTTGACGGCGCTTTGCTGGAACTGGTCGCCCCTGAAGATCGCGGCATCGCCCGCGCGGCCGCTGAATATGCGCGGATGTCACCCAAGGCAGAAAGCCGCGTTACTTATCGCCTGCGCTGCGCTTCGGGCGATACACGCGTTACCTGCAGCGGCATGGCCGAGCGCCAGACAAACGGTTCTTTTTTGATCTATCTCTATTTTTCCGGTCTGCCCGGCAAAGACGGTGCCGCCATCGGCGCACAGATTTTGCCCAAAACGGCCACCGCTGCGGAATCGGAACCCGCCGTACTGCGGCAGAACAGCGATTATTACCGCATCGCCACTTGGCACAGCGATCTCACCGATAATCGCATTCTTTCTTATGAAGCCATACAAGCGCGCGCGTTGGTGCTGGACCCCGCGCTTTCTTATGATGATGCCGCCAAACGGATGGGCGCGGCGCCCCATTCACCGGAAGACCAGCAGAAGCTCACCGCTTTGCTGGATCGCACGGCTCTGCTTTCAAACTATCAGCAAGGCCGCGTTTCTTTTGCGCTTCAATATCGGCGCGATGAAGACGGCCAAATGCCGTTTTGGGTTTCCCTGACGCTGCGCACCTTCCAATCCGCCGCAAACGGCCATGTGGAATGTGTGATTACAGCCTTCGATGTCACAGAAAAGATCCTTGAAACACAGCTGATCTCACGCTTCACCATGATGGGATATGAAGTGGTAGGGCTTTTGGGAGTACCTTCGCGCCAGGTACGCTATTTTCGGCTGAAACCCATGCATTTTGGCATGCTGTTTGAACATTATGAAGATTACTTCGAATCGATCGAAGGCGATCTGGAGAAAGTGATCGCCCCGGATCAGCGGGCCGCCGTAAGCCGCGCCCTGCGCCTTGAAACCATTCTCGATGCTTTGCGTGAAGCGCCCAGCTATGATTTTTCTTTCGAAGTGACCACCAGCGATGGCCGCCATCGCCACAAGCTGCTGCAGTTTTCTTATTTAGATGAAGCAAGAGATACCATTTTCTTATGCAAATCGGATACCACCAGCCAATATCAGCTGGAGCATGAACAGATCAGCCGCCTGAGAGAAGCCAAACTTGAGGCAGATCAGGCCAATGCGGCAAAATCCACTTTTTTGGCCAGCATGAGCCATGACCTGCGTACGCCGCTTAACGGCATTATCGGCTTTACAGATCTGGCTCTCGGCGAAACAGACCCCGCGCGAAAACAGGAATATCTTCACAAAGTGCGTTCTTCCGGCACTCTTCTGCTGGATCTTGTAAACGATACGCTGGAACTTTCCCGCATCGAAAGCGGCAAAGCGGCGCTTTCGCCGGAAGCGGTGAATCTGCGCAGTATGGCCGAAACCGTTTTCACGGCGCTGCAGCCTTCTGCTGAAATCAAATCGCTTCACTTTATCGCCGATCTCACAGCCTGCCCGGATGTTACCGTCTGGGTTGACCGACTTAAATTTCAAAAAGTGTTTCTCAATCTGCTTTCCAACGCCATCAAATATACCCCCTCCGGCGGCACGGTCCGCGCCGCCATTTCATGGGAAGAAAACCCTGCCGATGGTTTTGCCTGTCATGTATCCGTGCAGGATACCGGCATCGGCATCCGCCCGGAATTTTTGCCGCATATTTTCGAAAGCTTTTCACAAGAGCGCCGCACTGAAACAAAAAACATCCTCGGCACAGGCCTGGGGCTTGCCATCGTGAAGCGAACGGTAAAGCTGATGGGCGGCACAGTCACCGTGGAAAGCCGCATAAACGAAGGTTCCGCTTTCCGTGTGGCGCTGCCCCTTTCCCTTGCCAGCCCCAACCAGCAGCCCGAAAATGAGGATGACCTGCCCGTCGAAAGCCTCGCGGGGCGCATCGTGCTGTTATGTGAAGATAACCCGCTCAACACCGAAATTGCGCGGATGCTGCTGCAAAATCAAGATCTCACGGTGGAAAGCGCGGCTAACGGGCTTTTGGGCGTTGAAAAATTCAAAGCCTCTGCCGTTGGATATTATTCGGCTGTTCTGATGGATATCCGTATGCCTGAAATGGATGGCTATGAAGCCACACGCGCGATTCGTGCGCTGCCCCGTCAGGATGCCGCCGCCGTGCCGATCATTGCCATGACGGCCGATGCATTCGATGAAGATATCCGCAACTGCCGTGACGCGGGCATGAACGATCATTTGACGAAGCCTATCGACCCCAATCACCTGTTCCGGGTGCTCAAAAAGCAACTCAGTCATCCGGCAAACGCTTAGTTTTGCCGCTTTATTCCTTTCACTATGCAAAACAGCGCCTCGCAAAATCAAATTGCGAAGCGCTGTTTTTAATTTGTTCCCAGTTCCTGCAAACAAAGCGTGGTTGCAAAAAGACCCGCTTTTCAACACATCAGGCATCCTGCCGTGTGTCGGCGATCTGGATCTGCCGCAGGTTGACGCCCTGCGGCAGTTCATAAGCAAAACGAATGGTTTTCGCCACATCCCGGGCAGTGATGCTGTCGGCGCCCACGGTTTCTTTCCACTGCAAGTATCCCGCCTTGATCTCTTCGCTTGTGGTATGCCCCAGTAATTCGGTCGCAACCGCGCCGGGGCACACTGTGATCACACGCACATTATAGGCAGAAAGTTCGCCGCGGGCAACCTCTGAAAGGCCGACGACTCCATATTTTGAAGCACAATAGGCCGCGTGATTTTCGAAAGGTTTCACCCCTGCCAAAGAAGAAAGATTGACGATTGTTCCGCTTTGGCGGGCTTTCATATCGTTCATCACGATCTGCATGCCGTTCATTACGCCCATCACATTCGTGTTGAGCATCGTCTGCCATTCGCCCGGTTCCTGCGATTCCAGATTCCCCAGCAGCATGACCCCTGCATTATTGATGATCAGATCCGTCTTGCCCCAAATGGCTTCCGCCCTGCGCACAGCCGCTTCAAACGCTGCACGGTCGGTCACATCCACCTGTTCGCACATGGCGTTTTTCAGGTGCAATGCTTCAAGGCGCTCTAATCGCCTCGCAAGAAGCAGCAGCGGGTGACCTGCTTGATTGAATTCAACGGCAAGCGCCTGCCCAAACCCCGAGCTTGCCCCGGTTATAACGATCAACGGTTTCATAAAATACTCCTTTACAAAATGCTTTTCGATCTCTATACTGTTTGAGTAATTATAATCATAATCAACATAAAAACAAGTACGCAGTATTTTTGCATATAGTGAATTACATTTCACTATTAGGAGGATCTCATGGATAAAATCAAAGTGACCTGTGAAATGGAAGTTACGCTGAAAATGATCGGCGGGATCTGCAAACCGCTGATCCTCTATTCCCTGACAGAAGACGGCACCAAACGGTTTTGCCAGCTGCTGCGCGAAATCACCGTTGTTTCTCAGCGCACATTGACCAACCAGCTTCGTGAACTGGAGGCCGATGGGCTTATCTCGCGCAAGGTATACGCAGAAGTTCCGCCCAAGGTGGAATATTCCATCACCGAAAAGGGCAGATCTTTGTTCCCGATTCTTGAATCGATGTGCGAATGGGGCGAAAAAAATATGGATGACCGCTTTGAATTGACAAACCCGCAATGCGGCTGCCCTGAATAACGGCCGTCAGCAGTGGTATGCAAGCTGTTTTGGCTTTTTATATTTATAAACATTTTTTGCTGTGAAAAGAAAAGATCGCCCACTTTTGAATTCAAAATTGGGCGATCTTTTCTTTTTTATTATCTTTTTTACTTTTTTCTCTTGGCGGCGCGTCTGTTCGCGGAACTGTAATCGTCATGACGGTTCCCTGCCCCGCCGTGCTGTCAATCTCCACTGTGCCGCCGCACATCATGTGCAGGCGCTCCCGGACATTGGCAAGACCCACATGGCTGCGCTCGCTGTCATCCAACGGTGCCGAAGGGGCAAAGCCCACTCCGTTATCCTTCACGGTCACAATATGGCTTTCCGGCGTCTCCTCCGCAGAGATAACCACTGTGCCGCCCTCCACCCTCTGCATCACGCCGTGGCGCACAGCGTTTTCCACGATGGGCTGAAGCGTCAGCGGCGGAATCTGAAAATCATCCGTTTGAATGTTATACTTCACGGTTAGCCGCCCTTGAAAACGCCTTTTTTCCAATGAGAGATAGTTCTGTGTGTGGTGGAGTTCCTTGCGGAACGGGATCAACCCTTCAATTTGCAGAGAATCCATATTTCCCCGCAGGAATTCTGTAAACTCCAGCGTAGCCGCCTCAGCATCAGGGGCTCTGCCGTGACACATATCCTGGATCACAGACAGCGTGTTATAGAGAAAATGGGGTTGAATCTGGCTGAGCATCAGTGACATCCGCGAATCGGTCAGTTCCTTTTCCCGTTTGGCCAGCGCATATTCCTGATCCAGATAGAGCATCAGGAACAGAATCAATATGACGGTAAAAATACTGAGCGCGAATAGCGGCACCGTTGGAACAGAATCTTGTATGGCAACCACGACAAAGCATATCCCGATATAAGCCGCATAAGTAACATATTCCCTGCGTTTTTTTGAACATTTGGTTTTAATGGCCATGAATACAGCTTGAGCAGTCGGGACAAGCAGATAGGTGAAGGTGATGATGCTTTGAAGCCAGAAAAGCTTTCCCTCCGTGTATAAACCACTCGGGCTGATGTAAAAAATCCAACCGGTTAGGATGGAACAAAGATCCAAGACGCAAAGCACAACGACCGGGGCTCGGATAAGGCGTTCGCCCATCTTACCGGGGGCCGCACCGGGCATCAGCCGATATTCCATAAACTGATACCAAAAGTAGCAACCCACCGCCACCGCTGCAATCGAAACACCGTTGGCCGCAGCATTCAGCAGATAATAACTCCTGAGTGATCCATTTTCCACCACTATCCAGAGGATATCCGTCACCAGCATAATAATATAGGTCACAATTATCTTTTTCAGAATGGTAAGCTCTCGCTGGTTCCCAACTTCCGACTGAAGGCGGAGAAAGATGGTGGCGGTAAACACGACGCAAAACGCCTCAGTCACAAGATACGGCAGATATGCGTTTATCATGGAAGATCCTCCTCCCGCAGCGGCAAAATTGTATTGGGCCGCGCTGCCGAAACCTGATTTGTTTGCAAAATTGTAACACATTTCTGTCGATAAATGCAACTCATGAATGGCGCATTTATTCCCATAATTTTGAGCCTTTTCAACTGAAATCCCGCCCGACTTCTTTTCTAAACAGAAACAGGCAGTACAATCTTTTGATATTCTTCTAACCGGCTTTTTACTGTCTAATTTTCTTCAGCGTCCCAGAAAGATATTACCAGATTGATTGGTTGCAGCACGGCGGCATGAATTATAAAAGCCGCTGTATCGTTGACCGCAGAACTGCCGCATCGATTGGCTTAGCAATGTGTCCGTTCATACCCGCGGCGATGGAACGCTCCCGATCTTCTGCGAATGCGTTGGCCGTCATCGCCACAATGGGGACGCCGGCGCGAAGCGGATCCGCAAGCGATCGAATCTTCTTTGTCGCCTCATAGCCATCCATCACCGGCATTTGAATGTCCATCAAGATCAGGTCGTAATACCCGGGTTCAGCGGCGGATACCATGTTGACCGCGATTTCTCCGTTTTCCGCCCATTCCACGGTGAATCCGGAATGGGTCAGCAGATTCAAAGCAATTTCTCTGTTCAGCACATTATCCTCCGCCAGCAGCAGCCTTTTCCCCGATGGGATATTCACCGGCGCGGGTGCTTCAGGCTGTTCCTGTATGGGCTCCGCTGTAATTTTCCCGTCAAATGAAAAAGTGAATTCCGTTCCCTTTCCAACTTCGCTTGTATAGGAAAGGCTGCCGCCCATCAGCTCTGCCAGGTTCTTGGCGATGGAGAGGCCCAGACCGGCTCCCTGCACGCCGCTGACCGTGGATGTTTTTTCTCGTTCAAACACTCCGAAAATCCGCTGGCTGAATTCTTTGCCTATACCGATGCCGGTATCTTTCACCTGGAATTGATATTTCAGGTGATCTGTGTCTTCACCGGGCATTTCGCATACTTTTAAGATGACGGTTCCGCCCGGTTTCGTAAATTTCATGGCATTGCTCAGCAAATTGGAAACCACTTGTGTAATGCGCATCGCGTCGCCATCCACAAACATCCGACTGGTATCATCCGCAACAACAAAACGCAGCCCCTTTTGCTCCATGTTGATGCGGAACACTTCCTCCAGATGCGTCACCAGTTCGTGAATGCTGATGGCCTCGCTCTGTATCTCAATTTTTCCGCTTTCGATGCTTGACATATCAAGAATGTCATTGATGATGCTCAGCATATGCTTCCCTGAAAACTTGGCTTTGTTCAAGGCATCCAGCGCTTTATCGCGGTCATCTATGTTTTGAATGGCGATATCGCTGAAGCCAAGGATGGCATTCATCGGCGTTCTGATATCATGAGACATATTGAACAGGAACGCGGACTTGGCGCGGTTTGCGGCCTCAGCCTGCTTTTTTTCTTCTTCCAGCACCTTCTGATATGACAGAGCTGTTTTCAGGTTATTCTCTCGAACCTGCAGTGCAGACAGAAGATAACCCGCAATGCCGATCACGAATACGACGATCATGATGTATGCAATATAAAATGCAAAATTTGCCTCCAGAACCGTTTTGAAGGACTTGTTTTCCACATTCATGGCAAGCCATTTCTCATAGAGTCGAGCAACCGTACCATCATCGCTCATTTCTTTTATCACCTGATTGATCGGCTCTTTCAGTTCCGGTGCGGTTTCGCGGATTCCCATCGCCGGAAAACTCTCCATAAGCGTTACAGACGGCACAAGGTCAAGCTTGTCACGCTCTATGATTTTTGTGGCGACAGATGCATGGCAAATGCCGTAATCCACTTCTCCGCTGGCAACGGCATGAAGGATATCGGAATTGGTGTTGTATCCCACATATTCACAATTGAGTTCAAAAAGCTTCGTAATAATAGATTGAGAAGCGATTCCCACTCGCTTTCCATAGAGGGAACCGACATTCAAAATCTTGTCCTTCCCGAAAATTTTGATTTCGTCGTGAGAAATCGGAATCGTTTTCAATGTGGATGTTTTGCTTTCATCTGCGAAAATTTCAAGGCCCAGCAGCACATCGGCTTCGCTGCTCTGAATCATGGCTTTGCACTCAGGCCAGGTACCCAATTCAATGCGCACTTTTTTCCCCATTCTATTTGCAATTTCAGTTGCAAGCTCAATGTTTAACCCGCTGGGCTTTTTATCGGCATCATAAAAAGAATAGGGCTCAAAATCGTAATCCGCAGCAAAAACAAGCGTTTCCGCGTTGGGGTCTGTTACGGTTGATGCTGTGGTAACCGTAGGGTTGGGCAAAAAGCGTCCTTCCTTATAAAGGGTAAATACCACGGGAATTGACGCAAAAATAAGAACCAAGACAGCTAATGTTATTTTTACCCTGTGTGACTGCACCGAACTGGGGTTTTTCATCTTTTCATCGCTCCTTCGCGTTGTCAGTGAGGAAGAAAACAGCGGAGTACTTCAGAATTATAGCGGTTGATCTTATTTTGTTGCTGCTCGTTTTGCAGCAGTTCATTTGTATTTTTGTTTTCACTCATGACAGAGCTTCCTGCCTCTTGTAGGAAGTTGCTGTCCGGTCAATCCAGAGCATCCGGATAAACAAGGGGGAAGTTCTTATCCAGCGCTTTCATCAGCCGAAAGAAGGTGGCCTTATCTTTCGGCGCGGCGTCGGCAATGTGCCTTGCAATACTTTCGTCTGCCTTTTCTTCCATTCTGGCAAACAACTCTTTCCCCGCATCCGATAAATAAAGGGGCTTCGTGCTCTGACGCAAAGCGGTGTTATCGCTATAAACCAAGCCATCCTGTGTCAGCTTTTTGATAACTCGACTCAAATACCCCTTGTTCAAGTCGATGTATTCTGTAATTTGGTTTGCGATGATCCCCGGATGATGACCAATCGTCACAAGAACATATGTCTCGGTAAAAGAATAGCCTGTTTCCTGAAATTCTTTGCTGTATACCGCAAGAATGTGATAGCATGTCCGAATCACGCTTTTTACGGGCTCGTAGTCCATTTTTTCACCTTCTGTCAAATCTCTTTTTATTATACGGCGGCAAGTTGCTAAAGGCAACAATATTTGGCTAAAACATACAAAACAGATTGCTTTTATTATTGCATGAATGTATGATTATATTATAGCTCCATTTGATACTGCTATTTACATCAATATTCACATATAGGAGGGCGGAGTTATGGCTGAAAGCGAAGAAACAGAAAATACATATAAGGATATCATTCATCGTGAAGATATGGATATCATCCCCAGCGGCCTTGGGCTCTTTTCGTGTGAAAACGGGTTGTATGTGCCGCTATACTTCAATGATCGATATTTTGAAATGATGCATACCACCCGGAAGGTATTCTTTACTCACTGGACATTTCAACAGGAATTCTGTGCAGCCAAATTTTTAAAATAAATATTGAACGGCAAAGAATGTGGCTTGGTCGCTTTGCTGAATTTAGATACGCTTACTGTTGGAGCAATTCAGAATGCTGAACGCTGAGCACCTACAAATTGAATATTCAAGCTAATGCTCCGCTTGATCGACATGATTGGGGAACCTCAGGAGGCCGCCCTTGTCGCCCAGAATACCGACCCACTCTTGGCAGCATATTTTGTGAATGCTTTCAGCGGCGTACACCCCGACGCTTTGTCTATGGTTTACGCTGCATATCGCGAAGGATACCAGCTTGAATCTTTTTCTGTTCCCAATTTTCGGCTGTTTACCGTTTGCAAATTGCAATAATTAAAAAAAGCCCACTGCCGATCGGTCAAATCAGCAATGGGCAGGCTCTTATTGCCGGGTAGACAAGTTGGAGCAAATAAATTATAAGGCATTGTAAATGCAATGTCAAATTTTAGAAAGAAGGAACATGATATGGGTCTGATGGATAAGCTGGGTGGAAGTGTCATCCAAGGCGTGCTCGGCAACATGAGTGAAATTTCTCCCGAGGCGCTGCAGAAAGAATACGGTGCATATTTAATGGACGGGGAAACGATTCAAACCGGTTTCAAACTGGTGCGCGACGCTATGATTATTACAGATAAGCGCATATTGGAGTTTGACAAGCAAGGTGCAACCGGGCAGAAAATGCGCGTTAACTCAATCTATCTCAATTCGATTTTTGGCGTGTCTGCCGAAACAGCCGGCTTTGGAATCGATGACAGCGAGCTTGAAATTTACTACATCCAGACGCCTTATATGAAAGCGCACGGAATCCAATACGCAAATAAAAAGTTTGAGTTCCCCAAAAAGTATAATATCCAGAGCTTATATAAAATGCTGCAAGAACTCGCCTACGACAATTACCAGAATCTGAACAAATAAATGAAATAAAAAAAGCCGCCTCGACGCTAGCAACACCGAAGCGGCAAGCATATATCGGGCAGGCCGATACACACCTAACAAAACAATCTTGGTCATGCTTCCGCGGCTTTTACATTGGATGTATACGGTCATGTTACGGACCAAATGAAGCGGCAAAGCGCGGCGCGAATGGAAAACTATATTCAGTCGATATGAAATCCAGAAAGGGAAAAAGCAAGGAAAAATCCGCTGAAAAAATAAATAAAAGCCCGCAAAACGCTGTCATATCAACGCTTTGCGGGCTTTATACTTTGGTGGAGACGAAGAGGATCGAACTCTCGACCTTACGGATGCGAACCGTACGCTCTCCCAGCTGAGCTACGCCCCCAAATCAAATTGCTTGATTAATATACCACACTTTTACATGGTTTGCAAGCCTTTTCCACAAATTTTGCTTTTTCACCGATCCGTTTTGCTTTTCATTTTTCTATGTTTAAAATCATTGCAAATGCAGGCAAAGTGTGATATAAATAATAAATATATAGAAAATGCGATGAAAAAGAAAGTAGCTTAGCGTTATTTTGGTTAGAGAACGATGGTCACCGGCTGAAAGCCATCCGCAAAATTGCTAAGTGAAGTTCCCTTTTGAGCACTGCCGCTGAACTCTTGATGAAAAGTAGGCCGCAGCGTTTGCCGCGTTAAGGCGCTTGAGTGCCCGCTTTGTCGGGAACCGGGGTGGTACCGCGGAAGTTTGCTTTCGTCCCTTTTTAGGGGATGAAGGCTTTTTTTATTTTAAAATCCTATCACGATATAAAGGAGTAGTAACGATGAAAGAACAGCTCAACCAAATTCTTTCCAAAGCGCTGGATGAAATCGGAAGCGTCGCCACGAAAGAAAATTTAGAGTCTGCCCGTGTCAAATATCTCGGAAAAAAGGGTGAACTCACGGCTATCCTGCGCGGCATGGGCAAGCTCTCTTCCGAAGAACGGCCTCAGATCGGCCAATTGGCCAACGAAGTTCGTGAAAAAATCGAACAGGCCATCGAAAAAGAACAGTCTGTGATCGCTGACCGCATGATCGCTCACAAACTGCAAACAGAAACCATCGATGTAACGATGCCCGGCGCTTCCCTGCCCATCGGCAAGCGTCATCCGCTGAACACGGTGATGGATGATATCTATGATATCTTCACCGGTATGGGTTTTTCGATCGCAGACGGCCCCGAAGTGGAATATGACCACTATAACTTTGAAGCGCTGAATATTCCCAAAAACCATCCTGCCCGCGACACACAGGATACTTTCTATATCAATGATAATATCGTGCTGCGCACACAGACTTCACCCATGCAGATCCGCACCATGGAAAAGCAGAAACCGCCCATCCGCATCATCGCCCCCGGCCGTGTTTACCGCAGCGACGCGGTGGATGCCACCCATTCCCCTGTTTTCCATCAGATCGAAGGTCTGGTGGTGGATAAAGGCATTACCATGGGCGATTTGAAGGGCACCTTGGAGGTCTTTGCCAAAAAGCTTTATGGTGAAGACACCGGCGTTCGTTTCCGCCCCCACCACTTCCCCTTCACCGAACCTTCTGCCGAAATGGATATCACCTGCTTCAAATGCCATGGCAAAGGCTGCCCTCTCTGCAAAGGTGAAGGATATATCGAAATTTTAGGCTGTGGCATGGTGCATCCCAAAGTTCTGGCCGGCTGCGGCATCGACCCTGAAATCTATTCGGGCTTTGCCTTTGGCATCGGTTTGGAACGCATTGTCATGCGGCGTTTTAAAATTGATGATTTACGCCTGTTCTATGAAAACGACCTGCGTTTTCTGTCACAGTTCTAAGAAAAGGAGAAATAATCATGAACTTACCGTATAAATGGCTGAATGACTATGTGAAAATCGATAAAGATATCAAAGAATATGCCGCCAGAATGACCATGACGGGTTCAAAAGTAGAAGGCTGGGAAAACCCTGCCGATGAAATTTCCAATGTTGTGTGGGCTAAAGTTCTTCAGATCGAGCCTCACCCGGATGCCGATAAACTGGTGATTTGCCAAATGGATGTGGGCGATAAAACCGTTCAGATCCTCACAGGCGCCAAAAACCTGAAGGTCGGCGATGTTGTGCCCGCCTGTCTTCATAACGCAAGGCTGCCCGGCGGCGTGGTGATCAAAAAAACGAAAATGCGCGGTGTGGAATCCAACGGCATGCTCTGTTCTTTTGCAGAACTGGGCCTGACACACAATGACTGCCCCTATGCCGACCCCAACGGCATTTTGGTTTATCAAAACGAAGATTGCGAAGCTGTTCTGGGCGAACCCGTAACAAAAGCGCTGGGCATCGATGACGCCATTATCGAATTTGAAATCACGCCCAACCGCCCCGATTGCCTCAGCGTGATCGGCCTTGCCCGCGAAACCGCAGCATCTTTTGAGCTGCCCATGACGCTGCCTCAGGTGCCTGCCCGCGATGCAGCCGGCGAGATCCATGATCTTTTGAATGTCACCATCGCCGATGCCGACCTCTGCCCCCGTTACTGCGCGGCCATGGCGAAAAATATCAAGATCGCCCCTTCTCCCAAATGGATGAGAGAACGCCTGCGTGAAGCCGGCATTCGCCCCATCAACAACATCGTGGATATCACAAACTTCGTCATGCTGGAATATGGCCAGCCCATGCATGCTTTTGATTATCGCTGCATCGAAGAAAATTCCATCGTGGTGCGCCGCGCGGCTTCGGGCGAAACCATCACAACGCTGGATGGCCAGCAGCGCCCCCTTTCCGAAGGAATGCTGCTGATCACCGACCCGAAAAAGCCCATCGGCGTGGCCGGTGTAATGGGCGGCGGCAATTCCGAAATCACTGAAAACACGCAGATGATCGTTTTTGAATCGGCCACTTTCTCGGGCCCGTCCATCCGTGTGACTTCCCGTAAACTGGGGCTGAGAACAGAAGCTTCCGGCCGCTATGAAAAAGGTCTGGATTGCGAAAACACCATGCCCGCGCTGATGCGCGCCTGCCAGCTGGTGGAACTGTTGGGCGCCGGCGAAATCGTTTCCGGCGTGATCGATACCTATCCTGTGAAAAAAGTCACACGCACTTTGCCGCTGGAACCCGAAAAAATCTGCCGCTTTTTGGGCGCAGAAATTTCAGAAAGCGATATGATCCGTTCTCTGACCGATCTGCAATTCCCCGTTGAAAACCGCTTGATCACCGTGCCCAGCTGGCGCGATGATGTGGAAGGCATGGCCGATATCGCCGAAGAGATCGCCCGTATTTACGGATATGATAAGATCAAGCCCACCTTATTCAGCGGAGCCACCACAGCGGGCGGCCTGAGCCCTGAACAGCATTTTGAACGCCGCCTGAGCGATGCTTGCCTTGCGACCGGCTTCAACGAAATGATCAGCCTTTCTTTCATGAGCCCCAAGGTTTTTGATAAACTGCTGATTCCCGCCGAATCGCCCCTGCGCATTGCCACAGTCATTTCAAACCCCCTGGGTGAAGACCAGAGCCTCATGCGCACGACCCCTCTGCCCGGCTTGCTGGAAACCAATGCGCGCAACTATAATTTCCGCCTGCCCGCGGCGAGATTCTTCGAACTTTCGAAGATCTATCTGCCGAAAAAAACCGCGGAAGGCACAGCGGATCTGACAGTTCTGCCCGATGAAAAGAAGATCCTGACCATGTCGCTTTATGGCGATGGCGATTTCTACAGCCTGAAAGGCGCTTTGGAAGCGATCTTCCATATTCTTTCGCTGCGCGATCTGGTTTTTGTGCCCTGCACAACCAACCCCACCTATCATCCCGGCAGAACCGCCGCGATCATGGCGGGCGATGTGGAAATCGGCGTTGCCGGCCAGATCCATCCGCTGGTTTTGCGCAATTACGGCATTGGCGCTGAAGTTTATGCCTGTGAAATCGATTTGAACGCTTTATATGCGCAGATGGATCATAACAAAGTATACAAAGCGCTGCCCAAGTTCCCGGCCGTGACCCGCGATGTGGCGCTGCTTTGTGAAGAAGCGCTGCCGGTATTAAAGCTGGAACAATCTATCCGCGCCGCCACCGGAAAATCTTTGGAAAACCTGACCCTTTTCGATGTTTATAAGGGCGCTCAGGTGGGCGAAGGCAAAAAGAGCGTTGCCTATTCTCTGGCACTGCGCAGCTATGACCATACTTTAACGGATGAAGAAGCCGACGCAGTCATGAAAAAAGTTCTGGCACGCCTTGAAACCGAATGCGGCGCTGTGATCCGTTCTTAACACAAAACTTCATAATGGGCAGTTCTTTTTTAAGAGCTGCCCGTTTTTCATCATAGCGATAAGAAAGGAGGAAACATGAACTACCGTGACTTACTGGATGGGCACGCGGTAAAGCTTGAAGATCTTTTGGATGCACGCGAGCAAAGGGCTGCTTTTCAAAAAAAGCTTCAAGAGTGTTTTCATCTTCCGCTGCTTAGCTTCACCTTGAACATCGCGGGGCCGATCAAGAATTTTTCTTTGGCAGACCGTGCTTTTTCAGAAGGCATAGCTTTGATTTCATATCAGTGTAAAGCTTATTCACTTTCTATTAAAAAGGTGGAGCGCCACCCCTGCGCCGTTGGTTATGAATGCTTTTTTGTAATCGATGCCCCTGCCGTTGCTCTGAAAAAAGCCATGTGCCTTTTAGATGAACAATCGCCGTTAGGAAGACTTTTTGATCTGGATGTTCTGGATGCCGATGGGCAGAAGATCTCCCGCGAATCCGTTGGCTTTTCCCCAAGAAAATGTCTGCTGTGTGATCGTTCGGCCTTTGCCTGCGGCCGCTCACGGGCCCATTCCATCGAAGCGATCCAAGAGAAAACCTGTGAAATTCTGTGGGAATATTTTTCCGCACAGTATGCCGCGAAAACAGCTTCTCACGCTGTGAAAGCTTTGCTCGATGAGGTAAACGCGACCCCTAAGCCCGGGCTGGTAGATCGACTGAATAACGGTTCCCATCGTGATATGTCCCCGCGTCATTTTATGGAAAGTGCTTTAGCTTTACAACCGTATTTTTTGCAGGCTTGTTCCTATGGAATCCAACACGCTTCCTGCGAGCCCTCTTCTTTTTTAAAAGACCTTCGCCCTTTGGGGCAGCAGGCAGAAGTTTGGATGCTTGAAGCCACCCGTGGTGTGAACACCCATAAAGGCGCCATCTTCACCATGGGCATTTTATGCGCCGCTCTGGGCTTTCTATATGGCAGCAGCCTTCCCTATTCCCGCTCTGCGCTGCAAAATGTCTGCCGTCAAATCGCTTTGCCCCTCGAGCACGATTTTGAAAAGATGGCCGCATCTTCACCCGGCACCCATGGAGAAACGATGTTTCAAAAATACCAGGTTCGCGGCGCACGCGGCGAGGCGATGAATGGTTTCCCCACTTTGTTTGAAACAGCGCTGCCAAGTTTATGTGATTCTATCCGCCGCGGCTTTTCCCAAAACGACGCAGGCATTCTCACCCTGCTGAAAATATTGGCGTCTTTTGAAGATACCAACATTATTTCCCGCTCCTCATATGAAACCTTGAGCAAGATCCATTTGAAATGCGCTAAAATATTGAAAGACAGCATTGAATCTCAAGATTATATCGGTATTCTGACACAGTTAGATCAAGAAATGATTGCCCAAAACATCAGCCCGGGCGGAAGCGCAGATTTGCTGGCCGCCGCATATTTTTTATGGTATGTGGAGCAGGAAACCACATAAACCGATTCCTTTTCCGTTGTAAAAATACGGCCCAACAAGCAAAAGCGCCGCCAGATTTCTGGCGGCGCTTTTTATGCACATTTCATCTGAAAAAATCGACAAATACACACACAATTCACAGGCATGTTTTCGTAATTATGACGGTTGCCGAAAAAGCATTCTATTTTTGGGTCAACACTCTTCCCACGGCATTTTTCCAGCCCTCTATATTTTTCTGCCGCAGCTGCTCTTTCATCTGTGGGTGAAAAACCATATCAATGGGTTTGCGCCGCTTGATTTCTTCGGTATCTGCATAGACACCGACCGCCAGCCCCGCCAGATAGGCCGCCCCCAACGCTGTTGTTTCAACGATTTTCGGGCGGATCACATCGATGGAGCCAATATCCGCCTGAAACTGCATCAAGAAGTTATTGCGGCATGCTCCGCCATCCACGCGCAGCTCGCGCAAAGCAATTCCGCTGTCTTGAACCGTTGCCTGCAAAACATCATTCGATTGATAAGCAATGGCTTCAAGCGCCGCACGGATAATATGATTGCGGCTGCTGCCGCGGGTAAGCCCCATCAGCGCCCCGCGGGCATACATATCCCAATAGGGCGCGCCAAGCCCTGTAAACGCGGGCACAAAATAAACGCCGCCGTTATCTGCCACTTTAGAGGCGAAATATTCGCTGTCGGAAGATTCCACAATAAAGCGCATTTCATCGCGCAGCCACTGCACTACACTGCCGCCGGCAAAAACGCTGCCTTCCAGCGCATAAACCGCTTTTCCGTTTTTTCCGCAGGCGATGGTCGTCAACAAACCGCTTTGGCTCACCGCCGCCTTTTCGCCGGTATTCATCAGCAAAAAGCATCCGGTTCCATAGGTGTTTTTGCAATCGCCCTCATCAAAACAAGCCTGGCCAAAAAGCGCGGCCTGCTGGTCGCCCGCAATGCCCGCGATGGGGATCGCGCGGCCATCCAGCTGCGCGGTTCCAAAAATGCCGCTGCTGGGGCAAACTTCGGGCAGCATACTTTGGGGAATATGAAAAAGTTTCAGCAGTTCTTCATCCCAACAATGTTCATGAATGTTATAAAGCATCGTTCGTGAAGCATTGGTATAATCGGTTTTATGCACTTTTCCGCCGGTGAGCTTCCATAACAGCCAGGTGTCCACCGTTCCAAATAACAGTTCCCCCTGCTCTGCCATTTGCCGGGCATTCGGAACATTTTCCAAAATCCAGTGTATTTTTGTGGCCGAGAAATAGCCATCGATCAGCAGTCCTGTTTTTTCGCGGATCATTTTTTCAAGACCCTGCTCTTTCAGCGCTTTGCAATAATCGGCTGTGCGGCGGCATTGCCAGACGATGGCGGGATAAACCGGCTGGCCTGTTTTGCGGTTCCACACGATCGTTGTTTCACGCTGATTGGTAATGCCGATGGCATCGATCTGGTCTGCATGGATATTGGCCTGCGCCATTGCTTCACTGATGGTGCCGGAAATGGTGGCATAAATCTCCATCGGTTCCTGTTCGACCCACCCAGGGGCAGGATAAAGCTGTGTAGTTTCTTTTTGGGCCATGGCCGCGATCTTTTCGCTGCGATCGAATAAAATACATCTGGAACTGGTCGTTCCCTGATCCAACGCCATCAAATATCCCATGATTATCCCTCTTTTTCAGATTTATCTTTTGTTTTTTCGGTATACATGGCTTTATCCGCACGCCTTGCGGTATCTAAAGCGGTTTTATCCAGCGCTTTGTTAAAAACAGCATAACCGATGGCGGCATGGAACGGATATTCCAGTGTTTCATCGGTTGTTTTGCATAAATGATGAAATTCCAGCGTCTTTTGCTCCAGAATCGCCGGGGAAATCTCTTTGCCCACAAAAGCAAATTCATCGCCGCCAACGCGAAAACTTTTCCCATATTCGCCAAACACCTGGTCGATCAGGCGCGCGCAATGGATGATCGCTTCATCGCCTTTATCATGTCCATAAGCATCGTTGATTTTTTTCAGATCGTTCACATCAATGGCCAAAATAAAGAATCCGCAGGTTTTTAGTTCTTCCAGCGTTTCATGGTAAGCGCGGCGATTGAGGCAATGGGTCAGTGCATCGCATTTTGCAAGGCGCTCGAAATAAGAAGCTTCCCTGCTTCGCCGAATAATGACCGCCGCCTTTTGAATGGAAAAATAGGCTTGCAGCAAAATAAAAATCAACACACCGATGCGGATGAAATTCCCCGTGTTTTCCAAGGGATTCAAAAGAAAAATGAATTCTTCTAAAACGGAGAAAACCAACAGGCAGCAAACAGGGATCAAAAATTCTTCCGCGGCCTTGTTTTTCTTTTTTTCACACTCTAAAAACAAGGTGATGAGCAATATGATGCCCACGACCAGTTCCACCATTTGAATGACATAAAGATATTCTATCAGATCCAAAATGCCGAAAAGCTGGAAACCGAGCGCAGATACAATATTTGCCGCCAATATGGCCTTGCAGATCTTTGCAATTTTAGAATAGGAATATCCGTCGATCCCTTCGATCAAGCAAACCAAAGGAAGGGGAAAAAGCATCATAAATAATATCGTCAATGCGCCCGTGGCGCTCATATTCCCCGCAAAAAGCTGTAAAACGCGGCATTCACCCAACATCCACGCGCCAACAAACACAGAAAATACGCCCAAATAAAGAATGCGATAGTTCTTTCCATAAGGATGTTCAATGGCATAGTGAACAGCAATGAGTAAAATCCCCAGCAAAAAGATAAACGACGATAAAACGACCGCCACAAGGTTTTTATGAAAAATATAAAAAATCAAAGCCGATTTCGTGCCATAGAAAACCGATTGAAGCACCCCGTTATAGCGCGGATATACGGAAGTAAATTCGATTTTTATGGGCTTTTCTCCGCTGCCATCCGGCAAACGAATCATATTCCACGCGCTGCCCGGCGTTTTTGAAAAGGGATGCACTTCCCTCCAGCCAAAAGTATAGATCAATCGATCTGCCACCCAGACCTTCACCTTTTCCTGAGAAGATCGAAAACAGATCGAATCGTTATCTTTTATCTCTTTTGGCAAAACACCTTTTAAAACCGTTCTGCTGCCGGCGCCCTCAAGCTTGATGGGAAGTGTTACCGAAACATCGCCCGAATCTGTTTCATAACTCCAGCTGCCCTGCAGCTCGGCAGCCCTCTCGTTATCGAATTTCACATTGTCGTAACCGCTCCGAAAAAAAAGCACCATGCTAATGAAAAGAAACAGATAAAAGCCCGCCCAAAGCGGCAATCTCGCATACTTCCATTTTACTTTTGGCATTTTTTCACTTCCTTTATAGAGAAAACGCGATCAGCAGCGCAATCATCCGGTTTATCAACGCCGAATGGAATCATTCATCAGAAAACCGACCATTTTTATTATACAATATTGAATCTGTATTTCAAACCATTTTCTTCCCCCAAAAACGGTTCTGTCGAGCATGATTCATCAAATTGCCGCGAGAAGACATTCGCGGCCTGCCTGTCATCTGCTTCATATTTGTGATATAATAACTGCATACATTTATGATACAAATTTTACGGCCCGTCTGCGGCGATGGCCGCTTGATACCATCACCGCAATTCAAAGAAAGGATCGGCCACATGCCGATGAACATAAAATGAAATCTTCCGCTTATGATTTTCCCAACGGCTACTTTTTTGCTTCACAAGAGCCTTTTTCTCTTTTCCATACTTTTGAATGCGGCCAATGCTTCCGCTGGAACGCCGTTTCCGAAAACGAATATATCGGCATCGCAAACGGCCGCCCGCTTTATGCCAGACAAGAAGAAAACGGCATCTTTTTTTCATGCACCAAAGAAGAGTTCGAAAAAGAATGGTTCACTTATTTTGACCTTCAGCGAAGCTACAGCCCGCTTGAATCTATCTTCACGCAAAATGAATTCATGACCCGGGCGGTGGAATATGGGCGCGGCCTGCGCATCTTAAAACAAGATCCTTGGGAAACGCTGGTCAGTTTTTTGATCTCTCAGTGCAACAATATTCCCCGCATCAAAAAAATCATTGAAACACTTTGCCGCCTTTTGGGCGAGCCTGTTTCTTTTGCGGGTCATACGCTTTATACATTTCCTTCTTCTTCTATTTTAGCGCAGTGTAATGCTGATGACCTTGCCCCATTAAAAGCCGGATATCGAACGGCTTATCTGCTTGATGCGGCGCAAAAAGTGTGTGCGGAAGGCTTTGATTTCGCAATGCTTGGCTCACTTTCCACTGAAGAAGCCCGTGATCGGATTTTATCTTTTCACGGCGTGGGCCGAAAAGTGGCCGATTGTTTTCTGCTTTTTGGGGCCGGAAAAATGGATGCCTTCCCCATCGACACATGGATGAAAAAAGTGTATGCGCAATATGCCCTTCCCCTGCAAAACGGCGTCTTTGGCGATTACGCGGGTATTGCGCAGCAATATATCTTTCATTATGCCCATCAAAACAAGCTTTCTTTTTCTACACCCGCCGCAGAAGATTGCTCTCAAAAATAAATTCTCTGAACAGAATCGTTTTGAACCAGAAAAATGCACCCGCCGCAAAAAACGGCAGGTGCATTTTTAAATTTACTCTTGTGATTTTAAGCTGCAAAGGTTACTTTTCACAAACGCCTTTTAAATTATGCCACAATTCACGAAAATTTTCGTGATGGATCTCTGTGGGTTTAAAATGCATCAGCTGAAAAACGCCCTGCAGGCAGGTGCCCTGGCCAAAAGCGCCGATCAGCGTTCCCACGCCGACAGGCCCACCCAAAAACCATCCGATCACCGTGACCGTGGTTTCGATGCCGATGCGGCACCATCCGGGTTTCAGCCCTGTGCGTCTTGCCAAAGCCACCATGAGGCTGTCGCGCGGCCCGGCGCCGAATTGTGAACTGATGTAAAAACAAGTGCCGAATGCCACAACAAACATGCCGATGATCATCATGCCCACGCCGGTATACCAAGTCTGCATGGTAGGCAGAACATCCCAGGCGATGATCAGATCTGTAAACGGCCCGATCAGCAGCATATTGCAGATGCTGCCGATGCCAATGCGCTCATGCAGCGCCAGATCGGCGCATAAAATCACCATGCCCACCAATGTGTTCGCCATGCCGATGGTGACGCCTGTTGTCAATGAAATACCCTGATGAAAGCAATTCCAGGCGGTGAAGCCCAAATTTGCACGCATGGTGATCACACTGCCAAGCGCGCAAAGGAACAAGCCAAATATCATCTTTATGATTCTGATGCCATATTTCTTCATTTTTCCCCACAATCTTTTGCTGTTTTATTTCTATCCCAAAAACTCGGTGCAATCCAATACATCGGCCAAAATCGCGTTGGAAACAAACATTCCCTGCGGGGTCAGCCACCAGCGCCCGTTTTCCTCTTTGCAATAGCCTGGTTCGATATATTTGCGCAGCTTGGCCGCAAACGGTGTGAATTCCATGCGGAACCGCTGATAGAACTTTTCTTCATCGATGCCATCTGTGGTTCGAAGCATCAGCATGATATATTCGCCCGGTCGTCGGTAATTTTCAACCTCGTCCGCCGATTCCAGAATTTCAGCTTTGCCATCCATTCCATGCACATAAGCCTGAAGATCATCCACAAAAGAAAAGCGCTTTCCGCCAAAATAACTGTGGGCAGACGGCCCAAACCCCAGATAAGGCGAAAGATCCCAATATTTGCTGTTATGGCGCGAGCGATATCCCTCTTTGGCGAAGTTTGAAACCTCATATTGGTAATACCCTTCCCGCGCAAATCGCTCCACCGCATACAGATACATATCGGCCTGCAAATCATCCGAGGGCAGCGCCGGTTTTTCGCGCCACATCGGCGTGCCTTCTTCCAGCTTCAGCGCATAGGCAGAAAGATGCTGCGGCTTCAGCGCCAAAATCCGTTTCACAGATTCCTGCCATTTTTCCATGGTTTGCCCCGGCAGACCATACATCAGATCCAGCGAAATATTGGTGAACCCCGCCTCCTGCGCCTTTGAAACCGCCTCTTGCGCCATTTCAAAGGTATGCAGACGCCCAAGCATCACCAGTTCATCATTATCCGCGCTTTGAACGCCGAAAGAAAGGCGATTGACCCCGCCTTTTTTCAGCTTTTTGAGCATTTTCAAATCAGTGCTTTCAGGGTTGCATTCCACTGTGATTTCGGCACTGTCGCGCAGCAAAATGCGCTTATCCAAACCTTCTATCAGTTTCAGCAGACGCTTATCGCCCAAAAGCGAGGGCGTTCCGCCGCCAAAATAAACGGTATCCGCTTCAAAATTGCTGCCCGGGCGAAAATATTCTTCAAAATGCCGCAGAACAGCCGAAACATATTCATCCATTTCTTTTTCTGTTTTGCAGGGCCGTGAGTAAAAATCACAATACGCGCATTTTCTTTTGCAAAACGGCACATGGATATAAATGCCGATAGGTTGTCTCATTCCTTCGCGGATTTCTTGCTTTTTTTTGAATCGTGCCATAATGGCTCCTTTTTGCAACGGCGAAATTTAGTCTTCATCCAGCTTGAGAACGGCCATAAAGGCTTCCTGCGGCACTTCCACCGAGCCCAGAGAACGCATTCTCTTCTTGCCTTCTTTTTGTTTTTCAAGCAGTTTCTTTTTGCGGGTGATATCGCCGCCATAGCATTTCGCCAAAACATCTTTGCGCATGGCGCGCACCGTTTCGCGGGCGATCACTTTGCTGCCGATGGCCGCCTGCACGGGGATTTCAAAAAGCTGGCGCGGGATGTTATCCTTTAATTTTTCCACAATGCGGCGGGCGCGTTCATAAGCCTTTTCGGAATGCACGATAAACGACAGTGCATCCACCACATCGCCGTTGAGCAGAATATCCAGTTTCACCAGTTCCGATTTGCGGTAACCCAGCATCTCATAATCCAAAGAAGCATATCCGCGTGTTCTTGATTTCAGCGCATCAAAGAAATCATAAATAATTTCATTGAGCGGCATTTCATAATGCAGTTCCACACGGTTGGTATCAAGATATTTCATATCTTTGAAAATGCCGCGGCGCTCCTGACAAAGATCCATCAAATTTCCAACATATTCAGATGGTGTAATGATATTTGCCTTTACAATAGGTTCCTCGGCATATTCGATTTCGCCGGGGTTCGGGAAATTCAGAGGATTATCGATGGTGACCAGATCGCCGCCCATCATTTTCACCTGATAGACTACGCTGGGGGCGGTGGTGATCAAATCCAGATTATATTCGCGCTCCAGGCGTTCCTGCACGATTTCCATATGCAAAAGCCCCAGAAAGCCGCAGCGAAAGCCAAAGCCCAAAGCAGCCGAAGATTCCGCTTCGAAAGTCAAAGCGGCGTCGTTGAGCTGCAATTTTTCCAGCGCGTCGCGCAGATCGGGATATTTCTTGCCATCTGAAGGGTAAATGCCCGAAAACACCATCGGCTGCACTTTGCGATAACCTTCCAGCGGCTCTTTGGCGGGGTTTTCGGCGGTGGTCACCGTATCGCCCACCCGCGTATCTTTCACATTCTTGATGCTGGCCGTGATATATCCCACTTCGCCTGCTTCCAAACCGCTGCAGGGCTGCATACCCAGCGGCAGCAGATAGCCCGTTTCAACGATTTGAAATTCAGCGCCGGTGGCCATCATACGGATTTTTTGGCCCGGTGATAATTTGCCATCGAACACACGCACCAGAACGATAACGCCGCGATAAGAATCATACTGGCTGTCGAAAATCAAAGCGCGCGTGCAATCGGCCCGCCCATCCGGGGGCGCGGGAATATCGCTGACGATACGCTCCAATACATCACGAATATTGATGCCCATCTTCGCCGATACTTCCGGCGCATCCATGGCGGGAATGCCGATGATATCTTCGATTTCATGCTTTGCCCTTTTAGGGTCGGCCGAAGGCAGATCGATCTTATTGATGACAGGCACGATCTCCAAATCATGTTCCAGCGCCAAATAGGTGTTCGCCAGCGTTTGCGCTTCAATGCCCTGTGCGGCGTCTACGATCAGCACAGCGCCTTCGCAGGCCGCAAGGCTTCGCGATACCTCATAATTAAAATCCACATGGCCCGGGGTATCGATCAGATTCATTCTGTATGTTTCACCGTTCAACGCTTCATATTCCATCATCACGGCATGAGATTTGATCGTGATGCCGCGTTCGCGCTCCAGATCCATATTATCCAAAAGCTGGTTTTCCATCTCGCGGTCGGATACCGCGTTGCAAACCTCTAACAAACGGTCTGCCAGGGTGGATTTACCGTGATCGATATGCGCCACGATCGAGAAATTGCGCAGTTTACTTCTATCCATTTTTTCTTCCATTCTCCGCGCGCCAAAAATTGTTTCTGCCCGCCCCACGCGGAAGGATCGGCAGCTTTTATCGGATCAACAGCCTGCTTTCAAAAAGCAAGCGGCTGTTTTCTTCCATGTTTTCGGGCTGTCGGTGCGCCCGACGCTATGCGGTTTCTTATGCTGTCTATGCCAAGCACGAATGGTATAAAGTGGCCAGCGCCGCAGGCGGGCCGTAAAATAAAGCATCATAACCGTTATACCGCTATGCGGTTATTATACCATAGGAGCGATTTTAAAATCAATTCCGCTTCTTCATTTCTCACAAAAATAAAGCCTTTGCGCAACTTTTCAGATCACGCAAAGGCTTCTTGATTCATGCTTTTTCGGCAGGCCGGCCGTTTTTATTTTTTGTGACGATAAACGGAATCCCTTTTGCGTCGATGCCCACCACCGCATAGGGCTTCTCATCGATGGTCATGGGCACCGCCATGCAAAAAACGCTTACCAGCCCAAAGGGGCGGTTCTCTTCCAGCGGCGCCGCCAGATACCAGCATCCGGCCCACTTTTTCATCAAAGCACCGCATCCGCTCAGTGATTCGCAAAGCAGTGGGTCCTCTCGAAAAACATCGGCGGAAAACGGCAAGAAAAGTTCCGGTGGGAACGGCAGTTCGCTTTTTTGAAGCCCGCCTGCCCCCGTTCTTAAAATTTCCGCCCGTTCTATTTGATAAAGCTGTGTTCCCCATTGTTTCTCAGCGGAAAGCAGCAATGTTTTCTTTAAAAAAAATTTGCCGTAAGAAGGAACCATGACACCCAGGATCTGATAATCGCCATGCTTATTTTCAATGACCACGCGATAGATCCATCCCTCTTCCAACGGGCAGGAAGCGGTGATCTGATAACCACCGGCCTGTTTTTCCCACCGGATCGTGCCCACGATCTCTTCCCCCAAATAAAGTTCCCGTTCCGCCAAGCCGCCCACACCCTTTCCGCTGATAAAAAAACATCTTCCGCATTACTCTATGCGGAAGATGCCAAAATCATTCGTTAGGAAAGCGTATAACCGCCTTTGACCAAAACCGTCACTTCGGTAACGGCCGTCAGGCCTTTTCCCGCGATGCTGGATAAATAAAGGTGATTGGGCAGCAACGCTTTTCCGTTGGCCAGCATTTCGCCGTTGGAAAGATCCAAAAGCCCCACGGTTCCCGATGCGGAACAATTGGCCGAACCGTTTCGCAAAATAAATTCGCTGCCCACACCGCCCAGCATGGTTTTTCCTTTGGGAAGTGTGACCACCTGCCAGGCGGCCTGTGAACCCGCGCCGATCTGGTTCAAAACATTTTTGGTGATCTGGTCGATGACCTGTTCGCTGACCGCGCCGGAACCGCCCGAAGAAAGTTCGCCGCGCAAGGTGTTGATTCTGCTGTCGATCAGCTGGTTGATAGTTGTTTGTTTCTGAGAAAATATCGAATCGATCGTTGCGTTCATCTGCGGCTGAGCCACATCTGTTATGTAGCTCAGCGTGACCAGCGGATCACTTTGCGAACCATATCCACTCGCCGCCAACGCCATCATTCCGCCCCCCATAACCAGCACGAAAAATGCCGAAAGGATAGGCTTTATCAACTTTCCGTTTTTCACCGTTACACTTCCTCCATGCTTTCTTGATTTTCCAACCCAAAGCTCACCGCGATGGCGTGATCGACGCGCTGCATGGCGCCTTCATCCAGACACCCCATCTTCTCACGCAACCTGCGTTTATCTAAAGTTCGAACCTGTTCAAGCAGCACCACCGAATCTTTTGAAAGGCCATAGGTGCGCGCTTCAATATCGATATGAGTGGGAAGCTTTGTTTTGTTGACCTGCGAGGTGATCGCCGCTGCGATGACGGTGGGGCTGAACCGGTTGCCCACATTGTTTTGAACGATCAAAACCGGCCGCATCCCGCCCTGTTCGCTTCCCACCACAGGGCTTAAATCGGCATAATAAATATCTCCTCGTTTAACTTGCTGCGAAAAATGCTCCAAAATACTCACGCTCCGCCGGTAAAAGTCGGGTAACCCGCTCTTTTATTCTTTCCACGCAAGAGACCATTTAATCATCGATCTTCACTCGCGCCGGCGCACGGCGAACCGTTGTTCCTCCGCTACTATCTTATGCAGCAAATCCTTTCAGGTGACAAAAAGTATCATTTTTATGGTTATTTGTTTATAGTATATCATTTTTTGCTGAAGGGAGCAATGTTCTTTTCGTTTTTCACTGCATTGTAAATGCTGTAAAATCGCAGTGCAGGATGCGGTCATCCCCAAGATAAAGTTCCATATAAATGGGGGTGTTTGTCTTTTCGCTGATCCAGATTCGTTTGGAGCCGGTATATTCTCCCGCCGGCTGTTCATAGGTCAGAACCAGGCATTTTTCTTTTTCTTTGGTTTCTCTGTTTTCTTCGGTGGGCACAGCGCCGCCCAGAGTCCTCAGCATCCCATCAATGCAATCCATCGGGGTGAACCCCGCCACCGCCGGCAGCAAGGTATCCAGCGACACCCCTTCAAAAGTCAGTTCGGCCGCGCTGCCGCGCACCACACCGCTGATGCCCGCAAGCTCTTCGGGCGAAAGAATGGTGGTTGTGCAGGCGCCATCCTGATAATTTGCCTGCACTTCATATTCCATCCAAACGCCTGAATCTGCCGTGATTTTCGCGGTTGCTTCCACCGCCGAAACGCCGCTGTATTGTTCCGAAATTTTTTTCCACGCCTTCTCTTCGCCGCCTGTGCCGCAGCCCGGCAGCAGCAACAGCGAAAAGAGCATCACCATGATCCATGCTTTTTTCAAAATGCCACGCTCCTTCACAATATTCCATCGACAAGCCCCTTTTCCCCAGCAGGGGCGCCATCTCGGTTCTTTGCCGATTTTACTGCTATTATATCGTGAAGGGCGCTTTGCTTATGACTCTTTTGCCAAAACAACGGCGGTGGTCATGCCCCCGCTGTGAGAAACCGAGACAGAAAACTGCATTTTTGGAAATTGCCGCAGCGCACTGCCCCGCAGCGTCACCTGAGGAACGCCGGTTTCATCATGCCATACATAGATTTCTTGAGGATGCAGCCCGAAAAGCCCTTTTTTCAGCGCTTTGGCCGCGGCCTCTTTGCAGCAGAAAATACCCGCCGCTTTCTGATGAGCCATTCTCTGATATTTTTCAAGATATGCCCGTTCTTCCATCGTGAAAAATCTTTCTGTAAAGCTTTTCTTTTTCAGCAGGCGGCAAAACCTTTCATCCTGCTCCAGATCGATCCCAACGGTATATTCCATAAATGCTTCCTCTTTATTTCCTGCTGTTGATTTGTTATCAGCATAGCATAAAGCCGGAAGATGCTCAAGCCTGCCGGTGCATAAAAAAGGGCGAAGGCTTTTCGCCTTTCGCCCGCTGCATTAAAGCTGTTTCTTGATCTTATCGATCACGCCTTTTTCAAGCCTTGAAACCTGCGCCTGTGATATGCCCACTTCTTTGGCCACTTCCACCTGCGTGCGCCCATCATAAAAGCGCAATGCCAAAATTCTTTTTTCACGCTCGTTCAAATCTTTCATGGCCTGTTTGATGGCGATCTGTTCGATCCAGTTATTATCATCCTGTGTCACATCGCGCACCTGATCCATCACACAAATGGCGTCGCCGCCTTCCTGATAGATGGGGTCATACAGTGAGATCGGGTCTGAAATGGCATCTAAAGCGAACACCACATCCGCTTTTTTCATCTCGATCATTTTGGCGATTTCTTCGATGGTCGGTTCCCGCTGATGCTCGCCGATAAATTTTTCACGGGCCGTCAGGGCGCGATAGGCGTTATCGCGCATCGAGCGGCTGACACGCACAGAGCTGTTATCCCTTAAATATCTTCTGATTTCACCTATTATCATTGGAATGAACGGATGTTGTTGAAAAAATCATGTCAGTTGATATTCCACTTCGATATTTTCGCCGCTGATGACCACCCGCCGCACAATGGCCCGCAGGATCGCCTGTTTTTCGGAAGTCTTCAAATAAGGCCACGCCTCTTCTAAATTTTTCACCTTTTCTTTCAGTTCGTTCTGCTTTTGCCGCAATGTGCCGTGGCGTTTTTCCTCTTCGATCTGCTGCTTCAGGCGGCCGGCGGCGTTTTTTTCCCGCTCGATCTCTTCCATCAGCAATTCTTCATCGCTTTCCGCATAAAGGCGATAAAGCCTTCGCAGCCGATTTTTCGATTGATCCAACTGGTTTTCCAGCAAACGCAGCGGCTCTTCGCCCTGTTTTTCCTCATTTTCTTCGGCCCGGCAATCGGCCGCAAACAAAAACAGATCGCGCAAAACTGCTTCTTCCACCTCGTCTGCCCAAGGCCGGGCGTTATCGCAGGAAGGGTCGTGCACCAGATAAGGCTTCGTTTTCTGCTGGGAATAGCAAACCAGTTTGACCCCGGCCTTTCCCCATTTCTGATAACGCATTTTTGCGCCGCATTTGCCGCAATAGATCAGGCCCGTCAGCAGATATTCCGATACCGGCGTTTTCAGCTTCGCTCTTTTTTCCATTTCATCCTGCGCCAGCTGAAAGGTTTTTTCATCGATGATCGCCTCATGTCGCCCCGGATATTCGGCCCCATTATAAGGGATCACCCCCACATTGGTTCTTCTGCTTAAGATCTGCATGACCAGACGGTCATACTTTAGCCCAAGCATCGAAGCGATTTTCTCGGCGGAATAGCCCTGAAGATAAAGCCGATAAATCGTTTGCACGGTTTTCGCATCTTCGTTGGGCACAAGAATGCCGTTTTTATCATCATAATCATAACCAAAGGGAATTTTTCCGCCGCCGGGCCAATAACCCTGTTTCACGCGTTCACGCATGCCCATACGCGTGCGTTCGCGGATAGTCTCTCTTTCCAGCTGGGCAAAGGCCGACATGATGCCCAGCATAGCCCTGCCGATGGGCGTGGAAGTATCCATATTTTCATTGAGTGAAACGAAATCGGTGTGATGGGGCGCAAAGACATCTTCGATCAGATATAAAGTATCCTTTTGGCTGCGGGAAAGGCGGTCGAGCTTATAGACCACCACCGCGGATATCTGGTCGTTTTCCACCGCTTCCATCATTTTTTGCATCCCCGGCCGCCGGATATTGCTGCCCGTGAACCCACCGTCGATATAAAATTTATATTCCTTGATGCCGCGGCTTTTGCAAAAGCCTTCCAGCATCTCTTTTTGGGCGTCGATGGAATACCCTTCTTCAAACTGCGCATCCGTCGAAACACGGATATAAAGCGCGGTATGTTTTTTTCTGGCCATCCAAACCCCTTTCCGCCGTAGGCGGGCCGTGAAATTTGTATAATAACCGCTTTGCGGTTATTATATCATGCCTTCTTTCTGCGCTGTCGTGGCAAATATTTCTTTTTATTGGCCGCGGTTGACCCGTTCCATTGCCTGACGAATTTTTTGCATGGCATTGGGATTTGTCAGGCGAAAATTTTGATATTCGTTTTCATCCCTGAAAACCCCATCGATTTTTCGAACAATCTTCATATGATCCTCCTCGGCTGTTGTTAATAGAAGTATAAACAAACACCCGGCCATTCAAACAAAAAGAGCGGTGCTTTCGCACCGCTCTTGAAAAGGGTCATCTTATCAGCATTTTGCGCCGGCAACGGTTTCAATTTCGAGAATTTCTTCTTTCCGCTTCAACAGATTGTCGGAAACCAGCATTTTTTCAACTTTTTCAACGCCAAGGCGTTCAACGGTTTCGCCAAAACGCTCACCGGAAATGCCCTTTTGTTTGAACAGTAAAATAGCCTTTTCCACCACATTTAAAACTTCTTCACGGGTGAACAGCGTATTCAGCGCCGAACCCATGCGCACGCGCTTGCCCCATTTGCCGCCCACATACACTTTATACATGGTTTCGCTTTCTTCCAAAGCGCCGAAATAGCAGGTTCCGTGGCAGCGGCCGCAATTATTGCAGACAGCAGGATCGATCACCGCTGTCCCTTCTTTGACCTCAACCGCGTTCATGGGGCATGCTTCCGCCACGCCGCATTTGGCGCAGCCCTTGCAGGCATCCCGGTTCAGTTTGGGCACTCTTTGGCCAACAATGCCTAGGTCGTTCAAATCGGGTTTCACGCAGTTGTTGGGGCATCCGCCCACAGCCACTTTGAATTTATGGGGCAAAATCACATCGTGATATCCTTCATAAAAGCGCTCGTGGATCTCTTTGGCCAGTTCCTGCGTATCATAAAGGCCAAAAACGCAGGTGGTGCCTTTGCAGGAAACCACAGGGCGAACTTTCGAACCGGTTCCGCCGGTCACCATGCCTTCTTTGGCGATATATTCTTGGAACGCAGGGATATTCTCATAGGAAACTCCGGGAACTTCCACCGTTAAACGGGAAGTAAAAGTCAATGTGCCGCTGCCGAACTTTGCGGCGGCTTCGCTGAGATTTTGCATTTGTTTTGCGGTAAGCACACCGTTTACCGTGATAATGCGTGCGGAAAATTCTTCCGTTCCGCGGTTGAGCAGAAATCCCTGCCCTTTTACTTTTTTGATATTCGCTGCTTCCAATGCCATGTTGTTTCCTCCATCGTTTTTATGATGTTTCATTTCTGCCGTGTTCTAAGATATTTTTATTATACCTCTTGATTCATGTTAGGTAAAATAGTAATATTTAATCAAAACTATAGGCAATATGCTATGAAGGGGATTTTTATGACCATTCGACATCTGAAAATTTTTATTGCCGTTGCAGAAACCGGAAAAATGGGGCTTGCCGCCAAACAGCTTTATATCGCCCAGCCCACCGTCAGCCAGGTGATCGCCGATATGGAAGATGCCTATGGCGTAAAATTATTTGAGCGGCTTTCCAAAAAGCTTTACATTACCGAAGAGGGCATCCAGCTGCTGAGTTACGCCCGCCATATCGTCACGCTGTTTGATGAAATGGAGCGCAATCTGCGCAACGCTTCTTCCCATATCCTGCTGAGGGTCGGCGCCACGATCACCGTTGGTTCCTGTGTTTTGGCGGGCATCATCAAGCGCTATGAAGAACAGCGAACCAACGCGCAGGTTCAGGTGTTCGTTGATAACACCCGCCTGATCGAAAAAATGCTGCTGGAAAGCGAACTGGATCTTGCCCTGGTAGAAGGCTCTATTCAAAGCCCCGAACTTTTAGTCCAGCCCGTCATGGAAGATGAGCTTGTTCTGGTCTGCAGCGTCAATCATCCTTTTGCAGGCCGCAAAATGGTTTATGCCGAAGATCTGAAGGGCCAAAACTTCATCCTTCGCGAAGAAGGCAGCGGCACGCGTGCCCTGTTTGAACATTATCTGCTGCAGCATGGGGTCGAGATCCATCCCAAATGGGTCTGCCATTCCTCCGATTCCATTTTAAACGCAGTCTGCGGCGGCCAGGGTCTAACAGTCATCTCGCGCCTGCTGGTGCAAAACGGCATCAAAGCGGGCAAACTTTGCATTCTTCCTTTAGAGGATGCACGCCTGACTCGCAATTTCAACTTAGTCTATCACAAAAATAAATTTTTATCACCTGCGCTGACAGATTTCATCGCCGAACTGGAGCATACTTCTTTTCAAAACAGCCCCTGCCTTGCATAAAAACGGCGCCTTAACACCTTTTCCCTTGCCTCTGAAAAATTCTATAAGAAAAGCCGATATCCGTTTTTCGGATACCGGCTTATTCTTATTTGTATAAACTTATTCTTCGAAATCTTCGGAATCGGCATCATCTTCATCTTGAATGGGGGAAAGAGCCAGTCTTGCCGCCATGACACGATAGAAAACATCCAGTTCTTCATCGGTGAAAGTTTCTTTCAGCTTGTTATGCCAGCATAAAACATTTTTCACATCGTAAGCGCGATGAGCAATAGACAGTTCACGACCCTTGGGGGTAACAAACAGCAAAGCCTTCTTGCCGTTATCGCGTGGGCGGGTTTTTTGAACCATGCCGCGCTTTTCCAAACGGCTGACAACCTGAGAAACCGCGCTCTTTGTGCGGTTTGTGGCCTTGGCCAATTCTGTTACCGTGATGCCGGGGTTTTCTTCGATGACCGTGACAGTATGCACTTCGACCATTGTGAAGTTCTCGCCTGTTCCGTAATCATGCAGAATATTCACCCTGTCATATGACTGCATCGTATATTTAAATGTCAGTTCGCCGATGTGATAAGGATCTGCATTTACCCACTGCAAATTTTCTTGTTGTTCCATTGGCTTGCACCTCTTTTTTTCATTTCATTACACAACGCTATTATTATTGTTAATAATACGACATTTGCATAATAATGTCAAGCCGTCTTCTGAAAGTTTTACATCTGAAATATTGCCGGAAGCTCTTCTGCTTCGGGCATATCCAGCAGATCGGACGCATAGTGAACACGCAATATGTTAAGTTCCTTATCGACAACCGCATAGGCGGGCAGCTGATACTCTTCGCCCTCGTGTTCCCCATGAACGAACCCCTGCGCCACGATCTCTTTCAGTTTTTCTTTCAGCGGGTCCGTCATCAATTCTTCACGCGAAGCCGCAGCGCCGATTTCAAAGCGCTGATATAACTTCATTTCAGGGTCGCAGATAATTTTAAAAGGCAGGTCTTCAGGCGTGATCTGTCTGGCAATTTTCTCGGGATCGGATTGAAAGACAACAATGGCCTGGGCGCCCACCGCCTCGATGGCCGCATAGTGTTCTTTCAGCTGATGCACTTCATATTGACATAAGGTGCAGCCGTAATAACGCAAAAACAAGACGATCGTTTTCTTTTCGCCCACCAATTGCGAAAGCGTGACATTCTTTTGAAACACCGTATCACACGAAAAATCGGGCATCTTCTCGCCCTGATGCAGCTTTGCCATGTTGTCTTCCTCCGTTCGTTTATTTATTCTCGGCGGGGCCGTAACAGCTCTGCTGAGGAACGCTTCTGTTATTGACGGCGATCTCATAGAAACGCCAGCCGCCGGAAAGATTATAGCAATCAAACCCCATGCCTGTCAGCATGCGGCAGGCCAGATAACTTCTCAGCCCGGAATGGCAGTGGATATAAACAGGCTTGGTCCGATCCAGTTCCACTGCGCGCCCGCGCAGTTCATCCAGCGGGATCGAGCGGAAACCTTCGATGGAACCCTTTTCTCTTTCCGCAGGCTTGCGCACATCCAGCAAAGTAACGCTGCCATCTCTGGGCAGGTCTTTTACATCATCCCAATAGAAATTTTTCACCAGGCCGTTTCTGATATTTTCAATAACATAGCCCACAAAATTCACAGGATCTTTAGCGGAACCGAAAGGCGGCGCATAGCAAAGTTCAAGTTCTGTGAGGTCTTTCGCCGTCAGCCCGGCGCGCACAGCCACCGCCAGCACATCGCAGCGTTTATCCACGCCGTCATATCCCACCAGCTGCGCCCCTAAGATCTTGCCGGTTTCTTTTTCATACAGGGTCTTGATAGAAATGCCGTGGCCGCCGGGATAATAAGCCGCATGGGAATTGGAATAGGTATATACTTTTTCATATGCCAGACCGGCCGCCTTTGCTGTGCGCTCGTTGACGCCTGTCATGGCAACGGTCATATCAAAAATCTTCAAAACCGAAGAACCCTGTGTTTTCTGATAAGCGCTGGGGATGCCGCAAATATTATCCGCGGCAATGCGGCCCTGCTTGTTGGCCGGCCCCGCCAAAGGCACAAAGCCTTTGTTTTGCGTCACCAGATCGGTGATCTCCACCGCATCGCCCACCGCATAAATATCGGCGGCGCTCGTTTGCATATGTTCATCCACAATGATACAGCCGCGGGTATTAAGCGCCAGACCCGCCTGTTTCGCCAGCGCGGTATCGGGGCGCACGCCGACGGAAAGAATGACCATATCGGCTTCGACCGTTCCGCCGCTCAACTGCAGCGAAAGCTTCTCCCCTTCTTCGCGGATGGCCTCAACGCCGTTTTCCAGCATCACCGTGACGCCCTGATCGCGCAGATAGCGGTGAACTTCACAGGCCATGTCATAATCCAGCGGGGCGATCAAATGATCGGCCATTTCAACGATGGTGACCTTCAGGCCGGCTTTTTTCAGGTTTTCCGCCATCTCAACGCCAATATATCCGCCGCCGATGACCACGGCGCTTTCGGGGAATTCTTCTTCGATATATTCTTTGATCTTCATAGTATCGGGAATGTTGCGCAGGGTAAACACCCGCGGGCCCTTCGCGCCTTCAAACGGGGGAACCAGCGGCGCGGCGCCCGGCGAAAGAATCAGCTTATCATAAGTTTCGGTATAAGGCTCGCCGTCTTGGGGAACCACGGTCACCGTTTTCGCCTGTGGGTCGATGGCGGTCACTTCGCTGTTCACACGCACATCGATGTTGAAACGGTCGTGAAAACTCTGCGGTGTCTGCAAAGTCAACGCGGATTTTTTCGTGATCTCGCCGCCGATATAATAAGGCAGACCGCAGTTTGCGAAAGAGATATATTCGCCGCGCTCGAACATGATGATTTCTGCCTGCTCATCCAATCTGCGCAGTCTTGCCGCCGCCGAAGCGCCGCCGGCTACCCCGCCAACAATTAAAGTTTTCATTGTCATTCCTCCTGAAATCGGTTCATTTCATTCATCATAGCATACCGCTTTTTCAATGTAAAATATGTTCTGCGAATCAGTATCATAGGTTTTTACCTATTTATATTTCTGCAGAAAACCTACTTTTTTCTTTTTCAACAACATCCGTTCATTGGAACGGCATAGGTTGAAAAACGGACATTTAAACTCGTATCAAAATTATCGATGGATTTCATCAGGCCGATGCAGCCCACCTGGAACAAATCATCCGCCATTTCCCCTCTTCCAGAAAAGCGCTGCACCACCGAAAGCACCAATCGCAAATTCCCGCTGATCAGTTCTTCCCTCGCCTGCGCATCATGCTCTTTCACTCTCAGCAATAAAGCCGTTGTTTCCCGGTTGGTCAACACCTTCAATTTCGAGGTGTTGATGCCGCAAATCTCCACTTTCCCCAGCATGAATTTTCCTCCGTTTCAGAATTTTCACTATCAGTATTCCCTGTGTGGTCTTCTTCATACCGTTACTTTCTTTTTTACAGCATCCGAAACGACAAAAAAGGCGGGCCTTTCAGCCCGTCTTTTTAGAACTTTTATGAATTGTCATCACATGCAGCGCATCATCTCTTTTTTCAGCCGGTTGATGATTCGTTTTTCTAACCGAGAGATATAGGATTGTGAAATGCCAAGTGCATCCGCCACCTGTTTTTGTGTCATTTCCTCACGGCCGTGAAGCCCGAATCTCATGGAAATGATCTCTTGCTCGCGGGGGGAAAGCAGCGAAATGCAATGGCTCAGCAGTTGGCGGTCGATATCATCTTCGATGGGGCGAATCACACAATCCGGCTCTGTTCCCAGAATATCGGAAAGCAGCAGCTCGTTGCCATCCCAATCGGTGTTCAGCGGTTCATCGATGGAAATTTCCGAACGCTGGGCGGAATTTTTGCGCAGATACATCAGAATTTCATTTTCAATGCAGCGCGAAGCATAAGTGGCAAGCTTGGTGTTTTTATCGACGCGATATGTATTCACGGCTTTGATCAGCCCAATGGTGCCGATGGAAATCAGATCTTCAATTCCCACACCGGTGTTTTCAAACTTTCTTGCGATATAAACCCCCAATCTGAGATTATGCTCGATCAAAACCCGCCGGATATCCTCTTCTTTGCCGGTATATCGGCCGAGATAATCTGCCTCTTCTTCGGGCGTAAGAGGCGGAGGCAGCGTTTCGGAACCGCCGATATAATGCACAGGATTGGTGCGGCGGAATCCGATCTTTTCTAAAAGCTTTTCCAGATATGCAAGGATGCTTTTTCCTATCGATTTCAAATTCATCATTCCTCCTATTCTCCGATCACGGCGCATTGCCCCATGGGCAGCGCCAGATTTCCTTGCGCGGCGCCCACCAGATATCTTTTATTCTCTTTGCCGTCTATGGCCAAAAAATCGGGCCGAATGCAAAGCATCCATCGTTTTTTCCCTTCAATGGTCTGAAACCTCACCAATGAAAACCCGCTTTGATAACGGTTCATAAGCAGCGAAAAGGCTTCTTCCGCCCGACCCTCTTTCACAAACCGAAGCCAATCTTCACGCGGAAGCAGCGGCCGCAGAAGTTCGGGGTCGGCCACGATCACTCGCTTGCCTCCCGCGGGGTCTATCAACATATTTCCTGTATCGATAACAGCTGTAAAGTTTATTTCATTGCCATTTAATTTGCATTCTATTTTTCGGTCTTTTTCTTTGCGTCGCATGCTTCCGCCGCCAAACGCAAGCCCCAGAAGAAAATATGCGATAACGCAGGCCGCCAGCAAAATCCAAAAAGGCAGCTCCAGATAGGCAATGCCGCCTTTGACATAAAAGAAGCCCGATCCGCTGCAAAACCAGCCGCAGGCAAACACCACGCCGGCAAAGCAGAGCGTTACCAAAAAGAACAGCAGCGCCAGGCGGCAAAGCCCGCCGTGGGGATGAAGCCCGAACACCACGGCACAGATCAAAAAACAAAAACCAATTTTCAACGGAATTCCGGCCCAAAGCGGAAACGGTTCGAAAAAAAAGAAAACCGCCCCCGCGCCGCCCATCAACGCGCCGCAAACCATTCGCATTCTCGCGCAAATCTCGCCGCAGAATCTGGCTGTCGTCAGCAGCAGCAGATAATCCACCAGCATATTGTTCAAAAACAGAACATCCAAATAGATCGTTCTCATGGCAGCCCTCCTTTCCGACGCCTGCCATGAGTATAACGCTTTGTCCCTGCATATTCTGTCCTTTTTAGCAAAGAAAGCCGGTCGAATTTTCGACCGGCTTTCTGTTTCGTTTCGCCAAAGGCTATTTTATTTTCCGCAATGCTTTTCCACTTGCTCAAGGAAATAAGTGAACAAAGGCGCCATATCGGGTGTGCGGCTGTCGCGCATGATATTGGTCAGGCGCTCGGGATGCCACTGCACGCCAAAAATCGGCAGACTTTCATGCTCATATGCTTCGATCACGCCATCTTCTTTAGAATGGGCGGTAACTTTCAAACCGGGCGCCAGTTCTTTCACAGCCTGGTGGTGTGTGCTGTTGACATTGAATTCATCACCCAGCAAACGCTGAACGATGGAACCCTTTTCGGTAACGACCTTGTGGCGCAGTTCATAGCAGCTGTGATAAACACCCTTCTGCCACGCCAGATCCTGATACATTGTGCCGCCCAGATAAACATTGATGATCTGTTCGCCGCGGCAGATGCCCATGATGGCCTTTCCCTTGGCCAAAAAGGCTTTCAGCAGTTCATATTCATATTTTGTGCGGGGGCCGTCGCAATGCACCGTATCATTATAAATGGTTTCGCCAAACAATTCGGGCTCGATATCCGGCCCGCCGGAAAGCAGCAAGCCATCACAGATCTCGGCCAGTTCTTCGGCGCATTGTTCGCCGCCGATCACGGGAACACCGCCCGCCGCCGCGATCGCGCGGGTATAAGCCGCAGGGCTGCGCAGTTCACGCATTCCGCTGGATAAAACGCCGGAATCCGAAGAAACCAGAATCAACATTTTTTTCTCCATAACAAACCATCCTTCATTCAATAAATATCGATATGATTTCAACCTATTCTCTCTAACTGACATATCATAACAGATGTTACAATAGATTACAACACTCGCACTGGCTAAATCATCCCTGTTTTTACTCAGATTTTACATTCATTGTGTTGTTGTGACAAAATATTCTCCAAATTCGCCAGAGAGTTTTTGTATTTTATAACCAATTTAATGTATTTTATCATTGACGGTATCCTTATAAAGTTGATAAAATGTAAAAGAATGAGAAATTGAGAGAAAGATAAGGGGTTAACAAGTATGAATGCTCTTTCTTTGGTCAAGCTGCTGGGCGGCTTGGGGCTGTTCATCTATGGCATGCTCACCATGGGCAACGCTTTAGAGAAAATGGCCGGCGAAAAACTTGAGAAAACACTGGAAACCGTCACCGGTAATATTTTCAGCGCCGTGGCTGTGGGCGCGCTGATCACCGGCATTATCCAAAGTTCTTCTGCCACAACGGTCATGGTGGTCGGTTTTGTAAACGCCGGCATCATGAATTTGAAGCAGGCTGTGGGCGTGATCATGGGCGCCAACATCGGCACCACCGTCACAGCACAGATCCTGCGTCTTGACACCACGGGCAGCGTATCGGAAAGCTTCCTCATGACTTTGATGAAGCCTTCCAATCTGGCCTATGTGGCGGTTGCCATCGGCGCTGTGCTGTTTATGTTTTCTAAAAAGCGCAAGCACCACGATTTCGGCGAGATCCTGCTGGGGTTTGGTGTGCTGTTCATCGGTATGTCAGTGATGGAAGGTTCTGTCACCGCGTTAAAAGACCTCCCCTGGTTCCAGGAAATGTTCTCGAAATTCAGCAACCCGCTTTTGGGCATGCTGGTGGGCGTTTTCGTCACGGCGATCATCCAAAGTTCTTCCGCATCGGTGGGCATTCTTCAAGCGGTGGCTTCCACGGGCGCCATCACTTATTCCGCGGCGATCCCCATTATTCTGGGCCAGAATATCGGCACCTGCGTCACCGCGCTGCTGTCTTCCATCGGCGCAAACAAAAGCGCCAAACGCGCCGCAATGATCCATTTCTATTTCAACCTCATCGGGTCACTGCTTTTTATGACAGCGATCTATTCGATCAACGCCTTTGTCGGTTTTTCCTTCTGGCATGAAACCATCGGCAAAGGCGGCATCGCAAACTTCCACCTTCTTTTCAATGTCGTCACCACACTGTTCTTCATTCCGTTCAACCGCTTCCTGATTTTCCTGGCTGAACACACGATCAAATCGAAAAACAGCGGCGAAGAAAGCCTGACAGAAGACCTTGGCCGCCTGGATGAACGCTTCTATTCTTCCCCTGTCGTCGCGCTTGAGCAGTGCAACAAAGTGATCGTGGCCATGGGCCTCTGCGCGCAGAAAAATATCCGCATTGTCAACGCCGCGCTGGTCAGCGATGAAGCTCCCCGGCTTGATACCTTTAAAGATAACGAAAGCTTCTTAGACCGTGCCGAAGCACGCCTTAACACTTACATGCTCGGCATCAAAGATGAAGAGCTTTCTGAAAAAAGCAAAAAGGCCTATTCCGAAATGATGCATTCCATCGGCGATTTCGAACGCATGGGCGATTATGCCGAAAATCTTTTGGAATTTTATCAGGATATGAAAGACCGCAATATCGTGTTTTCACAGGAAGCGCTTTCAGAACTGCGCGTGATGAGCGATGCGGTGGATGAAATTATGGATCTGACCATCCGTGCCTACGAAACATGCGATACGGCGCTTTCCCGCCAGATCGATCCCCTTGAAGATGTGATCGATTCCATGAAAGAAGCGCTGAAATCCCGCCATATCATGCGCCTGCAAAGCGGTATGTGCACAGTGAGCACCGGCATTCCCTTCCTGGATATCATCCATAACTATGAGAAAATCGCCGATCACTGCTCCAATGTTTCCGTTTATGTGATGATGCTGTCAGACGATGCCGAAGAATTCGATATGCATGAATATCGCAAGATCGTAAAAGATATCCGCACCGATGAATTCGCCGCTTTCACCTCGCTTTATGAAAACAAATATCTGAGCAAAGTTATTTGATTTTCTAAAATATACCCTCCCCCTATCAAGCCCTTGAAACAGTTTGCTTGATAGGGGGATTCGTTTTTGTTCTTGGTCAAGAAACAATTTGTATCTTTTTTGTTAATTTTCGCGGATTTTGTCCAACAACCTGCTTTTTTGTCAGAATCGAAAGCGCTTTCCTCTTTACAAAACGACAAAAAATCATTAAGATTTACTTAATATTAAAGTGTGCCGCTTAAAATCACTGCGCCACATTATCGGAGGGAATCTCTTGAAAATCGGAATTGATGTAGGTTCGACCACTATCAAATGTGTCGTGCTTGATGATCATAACGCTATTCTCTATCAATCATATGAACGCCATCTTTCGCAGATCACAGAAAAAACGACGGAGCTCCTTCAAACCATCCTCAAAAAATATCCTCAGCCCCATGCAACGCTTGCCATTACAGGCTCTGCCGGGATGGGGATGGCCCTTGGCACCAAGATCCCTTTCATCCAGGAAGTATATGCCACTCGTTTAGCGGCTTCTTCTTATTTGCCGGGCACAGATGTCATCATTGAGCTGGGCGGAGAAGACGCTAAAATTTTGTTTTTGACCGGCGGCACAGAAGTTCGCATGAATGGCACTTGTGCCGGCGGCACGGGTGCTTTTATTGACCAGATGTCCACTTTGATGCATCTGACGCCGGATGAAATGAATCAGGCAGCTTCTGCGGGCACACAGGTCTATACCATTGCTTCCCGCTGCGGCGTTTTTGCCAAATCGGATATCCAGCCGCTGCTCAATCAGGGCGCGCAGAAAACCGATGTGGCGTTGAGCATTTTTTATGCCGTGGTGAATCAAACCATCGCGGGGCTTGCTCAGGGGCGCCCCATCAAAGGCAATGTGGTCTATCTCGGCGGCCCGCTCACCTTTTTCAGCCAGCTGAGAACCTGTTTCGACACCACGCTGAAAACCACGGGCATCTGCCCGCCAAACTCACTTTATTACGCCGCTTTGGGTGCCGCGCTGTCGGCGCAGGATGAGATCTCGCTTGATGATGCTCTCGCGCGGCTGCGGGATTATCATTCGCAGGAACAGTATGCTTCCATCGACCCGCTGTTCGCCTCGCGCGAAGAATATGAAGCTTTTCACAAGCGCCACAGCGCCAATACGGTTCCCAGCTGTGACCCTGCCGAATATAACGGGGATGCTTTTCTTGGAATCGATTCCGGTTCAACAACAGTAAAGGTTGTTGCCATTACACCTGAAGGCGCTATTTTATGTTCGCTGTATACCCCGAACAACGGCGACCCCACCACCATCGTGAAGAATTTTCTGATGGAGCTTTATGAAAAATACCCGAAGATCCATATTGCCCGCAGCGCGGTGACAGGCTATGGCGAAGGGCTGATCCAAAACGCCTTTTCCGTGGATGAAGGCATTGTGGAAACGGTGGCGCATTTCACGGCGGCCAAAAAGTTTATGCCGAATGTGGAATTCATCATCGATATCGGCGGGCAGGATATCAAATGCTTCAAGATCCGCAACGGCGTGATCGACAACATCTTTTTGAATGAAGCCTGTTCTTCCGGCTGCGGTTCTTTCCTTCAAACTTTTGCGGGCGCCTTAGGTTACCCTATGGAAGAATTCGCAAAGCTCGGCCTGTTTGCCGATAAGCCCGTCGATCTCGGTTCGCGCTGCACGGTGTTTATGAATTCTTCTGTAAAGCAAGCCCAAAAAGACGGCGCTTCCATCGAAAACATCTCGGCCGGTCTTTCCATCAGCGTGGTGAAAAACGCGCTTTACAAAGTTATCCGTGCCACCAGCGCTGCCGAACTGGGGCAGCATATTGTGGTGCAGGGTGGAACCTTCTTAAATGATGCCGTGCTGCGCGCCTTTGAGCAGGAACTTCATACTGAGGTGATTCGCCCCGGCGTGGCCGGTTTGATGGGCGCTTATGGCGCGGCGCTTTACGCGGCGCATAAGGCCCACGGCAGCCGCCAAAGCACTTTGCTTTCTTTGGATGAACTGAAACAGATGAAGCACGAAGTGAGAACGGTCAACTGCGGCCTTTGCAGCAATAACTGCAAGCTGACCATCAATTCTTTCGGCGGCGACCGGCGGTATATCAGCGGCAACCGCTGCGAACGCCCCATCACCAAACGCGCTTCCGATGTTTCGCTGGATATCTATGCTTATAAACAGGAACTGCTCGGCACTTATCAGCCACAAAGCGGCCCACGCGGAAAAATCGGCATTCCCATGGGGCTGAACCTTTACGAGCTGCTGCCCTTCTGGCATTCTTTCTTCACTTCGCTGGGGTTTGAAGTGCACACCTCTCCTGCTTCCACCCGCCAGCTTTATCTCAACGGGCAAAGCAGCATCCCTTCCGATACGGTATGCTACCCCGCAAAGCTGATGCACGGCCATGTGCAGGCACTGATCGATGAAGGCTGCGAAACGATTTTTTACCCCTGCATGAGTTATAACCTGAATGAAGAAAAAGGCGATAACCACTATAATTGCCCCGTTGTGGCCTATTATCCCGAAGTGATCGCCGGCAATCTGCCCCACGAGCGGCAGGTGCGATTGATCACCGATTATATCGGCCTGCACCGCCCCCATGATTTTCCGCGCCATATGCAGGCGATCTTGGCAAAATATTTCCCCGAGATTCCGCTGGCCGAAATTCGCAAAGCTTCAAAGACCGCCATGGAAGCCTATCGGGATTATTTTCAGAAGATTCGCCGGAAAGGCAGTGAGATCATCGAAACCGCCCGCGCGCGTTCGATGCCCATCGTTGTGCTGGCCGGCAGGCCTTATCATGTAGACCCCGAAATCAACCACGGCATCGACAAACTGGTTTGCGCCCAAAATGCCGCCGTGATTTCCGAAGACTGCATCAGCCAGATGGTTCCCCGCTTTGCCACCGGTGTTTTGAACCAATGGACTTACCACGCGCGGCTTTATTCCGCGGCGCGATATATCGTCAGCCAGCCCGATATGCAGCTGGTGCAGCTGGTTTCTTTCGGCTGCGGTCTGGATGCCATCACCACCGATGAAGTCCGCGAAATCCTGGAACAGGGCGGAAAAATTTATACACAGATCAAAATTGATGAAATCACCAACCTCGGCGCGGTGAAGATCCGTTTGCGCAGCCTGTTCGCTGCGGTGGAAGCTTTGAAGGGGGAATCTTCCAATGGCTAAATTATGTTATGATTCTTCGGGGCGTCTGCTTTTTACCAAAGAGATGCGCAAAGATTACACCATCCTGCTGCCCGCAATGGCCCCGATCCACTTTGAAATTTTAAAATGCACCTTAAACAATCATGGATATCACGCGGTTCTTCTGAGCAACGAGACCCGCGCCGTGGTAGATTGCGGTTTGAAATATGTGCATAACGATACCTGCTACCCTGCGCTTCTGGTGATCGGCCAGATGATCTCGGCTTTGGAAAGCGGTTTATACGATAAGCACAAAGTCGCTTTGATGATCACCCAGACAGGCGGCGGATGCCGCGCATCCAACTATATCCATTTGCTGCGCAAAGCGCTTCACAAGGCCGGCTTAGATTATGTTCCCGTCATTTCGCTCAATGTATCCGGGCTTGAAAAAAACAGCGGGTTCCGTTTGACGCTGCCTTTCCTGCGCCAATCGATAGGCGCGATCGTTTACGGCGATCTGTTGATGCTGCTTTCCAATCAAACGCGCCCCTACGAGCTCCATCAAGGCGACAGCGACCGTTTGGTTTCCAAGTGGATCGCCGCCATCAGCGATGCCTTCAATCAAAACAAAGGTTATTCGAAAAAAGAGATTAAGGCAAACCTTGAAAAGATCGCCGCCGATTTTGCGGCGATCCCCGTCCACATCACCCCAAAAGTGAAAGTGGGCGTTGTGGGCGAGATCTATGTGAAATATTCGCATCTCGGCAACAACAATCTGGAAGCCCTTTTGGCTCAGGAAGATTGCGAAGTGATGGTGCCGGGTCTTTTGAATTTTGTGATGTATTGCATGGAGGTTCATTTGGATGATGCCGCACTTTATGGCGGCGGCAAAATTGAAAGCCTGTTTGTGCGCAAGCTCATGCGCTATCTGGAAGACATCGAAAGCGCCATGCGCACCGCCATGAAAAAATATCCGCAGTTCCACACCCCCTTCTCTTTCCGCCGCACCAAGCAATCTGCCCAGGGAATCATCGGTTACGGCTGCAAAATGGGAGAAGGCTGGCTTCTCACCGCCGAAATGGCTTCTCTTGTGGAAGAAGGCATCGATAACATTATTTGCACCCAGCCTTTCGGCTGTTTGCCGAACCATGTCTGCGGTAAAGGGATGATCCGCAAATTGAAAGAACAATACCCCAATTCAAACATTGTCCCCATCGATTATGACCCCAGCGCCACCAGCGTGAATCAGGAAAACCGCATCAAGCTGATGCTGGCCATCGCCAAAGAAAAACTGCAGCCCGCGGCTTCTTCTGCGCCCGAAGCGAAAAAAACCGCTGCTGCTCCTTCGTCATTTGCGGCCAACGGCGGAATGTAACTGTTTTTCTGTTTAAAAACTTCTCTGACCGGGCATGATAGTTTTGAGGTGATTGTATGTCTTATGTCGATCCGAAAATCATGTCCCATTTTCAAACGATGCCCCCCGAGCTGCAATCTGCTGTTTTGGCTCGAAATGTGACCCTGCATTCTTTGCAAGATTTGATCGCTGTGTTGGAACAGATCGTTTCAGAAGGATAATGCAGCAAATCCGCCGGTTGATGACCGGCGGATTTTTTATGTTTTATTCTGTTTTATTCATTAGGAAATTTCATTTTGCTGCATTTCGATCAGGCGCACCGCCCCCGCGACCATGCAGGCCGATTGGCCAAACGAAGGCGGAATTTCCAGCTGAAGTTCCCCGATCTCGATAATGTTTCCGTTCTGATCGGCGATTTCTCGCTGCACCGCGATCATGCAGATATCTTCAAAAGAAGAAAGCGCCAAAGTGCTTCGCTGGGTGCCGTAAGTCACAATGCTGGCGGCATTTACCCACGCCACGGCTTCGGCAGCATCTTCTTCGTGAACGATCAAAGTATGCGCGATGCAGCCTTCGCGGGGCACATGCAAAGTTTGCTGCGGCGCAATCAACAGCAGATCATAATGCGCCCCTGCCGCCGCTTTCTCCATTTGAATGGGCGCTTTCATCGATCGTATTTTCCGAGATAGAAAATTCAGGATCTCGCTTTTTTCTTCCGCAACGCCGATCTTCATATTCCGCCTCCTCATCCCTGAACCAAAAGTATCATAAGGTAGTATTGCGGAAAATGCGTTTTTTATGCCGCCGCACGCGAAGATTTCACTGGGAAGCATAAAACATGGTAGAAAAATCCGCATCAAAATGATAAAATAATTTGATAGAATATTGCCGAATGAGGAGCGTTGTTATGTCTTTGAAAACATTTTGGTGTTTATGGTATTTTCTTTTCGGGCTGTGCATCGGCAGCTTTTTGAATGTGGTGATCTATCGCCTGCCGCTGAATCTTTCCGTGGCGCGCGGCCGTTCTTTTTGCCCGGCCTGCAAACATCCGCTATCCGCCGCTGATCTTGTTCCCGTTTTCAGTTTTCTGTTTCTGAAAAGAAAATGCCGCTATTGCGGCGCGCCCATTTCCTGGCGATACCCTTTGGTGGAACTGCTCACCGGTCTGCTTTTTGCCCTGTGCTGCTTTGTTTATGGATATGGCGCTTATTCCGCACTTCTTTGCCTGATATGCTGTGTTTTGATCGTCGCATGGTTTATTGATTTAGATCATACTTATATTCCCGACCGGCTTCATGTAATTTTGCTCGGCGCCGCTTTGCTTTCTTATTTCATCGGCCCCGAAATCTCTTTGACCAGCCGCTTTCTCGGCGCTTTGATCCTGGGCGGCGGCATGTTTGCCATCGCATGGTTCACCAATGGCGGAATCGGCGGCGGAGATATCAAATTAATGGCTTGCTGCGGTTTGCTGTTTGGCTGGCAGCGGATGATTCCCGCCTTCTTCTTCGCTTATCTTCTGGCGGCGCTTCGCTGGGTTCCTGCTTATCTTGCGAAAAAGATCCCCGAGCATACCGAAATTCCCATGGCGCCTTATCTTGCCGCTTCGGTGATGCTGTTCGCGCTGTTCGGCCAGCGTTTTATCGCGTTTTATTTATCCCTCTTCACGGCTTAACCGGCAAAGTTCCCGCCAGACGCTCTGCCAGGAAAGCTTTTCTTCCGTTTCAAACGCTCTCAACAGGGCTTCTCGGTTCTCATCGGAATATTCGATTTCTTTTGAAAACATTTTGGCATTTTCAAGGCGATGGATGGTGCTTCCCCGCAAAGTTTCCAGCGCATCCAGTTCTAAAACAGCCATAACCGCCAAAACGGCAAACTGTATCTTTTCTAAAAGATTGCCGTCATAACACGCTTTCAGGCTGTATCGAAAAAGAAAATATACCAGAAGATTTTCATATTCCCACGGCCGATATGCCGCCGCGGCATGGATGTTTTGTGCCATGCCCGCTTCGTTTTTGAAAGCTTCTGTCATCTGGCCCAATTTCACGGGCCATGCCCGATCCATCGGCTCCAGACCCGCCATGCACCCGCAGAAAGCTGCACTGCTGCAAAAGCGATCTGGTTCTTCGGTCATGACTGGCAAGGTGAACGCTTCCCCTGTTATCTGCGCCTGTAATTCGGCGGCGCTTTCCAGCAATTCCGCCATCCTTTCAAACAGATGATAGCGACGATCCTGCGCGATCTCGAAAAAGAGTTCTCTTGCGGCAAAAAAGAATTCATAGAGTTCGGGTTTTTCCTGCCCGCCCTCTTCTTCGATCTCTTCCCATAAGAATTTCTGCTTTTCTTGAGAAGAAAGGATCCATCTTGCCGCTTCTTCACAGCATAATCCAATGCCGCTTTCTTTAACAGGCCCATACCATTCGAAAAAGCGCGGATGATTCCTGCAAATTTCGCAAAGCATCTCTTCCCCGCTTTCGCAAATCAATTCGCAAAGCCCTTCTTGCTTTAAAAACGGGCATCGTTCACCGCATAGGATGAAATGCCTCGTGTCTGTTTCCGGCTCTATTGCAATGTTTTTTCTGAGCTTTCGGCCAAGATCCCCTTCCTGCGCTTGATATTTCCGATAGGTGTCGAGGTCGATATCGATTTCCCAGCCGATACAGCAATTATCCTTGCATTCTTTTCCAATGCACTGAAAAGAATGGTAATATTCAGGTATTCTTTGTTTCACACGAAAGCCTCTTTTCATGCCTTGATTTTATTTACAGCATACCATACTTTCTTTACGCCTAACAGGATTATTCTTGACAAAATTTTGTTTCTAAGATATATTATTCAAGTGTGTTGTAACCGTATCCGGGTGTGGCGCAGCTGGTAGCGCGGGTGGTTTGAGAGCGCAGCGCCGGTATCCGAGCCGCGTCCCGCACCGATGCCGGAAAGCCTTGCAGCGCCTCTGTTTACGGGCTTTCTCCTCTGCCGGAAACTCGCCGCGAAAATGCCTTTGACCACAGGAATGACCACAGACAGAAAAATTTCCAGAAAGCAAAAATCAAATAACCGGGTGTAGCGCAGTTGGTAGCGCGGGTGGTTTGGGACCATCAGGCCGCAGGTTCGAACCCTGTCACTCGGACCAAAAATCCTCTGAAATCGTCGATTTCAGAGGATTTTTCTATGCAAAAACCAAATTTCGGATGTGGTCAAAAGCGGCTTTTTGCGACGCCTGGAACGGCCTATTTCATTGATTATAGCGGCGCAGAATTTGCGCCTGCCCGCGTCGCTTAGACACTTTGTTGCAAATGGATGAAGTTGGCATTATACTAAAAAAGGAGATTTGCAATTAGGAGACTTACTTTTGCGGCAAAAGGCAGAAGTGTGTGGTATAGCAATAACATGTTTTCAATAGCGCCGCCAAAAGGCCTGATTCACTAAATACTTGTGTGAGGTGGTTAAATGAATGTTTCACAAAAAGAAATTCTTGCTGACAAAAGTACGGCCAAGTCGACAAACAAAAAGTTAAAGTGTGCAGTAGTTTTTTCGGGCATATTGGTATTGTTATATCAGTTTGTTTTATTGCGTTGGGAAGCTCCTTTTATGGAACTTTATTATTTAGGAGTTCTTGTTAACACCTTAGCACTTTCTGTAATTACAAGTTATATTTTTTACTATATTACGGTTACTGTCCCTTATAAACACAAGATGATGGTGATGAAACCTACAGTAGAACAAAGTCAAAAAAAGCTTGCAGAATTATTAAATTTTCTTTTTGGTTTATTGACTAAAAAGGAAGACTGGAAATGTTTAGATAATAAATCTTTAAAAGCAAGCATCGATTCCGAAAGCTCTACCCGCACAATTTGGTTAGAAGAGTATCCTGGTATTTTTAAAACGCCTGAAGTTCTACTGCTCTATAATCCATACACGCTTACAGCAATAGGTTATACTTTAAATGACATTCAAAAAGAAATTGCAGAAATTCTTCAGCACGGTGAATATTTTGAGGAAGAATATTTAAACCGAATAATTTGGATTATCAATACTGATACATATAAAAAGTTATTTGGGCTTAGACTAAATTCCCCTGAACAGATTAATATAGACCGACAAAAAATTGAGTTTATAAATGGCACAACTTATTTAGACAATTTCTTTAGGGAGGAATTATCATTAAGACTTTTTGAAAACAAAGACGGGAAGATATTTATAGACGAGATTAGAAAAACTTGTTTATTTTAAATTGAAATCGTATTTCTCAGTATGTTTATTGTGTAAGTAATTTTGAAATAGAAAGTGACATCTATTCTTGTAACTCACAGTGAAAAGGAAATAACCGTGAAAGAGAACATATCTGATATCCTACGCAGAGATTTGAAGATTGTTGAACCTTATCCTGAGCTGATTGCACCTACCGGTTCACAGGTTTCGGGAACAGCTTTCTTCCCGGGAGGATCAGGGGTATATTGCGGCAGCACTGCCGAAAAAAGCATATTGGTATTGGGTCAGGATTTTTCCACGATCGCAAACTATAATAATATGCTTGCCGGAATTTCATCTGATTTATCATGCCAACATGGAAGAATATAATGATTTTGTTTCATGAGGCCGGTATAGATTTGAAATCATGCTTTTTTAGTAATGTTTTTATGGGTCTAAGAAGGACAGCTACTTCAGTTGGGAAATATCCGGGGTATCATGACAAAGAATTTGTGAAGCGCAATAGGACTTTCCTGCAACACCAAATAGAAGTCATTTCACCGCGCGGGATTATTACACTGGGGAAATATGCATCTGAGATGCTCGCACAGACATATCCAAAAGAACTTAAAACATGGCTTCACTATGAGGCTCTGCGTAATCCGGACTGTGGAATAATTCCAAATATACATTTGACTCAGGAAAAATGCTGCTGTGTAGCCATTGAACACCCCTCTATGCGACAACTTAATGTTCACAGGCGATCGTTTATGGGGGCTAAGGGAAATGAGGCGGAAGTCCTCATGCTGCAAAGGCTCTGTGAAATGGTGAATTTGAATGGATCTACCACATACTTATAACAGACCTTTCGAATAACCTGGTGGTCTAAGAACATATATTTTAGTTTCGCATTATGTTTATACATTCTATTTAACTGATGCCGCTCCGCTTCTAATACGGCTTCTTTAGCCATTTCTGAAGCCAAACGCGTTGACACACGCACATTAAAAATCCGCGCATCACTATTTGACAGCGCGCCGTCGGTCTGCTATCATCAGGCACGAGCCTCATGAAAGGAGCTTACCGATGGAAAAATTCATCCCCTATGAAAAGCTCTCCAAAAAGGAGCAGCGGAAGCGCGATGCAAAGGGCCGTACCACCTGGGGCGCACTGAACCCAGTGACGCGCAAACCCGAAAACTCAAAAGCCTACAACAGACGAAAGGCACGGAAATGGAGTGATGACTCTGCTTCCGTGCCTTTGCTTATTTTTTGGAGTTGGCTGGGGCGCTTTTCTTCTTCTCCTTCGCGATCTCTTTCTTCATCTGTACGATCAACTCCTTCAGCTTTTCCTCGCACTCCTCCCTCGTGTGGGCGTACACATTTCTCGCGTGCTTCTTGCCGTCGGGCCAGACGGGCGAGTAGCGGCCCTCGAACAGGTGGTCGTTGAGCTCGCTGACACAACCGGTGCCGGGCCTGCGCATGCGGCCGCGGTAGGGCTTGAAGTCGGTCATGCGCGGAGGCTCCGGCGGCGCGGAGGGCGCTGACGCGCCATTCTTTTTCTTCGGCCCAGCCTTGACGATGCCGCGGTCGATGTTGGCCGCGGCCGCCTGGCGCATGTCGTCGGTAATATGGGTGTAGATGTCCAGCGTGGTGGCGGCCGACACGTGACCCAGCATGGCCGAGAGCGTCTTCACATCCATGCCGTGCTGCAGCGAGAGCGTTGCGAAGGTGTGGCGGCGCAGGTCGTGAAAGCGCACGTGCCTGCACCCGGCATGCTCCAGAATGAGTTGGAGCCGCTTGCGCACCGAGCCGGGCGTCATGGGGCAGTCGTCCTTCACCGGCGAGGGAAACATCCAGCGGGAGTGCACGATCTCTTTGTAGTCTCTCAGCACCGCGACCACCGCCGGCGGCAGCACCAGCTTGCGGATGGAGGCTTTTGTTTTCGGCGTGCTGAGCTGAATCTGCCCGTTTATGTCGTAGATCTGCTTGTCGATGTTCAGCTCGCCGGTCTTGAAATCCAGATCGTCCCACCGGAGCGCCATCAGCTCGCCGCGCCGCAGGCCGGTGGAAAGGTCCAGGAGAAACAGCTCGTAGTAGCCCTCCGCCTCGGCCTGGATGAGAAACCGCTGCAGCTCCTCCCTGTCCTCCCGCGCTTTCTTGGGCGGCAGCTTGCAGCCGACGGCGGGATTCGCGCGGATGAGGCCGTCGTGCATCGCCCGCTCCAGCGCCGTGCGGGACACGGCGTGGCACATTCGCACCATCCGGTCGGACAGGCCGTCGCCGTACAGCTCGGTGAGACGCATGCGGCCCGTCTTTTTGAGCCGCGCGTAGAACTGCTGCAGGTCGTTCTGCGTCAGCTTGTTCAGCGGAATCTTCCCGATCTCCGGGATGATGTGGGCGCGGATGCAGTTCTCATAATTGATCTGCGTGGTGGGGCGGAGCTTCGGCTTGGAGTAATTCTCGTACCAGTATTCCAGCCAGTCCCCGAAGGGCATCTCGGCGCGCAGCCGTTCGGACTTCAATCCGCCGCAGCTATCACGGAGCGTCTGGAGCTTTTCCAGACACTCCGTTTTTGTTTTTGCGAGGACGTTTTTGGTTTTGGGGTAGCCGTTTTTCTTGTGGCCCATCACGATGCGGCCCTCCCAGCGCCCGTCCTTGCGCCTGCGGACCATGCCGTCGTTTCGCCATGTGCATTCACTTCCCGCATGATTTTATTCTTTGTCTTTCGGCTCAGCATTTGAACCGCCCACGATGCTTCGACACTTTGTTGCAAATGGATGAAGTTGGCATTATACTAAAAGCAGTGGATTCACAAATAGGAGTCATATTCTTTGGGGCGGCTGCGAAAATACATGGTATAGCAAGTAATAGAAAAGTTACCCTGTTGATATAGGGAAAAATAATGCTAATAAAAAAAGAAAGAGGGAGAAAATTCATGTCCAAAAAGCTTAGATTCCTTGCGGCTGCGCTGTGTATCTGCCTGACCACTGCGCTGCTGCCAACAACAGCCAGCGCAGCGCAGTATTCGGACATAAAGGGGCACTGGGCGCAAGCCACCATTGAGCGATGGTCCGAGTCCGGCATTCTTAATGGCTATCCCGACGGTAGCTTTCGTCCAAACGACAAGGTCACCCGCGGCCAACTGGCTTCGATACTCTATCGTATCTGGGGAGCTAAGCCGATAGAGGGCTTTTCATACCCCGATTTGCCAAAATCCTCTTGGTGCTACGACAGCCTGACGACCATGAATCAATATGGTGTAGCGCTCAACACGGATGATATGATAGAGCCGGACGCTCCCCTTCCCCGCGAGGAGGCATTCTACATGATTGCCAAGGCGTTCTCAGTGGGAATCGAGTCCGACACACGGTATGACGCATACATAAATCATGTCTCTGACTTTGACCAAGTGTCGGACTTTTTCACCGGACGCATTTTTGAAATGCTGCATAGCGGATTTGTGCATGGAATGAGCGATGGTAATCTGCACCCTAAGCAGAGCATCACCCGCGCCGAGGTTATGACCGTACTGAACAATATGTTTGATCTCTATGTGTCCAAGCCGGGAACCTATCATCTTACCGCTGGCGAAAGTGTTCTCATCACTTGTTCCGATGTCACGATCATCCTGGATAAAGTGGAAAATACGACGAAATATCAAAGCACGATTGCCTATCCCATGGTAAACGCTGACGGCGGCGTCACTTTCTCAAATCCGAATGCTGATGTAAAAGCATCGGTTACGGTACACAGTGTTTCGCAAAATGAGCCGACTTGGAAGGTGAAAGGTAATTGCTCTGTGGGGGCTTCTGCCAGATGGGTGCTTTCCACCAGGTCGCTTCCGGACGCTCGCTTTACGGCGGGATTTGGGCGAGCGGCATATCCTTATATGATCAGCACAGCCGAGCAGCTGCGATTGCTGACCGAATTTAACGACAGCCTCTCGGCGCAGATCTATTTTAAGTTGGCCACAGACTTAAATCTTGGCGGCCTTCAGGAACCGCTGGATCGCACCAGCGGGAATTTTGTCCGCGCCAACTTGGATGGCGGAGGACACACGATTACCTACAATATGACAAACAGCAGCTATCTCAATTCGGGAGCCGGTCTGTTTCTTGGGTGGGCAGGCAAATGTTCCAATTTGACCGTAGCCGGGACTATGGATTTAGCCGTCAAGGCGGCCGCCCTTCAGAACGCGGAAAATAAAAATCTTTACTTTGGCGGCTTTGCCGCTTATTGTGACAGGCAGTTTGATAACTGCACCTCGCGGATGAATATGAACATCCGCTATGAGGGCACTTCGGAGGCTGTTTTAAATGTTGGCGGGCTGATCGGCAGCGCAAGGCCTTGCCGTATGCAAAACTGCCTTGCTTTAGGAAAGATACAGGTTACCCTTCCCACCGGACAGAATAACGCCTATGTCGGCGGACTGATCGGCAGCAGCGCCTGTCTGCCCTTTGGCTCAAGTATCATTGGCAGTAAGCTGTCGGGCTGCGGCGCAGATGGTTCGGTTTCGGTGCAAGGCGGCTCCCATACCAATGCAGGTGGCCTGATTGGAATCCTAACCTATTTGGGTACCACCCCTCCCACCGGCAAGCCCAGCGCCGATATTGTAGAAAACTGCTGGTCCACAGCGACCATTGCCTCAAAGGGGGCAGGCCTTCAGAGTGACTGCGGCGGCATTGCGGGCCATATTAAGTATGGGAAGATAGCCACCAGCTGGGCCAAACCCACGATTTCCATTGCCAACAGCGCCCTGCCTAACATCGGCGGTATCGCCGGCGCCTGTTATGAAGACGGCAGTATCACCGACTGCTGGGCGAACGCAGCCTCCTGCGGCAGCGGCGGCAGCCTGCACACGGGGGGCATCGTTGGCCGTCTTGCAGGGCGGCTGTCCAACTGCTATGCGATTGGCGCAAAGGCACTGGGCGGTGAAAACGCGATTGCCTTTGCTCAGTGGAACGACGGCTCCGTTACGGCCAGTGTCGATTTAACAAACCAATCCGCAGCGCAAAAACAAGCCTTTTATAAAAGCTGCGGCTGGGACTTCTTGTCCGTGTGGGATCAGAGCGGCACCAACCCCATTCTACGCAGTTGTTCAGCTGCAAACCAACGCGCTGCACAATCGTAAATCAGGAAGCATGAACGGTCTTTGTATACTTGCCCTGCAAAATTCAATAGGAAATTGTAGAAGAATTGCTATAATGCCATGAATTGCGAATCAATTCGTGGTATATGCACATTCTTCGCCGATTGCCATGCAAGGGGCAAGACGAATGGCGCTTGCGATGTCAGTCGGCATTCGCTGCCGATATGACGGGTATAATAGCTATGCAGCGGCTATTATACCTTGCGCCGGGGTGGTCGGACATGTGTTTCCGCAAATGCAAGAATTGCATCATATTGCCGAAGTCAAGACGCAGATGTGCCGAGATCTGGCGGCGCAGGAAAACTACGCCGCGAAGAATGCGGACAATCCGGCGGCGGCAATCTACCGCAAATACTACAAGCGATACTTTGCCCGCGTACAGGTCAGGCAGATTCGGGCGGAGGATTTCAAGCGGTGGAAGTATCAAGCGGTGGTCAAGCAGGACGCGTGCCTGAACGGCGCGCTGACGCCGGAGGCGCTGACCGCATGGATGGAGGGCGCGTTCCCAAACCGGCAGAAGAAAAAATAGCAGGACAAATGTGAGGAGGCCGAGGGCGCACTGCCCCGGCCTCCTCGCTGTCTCTTTGTAAACATAATGGGTAATTGATTGGTTTATTCTTTGCCATTGTCATGTGACCATTTTATAAAAGCTTTTGCCAATTTATATTTTGAGAAATTATCCTTTGTCACATCAGTGAGAATATCAACTACCGGCCGGCGAGCGGCTCGCTTACCATAACCACAGCATCTTCGGAAAAAACTGCCGAGTCATCTACATCGCCCTCTTCGTCTTCGGCTCTTCTGATGATTTTCTTAGTCTTTTCAATCGGGAATGGTGCTTCTTCGACTGGGTGGTATTCAATACTCTCAATTTTCGCGACGGATTCATAGTTGTTTTTTCCAACAGGAACAACAACACGGTCACCGACTTCAAGCGTATCATCGTCAGTCAAATAACAGTAGGTCTGCCCATACTCATCGAACTGCACATTACAGAAGATGAAATCGGATTGTTTGCGCAACGCCTTATCGTGAACTGATGGATTGAGCATTTCGCCCATGCCGTAAAACTGCATAAAGTTAAATACAGCTTCCGCGAAATCGGAGAAGTCATCTGGCAAACCGTTTTTATCAAAAGTGCCGGTCAGTACCCTTTTCTCTCCGTACAGATAGTCAACGGTAATCCTATAGTCTTTTGTTTCGAGAGGATTGCTGACAACATCGGAAGAATTGCCCTCTGTATGAGCAAAGAAGTCTTCAGCATCAAAGTCATCCAACAGCGACGAGATGCCGTCCTCAACACAGTATTTACGAGAAACCTGACAACCGCTGCCGATATTCTGGATATACTCCAGTGTTTCTGCCTTTCTGTCAATTATGAGATGCTCACTATAATCCCAAGTGGCATACTCCCATGTTGCTCCTTCAGGAATCACACCGGGCTTGATTTTTGTCATGCGGTGGTAGTTGATGGATACCTTTTCTATTCTGTCAGAATCAGCACATCCATCAAAAACGAGCAGCTCCGGCATATCAAGGTTAAAACGAATGATATCAGAGCAATCATCCAGCTCCTTATAGCAGCCGGAACATAGCGAGCCTCGGAAACGGTATGGGACACCCTCTTCGTTTGTCAGAGTCATTTCCCAGTCGCCGACATCAGTTGCCATTGCCACAGCATAGTCATCTGAGAAGTAATCAGCGATTATTTTCACGATATAGGATGCCCTGTCGGGAGCAATTTTGAAGTTCTTCGTGCGGCTTTTGTGATGCTTCATCCCATCCCCGTAGGTATATGCAGAAAAGAATACTCTGCCATCAGCCGTGATAGAAAGATGTTGCTCAACTTCATCATCCGGCGCAGGGCAAGGGCCGTAGCAAATATTATTTGATATAATTTTTACTTTCTTGGCACTACCGGCGAACAGAAAAGGCGTTGCTTCTGTGTCGGCTGAAAGGCGTTCAAGCCTACTGAGCGCAGTGATAAACCACGCCCTGTTTTCAAAAGAAAGGATATCCTCGCCTGGCCCCGCCCAATGTGTGAAATAACGCCATTTGGAAAAAATGGCAGAACCGAGAAGCGGGATGTTATCAATGTCATCGAGTTCACGATAATCATTGAATGCTTTGCTATCTGGGTATGCTGCCTCAAACGCCTTCCCGCAATCCATCTCAAAGCCAAGAGAGAAGCACTCATCGGCAAAAGTTGATTTTTCGACTTCGTGATTTGCGGTTTTTGTGTTGCGGAATATATCAAACCACTTTACGGCAAATGTATGTATATCGTGATTTGCTGCCATGAGTTTTCCTCCTCCTCGAATTTTAATATTCGATTTTTACTAAAGTTCAAATTATATCAAATAAGAGGCAAGCGCATATCGTCGGATATTGCTTGATGTAGTATTCCAAAATAAACTTCTCATACAAACGGCTCACCCGCTGCTCGTCAATGAAGGATGCAAGTTTATATTCGCTTGAATCAGTAGTCAAGATCATACCTTGCAGTATCAATTGGTACAATTTATTTTATTGTATACTTTTTGACAAATAATTGCAACAGAAGAATAGGAAAATTATCCCTTTTCCCCTGTTTCGGAATCAAAAGGTGTCGATTGCCGCAGCGCCTCCAATACGGTATCATGATCGCAGCCAATATTGATTTGCCGATAAGAATTGCCTTGTCGTATTTTTCGTTCCCACAATTGAGGACGCCGCAAAGCTGCTCACGATGGCGCAAAGGAAACGGCGAGTCTTTCAAAAAGGCCCGCCGTACTCATTGCCGATTCACTTTTTTCTGTCCCTCCTGCCGAGAATATAATCCACGCTGACCCTGTGCCAGCTCAAACGGAAAAAGCATATATTGGAATAGCGGTTAAACTAAGAAGGTGATTTTTATTCGTCGAGTACTAGCTTTTCTGTTTGCCTTGCTGCTAACGGCGTCGCTGCTTCCGATGTGTGCTGCCGGCGCAGCTTTGCCGCAATATCAAGGCATCGATGTCAGCAATTTTCAAGGAACAATCAATTTTAATAAAGTTCGCGAAAGCGGCATTGACATTGTGTATATTCGCGCGGGGAACGGTTTTTCTACTGATAGCCAATTTAAAGCAAATGCCGTTAATGCGAAAGCAAGCGGGCTGAAAGTTGGATTCTACTTCAGCGTGACCGCAACGACTGTTGAAGAATCAAAATCGCAGGCCGCTTTTTTTGCGGCGCTCATCAGCAACTATTCCTACGATTGCCGCCCGGCCATTGATTATGAAACTTTCAGCGGTCTGGGCGCTTCTGAAATCAACAATATTGCCGCCGCCTTTGCAGAAACATTGCAAAACGCGGTCGATTGTCTTCCTCTTTTCTATACCGATGCATACCGTGCCGCCCACCTGTGGAGCGATGCATTGACCAAATATCCGCTTTGGGTCGCCGAATATGGCGTGTCAAGCCCTGCCACTATTGGGAACTGGCAAAGCTGGTCCGGCTTTCAATATACGGATGGCGGCCGCATTGACGGAATATCCGGCAATGTGGATTTAGACCGGTTTACCGCCGCCGTTCTTCTTGGCGGAAGTTCCGGCGACGATCTTCCGTTCATTGATGTCAGCAAATCCGATTGGTTTTATGGGGATGTTTCCGCCGTATACCACAAAAATCTGATGCTTGGGATAAGCCAAACGCAATTTGCGCCATTTGAATATGCAGAGCGCGCAATGCTTGTGGAAATTTTGTATCGTCTGGATGGCAAACCACCTGTCAAGGAAGCATCTCCCTTCAGGGATACGGCGCAAAACGCATGGTATGCCGACAGCGTCATTTGGGCCTCTTCTCAAGGCATCGCAAAAGGTTATGGAAACGATCTGTTCGATCCGCTTGCCCCCGCCACGCGCCAGGAAGCCATCGTGTTTTTATACCGCTATGCCGCCGCAAGAGGATATCATGTTGATGCGGCAGATTCCATCAGCGGTTTTAAAGATGCCGCCGAGGTGGCGCCCTGGGCCATAGATGCCGTCGAATGGGCCTATGCCGAAAAAATTTTGCTGGGGAACACCACTCTTACTCTCGATCCATGCGGCGGAATGACCCGCGCCCAGGCGGCGGCGATCATCGACCGTTTTGTGATAAAATACAGCTGACAACCCGTTCACTTTCCCCCTCCCCTTTCTTGCTGTTTTATTCCCGCTATCAAAAACCGCCGGCATGGCTCGGCGGTTTTTTGCTGCGTTTTCTTCCTGTCAATCTATAGTTCTTCCCTGCTTCAATTCAATATCAGTTCTATAACTTGCTTTATTGCATAACGAGATGATAGAATTTCTTTATGACGGTAAAATATTAAAAGCAGCAAAACATTCTCGCCGCGCCGGATGTTTTGCTCAGAGAGGAAGAAATAAAATGAAAGCACAGACAATTTATAAAGAAATGGAAGTCTTCAAAAAAACTTTTGATATTGTCCGCCTTGTGGATGTTACCCGAACAGTGGTCGTCTCGGTTGCCGAAAACGGCATGCTCTCTGAAGAACCCTATCAATGCTTCGCCGTATGGAACAAGAAACGCAGATGTGAAAACTGCATTTCTGCCAAAGCTTACGCGATCAAGGGCGAACTGACGAAATTTGAATTTTTCAATGGGAAAGTTTGCTTTGTAATGGTTCGCTATGTGCTTTTGGATGATATTCCCTATATTCTTGAACTGGTAAAGCTGATCGATGATAAAACTCTTTTCGGTGCATACGGCAAAGATGATTTTATCGATAAACTGAACGCATACAATGCTAAAATCTATACGGATTCACTGACAGGAAGCTATAACCGGCGCTATTTCGACGAACAGCTTGTAGGGCTTCAAAATATTACGGCCATTGCATCGCTGGACATCGATAACTTCAAAACCGTAAACGACACCTTCGGCCATGAAGGCGGCGATGCGGCTCTTAAAACTTTGGCAAATATCTTAATGGAAAATGTTCGGTCTGCGGATGCCGTAATTCGCCTTGGCGGCGATGAATTCGTCATTGCCTTTCAGGGGATGCAGCAGGAAAAGTTTTTTTCAAAATTAGAAATGATTCGAAAAAAAGTGGAATCTTCCCCGATCCCCAATTATCCCGATCTGCGCATCACCATTTCCATCGGCGGCGCTTATGCCTCCCAATATGATGGAGATCTCCTCAAGATTTCTGATAAAAAGCTTTATGAAGCCAAAAAAACCAAAAATGCCGTTGCGATCTAACGGCTGCCGCGAACCTGCCGTCATGGCTTGTCCCCGCGCTTAAACCGAAAGATTATTCCGGCTTAAGAAAGATTTTCGCCAGCGCGGCATTGATCGCGGCCAGAGAGGCATCTATGTTTTCAAGCCGGCCCGTTATTTCTTTCAGCTGCAGTGCAATATTTTTATCGCTCTGGGGGATCTGATGATTTTCCCAAGCAGAAGACACTTTATAGATATTGCCGGAAGAACTCTGCATAAGCCGATTTAAAGCGTTCATTTCCTCAAGAATATTTTTTCTCTGTGTATCGGGTAGTTGCCCCCGGTCATTGGTGTTTTCCGGCTCAAAGCCCATTATGATCTCTCCTCTGTGCCGATTTTGTTATGTAAGGGATGCTTTTGAAGCATCCCCCGAAAAAGAATGGAGTTATTGCCCTGTGCAGCGGGATTCGCCAAGGCATGCGCCGACGGAATGGCCCGCATTGAATTCCTGGGAGACAGTGATGTTTTCTGTGTTCCCAACGGCGGGGTAAGGTTTGATTGCCGAAACCAGCAGGTTTTCATGCTTCCAAAGCTTATCGATCACTTTATATTCGATCTGCAAAACACAATCGTTTCCTTCGGTTGCCACGCTTACCGATTCAACGATGATCACCTTGCAGGAACCATCAATAAGGGTCAGCTCTGATCTGAACTGGTTTTTGCCTTCATAGGTGTTCGGATAGAAAGTTCCGCTGGGGAATTTGGCAAATTCATGCCACATAATGCTGAAGTTATCTCTGGGGGTCACAACAACAAGTGTGCCGCCATAGCGCAATACCACTTCGAATTCGATTTCGTTATTGATGCGGTCACAACCGGTAGAGGGGCTCAAACTTTCCTCTGCGCACATCACCCGCCAACTCTGCACCACCGGAACGCCATCGGGCAGGAATCCTCCGCGGCAGCCCGCTCTTCCGTCAACATTGCAAGGCACACACTGAAACAGTGTTCTGTCTTTCGCGGCAATATCTCTCACATCTTCAACGCAAATATCATGGCATTCACAAACGGCCGATTCTGCCTCATAACCAAACGCTGCTCTTTTTGCGGGATCTGTAAAGACGGCACAACTTTCGGCGCAGTTAGGGTTCAGCCCGCCTGCGCATGTCGGCGCCTGTAAAATTGCTGTTTCACACATATCTCATTTTCACCTTTCACCCAAGATTTCAAGAAGCATCTTGCCGATGCCTTCTCTGCCATATCTTATGCACACGGGGTGCTCTCCGTGCCACCCTTTTCTGCCGGCGGCACAAAAATATTCGGTCACACATTTTGTGCTTGGGCTGTTTTCAGCCGCTTGAAAATTTGAGCGGCCCTTGTTTTGAATTTCTCCCCTACCGGTTTTCTATTTATTTTCACAAAAAACGCTTGTCGAAACCCAAGACCTATCGGCTGACAGCATCCCAATAAAATAGCAAACCGCCTGCAAAAAGCAGGTTTTTTCTTTTTCGCAACCGCCGGTTGACAGATTATCAGCTCTGTTTGGTGGCGCGCAACGGCAAAATTCGGTATGATGACAGTATAAATTGATCGGGAACCTCTTTGAACGCTGTCATGTGTTCCCGAAGAAGGAGTTTTGATATGATCCTTGCGGATAAAATCATCGATCTCAGAAAGAAAAGCGGCTGGTCGCAGGAAGAGCTTGCGGCCAAGCTGAATGTATCGCGGCAGGCAGTATCCAAATGGGAGGGCGCGCAGTCTGTGCCGGATCTCGAGCGCATTCTGCAAATGAGCCGCCTGTTCGGCGTTTCCACCGATTATCTTTTAAAAGATGAGCAGACCGCGGCAGACAGCGCCGGTGAAGAGCCTTCTTCTGCCGCCACACGCACAGTTTCGATGGAAGAGGCCAACCGTTTTCTCGCCGTCAGCGAAACCAACGCCCGGCCGATGGCATGGGCGACATTTTTGTGTGTTCTTTCCCCGATATGCCTGATATTGCTTGCCGCGCTGAGTGAGCAGCCCAATTTTGCCCTCACAGAAGGTGCTGCGGCGGGCATCGGCATCTGCGTTTTGCTGCTGCTCGTTGCCGCCGCGGTGGCGATTTTTCTCATCTGCGGCGCCCGCGCCAAACCATTTGAATATATGGAGACGGAAGTTTTTGAAACTGCCTATGGCGTAGAAGGTCTTGCCGCCGAGAAAAAAGCCCGCTTCGAACCCACCGCCGTGCGCTATCGTATCATCGCCACCGTGCTGTGCATTCTGGGCGTTTTGCCCCTGCTGGTTGCCGCATCGCTGGAACTGCCCGATCTGTTCATCATTGCCATGCTCTGCGTTTTGCTGCTGGCCGTCAGCATCGCGGTGGTGTTGTTCGTGCTGGCCGGTGTGCATATGGGCAGCTATGACCGGCTGCTTCAGCAGGGCGATTATTCAAGAGCCAACAAGAATAATCACCTCACCCAGCGGGTCGCCGCCGTTTATTGGCCATTGGTCACCGCGGCATATCTGGCATACAGCTTCATTACGAACGATTGGCAGCGAAGCTGGATCATCTGGCCGGTGGCAGGTGTGCTCTTCGGCGCCGTCAGCGGAGCCTGTTCGGCTTTTCGCAAACAGGAGAAAAATTGAAAGGATCAAGCCGGCAGCGCTTTTCACAAAAATCGCAGAATCTCAGATACCGGCAATCGCCCTACAGAAAGATATCCGCAGGCCATGTGGCCTGCGGATATCTGTTTGATGGGCAAAATTTCAAGCTTTTTCATGCGCAATGCAGAACCGCAGCCCGCAGGCCGCCGAATTTCTGTTTCTCGCCGCGCAACAGCAGCATCGCCGTTGATGTGCCCTGTTCATCCTTTTTCCGCTGCTTTTTTTATGAACCGTGGTGGCAGGAACCGCCCATGGGGCAATGCCCGCAATTCCCGCCGCAAGAAGACTTGCCGTTTTTCTGATCTCTGCGGATTTTTAAAAGGATCAGCAACACCACCGCCGCGAGGGCAAAAGCAATAAGAATCGTTCCGATATTCGCGCTAAACCATGCAAACATATTGATTCCTCCAATCAATGTTGAAATTTGTTATTTTGATAAAACCACCCTTTTCAGCTGTTCAGGCTGCCGATATGGCTTAAACAGCATGAAAAGCATTGCGAAAAGCACAACGAACGCCGAAATCAGGCCCGGCATGTTGGCGTTTCCGGTGAACAGCCCGCCGAATTGGTTGATCATCAGCGCGATTGCATAGGCAAAACCGCATTGATAGGCAATGGCGAACCAAGTCCAACGGGCGCTGTTCATTTCGCGTTTGATCGCCCCAATGGCCGCGAAGCAGGGCGCGCATAATAAATTGAAAACAAGAAACGAAAAACCGCTGACAGCCGTAAACGCGCCGGCGAGCGCCGCATAAACATTGCCGGAAGCCCCATATAAAACGCCCATGGTTCCAACAATATTTTCTTTTGCCACCAGCCCGGTGATGGAAGCAACCGCCGCTTCCCATTTCCCCCACCCCAGCGGTGTAAAGAGAAAGGCAATGCCATTGCCTATGGAAGCAAGGATCGAACGGGAAAGTTCTTCTTCGCTCAGCATGCGCAGTGAACCATCCACAACGCCAAAATAAGTGGCAAACCACACAACAATGGTGGAAAGCAAAATGATGGTTCCCGCCTTTTTGATGAACGACCAGCCGCGTTCCCACATGCTGCGAAGCAGGTTCATAAAGGTGGGCAGATGATATGCCGGCAGCTCCATCACAAATGGCGCGGGTTCGCCGGAAAACATCGTCGTTTTTTTCAGGATGATGCCCGAGATCACGATGGCCGCCATTCCAATAAAATAAGCGGAAGTTGAAACCAAAGCTGAACCGCCGAACAGCGCCCCCGCGATCATCGCAATAAACGGAATTTTGGCTCCGCAGGGAATAAATGTGGTGGTCATGATCGTCATGCGGCGGTCACGCTCGTTTTCAATGGTTCTCGAAGCCATCACGCCGGGCACGCCGCACCCCGTTCCCACCAGCATGGGAATAAACGATTTGCCCGAAAGCCCGAATTTTCTGAAAATGCGATCCAATACAAAGGCGATGCGCGCCATATATCCGCAGGCCTCTAAAAACGCCAGCAGGAAAAACAAAACCAACATTTGCGGAACAAAGCCAAGCACAGCGCCGACACCGGCCACAATGCCATTATTGATCAGGCCCGAAAGCCAAGGGGCCGTTCCCGCGGCTTCTAAGCCTTTGCTGATCAACACCGGAATTCCCGGCACCCAAATTCCATATTCCGAAGCTTCCGGCGCTCCATACCCCGCCTTATCATCGGTGCTCAGATAGGCCTTCGCGGCTTTTTCCAAAGACGCCTTTGTGATATCGGGATATGCCGTTGTTTTGAGGGTTTCCTCATCCACCACTTCATAAGTGACTTTCGCTTCGGCGGGTGTTGCCGCCACCAGTTCCTCAAGGGCTTTTTTTGCCGCTTCTTCGCTGTAATGTTCAGAATCTTTTTCTAAAGCCTGAGCCGTTTCTGCGCCGGCATACTGCCCGGCAAACGCCATAATAATCGAATCGGTATGGCCATTTTCAGCGGCCGCTTCATAAGCGGAATTGCCGATGCCAAGCAGATGCCAGCCGTCACCAAACACACCGTCGTTGGCCCAATCCGTCAGCATCGTGCCAAAAGGCCCCATGGCCACCCAGTAAACAAGGAACATGATCGCCGCAAAAATCGGCAGCCCCAGCCAGCGGTTGGTCACCACCCTGTCAATTTTATCCGAGCTTGAAAATTTGCCCGCATGCTTTTTTTGACAGCAGCCTTTGATTATGGAAGAAATATAAAGATATCTCTCATTGGTAATGATAGATTCCGCGTCGTCATCCATTTCTTTTTCGGCGGCTTCGATATCTTCTTCCAGATGCGCCCTGACCTCGTTTGAAAGCTTCAGCTGTGACAGCACTTTATCATCGCGTTCAAAAATCTTGATGGCATACCATCGCTGCTGTTCTTCGGGCATATGATGCACCGCCGCTTCTTCGATATGGGCAATGGCGTGCTCCACCGCCCCCGAAAAAGTATGCTGCGGAACAGTGATCGCTTCCTTTGCCGCCTGAATGGCCGCTTCTGCGGCTTCCATAACGCCCGTGCCTTTCAGCGCCGAAATTTCAACCACCCTCACGCCCAAGGCCCGCGAAAGCTCCTCCATTTTGATTTGATCGCCGTTTTTCTTTACCACATCCATCATGTTGACGGCCATCACCACGGGGAGCCCCAGCTCCGTCAGCTGTGTGGTCAAATATAAGTTGCGCTCAAGGTTGGTGCCATCCACGATATTTAAAATCACATCCGGCCGCTCACCGATCAAATAATTGCGCGCCACCACTTCTTCCAGGGTATAAGGCGATAAAGAATAGATGCCGGGCAGATCCGTCACCGTGACCCCTTCATGTTTTTTCAGTTTTCCTTCTTTCTTTTCAACGGTAACGCCCGGCCAGTTGCCAACAAATTGATTTGCGCCGGTGAGCGCATTAAATAATGTGGTTTTACCGCTGTTGGGGTTGCCCGCCAGGGCAATTCGTATGTTCATGATTTTTCCTCCCTTTTCTTAATTAGCATATGCTAACTGTTTCCCCTGAAATAAGGGGCTTCCGCCCCGGTTCTTTGTTTATTCCACCTCGATCATTTCCGCATCGGCTTTGCGCAGTGATAGTTCGTAACCTCGAACATTTATTTCAATGGGGTCGCCAAGCGGCGCCACCTTTCTGATTTGAATGCCGACTCCCTTCGTGATGCCCATATCCATGATCCTGCGCTTGACAGCCCCCTGCCCATGCAGCCTGACGACCGTCAGCTGCTCACCGATCTTCGCTTCTTTCAGTGTTTTCATGCTGTTTCCTCCTGTTTTCTTCTGATGTTCCTTCGCTTTGCCGCCCCGGCAGACCGCAGGAACTTTTCATCGCAATCGAGCTAATATCGGGCGCGGCATGATGATTTCATCCGCCTCGCTGCATTTATATGATGATTTTTTGCGCCATTTCTTTGCTGATGGCCACCCTTGCCTCTTTCACATTCACGATCACATTCCCGCCCATTGCGGTGATGACCGTTACATTTCCGCCGCAGACAAAACCCAGATTTTCAAGATGCTTTTTCACTTCCGGGTTTCCGCCCACCTTTTTTATCGTGTTTTCTTCTCCGATCGCTGCAAGTGTCAACGGCATCATAATCGCTCCTTTTTGATTTGAATTGAATTAGCATTGGCTAACTGCATGATCAAAAATTTAGTTAGCATTTGCTAACTGTGCATTATCGTAACATCTGCTCGCTTCTTTGTCAAGCTTTTTTCAGCGGCATCTCTGTTTACCAACCGCGATTCCTTTAAAAATCTTCTGTTTCAGGAAAAATAAAAAGGGGATGAATTTCAAATTCATCCCCTTTTAAAATAATCGACTATTTATTGTATTGATAAAAGCCTTCGCCTGAGGACATGCCCAGTTTGCCTTCATCAATATATTTCTTCAGCATTTTCTCCATGCCCTTGAAATTATAAGGCGCCAGGAAGGAAGGCACTTTGACATACATCATAACGATATTATGCGCTGTTTGCAGCCCGACGGTATCTAAGATTTGGAACGGGCCTTTCGGTGCGCCTGTGCCCAGAGTCCACGCTTTGTCGATGCTCTCGGGATCAGAAACACCGTTTACATAAAGATCCATGCCCGAAAACAGCAGCGGCACCAGCATAGAATTGAGCAGATAGCCCGATTTTTCCTTACGCACAGGCAGCGGGATCATGCGGATTTCTTTTGCGAACTGTGAAACCTCATCAAAATAGCGGCTTTCTGTTTGGGGCTGGGCCATGATCTCAGCCGTGTTGTTTTTCCAAATGGAATTGGCAAAATGCAAAGAAAGGTATTTTTCCGCCCTGCCGGTATACTTGGCAAATTTTGAAGGCAGCAAAGTAGAAGAATTAGTGACCAGAACGGTTTTCTCCGGCATCAGAGGCGCGAGTTTTTTATAAAACTCGATTTTTTCTTCTTTATTTTCTGCCATTGATTCAATGATCAGATCTGCGTCTGCAACGGCTTTTCCCAAATCCAGCTCCAGCTTCAGGCCGGAATAGGCTTTTCCCACGGCTTCCAAACATTTTTCGGGGTCAAATTCTTCATATTCGGCAATTCCTCGCGCCCAGTTGGCGGGGGTCTTCCCTTCCGGCGTGTCCATTAAATGGATCGTATCAATATAGACCTGTTTCAAATGATCGAGCTTTGGCTGCGCGCGCGTGATACTTCCTTCGCTGCGAAGCCAAATGGTCACATTAAACCCGCAATAAGCGGTTTGAAACGCGATCTGGCTGCCCAAAACGCCGCCGCCGGCAACAACAATATTTTTCATAGGAAGCTCCTTTCATCTTTCGACCAAACTTCTTGATTCTGTTTGGTTCATAAATCATTCCCGCCGAATCAATGCGGGTTGTTCATCGCCTTTGCCAAAAGAGTGATTCTTGCCCTTTCAGCTTCATTCTATCGGCAGCAACCAAAAGTTTTTTCGGCGCGATCCCTCAAGTGATTGCCGGCTTGATATGCCCCGGCAAGCATCTTTTTTTGCCGCGGCATTCTCGCGCAAGTTCGTTAATTTTTTGTCTATTATAATCTTTTCCAGAAACAATTTCAACTGGTTCTGCAAATTCTCCGTCGATTTTTCGAAAAATATTTTTACCGCGGCAGCTGCCCCGCCGCTTCGGCATGACAGCCGCCCGCAGCAAATGATTTCGCTTTGCGGCAACGATGTTTCTATTGCTCTGCCGATAACATCTTCGCGATCACAAGAAACAGCCTTTCGGGTTCGATGGGCTTTGCGAGATGGGCATTCATGCCCGCCTCCATCGCTTTACGGATATCGTCTTCAAAAGCGTTGGCTGTCAGCGCGACGATGGGAACTTTTTCTGCATCGGGGCGCAAAAGCCCGCGGATGGCTTCTGCCGCCTGATATCCGTTCATCAAGGGCATCTGAATATCCATCAGGATGATATCATAGCTGCCCACCGCCGAAGAAGCAAATTTTTCCACACCGATTTTTCCGTTTTCGGCAGCATCTACCTGCATCCCCTGTGATGAAAGCAGGGTTGACGCGATCTCGCGATTCAGGTGATTATCTTCACAAAGAAGCACTCTTTTCCCTTTCAAAATATCTTCTCCGTGAGGTTTAGGGGCCGCTTCTGCTTTCGGCGGCAGTTCTGCATCTTCAAAATGCAGCCGTAAAACGAACTCGGTTCCTTGGCCCAGCCGGCTGCTCACGGTGATGCTGCCGCCCATCAAATCTATCAGCTGTTTCACGATAGAAAGCCCCAGACCTGTTCCGATCGCTTCATAACCTTGCTGTTTTTCTTGAGAAAACGGTTCAAAAAGGTGCGGCAGATATTCCGGCGACATCCCGATGCCATTATCGCGAATCACGATTTCCGTCGCCGCTTCGCCCTGCCGCAGCTGCTTCACATCGTTTATGTCCACCCAGATATGGCCCCCCTGCGGGGTATACTTCACCGCGTTATTTAGAATATTTAAAAAAATCTTTTGCAGCACAAGCTGATCGGCCATGATCAGGCGGGGATGATAATGCGCTTTGTTCAGCGACACGGTGATCTCTTTTTCCGCGGCGCTCGTGCCGATCAGCGCCGAGATGGTCTCGATCAGCTCTTCACTGGAAATCGGCTCGCGGCGCAATTCCAGTTTTCCGCTGTTGGCTTTTGAAATTGTTAAGGTATCGTTGATCAAATCTAACAGCACTTCGCCCGATGATTGAATTTTATTCAGATATTCCAAACGCTGCCGTTCTGAAATACCCTCTGCTTTGGCAAGACGCGTGAAACCCAAAACGGCGTTCAGGGGCGTTCGCATATCGTGGCTGATATTTGAAAAAAAGCTGTTTTTCTCTTCGGCCGCTTTTTCCACCGCCGAAAGATGCATCTCTTTTTCAGAAATCAATAGTTTTTGCGCCGCAACAGCGTCTTTTTCTCTTTGTCGGCGTTTCAAAACCGCTATAAACACCACCAGAATGACCACAAAATAAAGCATCAGGGCGGCAAAAGCAACCAGCCAATATTGCGGAATCCGGTTAAGCGTTGTTTGAACCGAAGAAGTGTCGGCTTGTGAATGTTTGATGATCAGTTCGCTGAGCGTGGTGGTATTGGAATAACGAATGCAGCGATTGAGCACAGAATATAACCGACGGTCTGCCGAAAAAGAAATCCCCGCCGCTGCCTGATAGGCCATACCGTTCAGCGTTGTCACATTATAGCGGTCGGCCCTGTTGTTGTTCATATAATAATTTGCAGAATATGTGTTTAAAATTGCGCTGTTCACATTCCCTTTGGTTAAAGCCTGCATGGCTTCCCGCGCATTATCAAACGATTTGAGCGTCAGTTGTTCTGCGGCATCTTCACTGTGATAAACTTCCAGCAAATTTGAAGGGATCGCCGCCCGGCCTGTTTCTTTCGTTCCCCGCCGCGCCACTTGAGTAATGGCCGTTTGCAGATAAGGGTTGGTTAAAAGAATATGATCTGTGGATGCTTCGATCGCGTCATATACGATATTCCCTGCGATATGGGCCTTTCCGTTCTTCACCGCTTCAACCGTTTCCCGGTTATTTGCGCAGCCCAAAAAAGTGAATTTCAGCCCCGAAAGCTTGGCGATATGCTCAAAATAATCCACCACCGCCCCATGGATCGAACCATCTTTTTCCTGATAAGAAAAGGGCGGATTATTTTGATCGAGAGCCACTGTCAGGGGCCCCGCCGAACGGATATACCGCTTTTCATCGATCGTGAAAACAGGCGTCTGCTTTTGATTGGCAAGATAATATCTGCTATATAATCCATTGAAAAAATCCGGGGTCTGAATGGTGATTTCGCCCAAAGCTTCATTCAGCTGTTTCATCAGCCGCGTATGATCCTTCGGCATGCCAAAATACATTTTCATGGGCGAAAACTCATCCACAATGCGATAAACGCTGCTAGCGCCCAGATAAGAAATGGCAACCGCGTCCAGCTCCTGATGATCCAAGGCCGAAAGCAGGCTTTCAATAGAAGCCATCGGAATGATATCCGTATGAAGATCGTGCTCTTTGGCCCAGCTGCGATATTGCTCCCCATCCACTGAATCCGAAAGAATGCCCACCTTTTTTCCTTCCAGCGCCGAAAGATCGCCATAAGCGATTTTCGTGTTTTCCGGGGCTACAACGATGGTGACATAAATATTGCCCATGTCATAGGCCGAAAGCAATAAATGCTCGGCCCGTTCCTGTGTATAAAAAAGCGAGGGCAGAATATCGATCTCCCCTTTTTCGAGAGCGGCATAGGCTTCTTCAAAACTGTCGAAATCAATATATTGATATTCCCAATTGGTGTATTTTGAAATCTCATAAAAATATTCGGCATCATAGCCGCAATAATTCCCGTGCTCATCGCGGTAAAAATAATCGCTGTCATAATAGTAACCGATTTTTACCGTTTCGGGCGGTGTTTCCAAAGCGGCGGCCGGAACGCAAAGATCGTTCAGCAGAAGTAAAATACAAATAAAAAGCACGCCGATTTTACTTTTATTGTTTTTCATATGGTTTCTCCCTCTCATTCGTTGGAAGAATGGTTTTTACATTTTTCAAATGTCTTTGTTTTGCCGCTTTCTTTGCATTGCCTGAACGGCGGTTTTCGCGCACATTTCTATAACAAGAATGCCTGTTAAGTTCTGAAAATCCCAAAAACAGCCCTGCGTAAGCAGAGCTTCTCTATTTCTTTTTCATCAAAGAAATCTACTGCATTTATTTTCATTTTCTTGCTTTTCAATAGATCACTGATGGAATTTTTATGTTATGATCAGTATATACTTTTCAGCAAATGAATGCAACGGAGCTGAAAAATAATTCCTTTTTTGAAACATTTCACACGAATAAATATTTTTTGAAATTTTCTGTAACGAAATAGCCGCAAGGAAGTCTTATAGGGGAAAGCGAGGTGAGAAAGTGACTGATTTTGAAGCGCTCTATGCTCAATATTTTACAGATGTCTATCGATATGCCCTTTCGCTCTGCCGCAGCGAAAGCGAAGCCGAAGAGCTGACGCAGGAAACCTTTTTCAAGGCGCTGAAAACCATTGACCGCTTCAAAGGGGAATGCCGCGTTTATGTTTGGCTTTGCCAGATCGCGAAAAACACTTATTTTTCCTGGACAAAGCACAAAAAACGCCTTCTTTCAGAAACCGATATGCCGGAACAAATTGCCCCCCAAGAACCCGAACGGAATTATTTGGAAAATGAAACCGATTTCGAGTTGCAAAGCGCAATACACCTGCTTGCCGAGCCTTATAAAGAAGTGCTGATGCTGCGCATTTTCGGCGAACTTTCCTTTGCGCGTATCGGCCAATTGTTTGGGAAAACCGAAAACTGGGCGCGTGTTACCTATCACCGCGGCCGAATCAAAGTTAAGGAGATGTTATAATGGATCTTTCCTGTGAAATTATCCGTGATCTGCTTCCGCTCTATCATGATGGCGTTTGCAGTGAAGAAAGCCGCCAACTGGTGGAAGACCACTTAAAAAACTGCCCGGCCTGCCGCGCCGAATTAGAAAAATACAGCGTTGATTTCAAAGAAAAAAACATCGAAGAAGCAGAATTGATTGCCAAGACTGCCAAGGTTTGGAGAAAAAGCAAAGTCGCAGCGTTTTTCAAAGGTGCTTTGATTATTTCGGGTCTGGCCTCTGCGGCCTGTATCATTGCCTATACAGCGATCGGCAGTTATGTGGCCGCCGATGGCACCTTGGTGGAACCCTTCGGCTTTATCCCTTTGGCATGGCTCTTCGCCTTTCTGGCCTTTCTTTTTGGCATGGGTTTGCTTTTCACCCGCGCTTATCTTTCTTTCAGCCGGCGAAAATCCAAACTTTCAAAATAACTGAAAACAGCCCTGATCTTCCCATTGAAAGGCGCCCCTCAAAGTCAGTTTCCGTGACGATGTTGGCTTGAGGGCGCCTTTCTCTCGAAAGATCGGGGCTGTTACTTTTTTATTTCAATAAAGCCTTTCACAAAAGGCTGCTTCGGCAGATTGTTCTCTTTCATCCAAAAGACAAAACGATCCACGCGTTTTGATCTTTTTCAAAAATCAGGCTCATTTTTAATATGTTACCACATCATTGCCCAAAAAGAAGGCACCAAAAACAGCAGCGCGGTGATGCAGTTTGAAAAGAACGCGGCCTTTTTTTGCTCTTCATCCGAGAGATGGTCGAAAGAGACCGCCGGTTCCTCCACAAAATCCACCATATCATGCATTCTCCACATGGCTTTTTCGCTTTTCGTCTTATTCTCTTTGAAGATTTCCAAGCCATGGATCTTGACGCCATCCATTTTCAAATAAGAGATCCACGCAAAAACAACAAAGAACATCCCCAAAATAAAAAAGGCGAATTCCACGACCGAATAATAGTGGTTCGTGTTGATGAAGCGGTTCCAAAGCAAAATCAAAGTCAGACCTATGAAAAATTTTGAAACGCATTTATAAAGGATCGGCTTTACAAGGTTCTTATCAAACCGTTTGGCAAAGTTCATCATGGCTGGGTCGCTCCTTATCCGATGGCGCAGGGTTTTCCCCGCGGCCTGCTTCTCTCTGGTTTATATAAAATTATACTGTCATTTTCAAATTAGTGCAATAAAAGGCCGGAAATTCCGGCCTTTTATTGTTTGATTGGTTATACCATTGCAATTTCTTTGCGGTATTGCTCTAATTCTTTTTGATTTCCGTAAATATAATGTCCGGGGGTGATCTCTACCCATACGGGTTGATCCACGGAATAATCGTGCACGGAAGGATCGTAAACAATCAGCTTTTTCTTCTTTTCCACTTCGGGGTCGGGCTGGGGCACAGCCGAAAGCAGCGCCTTTGTATAAGGATGCAGCGGATGATGGAACAATTCCTCTGCTTCCGCCAATTCCACGATTCTGCCTTTGCGAATAACCGCAATGCGATCGGAAATAAAGCGAACCACCGACAGGTCATGCGCGATGAACAAATAGGTTAAACCTCTCGATTTTTTCAAGTTGTTCAACAAATTCAAAACCTGCGCACGAATCGAAACATCCAGCGCCGAAATCGGCTCGTCTGCCACGATGAATTCGGGTTCCATGATCAGCGCGCGGGCAATGCCGATGCGCTGACGCTGGCCGCCGGAAAATTCATGCGGAAAACGGGAAGCAAATTCGGGCAGCAAACCAACTTCACGCAAAACCGTCTGCACTTTCTGCTCGCGCTCGGCGTCATCTTTATAAAGGTGATGGTTGATCAGGCCTTCTGAAACGATATAATCAACTTTCGCGCGTTCATTCAGCGATGCCATGGGATCCTGAAAGATCATCTGGCAGGTGCGGATGACTTCTTTATCCAATGCTTTCGGAATTTTACCGTTAATTTTCTGGCCTTTCAGCAAAATCTCGCCCGCCGAAGTGGGGTTGATTCTGAGAATGGCTCTGCCAATGGTGGTTTTGCCCGAACCGGATTCGCCCACCAAAGAAAAGGTTTCCCCTTTATAGATATCAAAATTAACATGGTCGACCGCAACAAATTTCTTTCTGCCCGATCCGAAGGATATCTGAACATCTTTTACTTCTATCAGCTTTTCTCTTTCTTCCATGCTGTTATTACCCCCTTGCTCTCATTTTTTCACGCAGACGACGCACGGCTTCCGGCTGCTCGATTTTCGGAGCACGCGGGTCCAAATACCATGTTTTCGCCTTGTGAGTTTCGGAAACTGCAAAGAACGGGGGTTCTTTCTGGAAATCGATGGCCAGCGCCTGCTTGTTTCTGGGGGCAAAGGCATCGCCTTTGATCACATTGAACAGGTTCGGCGGCGTTCCTTCAATCGAGGGAAGCTCTTGGCCTTTAATGCCCAGCTGGGGCAAGGAAGACAGCAGCGCCCATGTATAGGGGTGCCATGCATCATAGAAGATTTCATTTACCAAGCCATATTCCACGATTTGGCCCGCATACATAACCGCCACGCGATCGGCTACATTCGCCACAACGCCAAGGTCATGGGTGATATAGATAACCGTCATGTGCAGCTCTGCCTGCAGGTTGCGGATCAGGTCAAGGATCTGCGCCTGGATGGTCACATCCAGCGCCGTGGTGGGTTCATCGCAAATCAAGATCTGCGGACGGCAGGCAACCGCGATGGCGATTACCACGCGCTGACGCATACCACCCGAAAATTCATGGGGATATTGCTCATAGCGGCGTTCCGCATCGGGGATGCCAACCTTTTTCAGCATCTCAATGGCTTCTTTTTTTGCTTCAGCACCCTTTAAGCCCTGGTGCAGTTCAATACTTTCTTCGATCTGTTTTCCGATCTTTTTCAAGGGGTTGAGTGAGGTCATCGGGTCCTGCATGACCATGGCAATTTTTTTACCGCGGATCTTCATCCACTTTTTCTCAGTGTTATACTTCGAAATATCCTCGCCATCATACATGATAGAGCCGCCGATGATCTTGCCGTTGGCATCTAACATCCCAATAAAAGATTTTGTGAAAACCGATTTTCCGGAACCTGATTCACCGACGATTGCCAGTGTCTCTCCTTCGTATAAATCCAGCGAACATTTTCTGATTGCCGTCAACTTGCGTCCACGCAAACTGAACTGGATTTCCACATCTTTAGCAGATAATATTGGTTCCTTCGCCATATGTGTATCCCTCCTGTTCTTTATACGTGGTTTCTCGGGTCAGACGCGTCAGAAAATGCGTTGCCGACAAGATAGAATGTAATAGTAATAATAGAAACGATAACTGCGGGGAAAACGAGCAGATACGGGTAATCCAAGAAATAAGCTCTTGCATTACGCAGCAGAATGCCCAGAGAAGGTGTGTTGACATCCAGGCCCAAGCCTAAATAAGACAGCGTGGATTCCAGGCTGATTGTGCCGGGGATTGCCAGCGCAAGGCGCAGGATGATCACACTGACCAAATACGGCAGAATGTTTTTGGCCAAGATGCGCCATACCGGCGTTCCCAGTGTTCTGGAAGCCAGGTTATACTCTCTGTCGCGATACATCAAAACGAGGTTTCTAACATTTCTCGCCATCACAAGCCAGTTGAACGCAATCAGTGAAACACACATGATCGTGAAGCTCTGGCCGATCATCAGCGCGATCAATGTCATATAAATGATCATTGGCACAGTGTGGATGATGTTATAAATCTCGGTGATCAGGCGATCCAGCTTTCTGACATAGCCCCAGAGGCAGCCGATGATAACGCCCAGAATGCATTCGCCCAGAGCAACGATCAGCGCCAGCTTGATGGATGTCTGCGAAGCATACCAAACCTGGCACCAGAAATCGCGCCCAAGGTTATCTGTGCCGAACCAATATTCATTGTTCGGACTGATAAACGCGTTTGCGCTGTCGGGAACCAAAGCCTGATAATCATACTTGCCGATCTTCAGCGCGACAAACGAGAAGATGACAAGTGCAAAAAATACAATGCTTAAAATAACAGCAGCCTTTTTCTTAAAGAAATTCTGGAATACCGACTTCCAATAGGAATAATCTGAATAGCCGGTCATCTCGGCCGCATCAGGAGAATATTCGACAAAATGAAAAAGTTCATCTTCATTCTCGATCTTTTGCTCGGTATCATTCTTATGAACTTCCACTATCTCGTACCTCCCTTACTTGTCAATCTGATTCTCGGGTCAACAAGCATCATCAGAACATCGCCCAGGAAAACGCCCATAATACTCAAAACAGAATAAAGAACGACCAGTGTCTGAACAACGCTCGTGTCATAACGGTTGATCGCGTCTGTCAGAAGCGGCCCCATCCCCGGAACGGAGAAGAAGCGTTCAACCAGCAGCGAACCGCTGATCGTAAGCATCAGTGACCCGGGCAGATATTGCGCAAGGGGCACATATGCGTTACGCAGAATATGTTTGACCATGATTGTTTTTGTGGATAAACCTTTGATTTTCGCCAGCTTGATATATTCCTTATTGATTTCATCAATCATATAGCGGCGCATCCACAAAGCATACCACGCGATCGAGCCTAAGGATAAGCAGACGATCGGCAAAATGCTCGACATTCCCACATTTCGTGTGGAATATAAGGATGGCAGCCCCAGCACTCGTGAACCAAAAACCAAAACGAGTGAATAAGAAACAATAGCTGGAACGGCATTGACAAAAATAGTGTAGGCGATGCCCACATGGTCCCCCAGCCGATCCTTGTGGCGCGTTTGGAAAATTCCCATCAGCACGCCCAGAACCAGCGAGATGCCCACGGAAATCAGGCCCATTTTCATCGAAACCTCGAATTTGCTCCCGATCACATCCACAACAGGTACGCCGTTTTGAATTCTTCGCGATTGACCGAAATCAAAACGAAGCAATTGGCCATAAAAACGAAGTAACTGAACCGGTATAGGATCTAAAAGCCCTGCCGCCTCAAGCTGCTCCTCGCGCTGTTCATCCGATAATTTCATCAATTGATCTTCGGTGAAATAATAATCGGTAGGCAGCATGCGAAGCAGCAAGAAGACGATCGTCACAATTATCAAGACTGTTACAAGTGATTGTAACAGTCTTTTTACAGTATACTTTAACATCAGCGGTTATTTCTTTTCAGCTGCCAGCGCTGCTGCGCTTTTTTCAGCCTGCTCTGTAGTATAGCCGTCTACAGAAGTTTTCCAGTTCTTCATTTTGTCGTTGCAGCAGCCGAACATTGCGTTCATTCTGGAGCTGTTGTCAACTTTGCCCAATGCCAGGCCTCTGTTATAGTTCATGGGGATCACGAGAGCATGATCAAGCATAAAGGCTTCGGCTTTCGCAAAAGCATCATAACGCTTATCCATATCGTCTGTGATGGCATCAGCCTTCTTGACGAGAGAGGTATATTCTTTATAAGCTGCGATCAGGTCTTTGTTTGTTGCGTCTTCTTTCAGTTCGTCAGCATGAGAATAAGCCTTTGTATACCAGGCGTTGTCGTTATCCAGCATTTCCTGGCCCAGATAGTTCATAGGATCGCCGTAGTCAGCGCCCCAGCCGTTGTTCATGATGCTCTGCAATCTGGGATCGCGAACTTCTTTAGACAAGCTGGAAACATATGTTTTGATGTTTAATTTGATAAAGTCATCGCCCAGGCTCTGCTTGAAGCAGTTCTGCAGAACGGTGGCGCTATCCAAAGCAACTTGGTTACCACTCTTGATATAATGATCCAGTTCCACGGGGAAGGTTACGCCAAGCTTTGTCAGCTCTTCCATGGCCTGTTTCTTATATTTCTCAGCCTTTGTTTTGTCAACACGGATCATCTTGGTGTCGTCTTTTGCGGGCAGACCCAGTTTATCTCTTACCAGCTCTACATAGTCTTTACCGTCGGAAGTATAAACCAGACCTTCCATGGTGTAGAAGTTATTCTGCAGCGCTACGGGATTGAGCATGTTGGTTCTCTTATTGTATTCTGTCAGATCCAAGCCGTAATACCAAGCTTTGCGGAAAGCTTCGTTTGCAACGGCTGTGTTCCAGTTCACATCGGGTGTGCCGTCTTCCTTATGCTTATCATAGTTGATATGCATCTGGTAGGAATACTTCGATGCGACATCGGGGATCACATACTTATTGTATTTGTTGTCTTTGTTTTCAATGATGGTTTTGGCGTTGCCTTCTGCCAAAGAAACATAATCCAGTTCGCCGGCTTCATACAGCTGGAAAGCCACATCGGCGGATTCGACCATCTTATAGGTGGCTGTATCGAATCTTGTGCATTTTTTATCCCAATACATGGGGTTCTTTGTGAAGACTTTTTCGTTGCCCTGGATGTAGGAAGTCATGGTGTAGCAGCCATTATACCACATGTTTGTGTTATTCATGGCCTTAACGCCGTCAACACCCAGTTCGTCGATCAGTTTCTGAGAGATCGGATACAGGGCCACATAAGAAGCCAGTGTATCGAAATAGGGCTTTTCAGTAACACAGGTGTAAACGACTGTGTTCTTATCGGGCACTTCGCAGCCGACCATTTCGGCGAACTTGCTGCCCTTTTCGGCTGTCAGCTTGACAGCTTCTTCTTTGCTCAGTGTTTTTGTATATTCATAGTATTCCGACGCGCCCTTGATCATTTCAATAGGCATCGAAGTGTTGCTCGAATCATTCTTGTGGAAGTTGAGGATCCATTCAAGGCCGGTCGCGAAGTCATTGGCGTCGCAATCTGCTTTTTCTTTGCCTTCCATGTCGACCCACTTCACACCGTCGCGAATCTTAAATGTCCATGTTAAGCCATTGTCTTTTGTTTCCCATTTTTCTGCGATGCAGGGTACCAGTTTGCCAAGATTGTCAACTTCGAGCAGACCATCCCACAGGTTTGTGAGGTTCTCGAAATCTTCTGCTCTCTGCGAATAGAGCATGTTGAAGGTTTCCAGCTCTCTGGAAGAAATTTTGTAGCCCACATAGTCTTTGATTGCGTTTTTGCTGTCTGTTCCTTCAGAGCTTCCACCGTTTTTCGATGAGGTGCAGCCACTCAGCACCATCGTGGTTGCCATTGCCAACGCAATCACTCTTGAAAAAGTTTTCTTTTTCATGTTTCTCCTCCTCTTTTGCTTACCTGCCTTTTGGCAGTGTCTTTTTTTGCTGTTTGCCTTTATATGTAATGGCAAGATCAGCATGGCTCACATTGCATGCTAACCTTAAAATGCCATTTCAAACATTTCAAAATATTAGCCATTGCATATTATGTTTTGCCACAAGTAGGATAGCAGAATTCACATTCTTTGTCAACATGCACATTGTTTTATATTTTTTAAAATATTTAATATGCATTTTACACAATATAGAGATGGCAGCATTTGCTATTCTGTTATTTTTTCGTTCTTTTGCTATATTATTATTATAGTTTTTTGATTTTTGCTTTAATTTTTTAAAGTATTTTTGCTGATTTTTTTCTGCATATAAATATGCCGAAAAGTAATTGTGAACAGAACATTTCATTACTATTTTTAATTTATTAATATCCAATAACAGTAAGCTGAATATTGTTGATATTTTTCCGATACATCTGTTTTATCCCGTTGGTTTATGGAATTTTTGTTTTACTTTTAATTAAATTTATTAGCACTATGCTCAAAATATCAGTTTAATTTCAATATTTTTCTGATAATTTTTCTTTTTATTGCCGTTGGAAAAAATTTTTTTAATTTCTTTCGGCTAAGGAATTTTTTCACTTTTCATTTTGTATTTTTCTCTGTATGAATCTGGATAATATCATGAGATCACTTATTAACGCTTTTTGTATTTTTATACTTAAGTGTATAAACTATTTTCAGCGTAAACTATTTTTGTTAGAATATTTTTGTCTTGTTATTTTCCTTTTTCTGCTGTGAATTAACTATTTTTTTGAATCTTTTTCTTCCAGTTCCTTCATTGTTTACCATCTTACCCTTTTGCAGGATTTTGCGTCTGACAATTGCCGTTCTCGGTCAGTTAGCCTCTGCTTTTTCGTTCTTAGGATCTTTCCGTTCTATCATCTCTTTTTGCCCCTCTGCCCTGCCTTGAAAAATCGTGATTCTTATGATACGCTATGTTCAGATTTCCTAAAAATGATATTTTTAAAAGCAGTGGGAAAATCGCAAATCAAACTATAAAGATCAGACGGAGAAAGACATATGAACGATACTTTAAAAATATTAGTTGGCATCGCCATTCCGTTCGCCGGCACGACCCTTGGGGCGGCAATGGTGTTCTTTTTGAAAAAAGAAATGAGCGCGTCGCTTCAAAAAATCCTTTTGGGGTTTGCTTCGGGTGTGATGATCGCGGCCTCGGTATGGTCGCTTCTCATCCCTTCCATCGAAATGACAGAAGCCGCCGGCGGCATCTCATGGCTGCCCGCCGTGGTGGGGTTTCTGATCGGCATCGGCTTTTTGCTTTTGCTTGATACGATCATCCCCCATCTCCACCTTCATTCCGAAACCCCCGAAGGCAAGCCCAGCGGCCTTGGCAAATCGCTGATGCTGGTGCTGGCGGTCACGCTGCATAACATTCCGGAAGGAATGGCCGTGGGCGTTGTGCTGGCCGGCATGCTTTCCGGCGGAAGCGTCATCACCACCGCGGGGGCTTTCGCGCTGGCCATCGGCATCGCCATTCAGAATTTTCCCGAAGGCGCCATTATCTCCATGCCTTTGGTGAGCACCGGCATTTCCAAGCCGAAAGCTTTTACTTATGGCTTTCTTTCCGGTGTTGTGGAACCCATCGGAGCCGCCGTGACCATTCTTCTCACCTCTTTTGTGACCCCTGTTCTGCCTTATATCCTTTCCTTCGCAGCGGGCGCCATGATCTATGTGGTGGTGGAAGAACTGATCCCCGAAGCCCAGGCCGGCGAACATTCCAACCTCGCCACCATCGGCACTGCGCTGGGCTTTGCGCTGATGATGTTTCTGGATGTTGCTTTGGGTTGATCTTCAAAATTTCAAATAAAAAACCTTCAGGGCTGATGCGCCCTGAAGGTTTTTTATTGCCGTTTTTCACCGCTATGCTTTTGATTTTACCGGAATCCAAATCTCCGAATAATAATTTTCATCTTCTGTGCCTTTGGGATATTTCATCGGATCTTCATACAGCTCCACACAATATCCCGCCGCGAATTCATATTCTTTGCAAAGCGGCAGCCATTCGGAAAAGATTTTTTTGTTCACCTGCTGCATCGACGCGGGCATCGGCCCCTTGCAGGGGAATACCGCCCAGGTGAAAGCGGGGATGGTTTTGATCACAAAACCTTGGGGAACCTCTTTTTCGGGCTGATAAGGGTCGGCGATCAGATATTCAAATTCTTTCCCGCCCATGTTTTCATCGATGTTTATGCCATATGTTCCGCAAACGAATTTGCCGTTTCCCGCTTCAAAATGCTGTTTCCAAAACTTCGGGATCTCACTTTTGGCGTTTTCATAACCGAATTTTTTTGAAGCGCCCATCACATCAAACGCTTCTTTTTTGATGATTTTGTATTCCATCAAATAACCACCTTCCAAACTCAATTTGATTTTCAGCGGCGCAAAAGATTTCAACATCACTTCTTCTTTGCGCGCCATGGCCGGTGTAACGCCATGAAAGCGCGTGAAGGCTTTTGTAAAGCTATCCGGTGAATCATAGCCATACTTCAGCGCGATCTCAAGGATCTTTTCCTCCCCGCAAAGAAGATCATGCCCGGCCAAAGCCAAACGGCGGCTGCGAATATATTCGCTCACCGAATAACCGCAAAGCATCGAAAACCCTTTCAGGAAATAAAACGGCGAGATATGAACGCTTGCGGCCACATCTTCCGCTTTCAGGTCTTCCGTCAAATGGCTTTCAATATAGCCAATGGCCTTATCGATCGTTTCCATCCATTCCATCCGCATCACCTCTTACGCTTTTCAGTTTATCACGCCCCGAAAAAGCTTTCCCGATTTTTTCAGCCAAAATTTGTCTGATTTTGAATCATTGTATCATGCCGCGTGGCCGAAAACAACCTTGTGCCGCTTCGCGAACGCTTTTGTTGAAGAATCCCCTTTGAAAAGGTATAATAGAATTATCGTTTCAATGATTATATGACCCGAACGGAAAGGACAGCGTGTTTCCTATGATCGATTATCGCCAAGAAGCGCCCGCCGAGCTGCGCAACTTTTTAACTTATATGGAAACCATCAAAGGGAAATCCCATCAGACCTGTGAAGAATATTATCTGGATCTTCGGATGTTTTTTCGCTATATCCTGCAAAAGCGCGGGTTGGTTTCTTCCCAGACCCCTTTTGATGAGATCAGCATCGATTCGGTGGATCTGCCGCTGATCCAATCTGTCACGCTGACGGATGTTTATGATTTTCTGGGGTTTGCCAGCAAAGACCGGCCCAAGTATCATAAGAGCCCTTCTACCCCCTATGGCAACGGCGCCAAAGCGCGCGCCAGAAAAGTTTCCGCGCTGAGGGTGTTTTTCCGCTATCTCACCGATAAAGCGGGAAAACTGGAACACAACCCTGTTCAGAATTTAGATTACCCCAAAACAAAACAGGCCCTCCCCCGGTTTTTGACCTTGAAAGAGAGCCTTGATTTATTGGAAAATATCGAAAGCGATTATCCCGAGCGTGATTATTGCATGATCACTTTGTTTTTGAATTGCGGGCTGCGAGTTTCAGAGCTGGTGGGGCTGAATGTGGGGGATTATCGCGAGGATACCCTGCGCGTTCTGGGCAAAGGCAACAAAGAGCGGGTCGTTTATCTCAACCAGGCCTGCCGCGATGCCATCGAAGCTTACCTGCCCCATCGCATCAAGCCAAAACCGGAATTCGCCCCCGCCCTGTTCATCAGCCGCCTTGGGCGGCGCATCAGCGCACAAACCGTAAAATGGATCGTTTATCAACAGCTGGAGCACGCCGGCCTTGGCGGCAAAAATTATTCCGTGCATAAGCTGCGCCATACCGCCGCCACCCTGATGTATCAAAACGGCGTGGATGTGAGGACCCTTAAAGAGGTTTTGGGCCATGAAAACCTTGATACCACCATGATCTACACCCATATCACCGATGAAAACTTGAAATTTGCCGCCATGCAAAGCCCTCTGGCCAATGTGGAAAAACCGCTTCTGAACCGCCGAAAGAATGCGCTGGCAGAAGAAGCAACTTTGGAAGCCGCCGAAGCCGAAGCTATGAAAGAAGCCCACGGTTCACCCGATGAGCCCGACAGCGGTCTGCCAGAGGAAGGGAAAAACGAAACAGCCGAAAAACGAGAATAACGCCAGCACCAGAAGCGAAGCAGCCACGCCGAACCCATAAGCCCGGTCTGGAGGGAGCTTTAAAAACACCCCGTTCCCCTTGGGCACCGATGCCAGCATCCCGCACATACGATATGCGGGCAGCGCCAGCAACAGCATGGCAAAGGTCGTGATGAACATCAGGCTGCTTTGCGCCAGCAGTGAAGCGGCCAGCCCCGTTTTTCCATAGCATAAAAGCAGATTGGTGATCGAAACCGCGTCGCAAACGCCTTTCGCCACAAAAAGACAGGGAATCGCCACCACGCCGATGCGAAAAAACGCCACAATGGCAATGGGCAAAAGAAAGCGCAGCCCGCGCCAGAACAAAAAAAGAAAACAGCGGAACCCGCGGCGGACCTGCCAGGGCTCTATGCTTTTGGCGGGGAATTTGATGGCATAATATGCCCCCGCCGCCATGCCCGCCACCAACAGCAGCGTAAAAAACAGCAAAGCGCCCCCCGAATGGTGGGTCTGCATTGCTGTTTTTCTTTGCCATTTTCTAACCATAAACATTCCTCGCTTCCTGATTTTATCATTTCTTGTCGTTTTTTGGATATATTAACCAATTTCGAGTTCTTTTTATTTGTTTTTTCGGTGGAATAGTGATATATTAAGCTTGTATTGGTTCAACACCTATACACTAAACTATTATTAGGAGGTCTCAAATATGAATCCGGTCACTTCCCCCAAAGAATTTTTTGGTTTTGAACTCGGTTCCGATTACAAAATTGCTCGTTGGGATAAAATCGTGGAATATTATAAGCTTCTCGATTCTCAATCCGATCGCATCTCCGTTACCGAAATGGGCCCCTCCACCGAAGGCAATCCGTTTTTAAAAGTAGTGATCACCTCGGAAGATAATTTCAAACACCTGGAAGAGATCCGCCAAAACAACGCCAAGATCGCAGATCCGCGCGGCCTTTCAAAAGAAGAGATCCAAAAGCTCGTTGAAAACGGCAAAGCCGTCAGCGTTCATTCGATGAGCCTGCATGCCACGGAAATCGGCGGCACGCAAATGGCGCCGCAGCTTGCCTATGATCTGATTACAGGCGAAAACGAAGAGATCTGCCGCATCCGTGAAAATGTCGTGTTCGTCATGGTTCCCTGCTTTAATCCCGACGGCCAGATCATGGTGACCGATTGGTATAATAAAAACCTCGGCACGGAATATGAAGGCTGCAATTATCCCTCCCTCTATCATAAATATACCGGCCACGATAACAACCGCGATGCCTTCGCGCATAATATCGTGGAATCTCAATATATGGGCGATATCCTGTTTAAAGAATGGAATCCGCAAAGTTATTTTGACCATCATCACATGGGCAGCTATGGCGCCCGCCTGTTTGTGCCGCCTTATAAGAACCCCGTTCGCCCCTATACCGATCCGCTGGTCTGGAACGAACTTTCGCTTTATGGCGCCAACATGTGCTACCGCATGGAGCAGGAAAACCTCAGCGGCATTTCGATGATGTCGCAATTCCCCGGCTGGGGCCATTATGGCTATCATTGGATCACCAACAGCCATAATATCGCGGGTATGCTCAGCGAATCGGCTTCCGCCCGCCTGGCTTCCCCGCTTTACATCCACCCCACCCAGTTAAAGGGCGATGGCGATCAGGCCACGCCGTTTTATGGCCAACAGGTGCAGCATACCGACCCATGGCCCGGCGGCTGGTGGCATCTGGGCGATATTGTGAAGCGCCAATATTTCGCTGCCTATACGGTGCTTGATACCATGGCAAAAAACAGAAAGCAGATCTTGTTCAATATGACGCAGAAAGCGCTGCGCCAAACGAAACGCGGCGAAGAAAACCCCATTCAGGCTTTCATTCTGCCCGCCGATCAATACGATCAGGGCGTGATGCGCCGCTTCATCAAAATTCTGCTGGATCAAGGCATTGAGCTGCATCAAAAGCAGGAAGAGTTCCTTTGCGGCCATGTGGTCTATCCGAAAAATTCCTACATTATCCCCCTTGCACAGCCTAAGATGGGCGTTGTGATGAATCTGCTGGCGCAAACGCGCTACCCTGACAATGATTGGACAAGAAACAAAAAAGGCGAATTCACGGCGTTTGATACCGCTTCCGATACCGTGGGCGAATATATGGGCATGGAGATCATCCCCGCCAATGAAAAGATCGCCGATCTCGGCCCTGTTGTATGCCGCGTTCCCTGCCCGGCGCCCGCCGCATTCCCCCAGACCAGGGGCTATGTGCTTTCGGCCAAAGCCAACGACAGCTATCATGCCGTCAACCTGCTTTTGCAAAGCGGCCTGCGCGTATGGCGCATCAACGCCTGCCCCTATCATGATTTTTATGTGGAAGGCGATGCGGAAAAGCTCAATGAGATCTTCACAAAAACGAACGCCATTGTTCGCACGGTGGATCAGCCCTATGCGGATATGACGGAGATCCGCCCGATGAAGATCGGCGTTTATCAGCGCTATTACACCGGCAACGCCGATGAAGGCTGGAGCAGACTGCTGCTCGATACGATGGAATATTCTTATAAAACTCTGCGCGATAAAGATATTTTATCGGGCGCTCTGGAGGATGTTGATGCGCTGGTGCTGCCCAGTGATGAGCTGGCAATGCTTTATGGCCCGCAATATTTCAAAAACGACCCGCAATATGACAACCTGATGCTGTGGGTAGGCATTCAGCCCGAAGATAAGCAAAGCGCCCTCGGTGAAGAAGGCACAAAAAAGATCGCCGAATTCGTTCGCCGCGGCGGCCGCCTGATGGCTTTCAACAAAGCCTGCGCCTATGCCATCAAAGCCTGTGATCTCCGCGTGACAAATAAAGCCGCCGGCCTGCCTTTATCTCAGTTCAATACCCACGGTTCCACCCTGAAAATCAAGGTAGACCGCCAGAACCCGCTCTGCTACGGCATGCCGGAAAACGCGCTGGCGCTTCATTGGGATGGCCCCGTTTTTGAAATCAGCGAGCGCTTCCACGCCGCCGATTATGTTTCCTGTGCAGATTACGCGCAGAAGGATGTGCTTCAAAGCGGCCTGCTGGTGGGTGAAGAATTGATCGCCGGCACACCCGCTCTGCTCTCGGTGGCCTGCGGCAAAGGCGATGTGGTGCTCTATGGCTTTGCGCCTCAGCATCGCTGCCAGACCCATGGAACTTTTAAAATGGTGTTCAACGCGCTTTACAAAAACCTGAAATAACAGATCCTGCGCAGCTTTGGCCCGGCTTTTCTTTAAAAAAGCCGGGCTTTTTTATCTTTTTGGCCATGAAATCGGTCTTATTTTCGTTACTTTCGCCTGTTTTCAATGAATTCCCCCCATTTGCCTTGCCCATCCCCCGCACTTCTGTTAAACTAATAAAGTATGACACATTCGTTCCATACAATTTAACAATATTTTTGTGGGGGTTTTTTCATGTTAAAACGCTTTACCGCTTCTCTGCAAAACGAATTTGCAGGGTACCACGGAAGCAGCCTGGCGAAAGATCTGATGGCGGGCCTTACGGTCACCGCAGTTGCTTTGCCGCTGGCTTTGGCTTTCGGTGTCAGCAGCGGAGCGACCGCAGCTTCCGGCCTCATCACCGCGATCATTGCGGGCCTGATCATGAGCATGCTTTCGGGCGGGTTCTATCAAATTTCCGGCCCGACAGGGGCGATGGCGGCAATTCTGATGTCGATCATCGCCAATTACCAGATCGAAGGCGTCTTTCTGGCAACTTTTCTGGCGGGCATCATCCTGCTGTTGGCGGGCATTTTTCGTTTGGGCCGCCTGGTTTCTTTCATTCCCGCGCCTGTGATCACAGGCTTCACTTCGGGCATCGCCGTGATTATCGCTCTTGGACAGGTTGATAATTTCTTCGGTGTCACTTCAAAAGGTTCCAGTGCCGTTGCAAAGCTTCTCAGCTATGGCTCTCTCGGGTTTTCTCCCAGCATTCCCGCCCTTGCCATTGGCCTTGGCGTTTTGCTTCTGATGGTTTTCTTCCCAAAGAAATGGGGTGCTGTTGTGCCGGCTTCGCTGGTTGCGATCATTCTGGCCACCGCCGTTTCTCTGGCGCTTGATTTAGATGTAAAAATGGTGGGCGAGATCCCCAAAACGCTGATTCCCGCCCAAAGACTCACTTTGGCCGCGATGAAGCCTTCCACCGCGCTGCATCTGCTGGCGCCGGCCTTCTCGATCGCCATGCTGGGCATGATCGAAAGCCTGCTCTGCGGCGCGAGCGCCGGCAAAATGACAGGCAAACGCCTGGATGGCGACCAGGAACTCATCGCCCAGGGCGTTGGCAATCTGTTGATCCCCTTCTTCGGCGGCATTCCCGCCACTGCTGCGATCGCGCGCACCAGCGTCGCCATCAAATCCGGCGCACAGACACGCCTGACCGGCGTATTCCATGCCGTGGGGCTGTTGATCTCTATGTTCCTGTTAAGCCCTGTAATGTCGAAGATCCCGCTTTCCGCCCTTGCCGGTGTGCTGATGGTGACCGCATGGCGGATGAACGATTGGGAATCCATCCGTTTTATTTTTTCCCATAAGTTCAAAGGCGCCATTCTGAAATTCTGTGTTACCATGATCGCCACCATTGTTTTTGATCTGACGGTGGCCATCCTTGTGGGCGTGGGCGTTTCGCTGATCCTGCTGATTGCGAAGCTTTCTAAAATGGAGGTCATCTATGACGATGAAAGCTCCATCGGCACAATGATCGCCCATGTGACAGGCCCCATCGTTTTTGCCAACACCGATGCGTTGGATGAGATTTCTTCTCACCTGCATGATGAAAAGCATCTGATCCTTTCCATGACCCGCGTTTCCCTGCTGGATATTTCCGGCGCGCAAATTTTGCTTGAGCTGTTTGCCAATTTGCAAAAGCAGGGTGTTTCCATCAGCTTGTGCGGCATTCCGCCCAAAACAAAGGTAATGATGCAGCGTGCGGATATCCCCGCCCTTCTGGGTGATGATTGTTTCTTCGAAACCATCGATGATGCCGAAAACGCTTATCAGGCCAAGCTTTGCGGCTCTGCTTCATAAGGGCATATAAAACAAGATCCCCGTCGTTTTCAAAACTTGAAAACGGCGGGGATCTTTTATTTTTTGGTTTTGACTTTCACTGCGGTTTCACTTCATCTGGCGCGCCAGAGCATCGGGCGCAGAGGCATACAGCAGCGCATCTTCTTTGGTGATCGCGCCTTCCTGCCACAGTTTTAAAATGCTGGAATCCATGGTCATCATTCCCTGATCGGCGCTTGAGAAAATCAAGCTATCCATCTGATGCAGCTTGGCATCTCTGATCAGGGTTCGAACGGCGTTATTGGCGATCATCACCTCAAAAGCCGCGGCTCTGCCCTTGGTTTCAGAAGGAATCAGATGCTGACAAACCACCGCTTCCAGCACCATGGCCAGCTGCACGCGGATCTGCTGCTGCTGGTTGGCGGAGAAAACATCGATGATGCGGTCGATGGTGTTGGCCGCCCCGATCGTATGCAGAGTGGAAAGCACCAGATGGCCGGTTTCGGCGGCTGTCATCGCCACTTCAATAGTAGCCAGGTCGCGCATTTCACCCACCAGGATCACATCGGGCGATTGGCGCATGGCGGCTTTCAGCGCGCTGACATAATCTTTGGTATCCATGCTGATTTCGCGCTGGCTGACAATGCTTTTGTTATGCCGGTGTAAAAATTCGATGGGGTCTTCCAAGGTCAGCACATGGCAATTGCGCGTTTGATTGATCTTATCGATGATGCAGGCCAGCGTGGTGGATTTTCCGCTGCCCGCGGGGCCTGTGACAAGCACAAGACCTTTCGTCCGTTTATGCAGATCCAGCACGACCTGGGGAATGCCCAGTTCAACAGGGTCGGGCAGCCCGAAAGGAACCACGCGGATAACGGCGGAAAGCGAGCCTCTCTGTTTATAGGCATTCACGCGAAATCTGCCCACTTCGTGCATGGAAAACGAATAATCGTCGTCGCCTGTTTCCAGCAGTTTTTGCAAACCGTCACGCTGCGCGATTTCATAAAGCTGCGTCATCAGCCTTTGCGTTTCTTCAGAAGAAGCTTTGGTTTCTCCCCGTGGAAAAATAACCCCGTTGATCTTAAACGCCACCGGCGAACCCGGGATGATAAAGATATCCGATGCTTTTTCAGCGGCCGCGGCCTTGAGATAATCCTGCATCTCCATAGATTTTATTTTCCCTCCAGTTGCCGCTGCGAACCATCCCACACATCCAGTGGCTTTTCCGAATAATTTTCATCGGTCTTTCTGACCACTTGATATTCTTCGATGGCATAGCGCCCCTGCCCCAGCAGATCCAGGCAGGTATAGAGCTTCACTTTCAGCAGCTGTTCAGAGCCCACGGGAACTTCAAAACTGATGTGAAGCGCCCCTTCCTCTTCTTCCACCTGCATGCCATATTCGTTCACGGCCCTTTGTCTTATCAGGCCCAAAAACGCTTCATCGCCCTGGGCTTTTTGCCCCGCGTCGGCGATCACCGCATCGGTTTCCGCGATTTTTTCCTGAGCTTCGGCGTCGGCCTTATAATATTCCGTGGTGGTGGCTTTCATTTTATCGGCCAACCGCAGATCGGCATAAGCCGAAGAAACCGAAAGCGCCGCAAAAACGGAAAGGCATAAGACCACCACGATCATCATAACGGAAATGCCGCCGGCGTTGATATTGATAGAACGGCCTTTTTGCTTCATCCTATGCCGCCTCCCGTCTATACTGCGCCGCGTTCATATTCAAAATTTCTTTTCGCGCTTCCTTCAAAAAAGGATATGCCTTCAAGCGCTCATACTTCACCGCAATCCGGCACATGCCGTCGTCGCTTTGGGTCACTTTCACCACCGCGCGATATACCGCGTTTTCCGAATCGGCCGCCCAATTTCCGTCATATTCTTTCGAATAGCTGTTTTTGCCATCCTCCGCAAAGCCGCTTTTTGCAAAAACCTCTTCCATCGGTTCATCGCTTTTCAGCTGTTCGATGATGCTTTGCGCCTGAACAATGGCGATATTTAAATCTTTTGAATAAACCGCCGCATAATGCGCCCCCAGAAACAGACGAATGATCACAACGCTGCAAAGGGCAAAAATGCCAACGGTCAAGATGATTTCCACCAAAGGCGCGCCCGCCCTCTGGTTATCTTTTTTCTGCAAAGATCTCAACTCCGTTTCATTTTGGGTGAAACTTGACAGTGGTTTTAAAACTGTTGTGCAGATCGCGGCATCAAACAAAGCTCTTGTTTTTCACCGCTGCTGTTTTTGCTGTCTAAGCGGATCAGTCCGCTTTTTTCCTGCCGGATTTCGAACTGCGTCACTTTCATGATTTCCATTCCGTCAGAAGGTTCAAAAGCCACCCCCTGCTCAATATAAAGCTCACGCAGCACACCTTTTGACCAATAGATCCATGTTTCATAAACCGCGTCATCGCCCTGTTCCGAAAGCACCAGCGCGGGAACTCCCAAAGTTTTTTCATCCACCCGAATGGCCTCGGCCGAATCGTTCTGGCGGATCTTTGTCGCCACATAAGAAAGCGAGGTTCTCATTTCATAATTATCTTCCATTTTGTGAAAGATGCCGTGATATACTTTGCCGCCCAAAGTTACCAGAGCCAGCGCCGAAAGAGAAAACACCAAAAATAAAACGATCACAAACGCCAGTTCTGAACCTGTTCTTTTATTCTGATTCATTTCTTTCATCGCGCTATCCTCTATTTCGGCAAAGCGTAAACATCGATTTCGGGCATGATGTTCGAGGCAAACGCTTCATAATGGATCACATAACGGCTTTCATCGACCACCAAGCCATAATGTTCACGCAGATATTCGATATCCGGCGGATAGATGCCCTCGATGGCATAGCAGGAAACCACCGCCCGCTTCACCGCGCTTTCGGTGTTGGCAAGCCATTCGGCTTCACTGCGCTTCTGCGCGTAATCCACGGTGTAAACGCCGGCCGCCAGCACCACAAGAAATAAAACAAACGAAAACAGCAACCCTTTCGGGATGTTTCTATGCTTATGATATTTCATTTCTTCCTCCCGTCATCCGATGGATGACATGATGCCCGTTAGCGGAAGCATCACGGAAATCAAAATCGCGCCGATGATCACCGATAAGATCCCCACCAGAACCGGTTCGATGACCGAGGTGATATTGGCAATGGAAGTATCGATATCTTCTTCATAAAGATCGGCGAGCTTATCCATCACCTGATCGACGGAACCGGTTTTAAAGCCGATATTGACCATGCGTGAAAAAAGTTCGGGGAAAACGCCTGCCTGCTCCAGCGCATCGGAAAAAGAAGCGCCCGCCTGGATGCGTTTCCGGCTGTCTGCCACACGCTTCGCCGCAGTTTCATCGCCCAGAACCCCAATGGTGAATTCAAACGCTTCATCTATATTCATGCCGCTGGAAAGCATCAGCGCCATGGCGCTGGCAAACCGGCGGGATGCGATCTTTTCGCTGAGTTTTCTGGTAAACGGGCTTTTGGAAGAAAGGTTTTGGAAAAACGCCCGCCCTTTTTTGGTCTTCATCATCACCACAGAAGCAGCCACCGCCAAAATGATGACAAACATCAGAACAAACGCACAGCGGCCGGCGATCATGCCGAATCGCATCAGGTGGCCCGCTCCGTTGCCCAATTCCCCGCCCAGCTGGCGGAAAATGTTTTCAAAAACCGGCAACACTTTCGTCACCAAAACAAGGATGACCGCGGCCATCATGCAAAACAGCATCATGGGATATAACACGGCGCTGCGCAGGCGGCCGCGCAACGCCTGTTCACGCTCGTAATATTGGGCCAGCGAACCCATCACCTGTTCCAATTTACCCGTGGCATCGCCAATGGCCGTCATATGCACCACATAATCGGGGAAAATTCCCGCGCTTTCCATCGCCTTTTCAAGGGGAGCGCCCTGCTGGATCTGTTCATCCACAAGCTTCAGCGCATCTTTGATCTGGCCTTCCTGCATATCGGCGCAGATGGCCGCCATGCCCTCGCGCAGGCTGATGCCCGCTTTCAGAATCATGCCGATCTGCGTGCAAAAAACGGCGATTTCCGATGAAGAAAGCTGTTTATGCTCTTTTTTAACGCCCATATATCTCTTCCCCCGCTTTTCTCTTTGAGAACATGGCAAAAGCGCCATGGATGACAGCAAAATACACTTTCTGTTTTGTTCTATTATGGCAGATTTTGCGCAAAATTGCAAATATTCTTCTATAGTTCTATTCATGCCTTCCGTTGTTTATGCTCTTGCGTTTTAGAGCGCAAAATCAAAACCTTTACAGCAAAACACCCATGGCCGTTTTGGCCATGGGTGTGAAAAGCTTTCCCGTTAATATTCGTATTTCTTGGTGTAATTGCTGCCGTTTCCGATATAGTTTTCAATTTGCTTACTGCTCTTCGCGCCGGAAAGGAAAGTGGAATCAAGCAGTTTCCAGTTGGTTCCGTCGAAATAAGTTTCGCCGGTTTTGATCCAGCCCACACCTTTGATATAGACTTCGTTCCACGCGTGGTAAGCGCCGTTGGGCGCCACATAGCCGGTGACCAGCTTCGTGGGGATCAATTGAGAACGCAGCATCGCGGCCATCACCGCCGAATAATCAAAGCAAATGCCCTTTCGCGAGCTTAAAATCGTATCTACAACAGGCAGATATCCGCTTTGCACAGACGATGCTTTCGCCGTATCATATTGGATATTCCCTGCCACAAAGCTATAGATTTGGTCTAACTTGGCAAGATCGGTCTTTTGATCGGCGCAAAGCTCACTGGCTTTTTTTACAACAGCGCTGTTGGGCACATAGTTCACATATTGGTTGTTCACCAAATAAGGCGCAAACGAGCTTTCCAGCTTCACATCGAAATTAGCGGTTTGAACCGTGGCATATTTGCTGCCGGTGGTGTTTTCAAGCACGCGCACTTTATAGCTGCCGTCGCCCATCTGAAGCGGATAGCGTTCTGCCACATTCTGGTTGTTCAAATCATAAGTGTATTTTCCGCTGTCTTTTTCGATGATGACCTTGATTCTTTTGCTGCCGCCGGCGGTATATTTGATATCTACATATCCTTTGTCAGCCGCCGTGGCGTTGATCACCGATTTTGAAGCTTCATATCGATCTGCCGCAGAGGCCTGAAGGCCGACAACCGCCGCCAAAGCCGCCGCGATAAAGAAGGATGCCGTTACTTTCTTTTTCATACAGCCAATCCCCCGCCCTTTCATTTTTGTCACAATAATCCTTTATTTGTCCTTATCATATACCCATTTGTGACAAATGTCAATCTTACGGATGCATTATTCTTCGGCGGAATCCAGCGGAAGCGCCTGAATTTCCAGCTCGATCTTCTTGCGGCTGCAAAGGCCCGCGAACTTTTGGCGGATCCTCTTCGTAACGAACACGCTGTTTTCTTCCGTCAGCGTGGGAAGCATCGCCACATATTGCGTTGCGCTGTAGCGGGCGATCACATCGCCGCGCCTCAGGCAGCCTGTCAGCGCCTCTTTCAACTGAGACATTGCCCGCTCGCGATTCTGTTTGGAAAAAGTATTCTCAGGCCCCGGATTCAAAGTAAACAAACAGACGAAAACCGATTGTCCCGAGCGTTCCAACGAACGCGCTTCCAACCTGTAAATATGCTTGAACGCATCATAATCGCAGAAAAACGCCCCTTCTTCGTTCAGGGTCTCGCGCAGATCTTCTTTAATAGTGATTAAATCGCTTTTTGCGTAATCCACATGCTCGGTGATCTCACGATAACGCGCGCGAAATTTTTCAGAAGGCTGCATCCCCAGCTCCTGATAATAGAGCTCTGTTATTTTCTGATATTCGGCAATTGCCAAAGAAAATTTTTGCTGCTCTGCCAGCGCTTTTAAAAACCTCAGCTGCATCTCTTCGGCAAAAGGGTCGATTCTTCTGGCTTTTTCGCAAAGATTTTCTTCCTGCTCAAAGCGCCCCGTTTGTTCATAATATTGGCAAAGCTTTTCTGCGCATTCAAAAAAGCGGCGGCGATACTGTTCCGTGAAAAAAACAGCCCACTCCTCATAAATTTTGCCTTCTAAAAAGTCGCCTCGATACAGTTCGGCGGCGTTTTCAAGAGCTTTCATCCGTTCTTCCGGCCCGTTTTGCTCATCAAACCCCTGTCGATACCACTCGTCAAATTCTTCCACATCAGAAAAGCATTTGATCTGCGGGTTCCAGCAATATCCCCCTCTTTTTGAAAGAATATAAGGTGATTCTTGCGAAAACCCAGCCTCGCTGAGCAGATGCCGCAGCCGATAAACCAGATTTTTCAGCGCGTTGGAAGGGTTTACGATTTCGTTTTCCTTCCATAAAACATTCTGCAGTTCAAAGCTGCCAATCATCTTTTCTTTATGCATTAAAAGATATTCCAAAAGCAGCCACAGTTGCTTTGTTCGGCCGTCGGCTTCGCTGAGGCAATGTTCCCCGCTGCGCAGTAAAAAGCCGCCGAAGAAACAGGCTTCCACTGTTTTGGAATCCTTTCGCTTTATCATACCCGGTTCCCTCCATGCTTCTCGTTTTAAACAGTATACTCTATTTTCTTCAAAAGCAAAAGAGCCCATTTGATCGTATTGTTTAAGAAATCGCCTGTTTTCTTCTCTTGACAAAGGAAAAGGATCCAACGCTCAGCGTTTGGATCCTTTTTGCTTTTCAGATCGCCTGCAGCTGCTTTAAGATCTCTTGAATCTTTGCCTGCGGAACAAACTTTTCGGCTTGGCGAATGACATTTTGAAGGGTCATGTTCTGTGCGCTGCTCAGAAGCAGCGGGTTGCGGAACACCTGCGGGAATTCCCGCTGCAAAAGCATTCTGGCCTGCGGCTGCTGAAGCAGCTCGCGAATCGTAATCTGGTTATTTCTCAGATCCATGGTTTCGACCACCTTTCCAGTTTATCGTATGCGCCGCGCCTTTAAAAAGTAACCGGTTTTTTAAATCTTGCCCGGTTTTGTGAATATTCTGTTTTTTAATGGCGATTGCCCGCGGAATATGCTATCATAATAAATATTGCGGATACACCCCCCCATTTTACTAAAATTTTCATCCATATTACAGGTGATTCTATGTTGAAAAAAATAAGGCCGGGCGATTGGGTCGTCGTCTGTCTGGTGTTATGCGCCGCCATTCTGATCTATCTTCCGTTTCACGGTCACAGCGATTCTTCGCTGACCGCCGTGATCCGCCAAAACGGCGAAATCATCGAAACGATCTCTCTTTCCGGTTTGAAAGATCCCATCACTTACACCGTCGATGGCGATTACACCAACATCATCACCGCCGAAGACGGGCGGATCTGCGTTTCATCGGCCACCTGCCCTCACAAAACCTGCGTGCATACCGGCTGGCTGACCCGCGCGGGTCAAACCGCGGTTTGCCTGGAAAACCGCATGAGCATCACTTTGGAAAGCGACGCCGCTTCAGATGCCGCGGATGTTGTTGTGAAATAGGAGAATCTATTATGAATCGCACAAAAAAGATCGCCCTCTGCGGCATTCTTGCCGCTTTGGCGCTGGCTCTTTCACTTTTTGAAAATCTCATTCCCCTGCAGGCGGTGCTGCCGCTTCCCGGCATCAAGCTGGGCCTTGCCAATATCATCACCCTGATGGCGCTTTATCTGATGGGCGGCAAATGGGCCGCCGCCGTGCTTTTCTGCCGCATTGCCGCGCTTTATCTGGCCACGGGCAACCTGACCTCGCTGGCCATGTCGCTCACAGGCGGCTGCGCCGCTTTGATCGCCATGCTGCTTGCCTATCGTTTTCGCCGATCTTTCTTTTCGATCTATGGCGTCAGTATATTGGGGGCGGCCATGCATAATGTGGGGCAGATCGCCATGGCTTCCCTTTTGATGCGCAGCCTCTACACCTTTTATTATTTGCCCGTTTTGCTTATTCTTTCGCTTTTCACGGGCTTTCTGATCGCTTTCATCACCGATATTTCGCTTCCAAAACTGAAAAGCGCCGTATTTTCATAAAAAAGATCCTCATCTTTAAAAGATGGGGATCTTTTTTTGCTTATTTCAAAACAGCTTTATGGAACACCTTTTTACCTTTGCGGATCTTCACGCCCGCTTTCAGCTGTTCTGCCAAAACGGTGGCATCCGGCGTTAAAATCTTTTCGCCATCCAGCGAAACGCCGCCCTGTTGGATCAATCTTCTGGCTTCACTTCTGCTGGGGGTCAGGCCGCAGGCCATCATCAGATCGATGACGCCGATCTCCGCCCCGGGCACCTGTTCGGCGCTCAGCTCTGTGGTGGGCATATTGCTTTCATCGCTGCCGCCCGCAAAAAGCGCGTGGCTGGCGGTCTTCGCCTTTTCAGCTTCTTCTTCGCCATGCACCAGTTTTGTCAGTTCATAGGCCAGAATTTCCTTGGCGCGGTTAAGCTGGCTGCCTTCCCATGCTTCCATCGCGTCGATCTCTTCCAGCGGCAGGAAAGTCAGCATACGGATGCATTTCAGCACATCGGCGTCATCCACATTTCTCCAATACTGGAAGAATTCGAAAGGTGTGGTTTTGTTGGGATCGAGCCACACGGCGCCGCTGGCCGTTTTGCCCATTTTCTTGCCTTCGGAATTCATCAGCAGCGTGATGGTCATGGCGTAAGCATCTTTGCCCAGTTTTCTGCGGATCAGGTCTGTGCCGAACAGCATATTCGACCACTGGTCGTCGCCGCCGAACTGCATGTTGCAGCCGTAATGCTGGAACAAATGATAGAAGTCGTAAGACTGCATGATCATATAGTTGAATTCCAGGAAAGACAGGCCCTTCTCCATGCGCTGCTTATAGCATTCCGCGCGCAGCATGTTGTTCACCGAGAAACAGGCGCCCACATCGCGCAGCAGATCGACATAATTGAGTTTCAGCAGCCAATCGGCGTTATTGACCATAATGGCTTTATCCGGCCCGAATTCAATAAAGCGCTCCATCTGCTTTTTGAAGCAGTCGCAGTTATGCTGAATGGTTTCGGGGGTCATCATCGAACGCATATCGCTGCGGCCGGAAGGGTCGCCCACATATCCTGTGCCGCCGCCGATCAAGACCACCGGCTTGTTGCCGGCCATCTGCAGGCGTTTCATCAGGCAAAGCGCCATGAAATGGCCCACATGCAGGGAATCGGCGGTGGGATCGAACCCGATATAAAACTTCGCACCGCCGTTATTGACCAAATTGCGAATTTCTTCTTCGTTGGTGACCTGTGCGATCAAGCCGCGGGCTTGCAGTTCTTCATAGATACCCATTTTAGTTCTCCTTTTCTGTGTTTTTTATAAAATAAAAGCCCTCTATCCCAAAACGGGACAGAGGGCGAATTTCATCGCGGTACCACCTCTGGCATCGACTTTTTTCACAAAAAGCCGCTTATGAAGTGCCAACACACTTCTGCGCTTTAACGGGCGCACCCGTCTGACTCTACTGATCTTCAAGCCGCAGCTCCGAGATGTATTCCGCTCACCGCCGCTTATGCCCTTTCACCGACCGGGCACTCTCTGAAAGCTCAGCGTTTCGCCTACTTCTTCTCATCATCGCTTTTCCAGATGAATTTCTTATAGTATATCCGATATTTTTCGAAAAGTAAAGCCCTTTTTTCATCGGCCCATAAAAACCGCATGAAAAATTCTTCCAGTGGTTTTTATTCTTCCAGCCGGCCGCAAATCACTTTCAACTGTTCCAGATCGCTGAATAAATTCAGCGCTTCCAGCAAAGCGTTGGCTTTCAGGTTCTCGGGCAGATCCATTTTTTCAAGCAGCGCTTTGCGCCGCCGCGCGCTATCCGGCCCGCCGGAAAGCCCCAGTTCATAAAGATCGGTCTTTGTGATGGCAGCGCCCTTTTGTTCTCTCGCAGGCGCTTCCATAGGCGCGCCGCTGCGGCGGATCGCTTCGATCAGCGCCGCGTCGGCAATGCCTTCCACCCCCAGCTTTCCTTCGGAAGAAGCTTTGCTTTTCCGTTTTTCTTTGCCGTATACATCGGGCGGATAGGCATGATACACTTCGCATCCCGCCAGAATGTTTTTTAAATAGGTGCGGATCTGAAACCCCGCATGGTCGCCATCCGTCAAAATGATCACACCGCGCTCTTTGGCGACCCTCTTGATAAATTCGGCTTTCTCCGGGTTTTTATAAATGGAAAAGCCCTCTGTTGCAATGACCATCGTGTCAAAGATCTGCCTGATCTTATTGATATCGTAACAGCCTTCCACCACAATGGCCGGCCCAAGCCTGATCATCGCGCACCTTCTTCCAGCCGCGCAAGGCGCAGCAGCAACAGTTCCAACGTTCGGTTTGCATCAGAAAGATTGCTTTTCAGTTCCTGATCGGCCTGATTGCACAGCAGCAGCGCCCGCCGCAGCCACGGGAGGCTTTTTTTGCGCGCCGCTTTCAACAAAAGGCTGGCGGGATATTGAGAACGGATGGCAAACAGCTTCATCAGTTCCCCTTCGCCATAGCCCATATTCATGGCCAGCTTCGCGCCATATAGTTTTTCGATCTGTTTTGCGATGGCGCCTGAAAGCACCACCGGTTCAAACCGCATCGCCAGCAGATCGCGCAGAGTTTCGATGGCCGCCCGATGGTCGCCGCCGGATACTTTATCCGTCAGCTGCCAAATCTGGGCTTCCAGCGCTTTCGAGGCCAGCAGATCGATTTCCTTGGCCGAAACCGCATCCGCTAAAGTACCCGAAGCGATCTTATCGATCTCAGAGGCCAAATTGGTCATCAGCCCGCCGCATTGAAAAGTCAGATATTCGCAATCGGCGGTGTCGATATTCTTGCCCAGCGCCTGAAAACGGCGTTTGATCCACGCATTAAGCTCGCTCTGGGGGGCGCGTTTAAATTCCACCACCTGGGCGTTTTTTTCTAAAACCTGCCAAAGCTTCATGCGCTTGTCGGGCTTATATTCCAAAGTGTCAAAATAGAAGATCAGGCACAGATACTCGGGCAATTCCACCAAAAACTGTGTTAAAAGCTCTTTGGTGTCGGCGGGCGGTTTGGAAAAATTAAAATCGCGGATCAGCAAAAGTTTGCGGTCGCTCATAGCCGGCAGGCTTTCCACCGCGTCTGTCAGCGCATCGGCCGTCACGGCGTCGCCATCTAAAACGGTGACATTGAAATCGCCCAGCCCGCCTTCGCTCATCTGCTGCATCAGGCGCTGTTTATAATGTTCTTTCAGGTAGCTTTCTTCCCCATAAAAAACATATAATTTTTCCGGCGTTCCGGCGGCCACATCCGCTCTTAATTTATCATAAGCCTCTGTCTTTTTCGCCATTTTCTTCACCTCGATCCATAACTTTTCAACACCGCTGCCCCACGATTGGGAAGATAAACAACAGGCTCGGTCGTGATCTGCCCCAAAGTAAACTCTTCGCCGCGATAAACCGGCTGCATACAAAAAATCGTTCTTGCCTTGGTTTCTTTGCATAGCTGCGCCGCGGCCGCAGGATCTTTGGCATAGGCCGCATCCAAAACCAAAACATCACAGGTTATCTTTTCTTTCTTCACGGTCTCCAGCATCGTCTTCGGCAAAACGCCGCAGCCCGAAAGGATTCCGCAGCCATAAAAACGCAGATAGCAGGCATACGGCTCTTTTTCCAAAAGGGAAAGAACGGCTTTCCCCTGCCCCAGCCTGCCGCTCGCCCCATAGCCCTTCAGGCTGCCTTCGGTGACCCAGTTGCAGGCGAAGCCCTGCGGCGCCGCCGTTTTCTTCACCTTTGCCCATTTATCCTCGGGCCTTCGAGAAAACGGAATTCCGTCTTTAGTGGTCAGCAGCAGGCGTTCCACCTGATTTTCTCCGCCCTCTTCCAGCAGCTGCTGAGCGCAGGCATAAAAGCTATCCCCATAAAAATCGCCCGACACCGCCATCTCTATTTTTCCCGCTTCTTCATAAGAAAGCAAAGCGCTGCCGCCGCAGTTGGCAATGGAAACAGACGGGAAATAGTGGAATTCCGCCGCAGCCGCCCCCACGCAGCAGACCGCCGTCAAAGCCAGGCCCAGCCTCAAACAGCGTGCCGTTATTTTTTCAGCATACCACAGTAAAAAGAAAATCACCAGTGTTATGGCAAAAAAGCGGACATAAACCGATTTTGCCGAAACCGCGTAAAAAGGCAGGCGCACCGCCGTTTGCTGAAAAAAGCTCACCAGCTTTAAAACCGGATAAACCGCAAGAGAAACCGCCTTGGCCGCCCCAAGCGAAAAAGCGTTCGCCGCCAGCAGCAAAAATCCGCCCAAAACAGCGAAGATCAGCAAAGGAGCGATCAGCACATTCGTCAGCAAAGTCACCACAGAAATGCTTTGAAACATCAGGCAGGAAAGCGGGAAAGTGAACACCTGCGCCGAAAGCGAAACGCAAACCGCGCTGCCCACGCCATGCAGCAGCCGATCTTTGAACCGCCTTGTGGGGAACACGCGCCGCAAAACGACCTCCATGCGCGGCAGGAACATCAATATGCCCAGTGTCGCGCCAAAGGAAAGCAAAAAACCCGCGTCGAACACCATGATCGGGCGAAACAGCAACAAGATCAGCGCCGCGGCCGCCAAAGTGTTCACCGCATCTTTTTCTTCTTTGAAAAAGAACGCGCCCCCGCCGAGAATGGCCATGATGGCAGCGCGCAGCGCGGAAGGCGTGAGCCCCGCCAGAAGCGCATAGCCGCAGGCGGCCGGAATGGCCAGAAGAAGCCCCGCGCGTTTTCCGAAAATCACCGCCAAAGCCATGCAGACAATGGCAATATGCATCCCCGAAACCGCCGCGATGTGCGCCGTTCCGCTCAGCCTGAGCTGGCGCAGTTCTTCGGCGGTAAAGCCGCTTTTTTCGCCGGTGAGCAGCGCCGTTTGCAAAGCGGCTTCTCTTTTGGGATAGACCCTGTTCATAAGGCCCGCGATTTTTTCGCGCCACAGGGCGGCGCGGCAAACCAGAGGCATTTTATCGGTATGCTTCGCGGTGATGGGGCCGCTTTGTTCGATCTGATAAAGAAACCCTTTCTGAATCTTGCCGGCGGCGAGTTTTTTCTCGATTCTTTTCACCACAAATTCGCCCGACAGGCGATCTCCCGCCCGTTCATGCGGCGAAGCATCCCGCAGCAAAATTTCCACCTTGCGGCGAATGGGCTTTCCGTCGGCTTCCAGCAATATGCCCTCGGCGCGGCCATAGGTTCCCTTGCCTTCGGCGTTTTCCGTCAGCCGGCAAACCGCCCCGGTGCTATGCCCCGAAAAATGCCGCAGCGGTGCCGATTCGATGCCCAGCCAGATGTTGCACCATAAAAACGCGGCAAGGGCCGAAAACACCAGCAGCACCCAGCGATGGCGCAAACCGAACATGCAAACCGCCGCTGCAACAAGGGTCACAGCGGCGATCATGGTTTTTAAAGGGAATGGCCAATCCATCAGAAAGCATAACCCGCATAAAGCGGTGCCCGGCAAAACGCCCGAAGCCGCCCACAACAAAGGACGAAGGGCTGTCTGCCTGCCTTCTTTTGTGTTCATGCTATGCCATGGGGCCCAGTGCTTTGCCCGCCAGCACATGGAAATGAAGGTGATGCACGGTCTGGCCCGCGTCTTCACCGCTGTTGGTGACAATGCGATAGCCGTTTTCCAGCTTCAGCTGGCGCGCCAGTTTTGCGATCACTTCAAAAATATAAGCGATGATCTGAGAATTATCCGCGTTGACATCCGCCGCGGAAGAAAGAATATGCTCTTTGGGAACCACCAGAAAATGGATCGGCGCGGCCGGCTGGATATCATAAAACGCATAAACTTTTTCATCCTGATAAAGGCATTTCGAGGGGATCTCGCCCGCCACGATCTTACAAAAAATGCAATCCATTTTTCTTTCCTCCTATTTCAGCATCGATTCAACGATATTGTTCACCTGTTCCAAAGCGTTTTCCAGTTTGGAAGCATCTCTGCCGCCCGCTGTGGCGCTGTCGGGGCGTCCGCCGCCGCCGCCGCCGCAAAGCTTGGCGACCTGCTTGAGGATATTGCCGGCATGGGCGCCCTTGGCCATGGCCTCTTTGCCGCAGGAAGCCGCAAAATTGATCTTTCCGTCTTCTTCGTTCACCAAAGCCAGCACGCAAACAAGGTTCGGCGCTTTATCGCGCAGCATATCGCTTAAGCCGCGCAGAGAATCGGCTGTGCCGTCTTCGATGCGCATGGCCAGCACATTCACATCGCCCGCGGCCTTGGCGTAATTCATCAGTTCCACACTGCGCAGCGCGGCAATGCGGGAATTGAGGCTTTCGATATTGCGGTTGGCTTCTTTGATCTCGCCGATCACCTGTTCCGCGCGATGCACCAGTTCGGAAGGCGCTGTTTTCAAAGCGGCAGCCGCCTGCATCAGCATTTCTTCACGGCTTTCAAGCAGTTCCAGAACGCCCGCGCCCACCACGGCTTCGATGCGCCGAACGCCCGCCGCCGCCGAAGCTTCGCTGACGATCTTAAACGAGCCGATTCTTGCGGTGTTGTGGATATGCGTGCCGCCGCAAAGTTCGATGGAATAATCACCCATTCTCACCACGCGCACAACATTGCCGTATTTTTCGCCAAACAACGCCATCGCGCCCAGTTTTTTTGCTTCATCGATGGGCATTTCTTCGGTATGCACCGCATCATCCGCCAAAATTTCTTCGTTCACGGCGCGCTCCACGGCCAAAATCTCTTCGGGGGTCATGCCGCTGAAATGTGTAAAATCAAAACGCAGACGGTCGGGTTCCACCAGCGAACCCGCCTGTTCCACATGGTTGCCCAAAACATTGCGCAGGGCTTTTTGCAGCAAATGGGTGGCGGAATGCGCGCGCATCACGGCGCTGCGGCGAGAAACATCCACCTGCATGGAAACTTCTTCTTCGGTGGTGATGCTTCCGCTGATGACTTTGACCGAATGCATGAATTTCCCGTCGGGGGTTTTCTTCACGGCGGTCACTTCCAGCTTGGCGTTTTTGCTGTTCATCGCGCCCAGATCATAGGTCTGGCCGCCGCTTTCCGCATAAAACACGGTCTGGTCTAACACAACAATGCCTTCGGCGCCTTCATTCAAAGCGCCTGCCTGCTCGCCTTCTGCCACAAGCATCAGCACTTTGCCCTTTGCCTGCAGCGCATCATAGCCCAGGAACTTTGTGGCGGGCAGTTCTTTCAGCGAAAAATCATCGCCTGCCCAGCCCAGTTCTGTTGTGTTGCCGCGGGCGCCTTTTGCGCGCAGCCGCTGTTCTTTCATATCCGCGTCGAAAACTTCGCGGTCAAGGCTCATCCCCTGTTCGCCCAAAATCTCCTCGGTCAGATCCACAGGGAAACCGTAAGTATCATATAATTTAAAAGCATCGTCGCCGTTGAGCATGGTCTGGCCGCCGGCTTTCAGGTTTTCGATCATTTCATCCAGCTTTACAAGGCCGCTTTCCACCGTTGCGGCAAAGCGCTCTTCTTCGATGCGGATCAGCTTTTTGATATATTCTTCTTTTTCGCGCAGTTCGGGGTAAGCGCCCTCATTTTCGCGGATCACGGTTTCACAGATCTCGAAAAGGAACGGCTTTTCGATGCCCAGCAAACGGCCGTGACGCGCGGCGCGGCGCAGCAGGCGGCGCAGCACATAGCCTCTGCCTTCGTTGGAGGGGATCACACCGTCGCATACCATCATGGTGGTGCTGCGGATATGGTCTGTGATGATGCGCAAAGAAACATCCTTAGCGGGGTCTTTGCCATATTCCACGCCGGCCACACGGGCGATATGCTCTAAAATGCTGTGGATGGTATCGATATCAAACATCGATTCCACCCCCTGCATGATGCAGGCCAGGCGTTCCATGCCCATGCCGGTGTCGATATTCTTCTTTTCCAGCGGGGTATAATTGCCGTGGCCATCGTTATTGAACTGGCTGAACACCAGGTTCCAGAATTCCACATAACGGTCGCAATCGCAGCCGGGGGCGCAGGTGGGGCTGCCGCATCCATATTTTTCGCCGCGGTCATAATAGATCTCGGTGCAGGGGCCGCAGGGGCCGGAACCGATCTCCCAGAAATTATCTGCTTTGCCCAAACGAACCATATGGTCTTCTGCCACGCCGATTTCCTTTGTCCAGATATCATAAGCCTCATCATCTTCCAGATAAACGGAAACATAAAGCTTGTCAACGGGCATCTTCATTTCCTGCGTTACAAATTCCCAGGCCCACTGTGCGGCTTCCCTTTTGAAATAATCGCCAAAAGAGAAATTGCCCAGCATTTCGAAATAGGTTCCGTGTCTGGAATCTTTGCCCACATTTTCAATATCGGGCGTGCGGATGCATTTCTGGCAGGAAGTCACTCTGGGGGCGGGCGGAGTCAGTTCGCCGGTAAAATAAGGCTTCAGCGGCGCCATGCCCGCGTTGATGAGCAGCAGAGAATGGTCGTTCTGGGGCACAAGCGGCGCGCTTTTCACGCGCAGATGGCCTTTACTTTCAAAAAAGCTTAAAAATCTTTCGCGAATTTCATTCAATCCCAATTTTTCCATCATTAACACTTTCTTTCCCCGCGCCAAGATCTGTTTTCAAAGCGACGCGGCACTATGTTTGTTCATATTAAAGCAAGCCTTCTGCGGCCCGCTCGTTTTCACGCTTTTTTCGCAGCATGGAATAAGGCGGAACCTCGAATACCCCCGGCAGGATCAGCCGCTGGTGGGCATGGGGCGCGCTTTCCATCGAATGCCCCTCTTCATCGAGGATGGCTTCCAGCCGGATGGGCCGCGGCGGCCCCTGCGGCGTAAGCAGTTCCAACATATCGCCGGGCGCAAATTTATTTTTCTGCTGAAAAACGGCACCCTGCACGGTCTCTTCCCCGGTATACATGGCGCAGATATCCCATGTGCGCAAATATCCGGCGTCCTGCGGATGCTGGCTGTCGCGATCACCGAAATAAAAGCCCGTGTAATATTCGCGGTGGCTCACTTTATCCACCTCTTGCCGCACCCACGGCGTAAGGTCATAATGCTGCGGATCGCGGCAATAAAGGTCAATGGCGCGCCGATAGGCGTTTGTTACTGCGGCGGTGTAATAAGCTGTTTTCACGCGGCCCTCGATCTTGAAACTGTCGATGCCCGCTTCCATCAACTGCGGAATATGATCGATCATGCAGAGATCTTTCGAATTGAGCAGATAAGAACCCTGCTCATCTTCATAAACGGGAAAAGTTTCATCCGGCCGCGAAGCTTCCACAAGGCTGTATTTCCAGCGGCAAGGCTGCGCGCAGGCGCCGCGATTGGCGTCTCTGCCCGTCAGATGGGCCGAAATATAACATCTTCCCGAATAAGACATGCACATGGCGCCATGCACAAAGGTTTCCAGTTCCAGTTCCTTTGGCGTATGCGCGCGGATCTGCATGATCTCTTCCAGCGAAAGTTCGCGGGCCAGCACAACGCGTTTGGCGCCCATTTCATAATAGATCCCGGCCGCTTCAGAATTGACGATGTTTGCCTGTGTGCTGATATGGATTTCCACATGGGGCGCATATTTTTTGCAAAGCTTCACCACGCCAAGGTCGGCGATGATCGCCGCATCCGCGCCGAATTGCTCCAGTTCTTCCAAAAAAGCGGGCAGACGGCAAACTTCATCTTCGCGGGGCATGGTGTTCACCGTAACAAACACCCGAACGCCCTTTTCATGGCAAAAGCGAATGGCTTTTTCCAGTTCCGCCCCATCGAAATTATCCGATGCGGTGCGCATGCCAAACCCTTTCCCCGCCAGATAGACGGCATCCGCGCCATAGGCAACGGCATATTCCATCCGTTCAAAATCGCCGGCGGGCGATAAAAGTTCAGGCTTTTTCATCCTATTTTCCCGCCTTTGCTTTCATTTTCGCCACATTGGCGTTATGCTCGGCCAGTGTTTTGGCGAACACATGGCTGTCTGTATCGGGATCGGCCACATAGTAATAATATTTGTTGTTTTCGGGCCGCAGCGCCGCCAGAATGGCGGGCACGCCTGGGTTGCAGATGGGCCCCGCGGGAAGCCCCGGATAAACATAGGTGTTATAAGGGCTGTCGATCTTCAAATCTTCCGCCGTCAATTCGGCCTTATGCCCCACCGCATATTGAACGGTGGCATCGATGTTCAAATAAGGGAATTTGTCGGGATGCTTGAGGCGGTTGTAAATGACCCCCGCGATGGATGCCTGTTCGCTTTCCAGTTTTGCTTCGCGTTCCACCATTGAGGCCACGGTCAGGATCTGGCGCATGGTATAGCCCGATTCTTCTGTCAGGCTGCGCATCTCGGCGGTATATTTATTATTGAAGTTGTTGAGCATCGTGTTCAGAACGCGCACAGGGCTATCGTTGATATAGAACTCATAGGTATCGGGGAAAAGATAGCCTTCCAAACGGTTCTTTTCCATGGGGATATCCTGAAGCATCTCATGCTTGAACGCATAGGTATTGGCAGTTTTTAAAATATCATCCGCGCCGCAGACCCGCGTTTCTTCCAGCAGTTCGGCGATCTGCGCCAGCGTATAGCCTTCGGGGATGGTCACCTCCACCGTTTCCGTATAAGTGGGAACGCGGTTGAGTGTATTGATGATCTGCCCGTAATCCATATTGGCGTTGATCTCGAACTTGCCTTTTTTGAAGGTTTTATTATCCGCAGAAAAAGCGCTGTAAAGCTGAAACGCTATCCTGCTGTGGATCAGCCCGTTGTCATGCAGCATTTTCGCCATCTGGCTGTGTGTCTTCGGTTCCTTAATCTCTAAAACCACGGCGCGATCAGGCTTGACCAGCGCGAACATATCGTTTGCGGTATAGATCGCGATGGCCGATAGAATCAAAGAAAAGCCGAGGATGAACACGATATAGCTCATCGTGCTCATATCCGCGCCGTTTTTCTTCTTTTTGCGGCGCCGCGGGTTTTCTGTGTTTGCATTTTCTTGATAGCTCATTCAATGCCCTCCTTACGATCGCAAAAACACGGTTTTCACGATAAAAAGAATCGTAACTGCCCATACTCCCGGTGTCAGCGCGGTTTTCACCAGAGCCGAAACCATTCCGCCGCCCTTCAGCCGCGGGATGCGTCCTTTTTCCAGCTGTTTCTGAAAAGAAGATGCCGCCAGATAAACAAAAATGAAAAACAGCGCCGCCGTGCAAATAATAAAATAAGGCCAAATGCCGAACGCGGCATACCGTTTCAAAAAATAGCCCATCAGCAGATACAGCAGGTTATTGGTCATATGGCCGATGATAGCGGGCCACACAGAACCCAGAACCACCGCCAGATAGCCAAACACCAGCCCCGCCGCCAGCGGGCCGAAAAAGTTCGCCGCGCTGCCGTGGATCATGGCAAAGCACAGGGCCGAAATATAGATGGCCGTCAGCTGGCCCTGGGGCTCTTGAGAAGAAAGCACCGCACCGCGAAAAAACAGTTCCTCGACCAGAGCGGGCAAAATCGCCACGACCAAAACGATCAAAATCGTTTTCTCACTGCCATACCGTGTAAACGCCCCATAAGCGGTATCCTGCGTCAGGGTATGATCCGAAAAGAACGACAGCAGATAATTCAAGAAAAAGGATAACAGCGAAACCGCCACCGCCGCCGAAATACATAACGGCAGCATTCTCGGCTTCATGGCGCCCAGTCTCAGCTTCTGCGGCTGATCCTGTGTTCCCCGAAGCCCCGCATATAAAAGAAACGGAAGCAAAAATACCGCCGCTTCTACAGCTGCCTGTGTTAAAATCGGTGACAGAAGGCTGTTGTTGGCGGGGATCCGCCACGAAGCCAAAAGCAGCATTCCCATGGCCAGGGCCGGCAGAAAAGAGCTTAATCTCGCAAATTTTTTATTCAACTTGTGGATCTCCCTTCCGATAAACGGCGTTTTCCGTTACCACCGCGTCCATCAGCAGATCATGTTCCTGCGTGGGCACGGTATCCCAGCAGCACTCGCTGTGGCAGATGGCGGCGCGATAGAACCCGCCCTGCTCCAGAAAGCGGTCATAAAAACCCGCCCCGTGGCCCAGCCGTGTGCCGTCTTTTCCGCAGGCCACACAGGGCACCACGGCAAAATCAATCGTTTCCGGTTCGACCCAGGGTTCTTCTTCGGGCGGAACGGGAATCTGATAGGCCCCCAGCACGGCTTTTTTCAAATCGGAAAGCCGGCGCGCCCGCATGACGCCCCGCCGGATGCAGACCGGAGCACACACTGTTTTGCCGCGCCGCAGGGCGTCTTCGATGATCCGCGCCGTCTGCGGTTCTTTTTCCACCGAAAGATAGCAGAAAACGACTTTCGCCTGCTGATATTCCGGCATGGCAGTGATCGCGCTGAAAAACGCTTGGCCGCGCCGATCTTCTTCGTTTTTCATAAGATGCTGCAAACATTCTTTGGCTTTCTGCCTTGCCTGCTCTTTTTCCGTCATAGTCTTCCCCGCTTTCGGTGTTTTCCTTGATTTTGCGGCATAACGCCCGGTGAAATTTAATTATACAACAAATTCACATATGGGGGCAAGCCTTGCCCCGCGGTTTCTTCTGCCTTTAACGGCAGGATCATCGCAAAGGGCTTTTTTTCATCCGATGCCGCTGTGCGCATCAGGATGGCCTTCTGCCCTTTCTCGGCAGCGATGGCCGCGGCTAAAGCTTCTGTGTTTTGGCCGATGGCTTCGGCCACGCGCCATGTTTGCCCCAGTTGTTCGGCGAACCCATAGGCGGTGACCCTGCCTTCTTCTTTGAGCAAATAAAGATTTTCCGCGCCGAACAGCTCGGCCTGTATCTCAAATTGGGCGGCATCGCGTTTCAGATGGAAACGCCCCGCCATGCAGCTTTCATAAACCGCGCCCAGTTCTTCGAAGGTTTCGGGCCCTGCAAGGCAAAGCCCTTCCTGCGCCCGGGCGGAAACTTCCGTTTCTTTTAAATAAAACGCCGCCCGGTAGCCAAAACGGGCGTAATAATCAAACAGTGAAGGCTCGGCCGGAATCAGGATCAGCGCATCCTTGCCGCGTTTCAGCGTTTCGATCCGTGCGGCTTCCAGCAGCGCGGCGGCGTAACCTTTTCCCCGCGCCGTGGTCTTTGTGCCCACCGCATAGACATATTCCCCGCCGAACGCCCTGCTGCCTTGAACGAATGTAACGGGCAGCAGCTGAAGCATCGCTTCGATCTCGCCGTTCGCGCGATAGACCAAGGTATTCTGCGCCTGCCAGATCCGCTGAAAAAACCAGCCGGCAAACGCTTCTTCCCCGGGGAAGCATTCAGAAAACAGCGCCATCAGCTGCGGCAGCTCTTCTTTCGATGCAAACCCGATCATTGTTTGGGCTCCACAATAAATTTGGGGGTCAATTTGACCGGCTGATAAGAAAGCTTTGCCGTTCTCAGCCCGGGAATGCCCATATCTTCTTCACGGTTGATAAACTGGAATTCGGAAGCCGAAGTCTGGATAAACTGGCGGTTGATGAGAGGATAGGCGCCGTCTATATCTGCCAGCGCTTTTTCGATTTGAACGGTAAAGGTATCAAGCCCTGTGGGGCAGCCCAGCGTAAACGCCGTGATATTGCCGTCGATGCGCAAAATGCCGCCGCGCATGCGCAGCGCTTCAAAATTTTCCAATGCCTGCCATACCGCGCAGGATTCGAAAACCACCGTATCTTCGGAAGAAGGATCATGGTTCTGGCACCACAAATGGTGAAAATCCATCAGTTCTTTTTTGTGAACGGCGGGGTCGATGACTTCATAGCTCCATCTGCCCTCATAGTTTTGCAGAAAGCGGTTGATATAATTGCGTTTGGCGTGGAGCTTTTTGCCTTTCAAGGTCATCAAAGGCTCGCTTTCATAAATATAATCTTCGGAATCACGGTCTTCTGTGAATTCATATCGACCCGGCATCAGGCGTTCCAGTTCTTCTTTTTGCAGCGCGGTGCAGGCAAAAATTTTATAGGGCTTGCCGCGTTCCGCCGCGTCATCGGCAATGGCTTTCATGGCCGCACGCCGGTCGCCTTTCCCCACCGGGAACAGATAAACCAGATATTCCTGCTCTTTTTTGGGGATGGACATCATATAAAGAAAATCGCCTTGGATGCAGAATTCCGTGCGATAGCGGCATCTCCAGATAAAAACATCCGTAAAACACCGTTCTGTCATCTGTTCGGGTTCCAGCGCGAATTTTTCTTCTATCGCCTGCTGATCGGTAATTTTGATTTCTCGGAAGGGGAGCATAGTTTCACCTTTTCTTTTTATTTCATCAGGCATTCCTCTGCGAAATGCCGATAGATTTCTTCGTGGATATCCTGGGCCGAACGAACGGCATGATCTTTCACACAATCGATGCGCTGCCAGCCATATTCTTTGCAAACCGTTAAAGCGCGGCGCCTGCACAGCGCCAGATATTCGGGATCTTTTTCATGGATATCCCCTGCTTCCCCCTGCCTTTTGTGAAGCAGTTCAAGGGTGTTTTCCGTGGGCATATCCAGAAAAAACACAAGGGAGGGCCGGGGCAGTTCCAGCAAACGATATTCAAAATCGAACAGCCAATCCAAAAACGGCCCGGCTTTTTCTTCGGGGAGTTTGGAAGCCTGATGCACGGCGTTGGAGGTGGTATATCGGTCGCAAAGCATCAGACCGCCGTTTTTATAATACTCCTGCCACTCTGTTTTATACGATGCGTAACGATCCACCGCGAAGAAGGTGGAAGCCGCATAAGGGTTCACCGATTCGGGGTCGGAACCGAACGCGCCCGAAAGATAAAGCTTCAAAAGCGCCGCCGAAGGCTCTTGATAACGGGGGAACACGGCGGTTCGAAAATCGATGTTTTCGCGCAGAAGCCGCTCTTTCAAAAGCGAAAACTGCGTGGATTTTCCGCTGCCGTCTGTGCCCTCGATAACGATCAGTTTTCCCGCCATATCAGCACCCAAACCGCTTTCTCACTTCTTCGATCCTGCCGCAATACATTTTCCCTTCAGAGCAGGGGCCGCTCAAACAGGCCGGGCCGGCCTTGGCAAACAGCAGCGGGGCTTCCCGCTTGCAAAGCTCCAGCATCTGGCAGGCGACTTCACGAATTTCCCACTGGGCGCGGTTGCAGCAGCGCAAACGGAAGAAGTTATACAGCGAACGCACATTCATCGTCACCATCATTTTGGTGGCGCAGGCGTTGGGCAAAACAAAACGGGCATCTTCGATGGCTTTTTTGCGCGCGGCAGACTGCGCTTCCTTTTCCGGCTTCCCTTCCGCCAAAAATGCGGGCAGGTGCTTCTGATATAACAGTTCAGTCAGCCTGTCATAATCTTCCTGATCGCGCTGCATGGCGCGGCGAAAGATCTGCCGGGCTTCTTCATTCCCCTCGATTTCGGGCGGCACCACATAATCGAAGCTTTTTTCTCTGACATAGCGCTGGCTCTGCACGCTGAAAGAAGCAATGCGGTGCCGCGTGATCTGCGCCAGAAGCGAACGGGACACCCCTTCGACGGCAAAAGTAAAGCTGGCGTGTTCCACCGGGCTTTCATGGCCGATCTCTGTGAGCATTGCAATGAAATCGCTTGTTTTTTCCGGTGTGAGCCCATCTAAAATATGCTCGGCATCCGCCGCGGAATAGCACATCTTTGCCGCAGCCGCCACCAGCTTTTCAGGCTCTGGGGTGCATGAAATCAACTGAACTTTCGGCATTTTATTTTTCTCCTTTTGCTTTAAAGGCTTCTATCAGATAAAGCGGCAGCTTCATCATGCGCCCGATGCGCTGAGGCTGCTTCAGCAGCCGGTAGAACCATTCCAGCCCGAATTTGATGAAAAATTCGGGGGCGCGCTCGGCCACACCGGCAAAAACATCCAGCGAACCGCCCAGCCCCGCCATCAGCGACGCCGGAAGCTCATCGAGATAGCGATCCATGAAATATTCCTGTTTGGGGCTTCCCAGACATACAAACAAAACATCGGGGGCCGCCTGTTGAACCGCCTTCACCGCTTCTGCCTCTTCTTTAAAATAACCGTCTTTTGTGCCGGCGATATGAAGCCCGGGATATTTAGCCGTCAGCTTCTGCGCCGCCGTTTCCGCAACGCCCGGCTTACCGCCCAAAAAGAACACGCTATATTCCGTTTTGGCCAGTGCCTTCATCAGATTTTCGGCGAATTCTACCCCGGCGACCTTTTGTTTCAGCGGCTTTTTCAAAATGCGCGAAGCATAGATCACGCCGATGCCATCGGGCAAAACCAGACCCGCCCTTGAAACGATCTCGGATAAGCGGTGATCGTTCTTGCAGTTTTGGGCGATCTCGGCGTTAGGGGTCACCACCATGCATTTCGTCTTTGCTTGGATATGTTCCATTGCGGCGGCAACGGCTTCTTCCATTGTTACATTATCAAAGGCAACCGCCATAATTTTTGTGCGCATAAAGTACTTCCTCTCTTTTTATGGTGTCTGCCGAAAAATATCCGCCTGGCCGTTTCGGCCAAAGAAACCCTGCGACGGCGGCGCATGATTCCTGCATTCTGTTTTTAAAACGGCCCTTCAAAAGCCGGCCCGGGCAGCGCGCTTACATTAAAAAGTTAAAACACGCTAATAGTTTACCGCAAAATAAGTCAAAATACAAGTGCGGCGGCAACAGAAGTGAACTGTTGCCGCCGCACCTTTCTTGTTGATTCTGCACCGAAAAATCAGCGCGTTTTTGTCGTTTTTCTCTTGCTCTTTCAGGCGGTTTTCATGGTTTTTCAAGGCGCTTTTTCATTTCCCGCCTTTTTCGAAAATCACCGTTTTTTCACAGGGTCCCTGCGGCCGGCCCCTGCCGCAGAAAAAGGCCGCAGCCGGTCTTTCTTAAAACCGTTCTTGGGCGGGCCGAAAGCTCATCACCCCGCGCAGCGAACCCGCGAACCCCGCAAACGCCACCGCGGTGGCCGCATAATAAAGCATGCTGTGGGCGGCAACAAAATAAGTGATGATGGGCACCACCAGCGAAGCGGCGTTAAAGGCCATATGCATGGCGATCGAAGCTTTCAGGCTGTTGGTCTTCCAGCGCACAAGCCCCAGCAAAACGCCCATGGTGGCCGCATAGATCGCCCAGATCACGGTTCCGTGGATGACGCCGAACACCACGCCCTGGATCACCACGGCAAGCCCCGGGGCCATCACCCTTGAAAGGCGTGAAAACGCAAGTCCCCTGAAAATCACTTCTTCCACAATGGGTGCCAGCAGAACCACCGATATCAGGTTGGCGGCGATCATCGAAGTATCCAAAGCGCCGGAAGCGTCTGCATAAGATTCCATCATCTTTTTGGAAAACGGCAGAAGATCTAAAAACAGCGAAGTGAACAGGTTGCCCAGAAGACCCGCCAAAACGGCATTGCCCAAAACCGAAGTAGGAACCGCCCCGCCGCATTCCACAAGCCCGCAGAAAGAAAGGTGACGGAAGCGGGCGATCAAAAACACCACCGCCAGAGTCAGCAGCTGAGAAACCGCAAGGATCACCGTGGTATATTGCGCGATAAAACTTTTCAGGTATTTTTCCACATCCCCTGCCGGATGCACCGCCGTATAGCGCGCGCCCGCAATGGCGGTGAATGCATAATCGCAGGCTGTTTGTATCAGCAAAAACAAAAAGATATACCCTGCCGCGTTGCGAAACTGGCGAACCTTTTCCATCTCTTTTCCTCCACTTGCTTGGTTTTCTCTCTTGAACCAACAGGTTTCTTTATAATAAAAGATGCGGCGCCGTATACTTCCCGGCGCCGCTGAATCTTTTCACATCCTATGGATTAGCCCTCGTACATGGGGTATTTTGCGCAGATCTTTTCCACTTCGGAACGGATATAATCGGCTTTATTTTCAAAATCGGCAGCTGTCAGTTTGATCAGCTCTGCGATCTTGACCATATCTTCTTCCACGAGGCCTCTTGTGGTCACAGCGGGGGTGCCCACACGGATGCCGCTGGTGACAAACGGGCTTTCGGGGTCGTTGGCGATGGAGTTTTTGTTGGCGGTGATATAAACTTCATCCAGGCGGCGCTGCATTTCTTTGCCCGTCACATGGAAGTTGCGCAGATCCACCAGCATCAGGTGGTTGTCTGTTCCGCCGGAAACCAGGTTGAAGCCTTCTTTCAGCAGAGCGTCTGCCAGCGCCTTGGCGTTTTTGACGACCTGCTGCTGATATGTTTTGAATTCAGGCTTTAAAGCTTCGCCGAAGCAAACGGCTTTTGCGGCGATGATATGTTCCAGCGGGCCGCCCTGTGTGCCGGGGAACACGGCTTTATCGATCTGCTTTGCCAAAGCTTCTTTGCAAAGGATCATGCCGCCGCGGGGGCCGCGCAGCGTTTTATGGGTGGTCGTTGTCACGACATCCGCATAAGGAATGGGGCTCATATGCAAACCGGCAGCCACAAGGCCCGCGATATGCGCCATATCGACAAACAGATAAGCGCCCACTTCTTTGGCGATATCTGCGAAAATATCAAAACGGATCTCACGGGGATAAGCCGAAGCGCCCGCAATGATCATCTTGGGCTTATGTTCAATGGCCAGACGGCGCACTTCATCATAATCGATCATCTGGGTTTCGGGGTTGAGGTTATAAGGGATCACATTATAATAAGAACCCGAAATATTCACGGGGCTGCCATGGGTCAGATGGCCGCCGTTGGCAAGGTTCATGCCCAAAACGGTGTCGCCGGGCTTCACCAGCGCAAAATAAACAGCCAGGTTGGCCGATGCGCCGCTGTGGGGCTGCACATTGGCATGATCTGCGCCGAATAATTTGCAGGCACGCTCACGCGCGATGTTTTCCACCACATCCACGCATTCACAACCGCCGTAATAACGCTTGCCGGGATAGCCTTCGGCATATTTATTCGTCAGCACGGTGCCCATTGCCGCCAAAACAGCCGGGCTCACAAAGTTTTCGGAAGCGATCAACTCAATGTTCCGGCGCTGGCGGTTATATTCCGCTTTGATTCCCTCGCCGACTTCGGGGTCGATTTGGCAAATAAGATCCATGTTTTCTTTAATCATAGGGCTGCCCTCCATTTTTTAATCGATATTTTCATTATATAGTGGAATTGTTTTTATTTCAATAGTCTGATATAATTAAAAAAGTTTGAATCTCAACGATCCTTTTTTGTTTTTGGTGATATTTTTGTTTAAGAAATGACGCATTCCGCTTCTGCCGTTTTCGCAGGTCGGATATAGTATATTTATACAAATAGACAAGTTTTTTCTTGTTCGATTTTTAGTTTTTCGTGCGTAAAAAAGCGTCAGATCTCTTTTGGCGCAAAAATTTTTCTACAAAGGAACCAAAAAAAGTGGTGAAAAAAATGACAAAAAAACAACGCGCGGCCGAAATTGTGAAGCTGCTGGCGCAGCATTATGAGGCCAGTTGTTCGCTGGTGGCGCAAAAAGATTATGAATTATTATTTGCGACAAGACTTTCGGCGCAATGCACGGATGCCCGCGTAAATATCGTCACCGCCGAACTGTTTTCGCGCTGGCCCACGCTGCAAAGCATCGCCGACGCCGATTTGGAAGACCTGATGGAAACGGTGAAGACCTGCGGACTTTTCCGGACCAAAGCCACCGATATCAAAAAATGCGCCAATGTTCTTCTGGCATCCTATGACGGCAAAGTTCCCGATGATCTGGAAGAACTGCTCAAGCTGCCCGGCGTGGGCCGCAAAACCGCAAACCTCATTCTGGGCGATCTTTACGGAAAGCCCGCCATCGTTGCAGATACCCACTGCATCCGCATTTCGGGGCGTCTGGGGCTTACCGATTCCAAAGACCCTTATCAGGTGGAACTGCAGCTGAAAAAGATCATTGCGCCGGCCGAACAGAATGATTTCTGCCATCGCCTTGTGCATTTCGGCCGTGATATCTGCACGGCCCGTTCGCCCAAATGCACCGAATGTTTTTTATCGGATCTCTGCCCCTCCGTGGGCAAATAAAAGGAACCTGTTATGACCATCGATTATCAGACGCAGGAAGAGCAAACCGAAAAAACAGCCTCTTCCCTCCCCGACGAATATTATAAAGAATATCAGAAGCTTTCTTCCAAACTCCGCCGCGACGCCCTGCCCGGCAAAGAGCGTGCCGAGGCGCTGGAAGGGCTGCTGATCCTTTTGGGGCGCGCGCAGGCGCAGAACCGCCCCGCGGTTTCGATCTATGGCGGCGATTTCAAAGGCTTCTATCATGAGTTGCTTTGCGGCATGGAAACCGCGCTGCCCCTGGAATTCCGCCAAAAAAGGGCATTTTTCAAAAAATGTACCTTGGCGGCTCTGGCGGCGCTTTGCGTTTTGACCGCCGCCGGGTGGATCCTGTGGCGTTCGGCGCCCGTTCACATCGCCTTTGACGATCTTTCGTTTTTTGAATCGAACAAAGCCTATGTGCTTACGCGCGAGAAAGCGGATGCCCCCATTCGATTTACTTTAGATCTTGAAAAGGGCAAGGTCATCACAAACCGCGTGGTTTGGAAAGACGACCGCTGCCGCATTGTCTTGGAAAAATTATCCCCCGATGAAACCGGGGCATGGATCGCCGTTTTTCGGATGATCGGCTCTTGCGATAAAACGGGCGGCCGCATTGTCACGCCCCTTTCTCACGCTGCCTTCGCCGATTTTTCAAGTTATGAGCTTTCAAAAAAATTGACCGTTCAGGCCCAGGGAAAAACCTATTTTGCCGAACCGGCAGGCGCCGCTGCTTTTGAAAGCAAAAACAGTGATCTTTTGGCCTGGTCGCTTTTCCCCTCCGGCACTTCTCTATCAGATATGGCGCAAGCCCAAACCGTGATGCTCTCTTTTGAAAATTTATCCATCCTGCAATGGAAGCAGAACGGTTCTTCAAAATAAACCAGCCGCCAAAAGCAAAAGCCGCTTTGAAAAAACTCAAAGCGGCTTTTTTTATTCTCTTTCCAGCTGGACATGTTCTGCTTCTTCTTCGCCCAGGCACTCCAGCTGCTGGCGAACCATTTGAACCAGCATTTCACTGGGCTTGAAAAGAACATGGCGCATGACCCCGTGCTCATCATGGGAAGAGATCATGGTGCGGCGGTGCATATCGATCAGCGGCAGAAAATAGCGCTGTTTGCGCATATGCCATGCGGTGCCTGCACAATATTTATCAGTGATTTCCGTTGTTTTCTCCAGTTCCAATACCAATGCGTGATGCGGTTTCCCGAAAATCAGCTGACGGAAAACGATCTGATTGTTCAAAAGCCGATATTCATAGGAAACAAAGGTCAGCATAAACATAATAATGGAGAATGTTGTAAGCACGATCGCAGGGAGCAGATAACTGATCCACATGCCGTAAGAGGTGTTCCATATCGCTTCATAATAGCTGATCGTCAGCAGCAAAAAACCGCCCGCGATCGAAGTCGGCACGGTTTTGCGTTTAAACCCGCGATGCATTTGTTTATACATCATTTTTATAATTCCACCTTTCGCCAAACGGCCTTGCCGTTTGCAAGTTCAGCCACAAGATAACTTTTCTTCATCCCCAGACTTCCGGGGTTATATAAAGTGATGCCATGCAGCTTTCCTTCATAATATTGATGTGTATGGCCAAACAGACCATAAGCACACCCTGATTGCAGCACAGCCGACGCAAGATCGGCAAGGCCCTGTTTCACCCCGAAGCGGTGGCCGTGGGTCATGAATATCCTGATCCCTTCAAATTCCACTTCGCGGGTATAGGGTTCGGCGCAGAAAAGATCGCAATTCCCCGCCACAAGGGCACATCCCACCCCATATCGTTTTGTTTCCCGAATCATCTCATCGACGCCGTCGCCCAAAAACAAAACCGTATCCGGCATTTCCCGGGTAATCATCTGCCGAATGGCATCGGTGTTGCCGTGGGTATCCGACGCGACACAAAGTTTCATAACCTCTCCTCAGTTCATAATAGATTACAGAACCATAGGATACATCAGATTCACAAAAAAAGAAAGAGGTTTTTGCTTTTTTTCTTTTTTCCGGGGAACCTTCCTCTTTTCTCTTCCATATACTGTGGTGAAGAACCGATATGGAGGAGATCAAATATGCCCAGTGAATATGAAAACATCGCAAAACTTTTAATGTCGAGCCCCCAGGGAACCAAGATCATCAAAAGCCTGGATAAATTCAGCGCCATCGCATCCAGCGATTCGGGAAAACAGCTGATCGCCATGCTGGCGGATGAAGGCGGCGACGCCATCAAAACCGCGGCGCAGGCAGCCGTTCGCGGCGACCAGGATCAGGCGCGCGCTTTATTATCCAGCCTGCTTTCCACCAAATCCGGCGCGCAGCTGGCCGCAAAGATCATCGAAGTGGCAAGCCAGCAATAAACACCAGCCCCAAGTTTTCAAATCGATGAAGTAAAACACCTGAAACGATGTGCGGAGAAAGGGCGATTTTATGGCAGATATGGAAAACAAACTTAACGAAATGCTTTCTAACCCAGAGGCGATGAAAAAGGTTTTGGATCTTGCTTCCGGCTTGGCGGGCGTTTCTCAAAATCAGGCCGCGCCGGCCGCTCAGGCCGATCCTGCGCCTTCCGCCCCGGATTCCGCCTCTGCCCCCGACCTGAGCGCTCTTTTTTCAATGCTCGGCGGCGCATCCTCTTCGGCCCCCGCCGAACCCACCGCCCAGACCGCCGAAACCGCGGCGGCCGATGCCGGCGCGCTGGGCTCGCTGATGGATAAAGTCAATCTCAGTTCATTGCCTAAACTAATGGATGCACTTTCCGGAAAACCCAACTACTTAAAGCCTGAAAAAGTGAATCTGTTAAAAGCCCTCAAGCCTTATCTCAGCGCCTCGCGAGCCCCCAATGTTGACCGCGCCGTGAAAATGGCAAACCTTGCAAAAGCCGCGCAGGATACTTTGGGAGGCATCATAAGGAGATGACACCATGTATAACCGGTATCTGAATGCAGAGGGCTTTGATGAATATTTCACGCCGGTTGAAGAAGAAGCACCACCCGCCGAGCCCGTTTCAGCCGAAACGGCCGCCCCCGCCGCCCCAAAGAAAAGCAATCTTCTCGGGTCGCTGGGGAACCTGGGCGATCGCATCAAGCTGCCGGAATTAGACAGCGACACCATTCTGCTTTTAGTGCTGGTCTATTTTTTAGTAACCGATAACGATGAGAAAGAAAACAATAGCATTGCAGACACGCTGCTGATCATCGGCGCGCTTTTATTGCTTGGCTTCTAACCGCGCCCTCTCATGGATATCCCCTTTGACCCTGTTTCAAACTCACCTCTACCCAAAAACGGCGGCCGCGAAAATTCTTCGCGGCCGCCGTTTTTTCTATTTTCTATCTCCAGAACCAAATTTTCATGGGCCGGCTGTTTTTTCTCACCCGTTTGCAGCGCCATATTTCTTCAGGCGCTGCATGGCGGCCGCATAACCGGCAAACAACAGCCCCGCCGCCAAAATCCATGCGATGGAACTGGCCCAGCAGACGCCGGCATATCCCCAGCGTTTCACCAGCCACACCGCCGCCAAAACGCGCACAAACAGCTCGCTGACGCCCGCCAGAATCGGCACTCCGCCCAGCCCCATGCCCTGCAGGGTGTTGCGATAGATAAACAGCATTCCTAAAATAAAGAAGAACGGCGCCACAATATTCAAATAGGTTTGCGCCATGGCGGCCACTTCGGCCTGCCCTTCCCCCACAAAAAACGCCACCAGCGGCTTGCAGAAAGCCGTCACCATCACGCCGCCCACAAGGCTGAAGCAAAGGGATAAAAACGCGCTTTTTTTCACGCCCTGCCGAATGCGCTCCACCTGGCCCGCGCCGTAATTCTGCGCAGCATAAGTGGCCATGGTGGCGCCCAATGTGACCACCGGCTGGGTGGCAAGGTTCTCGATCTTGCTGCCCGCCGTAAAGGCCGCCACCGCGGTGGAACCGCAGGCGTTCAGCGCCGTTTGCAGAATCATCACGCCCACAGCCGTGATGGAAAACTGGAATGCCATGGGCAGCCCCACGCGCAGATGCGCTTCTGCCAAAGAAAAATCAAAACGCCAATCCTGCGCCTTTGGGCATAACAGCGGCAGTTTTTTCAAAATGAAGCCAAGGCAGAGAAACCCCGCCAGCAGCTGAGCCGCAACCGTTGCCCAGCCGGCCCCGGCCACGCCCATCTTGCCCCAGATGATGAGCGCATAATCCAGCACCACATTGATCAGACAGGCGATCACCAAAAAATAAAGGGGCGTTCGGCTGTCGCCCACCGCGCGGATGAGCCCCGAAGACATGTTATAGAAAACGGTCGCGCCGATGCCATAATAAATGACCACGATATATTGATAAGCCTGCTCGATGATATCCGCCGGGGTGTTCATCAGCCGCAGCAGCGGGCGTGCCGTGAAGACCGCCAGCGCGGTGATTACCAGCGTGGCCGCCAGACACAGCCACACCGAAGTTGCCACACTGCGGCGCAGCCCTTCTTCATCGCCGGCGCCGAACTGCTGAGAAGCCATCACAGCGAAACCGCCGGTAAGCCCCTGGGCAAAACCCAGAATCAGAAAAGAGATCGCCCCGGTGGCGCCCACCGCCGCCAAAGCGTTCACGCCAAGCGTGCGCCCAACGATCACGGTGTCGGCCATGCTGTAAAATTGCTGAAACACATTGCCGATCAAAAGCGGCACGGAAAACAGCAGGATCAACCGCATGGGGCTGCCTTTTGTCATATCGTTTGTAATAATGATCCCCCCAAAAATAACATAAAAAAGCCGCAGCCGCCGCGTCTTGCGCTTTGGCTGCGGCAAAAATTCAGGCTATTGCAAAACACTCTGCCCGTTTGGTAAAACGAACACCGAATCTTCGATATGACGAACATTCAGCAAGGTCTGCTGCATCGAATAAATTTCCATCCCGCCAAGGCTGGTGGTGGCTTCGATCAGCAATCCGCTGGAAACAGAGATATAATAGCGATCTTCGCTGCCGATTTTTTCATCCTTTGTTTTCACATAGATGCAGGGCTGGCCGTTATGTAAAAGATACCCCGCTTCTGTGATCGCATCGGATGGCAATTTCAAAACATCTTCATAAGTGGGCAATCTGCCTGCGTCATCGGGCGTAACACCGCCCAAAGCGCCCTGGTAAAAGCTGCGCGAACCGCTGTTCCAGGAATAATACTGCTTTTCCGTGAGCAAAATCTGTTGTTTTGAATTGCCCGCAGAATCAAAAAGCTCTATCCTGCTCAGCTGGCCGCGCCTCGATAAATGAAACACCTGTTCATCCGAAGAAGAAGCATAACTGAGTTTCGTTTTGCCTTCCCAATAATATTCTTCCGGCCGCTGCAGGGTGCCGATCACTTTTTGAACATTGGAAACATCCACATTCACGCCGTTGACCAAAGCGCCGTTTTCCCCTGCTGCATCACCCGAAACCACGATCGCATTTTCTCCGTTGGGAAGAACGATCTGCCCGTTGCCGTGATACCGCCGGTTCGTCCAGTAAAAACTGACCACCAGAACCAGCAACAGCAGCGCGGTTCCCAAAGCGACCCATCTGGCAAGATTTCTGCCCTTCATGGTTTATTGGCCCTCAATGGGTAAAAATGCCTCGGGCGCTTCTGCCCGCCTGCCAAATTCATAGAGAATGGCATCGACGATGCGGCGGCAGGCATGGCCATCGCCGTAAGGGTTCACAGCCTGCGCCATTTTTGCATATTCTTCGGGATCGCGCAGCAGCAAAAGCGCCTTTTCCGCGATCTCCTGTGCGCAGGTTCCGGCCATGCGAACGGTTCCCGCGGCCACGGCCTCGGGGCGCTCGGTTTCATGGCGAAGCACAAGAACAGGCTTGCCCAAAGAGGGGGCCTCTTCCTGGATGCCGCCGGAATCGGTCATCACCAAATAGGCGCGCTCCATCAGGTTATGCATATCCATCACGCCCAGCGGCTCAATGAGATCCACATTTTCGATCTCTCCCAAATGGCTTTTCGCCATCTGCTGCACATAGGGGCTCAAATGAACGGGATAAATAAAACGGATATCGGGTTCTTCTTTTGCGATCTGCCTGACGGCGGCCATGATGTTTTCAAAGGCCTCGCCGTAATTTTCGCGGCGATGCGCGGTGAGCAATACAACGCGCTCTTTGGAGAAATCGATGGTATTGAGATGGCTGCATTCAAACGCATACTCTTTTTTCACGGTGGTGGAAAGCGCATCGATCACCGTGTTGCCCGTGATATAAATGCTCTTTTCAATGCCCTCTCGATGCAGGTTTCTCACATTGGAAACCGTGGGCGCAAAATGAAGATCCGCAAGATCGGTGGTCAGCGTTCTGTTCATTTCTTCGGGGAAAGGCGAAAATTTATCATAAGTGCGCAGGCCCGCTTCCACATGGCCCACCTTTGTTTTCGCATAAAACGCGGCCAGCGCCGCAACAAAAGTGGTGGAGGTGTCGCCATGCACCAAAACGATATCGGGCTTTTCTTTTTCCAAAACTTCGGCAAGGCCCTCCAGCGCTTTAACGGTGATATGCATCAGCGTTTGAGATTTTGACATGATATTCAAATCATACTGGGGCCGGATGTGAAACGCCTGCAAAACCTGATCGAGCATTTCACGATGCTGGGCCGTAACGCAGACGATAGATTCGATTTCGGCCCGCGATTCCAATTCTTTGACCAGCGGGCACATTTTGATGGCTTCGGGCCGGGTGCCGAAGACAGACATGACCTTAATTTTTTCCATTCTGTTCACCCTCGCCCCCTGTCTTTTTTTCCGGTTCCGCTTTCTCTTCTTCCTGCATGTGGTGTTTGGCTTCTTCGCGGCGCTCATAGCCGGTGACGCTCAAGCCGATCAGCACAGCCGCCAGAATGGCGATGGCCAGAATGATGATCTTGATTTCGCCGCTGGTGGTGAGCACCACCGCGCTCAGCCCCAGCACCGCCGAAAGCATGTAAAGGATCGCCACGGATTGCTTCTGATCGAAGCCCATGTCGATCAGGCGGTGATGCACATGGCCGCGGTCTGCCTGCATGGGGTTCTGCCCCTTGAGCAAACGGCGGATAATGGCAAAGGAAGTGTCGAAAATAGGCAGCCCCAAAATGATGAAGGGCACGGCAAACGAAATGCCCACATAGTATTTGAACAAGCCCTGAATCGATACCGTTGATAAAATATAGCCTAAGAACATCGCACCGGTATCGCCCATGAAAATTTTAGCGGGGTTGAGGTTATAGGGCATAAAGCCGATGCAGGCGCCGGCCAGCGCGGCCATCGCCACGGCGATATATCCTTCGGAAACCAGCACGGCGATGGTGAACACCGTGACGGAAGCAATGGAAGAAACGCCCACCGCCAAACCATCCAGACCATCGATCATATTCACGGCGTTGGTGATGCCCACGATCCAAAGCACCGTTAACGGGATGGCGAAAAAGCCAAGGCTGATATAGCCGCTTTCGGTGAAGGGGTTAGTAAAACCGCGCACCACAACGCCGCTCAGCGCGGGGATCAGCGCCGCCAGGATCTGCCCGGCAAATTTCACCAGCGGCTTCAGCGTTTTGATATCATCCACCACACCCAGCAAAACGATCAGCACCGCGCCCAGCAAAATGGCTCTCGTCTGGTTATCGATGCGGCCAAACAATAAAAAGCTGATCAAAAAGCCCAAAAAGATCGCCAGACCGCCCAGACGGGGGATCGGCACTTTATGCATTCTTCTCGCATCACGGGGAACATCCACGGCGCCAACTTTTTTGGCGACCAGCTTTACCACAGGGGTAGACGCAAAGGAAAGCGCCAGCGCTGTGCTAAAAGCAAAAAACGAAGTCATCAACACACTGTTATCCATCATGATTTTCTATGCTCCTATTAGGGGATGTGCAAGCATCCCGGTTTCCGCTTTGTTAGAACGGTTTTTTAATAAAGCCAACTTTTTTATAAACCTTTTCCAAAGTGCGGCGCGCCATTGCATCCGCTTTTCTCGCGCCTTCCGTATAGATCTCTTCAAGATATTCCTTGTGGTTCAGCAGTTCTTCTGTTTTTTCGCGAACGGGTCTCAGCGATTCCGCCACCGCTTCGCCCACGGCTTTTTTGAAATCACCGTATCCTTTGCCTTCAAATTCGCGTTCCACCGCGTCGGCGGTAACACCGGTGGCTGCGGCATAAATATTGATCAAATTATTGATGCCGGCCTTGTCTTCCCCTCTGCGCACTTCGCTGCCCGAATCGGTCACGGCGCGCTTGAATTTTCGAAGGATATCTTCGGGCTTATCCATCAGCAGCACAAAGCCGTTGGGGTTCGGGTCGGATTTGCTCATTTTTTTCTCGGGTTCACACAAGCTCATGATCTTTGCGCCCGCTTTGGGGATCATCGGTTCGGGAATGGTGAACACATCGCCGTAAACGCCGTTGAAACGCTCGGCGATATCGCGGGCGATCTCAACATGCTGTTTCTGATCTTGCCCCACCGGCACAAAATTCGTGTGGTAAAGCAGAATATCCGATGCCATCAGCACAGGATAAGTGAAAAGCCCCGCATTCACATTATCCGCATGGCTCTGCGATTTATCCTTAAATTGTGTCATGCGCGAAAGTTCGCCGAACATCGTGTAGCAGTTGAGGATCCACGCCAGTTCCGCGTGAGCCGCCACATGGCCCTGAATGAAGACAATGCTTTTTTCGGGATCGATGCCGCAGGCGATATACTGGGCCAGAACTTCCAAGGTCTGGCGGCGCAGGGCCGCAGGATCTTGACGAACGGTGATGGAATGAAGATTCACCACGCTGTAAATGCAATTATATTCATCTTGGATCGTACCCCAGTTTTTGATCGCGCCAAGATAATTTCCCAAAGTCAGTTTTCCGGAAGGCTGCACACCGCTAAAAACGATCTTTTTATGTTGCTTTGCGGTTTCCTCCGCGCTGCCGATAACAGCATCATTCATAAATTGATTCCTCTTTTCCTGTTTAATTGCTCAAAAAGCAAGGAATTGGCCGCAACAGAATCTTTTTGTCATGGTTATTTTTCACTATTGCAGATGGGTTAATTCTATCACATTTGCCGGTTAATAAGCAAGCGTATTCCCTTTTTCGCGGGCATAATTTTGCTGTTTTTGTGAAAAATAACCGTAGCTATTTGTTTTTCGATGCGTTTCACAGGATTTTTTATTCTATCTTTTCAGAATGTGAGGGAGTTTTTATGCAAAACAGCCATTATAACAAAAAAATCATCAGTTTTTTGCTTTGTGTTTCTGTTATCACCCTGAGCGGCGCCCTTTATTTTCGCCAAAAATCAGAAGCATATGAAGCAACGCTTCAAAGAAATTCCCAGCGCGCTTACGCGGAACTCGTCAGCAGCACTTCCAATTTGGAATCGGCCCTGATGAAAGCGAAATATTGCGCTTCCGAGCCGATGCTTTCTTCCACGGCGGCGCAGATCTGGCGGGAAACCGCCCAGATCAAAAGTGTTTTATGCCAGTTTCCCGCCGCTTCGGAAGGGCTTGATTCCATGCAGAAATTCATCGCGCAATCCGGCGAATATGCCTTCACTTTGATCCGCCGCCAAAAAGAAGACCTGCCTTTATCCACCGAAGAATACGGGAACCTCGCGGCGCTGCAGCAGACAGCCGCAACACTTGCCGATCATCTGCTGCAATATCAGCAAAACCTGGGCGAAACCCTCAGCTTCGACGCAGGCCGCAAAGCGGTTCCCGCCGGTGATTTCAACCAGGTGCCCCAGGAATTCGGCGAATATCCCACGCTGACCTATGACGGGCCGTTTTCCGACCATCTTGAAAAGCAGGAAGCTGCCTTTCTGAAAGATAAAAACCGGCTTGCCCTGCCCGAGCTGCGCCTGCGCGCCGCAGAGTTTCTCGGCGTGGGTGAAGCAGCCATCACCGACGGCGGCGAATGCGGCGACCGCATCCCCTCTTATCGCTTCACCAGCGGCACACGCTGCATCGAGCTGACGCAGCAGGGCGGCTTCCTGCTGAACTATACGGATGGCCGCAGCGTTTCGGCCGCCACCCTCACCCCCAAACAGGGCGCCGAAAAAGCCGCCGCCTATCTGGAATCCCTGGGTTTTTACGAAATGAAGCAAAGTTATTACGAATCGTTTGAAGGAACGGTGACGGTGAATTTTTGCGCCACGCAGGATGGTGTGGCGCTTTACCCCGATCTCATCAAAGTCTGCATCGCTCTGGATAACGGACAAACCATCGGTTTTGAGGCCAAAGGGTATCTGATGAACCACAAGACCCGCGCTTTCGGCGCCGCGAACTTCACCATGGAGCAGGCTGAAAAGCGCATCTCCCCTGTTTTGAAAGTGATTTCAAAAGACCGGGCAATGGTGCCCACCGACGGCGCTGCCGAAAACTACTGCTATGAGTTCGTCTGCCTCACACCGGAAAACACCCACTGCATCGTGTATATCAACTGCGCCACCGGCGACGAACAGAGCATCCTCTTATTGCTCGAAAGCGCAAACGGCACCCTGACCGCTTAATAAAAACCGCGGATCTGCGCGGCAAGCTCATTCACTTTATCCATCGCTGTTTTATCATCTTTTGCGGCGATATCATCCGTTTTCAGGCTGGTCACGGCCCCCAGCCATTTTGCGCCGGCTTCGGCCAGAATGATCTTCGCCGTGGCAATGGCGGGCTGGGGGTCTTTGGTGCTGCCGCCGCCGCAAAGCAGCAGCGCCCCCCATTTCTGCGAACCGTTCTGCGGCGCAATGCCCATTCTTCTTCCCTGGAACATCATCTGAAAACGGCTGCAAAAAGAAAGAAGGCTTCCCGTCAGGGTGGAAAAATATAAGGGCGAAACCAGCAGAATGCCGTCTGCTTCCTTGATTTTTTCATAGTATGGCTGCATGTCATCTTCTATGACACAGCCATACTTCTTCATGCAGCTGCGGCAGTCGATGCAGGGGCTTACCTGCGCGCGGTAAGTATCGATCTGTTCCCACTGCGCGTCGATATGCCGCTTCATTTCATCCAGCAGCGCGGCGCAATCGCCGTTTTTTCTGGGCGAACCGTTGAGCACAAGAATTTTCATTCGAAATTTCTCCTTTTCTTTGAAAACACTTCTTTTCTTCATTTTCTGATAAAATAATCACATTATCGATATTTTATCATAAAATGATGGCTTCTGCATGAAAAAGTTCCGAAAACTGCTTGACGGCCTTTTCCTCTTACTATATAATGATTTCAATGAACAAAGGCGTTCATTAAAGGGGAAAAGAAGTCGCTTTTGTCCTTTAATGGGCGTCTGTTTTTATGTCTATTCTTCCTTTTTATCAGAAGAATTTCATATTGTTCCGATTCTATATCTTCAGGAGGACATAATAAATGCTTACTGCAATCACAGGGATCAACTGGGGGGATGAAGGCAAGGGCCGCATGGTCGATCTGCTTTCTGAAAACTATGATATCGTCGTGCGCTATCAGGGCGGCAACAACGCCGGTCACACGGTGGTAAACCCCTCGGGCAAATTCATTCTCAACCTGTTGCCTTCCGGTATTTTAAGAGAAAATGTTGTCAATGTCATGGGCAACGGCATGGTCATCGATTTAGAGCATCTCTGCGGCGAAATCAAAAAGCTGCGCGATGCCGGCATCACCGTCACCCCCGATAATTTGAAGATCAGCGATAAAGCCGTGATCTGCCTGCCTTATCATAAACTTCTTGATAATTTGGAAGAAGACCGTTTGGGCGACGCCAAGTTTGGTTCCACCCGCCGCGGCATTGCCCCCGTTTATGGCGATAAATATATGAAACGCGCCGTGAGAATGGGCGAACTGCTGCATCTGGAAGAACTGGAAAAGCGCCTGGAAGGCATTGTCGATTGGAAAAACCTCACCGTTGTGGGCGGATATCACAGCGACCCCATCACCGTGGAAAGCGTGATGGCCTGGCTGAAAGAATTCGGTCTTCCCCTCAAGGCCCATATCTGCGACACCGGCTTTTACCTTGACCACGCCGAAAAAACCGGCAAAAAGATCCTTTTTGAAGCCCAGCTGGGCGCCCTGCGCGATATCGATTTCGGCATTTATCCCTATACCTCCTCCTCTTCCACCATTGCGGCCTATGCGCCCATCGGTTCCGGCATCCCCAACCATAAGCTGAGCAAAAGCATCGGCATTATGAAAGCTTATTCCACCTGTGTGGGCGAAGGCCCCTTCACCTGTGAAATGTTCGGCGATGAAGCCGAAGCGCTGCGCAAAGCAGGCGGTGAATATGGCGCGGCCACCGGCCGCCCCCGCCGCGTCGGCCCCTTTGATGCGGTGGCTTCGAAATATGGCGTGAGAATGCAGGGGGCGGATGAGATCGCCCTGACAAAGCTTGACGTTTTGTCTTTCCAAGAAAAAATCCCCGTATGCGTGGGCTATCAGGTGGGCGAAATGCGCACCACCGAATTCCCCACCGGTGCTTTACTCGATATTGCCACGCCGATCTATGATTATCTGGATGGCTGGAAGCGCGATATCAGCGGCTGCCGTAAATATACCGATCTGCCCAAGCAGGCTTTGGAATATATCCATTACCTTGAACGCTGCGTAGGATGCAAGATCACCTATGTTTCTGTTGGCCCTGAGCGCGATCAATATATCGTGATGTAGTATCGTTCGGAGGGCGGCCGCCTTGAAAAGGGTGCACCGCCCTTTTTTCAAGCCTTTCTCTTGCAAAAAGGTATTGTTTTAAATTAATCGGAGGTGACTTTTCGAATGGATGAACCCATCTATCTTGTTTTAGAAAACGGAACCGTTATGGAAGGGCGCAGTTTTGGCGCCTATGGTGAGATCACGGGCGAAATCGTTTTTACCACCGGCATGACCGGATATCTTGAAACCCTGACAGACCCCAGCTATTACGGCCAGATCGTCGTGCAGACTTTTCCTCTGATCGGCAACTACGGCGTCATTCCTTCTGATTTTGAAAGCGCGCGCCCCCAGGTTCGCGCTTATGTGGTGCGCAATGTCTGCGAAATGCCCTCGAACTTTCGCTGCGAAGGCGATCTGAGCTCTTTTCTCGCAGAAAACGGCATCATCGGCCTTGCCGGCATCGACACCCGCCGGCTGACAAAGCTGATCCGCACAGCGGGCGTGATGAACGGCAAAATCGTTTGCAGCCGTGACGCCATCGAATGCGCAAAGCAGGAGCTTGCTTCTTACCGCATCGTTGACGCGGTAGAAAGCGTCACCTGCTCCGTGCCCCGCACCGATACCCCTGAAGACCCCCACCGCCGCGTTGTGTTATATGATTTCGGCGCGAAAGAAAACATTCGCCGCGAGCTTTTGAAGCGCGGCTGCGAAGTGATCACCGTGCCCGCCCACACCCCCGCCGCGGAAGCGTTGGAAATGAAGCCCGATGGCATCATGCTTTCCAACGGCCCCGGCGACCCCGCCGAAAACACCGAGATCATCCGCCAGGTGGGCCTGCTTTATGAAAGCGGCGTTCCCCTCTTTGGCATCTGCCTCGGTCACCAGCTGCTGGCCCTTTCTCAAGGCGCCGAAACCGAAAAACTGAAATATGGCCACCGCGGCGCAAACCAGCCCGTGAAGGTGCTTTCTTCGGGAAGAACTTACATCACCAGCCAAAACCACGGCTATGCCGTAAAAGCCGAAACGCTTCCCGACCACGCTCTGCTGAGCATGGTCAACGCAAACGATGGAACCTGCGAAGGCGTTTCTTATCAAAACCGCCCGGTGTTCACCGTTCAGTTCCATCCCGAAGCCTGCGGCGGGCCCCACGACACCGCGTTTTTATTTGATGAATTTGTTGAGAGGATGGAGGCGAACAGATAATGCCACGCAACCCTGATATTAAAAAAGTTCTTGTCATCGGTTCAGGCCCTATCGTCATCGGCCAGGCGGCCGAATTCGATTACGCAGGCACACAGGCCTGCCGCGCGCTGAAAGAAGAAGGGCTTGAAGTGATGCTGATCAATTCAAACCCCGCCACCATCATGACCGATAATGTGATGGCCGATGAGATCTACATCGAGCCGCTGACCCTGGAAACCGTAAAACGCATCATCGAAAAAGAAAAGCCCGACAGCCTGCTTTCCACCCTGGGCGGCCAGACGGGGCTGAACCTTTCCATGCAACTAGCAAAAGACGGATTTTTGGATGCGCACCATGTGCGCCTGTTGGGCGCGAACCCCGAAACCATCGATAAAGCCGAAGACCGCCAGCTGTTCAAAGACACCATGCTGAAGATCGGCGAACCTGTCATCCCTTCCCGCGTGGTGACCGATCTGACCGGCGCTTTGGGCTTTGCCTCCGAAAACGGCTATCCCGTCATCGTTCGCCCCGCCTTCACGCTGGGCGGCAGCGGCGGCGGCATCGCGAAAGATGAAAACGAGCTTCGCGAAATCGCCTCGGCGGGCCTGCGCCTTTCCCCCATCACCCAGATTCTTGTGGAAAAAAGCGTTGCGGGCTGGAAAGAGATCGAATTTGAAGTGATGCGCGATGGCATCGGCAACTGCATCACGGTCTGCTCGATGGAAAACTTCGACCCTGTGGGCGTTCACACCGGCGACAGCATCGTTATCGCCCCCGCGGTAACGCTTTCCGATAAAGAATATCAGATGCTGCGCTCTGCCGCGCTGAACATCATCACGGCCATGGGCATTGAAGGCGGCTGCAACTGCCAGTTTGCCCTTTGCCCCGACAGCTTTGATTACGCCGTGATCGAAGTGAACCCCCGTGTATCCCGTTCTTCGGCGCTGGCTTCCAAAGCCACGGGATACCCCATCGCCAAGGTGGCCGCGAAAATCGCCATCGGCTATACGCTGGATGAGATCACAAACGCTGTGACCGGCAAAACCTGCGCCTGTTTTGAACCCACTCTCGACTATGTGGCGGTGAAGCTGCCCAAATGGCCTTTCGATAAATTCGTTTATGCCAAGCGCCTATTGGGAACGCAGATGAAAGCCACGGGCGAGGTGATGTCCATTGCCCAGACTTTTGAAAGCGCCATCATGAAGGCTGTTCGCGGCGCCGAAATTTCGCTGGACAGCCTCACGCTGCCCAAGCTGAAAACGCTTTCCGATGAAGAACTCACCGAAAAGATCTCGGTTTGCGACGATGAGCGCCTCTTTGTTGTTTATGAAGCGCTGCTGCGCGGCATTTCCCCCGAAATGATCCATGATATCACAAAGATCGATCTGTGGTTCTTATATAAGCTGAAGAACATCGCGGAATATGAACTTTCGATCACAGGCGCCGCGCTTTCGGCCAAGACCTATCATCAGGGCAAGCGTCTGGGGTTCCCCGATCATGTGCTGGCCCGCCTCAGCGGCCAGGCTCTCCCCTGCCACACCGCCGCTTCTTATAAGATGGTGGATACCTGCGGCGCGGAATTCGACGCCGAGACCCCCTATTTTTATTCCTGCTATGATGAAGAAAACGAGGCCGCCGAATTTATCCGCGAACATCAGAACCCCGAAAAAGAAACGATCATTGTTTTTGGTTCCGGGCCGATCCGCATCGGTCAGGGCATCGAATTTGACTATGCTTCGGTTCACTGTGTGCGCTCTCTGAAAGCGGCCGGTTATGAAGTGGTCATCGTCAACAATAACCCCGAAACGGTCTCCACCGATTTTGACACCGGCGACCGCCTCTATTTTGAACCGCTGACCCCCGAAGATGTGATGAACATCATCGAGATCGAACATCCCATCGGCGTGGTGGTGGCTTTCGGCGGGCAGACAGCCATTAAGCTGACCGGCTTTTTGGAAAAGCAGGGCGTTAAGATTCTGGGCACGCAGGCCGACAGCATCGATTTGGCCGAAGACCGCGAACGCTTTGACGCGCTGCTGGAACGCCTGCATATCAGCCGCCCGCAGGGCCTGACCGTCATGACGGTGGAAGACGCCCTTGCCGCCGCGGCCCAGCTTGAATATCCCGTTTTGATGCGCCCCTCTTATGTTTTGGGCGGCCAGAACATGATCATCGCCTGGAGCGATGAGGATATCCGCGAATATATGCAGATCATTCTTTCTCACAACATTGAAAACCCCGTTTTGATCGATAAATATCTGGTGGGCATCGAGCTGGAAGTAGACGCCATCTGCGACGGCAGCGATATTCTGATCCCCGGCATTATGGAGCATGTGGAGCGCACAGGCATCCATTCCGGCGATTCCATCGCGGTCTATCCCGCCTGGAACCTCAACGGCCTGCAGGTAGAAAAAATCATTTCCTATACACGCGACCTTGCGCTGGAAATGAAAACGCGCGGCCTTGTGAATATCCAGTATCTGATCCATGAGGGCGAGATCTATGTCATCGAGGTCAACCCCCGTTCTTCCCGCACGATTCCCTATATCAGCAAAGTCACCGGCGTTCCCATGGTGGATCTGGCGACCCGCGCGATGCTGGGCGAAAAGCTGGAAGAGATGGGTTACGGAACCGGCCTTTATAAAGTTCCCCCCTATGTGGCCGTGAAAGTTCCCGTTTTCTCGTTTGAAAAACTGACGGATGTGGATGTGCAGCTGGGGCCCGAAATGAAATCCACCGGCGAAGTGCTGGGCATCGGCAAAACCATGGAAGAAGCCCTTTATAAAGGGATGATCGCGGCGGGTTACCGCATGAACAAAACAGGCGGTGTGCTCATCACCGTGCGCGATCAGGATAAACACGAAATTTGCAGCATCGCCCGCAAATTTTCAGATCTCGGCTTTGCGCTCTATGCCACAGCCGGCACAGCGCAGGTGCTGCGCCAATCGGGCCTTGAAGCCGCGGTGGTCAGCAAGATCCACGAAGCGGAAACCAACACGCGCACTCTGTTGGAAAGCGGCAAGATCAGTTATATCATTTCCACTTCTTCCAAAGGCCGCCTCCCCTGGCGCGACAGCGTAAAGATCCGCCGCAAGGCCGTTGAACTGGGCATCCCCTGCCTCACTTCCGTTGACACGGCGAACGCGCTGTCCGACAGTCTGCGCAGCCGCTATCACGAAAGCAGCACCGAGCTTGTGAACATCAACGCCATGCGCAAGGAAAAGCTGCCCCTGACCTTCACCAAAATGCAGGGTATCGGCAACGATTATGTTTATTTCAATTGCTTTGAACAGGAAATTTCAAGCCCCGAATCCCTGAGCGTTCTGCTTTCCGACCGCCATTTCGGCATCGGCAGCGACGGTATCATTCTGATCTGCCCTTCGACCAAAGCCGACGCAAAAATGAGAATGTTCAATTTAGACGGCAGCGAAGGCAAAATGTGCGGAAACGGCATCCGATGCGTGGGCAAATATCTTTATGACCACCATATCGTGGATAAGACCGACCTGACCATCGAGACCCTTGCGGGCATTCGTCAGCTTCACCTTTATGTGCATCACGGCGAAGTGGCCTCGGTGACCGTGAACATGGGAAAAGCCGAGCTGCGCCCCGATCTGATCCCCGTAAGGCTGAAAGAAGAAGAGATCATCCAGCAGAAAGTGATGATCGGCGAAAAAGAATATCCCATCACCTGCGTTTCCATGGGCAACCCCCATGCCGTTGTCTTCTGGGATCATTTGGATTCTCTGCCCCTGGAAGAGATCGGGCCGCAATTTGAAAGCAGCGATCTTTTCCCCGAAAGCGTCAACACCGAATTCGTGAGCATCATTGACAGAACCACCATCAAAATGCGCGTTTGGGAACGCGGCAGCGGCGAAACCGATGCTTGCGGAACCGGCGCCTGCGCCGCGGCGGTGGCCAGCGTTTTGGCGGGATTCTGCAAGAAAGATGCCGATATCACTGTCAAGCTCAAGGGCGGCGACCTGATGATCCGCTATACGGACGAGGCCGTTTATATGACAGGCAAAGCAGAAACCGTTTTTGAAGGCACCATCGCCATCTAACAGGATAAAAGCAGCCGCAGGCAGCGGCCTGACGCCGCATATCGGCATTTTTCACGCTGTCTGCGCGCATCTTCCCCCGGGTTTTGCCCTGCTCTATCATCACGAAGCAAAACCGAAATCAATCGGAAGGATCGATCAAAATGAGAAATTACGCGCAAGAATTAGAAAATCGTGTGGCCTTTATCCAAAAGATCCTCGCTGAATCACACGCCAACGGCATTGTTTTCGGCAACAGCGGCGGCAAAGATTGCACTTTGGTGGGCATTCTTTGCAAAAAAGCCTGCGAAAATGTGCTCAGCGTGGCAATGCCCTGCCAATCCAGCCGCAATTTCGGCGAAGATATGCAGGATGCCCTGGCCACCGCTTCGAAATTCGGCATTGAAAACATCGTAGTGGATCTCAGCGAAACAAAAGCCACGATCTTAAAAGCCATGGAACCGCATCAGGCGCTGAATCAGGCCGCAATCGCCAATATCGCGCCCCGTTTGCGGATGACCACGCTTTATGCCATCGGCCAGGCCCGCGGCTGCCTGGTGGCGGGAACCGGCAACCAATGCGAACGGTATATGGGCTATTTCACAAAATGGGGCGACGGAGCCTGTGATTTCAACCCCATCGCCGATTTAAAGGTTTCTGAAATTTATGAGTTTCTGGAATTTCTGGGCGCCCCCCGCAACATCATTGAAAAAGCGCCTTCGGCAGGGCTGTTTGAAGGGCAGACCGATGAATCGGAAATGGGCGTAACCTATGCCGAAATCGAGCAGATGATTGAACGCGGCACCTGCGGCAATGACCATGATGAAAAGATTCGCCGCGCCCATCGCATCAGCGAACATAAGCGCCGCCTGCCCCCCTGCTATGGCGAAGCCGAATAACGCCTTGATCCGCCGGCTTGGGCAAACCTCGCTGCCCACCGCCGGATAAAACCACACTAAGGAGGCTGTTCCCTTGAAAAAAGCTGCGTTTTACCTCAGCATTCTTTTTACGGCGCTCACATTTTCCGCCATTTTTTATCTTCTTTCTCATGGCGGAAAACCAAACGCCGGTTACGCTGTCATCCCGATGGTTTTTGCGCTGCTGAGCCTTCTTTACTACCAGAAAAAATAACAGCCCCGTTGCAGGCGGCCTGAATCGTGTAAAAGCGATTTGGGCCGCTTTTTTGCCAAAAATCAAAAAAAGAAAGCCTTTTTCTTTCTCAACGAAATCAAAAAGCTTTCCTGCCAGTTTATTTATGGTCGCATTTCTGGCATTGCGACATTTCATTTTCACGATCTTCTTTATAAAAGATGCCCGACCATTTGCAGATGCTTTGCAGAATGGGGATCACGGATCTGCCCTTTTCGGTGAGGGCATATTCCACGCGGGGCGGAATCTCATCATAGGAGGTTCTCGAAATAATATCGTCGCGAATCAGTTCTTTCAGCGTTGAAGCCAGCACCGCATCGGTGATATTGCTCATTTCCTCCCGCAGCTCACCATAACGCAAAACCTCTTTCGCCGAAAGCACGCAAACGATCCTCGATTTCCATTTCCCACCGAACATCTCAAGCCCATATTCCAGCGGGCAGCGAATATCGGGCTTCAGTTTTTTTTGATACATACCGTTTCATCCCCTTCCTGCTTACAAGTATAAAACAATCTGCCTTTTTTTCATAGCAGCTATGAAATTTATGAGCGCGTTTTTTTGCCGGTATGGAAAACGACGCCGAAGGCATCGCCTTTCACACCGTTCTTTCTACAGTTCTTTTTTGTTCTCTTTGCCCGGTGTGGTGACGATCACTTTTTCGGGTTCGATGACCAGGGCTCCTTTTGCCGTTGCTGCCCCCTGAAACATTTTTTCTACCATGGCCTTAAAGGTTTCCACCACAGGCCCCTGCGTCAGATATTCTGCCCTGCCCTTGATCTGATAGCCTTCCAGGCTTTCGGCGTCATAAACCGAAATGGCGATCCTGCCGCCGTTCGCTTTCAGATTATGCAGGGTGGTTTCCAGAAAAACATCCCCCACGATCAGGCGACCATCTTCGGTAACATCCTTAAACGCCACAGGCACGACATTGGGCATTCCATCGGCGCAGGTCGCCAGATCCCACATCCCCTTTTTCAGCAGTTCCACAACATTTTTGTTCAGCATTTTCAAAGCCTCCGATATAAAATTGCTTTTTCAAGCTGAGTGTATGATAACAGATCAGCTGTGGCACGAAAAGATATCCGCAAATTTATCAGTTACTCATTCTTTTCATAGCGGCAGTAAAAAAAGCCCTTGCCCCATAAAAATTGGAGCAAGGGCCTTTCTTCCATCTGCCTGATCGGTATTTTCAGCGAACGGCGGCATCTTTTTGCCCGAAAAGACTTTGCTTCAATTGAAGCAGCAGCTTTTCGATCCACCGTATCAATCGAATATAGGGTGTATAGACCTGCGGTTTGGCGGCAAGCCAATAGGCCAGTTCCGCGAGCAAAATCCCGCCCGCCACATCCACCAATACATGCTGCTTGGTGGTCAGGGTGGAAATGCAGACGAAAATCGCATTGATCAAAGAGGTTTTCTGATACCAGCGCGGCACCCATGATTTGCCCCTCACCCCCACATAGCACAGCCAGCTTGCCAAACAGTGGATCGACGGGAACAGGTTATCCGCCGCATCATATCGATAGATCAGCGCGATCAACGCATTTCCCCAATCGGAAGCAACCACTTCGGGCCGCTGGATGGTGGTTGGCAGAAACACAAAAAATAAAAGGCAAACGCCCTTCGCCACAAAATCCGCGCAAAGAAACCGATACATCTCGCGCGTGGTGTTTTTTGTGCATAAAATATAGTTGATCACCCAAAAAGCGTAACACCCCAGATAGATCGCGCTTGTCCACGGCAAAAGCGGGATCTGCTGTTCCATGCTCAGTTCCAAACAAAAATGTCGCTGATTCTGCATCAAAAGATGACAGCCGTTATAAACGATGCTGTTCCAAACAAGCACTACAATCAGCGGAACGATGGCCTTCTTCGACGGAAGGATCAATTTTAACTTTTCTTGTATGCTTTTTTTCTTCATGTTACCCACTTATCTCGGCTTAGGATATCGCGCCCGAAGCGACAGCCGTTGCGATCCACATCCCTTGATGAACGCGGAATTCCGCGCCGCTTTCCAACGCTTCCGCTATTTCGGGCAGCAGTTTCACCTTCTCTTTTTCAAACAATATCACAATGGTGGAACCGGCCAGTTCAAAATGGCCCTTTTCCATTCCTTTTGTCACGCGCTTATTCTCATGTTCGTTGACGATGCCGCCCACCACCAGCGCGCCGATCTCCGTTTGGATCACAGGGCCGAAATGCTCTGTTTCAAACAAAGTCCACATGCGGCGGTTCAGCGTATAAACGGGGTAGGTTTCGCAGGCGATCGGCTGCACGCTGTGCAGCACCCCGGGGATGAAATGGTTTGTGCCCTGAAAGCCGTCATCAATATAGCAATAGTGATGATAATCTGAGGCGCAAAGGCGAAAAATGAAGCATACCCCGTCTTGAAAGTTTTTTTCGAGGGTCTCATCCTGCAAAAAATCGCGCAGACGATAACGGGAACCTTTGATGGCAAAGCTGCTATCCGCATGAATGGGGTAAACGCTCAGCCAGCCATCACAGGGGCTGATAAGATGATCGGGCTGTTCATCCATAGCTTCCATCGGCCGTGTTCTGATGAAAAATTCACGAAAGGAAGAAAATTGCTCTTTATTTTCCAGCGGGATCGAATGCTTTTTTGCATACCAGCCCACCAGCGGTTTTGAAGCTTTTGTCCAAAGGAATTTGGCCGCCAGTTTATCGGCATGAACGGCCATAATGCCTTTTAAAAGTATTCTGCCCACTTTTGTCGCATATAAAAAATGAACGGAGCCATTATTTTCGCTCATATCTTCCTCCCCAGCAAAAGAACGGCCAGTTCAATGCCGCCCAAAAAAATAAGGCCGATTTTTCCGATCAGACGAGGTTTTTTGATGGGAAACGGCGTTAAAAACGCCAGCGCCATGATCAGCAGGCAGATCGGCCCTAAAACGCCAAGCGGCCACTGATATAACAGCCCCGCCCCAAACACAATGGGGATGATCAGAGCAGAGGATGTCACCGGCAGCCCATAATAGACCTTGCGGGCGCCGTCGCATTTATTTTGGCGTTCTTCTTCATCCACATTGAACCAGGCAAGGCGAATCAGCGCGCAAAGCAGATAAAGCGCCGCAACGATGCCGCCCAGTGTGCTGATATGCGGGTGCATGGAAATAATCATCGCCGGCAGCACGCCGAAACAGATCAGATCGCTTAAAGAATCGATCTGAATGCCAAACCGCTTTTCTTGTGAGGTTCTCTGCATGGTGGAAGCAATTTTTCCGTCAAACATATCACATACCCCCGCGATCATCAGACAGATCAGCGAAGCATGGATATTCCCTTTTGCCGCAAAAGTGATTCCCGTAAAACCTGCCAGCATTCCGATATAGGTTAATATGACAGTATAATTATAGATCCCCAGCATTAAAAATCCTCCTCAAATAAAATGGGCAAAAAACACACTGTAAAACAAAATGCACCATGGCTTGGCCACGACAATGATCCATGTGAAACGCTTGGCCGACATCCCCACCAGCCCCGAAAAATAGCAAAAGAAATCATCGGGCGCCAGCGGCAGCAAAATCATCAAAAACAAAATAAGCGTGTAACATTTTTTGCGGTTGACCCATTCGATGCAGGAACGGTATTTTTCCATGGGCACCATCTGCTGCACAATGCCTGTTCCAAAACGGCGCGCAAGCCAAAAAGCGATCACGGAACCGATGCTGATGCCCAGATAGTTGCACCAGAACCCGCCCATCGCGCCGAACAGCGCCGCCCCGACGATGCAGCCGAAAAAGCCCGGCAGCACGGGCAGCACCACCTGAAGCGCCTGGATCAGAACCAGGATCAACGGCCCGAAAACGCCAAAAGTTCGAATATAGGCGCGCATCGAACTCATCGATTTGAAATGCCCGCCCGCCCAGCCTTTTATCACAAAAGCCGCCGCAATCAGCAGCAGGAAAATCAATATTCCCGTAAAAATGTTTTTTATTGTGGTTTCTTTTGCCTTCATCGCTGATCCTCCAAAAGTATTGAGACCAGTATAACAGGCAATTCTTAATTCCAAGCAAACTCATTCTTAAGAATTCTTAAGATTGCATTTTCGCGTGATTTCAGAAAAAATTTTTCTTTCTCGACCTTCTCTGCATCATATTGCTGATGGCGCATACTTTTCTTTATGCAGGGGCACGGCATGATATTTCACATGATTTCTCAAGTAAAACAAAAACACCGGAATCAACGATTCCGGTGTTTTTGCTTGGTGGAGATAAGCGGGATCGAACCGCTGACCTCTTGAATGCCATTCAAGCGCTCTCCCAGCTGAGCTATACCCCCATATTTGGTTTCGCAATCGTTACCGCTTGACTGCTTAAACAGGATACCATATGATTTTGAGGTTGTCAATACTTTTTCTTTATTTTTTAGCGTTTTTTCGTTTCCCCTGTCACACCCGGTTTTCCCGAAGAAAATCACTCTTTTTGAAACCGGTTTCAAAAAGAGTGATTTCAGTCAACGGGGTTTTTCCGAACAAATGCTTATTCTTCGTGGTCGTTTTCCCAGTTATGCCAGACATTCTGCACATCGTCATTATCTTCCAGCATTTCCAGCAGCTTGTTCATGTTCTTGATATCGTCGTCATCTGTGAGGGCGATATAGGTTTGGGGAATCATCGCTTCTTCCGCCTGCAAGAAGCTATAACCGTCTTTTTCAAGGCTTTCGCGCACACTGCCCAGATCGTCTACCGCGGTATAGATTTCAAACACATCGTCATCCGCCTGAAAATCGGCCGCGCCGGCTTCCAGAGCCTGCATCATCATTTCTTCTTCATCCATGTCATCAAGGCGTTCGATGACCAGCAGGCCTTTGCGATCGAACTGCCAGGAAACGCAGCCCGAAGCGCCCATATTTCCGCCGTATTTATCAAAATAGTGACGCATATCGCCCGCTGTACGGTTGCGGTTATCCGTCAAAGTTTCAACGATCACGGCAATTCCCTTGGGGCCATAGCCTTCATAAGTAATTGCTTCATATTCTTCGCTGCCCGCGCCATTGGCATATTTCTGCAAAATGCGGTTGATATTATCATTGGGCACATTATTGGCCTTGGCTTTGGCAACAATATCCTTCAGCTTGGAATTCACTTCGGGATCTGCGCTGCCGCCGCCGCGAATGGCCACCGCCATTTCACGGGCGAATTTTGTAAACACCTTGGCGCGCTGGGCGTCTACGGCGCCTTTTTTTCGGGCAATATTATGCCATTTGGAATGTCCGGACATAAATATCCTCCTATATGTTTTAAAAAATTACAAAAATAAAAGTTTTACAAATTATTTTACCACATTCAAACCCATAAAATCAATGTATAAAATCACAATATTGCGGGGAAAATAAGGCTACACAACAAAAGTGAGGTGAATTGCCATGAAAAATCAGAATGAAAAAAATGTTCAGAAGAACAACAAAGAACCCAAAATCAAGAACGAAAAGAACTGCAAAGACCCCAAGGATAACCAGTATAAAGACTAATTCTTTTTGATCCGCAGGATTTCTCTCTCAAAGCGGCAAAACCCAAAAGAAGCGTTTTCTTTGGGGTTTTGCCGCTTTTTATAGTTTTATAATTCGATGCCCGCTGCCGTGGATAAAAACCAAACGATCTTCCGCTCAACGGGGCGCTGCAAAATTTCTTCGGCCGCTTTCGCATAAAGCTTCAGCTGCGTTTCATAACGGCGGGCATGCTCGGCTTCTCCCCCTTCGCGAACGGTATCGCTTTTAAAATCCACAAGGATCATGCCGTTTTCCGTGAAAATCAGCAGGTCGATCACACCGTTTAAAAGGATCTCTTCTTCCATGGGCGCACCGGGTATCATATCGCCCGCAGGCAGCAGCACCGAAAATTGATATTCGCGCAGGCAGCTGCTTTGCGCCGCCAGCCGCCCCAGCTCTCCGGCGGCAAATTCCGTTAAAAATTGGGGCGGGATCTTTTCAAGCAGCTTCTCTTCGGGGAACTTCTTTTTGATTTCCTCCAGCTGTTTTGCCGCGCCCTCCGCCGTTTGCGCCTGCTCAAAATCACAATACTGCATACATAAATGGGCCAGCGTGCCAAGCTTCGCCGCATCGCTTCCGCTGGGGAACAAACGGATGACGGGCCCTTTTTCTTCGGCTTCCAGCAAAGCCGCTTCCTCATCCCTTTTCAGCTTCAGACCCGCGGGCGTCAGTTTGGAAGGCAGCTCTGTGGCCGCCTGATGCGGGTAGTCAAACTGCTGGATCGCGCGATAATAAGGCATTTCCAAGGTCAGCTGCCGGCTTGTTTCCGTTTCTTCTTCTGTGACGGTCTCAACCTCCTGCGGCGGCGCATAAGGAACCACTTCGCAATAGAGACCGCCGCCGCGAGGCTGTTCTTCGGGCCTGATCTCGCCCGCCAGTTCGCGCAGCACCCCGCCCGCGGGATGCAGCAGCAGCGGCCCGCAGACCCAAAAAGCCGCGGAAGCCTGCTCTGCCACCATTTGTGGCAGCAGCTTTCCATCGCGGATAAACCGCAGCCAGCCCTTCAATGTTTTCGCCGCATCGGGCAGCGCCACCGTTAAGATCAGCTTTTCTTTGGCGCGGGTCATCGCCACATAAAGCTTTCTCAATTCTTCCTCGCGCGCTTCTTTTTCATGGCGCAGCGCGATGGCCTGCAGCTTTTGTGTTTTATATTCCATATGAAGCGCTTCATCGCGCAGGCGAAGGCCCACGCCCAGATCTTTATGCATCAGCATGGCGCTTTTTAAATCATCCGTATTAAAGTTTTTGCTGAGATCGGGCAAAATCACAATGGGGAATTCCAGCCCTTTCGATTTATGCACGCTCATCAGTTTCACGGCGTTGCCCGCAGGTTCCGCAGCATCACCGGCTTCTTTTTCAAGCTGTTCCAGATATTGCAGAAACGCGAACAGGCCGCGGCTTCCATTTTGTTCAAAACGCAGCGCCAGCTGATAGAATTTCTGCAAATTTTCGCGCCTTGCTTCGCCATGATCCAGCGCTTCAAAAATGCCTTTGGCGCCGGTTTTGGTATAGAGCATGGCGATCAGCTCGGCCACGGTGAAATCGGGCGCATAAGCGCGGCAGCTTTCCAGTTCCGCCAAAAACGCCTTGGCTGCGGGCAGGCTGCTGGCGCACAACGCATCATAAAATTCCGCTTTGGGCATGGCGATTCGAATGGCGGCCAGTTCATCTGCCGTGAAAAGAAACAGCGGCGAACGCAGCACGGCGATCAAAGGGATATCCTGCCGCGGGTTGTCGATGACGGCCAGCAGACTGCGCATGACCAAAATTTCCGTTGTTTCAAAAAAGGCGGCCTCTGCCGAGAATGCGCAGGGAATGCCGCGGGCAGAAATTGCTTCTTCATAAATAGGAGCGCGGCTTGTAAAGGAACTGAATAATACAGCGATATCCTCTGGTCTTGCGCTGCGCAGTTCCCCTGTTTCGCGATCGGTCACCTGTGTTTCGGCCAAATTTTGCTCGATGGCGCGGGCCACGAATTCCGCTTCATAAACCACCTTCTCGGGCGCTTGTGTTTCTTCGCTTTTATCCCGCGCCAAATCGAGCACATATACTTCGGCAGGGCAGGCACCCTGATAATCGGCCCCCACCACCAGTTTTTCCCGGTCGTCATAGGCGATGCCGCCAAACTCACGGCTCATGAGATTTTCAAAAACAAAATTGACAAAATCAAGCACTTCACTGCGCGATCTGAAATTTTGATTGAGCATGATGCGTTTATTGGCTTGAACGGCTTTTGGCGCATAATCTTCATAGGAATAATATTTGCCCACAAAGATCTCGGGTTCGGCCAGCCGAAAGCGATAGATGCTCTGCTTCACATCGCCGACCATGAAAAGGCCTTTGCCCTCTCCCCTCACGGCGGCAAAAATCTTGTCTTGGATCTCGTTGGTATCCTGATATTCATCCACCAGAATTTCATCGATCTGGGCTGCCAGTTCATGCGCCAGCAATGTTTTTTCGCTCTGCGGCGTCAGCAGCAGTTTCAACGCCAGATGTTCCAGATCGCTGAAATCCAAAACGCCCCGCCGCTGTTTCAGCTGTTGATATTTTTCTTCAAACCTGCCCACCGCTTCAAAAAGGCCGTGGATCACAGGCAAACTTTTCTGTGCTTCTTCCCGCAGACGGCTTTCGGGCCGCAAAATGGCCTTTGTGCGCATTTTTTCCATATACTCGCAGAAAAAGTCACGGGCCTGCCCCATCTCTTCTTTCAGATCGGCATCGGTGCCCCGGGGCGCCGCCGAAAAAGCGGGCTTTTCATATCTTTGCAAAACCTGCCAGGCGTTATCCCATTCAGTTGCTTCCAAAGCTGCCAGCAAATGCTGACCGGTCGCCAGGCAATATTGAAAGGCAGGCGCGTATTTTTCAAAAAGTTCGGGGAATTGCCCAAGCCGATCGAAAGTCTCGGTTAAAAGCTCAAGGCGGCATTTCAGCCCTTCTGCGCAATCTTCCATCACCCGTCGGCACCATTCCTGTTCCGCCGCGGGCTGATCGCAGGAAGCTTGCAGCTGCTCTTCCATCCGCGACCGCCATCCCGCGGGATCGGCATGACTTCTGAGTTTTTCATAAAGCTCTGAGATCACCGCCTGCACGCGGCGATCGCCGCGCTCTTCCGCAAAATTTTCGATCATGGCCATAAATCCGGCGGATGCTTCGGCATATTCTTCTTCTAAAAATTCCTCCATTGCCGTTTCACGCAGCAGCTCGCTTTCGGCGGTATCAAGCAGGCGGAAATTCGGTGAAACATCACATTGATCGAAATGCTGGCGCACAAGCTCTAAGCAGAAAGAATGCACCGTTTGGATGCGGGCGCTGTGAAGAAGCGCCAGCTGGCGGCGCAAACGGCCGCTTTCGGGTTTTTCGGCCAGCTGTTTCAAAAGCGCATCGGCGATTTTGGCGCGCATTTCAGAAGCCGCCGCGTTGGTGAAGGTAACAATCAGCAGGCGGTCTAAATCGATGGGGTTTTCGCCGCCTGTGACCTGCTCGATGACGCGCTGCACCAGCACAGCCGTTTTGCCGGAACCCGCTGCGGCCGAAACGATCAATGCGCCGCCGCGGCTGTCGATGGCGTTTTGCTGCTGGGGTGTGAATTTAACCGCGCTCATGTTCGCTTTCCTCCTCTTGATCCAGCCGCGCAAACACTTCGCTGTTTTTCAAACTTCCCATGCGCCGCATGCTGTCTTTTTCCATTGTTTCATCAAACTGACAGGCCGCTTTAAAATCGCACCACTGACAAACCGACCATTGCGGCCCTGTGCAATAGGGGTTGGCCTCGATTTCACCTTTGGCGATCTCAGCCGCGATCTTTTGCATCTGCCGCTGCACGCCGCGCACCAGTTTTTCAAACTGCCCCGCGCTGATCGCCTGTGAGGTGGAAGAAAGCCCGCCGTTTTTCTTATAGCTGATGGGCAAAAACCGCAAATTCCCCGCTTCGGCTTTTTCCAGCTTTTCCAAGATCTCGGGCTCATCCAGAACGATGCCGATCCGCCGAACCTCTTTGGCCTGTTTTTCAGCGAGATCTTTTTCATCTTCTTCGGGGTCTGCCATGATATAGGGGTGTTTCGCCGGCACATATAAAACCCCCGCCGTCTGCACCTTCCGGGCCGTTTTGCCCAAAGCTTCGCGCGCCTGGCTCAGCAACGCTTCTTTGCTGTTTTGAAGCATGATGAGATATAAAAACATTTGCAGATTGATGCCGCCCAGCACATCGCTCAAGCGGAATTCTTTGCGCCCGGTTTTATAATCCACCACTTTCAAATAAAGCGTATCGCCTTCGATATAGCCATCCAGGCGGTCGATCTTTCCGCCCAAAAGAATCTGTGCTTCACCGTTTTCGATCACCACCGCGGGGTTTTCTTCCCCCTCGCCAAAGCCCATTTCAAAGCGGATGGGCCGAAACGCCGAACGCTGCAATTCTTCCCACACATCATCGATGATGGCCAGAACCATTCTGCGCAATCTGGCAAAAATCGCCGTAAGGCGTTTGCTTTGGCCGCGAAGGCCTTCCAGTTCTTCGCGGATATACCGATCCATATATTCCTCTGCCACAGTCTTCCGATCTTTTTGCGGGTCTAAGCAAAGCTCGCGAATGGTGTTTTCCACCACATAATGCAAAAAGGTGCCTGTTTCGGGCGCGCCGAAGCGAGCGCGTTTGCGCGGCCGCGCTTTCAGACCATATTCCATGAAATAAGAAAAGCGGCATCCCGCTATTTTTTCGGCTCTGGAAGCCGTCATGCGCACTTTGGATCCATACAGCCTGCGGATCAGTTCTTCCTCTTTCAGCGGCCCGCGGGGCAGCGCCGCAAAGCGATGGAAGCGCTCTAAGCGATCTTCCATGCCATCTTCAACGGCCAGCTGAAGGGCCGTCTGGGCTTCTACGGTGTTCTCGCCGCTCACCGCTGTGCAGGCCAGTTCGAAAGACGGCGCTTTGGCATAAAGATAATAATCTTTCGCGGGATATTCCGCTTTCAGCTGCGGCAGCAGCTTTTGCATTCGCAAAACCAGATAAGAGGGGCGGGCAGGGCTTCCATCCATGCATCGCTGAGGGCAGGCGACCAGCAAACGCGGGGCGGAAGCGACCACACGATAGGCATGGCTCTGCGCTTCATAAGCGTGTTCTTCGGCCGTTTGGGTCAGTTCCACACCCGCCTGTTTCAGTTCCGCGCGGTCTTGCTCTGTCAGCAAGGTGCCGCCCAGCCCTATGGCGGGGAAATTGCCGTCGCGTGCACCGATCAGAATGACGAGTTTCGCGTGGTGGAAAGAAAGGCGCTCAAGGCTGCCGGCCTGAACGCAATCCAGCCCTACGGGGATCGTGCCCACATGATATTGTGCCAGCATCAGCCGCCACAATCTCAAAAATTCATCGCAATCCATGGCGGCGTCTTCCATCACGGTTTCAAACTGCCGAAGGCCGTTTTCTAAGATTTGCCACAGCTGGCGGTATTCCGCTTCTTCTCTCAGGCGTTCCGATCGTTTCAGCCGCTCCGCCTTTTGCAGGATCTTCTCTTTCAACAGGCTTTCTTCAAAAAAGCCCGTCAGCGCCCGGGCATAATCGCCCCCGCGAGAGCAGTTTTCAAGCCGCTGTTTCAGTTTTTGCAGCGGCGCGATCAATTTTTGTCGCGCGGCTTCGATCTGCGGCAAAAGTTCTTCGCCCTGCGCCTGTTTTGAAAGATCGAAGCCATATGGGTTTTTCACGAAGGGATGTTCATATTCTTCGCCTTTGATATCCCAGGTCAGCAGATAATTTTCAAGCAGATCGGCTTCGCCGGATTCAAGCGGCGACAGGCCGGCCCGCAAATAGCGCATCACCGCTTCATAACGCATCCCCTGTGAAACGGCTTCCACCGCCCCCAGCGCCGCGGCCAGAACAGGTTTTGCCAGAATATCGCTTTTCTGTGCCAGAAACAAGGGCGCTTCATAACGCGCGAAAGCCTGTTCCAGCAGCGGGCCATATTCATCGATATTCCCCGCGGCCAAAACGATCTCACGATAGCGCAGCCCTTCTTCAGCCACCGCTTTTCTCACCTGAGCCGCGGCATATTCGCATTCTTCCGCCGGAGAATCAAGCATCGAAAGCTTTATGGCTTTACATTCGCAATCGAGCGGATTGTTTTGATAACCCAGCAATTCTTTTTCCAGATGATCGAGTTCGGGCAATTCCGGGCGTTTTTCTCGTTCCAGCGCCACGGTTTTCTCTTCTTCGCCCAATTCTTCGGCGATGGCTTTCAGGCGCAGAATCAGCTTTTTCTGTTCATTGAAAACCAGCTCATCCTGCCACAGGATCGCGGCGCTCATATCATGGCATCGCAGCAGCAGCGCTTTTAAAAGCCGGCGTTCCTGCACGGTCATGCCCATGAATCCATCAAAATAAAAATCCCATTCATGGCCGAAATCACACTTGCCCAGCGCTTCTTCCGCCACGCTGAGCAGCTCTTTATCATCCAGCGCCGCGTTTTCGCATAAACGCTCATAGGCTGCATAGATCAGCGAAAGATCGCTGACTTTTTCTTTGGTGACCCCCAGGTTTTCCGCCGCCTGCATCAGCTGTTCCGGCGAAACGCAGCAGGCTTTCAGTTCATCAATAATGCCCGCCAGTTTTTCCACCAATTCGGGGCGCATCCCTGCCGTTTTAAAATAGCAAAGCCCGCTTTCGCTGTTTCGCAAAGCGCGGTACATCGTGAGAACGCGGCCGCCCGCATCTAAAAACCGCGGTGTTTCCCCCGCTTCCTTCAATATTCTTGCGGCCATGCGCTGAAAAGTGAGCACTTCGGCATAGCGGGAAATCGGGTTGCCGCATTCTTTCAGCAGGCGCCGCTCGGTTTCATGCGAAAGCATTTCGGGCACCACCAAAATCTGTTTTCTGCCCGCTTCTGCGCCGCGGCGTATTTCTTCAAACAGCGCCTGTGTTTTGCCGCATTGCGCGCGCCCGTGATAGATCGTCAGCATCTGTGTTTCCCCCGCTTCTCTTTTTTGTTTTGCTGCTGTTTTATGCTTCCGGCGGAACGCCCAACTCCATGGGGATCGGGCAGACATAGCTTTTCCCCTGTTTGCAGCGCTCAAATTCAGATTTTGCTCTTTGCAAGATCTCAGGCTCTTCCAACACTTTCAGGCCGAAATACGCCATCACCTTGGCGGCATAGATCATGCCCTTTTGGCCGATGCTGCTGCCCGAACAGGCGGTGACCTGCCAGCTGTGGCCCGGCGCACCAAGGCCCCAGCAAGCCGTGTTGAAGGAAATCGTGGGCGTGATCTGGCAGACATCCCCCACATCGGTGGAACCGAAATCGCTTTCTGTTGAAATGGGCGCCACCTGATCATGCAGCTGCATTTCGGCGCAAAGCCCATAAGCCGCCCGCACCGCTTGCGTCTGTTTTTCGGCGGCGGCGTTCAGCGCCCCTGCAAACTCTATTTCCTGCGGCGACCATGCTTCACGGGGGATCTCACGCATGCAGGCATCCACCGTTTCCGCCAAAACCGCGTTATTCATGGTTTCATAACAGCCGCCCAGATATTCTATTTCAAGCTCTGTTTCCGTCATTTCCGCCGCGCCCTGCGCCACCTGCACCAGCCGCTGATAGACCTGATCCACCGTTTCGCGCTTTTGCGCCCGAACATAATACCACACCGCGGCATAATCGGGCACGATGTTGGGCGCCACGCCCCCATCGGTGATGACATAATGAATGCGCACATCATCTGTGGTGTGTTCGCGCAGATAATTGGCCCCCACATTGGTGATTTCGGCCGCATCCAGCGCGCTTCTGCCGTTGTAAGTGTCGCCGCCCGCGTGGGCCGTGATGCCATGGAAATGGAATTTCACCGAATCAAGGGCCAGCGAGTTCCCCAGCGTGACGACATTTCGAACACCGGGATGAAACGCGGCGGCGCAATCCAGCCCATCGAACACATGCTCACGGGCCATATAGCCTTTCCCTGTCAAAAGCTCCTCGGCAGGGCAGCCGAAATAAACGATCGTGCCGCCGATCTGCTTTTTTTCCATTTCTTTTTTCAAACCGATCACCGCGCCCAGATGGGCCGCCGCCAGCAGGTTATGGCCGCATCCGTGCCCATAGCGCTGGCCTTTGATGGGTGATTTTCGGGTCGTCACCGTCTGGCTCATGCCGGGCAGCGCATCATATTCGCCCAAAAAACCGATCCTGGGTTTGCCGCTGCCCCAGCTGGCTCGCAGCGCCGTGGGAATCCCCCCCACGCCGCGTTCCACCTGAAACCCCTGTTCCTCTAAAAATTCGGCGATCCACCGGCTGGCGTTCTTTTCCTGATAACCGCCTTCCGGGTTTTCCCACAGCTTCCTGCTCAGCTGTTCCAAGGCGCGGCGCTGCGCATCGATTTCATCAAATGCGATTTTACCGGACATTCTTTTTTACTCCTTTATTTTTGCATTCTATGCTAAAAAGAAAAAGCTTGCGGTTCAAGCTTTTGAAGGTTCTGCTCTTTATGGAAGAATCTTTCTTTTATTATATCGATATCTCTGTTTTTCCGCAAGCGCTGTTTCGTTTTTCCTTCTTGCGGCCGCGTTCTCCTGTTCTCAAAAGCCCCGCGGCCATCATCACTTTTTCTTTTGCCGCATAGAATAGAAGGCACCATTCTCTTTGAAAGGGGGAACTATGTTTGATACGCTTTGCCTATCAACGAAACAACGCGGTGGCATATGCCAGACGCTGGGGAAAAAGCAGGAACCCCGCCTATTATGATTTTTCGGAACTGGGGGGCGATTGCACCAATTTTATTTCGCAATGCGTTTTTGCCGGCAGCGGGGTGATGAATGATACCCCTGTATATGGCTGGTATTATCATAACCTCAACGACAGAAGCGCCTCATGGACAGGGGTGGAATATTTTTATAACTTTATGGTATCGAACCAGGGGGTCGGCCCGGTGATGGAAGAAGTTTCTCTGGAAGAGCTTCAGCCCGGGGATGTGATCCAGCTGGGCAGATCCGACGGCTCGTTTTATCACACCATGCTGGTCACCGAAACCGGCGAGCGGCCTACATTTTCCAACACGCTGATCACCACCCACAGCTATGATGCCTATAACCGCCCGCTGGATTCTTACGACGCCAAAGTCATGCGCTTTCTGCATGTTCGCTATGTCAATATCAGCCGTGAAATGATTCTGCGGGCATAAAAAAACCGTGATCTTATCATCACGGTGTAACTTTTTGATCTGCCGCATTCGCCGGGCCGGTATTCCGCCCACCCGGCGAACAGGCAGCTAATAGAGCTGCGTTACGGTTACCCTTCCATAACGCAAATTTTATAAGAGGAAAAGAGGAAGAATCATTCTATATTTTGAATTACTGTTGTTGATTGAATAAAAAACCTTTTTCGTTTTCACTCCATCGCATCATCCCTTTATCTTCTCAATCTTGTCACGGAATCTATGTGAAAGCCTGTTGGCGGCTTTGCTTCCTGACAAGAACCAGTATAACGAACAATTATGACTAAACTTTGTCTAACCTATGACCAACCTGAAAATCTGTTATAGAAAAAACCGAAAGGCCGCGGCCTTTCGGTTTTGATTTATTCGATGCAGATTTCGCCGTCTTGCAGCAGTGTCACGCCATCTGCCGTTAAAGTGGGCTTTGTCATGATGAGATCATAATGACAGGCGGCTTTCAAATGACCGCCCAGCGTGATATTTGTTCCGATGCCGATATGCACGGAACCGCGCACGCCCTCATCTTCCAGCATGAAGCCGATGAAGCGGCAGCAGGGGTTCAGCCCCACCCCCAGTTCGGCCACATTATAAACATTCGCATCATTTTTTTCTTTTAAATCTTTTTCCAGCATCTGCGCCTGACGGCCGCCGCTGATCGAAACGATGCGTCCGTCTTCCACCCGGCATCGCACCGGTTCTTCCAAAAGCCCGATGCCGATATAAGGAATGCTGGCATCGGCCACGATCACGCCCTGCGCGGTTCCTTCCAAAGGCGACACATTTGCTTCCACCGTGGGAACAGGCGAAAATTCGCCCGGTTCCACCATGCAATACATGGCGTTGCCCCGCCGCCCTGCGGCAGAAAAAGTAAGATCGGTTCCATAAGGCGTTGAGAGATGCACCTTTTCGGCCCCCGCCAGAGCCTTGGCAATGGCTTTGCAGGTGGGCGCCACCGCGGGGAAATCGGCTTCCAGCCCGCCGTGGACCATCATGTCTTCACGGAACTGGGTCAGCACGACGCCGCGCGAACCGTTTTGGCAGGCTTCCTTCACCGCGTGGGTATGGGTAATGGAACGGCCCACCACGGCGATAAAGGCTGTGCTGCCCTTCATGGCTTCGGCCACCGCATGGGGCGGCTCCTGCCCATCCCGCTGTCTGGGCTGCATGACCATCATCACGGGCTCGGCTTTCGCGGCGCAGACAGCCGCGGCCACCGTTTCGGCAATGGGCAGTTTTTCGGGTTCTGTCACAATCAAAACCTGCTCGTTCTCTTTCACACCGATGCAGGTTTCGGCCACGGTTCGGGCCCCACGGGCCATTGCAATTTTGTTCATGATCGTTCTCCCTCGGCACAATAGTTAATTTTTTCAAAAATATCTTGTTCTTTAAACGCCGGCCCCGTTCAGCGGATGGGGAAATCAAAATAAGTATCGGGATAGGGTTCTTCTTTTAAAGTATAATGCCACCATTCATTGGCATAGAAGCAAAACCCGGCGTCTTCCATGGCTTTTCTCAAGCGGCTGCGGTTTTCTTCCTGAAGCGCCGTAAGCCCCGCCGCGCCATGATGCGAGCGTTCATCCATAAAATCGAAAATGGTGCCCATATCGGCTTCCTGATAGGTTTCGCTGTTGACAAGGGTCAGATCCACGGTGCTGCCGCGGCTGTGCCCTGATTTTTCAGAAATATAGCCGCGCTGAAAAAGCTGATCTTTTTCCACGCGGGGGTAATGCACCGTTTTGCGGCGGCAGTCAAGAGAATCTCTGCTCCATGCGGCGAAATGTTCCACCGCGCGGCAAGGGCGGTAAGCATCATAAAATTTCAAAAGCCAGCCCTGCCGTCGCAGCGCCGACGCCGCCTTTTGGCAAGCTTCGGCCGCCTGCTTCGTCATCACCGCCAACGGGCGTTCATAACCCGCGGCCGGTGCGCCCATGAAATTATCGGTGCCCGCATATTTGGCGTCGATGGTGCAATCTTCGATCCATTCATCGATATAAACAAAGCCTTCGGGCAATACGCTTTTTTCCACTTGCGATGTGCTGATATTCATAGCGCCGCCCTATATGCGATAGGAAAGCGTCATCAGGCTTTCGGCAAAATGAACATTTTCCACCGGCACATCCAGCCCATCCAGATGAAGATCCACATTGGTGAAATTCCAGATGCCGCGAATGCCCATGGTGCAAAGCTTTTCGGCCATATCGCGGGCCGCGGCGCGGGGCAGCGTTAAAATGGCGATATCGGGCTTATGGTCTTCGATAAAAGGGGTCAGCTTATCCATGCTGTAAACGGGCACGCCGGCGATGCTTGTGCCTTCCAGCTCCGGGATCACATCGAACGCGCCGATCAGCGCAAAACCGCAGCTTGTGAAATTGAAATTGGTCATCAGGGCGCGCCCCAGATTGCCGGCGCCGATGATAACGGCTTTGTGGTTTTGATCCACTTTTAAAATCTCGCGGATCGATGCGCGCAGATTTTCAACATTATAGCCATAGCCCTGCTGGCCAAAACCGCCGAAGCAGTTGAAATCTTGCCGAACCTGTGAAGCGGTCAGCCCCATCTTTGCCGCCAGCGCGCCGGAAGAGATCCTTGCTGTCCCTTCTTCATAAAGCTCATTCACATAGCTGTAATAGCGCGGCATTCTGCGGATGACCGCCATCGAAATTTTCTTCTCTTCCATTCAAATCTATCCCTTCGTTGATTGATTTTGCTTATTTGAAAACAGAACGCTTTGCGCCCCAAAATTTATCGATTTCATGATTCTACTAAATGTTATCAACAGTATCCACAGTTTTATGCACAATGGTTTTGCCCTTGATGCACAAGGCTTCTCTTTTCTTTTCCCCATCTTCCACAACGATATGTCAATTGTGTTTTTCAGCCCTGTTTCACCCTGTTTTTCATTTTCATAACATAATGTTATCAAGAAAAAATGCAAGAGGCATTTTATTCAAAAAAGAGAGAAAAAGATTTTATTTCTCTTTTTTACTCTGCTTTTGCGGAAACTTTTTCATTTACCGGCATGGTGGCAAAGCAATTTTGTGCAAGATCTGACACATTTCCCGCCGTATATTCATAAAAGGCTTGACAGGCGATCATGGAACCGTTATCGCCGCAAAGCGAAAGCGGCGGCAGATAAACCTTCATCCCATTATGAGCCGCGGCTTCTTGCAGCTTTTCGCGCAAAATGCTGTTGGCCGCCACGCCGCCCGCCGCCGCCAGGGTGGTTCGGTGTGTTTTGCGAGCCGCGTCGATCATTTTCGGCACGACGGCATCCGCCACGGCATGGCATACCGCGGCCGCCAGGTCTTCTTTGCAAATGGTTTCGCCCTTTTGGCTTGCGTTGTGGATCAGATTGATGGCCGCCGTTTTCAGCCCCGAAAAAGAGAAATCATAGGGATTGCCCGACAAGGCGGCGTGGGGCAGCGGATAATGAGAAGGATCGCCCCTGCGGGCCAGTTCATCCATGGCTTTGCCGCCCGGATAAGGCAGGCCGAGAGTCCTCGCGATTTTATCAAAAGCTTCGCCCGCGGCGTCATCGCGGGTAGTGCCGATCAGCGAAATGCCGGTATAATCCCAAACATCGGCCAAAATCGTGTGGCCGCCTGAGGCCACCAGCGCCAAAAAAGGCGGCTTGAGTTCAGGAAACGCCACATAGTTGGCCGCGATATGGCCGCGAATATGATGCACAGGCACAAACGGTTTTTCCAGCGCCTGCGCCGTTGCTTTGGCGAAATTCGCCCCCACCAGCAGCGCCCCGATCAACCCGGGGGCGCAGGTGGCGGCCACCGCGTCAATATCATTCAAAGAAAGATGCGCCTGTTTCACCGCTTCTTCCGCCACCATACTGATTTTTTCAATATGCTTGCGTGAGGCGATCTCAGGCACGACGCCCCCATATAGGGCATGCATATCCGCTTGAGAATAGACCACATCCGATAAAATATGCCGCCCGTTTTCACTGATCGAAGCGGCCGTTTCATCGCAGGATGTTTCAATCGCTAATATCTTCATTGTTCTATCGTTTCGCTTTCTACTTGATTTTCAGTCAGAAATAAAGTCATCAACAGGGCATCTTCTGTGGGCTGTTCATAATAACCGGGCCGCCTGCCCACCAAAACGAACCCCACTTTTTGATAAAGATGCATCGCCGCAAGGTTGGAAGGGCGCAGCTCCAGTTCCAAAAAGCTGAGTTTTTTCTTTTTGGCTTCTTCCAGAACGGCGGCCATCAAACGATGGCCGACCCCTTGCCGGCGCATGTTTTTCGCCACGGCGATATTGGTGATATGGCCTTCATCCAGAATGATATGAAGCCCGATATAGCCCGCCGCATGGCCGTTTTCCACATAAACAAAATAATGTGCCAAAGGGTTTTCAAGCTCCTGCCGCAATGCTTCCTTGCTCCATGGCATAGAAAAGCATTCCTGTTCCAGCTGCCAGAGCTCCTGCAGATGTTCTTCGCCCATTTTTGTGATCTGCCCCATTATGCTTCCCCCGCCTCGCGATGATCCATCCGTTTGCGAACCGCTTCTTCAATGGCTTCATAAGCGTTTCGATAAACTTCCGCATTGCCGCCGTAAGGATCGGGCACGCCATCGGGCGAAAGCAGCGAGGTTTTTTTGCCCCATTCGGCGTTGGCGTTTTCAATGGCGCGCAGGTGAGAAGGCGACATCACATAAATATGCTCCGCTTCTTCCAGCAGATAGGCCGAAGCCCCACGCGCGCGATGTTCTTTTATATCATACCCCAAATTTTGCGCGGCTTCAATGGCTGCCGGTGAAGATTCTTCACCGCTCACGGCGGCAAGGCCGCAGGATTCCGCGTGGACAGACATCCCCCGTTCACGCGCCAGCCGGTTCCACACCGCCGCCGCGAAAGGGCTTCTGCAGGTATTCCCCGTGCAGACGAATAAAACCATTTTATTTTTTTGCATCATACCAGTTCTCACCCATGCTCACTTCGGCCACCAGAGTAACCGATAACGAAATTGCCCGTTCCATTTCTTCCACCAGCAGGCGGCTGACCTGTTCGGCTTCTTCTTTCGGCGCTTCGATGATCAATTCATCATGCACCTGCAGCAATAATTTCGCGCGGAAATGCTCGCGCTGCAAGCGTTCATAGACCGCCACCATGGCGGCCTTGATGACATCCGCCGCCGTGCCCTGGATGGGGGTGTTCAGCGCCACGCGCTCACCGAAAGAGCGCAAATTGAAGTTTTTCGATTGCAGCTCGGGCAGATATCTTCTTCTGCCCCAGAGCGTGGTCACATAGCCATCGTTCTTTGCCTGCGCCTTGATGCGCTCCATATAATTGCGAACGCCGTGATATTTTTCCAAATAGCTGTCGATATATCCCTGCGCCTCTTTCGGCGAAACATGGATATCTTCAGATAAAGAAAACGCCGAAATGCCATAAACGATGCCGAAATTGACCGCCTTGGCATGGCTTCTCATGGCGTGTGTCACCATTTCCAGCGGCACCCCGAACACCTGTGAGGCGGTGACCGCATGGATATCTTCCCCTGTGCGGAAAGCGTTCTGCATGATGGGATCTTCCGCGATATGCGCCAGAATGCGCAGTTCGATCTGAGAATAATCCGCATCGATCAGCACGCATCCCGGGGCGGGAACGAAGCAGCGGCGGATCTCGGAGCCCAGTTCCTGGCGGATGGGAATATTCTGAAGATTCGGTTCTGTGGAACTCAGACGGCCCGTTGCCGTGACCATTTGCTGAAAAGTGGAATGGATCCTTCCATCCGCCCCGATCACCTTGTTGAGGCCATCCACATAAGTGGATTTCAATTTTGAAGTTTTGCGGTATTCGATCATGCAATCGATGATCTCATGGCTGCCCCGCAATTTTTCCAGCACCTCGATATCGGTGGAATAACCGCTTTTCGTTTTTTTGATCACGCGCAGCCCGAGCTTTTCAAATAAAATCACGCCCAGCTGCTTGGTGGAATTCAAATTAAAGCGTTCGCCCGCATATTCATAGATCTGCTCTGTCAAAGTGCCCAGCCGCTGTTCCAGCACGGCGCCGAATTCATTCAGCCGCTGCTGATCGATCAGAAAGCCGCGGCACTGCATATCAGCCAAAACCGTCACAAGCGGCAGTTCCACACGCTTGAGCAGGTCTTCCATGCCGTCTTCTGTCAGTTGCAGGGCCACTTTCCAATAAAGCGCTTCGATGGCGGAAACATGCTCAGCCATCACCTTGGCGGCCTCTGAAAGGCCGGCCAGCGGCGAAAACGCTTCTTCTTTTTGATATTCTTCCGCCGGGGTCAGCAAAACGCCCAGGCGATCGCGGGCCATTTTTTCCAGATCATAGCCGTTGGCGGTGGGGTCAAGCAAATAACAGCATAACGCCGTATCATAGAAAAGGCCCTTGGGTTCTGCGATTCCCCGTTCCATCAGCGCGCAAAAGACAGGCTTTGCATCATGGAATATTTTTTGCACCTTTTCGGAAAAAAGCGCGGCTAAAAAGCCGTCGTAGGTTTCCATATCGAAATCGGATTGAGCCAAGTAATAGGTTTTGCCTTCTACCCGCAGGGCGGCGGCGGCAAGATGCGCAGGGATGAGGCAGAAAACCTGTTTGGCCGCCTGCATCCGCTGTTTTAAAAGATCCAGTTCTTCACGGTTTGTGACCTGCTGATAACTGCCATCGGGCTGAAACGCTTCTTCTGCCGTTTTTTCGGCGGAAAGCCCAGGGGTCAGGCCCATCCTTTTGATCAGCGAAGAAAATTCAAGCGTTGAAAATTCTTCATACAGCCCTGTTTCATCCGTCTCACCGCGTTTCAGCTGTTCCAGCGAAACATCATCAATAGGCGCTTCCACATCGCCCAGCGCCAGATCATAGCTCATAAAGGCGTTTTCACGATCTGCCAGCAGCTTTTTGCGCACCGACGCCGTGATGGCATCGCTTTCGATGTTTTCATAAACGCCTTCCAGCGAACCGAATCGGGTGACCAGCTGCAGCGCCGTTTTTTCGCCGATGCCCGCAACGCCGGGAATATTATCTGATTTATCGCCCATCAACGCTTTGAGATCCACGATCTTATCGGGGGTCAGCCCCTCATATTCTTCGGCGAAAGCCGCCGCGTCAAAATTTTTATAAGTTGTCTGGCCCATGCGTGTGATGACCAGCTTCACCACCGCGCCCTGAGAAATAAATTGAAGACTGTCGCGATCACCTGTGACGATGACGCATTCTTCACCATTTTCATGGCATCGGCGCGCAAGCGTTCCCAACAGGTCATCGGCTTCATAGCCTTCTTTTTCCATGCGCGCGATCCCCATCAGATCTAAGATGCGCTTTAAGATCGGCATCTGGCAGGCCAACTCTTCGGGCATGCCTTTTCTTTGGGCTTTATACCCTTCATATTTTAAATGCCGAAAGGTTTTGGCGCGCATATCAAAGCAGACACAGATCCGCTCGGGCTGTTCTTCTTCGATCAGCTTTAAAAGCATATTCATAAAGCCGTAAACGGCGTTGGTATACATCCCGCTTTTATTGGTCAGCAGGCGAACCGCATAAAAAGCGCGGTTGATCAGGCTGTTTCCGTCAATTGCCATCATCTTCATCGGGCAAACCCTCCTGTGTTCTCCACCGAAACCAAACGGCAGGTGTTTTGAAAGCATTCTGCTCTTATTATCTTCGTTTTTCACGATAATTGCAAGCCAAATCCTTTTATCTGCGTTTTTTATGTGAAATTTACAATGATTTGTTTTATTTTACGCAGCGGAGAAAAAAATAAAACCACAAAACTTTCGTTTTGTGGTTTCGTGGCTGCGGAACAAGGATTCGAACCCTGACAGACTGATCCAGAGTCAGTTGTGCTACCATTACACAATTCCGCATGATTCAGTTGGTTTCACAAGCTTCACTCGTGAGCGCATGATTTATTATACTCGTTTTTCAGCCATTGTCAACACTTTTTTCAAGGATATTTCTTTTTCTTTCTTTTTGCCCGCATAAGCCCCGCCCCCGTCTGCCCACAGGCACTGCCCCGCGTCTTATGCCGGCGCAGGGCGCAGCGGCTGCGTTGGTTCTGCCTTTTTTCTTATTATTTTACTTATTATATAGTATTGCTCGTTAAAATTCCAGAATATGGCCGCCGCACCGACAAATCCTCCATCGAGATCGCGGCCGCACGCATGGATTTCTTTTCGCCTTTGTTTTTCAAATCTGCTTTACAGTTCCACTTTTATTGTGTATAATATCAGTAAGCTTTATTTTAAGGAGGGCACTATTTTGTTTGACGGAACAAGAAAATTCAGGATCACCGAAGATCCCAATGAAGAAATGAAGCAGATCCTTACAGCGGTTTATGATGCTCTCCGCGAAAAAGGCTACAACCCTATCAATCAAATCGTCGGGTATATCCTTTCCGAAGACCCCACTTACATCACAAACCACAATAATGCCCGAAGCCTGATTCGCAAGATCGACCGCGATGAACTGCTTCAAGAGCTGGTGCGCCGCTATCTGGCAGATTAATTCGTTATTTACAGAAATCCCTGTCCATAGCGGCGGGGGTTTCTTTTTTATCTGATCTGTCATATTTCGGCATAATTATGCACATTGATAACATGATATCGTCTTTAGCTTTTGCCAAATTACGGTCATTTATGCCTCCAAACCCCTTGATTTCACAGGGCTTACAAAAATCGAAGCTCATTTTTGTATATCTTTTGTAACTAATTCGTTTGACTTTTGTTACCGTTTTGATATAATAATGATTGTCGGAGGTAGATTCATGACAAACGCATCTAACCCGCAGTGGCCGCTTTCTTATAAGGGCCGCCCTTTAATGAGAAAAGACAGCACCATCTATTATGGCAGCATGACAGATAAATATATCATCATGTTAAAGGTCGTTTCGTTCACCAAGAACAAAGATCTTGAAGTTGCCGGCAAAGTTCGCGTTGAGCTTCAGCTCACCGATCCGGATATCAGTTCCGTAGATAAAGTTGTCAAATCCACAGAAAAAGAAGGGCTCTACAACGCAATGGATATTGCATCCATCTGGCTTGACAGAGCACTGAACCAAAAGTAAGATTCACCCGTTTACTATTGGAGGTATAAATGAACTATTCTGGTAAAAAGACGATTAAGACCCTGGTGATTACCGCGGCGCTTTCTGCGGCGGTTATGATGGGGGCTTCCGCTGCCGATGTTAAGGGCGGCATTGTAATGACAGATTCTTCGCTCAATTTCCGCAGCGCACCTTCTACGGCGGCTTCTGTGATCGATCAGATCGACGGCGGTTCCCGTGTTTGCGTGTTAGGCGTAGAAAACGGCTGGGCTTCGGTTGCTTTAAACGGTACCGTCGGCTATGTCAGCGCTGATTATCTGGATATCTGGAATGTGATGGGCTTAAACGGCGGCAGCGCTCAGGTAACCGCTTCTTCTCTCAATGTGCGCAGCAACCCTTCCATCGACGCAAGCGTTGTAACACAGCTTTCTCAGGGCGAAACCGTTACGATCACCGGCATTAACAACGGTTGGTATGGCGTTTCGTTTTCCGGCGGCGCAGGGTTTGTGCATCCCGATTACATAAAGCTGATCCCCTCTGCCGATAATTCCGCCTCTTCCGCACGCAGCGAAGTGATCTCTTTTGCCAAGCGTTATATCGGGACAAGATATGTTTATGGTGGTTCTTCCCCCAGCGGCTTTGATTGCTCCGGTTATACCTCTTATGTATTTTCGAATTTCGGCATCAACCTTTCTCACAGTTCTTCCGCTCAATATAGTTCCACTGCCCGCGTGAGCCGCGGTTCTTTACAGGCCGGCGACTTGGTGTTCTTTACAAACGGCGGCAGCGGCGTTGGCCATGTTGGCATCTATGTGGGCAACAATCAGTTCATTCATTCCCCCTCCCCCGGAAAATCCGTCTGCATCGACACAATGGCAAGCGGCTATTATGCTTCCCATTATGTGGGCGCAGGAAGAGTTCTGGATTAATCAAAACATCGAATTTTCAAGGAGCAGTTCAAAACGAACTGCTCTTTTTATATGCCCCGTTTTTTGTTCTCACATCTCTCACGCAATTGAATGGAAACGCTTCTCTCGCCTCAGGCATCGCCGCGCCACAGATGCTTCCACTGGCCATAAAGTTCTGCAATTTTGAATTTTGCCGCATAAGTAGTTCCATCCTTTGTAATAAAGCAGATCTCATCCTCGCTCATCCCGTTTTTCCGCGCGGTTTCTTTCATTTCTTTGGATGACGCAGGGTCGCAGAGGGGCGGCAGCAGCACGCACCACCAGTTCTTCCCTTTTGCGGGGCCGATGGTCACCCGCACCGCATCATAATAACCCGCCGGCATGGAAAAAGTATCATAGACCCTCGTGGTGAAATACATATTGGTGAATTCGGCATCCACCTTGTAATCGTAACCGCTTCGCGTTACTTCGGCCTGACCGGCCTGCCGCAGCCGCGCAAGGAAGTTTTCATCGATCTGTTCTTTTTTCATTCCGCCCATTTTTTCCGCTTCTTTTAAAACAACATCGCGCACACGCAGCTTGAGTTCTTGATCTTCTTTTTTGTCGCTGGCGGCGATCACATGCAGCCTTGTCACGCTTTCAGCCAAATTTTGCTGCGCCCGGATAGGCGAAACGCAGGCCAGCAAGGTAAACACAAAACCGCATATCAGCGCCAGTTCCCAGCGTTTTAATTTCATCATAAAAGGCACCTGTCTTTCTGTGATTTCTTGCTTCACAGTATAGACAGGTGCCCTTTTTCTTATTCTGATTTTGAAATTTTTTATGCTTCTGCCCCAACAGGCCGGGCCACCGCGGAAAAAATGCCGCTGCCTCGAAAACAATCGCGGGCGGCTTCCGCCTGTTTTTTCGATGAAAAAATGCCGTATACCGCCGAGCCGGAACCTGTCATCATGGCCCCCAGCGCGCCGTTTGCCAGCAATTTATCGCGGATCTCGGCGATCTGCGGTTTCTCGGGGATCGCCGCCGCTTCCATCACATTGCCCATCTGCGCCGCGATTTTCTTCAGGTCTCCCGTTTCCAGCGCGCCGATCATGGCGGCGGCATCGGGGTGAACAGAAGGCTCCACAGCATCCATCCGCTGATAAAGCTGCGCGGTCGAAATGGAAAAGCGCGGTTTGCAAACCACAAGAAAACATTCTTTCGGCATGCCTTTCACCGCCGTCAGCTGTTCGCCGATGCCCGTGGCCACAGCACACCCGCCCATCAGGCAAAAGGGCACATCCGCCCCCAGTGAAAGCCCCAGCGCATAAAGCTGTTCTTCTGTCAAAGGGCTGCGATATCTGCGGTTCAAAAGGCGCAAAACCATGGCGGCGTCAGTGCTTCCCCCCGCCATGCCGGCGCCCACCGGAATTCGCTTTTGCAGCTCGATGACAATATGTTCGCGCCGGCCGGTCAGCTTATAAAAAGCGTCGGCCGCCTTCCACGCGATGTTTCTGCTGTCGCAGGGAACATAAGGCAGATTGCAGCGAAGCTGAACGCCCGCTTTTGCGGCCGGGCGAATCAGAATCAGATCATAAAGTGAAATGGTCTGCATCACCGTTTCGATCAAATGATAGCCGTCTTCGCGCTTGCCTTTGATATCCAAAGTCAAATTAATTTTTGCATAAGCTTTGCCGCTTTGTGTCTGCATGGTCGATCCCCCTATAAATCAATGGCCTTCACCGGGCAAAGTTCGTGGCAGCAATAACATTTGATACATTTTTCGCGGTTGAGAACAGCCTTGCCGTTTTCGATGACGATCGCTTCGCCCGGGCAGGCTTTCGCGCAGGCGCCGCAGCCGATGCACCGGTTGGTGAAACGCGGTTCCGGCACAAAAAGGCGGCTCAACAGCGGGCGCATGAACGGCGGCATATAGTTCACAAAAGATCCGCTTTTTTTCAGCCCCGGCGCGGGAATAAAAGGTTCCGCCAGCGGCGGCACTTTTTCGCCCCATTGTTCCAGTTCGGCGGCGCTGCGCGGAGAAAGCTGCCGCTGCACCCCGATCTGCCAAACCGGCGACAGTTCTGCTTTCAGCCCGCAATGATGCATGGCGGCCACATCGGCCGCAAAGGGGTTTCGGCTGCCGATCAACACGCCGCCTTTTCTCACTCTGCCGCCCGAAGGGCCTTTGCCATCCATGCCTTCAATGCCGTCGATAATAGAGAATTCAGGTGCAACACAGCAGCATAAATCCACCAGAAGCCGCGCAAAATTCATTCTGTTGGGGTTTTGCGAATGGATCTTCGCTTTATTTAAACCGGGGATCACGCCGAAATTGTTTTTGACTGCGCCCGTGAAATAAGTGAGCATATGCGTTTTCATTTTGCCAATGCTCACGACCACATCGGCATCGGCCACAGGCGTGATGATATCAAAATTGCGCTGAACGCCTTCGCCCTGCCAACGCCGCTTTTTATGGGAATAATCACGGTTGAGCCTGGCGCCTGTTTTTTCCGCCACGGCGGTCATGCCGCAGGCGCGGTAAACATTCTGCATGGCGAGATCATTATAAGGCCCGCCCGGGCTGTCGGCAATGGTCACCTCGGCGCCCGCCGCCAGGAAATATTCCGCAACAGCCGCCACCACCGATGGATGCGCGGTGGTAGCCGTTTCGGGCTGACGCGCCATAAGCAGATTCACCTTCAAGGTGACCTTTTTGCCCTTTTTTAAAAATTTTTCCGCCCCGCCAAAGGCATCCAGCATTTCATAAACGGTCTGTTTCACCCGTTGTTCTTCATAATCGGGGCAAGAAGCCATATAAACCGCTCGATCCATCGTTCTCCTCCTTTTTATGCACCCTGCTTTTTCTATTTACAGCGATTCGTTGAAAAGTTCATCCGATGGGATGAAAAACCGGCTTTCGCTTTTCAAAAGTGACGATCTGTGAAAACCCTGCCCGCGCGATGAGCCTATAACTTTCGCGCAGCCCGCTGCCGCAATCTTTTGGGAAATGGGCATCGCTGCCGGCGGCGATCAGTTTGCCGCCGAAATCGCGGTAAAGCTCCAGCACCCATTGTTCGGGCCCGGGCTGGCCGATCCATTCGCGGCAGCCTTTGGCATTGACCTCTAACGCGCAATCGGTTTTCGCCAATTTTCTCATCAGTTCGGCGATCCTTTCGCGATAACGCCTCAGTGAAGGTTCGGGAAAAGCACCCTGCATCACGCGCAGCGGATAATCTAAATGAGCAAACACATCAAAATCGCCAAACGCCAGCAGATCTTCCAGATCATCGAAATAGCGCAGAAAACAAGCTTCGCAAACCGCATAATCGGTGTAATCAATGCTGTAAATATCCCGCCCGTCGCTGAGTTCATGCACGCTGCCTAAAACGATATCATAAGGATGTGCCGCCAGAAGGGCCTTGGCTTTTTCGGGGCTGCGCTGGGGCTGCCCCAGTTCCACACCATATAAAAGTTTCAAACGCGTTTCTTTTGTCTTTTGCTCTGTCATCTCTTTTTGGCAGGCCGCTTCTCCCCGGGCATAATAAGGGTCATACCCCTGCCACCCAAAATCGCAATGTTCTGTCAGGGCCAAAACCGCAACCCCATGTTCCAGCGCGCTGTGTATCATTCCGTTCACATCGGTTTTGCCGTCAAAAGAATATTTCGTGTGCGTATGCGTATCTGCAATAAACAAAAAACTGACCCCCACAAAAAATAAAATGTATAAATTTTCAAAAACCGGCAAAGATACTTCCGAAAGAATTTCTGCGTTCCATCTATTACTATTTCTTGCTATCAGGAGGATGAAAAATGAAAATCTTTGATAAGATTGCCTTGATTCTTACCATCATCGGCGCAATCAACTGGGGAAGCATCGGCATTTTCGGTTTTGATCTGGTCGCGTTTCTCTTCGGCAGCGGCAGCATATTGAGCCGAATCGTTTTCACACTGGTGGGGCTGGCGGGGCTGTGGTGCATTTCCCTGCTTTTCCGCGACGATCCCGTTTAAAAAGCTTTGCCGCCCGTTTGCTTCCTTTGAGATCTCTTTGTTTTCGATCGAAGCAGCTTGCGCAGATTCCAGAGAAAATCGCGGTTTTCCCCGATTTCAAGCCCAATGCGGCCCCGCCGCTCTTTTCTCTATCCAAAAAATGCCGCCTTTTTAAGGCGGCATTTTTTATCTTGAATTCTTAGTTCTTGCCGGTCAGTTCCACGGTATCTCTTGCGATCATCAGCTCTTCGTTGGTGGGCAGCACCCATGCTTCCACCTTGGAATCAGCCGCCTGGAAATGAGCTTCTTTTCTGGAAGCGTTTGCGCAGGCTTCTGCATCGATCTTCAGGCCCAGATATTCCATATCAGAGCAGATCTTTGCGCGCATCTCGGCATCGTTTTCACCGATGCCGCCGGTGAAGATCACCGCATCAACGCCGCCCATGGCCGCCGCATAGCCGCCGATGAACTTTTTGATCTGATAAACGAACATATCCAGCGCCAGCTGAGCGCGCTTGTTGCCCTGTTCGGCAGCTGCGTTCAAATCGCGGCAGTCACTGGAAACACCGGAAATGCCCAGGAAGCCGGATTTTTTGTTCATCATGTCGCTCATCTGATCGGGGGTCATGTTTTCTTTCTTCGCGATGAAAGTTACAACAGAAGGATCGATGCCGCCGCAGCGTGTGCCCATGATGAAACCATCCAGAGGCGTGAAGCCCATGGAGGTATCCAGCACTTTGCCGTCTTGGATAGCAGCCAGAGAGCTGCCGTTGCCCAGATGGCAGTTGATGATCTTTTTACCTTCCAGGCTGCCCTTCATTTCGCCATAACGGTGAGCGATATAGCGGTGGCTGGTGCCGTGGAAGCCATAACGGCGGATGGAATATTTTTCATAATATTCATAAGGAACACCAAACATATAGGCCTTTGCAGGCATTGTCTGATGGAAAGAAGTATCAAACACAGCAACCATGGGGGTATCTTTGCCAAACACTTCCTGGCAAGCCTTCATAGCGATGGCCTGAGGGGGGTTGTGGAGGGGGCCCAGATCGCGGAAAGACATGATATCATCGATGACTTTATCTGTTACCACGGTGGAAACTTTATAAACTTCGCTGCCGTGGAGCACGCGATGGCCGATGGCGGCAATTTCGCTCATGCTGTTGATGACTTTGCCTTCGCCTTCGCTCATAACTTTGACCAGTTCCATAAAGGCTTCTTTATGGGTGGGGAAAGAAACATCATATTCGACCTTTACGCCATCAGCTGTTTTGTGGCTGATTCTGCCGTCTACGCCGATTCTTTCGCACAGGCCCTTTGCCAATACATGTTCGTTGGACATATCCATCAGCTGATATTTCAGCGAGGAGCTGCCCGCATTGATAACCAATACTTTCATTTTCCTAACTCCTTATGATTGTAAAAAATTGAATTTCATAGTAAAATGAATTGAATAACATTAATATTCTACACTATTTTCTATGAAAGTACAACCTTAAAAACGGAGATTTACTATGAGAGTTTGCGGCATTGTGGCGGAATATAACCCTTTTCATAACGGCCATGCCTGGCAGATCGCGGAAATCCGCCGCCGTATGGGCGAAGATTGCCCCATTGTCTGCTGCATGTCGGGGAATTTCGTGCAGCGTGGGGAAGCCGCCATAATCGACAAATTTTCAAGGGCGGAAATGGCCGTTCGCGGCGGAGCTGATCTGGTGATCGAGCTTCCTTCCCCCTATTCCCTTTCTTCAGCCGAAGCGTTTGCCGAAAACGCGGTGATGCTTTTGGAAAACGCGGGCTGCACCGATCTTTTTTTCGGTAGTGAATGCGGCGATACCGCCGCGCTGGAAGAGATCGCCGCCGTTTTGCTGGAACATGAAACCGTGGCCGCTACCCTGGCCCATCTTGAAAGCGGCATTTCTTATGCCGCCGCCAGAGAACGGGCGCTTTATGCGCGCATCCGCGAAAAAGCAGCTTTGATCCAAAGCCCCAACAACATTTTGGGCGTGGAATATTGCAAAGCGCTTCTCAAACGAAAAAGCGCCATGCGCCCCCACGCGCTGCCCCGCCGCGGCCCCGAGCATGATGCGGCTCTGCCTGATGATTCCTTTTGTTCGGCTTCTGCCCTGCGCGCTCTGTTCCTAAAAGAAGGCTGCGGTGATGCGCTTGGCGCATATCTGCCCCAGAGTTCTCTTGATATTCTGCGCAGAGAGCATTCTAACGGGCGCGCGCCCGTTTCTCTGGATGCCCACCCGCGCATGGTGCTTTCTGCTTTGCGCCGGTTATCACGCGAAGAACTGGGCCTGCTTCCCGGCGCTTCAGAAGGGCTGGAACACCGGCTTTATCAGGCGCTGCGCGAAAACAACCGCCTTTCCGATGCGGCGGCCGCCGCGAAAACAAAGCGCTATGCTTATTCCCGCATACGCCGCATGATGGTCTGCGCTTTTCTGGGCATCACCGCCGAAGAAGTCTGCCGGGCGCCCGTCTATCTGCGCGTTTTGGCCTTCGGCCATCGCGGCCGCCCTCTTTTGAAAGCGATCTCAACAAACGAGCACGCCTTGCCCCTTTTGGTGAAACCCGCCCATTGCCGTCTGCTTTCGCCCAATGCCGAAGATGCTTTTCGGCGGGAATCCGAGCGCACCGATCTTTATCAGATGCTGATCCCCGCCTATGAAACCGTTTTTCCCGGCTCAGAATACCGTCAAACGCCTTTTTATTTGAAATAAGGGTTTTTATTTGTTATTTTCATGCAATTTTATTGACAAGCATGTTCTTGAATGATATAATAGCGAAGCCGCATTGAATGGGCTTTCAAGTGAGCAGATCTCCGCCCACGAGAGCGAGACTCTAAAAAGAAGAGAGGTGCAACCGCATGTACGCTATTATCGTAGCCGGCGGGAAACAGTACAAGGTCGCAGAAGGCGACACCATTTATGTAGAAAAGATGGATATCGCCGATGGTGAATCCGTGAAATTCGACAATGTTCTCGTTGTTGAAAAAGACGGAAATGTCACAGTTGGCGCTCCCACCGTTGAAGGTGCCAGTGTTTCCGGCAAGGTCGTCAAAACTGGTAAGGCAAAGAAAATCATGGTCTTCAAGTATAAATCCAAGAAGAACTACAGACGCCGCCAGGGTCACAGACAACCCTTTACAAAAGTTACCATCGAAAAAATCGAAGCGTAACACAATCTTCACTGTTATTTGAAATCGGAGGTGTAAACACAATGGCACATAAAAAAGGTGTTGGCTCTACAAAAAACGGCCGCGATTCCGAGTCTAAGCGTCTCGGCGTGAAGCGTGGTGACGGGCAGTTCGTTCTGGCCGGCAACATTCTTGTCAGACAGCGCGGCACAAAGATCCATCCGGGCCTGAATGTTGGCATCGGCAGCGACGATACATTGTTCGCTTTGGCTGATGGCAAAGTCAAGTTTGAAAGACTGGGCCGTGATCGCAAGAAGGTTTCGATCGTCGAAATCGCTCAGTAATCACAGAAAAGGTGCATCCCGGGCAGCTCTCTGCTCGGGATGCTTTTTCATTTGAAGCCATGTATTTGCCGTGTTTGGCGGCAGATACTGTCATAGAAACTTCGCGGCGCAGATTTTTGCGCCGGATAAAAAGCGGCGGGTTTCCCCCGCCCATCATTCCTCGATTGTACGCATCCGCTATGGAAGAGTCCCGCCGTGAAAAGCGGGCAGAATGTGTGAAAAAATGTTTGTAGATATTGCAAAAATTACGATTCACGCCGGCAAAGGCGGGGATGGCGCAGTTGCCTTCCACCGCGAAAAATATGTCGCCGCAGGCGGCCCCGACGGCGGCGATGGCGGCAAGGGCGGCAACATTGTGTTTGTTCCCGATGACAACATGGCCACCCTGCTGGATTTTCGCATGAAGCGAAAATATATCGCCCAACATGGCGAACCCGGCGGCACAAAGCGCTGCAGCGGCAAAGATGCCCCCGATATCGTCATCAAAGTTCCCCGCGGCACTTTGATCCGCGATGCGGAAAGCGGCGCGCTGCTGCACGATATGTCGGAAGACGAGCCTTTTATCGCCGCGCAGGGCGGCAAAGGCGGCTGGGGCAATTCTCATTTTGCCACCCCCACCCGCCAGGCGCCCCGTTTTGCCAAACCCGGGTTTCCCGGCGAAGAACGCACGGTGATTTTGGAATTGAAGCTCATCGCCGATGTGGGTCTGATCGGCTTCCCCAATGTGGGCAAATCCACCCTTCTTTCGGTGGTTTCAAAAGCCCGCCCAAAAATCGCCAATTACCATTTCACCACCCTTGTTCCCAATTTGGGCGTCGTTTATATCGGCGAGGGTGAAAGCTTTGTGGCCGCCGATATCCCCGGCATTATTGAAGGCGCTGCCGAAGGCGCGGGGCTGGGCCACGCGTTCCTCCGCCATATCGAGCGGTGCCGCCTGCTGATGCATCTGGTGGATGTTTCCGGTTCGGAAGGCCGCGACCCTGTGGCCGATTTAGAAGCGATCAACAGTGAACTTCAAAATTACAGCGCGGAATTATCTAAACGCCCGCAAATCATTGTGGCTAACAAAATCGATATTCTTCCCGAAGGCAGCGATAACGCGCAGCGCTTGCGCGCCCGCGCCGAAGAACTTGGCCTTCGCTATTTTGAAATTTCTGCCGCTGCCCAGCTGGGCGTTCGCGAGCTGATGTTCGCTGTTTGGGAAGAGCTGAAAAAACTGCCCCCTGTGGCGATTTATGAACCCGATATCATCGAACCCGCCGCCGATGAAGAAGCTGCCGCGTTTGATATCACGGTGGAAGACGGCGTTTATTTCGTGACCGGCCCGCAAATCGAGCGCATTTTCAATTCTGTTAACTTCGGTGACTATGAATCAAGAATGTATTTCGAGCGCGCTTTGCGCAAATCGGGCGTTTTCGATCAGCTGGAAGCCCTTGGCATTCAAGAAGGCGATACTGTTGATGTCTGCGGTTATGAATTTGAATATGTTTATTAATATTGGATAGCGAGGGTGCTTTATGGATGGGATTCGCGCCGCCATTTTGCAGGATCATCAAGCGATCCACGAGATTTTTTGCCAGATCCATGCGCTTCACGCGCAGGCCCGCCCCGATATTTATCGGGCATCAGCCGATCCGCTCCCCTTTTCTCAATGGCAGGAGATGCTTTCTTCCGCAGATGATTTTCTCTGGGTTTTTGAAAAAAATCAAGAAATCGCGGGGGTTTGCTGGGCACAGCTGCGGGATATCCCCGCCGCCCCCCTCACCTGCGCGCGGCGGCTTCTCAGAATAGAGGCTTTGGGCGTTGGCGAACCATACCGCCACCAAAAAATCGCCACACAGCTTTGGCAGGCTGCTTTAGAACAAGCCCGCCTGCTTCAGGTGCAAAGCGTAGAACTTCAGGTTTGGAACTTCAACAGACCCGCCATGGAATTTTATCAGCGGCTGGGAATGGTTCCGCGCGCTGAGCTGATGGAATTTCCCCTCTCCCTTCAATAGAATGAACGATGATCAAAGCGGCCATCCCAAAGGAACGATGCTCCGCGAGAACGATCTGTATGAAACAACAGATCGTTCTTGCAGACGCAGTTTCGGCAGATGGCCGCTTTTTTATTTGCTTTTTCCTATGATGCAGCAAGCCTGATATGCCGCGCAGTTTTCGATTTTATTGGGCAGCTTCATCATCTGCCAAGCCTCAAATGGCAGATTTATCTTTAAGAGTTTTGCCTTGGCGGCAAACAAAAGCCCAATCGAAAGCCATCTGGGCGCAAAAAACGGGCAGCAGCCTGATCGGCCGCTGCCCGTAATGATAAATCGAGGTTTAGAGCTGGTGAACGAACAGGCCGCTCAGCAGTTTGGGTTCAAACCATGTGGATTTCGGGGGCATGATCTTGCCTGCATCCGCAATATCGATCAGATCATCGATAGAAGTCGGGAACATGGCAAATGCCACCTTCATGCCGTTGTTGACGCGTCTTTCCAGTTCGCCCAAGCCACGGATGCCGCCGATGAAATCGATGCGGTTATCTGTTCTGGGGTCTTTGATGCCCAGCATAGGATCGAGCACATTCTTTTGCAGAATGGAAACATCCAGGCGGTCAACAGGGTCATTGGCGTCATAAATATCATCATGAGCATCCAGCACATACCATTTTTTGTTCATATACATGCCATACTGATGCTTCTGAACAGGTCTATACTGGCCTTCGCCGGCATATTCTTTCACTTCAAACATAGTGGCCAGCTTCTTCATGAATTCGTCATCGCTCATGCCGTTAAGGTCTTTCACGACGCGGTTATAATCCATGATATACAGCTGATCGTCGGGGAAGAACACGGAAAGGAAGAAGTTGAATTCTTCATCACCGGTATAGCCGGGGTTCTGTTCGCGGCGCATTTTGCCAACGCGCACAGCGGAAGCGCTGCGGTGATGGCCGTCGGCGATATACAGATATTTTGTGGCGGCGAATTCTTCGCTGATGGTCTTGATGCAATCGGGGCAAGTGATGACCCAGACAGTATTCTGAACGCCATCGGCTGTGAAATCATAAACCGGCGCGCCTTCCATTGTTTTGGCAACAATGTCATTGATGGCGCTGCGGGATTTATAGGTCAGGAAGATGGGGCCTGTGTTGGCATTGCAGAAATCAACATGGTTGATGCGATCCTGCTCTTTATCGGCTCTGGTCAGCTCATGCTTCTTGATGATATTGTTCATATAATCATCGATGGAAGCGCAGCCGACAATGCCGATCTGGGCGCGGCCGTTCATCACCTGCTTGTAAACATAGAAGCAGGGCTTTTCATCCTGAATGAAAACGCCGTCTTTGATCATCTGGTTCAGATTATCGCGGGCTTTTTCATAAACGACTCTGTCATAATGATCGACGGAAGGATCCAGATCGATTTCAGCCTTGTCAACATGCAGGAAGGAATAAGGATTCCCCACCACCATTTCGCGGGCTTCATCGCTGTTCATAACATCATAGGGCAAAGCGGCAACTTTCGAAGCCAGTTCGCTTGTGGGTCTGATCGCCTTAAAAGGTCTTACAACTGCCATTAGCGTTCCCTCTCTTATTTATTGAAGAAGTTTTCGATGATTTCAACGATTTCAGCGCCGATTCTGCCCTGTGCTTCTTTGGTGGAACCGCCGATATGCGGTGTCATCGAAATTTTGGGGCAATTCATTACGCGCTGGTTATCCAGAGGTTCTTTCTTGAACACATCCAGAGTTGCGCCGGCCAGCTTGTCGTTTTCCAGAGCGTCAACCAGAGCGTCTTCATCGATCAGGCCGCCGCGGGCTGTGTTGAGGATATAAGCCGTGGGCTTCATCATGGCCAGATGTTCCGCTGTGATCACAGGAGAACCGTCGGGCGATGCAGGGATATGCAGAGAAACAAAATCAGCGTTCTTCAGAACTTCTTCTTTTGTCATGCAGGTATATTCAGCGGGCAGGCCCTTGATTTCGAAGATATCGGTATAGATGACCTTCATGCCGATCGCCGCTGCGCGTTTTGCCAGAGCCTGCGAAATGCGGCCCATGCCAACCAGACCCAGGGTCTTGCCGGCCAGTTCAACGCCTTCATACTTTTTCTTTTCCCATTTGCCCTGGCGCATGGTGACATTGGCAATGCTGATATAACGAGCCATTGCGAACATATGGCCCAGAGCCAGTTCTGCAACGGAATCGGAGGATGCTTTGGGGGTGTTGGTGACTTTGATGCCTTTGCTTTCGGCATATTTCACATCGATGTTATCAACGCCCACGCCGCCGCGGATGACCAGCTTCAATCTGCCGGCCGCAACAGCGGCATCGATGATGGGTTCACGCACTTTTGTTGCAGAGCGAACAACCAGAACATCATAGTTGGCCAGCTCTTTTTTCAGATCTTCGGGTTCATAGAACTGTTCAACAACTTCATATCCCTTGGCGCGCAGGTCGGCCGCAGCCGCTTTATTCATACCGTCAGAAGCAAGTACACGAATCATGACTGTAATCTCCCTTAAAAGTTATATTTTATGCCACAAGTGGCGAAAAGCCATGCTGTTCGCCACTTGTGTTGCAACAATAAAAATTATGGATTAAAGGCCCAGGATCTCTTCGATCGCGGAAGTGATCATCTTCATGTCATCCATGGTCATATCGGCCATGTGAGAGATGCGGAAGGTTTTTTCCTTCAGATCGCCGTAGCCGTTAGAGAGTTCCATGCCGCGTTCAGCCAGCTTCTTGTTCAGATCGGCAACGCTGATGCCTCTTGTGTTTTTGATGGTGGTCAGTGTGGGGCTCAGATATCTCTTATCAGAGAAGATTTCGAAATATTTTTCAGCCCATGCGCGGATATACTCGGCCATTTCCAGATGGCGGGCATAACGCTTTTCCAGACCTTCTGTTTCCAGCATATAGGTCAGCTCTTCATCCAGAGCCCACATATGGGACAGAGAAGGTGTGGAGGGATACTGATATTTGTCGTCTTTCACGACTTTGTCATAGATTTCAACAATATCCAGATACAGGCCGCGGTTGGGAACAGTCTTTGCGCGGTTGTAAGCTTTTTCGGATACGGAAGCTACGGACATTCCCGGAGGGCAGCCGAGGCACTTCTGTGTGGAAGTAATGCAGAAGTCGATGCCCAGCTCGTCAACAGGAATATAGGTGCCGCCCATGGAAGAAACGGTATCGACGCAGAAAACAACATCGGGATACTTCTTCACCACTTCAGCGATTTCTTTGATGGGGTTCATGATGCCGACGGAAGTTTCGTTATGTGTGATCGTCACAACATCATATTTGCCGGTCGCCAGCGCTGCATCCACATCTTTAGGATCGGTTGCATGGCCGTCTTCCGCGCGGAATTTATCAGCGGGAACGCCGTTTGCGGTAGCCATCTTATACCATCTGTCGCCGAAAGCGCCGATGGAGAAAACGGCAGCGCGCTTCGCTGTGCAGCATTTGATGGCGCTTTCCATCAGGCCGGAACCGGAAGTTGTGGAAAGAACGATTGTGTTGTTGGTATAGAACACCTTCTGCAGATTCTGGCAAACGCGCTTGCCCAGTTCTGTGGCAGCCTTGCCACGGTGGGAGATCATAGGGGTGGACATTTTCGCCAGCACTTCGGGACGAACGTCCACAGGGCCGGGGATAAAGAGCTTCTTGTGCATATTTATTCCTCCTGCATTAAAATAATCTTCAATAAGATCCCGCAAAAGCGGTAATTTTGTAAGAACGCAACAAAAAATTGAAGCTTATGAAAACTCCAATCTCAGGGCAGATTCTTTACTATAGCTATTGTAACATCGTTGACAGTATTAAACAACATCTATTTCTCATTTTCTACATTTTGAATAAAATTGTTCCCTCAGCACCCTGTTTTGATTCGAAATTTGCTCATATAGGCTTATTTTCTGAATTTATAACTCATTTTATCCATCCACCCTTTTTTGCATTCAAATTTCGTGAATTTCATAACAATTTTGAAATTTCGCGTTTATTCTTCCCTTCCGGTTTTTCTGGTTTTGCTAATTCCATTTTGTGTTTTCGGTGATATTTTACAAGCAAATTGTACAAATCGATTTTTTCATCTCTTTCAATTTTAACCGCTTTTGGGGCTTTTCTTCCGCCCTTGCCTTTGCTTTGCCTTTATAGTAAAATGAATGCAAGGAGGCGATGTCACATGGAGATTTTTGATAACATCACCCAGCTTGCCTGTCATACGCCCCTGCTGCGTTTAAACAAGCTCAGCCAGCGCTATGGCTGCAAAACGCTCCTGCTTGCAAAATTAGAAAGCTGGAACCCTTCCGGCAGCGTGAAAGACCGCTCCGTGCTGTTCATGCTCAAACAGGCCATGCAGGAAGGCAAACTTCCGCCCGGCGGCACGGTGATCGATGCGGGCGGCGGCAACGCCGCGGTTTCGCTGGCCATGACCTGCGCCGCGCTGAGCCTGAAGGCCATCATCGTCGTGCCCGATTCCATCGAAAAAGAATTTCAGGTTTTGCTGCGCACCTATGGCGCAAAGGTGGTCACCGTTCCCGCCAAAGAAGGAATGGCAGGCGCCACGGCCATGGCGGAAAAACTTTACGCGGAACAGGAAAACGCCTTCATCCCCCATCAGTTCGAAAACGACGCCGCCTGCGAGGCCCATCGTGTAGCGACCGGCCCCGAAATCTTAGAAGCGCTGCCGCAGGTGGATTATTTTATCGCCGGCGTGGGCACAGGCGCCACTTTAACGGGATGCGGCGAATTTCTGAAAAGCCGCTGCATGGATTGCCGTGTGATCGCGGTGGAACCTTATGATTCCCCCGTTCTTTCCGGCGGGTTTCCTTCCCCTCATTCCCTTCGCGGGCTGGGGGCCGGGTTTGTCCCCGATATTCTCAACACACAGCTGATCGACGAGATCATTCAGGTGAGAACCCCCGATGCCGTTGAACTGGCCGGTGAACTTTGCCGAACAGAAGGGCTTCTTTGCGGGCTTTCCAGCGGGGCTGCGCTGGCCGCCGCGGTGAGCATCGCAAGCCGCCCCGAAGCGCAGGGCAAAAATCTCGTGGTGATCCTGCCCGATGCCGGCGAGCGTTATTTATATGCGGATGCTTCTTCCAACTCGAAATAAAACAAATGAAAGGTTCTGGAACTTATGGAAATGAAAATCATCGATATGCACTGCGACACAATGGGCGAACGCATCGCCCGCAGCAACGGCGCCATCGGCCTTGCCAAAAACGACGGACATATCGACATTGAAAAAATGCAGAAAGGCGGCGCGCTTGCCCAATTCTTCGCCATTTTTATCCCCACCCATAAAGAAGCTGAACAAAGCGGGATCAAAGAGACCCCCTATGAATATTTCAACCTCGTTTATGATGCCTATCTGCGCGAAATGAACGCCAATCAGGCGGCCATCGCCCCCGCCCGCAATTATGAAGAATTGATGCGCAACAAAGAAAACGGCAAAATTTCTTCCATCCTCACCATTGAAGACGGCGTTCCCGTAGAAGGCAAAATGGAGCGGCTGCATGAGTTTTATGATAAAGGCGTGCGCCTGATCTCTTTCACCTGGAACTATGAAAACAGCCTTGGTTTCCCCAATTCGAAAGACCCCGCCAAAATGGCCCTGGGGCTGAAGCCCTTCGGCATCGAAGCTGTTGCCGAAATGAACCGTCTGGGCATGCTGATCGATGTTTCCCATCTTTCAGACGGCGGCTTTTGGGATGTGGTGAAACACAGTGAAAAACCGTTTGTAGCCTCTCATTCCTGCTGCCGCGCCCTTTGCGGCCACACCCGCAACCTGACCGATGAAATGCTGAAAGCCCTGGGCGAAAAAGGCGGCTGCGTGGGCATCAACTTCGCTTCCCAGTTCCTCAATGAAAACGCGCATTATACCGATATCGATTCTGTGATGCGCCACATGGTGCATATCCGCGATAAAGCGGGCATCGACGCGCTGGGCTGGGGTTCCGATTTTGACGGCATCTCCAGCGAGCTGGAATTCAAAGATTATGCCGGCATGCCTTTGCTGGTGGAAGCTTTGGGCAAATATTTCACGCCTGCCGAAATCGATAAGATCTGCAACGGCAATATGCTGCGCGTGATCCGCGAAACTTTAAAATAATCCGTGATGACGGAAGCCGCTTTTCTTTTAAGAAAGGCGGCTTTTTTCTTTTTCATCAAATTTCGCCCGAATAAAATAATTCTTGAATTCAAGCTTTCGGTTCGCTATACTGAATCCATGTTTGTTAAAACCCTAAATCATTTTCGAAAGGAACGAATGAGCTTGAATCATAAAAGAACCGCGCTGGCGGCCATCTTCACCTCCAGCGTTTTGTTTGGTTTCAGTTTTCTTTTTTCAAAAATGGCGCTGGAGGTGGTTTCGCCTTTTGCGATGCTTTCCATGCGTTTTCTCACGGCCTTTCTCTGCATGACGCTTTTGATCCTTTTCCGCGTGGTGCGGCTGCATCTGCAGGGCCGCAGCTTTTTGCCCCTGCTGTTTCTGGGGCTTCTTCAGCCGATCCTCTATTTCATTTTTGAAAGCTATGGAATCCGTTTGACCAATTCTTCTTTTTCCGGCGTGATCATCGCCCTTTGCCCCGTTTCGGCCATGCTGCTGGGCAATGTGTTTTTGAAAGAACGCCCCACCTGGAAACAGGCGCTGTTCATGGGGCTTTCGCTATTGGGCGTCATTCTCATCTCGATGGGCGGCACAGGCGATGGGGCCGTTACCGTTCTGGGGTTTTTGCTGCTGATCGGCGCGGTGCTGGCCGGTTCCGGCTTTACGCTTCTTTCCCGAAAGTTTTCGCAAAATTTCACGGCTTTTGACCGCACCTATGTGATGTTCGCTCTGGCCACGGTGTTCTTTATCACCGCCGCCTGGATCGAAAACGGCAGCAACTATCTGCCGATGCTGGTTCGCGCCTGGAAAACCCCATCGTTTGCCCTTTCCATCGCTTATCTTTCGGTGGCTTCTTCGGTGGTGGCCTTCCTGCTGATCAATTATGCCCTCACCTATCTCAGCGTAACGATCACCTCGTCTTTTACCAACCTCACCACGCTGGTGGCGGTGGCGGCAGGCGTTCTGATTTTAAAAGAGCCGTTTTCGCTTTCTCAGTTTTTCGCCACTCTGCTGATCGTGGTGGGGGTTTACGGCGTGAATGTCACCGGCGCCGAAACCGCCCCCGAAATCAAAACGCCTGCGGAAATGATGGCGGAACAAGAAGAAAGCGACCTTTCAAAATAGAGGCTTTCCCCTGCCTGCCGGTCGATTTCATGCCCGCCGCTTTCTAAGACAGCAAAGCTTTTTTCGCTGTTTGTTTCAGAAGGCGGCGCTTTTTACTTTTCCTGCCGTGCCGCATCGATAGAGCATATCGGGTCGATCCTGCAAATCCGTTCTGCCGTTTTTTCTTGCTTTTATTTGTGAAAAAACTGTAAATTTCTGCTTTTTTCGCTGTTTTCCAGAATTACTCTGGCATTTTTCTTTTGTTTCTTGTATAATATAATACAATGTATTTTTTAGAATGGCGGTGTTTATTATTTCATCCTTTTGGTTAAGCGGCATGGTAGCCTGCTGGGGCGTGGCGATCGCCGAAGTGATCCACATGGGCTATTTGTTTGTGCGCGGTAACGAAGTGAATGTTATCGGTTTTGGTTTTGAAATTCTTGTTTTCGTGGTGGCCGGTGCTTATTGCTACACCAAGCGTGCCAAAGAAAAAGAAGAAGCGGAACGCGCGGGCCCTCTTTATACCGAAGAGCAAAAACAGCAGATGAAAAAAGAAAAAGCAACAAAAAAGCGGGAACCCATCAAGATCTGCAAGCCCGCGGCGCCTTATCTTTATGCGGCGATTTTCTTATATGTTGTTTTTCTTGTTTTGGCCGTTTTTGTCTTTCTGGCCTTCAGCTGGTGGATCTTGCTTTCGGTCTTCTGCGTGGCCGGCATCAGCGGCTGGTGCGTGTGGAAATATATGAAGGTTAAAGACCGCATTTATTTTGAAGCGGAAAAAGAGCGGGAATTGCAGCGAAAGAAAAAAGCGGCGCGCGCCGCTGCCCTGCGCCGCCAGCAAGAAAGCGAAAAACAGCAGAATAAGAAAACCGATTCTTCAGACAAATAAAAAAACGCTTGGAAGGTCTCCCTTCCAAGCGTTTTTTCTGCCTCCGCGCAGCGATGGTGGCAAATTTAAATTCTTGCAAACAGCAAAAAAGAGTCTGCGAAATTCGCAGACTCTTCATCTCAATGTTGTGATAAACGGGCTTATTTTACAGCAGCATTGACTTTTTTGGCCATCGCGCTCTTGTTTCTGGCAACAGTATTCTTATGCAGAATACCCTTGGCAACAGCCTTGTCCAGACAGATCACTGTGGCTTTATAAGCTTCCTGAATGCCGTCGCCGGATTCCACAGCAGCGTTGAACTTCTTCAGCTGTGTCTTCAGAGCAGTTTTCGCTGCACGGTTGTTTTGGCTCTTTGTCTCTGTAACCAGCACACGCTTTTTGGCGGATTTGATGTTAGGCAAAATTACGACCTCCTTACCTCAGATATTCATAGCAGAGATTATTCTACCATCAAACTGCAATAATTGCAAGGGTTTCTATTATCTTTTTTGGATATTTGTTGGTTTCTCGCAAAAAATAAGTAAAAAAGCAAAAGGAACTTTCTACAATGATGACAAAACGAACTGATTTGGCCACAGAATCTCGTGAGCTGTTTCACGAACAATACCGCAAAGAACCCGACGGCGTAGATCTGGAACAAACGCAGGAAAACGGCATCGCCCTCACCCGCATCCATGTTCGAAACGAAACGGGCGCAAAAGCGCTTGATAAGCCCGTTGGCACTTATATCACGGCTGAACTGCGCGAACATTGGGAACGCGACGACGGCGACCTCACCGCCGCCGCAGAACTTTTGGGGCATGAACTCGCTTCCCTTTTGCCTGAAAAGCCGGAAAATGTGCTGGTGGTGGGTCTGGGCAACCGCCATATCACAGCCGATTCTTTAGGCCCCCTTGCCACAGAAAAAGTGATCGTCACGCGCCATTTAAAGCAGCAGATGCCCGAAGCGTTTGAAGGGTTTTCCAATATTTCCGCCATTTCACCCGGCGTTTTGGGGCTGACGGGCATGGAAACCGGCGAAATCGTTCAGGGCGTGTGTGAAAAAACGCATCCTTCCGCCATCATCGCCATCGACGCCCTTGCCTCGCGCAAGGTTTCGCGCCTTTGCCGCACGATCCAGCTGGCCGACACCGGCATCACCCCCGGCAGCGGCATCGCGGGCGGGCGTTCCGCCTTAGACCGCGAGCATCTTCAGGTTCCCGTGATCGCCATTGGGGTTCCCACCGTGGTGGATGCCTACACGCTGGCGGCCGATCTTTGCGAGCAATCGGGCACTGTGCTGCACGCCGAAAATTGTCTGCCGGGCGATTGCACCATGGTCGTCACCCCGAAAGATATCGATCTTCTGATGCGCAAAAGCGCCAAAGTCATCGGCTATGCCATCAATATCGCGCTGCACGGCGGCCTTTCCATCCCCGAAATGGAGGAACTTTTGGCATAAATTCGGCATTTTCCTCATAGAGTTTAACCAATGCTATCGCGGAGGAATTTACTATGAGGAAAAAAAGGAACCGTAAAAAGCCACCCCTGCTGCGCCGTATGCGGCTGCCGCTTTTTTTGCTGCTGCTTTCTTGCACGGCGGTGGCCCATTTTTCGCCGAATTTGCCGTCGCTGGGTCATTCTCTCGCTCCCGCGCCTTCCGAGATCCCCATTGCGCCCTATGATGCCGCAGCCGAGGATCTTTCAGAGCATGACACGCTTTCTCACGAAGAACTGCCCGCCGGCGCGGAAATTTCAGAAGCCGTTTTGCCCGAAGGCGCCCCAAAGGCCGCCGCTTCGCCCGCCCTGCCCATTTCCGCCATCACCATTGACGGCACCAGCGGCGGATATGAAGGCGCAGGCACGGTATATATCAAAAACGATACGGATTATGCCGTGGATATCCCGGCCATGCTGCAGCAGAAAACCGCCATCGCTTATTCCGCTTCGGAACCCGCCGTGCTGATCGTTCACACCCACGCCACCGAAGCCTATACCCCCGACAGCGCCAATTCTTATGTGACATCCGACACGAACCGCACCACCGACACCAACTATAATGTCGTTCGCGTGGGCACGGAAATCGAAAAAATTCTCAATGCCAACGGCATCAAAACGCTTCATGCCGCCGATCTGAACGATTACCCTTCTTACAACGGCGCCTACAGCAGAACGCTCAATGTGATTTCGCAATATATGAAAAAATATCCTTCCATCAAATTTGTGATCGATGTTCACCGCGACGCGATGGTGACCGCAAGCGGCAAAAAATATAAGACGGTGGCCCAGATCAACGGCCGCCAAACGGCGCAGCTGATGCTTGTGGCGGGCACAGACGCCGGCGGGCTGACCCACGATCGCTGGCGCGAAAACCTGGCCTGGATGACAAAGCTGCAAAGCGCCATGAACAAAAAATACCCCGGCATCATGCGCCCCATCAACATCCGCGCGGCAAGATTCAACGAACATGTCACCACCGGCAGCATTTTGCTGGAGGTGGGCACAAGCGGCAACACGCTGGATGAAGCCATTTATTCCGCCCAGCTGTTCGCCCAAACGCTTTCAGAACAGATCGCGCCCTTAAAGAAATAGGGCTTTTGGGTTGACAGGCGTTTTTCACCGCGCTATAATAAGCCTATCGTTTATAAAGCAAAACAGCGTTGATTGGGAAAAGTAATGTGGCAGAAACGCGCAGAGAGCTGTTGGTTGGTGTAAAACAGCCGTTGACCCACCATGAAAATCACCCTTGAGCTGTCCGGTGAAAGAAATTTCGATTAACCGCGACCGGTTAACAACCGTTATCCTGTTCCGCATTGAAGGTTGCTTTTTTAAGGAACCGAGATGATCGAGAGGCCGTTTTGTACGGCAAAAAGAGTGGTACCGCAGAGCATTCAGCTTTGTCTCTTCATTGAGACAAAGCTTTTTTTATTTTTCGGCGGTTTCGCATCAAACGGGTGTTTTGCTGAACATTTCAAAATTTTATGAGGTGACATCATGAACACAACCGTTTTTTCCGCCCGTTCCGCCCAAGATTTCCTCGCGCTGCTTCAAGATCACGGCTCTTGCGCCGCCTTTCTTTGCGACCAGCCTTCTCTGGCTTATTGTCAAAGGAACCGTCTGGCTCAAAAATATCCCGCTTTGCCCCAGACGATCCTTCTGCCCTTCCGCGGCAGCCTTACTTTGGAAGAAGCCGACCGCTGCACTTTAAAAGCGCAGGCCGCCTCCATCCATTTTGTTCTGGCCGCCGGCAGCCGCGAAGTCTGCAATCTGGGGCGCATTGTGGCGGAATGGCTCGATCTGCCGCTGTTTTTGATGCCATCCGAACCCTATGACCCCCAAACCCCTTCTGCACCGGTTTATGATGAGTATGGCGCTTTTTCGGAAACCTATGAATTTGAAGATACCCCGGTTGCCGTGATGACCGATTTTTTTCCTTATGAAACTTTTTGCCGCGCGGCCGGCGGTTGCTGCTGACCGGCCTTGACGGCAGCAAAAAGCAGCCCGGAGAACTTTATTCTCTGAGCTGCTTTCTTATTTTATCAAAGGCTCGGTGTTCCAGGCGCGAAACCTGCACTTGCGATATTTTTAAAATTTCGGCCGTTTGCTGCTGGGTGAGATCTCTGAAATAGCGCAGCGAGATCACGGCCTTTTCTTTTTCGGGCAGTGTGGAAAGCGCTTTTTTCACCGCCAGCCGTTCCACCAGCTTTTCTTCTTCATCTTCGCCCGCGCAAAGATCCATCAGGCTCGGCCCGTCTTCCCCTATCGAAGCATCCAGCGACATGGCGGCCTGCGTGGCCGTTTCACCCGCGGCGATCTCTTCGGGCGTCAGGCCCGTTTCTGCGGCGATCTCGGAAAGATAGGGTTCTCTGCCCAGGAGCGCCGAAAGCCTGGCGCGCGCGGCATTGACCTTGGTTTGGTTTTCTTTGTGGGTGCGGCTGACTTTGATGATTCCGTCATCCCGCAAAAAGCGTCGGATCTCGCCCGCGATCTTGGGCACGGCATATGTAGAAAACTGCGTTTCAAACTGGCTGTCAAACCCCTGCACCGCTTTTAAAAAGCCGATGCACCCCAATTGATAAAGGTCATCGCTTTCTACCCCGCGGCCAAAATAGCGGCGCACGATGCTCCAGATCAGGGGGCTGTTTTCTTCCACCAGCTGCTGCATCGCCTGCGACTGCCCCTGCTGGGCCCTGGCGATCAGCTCGCTGCGCTGCTCTGCGGCGGCTGTCATTGGCGTTTCCCGGTTCTCACCGCCAGCTGCTTGCGCATTTTCACGGTGGTGCCTCCGCTTCCCGAGCGCACCGTCAGGCCATCCATAAAGCTTTCCATAATGGTGAAGCCCATGCCGCTGCGTTCGCTTCCGCCGGTGGTGAACATAGGGGTCCTTGCCTTTTCCACATCCGCAATGCCGCACCCTTTATCACGGATCACGATTTCGACGGTATTGGGCTGGAACACCTTTACCGATAAAGTGATCTCGCCCACATTTTCGGGGTAGGCATGAACAATGCAGTTGGTCACCGCTTCGGAAACCGCGGTTTTCATATCATTCAGTTCTTCCAGCGTCGGATCCATCTGCGCGATAAAGGCGGCCGCGGCGGCGCGGGCAAACCCTTCGTTAACAGAACGGCTGTCAAATTTCACCGTCATGCTGTTGATCGGTCGTTTCATTCTAATTCCTCCTATCGAAAGGTGACGATCTTCGGGATGCCCGCGGCCTGAAACACTTTCATGGCCTGTTTGGAAACCCCCTGCACCGTCAGCGTTCCGCCATATTCTTTTGCTTTTTTCATGCTTTGTATCACCACCGCGATGCCTGAGCTATCCATAAATGTGACCTGAGAAAAATCCAGCAGCACCGCGCGCGGCAAAACGGCTTCGATCTCTTCGCCGATTTTTTGCAGCGCCGTCAATGCCTCGTGATGCCCCAGATCGCCTTGCAGCGTAATATGCAGTTGTGAGCCTTCCTGCTGCGTTATCTTCATTTGGTTCACCCTTTTCTAAAATAAAAATCCCATGCAGGAAAGAAGCCTTGTCCGCTTTCTTTTCTGCATGGGATCATTGTATCAAAACCGCCGCATCATATTTTGCCGCAGATTGACGAATTTGCCAAAATAGGAATTTATTCTTTTTGATATTGCCGCTTATTCCAAAAACCCGCGCTTGGCATCGCCGATCATATATAGCGAGCCGCAGGCCAGCACCACATCGCCCGGCTGCGCCATCTTTTTTGCCATTTGCGCGGCCATTTTCGGCGAATCCACCGCGCGCACATCGGCGCAATGGCGGGCGGCGATCAGCGCGGCATCCTGCGCGGGAAGCCCTCTGGGCGTATCAGGTGTAACGGTGATCATTTTCGCGGCGCGTTTGGCCACCTGAGAGATGCCGTATTCATAGCTTTTATCCGCCAGCATGCCCATCACAACGATCAGATTGCGGCCTTCATAAAAGTGATCGATATTGGCGCAGAGGTTATCGATGCCATCCGGGTTGTGCGCGCCGTCGATCACGCAGAGCGGCGATTTGCAAACGCGCTCCATACGCCCGCCGAAGCTCGCCTTCGCCAGCCCCCGACGGATCTTCTCCTGTTCCAGAGGCCAGCCGTTTTTCCTGAGTTCTTCACAGATGGAAAGCACCGTAAGCATATTATAGATCTGGTGTTTTCCCAAAAGGCCGATGTCGTATTCTTCGCCGCGGTAGCGGATCCTGGAGCCTTCGCCATCGCAGGAAAGGATCTCAAGCTGAGAAAGATCGCCCACATTGGCGATGATATCCTGCTCGCGGCAAGTCTGCAAAATCACTTCCAGCGCTTCTTTGGGCTCGTTGGGATAAACGGCCACGCGGCTTCCTTTTTTAATGATGCCGCATTTTTCGCCCGCGATCTTGGCCAGAGTGTCGCCCAGCAGCTCGGTGTGATCGAACGAAATCGAGCAGATGGCCGCCACATCAGGGGCATCGATGGCGTTGGTGGCGTCATAGCGGCCGCCAAGCCCCACTTCAAAACAAACGATATCGCATTTTTCACGGGCGAAATAATCCAGCGCGATGGCGGTATCGATCTCGAACTGGGTGATATCGAAATTGCGCGAGCGCATATCGTTGATAAGCGGAATGACTTTTTCCACCTGTGCCGTCAGCACTTCTTTGGAGATCATTTCACCGTTGATCTGAATTCTCTCGCGAAAATCTTCGACAAACGGCGAAATGAAAATGCCCGTTTTATAGCCGTGAGCCTGCATGACCGAAGCCGCCGCCATGACAGTGCTCCCTTTTCCGTTGGTTCCGGCAACATGGATAAATTTCAGCTGTTTCTGAGGGTCGCCCAAAAGGCGCAGCAGCTCTACAATGCGGTATACGCCAAGCCTTGTTCCCAGTTTGGGTGTTGCGTGGATATAAGCTACCGCTTCGTCATAGGTCATGGTAATGCCTCCTTCGCCCCCTTGGGGGCTTTTGCCGCGGGGCGGCGGTGATGCCGCCCCGTTTCTGCCATGCGTGCGCGGCCAAAAGGTCTGAAAACGCTTTGGCCCGCTCTTTTTGCTTCGGCTTACATATTGGCTAAATTTTCGCTGAGCTTCGTGATGAGCTCGCGGGCTTTTTCTGCTTTTTCGCGTTCGGCGGCCACAACGGCTTCAGGCGCTTTGGCCACAAAGCTTTCGTTATGCAGCTTGCCTTCGATGCGCGCCAGATTTTCTTCGGCTTTTTCTTTTTCTTTCAGCAGACGCTCTTTCTCTTTTTCCATATCCACCAGTTCATTGAGGGGGATATACACCGTGGCGGCTTCTGTGACCACAGAAACCATCCCGTTGAGCGATTGCTCGGCATCTGCTTTGGTCACATGCGAAGCATAGGCCAAACGCATGAGCAGCGGTTCCGCTTCCATAAACATCTGCGCCTTGTCGCCGGCAAAGATCAGCTGCGCCTTTTTGGAAGGCGGAACATTCATTTCGGCACGGCGATTGCGAATGGCGCGGATGGTATCCATGATCTGTTCCATTTTGTTTTCTTCTTCGGAAAAATCAAGTTCTTCACGAACCACCGGCCAGGCAGAAACCATGATCGATTCGCCTTCATGGGGCAGGGCCTGCCAGATGGTTTCGGTGATGAACGGCATGAACGGATGCAGAAGCTTCATGGTTTCGCTCAACACATAGCAAAGCACATTCTGCGCCGTTTCATTGGGTTTTTTATCTTCTTTGTTTTGCAGGCGGGGCTTGGTCAGTTCGATATACCAATCGCAGAAAACATCCCAGATAAAATCATAAAGCTTTTGAACGGCAATGCCCAATTCGAATTTATCGATATTGGCCGTGACTTCGCCCACCAGATGGTTGAATTTCGACAGGATCCAGCGGTCTTCCAGCTGCAGATCTTCGGCCTTGGGCAGCGTGGCGTGATCGATGGTCAGATTCATCTGCACGAAACGGGAAGCGTTCCAGATCTTGTTGGCAAAATTGCGGCTGGCTTCCACACGCTCGGTGGAAAAGCGCATATCGTTTCCGGGGCTGTTGCCCGTTGCCAGCGTAAAGCGCAGCGCATCGGCGCCATATTGATCGATGATCTCCAGCGGATCGATGCCGTTACCCAGCGATTTCGACATTTTTCTGCCCTGCGCATCGCGCACGAGGCCATGGATATAAACGGTATCGAAGGGTTTTTCGCCCATATGCTCCATGCCCGAGAAAATCATGCGCGCCACCCAGAAGAAGATGATATCATACCCTGTGACAAGGGTGGAAGTGGGATAGAAATATTCCAGTTCCTTGGTTTTTTCGGGCCAGCCCAGTGTGGAAAACGGCCACAGCGCCGAAGAGAACCAGGTATCCAGCACATCTTCTTCCTGCCGGATATGCTTGCCGCCGCATTTGGGGCAAACCGTGACATCTTCTTTGGAAACGATCATTTCGCCGCAATCATCGCAATAGAATGCGGGGATGCGGTGGCCCCACCACAGCTGGCGGGAAATGCACCAGTCATGCACATTTTCCATCCAATGGGTATAGGTCTTGCTGAAGCGATCGGGCACAAACTTCACTTCGCCGTCTTTCACAACGCGAATGGCTTCTGCGGCCAGAGGTTCCATTTTCACGAACCACTGGGCCGAGGTGATGGGTTCCACCGTGGTGCCGCAGCGATAGCAGGTGCCCACATTATGGTCGTGATCTTCGATCTTTACAATGCGGCCTTCCGCTTCCAGATCGGCAAGCACCGCTTTGCGGCATTCATAACGATCCATCCCCTGATATTTGCCGCCGTTTTCATTGACCTTGGCATCTTCATCGAAAACCAGGATCTGTTCCAGATTGTGGCGCTGGCCCATTTCAAAATCGTTGGGGTCGTGGCAGGGGGTGGTTTTCACACAGCCCGTGCCAAATTCCAGATCGACATAATCATCGGCAAAAATGGGGATCTCGCGGCCGATGATCGGCAGAATCGCCGTTTTGCCCACTAGATGCGCATAGCGCTTATCTTTGGGGTTCACCGCGATGCCGCTGTCGCCCATGAAGGTTTCGGGGCGCGTGGTGGCGATGACCATGCTTTCATCGCTGTCTTTGATGTCATAACGGATATACCACAGCTTGCCCGGCTGGTTTTCATATTCCACTTCGGCATCGGAAAGCGCTGTGCGGCAATGGGGGCACCAGTTGATGATGCGGTTGCCTTTATAGATCAGGCCCTTGTTATATAAATTGACGAACACCTCGCGCACGGCTTTTGAGCAGCCCTCATCCATGGTGAAACGCTCTCTGCGCCAGTCGCAGGAAGAGCCCAGGGTTTTCAGCTGTTCGATGATGCGGTTGCCGAATTTGGCTTTCCATTCCCAAACGCGCTTTAAGAATTCTTCGCGGCCCAGGTCATAGCGGGTCAGCCCCTCTTCTTTGCGCAAAGCTTCTTCCACCTTGATCTGGGTGGCAATGCCGGCGTGATCTGTGCCCGGCAGCCATAAGGCCGCATAGCCCTGCATTCTTTTTGTACGGATCAGAATATCCTGAAGCGTTTCATCAAAAGCATGGCCCATATGCAGCTGCCCCGTGACATTTGGCGGGGGAATGACGATCGTATACGGTTTTTTGTTTTCATCCACTTCGGCGTTAAAATAGCCGCCATCCTGCCAGAACTGATACAGCTTTTTTTCCGTCGATTTCGGGTCATAAACCTTTGGCAGTTCTTTTTCCATTGTTCTTTCTCCTTTTCGTTTTTTTCGGCGGCAAAAGCCCTGAATGATAAAAAAAGCCCCGCCCCGAATTTTACGGGACGAAGCATATCCTACTCCGCGGTACCACCCATATTTGCGCATAACGCGCACGCTCAAGCGCAAAAACGCTTTCACCCTTAACGCGGGAACACGGCACAGCTTACTTGTTTTTCAGCTTGCAGCTCGGGGACGACCTTCAAACAGTGCTTCACGAATGCTTTCACCGGCCGCATTCTCTCTTTGCTTCCGCGCGGTTTTACTCCTGCCCTTCACAGCTTTTCTGTTCCTTATTATAAGTTGCTCTTTTTTCTTTGTCAAGTTGCCCCGGCCGTGATTTTTTTGAATTTTTATGGATTTCACCCGCTTTGAAAGCCCGCTTCAAAGCGGGTGAAGCCCTATTCCACTTCTTCCTCGATATCCACCGCTGTTTGCTTGGGGCGATAAGCCGCATCCGTTTTGATAACCGCCGCTGCCACCGCAAAAATATTGGCCAGCAAAAGTCGTGATAACAGTGTGTTCTTCGATTTTCGCTTGTCTTCCATCCACGCCAGATATAAAAAATACACTGCCACGGTCAAAATCAGCACAGAGTTGATCTTAGGCAGCGTATCTAAATAATCATAATTTTTATCGGGGCATCTGCCGCTGTTTTTTTCTTTGATCCCCTCGAGAGTGGTCATACCCAGCAGGGTGGCAGCGCCGCCCACCGCCAGCATGAAAATTTGAACATCCAGGCTTTCAAGCCATGTGGTTTCACCCGGGCCGGCCCCAAGGAGCCCCGCCTGAGCCGCCGCCGTTGAGGTTGCCATCCGCCCTTCCCTCCTTTTGCCGCACCTATTTTATTAAATGCCGAAAAAATGAATTTGACACCTTTTTTCAGAAACATCTGTAAAATTCATTCGGATTTGTTATAATAAGAGCGCGACTCAAATTTTGATGCGGGCGGCGGCGAAAACCGCGCCTTTGCCCGCGGCGTTTTCAAAGGAGCAATGCCCATGAATTCTTATAAAAAACTGCTTTCCACCACCATGGTGCTGGCCATCGGTTCCTTCAGCTCGAAAGTTCTTGTTTTCCTGATGATGCCGTTCTATACGCGCATGCTTTCCACATCAGATTACGGAACAGTCGATCTGATCATTCAGACCTGCAATCTTTTGATTCCGCTTGCCACCATCGGCATTGCAAATTCGGTCATCCGTTTCGGGCTTGACCGCGATTCCAACAAGAAAGCGGTTTTTACCACCGGCATCGTGACGGTTCTCGCCGGTTTTGTTCTGCTTTGCCTTTTCAGCCCGCTGCTGCGCTATATCGGGTTTTCCCAATATACCTTTCTCATTTTGATCTATGTGCTGACAAGCTCTTTTCACACGGTCTGCGCTCAATTTGTTCAAGCGAAAAAATACACCCGTCTTTTTGCCGTAGACGGCGTTTTGCGCACGGTTTTGACCATCGGCCTGAATGTTCTGTTTTTGATGGTGTTCCGTCTGGGCGTCACGGGTTATGTTCTGGCGACGATCATCTCCGATTTTATTTCGGTGATTTTTCTGTTCGGTGTGGCAAGACTGCGCCGTTATATTTCTTTTTCTTCGCTCAACCGCGAAACCACTTCCACCATGCTGCGCTATTCCATCCCGCTGATCCCCACCATGCTTTGCGTGTGGATCATCAGCCTTTCCGATCGTTATATGCTGCGCTATTTTGTCAGCGTTTCCGCAACGGGCATTTACGCCGTTTCCAACAAGATCCCCACTTTGCTGAGCATCGTGGCCAGCATTTTCGGCGATGCCTGGCAGATCTCCATCGTATCGGAAGACAAAGAAAAACAGCAGCACTTTTTTTCGAATGTTTTTGCCACCTATCAATGCATCGCGCTGATCGGCGCTTCCGGTCTCATCATGACGGCCAAGCTTTCCACCACGCTGCTGGCTTCCCCCTCTTATTATTCCGCCTGGGAATGCATCCCCCCGCTGGTTCTGGGCATCATGTGTTCCTGCCTGGGAACTTTTTTGGCCAGCATTTACATGGTGGAAAAACAAAGCGTCTATACTTTGATCACCACGGCCATCGGCGCCGCTTCCAATGTGATTCTGAATTTTATTCTCATCCCGCCTTATCACGCTTTGGGCGCGGCCATCGCCACCTGCACCAGCTATTTTCTGATCTTCTTTATCCGTTCCATCCACACGCGCCGTTTCATCCCCGTCGATTGGCATCTTGAAAAATTCCTGCCGGCGTTTCTGCTGGTTTTTGCCCAGGGCGTGCTGATGGTCACCGAACCGCCGCTTTGGATTTTATGGCAGATCGTAATCTTTTTGATCGTGCTGTTCCTCAATTATAAAACACTGCTGCGCTCGGTAAGCCGCATTCTGCATTGATCGCGCTTTTTCGTTTTTTTCGGTCTTCCCCTTTACTTCTCAGAAAATCTGTGGTAGTCTGTTAAAAGAAACCGAACATGGGAGTTATCAAGAATGAAACAGTTGCTCTTTACAGCTGCATATTATTTTTATTTTAGCTTTACCAACTTTTTTGGTAAGGCTTATTTGAATTTTGCTGTAAAACGAAACTGCGCTTGTGCATAAATTTTCTGGCAGGAAAGCGTTCTGGTTCCGCAGCGAAATTCGCCGCGGAACCTTTTTTATTTTTTTGACCCCTGAATAACAATACGGAGGATTTTTCGATGATCGTTTTGCTGAAAAAAGATCCCGATCCCTTGCAGATGAACCGTTTGCTGGATTGGCTGAAAGAATTGGGCGTTCAGCCCAATGTTTCGATAGGCACTTCTCAAACGCTGATCGGCCTTGTGGGCGACACTTCCAAAGTGGATATGGATGTTATCCGCGCGATGGATATTGTGGAAGATGTCAAGCGCATTCAAGAGCCTTATAAAAACGCCAACCGAAAATTTCACCCCGAAGACACGGTGATCTCTGTGGGCGAAGCAAAGATCGGCGGCGGCCATTTCGCGGTGATGGCGGGGCCTTGCTCGGTGGAGACCGAAGAGCAGATCTGCGCCGTTGCCAAAGCGGTGAAAGCTTCGGGCGCCCAGATCCTGCGCGGTGGCGCTTTCAAACCCCGCACCTCGCCTTATGCCTTTCAGGGGCTGCATGACGACGGCATCCGGCTTTTGCTGAAAGCCAAAGAAGAAACCGGCCTGCCCATCGTCAGCGAGATCATGGATGCCGCGCATCTTCCGCTTTTCGAAGAGGTGGATATCATTCAGGTGGGCGCGCGCAACATGCAGAATTTCGAACTGCTTAAGCATCTGGGGCGCCTTGAAAAGCCGATCCTTTTAAAGCGCGGCCTCGCAAACACCCTGCAGGAACTGCTGATGAGCGCGGAATATATCATGGCCGGCGGCAACGGCAATGTCATTCTCTGCGAACGCGGCATCCGCACCTTTGAGCCTTCCACGCGCAACACGCTGGATCTTTCCGCCGTTCCCGTTCTTCACCGCCTGACCCATCTGCCCGTGGTGGTCGATCCCAGCCACGCCACCGGCTCTTCAAAACTGGTGCAGCCCATGGCGCTGGCCGCCACGGTGGCAGGCGCCGACGGTCTGATGATCGAAGTGCACAACGACCCTTCCCACGCCCTTTGCGACGGCCCCCAGTCGCTGACCCCCGCGGCGTTTGACGCCATGATGAAAAAAGTGGTGGCGGTAAGACCTTATGCCGAGCGCTGATCTGTTTTCCCCTGTGGGGGTGATCGGTCTGGGGCTCATCGGCGGTTCGATGGTGAAAGCCATTCGTCTTTCAAAAAATTGCCGCATCTATGCTTCCGATCTTTCAGAAACCGTGATGCAGAGCGCCGCGGCAGATGGCAGCATCGACGGTGTTTTAGATTCTGCCGCTCTGGCTTCCTGCCGCCTTTTGCTGCTGGGGCTTTACCCGCAGGCGGCCGTTGAAACGATGAGAGCCGCCGCAAAAATGCTGCCGCGCGGCGGCGTGGTGGTGGATCTTTGCGGGGTAAAGCGGGCGGTATCTGGCCCTCTGGCAGAGATCGCGGCCGAAAACGGCCTTTATTATGTGGGCGGCCACCCCATGGCAGGCATGGAACACAGCGGATATGCCCATAGCCGCGCCGATCTGTTTTTGGGCGCTTCCATGATCCTCACCCCGACGCCCGGCACCCCGCAGCCGCTTTTAGAAGCTTTGGAAACATTTTTTCTTTCACTGGACTTTGACCGGGTCTGCTTTTCAACGCCCGAACAACACGACCGGGTGATCGCCCTGACTTCACAGCTGGCCCATGTGATCTCATGCGCTTATATCGGCAGCCCCACCGCCATGGAATTTTCGGGTTTTTCGGCAGGCAGTTTTCGCGATATGACCCGTGTGGCGCGGCTCAATGAAACCATGTGGACAGAATTGTTTTTCGAAAACGCCGATTACCTGGCGGAAGAGATCGACGGCATGGCCCGCCGTTTGGGTGATTTTGCTGCCTGTTTGCAAAAGCAGGATCAGCAGGCCATGTTTTCACTTCTTCACAATTCGCGCCTTCGAAAAGAAAAAACCGACGCGATGTGTTCGCCCGCGAAAGGAGAAACCCCATGAAAACGGTGACTGTTACCGCCTCTCAGACCTATCCTGTGTATATCGGCCGCGGGCTGATCGGAGATCTCGGCCCCCTTTTGACAAAACATCTTGCGCCCTGCAGGGCTGCGATCGTCACAGACGACACGGTTTCGGCGCTTTATGGCGGGCAGGTTCGCGACCGGCTGGAAGAGGCCGGGTTCCACACCTCTTTGTTTTCCTTTCAGCCCGGCGAAGGTTCTAAATCGCTGGCGGTTTTCGGCCGGCTGCTCTCTTTTCTTGCAGATCGGCAAATGGGCCGCGATGATTTGATCGTGGCCTTGGGCGGCGGTGTCTGCGGCGATCTGGCGGGGTTTGCGGCCTCTGTTTATCTGCGGGGCATTTCTTTCATCCAGCTGCCCACCACCCTTCTGGCCGCCGTGGATTCTTCTGTGGGCGGCAAAACGGCCATCGATCTGCCCGAAGGCAAAAATCTGGCCGGCACTTTTTATCAGCCGAAAATGGTGCTTTGCGATTCACAGCTGCTCACAACGCTTCCCGAAGCCGTTTTTGCGGATGGCGCAGCCGAGGCCCTAAAATATGGAATGATCGCCGACCCCGACCTTTTTAAAACGCTGGCCAAAGGCGGATGGCGCGAACACCCCGAAGAGATCATCGAACGCTGCGTTTCCATCAAAGCGGCTTTGGTGGAAAGCGACGAGCAGGATCACGGCCCGCGGCAGCTCTTGAACCTGGGCCACACTTTCGGCCACGCCATCGAAGCGCGCAGCGGCTTTACCCTTTCCCACGGGCAAGGGGTCGCCATCGGCATGATGATGGCCGCAAAAGCCGCCATGAGCCTTGGGATCAGCGGTCAAAACATCTGCCCCCTTCTGGGCGCGGCGTTGGCCCAAAACCATCTGCCCGCCGTTTGCCCTTATCCGCCTGAAGAGCTGATCCCTTACGCGATCCGCGATAAAAAGCGGCTGGGCGAAACGCTTCACCTGATTTTGCCTCGCGCCATCGGCATCTGCGAACGCCGCGCCGTGCCCCTTGGCGATCTGCCCGCGCTTTTTGCCGCGGCCTGCAAAACGGAGGGAACGCCATGATCCGCCAAATCGAGCCTTCTTTGCTGGGCGGGTCGATCCCCGCCATCGTTTCAAAATCCGATGCCCACCGCCTGCTGATCTGCGCCGCGCTGGCGGATGCCCCCACGCGGCTGCGCCTTTCTTCCCGATCGGAAGATATCGAGGCAACGCTCAGATGCCTGATTGCCCTGGGCGCCCGGGCAGAAAAGCTTGAAGCCGATCTGTTTCAGATCTATCCTCTGGCCGATGTGAACGGCCCCTGCCTGCTGGATTGCAGCGAAAGCGGTTCCACCCTGCGTTTTCTGCTTCCCCTTGCCGCGGCTCTGCGGCGCGACATTCGTTTCATCGGCCATGGGCGTTTGCCATCGCGGCCTCTGGAACCGCTGCTTTCCCGCCTGATTGCCTGCGACGCGCAGATCTCGGGCAGCGCTCTGCCCCTTGAAACCCACGGCGGCCTGCGCGGCGGCGATTTTCTTTTGCCGGGCGATGTCAGTTCTCAATATATTTCGGGCCTGCTTTTCGCCCTGCCGCTTCTGCCGGAAGAAAGCCGCATTTTGCTCACCACCGCGCCGCAATCACGCCCCTATATTGAAATGACGCTTGCCTGTCTGCGGCGCTTCGGCATCTGCATCCGCGACCTTGAAAACGGCTGGCAGATCCCCGGCGGGCAGCGTTACCGCTCGCCGCGGGAAGTCACCGCCGAGGGCGACTGGTCCAACGCCGCCTTTTGGCTTTGCGCCGGTGCGCTGGGCAAAAAGATCACGGTGACGAACCTTTCTCAAAACTCTTTGCAGGGTGATCGGCAAATCGTTTCTCTTTTGCGCCGCTTCGGCGCCGAGGTCACACAGACCGCCGCAGAAACCACGGTTTGCCCTGCGCCGCTGAAAGGCATCGCCATTGACGCTTCTCAAATCCCCGATCTGGTGCCCGTTCTGTCGGTGGTTGCCTGCGCCGCCGAAGGACAAACCGAAATTTATAACGCGGGCCGGCTTCGGCTGAAAGAAAGCGACCGCCTTTCCGCCATTTCGGGCCAGTTACAGGCCCTTGGCGGCCGGGTGATCGAGAGCCAAGATTCGCTATTGATAAAAGGCTGCCCGCTTGTGGGCGGCAAAGTCAGCGGATATCACGACCACCGCATGGTCATGGCCGCCGCCATTGCGGCGCTGCGCTGTTCCGGTGCGGTTCAAATCGATGGCGCCGAAGCCGTACAAAAATCTTACCCCGCTTTTTTTGAAGATTATGAACGATTGGGAGGGCATTCTTATGTCATCGATGCTGGGCGATAAACTCAGGCTTTCTATTTTCGGCCAATCTCATTCCCGCGCTATCGGCGTGGTGATCGATGGCCTGCCCGCAGGCGAAACCATCGATTTAGAAGAGGTTTCTGCCTTTATGACCCGCCGCGCGCCGGGCCGCACCGCGACTTCCACCACCCGCAAAGAGAATGATCTGCCCATCGTTCTTTCGGGCCTTGTGGATGGAAAAACCTGCGGCGCGCCGCTTTGCGCCATGATCGAAAACCATGACGCGCGCTCAAAAGATTATGAGGCGCTGCGGGTGCTGCCCCGCCCTTCTCACGCCGATTACACCGCTTATCTGAAATGGGGCGAAAACCATGATATCCGCGGAGGCGGGGCGTTTTCGGGCAGATTGACCGCCCCTCTGTGTTTTGCGGGCGCGGTCTGCGCCCAAATTCTGGCGCGGCAACAAATTTTCTGCGGGGCCCACATCGCTTCCATCGGCGGGATCGCCGATGCGGCCTTCGACCCCGTTCTGCTGAAAAAAGATGCCCTGCTTCAGCCCGGGCAAGCCGATTTTCCGGTGATCGACTGTGAAAAAGGCCGGGCGATGCAGGCGCTGATCGAACAAATTCGAAGCGAGGGCGATTCCATCGGCGGCATTATCGAATGCGCCGCAGTGGGCGTGCCCGGCGGTCTGGGCCAGCCGATGTTCGACGGCATGGAAAACAGGCTGGCCAAAGCGATCTTTGGCATCCCCGCCGTGCGCGGCCTTGAATTCGGCGATGGCTTTGCCGCGGCCGCCATGCGCGGAAGCCGGCATAACGACCCGTTTCTTCCCGATGAAAACGGCGCTTTGAAAACCATCTCCAATCATCACGGCGGCATTTTAGGCGGCATCACTTCGGGCATGCCCCTGCTTTTTCGCGCAGCCGTCAAACCCACCCCTTCCATCGCCCTGCCGCAGCAAAGCGTCAACCTCAAAACGCATCAGCCCGAAACACTGGTGATCGAAGGGCGGCATGACCCCTGCATCGTTCCCCGCGCGGTGCCCTGTGTGGAAGCCGTGACTTCTTTTATCCTGCTGGATAGCCTGATGCAGGACAGATAAGCATAACCACCACAAACAAAGGAGCTTTTTCATGGAACTGGAGCAAATTCGAAATGAGATCAACGAAATCGACACCCAAATGGCGCAGCTTTTCGTGCGACGCATGAACGCCGTTCTGCAGGTGGCCGAATATAAAAAAGAAAACGATATGCCCGTTTTAGACCGCAGCCGCGAACGCGATGTTCTGGCGCGCATTGCCGCTTTGGTGGGCGAACCCTATGAAGCCTATTCAAAAATCTTGTGGAACACCCTGTTCGACCTGAGCCGCAGCTATCAAAACAGCAAGCTTTCAGAAGGCTCTTCTTTAGAAGAAGCTATTTGCAGAGCCGCCCGCGAAACGCCGCCGCTTTTCCCTTCCCGCGCAGCGGTGGCTTGTCAGGGCATTGAAGGCAGCTATTCACAAAAGGCCTGCGACCGTTTGTTTTCGCTGCCCACCATCCTTTATTTCAATCAGTTCGAAGGCGTTTTTCAGGCCGTGGAACAAGGCATGTGCGATTATGGCATTCTGCCCATTGAAAACAGCACAGCGGGTTCCGTTTTGGCGGTTTATGACCTGATGCAAAAATATCATTTTCATATCGTTCGCTCGCTCAAACTGAAAATCGATCATTCTCTGCTGGTGAAAGACCCTTCGGCCGGGCTGGCGCAGATTCGCGAGATCGTTTCTCATCCGCAGGCCATCAGCCAGTGCAGCGATTTTTTGCGCGACCACCCTGATATCAAAATCACTTCCATGGAAAACACCGCTGCCGCGGCACGCTATGTTTCGCAAAGCCCGCGCACCGATCTGGCGGCGATTTCTTCCCCCGCCTGCGCCGAACTATATGGTCTGACCCCGATTCTGGAACATTTCCAAAACAACGATTCCAACAACACCCGTTTTATCTGCATCTCTAAAAAAATGGAAATTTACCCCGGTGCCGACCGCATCAGCCTGATGCTGACGCTGCCCCACCGGCCCGCCTCGCTCTATGGGCTGCTTGCCCGTTTTGCGGCGCAGGGCTTCAACCTCACCAAGCTTGAAAGCCGGCCGATTCCCGGGCGCGATTTCGAATTTTTGTTTTATTTCGATTTTGAAGCTTCCGTTTATTCCCCCGAAACGCTTTCTCTGCTGGGGAATTTACAGCGCGATCTGGCCCAGTTCACCTTTCTGGGCAGCTACAGCGAATCGGTTTAGGGGGCGTCAGCGATGGAATATGGTTTGATCGGTGAATCCCTTGGCCACAGTTTTTCCCCTTGGATCCACAAACAGCTGGGGGGCTATGATTATCAGCTTTGCCCTCTGCCCCCGCAGCAGCTGGAAGCCTTTCTCTGCGCCCGTGATTTTCTTGGCATCAATGTGACGATCCCTTATAAAAAGGCCGTGATACCTTATTGCAGGGTGCTTTCCGAAACCGCCAGATCCATCGGAAGCGTCAATACGATCATACGCTGTAAAGATGGCAGCCTTTACGGTGATAATACCGATTTGTATGGATTTTTGACCATGGCACGGCGTGCCGGTGTTTCTTTGCGCGGTAAAAAAATCTTGATTCTGGGCAGCGGCGGAACCAGCCTCACGGTGCAGGCGGCCTGCCGTTTGGAACAGGCGGCAAGCGTGATCGTGATCTCGCGGCATGGTGAAAACACCTATCAGGATCTGCCCCGGCATATGGATGCGCAGGTGCTGGTAAACACCACGCCCGTTGGGATGTTCCCGCATAACGGCGAAACGCTTTGCGATCTTAACGACTTCCCCCTGCTGGAAGGGGTTCTCGATGTGGTCTATAATCCGCTTCGCACAGCGCTTCTGCGCGATGCGCAAAACCGCGGGATTCCCAGTTCCTGCGGTTTGCCGATGCTTGTGGCGCAGGCCAAGCGGGCCGCCGAACTTTTCATGGGCCACCCGCTGGAAGAAGACCGCCTGGAACCTGTTTTGAATAAACTTTTTCTGCGTCAATGCAATCTGATTCTGGTGGGAATGCCCGGCAGCGGAAAAAGCACCCTCGGCGCGATGCTTGCCAAAAGGCTTGACCGCCCATTTGTGGATATCGATGAAGAGATCTGCCGTGAAGCTCAAAAATCCATCCCCGCCATTTTTGAAGAAGAAGGCGAAGCTGCTTTCCGCGCGTTGGAACGCCAAATGATCGGCCGTTATGGGGCGCAAACAGGGCTTGTGATCGCCACCGGCGGCGGCGCGGTTTGCGACCCGCGCAACGAGGAGCCCCTGCGGCAAAACGGCTGGATCGTTCATTTGCAAAGACCTTTGCCGCTGCTCGCCACCGCCGGCCGTCCGCTTTCCCAAAACGCCGAAGCGCTTGCCCGGCTTTGGCTTCAGCGCAGCCCTCTTTATGAAGCATTCAGCGATTTCACAGCAGAAAACACCGCCGCGCCTGAACAAACGGCACAGATGATTTTGGAGGCTTTTTATGAAATTACTTGTGATTAACGGCCCGAACCTCAATATGCTGGGCATTCGTGAAAAAGAGATCTATGGAACGCAGACTTATGAAGGGCTTCTGGCATATATCCGCGAAATCTGCCGGGAAAAGCATATCGAAGTGGAGTTTTTCCAATCGAACCATGAAGGCGCCATTGTCGATGCCATTCAGGCCGCTTATGGCCGGAAAGACGCCATCGTTATCAATCCCGCCGCTTACACCCACACCAGCATCGCCATTTTAGACGCCTTGAAAGCGGTCGCCCTGCCCGCTGTGGAAGTGCATCTTTCGGATATTTACCAGCGAGAAAGCTTCCGCCATATTTCCTATCCCGGCATGGCCTGCCAAAAATCGTTTGTGGGGCAGGGGTTCGAAGGTTATCGGCTGGCCATTGATTATCTGCAAGCCGCGCTGGCTGAGTGAAGCCAATGCGATATTCTTCCGCTTTGCCCGCCACTTTTTTATCAAGGCCCAACCGTTTTGTGGCGCAGGTATTATTAGATGGGCGAGAAACCACCGTTCATGTGAAAAATACGGGCAGATGCCGCGAGTTATTGGTTCCCGGGGCCGCCGTCTGGCTTGAAAAATCAAAAAACCCCGCGCGCAAAACCCTTTATGACCTTATCACCGTTCAGAAAGGCACGCGGCTCATCAACATGGATTCTGCCGCGCCAAACGCGATCTTTCGGGAATGGGCGCAAACTTCGGGCCATTTTGGCAAGCCGCTTTTGATTAAACCTGAACAGCGATTCGGCGATTCACGCCTGGATTTTTATTTGGAAACCGCTTCACGGCGGATTTTTGCCGAAGTAAAAGGCTGCACTTTGGAAGAAAACGGGGTCTGCCGCTTCCCTGATGCGCCGACAGAGCGAGGCGTGAAGCATTTGAAAGAGCTGATACGCTGCAAAGAAGCCGGATATGACGCCTGCATCGCCATCATCATCCAAATGGAACAGGCCGACCATTTTGAGCCCAATGACAAAACTCACCCCGCCTTTGGCCGGGCTTTGCGTGAAGCCAAGGCGGCGGGGGTGGAAATCCTGGCTCTTTCCTGCCGCGTTTCGCCTATGGAAATTGCTGCCCGCGGCTTTGTTCCCGTGGTTTTATGATCTGACAGAAAATGCTATGCCCTTATGCGGCATAGCATTTTTTGTTTCATTAAGGATGTTTTCTGACGCGGCGCTCAGATTCTGTTCCCAATTTTCGGGGAATTTCATATGCTGCGTGTTGCCCAGAACCACAACGGCAAGCGGCGCTTGGGCAATTGGTTTTGAATAGGGGCTCATGTGCGAAAGCCGTTCCAAAGAATCTTTCTTCCGAATCACTAAAAATTCAAAAGGCTACGGCGCGCAAAAATCGAATTCATTCTATTCCTTTCTTTTTAACCGCGCTGTTCTTTCACTAAAATATATTCTTTTGTGGGGAAACATTTTCCCAATTGTTTTGCTTCATATTGCCTTTCTTTCACAAAATGAAAACCGCATTTTTCGATGACCCTCTGCGATTGATGATTTTCGGTAAAATGGCCGCAGGTCAAGGCATCAAGATGCAGTTCTTCAAAACAGAAATCGATCATGGCCGCCGCCGCTTCGGGCATCAGGCCTTTACCCCAATAAGATTTTGAAAGCACATAACCGATCTCTTTTATTTCCATGGCCTGATAGTTTTCATCTTCGTTGGCCCAGGAATCATGCAGCCCCAGTGAACCGATGACTTTTTGGTTTTCTTTCAGCTCGATCGCGAAAACATTTTTTCCCTCGCGAAACAACTTTAAAATTTTCTCTGATTCTTCCATGGATTCATGGTGCTTCCATCCTGCCTGTTCGCCTACCCCTTCCACCGAAGCATATTCAAAAAAATCCGCCAGATCGCTTTTTTCCCATCCGCGCAAAAGTAATCTTTCCGTTTCGAGTTTGGCGTTTGAAAGGTCGATTTTCAACTCTGCTCCCTCCCGTTTTTCTTTCTTCCTGCGGCGCACGGCATTGGGACGGTGAATATCTCTCTGCTCTATGCCGCGCCGTTTCTCTCTGTTTTATTTTGCTTTTGATATCGCTTCCTGCAGCTTTTCATAAAGGATCTTTGGTTCAATAGGCTTTGCGATATGGCCATCCATGCCGCTGGCCAGCGCCGCGCCCACATCCTCCGCAAAAGCATCGGCCGTCATGGCATAAATGGGAATCGTTTTGCCATCGGGCCGTTCCAGCGCACGGATGGCTTTGGCTGCCTCATGCCCATCCATCACCGGCATCTGCACATCCATTAACACAGCATCGTAAGTTCCCGCCGGATGAGAAGAGAACAGCTCAATGGCTTCTTTGCCGTCGCCGGCGAAATCAGCCTGCATATGGACATATTCCAGCAACCCGCGAGCCACTTCGCGGTTGATCTCGTTATCTTCCGCCACCAGCACCCGATGGCCCGTGAAATCATAATGCTCTGTTCCCTGCTGTTTTTTAACAGCCGCTGAGCTGCCGGAAATCGAAAGCAGCAAATCAAAAACCGTTGATTGGAACAGCGGCTTGGAAATGAACAAATTTGCCCCCGCTTCTCTTGCCGCGTCTTCCACTTCCGAAACATCATATGCCGAAACAATAATGATCAGTGCTTCGTCGCCGCACATGGAACGGATCTTACGCGTTACCTCTATCCCATCCATATCCGGCATTTTCCAATCTAAAAAGCAGATCTGGTATGCCTTTTTCTTTTGTTCGGCTTTCACGATCAGCTGAAGTGCCTGCTGACCCGAGTTTGCCAAATCATAGGGCAGCCCGATGCGATCTAAGATCGAACCGGTATATTCGCGGGCATACTGTTCGTCATCCACCACCAGCGCGCGCAGGGTCTTTAATTTTCCGCGCACCGCTTCTTTGGGCGCATCCGCTTTCTGCAAGGGCAGTTCCACGATAAACCGCGAACCCTTGCCCTGTTCCGATTCCACGCGCAGCGTTCCGTGCATCATCTCCACCAGATTTTTGGTGATGGAAAGCCCCAGGCCGCTGCCGCCATGCCGCCGCGCGGTGTCGGCGCTTTCCTGTTCGAAAGGCTTGAACAGGCGCTCCAGCATTTCTTGGCTCATGCCGCAACCCGTATCGGAAACCATAAAGGAAACCGCTGTCTTATCTTGATTCTCCGTTTGGGTCACCAGTACATCGATATGGCCGCCCGCTTCTGTGAACTTATAAGCATTCGAAATCAGATTGAGCAAAATTTGATTGATGCGCAGGCTATCGCCCACAAAATATTCACAGTTCAAATCGGCAGCCATCGAAAACACGACGCCCTTTTGCTCGCATTGTGCATAATATACCGCTGAAATTCCATTCAGAACGGTCTTTAAATCGAATTTTATGCTGGCAATTTTCAGCTTTCCGCTTTCAATTGCAGACATATCCAGCACATCGTTGATGAGGCTGAGCAACACTTTGGAAGAACTGTCGATCTTATTAAGATAATCATTCACCTTTTCGGGCTCTTTTTCATGGTGATGAGCAATGGCTGTCAGGCCCACGATGGCGTTCATAGGGGTGCGAATCTCATGGCTCATGCGGGAAAGGAACTGCCCTTTGGCCGTGTTGGCCTTATCCGCCGCCAACCGCGCTTCGATCAGGTGTTTGCGGTTGATGCTTAAAAACACAATGGAAAACGAAAATATGAGAAAAACCGCTATGAGCAACATCACCGCCAACCGATCATCTTTGATCATATCGATAAAAGTTACCTTGTTTGATTGCAGAGAATATTTCAAAAAGCTGTTTCCCAGCGCTTCTTCTCCAACCGAAGCAATGCCTTTATTCAAAATGGATAACAGCGTCAATCCATCTTCATGAACGGCAAATGTCACTTTCATATCATATTTTGCTTCTGATACATTCAATTTACGCAGTTCGGAATCATTCTTGAGCTGCATCTGCAAATAAGTGTTCCCAATCACCGTGCAGCTTGCTTTTCCTTCTGCCACCGCTTTCAGGCAATCTTTCATATCCGCGCATTTCAGTATCTTCGCGTTGGGAAAATTGGTTTTTACATAAGGCATCTGCAGCGGTGCGTCTTCTGTTACGGCGATGCAATCGTATAAATGGGTCATATCGACATCGCCCGAAACCACAGACATCGGTGAATCTGCAATATCTGCGGTGACTTTATAATTCTGTTGTTCGGCCAGCCAGTAATCACCCGATATGGGAATCATGACCTCTATTTTTCCGCTTTCAAAATCTTTATACAGGGCCGAATAGGTTGAGTAAGCATGCGCGATGAAATGAATCCCATAAGCGTTGCCGATTTGATCCATCACAGTTGATGCCACACCCATAATGGCGCCGGTGGACTGATCGGTGTCGCAATAAGGCGCGTAATGGTTTACATAACCCACTTTCACCTGATTATGCTGTTTAATCCACGCCTTTTCATCATCGGTCAGATATTGCTGGATCACGCTGTAACTGAAATATTTTTGCTGAAGTTCTTCATTATAATAAGGCGATTCGGCCAAAATCCGCGCTTGCGCATCATCCAGATCATGCAGCAGATCTTTGCGGTTTTCAGTCACGGCGAAATAATAATCGGAACTGCCGATAGCGGCGATGGGGCGCCACGATTTATCTGTATGGGCATCTGTAGCAACGATGGCATCCAGTATTCCGTTTTCCAAGGCGGCATTGCGTTCGGAAGAACTGTCATATTGTATCACATCACACTGAATATGATATTTTTTCAGCCATGCGATGAGCTGCATATACTGTTCACCGATATCGGCGCGGTATACGCCGATTGCCTTGCCGTTCAGACCATCATAATCTGCGGAACCGATCGTCTGATTTTTTGCCCGGGTGTATAAATAATTGCTTTCTTTCCCCGCGGCAGCCTGGGCAAACAGCATCTTTTGGGCGCGTTCTTTTGTATAGGAAACATTAAAAAGCAGATCGACCTGGCCGTTTTCAAGCTTATTCAGCAAGTCTGACCAATCGCTGTATACATATTGATAACGCCAGCCGGTATAGCTGGCGATTTTTTGCAAATAGTCATAGGCATAGCCGGATTTGGGCGCAGCATCATCTCCACCGCGCATATAAGAATCATCTTCCGAATAATACCCCACCCGCACCACTTTCGCGTTTGAGGCAGCAGTTTGCAGCGGAAAAAGCCCAAACACAATCCCCGCGCAAAGCACCGATGCCGCTATGCGCACAGCAAAAAGTTTTTTTCTTGCGCCGGTATTCCGCGCCAGATATTTTTTGATTTCGTGTAAACTCACCGTTACACCTGCTTTCTTTTTTGAAGCCCCGCTTCAGCAGTAAAATGGCTTTCATCCTCGAAACAGACAAAAGTTTTCTATAAAAAATGTGTTTTTCAGGCAAAATACAGCTTCCCTACTCTTGAAGAATAGCATTTCAGTTTGCAAAAGGCAACTTTTTTCACGAATATTTTTTGCTTTCTTGCCTTTGCTTTAAGGGCATTTCCTGTTTTTCCCCGTTTTAAAATCCATTATCTGTTTGTATTGAAAGCGCATTTTTTTCTTTATTCAGGTTGCTTTTTTGCAGTTTACACCATCTGCATTCCGAACGACCATCCACGGATCTTACCATTCTTCGCGAGTTCTATGATATCTTTATCCGTAATCAGCACATCAGCGTGCAGGCCAATATTATCCTCATACAGCGTCAGCGTCTTGTCCTCTGTGCTGGCGTAGATGTGTGTGCTGTCGTGGTCAACCGTCACAGAGATATCCCCGGCACGATCAATCGCCCCCTGAAATGCCCTCGGCTCGATTTCCTCAATGACCTTTCCATGCGGAGTAATCACCGGGCGGCTCTTTTTCTCTGTCACATTGACATAGCCGCTGATGTGTGCGCCATCTGCTCGGATTTCAATGTTCAATACTTTTCACCTCCTGAAAATGGGTATAAAAAAGCGCGGTGTATTGCTGCACCGTGCTTTCGCTATGTAATTACGGGTTACTCGTCGTCCTCATCATCCACGATTTCAAGAGGAGGTAAAATTGATATTTCGTAATTCTCCAAATCATGGATCGTGGCGTTCGGATTCTCTTTAATGTACTCCAGAATATCTTCCAAAATACCGTCATCAATCCAGTTTGGGATTATTTGCTTGTCTAACATTTCCCCAACGCTCTCTGGGATATTAGTTTCCTCCTCATATCTACTTTTGTCCTCAAGTAGATATTTAAGTCTTGATCGAATTTCTTTTTCTGTTTTATTCATCATTACCGCCTCACTTCAACTGCTTCTTTTTTGTGAAGGTATAATCTCCAAACCCGTTCACCTTGAACACATACTTATGATTTCGATTATAGCAAATGTGCACCGTCCCAGATTTTAGCTTTGGAAAGTCTGTTGCAATTTGGTGACTCACTCGCGTAGATTCCTTCTTCCCCATGCGCGCAACTGCGTGTTTGGACTTTCCGCCGCCGGAACCGCCGGTGCTTGCAAATCTTCCGTCTTTGTCACGCGGTTGCGCCCGCTGTTCAGAGCCAAGTGCGTCGCCGTCTGGCAATGCATCCGCGCCCATTTTACTGGCCTTGTTTGTATTCAGCGTGTAAATGATTCAACAAATCAATTGAACCCTGTACCTAAAAATTCATCCGGTTTTCACTGCGCATCTCATAATATTTAAACATTTCGTCTTGTCGGATGGCTTGGAAGCCCACTTTTTCAAGCACATGCTGGCTTCGTTTGTTTTTCAAAACAGCATCTGCAAATATAACCTTCATGTGCAGCTTTGCAAAAGCATATTCCAAAATAAGCTGTTCCGCTCTTGTGCCGATTCCTTTTCCTTTCACCGTGTCATTCTGAAGGTGTATGCTAAGCGTGCATTCCCCTTTTTCAGAATTGATATCTTTCAGCAGAATTTCTCCCACAGGGATATTTCCCTCAACGATTGCGAATAAGAGCCGTTTTTTCTCCAGTTGCTTTTTGAAATATGCATCCGCCCATTCGTCACTATATACAAAGGGCCTATATTGGTTCATTTCCATAAAAGTGTCGGCATCTCTTTCGAATCCGCGATAATATTGGCGGCACATTTCGTATGACATTGGTATAACGCTTATCTTTGACATAAAAAAAGAAATATCCCTTCTATTTTTTCATCGTTCTGAAACACATTGCTCCGTCAAATTTCTGACTTATAAAAGGAAAAGGGTTGCTTTTTTATTTTTTGCGTCTTGCCTCAGCAGACCATTTGTATCAACTGATTTGAATTGAAAGCAAAAGAAAGCTTTTCATTTCTTCTCAATGGGGATCCAAATTTCGCTGTAATATTTTTCATCTTGCGTGCCTTTTTCGTAATCATGGGGATCGGTATAATATTCGATATTGTAGCCTCCGGCAATCTGATACTCCATGCAATTCGGCAGCCATTCCGAAAAGATTTTGGTGTTAACATCCTGCAACGCTTTCGGCATTGAACCCACGCAGGGAAATATCGCCCATGTATGGCGAGGAATTTCAAAAATTTTAAATTCATCGGGCAAATTCTTTTCTGCATCGTAATCATCCGCGATCAAATATTGGAATTCTTGACCGTTTTGGCTCTCTTCAATGCACACACCATATGTGCCGCAGATATCATTTCCCTTTCCCATTTGATAATGCTGCGCCCAAAACGCAGGAATCTCTTTATATGCGGTTTCGCTATTAAATGTTTTCGATGCGCCAATCACTTGAAACGCTTCTTTCTCAATAATTTTATAATCCATAATATAACCGCCTTCCAGCAAAAACTTGAGCTTTAACGGTGCAAACACTTTAATTGTTTGACCATTCTTTCTTACCCCTGTGGGAGTTGAACCATGAAAGCGCGTAAATGCTTTTGTGAAACTATCCGGAGAATCATATCTATATTTCATTGCAATATCAATGATTTTTTCGTCCGTTGTCAGCAAATCATTCCCCGCAGCAGCCAATCTGCGGTTGCGAATATACTCTCCCACCGTGAATCCACAAAGCAGGCTGAAAGCTTTTTGAAAATAAAAGGGCGATATCAATGCTTTCGCCGCGATGTCTTCCATTTTCAGATCATCTTCCAAACCATTTTCGATATACTTGATTGCTTCACGCATACTTTCTATCCAATTCACGAATTGAACCTCCTTTCTGCTTTTATTGTAGCAGTTCCATATTCTTCATACCTGCTATTTCCTGCTCTGATCTGTCCGTAAAAATAATCCGCATGCTGTTTCTCAAAATCCCAAATGTGTTATCCTCATCAAAATCCTCGTTGCAGGTATTTTCTATGAATATGGCTATTACGAAATGTACCAAAGTTTTTCAGGAACATTTTTTGCAAGAGGTTTTTCTTCATGATTGTGATGATAACAATATATCCTCACGACCGCTGCATGCGCATTCTGTTATGATCTGTTGCCACATTTCCCCATATCAGCCAATATTCTTCAGCAGGATGATTGCATATTCTCTTAACTTTTTTGCTTACAGATATACTATTATCATGAGAAGCGTTGCCTGGGGAATCAGTCACAGCATTTTTTCTCCAGCATACTTTTGTTTTTCATACCTTTTTCATACCTTTTAGATTTATCATATCATAATAAACTCAACTCTGCCCTTTTTTTCATTTCAGTGACGATATTTCGCTTGATTTCCACTCTTTCTCAGCAAATGCCTTCTTTTTCACAATTAGAACTCAATAAACGCCCTGATTCTTCCGCGTTCCGACTGTTTTAACGCCTTATCCGCTGCAAAACAAAGCATTCATCTTGGTATAAATATAATGAATAAAAGCTGGGAAAGCAAAAGAATTTAAGAAAAACAAAGCAAAACCGCAAAACCTTTTTCATCCCATCAAAAAGCATAGAAAAAACCACAACGGCATGATTTCAGTTAATATTTCTATCAACCCGAACCATGCCGTTGTGGATACATTTGGCGGAGAGAGAGGGATTCGAACCCTCGAGACGCTATTAACGCCTACACGATTTCCAATCGTGCGCCTTCGGCCAGCTCAGCCATCTCTCCAAATCTATTCAGTTAAACATCGCTTAAACAGTATAACAAACATTATGACCCGCGGTCAACACTTTTTTCACATTTTCGCAAATTTATGGTGGGCCTTCAGGGACTCGAACCCGGGACCGTCCGGTTATGAGCCGGATGCTCTAACCAACTGAGCTAAAGGCCCATTTTACGCCTGAAAATAAATCAGCCGCCGCACTTTCCCATGCGGCGGCTTCTTTGGCTCCTCCTGTCTGGCTCGAACAGACGACCCTGCGGTTAACAGCCGCATGCTCTACCGACTGAGCTAAGGAGGAATATACACAGAGTAAGCGCCATCCTACTTTCCCGGGCCGTCTCCAGCCAAGTATCATCGGCACTGGTGAGCTTAACTTCTGTGTTCGAAATGGGAACAGGTGGACCCTCACCGTTATCAGCACTTACTTTGCGTCTATTCTATTGTGCACAAAAGCACAATGAAAACTGAACAAAGGGAAGAAAGAATGGGAGAAACGAGGTTACCTAATAATTTAGGTCAAGCCCTCGGCCTATTAGTATCAGTCGACTCAATGCATTACTGCACTTACATCTCTGACCTATCAACCACGTAGTCTTCGTGGGGCCTTACTCCTTTCGGATGGGAGATCTAATCTTAGAGTTTGTTTCACGCTTAGATGCCTTCAGCGTTTATCAATTCCGCACATAGCTACCCAGCTATGCCACTGGCGTGACAACTGGTGCACCAGAGGTGCGTCCATCCCGGTCCTCTCGTACTAAGGACAGCTCTCTGCAAATCTCCTACGCCCGCAACAGATAGGGACCGAACTGTCTCACGACGTTCTGAACCCAGCTCGCGTACCACTTTAATCGGCGAACAGCCGAACCCTTGGGACCGAATCCAGCCCCAGGATGTGATGAGCCGACATCGAGGTGCCAAACCTCCCCGTCGATATGGACTCTTGGGGGAGATCAGCCTGTTATCCCCAGGGTAGCTTTTATCCGTTAAGCGATGGCATTTCCACTCACATACCACCGGATCACTAACTCCAACTTTCGTTACTGCTCGACATGTCTGTCTCGCAGTTAGGCTGGCTTTTGCGTTTACACTCTATGCGCGATTTCCGACCGCGCTGAGCCAACCTTTGAGCGCCTCCGTTACTCTTTTGGAGGCGACCGCCCCAGTCAAACTGCCCACCTGACAGTGTCCCCCACCCGGATTCACGGGTGCAGGTTAGAATTCCAATATTTCAAGGGTGGTATCCCAAGGTTGACTCCGCCTGAGCTGGCGCCCAAGTTTCCAAGTCTCCCACCTATCCTGTACATGAAATATCAGAATCCAGTATCAAGCTACAGTAAAGCTCCATGGGGTCTTTCCGTCTAGTTGCGGGTAACTGGCATCTTCACCAGTACTACAATTTCGCCGGGCGGGCTGTCGAGACAGTGCCCAAATCGTTACGCCATTCGTGCGGGTCAGAACTTACCTGACAAGGAATTTCGCTACCTTAGGACCGTTATAGTTACGGCCGCCGTTTACTGGGGCTTCAGATCAAAGCTTCGCTTGCGCTAACCTCTCCTCTTAACCTTCCAGCACCGGGCAGGCGTCAGCCCCTATACGTCATCTTTCGATTTAGCAGAGACCTGTGTTTTTGTTAAACAGTCGCTTGGGCCTTTTCACTGCGGCCACATCGCTGTGGCGACTCTTATCCCGAAGTTACGAGCCAAATTTGCCTAGTTCCTTGACAACCCTTCTCCCGTTGGTCTTAGGATTCTCTCCTCATCTACCTGTGTCGGTTTGCGGTACGGGCGCTTTAGTATTCGCCAGAGCTTTTCTCGCCTCAAGGCATCGCATGCTTCCCTACTTATATTTCGGTCCCTTTCGCCCGGGGCGACCATCGCCCGGGTCATGCTATCCTCAAGTGTCCCTCTGGTTTAAATGTCAGCGGCTACGGAATTTCCACCGTATGTGCATCGACTACGCCTTTCGGCCTCGCCTTAGCTCCCGGCTTACCTTGGGCGGACGAACCTTCCCCAAGAAACCTTAGATTTTCGACCATTATGATTCCCACATAATTCTCGCTACTTATTCCGGCATTCTCACTTCTTAACAGTCCACAAGTGCTTCCGCTCTTGCTTCGCCCCGTTAAGAACGCTCCCCTACCCCTGCATTTACATGCAAGCCCAAGCTTCGGTTTAATGCTTAGCCCCGTTATATCTTCCGCGCAAAGCCACTCGATCAGTGAGCTATTACGCACTCTTTGAATGTGTGGCTGCTTCTAAGCCAACATCCTGATTGTCTGTGCAACTTCACATCGTTTTACACTTAGCATTAATTAGGGACCTTAGCTGTGGATCTGGGCTGTTTCCCTTTTGACCACGAGACTTATCTCACGTAGTCTGACTGCTATGCATCAATTATCCGGCATTCTGAGTTTGATAGGCTTTGGTAACCTCGCGGCCCCTAGACCATTCAGTGCTTTACCTCCGGTAATCTAACATAACGCTAGCCCTAAAGCTATTTCGGGGAGAACCAGCTATCTCCGGGTTCGATTGGAATTTCTCCGCTATCCACAAGTCATCGCCGACTTTTTCAACAGGCGTGCGTTCGGTCCTCCATGGAGTTTTACCTCCACTTCAACCTGCTCATGGATAGGTCACCCGGTTTCGGGTCTATTGCAGCATACTTTGTCGCGCTATTAACACTCGGTTTCCCTTCGGCTCCGGAACTCCAGTTCCTTAACCTCGCATGATACAATAACTCGCCGGACCGTTCTACAAAAAGTACCTCATCACACTTTAACGTGCTTTGAGTGCTTGTAAGCACAAGGTTTCAGGTTCTCTTTCACTCCCCTCCCGGGGTTCTTTTCACCTTTCCCTCACGGTACTGCTCCTCTATCGGTCACTGAGTAGTATTTAGGCTTGGATGGTGGTCCACCCGTCTTCCCACGGCGATTCCTCGTGTCCCGCGGTACTCTGGATACAGCTAGCTCAATCTCAAGTTTCACCTACAAGGCTCTCACTTTGTTTCGCGCGTCTTCCCATACGCTTCGGTTACTCTGATTGATACTTGTTGCTGTCCTAACCCCGGAAATATTGCTACTTCCGGTTTGGCCTCTTCCGCTTTCGCTCGCCACTACTAGCGGAATCTCGTTTGATTTCTCTTCCTCGCCCTACTTAGATGTTTCAGTTCAGGCGGTTCCCCTCGTTAACCTATGGATTCAGTTAACGATCCGCGGGCTTTTCCCGCGGGGGTTTCCCCATTCGGAAATCTACGGATCAATGCTCATTTGCAGCTCCCCGTAGCTTATCGCAGCTTGTCGCGTCCTTCTTCGGCTCTCAGTGCCAAGGCATTCTCCTTGCGCTCTTTCATGCTTGACCAGTCTTGGTTCTCATTGATTTTTTCAAGAATTATTATGGCAACCTCCGGCATTTGTTGTAATTTGTATTACCCTTTGCCAAAACAGAAAAACCTTTAAATTTTGTCCATTTAAATGTCTTCTCTATCGTTGCTCTTATCTTTCATCTTTATCTTTGTTCAGTTTTCAATGTACTTTTGCGGCCTTTCGGCCTGGTGGAGATGAACAGAATCGAACTGTCGACCCCCTGCTTGCAAGGCAGGTGCTCTCCCAGCTGAGCTACACCCCCAGATTGTTAAAGCGATCTGTCGTTCTCACACCCTCGCTCCCCATCCCCTATTCCTAAGGTTTGGTGGGCTCAAGTGGACTCGAACCACCGACCTCGCGCTTATCAGGCGCGCGCTCTAACCGCCTGAGCTATGAGCCCATTGAGTTGCTCTACTTTGCTCGCTTCGAGTATGCTTAGCACACTCTAAATTAAACAACACCTAATCTGCTGAGTTACCTTGATTCTCTGACCTCGGATTCCACAGCTCTGTTTCAAGCTGTTTGGTCTCCTTAGAAAGGAGGTGATCCAGCCGCACCTTCCGATACGGCTACCTTGTTACGACTTCACCCCAATTACCAATCCTACCTTCGGCCACGCCCTCCTTGCGGTTAGACTATGGACTTCGGGTATTATCGGCTCTCATGGTGTGACGGGCGGTGTGTACAAGGCCCGGGAACGTATTCACCGCGGCATGCTGATCCGCGATTACTAGCAATTCCGACTTCATGCAGGCGAGTTGCAGCCTGCAATCTGAACTGAGGCGGCTTTTAGGGGTTTGCTCCACATCGCTGTCTTGCTTCCCTCTGTATGACCGCCATTGTAGTACGTGTGTAGCCCAGGACATAAAGGGCATGATGATTTGACGTCGTCCCCACCTTCCTCCGTTTTGTCAACGGCAGTCTCGCTAGAGTGCTCTTGCGTAGCAACTAACAATAAGGGTTGCGCTCGTTGCGGGACTTAACCCAACATCTCACGACACGAGCTGACGACAACCATGCACCACCTGTGTGTACTTTCCCCGAAGGGCACCTAATGTATCTCTACTTCGTTAGTACCATGTCAAGCCCTGGTAAGGTTCTTCGCGTTGCTTCGAATTAAACCACATACTCCACTGCTTGTGCGGGCCCCCGTCAATTCCTTTGAGTTTCAACCTTGCGATCGTACTCCCCAGGTGGGATACTTATTGTGTTAACTCCGGCACGGAGGGGGTCAGTACCCCCCACACCTAGTATCCATCGTTTACAGTGTGGACTACCAGGGTATCTAATCCTGTTTGCTCCCCACACTTTCGCGCCTCAGCGTCAGTTAATGTCCAGCAGGCCGCCTTCGCCACTGGTGTTCCTCCCGATATCTACGCATTCCACCGCTACACCGGGAATTCCGCCTGCCTCTCCATCACTCAAGAACCACAGTTTCAAATGCAGTCTATGGGTTAAGCCCATAGTTTTCACATCTGACTTGCAGTCCCGCCTACTCGCCCTTTACACCCAGTAAATCCGGATAACGCTTGCCACCTACGTATTACCGCGGCTGCTGGCACGTAGTTAGCCGTGGCTTATTCTTACGGTACCGTCATTTGTTTCGTCCCGTACAAAAGAAGTTTACAATCCGAAAACCTTCATCCTTCACGCGGCGTTGCTGCATCAGGGTTTCCCCCATTGTGCAATATTCCCCACTGCTGCCTCCCGTAGGAGTCTGGGCCGTGTCTCAGTCCCAATGTGGCCGTTCAACCTCTCAGTCCGGCTACTGATCGTCGACTTGGTGGGCCGTTACCTCACCAACTATCTAATCAGACGCGAGCTCATCTCTCAGCAATAAATCTTTGATAACAGAACCATGCGATCCCGTTATATTATGCGGTATTAGCACACCTTTCGATGTGTTATCCCCCACTGAGAGGTAGATTGCTCACGCGTTACTCACCCGTCCGCCACTAAACTTATAAGCTTCCATCCGAAAACTTCCGCTTGTAAGTTCCGTTCGACTTGCATGTGTTAGGCACGCCGCCAGCGTTCATCCTGAGCCAGGATCAAACTCTCTAAATAATTTATCATCAAGCGCCGAAGCGCTTCATGTCGTTTTAGAGCTTTGTCTTAGCTATATCTTTTTACTGTTTAAAAGAGATCTTTTAAACTCATTAAAATCTTCAGGGTCCTCTTTTTCATTTCGGCGTTGTTTAATTTACAATGTGCTAATTCTTTGTTTCGCTCCGTTTCCGAAAGACAAGCTTTCGTTACGGTGCTTTGTTATTCTACCAAAGTCTTTCGAGTTTGTCAAGCACTTTTTCATTTTTTCTTTCCGGCGTTTTCGCCGTCAGATCCATGTTTCCGCGCTTTTCTTCTCTTTTTCTTCGGCTGCCTTTTTGAAAGGCGCTTGATTATCTTACCAAACTGCCGGCCGTTTGTCAACACCTTTTTTTCGAAGCTCACTGTCGCATTCTCCATGCCGTTAAGCCCGCGAAGCAAAGGATGCTTCCTGCCAAACTCGCTTTTCGTTTGTGCCGCTCAGAAGCAGCTTTGTTAGAATACCATACCGCATCCCCGTTGTCAACGCTTTTTTTGCTTTTCTTCCTTTTTTCTTCAAATTACTTTTTTCTCTTGTTGCCTGTCTATTCTTTTGCTATAATTCATATGCCATCGTAAAGGTGCTTGACTTTGTTTTTGTGCCTTCCACTGTTTTTATGATGTTATATTATATATATATGAGTGGGATGACAATATTTTGAATGGAGGTCCTATTTTGAAAGAACTGCTAACCCTTTATTGCGCATTTTTTCGTATCGGAGCCTTGACCTTTGGCGGCGGCTATGCCATGATGCCCATGCTTCAAAAAGAAGTCATTGAAAAATACCGTTGGGCGACCGAAGAAGAAGTCATGGATTACTATGCGGTGGGCCAGTGTCTGCCCGGCGTGATCGCGGTAAACACCTCGCTGTTCATCGGCAATAAGGTGCGCGGCGTGGTCGGCGGCATCGTTGCGGCGCTGGGCGTTGTTTCTCCCAGCTTTCTCATCATCGCGCTGATTGCGGCATTCCTCAGCAATTTTGCCGATTTGCCTGTGGTTGTCCATGCGTTCGCCGGTATTCGTGTTGGCGTTTGCGCCCTGATCTTAAGCGCTATCATTAAAATGTGGAAGAAAGGCGTGATTGATGTTCCCACCTTCTGCATTTTTGCAGCAGTATTTGTCAGCACCCTCTTTACCGATATTTCCACCATTCTGGTCGTTGTGCTGGCCGGTGTGATCGGCGTGATCCTGGGCGCCGTTAGAAATCATAAGAAAGGGGCCGACACCAAATGATCTACCTTCAAATTTTCATCGAGTTTTTCAAAACCGGGCTTTTCGCCATCGGCGGCGGTCTTGCCACCCTCCCTTTTCTTTATGATATCGCCGAAAAATTCCCCGCGTGGTATTCCACAGCCGATCTTGCCAATATGATCGCTGTTTCCGAATCGACCCCCGGCCCCATCGGCATCAATATGGCTACCTTTGCCGGATATCAGGCCAGCGGCGTTCTCGGTTCTTTTGTTGCCACCATGGCGGTGGTGCTGCCTTCGATGATCATTGTTCTGATCGTGGCCCGCTTCCTGGAAAAATTCAATAATCATCCCGTGGTTCAGAGTGTATTTTACGGTCTGCGCCCTGCCGTCTGCGGTTTGATCGCCACTGCCGGCGCTCAGGTCGTCAAAATCTCTTTGCTCAACACCGAGCGTTTTGAAGCCTCGCGCCGCATTCTCGATTTATTCAGCTGGAAAGCCATGCTGCTTTTCGTGATCCTTTATTTGGGTATCACAAAAACAAAAAAACACCCCGTCTGGTTTTTGGCCATCGGCGCGGTCGTCGGTATTCTTTTCAAATTTTAATAATGTTTTTTCTGTCTTTTTCAAGCTGCTTTGCGGGCCTTTCCTCCGTAAGGCAGCTTTTCTTATGGCTTTTTCACAAAAGAACCGAACCAACATTTTCTCTATTTGCCATTGTGTTTTGCTTTCAGCCTTGTTATAGTATATTTAACTTGTTTCATCGCTTAACAACTTATGATGAAACCAAAAAGGAGTCTGAATTATGAAAAAAGCAGTCAAATGCGGCAAACTTTTTGATTCCGTTTCCTGCAAAGTTCTCGAGAATCAAGTGGTCATCATTGAAAACAAGATGATTCTTGATGTGATTCCCCTCGGCAGCTTTGCGGAAGCGCCTGATATGGAAGTCATTGATCTTTCTGATCGTTTTGTAACCCCGGGTCTTACCGACCTTCATGTTCACAGCGGCATGAACGGCGAAGGCAATGAAAAAATGGATCTGCTCCATCATACCCCTGCCGAATTAACACTTTACGCTTTAAAAAATGTTCAGGCCGATTTGAATGCCGGGTTCACTACCATTCGTGATTGCGGCTCACAGGCTTTCACCAGCGTTGCCATTCGCGATGCTGTGGCAAAGGGCGATTTTATTGGCCCCAGAATGTTTGTCTGCGGTTATGCGCTGGGTTCCACCGGCGGCCATGCCGACAGCCACTATGCCCCCGGCGTATCTGCTTCCGCCGAAGAACATCCGCTGATCGATGGCGTTGCCTCTGCCCGTCAGGCGGCTCGTTTTAATTTGAAACACGGTGCCGATTTCTTAAAATTCATGTCCACCGGCGGCGTCATGTCAAAGGGCACCACCGTGGGCGCCCAGCAGCTGACCTTCGATGAAATGAGCGCCATTATCGAAATCGCCAATATGTATGGCGTTCATACCGCCACGCATGCCCATGGCACAAACGGCATCAAAGCCGCCGTTCGCGCGGGCGTCACAACGGTTGAGCACGGCATGATCCTTGATGACGAAGCCATCGAGCTGATGCTGGAACACGGCACCTACCTCACCCCCACCATCATCGCCGCCGAACGCATTTGCGCGAAAGGCCCCGAAATGGGTCTTGTTCCCTGGATGGTAGATAAAGCCAATCAGGTTCTCTCTCATCATGAATGGGGCTTCCGTGAATGCCTCAAACGCGGCGTTAAGATCACTTTCGGAACCGATGCCGCCACGCCTTATAACTTCCATGGCAAGCAGGGCTATGAATTTGAACTGCTTCAAAAGTTCGGTATGGATCCTCACAAGGCGCTGGTCGCCGCCACAATGACCAACGCAGGCGTTCTCGGCGTGCAGGATAAACAGGGCAGCGTTACCAAGGGCAAGGTGGCCGATCTTTGCGCCTGGGGCTGCGATCCCGCCGAAGATATCACCACGATGACGCATTGCCTGTTCGTAATGAAAGAAGGCCAAGTGATCCATCGCTGATCGTTTACTCTATCCGGCCTGCCGCTTATCAGCAGGCCGGATATTTTTCACGCTTTTTGCCCCTTTGGCCGCGCGGCCAAAGTGTTTCCCCGACGGTCATAAAATAATGGGTTCGATCTGTTCGCCTTTTAGGGCCAATTCTATGGTGTTTTCGATGAGCCCCATGCGGGCCACCATCGATCGCGGTTTTTTCTCATGGTCGTCTTGGGAAAACGGAACAAAATAAACATTTCTTCTGTTCAAAAGCCCGCCGATGTTTTGGGCGGCAGCGCCCAGCGCATCATTGGTCGAAACCGCCAGGATCAGCGGACGGTCGTTGCGGATATGTGCTTTTGCGGCCATCAAAACCGGGGTATCTGTAATGCCGTGGTTCAATTTTGCCAAAGTGTTGCCCGTGCATGGCGCGATCACCATAGCGTCAAACATTTTTCTCGGCCCAATGGGCTCTGCTTCCACGATCGTGTGGATGATTTTGTGTTTGCAAAGCCGTTCCACTTCCGCTCTGAAATCTTCGGCTTTGTAAAACCGCGTGTCTGTGGAATATGCCGCATCCGATAACACCGGGATGACCGTGTTATATTTCGCCAGCCGCTCAATCACGGGCAAAATCTGAGAAAAGGTGCAAAACGATCCGCAAATACCGATTCCAATCGTTCGATCTGTCAAAGGATTCCCTCCTCATTCAAAATATGGTAAGCCGTCATCTGTATTGCTGCCGCTGCGCTGAGCGGCGCAACTTTTCCGGGCAAAGAAAGCGCATGCTGAATGCGCACCCCCAGTTCCTGCGCCGCCGCAAAGTCAGCCCCCCGTGACTTTGGAATCTTTCATTTCAAAAAGAATCAGGTGAATTTCATGACCGTGATCCACTTTTTCTTGACCATACTGGTTTCAGCCTTGGGCGGAACCCTTTTTCGCAAACTCAAAATTCCCGCAGGCCAGATCATCGGCGGCATGTTCGCCGTTATTGTGATGAATGTGGTCTTCGATTGCGCCGTTGTTCCCTCTGTTGTCCGCCCCTATATCCGCATTTTGGCCGGGCTTTACATCGGCACACGCATGAGCACTTCCGATATTTTGAATCTGCGAAAAATCATTCCGGCAACTTTTGTTCTGGTTTTCGGCCTGACCGTTCTGAACTTCGCCGTGGGCATCGGCATCAGCCGAATCACCTCGCTGGATCTGACCACGGCTTTACTTTCTTCCGCACCGGGCGGCATTCAGGAAATGACTCTGGTGGCCGATGATCTGGGTGCCAATGCCGGTCAGGTGGCCATGCTTCAAATGATCCGCGTGATTTTTGTCATTGCTTTTATGCCTGTGCTTCTTCGAAAAGTCTGCGGCCGTTTTTCCGCCGCATCGGACGCTTCTTCTGAAATTTCTGCCGGAAGCTCTGCCGATTGCCCGTCGAGTATTCTTTCGCCCGCAGCAAAAGCGCCTCCCACCGCCGCGGAATATCTCGCTTTGGGCTGTTTGGGCATTTTGGGCGGTTTGACACTTTATTATTTAAAAGTTCCTTCGGGCGCCATGATCGGCGCGATGATCGGCGCCATGGCTCTCACCTTTCTGGGCCATCAAACGCCGCTGCCGCCGAAGGTTCGTTTGGTGACCCAAACCCTCAGCGGTGCCATCATCGGTTCCGGCATGGGCATGAAAGAAGTTCTGGGGCTGCGTGCCATTGCCGTGCCGGCTGTTTTGCTGGTGCTTGCGCTGGCCGCCATCAACTTGATTTTAGGGTTCGGCATTTCCCGTCTCACCAAATTAGATCTCACCACCTCGCTGTTCGCCGCGGCGCCGGGCGGCGTCAGCGATATGTCTATCATCGCCGCCGAATTGGGTGCCGATTCCGCCAAAGTTGCCACCATGCAGACCATGCGGCTGATCGTGGTGGTTTCCTTCTTCCCCAGTCTTATCAAATGGCTTACTTCTTTTCTGGTGTAAGCACAGCGTCGGTTCCATAAAACCTCCGCTCCGCCTTTTCGATTTTTCCGGCCTTTAATCGCTTTTGCCTGCTATCTCGGGCAAAAAGGCGTTAAAAAAGCTTGCGGGCATCCCAAAACGGGTGCCCGCAAGCTTTTTATTTTATTGATGGCGCAAACCTATTACGCGGCTTGCGCTTTTTTGAGGGCTTCTTCCCCGATCTCGCTGCCGTTATTGCATACTTCAACATGAATGCCCTGTTTGATGGGCGAAAACAGGAAGCCGAGCACGACCCCCAGCAAAAAGCTGCCGCTTGTCCATAAAAACGCTGTTCGCAGTTTCATTTTTTCTCCCCGCCTTACAGTTGATAATAACGCACAGCGCCCAAGAACATTTTCTGGTCTTTATTGCCCTCGATGTTCTTATAAAGGTTGTCAGCGTTGCGTTCGCTGTGGCCCATTTTGCCGAAGATCCGGCCGTCGGGTGAAGTGATGCCTTCGATGGCATAAACCGAACCGTTGGGGTTATATTCGATATCCATGGTGGGGTTACCCGCCAGATCCACATATTGTGTGGCGATCTGCCCGTTTTCGGCCAGCTGCTTCACCATCTCTTCCGATGCGATAAAGCGGCCTTCACCATGCGAAATCGCAATGGTATGGATCTCTCCCACTTCGTTGAGCATCAGCCACGGCGATTTGTTCGAAGCGATTCTGGTGCGCACAAGGCCCGATTGATGGCGGCCGATCACATTATAAGTCAGTGTGGGGTCGCCGGCCTTTGTTTCGCGAATTTCGCCATAAGGAACAAGGCCCAGCTTGATGAGCGCCTGGAATCCGTTGCAAATGCCGCACATCAGGCCGTCGCGCTTTTGCAGCAATTCATGCACCGCTTCTTTGATCTTGGCGTTTCTGAAAAACGCGGTGATAAATTTTGCGGAACCATCCGGTTCATCGCCGCCGGAAAATCCGCCCGGAATCGCGATGATCTGCGTCTGCGCGATTTTTTCGGCCATTGCTTCCACCGATTGTGTCAGCTGGGCGGCGTTCAAATTGCGCAGCACCATGATCTCGGGCTGTGCGCCCGCTTTGATAAAGGCCGAAGCCGTGTCATATTCGCAGTTGGTGCCCGGGAAAACGGGGATCAATACTTTCGGTTTGGCAATGCCCATCGCCGGCGCAACACGCTGTTTGGCCGAATAAGAGAAAGCAGCCGTTTTTTCAGTGCCCTTGGTTTTCACGGGGAAAATAGGTTCCAGCGTGCTTTCCCAGCAGCTTTGCAGCTCGCTCAAAGCGATTTTCTCGCCGTTCAAAACAATTTCGGCCTGCTGTGTGGTTCTGCCGATAAGCTGCCCGCAATCGGGGGCTTCTTCCGTCAGCTCCAACACAAAAGCGCCTCTCACTTCCTCAAACAAGCCGTCAAAACGCTGCTTTTCATCATAGGCAAAACCGATGCCGTTGCCGAAACACATTTTGGCGATTGCCGCGCCCACGCCGCCGAAAGTGGGCACATAAGCGGCGGCCACTTTCTTCTCGGCGATCAGTTTTTCCACCCGATCCAGCGTTTCCAGCAAGCTGTTTTCTTCAAACAGGCCGTTTTCCAGCTGTTTTGCCCGCATCATCACAACGCGGCGGCCCGCCTTTTTAAATTCGGGCGAAATAATGCCGTCGGTGCTGGCCGCCGAAATGGCAAAGCTCACCAAAGTGGGCGGAACATCGATCTTGTCAAAGCTGCCCGACATGCTGTCTTTTCCGCCGATGGCCGCGGCTTTCAGCTGTGTCTGCGCTTCCAAAGCGCCAAGCAGCGCTGCCATGGGTTTGCCCCAGCGGCTGCTGTCCGTGCCCAGCTTTTCAAAATATTCCTGGAAAGTCAGGTGGCAGTTTTTATGAGAAGCCCCGGCCGCCGAAAGCTTTGCAACCGATTCCACCACCGCGTGATAAGCGCCCAGATAGGGGCTCTGTGAAGAGGCAAACGGATCAAAGCCATAGGCCATCACCGAGCAGGTTTTGGTTTCGCCATATAAAACGGGGATCTTGGCCGCCATCACCTGCGTGGGGGTCAGCTGGTGTTTGCCGCCGAAAGGCATCAGCACACTGGCAGCGCCGATGGTTCCGTCAAAGCGCTGGCCCAGGCCGCGTTTCGATGCCACATTCAGGCTTGCCATCGTTTTGCGATAAGCCGCCATATCCGCTTTTGCGGCGTTTTCGCTGTGTTTTTCACTCTGGCCGATGCTTACGGTGATATGCTTTTCCGCGCCGTTGGAATTGAGGAACTCGCGGGAAAGATCCACGATCTTCCTGCCGTTCCAGTTCATGCTCAGCCGCGGGCTTTCCGTCACCTGCGCCACAACAGTGGCTTCCAGGTTTTCTTTTTCCGCTTCGCCAAGGAACTTTTCCACATCTTCGGCCGCGATCACCACTGCCATGCGTTCCTGCGATTCCGAAATGGCCAGTTCCGTGCCATCCAGGCCTTCATATTTTTTCGTGACCTTGTTCAAATCGATCTGCAGCCCATCGGCCAATTCACCGATGGCCACCGATACGCCGCCCGCGCCGAAATCATTGCAGCGCTTGATCATCGCGGTCACTTCAGGGTTTCGGAACAAACGCTGCAGCTTGCGTTCTTCGGGCGCGTTGCCCTTTTGAACTTCCGCTCCGCAGTTTTCCAAAGATTGCGTCGTATGTGCTTTCGAAGATCCCGTTGCGCCGCCGCAGCCGTCTCTGCCGGTTTTTCCGCCCAGCAGAACAATGCAGTCGCCGGGAACAGGGCATTCGCGGCGGATATTTTTCGCCGGAGCCGCGCCCACCACAGCGCCGATCTCCATGCGCTTCGCCACATAGCCGGGGTGATAAATTTCATCCACCAAACCCGTTGCCAGTCCGATCTGATTGCCATAAGAGCTATAACCGGCCGCCGCGGTCTGCACGATCTTTCTTTGGGGCAACTTGCCTTCCAGCGTTTCAGAAAGCGGTTTTGTCGGGTCGGCCGCGCCGGTGACGCGCATAGCCTGATAAACATAGCTTCTGCCCGAAAGCGGGTCGCGGATGGCGCCGCCGATGCAAGTGGCCGCGCCGCCGAAGGGTTCGATCTCGGTGGGATGGTTATGGGTTTCGTTTTTGAACATCAAGATCCACTTTTCGGTGGTTCCGCCGGTTTCCACATCGATCTTCACCGAGCAGGCGTTGATCTCTTCCGATTCATCCAAATCAGCAAGCGCACCGGTTTTTTTCAAATATTTTGCGCCGATCGTGGCCAGATCCATCAAAGTAACGGGCTTGTTTCGCTGCCCATAAACTTCTTTTCTCAAAGCCAGATATTTCTCATAACTTTCCTTCACGGAGGGGTCGGCGATCTCCACCCCATCCACGATCGTCGAGAAAGTCGTGTGGCGGCAATGATCCGACCAATAGGTGTCGATCATGCGAATTTCGGTAATGGTAGGGTCGCGCTGCTCTTTGGCGAAATAGTCGCGGCAGCATTTGATATCATCCAGATCCATTGCCAGACCATATTTTTTCACGAATTCAGCCAGCTGATCTTCATTCAGCTGAAGAAAGCCCGTCAGCGTTTCCACCGTGGTGGGGATCTCATAATTTGCCGCCAGCGTCTGGGGCATCTCTAAAGCGGCCTCGCGGCTTTCCACCGGGTTGATCACGAACTTTTTGATTTTTTCCAGTTCGTCTTTGCTCACAGCGCCTTCCAACAAATAGATCTTAGCTGTGCGCACCGTGGGCCGCTCGCCCTGCGAAACGATCTGGATGCACTGGGCGCAGGAATCGGCGCGCTGATCATATTGGCCCGGCAGATATTCCGTTGCAAAAACGGCGGCGTTCCCGGCTTCAAAAGTTTCCGAAGCCAAATCCACCTGCGGCTCGGAAAACACCGTGTTGATGCAGGAATCAAATAACTCTTTGCCAATGCCTTCCACATCATAACGGTTTAAAGCGCGAACCGCGGCAACCGATTCGATCTGCAGCAGACTGTTGATCTCGCCGCAAAGGTTTTTCGCTTCTGTCGCGAATTCCGGTTTTTTCTCTACATAAATTCGATAAACTGCCACTTGTTTAAATCCCCCTTTTTGTCAACGCGCGCCGGCCGATATCTTTTCTGAAATGCATTTGCTCGAAATGGATCTCCCCGGCCGCCTCATAGGCGTTCGCAACGGCTTCTTCCAAAGTTCCCGCCACCGCGGTAACGCCCAAAACGCGCCCGCCCGCGGTCACCAATCTGCCATCGGCCTTTTTTGTTCCCGCGTGATAAACGGAAACGCCCTCTTTGGCCTCGGCATTTTTCAAGCCTTCCACAGGCAGGCCTGTGCGATAATTTTTCGGATATCCGCCCGAAGCCAAAACCACGCAGCAGGCGGCTTTATCCATAAAACGAACCTCTGCCTGCGCCAGGCGTTCCTGCTCCACCGCTTCAAAAATATCCAGCAGATCGCTTTCCAGCAAAGGCAGAACCACCTGTGTTTCGGGGTCGCCGAAACGGCAGTTATATTCGATCACCTTGGGGCCGTTTTGCGTGAGCATCAGGCCGAAATAAAGGCATCCCTTGAATTTTCTGCCTTCCGCATTCATCGCAGCGACGGTGGGCATGAAAATTTCATCCATACAGCGTTTTGCGATCTCGGGGGTGAAATAAGGGTTCGGCGCGACCGTTCCCATGCCGCCGGTGTTGGGCCCCACATCCCCGTCATAGGCGCGTTTGTGATCCATCGAAGTCACCATGGGCACAAGCGTCGTGCCATCGGTGAAAGAAAGCACAGAAACCTCCGGCCCCTGCAGAAATTCTTCCACAATGACTTTGTTGCCGCTGTCGCCGAAGATCTTGTCGTTCATGATCGATTGAAGCGCCTCGGCGGCCATTTTTTCATTTTCGGCGATCACAACGCCTTTGCCCAGTGCCAGGCCGTCGGCCTTGATCACAACGGGATATTGATTTTGGGCTTTGATATAATCGATGGCTTCATCCGGTTCTTCAAAAACTTCATAGCCCGCTGTGGGGATATGATATTTTTTCATCAGCTGCTTGGCAAACACTTTGCTGCTTTCGATTTCCGCGGCTTTGGCGCTGGGGCCAAAAGCGGGGATGCCTTTTTCTTTTAAGCGATCCACCATCCCCATCGCCAGCGGGTCATCCGGCGTGACCACAACGAAATCGATCTGTTTTTCCACCGCGAAACGCACGGCCGCTTCCACATCCGTTGCCTTGATGGCAACGCATTCCGCATCCTGTGCAATGCCGCCGTTGCCGGGCAGCGCATAGATCTTGGTGACACGCGGGTTCTTTTTCAGCTTTTTAATCACGGCGTGCTCACGGCCGCCGCCGCCGATCACTGCGATTTTCATGAGATCAAATCCTCTCTGTCAGCTTTAGTGTTTGAAATGGCGGCGCCCCGTGAACACCATGGCAATGCCATATTCATTGCAGCAATCAATGCTCTCTTGATCTCTCACCGATCCGCCCGGCTGGATAATGGCGGTGATGCCCGCCTGGTGGGCGGTCTCCACGCAATCTTTGAAGGGGAAGAACGCATCCGAAGCCATCACACTGCCTTTCACCTTATCGCCGCCCATGCGGATGGCGATCTCCAGCGCGCCGATGCGGTTTGTCTGCCCGGGGCCAACACCCACGGTGGCTTTTTCATTGGTCAGCACGATCGCGTTGGATTTTGTGTTTTTCACAACTTTCCAGCCCAGCATCAGCTTGCGCATCTCTTCTTCTGTGGGGGCGCGGTCGGTGGCCACCTGCAGCTCTTCGCCGCATAATTCCGTATCCAGCTGCTGCACCAAAAGGCCGCCCACCACTTTTTTGGTGTCAAGCAGGTCTTTTTCGTTGGGTTGGGCGCAGGCGGGCAGCTCCATCAGGCGGATATTTTTCTTTTTCTCTAAAATTTCCAGCGCTTCTTTGCTGAAAGAAGGCGCAATAATGATCTCTAAAAAGATTTTGGCCATTTCTTCTGCCGTTTTGGCGTCAACTTCGCGGTTGACCGCCACAATGCCGCCAAACACCGAAACGGGGTCGGCTTCATAAGCGTTCAGATAAGCTTCGCAGATCGTGTCGCCCAGGCCCACGCCGCAGGGGTTCGTGTGCTTCACCGCCACGGCGGCAGGCTGTTCCTTGCCCAGTTCTTTCAAAATATCCAGCGCGCCGTTGGCGTCGTTGATATTGTTGAAGCTCAGTTCTTTGCCGTGCAGCTGTTTGGCGCAGGCCAAAGAATTTTCGGGCGCACCCACCTCGCGATAAAACGCCGCTTTCTGGTGGGGGTTTTCGCCATAGCGCATTTCCTGCACTTTTTCATAAGTGAGCGAAAGATTTTCGGGGAACTGCGAAAAGCCTGCGTGTTTTCTCAAATAAGTCGAGATCAGGGTGTCATAGGCGGCGGTGTGTTCAAACACTTTATAAGAAAGCTTCAGCTTGGTTTCGCGGGTCACTTCGCCCTGCTCGCGCAGTTCTTTCAAAACCACTTCATAATCGGCGGGGTCAACGATCACCGCCACATCCTGCCAGTTTTTCGCCGCTGCGCGAATCATTGTGGGGCCGCCGATATCGATGTTTTCAATGGCCTCTTCGAAGGTAACGCCCTCTTTCAGAATCGTCTGTTTAAAGGGATATAAATTGATGGCCACAATATCGATGGGCGTTACGCCCAGTTCTTCGATCTGCTTCATATGCTCGGGATTGCTTCTCATGGCCAAAATGCCCGCGTGGATCATGGGATGCAGCGTTTTCACGCGGCCATCCAGACATTCGGGAAAGCCGGTGATATCGGAAACACCGGTCACGGTGATGCCGGCCTTTTCAATGGCCTTTGCGGTTCCGCCGGTGGAAACCACTTCATATCCCAAAGCTTCCAGTTCTTTGGCGAATTCCACGGCGCCTGTTTTATCGGAAACGCTGATAAGCGCTCTTCTCTTCATAGTTTTCCCTCCAGATTTCTTTTTTTCGCTTTATAGGGCGATATCTTCCGCCCGATCCAGGCGGAAGATATCGATTTTTATTCTTTTGCCCGTGCAAGCTGTGCGCAGATCATCTCGGCGGCTTTGGGCAGCAAGATCCATTCCGCCTGTTCCATCACGCGCTTTTGCAGCGTTTCCGGGGTGTCATCCGCTTCCACTTCCACCGCTTTTTGCAGCAGGATCCTGCCGCCGTCTGTGATTTCATTCACCAGATGCACCGTAGCCCCCGTGACTTTCACGCCTTTGGCCAGCGCCGCTTCATGCACATGAAGCCCATAAAAGCCATCCCCGCAAAAAGAAGGGATCAGCGACGGATGCACATTGATGATGCGGTCGGGGTAAGCTTCGATCACCGTTTTGCCCAGAACACACAGGAACCCGGCCAAAACGACCACATCGATCCGGTGTTCTTTTAAAAGGTCTGTCAGCGCCCGGTCATATGCTTCGGTCGAAGCATAATCGCGCCTTGCCAGCGCAGCTTCGGCAATTCCGGCTTTTTTCGCGCGCTCCAGCGCATAGGCGCCTTTGCGGCTTGAAACCACCAGTTCGATGCTGCCGCTGTGCAAAATGCCCTTTTGCTGGGCGTCGATCAGCGCCTGCAGATTGGTGCCCCCGCCGGAAACCAGCACGGCGATCCTTACCATAACAAAACGCCCTCGTCGCCCTCTGTCACTTCGCCCAGAATATAGGCGTTCTGGCCGTTGGCCTTCAGGGTTTCGATCGCTCGATCCGCCTCGGTCTTATCCACGATCACGCACATGCCCACGCCCATGTTATAGGTGTTGAACATATCCTTTTGGGGGATATTGCCTGTTTTGGCGATCAGGTCGAAAATCGGCAGCTTCTGCACTTTGGCAAGCTCGATCTTCGCCGTTTTGTTTTCGGGCAGCGCGCGGGGGATATTTTCATAAAACCCGCCGCCGGTGATATGCGAGATCGATTTGATGTTCACTTTTTCCATCAGCGCAAGAATGGGCTTTACATAAATGATGGTGGGGGTCAGCAGCGATTCCCAAAGCGTTGTGCCCAGTTCGTTGGAATAGAAATTCTTCGCGTGTTCGATATCGAACACTTTGCGCACCAAAGAGAACCCGTTGCTGTGAACGCCGCTGGAAGGCAGCGCCAGAATCACATCGCCGGCTTTCACCTTTGATTGGTCGAGAATTTTTTCTTTTTCCACAGCGCCCACGGTAAAGCCGGCCAGATCATATTCATCCAGCGGCATCATGCCGGGGTGTTCTGCGGTTTCGCCGCCGATCAGCGCGCAGCCCGATTGCACACAGCCTTCGGCCACGCCCGCAACGATCTGCGCCACTTTTTCGGGCTCATTTTTGCCAATGGCGATATAATCCAAAAAGAACAGCGGTTTTGCGCCGGCGCAAACCACATCGTTTACACACATGGCCACGCAATCGATGCCGATCGTGTCATGCTTGTCCAGCAGAAATGCCAGCTTCAGCTTGGTTCCAACGCCGTCGGTTCCCGATACCAATACGGGATGCTTCATCCCCGAAAGATCCATTTCAAAAAGGCCGCCAAAGCCCCCCAGCCCCGAAAGCACCCCGGGGATCATGGTTCTTGCGGTATGCTTTTTCATCAATTCAACAGCTTGATATCCGGCCGTTACATCCACGCCGGCAGCCTTGTAGCTATCGCTAAAACTTTTCATAATATCCTCTCTCTGAATCATTTTTGTCGTTTTCGTGCAAAAAGTTTATTCTTTGCCGCTCCAGCAATAAGTGCAGAGTTTTGCGGGTTCCACCCCGATCGATTCCAAAGTTCCCTCTAAAGTTTGGTAACGCAGGGAAGAAAAATGCAGCGTCTGCCCGATGTTTTCCAGCATCGCTTTGCCGCGGGCCGTTTTTTTGTCGGCATATTCATCCATATGCTTGAGGCCTTCTTCACCCTCCAGCGCCACGATAGTCTTTCTGGTGATAAGCTCCATCTCGGATGTGGAGCGCGAGAAATTCAAATATTTGCATCCATACATCAGCGGCGGGCAGGCAGAGCGGATATGCACTTCTTTCGCGCCGTTTTCATAAAGGAAATCCACGGTTTCTCTCATCTGGGTTCCGCGCACGATGGAATCATCGATGAACAGCAGTTTTTTGCCGCGGATCAGCTCTTCCACCGGAACCTGCTTCATTTTGGCCACCAGATTGCGCACCGCCTGATGGGTGGGCATAAAGCTTCGGGGCCATGTGGGGGTATATTTGATAAAGGGGCGCGCGAAGGGGATGCCCGCGCGGTTTGCGTAACCCACCGCGTGGGGAACGCCGCTGTCGGGAATGCCGGCCACATAATCCACATCCTGCGCCAGGTTTTCCGCGATATCGTGGTCGGCCAGAATCGAGCCGCAGCGATAGCGCATCGTTTCAACAGTAGAGCCTTCGTAATGTGAATTGGGATATCCGTAATAAGTCCAGAGGAAAGAGCACACGCGCATTTTTTCCTGGGGCTGATACATCACATCGATGCCTTCGGGCGTGGCTCTCACAACTTCGCCGGGGCCCATATCGCGTTCATAGGTATAGCCCACTTTTTCAAACGCGAACGATTCGAAGGTGAAGCAATAGCCGTCTTCGCGCTTGCCGATCACCACGGGCAGGCGCCCCAGAAGATCGCGCGCGGCATAAAGCGCTTTCGGCGTAAGCACCAGAATCGACATGGTGCCCTTGATGCACTGCTGCGCCCAATGGATGCCTTCTTCAATGGTGTCGCGTTCATTGATCAGCGCGGCCACCAGCTCTGTTGCGTTGATGTTGCCGCCGGTCATCTCTAAGAACTGGCGGTGATCTTTTAAAATACGCTCCACCAGCTCTTCCGTATTGTTGATGCGCCCCACGGTGGTGATGGCATAATTGCCCAGATGCGAGCGGATGAGCATCGGCTGGGGCTCATTATCGCTGATGCAGCCGATGCCGGCCGTGCCGCGCATAGCGTCTACATCATGCTCGAATTTTGTTCTGAACGGCGAATTTTCGATATTGTGGATGGCGCGCTGAAAGCCTTCTTTCTCATCATACATGGCCATGCCGCCGCGGCGGGTTCCTAAATGAGAATGGTAATCAACGCCGAAGAACAGATCATATGCGCAATCGAATTTAGAGGTAATTCCAAGAAAACCACCCATTCTATTCTTCTCCCATCAGGCGCTTGAGCACCTCGTGATAGGCGTCTTCCACGCCGCCAAGGTCTCTGCGGAAACGGTCTTTATCCAGTTTTTCATTTGTCTTGCTATCCCAGAAACGACAGGTATCGGGCGAGATCTCATCGGCCAAAACAAGCGTTCCATCGGCGGTCTTGCCGAATTCCAGCTTGAAATCGACCAAAGTGATGCCCAGATCGGCCATGAATTTTTTCAGGAAATCATTGACCATGAAGGAATATTTTTTGATCAGTTCAATTTCTTCTGCGGTGGCCAGTTTCAGCGCTCTCGCATGATAGGCGTTGATGAGCGGGTCGCCCAGATCATCGTTTTTATAAGAGAATTCAATGGTGGGTTCTTCGAAAACAATGCCTTCTTCCACACCATAGCGCTTGGCGAAAGAGCCCGCCGAAACATTGCGGATGATCACTTCCAGCGGCACGATGGTCACTTTTTTGACAACTGTTTCACGGTCGGAAAGCTGCTCGACCAAATGGGTGGGAACGCCGGCCTGTTCCAGCTTTTTCATCAAAAAGTTGGTGATGCGGTTGTTGATGGCGCCTTTGCCGGTGATTGTGCCTTTTTTCAGGCCGTTAAAAGCGGTGGCGTCGTCTTTGTAATCCACGATCAGATAGCGGTCATCATCTGTTCTGTAAACTTTCTTTGCTTTTCCTTCGTAAAGCTGTTCGCGTTTTTCCATTTTGACTTCCTCCTATAGTTTCAGCTCGCGGCTTAATTTATGATGTTAAAGCTGTTCCTGCAGCTTGGCGTCTTTTTCTTTCACGGCCTTTGCCATGTCTTCTTTTTTGCGAAGCAGCGCGGCGGCCAGGCGTTCATCGCTGATGGCCAGCATCTGAATTGCCAAGAGCGCCGCGTTTTCGGCGCCGTCGATGGCCACGGTGGCCACGGGCACGCCCGAAGGCATCTGAACAGTGGCCAGCAAAGCATCCAGCCCATCCAAGGTAGAAGATTTCATCGGAATTCCGATCACCGGCAAAATGGTATGCGCCGCCAAAACACCGCCCAGATGCGCCGCTTTTCCCGCGGCCGCGATAATCACCCCAAAACCGTTTTCCGCCGCGCTTTTTGCGAAGGCGCAGGCTTCTTCGGGGGTTCTGTGTGCGCTCATCACATGCGCTTCAATGGGCACATCAAAATTTTTCAGCGTGTTGATCGCTTTTGCTACAACCGGCAGATCGCTGTCGCTGCCCATGATAACCGCTACTTTTTTCTGTGTCATCTGATCGTTCCTCCGTCGTTTTTGCAAAATAAAAAGCCGTGGGCGATATACCTACAGCTTTCAGTATTGAAGAAAGAATACACGATGCCCCTTTTCAAAGCCGCGAAAACCCAGAACAATTTGCCCGCAAGGGGAAATTGCTCTGCCACCGATTGCAAATTTGCTTTTTGAAATCATGGACTTCATGGCAGAACCTCCGTATTCCTTCATCGATCGATTCTATATTGATATCATAACGATTTTCGGGGAAAAGTTCAATATGTTTTTAAGTTTTTTTGTTTTTTTGTCTGAATTTACAATTTTGCACATAGCTTCCATGACCCATTGTGATTTTTACCCATGCTTCCCTTTATTCCTCTGAAGCTGCGCTGCCGTTTTCTTTCTCAAAACGAAAAAACCAATAAAGTTCCGCGCCGCCGTTTTCTTGCCAGACGATCTTTTCCAGGCAGATCGGCAACAGTTTTTTCCATTGCCCTTTCTCTGAAATCAGGCCTTCCCGCTTCATTCTTCCGCAGAGTTGCGCTTCTATCATTTTCCAGTCTTCATCGCTGATCGAGCCCGTTTGTCCGCATCCGTTTTTGCCGGCGCATCGCGCTTTCCATCCGTCTTTTCCGTGCGAAAGCCTCAAAGCGGCCCCGCATCGCCCGCATTCCCATAAAGTTCCTTCCGCCCCTGTTTTCTTTTTTCCCATCAGCTTGCCCGCTGCGCGCCATTCCGCTTCGCTGACGATGGGTTCATGGGTTCTGGGCACCACCACCCATTCTTCCGGCGGCAGGTTTTTCTTTTTGGCGATTTTATAGCTGAGCTTGCGGGCGCGGTTTTGGGTAAGCTTGCCGCAATAGGTGGGGTTTGTGACAATGCGGCGCACCATGGTGCCGCTCCATGTTTTGCGGCCCGAAGGGGATAAGATTTCTTCCCGCTCCAGCATCCGCGCGATCTCTTCCGCCGAGTTTCGCCGGCGGGCGTTTTCGAATATTTTTCTCACCACCGCGGCCTTTTCGGGGTCGATCTCAAGGATTTCATGCCTTTCGGCGCTTCTTTGATATCCGTAAGGCGGCAAAGCGCCGATGAATTCCCCTTTTCGTTTTTTCGCATCCAACGCGGCGCGCACTTTTTTTGAAATGTCTTTGGCATACAGGTCGTTCATCACCGCGCGAAAGGGCGTCAGGTCATCCTGCCCGTTGGCGGTATCGATGCCGTCTGTCACGGCGATATATCTTACCTCTTTTTCGGGGAAATAGCGTTCCAGATAATACCCTGTCTGAATATAATCACGGCCCAGTCGCGAAAGATCTTTGGTGAGCACCATATCGATCTCTCCCGCTTCGATGGCGCGGCAAAGCCGCTGGAACGCCGGCCTGTCAAAGCGCAGGCCCGAATAACCGTCATCCACGAATTCCACCGCCTGCCCCATGCCGTGGGCCTTTAGATATTGCGTTAAAATGCTGCGCTGGTTTGCGATGCTCTGGCTCTCCCCCTCGCCGTCTTCACGGGAAAGCCTTAAATAGATCGCCGGCCGCCCGTTCATGCTTCCTCTGCCAAAGCGATCTGCTTTTTGATCTCTTCGATGGTTTCCCTGCCTTCATATTCTTTCGCTTCGGGCATGCTTCTCACCCTTTCTTTCAGAACGCCGAAACCGTGCTTCGGCTGCTATCACAGAATTATGCAAAAAAGGGCAAAAAAATGCCGCAGATCGCTCTGCGGCATCGGTGGCTTCTTTAAAATCGCTTATTTATCCAGAAAATAATGGGCCAGATTGGCGTTTTCATCGATCACAGGGATGATCTCGGGTGTTTTGCAGGTCATCAGCGTGGTGACCCCGGGGCCGTGGCCGGCCAAAATGCAATCGCTGTGAATGATCACGCCGATGGTCACGGAACCTGTGCGATAGGTTCTGCCGAAACGGGTGTCGGCGTCGATAATGGCCACGATATCGCCAAAACGAAGCTCATCCAGATGATATTCCTTGGTGATGGCTTCATCATGCAAAGTGATGTCATAATCGCCGAAATAAGAAGTTGCGGAACCCAAACCGGAACCCATGATCGCCGCGGGAACGATTTTGGCAACGCCCACTTTCAGCTTGCCGTTTTCTTCGGTGATGTTCATTTTTTCAAGCAGTTCGGGGCTCATGTTGCGCAGAAGGATCTGAGGATAATCGATCAGTTTCATCCCCTGCCCCTGAGAACGCACATCGATCTTATCGCCGATGCTCATGTTTTCCATGGCTTCATCGCTGAAATAGCAGATCAGGTGCTCACAGCCGCCATGCTTGCCCGTTACAAAACCGCGGGCGCCCTTGGCGTCGCCGGTTCGTACAATGGCTTCATTGCCGATGCAGGAAAGGCTGGAATATGCCGCGTTGAACGCTTCGTCGCTGTTTCTTGTGGTCACGCCGGGCTCTAAATGATCGGCGGCCCAACCCACACAGCGATCACCGATCTTGGCGTTATAGGTGATGCCTCCGGTGGCGGGCAAAATCATCGGTTCGCCATCTGTTGTGTGGCGATAGGTCTGGCTGCTTTTGGAATGGCGAACTTCGCCCTGCACCAGCAGCTTCGGCAGATCGTCGTGATTTGTCTTCAGCATGATAGATCTCTCCTTTTCCATCCTGTAAAATTGCTCTGACAATGTCAGTTTATCATATTCGGCCGTTTTTGCAAAGATACGCGCTATTTTTTCTGCTGTTTTTCCTGCGCTTTGGCCAGCGCGGCGGCAAAGGGCGAAACGCGCTCTTCCTGTTCCTGCTGGCGCTGCAAATATTGCCGCACCTGGCTGCGCGAAGCCCCGGCGCTGTTTTCTTTCAAATATTCATTGAAGCGATCGAATTTCTCACGGAACCCGCATTTACAGGAATAGATCTTTTTCTCGCCTTCCCCCACAATTTCAAGCTTTTTGTGGCAACGCGGGCAGCGGGCGTTGCTGGTGAACGAAAGGTTCTGGCGATAGCCGCATTCCCGATCGGGGCAGACAAGCATTTTCCCTCGTTTTCCGTTGACCTCCAGCAAAAATTTATCGCAAAGGGGGCATCTTGTTCGTGTGACATTGTCGTGATGATATTCCGCCGAGCTCATTTTCACCGCCTGCACCAGCTTTGTGGCATATCCGCACATCTCCTGCCGAAAATCCGCAGGCTTGCGCTGCCCCTTGCTGATGGCGGTGAGCTGCTGTTCCCACTGCGCCGTCAGCGCCGGCGATTTCAGATCTTCCGGCACGATCTTCACCAGCTGCATCCCTTTGCTCAGCGGGAAGATCTCTTTGCCGCGCCGTTCGACATAATTTGCCGAAAAAAGCTTTTCGATGATATCGGCGCGGGTGGCGGGGGTGCCGATTCCGCTGACGCTGTCTAAAACCGATTTCAGCTGACGGTCTTCCACAAATTTTGCGGGGTTTTCCATAGCCGAAAGCAGGGTCGCTTCCGTATAACGCGCGGGCGGTTTGGTTTTTCCTTCGGTGATCTTGATGGCGTCGGCCGCCAGTTCCTGCCCCTGTTTCCACTGCGGCAGCTGCTGGGGCGGTTCTTCCTGGCTTTCTTCCTCGTCGTCATCCCATTGCGTCATGCCCTGATAAAGCCGCCGCCAGCCCGCTTCGGCCACCGCCTGGCCCGCGGCGGTGAACAGTTCTCCGCCCGTTTCGGCTGTGATCTTTGTGCTGTCATAAGCATAAGCCGGGCTCAGCACCGCCAGAAAGCGCCTGACCACCAGATCATAAATGCGCCGCTCCTCATTGGTCAGTTCCATCAGATCCACATATTGCTCGGTGGGGATGATGGCGTGATGGTCGGTGACCTTGCTGTCATCCACGATGCGTTTTGAGATCTGGATGCCTTTTCGCAGGATCTCCTTTGCAAAAGGCGCGTAAGCGGCAACGGAAACGGCTTTCAGGCGTTCGGCCAGCGTGGGCACGATATCCGCGCTGAGATAGCGCGAATCCGTGCGCGGATAGGTGAGCAGCTTGTGGTTTTCATAAAGCCGCTGCATCAAATTCAGCGTTTCCTTGGCGGTGAACCCATATTTTTTGTTGGCATCCCGCTGCAATTCCGTCAGGTCATAGAGCAAAGGCGCGGGTTCCAGCTTGCGTTCTTTTTTCAGCTGAGTGATTTTCAGCCTGCTTCCCTTAAGCTGCGCCGCCAGGCGTTGTGCGGTTTCTTGCTGGCTGATGCGCGGGCTGTTCGTTTTGCGGCTTTTCCAGGTGAAGCGCACGCCCTGCGCCTGGATCTGAAGCCCATAATATGCCGTGGGCACAAATTGCTTGATTTCTTCTTCCCGACGGCAGATCATGGCCAGAGTGGGGGTCTGCACTCTGCCCGCCGAAAGCTGCGCGTTGAACCTGCAGGTCAGCGCGCGGGTCACATTCATCCCCACCAGCCAGTCGGCTTCGGCGCGGCTTTGCGCCGAAGCATAAAGGTTTTCATATTCCCGCCCGTCTTTCAGCTTTGCAAAGCCTTCTTTGATGGCCTTGTCGGTCTGTGAAGAGATCCACAGCCTTTTCAGCGGCTTGCGGCAGGCCGCTTTTTCCAAGATCCACCGCGCCACCAGTTCGCCTTCGCGGCCGGCGTCTGTGGCGATCACGATTTTTTCGATCTCGGGCGCCTTGAGCAGCTTCTGCACCACATGATATTGTTTCGCGGTTTGCGGAATCACCACAAGCTGCATCTTTTTGGGCAGCATGGGCAAAGTGGCAAGATCCCACTTCTCATATTCTTTTCCATAGGCTTCGGGCTCGGCCAAGGTGACCAGATGCCCAAGCGCCCAGGTGACGCAATAATCTTTTCCTTCAAAATAGCCTTCCCGCTTCTGGCCGCAGCCCAGCACACGGGCCAGTTCTCTGCCCACAGAAGGCTTTTCCGCCAAGACAAGTGTTTTACTCATAGATTTCTCCATTTCGATCTGATGCGTTTCTTTCTGGTGTTTCTGTCGTTTGCTTTTTATTCGATCTTGCTTCATAGTAAGTGGCCATCGCCGCAAGCGGGCCGTGGAATTGGTATAATAACTGCTTTGCGGTTATTATACCATGAGTGCGAAGCACGAATGGTATAAAGTGGCCATCGCCGCAGGCGGGCCGTAAAATAAAATATAATAACCGCTTGCGATTATTATATCATGAGTGCGAAGCACGAATGATATAATGTGGCCATCGCCGTAGGCGGGCCGTGAAATAAAATATAATAACTGCTTTGCGGTTATTATATCATATTAGAAAGGCTTTCACAAAAAGTCTTCCCTTCTCTTTCCATTTTTTCAAAGTCAGCCCCCCCTGGCTTTGAAGCCAGATCGATCACAAAGGGTCTGCTGCCGATTTTCATCAGTTTTTCTCTGGGCAGCACCATGGCAGGAACCGTGTTGAAAATAAGATCCATATCGCCCAGCCGTTCTTCCATTTTGTCAAAGGGGCAGCTTTCCAGCCCGCTGCATTCCGCAATGGCGAGATCGCCGTGTTTGCGCGCGCAGGCCACCACCTTCGCGCCCAGGCCATGCAGCTTGGCGCAAAGCAGCTTGCCGATTCTGCCATAGCCGATCACCATACAGCGGCTGCCGCATAAAGTATGCGCCGTGTTTTCCATGGCGATCTGAATGGCGCCTTCCGCCGTGGCCGAAGCGTTATAGACCGCCAGTTCTTCGCGTTTGAGGTAATCATGCAAAAGGATGCCGTCTTTTCGGGCCGTTTCCATCATGCCCTCCGGCACCATCCCCGCCATCACCACACAGCGCTTGGGGATCAGCGGCAGCAAATGCTCCGCCTTCTGTTCTTCCGCCGCCAGAGGGGCGTTCAATCGCCCTTCCTGCAGCATCGGCATGGGGAAGATCACGCAATCGGCCTTTTCCGCCGCTTCCTGAAAGTTTTGTTCTGTTTTGATCTCTCCGTTAAAGCGGTAGCGCTCCAGCGCGAAAGCGCTGACGCAGTGTCCATCGGCATGAAGCAGGCTGCATAGCCGAACCTGGCGCATATCGCCCCCTGCCACCAAAAAATGAAGCTTTTTCTGCTCCATTCCATCACTCTCCTTTCTCTTTGCCATCTTATTCCCAAAAAGAAAGAAATGTTTTTTCTGCGGCGCACTTTTTATAAAAAAAGCGGGCCTCCCTTCTGAAATAAGAGAAGCCCGCAGTGGTTTATTGTTTGAATCGCTGCTGTTCCAAAATAACGGCGGCAATCAATTTTGCCCGTTCCCGCATAGAATCCACCAAGGCATATTCGCGCTTGGTGTGGTTCCATTCGCCTTTTACGCCAAAAGAGCAGATAACCGGCACGCCGGCCATGGCCACATAAGCGGCGTCTGAAAAACCGCCCAGGGTTTTGCTGCCCGGTTTCTCCAGGCCATATTCTTCCGCCGTTCGGCAAACGAACCGGTAAAATTCCATCACCTCCGGGGTGGTGGCATAAATCGGCGCGTCGCCGTCAAAAGTATATTCCGCGGTCACATCCGCCACGGTGCAATATTCCACGATCTGGGGGATCGCCTGTTTCACCCTTTGGCGGCCCTCTTCTTTGGCCACGCGGATATCCACTTCCAGTTCGCATTTCCCCGGCACGGCGTTGGGCACCGTTCCGCCGCGGATGACGCCCACATTCACGGTGGTGCCTTCCTGCAGATCGGTCAGCGCCTGCAGTTTCAAAATTTTATGAGCCGCTTCTTCAATGGCGCTGCGCCCGCTTTCAAAATCGTTGCCGGCGTGGGATTCCACGCCCGTGATGGTGATGTGACAGCCCAAATGGCCCTTTCTGCCTGTGCAGAGAGCGCCGGATGCCAGCCCCGTCTCCATATTAAACGCAAAACGGCCGCCTTTCGATTCTCTTAAATAAACCTCTGCGCCGCTGGATCTCACATGGCCTTTTTCTTCATTGCCGGAATAAATGATTTTGATGGGAGTTTCGCAATATCCTGCTTCTTCCAGCGCCTTGCAAACGAAAAGCGCGATCACCAGCCCGCCCTTCATATCCAAAACACCGGGCCCGAAGGCGCGGTTCCCTTCCATACGGAACGGGGCTTCGCCCCAGCTGCCTGTGGGGAACACCGTATCCATATGGCCCGAAAAAACGATGGGCTGCCCCGGCCGCCCGGCGCCCAGTGTGCCGATGAGGGTGGGGCCCCAGCCGCCGCCCACATCCTCCAGGCGGCAGTCAAAGCCCGCTTTTTCATATTCCGCTTTCAGTTTTTCCGCCACACGCCATACTTTGTCGCCTTCGCCCACATAGCTTTCCATGTTGACAAGTTCTTTCCATAAAGCCATCATTTCTTCATGGTGGCTGTCAAGCGATTGCTCGATCTTTGCCATTTTTGCGTTTTGCATGAGGCGCCTCCCCAATTCAATTGTTTTGAATTTATTTTTGAGGTTCTTGATCAACGGCCATGCTTCTGATATTCAGCGGCATATTGGTCAAAAAATCACAAATTTTTTCAAGTGCATCGGGTTTTGCAATTTCCGCAATGCTTTCGCGGATGGTTTCCAGCCGCCGCGGGCTTTGCAGGAAAAAATTCACCGCTTCATCCAGCGGAAAAGTTTTGGTGGAATAGATGGCCACGCCCGAATTGAGCAAAAATTCCAAGTTCCGTTCTTCATGGCCGGCGATGGGGTTGATGACGATCATGGGCAAATTTTTGGCCAGCGCCTCCGATACCGAAAGGCCGCCCGGTTTTGAGATCAGAAAATCCGCCGCATCCATCATTTCCTGCACATTATCCACAAATCCATAGGGATGCAGGTTGATATAGTTATATTCCTGCTTCATTTTTTCAAAACGAAGCCTCTGCTTTTCGTTTCTGCCGCAAACGGCCATCACTTCGCAATCGCTGTTGAGTTCGAATATTTTTCTCACTTCATCTTCATCGATGCCAAAGCCCAGGCCGCCGCCCATCAGCAGAATCACTTTGGCGTTGAGTTTCAGGCCCAGTTTTTCCCGCGCCTGATATTTTGAAAGCGCCATGCGATATTTGGGGTGAACAGGGATGCCAAAGGGCAGGATTTTCTGGTGGGGGATGCCGCGTTTCACGGCGCGAAGCGTCAGCATCTCGCTGGCTGTTATGATGTAATCCACCGAAGTGACGGTTTCCCAATAAGGATGAATGGTGTAATCGGTGATAATACCCACCAGGCGGGCTCGCGTTTTGCCTTTCCGTTTGATCTCATGGGCAAGCTGCGCCGCGAACAAATGCGTGCAAACGATCACATCCGGGTCGAAAGCTTTGACCAGATGAAAAAATTTATAGGCGCATAATTTGTTGACTAACTGGAAAACATTCTTTTGGTCAACTTCCACGCCGCCCTCTAAATAATCATAGATCACGCGGTATATATCCGGCGCCACTTTGGTATAAAGCGTTGTGCTTTTATCCAGCGTTTCTGAAATAAAGCTGTTGATATATTTATATACATCCACCACCTGGGCCTGATTGCCCATCTCTGTCAGCCGATCTGCAATGGCGTTTGCGGTGGCGGTGTGCCCATATCCGGTTGAAACGGTCAAAATCATCACTTTCAATCTGCCTGTCACTCCTTTGTCAGTTGACTTCTTTATCCCAATCATATATTATACTAAAGCTCGGCACTTTTGTACAGCATCTTAAAGAAACCTTAAGGTTTCTGCCCAAGATCGAAATTTAGTGTTTATCTTTCCCCCTCTATGCAATATAATGATAGGGTAAAGAAAAATACCGGCCATAATATTTATGCTTGTTTTTGAATAAATGCCCTGCTCAGGGGTTAATTTTAGAATGGATGATGATATCAATGGATTATCAAGAACTTCTCAACGCCATCCAAGGCGGCAAAACCATACATCTCTGCGGCATCGGCGGCGTTTCCATGCGCGCGCTGGCGCGGCTTCTTGTTCATATGGGGGCCAAGGTGCAGGGCTCCGACCGCGATGATTCCGAAGCCGTGAAAAAGCTTCGCGCCGAAAATATCCCTGTGCAGATCGGCCATTCGCCGCTGAATTTGGGCGACGCCTCTCTGGTCATCCGAACCGCGGCCATTCCCGATCAAAACCCCGAGATCGTGGCCGCCCGCGCAAACGGCCTGCCTGTTTTGGAACGCGCCCAGGCCTGGGGGCTTTTGATGCGCGGTTATGAACACGCCATCTGTGTGGCGGGCACTCACGGCAAAACCTCCACCACTTCCATGCTTTCTTCTGTTTTGATCGATGCTCAGCTTGACCCGACCATTATGGTGGGGGGCGAACTGCCTCTCATCGGCGGCAGCCTGCATATCGGTTCCACCGATCTGTTCGTGGCCGAGGCCTGCGAATATAAAAATTCTTTTCTGAATTTTCTGCCCACCATCGCGATGATTTTAAATATCGACCGCGATCATTTGGATTTTTTCAGCGATACCGATGATATTATCGCAAGCTTCCGCAAATTTGCCATGCTTGTGCCCGAAGAAGACGGGCTGGTGGTGGCAAACGGCGAAAACGAAAATGTTCTGCGCGCCATCGAAAACTGCGGGCGGCGTGTCGTCACCTTCGGCCTTGGCGAACATTGTGATGTGCATCCCTATTGCATCACCTGCAAAAACGGATTTTATTCCTTTGATGTGATCAACGGCGATCAGTTCTATTGCTCTGTCGCTTTAAAAGTTCCCGGTGAACATAACATGCTCAACGCGCTGGCTTCCGCCGCCGCGGCCATCCGCCTTGGCATCCCGGGCGAAGTGTTTTCCAAAGGGCTCAGCGATTATACAGGCGTGGGCCGCCGCTTCGAATATAAGGGCAATTTTCAGGGCGCCATGGTCTTTGATGATTACGCGCACCATCCCGATGAGATCGCCGCTTCTCTGAAAACGGCAAGATCCATGGATTTCAAACGCATCATCTGCGTTTTCCAGCCGCATACCTATTCCCGCACCATCTGCCTTTTCGATGAATTCGCGCAAGCGCTCTCTTTGGCGGATGTGGTAGTGTTATCTGAAATTTATGCCGCGCGCGAAACCAATCAAAGCGGCATTTCCTCCCGCGATCTGGCCGCCAAGATCCCCGGCAGTGTGTTTGCCCCCACTTTTGAAGATGCCGCCGCCTATCTGCGCAGCAACGCCCGTGAAGGCGACATTGTGTTTACCATGGGCGCGGGAACCATCAACCAGCTGTGGGATCTTCTTCACTGATCTGCCGCATTTTTCTTCGCCCTTTCGCAAAACATGCCAAAAAATCAAGAAAAGCCTGATCCTGCGCCGTTTCACACGGTCAGGATCAGGCTTTCTGTTTATTCGCAAAAACCGCCGTTTTCCTGTTTGATGCTTTTGATCGCCCTCAAAAGCTGGTTCATGGAAATCGGTTTTGCGATATGGCCATTCATGCCGCATTCGATGCTTTTATCGATATCATCGGCATAGGCGTTGGCCGTCATGGCCACGATGGGGATCGATTTTGCCTGCGGATGGGCGCAGGCCCTGATTTTTCTTGTGGCTTCATAGCCGTTCAGCACCGGCATCTGAATATCCATAAAGATCAAATCATAAGCGCCCGCCGGGCTTTGGCTGAATTTTTGATATCCCAAGTTCCCGTTTTCCGCCGTATCCACCGCGGCGCCGCAGGATTCCAGCATTCGTTTTGCCACCTTGGCGTTAATGGGATGATCTTCCACCAGCAGAATATGCATCCCCAAAAGCTCGTTTGCCTTCGGTGCCGCCTGAGTTGGGCGCTCTTCTTTTTCGGCGCTGTAAGATTCATCGATCTCCAGCGGTAAAATCACCGTAAAAACCGAACCCGAACCGACTTCGCTCTTCACATGGATGGTTCCGCCCTTGGCTTCAATGATGCCTTTCACAATAGAAAGGCCAAGGCCGGTGCCCTCGCTCTGCATTGAATTTTCCAAGCGGGAAAAAGGCGTAAAAATCGTTTCCAGCTTGTCTTCGGGGATGCCGCATCCGTTATCTTCCACACTGAATTTTACCAGCGAAATATGGGGGTTCGTCGAAGCTTTTTCTTCGATTTCAAGCTTGATGGCTCCCCCTTCCGCCGTGAACTTCGAAGCGTTGTTGAGCAGGTTGAGCAATACGCGTTTCAGCCGAACCGCATCGCCCATGTAATGCTTGTGATGCAGGCTTTGGGTCAGCTGAAAGCTCTGCTTTTTCTCGGCCAGCAAAATAGCCATGATCTCCTGGATGCTCACGATCTGCGCTGCCAGATCGAACGGCTCTTTTATCTCGCCCGTGTTTCCGCTTTCGATCAGCGACATATCCAGAATATCGTTGATGATGTTCAGCAGATGCTGTGATGCCTGTTCGATCACTGTCAGGCTTTCCATCACCTTATCGGGGTGATCGATCTCCTGCTTGGCCAGTTCCGTCATGCCCATGATGGCGTTCATAGGGGTTCTGATGTCATGCGACATCCGCGAAAGAAAACTGCTTTTCGCCTGATTGGAATGTTCGGCCAGGGTCAGCGCTTCCTCAAGCGCTTCGTTCTTCTTCTCCCGTTCCTGATAATCCCGCGTGATATCGGTTCTCACCAGACAGATCATTTTTGTTTTTTGATCGCTGTAAAAGATATGCAGCTTTTTATGGCCGATGCTGCCATCGGGGTTTCGTGAGCGGTAATAAGTGAAGTAATCCCCCTCGCGATCCAACCGGGCCACCATATTTTCGATCTTTGATTCTTCGATACACCGCTCGATCTCATCTTCGGCCACATATCGATAGATAAACTCCACATTTTTTTGGTAAAAATCTTCTCCGGTCAACGCGGGAAGTTCCAATCCCTCCCGGTTTTGCGTATACATGGTATAATAACCCGTCGCGGCGTTGATCTGGGTGATAAAATCAAATTCCGCGCTTACCACGCCGTTGATAAGAATCTCTTTGTTTTTCTGCTGCGTGATATCCATGGCATAAATAATGGCTTCCACATCGCTGTTTTCGGGATTCCGGATCATTTCGACCGTTGTTTTGCCCCAAATCTGCTTGTTCTGCCCCGTAACAAAAATATGCTCCAGGCTGACGGAATTCTGACCGTTTTCAAAAGCCTCCAATAATGCCTTTCTTGAAAAAACCGCGCGGAACTTTTCTTCCGCCTGCTGATCGATGCAGCGCCCCGCGGCATATTCCAAAACGGAATCCGCCGTCTGATATTTTTTCGAATCGGCTATTCTGGATAAAACCCGATCACCTGTCATGAACCGGTTTTGTGTCAGATTCATTTTGAACGACCCAAGCGCCTTTTCATAAAGCGATTGCCGGAACTTTTCCGATTGGCGATACCGTTCTTCGGCATACTTCTGTTCGGTGATATCCTCACTGGTTCCCAGCGCCCTCAGCGGCTTTCCGTCTTTGCCGAAGAAAGTGGTATATTTCACTTTTTTCCAGGCGATCCCGCCGCCCGGCTCATTGACTTTGATGGAAATTTCGAGATGCGGAACCCCTTCTTTCAGTTTCTGATGGGCCATACGGAATTCCTGCGCATATTCCGCATGGATAAAACCGCTTTCGATCACGCATTCGGGGTAGTTTTCCATCACAGGCGGCATGTTCAGATCACGAATCGATTTGAATCCGTTGATGCAGGATCCTTTCCGGATATCATATTCCCAAAACATAATGTTGGTATGATCCATCACGGCCATCAGCTCCTGCCGAGCTTCCTGCTGTTTTTGTCTGGCCTCCATTTCCGGGGTAATATCAAGGTATACCGCATAATAATTCGCATTACCATCGGCGGTGGTCACAAAACTGCCCCTTTGGTTCACCCAGCGGTATTCCCCGTTCCCATTGTTGACGCGATAATTCAAGTTCATGGGCAGGCGGTTTTCAACAGCTTTTTCCACCCGCTGTGAAAGCCACGGCAAATCTTCGGGATGCACACTGTTCAGGGCATTTTCTGCATAAAGATCCATCAGGCGCTCACGGGTGTTCCCCATCATTTTGCACCAGTTATCGCTCAAATAAAGCGGCGACAGGCGTTTGCCCTCGACGCGAAAAACCACAAATCCCCCCGGGAACTTTTCCACAAAGTTTGTCGGGAGCTCAGGGGGCTGTTGCGGGCCTTTCTTTGCTTCTTGATCCATCATTACCATCGCCCATTCATAAAAGTTGTTCTGTTCTATTCTGTTATTTATGATATTCTGATGATTTTTTATCACAGCTTTATACTATTCAAAATCTATCACATCTTTTTAAAAAATACAATCACTTTCAATGGCTGTGTTTGTTTCATGCCCGAACGAAAAAGGCGATATCTGTCATTCGCAGATATCGCCTTTTTATGATCTTGTGTTGTTTTACAGGTTGCCCAGCAGGTTTTTTTCTTTCCATTTGCCGCCCTTCCAGCGCCAAAGAAACAGAAAAGCGCGAAAGCATTCATCCAGTGCCATGGCCACCCAAAGGCCCACGAGGCCCCAGCCCAGCCGAATGGCAAAAAGCCAGCCCAGCCCCACCGCCACAAGCCACGCGCTGATGATGCAGATCGTCACAGGGAAACGGATATCGCCGATGGCCTGCAGCGAGCGCACCATCACGATATTGACAGCCCTGCCCAGCTCCAGCGCGATCTCACAGAGCGCTATTTTTTGAAACAGCTCGATCACGCGCTGATCTTTGGTCATAAGCCCGGCCAGCGGTTTTGCAAAAATGCAGACAAGCACCGACATCACAAGCGCTGTTTTCAGCGAGATCTTCAGCGTTGCGTTCACACGCTCGGCCGTTGCATCGATCTGCCTGGCCCCCATCAGGTAACCCACCACGATCTGCGCCGCCTGTGAAATCGCCGAAACATAGATATAAGAAAAGTTGGCGAACATATTGGCATAAACGCGCGTTGTGATCACATATACCGGCAGCAGATTGCAGATGCTTTGTATCACCACCTGCGATAAGCTGTAAGAAAGCGATTCCCCCGCCGAAGGCACGCCGATGCCCAAAAGCTTTTTCAACAAAGCCCGCGGGAACGGCACCAGCGAAGAGAATTTGATTTTCTCCCCCCTGATCTTGCGGAACATCACGATGATGACGATGGCGCCGATCAGCCGGCTGACCACGCTTGAAATGGCGGCGCCCGCCACACCCATCGGCGGGATGCCGAACATCCCGTTGATCAAAATCATATTGCCGAAAATATTCAAAATATTGACGCCCACCGAAACCACCATGGTCTGTTTCATCATCGCATTGCTGCGAAAGAAAGCGGTATAAGTGAGATAGACCGCCTGAAGGACCATGCCCGCGCCGATGATCCTCAAATAAATCACGCCGTCTTTCATCAATTCCTGCGGCAAACTCATCATGCGGAAGATCAAAGGGCTTCCAAACAGCAAAAGCGCGCTGATCATGCCGCTGAAAAAAACATTGACAACGATGGAAAGCGCATAAGTCTGCTGGATATGACCGCGCTCTTTGGCGCCGCTGTATTGAGAGATCAAAATGGTGGATGCCGTGCAGATGACGCTGAAGGTGATCAGCAGCAAATTCAAGATCTGGTTGGCGTTGCCGATGGCGGCGACCCCCTGCTGAGAATAGCGCCCCACCATGATCTGATCCACATTGCCCACCAGCATCTGCAGGATCAATTCGATAAAGATCGGCCAGGTGAGTTTCATCACATAGCTTTTTTGATTCATTTGCCCTAAAAGTTCCATGCATACCTCCAAACTGTTTTTCTTTACTTTTTATTCACAAAAAATGCGAATTACAGTCATAAACTCCGGTTATACTAAACATGCAATCGGAAATCGATCCTTCCCCGGTTGATGCCGGTTGCTTGTTCCCTTAGCAGCACCATTATTCGTTTTTCATAACCCATCTCACTCTTCTTTTTTAACGCAAAAACACCTCGGATGACGGCCGGGGTGTTTTTGTTTTTTATTGCTTTTTAGGTTTCCTGTTCATCGATCTATATTTTTGGGTCCCGCCGAATATTCAATCAACGGGATAAGGCTTGGTTTTCAAAGTTTTGCTTTCTTTCACCACTTCTTTGATTTTCACCGAAAAGCCATCCTCTTCGCTGAACCTGCAAAGCTGCCAGGCGCAATGATCGGTATACCGCAGCTGTGTCTCTTCTGTTTCAATGCCAAAAGACAAGGAATTTGAAATAAAATGAGGGATGCCCATCAGTTCCCCTGTTTCCGCATGGTGTAGATGCCCCGTAAAAATACCTTTGATCTCGCTTAGTTCCAAACAGGCTTTCAAAGCATCGGGCATTTTCATGGCCAGCCGCTGTTTTTGGGCGCAGAGCGGATGGTGCAAAATCAGAAGCGTTCCGCAGGGCGCGGGTTCCCGCAGAATATCATGCAGAACGATCAGCTGTTCTTCTGTCAGTTCGCCATCCATTGGGCAAGTGTATGCCGAATCCAGCGCGACCACCCGCAGCCCGCCCACGCGGCTGCTGCGGATATAAGGCGCATCCTCTTTCGGCAGCCAGCCTTCCAGGCCCAGGCACATGGCCTTGCGGCGATCGTGGTTTCCCGCCGCCGCAAAGATCGGGATCCCCGGCAAAAATCTTTGGAACAAATTTTTTACCGCTCTATATTCTTCCACTTCGCCCTCGTGAACAATATCGCCCGTCAGCAAGACAAACTGCAAAGGTTCTTTGGCGGCTTGCAGCAGGGCTTCTTCCAGAACATCGCGGGGGTTATGGGCGATTTGGGGCAGGCTTTTCACAAATTCGCTGCTGTTTTTGGCAATAAAATGAATATCGCTGAAATGCGCAAACTGAAATTCTTCCATGCTCTTCCCTCTTTTTCTCACCGCTGCGTGGCTTTTTTCACCGGCAGATCTTTGCCTTCTTCTGCTTTGTGATGCTTTTATTATAATGTTGCTTTTCCTTCCCTGCAACCCATAAAATGAAGGCGGCGCAAAAATCATGTTTCGGCGCGCCTGCTTCTTTTGGCAAATGCTCTCCCGAAAACCACGCACACTTTCCCCTTGCAATAAAAACGCCATGGGCGGGATATTCTCCTTTCCATGGCGTTTCCTTCCGCGCCGCCTTCTCAAAAGGCCATCAGGCCCTTTCAAGCCGCGGCACTGCGTTTTTCATCAGAGATGACGGATGGCGCTGTGTTTATAAAACCAGCATGTCTTTTTCATCGAATTCGAAATTGGGGCCCCACGCGACTTCCCAATAATAACCGTCAGGATCCGCGAAATAAGCATGGAAACCGCCCCAGAACACTTCCTGCGGCTCTTTCACAACGGTGGCCCCCGCTTTGCGGGCCAGTTCTGTCACTTCGATCACTTCTTCTTTGCTTTTGGCGTTATAGGCCAGTGTAATGCCGCCAAAACCCGTGCCCAAGGCCGGCGGAGCGCTCTCGCTGATATCCTTTGCCAGAAGGTCCAGCGGATAAAGTTCCAGCTTGGTTCCGGATGTGCTGAAGAAAATCACCGGCGGATGATCGTCTTTCTCCTCTGTTTGAAAGCCCAGGCCGTCACGGTAGAATCGAATGGCTTTTCCCATATCTCTCACGCCCAGGCAGATAATATTCATGCGGTTCATCATCACACGCTCCTTCTGCAAAATGCTTGTCTTATTCGGGTATGAAAAAAAGGTATAGCCTAAGCTTTTGCCTAAACGATACCTTTTTTTTGGTGACCCGTGCGAGAATCGAACTCGCGATACCGCCGTGAAAGGGCGGTGTCTTAACCTCTTGACCAACGGGCCGTTTATAGATTTTTTAGTGAAAAATAGCGTTCCTCATTCATATTTCATAATGGGGAACGCCATTACTCTGGTGGAGACAGTTGGGCTCGAACCAACGACCTCTCGCGTGTGAGGCGAACGCTCTAACCAGCTGAGCTATGCCTCCAGAGAAGCAGAAGAAAACTTCTGCTGTTTCAAAAATGGTGACCCGTGCGAGAATCGAACTCGCGATACCGCCGTGAAAGGGCGGTGTCTTAACCTCTTGACCAACGGGCCAAACATGGTAGCGGCAGTGGGACTTGAACCTACGACCGTTCGGGTATGAACCGAATGCTCTAGCCAACTGAGCTATGCCGCCGTACCGATGCGAGCAAGATATATTATATCGGCGGCTCGCATGAAAGTCAATACTTTTTTCAAACTTTTTCGCATTTTTTTGAAAATGCTGCTTACATCATTTTAACGGTATAATAAACGGCCTCGATGAAGATCACGCCGATCAGCGTATACATGGCATAATATCCCCAGGGCGCGCCCAAGAAAAACGCAGCCGCCAGCACAGCCGCCCCCAGCAGCACCGCCGCCAGCACGAACAGATGCCTTGTGTTCTGGCCGTAAACGGCGATTTTTCGTTTGCCGAAGCGGATCTTTCCCCCGTTTTTTCGCGTAGCCAGATAAACGCCTTCCATCAGCAGGCAGATCACCAGGCCCAGGGCCAAAAACACTACCACGATGCCCGAAAAGCTTGTGCTGCCATGGGTCTGCATGACCAGCCATGCGCAAAACACCACGCCTGTCAGCCCCGCCGCAACAGTGAAAAATTCGCGCAGATAAACGCTGTAGATCAAATAAAGCAATGCACAAACGGGAATGAGAATATAAGCGATGCGTGTTGCCCGCTCAACGCCAAGGCCGGTGATCATCCAGGAACAGATCGCCAGCAAAACGCCGAACATCATCAGCCCTGTGCCGTTAAACAAAGTCTCGTGGTTATATTTGCCCTTTTTTAAAGCTGTCACATTCCAGATCAGCCCGAAAACAAAACCCGCAATGCCCAGATAAACGCCGATTTTCGAAGCCACCAACCCCGTTGTGATCGATGACGCATAAGTCAGACAGTTTCTTAAATATGTAGTAAACGCAATGAGCAAAATTCCACCGCCGAACATGGTCAAAACGCGGTTGGTCACATAATCGTGCTCTACATTCTGCATTTTCTTATTTTGCTTATTCAAGTTCTCACACTCCAAAATCAAAATTCGATGTCTCATACATAATGGCGCATAATGCCGCCAGCGGCGCTGTTTCACAGCGCAAAATGCGGTTGCCGATCGAAACGGAAGGGATCGAAGCTTCCAGCGCCTGCCGGGCTTCTTCCTGAGAAAATCCGCCTTCCGGGCCTGTGATCACCGCAAACGAAGAGTCCTGCCGGTGTTCCTGTAAAATTGTTTTCAGCGAAGACCGATTTTCCTTCTCATATAAAAGCAAAGGGCATTGTGATAACGCCGCCTGTTTCAGCGCCTGTTGATAAGTGCATATCTCGCCGATCTCGACGATTTTGCCGCGCAGCGACTGTTTGCAGGCTTCCAGCGCGATCTTCTGCATTCTTGCCTGTTTTTTGGCGCTTTCTTTGGCGTCAACCTTTATAACACAATAGCGCGAAGTGAACGGAACGATGCGGGATACCCCCAGTTCCACTGCTTTCTGGATCAGAAAATCAAAGCGTTCCCCTTTGGAAAGCCCCGCATACAGCGTTACTTCCGCCGTGGGTTCGGTTTGTGACGGTCTGGCAGAATCCAGCCGAACCTGCACCCGTTCTTGATCGATGCTGCAAAGAATTCCGGAATAATCCGTTCCCTGCCCATCGCATAGCTCCAGTTCTTCCCCCACCCGTTTGCGCAGCACGCGCACGATATGCTGAGAATCTTCGGGGGTCAGAAGAATGCGACCTTCTGTGATGTGATCTTTATCAATAAAAAACCGCAAACCGCAGATCCTCCATTCTATCCTCATGGCAATACAAAATATTTTAGCAAAAAAGCGATAACTTGTCCATAGCCAAAGAGAAGTTATAGAGGAAAACTTTTCTTATTTCCGGTGTTTTAAATGGATCATCACCCAGCCGTCGCGATGAGATTCCCGGCTGAAAAGCATTTGCTGCTTCTGATAGGCGGCTTCCACTTCGGCGCATCTTTCTTCAATAATGCCCGAAAGCAGCAAATCGCCTTCTTTGGTCAGCCATTTGCAAAGCAGCGGCGCCATGGCGATCAGCACATCGGCCACAATGTTGGCGGTGATCAGGTCATATTGCCCCTGCACAGCGTCAAAGGTTGCCTGCGAACTTAAAAAATCGCCGCAGTAAACGGCCGTTCTTTCCTTTGCAATGCCGTTTTTGGCTAAATTTTCGCGGGTGGCTGCTGCGGCGTTTTCTTCCACATCGCAGCAAACAGCCCGTTCGGCCCCCAGAAGCAGGCCCGCGATCGCTAAAATGCCGCTGCCGCATCCGGCATCCAGCATCGTTCTGCCCGCGCAATCCATGCTTTCCAGTTCCTCCAGGCACAGCCGGGTGGTGGCGTGGCTTCCCGTTCCAAAGCTCGAAGCCGGATCCATCGTCAAAACGGTGCATCCTTCGATAGGCTCCACTTCTTCCCACGAAGGCCTTACCATCAGACGCCGGCCCACGCGGAACGGTTTATAATATTGCTTCCAGTTGTTTTCCCAATCCTCGCTCTGCACGCTTTTCTTTTCGAAACGCAGCGTGCCCCAGCCGCTTGCTTCCGCCTCGCGGCCCATCTGCGCGATCCTTGCCTGCGCTTCCTGCGCGGCGATCATGCCCGCTTCGTCTTCATTTAAATAAAAGCGCACCGTGACGGCGCCCTTTTTTTCCACCACCAGTTTCTCATCGATATAATCCCAGCGCGGCGAAGGCGCGTTCATCAGGTCTTCCAGATCCTGCGGGTCATCCACCACAAATCCGCCGGCGATATCTTCCAGACGCTCGGTGATCTGTTCGGCGCCTGCCGTGGTGGTTTCTATGGTAATTTCAATAAAATTCATGGTTCTTTCCTTTCGTTCTTTCCGCGGTGCCGCGAAAAGTTCTTTCTGCTCTTTTTCAGCGAAACGCATGCGCCCGGGCGGTGAAGCTTTTCAGCGCCAAGCCATGCCTTCATCGAGCCGTTCTTCCTTAATAAGCAGTAATAGTATACTCCAAATAACCATACTCTGTCAAAACACCTTCTTCATTTGTTTTCATGTTGCTTTTTCCCAAAGTGTGCTATACTGTTAGATAGCTTAACACAAACCAAAACGGAGGTGTTTCCCACGCAGACTTCTTCTCTTTTCGAGCGTTTTTTCAGCCCGCAGATCTTTTTAAAGCCTTCCGACCGCATCGGCCAGCCTCTGCCCAATGCTTCAGAGGCGCTGAGAGATACTTTCCGCATCGCATGGCCTTCCATGTGCGAATCCATTCTGACCTCGCTCGTCAGCATGATGGATACCATCATGGTGGGCGGGCTGGGTTCCGCGGCCATCGCCTCAGTGGGCTTGACCAACCAGCCCCGCTTCATCGTTTTGGCCTTGTTCATGTCGCTGAATGTGGGCATCACCGCCGTCGTATCGCGCCGCCGCGGTGAAAACGACCGTCAATCCGCCAATCATACCCTTCGCCAGTCGCTGCTGCTGATTCTGATTTTATCGCTGCTGCTTTCCACCCTGGGCATCCTGTTCGCTCACCCGCTGCTGAAATTTGCGGGGGCCCAGGCCGATACCATCGATAACGCGGTGGGCTATTTTCAAATTTTGATGGGCGGCACTTTTCTCAACACCCTGATGATGGCCATTAATGCGGCCCAGCGCGGTGTTGGCAACACCCGTCTTTCTTTCCGCACCAACCTTGTGGCAAACCTTGTGAATGTTTTCTTCAACTATCTGCTCATCGGCGGAAACTGGGGCTTTCCCCGTCTTGAAGTGCGCGGCGCCGCCATTGCCACGGTGATCGGCTATCTTGCGGGCTTCGGTCTGGCGCTTTCTTCTGTTCTGCGCAAAGATCAATTTCTGCATGTCTCTTTTCACGAATCGTTCCTGCCCGATAAGCGCAATTTCTCTTCGCTTATGAATGTAGGCGCTTCCGCCGCCATCGAACAGGTCTTCATGCGCATCGGATTTTTCACCTTTGCCAAAATCGTCGCCGGGCTGGGCACCACCGCTTTTGCCACCCACCAGATCTGCATGAATCTGATCAATCTTTCCTTCTCGCTGGGCGATGGCCTTGCGGCTTCTTCGGCTTCTTTGGTGGGGCAGAATCTGGGGCGGAAGCGCCCCGATCTCGCTTCGGCCTATGGCAATGTTGCCCAGCGTGTGGGCCTTTGTCTTGGCGCCGTGCTGGTGACGCTTTTCATTGTGTTCCGCCGTTTTCTCATTTTGCCGTTCTCTTCCGAACCCGATATCATCGCCCTGGGCTCACAGATCATCATTATCATGGCGCTGATGGTTCCCGGGCAGGTTTCTCAGGTCATCTTTTCCAATTGCCTGCGCGTGGCGGGCGATACCAAATATGTGGCCGTCACCTCTCTGATCTCCATCACTTTTCTTCGCCCCTTTGCCGGCTGGCTTTTCTGCACCCCGCTGGGGCTGGGTCTTGTGGGCGCCTGGCTGGGCTTTCTGCTCGATCAATATACGCGTCTCACCTTGAACATGACCCGGTTCCGCCGCGGAAAATGGAAACATATCGAATTATAAGTCAACGGCTATGCAAAAACCTTTTTGCTTCCTTGCATTTCCAGTAAATTCGTCGTATACTAAATTCGACCAAGGTGTTTAATTTTTTTAGGAGGAATGTATTATGAAGCATGTGTTCAAAAAAGCTCTGGCACTTTCTATGGCTTTGATGATGGTTCTCACTGTCAGTGTTTTTGCCGCAGATGTGCCCGTGATCTCTCCCGCCCCCGCTTCGGCAATTTCGGTCGTTTTAGATGGCAAGCCCATCAATTTCACCGATGTTACTCCCGAGCTGATCAACGACCGCACCTATGTTCCCTTCCGTGCCGTGTTTGAAGCTCTCGGCGCAACCGTAGATTATCAAAACGACGCACGCACGATCATCGCAAAACTCGATGGCAAAACTGTCGAATTCAAAATCGGTTCTTCCGAAGTAAAGGTAACAGAAAACGGTGTCACCACTGTTGTAAAAACAGACGCCGCTTCTTTTATCGATGCCAAGAGCGACCGCACTCTGGTTCCCGTTCGTTTTGCCGCGCAATCTTTGGGCAGCACAGTCGGCTGGAGCCAAAACACAAAAACCGTTAACATCATCGACGGCAGCAAACTGATGAACACTTATGCCGGCAAGTTCTCTTTGATGGATCGTTATCTGGCTTCCAATGCCGCACAGAGCAAGAAAACACTTGCTTTCAGCGGAACCTTGAAAATGTCCATGCAGATGACCCAAGACGGCCAGACAATGCCTTTCGGTGTTTCCGGCACAGTGAACGGCGTCACCAGCCCCGAATCTGTTGAGATGGCCGCCAAACTGGCTATGGATCTTTCTGCTCTGACTTCCGACATGACAGCCGAAGAAAAAGCCCAGATGGAAGCTCTGAAGAACATCGACGCCAACTATATCATTAATATGAAGACCGGCATGATGTATCTGAATATGCCCATGATGCATACCGTCAATCCTTCCATCCCTGAGAATGCATGGTTCTTCATCGATATTTCCGAAATGTATCGCTCGATGCTGGGTATCAACCTCGATTTTGCCGCGCTGGTCAACATGAACACAAATTCCGCAAAATTTGCCGATTCCCTGCAGATGATCCTGCCGATGATGGCCGATGAAGACGATGCTTATGAAAATATTGCTGAAGCCTTCAAGCTTTGCGAAAAAATGTTCGGCGACAATGCCTTCACGAAGAGCGGCAGCACCTACACTTCTTCCGTTACCACAGAAGAACAGGGCGCTAAAATTACCATGAAAATGACGCTCACCGAATCCGGCAAAGATATCACCGGCGCCACAATGAATATCACCGCCTCGCAAAACGGCATGAACATGACAATGGAATCTTCCTACAACAGCTCCAAGAGCACCGCCAAGGTCACTATGGATGTTCCCAATATGTTCAAACTGGATTGCAATGTAGATATGAACTTCAGCGAAACCACAAAAACACCTGCAAAGCAGCCCGCATCCAATGTCACGCTGATCAACTTCATGGATATGATGAATTCTCTGAATCCCTGATTTTGACTGATCTGCTTTAACATGCTTTTAGAGCGGCTCAAACAAATTGTTTGAGCCGCTCTTTTTCTCTCATCGCAATTAAACTCTCATTCCAATGCGCGAAACGGCAGGGAGCCCGAAGGTTCCCTGCCGTTTTTATTTTAAACCCACAAAGGGTTTTCCCAAAGATTCAGTTTTGTTCCAATGCCCATGGCCTTTGCGTTTTCATAAAGCTTGGCCGCCAGCATGATATCCACCGAGCCTACGCCTGCCGATCCGCAAAACACGAACTGTTCGTCATTCTGGCGAACTTTCATGCCGTTTACCATCTGGGGGATTTCAACGATTTGGTCTTTTGTCAGTTCGCCTGATTCGAAAAGTTCATGCACCAAGATGCCGTTTAAGTGGCTCATCTGGTTCCAGTTATCCAAAACGATTCTGTCCGCCCCTAAAAGGATGTCCTTTTCCACCGCCTGTGCTTCCATCTGGATGACGGTCATGTTGCTTTTTTTCAGCCATTCCTTTTTAATGAACGGTTTTCTCGAGGTGGTTTCTGTCACCAGCAGGTCGGCGTTTTCCACAGCGGCCTTCACATCGGTTCCGGTGTAGATCACCGGGCTGATCTTCCCCTCAAATTCTTTGGCCAAAGCTTCCGCCTTAGGCAAATCCAGATCCACCAGATGGATTTCTTCCAAAGTGGGCACTGCTTCCGTCATAGCCATAATCATGGTGCGGCCGATCACCCCCGCACCCACCAGGCAAGCAATTTTTGTATTTTTATGCGCGTTATACTTTGCCATCACACCGGCTGTCGCCGAGGTGCGCATCGCGGTCGTGATCGTTCCGTCTAAAATGGCTTTTGGGAAAACCGTTTTGGGGTCGCTCAAAATAACGATATCGATTCCATAAGGGACGCCCTCCAGCTGGCTGTTTGCCTTTGATTCCGCGGCCCATTTAAACCCCGCCGTGTCCACTTCTCCGCCGATATATGCAGGCATCGACATACAGTAAGAATCCCAATTGTCGTTGTTCGGCATGCCCATGAACACCTTGGTGGGGTTGATGATCTCATTTTTGCCGATCATCTGAAAGGTCTTTTCCGTTTCTTTCAATACCATCTTCATGTCCAGCAGCCCTGCTTTGATCACATCTTCCTGTTTCAGGAAAAGAATTTCCGGCTTCATCATGTCTATTGCCTCCAATAATTTTTATGTTATTGAAACAATAGCATAATTATACATACTTGTCAATAGTTATTCATAACTTTTATGAAATCATTCTTTGCTCTCTGTTCTTCTCTTTCAAAGCCGTGATCTCGCGCTCATGAACGGCCAAAGCTTCCCCCGTCTGCTGCATCTGCTGCTCAATGCGGGTGATCTGGGGTTTCAGTTCCATCAGCATATCCAGTTTGCCATCGATGCGCCCTCTCCACTGTGCGTCTTGCTTCAAAGTCTTTTCTCGGGCAGAAAGCCAGCCGCCAACGCCGATAAAGCCTCCCAAAACAGCTAAAATCATCATGATTGTTTCAGAATCCATATTTGCCTTTCACCTCTTCTCTTTCTGCCCGAGCTTTTTCGAATGTTTCAAGCTGCCTGCCGGCGGCTCAACAAATGGCCGCGGGCCGTGCTTTTATAAAAGGGCCTGTGCCATCTTCACCAGCAGAAGATCCAGGTTTTTCACAATCCCCACTGCTTCCTCCCAATATTCAGGGCTGTTGATAACGCCCTTTGCATAAAGGCTTTCCAGCGCTTCTTTCACCGATAATTCCTTCCGGATCATTGTTTTCCACTCCTCCCATCTGTTTGTGTTTCTCAGCGTCATCGGGCAATTTTTGCCCGACCAGTAATGATGCTGCACCACATTGGCGGGTGGAATATGATGCCGCTGCATCAGCTGTTTCACAAGCCATGCGCCGTTTTTCAGTGTCTGCTCAAAATTCCCGTCGCGGTTGACGCAAAGCTCGATGCCGATGCTGGTTCGGTTTCCCGCGCCGTTTCCGTCGCCCGCGTGAAAAGCATCTTCGTTTTCCGGCAGGTGCTGCCAGATCTCGTGGTCATCCACGGTAAAATGCCAGCTTACCTTTTGGGTGGTGTTGGCCAGATATGCCGCGTGAGCTGCGGCGTCAGCGCCCGCCTTGGTGTTGGCTGTTTCGTGTATCGTGATATATCTGCAGGGGTTGCTCCTGCCGGGCCTGTTCTGGGCGCCCTTTTTCAAAATTCTTTCCCGAATATCCAGTGTCATGCTTCTTCGCTCTTTTCCTTCTGCTTTTTGATTTGGTTTGCATAAACGCTTGCCCCGGCGCAAAGGATGCCTTGGGTAACGCCCGAAAAAAAGCTTTCGGCGCTGATGCCGAAATGGCAAACCTCCCAGACCGTCGCCAGGATCATCCCGCAAATGCCCAGCAGCGCGGGGATCTTACTGTCTGCCAGCCGGGCTGTTTTCTTCATCATCCCGCCCGCTATCGTCAAAACCGGAATCAAGATCAAAAGCTCCGGCAGAATATAAGTCGTCAGTTCCATTTTTCTGTTCCTCCTTTCTCGGCGGCTGTTCCTTGCCGCCGCTTGTTTTATCTTCGGGTCCGCTTTTTCTTGCCCTCTGTTTTAAAATATCCGCCAGTTTCTGCTTGGGCGCCGCCGCATTTTCATCCAGTGAATAAACATATTCTTCAAAGGTGATGGCCCCCGAAAGATAAAGCTTTTCCAGTGCCTGCTCCTGGGCGAATTTTGAAAACGGATTGTTGGGTGCCACATCGATTCGGATGCCCACTCTCATATTCATCAGATCTTGGGCTGTCAGGGTCTGGTTACCCATCTGCCAGCCCATCGGGTGATAAGCCGCCCAGATCTCGAACCAGATGGCGGCGACATCTTCAATAAACTGTCGAAACGCCGCGATCTGCTCGTTCAATGGCAAAGCCGCCTGGTCTCTCACCGCGATGATGGCCGCGCCGCTGGCCTTTTCGGGGTTGATCTCGCCCATTGCGGCGTCGCCTGCGCCCGCCAGATCGCGCGATCTGCTCACCAGTTCTTCCGAAAGTTCCCGTGCATCCGGCGACATCGGCTCCGCCGCCAGATAGCTGATCAGATCCCCCACCCGTGAAGCCTGCATGTCTCTCACTTTGATGGATGCTCCCGCTTCTTCCATCGCTTCTTCGTTGGTCACCTTGTCCGCGTTATAAACCATTCGCGGAAAAGCCGTCAGCTTGGCGTTCATCAATCGCCGCGCCAGCATTTTGTTGGCTTCGATCTGGTTCGGGATCAAAGGCGTCACCTCGCCGATCCCTCTGGCGCTGCCGCGCTGTTTCATCCAGAGATAAGAAGCGATGGGATATCGCTTCAATCCTCTTCCGCCCGCGCCGCAAAGTCTCACCGGCGGGCGAAATATCACCTCTTTCGTGCATCTCAAACAGCAAACCGTGCCCGCTTCATCTTTATAAAGCATCAGCAGGGCCGTGCATCGTCCGCGCTCCTCCTCTGTCTGCTGTCTTTTTTCCTGTGCGCGCTCCCGTTCTTTTTCTTCTTGCCAAGGCGCTTCATCCGTTGTGATCCTGCCGATCTGGGCTTCCTCAATGCCATAAGCCCTCGCCGCCTTTTTAATTTCCGCAACAGTGGGTCTTTCCGCAATGATCAAATATTCCTGCTTCTGCAGATCGTCGCATTGTTCGTTGGCCAAATAAAGGTTTGCCTTGTCGATTTTTTGGGCGCTGCACTGTCCGTCATAAAAGTATAGATATCCTTCCCCGGCAATGCAGGCGTCTTTCACCGTTTCCCAGCATTTCTGGTCCATTTTCAGGCGTTCCCACTGTTTGGCGGCAAAGCGCGTCAGGGTTCGGCAAAGCTCCGCCGTTTTCCCCTGTTTTTCCTGCATTTCCTCCAGCGGCGTGTAAGTAATGCTCATGGTGTTCATGGCCACGCTGGCCACTTTATGCTCCACGATCGATTGAATAAAGTTATATTGCGGCAATTCCTCACCGCCGCTTTTGATCCCGGCCCATTGTTCCCCCAAAAAGAATCGATAAGCCTGCTCTGTTTTTTCATAAAGCGCGGTCTGTTCGTGGTGTGCGATCCCTCTTTCATAAAGTTCCCATATTTCAGGGGCGTTCCATCCCTGTTCCGCTGTTTTCATTTATTTCACCTCCTTTTGGTTTCTCGCCGTGCCGTTATAGCGCTCGATATTTTCCATAATGGCGTGCATGCGCTCCGTCGCTGCGTTTGCAGCCGAGTTTTTTCCCGCCGCCAAGGTTTTCCCCCGCGCTAAATTGCTGCCGTCCCTCAGTCCCAGCCGATAGATCAAAATGTTCCATATGCCCATGGCCAGCCAAATCAAACCTTCTGTCATAGCTTCTCCTTTCTAAAACGCAGCCTCTTTCAAAAGCGCCCGAAGCGCAGAGGTGTCTGCCCCGGCTTCTTCCAGTTTGGCAATGGCGGTCATCAGCTCCATGCGCCGTTCATATTGGTCTTGCCGGCGTTCATACTGGTCTTTCTGTTTTTCATAAGCCGCCTGCTGTTCCTTGCGGCTGTTCTCGGTTTCCCAGTTTTGCTGTTTCTGTTTGGCCGCCAACCCCTCCGGATACCATTTTGCCGCCTGCATGGCCGCCTGTGCCTGAGCTTGGGCCCCTTGAACAAACCCCTCCTGTTCCGTCTGCTCGATCCGGTTCTCCAGTTCTTTCACAGCGCGCTGTTTGTCGCGCATAATGGCGCTTTGCCGGTTCATATAATCGCCGCTCTGGCGCGCTGCGGTGGTTTCGGCTGTTCCCTGCGATGCAAGGCCCAGCCTGCTCAAGGTTTCCGGCAAAAGTCTTTTTTCCTCCATATAATTCACATAGGCCTGTTTTGCCAGATCATCATAGCCGTGCTCCAAAACGGGCCTCTGCGCTCTCAGCCGCTGGCTGCCCAGTTCTGCTGCCCGCCGATAAGCTTCGGCCGCCTCATCCGCCGCCCCACGCATGCTTTGGCGATAAGCGCCGTAATCCGTCATCAAATAATCGCTGCCATCTTCTCCGCCGCTGTAACCCTGCGTGCCGCGGATGGCTTCGGCCTTGCTGTGTGCCGCTTCCATTCCCGCTTTATCGCCTTGCGCATAAGCTTTTTTCCATTCGTTTTTGGCGTTTTCGATCTGGCCATAAAGAAAAGCATTTTCTTTTCTCAATCCCGCGTCATAATAATTCCCCATGTTATTTCTGGCCTCCGCTCAAAATCTGGCTTGCCTGCTCGGCGGTGATCTTGCCCTTCACCACCGCTTTCTGAACCATTTCTGCGCTCCATGCGCCCGCATCATAATATTGCTTGATTTTTTCAAATGTCAGCATCGTTTTCCCCTCCTATTCCGTCACCATGATCAAATAATCCAGTTTGGCCTCCACCTTATCCACGGGCGCCTGGGGCGGCGTGTTGATAGCTGCCGCCACTTTTTCCAGCGCCTGTTCGGGCGTCAGGCCTTCTTCGATCTGGTAAATTCCGCACATCAATGCCAGGTCATCGATTCCGCCCACCGTTCCGTTGGGCATGATCTCCAGCATGATCTGCGCGCTGTTTTTCACATTCGGCACTTCTTCAAAAATTTCCTGCGGGCTGCGGCGTCTGCCGTCGATCAAAACCAATTCTTCCGTTTTATCCCAAAGTCTGAAAGTTCTCATATTTTTCCTCCTATAATGTTACTTTTCCGAATTTCACATATCCCTCGTTGGGGGCGTCCAGCGTGATGATCCCCGCGGCGGCGGCTGTCTGTTCCGCGCTGTGCTCTTTGAATCGATAGCGGCTTCCGCTGTATACCGCCAGATCATAAACGCCGAAATATCGTTCCGCTTTGGCGCTTGCGCTGCTGCTTGCGCCGCTGTAACCGCCGGCGAAATAGACCTTTCCGTTTGCGTCGGCGGCCGCTGCCAAACCGCTTCTGCCTTCCGTCAAAGCCTCCAGCGTGGTTCTGATTCCTGTCGGTGTATAGCTGTCCACCACATTGGAAGAGCTGCCCCCACCGCCAAACAACACATTCCCCGTTCTGTCTGTGGCCGCCGCCGGGCTCGACCGCGGAACAGAAAGCGCCGCGATCACGCTGTGATTTCCTTCTTTGTCATATCGGTCGATGCCGGAAGAGTTTGGGCCGCCAAACAACACATTTCCCGCTCCGTCCGTGGCCGCCGATAAATCTGACCCTGTTGACAGCGGTGTCAAAACCGTTCTCACTCCACTGGGTGAATAGCGATCTACCACTACCGAAAGATATCCGCCGCCGAACAATACATTTCCTGCCCCATCTGTGGCCGCTGCCAAAGAATGTCTTGCCGCAGACAATGCGGTTAAAGTGGTGCGCACCCCGCCGGGTGAATAACGGTCTACTGCTGCCGTGCCCGCATACCCCTCCACCTCTCCGCCGCCGAACAATACATTTCCTGCCCCATCTGTGGCCGCTGCCAAGTAATATCTTGCTACAGACAGTGCGGTTAAAGTGGTGCGCACTCCGCCGGGTGAATAACAGTCTACCGCTGCATAATAGATTGATTCTTCGTTTGCGTGGCCAACCCCACCGCCAAACAATACATTTCCCGCGCCATCCGTGGCCGCCGCAATGCCTTCTCTCGAAAAAGCCCATGGAGGCAAAGTGGTGCGCACCCCGCCGGGTGAATAGCGATCTACCACTACCGAAAGGTTATATCCTGTGGAACCACCCGCGAATAACACATTTCCCGCACCGTCCGTGGCCGCAACTAAACGCGAACGCGCTACAGATAATGGCGTCTCCGCCTGATGGATCACGCGGTTGCTGTTTGCGATGCTGAAGTTTACTTTTCCGTTCTGTGCGCCGCCGCGCCTCATCATCATTGCATCCGCCATTATCCCACCACCTTCATTGTCAGGTTAAGATCCACGGCGGGCTTTTCTTCATAGCAGGTCGCCGTGATGGTTCCCGCGCCGGTGGTGATCCTGCCGATCATGCCCCATGCTTCAAGCTGCGCCATTGCCGCGGCTGCGTCTGCCGATAATACCACATCCGCCAGCGGCGCATCATTTGCCGTCATGCCCGCAACGCTCACCGTCTGCGTGTAGGGCGCTGCGCTGCCGCTCCATCCCGCCGCCGTCAGCGTTGCCGCATAAGCAATGCTTTTCTTTGCGAGATATGCGCTGTGCGCGTCCGCCGCTTGGTTGTGGGCGTCAACCTTCGTGTCCAGATCATTTGCTGTCGCCGCGCCGATCATCTGGGGCGAAATCGGGTCAAGGCCCCCCGCCGCGTGTGCCGCCGCATGGTTTGCGGGGATGGCCGTTCCGCGTGCCGCAAGCTTGATGGTTCTTGCCGCCGGATCTGCCACCACGCTGATCGTTCCCGCGCCGCTGTCCTGAAAAATAATTTCCCCCGCCTTGCCCGAGATCCCGTTGATAGCGGCCACCGTTCCTTTCGCGAGGTCCACCGCTGCGTTCATCTCCGTTTTGCTGTAAACTTCTGCCTTTTCCGCTTTCAGCGCAAGCTTCCCGTCGGCATATCCTTTTGTGGCGGGGTGCTGCGCCTGGGCCGGTTCCGGCAAAACCGGCGCTGCCAGAAATGTTTTGGTGCCGCTGATCTCTTCCGCGCCGCTTTTGTGCAAAGCCTTGCTCTGAAGCTCGGCGATCTGGCCGCCCGCGGTCTGCGCCGTCAGCCCTTCTATCGCGGCGGAACCGATCTGTTCCGCGCCGCTGCTGCCGCTTCCGCCCGCGCTCAGCCGATCGATCAATCGATTGAATTTCTCCATTAAAACATTTCTCGCGAAGCGGTCAAAGATCTGTTTGTTTTCCGCCGAACTTCCCGTGAGTCTGTCCGGCGCTGCCATTACGCCGTTTGCTTCATATTCTTGCTGTGTTATTTTCTCTGTTTCCAAACCCATGCTTTCTCCTCCTTTTCCCTGCTATTTTGTCCATCCGTTTTTGGTGTATTTTTTTTCAATTCCATAAACGCCAAACCCTTCGTTCAGCCCATCGTTTTTCACTGTGATCTGCAAAGTCAGGTATCTTCCCCGGTTTTTGCCAAAAGGGATCACCTGCGGGGCATCGTTCGATAAAAACCCTACGCGGCTGAAATCCAGGTCCATCCAATCAAAAATGTCCATGGTCTCATAACAGATCTCTTTCCCGAAATCCTTTTCCGTTCTCAGGCTCACTTTCACGCTGCTGCGCAGATAAGGCTTGATCATCACGCCGCTGCCTCTTCGCTGCATGGTTTTATATTGCGTGAAATCTCCATCGTCGTCGGCTTTGGTGGTCCATGCGCAAATGATTGGTGCGCCGTCGTCCGAAAACCGTTCCATGGTCTGCAAATCATTGTTCATGCGGCATATTCTGCCGTCTGTCGTTCCGAAATACAGGTCTTCGCCGATCACGGCAAGGCATCTTGCGGGGATGTTTTCCCAGTGGAAACACTCATAAAGATATTCCCCCATGCTTTGGCTTCGTGTCGTTTTCCCCTGTGTTCCGTCCAACAGATAAGCTCTTCCGTTGAGCGCCAGAAGATAACGCCCCTGCCAGTAAACCGCCGAAGCTTCCTGCTGATCCGGTTCTTTTTTCAAAGCACGGTCGATCATCCAGCTGCGGTTCTGGGCAGATTTCTCGGCGGTCAGGTTCACCGAGCAAATGCCGAAAATTCCTTCTTCCGATAAAAACAGCGGTTCATCCTGCAATTGTGCAAAGGCATATTTCGAAACGGCGCCCACACCGGCAACGCCCTGCCTCACCGTAAAAACCGTCTCGCCGTTTAGGGTGCTTTCCTGTCTCAAAAAAATCGTGGCGTCGCCGCCCTGTTTCTTTTTGATGATGGCCTGATATTCCCCCAAAAGCGCATACCCCATGATCGGCGCGTCGCCCCCCACATGGGTATACCCCAAATCAGGGAAATAGGAAAAATCGTTTCGTCCCGACCGATAATCCATTGCGGGCGCTTCCGGGTTCCCGCTCAAAAACAACCTTCCCGCATAGATGCCCCCTATCGTGCAGCGCAGAATTTTTTCTTTGCCGCATGTTGCCGCCCCGAAAGTCACTTCCATATTGTCTTTCCCGGTCACCGGGGCCGCGGCCGGCGCTGCGCTGAAATGCAAGATCCCGCGGCTTCGGTCCACCGTAAAATTGGCGGCTGTCGCGCCGTTTATCCTGCATGTCACTTCGCTGTCATCCAGAGCTTCCCGATCCAACTGAAAATCCACCGTCTGGCCGTCGCATAAAAAGGTGTTTTTCCGTTTTGCCGTCAAAAGGTTCGTTTCCTCATAACCGGTGCCGCCGCCCTTGCCGTTTCTGCCGATGGAAGTGGTGGGAATATAGGCGTTTTCTTCGATTCTCTTCATGCCGACTCCGTCAGGCATCCCGTAATCGCCATAACAATATATTGAATCCCCTGTAAAGATCACAAGCTTTTCATTCATTGTTATTGCTTGTGATCTGGCGTTTTTCACGCCTGAAACCAGTTTTTCGGGTGTATGGCCGCTGTTTCCGTTCCACCGATAGATTCCAGTTCCGGCGTGGATCAATATCGTCTTACCGTTTCCGTCGTCAAAAGAAAAAATTCCATGGATGGGTGCCTCAACGGTCTTCAAGGTTCGCCATCCGATTCTTTTTTCCGGCATTCCGCCCGCATCGGAGATCAGGTTTGGGGCAAAGGGCGATCTGCTGGGGTCACAAAGCGCAGGGTCCGTTGAAAAATCCACCCCTCTGAATCTTTTATAAGCCGTGTGATAAACCTGTTTGGGCTGCGGGATCTTGAATTTACTCATCTGTTCTTCCTCTGATTTCCGCAAAGCCTCCCCGCTGAGCGGCTCTTTCTTTCAGTTCCGCCCTGCCTTCTTCAAATTCGTTGCGCCACATGGCCGCAAGCTGCGGGTTGTCATGCTTATAAATTTGCGAAGCCATATAAAGCGGCAATAACACCGCAGCTTCCTGCGGCATCTCGATCTGTGCCGTTTCCTGCCAGGTGTTGTCGATCTGTTTGGGGGCCGCGTAATAAAAGATCAGGTAGTTTCCCCCGCGTTCCGCTTTGAGATATTCTCTGCCGATTCTTTCATACCGCTGTGTGCGTTTCCATCCCTCCGTTTCCTCATAAAAAACGCTGTCCGTTTCCCAATAGCGCTCCGCCTGTTCTTTCATCGCGATCACCTGCCCCTGCTGGGCAGTGACCATCACCGATCTCAAAATCAGCTTCCCCGCCTGGCAAAGCAGGTTCATCCCTTCGTTGCAGGCGTTCTTCATCTGTTCTGTCAGGTCGGGCAGGCTCTCTTCATCAGGGCCGTCCAGTTTTTCCAGCGTGGCGCGTTTCAGTTCTCCCCAAGTCATGTTGTTCTCCTTTCGTTTGATTTGAAGTTTCCTTCATGGTTTCATCATATCCTCTCTTTTTCGTCATTTTCGTCAAGTTTGCTTTGTTTGCCCGTTATGTTCTTTTCTTCAAAAAGGCAAAAAGAAAAAGCCCCGAACCAAAGTTCAGGGCTTTCCCGTTTTATGCTGTGTTTTTATCGATTCAAAGTTTTTCTCAAAGGTTTGCAAATGGCGATGCAGACCACCGCTGCCGCGGCCATCTCCAAAAGGCCGTTAAGGCTTGCCACCGTCACCAGCACCTGCTTCAGCGGCAGCGCGTCAAATAACAGCGCCAAACATCCCAAAACCATCACCGTGTGGCATGCGGTGGCCACAACCGCGCTGATGCCCGTTGAAACCGTGTCTTTTTTCAGGTGTTTCGAAAGCAGCTGATACAGCGCCCCTGCGATCACGCCCAATAAAATGCGCGGCGCCAGGCAAAGGATGATCGAAGCCACCGGGCTTCCGCTCAAAAACGGTGAAAACGCCATGTCTGTTACGGCCACAGCCGCGGTGGTCGCCTTGATCATGCTCAAAACGCCAAACGCCAATCCCAAGATTCCTCCGTAAAGGGGTCCCATCACGATGCTTCCCACGATAACAGGAATATGCATCAGGGTAATCGATACCGGCGGAACCAAAATAAAGCCGATGGGTGTGTAAGTCATAACCGCAAGCAGCGCGATTAAGATGGCCATCTGAACCAGACGGGCCGTTTTCATGGTGGTGTTGCTCATAAAGTCCTCCTTGCTGCCGTTCGTTTTTCGATACGGCGCAGTTGATTTATTTCAGAATGCTTCAGCCACAGCAAGCGGAAATACAGCGGTGTTCCCTGCCGTTTTCATTGCTTTGTGCCCTCTGTCATTTCTGTTCGTGTCAAAAAGGCTCCTTACAGTTTTTTTCATAGATCAGGCGCAGCCCTTCCATGGTCAACGCGGGGTGCACCTTGATATTTCCCCGGAAATAGGGGGCGGCCAGTTCGGCGTAATCTCCGGTCAAAATGATGGGCGCTTCGCTCCCCAGTTCTTCTGCCATGCGCTGCGCCAATCCTTCGGCCATGGCGGCGGTTCCGTTTAAAATACCGCTTTTCATGCAGTCAACGGTGTTGCGCCCGATCACTGCCTTGCAATCGCTCTCCAAATCGATCCTCGGCAGCTGCGCCGTGTGGCTGGCCAGCGCTTCCAAAGAAATCTTCATCCCCGGCGCGATGGTTCCGCCGCAAAGGGCGCCGTTTGCATCGATGGCCATTAAGGTGGTTGCCGTTCCCATGCTGCATAAGATCATCGGCGGCTCATAATAAGAAAGGGCGCCCACCGCGCAGGAAACCAGATCGGCTCCCATCTGGGCAGGGTCGTTGATGCTGATTTTCAGACCGGTCTTCACGCCGGGGCCAACCACCACCATGGGCGCCTGGGTCAGCCTTCTCACCGCTCTGCGAATCACCGATACCAGCGGCGGCATTACCGAAGATAAGATCACGCCGCTGATTTCCGAAGGTTCCTTCTTAAAAAGCGTCAGGGCCGACATCAGCTTCGCCGCATATTCATCGGCCAAGATCTGGGTGTCCACACGCATCGTTGTCTGCACTTTTAAATTTTTACCCTCATAAAGCCCAATATGAATGTTTGAACTTCCAATTGAAACAGCCAATAACATAGCGTTCTTCCTTTCTTCGATCCGTCATGGATTATAATCTATTTTCAGTCTTCTTGCAAGTATCCCACATGATCTTCCTTGTTTTGTTTCTTTTTCCGTCCCGCTTCCCCGTTTCATCAAGATCCCCGATTTTCCTTTCAGGGCAGAAAAAATCTGCTGAAAGCAAAAAGATCCGCCGCAAAGAACTTCTTCTCCGCGGCGGATCCTGTCTGTCTGCGCCCCTGCCCGGCGGCGCTTTCTGTTTATTCGGCTACATTCTCAGCTGCAAAAAAGTGATCTTTGCCGCCGTGCCCGCAAATGCTGTTTCGGGGTGATCCGGCGCGCAGAGCTTCAGGCAAAATTTGCCTTTGTTTGCGCCGGTCATTTGTTTGAATCTCATGCTTTCCAGCGATAACGCTCTCATTTCGCCGGCGGGAACCGTGCAGAGCAAATTGCCGATAGCGCTTCTCAGGCCGTCGCCCGCCATCACGCAGATGCCTGCGCTCACCGTGTCGCCGTTCTGGATCAGCAGCACGGTTCGCTCATCTTTTCCGCCCTCCACGGTCATTTCCGCGGTGCCGGCCGAAAAAGTCATGGCATTTGATAATTGGTTCTGCAAAACAGTAATTTTATTGATTTCCGTCATGTTCTATTCTCCTTTTAAATATTGGTTTCAGGTGCGTATGCGCATTTGATCACGGCCAGTTCGTCGGGGCGCACGACCTTTGCGCCATAGACATGAAGTCCTTTCAGGGCGTCTTCAAAGCTGTCTTCGGGGCGGTATGCCTCTACCTCGCTCATGTTTTCCACATAGGCGATAGCTCTTTTCGTGCGCAGCAGAATGCAGTCTTTGTTCTGTTCCCTGCAAAGGTTGTTGGTCATATAAACATCCACATTCAGCCATTTTCCCACACGGCCGACAAATCCGTTTTTCAGAGTATCTTCGTTGGGTTTGCCATAGATCACATCGGCCAATAACATCTTTTCCAGAAAATCAGGCGAAACTTCCAGGCTGAATCGGGCGTTTTTCGGCACTTTGTTTTTGTAAAGCGCCTTCATGGCCGAACTGATGGTCGAAAGCACATTGCCCGAATTCAAAGCGCCTTCCTCCAGCTTAACGCCGGCATCGCCATACAGGCTGTAAATAAAGGTGTCTGCCGCTTCGGCAAGGCTCATGTTGGCTTCTTCTCTCAAGGCCTTCATCAAATCGCCCTGCGCCTGGCGTTTGTCGATATCATCGATGCCGAAATTGAAATATTTCTGCTGATCGATGCGGATCATGGTGGATTGGTCTTCCCAGCCGTCGCGAACCAGCGGCTGTCCTTTCACATAATCACGAATGGCGACCTTGCCCACACCGTTGATCTTGATTTCTTCCCCATATTTGGCGTCGCTGCGATATCTCGCGTCTGAAAGGCGAACGGCCACATTGTCGTTTTTCATCGATTCCAGCATCTGCTGGCTGAATACGGTGGGCACAAAATTGTTATAACTCATTTTTTCTTCTCCTCATCTTTACCATTTTTTCTGGCTTTTTTCGATTTTTCTCAGATTTTTCTTGATTTGCTCGGGGTTCATGCGTTTCACTTCCGCCGGCGTGAAATATTCCTTTTCGCCGGGGCCCTGTGCTTCCACGCTGCCGATGGCGGGCGGTGCGGCGGGTGTGCCGGCTTCTCTTGCCGCCGTGATGGCGCAATAGGCCACCACAGGGTCGATCCCCACGCTGCGCATTTTCAAAAAATCATCGCCCAAATCGATCACCGTTTCGATGTCGGCCTCGGGAAAGGCTTTCTTGATCTTCTGCAGGTCTTCCCTGAAAACCCACTCTCTCTGGCGGGCTCTCAGGCCGCGCAATTCCTCCAAAAGTTTTCCGTTTTCCTGTGTGCCGCTTTCCTGCGGCATCTGCGTCACCGCGGGCATTTCTTTGGTTTCCGTGCGTTTCTTTTCTGTTTCCATTCTTTTCTCCTTTCTTCCGGTTCCCCGGTGTCTTTATCCTACCGTGGCTTTTTCGTCATTTTCGTCAAATTTTCTCTGCTTTTTTCCGCTTCTCAAAATGGAATTCCTCTTTAACGGGCTTTTTGCGAAGCGCCGTGGGCAGCGGTCTTCCCGCGATGAAATATCGTATCGCGTCGGGCGCGTGGGTCAGCTCGTGGGGCTGCGTCGCGGCGTCGCCGCTTCCGTCGTCGCTGAATCTCAGCTGCGGCAAAGTTCGAATCAGGTTTGGGCAGTTTCGAAAGATCTTCAAGGCCGGCGCCTGTCCCGGTTGCGTGTGAAGCCATTCTTTCAGGTCCATCCATCCGGCGATGCGTTCGTTCTGGGCTTTGGTCAGATAAATTCCCTTCTCCATAAAAATCTCCGCAACGCTCCTGCCGGTGTCCTGCCGCCTGTTCCAAAGGTCAGGCGGTGCAAAGCTTTGATAAACGGTTTCGCCGCAGCGCAAAATTTTTTCCGCCGCCTGCGAGATCACCAGCCCGCTTTCATAGATTTCCCGATAAACATAAGCGTTTCCGCTTTCATCCACCGCGATGAAATATCCGGCCAGCATATCCAAGCCGTAATCCATCGTGAAATATCTGCGCCAGTGCTGCGGCAGGCAAAACGGCTCGCAGGTATGGATTTCTCTTCGAAATTCCGAAAAGAACTGCCCCGCGAAAATATCCCAATCGCCTTCCAGCCATGCCCGTTTCAGGTCAGGCGGCAAACCTTCCAGCATTTTCACATACCCGGGGTCTTTTTTCATCAAAACGCGGTTGTCATAAACCTTTGCCGGGATAAATCGATAATCTTCCCCAGATTCCCCATCCCGATAACAATGGTCGATAAAAAGCCTTCTCACCCATCCATGCCCCACACCGCCGGGGTTGCATGTCAAATACATCCGCTTGGGCATCTCGTTGGCCCCGCGCAGACAGGCGCTCAAAGTCTTAAACTGAAATTCCGTGAATTGCGTGGCTTCATCGAGGAACAAAATGTCATATTCCTGCCCCTGATAGCGCAGCACATCATCTTCCGAATCACAGTAACCAAAGCGAAGCCTGCTGCCGTTTCGAAAGCAAAACGCCTTTTCGCCGTCTTTGTAATCCGCGGCTCCGCCCAGCAAACTTCTCAGCGGAAGAATGTGGTTTTCCCTCAGTTCCGGGTAGCTTCGCCGCAAAATCATCATTCTGATGTTCGGATAATGCAGCGCCATCAGCGCCGCTTTCTGTCTCACCGCCCAGCTTTTGCCGCCTCCGCGCGCGCCGCCGTAAGCGATGAACCTTTCCGTAGCTTCCAAAAACAGTTTTTGCCGTTGATTCGGCTTTTGCAATTTAATTTCGGTCAACATTTCCCCTCTCTCTTCTCTTTTTCTGTCAATTTGCCTTTTCGCTGCATACCTTGTCACAGGGAGGTGTTCGTTTGAACCAGTCCTTCTTTTTTGATCTTCCCCCCCAGCTCATGACAGCGCTGGGAACCTTGCTGGGGTTTGCCTTTTTAGATGATCTCACCGCCGATCAGCAAAATTCGCTCGGGAACTTTCTCATGCTGATCGCCCAGGTCCTTGAAACCAACGCCTCACAAAAACAGCTTTTAGAAGATCTGGCTCAAACCAACCAGATCAGCCAAATGCAGCAGGAACTGGCCGCTCTGCGTCAGGAAATGGAATCTTTGCGCAATTCTCTTCATTGAGCCTGCTCCAACGCCTCCTCTTCCCAAACGATCTTGATTTCCTGCCGTGTTTCTTTTTCCTCCTCTGCGGGGCCCGCCCCTTTCCCATATACGCGGTTCAAAATTTCCTTGGCGCAATCCAGCCTCACCTGATAGGTGGTTTTTTCCCCCTTCAGGGTCTGTGCCAGCAGCTTTGCCGCGGTGGGGGTGGCTTTCATCAAAATATCCCTCACTTGCTCTTCCGGTGTTTTTTTGCGTGGTGCCATAGTTCCTCCTTTCTCCCGCAAAAATAATGCTACCCTGTTTTTTTCGTCATTTTCGTCAACTTTTCAAAAGTGTGCCGCAAAGGTTTCTCTGCCAGACCGGCATTTTTTTATCAGTGAAAATCGCGCTCCCTTTTCTCTGCTTTTTCAAATCGCCGGCTCTATTCCTGTTTCTTTTCGGGCAGCAAGATCATTTTTTTGAGGATCCCTCGCTCGAAAAGCAGTTTTACAAATAAAAACGGCGCCGCCTGCAAAAGGCCGCGCCGTTTCCCCACAAATCGTTTTGCTAAAACTCTTTTCCCTGCTGAAAGCAATCGCACTTTTCCTTCAAGATGTTTTGATTTCAAACCGAATCTCCGGGTTTCAAGCGTTTCGGTTTCCGCTGCATTGTTTCCGGCTTTTCGTCAAAAAAACCCGCCGAAAGAATGGTTCTTTCGGCGGGTGTCCTTATCTCCATATAAGGCTTTTCCCTTTCATGGAGATCTGTTCGCTCTCACAAAATTTTGTTTACCAATACGGATGTTTTTCAGCAAAGACAATCGCAGATGATATCTCTCAAGTGGATCGGTGTTGCCTGACCGTTACACAGTTCCTGCTGCAAACGGGTGACTATCCCCATGTCGGAAGAAATGTCGCAAATTTCTGCTTCTTCGATGAACTTCCCCTCTTCTTTCGTTTCCATGCGACATCGCAATCCATAAACTGTGTGTTCAGTTTCTTCCAGATTGATGCGGCAATCTGTCAAGCTGTAACTAAGCCTGAATGAAATACCATCTTCGCCTATCGCTTCGCAGAATAGGATTCGCTCTTCTTTCATAAACACTCCCTCTATTCTTTTGTTTGGTAATTATACTATACAAAAATATCCAAGTTATTACAATACTACTTTAGTTTACTTATTTTGCATATAATTCGACTTTTTGTATTTTTATATATCATTTATCGAACAAACAGCGCTTTTTTCGATAACTTTTCGTAATACTTATTAGAACTTATTCATTCTTCGTTTTTTATTTGGATATGTTTGTCACTCAAAAAATATTTTATCAACTCTCCCCGCGAAGAAATGTTTAATTTTCTATAAGCATTCGATAAAATTTTCTTAACAGTTCCCTCCGAAACGCCCAATTCCACCGCTATCGCTTTGTTGCCGATTCCCCTTGCCGCATATTCTGCGATCTCCTGTTCCCTCAAAGTCAAATTGGTGGCCATGCGTTGTTCCATCCTCATTTTTTCTGTGCTGTCGGCGCAGCTGATAAAAAACTTATATCCCTGCCCCATTCTTCCCACCGGCACAATAGAAATATCATAAAAAGCATAATGATCCGGCCCCAGCACCAAGGTGACTTGCCGCTGCAGCACTGTCTTGGCGACCGCACTTTTTCTTAACGCCTCGGCGTTCAGGCCATCCGTTCCATATAAGATAAACCGTCGTGAAAATTCTTCAAATGGGCGATTACTTCTCAAGACTTCCTGTCTTCCGTCATCGCCCAACCAAAGCAATCCCATTCCGGTCACTGTGTTTTTATAATAACTCTCATATTCTTTTAGCAGTTCATCACGCAAGTGCTGTTCTCTATGCTGTTTTGTCACATCCCGAATAAATAATACAATCAGCTGTTCTTTTCTGTGCCGAATCGGCACAGCCCGGAAATAAAAAATTTTTGTGGCTTCTCCCGCTGATATTTCCTCTTCAGAATCCACATCCTGATTATATAAAATAGCCTGTTGGCAAAGTGTTCTGCATCTTTTGAAGAAACAAGGCGGAATCACTTCTTCCGCCTTGTGATATAGGTCTTGATCTTCTTCCCATTGTAATAATGCCTTAAATTTGCTGTTTGCATCTTCTATTTTCAGCTGGCCCGACGCGGTTCGGCCCAAAACCAAGATCGCGTCGTCCGAACCTTCCATCAAAGCGCTTTCCAGCAATCTGATGCGGCGCTGTTTTTGGCCTTCCTGCAAACAATCCTCCGCCGGTTTTTCACAATATAAAACATATTCTGTCCCATTGTCATATGCGGGGTAAATGGCCGTGACCCAATAGCCTTTTCTGTCAGTTCCTCGTTTTTTGCCTAAATATTGAATCGGTCTCCATTCCATCAAAACACGCCTGATTTCCGAATGCATTCTTTTACAGCAGGCTTCTTCATAGATCTCTTCGATTCTTTTTCCTAATTTTTCATTTGTTTCTTCCTCAAAAAGGCACCCATTATGTAAGAGGCGCCTTAAGATAATTTCTTGCTCCGCTCCGCATTCATAAAGCGCCGCCGTCTCATATCCGGAAGAAAATTTGTGGATCAGTTCTTCCATTTTTTGACTCCCCTTTTTCTGTCTTTTTCATCATTAGTTTATATTGAATCTGTTTCACTGTCCATATTATTTATAACCTGAACTATTCCGTTTCCACTCTTATGTATTCTTTTCATCCCGCTGCTCTTTAAAAAACCGATTATTTCTTCTTCGCGGATATTGTTCATCATATTCGCCGATACTGAAAGCGACCTGGCTCCAGGTCAATCCATTTAAATATCTCAGTGATAGGATCATCCGCATTTCGCTGTCACCCACCCCATCGATAAACTCCTGCATCTCTCTGACCATCCGAAAACATTTTTTTAAATTCTGTGCGATCTGTTCTTTCAGTAGTTCGATCTCCCGCTCGATTTCCGCGGTCTTCTGTTGTGGTGATATCGTCGGAATCCCTTCGATCGTTCTCACTTTTCCGCTGGCCAGCGCTTCCCATTCCTTCAGCCTTTTTTGCTGATATAAAATCTCCTGGTTCAGCGGCTTTAACTGTTCCAATTCCTTTTGTGTCATATTTTCCCTCTGTTTCCCCGTTTTTCCGGTGATAGCTTTCTCTGTTCGGGCCAAACTATCCATGAGGTGATCAAATTGAACAGCGCATTTAAACGCGATTTTCCGGATGCCTGGCGCAAACTGCGTTCCCTCAATGGCATGCTTGATATCCTCAATGTATATTCTCCCTCTTTGCGTGACACTGTCATCGAAAGCATCAACGATCTTCCCCCGGGTTAACCCCTCTCCATTCTTCTCTTCAGGAGCCGTCTCGGCTCCTGTTTTTTATTTCCCGACATCCCGCGGGGCAAAAGTTCCTCATTTCCCGTCATCGGGCTGTTTTTGGCTTTTTCGCCCGGGTTCCTCTTCTTCCGTCAAAAATCCCCCGCAAAAAGGGCATTCAAATGTGGTCATTCGGCATCGTGTGCCGAAATATTCCACCGTTTCCGTCATTCTTCGTGGTGCCGTCACTTCTTTTCCGCATTCTTTACACTGCATTTTTCTCTCCTTGTTGCATTTTTGGGATATTATTTTCAAAAAAATTTGTTTCGTTTTTCTGTTGCATTTTTGGGATATCTCGATCATAGCAGAACATTTGTTCTTTTGTCAACCCATATTTGCAACTTATTTTCTTTTGTTGTTGCATATATAGTTTTCACATGATATACTGTTTTCATCAATCAACCAATCATATGGCCGGGAGGGTATGCTATGAATCGCCCACAAGATCTCAACGCCACTGCGCTTCGCCTTCGTCAACGCCGCACAGAGCTTAATCTCAGCCTGCAGCAGGTGGCCGAGCGCACAGGTATGAGCCGTTCCACCTTGCAGCGTTATGAAACCGGGGGAATCCGCAATCTTCCGGTAGACCGGCTCAAAGTGCTGGCCGATGCGCTGCAAACCACTCCCGAGTGGATCATGGGGCTTCCCCAACCGCTGGGGCAAGATCCCGAGCTCATGGATTACTTGGAAGAACTGAAAAATCGCAGCGAAATGCGGATGCTCTTCAAATTGGCGAAAGACGCAACCAAAGAAGATGTGGAGCGGGCGGTCAAAATCATTGAAGCGTTAAAAAAATAGCCTTTACGGGGGTTCTTCATCTTGGATCGAATTTTCATCCGCCCTTTGGCCCTGCCGGCCCGCGTTCACGCCGTAACTGTAACAGATGAAAACGGCGATTTTAATGTTTATGTCAACACGCAGATCTGTTCCGCCCTTCAAGAAGATGCCTGTGTGCATGAGCTTCGCCATATCCGCCTGCAGCATTTTTACGATCACGAACCGGTCATCATCAACGAGCTTTTGGCTCACTGATTTTTTTGAAAGGATCTGTTATGCCCAACCAAAACTTCACACAGGGAAATCTCACCAAGGCTTTGCTGCGTTTTTCCGTTCCGCTGGTGCTTTCCGGCCTCTTGCAGCAGCTTTATCAAATCATCGATTCTTTGATCGTTGGCAATCTGGTGGGTGAAAACGCCTTGGCTGCGGCCGGCGCTTCTTCACCCATTTCAAATATTTTTATTTTCCTGCTTTCCGGTCTGGTCTCCGGCTGCACCATTCTCGTTTCGCATGCCTATGGCGCCGGCGATCATGCAAAGGTCGGCCGCACATGCGCGACTTTTACTTATTTTCTGCTGGCGGTCTCTGTTGTCACCGCGCTGACGGGGTTTGCGCTGCATCAGCCTCTGCTGCGTCTGCTCCATACACCCGCCTCTCTGCTTGCCGATGCGGGCGCCTATCTTTCCATCATCTTTCTGGGCGTGCCGTTTCTGGCCTATTATAATTTAGCGGGCGCTCTTTTGCGCGGCGTCGGCAACAGCCGCACCCCGCTTGTGGCCATTCTCATCGCTTCCATTGTCAATGTGGGGCTCGACCTGCTGTTTGTGGGCGTGTTTCATTATGGGCTGGCGGGGGCGGCGGCGGCCACCGTCATTGCTCAGGCGCTTTCCGCTTTTTATCTCTATTTCTATCTCCGCCGCGGCAGCGATCTGTTCTTCTCTTTTTCCAAAGCCGATTGCAGCCGCAGTGTGCTTCATGAAGGCCTGACGCTGGGCCTGCCCCGTGTCATCCAATCCGCCGTTTCTTCTGTGGGTTCCCTTCTGCTGCAAAACATCATGAATTCTTTCGGTGTTGCCACCGTGGCCGCCATTACCACCGCCTATCGTGTGGATTCTCTGGCCATTCTGCCGGTGCTGAATCTCTCTGTCGCCATCTCTGTGTTCACCGGCCAAAATCTTGGCGGCGGCGACTGCCGGCGTGCGGAAGAATGCCTGAAAAAAGGCACCCGCCTCACCACCTATGTCACCTGCCTGCTGACTCTTTTGTTCGTCACCTGCGGTTTTTGGGTGCTCAAGCTCTTCGGCGTTTCCGATGCCGTGGCGTCGCAGGGCCAGCGCTTTTTCTGGTTTGCCGCGGCGTTTTATCCCATTTTGGGTGTCTCTGAAAGTTTTTCCGGTTTTCTTCAGGGGGCAAAAGATGTGCGCTTTGTTGCCATCGCCAATGTCAGCGCTCTTGTTTTGCGCGTGGCGCTTTCCTACCTGCTGGCGGGTGTTATCGGCCGTGATATCATTGCCGTCAGCGAATCGGTCTCGTGGCTTTTCGGCATGCTTCTTTTTGTGGGCCGCTATCGCAGCAGAAAATGGCTTTCCGCGCCGCAGCATTAAAAAATCCAATATCCTTTCACATAGCAAAAGGGCGTCGCCGTTTTAAAAACGGCGACGCCCTTAAACTTTCTTTTTGAAAAAGATGGTGTTCTTCTTATTTTTCCTGCCAGTTCAAAATATCTTCCGCCAAAGTTCTGGCGTCTTCCATGCTGGTTGCCCAGCTGGTGCAAAAACGCACAGCTGTATGGTTCTCATCCATGCGGTCCATGGTGGCGTAAGCATATTTTTCCGCGAATTCTTTCATCATGCCGTTGGGCAAAATGGGGAACTGCTGATTGGTGGGGGAAGGGCAAAGGAACGATAATCCTTTTTTGATGCAGGCTTCCCGAATAAGAGTCGCCGCTTCGTTGGCGTGCCTGCCCATTTCATAATAAAGCCCGTTTTCGAATAAAGTTTCAAATTGCAGCCCCATCAGGCGGCCTTTGGCAAACATCGCGCCCTTCTGCTTGATAATATATAACAGATCCTGCTGCAAAGTGGGGTTGAGCACCACCAGCGCTTCGCCGAACAGCGCGCCCACTTTTGTGCCGCCGATATAAAACACATCGCAGTTTGCGGCGATATCTTTCAGATCAAGGTCGGTTCCCGGCGCTGTCAGGCCATATCCCATTCTCGCCCCGTCGATAAATAAATAAAGATCATTCTTTTGGCAAGTGGCATAAAGCGCTTCCAGTTCCTTTTTGGTATAAAGCGTTCCCATTTCGGTGGGATGAGAAATATAAACCATTTTCGGCTGCACCATGTGCACCTGTGTTTCATCGCCGTAATGGGCATCGATCACTTTTTGCACCTGCTGCGCCGTCAATTTTCCATCCACACAGTCGCGCTGCGCCAAAACCTTGTGGCCGGTGGCCTCAATAGCGCCGCTTTCATGGATGTTTACATGGCCGGTTTCAGCCGCAATGACCCCCTGGTGGGGCCGCAGCGCCGCAGAAATCACGATCAGGTTGGTCTGTGTTCCGCCGGGGATGAATCTCACCAGCGCGTTTTTCGGGTTGCCGCATTCTTTCAAGATCAGCTCCGCCGCATGGGCGCAATAATGGTCTTCCCCATATCCGGGGGTCTGTTCCATGTTGGTTTCCACCAGTTTTTTCAAAATAGCCGGATGCGCGCCTTCACTGTAATCGCAATTGAATCGAATCATTTTCTTTCTCGCTCCATTCTATTTTATGTTGTCTTACCAATCAAATTTCTGCCTTTTCGCCCTGACCGCGGTGGTCTCTTCCTTCGTTTGCGGCGCAGCCCCCTGCTCCGCAGAAAGGGTTCTCGCTTTCATAAAGAAATCATAAACGGGCTTCAAATATAAGAATTCCCGCCCTAAAAAAGCCGCCAGTTCCGGGTTTTCCAACAGATCATAGGTTCCGTTTTTGATAACAGAGATGCTTTTTCGATCCAGCCACAACCGTTCTTTCGCCGATGCGCCCGGATATTTGCTGCGCTTATAGCTTTCGCCTTCCCGCAAAAAACCATATCGGTCGATGGCCTTTTCCGCTTCTTCAAACGCTTCGTCACCCTGCAAAACCATTTTGCGGATGTTCGCCATTGCGTCGGTGCCCGCGCGGTAAAACCCGCATCCCCAGCGCACCTTATCGGGTGAAAATTCAAAAAAGAAAGCGGGCGGCCCGTTTTCTTCGCTTTTTTCCCGAAGAAAAACACACCAGATCACATCACGAAAAGTCGATTTATCCTTTGTGAACCGCGTATCACGATAAATTCGAGAAATGGAACGCCCGATTTTCGGTTCCGCGATCAGCTGGTCGTCGATCTCCCAAAGCGGCCTCTGCAAATCGGTCACCAAAGCTCTCATGGGCTTCAATACGCTTTCTTCATATTCGGATTTATGCGCCAAAAACCATTCTTTGCTGTCGCGCATTTTGTTTTCTGCTAAAAACGCCAGTGCCTTTTGGGAAAACGCCATTCAGCGAACACCTTCTTTCTGCTCTTCTTTTTCTATTTTGAGGTTTTGCGGTTTCTTTGTCAAGCGTTACGCCGCGCTCCATTTAAAGAAATCTTAAGAATTACGCAAAGCTTTCGCTCTTGTCTTTTATCTTGTATTGCAGTATTATTACAAGTAGTACAGAAGTTTTTTATGTTAGGAGGGCTTCCATGAAATGGCTTTCGAAAGTCTCCCTTTTAAAAATGCGGCATTTTCGTCAAATGCTCTTCTTTTGTTTTCCGCTTTTTCTCAATTTGATTCTATATCTGAATATGCTGCCGCCGCGCTCTTTGGCCCCGGCCACGCCGCTTTATGTGTTTGATCGCAGCGCGGTGGGTCGTTTCCTGCTTTCCACCCTGCTGCTGGCGCTGCTGTTCTTCATTTTAAATGCGCTGCTCCATCGTGCCTGGCTTGCGGGGCTTGTGCTTTCGGCGCCGCTTTATGTCATCAGCCTTGTTGATTTTTATAAATTTTATTCCTTGGGCACACGCATCGCCGCCGATGATATCGTCATGGTTTTCAGCCTTGCCGACCTGTGGAACCCAAAAGGCGCCCAAAGCGGCGGGTTGTTCTTTTCGCCGATGCTTCTGTTCACACTGCCGTTTCTTCTGTTGCTTCTTTATATGATGCGTGCGCTGCGGGTGGAAAATTCTTTTCATCTTCGCAACAAACGCGTGGTCTGTCTCATTCTTTCCCTGTGGATGCTCGGTTCGGTAACGCAGGGCAATCTGGCCTATCAGATCTTCGATCCGCAAATGCAGGCCTATGAAGCCGTCCCCTCCGATTCCCATGTGAAACCTCAGCTCACTTCGGTAGATTGCCTCATCGGTTCTCTCTATTATGATGATTACGAAGACCCTCGCGCCACCAAAGAAACCGTCGCCTCCATCATTGATGAATATGCACCGCAAAAAGGTCATTCCGTGCGGCCCGATATCATCGTGATCATGAGCGAAAGCTATTTTGATCTTAACCGTGTCAAAGATCTGAAAATTTCCGAAGATCTTTATACGGGTCTGCGCCGGATGCAGAATCAGGGCGGCTGCGGCCGCATCGCGGTTCCCGCTTTCGGCGGGGGCACAGCTTCCACCGAATATGAAGTGCTCAGCGGAACTTCAAACGCCGCGCTGCAAGATACCCGTTCCCCCTACAGCGGCATTTCCGATTCCGACCATCTGCCCACTTTCTGTGATTATTTCAAAAGCCTCGGCTATGAAAGTTCCTATGTTCACCCGTTCAAAAGCAGCTTTTATAACCGTTTCAATGCGTTCACCGCCATGGGGTTCGATCATCTTTTGTTTCAAGATACCCTAACGGTTCCTCTGCGCGATTATCCCCGCGATATGCACATCAGCGATGAAACGCTCACCGATCAGATCCTTGCGCAGCTCAAAGCCAACACCGGCGCCCCCCAGTTCATTTGGGCCACCTCCATGCAGAACCACACCCCTTATGTCACTTTATCAGAATCCGATCCGCGTTTGGTTTCTGCCCCCGAAGGCTCTGTCACCCCCGCTGAGCTGGATGGGATCAACGCCTATGCTGTGGGTCTGCGCGATACCAACCGGGCGTTAGAGCGTTTGCTCGATGCCATCGATCAGCGTGACCGTCCCACCGCGCTTCTGTTTTTTGGTGACCATCATCCCCTGCTGGAAGGCTATAAAAAGCTTAATCATATCGGCAATGAATCCATCTATCGCTCGGTGGATACCCTGACCACCGATTACGCGTTCTATACGAATTATTCCATCCCCAAAACCGAAGTTGCGGGAATGCCGGAAAATCATTGTTTCTCAGCCTATTATTTAATGGATGTTTTTCTTACCGCGCTGGGAATGCCCAAATCCTCTTACCTTTCTTTTCTGGATGCGGGTCTTGCCCAGCTGCCGCTTCACACCGCGCGGATTCCTGTTCCCATCTCTTCTTCCGCCACGCAAAACTGGCTTGAAAAGCTTGAGATTCTCTCCTACGACCGCCATGGCGGCGAGCATTTCAGCGCCGGCTGCGAGCGCATCGCCCCTTAAATCTGCTCCCCCTTTCTTCCCATAACACCCCCAAAGCCACGCGGCATTTGATGCTGCCCTGTGCTTTGGGGGTGTCCTTTTTCTTTTTGAAGGCAAGAAAAAAGCCTGTGAAATCAATGATTTCACAGGCTTTTGGAGCGGGTGAGCGGATTTACACCACTATCTTTTATCAGGAAGACAAACGACTTAAAAGTTAGTCTACACCCACTGGAGCTAGAAGTCGGAATCGAACCGACGACCTACGCATTACGAATGCGTCGCTCTACCGACTGAGCTATACTAGCACTTTCGATGTTGCTAAATCATTATAGCCGATATTCCCTTTATTGTCCAGTCTTTTCTCAAACTTTTTTCCGCGGCAGCATTTTTGCGGCGCTTTCCGCGAAAGTTTCGTGTTTCACTTCTTTGATTTCGAAGTGCATCAGTTTAAACACCAACTGCATCATCGGCCCGCCCAGCAAAGTGATAAAAACCGTGCCGACGCCCACTTGACCGCCCAGAAGAATGCCCAAAAGCAGGGCCACTCCTTCTGTGATGGCGCGGCAAACGCCCACGGGCCATCCGCTTTTTCTCGTGAAATGCACCATCAGGCTGTCTCTGGGCCCCGCGCCCAAACCGGCGCTCACATACATCCAGATGCCGATGGCCAAAATGATCGATGCAGCGATGCCATATGCCATGCCGGGTAAAATTTTGCCGCTCAGCCGCGGGATGATCTTCAAAGCCAGAATCACATCGATCATCCAGCCGATGACCACAATGTTTAAAACCGAACCGATGCCCAGCCGCTCTTTGGCAAAATAATCATAAAGGATAATGACCAGCCCCACGGCAATGGATGCCTGCCCATAGCTCAGCGGCGTATGAAGAGAAATGCCGTGATGAAAGGCATCCCATGGCCCAAGGCCGATATTGGCCTGATAATAAAAACAGCTGGATAATGCGATCAAAGCAAAGCCCCCGAATAACAGCAGAAAGCGTTTGCCATAGCTTGCGGTTTGCGGCATAGAAGAACCCCATTTCTTTTTGTTAAGTCGCTTAATATTTAGAGTGTATCATGTGCGCCGCCGCCCGTCAATCCATAAAAGAAGAAAGAGGGGCTTTTTTCCCCTCTTTTCTCCTTATTATATAATAGCTTTTATTTTGCGGCGCTGTCAGAAGCGTGGAACACCGTTTTATAGTTTTCTTCGATATATTGGCGCACTTCTTCGCCCTGCAGCGCTTTCACCAGCGCTTTGAGTTCTTTTCTGTCGTCGCCCTTTCGAACCGCCACAACATTGGCAAAGGTTTCTGCCGCTTCGCTGTCTGCATCTTCGCTGAGGATCAGCGAATCGATCACATCGCCCTTCAGCGCATAGTTGCCGTTGATCACCGCCGCATCCACATCCGCCAGGCTTCGGGGCAGCGCCGCGGCTTCCATCTCCACAAACTCCAGTTCCAGCGGGTTTTTATCGATATCTTTGATGGTGGCTTCCAGCCCCACGCCTTTTTTCAGTTCGATCAGGCCCTGGGCCGCCAGCAGCTGCAGCGCTCTTGCTTCGTTGGTCGTATCGGAAGGCACGCCGATCTTCGCGCCCTTTTTCAGCTGGTCAAGCGCCGTGATGCTTTGGGAATAGATGCCCATGGCTTCAAAGTGGATCTTGCCCAGACTTTCCAAATGGGTGCCGTTTTTTTCGTTGAAGTCTTTCAGATAAGGTTCATGCTGAAAAAAGTTTGCGTCCAGCTCTTTGTTTTCCAGTGCTTCATTGGGCAGAATATAATCCGAAAATTCCTGAATTTCCAGTTTGATGCCCTGTTTTTCCAAAATCGGTTTCACAACTTCCAGCAATTCCGCATGGGGGGATGGGCTTGCGCCCACTTTCAAAACCCCATCCTCGCTTTTGTTTTCTTTGGCGCAGCCGGCAAAAAGCAGCAGCGCCGCCGCAATGGCGGCCACAGCCGCCTTTTTGTTTTTTGATTTGAAATTCATCAGATTCGTCCTCTCTTTATTAGCAAAATAATGATTCTATTTGTATCACGGAATCTTTTGCTTCCATCCGGGCAGATGCCTCTGCCTCGCTTCCCGGGAGCGAATCTCTGTTTCAGCAAAATAAATTTCCGAAGTTACCTGGTTCTCTTATCCAATTTCAGGGCCGCAAAATTACAGACCCCCTGCAAAAGCTGCACGATCCCCACCAGCAAAACGATGGTCGCCAGCATCACGCTGTTTTCATAACGGTGATAACCATATCGAATCGCGATATCTCCAAGCCCGCCGCCGCCAACGGTGCCCGACAGCGCGGAATATCCCACCATGGTGATGGCCGCCACCGCCGCCCCGCGAACCAGCGCGGGCAAAGCTTCAGGCAGCAGCACTTTGAAAATGATCTGCAAGTCTGTGGCGCCCATGGCCTTTGCTGTTTCGATCAGCCCGCCGTCAACTTCCTGAAAGGCGGTTTCCGCAATGCGCGCCACAAAAGGCGCGGCCCCGATCATCAGCGGAAAAATAGCGGCGGTGGGGCCGATGGCCGAACCCATCACCAGCCGTGTAAGCGGGATGAGGGCCACCATCAAAATCAAAAACGGGATCGATCTGCCCAACCCGACGATCCATTCGGCTGCCCACCCGATCCACCGGTTGGGACGAATGCCGTTCTTCCCCGTCATAAAAACACAAATGCCAAGCGGCAGGCCAAGCGCATAGGCCAAGATCACGGCCGTCAGCGACATATACAGCGTTTCCGCCGTGCCCATCAGCAGCATTTGCCCATATTCTTTTCCAAAAGCGATCAATGCTTCCATCATGCGATGCCTCCTTCTCCCAAAAGCTGCCGTGTAATGCGCTTTTGCGGCGCAGAAAACACTTTTTGCGTGCTCCCCTGTTCGGCAAAAACGCCTTCGTCGATCACAGCCACCTGGTCGCAGATGGCCCGCACAACGCCGATCTCATGGGTGATGATCACAATGGTCACGCCGCATTCCCGATTGATCTGCTCCAGCAGTTCCAAAATCGATTGCGTTGTCAGGCTATCCAGCGCGCTGGTGGGTTCATCGCAAAGCAAAACATCCGGGCTGGCCGCCAGGGCGCGGGCAATGGCGATGCGCTGACGCTGCCCGCCCGAAAGCTGTGAAGGATAAGCCTTTGCTTTCTCTTCAAGCCCCACCATTTTCAAAAGTTCTTCCGTGCGGCGCCGAATTTCCTGTTTCGGCGTGCCGATGATCTCCAGCGGAAAAGCGATGTTCTTTTCCACGGTGCGCTGTGCCAGCAGGTGATATCCCTGAAAAACAATGCCGATCCGCCTTCTGGTCTCCAGCAGCTGCGCCGGCGATAAAACAGAAGGGTCGATGCCATCCAGCAGAATTCTGCCTTCCGTGGGGCGCTCCAGCAGCGCCATGCAACGCAGCAAAGTGCTTTTCCCCGCGCCGCTCATGCCGATGATGCCGCAGATGCTGCCGTTTTCCACCTTCAGCCAGCCGTTCTTCAGCGCTTCCACCGTGCCGTTTTTTGTCTGGAATGTTTTTGTCAGATTTTCTATTTCGATCATGCCGCTTTCTCCTTTCGGGCAAATAAAAAAGCCCCCGCCCTCAGATAGATTTCTCTTCTCTAAGGGCGAGAGCATAATTTCTACGCTTCGCGTTACCACCTTATTTCGCGCCTGCCTCGCGGCAAACGCCTCTTCAAGTACGGACAGCCGCGTTTTTCATGCCGGCTGCAAAATACTCTATTGCTATAACGGGCAAACCCGTCACCGCCTAAAGGAAAATCCTCTCGGGGTGCGACTCCAAGACCATGTTCACCACCATTGCGCTTTGCCCGTTTTCAGCGACTCGGGCTCTCTGTGAAAGGCTTCTGCGGCTACTCTTCTCTTCGTTGTCTTTGGCGCTATTCAGCTTGCTTCACAGTCTACACGGTTTCTTTCCGTTTGTAAAGTGGTTTATTTGCACATATTTCTCGTTTATTTTTCGTCATTTTGTTGTGATATCGCCTTTTCTCAAATTCAGCCTTGACTTTTCCCTGCCGCACCTGTATTATTTTTATGTTATCCTTGTCCACGCCATGGGGGTGTGGGCCACAAGTCCAAAAGGAGGTGCAATCATGCCCAAAATCACAGGTAAGTACGAAACCGTATTCATCGTCGATGTCACTCTTGGCGAAGAGAAAATCGCTGAGCTGGTGGAAAAATTCAAGAAGCTGATCGAAGAAAACGGCACATTGACCAATGTTAACGAATGGGGTAAACGCCGTCTGGCCTATCCTATCAACGACATGAACGAAGGTTATTATGTGCTGGTCGAATTCGAAAGCAAGCCTGAATTCCCCGCAGAGCTCGACCGTATCTACAACATCACCGATGGCATCATGCGTTCTCTGATTGTTGCTCAATAATTCGGCGGAGGTTATATAACTATGCTGAACAAAGCAATTCTCATGGGCCGCCTCACGGCCGACCCTGAGCTGCGTCATACGCAGAACAATACGCCCGTCACATCTTTCACACTGGCTGTCAACCGCAGCTTTGCCAAAGCAGGCGAACAAACCGATTTTATCGATATCGTCGCCTGGAGCAGCACGGCCGAATTTGTCAGCAAGTGGTTCAAGAAAGGGATGCTTGTGGCTGTTTCCGGCCGCATTCAAACCAGAACCTGGGAAGATAAACAGGGCGCAAAGAGAAAATCGGTGGAGGTCGTCGCAGACGAAGTTCACTTCGCAGAACCCAAAAGAGATTCTCAGCCCCGCAACGATAACGCCGTACCTTTCGATATGGCGCCCGGCGGGAATGATTTTTCGGAGCTTGGCCCCGATGATTCTGAGCTTCCCTTTTAACATTCTAAAAGGAGGATATTACAATGGCATACGAAAATAAATCCGATCGTCCCGGCAGAGATCGCCGTCGCCGCAAGGTTTGCCAGTTCTGTGTTGATAAAGTCGAAACAATCGATTACAAAGATACAGCGAAACTGCGCAAATATATTTCCGATCGTGCGAAAATTCTGCCCCGCAGAATGACAGGCACCTGCGCGATGCATCAGCGTCAGCTGACAGAAGCTATCAAGCGCGCCCGTCACATTGCTCTGCTGCCCTATACAGCAGACTAATAACGCCGCTATCACCGGGAACCTTTCAGGTTTCCGGTGTTTTCCTTTTTTTGGCTTTTCTTCTCAAGCAGCCCTTTCTTTGGGGCATTCCCTGCGAATTCGCGGTATCTGCTGCTATGAAAGGAACCTGTTCCATGCTTCAATCTGTTCAAACGGTCGCCACGCAGATCTTCATCATGTTTTTGCTGATGTTTGTGGGCAGCATGCTCTATCATAAAAAAATCATCGATAACGAGGGCTCCCGTCAGATTTCTTCTCTGCTGTTGAATGTGGTCACCCCGGCGGTGCTCATCTCTTCTTTTCAGCGGGAATTCAACCTTTCCGATTTCAAAGATCTGGGGCTGGCTTTTTTCTTTGCCGTTCTCACCTATCTTTTCCCCATTGTGCTGATGCGCCTGCTTTATGGCAAAAGCAAGCTTTCCTATGCCCGCGACGCGCAGATGTGCGTGATCTTTTCAAACAACGGGTTCATGGCTATTCCGCTTCTTCAGGCGCTGCTGGGCGCCAAAGGCGTTTTTCTGGGCTCGGCAAGCATTGTGGTGGGCACGGTCATCGTGTGGACTTACGGCGTTCGCCTGCTATCCGGCGAGGCCAAGGTCAATGTCAGAAAAATCTTTCTGAACCCCGGCACACTGGCTTTGGCGGGCGGCCTGCTGCTTTTTGTTTCCCCCGTGAAGCTGCCCCAGCCCATTTTTCAGGCCGTGAGCTATTTGGGCGGCTTGAATACCCCGTTGGCCATGATCGTTTTGGGTATCTTTCTTGCTCAATCCCATGTTTTTGCCTGTTTGAAAGAAAAAACCATTTATTGGATCTCTTTCTTAAAGCTGATCGCCGTTCCGCTCTGCATGCTTCTTCTGTTCACAGTGTTCGGCGTTCGCCGCGATGTGGCCATGGCGCTTTTGATCGCCACCGCCGCCCCCACGGGGGTGGTCACCACCATGTTTGCCCAGACTCATCAAACCGATCATCTGTTCAGCACACGCATCGTCGCCGTTACGACCCTGCTTTCGGCCATCACCCTGCCGCTCTGCATCTCTCTGGGTGAATGGATCTGGCGCTGATTTTCTGCCATGCTGCTAAAATGGTAAAAAAGCTGCCCTGTGTTAACACAGGGCAGCTTTTTGTTTTATTATTTTCCGCTCTCCGGTTTATTCTCTCGCCGCAATACCACAGCAAAAATTCAGAACATCGTCATAAACTTCCTGCCGGTTGATCTCGTTTAATAATTCATGCCGTGCGCCCGCATAAAGGCGCATCGTCACATGGCGCATGCCGCTTTGCTGCATGGTTCTGCAAACCTGAGCAACGCCTTTCCCATAATCGCCCACCGGGTCCATATCGCCGCTGATCAAAAACACCGGCAGCTCTTTGGGGATGCGGTCGATCCATTCCTGTTTGTTGGCCCGATAGATGCCCGAAAAAAGGTCTCCAAATCCGCTGGCCGTAAATAAAAAGCCGCAAAGCGGGTCTGTGATATAATCGGCCACTCTTTCCTGATCGCGGCTGAGCCAATCAAAGGGCGTCTTGGGGTTCATCACCCCATGGTTGAAGTTTCCGAAGGCCAGTTTATCCAGCAAAGGCGCGGGTTTGTGCCCGCCCGCAGGCAAAAGCTTTTTGATGGCCGCGGCCAACGGCAGGATGCTTTTTCCCGCGCCGGTGCCGCTTAAAATCAAAGCGGATAATTCATTCCCATATTTTGCGGCATATAGCCTTGCCGCGAAAGAACCCATGCTGTGGCCCAAAAGGATATAGGGAATATCGCCATATCTGCCGCGCATATAGATCGTAAAAAGATGCAGATCGGTCACCAGCGCATCAAAGCCGTTCTTGGCCGCCAGATATCCCAGATCCTCTTTCTTTTCCGCCGTATTGCCGTGGCCGATGTGGTCGTTTCCGCATACCACGAACCCCCTGCCGCAAAGATAGCGCATAAAATCATCGTATCTGCCGATATGCTCCGCCATCCCGTGGGAAATTTGAACGATGCCCAAAGGCTTTGTGGTTGCCGGTTCATAAATTTTACTGTAGACCGTATCTTTTCCATTGGAAGAAGGAAAATAATGTTCACGAATCATCATATCCATTTTTTCACCTGTATTTCCCTTATATTTTAGTGAGGTTTCCCGCCGGAATCTCTTCCTTTTTCATGGGCCGCCCTGTATAATAAAGGTAGCTTTGCGAAAAACCGCGAATGTTTTGTTTTTTATTTTGTTTTCTGCGGATCACGCTGATCGGAATTGAAAAGATTCTTCCTTTTGATGGTGTTCTGCTCTTATTTTCGCCTTTTATGAAGGATTTCGCCTGTCCTATCAAAAATTTTTCGGAATCCTCTGTTTTTTCCTTGTCTTCATGATACTGGAAATCCATGAAGGGTACAAGGGCCAAAACATGAATATTTTATAAATTTCTCTCTTCTTTCAGTATATCAAAGGCCCTCTGCGAAAAAACACAGGGATTGGAGAAGGGCGGATTTTTTTATGTTCCGTCGAGCTCAACTTTTTTCAACCCTGCGGCGTCTATATTTCGAATGCAAATGATGCTGCAGCGTTTCTTGCTTCCTGCCGCCGACTTCATGCCTTTTTGGCATATTGCGCGCGGCGCGCCCGTATAACCTATAGAAAGATATTTTACATTTAGGGGAAATCTTATGAACAACACTTCGATGCCTTCGCGGCGCCATCGCAAAAAACGCCCGAAAATCTTCTTTGTCTGCTTCTTTCTTCTGGCGTTCCTCGCAACGATCGCCGCGGCACTTTCTCGTTTTCCTCTGAAAGCGGTTTCTTCTCCGCCGCCTTCCCCCGCCAAAAAACCCACTTCCGAAACGGCTTCTGTCATCGACAGCCCGCAGGAAAAAGCCTCCGAACCGGAACCGAAGCCCGAGCCGCCCGAGCCTTCACAGCCCGAAACGCCCCCCGCTTCCTATGATTACACAAAGCCTGTGCCCGAAAGCGCCGCCTGTGAAGACGCCTATTTCGATGATTCCCTTTTTATCGGCAATTCCATCACCGATGGCATCGCGCATTACGGCATCATCAAAAACGCCGCTGTTTGGGCTTCCAATGGCCTGATGGTGGATGAAGCGCTGGTCAAGCCGGTGGTCAAAACCTCAAACGGCAGAAAGATCACCATTCCCCAGGCGCTGGAAACCCGGCAATTCGGCAAAATCTATATCATGCTGGGCCTGAATGAATTGGGCTGGAACAGCACGAAAAGCTTCACCGAACATTACGGCCGCCTCATCAACCTGCTGCGCAAAACGCAGCCCAACGCCGTGATCTATGCCCAGGGCATCCTGCCCGTCAGCGCCGAGCGTTCAGCGAACGATGCGGTTTTCACCAATGACCGCGTGGCGCTTTTTAACCAGCTTATCGCTTCGGTCTGCGCCGAAAAACAGGTCTATTATGTGGATGCCGGCAAAGGCGTGGCCGATCAAACCGGCTGTATGCCCGCGGATGCCACCCCCGACGGGATCCATATGAACAAAGCCACCTATTTCAAATGGTATGATTACCTCAAAACTCACACTATCACAACAGGAGATTAATGACCCATGAAAAAACTTTCCCTTTTCTGTTTTGTTCTTTTGATTCCCACCCTTATTTTTGCAGGATGCCAAAAAAAGGATTCCCCCGCCGAGATTGATTCCGCCAAACTGGCCGATGCCATGGCGCAGAATTTATCCTTCGACGACCAGTTGGAATCCATTGATGAAGACACTGCGTTGTCGCTTTATACCATCGACAAAAAAGATTTCACCGCCTGCTCTGTTTATATGGGCACAGGCGCCACGGCCGAAGAGATCGCCGTGTTTGATGCATCCGATGAAAAAGCGGCAGGCCGCATCGCGGGGCAATTCCAAACCCGCATCAAAGATCAAACAGAAGCCTTTCAAAATTATGTTCCCACCGAACTTCCCAAGCTGAAAGACGCCATCGTTTCCATTTCGGGCAACACCGTGGTGCTTTGCGTCAGCAAAGATTCTCAGCAGGCGCAGAAACTGCTGGATGCCGTTTATAAAAACAACGGCAATATCGAAAAAGCGGTCAGCGCGGTGGGCGCGAAAAACTGATCGTTTGACTTTTCGCCTTTATTTAAAAAGATCATAAATGTTGTGATGTAGGAGTATTGATACCTTTGAACCGTGCCAATCAACAGGTCTATCAGGAATTTACGGAATATGTCCGCGAACACCAGCAGGATTTTTACCGTTTATCCTTTAGCTATGTCAAAAATCAAGAAGCCGCTTTGGATGTTGTGCAGGAAGCGCTGGTGAAAGCCTTGCGTTCTCTTGATTTTTTGCGCAGCCCTGAATTTATGAAGACCTGGTTTTACCGCATTCTTGTCAATGAAAGTCTCACTTATCTGCGCAAGCATAAGCGTGAAACCCTGTCTGATCTCAGCTTTCTTGAAAATCTTCCTGCCATAGATCGCGATATTGCACAGTCTTTAGATCTATATGCCGCCCTTGATTTATTAGAGCCCAAACTCAAAACCATTGTGATGCTTCGTTTCTTTCAGGATATGAAGTTTTCTGAGATTTCCGAAGTTACGGGAACCAATATCAACACCGTGAAATCTCAGCTGGCAGCGGCTTTAAAAAAGCTTCGGGCTTCAATAGAGGAGAATTCAATATGAAGGATCAATTAAAAAAGATTTATCAAAGCATCCCCATCCCCGATGAATTGGGGGAACGGGTCGAGCGTGTTCTTTCCGAAAATATCCCCCGCCGGCGTATGCGCCCGTGGAAGAAGGTTCTGTTCTCGTTTGCGGCGTGCCTGTGCGCCTTTGTCCTATTTGTGAATGTCAGCCCCACCTTTGCCGCAAGCCTTTATGAACTGCCTGTGGTGGGCAATATGGCCATGATGTTCACCTTCCGTGAATATCATAAAACCGATGATGCGAAAAATATCACCGTGAAAATCCCCGCCATCCGCAATGTGGGCGACAGCGCTTTGGAAAAGCAGATCAATAACCGCATCTTCGAAAAAATGCAGATCTTGCAGGCGCAGGCGGAAAAAGACGCCGAAGATTATTTAGAAGCTTATAACGCCACAAAAAGCAAAAACGACCCGCCTTTCTGGAAAGTGGATATCAATATCGATTATGAAATGAAATATTCCACCGAAAACACCCTTTCCTTTGTTCTCAATTCCGGCAGTGCCGCCGCGTCTTTCTTCATGCAGCAATATTTCTATAATATCGATCTGAAAACCGGCAAAGATCTGACGCTGCACGACCTTCTGGGCGAAAACTACCGCGATATCTGCAACCAGACCGTTTATCAAGGCATTAAAGACCGTGTTGCAAATGTGCCGGGTGCATTCTTCTTCACCAACGAAGATGAAGATACCTTGGATGATGATTTCGCTTTCAGCGGCATCACAGATGACCAGAAATTCTATATCAATGAAAAAGGCCATGTTGTTTTGGTCTTCGAAAAATATTCCATCGCCCCCGGTTATATGGGCATTCAGGAATTCGAAGTGATTCCCGCCGCTTAGCCCTCAAGAATCGAAAAAGCCCTCAGGCAGCTTAAAACTGCCTGAGGGCTCTTATTATTTTTGCCGTTAGATTGTCGAGATCCTTCTCGCTTTCTTACTTTTCATACACGCGCAAGACCGCGGGGCTGATGGCCGATAAAACGCTGTGAACATTTTGGTGAACGGTTTCCGCCAGTTCAAAAAGCGATAACAGCCGACCGCTGTCATAACCCAGCAATGTCACCTCGTCGAAAAGCTTGCAATCGATATCCGTCACATCCACAAAGCATTGATCCATGCAGGTGCCTAAATATCTTGTCTTCACGCCGTGCACAACCACAGGCCCGAATTCCTGGGCCAGCATGCGGTTGAGGCCGTCGCCATAGCCCACCGAAACCGTTGCCACTCTGGTGGGTTTTTCGGCAACGAAATGGCGCAGATATCCCACGCTTTCACCGGGCTGAATGGTTTTGATGTTGGTGATGAACGCGCGCCATGTGGCGGGTTCCTCCACCCCCAGAGGGTTTGATTTGTCGCAAAGGTTGCTATAGCCCAAATAAAGGCTTCCGCATCTCACATGGGTGCAGCAATCCTCTTTCAGCCAAACTGTAGCACCTGTGTTGGCCACATGGATATACTGGGGCTCGATGCCAAAAGCGCGGATCTGCGCCAGCCCCTGTTCAAACAGCGCCATCTGCTGATGGGTATAAGCGCTCTCATATTTGCCGGCGGTGGCGAAATGGGTGAAAACGCCCACCACTTCCAAATTATCAAACTGTTTCAGATCGTTGAGCAGGGTTTCCAGATCTTCGCCCGGCTTCACGCCGATGCGGCCCAGGCCTGTCTCCAGCTTGATATGTATTTTAGCCGTCGTGCCCAGCTTGCGGCATTCATCGCTGAGGATCTCAGCGGTTTCTTTGTTGAAAACCGTGGTTTGAATTTGATAGCGCGGCGCATAGCGAAGCGCGTGGGGCGGCAGAGCGCCCAAAATCATCAAATCGGTCTTGATGCCGGCTTCGCGGATGGCGATGGATTCCGCGATATGCGAATTGGCGATCAGGCGGATGTTGCATTTTTCCGCCAGCGCCCGCGCCACTTCCACCGTGCCAAGGCCATAAGCGTTGCTTTTCACAACGGGAATAATATCTTTTTTCTCGCCGATATGCTTTCTGATTTTTTCAATGTTGCCGCATATTTTATCTAAATCCACTTGCAGATAAGAGTTGTAATACTTGAGATCCATCTTTCGTTTCCTCCACCGGAACCAACCGCGTCTTTTTGTTATTCTATGCGCTTTTCTTAAAAGATATCCATTGAGAAAGAAGCGGCCTTACCATGTGAAGGGCAGTTCACTCCAAACCGCCACACATTCTTCTTCATCGCTGTAATTGCTCAAATGATGGCGCACCGTGCTTTCGAAATAAATGCTGTCGCCCGGGTAAAGCACATATTCTTCTTCCCCGATGGTGACTTTCAGCGCCCCCGAAATGATATATCCGCATTCCACACCCTCATGCGCCGCCAGACAAGGCTCGCTTTCTTCTGTATGAAAAACCACTTTATACATTTCGATGCGTCTGTCGGGGTTGGGCGTCAATAAATAATAATGATTGCCTGTTCCCGAAACCATGCGATGTTCCCCGGCGCGCACCAAGGTCACCGCGTTTTTCTTTTTGTTTTCTTCAAAAAAATCCGATATATTCTCTTCCAGCGCGTTGCAAAGTTTCCAAAATACATAAATCGAAGGCACTGTGGTGTTGCGCTCGATCTGGCTGATCATGCCGGGGCTCACGCCCGCTTTTTCCGCCAAAACGGCGATGCTCATGCCCTTTTCTTTGCGGCATTTTTTGAATTTTGCGCCAAAATCAATATTCATAAAGCGTCTTACACCCCCTCAAACTTGTTGGGCGCCGGAAAACCGTTTGATGGCTTTCCGCCTGCTGTCACTTTTTTTCACGAAGCATAGCTTTTTTGGGTTTTCTTTTCGCGGCAAAAGCAGGTTTTCTTTCGCTGTTTTTGCCTTCCGCATAATTCGCGACCTTATATAGAATATACCTTTTTTGCCCTGAAATCAATAAAAAATAGGCTGTTTCTCAATTTTTCTTGATTTTTTATCGATTTTCTTCTATGATAGGAACTACTTGTTTCTTGTGAAATGTGTTCGCAGCAAAGAAAAGATCGATGGGTTTGTATTGTCTATGCGTACATTCTTTTTAAAATTCCCGCTCGAACTTAAAAAAGAAAGGTGGTTTTCCGGATGCACGATGAAATTCCCGAAAAAATTCTCGTCACCGCCCGCTGTTTTCTTCGGCCGCTTTGCCCCGAAGATCTGCCCGCTCTCGCTGCTATCATGCAAGACCCCGTCGCCATGAAGGCCTATGAGCGCGTTTTCACCGATGCACAGATCCTCGAATGGATCGCCCGCAATCAAAAGCGCTATTGTGAAAAAGGGATGGGTCTTTGGGCTGTCTGCCTGCAAACGGATGGCACGGTCATCGGTCAATGCGGCATTGTGCCCCAAACCGAAAGCGGAGAATCGTTTCTCGAAATCGGTTATTTGTTCCGCCGCGCCTTTTGGCATCAGGGTTATGCCACCGAAGCCGCCGCGGCCTGCCGCGATCACGCTTTTCGCCGTTTCGGCTGCGACCGGGTGTGTTCCATCGTGAAGCATAATAATTTTGCCTCACAGGCAGTGGCGCGGCGCATGGGGATGAAAGTCAGCCGCCGGATCGTTTATGGCCCGCTGCTGAGCGATCAGCTGCACGATCAGTTCTGCATCACGCGCGGGGAATGGGCCGCGCTGGCCGAAAGCCCCTCCGCTTCTCGCCCGTAACCGGGAAAAACCCACGCTCAGCGGCTCATTCTTTCCAGATGATCCACGGCGGCCGCAATGGTGTGGTGATCGCAATCGGGCAAAATCACATCGGCGCTTTCTTTGATCGTTTCCACCGCGTTTTCCGGCGCAAAAGAAAGGGCCGCGCAGGCGATGAGTTCCCGATCGTTCAAACCGTCGCCCACCGTATACAGCCGATCGTGTGAAATGCCGCAAAAATCGCAGCTCAGGCGGGCGCCGGTTCCTTTATCCGCGCCGCCCATCATGATCTCATAAAAATAAGGCGACGAAAACTGCATCGTATAGCAATCGCCATATTTTTTCCGGCAATATTCTTCCACTTTCAAAAGTTCCTCATGCTCTGCGGTCAGGTTGAATTTCACCCAGGGCGTGGGGATTTTTTCAATAGGACATTCTTTCAGCGGCAGCTTCACAAACTGAAAATGGCGCTGTGTGATGGGGCTGTTGTTGGCCACGAATTCATCCTCCGCCAAAAAGACCTCCACCCCCATCTGCGGAAAAGTGCGAATCATATCCTGCGCGAATTCCAGCGCCTGTTTACTTTCCAGCGGCCGTTCCGCCACAGGGCGGCCGTTTTCAAAATCATAGATCACCGATCCGTTGAATAAAACGGCAGGGGCGTTCATTTTCAGCTTCGGCATGAAGTATTCCATCGCGCGTTTCACTCTGCCTGTCGCCACCGAAAATTTTCCGCCTTCGCGCATAAAATATTCGGCCGCCCGGGCGTTTTCGTCGCTGATTTCCCGGTTGCTGTTCAAAAAAGTGCCGTCCATATCCGTCAGCAGCATCATCCCGTCAAACTTTCCCATGTTATGCTCCTTTTCGCTTCAGCTTTTCCAAAAACGCTGTAAAATCCTCGGGCAGAGGGCATTCCAGAACCATTTTTTCGCCGCTTCGCGGGTGAATGAAAATCAGGCGTCGAGCATGTAAGCACTGCCCCTGTATGCCGGATCGATCGTTTTTGCTGCCATAAACAGGGTCGCCCGCCAAAGGGTGGCCCAGTGATGCCATGTGCACTCTGATCTGGTGGGTGCGCCCGGTTTCCAGAATGCACTGCAAATGGGTGTATCCCGGGTATCTGCCCAACACTTTATAATGGGTCACCGCCTGCTTTCCCTGCGGGTTGATGGCCATTTTTTTTCGGTCTTTGGTGCTGCGGCCAATGGGGGCGTTCACTGTGCCTTCTTCCAGCCGCAGGGCCCCCAGCACAATGCATTCATATTCACGGTGCAGCGTATGATCGGCCAGCTGGGCCGAAAGCTTTCGATGGGCTTCATCATTTTTGGCCACGATCAGCAAACCGCTGGTATCTTTATCGATGCGGTGCACGATGCCCGGCCTCAGTTCGCCGCCGATGCCCGAAAGGCTGCTGCCGCAATGCGCCAGCAGCGCGTTGACCAGCGTTCCCTCATAATTACCCGCGGCGGGATGCACTACCATCCCCTTGGGCTTGTTGATCACGATCACATCATCGTCTTCATAAACGATATCCAGCGGGATCTCTTCGGCTTTGGCTTCGATGGGCTTTGGTTCGGGGATCGTCACTTCCAGTTCATCGCCGGCGCAAAGCTTATCTTTCTTTTTCATGGCTTTGCCGGCCCGCAAAACCAGCCCTTCTTCGATCAGCCGCTGGGCCATGCTGCGCGAAAGCTGAGGGAACAAAACCGTCAGCGCCATATCCAGGCGGCTGCCCTCTTGTTCCTGTTTAACGATCACTTTCTCCTGTTTCATGCTCTTGCTTGCCTCCCGCCGTTTTCTCTTCTAAAAAGGCAAAATAAATCACAAGCAGCAAACCGCCCACCGTGATAAAAATATCCGCCACATTAAAAATCGCAAAATGGATCAGCTGAAAATCAAACAGATCCACCACAAAACCGCGCCATGCCCTGTCGATGGCATTGCCCACCGCGCCGCCGATGACAAACGCTGCCGATATCCAGCCGATTTTGCCGCGGATATGGCCTTTCCGGGCCATCCAAAACAGAATGCCCACCATTGCTAAAGTCATCACAATAAAAAAGAGGCGTTTCCCCTCTAAAATGCTGAACGCTGCGCCGGTGTTCTGGGCATAAGTCAGCGCAAAGATGTTGGGCAAAATCGCAATGCTTCCTTTGGCTTGAAGCACTGTGCAGGCCCAATATTTCACCGCCTGATCCGCCGCCACAATGGCCGCGGCAACAGCGATCATTTTTCCGATTGGCTGTTTGGTTTTCACAAATCGTTTCCTCATTTTCGATGATATCCATAAAAGGTTCCTTTTCAGAAACCGCTCTCTTTTTTCGCCGTTAAACGGAACGGATCTCAATGTTTTCGGGCAGTTCTTCCTTTTGCAAAGGGTCATAGGCCCGCAAAAGTTTTCTCGCCTGCTCGGGCACCTCCGCCGCTTTTCCAAGGGGCCGCGTCATCATCCAAACCTGCGCGGCCTGCTCTGCGGCGCAGGCTGCATCCATTGCGTGCCACAGGCTGGCGCCATAGGCCACCTGACCGTGGTTTTGCAAAAAGGCCACTTCGTTTTCTTCGCCCAAAGCGTTCAGCGCCGCAAGGCCCAGTTCTTCGCTGCCCGGCATGGCAAAAGGCGCGGTGATAACGGGTTTTGAACAATAGCAACATAGTTCATGACTCACCAGAGGCAAAGGCGTTCCCAGCGCCGCCAGCGCTGTCGCATAAGGGGAATGGCAGTGAACAACGGCCCGCGCCTGCGGGAACCTGCGATAGATCGCCGCATGCATCCTCCATTCGCTGGAAGGCTGATATCCCCCTTCCACCAGGCTGCCGTTTGCATCGATCACCGCGATATCTTCCGCTTGTAAGCCGCGATAAGCCCTGGCGCTGGGTTTAATGGCGATCAGCCCTGTTTTGGGGTCGCGGGCGCTGAGGTTGCCGCCCGTATGCATTGTCATGCCGCTTTCCAGCAGCTGCATCCCATAAAAAACGATTTCCTCTCTCAGCGCTTTCAATAACATGGTTCTGCCCTTTCTTCGGCCTTCAAAAGCCGCCGTGTTTTCCGCCCGATCATGACCGGCGGCTTTCGGCGCCGCCCGCCTTTTCTTTTGCCTCGATCTTTTCTTCCCGGCGTGTTCTTTTAAGAAAAGCGGCAATTCCCATAATGGCAATTGCCGCTTTTTTCTCTTACAAAATCCGCTTATTTCGCTTCCTGGCTGCGGATCGCCGCGGCGCAGCGGGCACAAAGTGTGGGATGTTCGGGGTCTTGACCCACCGTGTCGCGATAAGCCCAGCAGCGTTCACATTTTTCGCCGGAAGCCTGTTTCACTTCGACGCCTGTGTCGGCGACCGTTGCGCAGGCTGTTCCGCCCTTGCCGTTGACCAGTTCCACTTTAGAAACAATAAACAGCGTTTGCAGCAGTTCTTCTTTTCCGCAAAGTTTCCGATACATTTCATCGCCGCAATAAAGCACCACATCGGCCTCCAGAGGTTTGCCGATTTGTTTTGCCGCGCGTGCTGCTTCCAGCGCCACATTCACATCATCGCGCAATGTGGTCAGCGCATCCCATTCGGCCTCTTCTTCGGCGGTGAGGGCATATTCTTTAAAGGGTTTGTTCATCTGGTTAAACATCACATTGCTTTCATTGGCAGAAGCATCATGCTTCATCGCTTTCCAGATCTCATCCGAAGTGAAGCAAAGGATCGGGGCCAGAATGCGAACCAGCGTATCGAGAATCAGATACATCGCCGTCTGTGCGCTGCGGCGCTGCAGGCTGTCGCGCCCTTCGCAATAGAGGCGGTCTTTGATCACATCCAGATAGAAGTTCGAAAGTTCGACCACGCAGAAATTATGCACAGAGTGGTGAACGATATGATATTCAAAATCTTCATAAGCCTTTTCGGTTTTCACCATCAGCTCATTCAGCTTTGTCACGGCCCAGCGGTCTAAAGGCAGCATTTCTTCGGGCTTGACCAGCTGATTGGGGTCAAATCCATCCAGATTGCCCAGGATATAGCGGGCGGTGTTTCTGATCTTCAAATAAACCTGCGAAAGCTGTTTGAAGATTTCTTTCGAAATGCGCACATCCACGCGGTAATCGCTGGATGCGACCCACATGCGCAGAATATCTGCGCCGTATTCTTTGATCACTTCTGCCGGATCGACCGCGTTGCCCAGCGATTTGTGCATGGCTTTTCCTTCGCCATCCACCACCCAGCCATGGGTCAAAACGGCTTTATAAGGCGCGCCCTGCCCTTTGGCGGCAACGGCGGTAAGCATAGAAGACTGGAACCAGCCGCGATATTGATCCGCGCCTTCCAGATAAAGATCAGCGGGCCATTTCATCTTGGGCCAGCCCTCTTTTGTCTGTTCTTCAAGCACGGCAAAATGTGTGGAACCACTGTCAAACCAGCCATCCAGCGTGTCGGTTTCCTGTGTGAAATGAACACCGCCGCAATGGGGGCAGCGGAAGCCTTCGGGCAGCAGCTCTTTGGCTTCTTTCTGATACCATGCGTTGGAACCCTGCTCGCCGAAGATCTTCGAAACGGCGGCAATGGTTTCATCTGTGCAAACGGGCTTTCCGCATTCGCTGCAATAGAACACAGGGATGGGCAGGCCCCAATGGCGCTGGCGGGAAATGCACCAATCCGCTCTTTCGCGGATCATGCTGATGATGCGGTCTTCACCCCATGCGGGCAGCCATGTCACATTTTCACAGGCTTTCACCGCGTCTTCCTTAAACGCATCCACCGAGCAGAACCACTGCGGTGTGGCGCGGAAGATAATGGGATGTTTGCATCTCCAGCAATGGGGATAAGTATGGGTGATCTCTTCGCTGGCAAACAAAGCGCCGCTCTGGGTCATATCATCCAAAATGGCCTTGTTGGAATCTTCATAATACATGCCCGCAAATTTGCCGGCGTCTTTTGTCTGATAGCCCTTGTCATCCACGGGAACGATCATATCCATCTGATAACGGCGGCAGGTCACATAGTCATCCGCGCCGAAGCCCGGGGCCGTGTGCACACAGCCTGTGCCGGAATCCATGGTGACATAATCGGCCAGAACCACCAGGCTCTTGCGGTCGATGAAGGGATGCTGCGCCTGCATATATTCAAATTCGCTGCCGTTCATGCGGCCGATGATCTCATAACCCGCAACGCCGCCCATGGCCATGGTCTTATCCAGAAGGGCTTCGGCGGTGATATAGATCTCGCCGTTTTCGGCCTTTGCCAGCACATAGCTTTCCGAAGGATTCAGCGCAATGGCAAGGTTGCCGGGCAAAGTCCATGTGGTGGTTGTCCAGATGATGAAATACATCTTGCTCACATCGCCGAACTGTGCCAGTTTCCCCTGATCGTCGGCCACGCGGAACTTCACATAGATAGAAGTGCACTTATCTTCCTGATATTCGATTTCGGCTTCTGCCAGCGCGGTTTCATCATGGGGGCACCAATACACCGGCTTCAGGCCTTTATAGATATAGCCTTTTTTAAACATTTCGCCGAAAACTTTCACTTCGCGCGCTTCAAATTTCGGATCCATGGTCAGATAAGGGTTTTCCCAATCGCCCAAAACACCCAGACGGATGAACTGTTCCCGCTGTTTGTTCACAAAATCCATTGCGAATTCACGGCAGGCGTCACGGAATTCGGGAATCGACATCTTATGGCGATCCAGCTTGCTTTTTTTGATGATGGCGCTTTCGATGGGCATGCCGTGGTTATCCCAGCCGGGCACATAAGGCACATCAAAGCCGCTCATCATTTTATAGCGGTTCACAAAATCTTTCAGCACCTTGTTCATGGCGGTGCCCATGTGAATATATCCATTGGAGAACGGAGGGCCGTCATGCAAAACATATTGGGGCTTGCCGCTGTTCTTTTCCAGCAGCTGATGATACAGATCCGCTTCGTTCCACGATTTCAAAAATTCAGGTTCTCTTTTCGGCAAGCCGGCGCGCATGGGGAATTCCGTTTGCGGCAGGTTCACCGTGTTGTTGTAATCGGCCATTTATTGATACTCTCCTAGCTTATTGTTCTTCTTCGGCGTGATATTCCTTGCCGAATTTTAAATTTTCGAATTTTGTATGCCCGGGCGCCGCTTCGCTGACGCTGCTGAAGATGCGGGCGGTGTCTTCGTCATCCGCCCCGGGGTTAAAAATCTTGGTAGCCTCCATCTCTTCGGGCTGCGGTGCAGGTTCCGCCTGTTCTGTTTGGGCGGCTTCGGGGCGAACAGGCTCCTGGGCGCTTTCCTGCGGTGCGCAGGGCGGCTGAACAAAATCGGTCACATTTTTCTGGGCGATGGCTTCGATGACGGCAATGTTCTTCTTCAGAATCTCGATCATCGCGCTGGCGTATTGGTCAGAAGCCGATTTAGCGTCTTCCAGCCGTTTGCTTTCGGCGCGGATCTGGGCCTGCATATCCACGATCTTGCCTTCGGTTTCCGCGCGGGCCGTGGCCAGCATCTGGGCAGATTCCGCCTGCGCCTGGGCCAAAATCTGTTTGGCTTCATTTTGCGCTTTCTGCGAAATTTCTTTAGAAGTCACCTGGGCTGAATAAAGCGCTTTGCGCATTTCATCATCCACGCTGCGATATTCCTCGATCTTATCCACAAGCACCTTCATCTTGTTTTTCAGCGTCATGTTTTCTTTGTAAAGCGCTGCATAATCGGGGATCAGCTGGTCAAGAAATTCATCGACGCCTGCCATATCATAGCCGCCGAATACGGCCTTTTCGAATTTATGATTCTGTAATTCCTGAGGAGAGATCATATGCTATGGCCCCACTTTCTCTTTAGTTTCGTTTTGTCTTTTGCTTCCATATCAAAGAATATACAAAGGCCGGGAACCCCCGGCCAAAGCCGCCGTGCGGCTAAAGAATCGTTTCCAGCATGATCAAAACCATATATGCCAAAAGGAAGCTGATATCCAGCGGGAACCCTCTCAGCGCGGGGATCTTATCCACCAGCGCGCGAAACGGCATAATGACGGGTTCTGTGATCATATAAGCGATTTCATAAATTTTGCTGCCCTGGGTCTGGGGGAACCACGACATCACCGCGCGCACAAGCATCGCGATCTCGATGAAGGTGATCAGCGAATACGCCACTGTGCTGAATACATAATAGATCCCGTTCAAAAAGGTGCCTCCAGTTTAATTTAAATGTAAAGTCCGTTGTTTTCCAGCTCGTCGATCAGATCTCCTAAAATATCAACATTATAGGGGGTGATGATAAAAGTGCTGTTGGCAACTTTCTTGATTTTTCCGTCGAGAGCATAAGTGACGCCGCTCAAAAAATCCACCAAACGGCGCGCCACATCTTTATTGGTCTGTTCCAGATTCAAAACCACTGTTCTGCGGTCGCGCAGATGGTCGGCGATCTCGGCGGCGTTATCGAATTTTTCGGGCTTGACCAGAACAACAGAAAGCTGAGTGGTGGCATGGATATTCACAACTTTATTGTTCTTTTTTCCCATCATATCCGCCGGTGTCAGCGGCACATCTGTAATAGGCTGATCTTCGGTTTTGCGGGCGCGGGGCTGGAAATCATCCAATTCCTCATCGTCGTCGTCTTCGTCGCCCCGAAGGAAGCTGCCCAGATTTTTCATCAAACTCATTTCTGTTCCTCCTTATAAATACGCGGCCCATAGATCCCGGTCCCGATACGCACCAGGGTAGATCCTTCCGCAATTGCATCACAAAAATCACGCGACATCCCCATAGACAGAATGTCCATAGAAACATTATCGTATTTTTTCGACTTTATGTCAATAAACAGTTGGCGTAAAATTGAAAAATAGGGTCTATTTTGCCCTTTTTTCTGTGAAACGGGCGGAATTGTCATCAATCCGCATACCTTGATATTTTCCATCGTTTCGATTTCTTCTAATAGTTTCCATATTTCTTCGGGTTTGATGCCGAACTTGCTTTCTTCGCCGCCGGTGTTCACTTCGATCATCACTTTTTGGCAAAGCTGCCTTTTGGCGGCCTGGCGCGCGATCTCTTTGGCAAGGGCGGCGCTATCCACCGATTCGATCACAGAAGCACGGCCCACGGTGTGTTTCACTTTATTCGATTGCAGATGGCCGATCAGATGCACTTCTTTGCCGCCATAAACCTGTGCGTCTGTTTTTTCCACCAGTTCCTGCACACGGTTTTCGCCGAAAAGATCGATGGGCATTTTTGCGGAAGCGGCAACCGTTTCAAGCGCCTGCGTTTTGCTGGCGGCCATCAGGCGGATCTCCCAAAGGTCTCTGCCCGCTTCCCGCGCGGCGTCTTCCATCTGCCCGCGGATCTGCGCGATTCTTTCTTCCATTTGCCGATAAGCCTGTTCCACCATTACTTTACCACCTTTAGCTCTGCGATATTTTTGGCCTTGACGATGATCTTATCATAAAGCTCCAGCCCGCCGGTTTTCGCCCCGTCGGTGGCAATATAATAACTATCCGTCTGATAGACCCAGTTGACTTCTTTAAACACCACCTGCGCGCCGATCAGGCAGTAAACACCCCATTTGTCGCCGGATTGCCGCAGCGCCTCTTTGGGCACTTTGATGCCCTTATAGGTGTTTCGAATGATCTCCACCTGCTGATCTCTCGCCGAAAGCAGCGCATCGTTAATATATCCGCTTTCAAAAACGGCGATCCATTTTCCGTCGGCGTCTTTGTTCACAGAATGCACCTGTGCTTCCACATTTTCCGCCAAAATTTCGGGGAAGCGCAGATTCACCGAAGTGCATTTTTTGATAAGCTTTGCCTGTTCTTCCTCCACCGGCACGGCAAAATACCATTTGTAAGCATCCACCACTTTGCCGATGGCGCCATCGGTGTTCTGGGCCGTTTTGCTGTTTTTGATCTGCTGGGCGGATAAGGTTTCCAGGCTGTCGGGGGTCAAAACCTGTTCCAGCCCGTCGGTTGAAGTCACAAAATACCCCGATTGGCCCGATGTCACAGCGTTTTTGCTGCCCACGATAGCCTGATCGGCGGCGGTTTTTTCGGCTTTCAGCTTATCGAGAATGGTCTGATAATCCGTGCCTTCCTGCTGAGAAGCGTTGCGCTGAACGATCAGCGCATCCAGCTTCGAAGAAAACTCGTTGGCCTGCTTGACCATGCCGCGGTCTAAACGGTCGCCCATGCGGATCATATTCATTTTCACAAGCGTGTCCAGTTTCACGCTTTCAGAACCATCGCTGAGATGAGAGTAGGCATATTGGATGCTCTCGATCTCTTTTCCGATGGAAACCGAAGTGCGATAGGCCTGCAAATCGCTTTCCTTTTGAAAAAACAACGCCACCTGCTGGTGGTTGGCCACTTTTTCACCGCTGTCCACCAAAAATTCCACCGAGCCGCCGTCGCCGCCATAAACGGGCTGTTCGGCGCGGATGAATACCCCGTCTGCCGTGAGCTTGTCCTCAGCGGTCACGGCGGTGGCGTCGGCGGTGACGACCTTATCCGTTAAATTCACGAAGATCTGGTAGCCCATATAGCTGCCCACCACCAAAACCAACAGCAATGTGAAAAGCGTTGCAACTAAAGTTTTTCCTTTCATCGTTTCGCAGGCCCAGCCCGCCCTCCTATTCTTCGCGCATCTCCACCCTTTCCATCGGAACAATGGTTGAAATGGCGTGCTTATAAATCAAATATTGTTTCCCTTCATGATACAACAATACGGTGAAACCGTCAAATGACTGCACAACCCCGCGCTGCTGAAAACCGTTGGTCAAAAAGAATGTCACCGGCATGTGTTTTCCGCGGATCTCATTCAAAAATTTGTCCTGCAAAGTGCTCCTGTTTTCCATAAGATATGGCCTCCTCTTTCTTTATGATGGCCTTTTTATCTTACTCCGCACTCCGTGGCGATTTTTGTCGCACTCTGAAACACCTGTGTAAAATTATGGGAACTATTGTAAACGATCCAGTGCACTCTGGGATCTTTGCCGAACCAGGTCAGCTGGCGTTTGGCGTAATTGCGGCTTTTCTGCCGCAAAAGATCCGCCGCCTGGGCAAGGCTGCATTCCCCTTTCAGAAAACCCAGCATTTCCTTATAACCGATGGCCTGCGCCGCGGTGCCTTCCAAAACGCCCTGTTCATATAAAGCGCGGGCTTCTTCCACAAGCCCCATTTTCAGCATCTGATCCACGCGATTGTTGATGCGGTCATATAAGATCTGCCGCGGGTCGGTGTTCAGCCCCAAAATCACGGCATCGTAGCGAGGCGGCAGCTCCTTGGTTTTGCGGTTATGTTCCGAAATGGTTTCGCCCGTCTGTTCAAAAACCTCAAGGGCACGCAAGATCCGTTTTTTATCGTTCAGGTGCAGTTTTTCGGCGCTTTCCGGGTCTACCCGCGCCAGGCGCTCCATCATGGCGGCGGCGCCTTCCCGCTGCCACGCTTCTTCCAGCCGGCTGCGCAGCAGCGTTTCCTGCCCGCCCTGCGAAAAATCGCGCCCCGCGATCAGCGCGTCGATATAAAGCCCCGTTCCGCCGCAGACGATGGGCAGCTTCTTTCGCGCGAGAATATCCTCCACACAAACGGTGGCTTCCTCCACATAACGCGAAACCGAATATTGTTCGCCCGGTTCGGCCACATCGATCATATGGTGCTTTGCCGCCGCCTGTTCTTCGCGGGTGGGCTTGGCGGTTCCGATATCCAGCCTGCGATAGATCTGCATCGAATCGGCCGAAACGATCTCGCCGCCGAACTGTTGGGCCAGCGCGATGGCCAGGGCGGTTTTGCCCGAAGCCGTGGGGCCTTCCACCACCAGAATTTTTTGCTGCTGTGTCATCAAACGATCCTCTTGAATTGTTTTTCGATTTCCTGCCGGCTCATGCTGAAAAGCACGGGTCTGCCGTGGGGGCAGCTGCGAACCTTCGGGTCCGCCAGCACTTTTTGCGTAAAGTTTCTCATTTCATCAATATCTGTAAATGTACCTGCTTTTACAGCTGTTTTGCAGGATACACTTTTGATGATCTCTTCCAGTGCATCCGCTCTGGCGCGCCGCAGATCCATCATTTTCTGGGCGATATCGGTGAGGATATAGTTGATATCCTTTTCCTGCACATACATGGGAACACGCCGCACCAAAACGGAAGAATCGCCGAAATCTTCCACTTCGAACCCCACTTTTTCCAGCTGCTGCCGATGTTCCATCAGCGCCGCTTTCTCTAAGCGGCTCACCGAAATGGGCATCGGGGCCAGCAGAGTCTGGGCGTCTTCGCCGCCGCTTTGGTCAACGATTTTGTTGTAGATCATGCGTTCATGGGCGGCGTGCTTGTCGATCATTACCATTTCATCCCCGATCTGAACCACGATATAGGTGGCGAAAAGTTCGCCGATCAGCCGAAATTCGGGGGATTCTTCGCGGCCGTTCTCTTCTTTCGGCGCGGAGAATTCTTCCTCCGTTTTCACCGGAACCGTCACCGCTGCGGGGGCTTCCTGCTGCTTTGCCGTCTGTTCCTCTGCCGGGCAGGCTTGTTTTTTCGCTTCTTCAGCGGGTGCCGTGCCCTCCAGCGCTTCGGCTTCTTCAGGGCTGATCTCAACCGAGATGCCCTGTCTTCCCGTGCGATATCCGCCGATCCTGAGGGGCGTTTCTTTCCGCGCCCCGCCAAAGCTTTTTTCTTCGGGCTTTACCACCGCTTCTTTTTCCGTAAAAGCGGAGGCCTCCCGCGGTTCAAACTTTGTCTGATAAAGCGTTTTAGCGTCGCTGGCCAGCTTGGCCGCCGATTGGCGCTCGCTTTCCGGTATAGTGAACAGCGGCGAGCGATAGCCGGTGGCCGCCGCCGGGCGATAAGTGCTTTCGGCCGCCGGGGCCTGCGGTTTGCTTTCAGCCTCGGGTTCCGCTTCGGCAGCTGCCGTCTGCCCTTCCAGCGCCGAGGTCACAAACTGATAAACTGTGCTGAAAACCTCTTTTTCGTGGGCGAACTTCACTTCCATTTTTGCGGGATGCACATTCACATCCACCGCGGAAGCATTGATCTTCAAATCTAAAAAACAGGCGGGGAATCTGCCGTGCATCATATAGCCCGAATATGCCTGCTCCACCGCCGCCGTGAGCAGCTTTGAACGAATGGCTCTGCCGTTGACCATAAACACCTGCATCCCGCGGTTGCCGCGCGAATAGCCGGGCGCCGAAAGATAGCCCATCACCTGCACTTCGCGCTGGCTGCCCGAAAACGCCACCATCTGCCCCGAAAATTCTTTGCCATAAATGGCATAGATCACCGAAAGCAGGTTGCCGTTTCCCGAAGTATACAGCTGTTCTTTACCGTCTTTGATAAAGCGGATGGCTATTTCCGGATGAGCCATGGCCACCTGTTCCACAGCCGATGCGATATATGCCGCTTCGGTCTGATCCTTTTTCAAAAACTTCATGCGGGCGGGGGTGTTATAAAACAGATCCTTGATGACCAATGTGGTGCCGTCGGGGCATCCGGTTTCTTCTTCTGAAATCACTTCGCCGCTTTCAAGGATCAGATGCGTGCCCAGTGGGGCGGCGGCGGGCTTGGTGAACAGATCTACCTTCGAAACCGCCGCGATAGCCGCCAGAGCTTCACCGCGGAAGCCCAGCGTATGAATGGCGGTCAAATCGTTTTCATATTTGATCTTGCTGGTGGCATGGCGCAAAAAAGCCGTTTTGGCGTCTTCCGGCTCCATGCCGCATCCGTCATCGGTGATGCGCATATATAAGATGCCGCCGCCGCGAATTTCAACCGTCAGGTTGCGCGCGCCGGCATCGATGGAATTTTCCATCAGTTCCTTGATGACCGAAGAGGGGCGCTCCACCACTTCGCCCGCGGCGATCATGTTGGCCACCTGCGGCGAAAGAACAGCGATTTTTGCCATTACGAACCCTCCTTTGCTTCCTTGCTCAGTTCATATAAAAGCCCCAGCGCTTCGATCGGGGTCAAAGTATCCGGTTCCAGCTCTTTGAGCCGCTGGGTGATCTTGCCGTTTTCGGCGCTGCCCATGGTCATCTGCATCTGCGGCTGAGGTTCTTGCTGCGCGGCCCGCCCTTTTTCGGGCTGTTTCTGTTCGATTTCGGCCAGAACCGCTTTGGCCCGCCGGATCACCTGGGCGGGCAGCCCCGCCAGTTTTGCCACCTCGATGCCATAGCTGTCGTCTGCGCCGCCGCGCACGATCTTGCGGATAAAGGTGATATCGTCACCGCGTTTTTTCACCACGATATTATAATTTTTCACCCCGGGCAGCAATTCTTCCAGCTCGGATAATTCGTGGTAATGGGTAGCAAATAGCGTTTTGGCGCCAAGCGTTTTCTTATCCGCCACATATTCCAGAACCGCTCTTGCAATGGCCATGCCGTCAAAGGTCGAAGTGCCTCTGCCGATCTCATCCAGAATCAACAGGCTTCTTTCCGTGGCGTTTTTTAAAATATCCGCCACTTCGCTCATTTCCACCATAAAAGTCGATTGCCCCGAAGCCAGGTCGTCCGAAGCTCCCACGCGGGTGAAGACCCTGTCGCAAACGCCGATCTCGGCGCTGGCCGCCGGCACAAAGCTGCCGCATTGCGCCATAATGGTGATCAGCGCCACCTGGCGCATATAGGTGGATTTGCCCGCCATATTCGGCCCCGTGATAATGGCCACGCGGTTCTCGCCGCAATCTAACGCGGCGTCGTTGGGCACAAACAGCGCATCGCGCAAAACGCATTCCACCACCGGGTGGCGGCCGTCGCGGATGATCAGCTGGTCTGAATAATCCACATCGGGCATCACATAATTCTGTTTCTGCGCCGCCAGCGCAAAGGAACACAAGACATCCACCGCCGCCACCGCCTGAGCCGTTTGCTGAATGCGGTGGGCGTTTTGGGCCACTTCTTCTCTCACGCGGCAAAACACCTGATATTCCAGCGCGGTGATCCGTTCGCCCGCAGAAAGCATTTTTGCTTCCAGCTCTTTCAGCTCGGGGGTGATGAATCGCTCGCAATTGGTCAGCGTCTGCTTGCGGATATAAGTTTCGGGGGCCTGCGATGCATAAGATTTGGAAATTTCGATATAGTAACCGAAAACCTTGTTATATCCCACTTTCAGCTTGGGGATCCCCGTGGCTTCGCGCTCGCGCTGCTCGATTTGCGCCAGCGTGTCTTTTCCGCCGTTCAAAAGATGACGCAATTCATCGATCTCGCTGTCATAACCTTCGCGGATCATGCCGCCTTCACGAACGGAAAACGGCGGGTTTTCATCGATCGCCCTGTCGATCAGCCCCGCGATATCCTCCAAAGGGTCGATCTCGCCGCAAAGCTCGGCCAGAAACTGGTTGCAAAAAGGCTGAAGCCCCAAACGGATCTGCGGCAGGGCCATGCAAGTCTGCTGCAGCGAACGCAGGTCGCGGCAGTTGGCGCTGCCGAAAACGATGCGCCCGATCAGGCGTTCCATGTCATACACGCTGCGCAGAGCTTCTTCCAAAGCGTCGCGCGCCTCGCGGTTTTGCAGCAGCGCTTCCACCGCGCTTTGGCGGCGGCGGATCTGCGCCACATTCACCAGCGGTTTTTCAAGCCATTGGCGGATCAGCCGCCCGCCCATGGCGGTTTTTGTGTGATCCAGCACCCAAAGCAGGCTGCCCTTTTTGGCCCCTGTGCGCATCACGGCGCAAAGCTCTAAATTTCGCCGTGCGCCCGGGTCCAGCTGCATAAACTGCGCCTGCCCGTAAATTTCAAGCTTGTTGATCTGTTTCAGTTCGTTTTTCTGTGTTTCATGCAGATAATTCAGCAGCCCGCCCAGCGCCAGCAAAAGTTCGGGGTTTTCTTCCAGTTCCCCCTGCAGGGCCTGATCGGGTTCAAAATGCTGCCGCACCAGTTCTTCCGCAAGCTCTTTCAAAAAATAGCCTTTGGGCAGTGTTTCGGTGTGGCAGGAATATTTCTCTTTAAAAAACTCCGATAATTCGCCGTTGGCCGCCGCGCCATCGGAAAGCACCACCTCGCTGGGCGAAAAGCGCCCCAGTTCGCTGATCACGGCGCTGCCCAAATGTTTTCCCGTCAGCTGGGAAGCATGCATCTCGCCCGTGGAGATATCGCAAAAGCAAATGCCCGCTCCGCGGCCTTCGAGATAAACGCCTGCGATGAAATTGTTTTTGTTTTCTTCCAGCATCGCGCTTTCGATCACTGTGCCGGGGCTGATTTTGCGAATCACTTCGCGTTTCACAAGCCCCTTGGCCAAAGCGGGGTCTTCCATCTGCTCGCAGATGGCCACTTTATAGCCTTTTTGAATCAGGCGCGCGATATAGCTTTCGGCGCTGTGGAACGGCACGCCGCACATGGGCGCGCGTTCTTCCTGCCCGCAATCGCGGCCGGTGAGCACCAGTTCCAGTTCTTTTGAAGCGATCTGGGCGTCTTCGAAAAACATTTCATAAAAATCGCCCAGGCGATAAAATAAAATGCAATCCTGATTTTCGTCTTTAACTTTCTGATATTGCTGCATCATGGGCGTGAGTTCGGCCATGTTGTTTCCCCCGTTTTATTCCACAACCGCGCCAAACAGCGCCCATGTGGTATGTTTTTCGATTTTCACCTGCGCAAACCGGCCGATCAGCGAAGCATCGCCCTTGATGCGCACAAGTTTCATGCTTTCCGTGCGGCCCGTCAGCGGATAATCCGCATCGTCGCCGGTGCCATCCACCAAAACGCGGCAGGTTTTGCCCACATAAGTGGCATTGATCTCGTTTGAGATCTGGTTCTGCACCGCCAGCAGCTCTTCGAACCACTGTTTTTTATCGGCGGTGGAGGTGTGGTCTTCGATCTCGGCGGCCACCGTGCCTTCGCGCTTGGAATAAATAAAAGTAAACAGGCTGTCGAACCGAACTTTTTTCACCAGTTCCAGGGTCTGTTCAAAATCTTCCCTTGTTTCGTTGGGGAAGCCCACGATCACATCGCTCGTCATGGGAAGGCCGGGCATCTGCCGCCGCGCCGCTTCCACCAGCCCCAGATATTTTTCGGCGGTATAGCGGCGGTTCATTTTTTCCAAGATCTCATTGCTGCCCGATTGGAAGGGCAAATGAAGCTGCTTGGCCACTTTGTCGCATCGCGCCATGGTCTCATATAATTTTTCGGTGGCGTCTTTGGGGTGGCTGCTCATAAAGCGGATCAAAAATTCGCCGGGAACCGCGTTGAGCATTTCCAAAAGCTGCGGGAAATCACATTCGAAATCCGCATCGTTGCCATAAGAATTCACATTCTGCCCCAGCAGCGTGATATCTTTATAGCCCGCTTCCACCAGCTTGATGAATTCTTCCCGCACGGCCTCGGGGGTTCGGCTGCGCTCGCGCCCGCGAACATAGGGCACGATGCAATAGGAACAAAAGTTATTGCATCCATACATGATCGGCAGCCACGCCTTGATGGTGCGGTCGCGCACAGGCTGCACACCTTCTAAGATCACGCCGCTTTCTTCACCCGAGATATCGAAAACTCTCTTTTTGGTGGAAAGATTCTGCCAAAGCAGCTGTGGAAAGCGGTAAAGCGCATGTGTGCCGAACAAAAGATCCACCACTGGGAAACTTTTTTTCACCTTTTCCTTGATGCGTTCCTGCTGCGCCATGCATCCGCAAATGGCCACCACCAAATTGGGGTTGCGCCGCTTCACATGGGTCAGCGCGCCCACATTGCCGAATACGCGCTGCTCGGCGTGTTCACGCACGGCGCAGGTGTTGAAAATCACCACATCCGCCTGTTCGGGGTCGTTGGTAAACGCAAAACCCATATCGGTGAACATCCCGCGCAGCAATTCGGTATCTGCCTCGTTCTGCTGGCATCCATAGGTATCCGTGCAGGCCAGCGGCTGTTTTTCTGATTTTTCAAGATAATATTGTCTGATCTTTGCGCAATATTCCTGTTGCTGCAACAGTTCTTCCTGGGTGATGGTATGGGCCGCGTTCTTCATAAAATTCCTCCAAAATGCCGCCCCATGGCGGGCATCTTCATTTTCATTGTCTAATCGTGTTTTATTTCATGTTCCACGCCATAGGTTCCTATGGGTTTCACGGGTTTTGCATTTTTCGATAATTAATTGCATTATACCACTTCCTGCATGATATCGCAACAAACCCGCCCTTCTTTGCCGCGCCCGATTATGGCTTTTTCAGCGTTTTGCCCCATAGCGCAAATAGAAAAATCATCTGCAAAGGCGGCTGTTTTGCCCGCTGTGCAAAACTTTTTCCCTCCTCTGCCCTGCGGCAAGGCGGGTTCCTTTTTGATTTGCTGCGTCCATGCCCCCGTTTGGGTGGTTTTTTGGTTGACTTGCCCCGCGCATTGTGGTAGAGTAAATACAATTTAACAACAAACCGTTGAGTAAGAGAAGTAATCTTGACAGCGAAATTCCAGAGAGCCGCCGGTGGTGCGATGGCGGCATTTCAAGTTTTGATGAATGGACTTATGAGGGCAGCCCGAAAAGAAGATTCCCAGTAGGCGCTGACGGAACATCCCGGCCGTAACACGGGAAGCGCATGACTGTGCGTGCTTTAAGGTGGCTGCAGAATATTCTTCTGCCCTTAGGGGCAGAAGTTTTTTTATTTTTAAAGGAGTTGGTTTGATGTTTGACGACTGGTGGTGGTATCAAAAAACAATTTGAAAGGATCTTATCAACATGAAAAAAAGAATTTTAACCGGCGATCGAACCACGGGGCGGCTGCATCTGGGCCATTATGTGGGCAGCCTGCAAAACCGCGTGAAGCTTCAAAACGATTATGAAACCTTTATCCTGCTGGCGGATGTGCAGGCGCTGACCACCCATTTTCAGAACCCCGCCCTCATCAACCAAAGCATTTATGATGTGGCCATCGATAATTTATCGGTGGGGCTCGACCCTGAAAGCGTCTGTTTCGTTCAGCAGTCGCAGGTGCCGGCCATTGCCGAACTGACGGTGTTTTATTCCATGCTCGTTTCTGTGAACAGCCTGCGCCATAACCCCACCATCAAAACCGAAGCAAAACAATATGGCTATGATGACCTGAGCTATGGGTTTTTGGGTTACCCTGTCAGCCAGACGGCAGACATCACTTTCTGCGGCGCAGATCTTGTTCCCGTTGGGGAAGATCAGCTTCCGCATATGGAGCAGGCGCATAAGATCGTTCGGCGTTTCAACGATCTTTATGGCGCAGCGCTCAAGGTGCCCCAGGCGCTTTTAAGCGCCACCCCGCGCCTTGTGGGGCTTGATGGCAACAGCAAAATGGGCAAAAGTCTTGGCAACGCCATCTATCTTTCCGATGATCGCGATACCGTCACGGCAAAAGTAAAGGCGGCACTCACCGATCAAAACAGAGTGGCCCTCACCGATAAGGGGAACCCCGATCTCTGCATGGTCAGCGCCTACCATGAAATCTTTAACGGTGAAGAATACCCCGGGCTGTGTGAAATGTGCCGCGGCGCAAAAATAGGCTGTGTCGCCTGTAAAAAGCTGCTGGCGGCCCGGCTGAATGAGATGCTTGAGCCTTTCCGTGAAAAAAGAGCCTACTATGAAGCCCATAAAGAAGAAGTCAGAGAAATCATTGCTTCGGGCACAGGAAAAGCCAATGAGATCGGCGCCGAAACCATGCGAAAGGTCAAATCGGCGATGGAGGTTTCTTTATAAATTTCCCGCCCTTTTCCCCTCTGTTTGTCTGTTTTATTCTGATAAGGCTGTTTCCGATTGGGAACGGCCTTTTTGCTTTCCGTTTTCACCTTTCTGCCTTATTGCGTGCCCGATGGTTTTTTGATACAATTGAAAAAACTTGGAAACCGCGGGAAACGCTGATATTCTATCGGCATCAACACAGGAGGAATTTTCTATGAACCTGAAACACGGTCGTTTCGTCATCCGCAGCGCCACAGAAAAAGATGCCCCGCAGCTTGCTTCCTGGTGGAACGACGGCAAGGTCATGGCGCATGCCGGTTTTCCCAAAGGGTTGGGGCAATCGGTGCACAATATTGCCGCCAGCCTTAAAAACGATAGCGATGATACACGCAGAAGGTTGATGATCGAACTGGATGGAACCGCCATCGGCGAAATGTCTTATCTTCTCCAAGAAGGCCAAACCGCCGAAGTCGGCATTAAAATATGTGATTTTTCAGAGCAGGACAAAGGCTATGGAAAAATCCTGCTGAGTATGCTGATCTCTTTTTTATTGAATGATGCGGGCTGCCGAAAAATCGTTCTCGATACCGATTATGAAAACAAAAGGGCTCAGCATGTCTATGAAACGCTGGGCTTTCAAAAATTGCGCGTCAATGAAAACGCCTGGAAAGATCAAACAGGCCAATGGCGCTCTTCGGTGGATTATACGCTTGTGCCGAAAAACTTCGTTTCTTTTCTGTAATGCTGTTTTCCGTTGCTGCCGCCCTTTTGCGGTTCTTTGCGAAAACAAAGATCCCCTCAGGCGATAACCTTTCTTGCCGCGGCATGAAACAAACATCGATTGGCTTGCCATTTCATCTGTTTTTCACATTTGAAGCACAAAATGTTTCTTCTGGAAGGAGGCAATCTTATGACAGTCTTAATTGCGGATGATGACATCGCTCTGCGCAAGCTGCTGCGGGATATCCTTAAAAAGCAGGGTTATCAAGTCATCGAAGCGGCCAACGGCCGCGAAGCCATTGATGCCTTTTTCGGCCGTGAAACGCCGGATCTGGTGATTCTGGATGTCATGATGCCGATCTATGACGGCTGGGAAGTTCTGGCCGAAATCCGGTCGCGCTGTGATGTGCCGGTGATGATGCTCACAGCACTGGGCGATGACCGCCATGAGATACAAGGGCTCACACACGGCGCCGACGATTATATCGCCAAGCCCTTCAGCTATGAAATATTTGTGGCGCGGGTCAATGCAATGCTGCGCCGCCCCCTGAAAGAGCAAAGCGCGGTCTTATGCGCAGGCGATCTGCTGGTGGATCAAGCTCTTCACAAAGTAAGCTTCAAAGGAAACGAGATCCTCCTCAACAACAAGGAATACCGGCTTTTGTGCTTCTTTCTGCGAAACCGCCGCATTGTTCTCACACGGGATAAGCTGTTGGAAAATGTATGGGGATTCGACTTTGAGGGGGATGAACGAACGGTGGATGCCCATGTGAAAATGCTGCGCGCCAAGCTTGGCGAAGCGGGAGATCAAATCAAAACCATTCGCGGCACAGGCTATCTGTTTGAGGGAAAACTATGAGACATTCCATCAAAACGAAGCTGTTTCTTCTGTTTGCGGGCGTTCTTGCGGCGTTTCTTCTCGCCGGTTGTCTTTGCAGCACCCTGTTTTTGCAGCGCTATTATATCGCTGAAAGCAAGACGCTTTTTGCTGAAACCGCGGCGCAGGTGGAAGCTGCACTGCTTGAAAACAAGGCACAGCTGCAAAGCATGATCGAGGCCATCGACCGCATGGAATCCATCAGCATTGCCGTAGCCTCTTCTGACCAAACCGTTCTTTATACCTCCTACCCCCAAAAAGATAAAAGCGGTGCGAAACTGCCAAAAGAAATTGCCGAATTGATCACACAGGGCGGCAAAACGGTCTATGGAAAAGTGTCGGCCGGCGAGAATTCGGCCGCGCGCATTGCCTATGCCAAGCTGGCCGGCAGCGGCGAATGGATCGTGCTCACAAAGCAGCTTAAAGGCGTTACAGAAAGCGCCGCCATCGCCAACCGCTTTTTTGCCCTCTGCGCCGCGGCCGCGCTTTTTCTCGGCGGGCTGGTGATCTATCTGTTTTCGGGAAAAATCGTAAAGCCTGTTCTTGAGATGAACCGTGTTGCCGGAAGCATCGCAGAACTTGACTTTCAGATCATCCCCGATATCCGATCGGCCGATGAACTGGGCGAGCTGGCGGGCAGCATCAATATCATCTCTGAAAAGCTCAAAAGCAGTGTGAATTCTCTGAAAAAAGATGTGGCTTATCAAAAACAGCTCACGCGGGATACCTCGCATGAACTGAAAACGCCCATCGGCGTCATCAAGGGTTATGCCGAAGGGCTGCTCTATGGCGTTGCCGACGATCCTGATTCCATAAAAGAATACTGTTCGACCATCGCGGCGGAATGTGACCGCATGGATGGGCTTGTAAAAGATATGCTGGAGCTCTCGGCGCTGGAAGCCGGCGGCGCCGCGCCTCAAAAAACAGAATTTCGCGCAAAGCTTTTGCTGGATGATCTTCTCGACGGCTTTCACCCCCTATTAGAAGATAAAGGCGTGCGCTGCATCTGCGAATGCCCTGAGCATCTGACTGTATGCGCCGATTATGCCATGATGAAGCGGGCGCTGGGCAATTATCTCACCAACGCCGTGCGCTATGGCGATGAAAACCGCTATCTTCGGCTTTCTGCCGAAAAAGATGGTTCACGCATTCGATTCTCTGTATTCAACGCCGGTTATGGCATATCTGAGCCTGAGATCACAAAAATATGGGATGCTTTCTATAAAGTTGACAAAGCACGCACGCGGGAAGACGGCGGGCACGGCCTGGGCCTCTCCATTGTAAAATCCATTGCCGCGCTCCACGGCGGAACAGTCGGCGCGGAAAACCAAAAAGGCGGGGTTGAATTTTTTATCACGGTGTGAAGGATTTCACGGCAATTTCACAAAACGGGCGGATACTGTCTTTCATAAAAGGCGCTCACACCGCGCCACACTGAAAGGAGCGTTTGCAATGAAGAAAATCAAACGGATAGGGCTGGCACTCGCGGCTGCGGTTTTCACCGCATCTGCCGGAACTTTTGCCGCCGTGAGCAGTCTCTCTGCCCAAACAGGAACCGGAAACAGAGCAATAACCCAGGCAAACCCGCCAGCCATCCAGACGACAACCGCCCAGAACACAAATCAGGGCGGCGGCTATTCCACCGATCAGGCGCTGTCTGACAAAGCACAGCTCTCCACCATCGCATTTTCCGGCCTTGCCTTCATCACCGGCAACGACGGCGCGGATACCTTTTTCCCTCCCGGAAAAGTGGCTGATTTTTTTGGTTTTCAATATATGCGCGATGTCGATACGGCGGGCTATGGTCACAACACCCAATTCCTTTCCCGGGTGGCCAACAATGTTCTGTATATCCTAAATGACGAGCAAAAAGCGCAGCTGGTGACGCTGGCCAAAGAGCAGGCCCCGCTTTACACTCAGTTCGCTTATAATCGTCTGCCGCTGATCAGCGCGTTTCGCCGCAATCTGGAAGGCGATCTCCCCGCCGGGGCCACGGCGCTTTCCAATGACACGGCTGCAGCATATACTTCAAATCTGTATAAAATAGATGCCGAAATGAGCTATGGCCGCGCGATCGCTGTTGGAAAGATCATTCAGTCTTTTACCGATGAACAAAAAAGCTATCTGGCCAAGATGAAGTTTGATGATTTCAACACATGGCCGGATATCGCCGAAGACGACAAGCTGAAATCCAGCCTGAGCAACAATGAATTCGTCTGCGTGATGACCTATGCCAGTGAACTGTTCTCTTGGTTCAAAGGCAGCGCAGAGGCCGATGCCTACTTCTGCCCTGAGCGCCACGGCACCTATTTCGGCGGTTTCTTCATGAAAGATTATCCGGCGATGAATAATCCCGATTACTTCATCAGCACCTCTGTCACCGGCGACAAAGGCCAAGAATTTCTTGATATTCTCAACGACAGCCAGCGAAAACTCATCGAAGGTATCATCCCCGCGCAAAAAGACAGCATGGCCGAGATCGCACAGATCCGGGCCGAAGTATCGGCGCAGCTGCGCAAAGCCATGACCGGCGACACGGTCGATCAGGAAAAAGTCTATTCTCTCATCGAGCGATATGGCGAACTGGATGGCACCGTTTCCGCGCTTTATGCCCAGCGGTTTGCCGAAGTGAACAAAACGCTGACCGATGCCCAGCGCGCCGCGCTGATCAAGCTGCGTGATCTGGATGTGGAAGTAAAGGGCGTTTACCGCTTTTCTTCCCCGGTCGGTACACCCTCTTTGCCGGATACTGATTTCTTCTTCGGTGTGGAAGCCATGCCGTCAAATGCGGGCATCTTTCCCGCGCCAACAGATTTTGGCGTAGAAGCAGCAAAACCCGGCGGTGTGAAAGTGACCCTGAACGGAAAGCCGATCGCGTTTGATGTGCAGCCCTTCATCAAAGATGGCCGAACCATCGTGCCCGCCAGAATGATCGCCGAAGCGCTGGGCGCCAAAGCGGAATGGGATTCTTTCACACGAACGGCCATCATCACCAAAAATGCCGATGTTATCTGCCTTCCTGTGGGCAGCAAAGATGCGCAGGTGAACGGAAAAGCAGTGACATTGGATGTTCCTGCCGAGATTCAAAATGGCCGCACGCTGGTGCCGCTGCGCTTTCTCGCTGAGAATTTGAATTTCACCGTGAAATGGAACAGCGCCTCAAACACGGCGGAACTTACGACATAAGGAACGGTTCATATGAAAAGAAAAATGCTTCTCTTGCTTCTTGCGCCGGCGTTGATCCTTACCGCGGCCTGTGTTCTTCACGGTGCGGCAACGCCCGCCGCGGCAGCATCCTCCGCCTTTCCCGGAACGATCCTTCTCGGGCGCCCCACAAGTACAGAGATGACTGTTTCCGTGACGCCCACAAATGGATCTTTTTCAGTCTATGCACAATGGGGAAACGACAGCGGCAGCTTCCCGCAAAAAAGCGCCGCCGTCACAGCCACAGCCGCCAGCCCCGCCGTCATTACCATGACGGATCTCGCGGCCGATAAGGTCTTTTACTACCGCATCTGTTTCAAAAGCACGGGCGATCCCGATTACTTTCAATCGCCGGAATACCATTTTCAGATGCCCCGTTCGGCGGGGAATGCCTATTCCTTCGTTGTGCAATCCGATTCTCATCTGTTGAATAAAGCCGACCCCGCCCTTTATAAGACCTCTATGGAAAATATGGCGGCTTCAAACCCGGATTTCATGTTCGATTTGGGCGACGCGTTTCTGAACGATCAGGTCAAAACAGACCCGATTCACCAGGATGCAGAAAAAATCCGTTCCCATTATACCCAGCAGCTCCCCTATTTCTCCATTGTGGCATCCCGCGCGCCGCTCTTTCTCACCATGGGAAATCACGAGGGCGAGTATGGAAACTTTTTTGATGGTTCCGACAAAAACCTCGCCGCCATGGCAACACTGCTGCGCAAGACCTATTATGAAAATCCGGTTCCAAACAGCTTTTATTCCGGCAACACAGAAACAGAGGATGTCTGCGGCCAACCGGAAAATTACTATGCCTTCACTTGGGGCGATGCTTTGTATGTTTCTATCGACCCTTACCGCTACACCACGGCCGACCCCTATAATACCGATGGCGGCTGGGATTGGACACTGGGCAAGACCCAATATGACTGGTTCAAAAAAACGCTGGAAACCAGTTCTGCAAAATATAAGTTCGTTTTCAGCCACCATGCCATAGGCAACTTCCGCGGCGGCGCAGAGATTGCCACCCTCTATGAATGGGGCGGCTATGATAGAAATGGCGCCTACCTGTTTGATAAAATGCGCCCGGGCTGGGGCGAACCCATTCAAAAAATCATGGAAAACACGGGGGTTACCATTTTCTTTCAAGGGCATGACCATCTGTTTGCACGGGAAACCGTCAACGGCGTCATTTATCAAACGCTGCCCAAGCCCGCCGAAACAGTCGCCGATAAACAGTCCAATCCCGATGCCTATCCGCATGCGGATATTCTGGCGAACTCAGGCTATCTGAATGTCACTGTGAGCAGCGCAGGCGTGCAGGTGGATTATATGCGCAGCTATGACATGCTGGATACACAGGGCGCAAACGCCGCCACCGGCGCTGTTTACAGTTATACAGTAGACTCTTCCCATCATCTGACCAAACTCGCCGGTGCATCAGAAGATTTTTCTCATTACGGAACGGGGCTCACGCCGCTGGGAACCGGCGGAAGCACCATTCCCTCCCCCATAGCAAAAAACCCGACTGTCTGGGTAAACGGAACGCAGATCCAATTTGACGCTCAGCCCTTCATCGACGCAAACGACCGCACACAGGTGCCGATCCGCTTCATTGCAGAAGCTCTGGGCGCCGATGTGCGGTGGGATTCCGCCGAACGCACGGCGGTCATTGAAAAAGGCGGCACGATCATCCGCCTGCCTGTGGGCAGCAGCACGGTCTATGTGAATGAAGCGCCCAAGGCATTGGATACCACCTGTTTTATTCAAGGTGAAAGAACCTATGTTCCCATAAGGTTTGTCAGTGAGTTTCTCGGGGCGGCTGTCGAATGGGATCAGATCCGTTGCCGCGTCGTCGTCACAACAGCTTCTTCCCCCGCTTCCGGCGCGGTGACCTTTGGGCGCGGCGCTGATTTCACCTTTGATATTCAGGCGGATTCCCATCTGGATGAAAATACCGTTCCATCCCTCTATGCCAAGACGCTTTCTCAGATCAAAGCTGATTCTCCCGCGTTTCTGATGGATCTGGGCGATACATTCATGGTGGAAAAACTGGCAAAAACCTATGACGAAGCCGCGGCGCGTTTCGCGCTGCAGAAGAAATACCTGAATGCTCTGGGCGCAACGCCGCTGTTTCTTGTCAACGGCAACCATGATGGAGAGCAGGGATGGTCCGCCAGCGAAAAAACGGAATGGACCAAATCTCTGCGAGAAGAATATTTTCCAAATCCCCTGTTGGGCATAGCCGCATATTCCGCCCCGGCGGATGGCAATTACTATGCGTTCAATTATGGCACCGCCCTCTTTATCGTGCTGGATCCTTATACTTTTACCACCGTAAAACGCCAGTCTGATGCAGATGGATGGAACTGCACGCTGGGTAAAGCCCAATATGACTGGCTGTCGCAGACACTTGCTGCCAGCAATGCACCGTATAAATTTATATTTCTCCACAATATGGTGGGCGGCCTCGGCAAGGATAGCCGCGGCGGAATGGAAGCCGCGCAATACTTTGAGTGGGGAGGCCGCAACTTTGACGGCAGCAGCGGCTTTGCGGCGAACCGCAGCGGCTGGGCGATGCCAATCCACGACCTGCTGGTCAAATATGATGTGACCGCGGTTTTTCACGGCCACGATCACTTCTACGCAAAGCAGGAAAAAGACGGCATCGTCTACCAGATGGTGCCGCAGCCCGGCACGCCGGGCAACAGTATCGCTGATGCGGATAAATTCGGCTACAAGAGCGGCACGCTTCTGCCCTCTGCCGGATATCTGCGGGTGCATGTCGCTTCCTCCGGGGTGACGGTGGAATATGTCAAGGTATCAGAAACCGGAACCACCAATATCGCAAACGCCTATTCCATCAGCCATTAATCTATAACACGGCCCCCAGCGCTTTAAAAAGCGCCGCGGGCCGTGTTTCTGTTATTTCTGTTTTTCTTTCGCTGCAACCCGCGCGGCTTTTTGCCGTTATGGGATCAGGGCCAGCGCCCCTTCCTGAAATCGGATCTCCCCGATGGGAAAGCCCGTCAACCCCATCATTTCGCTCAGTGTGGCGCTAAAAGTTTCGCTGAAGCTTTCGGGCAAAAAGGAAAGGCTGATATCCATATCGCCCGCCGAAATGCTTTGGGGCGTCAAGGTGATATTCTGCCCTTCTGTTTTGCAAAGGAAGCCCACGCCCAGTGAAATGCGCGAAGGCATCATGGCCATTAAAAATTTCTGTTTCATCCCCAGTTCGACCCCCTGCGCCTTTAAATAATCACGCAGATCTTCCCGGCTGGTGTATGCGCCCAAATCGATCTTGCCGCCTTCATGGATCGCCACGGTCAGCTGTTCCAGTGGAATTCCTTCCGGCAGCATCTTTTCCAGCATTGAAGCGGCATATTCCTGAGTAATAAGCATTTCGGGTTGTGCCTTTTCCTGCTGCAAAACGCTTTCCACGCTCATGCGCGGCTGATGCACCGCCATATGCTGCGCCTGTTCCCGCTTTTCAAAATAGATGCTCAACAGCAGCACCGCGCAGGTGATAAAACAGGCAATGCAAACGGCCAGATACAATCGTTCTTTTGTTTTTTCTGACATAATGATCCCTCCCGCCTGATTGATCTTTATGCGCGGAAAGAACCTTTCATGCCCCGGCTGTTTTAAAACATCAAAAACCGCTCGTCATACTGCCCCGCGCACCATAAAGAAAAATAAAAGAATCGCTGTGAATAAAAATCATTCACAGCGATTCCTGTTTTTTCAGTGTCTGCTTTTATACGGAGCTTCCGCTCGCCGATTAATACATGTCCATTCCGCCGCCCATGCCGCCGGCAGGGGCCGCAGGCTGGGGTTCGGGCTTATCGGCGACCACCGATTCGGTTGTGAGCACCATCGCTGCCACAGAAGCGGCATTCTGGAGCGCAGAACGATTGACCTTGGTTGGGTCAACGATGCCCGCTTCGATCATATCGCAATAGGTCTCGTTATAAGCATCAAAGCCATAACCGACCTTCTTGGAGTTCTTGACTTTTTCGATTACGACGCCGCCGTCTACGCCTGCGTTTGCCGCGATCTGCTTCATGGGTTCTTCCAAAGCTTTCATCACGATGCGAACGCCTGTTTTTTCGTCGCCTTCCACTTTAGAAACCAGCTTTGAAACCGCGGGAATGGCGTTCACATAAGCCACGCCGCCGCCGGCCACGATGCCCTCTTCCACAGCCGCGCGGGTTGCGTTCAGAGCGTCTTCGATACGCAGTTTCTTTTCTTTCATTTCAGTTTCGGTGGCTGCGCCCACTTTGATCACAGCAACGCCGCCGGCCAGTTTCGCCAGGCGTTCCTGCAATTTTTCGCGGTCGAATTCAGAAGTGGTGTTTTCCAGTTCGTTGCGGATCAAAGTCACACGGCCCTTGATGGCATTGGGGTCACCGGAACCGTTGACAATGATGGTGTTTTCTTTCGAAACCTTGACCTGGCCCGCATGGCCCAGCTGATCCATGGTGGCGTCTTTCAGTTCCATGCCCAGTTCGCTGGAAATCACTTCGCCGCCTGTCAGCGCCGCGATATCACGCAGCATTTCTTTTCTTCTGTCGCCGAAGCCGGGGGCTTTCACAGCCACACAGTTGAAAGTGCCGCGCAGTTTGTTCACGATCAAAGTGGAAAGCGCTTCGCCTTCGATATCTTCAGCGATGATCACCAGCTTGCGGCCCGCCTGAACCACTTGTTCCAGCAAAGGCAGCAGTTCCTGGATATTCGAGATCTTCTTATCTGTCATCAGCAGATAAGCGTCATCCATAACGGCTTCCATCTTTTCGGTGTCTGTCACCATATAGGGGGTCACATAGCCGCGGTCAAACTGCATGCCTTCCACAACTTCGCTGTAGGTTTCGGCAGTTTTCGATTCTTCCACAGTGATCACGCCGTCGGCGGTCACTTTTTCCATCGCTTCGGCGATCAGCTGGCCGATGAAATCATCACCGGAAGAAACGGCCGCAACGCGGGCGATGTCTTCTGTGCCCTTCACCTTGCGGGAATTATCTTTAATGGCTTCGATGGCTGCATCAACAGCCTTTTGAATGCCCTTGCGCACGACCATGGGGTTTGCGCCCGCCACCACATTTTTCAGGCCTTCGCGAACAAACGCCTGCGCCAGCAAAGTGGCTGTGGTTGTGCCGTCGCCGGCGATATCGTTGGTTTTGGTGGCAACTTCTTTTACCAGCTGTGCGCCCATGTTTTCAAAGGCATCTTCCAGCTCGATGTCGCGGGCAATGGTCACGCCGTCGTTTGTGATCAGCGGAGAGCCGAATTTTTTATCCAGCACAACATTTCTGCCCTTGGGGCCCAAGGTAACTTTAACAGTATCGGCCAGATGATTGATGCCGCGTTCCAGGGCGCGTCTGGCTTCTTCACCGTAGAGAATTTCTTTTGCCATGATGATCGTTCCTCCTCAATTATTCAACAATCGCGAGAATATCGTTTTCGCGGACGATGATATATTCTTCGCCCTCAATTTTCACTGTAGTGCCCGAAAACTGGCTGGTGATCACTTTATCGCCCACTTTTACCTGAATCGCATGATCTTTCAATCCGGGGCCAACGGCAATCACTTCTGCCATCTGAGGCTTTTCCTGGGCTGCGCCGGTGATGATGAGGCCGCTTTTTCTGGTCTCTTCCATTTTTACCATCTTGATGACAACTCTGTCGGTCAAAGGCTGCAATTTCATAAATAGGAACCTCCCATGAAAATAATAATCCATTCATTTGTTTTAGCACTCTCTTTATTCGAGTGCTAACAACAGTTATTATAATAGTATAGGTCCTGCGAATTTTCAAGTCTTTTCTTTAAAAACTTTTTGTTAACACGCCGAAAATGTGCTTATTCTTCTTCGGGAACTTCCTGTTCCTGCCGAGCCACCTTGACCCCCGGCGGAACGGCGAAAGGAACCGCGCTTTTCAATTCGGCCGCGGCGTGGGTGGTCATGGCGATTTCACCATCCAGATTCACGGGGAAATATTCGCCGTTTTTCTGGCGGATCTTCAAAGAATGGGCCTGCAAATGCGTGATGCACTCGGGCAGCTCGCGGTATCGCCCCTGTTTATAAGCGCCCACCACTTTTGCGGCGGTGATGCGGCTGACCTTTTTCACCAGCAAGATTTCCAAAACGCCGTCTGTAGGGTCGGCCTGCGGAACCGGGCAGAAACCGCCGCCATACCAGCGGCCGTTCGCCGCAAAAAGCATGCTGTAATCGCCGCTGTAATCGCGGCCGTCGATTTCGATTTCATAGCTTTGCCCCAGGCCGCGCAAAATGTTTTCAAAGGTCGAAAACAGATAAGGCCCTTCCTGGCCCATGAGGGGCAGGCGGCGATATTTGCGCATTCCCTGCGCCACGCGCGCATCGATGCCGACGCTGAAAACATTGATGGCCGTGCCGCAGTTGCAGGCGATATAATCCATGTCGATGATCTCGCCCTGCGTCAAAAGCGGCAGCGATGAAAATTCATAGGCCCGTTCGCCGAAAACTTTGATAAAATCGTTGCCCGTGCCTTTGGGAAAATGGGTCAGCTGAGCGTTTGGCTGCCCCGCGATGCCCGCCAGCACTTCGTTCAAAGTGCCGTCGCCGCCGCAGGCATAAAACCGCAAAAGTTCCCCCGGGCGGTTCTGGCATTCCCTTTTGGCGATCTCGGCGGCGTGCCCCGGGCGGCTCGTGATGAAAATTTCATAATCCAGATTTTCTTCATCCGCCGTTCTTTTCACAATGCTGGCGATCTCTTCCTTGCGGTCGCGGCTGCCGGCGGCAGGGTTGATGATAAACAGATGTTTCATAGCTTTTCTCACCGTATTCTGTTCCCGAATCGGTCTCTCTCTTTCCGTTTGGCGCGCTTTGCTCAGCGCGCGTTATAATACATATAAAGCTGGCATTTCAGCATGCCGTTATAGAGCTTGCGGCGTTTGGTGGCCTTGTGGCCGAAATGTTCTTCAAATTGTTCATCCATCGAGATGATATATTTTTTCAGGTCGGGGGTGTCGGCCAATGCCTTGCCGAAATCATCCGCCAGTTCTGCCGCCGATTCCACATCCAGCAGCCGCTGGCCATAGGGCGGGTTTGTGATCAGAACGCCCTTGCGCCCGGTGTAATGCACCCCCAGCGCGTCGGCGCGGCGAATGGTCATCAAATCGGCCACCCCCGCCCGTTTGGCGTTATCCATGGTCAGCTGCACGCATTCCGCCGAAATATCCGAAGCGGTGATCGGCAATTTTTCATAGCTTTCGCCGGCGATCGCCTCTTCTTTCAGCTGCTGCCAAAAAGCCGTGTCATAAAAGGCCCATGCTTCGGCGTCGAATGCTCTTCTTGCGCCGGGCATGATCTTCGCGGCGGCCATCGCCGCTTCGATGGCGATGGTGCCCGAACCGCACATGGGGTCGATCATCTCTTCACGGCCGCGGTAACGGGCGATCTTCACCAAAGAAGCCGCCAGGGTTTCTCTCAGCGGGGCTTCCCCTGCCGCCGTGCGGTAACCGCGCTTATAAAGCGGTGTGCCGGTGGTATCCAGATAGATCTCGCACAGATCGTTCATCAGCGAAAACTGGATCTGATATTTCACGCCGGTTTCTTCAAACCAGTTGATGCCATATGCCTGGCTCAGCCGTGAAACCGCGGCTTTTTTGATGATTTTCTGGCAGTTGGGCACACTGTGAAGCTGGGAGCCGATGGAATAACCCTTCACGGGGAAAGCGCTGTCCGTCTGCACATAAGCTTCCCAGGGGATGGCCTTTGTGCCTTCAAAAAGTTCATCGAAAGTGGTGGCGCGAAAAGAGGCCAGCCGCAACAAAACACGCTCGCCGCAGCGCATGATGATATTGGCGCGCGCCGCGTCTTTCATCCCGCCTTCAAAATATACACGCCCGTTTTCTGCCTGAACCTTTTCAAAGTGGTTGAACTTCAGCTCATCGGCCACAAGCCCTTCCACGCCCAGCAGACAAGGAACGCAAAATACATTACTCATTCTTGATACCTATCCTTTTCTTGCGGTTTTTCACCGCTTCACTTATTATGTCAGATTCCCGCCTTATACACAAGCTTTTCACGAAAAAAAGCTCTTTTTTACGCACTTTCTTTTCATAATTTTCTTTTTTGATTTTTATCGTTTATTCCCGTGAAAAAACCCATCCCCCGCATTTTTGCAAAGGATGGGTTTGAATTTTTTAGGGGTGCGGCGTGTTGGTTCCTCCGCCCTGATTGCCGCTATTGCCGTTTCCGTTTTCGGGTTCTGTGGGCTTCGTGGGCTTTGTTGGCGTTTCGGGTGTTTCTGTCTGCCCGCCGTTGTTGCCCGAATTGGGGTTCGATGGCTTCGTGTCGCCCTCTCCCGGTTCTTCCGTGGGTTTGTTGCCGTTATTTGTGGCGTTATGCACCGTGCAGGATTCTTTTGGCACGATATATTTGGAATCGGATACCGCTACGCTGACGGGGAAATTGCGGGTGATATCCAGCATGCCCACCGTTTTTACGCGGTCAGCCGGGCAGAATTCCGTAGCCTTCTGCAAAGTATCCATATCCACTTTAACGCCCACATGAACATCGCATTGTTTCTTGGGCACATCTTCTTTTGCCACGCGCCCGCTCGTGATGCGCGAACCGCGCGGATCGGCCGAGCAATATTCGTTGGCCAGAAGGCCGCTGTCAAGACAATAGTTCACGGTAACATATTCCGTTTTCCGCTCGAACTGCGCATTGGGCAGGCCGGCGTGCACTTCCTGCATCACAGCCTTCCACAGCGCCAGCGCCGGGTTGCTGCTGACGCCTTTTACCACCTGGGGCGTGTCATAGCCAAACCACACGCCGCCCGTATAATAAGGGGTCAGGCCCATGAACCAGCGGTCGTAATCATCATCGGTGGTGCCGGTTTTGCCGCCGGTTTCAATGCCCTGGATCTTGGCGCGGGCGCCGGTACCCTGCGGGCCGGTCACAACATTCGTTAAAAGATCCAGCATATAATCGGCCGTTTTCTGCGACATGGCCACGGTGGTTTGAGATTCATTATCCAGCAGCACTTCGCCCTTGGCGTCATAGACTTTCGTATAAACGCGGGGCTTGGTGTATTTGCCGTCATTGCCGAAGGCGCAATAGGCCGCCGTCATTTCCATCACAGAAACACCGTCTGTAAGGCCGCCCAGCGCCAGGGGGCTGTAATCCACATCGGAAAGCTTAAAGGTCTGGCCTTTTTTATTGGTGATCGTGCGCGATTCCACAAGCGATTCCAGGCCCATGTTCAGGTGGGCGAAATCGAAAGCTTTGCGGGGCGTCAGTTCCTGAAGCAGCCCCACGGGAATCGTGTTGGTGGAAAGTTCCACCGCTTTTTTAACCGTCATGCGGCCCGACCAAACCCCACCGTTTGTGGAGTTTTTCGGCCAGCCGCTGGCCTTGATGGAAAAATTCTTCGGTACATCATCCAATACGGTGATGGGAGTGATAAGCCCATATTCGATGGCCGGCGCATAAACGCTGATGGGCTTGATGGAAGAACCGGGGCTTCGTTTGGTTCGCGTGGCGCGGTTCAAAACCAGATTGCCCTCTTTAACGCCGCGGCCGCCATACATGGCCACCACATTGCCCGTGTGCTGATCCATGATCACCATGGCCGCCTGGGGCATCTTTCCGTCTTTCCCCAAAACGCCGGGGAAGTTTTTTGTATCCTGGAACACCGCATCCACTTTACTCTGCACTTCGGGATCGATGGTGCTGACAATGGTCAGGCCGCCGGTATAGATCATCTGCTTGGCAAAAGTTTTGCTGTAACCCTTCTGCTCCATCAGATCTTCCACCACGGTGTTAAACACTTCATCCACAAAATAAGACCATGGCTTTTCCTGCGCGTCGATGCTGGGGTCGCGGGTCAGCACCAGTTCTTCCGCATCCGCCGCTTCTTTTTCTTCTTTGGTGATATATCCTTCGGCCAGCATCTGTTTCAAAACAAGGCTGCGGCGCTCTTTATTGAACTGCGGGAACCGATAAGGGTCATATTTATAAGGGTTCTTGGTGATGCCGGCAATGGCGGCGCATTCGGCCAGCGAGAGATCTTTCGGCTCTTTGCCGAAATAAGTCAGCGCCGCGGTTTTTACGCCGTTTGCCCCCTGCCCCAGATAGATCGTATTCATATACATCTCAAGGATGTCATCTTTTTCATATTTTTTATCCAGTGCCATCGCGCGCATGATTTCGGCCACTTTGCGCTTGACCGAGGTCTCATCTTCGCCCGTCAGATTTTTGATAAGCTGCTGGGTGATGGTGGAACCACCGCCGAAATTATCGCGGAAATGCAGCACATAGTTAGCCGCGGCGCCGAAGGTTCGTTTCCAATCCACGCCGCCGTGTTTATAAAAACGCGCGTCTTCGATGGCTACAAAGGCATGCTGAAGATTTTTGGGGATCTCATCCAGATCGGCCCACACGCGGTTTTCACTGCCATGCAGCTCTTCCAGCGTTTTTTGCTCACCGGTGTTTTTATCTTCATAAACCACCTTGCTTGTGAAGTTTAAACGGAATTCTTCTAAATTGATGTCGATATTCGGATTGATGTATTTATGCACATAAATCGCGAAAGCCATGCCGCAGATGGCCATTGTGGTGACGCCGATCAATAAAATCGACAGCAGCACAAACGGCAGCGGCCGCATTCCGTTGAACATCCTTTTCGTTGTTTTTTTCTTTTGTGTACTCATTGATTCTCTCCTTTCAAAGGAAACACGCGATGGCGGCAAAACATCCGCCACAAGGGCTTGCTTGAGGCTCTTCGCAGGGAAATCGCAGGCTGCACATTTACGATACTATCGCCTTCAAAAGTATACTGAAAACTTCTTGTGGCTTGGCTTCTCATCGCCTGCAAAACAGCTGAGGTCCTTCTGCCGTGAAATGTCGGAACTTTTCACCGCCGCAGACGGGCCATAAAAGCAGCATCATAACCGCCACGCGTTTTTTATACCGCGAATGCGAAGCATGAACGGTATAAAGTGGCCGGCGCTGTAAGCGGGCCATAAAAGCAGCATCATAACCGCCACGCGTTTTTTATACCGTGGATGCGAAGCATGAACGGTATAAAGTGGCCGGCGCTGTAAGCGGGCCATAAAATCAGTATAATAACCGCCACGCGGTTATTATACCGTGAATGCGAAGCATGAACGGTATAAAGTGGCCGGCGCTGTAAGCGGGCCATAAAATCAGTATAATAACCGCCACACGGTTATTATACCACATTTAGATTGAAATGCCACTAAAATTCACGATGCCCGGGTATAATTTGCCTGTTATTGGCAATCATAGGAATATTAATGCGAAAGGAGTCCATTTCCATGCGTTCAAAAAAATGGCGTCTTGGCGTTCTTTCCTGTGCCTTTGTTTGTGCGGTGGGTCTTTCTGCCGGCGCAATGCTCCATTCTTCCTCCACCGCAGCGACAGTTCCGCCGAAATCCACCGTTTCTTCCGTTCCTTTGCAGGAATCCCCTCTTTATATTCTGCGCGATTATAACGGAAAAATTGCTGTCTTTCCTTCTTTTGATGCGCAAACCCCTAATTTTGTCACCGATTTTGATGTGGCGGCCCTGCCCCAGCAAGACCGTCAATATCTCGCCGAAGGCATTCCGCTGAAAACCGCCGAAGAACTTCAGCAGATCTTGGAAGATTACGGCAGCTGAACCGGTTTCTATCCGCTTTTTCGATAAATTCTTTCTTATTCATCGATATTCGTGATGTGATTTATGACGCATTGACGCATCGAACCGACACTGATATAATAGGAACGATAAAGTTCGACTGTTTTTCAAGCCGAAAAGTTCCCATTTTTTCTATGGAGGCATATAAAATGTTTCGGATCGATGCAAGAGGGCAAGCTTGCCCCAAACCCGTTTTAATGACAAAAGCCGCCGTTTTGAAAGGCGAAAAAGAAATTGAAACCACCGTGGATAATATCACCGCCGTGGGTAACCTCCAGCGTTACGCGGCAAGCGCCGGCTATACCTTCGCGCAAAAGCAGGAAGGCAGCGATTATATTCTGACCATGGTGAAAGACGCCGCGGCATCCGCCGACGCCCCTTCTTATGAAGACACCTCGTGGTCGGTTTTCGTCACCGAAAAGCAGCTGGGCAGCGCGGATAACGAGCTGGGCCACAACCTGATCAAAATGTATTTCTACACCCTGACCCAAATGGATAACCCGCCTTCTGTGGTGGCTTTCCTCAACGAGGGCGTAAAACTGCCCTGCCAGGAAGAGCAGATCATCGACAGTTTAAAGGCCTTGATTGAAAAAGGCACTAAAGTAATGGTTTGCGGCACCTGCCTCAACTTCTATGGTCTGATGGATCAGCTGGGCTGCGGCATCGTCAGCAATATGTATGAAATTTTAGAAGCAGTTACCTCCTGCGGAAAGATGATGAAAATCTGATGCAGCAAAATTTCTACATCATTTCTTTTGAAAACACCCATACCGCCATGCTGGCGCAAAAGCTTTTAAAAGAGCATTACAAGATCACGGTGGTTCCCACCCTGCGCGAAATTTCCCAAAGCTGCGGCATCTCTGTGATCCTGCCCGAACTTTCCCGCGAAGAAGCCGTTTCTGCCGTGCAGTCGATGCAGCTGGAAAAAGGCCTTTATCAGCTTTATTTCGTTTGCGGCGCGCCGCCTGCCAGAACGGTGGAACCCATCGAAGCTTAACCCCATAACCTGTAAGAGTGATATGGCCATCGCCATATCACTCTTTTTTCTTTTTTTACGCTTTTTATTGTCATGCTCATGGTTTTTTGCTATGATGAAAGGAGCTTAACCATGAGTTGTTTTGAAAGGCTTCTCTGTGCCTCTCTGCGAGATCCCCATTCCCGGCGTTTTTTCTGATCTGCGCCGGTGTTTGCCGAAACCAGCCGCAGGCCACAGCACTTTCAAAAAAGCCAGAGCAAAAAGAAGAGAGTGTGTATTTATGGAATTCAGTTTGCGCGCATTGTTGATCGTATGCCCTTTGGTCTTTTTAGCCGGTTTTGTCGATTCCGTGGCCGGCGGCGGTGGGCTGATCTCGATTCCGGCCTATGTTTTCGCCGGGCTTCCCATGCATTTTGCCTATGGCACCAATAAATTCGCCGCAGCAACAGGCACCTGTGTTTCTTCTTTTACTTATTTCAAAAGCGGCAATGTCCACTTGAAAACCGCCCTTTTTTCGGGCGCGGGCGCGCTTGTGGGCGCTTGGCTGGGCAGCCAGCTTGCCATGATTTTAAAAGAAGAAGTGCTGCGTTATTGCCTGATGATCATTTTGCCGCTGGCAGCTATTTTCATTTTGTTCAACCGCAAGTTCGGCGAGAATGAAGATGGGCATGAAGAAGTGAAGCATCTTTATCCCAAAGCGCTTTTGATCGGCCTTGGGCTGGGCGCTTATGATGGCTTTTTCGGCCCCGGAACCGGAACCTTCCTCATCATTCTGTTCTGCCTGGTGCTGAAGCTTCCGCTCATCACCTCTTCGGGCAACGCCAAACTCACGAATCTGGCTTCTAATGTGGCCTCTGCCATCGCTTATATGTCCGGCGGCAAAGTTCTTTACTGGCTGGCCGTGCCGGCCGCGCTTTCTATGATCGCGGGCAATTATCTCGGGGCCCACCTGGCCATCAAAAACGGCGCGAAATTCATCAAGCCCATCATTGTTCTGGTCATCGTGCTGCTGCTGTTCAAAATCGTCACCGAAATGTTCTTTTAAATCACACTTTTCCCGCCGATGGCATCTTTGCTTTCGGCGTTTTTTTTGCCGCGCCATCTGTGTTTCTGCTGTTTTTCTTTCTTGCCTGCTCCGCTTGATGGGTGCTTTTCTCCTTCTGCGTGCCTTACCGCCGCGCCCCCTGCTCTCCCACCGCGCCGCTTTTGCTCTTGCGCATTCTTGCGCCAACGGCTTTTACCTTGCCCGTCAGAGTGCCGATAACATAAAAATGCGGTGATCTTCGATAAAAAAGATCACCGCATTTTGCTTTAGTTTTTTACATCATCTGGCGGCGCCATGAAAGGTTCATGGTTCCATCCTGCATGATTGCAAGATTTTCCAGTGATTTGCCGGTGCCCAGTGCTACGCAGGAAACCGCATCATCAGCCACGCGGGTAACAATGCCTGTCTTAGATTCGATCAGCTTATCGAAGCCATAGATCAAGCATCCGCCGCCTGTCATCACGATGCCGTTGGTGGCGATATCGCCCACCAGTTCGGGGGCTGTGCGCTCCAGCACATTATGAACCGCTTCCACGATCTTTGCCGAAACTTCTTCAAAAGCTTCCATCAGCTCGGTGGAAGTCACCGTGAATACACGGGGCAGGCCCGTCATCAGGCAGCGCCCTTTCACTTCCATGGTGGTTTCTTCGGGGCGGGGATAAACACAGCCGATGTTGATTTTCAAATCTTCGGCTGTGCGTTCGCCGATCAGCACATTATGCTTGCGGCGCACATATTTGACGATGGCTTCATCGAATTTATCGCCGGCCACTTTGATGGAGGTGGATTCAACGATGCCGCCCAAAGAGATCACGGCCACATCGGTTGTGCCGCCGCCGATATCCACGATCATGTTGCCATCAGGCTTTGCGATATCGATGCCGGCGCCAATGGCAGCGGCCACAGGCTCTTCGATCAGATATACTTTTTTGGCGCCCGCCTGTGTGCCGGCGTCGATCACGGCGCGTTCTTCCACTTCGGTGATGACACTGGGAACGCAGATGACCACATTGGGCTTTAACAAACGGAAGCCCAAGACTTTTTTGATAAATTCCTTGATCATTTTTTCGGTCATTTCATAATCTGAAATAACGCCTTCGCGCAAGGGGCGCACAGCAATGATATTGCCGGGGGTTCTGCCCAGCATCGCCTGTGCATCGGCGCCAATGGCCAAAATTTTGCCGCTGGTTTTATCCACGGCAACCACAGAAGGTTCGCTGAGAACGATTCCCTTCCCTTTTACATAGACCAATACAGAAGCTGTACCCAGGTCGATTCCGATATCTCCGGTTGACATATATTCCATACTCCTTTTCTCCGGCGGGAAAGCTTTTCACAGCACATCCGCCACCGCCGGCCGGTTATTCTGAGCTGCTTTACCATTTATGCAAATTTCTTCTGTTATTTCTTCCTTTTTTTTGAAAAAACATCAAAATCACATTCATAAAGCTTATTATAACCAATAAAAAAAATCTTTTCAAGCCATTTTAAGCTCTCTTGACCGTTTTCGCAAAAGTCGCATACAGAATTTTTTCCGCGCCCGCCATTTTCAGCATTCTGGCGCATTCTTCCACCGTTGCGCCGGTGGTAAAGGTATCATCCACCACCAAAACGCGAAGGCCCTGTAATTCGCCTTGCCTGCATCGCGCCCGAAACGCCCCCAAAACATTGGCCCGTCTCTGCGCCGCCGTCAGCCGATACATGGGTTTTGTCTTTCTGATTTTTTTCAGCAGCGCAAAACAGGGCTTGTCCGTTTCTGCCGCCATGCCCAGCGCCAGTTCTTTGGCCTGATCGTAACCGCGCTTCCACAGGGTGGAATAATGAACGGGAACCCAGGTGATCACATCAAAATCCCATGGCTGGTTTTTCAGCGCTTCGGCCATCCCGCGGGCCATCATCGCCGCGGCGCGCCGTTTCCCCTGAAATTTAAAACGATGCATTCCCCGGCGAACAACGCCGTCATATTGCGCCACAGAAATGCCGCCGTCGATAAAAGCATTTCGCTCGCCGGGCCGCAAGACCCGCAGTTTTTCGAATTCTTCGGCGCAGGCAGCGCAAAGCGGCTCTTCCCCCTCTTTCAGCAGGCATCCGCAAAAAACGCATCGCCGCGGAAACAGCAGCTTTTTAACCCATTCGTTCTTCATATAGATGCCTTAAGCGATATTTCAGCGCGCAATATCGCCTGTTTTTCTGGTTGCTTTCCACCATTTTTGTCACCACCGAAGCTTTGCCCACCAATACCAGCAGCTTTTTGGCGCGGGTGACGGCGGTATAAAGAATGCTGCGGTTGAGCAATCGTTCCGGCGCCTGAAACACCGGCAAGATCACTGCCTCATATTCGCTGCCCTGTGATTTATGGGCGGTGATGGCATAGGCCGGCTCCAGCTGATACAGGTCATCAAACGAATAACCCGCCACTTTATCATCGAACCGCGCCACCAAAACTTTTTCCTGCTTATCGATCAGCGTGATCGTTCCGGTGTCGCCGTTAAAAATCCCCGTTCCGATCTCGGCGGTCTTTTCGCTTTGCCAAACGATATCATAATTGTTTTTGATCTGCATCACACGATCGCCCAGCCGCAGCTGATAAGGCCCGGCTTTCACTTCGGCGCGGCCATCCCCCGCGGGGTTCAGATATTCCTGCAAAATCCGGTTCATCGAAACCGTGCCGCACATCTGCTGGCGCGTGGGGCAGATCACCTGTATATTCTGCGGATCGATGCCGAATTTTTTGGGGATGCGTTCTGCCACAAGGCTGGCCACCGTCTGCACGGCTTCTTCGGGCGAAGCGGCCGCGGAAAAATAAAAATCGCCTGTTTTGTTCCACAGCTCAGGCATCAGGCCCTGATTGATGCGATGGGCGTTCATCACGATCTGGCTGCCCTGCGCCTGTCTGAAAATTTCCGTCAGCCGAACCGCCGGAACAAATTCACAGGAAAGCAGATCGGCAAAAACGCTCCCCGCCCAAACGGGGGGCAGCTGGTCGGCGTCGCCGATCAAAACCAGGCGAGTATGGGGTTTCATGGCGTCTAACAAAGAAGCCGTCAGCGAAATATCCAGCATCGAAGCCTCGTCCACAATGATGACATCGGCATCGATGGGGTTTTCTCTTCCGCGTTTAAACTTCATTCTGCCTTCTTCGGGGGAATACAGCGCTTCCAGAAGGCGATGCAGGGTTTTGGCTTCTTCGCCGCTCAGCTCGGTCATTTTTTTGGCTGCGCGGCCCGTTGGCGCGCAAAGCACCACCGAAAGGCCGTTGCTTTTCAGCGCGTGGATCATGCCCAACACCGCGGTGGTTTTGCCTGTGCCCGGGCCGCCGGTCACCAGCGAAAGCGCGTGAGAAAAGCATAATTCCACCGCCTGTTTCTGCAGGGGCGCATATTCGATGGCGTGTTCTTTTTCGGCCTGTCTCACCAGTTTATCCAGGTTTTTGGGCGGCATCAGCTTCATGCTCAAAAGCCGCATCACTTCATCGGCAACGCTGTTTTCATAGCGGAAAAGGGTTTCCAGATAGATCATTTCCTTGCCGGCCACCATCTGGCTCACCACGCTGCCGCGTTCCAGCAATTCTTCCAGGTGGCGCTCGATCTCGCCCGGCTCGGCGCCGCAAAGGGCGGCTGTTGCCCGAATCAGTTTATCCCGCGGAATAAAACAGTGGCCGCTTTGCAAATTGAAGGTCAGTTCATATAACACCGCGGCGCGCAGCCGAACGGCGCTTTGCGGGTCAAGGCCCAATTGCTCCGCCACACGGTCGGCTTCATGAAAATCAAGCCCGAACCGCTCGTCGCACAGCAGATACGGGTCTTCCTTCATCGCGCCCACCGCCGCGTCGCCATAAAGCTTATAAACGCCGGGCGCCAGATAAAGCGGCAGATCGTTTGCCGTGAAAAATTCCAAAAGCGCCCGCATGGCGTTGCCGCGCAAAAAGTTCTCTTGAATTTCCAGCGCTTTTTTCAGGCTCATGCCCCGAATTTCCGCAAGCTTTTCGGGGGCGTTGGCGATCACTTCAAACGCTTCTTCCCCGAAATTTTCCACCACCAGCCGCGCTGTTTTGGGGCCGATGCCTTTCACGGCGCGGCCCGCCAGATATTGATAGATCCCATTCACCGTGGAAGGCATGATCCGCTCATAGGCAGAAACGGAAAATTGCGGCCCATATTCGGGATGCGTCACATAACTGCCGCAGGCGATCATGCTTTCGCCCGCGCCCAGCCCCGGCATCACCCCCGTGATCACGAGGTTTGCGCCGTCGTCGGTTTCCATCCGCGCCACCGTCCAGCCGTTGTTTTCATTTTGATAGATCAGCGCGCGCACGGTGCCTTCAATTTTTTCCATTTCCTTTTCGTTCATGCTCTCACCTCTTTTTTGCCCCCTCTTCGGGCAGCCGCTCTGTTTTTTCACAAACATACCATTCCGCTTCAGGATATTCCATTTTCCGCAGCAGCTTCAGCCAGCCCGCTGTCCAAAGCTCTTTTTCCCCCTGCAATTTTTCCGGGTCGATCAAAAGGCAGAGAGTAAACCGGCCTTTCAGCCGCCAAATCAAAAACATCCGAAGCGCTTCACGCAAAATTGCCGCCGCACCCACCGCCGCCAAAACGCTTACCAAAGCTTCCGAAAAAATGCCGCAATCCACATCGATCCCTCCTTCTTATAGGCAGGATATGCGGTTTGCGGCAATTTTGTTTCTTCTGCGGCGTTTCCCGCGTGATTGCTTAAACGGTTGCGTTATTTACTTTTGCAAAGTCCATTTCACGCCCTGGGGGGTGTCTTCCAAAACAATGCCGCGGGCTTTCAGCTCATCGCGGATCTGATCGGCTTTTGCGAAATTTTTCTCTTTTCTTGCCTGCTGGCGCTGAGCAATCAGCTCTTCGATTTCTTCATCCAGCGAATGTTCGGCCTGCTGAGGCTCGGCCGCTTTGGCGGCGGCTTTCATCAAATTCAGCGAAAGAACCTGATCGAATTCAGCGATCAGCGCTTTTTTAGTGGCGTCATTCAGATCGGCCTTCAATACATCATATAAAGCCGTGATGCCCAAAGAAGTGTTCAGGTCGTTATCCATGCCCTCGCGGAACACCGCGCGCAGCTGTTCTGCGCCCGCTTCGTCGATGGCTTCGCCCTCTTTGGGCTGCAGTGCCGCGATGCGGCCCACCAGTTTCTGATATGCGGTCGCCGCGTTATCCATGCCCTCATAAGAGAACACCAGCGATTTGCGGTAATGCGACTGCAGGCAGAAGAAGCGATAGACCATCGGGTCATAGCCCTTGGATTCCAGCAGCGATACGGTGAGAAATTCGCCCTTGCTCTTGCTCATTTTGCCGCTGTTTGTGTTCAGATGGTGCACATGGAACCAGTAATTGCACCATTTATGGCCGAAATAGGCTTCGCTTTGAGCGATCTCGTTGGTATGGTGGGGGAAAGCGTTATCGATGCCGCCGCAATGGATATCCAGATATTCGCCCAGATATTTGCTGCTGATGCAGGAGCATTCGATATGCCAGCCCGGGTAACCAACGCCCCAGGGGCTATCCCATTTGAGTTCCTGATCATCGAATTTCGATTTGGTGAACCACAAAACAAAATCGGTTTTGTTGCGCTTGTTGGTGTCTTCTTCCACCCCTTCGCGCACGCCCACGGCCAGATCTTCCTGATCCTGCTTGTTGAAAACATAATATTCTTTCAGCTTGGAAGTGTCGAAATAAATATTGCCGCCCGCTTCATAGGCATAGCCCTTTGCCATCAGCCCTTCGATCATCTGGATGAAGCTGTCGATGCAGTTGGTTGCGGGTTCCACCACATCGGGGCGCTTGATATTCAGTTTTTCGCAATCGGCAAAAAACGCGTCGGTATAAAACTTCGCGATCTCCATCACGGTTTTATGTTCACGCTTGGCGCCCTTGAGCATCTTATCTTCGCCGGTATCGGCATCACTGGAAAGATGGCCCACATCGGTGATATTCATCACGCGCTTCACATCATATCCCACATAACGCAGATATTTTTCCAGAACATCTTCCATAATATAGCTGCGCAGGTTGCCGATATGCGCAAAATGATAAACCGTCGGGCCGCAGGTATACAGATTCACCTTGCCGGGTTCATTGGGAACGAATTCATCTCGCTGTCTTGTTAACGAGTTATATAAACGCATCTTCTTTCTCCTTTATCTCTTTATTTTTTGGAGGTCGCGCCTTCGGCCACAATATCCCAGTTGCGCTTCATATAATCATAACCGGAATATAAAGTAACCAGTGTCATTGCCCAGGCTGTAACGGAATTGATGGTTTCCCAAGGCATTTCTACATTTTTGGCTTCGAAAATCGCCACCAGGAACAGCACCACCACGCCCACGATCTGAATGGTGGTCTTCACTTTTCCCGACCATGCGGCGGCCATCACGCGGCCTTTGCCCATGGCAACCGTTCTCAGTGAAGTGATGATGAATTCTCTTGCCAAAATGATGAAAACCATCACCGAAGACATCTGCCCGCGCTGCACAAAAATCACCAAAGCGGCGCAGACCAGCAGTTTATCTGCCAAAGGGTCAACAAATTTTCCGAAATCGGTGATTTGATTATAGTGGCGCGCAATATAGCCATCGATAAAATCGGTGCAGCTGGCCACGATAAACAATGTCATTGCCGCGATATCCATTGCAATTGTGCCCTGCAGGGCACAATAGATGAAAAACGGAATCATCGCCATACGGATCAGGGTTACCTTATTTGCCGTTGTCATATTCTTTCCTCTTTATATTTTTATTCTGTGATCTCGCCATAAAGCTCTGCGCCGACGCCGCTTTCGATCTTCACCTGAACAAAAGTGCCTTCGGCCACTTCTTCCTCGGAATAGAAATAAACGATGCCGTCTACCTCGGGGGAATCCATATAGGTTCTGCCAAAATACAGCTCATGGTCTTCATCATAGCCGCAGCAAAGCACGGTTTGAACCGAATCCACCAAAGTCTGCGAAAATTGATCCATCACGGCATCCTGCAGATCCAGCAGAGTTTGCAGCCGCTGCTGTTTCACCGTTTCCTCGATCTGATCGGGCATTTCGGCCGCCACAGAACCTTCTTCGCGGGAATAGGCAAACACGCCTGCGCGCTCCAGCTTATATTCATCTAAAAAGCGATAAAGCTCTGTAAATTCTTCTTCGGTTTCGCCGGGAAAGCCCACGATGAGCGAAGTTCTGATCACCGCATCAGGGAACATTTCACGAATTTTCGTCACTCTCTGGCGAATCAGTTCCCCATCGCCGCGCCGGTTCATGCTTTTTAAAACGCGGTCGCTGATGTGCTGCATGGGGATATCAAAATAGTGCAGCGCCTTGGGGTTGCGCGCCATCACTTCCAAAAGCTCATCATCCAGCTCATCGGGATAAAGATAATGGATGCGCACCCATTCGATGCCGTCTATGGCGCAAAGCGCTTCCACCAGCTGGGGCAGCGTTCTTTTGCCGTAAAGATCCGTTCCGTAACGGGTGGTATCCTGGGCGATCAGCATCAGTTCTTTGCAGCCCTCGGCGGCAAGCCGGCGCGCTTCTTCCAGAATATGCTCCATCGTGCGGCTGCGGAACGGGCCGCGCAGCGAAGGGATCACGCAATAGGCGCAATGGTTGTTGCAGCCTTCGGCGATGCGCAGATAAGCGGAATAGGGCTTTGTCAAAAGCACACGGCCGCCTTCCAGCGCCGCTTCCGCGCTGGAACGCAGATAGGCCTTCTTTTGGCCCTCCAGCGCGCTTTTCACCGCTTCTGCGATATCGGTATAACTGCCTGTGCCGCAAACGGCATCCAGTTCGGGCAGTTCTTTTAAAATTTCATCGGCATATCGCTCTACCAGACAGCCGGTGGCGATCAGCGCCTTGAGCCGGCCCTGTTTTTTCATCTCGGCCGTTTCCAAAATCGTGTCGATCGCTTCCTGTTTCGCCGCGTCGATAAACCCGCAGGTGTTCACGATGGCCACATCGGCCATGCTGAGATCTTCTGTGATCTCCATCCCTTCCTGGCGCAGCAGCTGCAGCATTTGCTCGGAATTCACCAGATTTTTGGCGCATCCGAGAGAATTCATGTGTATTTTTATGGGCACGGTTCGTTTTCCTCCTGATTGCAATAGATATCCAGCGCCGCGTTGATCTGTTCCCAGCTGAAGCCACGCCGATAAAGGCCGTTGGCCGCTTTGCGCAGCACTTTTTGATCTGTTTTATCGCTGCGTATCGTTTTTTCCAGATACCGCAGCATCTGCTCGGCGCAGGGTTCGAAATCGGCGGTGGCTTCCTGCGCCACTTCTTTCGGAACCCCCTTGCGATGCAGCTCCTGCATCACCTTCTGGCGGCCAAAACCGCGCCCCGCATAATGTCGAAGGATCATTTGGGCATATTCCGCGTCGTTGATGGCGTTCATCTCTTTCAGGCGGGCCACCGCATAATCGATGGCGTCTTCCTCAAATTCCTTTGCGCGCAGCTTTTCACGCAGCTGGCTTTCAGCAAGCATGCGCGGCGCCAGCACACGGGCCGCATAATCCAGCGCTTTTTTTCGGGTTTCCTGCTGATCCATGATTACTCTTTATCGTCTTCGAAATCATCGGCGAAAACTTCCACGCCGCCCTTTGCCGCGCTCTTGCCGGCGGATTTTGCGGGCGCGGCCGCGGTTTCGGCGGAAGCGGTGTTTTTCGCGTCTTCCTGCTTGTTTTGATTGAGCAGAATTTCTTTGATCTTCTTTTCCAAAGCGTCGGCTTCATCGGGATGCTCGCGGAAATATTGTTTTGCCGCGTCGCGCCCCTGGCCCAAGCGGTTCTCGCCCATCGAATACCATGCGCCGCTTTTTTGCACCAGATCGAATTTTGTGCCCAGATCCACCAGTTCGCCCACTTTTGAAATGCCTTCGCCATACATGATATCGAATTCCGCTTCTTTGAACGGCGGCGCCATTTTGTTTTTGACCACTTTCGCGCGGGTTCTGCTGCCGATATTGGTCGTGCCGTTTTTGATATGTTCCGTGCGGCGGATCTCCAAACGAACGCTGGAATAGAATTTCAGCGCGCGGCCGCCCGTTGTGACTTCGGGGTTGCCGTAAACGACGCCCACTTTTTCACGCAGCTGGTTGATGAAGATCACCACGCAGTTGCCTTTGGCGATGGCACCCGCAAGCTTTCTGAGCGCCTGCGACATCAGGCGGGCATGCAGGCCCACGAAAGAATCGCCCATATCTCCTTCGATTTCAGCGCGGGGAACCAGCGCCGCCACGCTATCCACAACGATCACATCCACAGCGCCGCTGCGAACCAGAGCTTCGGTGATTTCAAGCGCCTGCTCGCCCGTATCGGGCTGAGAAACCAGCAAACGGTCGATATCCACGCCCAGCGCCTTGGCATAAACCGGGTCTAAGGCGTGTTCCGCGTCGATAAACGCGGCCTCGCCGCCTTCTTTTTGGGCCGAAGCCACCACATGAAGCGCCATGGTCGTTTTGCCGGAAGATTCCGGCCCATAGATCTCAACGATTCTGCCGCGGGGCAGGCCGCCGATGCCCAGCGCAATATCCAAACCGATAGAGCCCGTGGGGATCGCTTCCACATTCATTGCTGTATTTTCACCCAGACGCATCACGGAACCTTTGCCATATTGCTTTTCGATCTGCGCCAGTGCTGTTTCCAATGCTTTTTTCTTATCCAATTGAGTTGCCTCCTTATTTCCATGTTTCGGATAGCATCAGTATACTATGCGCCACCGAAAAATGCAACATTTGTTCGATTTTCCAAAAGAATTTTATTGCACAGCGGTAACAACGCGTTCGACCCCCGCGAGATCGGAAATCACTTCCACCGAGCGGAACCCGGCTTCCTGCAAGATCTGTTCCACCTGTTCATGCTGGCCGATGCCGCATTCAAACGCCAGCATCCCGCCGGCTGTCAGCGCACCCTTGAAGCCTTGTGTGACGCGGCGATAAAAATCAAGACCGTCTTCGCCGCCATCCAGCGCCAGATGCGGCTCAAAATCCTTCACGCTGTGGTCGAGGGTCAGCACTTCCGCGCTGGGGATATAGGGCGGGTTGCAAACGATCAGATTAAATTTTCCCAAAGCCGGCTGGCAGGGTTCTTTTGCATCCTGCTCCACCGTGATGCCGCGAAAAGTCAGGCGATGCTTTACCAGATTGTCTTTTGTCACCTGCAGCGCGTCTTCGGAAATATCGGCGAAGACGCCGCTGATGGTATCGGGCAGATTTTTCAAAAGCGCGATGCCCACGCATCCGCTGCCGCAGCAAAGATCGAGGATGCGGCCGCGTTCGCGGTCTTTAAAGAATTTCAGCCCTGCATCCACCAGTGTTTCGGTGTCGGCTCTGGGGATCAGCACCTGCGGCGTCAGCTCAAATGTAAGCGAATAAAAATCCCATTCGCCGATGATATGTGCCAGCGGTTCTCCGGAAAGCCTTCTTTCTTTCAGCGCTTCCAGTCTGGCCAGCTGTTCATCGAATAAAAAACTGCCGCTGCGTTCGTTCAGTTCTTCCCGCGGGATCTCCAACGCATAAGCCAAAAGTTCTTTTGCTTCAAGGGGCGCAGAAAGAATGCCTTGATGGCGCAGCTCATTTCTCAAATCAAGATACACATCACTAATGGTATTCACCATATTCTTCTTACCACCTGTCTTCTCCGATATTTTCGGGGATCACGCTTTTCAGCGCCTCGATCCCCACTTCGATCATGCCGTCATCCGGTTCATAGGTTGTAAAACGCTGTAAAAACAGCCCCGGGGCCCGCAGCATTTTGGAAAAGCCGTTGTCGTGGCGGCCTACCCAGCGGTTGATCTCATAGCTGATGCCCACCACCACCGGCAGCAGCACCAGACGCATCACCATGCGCATCCAGGGGTTTGTCCAGGATACCACCGAAAAAACCAGAATGCTGATGATCATCACCACGAACAAAAAGCTTGTGCCGCACCGGGGATGAAAACGGCTGTGGCGGCGCACATTTTCCACCGTCAGCTCTTCGCCGCTTTCATAACAGGCGATGGTTTTATGTTCGGCGCCGTGATACATATAAGTGCGTTTGATATCACTTTGTTTCGAAGTGATGATAATGAACGCGAGAAAAATAAAAATCCTCACGCCGCCCTCCAGCAGATTGCGCGCCACCACCGAGCTGGTCTCGCTGACGAAAAAACCGGCCAGCAGCGTGGGCAGCAGGATAAACAGGCCGACAGGCAGCAAAATGCCCATCATCAGGGCAAAGCCCATCATCAGTTTATCCAGTTTCTGCGCGCCCAATTTTCTTTCGAGCCATTTTTCAAAGCGCGAAGGCTCTTCATCGCTTTCCGCAAAAAAATCGGCGGAATAGGTCAGCGCGGCAAGGCCGAATTTCATCGAGTTCCAGAAATTCACCACGCCACGCGCCAAAGGCAGGCGCGCCACGGGGTTTTTCACCGCGGTGCCCACCTCTTCGATTTTATTGATCAATTCTCCCTGTTGGTTGCGCACCACAATGGAAGTTTTTTGGGGGCCGCGCATCAGAATGCCTTCGATCAGCGCCTGCCCGCCGATGGTGGTTTTATATTGTTCCTGCCGGTTTGTCATCGTTTCCTCCGCTCTGCGAGGTCATCGGCAGACGAATCACCACCGTTGTTCCTTCGCCATATACACTTTCGATATCCATTTTGCCGTCGTGCATTGCCACGATCTCATCGCAAACGGCAAGGCCGATGCCCGCGCCGCGCTGGCGTGAACTGCCCTTGAAAAACTTTTCTTTCACCAGCGGCAGCTCTTCGGCGGGAATCCCCTGCCCGTAATCGCGGATGCGCACCACCGCCATGCCGCCTTCGGGGCGAATATCCAGATCGATCTTTTTCCCGCTCTGGCCATATTTCGCCGCGTTGTCGATCACATTCAAAAACACCTGGCGCAAACGGTTTCGATCGCCATTGATGATCACGGGGTCTTCCGGTTCGGTATAGTGGACTTCCATCCCTTCCTGCTTGAGCATTTCGGTATAAACGAACACGGCGTCATATAATTCGCCGCGCAGATCGAACAATTCGGTCTGCAGCTTCAATCTGCCGCTTTCGATGCGTGAGAAATCCAGCAATTCTTCCACCATCTGCGAAAGGCGCGTGGTCTCTTTTTTGATAATGCCCAGCCCCAGTTTCACGGTGTGGGGGTCATCCAGATCGTTTTCGATGGTTTCTGTCCAGCCGCCGATGGCCGTCAAAGGCGTTCGCAGTTCATGGGAAACAGAAGAAATGAAATCATTCTTCAGCTTTTCCATGCGGGCGATCTCGCTTGACATATGGTTCAGTGTAGAGCAAAGTTCGCCCAGCTCATCGTTGAATTCCATTTCCAGACGCACGCCATACTGCCCCTGCCCCAGTTTCTTGGCAAGATCATTGATCTTCAAAACAGGGTTCACGATGGAATGGATGAAGAACTGGTTCGTCACAAAGATCAAAACCAAAACCACCACAGCGCCGCTGAACAGCAGCAGATAGATCCTGCTGACCTGCCGATCCAGCAGTTTCAGCGAAGAAACATATCTCACCGCGCCGATCAGCGTTCCGTTTTGCTGATAAACCGGCGCCGAAACAGCCATAATGCGTTCTTCCGTCAACGGGTCATACCCGGTGAAATCCGCCGGTTCGCCTGTTTGCAGGCATTGGGAAACATCGGTGGTGGCGGGCACAAACCCCGCCAGCAGGCCGGTGGAAGAAAACATCACGCGGCCATAAGCATCGATGACCTGCATTTCCATTTTATCTTTATAGCTGAAATTCGTGGTTTCCTGATCGGCATAATGATAAAACTCGTTATAGGTCGAGGTCATATAGCGGTTAAGATATTGCGAAGTGGAATTGGCGCGGCTCTTCAAGCTGTTATAAAGCGAATCAAAATAATAGTTTGTGGTGGCGGCCCCCGCGGCGATGAAAATGATCGCCAGCAGCAGCACGACGATGCTCAGGTTGTTTAACAGCCAGCGCCGCTTGATGCCGCTGGGCACCAGTTTTTCGATTTGAAGTTTTAAGCTGTGCTGTTCCTGTTTTTTATTTTCTTCCATGCTTTCTCTTCGCCCCGTCATGCTTCCCATTTGTAGCCGAAGCCCCAAATGGTGGATATGAACTTCGGCGTTGCCGGGTCATTTTCGATTTTCAGGCGCAGGCGGCGGATATTGACATCGACCACCTTCAGATCGCCGTGATAATCGCTGCCCCAAACAGCGTTCATGATATCATCGCGCGAAAGCGCGCGGCCGCGATTTTCCAGAAAGTTTTTTACGATCAAATATTCCACCTGGGTCAGATCCACGCGCTCGCCGTTTTTCTTCAGTTCGCGGCTGCGGGTGTTCAGCGAAAACGGGCCGGATGTGATGGAATCTGCGCTGAACGCGCCCGCGTTGAGGCGGCGGTAAAGGGCTTCTGTTCGGGCCACCAGTTCCACCACGGAAAAGGGCTTCACCACATAATCATCGGCGCCTGTCATGAACCCGTTGATCTTATCGGTTTCCTGCGACATGGCGGTGAGCATGATGATGCCCATACGGCTGCCGCTGCCGCGGATGCGGCGGCAGACTTCAAACCCATCGATATCGGGCAGCATCACATCCAGGATCGCCACATCGATATCATTATGGTTGCGCACATAGGCCACGGCTTCTTCGCCCAGCGCGAATTCTGCCGTTTCAAAACCCGCGCGTTTCAGGTTGATCACCACAAAACTGCGGATGTTATCTTCATCTTCTAAGATCAATGCTTTTTTTGACATTAGTTATATCCCTCCATGCCCCACTCTTTGGTAATCATATGGAAACAAGACTGCATTTCTTCCTCGGTCAGCGTATATTGCCCATAATTGTTGGCCGGGATGGAATAAGCAAAAATCGTGTTGGAAGTTTCTTTCAGCAGGCCCATGCCGCTGTTTTCAAAATATTCCCGCCGGCTGTCGCCTGTGAACGCATAGATGTTCAAAAGCGTGTTGGTTTCATCGGGCTCTAAACGATATTCGCCGTTTTTTCTGCCCGCCGGCGGCACAAAGAAGATCGTCTTGCTGATGCCGGCTTCGTTTTTCTTCAGCACAGTCACATTCTCGCCCCAGCGTTCCGGCCAAAGGAAGAACCAGTCTTCGGCGGTGGAATGGAAAGTGGTCATCACAAGCTGTGTCTGGTTATCGGGCAAAAATCTTGTCCATTTGAGTTTCCATCGTGTTTCGGAAGAATTGGGGTCGCCATATCCCGGCAGCATGGTCGCCAGCGGAATTTCATAGATCCCGTCGCCATCCATATCGCGGCATTGCACGCTGACCTGTCGCCAGGTGCTGCTGCTGGTCATGCTGTCCATATCCATTGTGGCGTTGTGGAAACTGCCGTTGCGATATTTCACGATATCGGTCAGATATCCGCCGGTGTTCATCAGGCTATCCACATAAAGCGCGCGGCCCGAATCGCTTGTGATGCCCTCTGTGATGGCCACCACATTCTTGATATCGGCGGAAAGGGCGGTTTCCGTCAGCTGAGTGCAGCTTTCGCCCATAAAGCCATAGGCCGCGATGCTCATGGCGTTTGTGCCGCGGTCATAAGAAATGGTCACGATCTCTTCCACACCGTCGCCATCCAGATCATTGATCGACATATTGGCATATTTCACCGTCAGCGCATCGATCAGGCCGTCTTTGCCCACCATATGCACCGTCATGCCATAAGAGGTGTTATCTTCGCCCGCCCAGCACAGCACGATGGCCACCGAGCCGTTGGGGCTGCTTTTCACATAATGCACTTCGCGAAGATATTTGCCATAACCTTTGGTATGGCCGATCTCTTTATAACCTTCGCCCTGCTTTTTATGGATATACACCGAATATTCGCCGCTGGTGGCGCTGCGGAAAAACGAAATGGTTTCATCGTTCCCGTCGCCGTCAACATCCACAAGCTGCACCGCCTGGCGGTTGGGTCCGTCTTCCGCCACCGCATAGGTGAAGCCCTTGGCCAGAATATCATCTAATTTTTTTTGAAGGGTGACATATTCCCCGGGCAGCTTTGGCAGCGAAGCCAGGCCATCGCCGCTTTCAATGGAACAGCCCGTTAAAAATACCGTGCAAAACAGCAGGCAGCCCGCCGCTATGCGTCGTAATGCTTTTTTCTCCACATCAGAACCTCATTCCCATTGAGATCAGGTCAGCGAAAGCCGTCTTGCCATCGCTTCCATACCAAATCAGTATATCACACTTCCACTTGAAAAAAAACAGCCGAAAAAGCCTTTTGATGCCATTTTTTCATCTTCTCCGGGTAAGCAAAGCGGGCAGAGCGCAATGCTCTGCCCGCAAAAAGGCCGCAGCCTTTATTTTTAGAAATACTTCTTGATTTTATCGGTCGCTCTTGCAATGTCAGTGCTGAGGCTCACGGTAAATTTCACACCTGTCTTTGCGTTGAAAGCATCCAGCTGCTCTAAGAATCTTTCGATCGCGGCCACATCGTCATTGTGCGAGATCTTCAAAGTGCTGTCGATAAAGATATGGGTGATATCATAATTGCCTGCATACATGCCTGTGACAAACGCAAACAAAGTTTCAAAGCTGTTGACGAAATCATATTCGGTAATATCCACCAGCTTTGCATTATGATTCAGATCGAAGCGAAGCTTTTGACCCATCTCGATGCATACCACATTGCCGGATTCATTTTCAACTGCATTATTTACAAGTTCAACTAAGTGTTTTGTTTTACCGCTGCCGGGCAGACCCATAAAAACTTTTACCATAAGGAAGTACCTCCTAACTTTTGTTTATCAAATGATATCATAAACAAACGCGGGTTACAACCGATTTTTAGTAAATCTTTTCTATTTTGACGGTTTTTATTTTTTCAAAAGGGCGCCGTCCATGGCGCAGATTTTCAAAATTTTCCAGAATATCTGCGGCACGCGCAGTGCTTCCACGGTTTCGGCCGCCACCACGGGGATGCTGGCCACTTCTTCGCCTTCCACCGTCAGGCGCAAAACGCCCACCTGCTGCCCCGCCTGAACGGGGGCCTTCAGCTTTTGCTGCATGGTCAGTTCCTTTTCAAGGGCGGCCACCTTTTCCTTTTTCAAAATCAGCGGTTCGTTCTGCCCCAGCATGCAGGAAACCTTGCTGTGTGAACCCAGCAAAACGGGGATCGGCATCAGCGGCTGATCGGGGGTGATCTCAACGGCCTGATAATTGGAAAACCCATAATTGAGCATCGCTGTGATATCGGCGTTGCGCAGGGCGGAAGAAGAAGCCCCCATCGCCACAGCCACCAGCGAAAGCCCCTCTCTTGTGGCTGTGCCCGAAAGGCAATAGCCCGCCTTTTGGGTATAGCCGGTTTTCAAGCCCGTCATCCCCTGATAGGTGCGGATGAGGCGATTGGTGTTCGTCAGCCCCGAAGCGCCGCCGCGCAGCGTATCCATCCAGATGGTCGTATACTTAAAGATCTCCTGATGCTTGATGAGTTCGCGCGACATAATGGCGATATCCCGCGCGGTGGTCAGATGCCCTTCGGCGGGCAGACCGTTGCAATTGACGAAATGGGTGTTTTCCATGCCCAGCTCGGCGGCCCGCTCGTTCATCTTTTGAACAAACGCCTCTTCGGTTCCGTAAAGGTGTTCGGCCAGCGCCACTGCGCAGTCGTTGGCTGAAACCACGGCCACCGCTTTCAGCATATCGGCCACGCTCATCTGTTCATTTTCTTTCAGCCAGATCTGGCTTCCGCCCATGGAAATGGCGTGCCGCGAAGCGGTCACCGTGTCTTCCCAGTTCAGCCTGCCTTCATCCAGCGCTTCCATCACCAGCAGCATGGTCATGATCTTGGTCACACTGGCGGGTTCGCGCTGTTCATCGGCGTTCTTTTCAAAAATCACCTGGCCCGTTTGATCCATCAGAATCGCCGAAGGAGAAGTCACGCCGCTCAAAGCCGCGGCGGCTTGCTCCTGGGCGCCTGCCGCGCCGGCCAAGAGGATGCCGCATAAGAATAAACTGATAAGCCGTTTTCCCGTTTTTTTCATGCCGAATGCCTCCTTTTCGCTTTAATCATGCATATGAGCCGAAAAAAGAATTTATGTGATGGGGCAAATAGAATTTTCTATGTCAGTTGCTTCCTGTTGAATTCTTCGTTATAATGGAGGTGCTGTGGGAATGGCGGCTTTTTGCCAAAACGCCCGTCGGCTTTTTACAGCTTAATCAGCAAACCAAAAAGGATGAATGGTGATACCATGAAAATCGCGTTCTATACCCTCGGCTGCAAAACGAATCAATTCGAGACTCAGGCTCTGGAAACGCTGTTTGAACAGCGCGGCCACGAGATCGTGCCTTTTGATGCCTATGCGGATGTTTATATCGTCAATACCTGCACCGTCACCGCATTAAGCGATAAAAAATCACGCAACGCCGCAAGGCGCACGAAAAAGATCAACCCAAACGCCACCCTGATCGTCTGCGGATGTTATTCGCAGATCGCCCCGCAGCAGGCGCAGGAAATGTGCGGCGCCGACCTGGTGATCGGCACAGAAAACAAAGGCCAGATCGTCGAACTGGCCGAAAACGCCCAAAAGCAAACGCCCGCTGTGGATGACGCGGTGCATCACAACCGCCCCTTTGAAGTTTTGCCCGCCGGCGGCTTGAAAGGGCGCACCCGCGCGCTTTTAAAAGTGCAGGATGGATGCCAGAATTTCTGCACCTATTGCATCATCCCCTATGCGCGGGGCCGCTGCCGCTCGATCCCGCTGGCCACCGCCGCTTCCGAAGCCGCGCGGCTGGAACAGATGGGCTATTGCGAGATCGTGATCACCGGCATCGAAGTCAGCTCTTACGGTGTCGATCTGCCCGAGCGCCCCACCCCCGCCGATTTGGTGGAAACCGTATGCCGCGCCGCGCCTTCCACCCGCATTCGCCTTTCTTCTTTGGAACCACGCACCGTCACACCGGAATTTCTGGCTCAGGTCGCTCCTTATCAAAACCTCTGCCCGCATTTCCATCTTTCTCTGCAAAGCGGCTGTGACAAAACATTGAAGCGCATGAACCGCAAATACGGCGCCGCCCGCTATCGGGAATCGGTGGATCTTCTGCGTTGCGCTTATCCCGGCTGCGCCGTCACCACCGATCTTATTGTGGGCTTTCCCGGCGAAACCGAGGCCGATTTTGAAGAAAGCCTTGCTTTCATCGAAGATTGCGCTCTGGCCCAGGTCCATGTGTTCCCCTATTCCCGCCGCGAAGGCACCCCCGCTTATTCGATGCCCGATCAGATCCCCAAAGCTGAAAAAGAGCGCCGCGCCCACATCGCCGGCTGCCGCACGGCGGCGCTGCATCACCGCTTTCTCGAAAGCAAGGTGGGGCAGACCCTTTCCGTTTTGTTCGAGCAGCAGAAAGACGGCGTTTACAGCGGATTTTCCCCCGAATACTGCGAAGTGCATACCAAAGGCGAAGCCCTTCATAACATGGTAAAGGAAGTCACCATTCTCTCGGCAAACGAAAACTATCTGGTCGGCGAATGCCGATGACCGCTGTTTTATCACCTATTATTTTAAGGAGTGTGTTACATGAGGAAAAACATTTCGACCATCCTGCTGGGCCTTCTTTTGATTTTGGCTGGCATCGGCTATGGCGGCAACGCCATGGATCTCTGGCATTTTGAGCTGTTCTTTGATGGCTGGTGGACTTTGTTCATCATCGTTCCCTGTGCCATGTCCATCATCGATCACGGCTTTGACACCGGCAACACCATCGGTCTGGGCGTCGGCATCATGCTGCTGCTTTCTTCTTTGGATATTCTGAATTATCATATCACCATGCGCCTGCTGTTCCCGCTGGTTCTCATCGCTTTGGGGCTTTCGCTTCTGCTGCGCCCCCGCCGCAACCGCGCCGAGATCACACAGGCTGCAAGCTCGCTGAGCGGCCAGGATGTGCCCGAGATCACGGCCTGCTTCAGCAGCGACACCCGCCATATTGCAAACGAAATCACGGGCGGCGCGCGTCTGACAGCCGTTTTCGGCAGCCTGACCATCGATCTGAGAGACGCCGTCATCACAAAAGATATCCTGCTTGAATGCTCCGCCGTGTTCGGCGGCATCGATCTGCTGCTGCCTGCGGGCGTTACCGTGAAATGCGATACCTTCAATCTGTTCGGCGGAACCGATAACCGCTTTAAAACCGTCACCGCTCAGGGCCCCACCGTTTATCTGACAGGCTCTGCCGTGTTTGGCGGCATTGAGGTGAAATAGCATGAAAAATTCCAGTGGAAAACGCTCGATGGCGTTGGTCGTGGGCTATTGCGCAGCGGCGCTGTTGATCTTTTTCATTCTGAGATTGATTTTCGGTCTTGCGGGTTTTTCTTTCTTTTTATCCTCTAAAAAAACGACCGCCGAAACCTCGTCGGAAAACGCGGCCCTTGCCGATGAAGAGATCACCGGGCTTGCTTTGAAAAAGATGTCCGGCTCCGCTAAAATCGTGCTGGCGGATGTGCCCCATGCCACCATCGAAGCCCAGAACATGCCGGAATCCTTTAAATGGAAGGTGGAGGATGGGATGCTGACCGCTTCCTGCGGCAGCGAACCGAATTTCTTCTTCCACTTTTTCAACGGCGGCCGCAGAGCGCCCCGCCTGACCATCACCCTGCCGAAAGATGCCCATTTGACTTCTGTTTCGCTAGAAGGCGGCGCGGGCGATTTCACCCTGCACGACCTGACGGCCGACGACCTCACCGTATCGATGGGGGTGGGCGAACTGGAACTCAAGAAGATCACCGCCAAAAACAGCTGCGATTTTCAGGGCGGCACAGGCGATCTTTCTCTGATCGACTGCGATTTGAATAACGCGAAGATCTCTGTCGGCGTGGGCGATCTTGATTTGAAAGGCGGCTTGAAAGGATCCTGCCGTCTGGAAGGCGGCGTGGGCGATATGGAACTGCGTTTGAGCGGTTCCGAAAGCGATTATCAAATCACCACCGAAAGCGGCATCGGCGAAGTGGAACTGGGCGGCAGCGATATCAAAAACGCCACCGTGGGTTCGGCAGATGCCAAAAACCGGCTGCATATCAAAAGCGGCGTGGGCGATGTAGAGATTTCTTTCAGCCGCTGATAGCAGATCTGCCCGATAAAAAACATAACGAAGGAGCTTATCCAACATGAAAAAAACTCTCATTGGCGGCTTTGTTTCTTTGATCGGCACCATCTGGGCTCTTGCTTCCATCAATATTGCCGGCAACAACCTGGTTTCAGATTGGTCTACTCCGCCGGGCCGTTTTCTCACCACGCTTGCCGCAACAGGGCTTCTTTGGCCCTTTATCCTTGCGATTGTCGCGACTCTTGGCGGAATGCTCCTGATGGGGATCGAATATTTTAAAAAAGAAAGCTGAATTCTTTCAACAGATCGTTTCCCCTCTTCATAAAAGAAAAAAGGTGATGCGCCTTGCCGGCAGCATCACCTTTTTCATATTCTTTTTCAGATGGCCTGTTGTCATTCCTCCAGCTGCCAGCAGATCGGTTCCTGCCCGTGTTCTTCTAAGAACGCGTTGCATTTTGAAAAATGCCGGCATCCGAAAAAGCCGTTATAGGCCGAAAGCGGGCTGGGGTGCGCCGCCGTCAAAATCAGATGGTTCGGGTTCGTGATCAGCTCACGCTTGCTTTTCGCATTGCCGCCCCACAGCAAAAACACCATCGGTTCCTGCCTTTCGTTCAGCAGGCGGATGACCCTGTCGGTGAAAATTTCCCACCCCATGCCTTTGTGAGAATTGGCCTGCCCCGCGCGCACGGTGAGCACCGTGTTGAGCAGCAGGACCCCCTGCTGCGCCCAGGAAACCAGGCTGCCATGCTGCGCGGGCGCGATGCCCAGATCCGCCTGCAGTTCTTTATAGATATTTTGAAGTGAAGGCGGTATCGCCACCTCTTTTTTCACCGAAAAGCAAAGCCCCTGCGCCTGATTGGGCCCGTGATAGGGATCCTGCCCTAAAATAACGGCTTTGACCTGATGGTAGGGCGTATATTTCAGCGCGCTGAAGATATCATACATGGAAGGATAAACCGTATGTGTTCGATATTCGGATGCCAGAAACTGCCGCAGCTTCAAGTAGTAATCCTTCTCGAATTCCCCCGCCAGAAGCGAATCCCAATCATTGCCGATCTTCACCATGCCGCATTCTCCTTTTTGCTGTTCTGAAGAATATCATAACGCAAAATTCGAGCTTTGACCACCCTTTCAACACAATTACGGTTGATTTTTTGTGAAAATATGATAAGATAGAAAGCAATATGCTTCGCTTTGCCGGCAGCGCGCAGCCGGCTGTTTTTATGAGCGACCAAAAACCTTGCGCGTGATGAGGATTCCGATTTATGCTTACTGTTTCTGATGTTGCACTGAATTTTGACGGGCAAGACCTTTTTTCCCATGTCGATCTCAAATTTACCGCCGGCAACTGCTATGGCGTTATCGGCGCGAACGGCGCCGGCAAATCCACCTTTTTGCGCATCTTATCCGGCGCGTTAGAGCCTTCCAGAGGTTCTGTGGCTCTGGATAAAAATATGCGCATGTCTGTGCTGAAGCAAGACCACTTCGCTTATGATGCCTATACGGTTTTGGACACCATTATCATGGGCAACGCGCGCCTTTATGAAATTATGAAGCAAAAAGACGCGCTGTATGCAAAAGAAGATTTTTCCGATGAAGACGGCATTCTCGCTTCGGAACTGGAAGGCGAATTTGCCGAAATGAACGGCTGGGAAGCCGAATCCGACGCCTCCCGTCTGATCCAGGGGCTCGGCCTGCCCGTGGATCTGCTTTATTCCCAGATGGAAACCCTGCAGGGCAAAGAAAAGGTGAAGGTTCTGCTGGCCCAGGCGCTTTTCGGCCAGCCTGATATCATCCTGCTTGACGAACCCACCAACAACCTGGATGTGGCCTCCATCGCATGGCTTGAAAACTTTTTGCAGGATTATCCCGGCACGGTGATCGTGGTTTCCCATGACCGCCATTTCCTCAACAATGTCTGCACCCATATCGTCGATATCGATTACACCAAGATCCGCATGTATGTGGGCAACTATGATTTCTGGTATGAATCCAGCCAGCTGATGCAGCGCCTGCTGCGCGATCAGAACAAGCGCCGCGAAGATAAGATCCGCGAGCTGCAAAGCTTCATCCAGCGGTTTTCGGCCAACAAATCAAAATCGCGCCAGGCCACTTCCCGCCGCAAAATGCTGGATAAGCTGGAAGTGGATGATATGCCCGCTTCTTCCCGCCGCTATCCCTTTGTGGGCTTCACCATCGACCGCGAACCCGGCAAAGAAATTTTGACCGTGACGAACCTCAGCAAAGTCATCGATGACGAGCAGGTGCTCAATCAGGTTTCTTTCCGCGTGAACAAGGGCGATAAGATCGCTTTCATCAGCGAAAACGAAAACTCCGTGACCACCCTTTTCCGCATTCTGGTGGGTGAGCTGGAACCCGACAGCGGCGAATTTAAATGGGGCTCCACCATCACGCAAAGCTATTTCCCCCATGATAACTCGGCCTTCTTTGATGAATTCACCGGCAATCTTTTAGATTGGATCGAGCAGTTCGCCACCAATGACACCACCGAAACTTATTTGCGCGGTTTTCTGGGCAAAATGCTGTTTTCGGGCGATGATGTTTATAAGCCCGCCAATGTGCTTTCCGGCGGCGAAAAAGTTCGCTGCATGCTTTCGCGCATGATGATGAAAAACGCCAATGTGCTGCTGCTGGATCAGCCCACCAACCATTTGGATCTGGAATCGATCACCGCGGTCAACAACGGTCTGATGGATTTCAAAAGCAATGTGCTGTTCAGCTCTCATGACCATCAGTTTATCCAGACCATTGCCAACCGCATCATCGAACTGACCCCCACAGGCTTCATCGACCGCTCCTGCACCTATGACGAATATCTGGAAAAAATGAACGGCATCGTGGATTGATTTTCCGCGCCGTTTCGCGTTTGGCGGCAGCGGCTGTTTTCGGCTTCTGCCGCCTTTTCATGAAAGAAAGAGAGTGAAAAACCGTGATTTTAAAAGGCAGTGTTTTTTCAAAGGTTCTGGGCATGGATACCGGGCTTTCCATTGTGGCCCCCAATTCCCCTTCGCCGGCCGGCGAGCCGCGAAAGGTGGTTTATCTGCTGCATGGTTTATGCGGCAGCAACAGCACCTGGATCGATTATTCTATGCTGCCCGCCTATGCCGCCGGCAGCAATACTGTTTTCATCCTGCCCGAAGTTGCGCGCAGTTTTTACACCAATATGGCCCATGGCTTTGATTATTTCCGCTATATCACCGAAGAACTGCCCGAGATCTGCCAAAGCGCTTTCCGCATTTCCGCCCTGCCCAAAGATACGGCGGTGATGGGCGGTTCCATGGGCGGCCACGGCGCTTTAAAATGCGCGCTGCGGTGCCCGGATCGCTATGGCATGTGCGGGGCGTTCGCCGCATCCCCCCTCTTTTTGAAAAAAGGGCTTGATGAGCTGCGCAAAAACGGGATGTCGGAAGAGTTTCTTTCCGCTTTTGGCAATCAGCTCGACCGCGATTTTCACAGCGCTTTCGGCGACGAACTGGTTTGGAAGGCGGAAAACGACCCTTCTGCGCTGATGCTGCAAGTGCCCGCCGAAAAAAAGCCCCGTGTTTTCATGGCCTGCGGCGAGGAAGACGGATTTTTGGAAGAAAACAAAGCCTTCTCTTCGCTTCTGGCCCAAAACGGCTATGATGCCGCTTTCAAATGTCTGAAAGGCAATCACACTTTCTATTTCTTCAACGAAGCCCTTCAGGCCGCGCTGAAACATTTCGAACTGATCTGATCTTTTTTTCTGAAATAATCATAAAAAAGCGCTGTTCCTCATCAAAAAGGAACAGCGCTTTTATTTTGCTGTCATGCAATCAATCTTTAAAAACTTCTTTTACCGACGCCGCCAAACCGGCAAGGCTCTGGATCTCGGAAGGGATGATGATTTTTGTTGCTTTGCCGTCTGCCGCTTTTGTAAAGGCATCCAGCGAACGGATCTTGATGATGGCATCGCTGGGCGCCGCTTCGTTCAGCATACGAATGCCTTCCGCCGTTGCCTTCTGCACTTTCAGCAAAGCTTCAGCTTCGCCCTCGGCCTCGGTGATCTTCGCCAGGCGGTTTGCTTCCGCGCGCAAGATCGTCGATTCTTTTTCGCCTTCCGCCACCAGAATCGCGGCGCGTTTCTCGCCTTCGGCGCGCAAGATAGATTCACGGCGTTCGCGTTCCGCCTTCATCTGCCGTTCCATCGCGTCTTGAATTTCGCGGGGAGGAATGATATTTTTCAGTTCCACGCGGTTGATCTTGATGCCCCAGGGATCGGTGGCTTCATCAAGAATGGTGCGCATCTTGGTGTTGATGATATCACGCGAAGTCAAAGTCTGGTCAAGTTCCAGTTCGCCGATGATATTGCGAAGCGTGGTGGCTGTCAGGTTTTCGATGGCCGCCATGGGATGCACAACGCCATAAGTGAACAGCTTGGGGTCGGTCACCTGAAAATAGATCACGGTGTCGATCTGCATGGTGACATTATCTTTGGTGATGACCGGCTGCGGCGCAAAATCAGAAACTCTTTCTTTCAAAGTCACTTTGTTGGCAATGCGCTCGATGAGAGGTATTTTGAAATGCAGCCCGGTTTCCCAAGCGGTGTTGAAAGCGCCCAGGCGTTCCACGATGAAAGCGTTGGCCTGCGGAACGATCACCACGCAGGAAGCCACCAGCGACAGAGCCATCACGATGACCACCGCGGTGATGCCGATGGTGAAAACAGAGCTTACCGATAATACCGTTATCATACTTTTTCCTCCTCATGTGCTTTATTTTCACAGACGATCAGCTTAACGCCCGATATCTGTAAAATTTTCACGGTTTTTCCCGTTTCAATGGGTTCTTCTGTTTGGGAACGCGCCGTCCAGATCTGGCCGGCCACGCTCACCTGCCCCTGCGCATGCAGGTTGTCGATTCGCTGGGTCACGATGCCTTCTTGCCCCACAACGCGGTCTGCATTGGTTTTCACACGCCCCAGTTTCATTTTGGCCACCAGCGGGCGCGTTAACAAAAGCAGCAATGCTGTGCCCAAAATGAACAAAAACAGCTGCCAGCCCCAGCTGAGATCGCATAAAGCGCCGATCATCGCCAGCAAACTGCCGAAGGCGAACCAGATAGAGGTCAGCCCCAGTGTCGCCGCTTCCAGCACGACAAACACCACCAAGGCGATCAGCCAAATCACAGGCATTGGAATCATCATCGATTCTCACCCCATTTCTCCGTTGTGCGGCCTTTTCGCGGCCGCCAAAAACAAAAATCCGTCTTGCGGAACCTTTGTTGCCTAAAAACTTTTCGCTCGGGAAATTTCCAAATCCACCCCGCACGCAGGGGTATTTCTTCTCTCAAACTGCCAAACAAAGCGGCTGTTTCGCAGCAGCGCCGTTCACTTCTTCTGCCAAACCGCCTTGCAGGGGAAACGCTTGCCGCGCTTTATAAAGATATGCCCCCAACATGGCGCCATATTCCATCCGCCCGGCCCCGCGAAGATCGAGCCGCAGTATTTGAATTATTCTATGATGCCATGAACGCAAAGCGCGATTGGCATAAATTGGCCGTCGCCGCAAGATGGATAAACTAACTGCTTGCGGTTATTTTACCATGTTCTCGGGCCGCTGTCCAGTAAATGCCATTTTGCCATGGCGGCCCGTTATAAAACAGCGGCGGAAAAGAAAAACTTTTCCGCCGCTGAAAGATTACCCGATTTGCTTTGTCAAAATTTTTGTTGCCGCCTGCAGCTGTTCATCTTCCGCGGGCGTAAGCTGATAGAAACTCTTTAAATGTTCTTCCGAAAGAGAAACTTCCTCATCGGGGGTAACGCCCTTTCCCGCCAGGCTGACGCCCTTGGGGGTATAATAGCGGCTGGTGGAAATATTCACCGCCGAACCATCGGGCAGGGGGATCAGGTTCTGTGCATAGCCCTTGCCGCCGGTCTTTTCGCCCACCACTGTGGCCACACCATATTCCTGCAGCGAAGCCGCGAAAAATTCCGCCGCGCTGATGGAATATTCATTGGTCAAAACCGCCATAGGCATCATCAGGCATTCCGCTTCCGATTTATAATCGGTGGTCTGCCCCGCTTTATCGGTGATGCTGATGATCGTGCCCTCGGGAAGGATCTCATCCAAAATCGGCACAAGCGTATCCACAAACCCGCCCGGGTTGAAACGCACATCAAAAACCAGGCCCTTTGCGCCCTGCGCCAGCAATTCTTTCAGCTTTTGCGCAAATTCCTTATCCACATTTTTCGAAAACGATTCGATGCGGATCAGCCCGATTTTGTTTTCCAGCATCTGCGCTTTTACGCCCGGGGTAGAGATCTCGGCGCGTTTCAGCTCATATGCATGGCTGACCCCTTCATGGCTGACCGTCAGCTTCACAGAGGTTCCTTCTTTGCCGCGCACGGCATCCGACACATCGTCATAAGACATGGAAGCCACGCTTTTCCCATCCACCGCCAGCAACACATCAAAGGGTTTGATGCCCGCTTTTGCGGCGGGGGAATTTTCCGCTACCGCGGTAATGGTGAAATTCTTGCTTTCTTCGTGGATCGAAACCGTGATGCCCACACCCGCATATTGGTTTTCGCGCTTTTCCAAAACGGTTTTATATTCATCGGCCGAAAGATAAGTGGACCACTTATCCCCCATACCGTCGATATAGCCGTGCATCGCGCCATCCATCATGGCCTGTTCGTCGGCTTCGCCCACATAATATTTATCTACGATATCCGAAACTTCCTTAAACTTTTTATATTCGCCTTCCAGCTCTTCAAAATTGCCAAGCCGCTTGTTGTAATATTCCGAAGCCACAAAAAAGGTAATATTGAAAGTTGCCACAACCGCCAGCATCATCAGCATCAGCATGGATCCGGTGGTTATTTTTCTTTTATTCATCCGGTGCATGCTCCTTTATTTTCTCGAAAACTGGGTCATGGGGTCGATATAGCTGCCGTTTTTGCGAATTTCAAAATGCAGATGGTTGCCTGTGGAATAGCCGGTGCTGCCCACTTCGCCGATTTTCTGGCCGGCTGAAACGGTTGCGCCCTTGCTGGTTCCAATGCGGCTCATGTGCGCATATAAAGTGCTGATGCCACCGCCGTGGCTGATGACCACATAATTGCCATAAGCCGTGCTGTAACCCGCGATCAACACCGTGCCGCTGTTTGCCGCAACGATGGTGGTTCCGCGGGGTGCGGAAAGATCCACGCCGGTATGCAGCTTATAAACGCCGGTAATGGGGTGTTTGCGCATGCCGAAGGGGCAGGAAATGGTGGAATAACCCGGCAGAGGCCAGGTGAAGGTGCCGCCCACATAAGCGCCGCCGTTGGCGCCCTGTTGCTTTTTGGCCTCTTCTTCCATCTCTTTTACCATTTTATCGATCTGGCTGTTGATCTTTTCTTCTTCTTTTTCGATCTCGCTGTAAGAAGCTTTCACCGAAGCCTCGGCGCTTTCCAGCGCGCTCATAGCTTTGGATCGATCGGCCAGCTGCTGATCCAGCTCTGATTTTGTCACCTGCAATTCCTGGCGGGCGGCTTCCTGCTCTTTTTTGTCGCCTTCCAGTTCGGCTTTTTTCTGTTCGATCTCTTCTTTCAGCGCTTTCAGCTGGTCGAACAGATCTTTGTCATAGCGGGCGATCTGCGAAACGATCTCATAGCGCGACAAAAAATCAGAAAAATTATCGGAAGAAAGCAGCACTTCCAAATAACTCGTGTCGCCCTGTTCATACATTACGCGAACGCGGGTCTTGAATTTATCATATTGTTCCTGTTCTTTTTTCTGGGCCGCCGCCACTTCTTCTTCTTTCTGGGCGATCATGCCTGTCAGCTCATCGATCAGGCCCGAACGCAGATCGATCTGCGATTGGGTGTTATTGATCTGGGCATCCAGCGCTTCGATCTGCTTCTTGATGGAAGCCTTGTCGTTCTGAATTCCCGAAAGTTCTTTTTTGATCTTATCTTTTTCTGCCGCAGCGTCTTTCAATTTATTTTTCAAGGTGTTGACCTGCGCCTGAGATGCCGCAGCCGCCGGCGACACGAAAAACAGATCGGCCACCAGGCCAAATAACATCAGAAACACCAGTAAACCGGCGATAAAGCCCGCAACAATGCGCACTACTTTTTTTCGATTTCTCATTGTTTTCCCTCATTTTCGGTCTTATATGGTTCTTACACTTTCAGGAATTTGCGAATGGTCATCACACTGCCGCCCACGCCCACGATCATGCCGGCAACCAGCATCACCAGCAAAAGCGGGGTCGAAAAGGTTCCGAATTCCACCAAAGACATAATGCCCGAAGCTTCCACCAGATCTTTGGCGATGTAATTATACACGCCCCATTCCATAAAAAATGCCAAAAGCGCTGCAACTTCGCCCAGGCATAAGCCTTCTACCACAAAGGGCGTTCGGATGAAATGGTTTGTGGCGCCCACCATGCGCATGATGGCGATTTCTTCGCGGCGGGCAAACATGGCCAGTTTCACGGTGTTTGAAATAATAAAGATCGAAACCGCGCCCAACATGGCCACCAGTGTATAAGAAATGGCGTTGACCACCGAGCGGATGCGGATCAATTTATCGGAAAATTCTTTTTTGCTGCTGGTTTCGGCAATACCGGGAATCTGTGAAAGGGCATTGACCGTTTCCTGATGCAAAGAAATGTTTTTCATGGTAATGCGATAACTGTCGCGCAGGGGGTTATCGTTTTCGAGGCCTTCCAAAATAAAAGCATCTTCGCCCATTTTGGCTTTATAATTTTCCAGCGCCTGCTCTTTGGTGATGAACTCGGCTTTTGAAACATTTTCAATGGCCGTGATCTGGGCGCCTATGGCCTGAGCCTGTTCGCGCGTATAAGTTTCATCCACAAAAACAACGATCTCGCTTTGGGTTTCCAGATCTGCGATCTTCAAATCGAGATTATAGGCGATCAAACTGAAGCTGGCCGTGATGAGCAGACAGGCCGCGATCACGGTGATGGCCGCCACCGTCATAAAGCGGTGGGAAAAGAAGTTATGGATGCCTTCTTTCAGGTAATATTTAATGTTCCACTGTTTCATTTGATATAATACCCGCCTGTTCTGTCGCTGACGATAACGCCCTTATCGATGCTTACGACTCGTTTTTCAAATTGATTCACCAGTTCCTTTTCGTGGGTCACCACCACCACGGTGGTTCCCAAAGAATTGATTTTTTCGAATAGGGTCATCAGTTCCAGCGATCTGGCCGGGTCTAAGTTTCCTGTGGGTTCATCGGCGATCACCATGGTGGGGTTGTTGACCAGCGCGCGGGCGATGGCCACACGCTGCTGTTCACCGCCGGAAAGTTCTGTGGGAAAACGGCGGGCTTTATGCATCACGCCCACCAGATCCAGCACATAAGGAACTCTCTTTTTGATGATCCTTTGCGGGGCGCCCACGGCGCGCATCACAAACGCCACATTTTCAAAAACCGTTTTATCTTCGATCAGCCGAAAATCCTGAAACACCACGCCGACTGTGCGGCGCATATAGGGCAGCTGCCTTGTTTTCAAAGTTCCCAAATCAAAATTATTCACCAATACCTTGCCGCTGGTGGGGCGGATCTCACCCACAAGAAGCTTGGTGATGGTGGATTTTCCCGAACCGGAAGGGCCCACAACGAACACAAATTCGCCATCGTCGATGGTCAGCGTAATGCCGTTGAGCGCCTTGGTGCCGTTATCATAGGTTTTATAAGTATCGATCAATTTCAGCATGGTCATGCGCCTCCCCGCGCGAAACCTCTATAACTCAATAAATCATTGCAGCAAAAAGCCGCAATGATTTTTGAATTATATTTTTTATACCATATCTTCTCTTGATTTCAAGTACTTTTTAACCATCAGGGCGAATTTCAGAACGATGGCGTTATCAAACTCGCGCAAATCAAGCCCGGTGAGCTTTTTGATTTTTTCAAGGCGATAAACCAGCGTGTTGCGGTGAACAAACAACTTTCTCGAAGTTTCCGAAACATTGAGGTTGTTTTCAAAGAATTTCTGGATGGTGAACAAGGTTTCGTCATCCAGCGATTCGATCGAACCTTTTTTGAACACCTCGGAAAGGAACATTTCGCAAAGCGTGGTCGGCAGCTGATAGATCAAGCGCCCCACGCCCAGGTTTTCGAAATTCATAATGGTCACATCTTCATCGAACACATGACCCACATCCACCGCGATCTGCGCTTCTTTAAAAGAACGCGCGATATCTTTCAGCTGGCCCGTCACCGAACCGATGCCGATCACATGAGAAATGGGGGTTTCTTCGGTCAGCGCTTTGTCGATCATCTCGGCATAGCGCATCACTTCTTTGGAATCACCCGTTTTCAGTTCTTTGATCAGCACGACTTCATTTTCACTGATAGTAATCACAAAATCTTTTTGGCGATCCGGGAAAAGCTTGAGCAGAATATCCATCACCGCGGCATCCTGGCGATCTGCCATGCGCACAGTATATGCAATGCGCTTGCAATCGCTGACAAAATGCATTTCACGCGACTTGATATAGATATCACCCGGAAGGATGTTATCCAAAATGATCTTTTTGATAAAAGTAGCTTTATCGTGTTTTTCATCATACTGGGTCTTGCTGTTTTTGATCGCCACGGCTGTGAGCGCGCAGACAATAGAGGCCTGTTCGCCCACACTGCCCGCAAACACCGCATTTTCAGCGCCGCCTTCATAGCCGCCGATCATGTGGAAGGTATATCCGCCGAACTGGCCTTCTTCCAACCCTGTTTTGAAAAATTCAACGGCGGCCTCGATGTTCTCCCCGATGAATTTCAGTTCTGTGCATGCCGTAATGACGCCGGTGCTATCCACCACGCCCAGAATAAAATCGACCTTGTTTTTTACTTCGAGCAAAATGCTCTGGAAAAGACGAGCTGCCATCGTAACCACCCTTTGTTTATTTTCAATAAATTGCATGAAAACACTATGTCTATTTTAATGTATTTCACCATGAATTTCAACAATTATTTGCAAAATATTTTATAATGTTTTGAAATGCCGTGCAAAATCAAGTTATTGGGCGGTTCTTTGCATTATTTTTACATTATCTTGCTTTTCATGGAAATTAAAAAGCGTGTTCGGCATAAATTTTACCGAACACGCTTTCTATTTTTCTGCGCCATGGCTGGCTTTTTTGATTTTTAACCGACCGTTAAAGGTTATTTTGCCGGCGCGGCAGGCTGTGTTTGCGGCTGGGCCTGGGGCTGCGCCTGCGGTTGTGCCGCAGGCTGGGCCTGCTGCAGCCCATGCATGAACCCATCGATGGCCGCGGAATAGACCGCGCCGCCGATGATCTTGTTTTTATAAATCAGCAGATCGGCTCTGGCATCGGTCACCTGCGGATAATTCGTCACGGCATAAGTATACAGGCTGACCTGCTTGCCGCGGTATTTGCTCAGGTCGAAACCGCAATCCATTTGAAGCTTGTTGTAATTTTCATAGACCTGATCGAATTTTTTGGGGATGACGACCTGCTGGGTGCCAAGGGGTTCCTGGTTCAGCTCATAACCCAGGCTTTTCAGATAACCGATGCGGTCATCCTCGGTTTTGATGCCGCTCAAATTTTTAGCCGTGGGCTGCGATGACATAGCGCGGCTTTCTTTATCGGGCAGCAGCAGGATCAATGCCGCGATCACCACGGCGATGGTGATGGCAATGGCAATCAGTCTTTTTTTGTTCAGCTTCGCTGTAAACACTAACATGGCGCACCTCCGTTTACTTTTTTCGTGCTACCATTTTATGTTTGTCCCGCTCAGGATATGCCACAAAATGCCCAATATTCTTTTCAACAATTCCTGTCAAACTATTGCATCGGCTCGCTCCTTTGGTGATAAGAAAACGGCATCCCCTGTTGAAACCGGAGATGCCGCGCTGTTATTTTTCTTCTGCGTTCTGTTCTTTTTTCGGCTGGGGCTGCTGATTTTTAGGGCGTTCTGCGCGGCGCTCGTTTTCGCCGCCGCGCCTGTTCTCACCGCGGGGGCGGTCATTGCGCCGTGGGCGGTCGTTTCTGGCCGGTCGCTGCGGGCGGGGCGATTCTTTGCGCTCTGCCTGCGGTGCCGCCTGCGTTTCGGCAGGTTTTGTCTTCTTTTCTTCGGCGGGGCATTCCGCCAAAAGTTCTTCGGCCGCGCCTTCTTCTTCCGTCACCGCGTGGGGGCGCTTCCCGTGGCTTTTGCCCGCTTTCAGCACCTGGCATTCCCCTTTGCAGAAGCAGTGGGGCGGTTCGCTGGAATTTTCCAGCCGCACCTTGCACTGGCCTTTCACAAGGCTCACTTCGGTGACTGTGCCTCTGCCCATGGGTGTCTGCACGATGCTTTCAACGGAAGGGGTTGTGCGCAGCATATCCTGATAAGCTTCATTTTCATATTTCAAACAGCACATCAGCCTGCCGCAGCTGCCCGAGATCTTTGCCGGGTTCAGCGAAAGCCCCTGGTCTTTGGCCATGTTGATGGAAACGGGCGCGAAATCATCCAAAAAAGTGGCGCAGCACAAGGGGCATCCGCAAACGCCCAGACCGCCCAGCATTTTGGCTTCATCCCTCACGCCGATCTGCCGCAGTTCGATTCTCGTGCGGAAGACCGAAGCCAGATCCTTCACCAGTTCTCTGAAATCGATGCGGCCATCCGCCGTAAAATAAAATAAGATCTTGCCGCGGTCGAAGGTATATTCCACCGTTACCAGCTTCATTTCAAGGTTATGGGCGCGGATCTTTTCTTCACAAACGGAAAACGCTTCTTTTTCCATTTTTTCATTTTCCGCCACGATTTTGCGGTCTTGTTCATTGGCCAGCCGCTGCAGCTGCTTGAGGGGTTTGACGATCTTATCGTCTTCCACCATGCGGTTGCTCATCACCACTTCGCCATATTCGATGCCGCGGGCGGTTTCCACAATGGCGAACTGGCCCTTTTCCACCTGTATGCCGCAGGGATCGAAATAATAGACTTTCCCTACTTTTTTAAATCGAACGCCGATCACTTCTGTCATAATTTGCTCCAATTTCATAGATCCTCTCGCGGTTTCAAAGCGCAAGATTCAACTTATATTTTAAAATTTCATCTGAAAATTTTATTTTCCTGTTCACCGGTTTTTCAGCGGTCGTTCGCGGCAAAAAGCAATTGCCCGCATTTGGCCGCCAAAGCGCCGTTCATGGCCGAAACGGAACCGTTGTTTTCGGCTTGCCGCGCAAGCGCATATAAAGTTTCATAAAGTTCCTGCGGCCAGCTTTCGCCGGGGTTCGCCCTTGCTCTCTGCCAAAGCTCCAGACAGCCGCTTTCGCAAAACGCGCCGAATTCTTCGCGGCTCAGCGCCGCCGCTTTCATACAGACCTCTAAGGTTTTCCATTCCGATTGTCCCAGGGCCGCGTTCCATTCTTCGGCGAGAAGCTCGGCTTTTGGCGCTTCGCCCGAAAGCCATTCCAGCCCGCGCCCCAGCAGCCCGCGGCTGTGAAGCACAGCGCTGCCGATCTCCCCATCGGTTTTTTCGGGGCATCGCAGCTTGAGCTGGGCTTTGATCTGCTCTTCCGAAAGTTCTTCCATGGCGAAACGCACACAGCGGGAACGCACCGTTTGAAGCAGCTGCCCCGCCTGAACGCAAAGCAAAATAAAAATGGTTTCCTGCGGTTCTTCCAACACCTTCAGCAGCGCATTCTGTGCCTGAGGGTTCATGCGATGCGCTTCGTTGATAATAAACACTTTCTGCGCCGCTTCGCTGGGGCGGATAAACGACTGGCGGCGAATTTCGCGCACATCGTTCACACGGATCAGCTCGGCTTCCGCATTAAATAAATGATAATCCGGATGTGAGCCCGAGCGCATTCTGACACAGGCGCCGCAAACGCCGCAGGGCGGGTTTGCCCCTGTGCAAAGCAGGTTTTCGGCGATCTCGAAAGCCGCCGTTTTCTTCCCGATGCCCGAAGGGCCTTCCAAAATGACAGATTGCGGGAAATTTTCTCTGAAAAAGGGAGCGAGCGCTGTTTTCAAGCGCTCGTTCCCGATCAAACGATCTAACCGCATGGAATTAGACCTTTTTAAACTGTTCGACATCCAAAACGAAAATCGTCGCGCCGCCCACGACCACTTCAACAGGCATAGAGGGATAGAAGCTGATGCCGGCTTCGGCCGAACTGGGAATCAGCTGTTTGCGGCTCTTGGAATATTTCGCGATAATTTCAAGGCAGTGATCCAGCTTATCCTCTTCAACGCCGATCAGCACTGTAACATTCCCCGCGCGAAGAAAACCGCCCGTGGTGGATAACTTTGTAATTTGATAACCGTCTTTCATCAGGTTATGGGTAACCGTGGAAGCATCGTCAGAATTAAGAATCGCAATGATCATTTTCATAAATGGTGCAGCCTCCTTTTCATTTGGAAAGGTTATGCTTCTTTTACAACCTTTACTTTATTAAAAATATTATATCTTCTTTTGCCCAGATATTCAATGAAATTTTGATGAATCTTTTCGCCCGGCGCGATCACCGGCACCCCCGGCGGATAAGGCGCAATGCCCTGCGCCGCGGTTTTCCCCGCGCAATCACACAGCGGCAGCTCTTCCCAGGGCGAAAAACAGGCTTCTCTCACGGTCATCGCCTTTTCGGGCAGAAGCCGCCCGGCCGAAACCACGCAGGATGGCCCCGCTTTTTCTTCTCTTGCCAGCGCCAGAAGCGCTTTTTCCAGCCTGAAAAGGTTTTCGCTCTCATCGGCCGGTGTGGCAATGCAGACCACGCTGTTGCAATCGGCCATTTCCGGTTCGATGCCCCGCTTTCTCAGGCGCTGCGCCGCCTCTTCGCCGCTCAGCCCTGCGCAGGCCGTGAAAATCGAAAGGCGGCAGGGGTCGCCCAGATCGGGCACAGGAAAAGGCGTGTTTTCTTCGATCATCCGCCGAAAAGCCCTGCATCGCTTGGCAAAAGCGGCATAGCTGCCGCTTTCCATCTCGGCCCGCGCCAGATCCAAAGAAGCCATAATGGGGTAAGACGGGCTTGAGGTGCCGAACAACGCGGCATTCGCGCGCATTGTTTTGCCCTCTTCGCGGGTGCGCGTCAAAAGATAAGCGCCCTGTGTGAGCGCGCGCAGGGTTTTATGGGCCGAAAACACCACGCTGTCGGCCCCCTGAAACGCCGCGTCTTCCAACCCGCAGGCCCGCAAATGGCTGCCGTGCGCCGCATCCACCAGCAGCTTTGCGCCATGGCGATGGGCGGCTTCGGCGATGGGTTTCAGATCCATGCAATAGCCGTAATAAGTGGGGCTCGTCACCAGCAGAGCCGCATAACCGCCCGTTTGCAGCCGGGCTTCCAGTTCTTCCGCGTCAAGCCCGCCGGTGATGCCATAGGCTTCGATCGTTTCGGGGCATAGATAATCCGGTTCGATCTGCAGCAGCGCGCAGGCATCCCAAACGCTTTTGTGGCAGTTGCGGTCGGCCAGGATCTTTCCGCCCATGGGGCAGGCGGAAGCCAGCATGGCCTTGATGCCCTGCGTTGCGCCGCAGGTCAAAAACACGCAGCTTCCCATCCCATACCAGCGGGCAGCCAAAGCTTCGGCTTCGGCGATGGGTCCGTCTTCCAGATAAAGGTTTCCCGTTTGGGGGATCTCGGTGTAATCGATAGCAAAAGCGCCGTCAAGCTTACAGCCCGACGGCGTTCCTTTGTGGCCCGGCATATGAAACCGCGCCCTGTTTTCTTCGGCGAACGCCACCAGCGCCGAATAAAGCGGCGTATCAGTCATAGCGGCGCTTGATCTCGGAAGGCACAAACATCGGCGAAACATCAAACGATGCCATGGTGCCCGGCTGGCAATCGATGGCCGTGGCATCCACCGTGGTGTGGTTCAGCCCCACATGGCCGATCACGCGCACCTTGCGCCCGCCCACCGTCACATAAAACTTTTTCCGTTTGATCCAGTTGGCCACCGCGCCGCAGGCATAACGGATGCAGTCGCGAAAGCGGAAGGAATCCCTTGCTTTTTCCACCATGAACCCGTCGCTGTATCCCACGGGGATCACGGCGATCTTGGTGGGCTTTTTCGTCAGGAAAGCGGGGCCGTATCCCACGCCATGCCCTGCGGGCAGCCAGCGCACTTCGGCCACCTCACATTCCAGGCGCCCGGTCTTTTGAAGCCCGCAATCGCCTTTGGCCGTTGTTCTGCCGCTGATGGCGGAACCGATCCTCACGGCATCCAGCGCTGGCAGATCACAGCGGAACAACGCCGCGCTGTTGGCCGCGTGGAGCATGCCCGGGTCAAACCCTTCGCTGCGCACCTTTGCCGCCGTTTCCAGCAATTTATCATATTGCGCCCGCGTTGTTTTTTTGCTGGCGAAAGCCGAAGGAAAATGGGTATACATGCCCGTTACATTCAAATTGCCCATGAAGCGAAATACCGAAAGGATGCGCTCCATTTCGGTGGGCTCAAAGCCGTAACGGCCCATGCCCGTGTCGATCTCCAAATGCACATCCACCGAAACGCCCTCTTTTTCGGCCATGCCGTTCAGCGCCACCGCCGCATCATAAGAGCCGATGGAAGCCGTTGCCGTGGAGGTGATGATCTTTCGGATATCTTCAGCCACCGCGGTGGAACGCAGCAGCAGGATCTCTTCATCGGCAAAGCCGGCATCCCTAAGAATCACCGCGTCATCAGGCTCGGTAACGGCAAAGCGGCGCACGCCGTTTTCTCTCAGCAGCGCGGCCATCTGGCAAAGCCCCATGCCATAGGCATTGGCTTTCAGCACGGCGATCACATCCGAGCTGCCCGCTTTATCGCGGATGACATCTAAATTATGCAGGATCTTTTCTTTTTCAATCACAAGCGTTTTCATATCGTTTCCCCAAAAGTTTTACTTTTCTTCGTTCTCGGGTTTCCTGTTATCCTTCTTTCTGTTTTTGGCCACATAAAGGGCATGACGCGCGCCGCGCATGGTTTTCATCCCCAAATTCACCGCCGTGTTCACCGCGGGTTTATAAAGATATTCGAATTCGCCGCAGAATTCCGTCAATTTGCCGCCGAAGCCCTTTTTGAAAAGATACAGGCCATACAGCGGGTTTTCGGGGGTCAGGTCGCCCGATACGCCGCGGAAATCATAGATCTCGCTGCCGGTTTCCAGCGCCCAGCGGATCATGCTCCATTGCAGCAGATAGTTGGGCATCACATTGCGGTATTCATTGGAGGAAGCGCCGTATAAATACCACACCTTGTTGCCAAAATGAATGGCCAGCGTTCCCGCCACGGGCTTATCGTTATAAAGCGCCATATAAAGCCGCGCATGCTCGCCCAAATATTTCATCAGGTTGGCGAAATATTCTTCGCTGCGGGTGATGAACCCGTCGCGCTGGCCGGTTTCTTTCATGATGCGGGCAAAATGCGGCAGCATCTGCGGCAGAGTGGTCTCATCGCAAAGCATCACGCTGACGCCTTTGCGCCCCGCCAGACGGATGTTATAGCGGGTCTTCTGGTGAAATTCCGCCATCAGTTCTTCTTCCGTCTTGTCTTTCACATCCAGGCGGAACACATAATTCGGCTGAACGCCTTCAAAATTTTTGCCCGCTTCTTTATGGTGATAGCCCAGCTTCTTCATGATCGAGATGAATTCCAGATCATCGCTTTCGATATCGGGATCCATCATCAGCGCATAGGCTTTATAACGCGCGGCAAGATCTTTCGCGCCCTGCGTCAGCTGGCGCAGAGTCTCTTCATCGTGGCTGTCGCAAACGGGGCCTCTTCCCGCATACATCAGCGTATACGGCAGCACGGGAACCTTGCGGATCAGCACCGCTAAGCTGCCGCAGACCCTGCCCTCGTCATCGCGGCAGAGAATGGCTTCCCATTTCCAGCTTTCCTTCACCTTTCCCCATTCGGAAGACTGTAAAAAATGTCCTTTGGGGTGTTTTTGTATGAATGCCTCATATTCGGCAAGATTGGTTTTTGTCACGGCTTCGATCATCATGCTCACCTATCCTTTATCGTTACATCGAACCTGCGTTTCGATCTGCTTTGTTTTTATGTTCTTTGCGCCTGCCTTTCGCAGGCGATACGAATACAAGCTTAGTATACACTCACCGATGGGCCCTGTCAAAAACTTTGTGGCAAAGGAAAAGCTGTTTCCCCGGCTTCGGAAAACAGCTTTTCGCAAGGTTAGAAACGGCGTTTTTCGGGCATCGAGATCTCGGCCAGCGCCCGCGAAGCTTCCATATCATAGGTCTGCGTTCGGGCCATATCGCCGATGGAAACCATGCCCATCACTTTTCCGTTTTCCACCACAGGCAGGCGCCTTACCTGCGTCTGCGCCATCAGCTGGGCCGCTTCTCTCACATCGGCAGAAGGCGAGACCGTTGCCACATGGCGCGTCATGATCTCTCTCACACAGGTGCGTTCGGCGCTCACATCCCCCGCCACGCAGCGAACGGCGATATCTCTGTCGGTGATCACGCCGCGCAGCTGGTTTTCCGCGCCGCATACCGGCAAAACACCCACATTATGCCGTTCCATCAGCCGCGCCGCGCAGGCCACGGTGTCATCCGCGGAAACGCTGACCGTGCCGCGGCTCATCAGTTCAGATACTCTCATTGGAACTCCTTTCCCCGGCCTGCAAATAAAAAAACAGGCTCTGCCACCTTAGTTTTTGCAGAGCCTGTCGGCTTATTCTTTTTTTAATTTTAAATTGCGTTTCAAAGGGCCGATGCCGCGCCAGCTGAAGGCGCGCCCCGCATATTCTTTTCGAAAACGGCGGTCTGAAAGTTCCGCCAATTCTTCTTCGGTGATCTCGGCGACCAGATTTTGCGAAAACGCGCCGCAGCTTGTTTGCTCCGCCTTTTCATTATAAGGGCAAACCTGCTGGCAGCGATCGCAGCCCCAGACATACTGCCCTTTTTGAATGAGCTGTTCTTCCCATAAAGCCAGTTCGCCCCGTTTCTGGGTGATGGCCGAAAGACAGCGTTCTTCGCAAAAGCCGTTCGGGGTGAGCGCGCCGCCCGGGCACGCCGCGCGGCATTTGCCGCATTCGATGCATCCGCCCGGCTCGTTTCCGCCCTTTAAAGGCAGATCGGTGGCCACCACGCCGCAGAAAACATAGCTGCCCCAGCGCGGGGTCAGCAGCAGCCCGTTTTGGCCAAGGGCCCCCAGCCCGGCCCGCGCGCAGATCTGCGCTTCGGGATAAGGCGAAATATCCGCATAAGCGCGAAAATGCGCATAGGGATAACTTTCGGCGGCAAGACGGCAAAATTCTTCCATCGCCCGCCCCAAAACCTTGTGATAATCTTCGCCGCGGGCATAAAGGGAAAGATTCCCCGGCAGATCCCCGGCGTAATAAGGGAAAACCATCGCGATCAGGCCTTTCAGCCCCGGCAGATCACCCAGCGCCGCCCGGCGTTTTTCCTCGGCCATCCGCCGCAGCACAGGCTCTGCCGCGATGGCGGCCCCATCGCCCGCGCCGCATTGCAGCGCCCAATTTTTCCATTCTTCCATGTGTTCCCCTCGGCCCCGCGGCCCACTTTGCAAAAAGCCTTATCGGCCTGTTTGATCTTCCCGCTTTTCGATCCTGCGGTAACATTCCATCGCTTCTTCGCCGCGCCCCATATGCCCATAGCAGGCCGCCTGGTTTGCGATGGCCATTTCCCAATATGAAAGGCGCGAAGGGTCAAGCATGCTGAAAAAGCGGAACCGATCGATCAACGGATGCGCATGGGAAAAGCGTTCGCTTTCTTCAAAAGCCCCCAGCGCCCCCCGATAATCGCCCTTTCCATAAAGGCGAAGCCCTTTTCGATGATGCCTTTGAAAAGTGAAGCGAAAAACCACGCCGAACACCCCATAAAGCAAAGCGCAGGCCGCCAGTGAAACGGCTGGATTTTGACTCAGCTGCCAGCATACCCACAAAACGGCCAAAAATTCCGTTAAGATCAAAAGTTCATAATGCCAGCTTCGCGTTTTTCGCGCGGCGGTCTTTTTCATGGCTTTTCCTCCTTCGGTTTCTTTCCGCAAATAGCACAAAAGACTGCCCAAAGGCAGTCTTTTGTTTTCATCTGGTGCCGGTAGTCGGGGTCGAACCGACACGGTATCGCTACCACTGGATTTTGAGTCCAGCACGTCTGCCAATTCCATCATACCGGCGCAAATTGCTTTTATAGTATATCGAAGATCTTGGATGAATGCAAGTGGTTTTTTCATATTTTTCTTATTTTTTTCGTGGTCACCTTTATTCCATCGTGTTATAATGGATATACTTATATAAAAAGCAAAACGCAGAAGCCATGGCGATCCTTCCGCTTGTTCTGTTCTTTCGATGCGCTGAAAATGCCTCTGCCAAGCTGATGATTTCATAAAGAAGGAGGTCTGTACCATGAAAAAAGGTCTTGCGATCACAGGCATGATTTTGGGCGTTATTGCCGCTGTCACCGGTCTTACGGCGGTAATTTTCAGCAGTTTTGCTCTTCCTTCCAACAAAAATTGATTTTTTGTTGACTTTGCACTTGTTTTATGATATTTTTTGTAGAAAACATAAGAAATAGGAGAGTTGAGCATGGCATATTATTTCAGTGAACCTTCCCATACCTTTGGTGAATATCTGTTGGTACCCGGTTATTCTTCCAAGGAGTGCATTCCTGCGAATGTAAGCCTGAAAACTCCTTTGGTCAAATTCAAAAAAGGCGAAGAACCCGCCATCAGTTTGAATATCCCTTTGGTTTCCGCCATCATGCAGTCGGTTTCCGATGATAAAATGGCCATCGCCCTTGCAAAAGAAGGCGGCCTTTCTTTTATCTATGGTTCTCAGACCATCGAAGACGAAGCGGCCATGGTCGCCCGCGTAAAAGCTTATAAAGCCGGCTTTGTTCGCAGCGACAGCAACCTTTCCCCCGAAAATACTCTGGAGGATATTCTGGCGCTGACAGAAAAGACAGGCCATTCCACCATTGCCATCACCGATGACGGCACAGCCGAAGGCAAGCTTGTCGGCGTTGTAACAAGCCGCGATTACCGCGTCAGCCGCATGGATGCTTTGACAAAGGTCAAAGAGTTCATGACGCCTTTTGAAAAGCTGATCTATGCCAGCGACACCACCACACTAAAAGAAGCAAACGATATCATTTGGGAACATAAGCTGAATTCTCTTCCTTTGGTGGATGATCAGCAGCGCCTGAAATATTTTGTTTTCCGTAAAGACTACTCTTCTCATAAAGAAAACGCGCTGGAACTGCTGGATGGTTCCAAACGCTATATGGTCGGTGCCGGCATCAACACCCGCGATTATGCCGAGCGCGTGCCCGCGCTGGTAAACGCCGGGGCTGATGTGCTTTGCATCGATTCTTCCGAAGGCTTTTCCGAATGGCAGAAACTCACGCTGGAATGGGTTCGCAAAGAATATGGCGACAGCGTGAAAGTGGGCGCCGGCAATGTGGTGGATGCCGAAGGCTTCCGTTTTCTGGCCGAAGCAGGCGCCGATTTTGTGAAAGTGGGCATCGGCGGCGGTTCCATCTGCATCACCCGCGAGCAAAAGGGCATTGGCCGCGGCCAGGCCACCGCGATCATCGAAGTGGCGGCGGCGCGCGACGCTTATTATAAAGAAACCGGCATCTATGTGCCCATCTGCTCGGATGGCGGCATCGTTCACGATTATCACATGACCCTTGCTTTGGCGATGGGTTCCGATTTCATCATGTTGGGCCGTTACTTCTCGCGCTTTGATGAAAGCCCCACCAACAAGGTCATCATCAACGGCAACTACATGAAAGAATATTGGGGCGAAGGTTCCAACCGCGCCCGCAACTGGCAGCGTTACGACATGGGCGGCGACAAAAAGCTTTCTTTCGAAGAAGGCGTCGATTCCTATGTTCCTTATGCAGGCAGCCTGAAAGACAATGTCACCCTTTCGCTCAACAAGGTGCGTTCCACCATGTGCAACTGCGGTGTGCTGAATATTCCCGATCTGCAGCGCGACGCCAAGATGACTTTGGTTTCCGCCACCAGCATCGTGGAAGGCGGCTCGCACGATGTGGTGCTGAAAGACAGCTCCGTCATCAAATAAAAACCGGCTGTTTTCTTTTTAAAACAAATCAAAAACGACATCCCTTGCTGAAAAACAAGGGATGTCGTTTTTTTAATGACCGGCGGCTGTTTTCGAAGCCTGCCGCTAAAAATCATCTTCTGTCACCACACGGTCGCGATAGACCACACAGTTTCTGCCCGAATCTTTTGCCTGATACAGCATATGATCGGCTTCATGCAGAATGCCTACCATGGTTTCTTCGCCCTGCGGAACCGTCAGGCTGACGCCCACGCTCACCGTGACCACAGGCGCCGCCGTTTTTCTTGCCGCTTCGATTTCCAGCTTCATGATATTTTCTTTCATGCGATAAGCCAGTTTCATGGCGTCTTTCTCTTCCGAAACAGAAATACAGACCAAAAATTCTTCTCCGCCCGTGCGGCAAACGATATCCGAGGCTCTGCCGTAAGAATGCTTGGTAGCCGCGGCGATCTTTTTCAGCACTTCGTCGCCTTCATAATGGCCAAAAGTATCGTTATAGGCCTTAAAATAATCGATATCCACGGCGATGGCGGCAAATTTGCGCTTATGGCGGCGGCAAAGCTGCCACAAGATATTGGCCTGTTCATAGCCATATTTTCTGTTGGCCACCTGCGTTAAAAAATCGATCTTTGCTTCGCTTTCCAGTTTTGCTGTGACCGTAATATAATTCTGATGCACAATATAAGACAAGAAATATCCCGAAAGAACACAGGCCACTGCGTATAAATAATAAGCGCCACTGAGTTTTGCACCATGCCAGGCCAGAATCAGCGTGAAAACCTGGAACCCGAAAACCCAGCTGCGTTCACGCATGGAAAAAATCGGCGCGACCACCAGAATGCCATCATATAAAAGCACATTGACCGGCATCCCCCAAAATTCGGGATCCACCATATAGAAAGGCAGCATCGCGGCCGAAAGCGCCATCCAGAAGCCCATATACAGCATTTGCCCCTCGCGGGGAATCACCGTTTTTTGCAGCATCAGCGTCACAAGCAGCAGCCCCGCCAGGCAAAGCGCCGAAACCGCCACGGAACCGATGATGACCAGCGGTTCCTTTTCAAAATCATTTTGCCAAAAATTCAATACCTGAAAACACAAAATAATCATGGCCGCCGCACGGATCCTTTCTAAATTCAGGTGGATCAGCCTGCTGCCAAACTGTGCGGAAAGATGAAGTGTCTTGCGCGCGGCTCTTCTGTTTTTCATCAGTGGCACTTCCCTTTCTGTTAATGATTTTAAAAGGAATCTATGTTAGAATAAAAAACATCGATACCATCCGCTTGCAGTCATCGCTTTTTGCGCAGAAGCGATAGAAAGTGGCCATCGCCGCAGGCGGGCCGTGAAATGAGATATAATAACCGCTTTGCGCTATTCTATCGCGAATGCTGCGCAGAAGCGATAGAAAGTGGCCATCGCCGTAGGCGGGCCGTGAAATGAGATATAATAACCGCTTTGCGGTTCGTGAAATGAGATATAATAACCGCTTTGCGCTATTCTATCGCAAATGCTGCGCAGAAGCGATAGAAAGTGGCCATCGCCGCAGGCGGGCCGTGAAATGAGATATAATAACCGCTTTGCGGTTATTATATCATGCTTTTTCTTTGAATTCTACCTGTCCGTTTTTGCTGTACTTTTTCCAAAAATCGCTTGGAGGGCCCTTATGAGCAGTATTACCATCAACTTCATCCCCGCCAGAGACCGCCCCATTTATTTGCAACTTTATCAACATATTGTTCAGGAAATTAAACAAGGCACTTACCGCCGCGGCGATCGTCTGCCCTCGAAACGGATGCTGGCGCAGCATCTGGCCATCAGCCTCAACACAGTAGATACCGCTTACCAGATGCTGGTCACCGAAGGTTATGTCCACGCGATTCCCAAAAGCGGCTTTTATGTCTGCGCCGTTGAGCAGCTGGAAGCGGGAGCGCCCCCGCCCATGGAGGTAACAGAGCCTTCGCCGGCCCCCCGCTTTGATTATGATTTTTCAACCGGTTCGGTGGATCCTTCGGTTTTTCCGTTTGTCACTTGGGCCCGCATCACCAAAGATCTGATGTATCATTCGCCCGATCTGCTGCATCATGGCCACCGTCAGGGTGATCTCTGCCTGCGCGAAACGCTCTGCCGCTATCTTCACCAGTTCCGCGGCGTAATTTGCGAACCTTCACAAGTCATTATCGGCGCGGGGATGGAATATCTTTTAACTGTGGTCTGCCGCCTTCTCCCGGGCGCTTCTTTCGCTATGGAAGACCCGGCTTACCCCAAAGCACGCCAAATCATTGAAAGCAGCGGCCAAAAGATCTGCCCGATTCCGCTGGATGCTTCGGGCCTGCGTGCCGATCTGCTGGATCAAAGCGGCGCCGATTGCGTTTATCTCACGCCTTCTCACCAGTTCCCCACCGGCGTGATCATGCCTGTGGGGCGGCGAACCGAACTTTTGAAGTGGGCGAGCGCCAAAGAGAACCGTTATTTGATCGAAGATGATTACGACAGCGAATTCAAATATACCGGCCGGCCCATCCCCGCTTTGCAAAGCCTCGATATCAACGAAAAAGTGATCTATTGCGGCACTTTCTCGCGCTCTATCGCGCCCTCGATCCGCATTGGGTATCTGGTGCTTCCCCACAAGCTGCTTTCCCGCTATCAAAAGGAATTTTCTTTGCAATCTTCCACAGTTTCACGGTTTGAACAGCATACCTTGACGCGCTTTATCGAAGAAGGCCATTTGGAACGCCATTTGAACCGCACCCGCACGCTTTATAAAAAGCGCCGCGATCTGCTGCTTTCCTGCTTGAAAAACAGCGCGCTTGCCGAAAACCTGGCGTGGCATGGCATCGACGCGGGGCTTCATTTCACCTTGCAGCTGCAAAACGGCCTGAGCGAATCGCAGATGGTTCGGCGCGCTTCTCAAAACGGCATTCATGTGGTGGGGCTTTCGGGTTTTTATGCCGATGCCGATGCCGCCCCTGCTTCCACCATTCTTTGCGGATATGCCCATTGTTCCCCGCTTCAAATCGAAAACGGATGCCGCGCTCTTTGCGAAGCATGGCGGAACGATTGACATTCTTGCAATTGAATGCTAAAATTTGTGCAGATACTAAACAATATTAGGGAACGCACGCGGCTTTGCCGCAGATTGGAAAGGAGAAATCTCTATGCTTCACACAACCGCAATTCAAGCAATTGAAAAAAACGAAGCGATTCTCAACGATCTTGCAAAGAAAATTTGGGAACATCCCGAAACTGCTTTTAATGAAGTAAAAGCCTGTGAATGGACAGCCGAAGTGCTGCGCGGGCAGGGCTTTGAGGTTGAGATCGGCGTATTCGGTCTTCCCACGGCCATTCGGGCCACCTGGGGCAGCGGTCACCCCGTCATTGGTTTTCTGGGCGAATATGATGCGCTGCCGGGCATGAGCCAAAAAGTAACCACCGTTAAAGACCCCATCAATGCCGGCGCCCCGGGCCAGGGCTGCGGCCATAACCTGCTGGGTGTTGCCTGTGTTGGCGGCGCGCTGGGCTTAAAAGCCGAACTGGAAGAAAAGAAACTGCCGGGCACTGTTGTTTTCTATGGCTGCCCCGCCGAAGAAGTTCTCACCGGCAAAGCCTTCATGGCGCGCAACGGCGCTTTCACCGATCTGGATGCCGCATTCTCATGGCATGGCTCCACCGAAAACGAAGTGACCACCGGCACCATGACCGGCCTCAACAGCGCGATCTTCCATTTCAGCGGTGTAACGGCCCATGCGGGCGGCGACCCTCACAACGGCCGCAGCGCGCTGGATGCCTGTGAACTGATGAGCGTTGGCGCGAACTATCTGCGCGAACATGTAACAAGCGACACCCGCATCCATTATGTTTATAAAGAATCCGGAACAGCCCCTAATATTGTTCCCGATAGAGCAAGCGTTTGGTATTATGTGCGCGCCATGAGCCGCGAAGCCATCGAAAGCACCTATGCCCGCTTGGTGAAATGCGCGGAAGGCGCCGCCCACATGACAGAAACCCAGCTGGAAATCGAATTTTTGGGCGGATGCTATAACACCCTCAACCCCGTGATGCTCACCAACATGACCCGCGAAGTTATGACCCAGATCGAGCTTCCTCACTGGACGGATGACGAAAAAGAATTCGCCGAGAAGCTCAACGAGCAAAGCCCCAACTTCGCCAGATGTGAAGAAGCCGGCCTGCTGAAAAACGGCTCGCTTTGCAGCGAAGTCTTGCCGGTTCAACATGCCGATGGCTACGGTTCCACCGATGTGGGCGATGTGCAGCATATCTGCCCCTGCGTGCAGGTGATGACAGCCACTTGTAACCGCGCGGCCCCCGGCCACAGCTGGCAGATCACGGCTTGCGCCGGTTCTTCCATCGGCCTGAAGGGCATGCTCTACGGTTCAAAAGTGATGGCCGCCGCTTCGATGAAGCTGGTGGAAAACCCCGAACTGCTGAAAGAAGCTCAGGAAGAATTCAAAAAGCAGATGAACGGAAAAGGCTATAACTGCCCCATTCCCAAAGAGATCCCCGTTCCTCAGCCTGCCGCAAAATAAGCAATTGCTTCCATAAAGAAACGCCGTTTTGCAAAAGGGCGCCATCAAAAACAATTTGATGGCGCCCTCGTTTTTTAAAGAATCTGGATGGCATCCATCACGCGATAAAACAGCAGTTCATGCACGCGGAACACCGTTTGAAAATCACCCGTAAAGGACACCGTGCGCTGGCTTAAGCGAACCACACCGGGAACCAGCGCCGCTGTATCCGCCATGTTGGAATCTTTAAAATCGATCTCCATCGTCAGCGGCTCGGTCAATTGCAAAGGCGCGATCTCCTCTTTGCGTGCAAGGCCTTTTTTCACACCGTCATAAATCATCTGGCGCGCCACAGTGGGATGAACGGAAAGCGCGGAAAACCGCGAATAGCCCTGCTTCACCACCACGGCTTCGCATTTTGGCACAAACGCGTGAACTTCTTCGGCCAGCGCCGCATCACCGATGCAGGCCACCAGCGGAATTTGATAATGCCCCGCCACCGCCGCGTTCACAACCGTTTCGGTATTCATGGTAACGCCGTTGAAACGCAGGTTATAGATTTTGCCGCCATTATAGCAATGATCGATCACACCCCCATGGGTCAGCCCCGCACCCGCATGGCCAAAAGAAAGATAGGCATCAAAGCTTTCATCGATCCCTTCCATCTGCAAGCTTTCACGCATAGCCCCGTTCAGCAGTTTTACGCGGGGGTCCAAATCTTCCAGAATCAGGTTTTCCATATCGCCGTGGCCGTCGCAAACCACAACTTCTTCATAGCCGCTGTCAAAACAAGCCCTCGCCGCGGCATTCACATCCTCAGCCAGCCGTTTGCGCCCGATGGAATAATCATGCGCCTTTCGCGAGCATTGCAAGTTGGTGACAACGCCTTCCATCCCTTCGATATCCGCCGAAATATACGCTCGTTTCATGGTGTTCCCTCCCGATTTTTGTTTGGTTGCCGCATCCTTTTTCGGCCGCATATGCCGCTTTTCGCTGCATTTTTTACCTGCCGCACAGCCACAGAATGCTTCCGGCAAAAGCCCTCTGCTTTCTATAAAAATTATAACACCATTTAGTTAAGCGCCGCAACTATTTTTTTGAAACTCAATATACCGATTTTGTTTAAATGGTTCCTATTCCTTTCCCCGATACTGCATTTCTGACAAACGCTTTTGTTCTGCCTGTGCCCTCTGTTTTTCTCTATCTCTTTTGCTTTTACGGACTTTGCCTCGCTGCGGCCCAAGCCGATGCAGCGCTGTTTTGGGCATAACAAAAGCCTGTTTTTCAACTTGAAAAACAGGCTTTTTCTGGAGGCGCCACCCAGAATCGAACTGGGGAATAAAGGTTTTGCAGACCTCTGCCTTACCGCTTGGCTATGGCGCCATATAAAGTTTGATGGGAATAGCAGGAACACATAGTGTTCCTGCTGCATCATTTTGGAGCGGATGACGAGGCTCGAACTCGCTACCTCCACCTTGGCAAGGTGGCGCTCTACCAGATGAGCTACATCCGCAAAATGGTGCCTCCGGCCGGAATCGAACCAGCGACACGGGGATTTTCAGTCCCCTGCTCTACCAACTGAGCTACAGAGGCAAATTGGCGACCGTGAACGGGCTCGAACCGTCGACCTCTAGCGTGACAGGCTAGCGTTCTAACCAACTGAACTACACGGCCATATGGTGGGAACAACAGGGCTCGAACCTGTGACCCTCTGCTTGTAAGGCAGATGCTCTCCCAGCTGAGCTATGCTCCCAAATGTCATAGCGACGAGATTTATTATAACCGATCTCGAAGCCTTTGTCAAGAGAATCTCTTTCTTTTTTTCAATCGCCGGGAACGAATGAAGAAAGGAAGCTCTCAAACTTGCTGAATGTCTTTCAGCGACGATGATTATTATATCGAAAAACGCCCTCGCTGTCAACACTTTTTCACAACTTTTTCGTCAAGGCGGGAGTTCTTTTCCCTCCCGCCTGTTTTGCTGTATCTCTGGGCTATTTTTCCTCTTGGCTGTTCTTTTTCTTCTCGGCTTTCCGGCGAAGATCCTTCAGCTGCATGGGGGTGAAAGCATAAACCGCATCGCAGAACTGGCATGTCACCTGCGCATCTTCGCCGCTTTCTTCCATATGCAGCAATTCTTCCGCGCCCATGCTGATAAGCGCGCTTTCCACTTTATGGCGCGAACATTTGCATTCATAGGCCACGGGCTGGGTTTCCAGAATTTCCACTTCAAAACCGGCCAGCGCTTCGCGCATCATCTCTTCCACGCTCATGCCTGCTTCGAGCATCGTTGTAACGCTGCGCAGCTTCTGCACAGAACTTTCCAGCCGATCGATCACGGCATCGGTGGCCCCGGGCATCAGCTGGATCAGATATCCGCCCGCCGCCTGCACGCTTTGATCGCGGCCCACCAGAACGCCCAGCGCGCAAACGGTGGGGATCTGTTCGCTTTCCACAAAATATGCCGCCAGGTCTTCCGCGATCTCGCCTGTGCGCATCTGCACCTTGCCGGCGAAAGGTTCGCGCGCCCCGATATCTTTGATGACCGTCAAAATGCCGTCGCTGCCGACGCCCGCGCCCACATCCAGCTTACCATCCGGCCGCAGAGGCAGCGCCACCGCGGGGTTTTGCAGATATCCGCGCATATTGCCGCTGCAATCGCCCACCGCCGTGATGGTTCCCAAGGGGCCGCCGCCGCGGATCTGGATGGTCACCGAACCATCCACGCTCTTAAGCATGTTGCCCATCATCGAAGCCGCTGCCAAGGTTCTGCCCAGCGCTGCCGTGGCCAGGGGCAGGGTGTTATGGATCTTTCTGGCCCGTTCCACCGCTTCGGTGCATTGCACAGCGCTGAATTTCACCATTCCGTCTTTTGTCATGCCGCGAATCAAACTGTCTGCCATGTGTTTCCTCCATCACTTTCTGAGAATGCTAAATTTTTTGCGCGATAAAAAATAACCGGGGGCTGTCGGGCCTGGCCTGCTGCAAGCGTGTTCCCGCGCAGACACGGCGCAGACGGAACCCGGCCTGCCTGAGCGCCTGTTCTATCTGCTCACGGCTGTAACAGCGCTGCAAATGAAACTCCGTTTTGCGTTCATAGCGCTCGCCTTCCACCCGATAAAACAGATCGACCTGATGCTCTGCCAAACAGCTCTTTCTATCATAACCATATTGCCAGCTGCAATACCAATCTTCCGTTTCTTCCACACAGCTGACCCCGGCCATGCTTTGAAAAGCAGCCTTGGTTTTCATATCAAACAGGAACAGACCGCCGGGATTCATGAACAGCGAAACCCTGGCAAACGCCTGTTTCAGGCTGCGCAGTTCCGTGAGATAATTGAGGCTGTCTAAGCAGCAGACTGCGGCATCCACCGTTCCATAAAGATCAAGAAGGCGCATATCCTGACAGAGGAACACCGGCGGGCAGCTCAAGCCTTCACATTTTTCGCGGGCGACGCTCAACATTTCGGGCGATAGATCCGCCGCGATCATTTCATAGCCCGCCTGTGCAAGGCATTTCGTCAAATTTCCCGTGCCGCAGGCAAGCTCCAACACCAGCTGCGGCGAAAGCTGATAAGTTTCAAAGGCTTTTTGGGCAAACGCCGCCCACTGTTCATATTCCACATCTGTGGTCAAAGCATCATAAACCTGTGCCAGCGATGTATACTGCGTCATTTTTCCAAACGCTCCAAAACCATTTCATAGCCGCCTTTGCCATAGCTCAGCGCGCGGTTGACGCGGCTGATGGTTGCCGTGCTTGCGCCGGTGGCTTCCACAATATCACTGTAAATAGAACCTTTTTTCAAAAGCTTTGCCACCATCAGGCGCTGCTGCATCGCCAAAAGCTCTGCCACCGTGCAAAGATCATCAAAAAAGGCATGACATTCTTCAACGCTTTTCAGTTTCAGAATCGCTTCAAAGAGTTCATCCATGCTTTCTTCTTTGGGTCTGATATGCATAATAATTTCCCCTTTTTCCAATTCTTTTTATCTCAACATTTTAAACCCATTAATAGTTATTCTATGGTATCACACCGCCGTTTTCTTGTAAAGCGTGAAGATTTTGATTTTTTGCTCCATCTAAAAAAAGAGCGCCAAAAGGCGCTCTTTTTGCTCTATTCTGCCCCGGGCTGCATCATTCCGGCCGGGATATCCCGCTCCACCTGGATCTTCCCCGTTCGGATCATGTTGACGAAGGTTTTGACGATCACGGGGTCGAATTGCGAGCCGCTGTTTTTTTCCAGTTCTCCGATGGCATATTCCACCGACAGCGATTTTTTATACGGCCTGAAAGAAATAATGGCATCGAAAACATCGCATACAGAAAGGATTCTGGCTTCGATGGGGATGTTTTCGCCCCGCAGGCCGCGGGGATATCCCGTTCCATCCATTCTTTCGTGGTGCCCCACGATGCCGGGGATCGCGTGGTTGGCCGAAGGAAGATGCTTGACGATGGCGATGGACATTTCCACATGGCGCTTCATGGTGTCGAATTCCTCATCCGATAATTTGCCGCTTTTGGAAAGGATGGATTCCGGCACGCCGATCTTGCCGATATCGTGCAAAAGCCCCGCCTGTCCGATCATTTTGGCATGCTGCTCATCCATGCCGAGCTCCCGTGCCAGCGCCTGAGCATAATGCGCCACTTTTTGTGAATGCCCGAAAGTATAGTGGTCTTTCGCGTCGATGGCCGCCGTCAGCGCATAAATGGTGGAAGTCAGGGCCAGTTCTTTATCTTCTTTGTCTTCCTGTATTTCTGAAGCCGGCGTATAGATCACCGTTTGGTTTTTGCCGCGCTGTTTGGCGTTATAAAGCGCGAAATTCGCGCGCTTGATCAGCTGATCTTTATCGGATGCATTCAGCGGATAAGTACAGATGCCGATGCTGACGGTCAAAAAACGATTGGTGGAATTTTCATAGCCCAAAAATTCCTTTTCCACCTGCTTGCGCACCCGCTCGGCAATGGTGAACGCATGGTTCGTATCCAGCCCCGGCAGCACCATCATAAATTGTTCGCCGCTGAAGCGGATGGCTTCGCCCTGATAATCCACCCGTTCTCTCAGAATGGCCGCCACCTTTTTCAAGGCGCTGTCGCCTTCGCTGTAGCCATACATATCGTTATAAAGCTTGAACATATCCAGATCAAGGGCCAGAATGCTCAGCGGCTTTTCGCCCAATGTGGGCAAAGTGTCATCCAGCATCTGGAAAAGATAGCGGTGGTTGCGCAGCCCTGTCAGATCGTCGGTAACGGCCTCTTCCTGCGCTTTGGTGTAAAGCTGGGCGTTTTCGATGGCGATGGCCGTGGAGGCCCCGAAAGAGGTCAGCAGTTCCAGATCATCCAGGGTATACGCCATATGATTGTTTTTGCCCGTCAAAAGCAAAATGCCGATCAGCATTCCTCTGCACCGAACAGGCGCAATAAGTTCCACTTCCAGATCTTTCAGCGCGCGCCGCTCGCTGTCCCACATGCTTTTGAACGCCGCGCTGAATTCCAGCTGCTCCTTTGTGATGCAGTGACCATCCTGCGTTAAAGAACGGATCAGCGGGCTGTCGGCGGCGATATGCAGATCCATATGGTTCAAGGTGGTGACCGGAGTATAGGTGGAATAACCGCCGTCATTATCTTTCAGCATCAGCGCCGCCCGCTGGGCGCCCATGGCGGCTTCCAGCAATTCCACCACCTGGCAGCCGATGCGGCTCAGATCCAGATTGTTCGAAACATTCAGCGTAAAATTATTCAGCGCCGTTCGTTTGTTATATTCAGAACGGTAAAACAAGCGGTTGGAAAGTTTTCGCGCCAGCGCAAAGAGCGGCTGGAATGTGATGGCGATGGCCAGCGCCGCAGCGATGACGAAATATTGGCCCAGTTCTTTGGAAAGCGAGCTGAAAAACGGCTGCGCGCTCATCACCACGATCACATAAAGCGTTGTGAGAAGCACCGCAAAAACAGAATAAACCATGCCGGTCGTCAGCATGAATTTCATTTCGAGCATTCTGTTTTTATAGATGGCCACGATGAACAAGATGCAAAGCAGCCAGGCCGCCAGAAGGTCGATGGGATATTTGCCCAGCGCGGGAACCAGATTGGCCATCAGCCCCAAAAAGGTGATGACGATGCCCACCATAATGGGACGCAAACGGTTATATGCCGCTTTTTTTCTTCTGAGGCATGTCCTGCTTTTATCGAAAAGCAGCAAAACGCTTGCAAACATCAGAACATAAGCCGCAACGGCCATGGGCCCCAAGGTATAACGGAATTCCACATTCTGAAAAATGCCCGTTTCATTGCTTCTTGTGATCAATTCCGCCTTGCTGACCACCAGCCCCATAAAATTGAAAGCAAGCCCCAGGCCCGTCATCGATCCCATCAGAAGGATTCCCGATAAACGAACGGTATCGGTGAAAACGCTGAGGAAAACATACATGCAAAACGGCGCGACGAATGTGCCGGCCAGCATCACTTTGTTCCAGAACAGCACACTGGGGTAACAGTTCAGCTTCATCAAAAGGGAACCGCCCACCCAAAGCAGCAGTGACAGCAGCAGCGGCTGGAACGCCTTGATGGCTTTATCTTTTTTCGAAATGGCAAAAAAGATCAGCAACAGCATATAGCTGCAAAAAGCGCCGATGGGAATTCCCCAAAAAAACAACCGATAGAGCATATCCTGTCACCCCCCTTTTTGCATTTCTATTTTTTATTCCCGCAGCATGCGGTTGATCTCGGCCACATCATAATGGGATGGATTCATTTTGCGGATCTTTTTGCCGCTTTCGGCTTCATACCGCTCAATGGTGCCCGTGGGCAGCATGGTAATCACCAGCGGGTCGATGCCCAGCATTTTTTTCAGATCCTGATAATCGCTGTCCACATAGCGGAAATAGATGCTCAGATGTTCTTGAATGATCTCTTTGGCCACCGCGCCGCGCGCAACGGCCGTTTCACTCATTTCCACATATAAATTCATGTAAGCGCGGTCTTCATAATCGAATTCTTTGACGGCGAACCAGTTGTGAATCTGCAGGTTCGAAATGCGGATGGTTTCGGCAATGGTGTTTTCGGTGATGCGGGTAAAGCCCGCAATATCGATCACCGTGGGGATGCGGTCTACATAGGCAAACTGCGGATATCCGATGCCATCCGCGGCATTTTTCAGGCGCACACAGCGAAAAACATCGCCCACGCGATAACGCACAAAAGCCCCGCCTTTAAAACTGGAAATGACGATCTCATAATTTTCACCCGCCACCAGTTCATTCATCAGATAGGTGTGCGGCTGATAAGAGGGATCTTCCAGGCTGCGAAGCATTTCCTGTTCGGGAATAAACTCATAAAAACAAATATCCGGGAACAGCACCATCCCGTCGCGGCTCCAAGTTTCCGTTCCGATGCAGGTGGGTTCCGTTCCGCCGAAAATTTCCATGGGGCGAACCCCCCAGTATTTTTCGATTTTCTTTTTGAAACAGCTGCTGTCTGTGCCGCCGCACATCAGGCCCTTGGGCGACCAGATATCTTTGGGCTGAAGCTCTACGCCTTCTTCTTTGCAGCGATGCATGGCCCGAATGATCTTCCAATTCATTTTCGGCGAATTCTTCATCAGCATCTTCAGCTTTCCGCCGCCGGTTCCGCCGCCGCCCTTCATCGTTTCGCCAAACATCTCGCTGATGCGCGCGATGACGCTGCTCATGCCGAAAAAGATATCGATGCCGTGCTGCATGCCCTGTTTCAGGCCTTCTTTATTGCGCTGCCCAAAGCTCATTTGAACCGCGTTGCTCACCGGCGGCATAAAATCCACCGTCAGCTGGCCTTGGAGCGCATAAGGAATAATGCCCGTAAAATAAGGCAGCGGCGCCATGCCGAACAAAAACTTGTCGCCTTTTCTCAAGCGGAAGCTGCCCCTTCTGTCGCTGGTGGCCAGCAGCATGCAGGATAAAATGGTTCCGCGATGGTTTTCCACCATACTTTGGGTGTAAGGCGCCAGTTTGATGGGGTTGCGGCCGCCTTCCCAGGTGGTCTCGATCCAGATCACGCTTTTTGCGGGCAGCGCCGATTCATCGCGCTTCAATAAAACATCCGCATAATCTTCATAACGCGTCAGCGGCACTTTGCGCCGGTATTCTTCCACCGAGCGAGGCTCCTCGCCGCCAAAAAAGCGCTGGCCCAAACGGCAGCCCGCATAAAGATGGATCTGCTCCATCATCAGGCGGTTCTGTATCTCCATATATTCTTCCATGGAAAGGTCTAAGAAACCGCAGTATTCCTGCCAGATCTCTTTATACATTTTCCGTTGTAATTTTTCATCCAGCGTCACGGTATCCCACCTGTCTTATCCTAAAGTTTTAAGGCATCTGTGAAAAGAAGCAGCCGTAGGAATTAAAAACGGAGTCGTTTGCTGATATTGCCCATAGCCCTCCAGCGTTTTGGGGAACAGCCAGCGATCCTGCACCCATACATGCAAAACATCCATCGCCGTCCACAAAAACATCGCCACAAGCATGGTGACCCGCCCGCAGGCAAGCCAGAGAAAGAAATACATCAGTGCGAAAAACAATACCCCCGGATGACGGCATAAGGCATACAGCCCCACATCCACCACCTGGTTCGTTTCTGCCTTCACATAAGTTTTTGAAAACGGCAGCGCGAAAAACAAAGCGCCCGTCATCATCAAAAAGGCGGCGCCGCCCGGCAGCAGCCATCCCCATTGTTTCAGCATGAAACCGTTTTGGAATAAAACGCCCATGGTGCAGACAAAAATGCCGCCATAGCCCAAGGCGAAAAACAGCCCTGTTTTTCCGCCGCTTCGGCGCATTTTCAGCAAATCGAAAACATATAGCGGCAAAAATGCCGCGCATCCGCCGATCACCCAGATCATTTCTTCGCCATAAAACCGATGCCCGTGTTTTTAGGGCCGGTGTTGGTGGTGATGGTGGGGCCGGAATAAAAAATGCCCACGGGCGGTTTCCCCGCGATCAATTCGGCCTGCTGGGCAAGTTCCTGCGCCATTTCGGGCATTGTGCCCTGCAAGATCACATAATCGGTGTCTTCCATCTTGCGGTTACGGAACATTTCGCTCACCGCTTTCACCACGGCGTGGTTGCCGCGCACTTTGCGCACCATTTCAAAACTGCCGTTGATGTTCTGGATCAGCGGGCGCATCCCCAAAGTATCCCCGATGATCGACGCGGCGTGGCTGATGCGGCCGGATTTTGAAATATATTCCAAAGAGAACACCGTGAAATAAGTTTCCAGATGCTCGATCCAATCGGTTGCGGCGAAAAGGATCTCTTCCAGTGAAGCGCCTTCGCGCTGTTTCTGCGCGGCGCGAATGGCGGCGTAGCCATAAGAAATCGAATAATTTTTCGAATCGATCACATAAATATCGAAAGCGCGGCTGCCGTCGCATTCCTCATAAAAATCGCGGCGCGCCCGAATGGCATTTTGATAAATCGAAGACCCTACCGAAGTCATGGTAATGCAGATCACCGCTTCTTTTCCGCTTTGATAAGCATTTTCAAAGCGTTTTTGAAATTCATAAGAAGTGATTTGCGAAGTTTGGGGCAAGGAAGAAGCATGCGCCAGAATATCATAATATTCCACCGGGGTAAACGAAACGCTTTCTTCATATTCCACGCCGTCAACCACCACATGGATCGGCACGATCTCTATGCCAAGCTCCTGCGCCATCTCTTTCGGGATGTCACAGTTGGAATCGGTAATGATCTGAATATCTGTCATTCTTCTGCCCCCATTTTCTTCATAATTCAACGAATGATTCAAGTATATCCGTCTGTTGAAGTTGTGTCAAGAGCTTTGCACTTCATAGGGTTTATGGCATTTTTGCCTGATTTTCGCCTCTTTTGAATTTCCGTTTTTTGTTTTATTTTAAAAAGAGCATTATTTTTATGGAGTTTTAGAAATGAACAAGGAATCTTTTCGCCTTTTTCTGCATTCTTTTGGAATTTTATAATGATTTTTCCGTATTTTTCCGATTCGGTTTCAAATTCACAAAAAATTGCTTGTAATGCCTGATTTTTGTGACTTATAAGCAAATCTGACAAATTTTATGCATTATTTTCTCTGTTTCCAAAAAGCATTCGGGCACCTAAAAAACGGGTGCCCGAATGCTTTTTGCTTTTCTTTAAACTTCCAAATGTCCCCATTCTTTCAGATATTGTTCTTTGGTCATGGGCGCGTGGAAATTCCGTTTTACCGACAGCCCTTTTTCGGCGCCGTTGGCCAGCAGATCGATGGCGGAACAAAGCAGCATTTTTGTTGCCTTGATATAGGCCATATCTTTATTTTCGATCTCATAATTCTGGCTGTGAGGCACGCCGGCCGCGCCGCCGATGGTGCAGTGGACCACCGGGATCAGATGAGCCACATCGTTTGCCTCTGTGGTGTAACCCACGCCGGGAACCACTTTATCGGCCCCATAAACTTCCGCGAGGTTTTCTTCGACGATGGCTTTCATCTCGGGCGCTTCATAAGGATGCATATAGCCGGGCAGATTATAAATATTCACCTTTGCCCCCACAGCGTCGGCGCCGGCTTTCAGCGCGCGATCGACTTTCATGCTGGCATCCAAAACGGCAGGCATATTGTTCGCGCGGCAGAAGGTTTCAATGCGCACATCCGCCGGCACAACATTCACCAGATCGCCGCCCTTGGTGATGATGGGATGCACGCGAACCATATCTTTATCCTGGAAGGTTTCGCGCTGGGCATCAATGGCCATCAGGCCGATCTTGGCCGCGTTCAGAGCGTTGATCCCCTTATGGGGTTCCCCGCCGGCGTGAGCCTCTTTGCCGATATAGTGGATGATCTTGGCCACATAACCCATCCCCACGCCGCCGCCCGCGGCGACCTTGTCGCTGGTATCCGTATGCTGCATCAGCATCATATCGATATCATCGAAAACACCCAGTTTGATGAATTCCTGCTTGCCGCCGATGAAAGAAAGCTTGCCCTGTTCCATCAGGCCGTGGCGATATTCCAGCTCGACGCCTTCTTCGGCCGGCACAGCCATCAGCACGATATCGCCCGAAAGTTCCTGCATGATGCCGCTGTCTTTCAGCGCCATGGCGGCGCCCATCAGCGTTGCGATCTGCACATGGTGGCCGCAGGAATGCGCGGCGCCTGTAACAGGATCGGCGCAGCGGTGGCCCGGCGCCACGATGGCATCCAGTTCGCCCATCAGCGCCAAACGGATCTTGGATTCTTTGCCCTTCAGCGGGGCGATCACGCCTGTGATGGCTACGCCATCCTGATGCTCATACCCCAGCTCATCAAAGATCTTCTTCACTTTTTCCGCTGTTTTAAATTCTTTAAAGCCCAGTTCCGGTTCATGGAAAATCGATTCACCCACAGCGATGATCTTTTCCGCGTTGCGGTCCACCGCTTCGCAGGCGCGTTTTTTCAATTCCTGAATATCCATTTTTACGTTCCTTCCGTTCTTTTTTGATAGTTTAGAAACTGTTCTATTTTTATAGTATCAGTTTTCGGCTTCAATTACAATTCCTGCGGCGGCGATTTTTACCGCGGTCGCGCCGATAAAATAAAAAGATCCCCAGTTCTCACGCCATGGCGATCAAAACTGCGAGATCTTTTTTCACGATTTAACGGTTTTTACAAAGCTGTTTATTCTGCCGTTTCAAACAGATAAGAGGTCATCGACATCGAACCCAGCTCACGATATTCGTTCCACACCGTCACTTTATCTTGTGCCGAAGCGGCGCCAAGCGCCGTGAGAAGCGGATAATAATGTTCCGTGGTGGGAACCGCGTTCCGGGCATCCGGCAGCGCCTGAAAATGAACGGCGGTCTGAAAATCGCCCGCGACGATGGCATCGCGTATGGATGCGTCGAACCGATTCGCCCATTCATAGCCATGATCCATCTTCCAGCTCACCCGCCCCAGGTGGTGCACCACATTGCCGCTGGCAAAAATCATCGCGCCTTCTTCCCGCAGGGCCGAAAGCTTTTTGCCCAGTTCAAACTGCGCGGTTTCATCCGCGGAAAGATCCGTGCTCACCATGACCACCGGGATATCCGCTTGGGGATACAGATTGGAAAGCACCGACCACACGCCATGGTCGATCCCCCAATCGTTGTTCACTGCGGCGCGGCCTTCGCAAACCGCCAGCACGCGATCTGCATATTCTTCCGAGCCCGCCGGTTCGTAATGCACCCGATAAAGTTCCTCGGGAAAGCCATACATATCATTGATCTGGGGGTTGTGATCGCTGCGGCGCACAAAAAGGCCTTTTGTCGCCCAATGTGCCGACACCGCGATGATGACCTTTGGTCTGCCGATGACAAGGCCCATCTTCTGCCACCCTGTTCTGGCGCGATTGTTCCCGATGGCGTTCATAGGCGAACCGTGACCGGCAAAAACCACCGGCATTCTTTTAATCCCATCCATATCCGACCCTCCGTTTAAATCATTTTGATGCTCTGATTATAAACCCCGCGCCGGGATATTGCAAAATTTAAAAACAGAAAATCGGTTTTGCTCCTCTGCTCAGCGATAAACGATTCCCCACGGGTTTTCTGTGGAAAGATCGGGCTTTTTGTCGTTGTTCCATGCGCAATATGCTTCAGAATAACGGCCGCTGAAAAACATAGGCAGATATTCTTTGAAATTGGGCGCAAGCTTCCGGTTTTCAAGTTCCCCTGTCTTCAGCCAAAAAACTTTGCCTTCTTCCGTTTCCGAAAGCATCTCGCCGGAATAATCGGTGGTTTTATAAAAGTATGTAAAATATTTATCTTCCGTCCGGTCATTGAACCAATAGATGAAGCCGCAAGGTTCCAGGTTTGCAATATCCAGGCCGGTTTCTTCTTTGATCTCGCGAATGGCGCTGTCATAAATACTCTCGCCATTTTCGGCATGACCGCCAGGAAAAGAAATGCCGCACCAGCTTTTGATTCGATCCTGCACGATCACCTCGCCCGTATCGGGGTTTTGTATCATCACCATATTGGTGATTTCAAGCTTTGGCATCGATCCGCACCTTCTCTCAAATATTATGATTGATTATATCACATTGATCTTTATTGGAAAAGAAACGGGCAGACCAAACGGTAAAAAAGGTAAAAGGTTCTCCCTGTGCAGAAGCCTTGCTCCTTTGGGAAATTTTTATCGTTCCGCCTCTATTGCAGGATGAATTTTTCCGTCCATGGAAACAGCGTCTGGTTTCGATCCAGCTTTTCGATGGCTTTCTTTTCTTCCGCAGAGAGAGAAAAATCAAAAATATCCATGTTCTCGCTCAGTCGTTCTTCTTTTGCAGATTTGGGAATCACGGAGATCTTTCGCTCGGTCAGGGCGCGAAGCACCACCTGGGCGGCTGTTTTCCCGTGCCTTTTCCCGATTTCTTTCAAAACAGGGTGGTTGAACAGTTCTTCTTTTCCCTGCGCCAAAGGCGACCATGCCTGAACCCTCACGCCTTCTTTTTCCAGCTTTGCCTGCCAATCCTTCTTTTGAAAATATGGATGCACTTCCAGCTGATTCACCGCGGGCGTTACAGAAACCTTGCCGATTAAATCATCATACCATGCTTCATTATAATTGGAAATGCCGATTGCTCTGGCTTTGCCCGTCTTCAGCGCTTCCTCCATCGCCCGATACATTTCCGGGCCTTCCCGATAGGGTTCATGCAGCAACAGCAGGTCAACATATTCTGTGCCCAGGCGTTTCAGCGAGCTGTCAATGGCCTCTTTTGCCTTTTCATAGCTGTTGCTGATTCGGTAAATTTTTGTTGTGAGAAAAAGAGAGCTGCGGGCGGCGCCGCTTTTTTGCATGCCGCGGCCGACCTCTTCTTCATTGCCATACATCTGTGCGGTATCGAGAAGCGTATAGCCCATGCCGATGGCGCCGGCCACGACATCCCGGCATCCGTCGCCTTGCAGGCCATAGGTGCCAAGACCGACCAAAGGCATCTGCACGCCGTTATTGAGCAAAACAGTTTCCATCTTAAAGGCTCTCCTTAAAAATTTTGCGAATTTCAGCGGGATCAAGCTTTTTATATCCGCCCGGCAGAATGATGGTGGCCTTCACCAGATCATCCAGAAGATCTTCCGATACGCCCAGCTCGGTGAGGTTCATCACCACGCCGATCCGCTTCATCCAGCTTTCCATGGCGCGAAGCCCTTCTTCAGCCACCTGCTTTTCTGTTTTGCCCTGCGGGTCGATCCGCCACACATTCTCAGCGAATTTTTTAAATTTGGAAAGGCCATAAGGCATCACATGGCGATAATAGGGCAGCGAGACCGCCGCGAGGGTCATGCCGTGCGTTGCATCTGTGCAGGCGCTCACCGCCTGCCCCAGCATATGCACCATCCAATCGCCCGATTTGCCTTTGGCAACAAGGGTATTCAGCGCCCATGTGGCCGCCCACATGATGTTGCTTCTGGCTTCATAATTCTGTGGGTCATCTGCGGCGATCAGGCTGGAATGCACCAGAGAGCGCATGAGCCCTTCGCTGATATAATCGGATGTATTGTCATCCTCCCCGGAAAAATATTGCTCGCAGATGTGGTTCATGATGTCATAAATGCCCGCGACCATCTGAACTTTCGGCAGTGACATGGTATATCTGGGGTTCAGAATAGAAAACTTCGGCATGATCCGTTCATCCGCGAACACATGGCCGATTTTCAGTTTTGCCTCATGGTTCGTGATCACACAGCCCGCGTTCATCTCGGAACCTGTTCCCACCATGGTCAAAACGCAGCCCACCGGCACATTCGCGCATTCCGGCTCTTCGAAACGGATAAAATACTTTTCCCACGGGTCTTCTTCGCAATAGACCGAAACCGACACCGCCTTGGCATAATCACAGCAGGAACCGCCGCCCACCGCCAAAAGCAGATCTGCGTGATGTTCCCTTGCGATTTTAATGCCCTCATACAGTTTTTCCAGCGTGGGGTTGGGCATCACACCGGCGATCTCGGCAATATTTTTGCCGCATTTTTTCAAGATCGCCGCAACTTCATCATAAATTCCGTTTTTGCGGATGGAGCCGCCCCCATAGATCAAAACAACATTTTTTCCATAACGGTTCAACTCAGCTTCCAAAGACCCCATAGCCTCTTCTCCGAAATAAAGCTTTGTGGGGTTGCAATATGAAAAATTACCCAGCATGTTTTTTCCTCCTTCAATTTGATAATAGAACTTCCACCGAACCGCTTCCCAGCGCTTTCGCAAACTCTTCCGGGCGATCCGCTTCACCAATTTTTACATAGCTGTAGACCGTTGAGAAGGTGTCATAGAACAAGACGATGCGATCATCCCCATAACACATCACATCCCCCGCGTGAATGGTTCCCGGGCAAACGGAGGGTTCTTTTCGAATGGGGCGGGAAAGCGCGGTCACTTTTTCGTTTCCGTTAAAATCTTTCATGGTCAGCGTCAGCGGAAGCATGGACCGCAGCGCTTCCGCCGTTTCGTTTTCTTCCAGCTTCACCTGATATTCCTCTGCGCCGATCGTGATGGTCATGCTTTTTTTCTCTGTTGTTTCCGGCTGCTGTGCATCGCCTGTTTCCCTTTCCGCGCTTTGCTTCTTTCCATGGCCTGCCGCTTCGGCAGATCCTGCGCCGTGTTTCCCCGGCAGCTCGCCGGCTGGCTTTGCCGCTTTCTGCATGGCGCAGCCTGTCAGAAGCATTGCGAAAGCAAGCCATAAAGCAATGTCTTTCCCCATTTTCCTATCCGTTCGAGCTTTTCGCATATTCTTCATCGGTAACAGGTTCAAGCCATTCGTTAAAACAATCTTTGCCCGGCACCTCGACGGCAAGATGGCTGAACCAGCGATCCGCCGCCGCGCCGTGCCAATGCTTCACGCCGGGCTGGATATGGATGCAATCGCCCGGGTTCATCTTCACCGCAGGTCTGCCCCACTGCTGATAAAAGCCGCTCCCCGCCACGCAGATCAAAATCTGGCCGCCGCCCTGGGCGGCATGGTGAACATGCCAGTTGTTGCGGCATCCCGGTTCAAATGTCACATTGAAAACCCCCACCTGCTCCTGAGAGATCGGCGCGAGATAGCTTTTGCCGGAAAAATATGCCGCATAGGCATCATTCGGCGCGCCGATGGGAAACAACATGGATTCCGCATGGGCTTTTTTCTGAAGGTCTTCTTCGCTGTCTAGTTTTTCTTCCCAAATTTCCTTTGCAAGGTTGAAAACAGCCCATCCTTTCGGCCACCCCACATAAAAAGCGATATGCGTGATAATGGCCGCGATTTCTTTTTGTGAAACACCGTGATTTTTCGCATTCAGCAGGTGATATTTCAGCGATGAATCGGTGATGCCCGAAGACATCAGCGCCGCCACGGTAAGAATGCTTCTGGTCTTCAGGTCGATACCGGTGTCGTTCCAATTTTCGCCGAAAAGCACATCATCGTTATAATGCGCGAATTGCGGCGCAAACGCGCCAAGGATATCTCTGCCCGCCGTCTGTATGATTTCAGCCATTTCGATTTTTCCCCTTTTCCTTGCCAATTTGTGTGTTCTCTGCTATGCTGTATAGTATAAATGCTAAACCTGACTTTAGGTCAAGCCTAAATCGTAAATATTTTTAAAGGGGCGAACTTCATGTATACCATCGGCCAGATTTCCCGGATGTTTGATCTTCCCATTTCCACACTTCGCTATTATGACAAGGAAGGGCTGTTTCCGGGCATGGCAAGAACCTCCGGAATCCGCGATTTTTCCGAGCGCGAAGTGGATGCCCTGCGCATCATCGAATGTCTGAAAAAAACCGGCATGGCCATCTCTGATATCAAAACCTTCATGCAGTGGTGTGTGGAAGGGCCCTCCACCTATCCGCAAAGGAAGCAAATGTTTGAAGAAAGAAAACAGGTGCTCGAGGAAGAAATGAAAACTCTGGAACAGAACATGGCGCTCATCCGGTTCAAATGCTGGTATTATGAGCAGGCCCTGAAAGATGGGAACGAAGATCGGGTGCTAAGCATGCTTCCCGACAGTCTCCCCGCCGAGATCCAAAAGCTTTATGATCTGGCACATCCGGTGAAAGGCTGAGTTTCGTTGGATGCGCAGCTTTGGCTGAAATTTCTGCAAACCGCCGATCAAAACAGTTTAGCCTTTCCCGGCAGCCGGGCAACCCGCTCCGCCACAATCATTTAGTTCCGTATAAAAAACAAAAAGGCCTGTTCTTCAAAAGAAGAACAGGTCTTTGAGAAAAACCGAAACGATAAAAATGCTGAAGCTGATGCGCATCATCTGTGTAAAACCAAAGCTGCGATTATCAGCTAACAGATGAAATGATCCCCATTACATCCTTCAGCCACTTGTCTTTATCGGCTGTTGTGCAGCGCCATACATCGCCATTAAAGTGTATTTCCAATATACCATAAAAGTTGTTAATTCTTATTAGCGTCCCGGAAGCAATGCTTCCGTCGGGAAACTTTGAATCGTTTATCTCAAACATTATTTCCCATCTAAAATCACCATCTTGCGGCGGATATGTTTTAGTCCCTTGCGGAAGCAGACTGAGAAGTGATCTGCGAAACTTTCGGTTTTCAAACAAATCAATGATTTGAGCAAAGCGGGTATCTTTTTCATTTATTTCAAAATATTTGTCTTCAACGCCTGGCGCAATCAAATAATATCCGCTCACCGATTTACTTTCCGCTACAGTAACACCCAAACAGAGCTGTGAAAGTGTCATTGGGCGTGTATAAAAGAAAATCGCCCCTAAAATTACGGCAAGCACTAAAATTGGAATTATCCTTCTTATTCTTTTCATGAGATATCCCTCCTTTATCAAATATAAATGATCCTGCGTTCACTATATCACAAATTTTGACAAAGCAAAAGGCCTGTTCTTCTTTTGAAGAACAGGCCTTTATGGAAAATCAAAACGATAAAGATGCCAAGGATTATACTCATAATCTCCCCGACAAATCGGAATTTGTTCAGTCGAATGATTCTGCGTGCTAATTCGCAATAGAACAAGATACGCAGTAAATCGGTGAACAAACCAAACATTTTCTATAAAATTATTTTAGGACTTTTGTAGCGGCATTTTGCGCAACATTCCATAGCGGCATCATCGATTATATAGGTTCCCAGTGCTGAACGCTTAATGTATCCAGCGCAAATCATCTGAATATCATAACACAATCCATCTTCTATATATTCGCTCAAATACTCACAATACCTATACTCTGATTCGACTCTTTTTCTAAATTCTTCAAAAATATGTGTTTGCTTGTTTTCTTCACAATAGAAATGACAACAGCGGATAACCTCCGAATCAGACATCGCAGACACTTTTTTCATCCCGTATCTAAAGATGTGTCTGTCTTTCAAAAAGCCCCGGGAAATATCAGCAAGAAGGACTTCAATTTTCATATAATGAATCTCCCAATAAATACAACTAAGTGCGCCTCTTGTCCAACTACGAACCAAGCCAAAATAATCTTTTATTCACTATATCACAAATTTTGGAACAAAAAAAGACCTGTTCTTCTTTTGAAGAACAGGTCTTTATGGAAAATCAAAACGATAAAGATGCCGGAGATTATGCTCATAATAGGAAGTTATTATTTTATTTGAGAAATTAATTTTTCTCATTTCTATTGAAAAAGCCAAGAAGAAAAATAATTATCGCAGGTATTGGTAGAAATACACCTAAAAAACTAAAAACAACCACATCATCTACAACGCCAAAATTATAACACCATACACTTAAAATCAGGAGAAATATTCCCATCAACATTTTTTTCATGATCGATCCCCCTTTTCACTTTATTGCTCTGTTAGGTTATATAAATAATCTTTTGTTCACTATATCACAGATTTGAACAAAGCAAAAGGCCTGTTCTTCTTTTGAAGAACAGGTCTTTATGGTCCGAGTGAGAGGAGTCGAACCTCCGGCCTCTTGAACCCCATTCAAGCGCGCTACCAAACTGCGCCACACCCGGGAACAGTTTATAGTCTACCATTTCCCTTGCCAAAATGCAAGCATTTTTTGCCCTATTCTCTATTTTTCTTCGGTCATATCGCAAATGCATTGCAACAGGTGCAGATATACTTCTTTTTGGCGAGGGCTCAGTTCTTTATAAAACCGGTTATAAGGTTCCATTCGCGACCGTTCCTGTTTTCGTGGGGAAGCATCGTTTCCTTCCAAAAGCTGCTCCATATCCACTTCCAGCGCTCTTGCAATTTTATAAAGCGTTGTCAGGGTGGGGTTATTATGGCCCCGTTCGATATTCCCCAAATGCGCCGCGCCCATGTTGGCCCGATAGGCCAGTTCTTCCTGGCTCATTTTCCGAATTTCCCTGTAATATTTAATATTGTTTCCTAATATTTCCTTAACATTCATAAAATTACCGCCACTTTTATCGTATACATAGTATCATAGTACAAAAAATTGAACACATTCACAACATCACATATTATCTTTATTGTTTGAAATCATCTCATTTATTTTATCATTCTTTTGAATTTGTGACTATTTTGAATATTTTCCGCATACTTGGGAAACATTGCCTTGAGGTGATCACATGCTTGTTCCATTTTTTCGCACCCTAATTCTTTATATTTTTATTATTGTCGCCTTTCGCCTGATGGGAAAACGGCAAGTGGCGGAAATGCAGGCCACCGAGTTTGTTATCACCATCCTGGTTTCGGCGGTGGCCTCTGTTCCCATGCAGGATCTCAACATTCCTTTGCTGCATGGCATCGTGCCGATCCTCACCCTGATCTCGGCCGAAATCTTCATTTCGGTGATTTCTTTGCGCAGCATGAAACTGCGCAGCATTCTCAGCGGCAAACCGATCAAAATCATCACTGACGGCGTGATCGATCAAAAAGCGCTGCGCAAGATGCGCATTACCTTAGACGATGTTTTCGAAAGCCTTCGTTTGAAAGATGTTTTCGACCTGCGCACGGTTCAGTTTGCCCAGGTGGAAACAAACGGCCAGATCAGCATCATCCTCACGCCGGAATCGCAGCCGGCCACCCCTACTGATCTTTCCCTTTCTGTTCCGAAAAAACCGCGCATGGAAATTTTGGTTTCGGATGGCGCACTCTATCCGCAAAATCTCACGGCGACTGGCCACACCGAAAAATGGCTGAAAAATGTTCTTCATCAAAACGGTGTAGAGCAGCTGAAGGATGTTTTTTTGTTATGCGCCGATGAAACCGGGAATTTGATTTTTTATCGAAAGGAGAAAGGATGATATGTGGCGAACTGTTCTTGCTGTGATCCTTTCGATCCTCACGATCTTCAGCGCTTTTTGGGCTTACCATTACACAACTTCCATTTGTGACGATCTGGTGAAAGAACTGCCCTTAAACTGCACCGAAACCTGTGTGGAAGATCTTCTTCGCTCGCAGCAGCGTTTTGAAAAATATGAGCCGCTGCTTTCCACCTTTTATGTTCATGACTCCATCGATGAGATCCATTCCGCTTTTACTTTATGCCTTGGTTATGCCCGCCAGGAAGACGCGAAAAACTATGAGATCCACGCCTCGCTTCTCTCGCACCTGATTTATGATCTGCCCCGTTCCGACACGCCAAACATCAAAAACATCTTCTGAGAGAAATTTACAGCCGTAAAAAAACACCGCATTGCCTTGCTTTGGCAACGCGGTGTTTTTATGCTTCTTATTCGTTATTTTTCATGGCCAGCAGTTTGCTCAATTCATCCATAAAGCTGTCTAAATCTTTAAACTGCCGATACACTGAAGCAAAACGCACATAAGCCACCTGGTCGATCTTTTTCAGATGCTCCATCACCAGCTCACCGATCTGCTCGGAATGCACCTCGCGTTCCATCGTGTTGGATAGCTGCTGCTCGATCTCGCTGACCGTATCTTCAAGCACCGCCATGGAAACAGGGCGCTTCTGGCAGGCACGGATCAGGCCGTTGAGCACTTTGTTTTTATCATAAGCCTCGCGGGAACCGTCTTTTTTTATCACCATCAGCGGCACGCTTTCCACAGTTTCATAGGTGGTGAAGCGTTTGCCGCAGCTTAAGCATTCTCGCCTTCTGCGAATAGAGCCTCCCTCTTCGGTGGGGCGTGAATCCACAACTTTGCTTTCCAAATAACCGCAAAACGGGCACTTCATCAGGCTATTCCTTCCTCTCTCATGGATGTCGATTCTCTATTAATTTAGTGTAACATATTCCCGAATAACCTGCAACCTTTGAAAATTTTGTCGAAAACCGTCGAACGCTTTTTCGAGATTTTGCTGTTTACCGCGTGTGTCTATATAAAATTGTCGAAGTTCTGTCTGTAAAACCATTCTGACAGAGTTTTCGGCAACTTACTACCCCCAATCGGCCGCAAGTTTCGACATCTTTCGACAAAGCCGCAGTTGGTCCGCCTTTTGAAATGTGAAAAAACAGCAGGAAAACTTTTGTTTTCCTGCTGTTTCAATCTGTCATAAATGCTTATTTTGCTGTTTTAGGCGCAGGTTTCTTGTTCTTCATTTTTGCCCACAGCGGAGCTGCGATGCAAATGGAAGAATAAGCGCCGGAAACGATGCCCACCGTGATGGGGATCGCAAAGTTACGCAGCGAACTTACGCCCATAAAGATGAGCAGAACAATGGTGAACAAGGTCGTCAGCGTGGTATAGATGTTACGGGTCAGGGTCTGCATGACGCTGTTATCCACCACTTCATTGATATCCTTGCGCTTGGAAAGCTTCATGTTTTCGCGGATGCGGTCGAAAGTGATGATGCTGGCGTTGATGGAATAACCAAAGATCGTCAGCGCCGCCGCAATGAAGTTCATGTTCAGCGGCAGGCGGAAGATCACATAGGCGCTGATCATCACCAACACATCATGCAGCAGGCAGATGACCGCCGACAGACCCGATTTGAAATCGAAGCGGAAAGTGATATACAGCAGCATCAGAACCGCCGCCATCAGCGACGCTTTCACAGCGGAAGCCTGCATATCTTTGCCCACCAAGGGGCTGACATTCTGCACATCGACACGCGCCGAATCTTCCAGCGAGAACTCTTTGCAGAGCGCTTCATGGAAAGCATCGCGGGTTTCGGTATCCAGATCCTTTGTTTTGATGAGAACCTGCGTGTCATCGCCGGTGGGAACCGCCGAAACTTTTTCACCAATGGTATCTTGTGCCACGGTCTGGATTCTGCTGATCATATCGGGAGTCACTTTGTCGTTGCCCAGATCATAGGTAAAGGTCGTGCCGCCCGCAAACTCGATATCGAGGTTGAACAGGTTCACGCCGAAGGGAGCCAGCACAAGAGCGGCAAGCCCCACAGAAACCATGATGATGGAGATGATCACATAAATTTTAAAGTTTTTTGTAACGCTGAACTTTTTCATTATGCATCTCTCCTTTCGCCGGCGCCATAGAGCTTGAGGTTTGTGACCTTCATGCCCACAAGGCTGTTAAGCAGGAATTTCGTAATGGTCAAAGCGGTGAACATCGAAAGGATGATGCCAAGACCCAGGGTGATGGCGAAGCCGACGATCGTGCCTTTGCCGAAGAAATATAACACGACAGCGGCGATAAAAGTTGTGATGTTAGAATCCAAAATAGCGCTGAAAGCGCGATGGAAGCCGGAATCGATAGCCGATTTGATGGTTTTGCCGGTGCGCAGCTCTTCTTTGATGCGCTCGAAAATAACCACATCGGCGTCAACGGCCATACCTATGGATAGGATGATACCGGCGATACCGGGCAGAGAAAGGTTCACGCGGAAGATGGTCAGGATCAGACCTTCCAGCACGCAGTAGAACAGCAGCGCGACGCTGGCCACCACACCGGGCAGGCGATACATGGCGATCATGAAGATGATGACCAGAATCAGGCCGATCACGCCCGCTTTGATGCTTGTCTGCAGCGCTGTCATGCCCAACTGGGCGCCCACGCTGCGCAGTTCGACCTGTTTCAGTTCAAACGGCAGCTGGCCCGCGGCAATCACATTGGCCAGCCAGCCGGCGCTTTCGGCGTCAAATCCGCCGGAAATCACCACATCGCCGCTCAGGCCGTTTTCCGCATATTTGGAATCGACATAAGGTTTGCTGATCTCTTCACCATCCAAGGTGATGGAAATATAGTTTTTGCCATCGGAAGAACGGCCGGCCGCTGTTTTGGTAGCCTCTTTAAACAGGGCGGAACCTTCATCCGTCAGTGAAAGCAATACATAGTTCTGCTGCACTTTTGTGGCATCCAGCGCGCCGTATTTGGCGGAAGCGGATTTCACATCGGCGCCTTTGATGATGACTTTGCCGTCAGCATCGCGGAATTCCAGCTGAGCGGTAGAACCCAGTTTTCTCACGGCCTCTTCGGGGTCGCTGATGGAAGGAATCTCAACGGTCACACGGCGGTCGCCTACGCGATAGACCTGCGCTTCATAGAGCCCCAGATAATCCAATCTGCCGCGGAGCAAGCTTTCCACGGAATCCATATCTGCATTCAATTGTTCAGCCGAGATCTTGCTGTCTGCCATTCCCTCAAATGTGATGCTGCTGCCGCCCACAAGGTCAAGCCCCAGGCGAATGCCGTCATCGGTGTTTGTGATCTTGGGAATGGAGAAAAAGCCGAAATCGACGCCGCAAAAGAGCACGGTGGCCAAAAGACCGATCACCAAGATCATGCAGACGAAAGAAATTACGCTTTTCTTCATTGTGCTTTTTTCTCCTCCTTCATTTCATCCGAAAAACCAGAAAGCCCGCTAAAAAATAGAGATCCCCCGTATTTTTCGTTTTTACAAGCAAGGTTCATTATACCGCAACCCCTGCCATGCGTCAATAAAATCCGTCATTTTTATGTGAGATATGCTATAAAAATACCCCGTTCTTCTGTGAAATACTATGCTTTCACATGAAAAACAGGGTATTTATCCTATTGTTTTCGATCAGTTATTCAGCCAGCAGTTTTTCCACCGCGGCTTTTTTGGCGCAAACGCAGAAAACATCCATTGCCTGCTGCAATTCCTGCACAGGCGGCAGCGACGGCGCAATGCGCAGATTGCTGTCTTTCGGGTCTTTTCCATAGGGGAAAGTCGCGCCGGCGCCGGTCATCACAATGCCGGCCTCTTTGCAAAGCTGCTGGATGCGCTTGGCGCAGCCTTCCATGGCATCAAAGCTGATGAAATAGCCGCCCTTGGGCACATTCCAGGAACCCGCGCCTGTTCCCGCCAGGTTCTTTTCCAGTGTGTCGGTAACCACCTTGAACTTGGGCGCGAGCAGTTTCGCGTGGATCTTCATATGTTTTTTCACGCCTTCCGCGTTCTTGAAGAACAGCACATGGCGAAGCTGGTTGATCTTATCGGGGCCGATCTGCTGGGCGTTCATGTATTTTTTCTGCCATTCCACATTGTTTTTGCTGGCGGCAAAGGCGCAAACGCCGGCGCCGGGGAAAGTGATCTTGGAAGTGGAGCAGAATTCAAACACCATATCGGGGTTGCCCGCTTTTTCACATTCCGTGATGATGTTGGGGATCTCGATCTCTTCTTCGGTGATATGGTGGATCATATAGGCGTTATCCCAGAAAAGGCGGAAATCTTTGGCGGCGGGCTTCAGGTTCGCGATGCGGCGCACCACTTCATCGGAATAAACGATGCCCGAAGGGTTCGAATATTTCGGCACGCACCACATGCCCTTGATGCTTTCATCTTCGGCCACAAGTTTTTCAACGACATCCATTACGGGGCCGTTTTCATCCATGGGCACATTGATCATTTCGATGCCCAGCTGCTGGCAGATGGAAAAATGGCGGTCATAGCCGGGAACCGGGCACAGGAATTTCACCTTGTCTTTTTTCACCCAGGGCTCGTCAACGCCGCAGGCGCCGAACATCATCAGGCGATCCATTGTGTCATACATAAAGGTCAGGCTGGCGTTGCCGCCCGCCAGAACCTGCTCTGCGGGAACATCCAGCAGATCGGCGAACATCTGGCGGCAGGCAGGGATGCCTTCCAGCCCGCCGTAGTTGCGGGTATCCAGACCTTCATAAATGCAATCTTTGCTGGTGGAGATCACTGTCAGCATTCCCTCGCATGCATCCAGCTGATCTGCGCCGGGCTTGCCCCTGGCCATATTCAGCTTCAGGTTCTGCGCCTTAAAGCTTTCATATTGCGCGTCGAGTTCTTTTTTCAGGGCAACAAGCTCATCATGGCCGGCTTTTCTCAAATCCATTGCGATATACCTCCCAAAAATTTTGTTCTCTGTCAACTCTTATGCGATCCCCAGCATTGCCGCGCCGATAGCCGTGGCATAATCGGCATTTTCGGGGATAATGAAGCGAATATCATATAGTTCTTCCATTTGCAGGAACAGCTTTTTTGCCATGGGGATCTTTGTGAGATTCCCTGTCAGCACCACATTTTTAATGCCCTCTTCGCGGGTGGAAAAAACCGCCAGCATTCCAACGGTTTGAAAAACCAGATTCAAAACGCCCAGCGCGATATCGCCGTTGGTGGCCATATCGCTCACTTTGCCGAAATTGCTGGCGGTGATCTCGGCAGACATATTCGACAGCGGCACATCTGAAATATCGCCGATGGTCAGATCGACATTGCTCAGATCGCCCTGTTCGGCAAGCTCCATGATATGATCGACGCTGTGAAGCCCCAGCATTTTGCCGCAGAGCCCCAGCAGTGTGCCGCCGCCCACGCCGGTTCCGCCCAGATGCTGGGCTTCGCCGTCTTTCACGCGAACAAAAGCCGTGCCGGTGCCCATGCTTACAATAATGCAGCGGTCAAGCCCCGTGATGGTGCATCCGCCTTTCCCGATGGCGGTGAACTCATCCACCTTTTGGATCGGCACGCCATACATGCCGCTGCTGGTGATAAAGGAAGACCCCACGCCCGTGAACATCACTTTATCGATCTGTTCCACCGTCATATGGTTTTCGGCCAGAAACCGGCCAAAGGCGCCATAAGCCGAGGTCACGGGGTCATCCGCTTTTACTTTTAACGGGTTGATGATTTTACCGTCGCGCACCCCAACGATTTTCGTTGTGCTGCCGCCGATATCGATTCCGATGATCGTTTTCAACCGTAATGCCTCCCGAGGCAGAAGTTCTGCCTGTTGTGTTTAGGTTTAGAATTCAGCGCTGCCCACGGTTCTGGGGAACGGCAGCACATCGCGGATGTTGCTCACGCCGGTCAAATACATGATCAGGCGTTCGAAGCCCAGGCCATAGCCCGCGTGCTTGGTTCCGCCGTATTTGCGCAGATCCAGATACCACCAGTATCCTTCTTTTTCCATGCCCAGTTCTTCCATGCGCGCTTCCAGCACATCCAGGCGTTCTTCTCTCTGGCTTCCGCCGATCAGTTCGCCGATGCCGGGCACCAGCATATCCATGGCGGCGACGGTTTTTCCGTCATCGTTGAGGCGCATATAGAAAGATTTGATCTCTTTGGGGTAATCCGTCATAAATGTGGGCTTTTTGAACACTTCTTCGGTGATATAGCGTTCATGCTCACTTTGCAGATCGCAGCCCCAATAAACAGGGAATTCAAATTCGTCTTTGTGTTTTTCTAAAATTGCGATGGCATCGGTATAGGTGATATGAGCGAATTCTTCGGCTTCGGCGATGGCCGTCAGGCGCTCGATGAGGCCCTTATCCACGAAAGAGTTGAAGAAGTTCATCTCGTCGGGGCATTTCTTCATCACATGGCGGATCACATACTGTGTCATTTCCTGCGCCAGAGCCATGTTATCGTTCAGATCGGCAAAAGCGATCTCGGGTTCGATCATCCAGAATTCGGCCGCATGACGGCTGGTGTTGGAATTTTCGGAACGGAAGGTGGGCCCGAAGGTATAGGTTTTGCCAAAGGCCAAAGCGAAGGTTTCCGCTTCCAGCTGGCCGGAAACCGTGAGGTTCGAAGCTTTTCCGAAGAAATCCTGGCTGAAATCAACATCGCCGTTTTCTGTCAGAGGCGGGTTCTTGGCATCCAGCGTCGTCACGCGGAACATATCGCCGGCGCCTTCGCAGTCACTGGCTGTGATCAGCGGTGTGTGGGCATAAACAAAGCCGCGCTCGTTAAAGAACTGGTGGATGGCAAACGCCGCTTCGCTGCGCACACGGAAAACCGCGCTGAACAGGTTCGTGCGGGGGCGCAGATGCGCGATCGTGCGCAGATATTCCATGGAATGGCGCTTTTTTTGCAGCGGATAATCAGAAGGGCATTCGCCTTCGATTTCGATGGTTTCGCTCTGGAGCTCGATGGCCTGGTTTCCGCCTTTGGATTCCACCACTGTGCCGCTGACGCGCAAAGCGGTTCCCACGCCGATATTCTTGGCGATTTCATAAACATTTTTCCCGTTATCGGCAACGATCTGGATGTTTTTCACCACGCTGCCGTCATTCAATTCGATAAACGCGCAGGCTTTTACATCGCGCACGGTGCGCACCCATCCGCATAACGCCACCTGCTGGCCGATAAATTCCTGCGGCTGCTGTAAAAGTTCTTTTACGGTCGCCTTCTTCATAAAATTCACCCTCTTAACATATTCTTTCATTATTATCATTCAAAATGTGATTTCTGCCCTTTGCGGCCGCCCAGACCGGCGGCTGATCCGCGGCGTATGGCAACCGCCTTATTGCAGTTTGCCCGCCAGATAATCGCGAAGCGCAAAAGAGATCTGCTCCGGGCAGGAGGTGGGCTTGAAGCCGCATTTCACGCCTTCCAGACGCTCGATCACCTCTTCGATCTTCATCCCCTTCAGCAAATTACTGATCCCCGCCAGATTACCCGGGCAGCCTGCCACAGCCTTCACATCAATGATGGTATTATTCGTTTCATCCACAACGAAATCGAAGCGTTTGCTGCAGACACCGGTGGGAACATAGCTAAAGGTTTGCATGAGTAAAGATCCTCCAAATAAAAAAGAATTGAACGGATGGGCGCTCTGCTTTCCGCTTCTTGCCGCCGCGATCCGTCTGTATTCACAAATTTAACACATTTCGGCTGTTCTGTCCAGTTTTTTCACCTATTTTGCGAACTTCGCGCCTTGAAAAGATCCGGGGGCACGATTTTTTTGTTTTCGCCTTCTCCCCTCACAGGAATCTGCTGTTTTTTTGCGGGCAATTCCACGGGCGGCAAACGCCCGGCTTCACACTTGAAAATTTTCAAAATCTCATTGGAAAACCCCGCTTTTCGGTTTATACTATAAATAAGGTAAAAATTATCTTGAAATCACAGAAACGAAGGGAGCTTATTTATGAAACAATCTGTCATCACCATCAGCCGCGAATATGGCAGCGGCGGCCGACTGATCGGCCAAAAAATCGCGGAAGAGCTGGGGCTTCCCTTTTATGATAAAAAGCTTCTGACGGTGGCCGCCCAGGAAAGCGGCTTTTCGGAAGACCTGCTGCGCCAGGCGGAATCGAAAGCCCAGAACAGCCTGCTTTATTCCCTGGCCACCGGGCTTGGCATGGGCTATTACGGGCCCGACAGCTTATCGCTTTATGACAAACTCTTTTTGGCCCAGTTCGATGCCATCCGCCATATTGCCGAAAAAGGCCCCTGCGTGATCGTGGGGCGCTGCGCCGATTTTGTGCTGCGCGACCGCACAGACTGCACCCACTTTTTCCTTCACGCGCCCATTGAAAAGCGCATTGAGCGGGCCATCGATTCCTACCATATCCCCGCCGAAGAAGCGCCCGACGCGGTGAAGAAGACCGATCGCGCCCGCGCAAATTATTATGCCCATTACACAGGCCATAAATGGGGCGACAGCCGCCTTTATCATCTTTCGGCCGATACTTCGCGCCTGGGCGTTGAAAAAACCGCCGAACTGCTGCTTTCTTATCTTCAGCTTGCCGATCGGCGCTGATCGATTTCGCAAAAAAGCAGAGGCGGCGCCGCAAAGCGCCGCCTTTTCTCTGCCAAAAGCGTTTGCGGGCGCCCAAAGGGAGTTCCTTTCACATTTTCACGAATTTATGATTTTTAAGCGTTAGATTTTTGTTAGTTTCTTAACGGATTTCCATCCGGTTACACATTGACAGAACCTTTTCGAAACTGTATCATTGTTATAGATATGTTTGGACATTTTTATTGATTTTATACAACATTTTCACTCTATGGTGTTCTGTTTGATGGAGGCTCTTTTATGCACGAAATCGAAATTTACCGGCAGATTATTGCCAGCTGTGATGAAGCTTTGCGCGATGTGTTTCTTCGCCGTATGGAAGCTTCAATCAGCATCGCCCGTTCAAAGCTCGACCGCGGAGAACCGCTTTATGACGCCGCGCATGAAAAAGAGCTTTTAGATTCCATGTCGCGCGGGCTGCCCCCCGAATTGGCGCTGAAGGCGCGGATGCTCTGGAAATCGCTGCTTCGCATGAGCCGCAACCGCCAATGCCGCGTTTTTCTGGAACTGGATGAATCGCTGAAGCTCTGGCATGAAGATTTTCTTTCTTCCGCCGCCCCCCAGGGCCCCTGCTGCTGCACAGCCGGTGCTTCCGCCGATGTAAAAAACGCCCTGCATGCCGAACCGCTGATCGTTTCAAGCCCCGAAGCCGGGCTGGATCTGGTGAAAGAAGGCAAAGCCGAATGGTGCGCCGTTCCGCTGAGCGGGTTTTATAAAACCGACTGGCTTTATGATTTTCTCAATGACAAACAGCTTTATCTCAACGAGATCGTTCCGCTGCGCGAAGATGCGTTTCTGGCGGTCATTTCAAGAAAGCTGATCCACGACCCCAGCCGCGATGAAGTGATCTGCGCGGTGTTCAACATGCCTTCCGAAAGCGGCTCGCTGGCCTATGCCCTTTCTATTCTGGCCGACAACAAACAAAACATGGAATTTTTGCATATGCAGAAAAAAGATGACGCCGACGATATGCATCAGTTCTTCCTTTATCTTGATTTTGACGGCTGCCTGAGCAGCATGGATACCCGCGCCGCCTTATATCAACTGCAAATGGAGATGCCCTATTTCCGCATCGTGGGCTGCCGCCGCGCTGTGGATCTGGTGGGCGCAGGGTCTTCCGCGGCGAAATGATTTTTGTTTCAAAAAGCAAAAAGCTCTTGCGAGAAATTTCTCGCAAGAGCTTTTATTTTTATGCTTTGATTGCCCGGCCCTTCAAAAGAGACGGCCTTAATATTGCAGGCGGCGTTTCGCGCTGATGCCCGTTTGGGTGATGGCCAAGCCGCCCTCGGCCGTTTCGCGCACAGCAGCCGGCATATTGACGCCGATCTGATACATCGCGTCGATCACTTCATCGGGCGGGATGAAGCTTTCGATGCCCGCCAGCGCCATATCCGCCGCCGCGATGGCGAAGGTGGCATAAATGCCGTTGCGCTTGACGCAGGGAACTTCCACCAGACCCGCCACCGGGTCGCAGGCGAGGCCCAGACAGTTTTTCAGCGCCAGCGTGGCCGCTTGTGTGCATTGTTTGGGGGTTCCGCCCATCATTTCGCAAAGCGCCGCGGCAGCCATGGCCGCCGCCGTTCCGCATTCCGCCTGGCATCCGCCCGCGGCGCCGGAAATCGTGGCTCTGGTGGCCACCACGCCGCCGATCCCGCCGGCGGTGATCAGGCCGTTGACAGCCTCGCGGTCGCTCAAGCCGAATTCTTCCTGCGCGGCGATCACAACGCCCGGCAGAATTCCCGACGATCCGCAGGTGGGCGCCGCCACGATCACGCCCATCGAGGCGTTATATTCCGATGTGCCCAGCGCATAAGACATGGCTTTCGCTTCCAGCGAGCCCAACAAATTTTTATGGTTTTTATAGTGGCGGTAATATTTTGCCGCATCGCCGCCCGTCAGGCCGCTGATGGATTTCACTTCGGAAGAGATGCCGCCATAGGCCGCTTCTTTCATCACGCGGTAACTTTCTTCCACGCGCGCATGCAGCTCTTCTTCTGTCAGGTTGCTGTCGGCCTGTTCTTCTTTCAAAACGACCTGCCAGATGGTCATATTGTTTTTTGCCGCTTCATCCAAAATATAATCGATGCTTGGAATATCCATTCAGTCACCTCGTTTTAAAATTTGGGCATGGAGATCACGCGCAGAACATCCTGGATCTTGCGCATGGCCTCCATTGTTTTTTCATCTACCTTTGTGTCGTTTTCGATCACCGTGATCACATCGCCTTCGCGCTTGGTTCTGTTGAGGCGCAGGTTGCCGATATTATAACCGGCCTGATTCAGGGTCATGGCAATGTTGGCCAAAACGCCCGGCGAATCTTTATGCACCACAAGCAGCGTATCCATCAGGCAGGAAGCTTCCATGGGAAAACCGTTGAGTTCCTGAATGCGGATCTGCCCGCCGCCGATGGAAGCGCCCCGTAAAGTAATGCTTTTTGTCTTTCCCGAGGCTTCGATCTTCAAAGTGTTGGGATGATACCGCGCTTCTTCTGCGGTGAAAAATTCATATTTCATGCCGCGAAACTGCGCCAGCTGCAAGCTCTCGCGAATCTTGACATTTTCGGTGTTGAAACCCAGAAGACCGCCCACCACCGCTTTATCGGTGCCGTGGCCGCGATAGGTATCGGCGAAGGAGCCATAAAAAGTGATCTTCGCCGTTTTGACCTCTTCCCCTAAAATCGTGCGCGCCGCAAGCCCAATGCGCACAGCGCCGGCCGTATGGGAACTGGATGGCCCCACCGTGATGGGTCCTAAAATATCAAACATACTAATGCTCATATAGCACCTCCCGCTGCGCCTTACCGATTATGGGAAAATTCCGCGAATTTTTTTTGCTCTGACGACTTTATCCAGCGCCAGAGAATAAGCGCTCATTCTTAATGAAATATGGTTCATATGCGCCATTTCATAAACATCGTCGAAGGCTTTTAAAATGACCTGCCGCATCATGCGGCTCACTTCATCACCATCCCACATCAGCGACTGGATATTCTGCACCCATTCGAAATAAGAAACGATCATGCCGCCGGCGTTGGCCAGAATATCCGGCACGACTGTGATGCCGCGGCGCTCTAAAATTTCATCCGCTTCCACCGTTGTGGGGCAATGGGCGCCTTCAATGATGATCTTCGCCTGAATGGCTTCGGCGTTCTCGGCATTGATCTGGCATTCCAGCGCGGCAGGCACCAGCAGATCACATTCCATTTCCAGCAGTTCCCGGCAAGAGATATGCTCCACGCCGTCATCCTGAAAATCGCAAAGCAGGCCGCCGCTCTGCATATGTTCCAAAACGCTGGGGATATGCAGCCCTGTGCGGCAGGCAATGGCGCCCGTGATATCGCCCACGGCAGAAATGCGGATGCCTTCGTTATACATTTGGCGGGCGGTGGCGGCGCCCACTTTGCCCATGCCAAGGATCACGGCGCTGGTCAGCTCCACGGGTTTTTTCAGGCGCTTCAGCAGCTCGCGCGTTACATAAACAAGGCCGCGGGCCGGCGCTTCTTCCGCGCCCATGGAACCGCCCAGATCCAGCGGCTTCCCCGTGACGATGCCATGCACGGCATAACCTTTCATCATGCTGTAGGTATCCATGATCCAGCCCATCATCTCTTCGTTTGTGTTCACATCGGGTGCGGGGATATCCTGCATCGGCCCGATGAACGGAAGGATCATGGCCGTATAGCGGCGCGTCAGCTTTTTGATCTCTTCGTGAGATAACTCTTTCACATCCACATTGACGCCGCCGTAAGCCCCGCCGAAGGGGATATTCGTCAGCGCACATTGCAGCGTTGTGACCCCCGCCATGGCGCGCATCACATCTTCATTCACATCGGTATGATAGCGAACACCGCCCTTGCAGGGCCCGCGCATGCTGCAATGCTGCACACGGTAGCCTTCGAAAAGGCGCACTTTCCCGTTATCCATCTCCACCGGGATGGATACTTTCAGCTCACGCTCGGGATATTTCACAAACTCATACGCAACTTCATCCAGATTCATTTGTTTGGCTGTCTTATCCAGCATTTTCACAAAATTGCTGTAAGGGTTTTGATCTGCCATCTTCGTCATCTCGTTTCTTTGCATAAATTTTTCATACTTTTTTGGCCATTATGCTCATTTTTTGTTCTTTTCTGTTTCTTTGGCCCGTTTCCGATGAATTCTATTTTATTATAAACAATTTTTCGTTTTCTTACAACCCGGTGCTTTTGTGCGATATGCTATATTTATACCGGTTTTATTGTGCGTTTTATCTTTGCTTATCTGTTTCTGCACGATTTGAAAAAAGCGCCGCGGAAGAATGTTCTTCCGCGGCGCCTGGAAAGACGATCAGGTTTTCACTAATTGAGAAAATCCTTCAATTTTTTCGAGCGGCTGGGGTGGCGCAGTTTACGCAGCGCTTTTGCTTCGATCTGGCGGATTCTTTCGCGGGTGACATTGAATTCCTTGCCCACTTCTTCCAAAGTGCGTGTTCTGCCGTCTTCAATGCCGAAGCGCAGGCGCAGCACCTTTTCTTCGCGGGGGGTCAGGGTCTTCAAAACTTCCACAAGCTGTTCTTTCAGCAGGGTGAAGGAAGCTACCTCCGCGGGTTCCGGCGCGTCTTCATCCTGGATGAAATCGCCCAGATGGCTGTCTTCTTCTTCGCCGATGGGGGTTTCAAGCGAAACGGGTTCCTGCGCGATCTTCAGGATCTCACGCACTTTTTCGGCGGGGATGCCCATTTCTTCGGCGATCTCTTCGGGCGAAGGATCATGCCCCAGTTCCTGCAGCAGCTGGCGGGAAACGCGGATGACCTTATTGATGGTTTCCACCATGTGCACAGGGATGCGGATGGTTCTGGCCTGATCGGCGATGGCGCGGGTGATGGCCTGACGGATCCACCATGTGGCGTAGGTGGAAAATTTATAACCCTTGGTGTAATCGAATTTTTCCACGGCCTTGATAAGGCCCAGGTTGCCTTCCTGGATCAGATCAAGGAACAGCATGCCGCGGCCCACATAACGCTTGGCAATGGAAACCACCAAACGCAGGTTGGCTTCGGCCAAACGCTGTTTTGCCTTTTCATCGCCTTCCAGCATCCGCTTGGCCAGCTCGATCTCTTCATCGGAAGAAAGCAGATCCACTTTGCCGATCTCTTTCAGATACATGCGAACCGGGTCATCAATGGCCAGCCCTTCCGCCAGAGCGCTAGGGTCGGGCACTTCTTCTTCGGGCAGATCGACCAATTCTTTGAAATCGGGGTCTTCCTCATCCAACAGCGGAATTTCGACCAATGCTTCTTCGTCTTCTTCCATCGGCAGCTCGATGCCCGAATGCTCAAGCAGCTCATAAAGCTTATCCTGCTGTTTATTATCCAGTTCCAATTCGTCGATCAGGGTGTTCAGCTCTTTGGAAGTGACTTTATTGCCGTGTTTCTTGGCGTTTTCCAACAGATCTTTCAGCATCTGCTGTTTTTTCATTCCGTTGTTTTCCTGTTCCGCCCCGGTGTTTTCATTGTTGGCGTTGATCTTTTCCGTCATTCTTACATTCCTCCACGATGCTCTTGCTGCCGGCGGCGCACCGCTGCCTGCAGCAGGTCTTGTTCATCTTCATTTTGTTTTTTTATATATTCAAATTTGATCACAGAAATATAATCTTCCAGCTCTTGCCCCGGATTTTCCGAGCGCACGCTTTGAGAAGCGATCTTTGTGAGCAAATCACTTTCATCCTGCGTCAGATCGGTCAAACAAGCGGCCAGTGAAATTTCGCCGCCCTGCTGCCGCCGCTGCAGCACGCCTGCATATACTTTTGCCAGAAAAGGGGATGAAAATTCTTCGGGCGCAATGGTTTCCGCGGCTTTTTTCAGCAATTCTTCATCGGAAAACACAAGCCCCAGTAATTTTTCTTCACAGCGCGCCGAACGCAGGTTTTCATAACGCAGTTCTTTCTGCGCAGGCTGATAGCCGCGCACAGTATTTTTGGCGCTCTGTTCCTCTTGTTTTTTATCGCGTTTTCGGTTCATGCGCAAGGTTCGGCGGATCTCATCCATCATGGCCTGATGGGAAACCCCCGCTTCGCGGGCCACGCTTCTGCCCGAGATCTCGCGCTGCACTTCGCTGGGGATCGCCGCCAAAAGCCGCGCCGCCGCCTGCAAATAACCCACCTTGCCCTCATCGGTTTCCAAATCATATTTCGATTTGAGCACCAGAAGTTTATATTCGATATCGGTGTTGGTTTGAGTGAGCAGCTTTTCGAACCCGTCAGCCCCGTTTTTTTTGATGAATTCATCGGGGTCTTTCGCGCCCGTCACCCTTAAAACGCGAACCTTCATGCCCGCCCTGTTCAAGATATCAATGGCGCGCTGAGCGGCTTTTTTGCCCGCTTCGTCGCTGTCATAGCAGATGACCGCTTCCGTTTTCCCGCGGGAAGCCATCAGCCGCGCCTGATCTTCTGTCAGCGAGGTGCCCAGCGAGGCCACCGCGCAATCGAACCCCGCCTGATGCAGAGCGATCACATCCATATATCCTTCGGCCAGAATAAAATAATCGCGCTTTGTTCTTTTGGCGAAATTCATGGCGAACAGGTTGCGGCTTTTATTGAAAATGGGCGTATCGGAAGAATTGAGATATTTCGGCAGGGAATCATCCATCACGCGGCCGCCGAAGGCAATGACATTGCCCTTGATATCGATGATCGGGAACATCACGCGATTGCGGAAACGATCATAAACGCCGCCGCTTTGGTTTTTCACCACCAGCCCCGCCGCCAAAAGTTCTTCTTTGGTGAAGCCTTTTTCGGCCATGGCTTTGATCAGATGATCCCATCCATCGGGCGCAAACCCCAGCCCGAAATGGCGGATCGTGCCCACGGTCATGCCGCGTTTTCTCAGATATTCAAGCCCTTTTGCCCCCTGCGGCTGCTGCAGCTGGGCCGCATAAAACCGGGCGGCTTCGGTGGAAAGTTCCACAAGCCTTTGCCTGCGCCGCCGCGCGGAAGCTTCGCCGAAATTTTCTTCGGGCATTTCCATGCCCGCGATCTCTGCCAAAAAGCGCACCGCTTCGATAAAAGTGAAATTCTCGATGCGCATGATGAAATTGATGACCCCGCCACCGGCGCCGCAGCCAAAGCAATGATAGATCTGTTTTTCGCGATTGACCGAAAAAGAAGGCGTTTTTTCGCTGTGGAATGGGCATACGCCAAAATAATTGGATCCGCTTTTTTTCAAGCTGACATATCGTGAAACGATATCATAAATATCGCATCTTGCCACCAGCTCGTCGAGAAAGCTTTCGGGCAGCGCCATGGAATTCCTCCTTTTCTTCAGACCTTGCTCCAGCTTTTGGGGATAAACAGTTCATGAAAAACCGCCACCGCAAAACGATCGCTCATGCCCGCCACATAATCACAGGCGGCGCGTTCCACGCTTTCGCGCATGGCGATCTGCATATATTCCGGCGGAAGATCATCCGGCTCTTCCGCGAAATGTTCGTATAAAATCGAAACAATGCGTTTGCCTTTGCCTTCTTCCCCCTTTGCCACAGGGTTTTTATAGACATATTCGAACATGAAATCCCGCAGCTCCAGCATGGCTTCTTCGGTTTCTTCTTCCATCCCTATTTTTTGCTCGCGCAGAAAATAGGTCATCATCGCCCCCACCAGGCAATCGATGCGGGCGGATGTGGTTTCGCCCAGGTGGCGCAAAACGCCGGTGGGCAGATCGCCCGGCCGCAAAATTTCAGCCCGCAGGGCGTCATCGATATCATGGTTGATATAGGCGATGCGGTCGGCATAATGCACGATGCGCCCTTCCAGCGTATCAGCCTTTTGCGCGCCGCTGTGGCAGACGATGCCGTTCCTCACCTCATAGGTCAGGTTCAGGCCGCTGCCGTTTTTTTCTAAAAAATCGATGACCCTCAGGCTTTGTTCGTTGTGGGCAAAACCCAGAGGGCATATTTCGTTGAGCGCCTTTTCGCCCGCATGACCAAAAGGCGTATGCCCTAAATCATGCCCTAAAGCGATGGCTTCTGTCAAGTCTTCATTTAATCCCAGTCCCCGCGCCACGGTTCGCGAGATCTGCGCCACTTCCATGGTGTGGGTCATCCGCGTGCGGTAATGATCGCCTTCGGGCGATAAAAAAACCTGTGTTTTATCTTTCAGGCGCCGAAATGCCTTGCTGTGGATGATGCGGTCGCGGTCGCGCATGAAGCAGGTGCGGTATTCCGATTTTTCTTCGGGCCTCACCCTGCCTTTGGAAAGGCCGGCATGACTGGCCTGCGGCAGCAATGTCTGCCGTTCGATCTCTTCCAGCCGTTCCCGAACATTCATGGGCACTTCCCCCTTTCGGCGCTCTTGCTATTAACTCTTGCTATTAACACTTGCATTAATATAATACGACAAAAGTTTCGGTTCTCCTCTTTTTCCAAAGATCTTTTTCAAAAAGCATCTTTCCGGCCGAAAACAGAAAAGCACTGAATTTTTTCTATCAGGCGGTTTTCACAAAAAAGATCAGCAGAAAGAAAAGCTCTTTCTGCCGATCTTGCGCGCAGCAGCCGCCGCGCCGTATTTTTGAACTTTCACTCAGGAAAGGCGTTTTGCAAAAAGCTGCACTTCTCCCGGTTCCGCTTTTAAAGTTCCGCCGCTGAGTTCTGTCAGCGAGGCCTGATAGCTTTCAAAACGATCCTGCGCCATGCAAAGGGTCAAAGTGACTTCTTCGGCATAATCGGCGGCCGTTTCTTCCACTTCCTGCCGCGCGAACTGGGCCCGCACGGTTTCAAGCATGGCATAAGGGCAGCGCAGGGTGGCGAATCGATAGGGCCGCATCACCGCGATGCCCGCGGCATCCACCGCTATTTTTGCGCCCTTGGCATAGGCCCTTGTCAGGCCGCCCGCCCCCAACAGCACACCGCCGAAATAACGGGTGACCACGCAAAGCACATCATAAAGTTCTTCCCTTTTCAGCACCTCCAGCACAGGCATTCCGCCCGTGCCCTGCGGTTCGCCGTCATCGGAATAGCGCATCACGCGCCCTTCTTCCACAATATAGGCATAGACATTGTGGGAAGCATCCCAATATTTTTTCTGCATCTGTTTGATGATGCCCGCGGCTTCTTCGGCAGACTGCACTTTGAAAATATGGCCGATGAATCTGGATTTCTTTTCGATGAATTCATCGGCCGCTTCGGCGGCGGGCACTTTAAAATCGATCATAGCATCTCCGTTTTATCCCAGAGCTTTTTTACAGCTCCCATTCTTCTTTCTCGCGATCCTGCGGCACAAATTCGCGCAGCGCGCCCCGCGCCCGCGCATCGCAGACCACGGTGACCGCAATGCCTTCGCCCTGATATTCGGCGCTTTTTACATCGGCGTTTTGATAAAGCCAATCCAGCACCGACGCGCGGTCATAGGGCAAAATGAATTCAAGCTTTTCTTTGCCGCGCCCCAGGGTTTCTTCGATGGTTTTTAAAAGCGTTTCCATCCCCTCGCCGTTTTTCGCCGAAATATGCAGCGCCCCGCTCATGCGCGGCTGAAATTCGGGCGGCATGAGATCGCATTTATTGAACACCACGATACGCGGCGTTTCCCATGCGCCAAGCTCTGAGATCAGGCGCTCGACCACTTCGGCCTGCATTTCCCACTGCTCATTGGAAGCGTCGATCACATGCACCAGCACATCGGCATAAGTCAGTTCTTCCAGCGTGGCCTTGAAAGCATCCACCAGATGATGGGGCAGCTTTCGGATGAACCCCACGGTATCGGAGATCAAAAGCTCGCTGCCGTCTTCCATGCGATAGCTTTTGGTGGTGGGGTCGAGGGTGTCGAACAGGCGGTTGTTGGCATGAACGCCGGCGCCCGTTAAAGTGTTGAGCAGGGTGGATTTGCCGGCATTGGTATAACCCACCAGCGCCACCAGCGGTGTTTCGCTTTTCTGGCGCTTGCGGCGCTGCGTTGCGCGGTTTTGCTTAACGGTTTCGATCTCTTTTTCCAGCCGCGCGATCCGCTGGCGGATATGGCGGCGGTCGGTCTCCAGCTGAGTCTCGCCGGGGCCTCGGGTGCCGATGGGGCTTTTGCCGCCGCCCGCCGTCTGGCGGACAAGGTGGCTCCACATGCCCGAAAGGCGCGGCAGCAGATATTTATACTGCGCCAGTTCCACCTGCAGCTTGCCTTCGCTGGTTTTGGCGCGATCCGCAAAAATATCCAGGATCAAGCCGTTGCGATCCATCACGCGGCATTTGAAAACATCTTCCAGCGCGCGCGATTGGGAAGGGCTGAGCTCGTTATCGAATACCACCAGCTCCACTTCGTTCTGCTGCACCAGCTGGGCGATCTCCTGCGCTTTGCCTTCGCCGATGAAGGTGTGCGCATCCGGCGCGCTTTTCTTTTGCAGCGCGGTAAAAATGCAGTCTCCTCCCGCGGTATCCAGCAGTTCACGCAGTTCTTCCAGCGTTTCTTCATCGGAATTATCGAATTCGGCAAACCCGCCGCAATTGAGCCCCACAAGGGCTGCGCGCTCGCGATGTTCCTGTTTCAATTCGTTCAAGCTGTTTTCTCCTTTTTTCTTTTCACCAGTTGATGGTCACCTTCCCATTTCAGCGTGCGGTAAACATACCAGCCAAACAGCGCGGTAAGCGTGTTGCTGAAAACGGTCGCCCAGGGGATCACCGTAAAATTCACTGTAAACAAAGCTTCTGCGATCAGAATAAAAATATACCGCAGCAGCCACACTCTGGCCACATTGATCAAAATGGGCAGTTTCGTGCGGGCAAAGCCGATGAACACACCGCACATCACGCTGCAGATGCCAAAGCACGGCGCGCCCAAAATGGAAATGCGTTGGGAAGTGAGCGCACGCCCCAGAATGGCGGGATCTGTGGTGAAGAGCCTCGTGATCGGCTCGCCTAATAAATAGATTATCACAATTCCCAGCATTCCGCCAATAGTAGACATCACAATGGCCGATTTTGCCGAAGCTCTGGCCCGTTTGTTCTGTTTGGCGCCCAGGTTCAGGCTGACCGCCGTTGTGACGCAGGTGCCGAAGCAGCTGCTTAAATTATACATCAGGCTTGAAATATTGTTGCCGATATTGATGGAATTCAAGATCTCGTTGCCGAATTTCATCGATTCCAGATTAATGAGCCAGAACCCCACAGACATCGCCATATTGTTGATGACGGAAGGAATGCCCACCACCAGCAGGGTTCGAATGGCCGAAGGATCGAACCGGAAGCCCTTGAAATGCAGGCGCATCCCTTTTTTGCGGAAAAACACATCCACCACCAAAAACAAAGAGACCACCACATGAGAGCAGATGGTGGCAAGGCCGATGCCCAGCACCCCCAGATCGAGAACAGCCACAAAGATCGCGTTGCAAAGCACTTTTGTGCCCACCATCAAAAAGGTGAACACAAAGGGGATCTCTGATTTGCCCATGGCGTTTTTCATGGCATAATAAGCGTTGTTGAAATAGGCGAAGGGAATCGACACCGCATAAAGCCGCATGGCCAGACGGATGCCGCTTTGCAGCTCGGGCAGGGCCAGCGAAGCATAAAAGCCGGCAAGCACCGCCGTTAAAACAGCCAGCGCGCCGGAAAGCAGCATCATCAGCGCCAGAAACTGTTCGGTATAATGGCGGCTGCCCCGCCAATCGCCCTGACCGTTGAAACGGCTGAGAATGGCTGTGCCCGCCACGGAAAGGCCGATGCCCGCGTTATAGATCACATTGAACGCCTGCACGCTGTAAGAGATCACGCCGCCGGAAGTAAGCGTGGAAAAGTTATAGATGAACCAGTTATCGAAGGTGGTCGCCAGCGCCTGAGAAATCAACATCAGGAAAGACGGAACCGCCAGAAAAAGCATGGTGCTGTAGATTTTCCCCGTTAAAACACGCTCGGTTCGTTCTTCGCCGCTTTGGCGCAAAAACTTCAACAAATTCATGATTGAGCCCTTCTTCCCTGTGGTTCCCAGTATTTTAGTAAAGCCGCTGAACACAGTTTGCCCTAAGGCATTTTGGATTCTCTTTTTCAATATGTTCTCGTTTTTGTTCATAGAACAAACTATATTATAGTAAAAAAAGGGCGTCCGTGGCAATACTTTCCTGAAATATTTTTAAGGCTCCTCTTGCAAACGAACAAATGTTCTGCTATTCTATAGATAAGATTTCATGGCGCCAGGCTTTTTGTTCAGCTTATTACTGCTGCGGCGCCGCCTGAGAAAGGAGGTTCCCCCGATGTCGTCGCCCCGTGTCATTCTTCATGTGGATGTGAATTCCGCTTTTTTATCCTGGAGCAATTTAGGCTATATGGCAGAAGGCGGGCAGGATCTGCGTCTGATCCCTTCGGCGGTGGCCGGCGATCAGCATGCCCGCCACGGCATCATCCTGGCCAAATCCATCCCCGCCAAAAATCTGGGCATCACCACGGGCGAACCGCTTTTTCAAGCCCGCAAAAAATGCCCCCAGCTGATCACCGTCCCCCCCAATCACCTGCTTTATATCAAATTATCCAAAGCGCTGGGCGAGATCGTCGCCCAATATTCCCCCGTGATCGAGCAATTTTCCATCGATGAATATTTCATCGATTACACCGGCAGCGAAAAAGCCCTGGGCCCTGCCGAAGAAGCGGCCGACCGCCTGAGAGAACAGGTGAAAAACCAGCTGGGCTTCACCGTGAATGTGGGCATCGGCCCCAACAAGGTTCTGGCTAAAATGGCGGGCGAATTTTCAAAGCCCGACCGCACCCACCATCTTTATACCGAAGAAATCGAGCAGCGCCTGTGGCCGCTGCCCATCCGCGATCTTTTCATGCTGGGCGCGGCTTCGGAACGCACTCTGCGTTCGCGAGGCATTTTCACCATCGGCGATCTGGCCTGTGTTTCGCCCGAATTTGCCTATCGGCTTTTGAAAAGCCACGGCACCACCCTTTGGGGTTATGCCAACGGCATCGACCCTTCACCGGTGACCCCCAACAAAGAAACCGAGCCCAAAAGTTTTTCCAACTCGGTTTCCACGCCTTTCGATCTGACCGATCGGGAAGATATCCTTGCTGTGCTTTCTCAGCTGTGCGACAGCGTATGCGTGCGGATGCGCTGTGAAGGCTATGTTTGCCGGCTGGTTTCTGTGGGGCTGCGCGACAGCGATTTTCAAACCGCTTCACGGCAGAGCAAGCTCACGCGCCCTTCTTCCCTGACAGCCGAGCTTTATGAAGCGGCCAAGCTGCTGATCTCTCAGCTTTGGAACGGCCGCCCCATCCGCCAAATTTCCATCGGGCTGGGCGAGCTTCTGCCCGCCGCCGAAGCGCCGCTTTCCCTTTTCGATAACGAACAGCGCCTGCGGCTGACGCAGCTGGATCAGACTTTCGACACCATCCGCAAGCGGTTTGGCAGCGATGCCATTCGCCACGGCGTTCAGCTGGGGAATTTCGAGATCGACCATCTGGCCCGCTATGCCCCCAACGCCGAAAAGCCGCCCTCGAAATGCCCCTTTTAATCACACATACGGAGGAAGCCACTATGAAAGAATTTATCACTGCGCCGCTTGGCGACCAAAAGCTGACCATCCTTTTGGAAGGCGGACAGGTGACGGATCTGCTGTTCCCGGGCGCGCCTCTGCCGCCCGATGCCCGCCCCGCCGGCAGCCCCATGGCGCGGGAAGCCGCCGCACAGCTGGAAGAATATCTGGCCGGCCGCCGCCGCGTTTTCGATCTGCCTCTCGCCCCCCGCGGCACACCCTTTCAACAGGAGGTCTGGGCGGCGCTTTGCCGCATTCCCTATGGCGAAACCCGCAGCTATGCCGATATCGCCGCCGCCATCGGCCGCCCCAAGGCCTGCCGGGCGGTGGGCATGGCCAACAACAGAAACCCCATCCCCATTTTCATCCCCTGCCACCGCGTCATCGGCAAAAACGGATCACTGGTGGGCTATGCCGGCGGCCTTTTTCTCAAAGAACGGCTTTTGCTTTTGGAGCAAGGCCGCGAAACCGCTGTATTTTAAAGGGTTTCGGCAGGTTATCCCCACTTTCCCCCGTTGTAAAGGTGCGATTACTGTTTGTTTTCGGAATTTCGTGACAGTCTTTTTGGTTTTGTTCATTTTTTCTCCGCGTGAAAACGGTTGATTTATCCCCCGTTCTCCACAGTTTCCACAGAGTTGTGCACAGGTGTCTTCTCTGTGTTTTTGCCCAAAACGCACAAAGCTTCCCTTAACAGAGCGTAAACCCCCCAACGGATGAGAAGCCCGATGAATCAAAGCCCGATCCAAACCACGATAAAAGCGCCCTCCCGTCGCGGCAACCCACCGCATCGAGAGGGCGTTTTCTGCTGTTTCTGCTTATGGAACCGCTGTTTGCGGAATTTTTACAGGCAGCCCACCCGAAGCTATCCCCTCTGCTCCCGATCCAGAGACCGGAACTGGATGGCTTCGGCGATATGCGGGGCGCAGATCTGCCCGCTGCCCGCCAGATCGGCGATGGTTCGCGCCACTTTCAGCACGCGGTCATAAGAACGCGCCGTCATCCCCATGGCGTGGAACGCCGCTTCCAGCAGCGCTTCGCCCTGTTCATCGGGCTTGCAATACCGCGCCATCTGTTCGGGTTTCAGCTGGGCGTTGCAATGCACCCCGCCGTCATGCTGAAAGCGCTCTGCCTGTATTTTGCGGGCCGCGTTGACCCGCTTGCGGATCTGGGCCGAGCTTTCGGCGGGGGTCCTCCTGCTGAGGTGTTCATAACTGACGGAAGGCACTTCCACATGCAGATCGATGCGATCGAGCAGCGGCCCCGAAATTTTTTGCATATAGCGGCGCACCGATTGTTCGGAACAGGTGCATTTGCCCGAAGGATGGCCATAATAGCCGCATTTGCAGGGGTTCATGGCGCAGACCAGCATAAAACGGCTGGGGTAAGACACCGTTCCCGCCACGCGGGAAATGGTGACCATGCCGTCTTCCAGCGGCTGGCGCAATATTTCCAGCGCATCGCGATGGAATTCGGGCAGTTCATCCAGAAACAAAACGCCGTTATGCGCCAGCGAGATCTCGCCGGGGCGCGGCGTTCTTCCGCCGCCCGAAAGCCCCGCCGCCGAAACGGTGTGATGCGGCGCGCGAAACGGCCGCCGCGTGATCATGGGTCTGCCTTTTTCCAGCATCCCGGCCACAGAAAAGATCTTTGTGGTCTCAAGCGCTTCTTCATAGCTCATGTCGGGCAGAATCGAGGGCAGCCGCCGCGCCATCATGCTTTTGCCGGAACCCGGCGGCCCGATCATCAGCACATGATGAGAACCTGCCGCCGCGATCTCCAGAGCGCGCTTCACATTTTCCTGCCCCATCACATCGGCAAAATCCGGCCCCTGTTCTTCTTCGCATCGATAAGGCGCGGCGCTTTGCGGCGCCAGCGGGGTTTCGCCCCGCAAATGCCCCACGATCTGAGAAGCATGCTGCACCGCATAGACCGCAAGCCCTTCGGCCACCGCCGCTTCACCCGCGTTTTCGCGCGGCACATAAAGTTCGCGCACACCGGCCGCGCGGGCGGCCAACGCCATGGGCAGCACCCCGTTCACAGGGCGCAGCATGCCATCCAGCGAAAGTTCGCCCACAAAGGCCTGCCACGGCTGAGGCTGGGGCAGTTGGCGCGAAGCCGCCATGATGCCCAGAAAAATAGGCAGATCGTAAAGCGGCCCTTCTTTGCGCAGATCGGCGGGCGCCAGATTCACCGTGATGCGCCGCATCGGAAATTCATATCCGCAGTTTTTGATGGCGGCGCGCACGCGATCGCGCGCTTCTTTTACCGAAGCATCGGGAAGCCCCACAAGATCGAAAGAAGGCAGCCCGCCCGAAAGATCGCATTCACAGGCAACTTTCAGCCCTTCAATGCCCGAAAGCCCCGCCGATATCACTTTTGAAACCATGTTATCCCCACACATTTCTTTTGGCGTTCCGTTTTTTTACAGCTTTATCATACAATAGGAAACGCCGTTTGGCAATTTTTCGGCGCATCGGCGCACGATTTTGGTTTTATTGCGTTTTCGCCGCAAAAATTGCGTATTGTTGCGGTGGTTTTTTCATCCAAAAGGCGTATTTTTTCTTTCATTTCAAAGATATCGAAAATTTTTTCAATTTTTGTTTTTTTACACAATGGCAACATAATTTTTTATTTTTTTCATGGTTCTTTCTGGACACTACCGGCATTTTTTGATAGAATAATATAGGTTTATTAGATTATTCCATATATTTATGAAGGAGGATACAATCCCATGGCTAGAAAAATGAAATCCATGGACGGTAATACCGCTGCGGCGCATGTATCGTATGCATTTACAGATGTCGCAAGTATTTACCCCATCACTCCCTCGTCCGTAATGGCTGAACTGACAGACGCATGGTCTGCCCATGGCCAGAAAAACATTTTCGGACAGGAAGTTCGCGTAGTTGAGATGCAATCCGAGGCCGGTGCTGCCGGCGCTGTTCACGGCTCTTTGGCCGCCGGCGCTCTGACAACCACCTACACCGCTTCTCAGGGCCTGCTGCTGATGATCCCCAACATGTATAAGATCGCCGGCGAGCTGCTGCCGGGCGTTATTCATTGCTCCGCTCGTGCTCTGGCTTCCCACGCTCTTTCCATCTTCGGCGATCACCAGGATGTCATGGCTTGCCGCCAGACCGGTTTTGCCATGCTGGCTGCCACCAATCCTCAGGAAGTAATGGATCTGGGCGCTGTTGCTCATCTGGCCGCTATCAAGGGCCGCGTTCCTTTCCTGCATTTCTTCGATGGTTTCCGCACTTCTCACGAGATCCAGAAGGTTGCTCAGTGGGATTACGAAGATCTGAAAGAAATGGTCGATATGGATGCCGTTGCCGAATTCCGCGCCCGTGCGCTGAATCCTGAACATCCCGTTCTGCGCGGCACAGCTCAGAACCCCGATATCTTCTTCCAGGCAAGAGAATCTTCCAACACCTATTATAACGCCATCCCCGGTGTCGTAGAAGAATACATGAACAAAGTGAATGCCAAGATCGGCACAAACTATCAGCTGTTCAACTATTACGGCGCACCCGATGCCGAGCATGTGATCGTGGCGATGGGCTCTGTTTGCGACACCATCGAAGAAGTCATCGATTATAAGCTGGCTCACGGCGAAAAAGTCGGCCTGATCAAGGTTCGCCTGTATCGCCCGTTCATTGCCGAAAAGTTCGCGGCCGCTCTGCCCGCAACCGCAAAGACTGTTGCTGTTCTTGACAGAACAAAGGAACCCGGCGCGCTGGGCGAGCCTTTGTATCTGGATGTTGTCGCCGCTCTGAACCAGACCGGCCGCAATGTTGAGATCATCGGCGGCCGTTATGGCCTGGGCTCGAAAGACACCCCGTCTTCCAACATCTTCGCCGTTTATGACAACATGAACAGCAAAGAGATGAAGCGCCAGTTCACCATCGGCATCAACGACGATGTGACACATCTGTCTTTGAAAGACCCCGAAAACTGCCCCGACACCACCCCCGAAGGCACCGTTTCCTGCAAGTTCTGGGGCCTCGGCGGCGACGGCACTGTTGGCGCCAACAAGAACTCCATCAAGATCATCGGCGACCACACAGATCTGTATGCTCAGGCATATTTCGATTATGACTCTAAGAAAACAGGCGGTTTGACCGTTTCTCACCTGCGCTTCGGCAAAAACCCCCTGCGTTCTCCCTATCTGGTCAGCAGAGCGGATTTCGTTGCCTGCCATAACCCCTCCTATGTCACAAAATATGACATGGTTCAGGATGTTAAGCCCGGCGGCACCTTCCTGCTGAACTGCCAGTGGACAGTGGAAGATCTGAACAAGCATCTGCCCGCTTCCATGAAAGCTTATATCGCCAACAACAACATCAAGTTCTACACCGTGAACGCCATCGATAAAGCCCGCGAAATCGGCATGGGCAAGCGCACCAACACCATTCTGCAATCTGCCTTCTTCAAGCTTGCAAACCTCATCAAGATCGAAGACGCTGTGGAATATATGAAGGCCGCTGCGAAGAAGACCTATGGCGCAAAGGGCGACGCGATCGTCGAAATGAACTATAAGGCCATCGATGCCGGCGTTGACGCCATCGTCGAAGTCAAAGTTCCCGCCGACTGGAAGAACGCGAAAGACGAAGTTGTTGAACATCATTACGAAGGCCGCCCCGAAGTGGTTGACTTTGTGAAGAATGTGCTCAACCCCATCGCCGCTCAGAAGGGCAACGATCTGCCTGTTTCCACCTTTGCCAAGGCTGCCGACGGCACCTTCCCCCTGGGTGTTTCCGCTTATGAAAAGCGCGGCGTTGCTGTGGATGTTCCCGAATGGAACCCCGCAAACTGCATCCAGTGCAACCAGTGCTCTTATGTCTGCCCCCATGCCACCATCCGCCCCTTCGCTTTCAGCGCCGAAGAGATGAAGAATGCTCCCGCCGCCGTGAAGGGCAAGAAGATGCTGGGCAAGGGCTGCGAAGATCTGACTTTCGTCATGACAGTCGATCCTCTGGACTGCATGGGCTGCGGCCTGTGTGCAAACATCTGCCCCGCCCCCAACAAGGCGCTGGTGATGAAGCCTCTGGAAAGCCAGATGGATCAGCAGCCGGTCTTCGATTATGCTGTTGAGCATGTCACCGAAAAAGAAACTCCGTTTGCCATCGACACTGTAAAGGGCAGCCAGTTCAAGCAGCCTCTGCTTGAGTTCTCCGGCGCCTGCGCAGGCTGCTGCGAAACCGCTTATGCCCGCCTGATCACTCAGCTGTTCGGCGACCGCATGAACATCGCCAACGCAACAGGCTGTTCCTCCATCTGGGGCGGCAGCGCACCTGCTACACCTTACACCATCAACCGCCAGGGCCGTGGCCCCGCATGGGCAAACTCCCTGTTCGAAGATAACGCTGAATTCGGCTTGGGCATGGCGATCGCCACCCGTCAGCTGAGAGAGCGCCTGGCCGCCAAAGTTAAAACTTTGATGGAAGGCACAGAATGCTCCGAAGCCAAGGCTGCCTGCCAGAATTATCTGGATACACTGCATAACAGCGCTGCTTCCAGAAAAGCAACCGATGCTCTGATCCCCGTGCTGGAAGCTGCCGCCAAGAAGGGCTGCGAGCTTTCCGCTGAGATCTTGAAAGATAAGGACTTCCTCGCAAAGAGATCCATCTGGATCTTCGGCGGCGACGGCTGGGCTTATGATATCGGTTACGGCGGTGTTGACCATGTTCTGGCTTCCGGCGAAGATGTAAACATCATGGTATTCGATACCGAAGTTTACTCTAACACCGGCGGACAGGCTTCCAAGGCTTCTCAGATCGGCCAGGTTGCGAAATTCGCGGCTGCCGGCAAGAACATCAAGAAGAAGGATCTGGCTGCCATCAGCATGTCTTATGGTTACATCTATACCGCTCAGATCGGTATGGGCGCTAACTACCAGCAGACAGTTCGTGCTCTGGTTGAAGCTGAAAGCTACAACGGTCCTTCGCTGGTCATTGGCTATGCTCCTTGCGAAATGCACGGCATCAAGGGCGGCATGGGCAATTCTCAGCTGGAAATCAAGGCCGCTGTGGAAGCCGGTTACTGGCATCTGTTCCGCTTTGATCCCAGACTTACCGAAGAGGGCAAGAACCCGTTCCAGATGGATAGCAAGGCTCCCTCTGCTTCCTATGAAGACTTCATCAAGAGAGAAGTTCGTTATACCTCTCTGGCTCGTTCCTTCCCCGAGAAGGCGGAAGCAATGTATCATCATGCTGCCGACGAAGCTCAGAAGAAGTATGCTCGCCTCGTAAAGCGCGCAGAAGACTAATCTTCTCTGCCTTGAACTGATGAAAAACCAAAATCGCCCCGATCTTCGGATCGGGGCGATTTTCTTTTGCCTCACAGAAGGCGGCCATATGATTTGTCATCTGTTTTGCCGCGTTCTCTATAGAATGCGACGATTGGTGAAAGCATCCTTCACAGCGGGTCGGCAGGCCGGGCTCTGCTGCCGAAAGAAATCACTGCCTTAGAATCTTAGGAAATCATGGCCATAAAAAAGCAAAGCACAACCGCCGCGATAGCAGCCCATCGTTTGGCGCGCTTAAACGACCATCATGGCAATGCCGATCACCGCGGCGATGATGCCGCCCACCCGGGTCAGCGAAAGCGCGGCTTCCGAAGGCTCGGCATCTTTGAATCGCCAGCCATAACCGAGATACCATGCCGTTTTAGGCCAAACGGCGTTAAAAACGCCGATCACGATCAAGAAGAAAATTAAAACCACATTGCGCGGTTCCCGCGATGAAGCGCCGCCGTTTCTTTCATATAAAGCATCGATCAAAACACGGCCCGGGTCATATTGCGTTTCGGAATAATTCTCGCTGTAACCCCCGGCACCGGAATTCCCGTTTTGCTGCCACCAGTAGGTTGCGCCGTTGGGATAGACGATCTCCGTCCTGTCACCCGTCACCTGATAGTGATAAACTGTTTCGCCATGGGTGATGGTTTGTTTCTCGGTATCCACCACATAAGTTTCGCCGCCAAAAACAGCAACATCGGAAGAAGTTTTCTTTTGGCATCCGCCCATCATCAGCAGACACGCCATGCACAGCGTGAAAAGAACCATTCTCCTTGACATTTCATCCATCCCTTTCTTATCTTTTGTTGCTCGTGGGTTCCAAAAAATCTTCCCCCTGCCAGAAGCGACGACAGAGAAGGTTGCCCGCAATTTTTTGTTCAACTTTGATGATCTGCGCGGGTGAGGGCTTTATAGGCCATTCGGCCAGAAAAAGCAGCGTTTCACGGTTGCCGCCCATCACGGCCAGACCGCCTGTTTCCAAAACCGCCTTTTCGGCTTCGTTGACCGCGCTGCCCGCTTCCAAAAGATCAAGCAGTTTCCATCCTTCGCCCTGCGGCAGAGCCACGCCGTTGATTTCACAAACCCTCACCAAACCGTTTTCGCAGACTCCCGAAACGCACCACCTCAAATTATCCACGATCCCGGTGACACGGATCAGGCCGGCTGGCGCATTTTTTTCGAACGGCGGCGTATCAAAAACGCGCGTTCCCGCGGTTTCGGCAGAAGCCGGCATCTCATCTGAAAACGGCAGGGCAAGGCACCCGCGCACCAGCGCCGCCAGCCGCCGCGGATGCTCGGGCGTTTCCCGCTGGGCGCGGTCAAAAGTGCACAGCAGCTGCGGCGGCGCCCCGCCCATCAGAAAAGAGGCAAATCGCCCAAACCGCCAAACCGCCCGATAAACTTCCATGGTTTTCCCCCTTATAACGCAAAACGGGCTTCCCGTTGATAGAAAGCCCGTCTGTTTTTATTTCAGCGCCGCGATCACAGACATTTCTACCAAAATGCTTTCCGCCGCCATTTTTGCTTCCACACAAGCGCGTGCCGGTGCGATGGTTTCGTTTGTCCAGGTATCCCACACCGCGTTCATCTCTTGAAACAGCGCCATATCGCGCACATAAATCGTCGTGCTGAGGATATGCTCTTTATCAGAGCCGTATTTTTCTAAAAGCTCTTCGATTTTTTTCAGAACCGCTTTTGTCTGGCCCGCCATGGTGGTTTCTTCTCTGCTGGTCTGGCCGCAAAGATAAATGGTATCGCCATGCACCACGGCGCGGCTCATTCTTTGATTGCTTTCAAAACGCTTAATTTCCATAATGATTCCTTTCGTGTTGGCGGCGACAGACCTGTTTTTAAAAATCCGGTCCTTGCCGCGGTTTATCATCCATGTTCGCTTTTTCTTATTTTACATGATATTTCATTTCATGGGAACCTTTTTTCCGTTTTTGCGTCAAAAAAAAGCTTCCAATTTTCTTCTCTACATGGATAAGTTTCACATTGTGACCTTTCTGTTTTTATGGTAGAATATGCTTGTATTCTTTTACCGATGTAAATTTGATTGGAGTGATTTCATGCAAAAAACGGTGGACAAGCTGGAAAAATTCTTCTGGCTGTTTTTATTCATCAATCCTTTTCTCGATATCGGGAACGGTATTTTTATCAGCGCTATGGAAGAGATCAAGGGCCTGACATGGGAACAGATCGGTTTGCCCGTGACCCCCAGCCTTGTCATTCGCATGGTGGTTCTTTTATTGTTCGGCGCTTACATTATCATGCAAAAAGACAAAAAAGCGTTTCGCGCCATTTTACCCATCGGCGCCGCCTGGCTGCTTTCCGTCATAGGCGAAGTTATTTGGCCCCCCAAAGAATTCGCTCTTTTTACAGATATCCAGTATGTAGCCCGCTTTGGCTATAATGTGGTGATCCTGTTTGTTTATTGGAGCCTGTTCCGCCACAGCCGTTTGAGCAAAAACGACTTGCTGAAAAAGCTCAATTCCATTATCACCTTCACTTTAACGGTTCTTTCCAGCTCCATTCTGATCGCTTATATTTTCGGCGCGGGTTACACGACCTATGCCGATCGTTTCAGCCTGCGCGGTTCCCGCGGCTTTTTCTATTCGGGCAATGATATCACGGCCATCCTGATGGCGCTGCTGCCTATCGCCATGTGCACTTTTATGACGCTGGTCAAAAAAGGCGACAACATGAAGCGTTCCAAGCAGTTCTATTATGCATATGCCCCCGCCGCCACGCTGACCACTCTTTTCGTCATCGGCACAAAGACCGCTTTTCTTTCCGCGGGCGTCAGTGTTGTGGCGCTGACCTTGTGGGCTTTGGTAAAGGCGCGCAAAACAAAAGATTACACTCTTCTCAAACGCATCGGCATTATTTTATTGATCGCCTTTGCCATCCTGCTGATCCTTGCCATTGTTTCCACCAGCAATGTTTTCGCCGATATCTCTGAATCGATGTCGATCATCAAAAAGATCAAAGATGAAACGGGCGGAACCAATGCTTTGATGAGCGGCCGCCAGAACAAGCTGGCACATGCCTTCAAAGATTACAGAAACGGCGGGGTTTATAAATGGCTGTTCGGCGTGAGCCGCGGAAGCCAGATCGCCATTATTGAAATGGATATTATGGAAGTGTTCTGCTATTATGGCCTGTTTGGTCTGGTCTGCTTCCTGCTGCCTTATGTATCGGTGGGCGTGGCGTTCCTGCGCCGCTTCTTCCGTTCGCGTGATCTGTTCTCGTTTGCCGTGTTCCTTGCGCTGGGCCTTTGCGCGGGATATCTTTTCATCGCAGGTCATATTCTGTTCAGCGTAACTTCCGGCTTCTATTTCTCGCTGCTGCTGCTTTATGGCAAGCTGATCTACAGCGATGATTACCAAAACGAAACCTTATAAAAGCAAAACATGAAAAACGGTGCAGTTCCAATCGAGCTGCACCGTTTCTTTCTGCTTTGCTATGCACTTTGCTTTAAAAAAGGCTTTTGCCTGTCAGTTCGCCCAGGGTCGATTCCCCCCAGCTGTAGTTGGAAAGATAGCTGCCTTTGAACAGCGGGGCGAATTCTTCTTTGCCCGTGAGGTAATCATACAGGTCGCATTGCACCTTTTCGCCCGCGATTCGCCGCTTGCCGTCTACCGATTCCACAATATCGGCAATTCCATATTCTTCAAGGATGTTTTTCAGCCGCAGCGCCACCTTGCGATAACGCGAAAGAGTCACCGCGCTGGCGGGTTCTTCGGGCCACAAAAAGCTGATGGCTTCATCCGATGAGATATAGCCGCCCCTGCGATCGACCAGCAGCGCCAACAGTTCCTTGGCTTTTTCACTGCGGAAAGCCACCGATCTTTCGCCGACGAAAACATCGAAATAGCCGAAGGTGCGAATATATACCGGCTTCTTTTCAGGCTGTTTGTTTTCGCCTGTTTTCCGGTCGAGATTATAAAGCATGATATAACGCGTTTCGCTGCCATCCGCCGATCTTTGGGAACAGATGGCTTTGATGCGCCGTTCTGTTTTGGTGTTGAGATCGAAATAGGTAAATTCAGCCTCGCCGTTTTTCAAAAGCTCATTGACCGCTTCATAGGTGGCGGGGCTGCGGGCGATAAAATCTTTGATGGGGTTCTTTTGCTTCATCATCGCCACCCATTCTTCTTCGGTGACGCCGAAAAACTGATAAACATTCCCGCTGCCGTAAAGCGGGGTCACCATGCCCTCTTTGATCTCAAAAGCCGCCACGCCCTCTGTGAACTGCATGACGAACCCCTGCATGTTTTCATTCATGTTCTTCAGGGTTTTGTTTTCATTGATCAGTTGCTGGTTGATATCCTGTTCGGCCTTGTTGCGGCAACAGAACAGATGGAGGTTTTCTTCGATCTTGATCACGATGCCGCTATAGGTTTCAAGCTGGCCGCGCGAAGAAAGGGCGCGATAGTCGATCTGCGCCAGCGCGGAAGCGGAATTTGAAAATTTGTTTTCGATAAGGTTTTCAAAATACCGTCTTACGGCCTCTTTATCTTCCTCGAATACCGTGCTGTCGATCCATTTTTCGGTGGCTTCTTTCATCTGCATGGGAATTCCCTGCAGCCATTTGAACATGGAAGACTTTTCGCCATACAGGCATTTCACCGTGCCTTCCGCCAGATCATATTCGAAGATCATATCATAAACATCGGTCAGCGCTTGCAGATAGCGGCTGATCTCTTCGCTTTTTTTCTGATAATACCGCTCGGAAATATCCATGCAGACGCTTTGGAATTCTTCCTGCCCCTGTTCGTTGACGGTTTTGGTGACCCAGCCGAACAGGCATCCCTTTGTGCCATCGGCCCGCTGAACGATGATCTCGCCGGCAAGCGGCGCGCCATAGGTATAAACGCGGTTCAAATAAAGGGCAAACCTGCGCCGTTCTTCCATGGGGATCATGAAATAAATATTCTGGCGGTAAAGTTCCAGATAATCGATCTCGCCGTCTTTCCCCTTTTTCAGATGGAGGATCTCCAGCATATGGTCGTTGATATAAGTGATCTTCGGCTGCTTTTCACAGGTATATTTCAAAAACCCGCAGGACATGGTCTCATTGAGAAAACGCAGATTCTCATTGGCGGTTTTCAAATGGGTGATATCCGTAAGGATGGAAATGCCCAGCCGCGTTCCATCTTCGGCATCCACCGTGACGATGGTATCGCTGAAAAAGATCAAGCCGCCATCTTTTTTGACCATGCGATATTCAAAAGTTCTGTTCCCCAGTTCGGCCGCCGCTTCACGCAAAAAAGTCAAATACCCTTCCCGGTCGCAGGCATAGATCGCCTGAACATAAAGCGACCCATCGTCGCTCAGCAGTTCGGCTTGCTCATACCCCAGCATTCGGCAAAGGTTTTGGCTGACATATTCCAGACGGATGGATTCCCCAAAGCGATATTGGTGGAACCCATTCAGCTGTTCACGCATCACTTTTTCAAAAAAAGCATTCGGTTTGGTCATAAAGCTCTCCTACAAAAAAGCAAAGAATCGGCCGCCGACGCGGCAGGGTGATTTTTGAAAAGTATATCACAATTGGGGCCGCCCGTCAAAAGCCCGGCCGCTATTGCGCCACGGCAAAAGCCAGCGCGGCCGTCGCTTCATGGGAAATGCTCAGTTGGATGCTGCTGCAGCCGTTTTTTTCAAAAACCGCCTTTGCGCCGCCGTGGAGTTTGACCACCGGCGCACCTTTTTCATTATGGTCGATTTCGATATCCAGCATTCCAAACCCGGCAAAACCCGTGCCCAGCGCTTTGCTCACCGCCTCTTTGGCCGCCCAGATGCCGGCGGCCCTTTGTGAAGATCCCTCCGCAAAGCACTGTTGTTCCCGCGGGGTATATACCTTTTCAAGGAACCGCGGCTTTTGCAGCAGCGGCTCCAGCCGGCTGATCGAAACGATATCGCACCCGATCCCCGTTATCACCGTGTTCATAACGAGCATTTCTCCTGTTCCTGTTTGCGCAAAACGGTTTTTCTGATTTTTCCGCTGATGGTCTTCGGCATTTCCTTCACGAATTCGATCATGCGGATCCACTTATATTCGGCGAGTTTCCGGTTGCAGAATTCTTTGATCTCCTGCTCGAGTTCTTTTGAAGCAACTTCTTCCCCCGCCAGAACCACCACGGCTTTGATGGCCTGCCCGCGAAGCGCATCGGGCACGCCGATGACACTGCATTCCGCCACGGCGGGATGTTCCATCAGCACATTTTCCACTTCATAAGGCCCCACGCGGAACCCGCCCGTTTTGATGATATCATCAAAACGCCCGTGGAACCAATATTGCCCGCTTTCATCCTGATAAGCCGCGTCGCCCGTGTGATAAACGCCGCCGCGCCACACATGGCGATATTGCTCTTCCTGATCGAGATATCCGCAGAAAATGCCGATCTGCCTGCCGTTTTCAGGCGGCACGATCACCACTTCCCCGATCTCGCCCCGCCGAACCTTCAGCCCCTGACGATCATGCAGCTCGATTTGGTAAAGCGGAGAAGCCTGGCCCATGGAGCCTTCGATAGGCGTCTGGCCTTTGAAATTCGCCATCAGCAAAGTGGTTTCCGTCTGCCCGTATCCTTCGCAGAGGGGGATGCCCGTTTTTTCGGTGAAGCGGCGAAAAACTTCGGGCGCCAGCATTTCTCCTGCGGTGGTGGCGTGACGCAGCGTGGGCATTTCGGGAATCCCCTTGCGCACAAGATAACGATAGACCGTGGGCGGCGCGCAAAAAGAAGTGACGCCATAGCGGTTGATGAGCGTTGTCAGCTGTTTGGGATCGAAATTATCGAAATCACACACCATCACGGCGCTTCCCACCAGCCATTGGCCATAGATCTTGCCCCAGGATGCTTTCGCCCAGCCCGTTTCGGCCACCGTCAGATGCAGCCCGTTTTCTTCGGCCTGCTGCCAATATTTCGCGGTGACGATATGCGCCAGCGGATAAGAAAAATCATGGATGACCCCCTTGGGGTATCCCGTGGTGCCCGAAGTGAAATAAAGCAGCATGGGGTCGCTCGCAAAAGTTTCATGCCGCGCCAGTTCCGTGCTCTCCCCCTGCATGGCGTTCTTGAAATTTTCAAAGCCTTCCGCCTGCCCCACCGCCCACAGCTTGCAGGTGGCTTCGGCCTGGCGCAGCGCTTCTCTGATTTTCTCCGGCACTTCATTTTGCACGGTGCAGAGGATGCCATCCACTTTGGCCGCGCGGATGCGATAAACAAAATCGGAAACCGTCAGCATATGGGTGGCGGGGATCATTGTGACCCCCAGTTTATGCAGAGCCACCGCCACGAACCAATATTCGTAATGGCGTTTTAAAACCACCATCACGCGGTCGCCGCGCTTGAGCCCCGCTTTTTCAAACATATTGGCCGCCTGATTGCTGTATTTTCTGATTTCTTCAAAAGAAAACCGATGTTCTTCGTTTTCGGTGTTACACCACACCAACGCTGTTTTCTGAGGCTCTTCTTCTGCGATGGCATCCACCACATCATAACCGAAATTGAAACGGTCGGAATATTCCAGACGGATCTCTTTCAGCTGGCCCGATGCATCGGTGATCTCTTTGCAAAAATTACGGTAGATACTCATAGGTTCTCCTTTTTGGATAAGCCGCCATAAACGCAATCGGTTCCGATTCGGCGGAACCGATCATAACGCTTTGAAAGCAGATCGGGGTCTTGGGCCAGCGAAGCGATCTCATCGGCCAGCAAAACACGAAGCGATTCATAAAACGGTTCTTTGCCCAGTTCTTTTTCTGAAAGGATGCGCTCGATGATGCCCAGCGTTTTGGCGTCTTCCGCCGTCAGTTTCAAACATTCGGCGGCGGTTTGGGCTTTCGAAGCGTCTTTCCACAAAATGCTGGCGCAGCCTTCGGGCGAGATCACCGAATAAACGGCGTTCTGCATCATCCACACACGGTCTGCCACCGCAAGGCCCAGCGCGCCGCCGCTGCCGCCTTCCCCGATGAGCAGCGCCAGAATCGGCACGGAAAGAGTCGTCATTTCCATAAGATTTTCGGCAATGGCCTGCCCCTGCCCCCGTTCTTCCGCCCCGACGCCGCAATAAGCCCCCGAGGTGTCGATCAGGCAAACGATGGGCCTGCCGAATTTTTCGGCCTGTTTCATCAGCCGCAGCGCTTTTCGATATCCTTCGGGGTTGGGTGCGCCGAAATTGCGGGCGGCCCGTTCTTTGGCCGTGTGGCCTTTTTCAATGGCGATCACCGTTACCGGAAGCCCCTGCAGGCAGGCGATGCCGCCCACCACAGCCGGATCGTCGCCAAAGCGCCGGTCGCCGTGAAGCTCAAAAAAGCCCTCAAAGAGATGATTGATATAATCCAGCCCTGTGGGGCGTTCGCTGCTTCGGGCCAGTTTCACCCTGTTATAAGCTGTCTTATCCACGGTCATATCCTCCGTTATGCAGTTTCAAAAGCGAAGCGATCACCCTTGGCTGATCGGCACGGGCCACAATGCCATCCAAAAAGCCATGCTGCAAAACGAATTCCGATTTCTGGAACCCTTTCGGCAGCGATTTTTTGGTGGTCTGTTCAATGACGCGAACGCCCGCAAAGCCAACCGTGGCCCCGGGTTCCGCCAAAAGGATATCCGCTTCCATGGCGAAGCTGGCCGTCACCCCGCCTGTTGTGGGGTCTGTCAGCACGGCAAGATAAAACAGCCCCGCGTCGCTGTGGCGCTTCACCGCCGCGCTGGTTTTCGCCATCTGCATCAGCGAGATCAGCCCTTCCTGCATCCGCGCGCCGCCCGAAACGGTGAAACCCACCACGGGCAGACGGTGATCGATGGCATATTCAAACAGGCGCGTGATTTTTTCGCCCACAGCGCTGCCCATGCTGCCCATCATGAAAGAAGGTTCCATCACAAACAAGCAGCAGCTTTGGCGGCCGATCTGGGCCGTTCCGCAAATCACGGCTTCTTCTTCTTCTGAAATGGTGCGCACGATTTCGATCTTTTCCCGGTATCCCGGGAAACCGAGAGGGTTTTCCGCTTTCATCTCCCCGTAAAATTCGCAAAAGCTGTCTTTATCTGTCAGAGTCTGAATGCGCTGCCGCGCTTTCAAGCGGAAATGATGGCCGCAGGAACAAACCAGCCCGTTGGCCCACAGGCGGCTCAGCGGAATTTCTTTATGGCAATTGGGGCAGGTCTGCTCCGGTTCCCCCGCATCCTGCTGGATGGGGGCCGCCGAACGGCCGCCTTCTTCCAATTGGTTTTTCGGTTTCAAAAAATTGATCAATGCCATCTTCTCACCTGCCTCCGCTCCATGTAAGATCGTAATTCCCGGTGGTGAAGCGCTCGTCTTCCACCGTTTTCAGCTGCTGCTCAAGATTTGTGGGGATGCCCTTGATCACAAGCTCGCAAAGGGCGGCGCGCAGCTTGCGCAGCGCTTCTTCGCGGGTGTTGGCCCTCACGATCAGTTTGCCCAGCAGCGAATCATAATAAGGCGAGATCGCGGCGCCTTCGATCAAGCCGCTGTCAAAACGAACAAAGGGCCCTCCCGGCACATGCATCATCTCTAAAGCGCCGCAGCCGCACGCGTTGATGCGGCATTCGATGGCCGAACCGCTCAGGCAGATCTCCTCCTGCGTGAAATTCAAAGGGATGCCCGCCGCGATGCGGATCTGCCATTTCACAAGGTCGATGCCTGTCAGCATCTCGGTGACACAGTGTTCCACCTGCAGGCGCACATTCATTTCCATGAACCAGAAATTCCCTTCCCGATCCAGTAAAAATTCCAAAGTTCCCGCGCCGGTATAACCGATCTGTTTCACCGCCGAAAGGGCGGCCGAGATGATTTTTTCGCGCATTTGCGGCGTGACCGCCGGCGAAGGCGTTTCTTCGATCAGCTTTTGGTGGCGCTGCTGCATCGAACAGTCGCGCTCGCCCAAACAGACCACATTCCCCGATTCATCCGCCAGGATCTGCAGTTCCACATGGCGCGCCGGATAAATATATTTTTCCAGATAAACAGAGCGGTCGCCAAAGGCAGCCGCCGCTTCGGCCGTGGCCTGAAGATAGGCTTCTTCCACCTCTTCTTCAGAAGAAATCAGGCGGATGCCGCGCCCGCCCCCGCCCGCACAGGCTTTCAGCATCACGGGATACCCGAGCTTGCGGGCGGCCTCTATGGTTTCGTGGAAGGATGCCAGCGCGCCCGTTCCCGGGATCACCGCAAGCTCTGTGGCCGTTATCAGCTCTTTTAAAACAGCCTTATCGCTCAGCCGTTCCATGGTTTCGGCATTGGGGCCGATGAAAACCAACCCGTTTTTTTGGCAAAGCTTTGCAAAATGGGCGTTTTCCGACAAAAAGCCATAGCCGGGATGGATCGCCTGCGCCCCTGTCAGCAGCGCCGCGCTGATGATCTGCTGTTCTTTCAGATAGCTTTCGGCGGCTTCGGCCGCACCGATGCAGCAGCTTTGGTCGGCCAGCGCCACATGCAGGGCGTTTTTATCGGCTTCGGAATAAACCGCCACCGTGGCGACGCCCATTTCCTTGCAGGCGCGGATGATGCGCACGGCGATCTCACCGCGGTTTGCGATCAATATTTTTGAAAACATAGTGTTTAAACTCCTGTAATCGCGAAAGAAAGTTCCGCCGTTACGCATAAGCGGTCGCCCACGGAAAGGGTGCCTTCGGCAAAATAAAAAGGATGCTTGCTTCGTTTCAGCCTGCAGCGGGTTTCCACCCGGTCTCCCGGTTTCACGGGCGAATGGAACCGCACGCGGTCAAGCCCCGCATAAACAGGAATGCAGCCTTCCGTCAGCGCATCTTTCACCAGAACACAGGCGGATTGCGCCATGATCTCGCATAAGATCACGCCGGGAACCATGGGGCTTTTGGGGAAATGCCCCTGCAAAAAGAATTCTTCCCCGCTCACGGTATAATGGCCCACGGCGGTTTCGCCTTCCAAAACAAGGTCATCCAGCAGCAGCATCGGTTCCCGATGGGGCAAAATGGTTTTAATTTCTTCTCTGTTCATGGCTCACCTTTTAATGCGGAAGAGCTCGGTGCCATATTCCACGATCTGGCCGTCAGCCGCGCAGATTTCCGCGATGACGCCGCTTTCTTCGGCGGCGATCTCGTTCATTAATTTCATTGCTTCGATGATGCAAAGTGTTTTACCGGGTTCCACACGCTCACCCACAGAAACATAAGCTTCCGCGTTTTCGGCGGGGGAAGCATAAAAGATGCCGACAATGGGCGAACGCACGCTGATATAATCGGCTTGTTCTTCGGTTTTCGCGTTCTGCGGCAGGCTGTTTTCCACCGCCTGCCGGGGCGCGGCTTCGCGGATGACGGGCGGGGCGGTTCGCTCAAGACGCACCACTTTATTATCTTCGGTGATCTCAAGCCCCGTCAGGCCCAGTTCCTGCATCAGCCCCGCATATTTTCTGATATCCGTTTCTTTCATTCCGATGCCTTTCTGAAAGCCAGACACGCGTTGTGGCCGCCAAACCCCAAAGAATTGGAAAGCGCCAGATCGATTTGTGTTTTCACCGCCTGATTGGGGGTATAATCGAGGTCACAAGCTTCATCCGGTTCGTTTAGGTTGATGGTGGGCGGGATCACGCCCTCGGCCAGCGCCAGCAGACAGGCCATGGCTTCCAAAGCGCCGGCGGCGCCCAGCATATGCCCTGTCATCGATTTGGTAGAGCTGATGATGGCCTTGCGCGCCTCTTCTTCGCCCAAAGCGCTTTTGATGGCCAGCGTTTCGCCCGCGTCATTAAGGGGCGTGCCGGTTCCGTGGGCGTTGATATAGACCCGTTCCCCCGTCTGATAACCGGCTTCCTGCATGGCCTGCCGCATGGCGCGCGCGCCGCCCTGCGCCTGAGGATGCGGCGCGGTGATATGATAAGCGTCACAGGTGGAACCATAGCCGCACACCTCGCCATAAATTTTGGCGCCGCGAGCCAGAGCGTGTTCCCGTTCTTCCAGCACAAGCGCCACAGCGCCTTCGCCGATCACAAAACCGCCGCGGCGGCGATCGAAAGGCAGCGATGCCTGATTGGGATCTTCCGCTGTGGAAAGCGCCTGCATATTGGCAAACCCCGCCACGGCCGAGGGGCTGATGGCGGCTTCGGCGCCGCCGGCGATCACGGCGTCGCTGTATCCATGACGGATCAGCCGCATGGCTTCGCCGATGGCGTTGGAGCCGGAAGCGCACGCCGTCACCGCGGGCATGGAGGGGCCCTGGCAATGATGGCGGATGGCGATCATCCCCGCCGCCATATTGGCGATCAGCATGGGGATGAACAGCGAAGAAACGCGGCGCGGGCCTTTTTCCATCAATTTGGTGTGTTCGGTTTCAAAAGTGCTGATGCCGCCGATGCCTGTTCCGAAATAAACGGCAAAGCGTTCAGGTTCAACGGCGTTTTCAATGCCGCTGTCTTCCACCGCCTGCTGCGCCGCCGCAACGGCAAACTGGGCATAGCGATCGGTGCGCAAAGTATCGTTGCGCTCCATATATTCGGCAGGGTCGAAGTTTTTCACTTCCGCCGCCAGCTTTGCTTTATAATGTTCCACATCAAAAAGGGTGACGGGGCCGATGCCGTTTTTGCCGGCTTTCAGGTTTTCCCAACATTCCTTCACACTGTTGCCCACGGGGGTGATGGCGCCCAGGCCCGTGACAACCACTCTTTTCATTTCGCTCACAATGTTTCTCCTTACATGGCGATGCCGCCATCAACGCGCAGCACCTCGCCTGTGATATAGCGGGCCGCGGCAAGATAAGCCACCGCTTCCGCCACATCCTCCGGCTGCCCCATTTTTCCCAGCGGGATCTGCGCCAGCAGAGGATTTTCGGTTTGTGTTTGTGTCATATCGGTTTGAATGAAGCCGGGCGCCACGGCATTGCAGCGAATGCCTTTCGGCGCCAGTTCTTTGGCAATGGATTTGGTCAGGCCGATCAGCCCCGCTTTGGAAGCGGCATAATTGCACTGCCCCGCGTTGCCCAAAAGCCCCGAAACAGAGGCAATATTGATGATCGCGCCTTCACGGTTTCTTAAAAACATGCCGATGCAATGGCGGATCATATGAAAAGCGCCTTTCAGGTTGGTATCCATCACGGCGTCAAAATCTTCTTCTTTCATCATGGCGGCAAGGCCGTCACGGGTGATGCCCGCGTTGTTGACCAAAATGTGAACCGTTCCGAATTCCTTTTTGATCTCGCCCACCGTCTGTTTCACCGCCTCAAAATCTGCCACATCGCAGCAATAGGCTTTGGCGTGAACGCCATATTCCGCGGCGCACTGCCCGCAGATCTTTTCTGCCGCTTCCCGGTTCCCCGCATAGATCACGGCAATATCGGCCCCTTCACGGGCCAGTTTCAAAGCGATGGCCGCGCCGATGCCGCGGGAACCGCCTGTGACGACGGCAATTTTTCCTTTTAACATGGTTTGACCTCCGATAAAAGAACGGGAAGCTCTGAAACGGAATAAAGCTTCACGGATGTGTCGATCTTGCGGATCATATTCACCAGCGTTTTGCCCGGGCCAATCTCGATGAAAGTATCTGCGCCGTCTGCGATCATCTTTCGAACCAGCGCTTCCCACCGAACCGGGCTGCAGATCTGTTTGGAAAGCAGCCTTGCGGCATCCGGGCCGTAAACATCGGCGGTGACATTGGAATATAGGGGCAGAACGCCCGCTCTGCATTCTGTTTTGCTCAAAACAGCATCAAACGCTTCTGACGCCTCTTTCATGAAAGGCGAATGGAACGCGCCCGAAACCTTGAGCGGAAGGGCCCTGCCGCCCTGTTTTTTCACTTCTTCAAAAAAGTCGCCGCGTTCTTCGGCGGCCCCGGAAACAGTGGTCTGCCCCGGGCAGTTGAAGTTGACGGCATAGACCCGACGAAACTTCCCGCAAAGCGCCGTCACCGTTTCGGCATCCAGCTTCACCACCGCGGCCATAAAGGTTTCCTGCCCGCCGGCGGCCTGCTGCATCAGTTCTCCGCGTTTGCAAACGAGGCGAAACCCCGTTTCTTCCCCGAAAAGGCCCGCGCAGGATGCGGCGGCCACTTCGCCCAGCGAAAACCCTGCCGCCATTTGGGGGCAGATGCCCGCCCGCTTCAGCGCGGCGGCGGCGGCCAGTTCCATGGCGAACAGGCAAGGCTGTGTGTTCGCGGTGTTTTTCAATTCTTCTTCGCTGCCTTCAAAACACTGGGCCATGGTGCCGGGCCGCAGCGCTTCACAGGTTTCAAATACGGCGTGGGCGGCGGGATCGCTTTCATAAAGCTCTTTCCCCATGCCGGGATATTGATCGCCCTGCCCCGAAAAAGCGAACGCTATTTTACCCATTGCGCGGCCCCCAGCAAAAGCGGCTGCGCTTCTGCGATCACTTCGCTGATGATCTCGGCCGCCGGCTGTTCTTTGTTCACAAGCGCGGCGATCTGCCCGGATAAAAAGCATCCCTTTTCCTTGTCGCCTTCCTGCACGGCAAGGCGAAGAGAACCCGCGCCCAGCGCTTCCAGCTCTTCATCGGCCATACCGCCGTATTCCGCCTTGGAATATTCCCGCGCGAAAGGCGTTCTCAGGCTGCGCACAGGGTGGCCCAGGCGTTTGCCCGTGACCATGGTGCAAAGGTCGCCGGCTTTGATGATCTTTTCTTTATAAACAGGGTGAATGGTGCATTCCTGCGCGCTTAAAAATCGGGTGCCCATCTGCACGCCGCAGGCCCCCAGCATCAGAGCGGCCGCCATACCTCTGCCGTCGGCAATGCCGCCGGCGGCAATCACGGGAAGGCTTGTGGCATCGCAGATCTGCGGCACCAGCACCATGGTGGTCAGTTCGCCCACATGGCCGCCGCTTTCGCCGCCTTCGGCGATCAGGGCCGAAGCCCCCAGGCGTTCCATGCGTTTGGCCAGCGCCACAGATGCCACCACGGGGATGACCTTGATGCCGGCTTCTTCCCACATCTGCATATAATCGGAAGGGTTGCCCGCGCCGGTGGTCACCACTTCCACCCGTTCTTCGGCGGCGACCTTCGCCACCTCTGCCGCAAAGGGGCTGAGCAGCATGATGTTCACCCCGATGGGCTTTTCCGTCAGCGAGCGGGCCGCGCGGATCTGCTGGCGCACCGCTTCGCCCGGGGCGTTGCCCGCCCCGATAATGCCAAGCCCGCCGCCGTTGGATACGGCCGCGGCCAGCTTTCCGTCGGCGATCCATGCCATCCCACCCTGAAAGATGGGATATTGAATGCCGAGCATTTCACAAATCGGCGATTTTATCATGGTTTATTCCTTCGTCTTGCTCTGGATGAAGCGATCCAAATCACCGATGGTTTCTACCTTTTGATCCAGTTCGATCTCAATGCCGATTTCATCCTCTAAATTCATCAGCAGTTCCACGGTATCCAGAGAATCGATTCCCAGCTGAGCGAAAGTGCTTTCAGGCTTGATGGTGGAAATTTCGCAGCCTGTGCGGTCAGCAACAATTTTTGCAATCGTATCAAAATACATTTGAAGATGCCTCCATTCATTTTCAAGCGAGTTTGCGCTTGTTGAACCCCATTATACGAAACCGCCGTTCCTTCAAAAGTCTTTCGCCGTTCCTGCCGCGTTCCAAAATCGGCCTTTTGGAGCAAAATAAAAAGAAAACCGGAAAACTTTTAAAAAGCTTCCCGATTTTCTTTGGTCTGTTCACGCCGTTTTTTAAAACAGCTTATCTTTAAAATAAGAGGTGTTGGCGCAATAGAGCGCCCCCACGGGGTTATGGGCCAAAGCCCTGTCTTTCGTCACCAGCGCCGTGCACATGGCTTCGGAATATTTCATAAACATGGAATCATGGCCCACGCAAAGGCCGATGATCACATTGAACTGTGTTTTTTGCCGGTTGAGCAGCATGGCCTGCGCCACAGGGTTGCACATCACTTCATAGGTCCCGGGGCGCACTTTCTGTTCTTCGGTGATGCCCACGGTTTCTTTGGGAATGCTGCCGGTTTTGCACATCACAGAAACCACCTCTAAGCCATGTTTTCGAAAGATCTCACAGGCGATTTTGGCTTCTTCGTGAAGCCCAGTGCAAAAGGCCACGCCGATTTTCTGAAAATGGTTCTTCTTGCAGAATTCGGCGATTTCGCGAACACGGGGCCATTGGCCGTAACCTTCCGCTTCTACCAGGCAGGAATTCACATAGAATTCTTTATGCTCGGGTTTTAAATATTCCGCCACGGCCTGATCCATCAGCGCCTGCTCATGCATGGGGCAATTTTTGGGCATTTTGCTTTTATCGCCGGTTTTACAGGCTTTCACGGTGCAGCTTGCGCAAGTATACATTTATTCTTTTCCCTCTTTCTGCATTTTCATTTTCGATTCGATAAACCGCAGCATGGCTTCAAAACCTTCCCGCAGATCTTCGCTTTCGAAAGATGCCTTTTCCAGCGGGCACATATCTGTGCCGTCGCGATTGTCGATGCGCTGCGTCAGCTGGCCGTAAGAACAGGGAATTCCATATTCTTCTAACCGCTGTTTGCCCGCTTCGCTCATCACGCGGCCATAAACTTCGGCGGCGCCGCCCAAAATCAGCGCCGTTGCCGCCGCCCGCCCGATCACCTTGTCGGCCACGGCCGCGCCTTTCAGATCTTCGGGATGCTCACGCATCATGGTTAGAATGGGCTTGACGCCGATGCCTTCCAACCGATAAAGAACAGTTCCGTTTTTTTCGATCACACAGGAACAGCCGCTGCTGTTCAACACCTCGATTGCTTGTTTCATCATAAAAAAGCCTCCGCTGAAAACATCGTTTTAAAGCTGCGCCCTCTCGAATCACGATATAAGAACGACTTTATTTTAGTATATCACCCTGTTGAAAAGATTGCAAACAGAGGGCTCTTTGCAATTCTTTTCCCCTCATGTTAAACTATGGTCAGAAAGATTTTTGCAATAACGGAAAGGAGCGTGTCAAGGGATGTTAGGTCTTGCTTTAGAAGGCGGCGGTTCCCGCGGGGCATATCATTTGGGGGTCTACCGCGCCTATACCCAACAAGGTTTTCATTTTGATATGATCACGGGCACTTCCATCGGCGCTGTGAACGCCGCGGTTTTGGCCCAGGGCGACGCCGCCCGTTTAGAAGAAGCCTGGAAAACCCTGAACAACAGCGACATTTTTGATGTGGATAACGAGCGCTACCGCCGCCTGTTTTCGCTGAAGCTCGAAATCGCCGATTTTTCTTATTACCGCGACACCCTATCTAAAGTGGCTTCGGGCGGCGGCGTTGACACCGCGAAAATGGTGAGCCTCATCGACCGTCTGGTGGATAGCGACCGCTTGCTGGCAAGCCCGGTGGATTTCGGCCTTGTCACCGTTTGCACAAGCGATCTGAAGCCCGTGGAATTTTTCAAACACGATATCCCCAAAGAAGATCTGAAAACCTACATCATGGCAAGCGCCACTTTTCCGGGGTTCCAGCCCACCATGATCGATGGAAAACCCTATATCGACGGCGGTTTATATGATAACTGCCCCATGACGATGCTGGCCGCCAAAGGCTGTGACGAGATCATCGCCGTGAGAACTTACGGCCCGGGCGTTTTCCGCCTGCCCAAAGAGAAAGATCTGAAGATCACCGTCATCGAACCTTCCCAGCCCTTGGGGCCCATCATGAATTTTGATCCGCAGGTCTCCGCCGAAAATATCAAAATGGGCTATTATGACGCGCTGCGCCGCCTGCAAACTCTTGCGGGCCGCCTTTATTATATCCGGCGGCCCCGGCAGGATACGGCGTTTGAAGCCTTCTGCCGCCTTCAAGAAGAACAGATCGGCCGCGCCTGCGCCGTCAGCGGATTCGGTTCACAAATGCCCCCGCGCCGCGCGCTGTTTGAAAAATTACTGCCCGCGCTGGCCGCCGAGCTGGAAGTTTCCAAAGAAAGCGATTACACCGATCTGCTGATCGCCATGCTGGAAAACCGCGCCCTGCGGGCCGAGATCGACCGTTTTGCAATTTTTGAGCTGCAAGATTTTTTCACGGCGGTCTGTGCGGCCAAAGCCGCCCCGCCCCCGCGCAAGCCCCTCAATCTGCCCTCTTTGCGCAGACGCCTGCTCACCGCTTCCGACCTTCTGCTGGAAGAACTGCTCTCGCTTTCCGGTTCCCCTCTGCTTCTTTCATGACCGATCACGGCAGCGCCGCAAAACCAAAGGGTTTTGCGGCGTTTTTGATGACGGCCTGTTTTTTGGCCGCGGCCGAAACCCGCTGTTTTTTTCATGAAAGGCCCTTTGGGGCAAGCCTGTTTTTCTTGACAAATTTTGTAGGTATGCTATACTTTCATTGTCTCAAATGAGACAATGAAAGGGGCCTTGCCGTGAATCCTTCTGTTGACCGTTCGCCTTTGCTGGGTTCTTTTTTGTTTGAGGGCGTTGCGCGCCCCCGCGCCGAAGAAATCGCCGCCGCGGCCGCGATCCATTCTTTTTCGCAAGGTGAAATCATTTATTCCGCCGATCGTTTTCGCCGAGCCATCGGCGTTTTGCTGCAGGGCCGCGCGCTGGTGACGAATGCCAGCGGCGTATTATTGAACACTCTGCTGCCGCCCGCCTGTTTCGGCGTGGCCGCGCTGTTTCACCCCATCGATAATTATGTCAGCACCATCACCGCCGGCGAAGAAACGGTGATCGCTTTTTACAGCGACCGGCAGCTGGAACAGCTTTTTGCAAAAGAACCGCTGATCGCCCGCAATTATATCGCCTTTTTATCCGAACGCATCCAGTTTCTCAACGAGAAGATCGGCAGCTTCACCGCCCCCACCGCACAGGCCCGCCTGGCCTATTGGCTTTTGCATCAGCCGCCCGTTTTCACGGTTCCCAGCTTTACCGGGCTTGCCGATCAGCTGAACCTTGGCCGTGCCTCGCTTTATCGCGGGCTGGAACGGCTTCAGGCCCGGGGCTGCATCGGAAAAAACGATTCCACCATACTTGTGAAAAACGCCGTTTTGCTACGGCGTATTGCGTCTTTAGAAGAAAAATAAAAGGAGATTATCGAATGAAACGCTATTTAGCCCTGTTGCTGGCCGCCATGATGCTGTTCACGCTGAGCGCGTGTTCGGCAAAACAAGAGACCGCCCCCGAAAAGAAACCGCAAACCGCGGAAGAACCCAAGCCCGCCGAAAAACTGGATATTCGTGTGGCCGCGCTGAAGGGCCCCACTTCTTTGGGCATGCTGGAACTGATGGATAACGCCAAAAACGGCAAAACCACCAACAATTATGCCTTCACTTTGGCCGGCGCGCCCGATGAACTCACCGGCAGCATCATCAAAGGCGATTTTGATATCGCCGCTGTGCCCACCAACCTTGCTGCCGTTCTTTATAACAAGACCCAGGGCAAAGTGCAGCTGGCGGCGCTGAACACCCTCGGCGTTTTATATCTGGTGGAAAACGGCACAAGCATTCAAAGCATTGCCGATCTGAAGGGCAAAACCGTCTATGCCACCGGCAAAGGTTCCACCCCCGAATTTGCGCTGAACTATATCCTCGAAAAAAACGGCCTCAAGGTGGGCACAGATGTTCAGGTGGAATATAAAACCGAACATACCGAGCTTGCGGCTTTGCTGGCTTCGGGCGGCGCGCAGATCGCTTTGCTGCCCCAGCCCTTTGTCACCAGTGTTCTGATGCAGAACCAAAACGCCCGCGTCGCCTTGGATCTCACCGAAGAATGGGATAAAGTTTCGGATGGAAGCCAGCTGGCCATGGGCTGCGTGATCGTGCAGAAAGCCTTTGCCGATGCCCACCCCGAAGCGCTGAAAGCTTTTCTGAAAGAATATAAGGCCAGCGTTGCCTATGTCACCGATGAGAAAAACCTTGCCGATGCGGCGGCGCTTGCCGAAAGCTTTGAGATCATCAAAGCCCCCGTTGCCCAAAAAGCCATTCCCGAATGCAACATTGTTTATATGGACGGCAGCGAGATGAAACAGGCTGTGGAAGGTTTCTACAAAGTACTTTTCGCCGCCGACCCGACTTCTGTGGGAGGTTCTTTGCCTGATGAAGCCTTTTACCTTAAATAAGGCTCCGGTTTCTGCCATCCAAAAAAAAGCGCGGCTTTTCGCCGTGCTTTTTTGGCTTATCCTGTGGCAGCTGGCCGCCTCCGCCGTTGCGCTTCCGCTGCTGCTGCCCACGCCTCTGGCGGTGGGTGGCCGCCTGGCTTCCCTTGCCGTCACGGCCCCTTTCTGGCGCAGCATCGGCTATAGCCTTTTGCGCATTCTGGGCGGTTTTTCGGGCGGCCTTGTCTGCGGCGCGCTGCTGGCCGCGCTGGCCTTTGCCCTGCCCTGGGTAAAAGCGGTGGTGGATCTGCCCATGGCGGTGATCAAAACAGCGCCCGTGGCATCGTTCATCATTCTGGCGCTGGTCTGGATCTCGGGCAGCCACCTTTCTTTATTCATCTCGTTTTTGATGGTGCTGCCTTTGGTTTATGGCAATGTTCTGCAAGGGCTGCAAAGCGCCGACCCCCAGCTGCTTGAAATGGCGCAGGTCTTTCGTTTTTCGGTTTTTCAGGTGTGGCGCTCCATCTATCTTCCCGCGGCGCTGCCCTCTTTTTATGCCGCGCTGAAAACCGCGCTGGGCTTTGCCTGGAAATCGGGCATCGCCGGCGAAGTGCTGGCCATCCCCTCGGGCGCTTTGGGCACACAGCTTTATCAGGCAAAAGTCGCTTTGGAAACCACCGACCTTTTCGCCTGGACTGCCGTGATCATTTTGCTGTCGATGCTGCTTGAAAAAGCGTTTCTTCGTTTTTTAAAGCCCGTCGTTTCTGCGCAAAGGGGTGACACACCATGATCTCTGTTGAAAATCTCTCTTTTTCTTATGGTTCCACCGTGGTTTTTCGAAATTTTTCGTTTTCTGTTCCCGCCCAGCCGCCGGTTCTGCTTCTCGCGCCTTCCGGCTTTGGCAAAACCACGCTGCTTCGCCTTTTATGCGGTTTGGAAACCCCTTCGGCGGGCAAGATAACCGTTCCCGCGCCGCTGAGCGTCGTGTTTCAGGAAGACCGCCTGATCCCCACGCTGACCTGCCGCAAGAATCTGGCGCTCGTTTTGCCCCAGGGGCAGCCGGTGCCCGAAGAACCGCTTGCCGCTTTGGAAATTGCCGATCTGCTCGATCGCTTTCCCCATCAGCTCAGCGGCGGCCAAAAGCGCCGCTTTGCCATTGCCCGCGCCCTGCTCGCGCCGGCGGAAGCCTACCTGATGGATGAACCGTTCAAAGGGCTCGACCCCGAGCTGAAAGCCAGAACCGCCGCCCTGATCTGCCGCGTCTGCCGCAAAAAACCGCTGCTCGTCATCTCGCACGATCAGGCGGATGCGGCGCTTTTAGGCGCCGAAACCGTTTTGCTTTCTTCTCTGTCTTAGCCGCCGTTCAAAAGGGCCGCCGCATAAAAATGCGGCGGCCCTCTGTTCTTTAGTTTTCCTGCGCCGAAAATTTTTGCGCCGTTAATCAGCCGCGCTTTCGCCGGTTTCCCGTTTTCTCGCGCGCTGCAAAAACTTTGAAAAATCCACTTCCATCACAGCCAGCGAAGCGGTGATCACGGCGCCGCCGACGGCCAGCTCCCAGCCAAACGCGTCATAGCCCACCATCACCGAGATCACGGCGCTGAAAAGGCCTTCCAGCATCATGATCATGCCCGCCGCCGTGGGGGAAGTATGCTGCTGGGCCATCACCTGCATGGTCTGCGCGGCAAAAGAGCAAAGCACCCCCATCACCAGCAGCATCGGCAGCGCGCGCAGCCAATCCACATTGGGCATATGGCCGCCTTCCGCCGCCAGAAAATAAGCCAAGCCGCCCACGGCCTGCACCGCGGCCAGCAAAAACGCCACCACCGTGGGGGGCGTGTCTTTTGTGCCATGGCCAAGATAGACCACCGACCCCGCATAAAAAAGCGCGCTGATCAGCGCAAAAAAATCACCGCGATTCAGGGCCGAAAGCCCGTTCGAAACCATCCCCGAAAGGATGGCTGCCCCCGCCATGGAAAGCACGGCGCAGCAAAAAATCTTTTTCTTGATGGCGACCCGATAAAAGATCATGGCAAAAATAGGCACGAACACCACATAGGTGGAAGAGATGAACGCGCTGTTGGCGGGCGAAGTTTCTTTCATGCCCACCGTCTGCACAAGATATCCGGCAAAATTCAGCAGCCCCGCGATCAGCCCCACTTTCAGCTGGCGGCGGTCGATCTTTGCCAGATCGCGGTGAAAGAACAGCGCGGCCAGCGCCACAAAAACAGCGCCGCGCGCAAAATTGATAAAGCCGGCGGTCACGCCCGTTTCCAGCGCCGCTTTCAGCAAACAGCTGGAAAGCCCCCACAAAACGGCGGTGAAAAACAGCATTCCCTCGGCGGTTTCTTTATTCAGTTTCAGCTTTCCCATACCCTCTTCTGCTTCTCCTTTTTCTATCTGTTACATCGGCTCGGGCAGCGCCTGCCTCACATAAACGCGGCGCACATTGGTATCTTTGCTCAAAATTTCTTTCACTTCAAAGGTGTTGAACGATTTGATCAGCGGCGTCAGCTTTTGATAACCGTAGTTGCGCACATCGAATTCGGGGAAACGGCGCAGCAGGTGGTTGCCGATGGTGCTCAAAGGCACCCATTGCTGGTCATCTTCGGAAGCATCGTCGATGATGGTCAGAATCGCCTGGCGCACCCGTTCCAGCGATGTGCCCGTCACATGTTTCTGCGCCGGCTTTTTGCCGTTTGCGGCGGAAACAGGCGCCAGCACTTCGAGATATTTGAATTTATTGCAGGCGGCGATAAAGGCCGAAGGCGTTTTCTTTTCGCCCATGCCCACAACGATCTTGCCCGATTCACGAAGTCTTGCGGCAAGGCGCGTGAAATCGCTGTCGCTGGAAACGATGCAGAAACCATCCACATTGCCCGCATACAGAATATCCATGGCATCGATGATCATTGCGGAATCGGTGGAATTTTTGCCGGTGGTGTAACCATATTGCTGAATGGGCGTGATGGAATGATCCAGCAGAACGCTTTTCCATGACCCCAGCTCCGGTTTTGTCCAATCGCCGTAAATTCTTTTATAGGTGATGACGCCATCCCCCGAAAGTTCGTCTAAAATAAATTTGATATAGCGGTCTGAAACATTATCCGCATCGATCAGCAGCGCGAAACGGTTATCCTGATTTGCCATGTTATCCCTTTCTTTCCCTTTGATATTCTTTTTTTCAAAAAGCGGCCTTTGTGCCCTCTTCCGTATTGTATCCTTGCGGATCAAAAAATGCGCATGAAACAAAATGAAAAGCGTTACCCCAGATGATATTTTTCCCGCATGATCCGCGCGATCTGTTCTTCCAGATGGATCAGCGAACCGCGCTCGATCAGATAATCGAAGGGGATCACCTTGCCGCCGTTCTGGCGGTATTTTTCCAGCGCCGCGTCGCCGGCTTTGCTTTCAAACAGCAGCGAATCGGGCGAAACCACAATGGCATCATAATTTTCAATGAACCGAATGGTGTTTTGCAGGTCGGTTTCGAAATTGATGGGGTAGCTCTGCTCATGATCTCTGAAATAATTCAGCTGCTCGCAGATGAGGTTCGCAAATTTATTGCTGGAGCAGACAATGCCCAGTTTTGCGGAAGCAGGCAGCGTGGTGATGCTCACGATGGTATGGCGCGAGGGCGACATGGCCACCTTTAAAAGCGGCACAGAAGCCGAAGCCAGGCTGGTGGAGATCTGCTCATAATGGGTCTCGGTGGTCAGAACCAAATCGAAATCGGCCAGAAGATCGGCGGGGTGCTCATCCATGATGATCGTTTCCACCATGAATACCGATACCAGAATATTCGGAAGATACAGCAGTTGTTTTTTGAAGATGGAAAGGGATTCCGGGTTACAATCGATCACCGCCACCCTCACCAAACGGTCGGTGCGTTCCCGTTTGGCCAGCCCCATTTTCAGCATCGTCTCGATTTCCGCAAGGGAAAAATCCCAAAAATCCAGTTTGGCAATGGTCTCATCGATCAGCTCCAGCGCCAAACGCCGCCGCTCGCCGCTGAAATAGGCATGGTCGCCATAAACATAGCTGCCGCTTCCCTGGATCACTTCGATGATGTTGTTATCCGCCAGTTGGGCATAGGCTTTTTTCACCGTGCCCCGGGCAACGCCCAGCTGCAAAGCCAGCTCGCGCTCTGTGGGCAGCCGGTCGCCCGCTTTCAGCGTTCCGGTTTTAATGGCTGTCAAAATCTGCTCGGCCAACTGTTTATAGATCGGTTTGCTTTGATCCAGTTGAAAGGTCATTTCGATCCTTCTCTCACATTGGTATAGTTCCATTATATTTTAATTTACTAAAATAGCAAGTACTTTTTCCCTTTTTTATAAATTGGTTCACTTGCAATAGACCAATTAATTTGAAAAAATGACTAATTATTTTTTATAAAATATTGCTTATTTCACAAAAAATCAAGCTTTTATTGACTTAACAGGCGGTAGTTACTACAATGAAATTGAACCTTTTTCTATTTTAGTGATCCAATTTGGTTCAATATAAAAAACAGCCGCTCAAGGCTGACCGATAGAACAGAAAGTGAGAGATATCCCATGTCTTTAATGATTGACGGCAACCATCTGACCATCGAAGATGTTGTTCGCGTTTGCCGCGGCAACGAAGAAGTAAAGCTCACCGCCGAAGCGGTGGCCAAAGTGAACAAGGCCCGCGCCTATGTGGATGAAAAACTGGCAAAGGGTGCTGTGATCTATGGCCTGACCACCGGTTTTGGCAAATTCAGCGATGTGCTGATCTCTCCCGAAGAAACCGCCCAGCTTCAGCGCAACCTCATCATCAGCCACAGCTGCGCCATGGGCGAACCCCTCAGCCCCGAAATTTCCCGCGCGGTGATGCTGCTGCGCTGCAACGCTTTGAGCAAAGGCAATTCCGGCATCCGCCTTTCCACCATTGAAACCATGCTCAACATGCTCAACAAGGGCGTCACCCCCGTGATTCCCCAGAAGGGCTCTCTGGGCGCTTCGGGCGATCTGGCCCCGCTTTCCCATATGGTGCTGGTGATGCTGGGCGAAGGCGAAGCTTGGTATCAGGGCGAAAGAATGCCTGGCGCGGAAGCCATGAAGAAAGCCGGCATCCCCACCGTTGAACTGGCCGCCAAAGAAGGTCTGGCCCTCATCAACGGCACACAGATCATGACAGCCATCGGCTGCTTTGTGGTGGATGGCGCCGTGAAGCTGATGAAAACAGCCGATATCGCCACCGCTTTGACCGGCGAAGCCTTGCTGGCCATTAAAAAGGCTTATGATCCCAAAGTTCACGCCGTTCGCGGCCATCAGGGCCAGATCGATTGCGCCGCCAATATGCTGCGTCTGCTGGAAGGCAGCGGTCTTGCCGCCGATGTGCAGCCCGGCAAAGTGCAGGATGCTTATTCTCTGCGCTGCGTGCCCCAGGTTCACGGCGCCTGCCGCGACAGCATCAAATATGCCTATGATGTGATCTCCCGCGAGATCAACGCCGTTACCGACAACCCGCTGATTTTCCCCGATGAAGATGATGTGATCTCGGGCGGCAACTTCCACGGCGAACCTGTGGGCCTTGCCATGGATTTCATCGCCATCGCCATCGCCGAACTGGCCGATATTTCCGAGCGCCGCACAGAACGCCTTGTGAACCCCACCTTATCCGGCCTGCCCGCCTTTCTCATCAATCACGGCGGCGTCAATTCCGGCCTGATGATCACCCAGTATGCGGCGGCTTCCATGGTTTCCGAAAACAAAGTGCTGGCTCACCCCGCCTGCGTGGATTCCATCCCCTCTTCCGCCAACCAGGAAGACCATGTGAGCATGGGCACCACCGCCGCCCGCAAAGCCCTTTCCATCCTCGATAATTCTCAAAAAGTGCTCGGCATCGAACTTTTCGCCGCTTCTCAGGCAATGACTTTCCGCGATGAAAGCAAGCTGGGAACCGCCATGACCGCCGTTTACAAACACATCCGCAAGAGCGTTGCGCCTTGGGAAGTTGACGGCATCTCTTATATCGAAATGAACAAATTTGACCGCATGGTCAAATCCGGCGAACTCAACGATCTGGTGGAAGCCACCATCGGAAAACTCAACTAAAGGAGGAGCATTCTTATGCTGTCTAATCAGGAAATCGGCAAAGCGATGACCATTTCGCTGCCCGCCGAACTGCCCGCTTATCCTAAATTTCAAGAAGGCATCCGCCGCGCGCCCGACCGCGGCTATCGCCTGACCGAAGCCCAGACAAAGCTGGCGCTGAAAAACGCCCTGCGTTATGTGCCCGAAGAGCTGCATGAAACTCTGGCGCCCGAATTTTTGGAAGAACTGCGCACCCGCGGCCGCATTTATGCTTACCGCTTCCGCCCCGAAGGCCGCCTTTACGGCAAGCCCATCGAAGAATATAAGGGAAACTGCCTGGAAGGCAAAGCTTTTCAGGTGATGATCGAAAACAACCTCGATTTTGAAGTGGCGCTTTATCCTTATGAACTGGTCACTTATGGCGAGACCGGCAGCGTCTGCCAGAACTGGCTGCAATATCGCCTGATCAAAAAATATCTGGAAGAGCTGCATGACGACCAGACCCTGGTCATCGAATCGGGCCACCCCGTGGGGCTTTTCCCCTCGAAACCCACCGCCCCCCGCGTGATTTTGACAAACGCGCTGATGGTCGGCATGTTTGATAACATCAACGATTGGGAGATCGCCGAACAGATGGGCGTTGCCAACTATGGCCAGATGACCGCCGGCGGCTGGATGTATATCGGGCCGCAGGGCATCGTTCACGGCACCTTCAACACCATTTTGAACGCCGGCCGCAAAATGCTGGGCATCCCCCCCGAAGGCAACCTGGCCGGAAAACTGTTTGTTTCTTCCGGTTTGGGCGGCATGAGCGGCGCTCAGCCCAAAGCCGCCGAAATCGCCGGCGCTGTGGGTGTTTTCGCCGAAGTGGATCTCAGCCGCATCGAAACCCGCCACAAGCAGGGCTGGGTCAACCGCGTCAGCGACAATTTAGAAGAAGTATTCGCCTGGGTCGATGAATTCAAGGCGAAAGGCGAGGCCATGTCCATCGCTTACCACGGCAACATCGTCGATCTGCTGGAATACGCCGCCGAAAAGCATATCCATATCGACCTGCTTTCCGACCAGACTTCCTGCCATAACACCTATGACGGCGGCTATTGCCCCGCCGGCATCACTTTCGAGCAGCGCACGGAAATGCTGCATCACGACCGCGAAAACTTCCACAAAATGATCGACGCCACCCTGCGCCGCCATTTTGAAGCCATTAAAAAGCTCACCGCCGCCGGAACCTATTTCTTCGATTACGGCAACTCCTTTATGAAGGCCGTTTATGACAGCGGCGTGAAAGAGATCTCGAAAAACGGCATCGATGAAAAAGACGGCTTCATCTTCCCCTCTTATGTGGAAGATATCCTGGGGCCGCTGCTGTTTGATTTCGGCTATGGCCCGTTCCGCTGGGTCTGCCTCAGCGGCAAAGAATCCGACCTCGAAAAAACCGACCATGCCGCGATGGATGTCATCGACCCCGACCGCCGCTATCAAGACCGCGACAACTGGGTTTGGGTTCGCGACGCCAAGAAAAACAAGCTGGTCGTGGGCACACAGGCCCGTATCCTCTATCAGGATGCGGAAGGCCGCCGCGATATCGCCCTGCGCTTCAACAAGCTGGTGCGCGATGGCGAGATCGGCCCCGTGATGCTGGGCCGCGATCACCACGATGTTTCCGGCACAGATTCGCCGTTCCGCGAAACTTCCAATATCAAAGACGGTTCCAATGTGATGGCCGATATGGCTGTGCAATGCTTCGCCGGCAACGCGGCTCGCGGCATGAGCCTCTGCGCCCTGCATAACGGCGGCGGCGTGGGCATCGGCAAAGCTATCAACGGCGGCTTCGGTCTGGTTTTGGATGGTTCCGAACGCGTGGATAACATCATCAAAAGCGCCATGATGTGGGATGTTATGGGCGGTGTTGCCCGCCGCAGCTGGGCGCGCAACGAAAACTCGGTTTCCACCAGCGCCGAATATAACAAAAACTACGCCGGCAAAGGCCACATCACCCTGCCCTATGTGGCGAGCGATGAGCTGATCGACCGCGTATTAAAAGCGAGCAAATAAAAAATTAACGGCCGCGCGGCAGAAAAGGTTTTGCCGCGCCCGGTTTGAAAACATCGAAAATAAAGGAGATGCTTTGACCATGGCAAAAATCATTGAATGTGTTCCGAATATCAGCGAGGGCCGCAACAGCGAGATCATCGAAGCCGTTGTAGATACCGTTCGCCAGACCCCCGGCGCCACGCTGCTTGATTATTCTTCCGACCCCAGCCACAACCGCACCGTCATCACTTTTCTGGGCAGCCCCGAAGCCGTTGAAAGCGCCGCTGTCGCGCTGGCCGGCAAAGCGGTGGAACTGATCGACCTCAATCACCACGAAGGCGAACACCCCCGCATGGGCGCGGTGGATGTCATTCCGTTCATCCCCATCAAAGAAGTGACCAAAGAAGAAGCCATCGAACTTTCCAAGCGCGTGGCTTCGGCGCTGAATGAAAAATATCAGCTGCCTTCTTTCCTTTATGAAGATTCCGCTTCGGCCCCCCATCGCGTCAACCTGGCCAAGATCCGCAAAGGCCAGTTCGAAGGCATGGCCGAAAAAGTGCAGCAGCCCGAATGGGAACCCGATTTCGGCGGCAGAAGAATTCATCCCACAGCCGGTGTCGTGGCCGTTGGCGCGCGTATGCCGCTGGTTGCCTTCAACATCAACCTGAGCACTTCGGATGTGGAGATCGCCAGCAAGATCGGCAAGATCATCCGCCGCAGCTCGGGCGGTTTTGATTGCGTCAAAGCGCTGGGCGTGATGCTGGAAGACCGCAATATCGCTCAGGTTTCCATCAACATGACCGATTTCAACCGCACACCGCTTTATCGCGTGTTGGAACTGGTGAAGGCCGAAGCCGCCCGCTGGGGCGTGCATGTGATCGGCACAGAGATCATCGGCCTGACCCCGATGAAGGCGCTGATCGATTCGGCCGAATATTACATGCAGATCGAAAACTTCGATTTTGGCAAGCAAATTCTCGAAAACCACATGCTCTAAGCCTTGGTTTTTGATGATATGACCTATGCGCAGGGCGGGCGAAACGCCCGCCCTGTTTCTTTTATTCCGGTCTCCGTTTACCGAAAAAGCGGTCGCCGCGGCGCGGCGATGGAGCATTTATGCAAAGACTTTTAGTAAAAAACATCGGCCTGCTCTGCACCCCTGTGGGCAGCCATCCCCATGCCGGCCCTCATCAGGGCGCGGTGGAAAAAACAACAGACGCCTGCGTTTTGATCGAAGACGGCAAAATCGTTTATGCCGGTTCGCGCTTAGGGCTTCACCATGATATCAGCGGCGCCAAGATCATCGACGCCATGGGCAAAGTGGTGACCCCGGGGCTGATCGACGCTCACACCCATCTGGTATTCGGCGGCTGGCGCCAGAACGAGATCCCCCTGAAGCTTGCGGGCGCAAGCTATCTGGATATCCTCAAAAACGGCGGCGGCATCCTCAGCACGGTTCGCCACACCCGTGAAGAATCGGCAGGCAAGCTTTATGCCAAAAGCATCGATTTTCTGGATGAAATGCTGGCGCTGGGCATCACCGCCTGTGAAATCAAAAGCGGTTATGGCCTCGATCTTGAAAACGAGATCAAGCAGCTGGAAGTCATTGAACGGCTCAGCGAAGATCATCCCATGGATATCGTGGCCACTTATCTGGGCGCCCACGCTGTTCCCGAAGAATATAAGGGCCGCAGCGCCGATTATCTGCGCCTGATCACCGAAGAAGTGATGCCGGTCGTGGCGCAGCGCAAGCTTGCGAAATATTGCGATGTTTTCTGTGAAACCGGTGTTTTTGACCCGGCAGAAAGCAAGCTGGTTCTGGAATGCGGCAAACAGCACGGGCTGATCCCCAAGATCCATGCGGATGAGATCGATGCCATCGGCGGCGCTCAGCTTTCCGCCGAAGTGGGCGCGGTTTCGGCCGAGCATTTGATCGCCACCAACGAAGAAGGGATGCAGGCCATGGCCAAAGGCGGCGTGATCGCCGATCTGCTGCCCGCCACCTCGTTCTATCTGGGCAAAACTTTCGCCCCCGCCCGCCGCATGATCGAGCTTGAGATCCCCGTTGTCATCGCATCCGATTTCAACCCCGGTTCCTGCCCTTCGCTGAATTTACAGCTGGCCATGAATCTGGGCTATCTGCGCTATCGCATGACCCCCGAAGAAATTTTATGCGCGGTGACCATCAACGCGGCCTGTTCCATCGGTCTTGAAAAAGTCTCGGGCTCTCTGGAACCGGGCAAGCAGGCGGATCTTGTGATCTGGGATGCTCCCGATCTTGAAATGCTGCTCTATCGTTTCGGTTCCAACCAAGTTGACACCGTTATCAAAAACGGTGAAATCGTGATTCGCTGATCTGACATCAGAAAGGAGCAACCTTTATGAAACTTGCTGAAATGACCGTTACCGGTTTTGTTGAATTGCTGGGTTCCGATGCCCCCGCCCCCGGCGGCGGTTCGGTAAGCGCCCTTTGCGCCGCCAACGGCGCAGCGCTCACAGCCATGGTCTGCCGCCTGACCGCCGGCAAAAAAAAGTATCTGGAATCGACCCCGCTGATGGAAGAGATCATCCCGCAGGCGGAAGCTTTGCAAAAGAAGCTCACCGTTTCCATCGATAAAGATACCGAAGCGTTCAATCTGGTTTCCGCGGCTTTCAAAATGCCCAAAGAAACCGATGAAGAAAAAAAGGCGCGCTCGGCCGCCATTCAGGAAGGAACACTGGTTTCTACAAAAGTTCCCTTTGAAACCATGGAACTGACTTTGGAAGTTCTGCGCCTTGCCAAGCAGATGCTGGGCAAATTCAACCAAAACGCCGCCAGCGATCTGGGTGTTGCGGCGCTGAATCTTTCCGCCGCCGTTCGCGGCGCATGGCTGAATGTGCTGATCAATCTGGGTTCGCTGAAAGATACCGAAGCCGCCGCCGATTTCCGCCGCCGCGGCGAAGCCATCGTCAGCGAAGCGGTCTCTCTGGCCGATTTCATCTATCAGGAAATTTCGGCTTCTCTGGCCGAATAAAGCCTGTCTTTCGCTGTTTTTCAGCGTTATCAAAACCGCGCCGCCCCGTTTTGAATGGGGCGGCGCGGTTTTCTTATTTTCTCTTTCGAAAGAAATTTATTCCTGCTTCTGAGGAACCGTGGTCAGGAATTCCTCATCCACCGCTTTTCGATAGGCTTCATCCGTCAGCAAACGCAGCCCCGCAGCGGCCATGGCCTTTGCGGCCTTCATCATCTGCCCATAGGCATATTCCGTATCGGAAGCCTCGGTGAACGCCGTGGAATGGCTGGCGCAGCCCGGTTCCGCCACTTTGAAATAGGTGTGGATAGCCGGCATCACCAGCGTCACATTGCCGATATCCGAAGAACCGTAACGGCCGATTCTGGGGGCGCGCTCCACTTTTTCGCCCTGCTCTTCCAGCGCTTTTTGGATCTCCTGCTCGATATGATCGTTGGGGTAGCGTTCTGCATAACCGCGCTCCAGATGATATTCGGCTTTCGCGCCCGTCAGCTGCTCCACCGCGGCAATAATGCGGCGCAAATGATCCATGATCACATCGCCATCAGCCTGACTTCTGGCGCGGATGGAAAATTCCGCTCTGGCATAATCGGGAATAATGTTGGCCGCCTTGCCCCCATCGGTGATGATGCCGCAGATATTCGCATCCGTCGGCAGAAGCGCCCTGACATTATCAATGGCGGCAAACAGCTGCAACAGGGCATTCAACGCGTTGATGCCCGCTTCCGGCCCGGAAGAGTGGCAGCTTTTGCCGTGAAACGCGATATCGAAATGCACCGTTGCGCGGCCGCCGCGGCCCACCAGGTTTTCTGTGGAGGGGTGCATCATGAGCGAATAACCAATATCTTGAAAAGCGCCTTCTTCCAGCAGAATCACTTTTCCGCCGCCGCCCTCTTCGGCGGGGGTGCCCATCACGACGATCCGGCCGCCAAATCGATCGGCAAGCCGGCTTAAAATCACCCCTGCGCCCACCGCGGCCGAAGCGATGAGATTATGGCCGCAGGCATGGCCGATGCCCGGCAGGCAATCATATTCCGCCAAAAAGGCCACCACCGGCCCGTCGCCTTTTTTGCCCTGATAGCGGGCTTTGAACGCCGTTTTCAGGCTGCCAACCCCGCGCTGCACCGTAAAGCCGTGATTTTCAAGAACACGGCTGCAAGCTTCCATCGCTTTGAATTCCTGAAACCCCAGTTCGGGTTCCGCATGGATCTGTTTTCCCAGCCCAATGATCTCCTGCTGCACTTCCTGCGCTGCCTTTATCAGTTCCTGATCCATTGTCATCGCTCCCTTTTATCCTATTATGATGTGTTTGTTTCCGATCGTTTCGAACGGCGCACCGGGGCCGTTCAAGCCGCCCTTTGAAAGATATTTATGATGCGGCGCGCCGGGGATATGCCCTTCCGTTGTCTCCGCCCATGTTTTCACCCTGTTTTTGCACCTTTTTTCTTTTTTTGTATAGAATAAAAAGAAAGGAGTGATGGGTATGCCCTATTCCGAGCGAGAGCTTCTCGCTCGCTTGATTCAATGCGAATCCGGCGGTGAGGGAGATTCGGGCATGAAGGCGGTGGCTTCGGTGGTGATGAACCGTGTTTATGCCCCCGGCGGGGAATATGCCCGCGTGGGCCGCCAGAGTTTGCGCCGCATTATTTTTCAGGCGGGGCAGTTCGTCTGCGCCGAAGAAGTGAAACACGGCCGGTATAATGCTCAGAATTTATATAACATGAATCCCGAAGAGATCCATTATGCCATCGCCGATTGGGCCATTGCCGGCAATCGTCTGCCGCCCATGGGCCGTTCTCTCTGGTTTTTTAACCCCTATGCGCCGGTCTGCCGCGAAAATTTCCCCAGCGAAATCGGCATTTTTAATGTGCGGATCGGCGATCACTGTTTTTACGATCCGCAAGATACTTATTTTGAAACTTAGGAGTGAAAGGCTATGATTTTTGATAACAGCCCCGCCATGCAGGATCTCGGCCCCAATCCCTCGCCGGATGAACCCATGGAGCATGTGATTCTGCCGCGTTCTTTGGAAGATGTGGAACTGGCCTCTCTGCAAGAGACCCTTGCGGATAATTTGGGCTATTATGTCATTATCGAATTTCTGATCGGCACGAATGGGCTGATCGCAAAAGACGGCATCCTCTATGCCGTTGGCATCAACTATGTCACCCTTTATCAGGAAGAATTCGATCGCTATGTGACCTGCGATATGTATTCCATCAAATTCGTCAACTTTTATAATGCCAAAACCAAACCGCGCAACATCGTTTTTCCCTCTTCCGTGGCCCAGCCGCCCGCCGGTTCTGCGCCGAATGTGCCCCCCATGCGCCCGAGAACCCGCTGAAATGGCATAAAACGGAATCTTCCTCACTTGGAAGATTCCGTTTTCTTTTTTATTCCGCCCGATGCAAAGTGAAAACGGGCTTCATTTCGCCCACGATCTCTTCTTTATGATTGCGCGTCACCGGATGATGAACATCTTCCAGATCTTTCAGATCTTCTTGCGTAAGATAGCCCAGCTGGTGCAGCACCTCTATCACCACCGCGTTGCGGGCCACAGAATTGCCGCTGTCGATTTTAATGGCGATGCCGATGCCTTCTTCTTTGATGCCGATGATAAAGTAACCGTCTGCGCCCGATTTCACAAACAGCTTATCGGGATATTTTTCCATCAACCTTGCGTCAAGGCGGCCCGTGCCGGACATCATCAGCGGGTAATGCGACATGCACCAGGTGATTTTTTGGGCCATGGGGCCATAATGTTCGCCCAGCGTTTCGGGCTTTGCCATGCGCGCAATGCCATAGGCAAACTTGTTCAGCGGCAGCGCATGAACCGGAACGCCGCAGCCGTCTGTTCCCATCACGATCTGCTGAGGGTCAAAATCGCAAATCATGCCGATCATTTTGCGAATGCGCTGCTGAATGGGATGTTCGGGTTTGTAATAATCGGAAAGTTCTTCTCCATAGGCCTGCCCTGTAATCAGCATGCCGGTATGTTTGCCGCTGCAATTGCAATAAATTTCGGTGGGCTTTATGCCTTCACGCTGCATCCGCTCGGCATCCGGCGCATAAAACGGATAATGAACGCCGCATTGCAGATAAGATTCATCCAGCCCCGCTTTGGCAAGCACGCGGCGCACCGCTTCCACATGCATCTGTTCGCCATTATGCGAAGCGCAGCAAAGGGAAATTTCTTCATCTGTCAGCCCAAATTTCTGCGCGGCGCCGCTTTCCATCATGCACATGGCCTGAAGCGGTTTTGCGGAAGAACGGGCGTTTGCGAAGCGGTAAGGATCGCCGCAGGACCACAGCAGTTTTCCTGTGCTATCCACCACGGCGATATGGCCGGTATGCAGCATATCTTCCAAAGGTCCGCGGTATGTTTTCACTAAAATTTCCATTATTCCACCATTCCCTCTATCTCAAAATTTAAAATTGCTTTCTTAAAATTGCCTTTATCACAGCAGAATTTTTCATATTATGCCGCACCGTGTGTCTTTGCAGGCGCCACAGGCGGGCCGTGAAATTGGTATAATAACCGCTATGCGGTTATTATACCATGAATGCGAAGCATGAATGGTATAAAGTGGCCGTCGCCGTAGGCGGGCCGTGAAATTGATATAATAACCGCTATGCGGTTATTATACCATGAATGCGAAGCATGAATGGTATAAAGTGGCCGTCGCCGTAGGCGGGCCGTGAAATTGATATAATAACCGCTATGCGGTTATTATACCATAGCTTTGTTCAGGGGTAAACCAAAACAGGGCTGTTTTTCCGATCATGTTGAACAAAACGGCCCATAAAAATTGAACGCTATGGAGAATTTGCAATTGGTAAGCTTCGAAACCTTGATTTTGCCTTTCACAGCGCTCATAATAATATCATAAAAGATCACTGGCCAAACGGCCGTCATATAGGAGGAGGAATCTGACATGAATTATGAAATTTCGCCCGCAATTTCACTGATGCTTCAGAATTTGCTTTCGCAGCAAAAAGTGAAAGAAGCCTTGGCTTTCATTGAAAAGGATGCCGATCAAACGCTTGAAAACCAAATCGAGCTGACAAAGATCGAAGCACCCACTTTCCACGAAGCCAAAAAAGCCGCCCGTTATCGCGAATTTTATGAAGAACTCGGGCTTTCGGATGTGCATATCGACAGCGCAGGCAATGTGATCGGCGTGCGCAAAGGCACAGGAAACGGCCCCAAAATTCTGATGGAAGGCCATATGGATACCGTGTTCCCGCTGGGCACGAAAATCGAGCCCCGCATGGAAGGCACCCGTGTTTATGCCCCCGGCATTTCCGATGATACCCGCGGCATCGTGGTTCCGCTTTCCGTTATTCGCGCTCTGAACGCCGCCCAGATCCAAACCGAAGGCGATCTGATCTTTATGGGCACGGTGGAAGAAGAAGGCATCGGTTCTTTTGGCGGCATCCTGAAATTTTTAGAAGAAAACACCATTGATGCCAGCATCGATGTGGATGGCGGCAGCGCCGAAGGCATCGTTTTTGAAGCAACGGGGCATATGACCTGTGAAGCAACTTTCCATGGCATCGGCGGCCATGCCCACGGCTCTTTCGGCAAAGTGGCAAACCCCCTCAACGCCGCCGCCCGCGCTGTGGCAAAAATCGCCGATTTCCAAGTTCCCGAAGATCCCAAAACTTCATTCTGCGTTTCCAACTTCCATGCGGGCAACGATGCCGGCATCCATGCCATCGTTCCCGAAGCTACCATCAAATTCAATTTCCGCTCTGATTCTCAAGAAGTTCTGGATGAACTTTATCAAAGGATCTTGAAAGCGCTTCAGGAAGCCTGTGATGAAGAAACCGCGCGCTGGGGCAAAGATACCATCACATTCACTCACAAGCGCTATTGCAATGTTCCCGCGGGCAAGCAAGAGCCCCACGCTCCCATTGTAGAAGCCACCTATGCCATTATCCGTTCGCTGGGTTACGACCCCATGTTCTTCCATGGCGGTTCCACCAACGCCAATATGCCCATCGGCAAAAAGATCCCCGCCGTTTGCCTGGGCATGGGCTCGCTGGATAGCCACGCCCACCGTCTGGATGAATTTTTTGAAACCAAAAACGCGTTCCATGGTGTGCAGCAGGCCTTTTTGCTGGCCCTGATGCTGGCAGGCGTTTCCGGCGTTTCCAAACCTCTGGCGCTTTAAATCGCTTTTTCTCCTCTCTTAAAGGGCCGCCGCAAAATGATTTTGCGGCGGCCCTTTTTTGTCATTTTATTGTTTTTATTCTGAAAATTTGAGCCGGCACCCGCTTAAGCGGTAAAGCCGGCGGCGAAAATTTCACAAAGTTCTTGAAACGGATTTTTCTTTTCTCTCCTCCAGCCGGCAGCGGGATGGCTTCTCTCTTTACTTTTGCAATCCACTCCCGGCGGCGCCAAGCCCGCGCTTCACACCCTGTTCACCGCAGCGCATTGCGAAGCAATGGGCGTTCAAATGTGCCGGGCACAAGCTGATATAAACAAAAACAGCGGCAGGTTCCTTTGGAACCTGCCGCTGTAACGATACTTTTTGCTGACCGAAGGAACAAGACTATTGCTTCTGTTCTTCGCCGCTGTCGCCCGAAGGCTCTGTTTTGTGCCCTTCCGGCGTCAATTCACCGGTCGCCGGCTGAGGAACAGGTTCCAGGATCGGGGTGGAAGCCTGCGCACTCTGAGGGGGCAGGGCTTCTTCGCCGTTGAAAGTTTTTTCAAAGGCTTCCGCATCCATGGTTTCATATTCCAGCAGATAAGCCGCGATGCGGTCTAAAATTTCACGATGATCGCGCAGCATCTGTTCGCAGCGCTGATAAGCCATATCGATGATCTTTTTCACTTCGGCGTCGATTTTGGCCGCCACTTCTTCGGAATAATTGCGCGAAGTGGTGAAATCGCGGCCCAGGAACACTTCATCGTGGTCGCTGCCGAAAACGATGGGGCCCAGTTCATCGCTCATGCCATAGCGCATGACCATGTGGCGCGCGATGGTGGAAGCGCGGTCGATATCATTCGAAGCGCCGGTGGAAATATCATCCATCACCAGCTTTTCGGCCACGCGGCCGCCCAGCAAAGTGACCAGCTCATCTTCCATTTCGCATTTCGAAGAATAATATTTATCCTCCTGCGGCAAGCTCAGCGTAAAGCCGCCTGCTCTGCCGCGGGGCACGATGGAGATCTGGTGCACAGGATCCTGCGAAGGCATCAAACGGGTCACAAGGGCATGGCCCGCTTCATGGAAAGCGGTCAGCTTGCGTTCTTTTTCAGACATGACCTTGTTTTTCTTTTCATTGCCCATGATCACTTTCAAGAAAGCATCATCGATCTCATGGTTTGTGATGGCCTTCAAATTGCGCCGCGCCGCCAGCAGAGCTGCTTCATTCAGCAGGTTCTCTAAATCGGCGCCGGTGAACCCGGCCGTTGTTTTCGCAATGGCGTCAAAGCTGACATCCTTGGCGAAAGGTTTCTTTTTGGCGTGCACTTCCAAAATCGCCTTGCGGCCCTTCACATCCGGCACGCCGATATAAACCTGTCTGTCGAATCTGCCCGGGCGCAGCAGCGCGCTGTCTAAAATATCGGGGCGGTTGGTGGCCGCGATGATAATGACCCCTTCATTGGCGCCGAAACCATCCATTTCCACCAGCAGCTGATTCAAAGTTTGTTCGCGTTCATCGTGACCGCCGCCTAAGCCAGCGCCGCGCTGGCGGCCAACGGCGTCGATCTCATCGATGAAAATAATGGCAGGGGCATGCTTTTTGGCCTGTTCGAATAAATCGCGAACACGCGAAGCGCCCACGCCCACATATAATTCCACAAAATCAGAACCGGAGATCGAGAAAAACGGAACCCCCGCTTCGCCCGCCACGGCTTTGGCGATCAGTGTTTTACCGGTGCCCGGAGGGCCCACCAGCAAAACGCCTTTCGGGATGCGCGCGCCCAATTCCAAAAATCTGCGCGGCGCTTTTAAAAATTCCACGATTTCCTGCAGGTCGCCTTTTTCTTCGTCGGCGCCCGCCACATCATCAAAGGTCACTTTTTTATTATCGTCAGTGGCCAGTTTCGCGCGGGATTTTCCGAAATTCAAAGCGTTTTTCGCGCCGCCGTCCCCCTGTTTTTTCATCATATAATACCAGAAGAGGCCGAAAAGCGCGATGATGACCAGATAGGGCACAAAGGTGGCCCACCAGGGCATGGACATTTCTTCCACATAATCCTGTTTGAGCGTTCCTGCGTCACGCTGTTCTTTGATCGTATCGCCCAGATCATAAAGGAAAATATCCACGCTGGGCAGCGTATATTCAAGAACTTTTTTGTCTTTCAGCTGCATGGTCAGCTTGTTGCCTTTGATCAAGAAATCAGTGACCTGCTCTTTTTCAAAGTAGTTCACCACATCCGAATAGGTCACGGTTTCTTTTTTCTGCCCATCCATCAGTGCGCCGATCGTTCCCAGCAGAATGATCAGCAAAACAGCGTAAAGCCCGATCCCGCGCATACGCTTTCCATTACCGTTTTCATTATTGTTTCCAGTCAACGAATGATTCCCACCTTTCGCGAGGCACTTATTTTGAATAAACCTCGGGTTTCAAAATACAAATATCCGGCAAATTGCGGTATTTTTCCGCATAATCCAGACCATAGCCCACCACAAATTCATCAGGAACTTCAAAGCCTTTATAATCGATATCCACATGGCGCTTGCGGCGCTCGGGCTTATCTAAAAAGGTGACCAGCTTGATGGAAGCCGGTTTTCTGGCGCGTAAAAGTTCCAATAAATAACTTAAGGTTACGCCGCTGTCTAAAATATCCTCTACAACTATAACATGCCTGTTTTCAATAATGGTGTCTAAATCTTTAATAATTTTCACTTCGCCCGAAGAGCGCACACCGGCCCCATAACTGGAAACCGACATGAAATCCATGGTGCAGGGCACGCTGAGATGGCGCACAAAATCGGCCATAAAAACAAAAGCACCCTTTAAAACGCTGATGACCAGCGGATCTTTCCCCACATAATCGGCCGAGACCGCTTCGCCCAATTCCGCGACTTTCGCTTCGATCTCTTCTTTGGTGATCAATACTTTCAGAATATCATCATACATATTCTTTTTTTCCATTATTCCGTTCTCCTCACAATGATCCAATGCTCTGTTTTTTCTTGTTTTCCCCTTGAAAAGGGCGGGCAGCCGCAAACATGAAGCACGCGGCAGCCGCTGCAGATCAGCGGCAGCTGATCGCGAAGCGGGGCGGGGATGCGCTGTTCGATCATCCATTTTTTGAGTGTTTTCTTATGATCGCCCAGTTCTATAAAATCGCCCTCTGCGCGCGCCCGAATCACGATTGGGGTCTGCTGATCCCAATAAAAACCTATTATAGTATCGTCTCTTTCCGGCGGTTCGTCAAGAGAAAATCGCCAGCCTGCCAAGAAAATCGCGTGATTTTTTTCCAATACGGCGGTCGGAATCGGTTTTTCTTCTGTCTTTGCCGCAAAAAACAGAAACTCAAAGCTTTTTTGTGCCGTGATATGCCGCGGAAGATCGATCCGCCCGCCGCTTTGCCCGCCGCAGAGAGATTCCAGCGCATCGATATGGCGCCGTGAAAGTTCTTTTTCGCCGCAACCCGCGCGAAAACAGCATTCCCGCAGAACGCGGCGGCGGATGGCGGGGTGTTCTTTCTGCCACGCTTTCAAATCAAGGGCGATCGCGCCGTTTTTTTCGCTGACGGCGTTTTCGAAAGCCCGCTGTGCAAACGCGCGGATAAAATCCGCTTCCCCGCGCAGGGTGTCGCTCATTTCAAAAATTTTTGCTTCGGCTTCGGGATAGACCTCCCTCAGCCGCGGAAACACGGTTTTTCTCAGGCGGTTCCTGCCGCAGACCGGCTGATCGTTGCTGGGGTCGCTGGCATAGGATATGTGATTTTCGGCCAAATATTGCCCGATCTGCATTTCACTGGCTTCGATCATGGGGCGAATGATCTTCCCCCTCACCGGTGGAATGCCGCAAAGGCCCGCAAGCCCCGTTCCGCGCATCATGTTCTGCATCACGGTTTCGGCATGATCTTCGCGCTGATGGCCCGTTGCGATTTTCTGCGCGCCGATCGTTTCGGCCACACGGGCCAAAAAATCATAACGCAGCCGCCGCGCCCCTTCTTCCAGCCCCAGATGGTGTTCTTCACAAAAACGCCGCGTATCGCCCTTTTCGCTGTAAAAAGCGATTTGGCGCTCGTTGCAAAAGGCCCGCGCCAGTTCACACTCGGCTTCTGCCGCCTGGGGGCGAAGGCCATGAGTGAAATGCGCCGCCGCCAGCGTGAAACCCAAAACCGGCCGAAGCTGCGCCAGCACGGCCGTCATGGCCATGGAATCGCCGCCGCCCGAAAGCGCGCAAAGCACCAGATCGCCTTTTTCGATCATGCCGTAACGCCCGATGGTGGCGGCCATTTGTTCTTTAAGGTTCATAATGCGTTTTATCCTGAGAGGAAAAGCGGGTATATTGCCCCAGCCACTGCATTTCGATGGTTCCCACTTCGCCGTGGCGGTTTTTGGCGATGATACATTCCACCACATTTTTCTTTTCGCTGTCGGGGTTATAGTAATCATCACGATAAAGGAACAAAACGATATCGGCATCCTGCTCGATGGCACCGGATTCACGCAGATCGGAAAGCATCGGCCGCTTGTTGGGGCGCTGCTCCGGCCCGCGGGAAAGCTGAGAAAGGCAGATAACGGGAACATTCAGTTCTTTGGCCATGATCTTCAGCGAGCGTGAAATTTCAGAGATCTGCTGCACGCGGTTTTCACTGCTTTTGGAACCCTGCATCAGCTGGAGATAGTCGATGACGATCAGACCCAGCTTATCGCCTAATCGGCGGCATTTTGCCTTGATCTCAGAAACCGAAATGGCCGAATTATCTTCGATATAGATATTGGTTTTGGAAAGGATGGCCGAAGCGTGGGCAATTTTATCCCAATCTTCTTCATTCAGTGTGCCCATGCGCAGCTTGCGGCTATCCACCAGCGCTTCACTGGAAAGCATGCGGGTGGCCAGCTGGGTATCAGACATTTCAAGCTGGAACACCGCCACATCTTTGCCCGATTTTTCGGCGGCAGCCATGATGATATTCAGCGCGAAGCTGGTTTTGCCCATGCCGGGTCGGGCCGCGATCAAAATCAAGTCGGATTTATTCAGGCCGCCCAGCGCGTTATCCAGATCGGAAAAGCCCGAAGGCAGGCCCGGCAGCTTGCCGGGGTTGGCCGCCAGTTCATCCAGCTGGTCATAAACATCCTTGATGACCGAATTCACATGGCGCAGGCCCGTGATCTCTCTGCCCTGGCGGATGGCGTAAATTTTCTGTTCCGCCAGTTCCGCGATGGTCTGGGCGCTTTCCTGCTCGCTGCGGGTCAAATCGAAAATTTCGCTGCAGATCTTTTGCAGATCGCGCAGCATTCTTTTTTCGCGCACGATGCGGGCATATTCCATCACATTGGCAGAAGTGGGCGTGATATCGATCAGCTGCAAAAAATAATTGCGGTCGGCCTGATCTTTATAGCCCAGCAGCTTCATTTCTTCCAGAACCGTTACCGGATCGATCTTTTTGCCGCCGGTGAACATGCTGCTGATGGTTTCATAGATCGCGTGGTTCGATTCCAAATAAAAATCTTCCGGCTGCAGCAATTCCACCACTTTGGAAACGCAGGCGGGGTCAAATAAGATGGCGCCGATGACCGATTGCTCGGCCTCGACGCTATGGGGTGTTTGTTTAGAAAGCAGTTCGTCCATATTGGTTCCTTCTTCCGTCGGCGAAAATTACTTTTCCTCCATCTCGCTGACGACCACTTTCACCGTCGCCACCACTTCGGGATATAACTTTGCCTTCACTTGATAGGTGCCGAAATTTTTGATGGGTTCATCCAGCACGATTTTATTCTTGGGCACTTCCACCGCGTGCTGTTTGGTCAGCGCTTCGGCGATCTCTTTGCTGGTGACGGAACCGAACAGACGGCCGCCCGCGCCGGCTTTTGCATAGACCTGCACCGGCAGATCGCCCAGCTTTTTGGCCAGCTCCTGCGCGTGTTCTTTTTCAAGGCGCGCTCTGCGTTCCTGCGCTTCATCGGCGATCTTCTTGGCGTTGAGCACATCCGCCGTGGCGGGGGCCGCCAATTTGCGCGGCATCAGAAAATTGCGGGCGTATCCATCGGATGCTTCGATGATCTGCCCCTTCTTGCCCTGCCCCTTGACATCCTGCAATAAAATCATTTTCATGGTTTGTTCTCCTTTTTCTCCGTGCGATGCGTTTTCTGTCTGCGCACGGTCAGCGATTTGATTCGTTGGTCTCTTTTTCAGATTGGGTGGTCTCTCTGAGATATTCTTCTAAAGCTTCATTCAGTTTGGCCGCCACATCTTGAACCGAAGCGTTGGCGAACTGGGCGCCCGCCATGGTGAGGCTGCCGCCGCCGCCCAGCTTTTCAAGCACCACCTGAACATTCATCTGCCCATAAGAACGGGCGGAAATGGCAACATCCGTATCTCTTTCGGCAAACACCACAAACGAAGCCTTGATGCCGGTGATATTGATCAATTCATCCGCCGCCTGTGAGGCGATGGCGCGCTCGGTATTTTCATCGAACACCGAGATCGACACCCCGGGGAAAGTCTGTTCGGCGTTTGAGATGATCTGATATTTTTTGATGTAGCTGTCGAAATTATTATTGAACAGCCGGCGCACTTCCACCGTATCTGCGCCGCACTGTTTCAGATAAGCCGCCGCTTCAAAGGTTCTCACGCCTGTTTTCACCGTGAAGCTCTTGGTGTCAAGGAAAATGCCGGCCAGCAGCGCTTCGGCTTCTTCTTTTTTCAGATCCTGCGTTCCGCTTAAAATATATTGCAAAAGCTCTGTCACCAGTTCGCTGGTGGAACTGGCATAAGGCTCATGCAGGCTGATGGAAAAATTCTCGATATAGCTGGCGGCGCGGCGATGATGGTCGATCACGGCCACGCGCTGGATGGTTTGCAGCACCTGGGGATATTCCACGAAATCCGGCCGGTTGGTATCCACAACGATCAGCAGAGAATTGGCGTCGGCGATGAAAATGGCGTCATCGGGTTTGATGAAGCTTTCTTTATATTCTTCCATTTCGGCCAGCCGGTCGATCAGTTCTTTTGCCGAAGTTTTCTCACGGTCTACAATAAAATAGGGGTTCTTGCCGCATTTTCTCACGGCGGCGCAGATGCCCGCCGCGGCGCCGATGCAATCCAGATCGGAAAGCTGATGGCCCATCACGAAAACATAAGAGGAATCTTTGATATATTGGCGCAGAGAATTGGCCACCACGCGCGATTTCACTTTGGTGCGCTTTTCGATCTCTTTGGTGCGCCCGCCGTAAAATTCGAAAGCATATTTCGATTTGATGACCACCTGATCGCCGCCGCGGGCCAGCGCGGTATCCACCGCCAGCCGCGCATATTGCGAAAGCTCTGTCAGGTTGGTGTCGCCTTTGCCGATGCCGATGGAAAGCGTGGCGCTGATGCCCGCGTTGTTTTTGATCTCGCGCACTTTATCCAGCACTTCGAATTTGCTGTCGATAAAAGTCATCAGATCCTGCTGTTCGAAAATGAACAGATATTTGTCGCGATCCAGCCGCCGCACGATGCCGTGGATGGGTTCCGCCCAATTGGCGATCTCTTCATCCACCTGCGCCGTCAGTTTTGATTTTTCGGAATCGGAAGCGTTTTTGATCAGTTCTTCATAGCTATCCAAAACGATCTGGGCCACCACGGGTCGGGTCTTTTCATATTTTGAGCGGATCTCGGAAAATTCGGTCACATCCACCCAATACATGGTCATCAGCAGCGCGCCCACCGAAGCATCGGATGCCCCGCCGCGCACAATATTGCCGTAAACATCGAATTTTCTGCCGTTCACCGCCACTTCATAGGGGCATTTTGTTCGCCCTTCCATGATCCAGCGTGTGTCGAACCCATCCATCACATCGGTGATGTGCATATTGAACAGGCGTTCATGGGCGCCCGTGATATCGAAAAAGCTGTCGTTGCACCAAACCACTTCGCCGGTGTCGATGCGCAGAATGGCCGTTGGCAGCGGGAAATTCACCAGCGAGTTTTTCGAGGCGTCATCCACCTGAAACAGCAGCGTTTCCACCGTTCGCCGTATTTCGGCGCGGCGGCGCTTTGCCCGCGCCCTGTAATAAATATAAATCAGAACGATGATGACAAATTCCGTTAAAGAAAGCCAAATATTATATGCCGCGGAAAGCGCCGCAAAAAAAATCAGCGCGGCGAAAGTCATTTTTGTTCCGGATTCCATGATTCGGCTGATGGTTTTTTCCATAAAGGCCTGCCTCTCTGCTTTGGCGAAAACCGCCCTTCACCAAAACGATGTATAAGTATAGTTAAGTATAACAAATCCATGCCGATGCCGCAAGCCCCGCGGCCGAAGCTTTGGCCGAAAAAACCGGCGAACGCTTCACGGTTCCAGGCTGTTCCGCCCCGAACCGAAAACTTTATTTTCGTCCGACGCGCCGCCGGATCTCCATATTATTTCTGCGCCATACGCAAAAAAGCAGAAAAGGGCCTGCCGCAAAACCGCATCCGGGCCCGACACATCGTTGCCGGGGAAATTCCGCACCGTTTTATTTTGCAGCAGGCTTTCTTCATTATTTATGATGCTCCGCCAGCCAGCGCTGGGTATAATCGATGAACGCGCCGCAGGCCACAGACCGCGCGCCATGCCGCTGCACCGAGATGCCGATGGTGCGCTCATAGTCGTTTTCCAGCGGCAGCACACACAGCCCCCGGCGGTTCTCTTCCAAAATCAGCTTGGGCATGATGGTCACGCCCAAGCCGTTGCGCACCATGGCCAGCGCCGCGTAATCATCGTTGACGGAATAGCGGTAGGTCATGCTGACCCGCTCCATTTCCAGCATGCGCCCCACATCATAGTTGGTGCCCTCGCCCGGCACGATAAAGGGCAGAACAGACAGTTCTTTCAGCGTCACGCATTTCTGCCGCGCCAGCGGATGATCTTTGGGCAGCACCGCCAGCAGCGGTTCAGAGCGCAGCGGCACAAATTCAAATTCCGAACTGGTGCTGCTGTTGGTGAAGCCGCAGTCGATCTCACCGGCCGCCAGCCATTTTTCCACATCCTGATACAGCCCATCCCGCAGCACCACCCGGGTTTCCGGGTTGTCTTTTTCAAATTTTCGCAGGATGTGGGGCAGCCAGTGCACCGCCACGCTGAGAAAGGTTCCCACCCGCACCACATTCCCCTTGTGGCCGGATAAATGATCTGCCTGCTGCAGCAGCTTGTCGTTCTGGGAGATGACCTCCTGCATGGTCTGCACCAGCTGCCGGGCTTCGGCGGTCAGCAAAACGCCCTGCTTGCGGCGGATCAGCAGCGTTACCCCCAGCTGTTTTTCCAGTTCTGCCACAATATGGCTGACGCCGGATTGGGTGTAATTCATTCTTTCGGCTGTTTCGGTGAGGTTATGGGTCTTTGCAATATCAAGAAACACCGTGTAATAATTCAAATTCATGCTCATTCTCCCTGCCCCTTTTTTCTGTATCTTTTTTCCTGCCGCAGTAAATTTAAGATATGAGGAATTTTTGTGACATCGATAAAAAACTCGTTCTTTTTATGCTCATCATGACATGTTACAATCAATCTTGCAAGTTCTTTGAATGGTTTTTTTTGCAAATTTTTTTGCCCGTTCACAGCAGCGCCACAAAGAACAATTTGTGTTGATGGAATGGTGAAAACGATGAACACTGAGCAATTCACGATTCGGGAAGAAGCGAAGATCGCCCCGAAAGCCGCCCCCACGGCAAAGTCTCTCATCAAGTGGGCAGAACCCGTCTGCTTTGTTGCCATCCTGCTTCTGGTGAACTATGTGTTTGCAAGCCAGATGGGCCTGGCCAACATGCTGAACACCATGATGAACACCGCCTATCAGCTGTTGCTGAAGACCGCGTTTTACATCATGGCCATCGCCGTCATCATGAGCGCGTTTTCCGCCCTGCTGACGGAATTCGGCGTCACCGACATGGTGAACAAGATCCTTTCTCCGCTGATGCGGCCGCTTTATGGCCTGCCCGGTGCATCCGCTTTGGGCGTGGTTACCACATACCTGTCAGACAACCCCGCCATTCTGGCGCTGGCGGATGACAAAGGCTTTCGCAAATACTTTAAAAAATATCAGATGCCCGCGCTGACCAACATCGGCACCGCCTTCGGCATGGGGCTGATCGTCACCACCTTTATGATCGGCCTGAGTTCCACGGCGGGCGTCGATCTGGGCAAAGCCGCCCTCATCGGCAATCTGGGCGCCATCGTCGGCAGCATCGTTTCCACCCGCCTGATGCTGCGCTATACCAAAAAGCTTTTCGGCGCAGAAATCGCGGCAGATCCCGCGCCCGAAATTTCACCGGAAGAAGCGGAAAAGAAAACCGAAGAACACAAAAAACTGGGCGAACGCGTGCTCACGGCCACGCTGGAAGGCGGCAAGACCGGCGTAGAGCTGGGGCTGGCCATCGTTCCCGGCGTTGTGATCATCTGCACACTGGTTCTGATGCTCACCAGCGGCATGCCCGCGGGCGGTTACACCGGCGCGGCAGATCAGGGCATCGGCCTTCTGCCTTATCTGGCGGGCAAGATCGATTTTCTTCTCAAGCCGCTCTTTGGCTTCACCAGCAGCGGCTGCATCGCCGTTCCCATCACTGCCCTCGGCTCTGCCGGCGCGGCCATCGGCCTTGTGCCTTCCCTGTTGAAAGGCGGCGCGGCCAACCCCCACGACATCGCGGTGTTCACCGCCATGTGCATGTGCTGGAGCGGCTACCTTTCCACCCATGTTTCCATGATGGATGCGCTGGGATTCCCGAAATTATCCGGCAAAGCCATCGCCTGCCACACCGTGGGCGGCATCGTCGCCGGCGTTGCGGCCAACTGGCTGTTCGTTCTTTTCTCCATGCTTTAAAAGATGCGCTGTAAAATGGCGCTGTAAGATAGACGAAGCCGCCAATCCGAAAGGGTTGGCGGCTTTTTCTTTTCCATGATGGATCAAAAACCCGATATCGGCCGGGATCTGAAAAGGCGCGAGGCAGAATTTTTGCATTCCGCCCCGCGCCCTGAAACTTTTATGATCGACAGCCGCCCTAAATTTCCATAATAACAGGCAAAACCATGGGGCTGCGCTTGGTTTTTTTATAGATATACCCGGCGATGCAATCTTTGATGGTGGCTTTCATGCCCGACCAATCTCTTACGCCGCTGCGCAGGCATTCTTCCAGCGCGGCGGTGGCCGCTTTGCGCATGCCTTCGGTCAGATCTTCCGCTTCACGCATGAATACGAAGCCGCGCGAAACGATATCCGGCCCTGCGATCACGCTGCCCGTGGCGGCATCCAAAGTGACCACCGCAACGATCAGGCCATCTTGAGAAAGGTGTTTGCGGTCGCGCAGAACGGCGTTGCCCACATCGCCAACGCCCAAACCATCCACCAGCACTTTGCCGCTGGGAACGGTTCCGTTGAACCCGGCGCCGTCTTTCGAAACTTCAAGAACTTTGCCGATTTCGGAAATAAAGATATTTTCACGGGCAACCCCTGTGGAAGCGGCCAGACCCGCATTGATCTTCAAATGGCGATATTCGCCATGCACCGGCATGAAATATTTCGGTTTGGTCAGCGCCATGATAAGTTTCAGCTCTTCCTGGCAGGCGTGGCCCGAAACATGCATATCGGCCAGTTTGTCATAAACCACTTCCGCGCCGCGGCGAACCAGTTCATTAATTAAAGTGTAAACCGATTTTTCGTTGCCGGGGATCGGTGAAGCCGAAATCAGGATTTTATCCCCGGGGCCCACTTCCACCTGTTTGTGGGAACCGAACGCCATGCGCGAAAGGGCGCTCATGGGTTCACCCTGGCTGCCCGTGGTGATGATGCAGAGCTGCTCGGGGGTGAACTGGCGGATGGTGCTGATATCGACCAGCAGATCCTTCGGCGCTTCGATATACCCAAGCTCTGTGGTCACTTTCAAAATGTTTTCCATGCTTCTGCCGGAAACCGCCACTTTGCGCCCATATTTGGCCGCCACATTGATGATCTGCTGCAAACGATAGACATTGGAAGCAAAGGTGGCCACCAGAATACGGCTGCGACAGTTTTTGAACTGTGCATCCAGCGCCGCGCCCACTTTTCGTTCGCTCATGGCAAAGCCGGGGCGTTCCGCGTTGGTGGAATCGGCCATCAGCATCAGCACGCCTTCTTTGCCCAGTTCGCCAAAACGGGCCAGATCGATCATTTCGCCGCCGATGGGGGTGGAATCGATCTTGAAATCGCCCGTGATGATGCAGGTTCCCACCGGGGATTTAATGGCCATGGCCACCGCATCGGGCACGGAATGGTTGACATTGATAAACTCGATATCAAAACAGCCCAGCTTGAATTTGCTGCCTGCTTTTTTCTCGTGGATCTTGATTTTTTTCAGGTTGCGGTGTTCTGCCGTGCGCATTTTGATGATGCCCGCCGTAAGCGGCGTGCAATAAATAGGCACATTCAGATCGCGCAATACATAAGGGATGGCGCCGATATGATCTTCATGGCCGTGGGTGATCAGAAAGCCGCGAACACGATCGGCGTTCTGCTGCAGATAAGTGGTATCGGGGATCACCAGATCCACGCCCAGCATTTCATCATCGGGGAAAGTCATGCCGCAATCCACCACGATGATATCGTTGCCATATTCAAACACCGTCATGTTTTTGCCGATTTCGCAAAGGCCGCCCAGCGAAATGATCTTCAGGCGGTTTTTGCCGCCCTTGGCGCCGAAAGCGCCCGCTTCCGCCTTTTTCTGCGGATTGCCGCGGCGGCGCTGGTTGTTCGGTTTGGCCTGCTGTTTTGCCGGCTGCTGCGTTTCGGCCGCCGGTTTTTCCGCGCCGGCGGCGGTGTTTGCCGCTGTGTTGGCCGCGGCGGCTTCAGGCGGTTTTCTGCGGTTTTGCTGGGGCCTTCTGCGGTTTTGCTGCGAGCGGCCGCTCTTGTTTTTTTCGGCGGCAGGCTGCTGTGCCTGCTGCGGTTTCTGCTGTTGCTGCTGCGCCTGGGCCTTGCTCTTTTCGCGTTCCTGCGCAACGGCTTCTTTTAATGTGGTTGCTTCGCCTTCCGGTTTCTTTTTTTGGCGATTTCCGCGAAAAACCGGCTTTTTAGGCGCACTTTTCTTAGACGCTTCTCCACGATTTTCTGTGGAAGCGCCTGCTTCTTTTTTTAAATTTTCAGACATTCAATCACTTCTCCGAATTCTTTAGGTTCAAATTTGGGTTAAAAATATTATTTTACAGGCAGCTTTCAACACCACGGCTCCCTGTTCTTTTCGAATCACATCGGCCGAAAAAGGCTTCGCTTCCGCTCTGTTTTTGCAGGCATCCGCGGCGATTTTCGTTTGAACCGACAAGCCGCATTCTCTGCGGCAGCTCCGTTTTCGCGGTATGGATTTTACCGCTTATTAATTACAGTATATCACATACCCCTTCATTTAGCCACACTTGTTTTAAAAAGAATAATTATCCTTTGTTTTGGAACGCTAATGAAAAGAGGTGATGTTTTTTTGCGAGTTCGTTCTTTCAGCCCGCTTTATGCCGCCGCAGGCGCGCTGGCGGGGCTTCTCTGCGGGTTTCTGGGCGCGGGCGGCGGGCTTTTGCTTGTGCCCATTCTCAGCGGCCCCTGCCGCCTTTCGCCGCGCCGCGCGCTGGCCACTTCCGTGAGCATCATGCTGCCCCTTTGCGCGCTCTCGCTGATCCCCTATCTGCGGGCCGGTGCGCTGGAATTTTCCACAGCGCTGCCTTATCTGCTGGGCGGTTTTCTGGGCGGCCTGATCTGCGACCGCTGCGTGAAACATCTGCCGGAAGTTTGGCTGCGGCGCATTTTTACCGTTTTATTGTGCTGGGGCGGTATCCGCAATCTGTTTTTTTAGATTTTCAAATCGATGCGGGGAGGAATTTTTATTTCATTCGTTTTCGCTTTGCTGGTGGGCGCCGTCACGGGCATCCTCACCGGCGCGGGCATCGGCGGTGGAACGCTGCTTCTGCTGTGGCTGACCGGTGTCGCGGGCATCCGCCAGCAGACGGCCCAGGCCATCAACCTTTGTTATTTTATCGCCGCCGCGCCGCCCGCCATCGTTTCTCATTGGCGCTTGGGGCTGATCGAAGAAAAAGCGCTGCTGCCCGCCATCCTTCCCGGATGCGCCTGCTGTTTATTGGGCGGGTGGCTGGCCTCGCGTGTTTCCACCGAGCTTTTGCGCCGCGCCTTCGGGCTGCTGCTGCTTGTGGTGGCCTGGCGTTCCTTTCGCGGTGAGCGCCCTGCTCAGCGAGGCAAAGATGCATCCAGATAGCTTTGTAAAATCAGCGAAGCCGCCACGGCATCCACCCGCGCCCGCTGCTTGCCGCGCTTTTTGCCGGCATCGCTGAGGATGCGGTTTGCCATCACAGAAGTCATCCGTTCATCCCAAAGCGCGATCTCGCAGCCCGCGCTTTCTTTCAGCCGCTGGGCAAACAGCCGCGCGCCCGCGGCCCGGTCGCCCTCCGTTCCGTTCATGTTGGTGGGCAGCCCCACCACCACCACCCGCGGTTTTTCCTGCCGAATGATCTCCAGGACCTTTTCCAGCAGCTTATCTTTATTATATTCTGTCACGCTGTAGGCGCGGCTTCCCAGCATTTCCGTCAGATCCGAAAACGCCACCCCTGTGCGTGTATCGCCCAAATCCAAGGCCATGACCATTTTTTCTTCCTCTTCTCTCTCTGTTTTGCTGTGTTTTGCTTTTTTATTTAAAATTTTCGGCAAACACTCTGCCGTGATCTTGTGAACTGTGATACTATACTATATAATGAATGGCGCATAAAAGCAATGCGCAGTTCGCAAAATCGACCATCGGGCGCCGAAAGGCCGGCTTTCGCCATGCCCCGCGCGGTGATTTTATCATAGCAGAGCGGCAATGTCGCAAAAAGGCGAACGCGCAAAACACCGCATGATCGGTTTTATGGCATTATTTTTCTTTGTTAACACGGTGTCCGCTTTGATTTTCTGTGTTTTTTGAAATTTTTTTCAAATTCATCTTGACCATGCCCCCTGTATATGGTATTCTAATTGTACCTATCAGGGTCTTTTTTTATGCCTGTTACAAAGGTCCTGAAATAAGGGAGGCAATTATTTTAAGGAGGTGCCGCAATATGCGCGTTAAGGTTACATTAGCGTGTACGGAATGCAAACAGAGAAACTACGATACCATGAAGAACAAGAAGAATGATCCCGATCGTCTTGAGATGAACAAGTATTGCCGTTTCTGCCGTAAACACACCTTACACCGGGAAACCAAGTAAGGAACTGTAGAAAGGTAGAGGTGTAGCTTCATGGCTGAACAGAACAACAACAATCTGGAAAATCGGAAAGAAGTTGCCGAAAAGCCTCAAAAGCAAAAGCCCAACGCATTCGCCAGAGCCGGAAAGAAAATTTCCAAATGGTTCCGCGAACTGACCAGCGAAGCAAAAAAAGTTGTGTGGCCCACTTGGAAACAGGTTGCCAACAACACAGGCGTTGTTATCGTCTGCATCGTTGCGGTTGGTATTTTTGTTTGGCTGCTGGATGCCGGTTTCTCTACACTGAGAAATCTGCTGATCGGTTTGATCGGTTAATTTCCAACCAAACGGGAGCGTCTTATGTCTGATAATGCAAACTGGTATGTGATTCACACATACTCCGGCTATGAAAACAAAGTAGCCGCAACCATTCAAAAAACGGTGGAAAACCGCAAACTGCAGAATTTGATTTTCGATATCCGCGTTCCGATGGAAACGGTGACCGAGATCAGAGATACGGGCAAAAAAGAAGTCGAACGCAAGATGTTCCCCGGCTATGTCCTTATCAAAATGGTCATGACAGACGATAGCTGGTATGTCGTGCGCAACACTCGCGGTGTCACCAGTTTTGTCGGCCCGGGCAGCAAGCCTGTGCCCCTGACCGAACAGGAAGTAGCTGCACTTGGCGTCGAGAAACATGAGATCCATCTTTCTTATGAGATCGGCGACAATGTCAAAATCATCGACGGCGCTTTGGAAGGCTTCGTCGGGCTGGTCAAAGAAATTTCTATCGAGCAGCAGATGGTTACTGTCCTGGTTTCCATGCTGGGTCGCGAAACGCCGGTTGAACTGAAATTCAATCAGGTCGCGTCGCTGGAAAAATAACTCCGAAAACCCGGGTGGGTTTTTCATACCAAAGGCTGTGGCTTTTGGGTGGGAGGGCGTAAACGCCCAATTTTACCACATTTTTTCAAGGAGGTGCAACGAAAGTGGCACAAAAAGTAGTAGGTTTAATTAAGCTTCAGATCCCCGCAGGCAAGGCTACTCCGGCTCCCCCGGTTGGTCCTGCTCTCGGTCAGCATGGTGTCAACATCATGGCATTCACAAAGGAATTCAATGAACGCACAAAAAATGAAGGCGATTTGATCATTCCTGTTGTCATTACAGTATACGCTGATCGTTCTTTCTCGTTTATTACAAAAACACCGCCCGCCGCTGTTCTGATCAAGAAAGCTTGCAAATTGCAGAGCGGTTCGGCTGTTCCTAACAAAACAAAGGTCGCTCAGCTTTCCAAAGAAGATCTTCAGAAGATCGCCGAGCTGAAAATGCCCGACCTGAACGCCGCAAGTGTGGAATCTGCCATGAGCATGATCGCCGGCACAGCTCGTTCCATGGGCATCACAGTCGAAGAATAAAACAGAGAATCACTTACAAAAAGTCCGACGCCCGAAACAGAATGGGCGCGGCAGCGGCACTGCGCCGCGTGTGGGAGGATTATTCCGAAATACCACTTTAGGAGGATTAGAAAGTGCGCAGAGGTAAAAATTATCAAGAGGGCGCGAAACTGATCGATCGCAGCAAGCTCTACGATCCCGCAGAAGCCCTCGATATCGTTACAAAGGCTGCGAAGGCAAAGTTTGACGAGACCGTTGAAGTCCATGTAAAACTGGGCGTCGATTCCCGTCACGCCGACCAGCAGGTCAGAGGCGCCATCGTGCTGCCTCACGGCACAGGCAAAAAAGTGCGTGTGCTGGTGTTCGCCAAGGGCGACAAAGCAAAAGAAGCAGAAGCCGCAGGCGCTGATTTCGTTGGCGCTGAAGACATGGTGGCCAAGATCACCGGCGAAAACTTCTTCGATTTTGATGTTGTGATCGCAACCCCCGATATGATGGGCGTTGTGGGCCGTCTGGGTAAGATTTTGGGCCCCAAGGGCTTGATGCCTAACCCCAAAGCCGGCACAGTTACCATGGATGTCACCAAAGCGATCAATGACTCCAAGGCCGGCCGCATCGAATATCGTTTGGATAAAACCAACATCATCCATTGCCCCATGGGCAAGGTTTCTTTCGGCAGCGAAAAGCTGAGCGACAACTTCAACGCTCTGTTGGGCGCTATTGTGAAAGCAAAGCCCGCCGCCGCAAAAGGCCAGTATATCCGCTCTTGTGTGGTCGCTTCCACCATGGGCCCCGGCGTGAAAATCAACCCGGGCAAATTGACCGACTAATTTCAGCGAATTTTATTGACAAATTTTTTGTTTGTTGATATAATACCGCTGTTGTGTATCAATGCATAACAGCGAAACGGTTTGCCAAGGCAAGCCGCCGCTCATTCCGAAGACAGCAGGAGATCTCATCATAAAGGCTTTGCCTTCCTGCCGAGGATCAAAATTGCATTTATTTGCTTTTTGGTGCCCTCATGTCTTTTGGATATGAGGGCACTTATTGTTTAACGGAGGTGAAAAACAGTGCCTAACGCAAAAGTTCTGAGCGAGAAACAAGCCATCGTGGCTGAACTCGCCGAAAAGATGCAAAATGCCGTATCGGGCGTTTTCGTCGATTACAAAGGCATCACTGTTGAAGATGATACAAAGCTGCGCAGTGATTTAAGAAAAGCCGGCGTTGAGTATTCTGTTGTGAAAAACACCCTTACCCGATTTGCCGCAAATCAAATCGGTTTCGAGGCTCTGGATCCCATTCTGAATGGCACAACAGCACTTGCTCTGAGCATGGATGATGCAACAGCTCCCGCTCGCCTGATCCATGAATTCGCCAAAAAGAACGACAAAATCTTCAACATCAAAGCCGGTTTCATTGAAGGCCGCGTGGTAGATGTTGCTGAAGTTGAAGCTCTTGCCGCAATCCCCCCGAAGGACATCCTGTTGTCCACTGTTCTGGGTACAATGATTGCTCCGATTTCTGCTTTTGCCCGTGTGATCCAGGCGATCGCCGACAAGCAGAGCGAAGGCGAAGCTGCCCCTGCAGAAGCTCCTGTGGAAGCCTAAGCGCTGAAACAAACAACACTTATTTTTATTTGAATTGAAAAATTTGGAGGTACACTATAATGGCAAGCGAAAAAATTGCAAACCTTATTGAAGAAGTTAAAGTTCTGACTGTTCTGGAACTGTCTGAACTGGTTAAGGCTCTGGAAGAAGAATTCGGCGTTTCCGCCGCTGCCGCTGTTGCCGCAGCTCCTGCTGCCGGCGCTGCTGCTCCCGCTGCTGAAGAAAAGACAGAATTCACTGTTATGCTGACTTCTGCCGGTTCCGCTAAGATGGGCGTTATCAAGGTCGTGAAAGAAGTTACCGGCCTGGGCCTGAAAGAAGCAAAAGAACTGGTTGACGGCGCTCCCAAGGCTATCAAAGAAAACATCGGCAAAGACGAAGCTGAAGAGCTGAAGAAGAAGCTGGAAGAAGCCGGCGCTTCCGTTGAACTGAAGTAAGTTTGTTTTCATCAAAAGGAACGGCTCTGCCGTTCCTTTTTTTATCCCTGTTTTGCGCCGGAAAGGAGTTTCGATGAATCCTTTTTACGAAGAAATTTATCGCGCCGTGCGCCAGATCCCTTCTGGAAAAGTGGCAACCTATGGCCAGATCGCTTTTCAATGCGGCAAACCGCGGGCCGCGCGCCAGGTGGGCTATGCGCTGCATGCCTGCAAAGATCCCACGATTCCCTGCCACCGCGTGGTCAACCGCAGCGGCCGGCTGGCCCCGGGCTTTTTGGCACAGCGCACCCTGCTGGAACGCGAAGGCATCGCGGTGGATAAGCATGCCTGTGTGGATCTTAAAAAATATCAGGCCATGTTTTTTTAATTTTAAAATTTGATCATCATCACTCACTGTGTTTTCCAAGTGTTTTTTTCATGTTTGCTCATATAATAAAATCAGAAAGCGCGATCTCACGCTTTCGATCCTCTTCCCTGCAGAATTTTTAATTTTGGCAGAAAGGAATTTTCGAACATGAAAAACACAGCTTTTGCAATCGGGATGGTCAGCGGCGTGGCGTTGGGCGCCGTGGCATCGGTCATTACCGAAAATTATATCTCCCCCAAAATGCGCCGCGATATCAAGCGTAAAATCAACCAGGGCCTGCACGCTATGGAGCATATTATCGGCGGCATCAACGATTTAATGCACGATTGAGCCGATTTTTCGGCGCGCAAAACGCACTTCACGCTTTTTGGCCCATAAGCATCCAATAAGCGATGACACAAGCCTGTTCTCCATTTTCTCAGACCCGATAACCGCTGTATAAAAGAAAGAACGGATGCCCCGATCGTTTTCAGTTTCTCATGCTGAAACGGTCGGGGTATTTTTTACCATTTCGGGCAGTAAAAACAGGCGGTGGCAGGTTTCTTCGGCTAAAAAATATGTGCCTCCCCGTGGCCTTATTCCGGCTGTTTTCAGTCTTTTTTCTCTTGGGGCGCCTCTTTTTATGAGCACCCTGTTCTTGTTCTTCACGGGCGAAAAACGCGTTTGCCGGCTGTTCCACAGCTACCTGCTGTTAAAATTCCCTTGCTCTTTTGAAAAATTCCTCCTACAATAAAGAAAAAAGAAAGGATGAGGGAATTATGGCAACTTTACTTTATCAGGGTCACGGCAGCTATCGCATCGTAACCAATGAGGATTTTGTCATCTATATTGACCCCTTTGCGGGCGAAGGATATGATCTGCCGGCCGATTTGATTTTGGTAACGCACCAGCATTATGACCATAACCGCATCGATCTGCCCGCAAAAAAGCCTTCTTGTGAAATCATCACGCAGGCTGAAGCTTTGAAAGGCAAACAGTATCACACCTTTACCTTTAACGGCATAAAAGTAATTTCTGTGCCCGCTTATAACAAAAATCATGCAAAAGAAGAATGCGTAGGGTATGTTCTTTTCTTTGACGGACTTTCGCTCTATGCATCGGGCGACACTTCCACCACCGATTTCATGCGCCTAAATCTCCCCTCTTATCACCTGAATTATGCTTTACTTCCGGTGGACGGGAAATACAACATGGATGCCAAAGAGGCTTCTGCCTGCGCAAAAACCATTGGGGCACGGCATTCCATCCCGATCCATACCCATGAAGGGATGCTCTTCGACCGCTCGGTGGCCGAGCAGTTCACCGCGGAAGGACGGATTCTTCTCGATGGCGGTCAATCGCTTCTTTTAGCATAAACTTTCATTGAATTTTCAAATGGGAATTGCTGTAAGCGATTCCCATTTTTATTGTTAAGTATCTTACTCTTTTTTGTAAGCTTGTCTGTGCCTTTTTGCCGAATTTGCTTATTATTTTTTGTGCAAAGGGGAAAAACGAAAAATTTTCTCGATTTTTAGCGTCGTAATCGTTTTTTTCAATTGACATGTTGAATATTTATCCATATAATCAATAGTGCTACTATCTTAAAAAGTGAGAGGAGTATTTATCTTGGCAATTTTAAACGGATTTTTCAGCGCAGTAAACAACATCATGAGCAACTATGTTTTGCTCTTTGTTCTCTGCGGAACAGGCCTTTACTTCACACTGCGCCTGGGCTTCATTCAGGTTCGCGGATTTGGCGAAGGCTGGCGCCGCACTTTTGGCGGTTTGTTTGCAAAAAACAAGGATATGAAGAACGGCATTTCTTCTTATCAGGCTTTGAGCGCGGCCATTGCCGCCCAGGTGGGCACAGGCAATCTGGCGGGCGCAGCCACAGCCATCGCTGCCGGCGGCCCCGGCGCTATTTTCTGGATGTGGGTTTCTGCCTTTTTGGGCATGGCCACCATCTACGCCGAAGCCGTAATGGCTCAGAAACATAAAGTGACCGTTGATGGCCAAACAAGCGGCGGCCCTGTTTATTACATCCGCGCGGCATTCACCGGCAAGGGCGGCAAAATTCTCGCCGCGATCTTCGCCGTTTTACTGGTTCTGGCGCTGGGCTTCATGGGCAACATGGTGCAATCCAACTCCATCGGCGATGCTTTCGCCACAGCGTTCCATGTGAACCCGCTGATCGTTGGCGTTGTGATTGCGCTGATCTCCTTCTTCGTGTTTGCGGGCGGCGTTCACCGCATCGTTTCACTGACGGAAAAGATCGTTCCCGTTATGGCCGCCTTCTATATCATCGGCGCCCTGATCGTTATCTTCTCTAACGCTTCCAACATCCTGCCCGCTTTCCGCAACATCTTTGTCGGCGCATTCGCGCCTCAGGCTGTTGCCGGCGGTGTGCTGGGCGCCACGGTTCAAAAAGCCATGCGTTATGGCGTTGGCCGCGGTCTGTTTTCCAACGAAGCCGGCATGGGCTCTACCCCCCATGCGCATGCCATTGCAAAAGTCGATCATCCCTCTCAGCAGGGCTTTGTGGCCATCATCGGCGTGTTTATCGATACCTTCGTCATCCTTACGCTGACAGCCCTGGTTATTCTGACCTCCGGCACTTTGCTGCCCGATGGTTCCCTGACAGGCACCGCTTTGACACAGGCAAGCTTCAACAGCGTTTTCGGCAGCTTTGGCTCGATCTTCATCGCCATCTGCATGTTCTTCTTTGCCTTCTCTACGATTATCGGCTGGTATTTCTTCGGTGAAGCCAATATTCGTTATCTGTGGGGCAAAAAGGCTGTGAAACCCTATGCGCTGCTTGTGAGTATCTTCATCGTGATCGGTTCCGCCCTGCGTGTGGATCTGGTCTGGACTCTTGCGGATACCTTCAACGCTTTCATGGTGGTTCCCAACTTGCTGGCTCTGCTGGCCCTCAGCGGTTCCATCGCCGCCATCAATAAAGATTATTACCATAACTTCAAAAAGAAAAATAAGTAATGCGGCGTTTGCCGTTCATCAAAAAACACAGGCGAACAGATCGCCTGTGTTTTTTTGATGCCGTTTGGTTCTTTTTTTGCTTTTTTTGTCATAAAATGCTATAATAACCGTACCGGTTATTATAATTATTTAACGGCCCGCCTACGGCGATGGCCAAAATATAGCATAATATGCTATATTAAAACGCAGCATATTGCGAAGCAATGAGGCGTGCAGCGCCATGGACGAAGCCCGCTGAAATTATGTTATCCTTCCAAAAAACGAATAGAAAAGAGTGATGACCATGCAATATCAGATCAAAGGCGAACCCCTGCCGGTCGTGATCTGCCGTCTGGATGAAAACGAATCGATGATTACCGAACGCGGCAGTATGTGTTGGATGAGCCCCAATATGGAAATGGAGACCACCAGCAACGGCGGTTTGGGCAAAGCCCTTGGCCGAATGTTTTCCGGTGATTCCTTTTTTCAGAATCGTTATACGGCAAAAAACAGCGTGGGCGAGATTGCGTTTGCTTCCAGCTTCCCCGGCTCGATCCGCGTTTTTCAGATCACACCCGATGCACCCATGATCGTTCAAAAAAGCGCCTTTTTAGCCAGTGAACCCGGCGTGACCCTTTCTCTTCATTTTCAAAAGAAATTAGGGGCAGGGCTGTTCGGCGGCGAAGGGTTTATCATGCAAAGGCTTTCCGGTTCGGGCACAGCGTTCATCGAAATCGATGGCTATGCTCACGAAATCGATTTGGCCGCCGGGCAATCCATCGTGGTGGATACCGGCTATCTGGCCGCCATGAGCGCTTCCTGTTCTATGGAGATCGTCACCGTTCCCGGCGTGAAAAACATGCTATTCGGCGGTGAAGGCATTTTCAACACCGTTGTGAAAGGCCCGGGGCGGGTGATTTTGCAAACCATGCCCATCAGCGCGGTGGCCGGAACGCTGCGCCCTTACTTCCCTTCCGCAAAATAAAACAAAAGCCCCTGTTTGGAAGATTGGAAAATCCAGACAGGGGCTTCCTTTTCAGTTTTTACATATTTTTCTGCTTTTTAGATAAAAAAGCAGCCCGCTCTGTTGAGCAGGCTGTTTTTGGCACGCCCGACAGGATTCGAACCTGTGACCCTTTGATTCGTAGTCAAATACTCTATCCAGCTGAGCTACGGGCGCATATTTTGTTGTTCATTTCTTGACTGCTTGACTATCATACCACGCTCACCGCAGAAATGCAAGCATTTTTTTATTTTTTCTCGGTTTTTTTCTTCCTGCGGCGGCTTATGCCAAAATAAGGTGTTCCCATCTCTCTTTTCATGGGGTATAATAAAAGTGTCTTGCCGGCTGTTATCCACTTTTCTTTGCCCTTGTTAAGCGAATGAACGAAGAAAGGCGACTTATCGGAATGAAAAACACGAAACTCTTTTTACTTGCCATCCTTTTGCTTCTTGGTGGGCTGATCGTCTATCGGTTTTGGGATATTCTCAGCCTGTTTCTGATTGCTTTGGTGCTGGCCTATCTGTTGATGCCTTTGGTTCGCTTCTTTACCAAACACACCAGGATGAAACGCGGCATCGCTGTTTTTCTGGTGATGCTGCTTTTCTTTGCCTTGTTAACAGCGATCCTTTCGTTCACCATCCCGGCTTTGGCCACCCAGATCACAGGCTTGGTGCGCACCATTCAAGGGTATGGCTGGAAACTGGATTCTCTGGTGCGCGAAGGCACCCAATATCTTTCTTCTTTAAAATTGCCTCAACCGCTGCTGGAAACGCTTGAAAATGTGATGCACGCCAGCGATTCTTATATTGCTTCTTTCCTCACAGGCCTTGCAGCAGGGCTGCTGAATCTTTCGGGCCGCCTGCTGGATGCCGTGGTGATCGTGGTTGTGACCGTTTATTTCATGCTGGACGGCGGAAAAATGATCGATTCTTTTCTTCATACGCTGCCGCCGAAGGCACGCCTGCGCATCAACCCGCTGATCCATTCGATGGATACCATCACCCGTGATTACATCCGCTCGAAATGCCTGATCTCTTTTGGCATGGCGGTGGTGATTTATATCGGCCTGAGCATGATCGGCCTGCCTAACGCAATGCTTTTTGCCGGCCTTTCTTTCATTCTCGATTTTGTGCCCTATTTCGGTTCCATCCTCGCGGGCGTTGTGGAAACCTTTTTCGCTTTTCTGATGTTGGGCCCCACAAAGGCGGTGATCGTTGCCCTTTTTGTGCTGATCGTTCAGCAGATCGAGGGGAATGTTGTCATCCCGAAAATACAGGGCAATTTAAGCGGCATCCATCCCGTGACCGTGATGTTTGCCATTTTGGCGGCGAACCAGATCTGGGGCCCCGCCGGCATGCTGATCGCGGTTCCCATTGCCGCCCTTTGCAAAATCGTGTTAAAAGAAATCTATCAATATGTTGTGACCCCCGAAGAATCCACCGACAGCAAAGGAGTGATTTCCGATGAATCTTCAATTTGACTTTGAGAAAAGCGCCCAGCGGCTGCGGGCCGATATCGACGCCATCGCTGTGAATACCCTGCCCGGCGAAGGCGTTACGCGGCTCCCCTACACCTCCTATGAACACGCCGCGAAAGAATATTTGCGCGGCCGCATGGAAGAGATCGGCTTGCAGACCCATTATGACGGGGTGGGCACCCTGATCGGCCGATTGGAAGGCTCTGACCCTTCCCTTCCCGCCATCATGACGGGTTCTCATATCGATTCCGTTATCAACGGCGGCAAATATGACGGCATTTCAGGCATTGTCTGCGGCCTTGAAGCGCTGCGCCAGATGAAAGAAAACGGCATTTGCCCCCGTTCTTCCATCGAACTGATCGTTTTCACCGGCGAAGAAGGTTCGCGTTTTTCGGGCGGCCTGATTTCCAGCCGCGCCATGATGGGTCTGACCTCCCGCGAAGAACTGGAAGATTGCTTTGATGAAGACGGCCTCAATCTGCGTGAAGCCATCACCAACGCCGGCTATTCCGCCGATTTGATTTCCACCCGCCTTGGCTCGAGAAAAGCCTTCCTTGAGCTTCATATCGAGCAGGGCCCCATCTTGGAGCATGAACAAAAGCAGATCGGTGTGGTGAAAAGCATCGTGGGCAACCAGCGGCTGGATATGACCATCCGCGGCAGCGCGGGCCATGCGGGCAGCACACCCATGGCCTTGCGCAGCGACGCGCTGGTTTCGGCCTGCACCATCATTGAGCGCCTGGATGCTTATGCCAAAGCCTGCGGCGATGGCACCGTGGCCACCGTGGGCAAACTGAAAGTGCTGCCCGGCGGCTTCAATATCATCCCTGGCGAAGTCACTTTCTCTCTGGATATCCGTTCGCGCGATCTTGCCATTTTAGGGGATATGGTCGCCTATATTGAAATGGTTGCAAACGAAACCAAACATCTTTACCACACTGAATGGTCGCTGAAAAGCTATTACATCAAAGAACCTGTCGATATGCACCCTGCGCTGCAGGAATTCATCCGCCGCTCTGCCGAAGAGGCGGGCTTCACCCAGATGGATCTCTTCAGCGGCGCCGGCCACGATGCCATGGTCATCGGCCCCCACCTGCCCACCGCAATGATCTTTATTCCCAGTGTCAAAGGCCTCAGCCACCGCCCCGATGAATATACCCCCATTGAAGATCTGGCAAGAGGCACACAGGTTCTGCTTTCCTCGCTTTTGAAAATCGATGCCTGCGATGCTCTCTAAGCTTTTCAAACGCCTTTGATCGACGCTCTGCCGGGTTCCGCTATGACGGAATCCGTTTTACCTTTTTCACATGAACCACCGCGAAAGCGGCCTGCAATTGATTTTTGGAGGAACGGTTATGAACAGATTGAACGAAGCAGTGGCCGCCGGCCGCCTGAACCTTGGCAGCCGCCTGGTCATGCCCCCTATGGCCACAGCAAAATCAAGCGAAAACGGCATGGTCACTAAAGAATTATGCGATTATTATGACGAAAAATCAAAAGGCGGCTATTTTGGCCTCATCATCACCGAACACAGCTATATCTGCCCCGAAGGCAAAGCTTCCGCGGGCCAGCTTTCCGTTGCGGAAGACAGCGCCATAGATGGACTGAAGCGGCTGACCCGGGTGATTCACCAAAATGGCAGCAAAGTCATGGCACAGCTCAACCACGCGGGCGGCAACACCTCTCTGGCCATCACCGGCCATCCGCCGCTCAGCGCAAGCGCCACCGCTTTCTTTCGGGCAAAAAACGATGGTGTGCCGCCCAGAGAAATGGATGAAAACGACATTCAAAAAGTGATCGATGCTTTCTGCGCAGCGTCGCTCCGCGCCAAAGCCGCGGGGTTTGATGGGGTCGAGATCCATGCCGCCCACGGCTATCTGCTCAACCAATTTTTCTCGCCGCTCATCAACCACCGCGAAGACCGTTACAGCGGCAAAACACCGGAAGGCAGAACCCGGCTGATTTTAGAAATTCTTCAGGCGGTGCGCAGAGCGGTGGGCGAAGACTTCCCTCTGGCTGTTCGCCTTGGCGCCTGTGATTATACCCCCGGCGGCACCACCATCGCCGACAGTGTTTGGGCGGCCGCGGCTTTTGAAAAAGCGGGCATCGATCTTTTAGATATTTCAGGCGGGATGTGCGGATGGCGAAACCCGCTTTCTTCTGAACCGGGTTATTTCAGTGAGATCACTGAAGTCATCAAACAGAAGGTTTCTACCCCTGTGATCTTAACGGGCGGCATCACCGATGCTGCCGAGGCCAACGATCTTCTCGCCGCCGGCAAAGCCGATCTGATCGGCGTGGGGCGCGCCGTGCTCAACGATTCGCTCTGGGCCAAAAAAGCCTTCTCGGCCCAATAGCGGCGCTTTTCAGCCGCGGCAAAGCAACCCGCCCGCGCCGTGGATGCGCCCGGTCCTTGCAGCGGCGTCTTTTAAGCAACACATATAAAAAGTAAAAAAGATATGGAAAACTTCTGAAAACGAAGATCTCCATATCTTTTTTCATAGCCCATATTGAGCTGTGTTTGAAGCGCCGCCTCAGTGAGGCACATTATTTGTGATATTTTGTTCCGGCTTCGATCGACAGCGCGCGATAGATCTGTTCCAGAAGCATGACCCTCGCCAGATGGTGGGGAAAAGTCATCGGCGACATGGAAAGGCGCAGATCTGCCTGCTGTTTGAGCTGTTCTTCCATTCCTTCGGAAGAACCGATGAGAAAACAGATTTTCGAGATGCCGCTGTTTTTCACCGCCGCGATTTTTTCGCTCAGTTCCACGCTGCTCAACAGTTTTCCCTCGATGCAAAGCGCGATCACAAAGCTTCCGCCGGGGATGGCCGCGCGAATTTTAACGGCTTCACGGGCCAGATTCCCTTCTTTGGTGTCTTCGGGGAGCTCGATGATCTCAAGCTTTGCAAAGGCTTGCAGCCGCTTGCAATATTCGGCACAGGCTTTTTCATAAAAGGCTTCCTTCAATTTGCCCACGCAAATCACACGGATGGTAACCATAGCATCGCTCCTTTACAGCAAAACGGGCGAAGCCGTCTGCTTATGGGGCGCCGCGGTAACGATCACCCGGCCTGCCGCACCGATTTGTTTCAGCGCTTCTTCCGTTTCACGCAGCGCGCAGCGAACGGTGTTGTTATGTTCGCTCAAATGGGCGAGGATCGCCCGCTGCAGCCCTTCTTCGGCCAGCAGTGTCACCGTATGGGCCGCCGTATCGTTTGAGATATGCCCCTGATCGGATAAGATGCGCTGTTTCAGATAGTAGGGATATTCGCCGTTTTTGAGCATATACACATCGTGGTTGGATTCGAGAAAAACCGTGTGGGAACCCTTGAGTTTTTCATAAATTTCGGGCGTTATTTTGCCCAGATCGGTGCAATATGTAAATTTGCCGTTACCGTTTTCAAACACGAAGCCACAGCTGCCTTTGCAATCATGCGGGGTGTCAAAGGCCGTGATCTGCAAATCTTCGAGACAAAACGGAACGCCGGTTTGAAAAGTTTCTATGTTTTCATGGTTGCATTCGGGCAGCAGCGCGCCATAAGAACCCTCGCTGCAAAGAATGCGCGCTTTGCATTGTTTGGTGAGCACCGGCAGCGCGCTGATATGATCGCGATGGGTATGGGTGATCAAAATATCGGTGATATCGCCCAGGCAAAGGCCGATCTGCGCCAGAGAGTTTTTGATATATTTGGTGTTGGTGCCCGCATCGATCAGGATCTTTCGTGCACCGGCGTCATATAGACCGCAGTTGCCCGAAGAAGAGCTGGCAAAACTGATAAATTGTGTCATAGTATCCCCTATTTGAAAAAGCAGACCTGCCGCCCGGCAAGAGGCGGAAGCCTGCTTTTTTTCATTTCTTAACCGCGTGCCATCGGAATTTCTTCAATGTCGGGCACAGTGATGCGCCGGATATCGGCGCCGATACGCGTTAATTTGCCAACAAGATCTTCATAGCCGCGCTCGATGTAGGAAATTTCTTCAATTTCGGTATCGCCGTTGGCCACAAGACCCGCGATCACCATTGCCGCGCCGGCGCGAAGATCACAAGCGCGCACCTTGGCGCCGCTCAATTCTTTTACGCCTTCGATAATGGCGATCTTGCCGTCTACCTGAATTTTAGCGCCCATGCGGCGCAGCTCTTCCACATAGCGGTAACGGTTATCCCACACGCCTTCCGTAATGATGCTGGTGCCTTCCGCCAGGCAAAGGGCGGTGGCCAGCTGGGGCTGCATATCTGTGGGGAAGCCCGGATAGGGCAATGTTTTGATATTGGTTTTGGTCAGTTTTCCCATGCGGCTGACGCGGATGGAATCATCGCATTCTTCGATTTCCGCGCCCATCTCGCTGAGTTTGGCCGTGATGCATTCCAGATGTTTCGGAATGACATTCTTGATAAGCACACTGCCGCCCGCGGCTGTGGCCGCGGCCATATAAGTGCCCGCTTCGATTTGATCGGGAATAATGGAATAGGAACCGCCGTGAAGCTCTTTCACGCCGCGAATTTTGATCACATCGGTGCCTGCGCCCATGATATCCGCGCCCATCGAGTTCAAAAAGTTTGCCAGGTCAACGATATGCGGTTCTTTTGCCGCGTTTTCAATAACGGTTTGTCCTTCGGCCAAAGTTGCCGCCAGCATGATATTCATCGTTGCACCGACAGATACCACATCCAGATAAACGCTTGTGCCATGCAGCCCATGGGGCGCGTTGGCATAAATAAAGCCGTTTTTGATATCTACCGAAGCGCCAAGCGCTTCAAAGCCCTTCACATGCTGATCGATCGGGCGAACGCCGCCGAAATTGCAGCCGCCCGGCATTGCCACCTGCGCGCTGTGATAACGGCTGAGCAGGGTGCCGATCAAATAATAAGAAGCTCTGAGCTTGCGCATCAGCTCTTCCGGTGTTTTGATGTTCTGCATTCCGCGGCAATCCACCTCAACAGTGGAAAGATTGATGCGGCGCAGGTTCGCGCCCATCTGCTGAAGGATCTCCAGCTGGATGAGCACATCGCTCACCTGCGGAAGATTCTCAAGCCGACACACGCCATTGACTAAAATCGTTGCAGGAATGATCGCTACCGCTGCATTTTTTGCGCCGCCGACTGTAAGCTCGCCAAATAGGGGTTTGCCCCCATGAATCACTAATTTATCCACTTTTCTCAATCTCCCCGGCATCATTACTTATCCAATTTTTAACCGGCGGCTGCCCTTCCCTTGGCCTCCGCCTTCTTCTATTATTTTCGGTTTGCCCAAAAATATTTAGGAAAACATTGCAGAAACCATTAATTTTTGTCACTGCGCTGTCTGAAATTTTGCTTTTTTCGGCGCCGCCCATTTTTTCGCGCTGTTTTCAGCACATTTTTGTTTTGCATTCGACGCCGTGAACCGCTTGAAAAACGGTTCTGCCATAAACCATATCAAATGGCCTGCGCCAGCGGCGGGCCATAAAATCGAGCATAATTTTTACTATGGAATTATTATATCACATTGTCAATGAAATTAAAAACAGTTTTGTTTCATTTATCCGATAAGATTTTACCATAGCGTCGGCCCGCTCTTATTCAATTCTTACAGAAAAAGACTATTCTTTTGTGTAATTCATCACTTTTCCGGTCTGGCAGCTTAAATAGACCAGTGTCTCGCCCCAGCGCACCCGCCAGGCAGGGGTCAGCATCACAACGCCGTCTTCGGGCGTTTCCGCGAAATAAACTTCATCCACAGTGTTCAGTTCCCCCGTCGGCATTTCCTGGCGATACCAGTTCAAAAGCGCCAGCGCCGTTTCATAATTTTTCTGGCAGCTGCCCGTTACCACCTGCGTGGTTTCCTGAAGCCATCTTCCGTTGATGCGCACTTCTTCATCTGCCGTTTTGCAGAGCAGCTGCGCGTTTTCCACCCGCCGCCCGCCGATCAGCTGTGTGAACCGGGTTTCATCCTGATTGGCAACGCGCTCTGCGCCCCGCATCGAAAACCCGGCTTTCTGCAAAAGTTCCCGATAGTCGGCTGCATCCGTCTGCTGTTTCAGGCGGATCTCTAAAAGGCCGCCGCTGCGAAAAACCGCTTCGCCGTTTTCGCCTTTGCAGCGGATGATGCCGCCGCCCCCGAAAACGGCCTTCTGGCCCGTCAAGGCTTCGGCCAGCTTTTTTTCAGCTTCTTCGGGCCGCTTCAGCTGCAAAATCACCGGCTGAAATTCACACTCTTTCAAAAGGGAATCTTCAAACTCTCCGCCCGATTGATGCAAAAGCGCCAGCACATTTTCCATGGCTTCCGCGCGAGTGACCCGGCTCTTTTCGATCTGCCAGATCAGATTGCCCGCTAAAAACAGATTGGTGAGCACCAGCACGCAAATAAGGATCGTTTTGACTTTTTTCCATTCCATCTTAGCGTTCTCCCGCCGAAGTGGCATAGCTGAGGTAAGGGATCAGTTTGTCTTCCGCCGCGTGATAGCGAATCGTAAAGCGCAGATTTTCGGCGTTTGGCTTCACCGCCGCCGCGGCCTGCTGATAAGGCAGCACAGCCGTTTTTTCGGCCAGACTGATCTTTTTCAACTGAAATTCAAGAAAAATCAGTTTTCCGCCTTTTATATCCGCCCGCACCCAATCCTGCTTTTCTTCGCCCAAAGGCCGGCCGGCAATGCGATATTCCAGATAAAGCGTGTCGGAACCCTCTTGGGTATGGATGATTTTTTTCAAAGAAACATCGCCAACGCAATCCGTGGCTTCGGCAACGGCGGATATGATGCGCCCGATCTGCTCGAGCACCGAAACGGTTTCTTTGGGTTTTGTTTCTTCCGCGCCGCCTTCCCCGTTTTGCTGGGTGAAAACCACACGGCCTTCTTTTTCAAAGCGGAGCACCGCGCCCCCCTGCACATAAACCGCGGCGCCATCGGCCTCTTGATAGGGCGAAGCCTGATAGCGGTTCATTTCAAACGCTTCTAAAACGGCGCCCGCGTTTTTTTCATCGATGGCTTCGGGGGCCGAAAACTGATAGCTGTTGAGCTGATAGACCCCGGGGAAAATCAGTTCATCCGCGCTAAGCATGGAAAATGCCTGATCTTTACCGGCAAAATAAACATCGTTGGGCGAATAGGCCCGCAAAATTTCAAAAAGCAGATCTGTGCCGGCTTCCGTTGCGCAGCGGTAATAGGCCGCCTGCCCCGCCTGCTGAAACACCAGCCAGATGCGGTTGTCGTCTTCGCAGATCGAGAGATTTGAAAAAGCAGTGTTGAACCCTTCGGGTGAAGCGTTTGCCCACACGCGGAAAAGATAAAGCGGAATTTCGCCGTCATATTCCAGGCGCAGCGCTTTCCCTTTGGTGGCCAGCGCAAGATACCTTTCGGCCGAAATCTTCTCGGGCTGTTCGGCAGAACCCACCGCTTCGATCAGCAGCGGGCGCACCTTGTCATAAAGCAGCGTAATATCCTCCTGCTCCTGCAGCCCGCATACCTCGCCGTCTTTCACGGCCGCCATGCGATAGGGCAGGGCCACCGGCCCGCCCGTGGCGGAAGCCACGGTTTCCTGAACGCTTTGCCCGCGCATCCGCTGGGTCAGGCGATAAAGCGGGCCCATCGAAGGCGAAAGCTGCAAGTTGATGGCCAGGTTCAAAAAGAACAAAACCCCCAGCAGCAAAAGATTGCCCACGATCAGCGCGTTTTTCAGTTTCTCTTTCATGCCTGTTCCTCATGTTCGGCGGCGGGAAGACAAATGGTCATGGTCGTGCCCTTTTCAAAAACGCTTTCCACCTGAATGGAACCATGGTGATATTCAATGATCTCTTTGGCAATGGCCAGCCCCAGCCCTGTTCCGCCTTTTTCACGCGATCTTGCTTTATCCACGCGATAAAAACGCTCAAACAACCGCGGCACATCCTCTTCGGGGATGCCCATGCCGGTGTCTTTCACTTCAACCAGAACCTTTTTGCCTTCCTGACGCAGGCTCACATGAACCGTTCCGCCCACTTTGTTATATTTCACGGCGTTGGCCACGATATTCACCAGCACCTGCTCTAACTTGGCGCGGTCGCCCATCACGCAATCGGTTTTCTGCGAAAGATCCGCCGTCAATTCGATTTTTTGCTTTTTCGCTTCGATCATCATGGCGTTCACCACATTGGAAACCAGCATCGAAAGCGGCAATTCTTCCATTTTAAGTTCCATGCGCCCATAATCCAGCTGAGAAAGCGTCAGCAGATCTTTCACGATATGGGTCATGCGGTCTGCTTCGTTATAGACCACCTTTAAGAACCCCGTTCGTGTTTCAGCGTCGATCTCGTCGCCGGCATCCAGCAGCGTTTCGGTATAACCCTTCACATTGGTCAGCGGTGTGCGCAGTTCATGCGATACATTGGCCACAAACTCGCGGCGCGAAGAATCCAGCTTTGCCTGCTCCGTCACATCATGCAAAACCGCCATAATGCCGCTGTATTCATCCTGCGCCGTGCCGAACATCGCCAGGAAGATTTTTAAAATTCTTCTGTTGGCGGCGTAATCCACTTCGATATATTTGCCGTCTTCCCCCAGATCGCTTTCGTTGATATCCAGATTGGGAAAGATTTTCCCATAGGTGAGCTTCGGGTCGAAAGCAATGCCCAGCATCTTCATGGCGGCGGGGTTGATCTGCAGCAGCGCGCCGGTCTTATCGAAAGCGGCCACGCCATCTGCCATATGGGTGAACAGGGTGTTCAGTTTATTCCGTTCGCCGTTGACTTCGGCCAGCGTTTTTTCAAGCACTTGGGCCATATCGGCAAATGTTTTCGTCAAAATGCCGATCTCATCTTCAGAACCGGCCTGGGGCCGCTGGGAAAAATCGCCGTCTGCGATGCTGCGCGCCATTTTCGTCAAGTTCTGCACAGGGTTGGTGATGGTTTTTGCCAGAATAAAGCTGAGCATCACCGCCACGGCCAGCCCAAACATCATGGCTCTCACCAAAATCGTGAACAGGTTCCAGGTCAGTTCATTGAGTTCCTGCTTGGTATCCACCACGGTGACCACATAGCTCTGCTCGCCCGCGCGCACAGGAATGGCCACATCGAAATAAGAAGAAAAGCCGGTGACCTTCTGGCCCACTTTGCCGCTCATGGCCTTGATCATATTGGGGGTCAGTTCCTGATCCTGCCCCTGTGTATCGTTAGAACCCGCCAGATAAGCGCCGGTCTTCCCATCTAAAATGTAAAGGTTGCGATATTCATCCAGCCCCAAAGTGCCCGAATAGGCCATCAACATTTCTTTCAATGAAGTGGCCGATTGGTTCTTTTCGGCGTTGCTTTCCAGATTTGATAAAAATTCAGTGGTGAAGACCCTTGTCATCTGGGTCTGGAATTCGCTGATATTATAGGCTGTCACGGAATTGATGAGAAACGCGCCCACCACCGCCATCACCGAAACGATCAGCAGAACCAGGATCAGCACTAATTTTGTCTGCAGGCTTTTGATCATACCGTTTTCCGCCTATTCTTTGGTGAAATAATAGCCCGCACCGCGGCGAGTGATCAAATAACGCGGGTCGGCCGGCTGATCTTCCAGTTTCTCGCGCAGGCGGCGAATGGCCACATCCACAGCGCGAAGATCGCCGTAATATTCGAATCCCCATACTTTTTCCATCAGTTCCTCGCGGGAAACCACGCGTTCGGGCGCAGAAATGAAATAGCAGAGCATCTCAAATTCACGCTGGGAAAGTTCCAGCGGCGCGCCGTTTTTGGCGGCTGTGTGCATCCCCAGATCCACCGTGAACGGGCCATAGCTTTTCTGATCTTTGTTTGCCGCCGGTTCTTCAACCTTTTCGGCTTTGTGGCGGCGGATGTTGGCTTTTACCCGCGCCGAAAGCTCTTTGACGGAAAACGGCTTGGTGATATAATCGTCGGCGCCGCTTTCAAGGCCCAATATCTTATCCTCTTCTTCTTCGCGGGCCGTGACCATGATCACGGGAACGGTGCTTTTTGCCCTCACTCTGCTGAGGATCTCAAAACCATCCATTCCCGGCAGCATCACATCCAGCAGCACCAGATCCACCTGCGGATCCAGCGCCAGTCTCAGCCCCTCGTTGCCCTCATAGGCTTCCGCCACCTCATACCCTTCGCGGCGCAAATTGAACGCAATGATATCCACAATGGCTTTTTCATCTTCTATAATCAAAATCTTGGCCATATCCGCTTTTCCGCCTCCATGCTCTGTTTTTTGAGGAACCTATTCCCAATATCCCTTCAGTTTGGCCAGTTCCACCGCGCAGACCGTTTTTTCATCCCGGATTTCCCCACCGGCGATCTGCCGCGCCAGGGTCTCGCAGGGAATGCGCCTGACGCTGAGGAACTCGCCGTCATCCAAAGCTTCGCCCACGAAAGAAAGGTCATCGGCATAATAAAGGTAAAGCGTTTCGGAAATCACATGCGAAGCCGAATAGATCTTGCCCAGGGGCAAAATCCTGCCCGCTTCCATGCCGGTCTCTTCTCTCAGTTCGCGCTTTGCCGCTTCGATGGGCGGTTCTTCGCCGCGATCCAGTTTCCCCGCGGGAAGTTCCAGCAGCTCGCGGCCGATGGCATAGCGATATTGCGAAACCAGCAGGATCTCATCCTTTTGCCTGGCCAGCACAGCCACCGCGCCGCGATGGCGGCAATAAGGCTTTTCGCTTTGGCCGTTCCGCCGGCAGATCTCCACCAGCAGACCGCGGAAGATCACTTCTTCCTGAGAAACCTCATTTTGCATGATCGCTTTCCCCTTCTTTCAGCAAGCCGCAGGCGCTCGCCAGCGCCAGCAGCTGCAGTGTTCGCCCTTCTATCGCCGCTTCGCCGCAGAGCTCTTTTTTCAGGCAGGCCCACTTCACCGCCGTCAGCCGGGGCGGGGCTTTTTCTGCGGGAATCTCGGCGCTGTAATAATGGCAGCATTCGCTGAGGATGCCGGGGGTGGGATAGCCCTGCCCCAAAAAGCGCAGCGCTCCGCCGGCCGCACCGCTTGCTTCCAGCAGGCGCGCGGCCGTTTCCCCCGGTTCTTCCCCTTTTTCCACCGGCGCACAGGGCGCCATAAGCAGCCCTGCGCCCACCGAAGCTTCATATTGTTCCCCAAGGCAGATCTCGCCCCGGGCGGTTTTCAGCAAAAGCATCACAAAATCGGGGCAATCGATCACTTCGCGCCGCGCGATGCGCCCGTCTTCCAAAAGCGCGCGGTCATGCCTTAAAGAAAATTCCGGGCTTTCCCACACCGTTTCGCCCTCGATCCGTTTTTCAAAATGCCCCATGCTTTTTCCTTCTTTCTCAGTGGTTGGTGCCCAGCACTTCGCGGCGGATCAGATCCAGCGCCATCGAAGAAGCATAGCGGCGCACGCGCTCGCGGCTTTTGCCCATGCTCACCACGCGGATCGCCTTTGTGCCCTGTTTCGTGCTCAGGCCGATATAAACAAGCCCCACGGGCTTTTCATCCGTGCCGCCGCCCGGCCCCGCCACCCCTGTGGTGGAAACGCCGATATCGGCCCCCGTGGCGCGGCGCACGCCTTCGGCCATCTGCATGGCCGTCTCTTCCGAAACCGCGCCCACCGTTTCCAGTGTTTCTCGTTTTACGCCCAGCAGACCCATTTTCACTTCATTGGCATAAGAGATCACACCGCCCAGATAGCAGGCCGAGCTGCCCGCGATATCGGTGATGCGCTTGCCGATCAGGCCGCCTGTGCAGCTTTCGGCGGTGGCCAAAGTCAGCTTCGCTTCGATCAGCTTTTCAACGATCACCTGTTCCAGGCTGTCCACATCCACGCCATATACCACATCGCCCAGAATGCCGCAAAGTTCTTCCACGGCGGGCTGTGTCATGGCCAGCGCTTCTTCTTTCGTTTCGGCCATCGCCGTTACGCGCACAAGGCATTCGCCCTCTTTGGCATAGGGCGCGGCGGTGGGGTTTTTCCAAGTGTTCATCTGGTGGCTCAGTCGGTCTTCCATGGCCGATTCGCCCATGCCGAAAATGCGCAGATAGCGGGAAGCGATAACGCCGCCCCGCAGCTTTTGCAGATAGGGCATGGCCCTCATGCGAAACACCGGTTCGCATTCGCGCGGCGGCCCGGGCAGCATCAGCACATGGCAGCCCTCTGCTTCAAAAGCGCAGCCGGGCGCTGTTCCCCAATCGTTTTCAAGCACAGTGCAGCCTTCGGGCAGCCATGCCTGCTTTTCATTGTTGCGGGTCATTTCGCGGCCTTCAAAATGTCGGCGCAGCCGCTGCATCGATCCTTCGTCCAAAACAAGTTTTTTGCCGAAAGCCGCCGCGATGGTCTCTTTGGTCAGGTCATCGGCTGTGGGCCCAAGGCCCCCGGTGGTGATGATGATATCGGCGCGGCCTTTGGCGATCTCGATGACCTGTTTCAGCCGCTGGGGGTTATCGCCCACCACCGTGTGATGGAACACATTGATGCCCAGCTCGGTGAGGCCCTGTGAGATCATCTGGGCGTCGGTGTTGGCGATCTCGCCCAAAAGCAGCTCTGTTCCCACGGCGATCAGTTCACAATTCATTGTTTTTACCCTCTTTCGCTTATCCGCGCGCGGGTTCCACCATCACGCGCTGTGTGCCGATTACGGCTTCTTCCACCAGTTCTTCGATGGGCAGGTTCTCTTCCTGCTGCAAAACCTTTTCAAGCCGGGGTTTTGTCTGGGGATGGCGCGGGGTGAACACCGTGCAGCAATCTTCATAAGGCAGGATCGAGGTTTCAAAGGTATCGATCCTGCGCGAAATTTCAACGATCTCTTCTTTATCCATGCCCACCACAGGGCGGAAAACAGGCAGGCTGCAAACCGCGTTGGTCACCTGCATGGCTTCCATGGTCTGGCTTGCCACCTGCCCCAGGCTTTCGCCCGTGATCAGGCCGCCGCAGCCGCTGCGCTGGGCCAGTTTTTCGGAAATACGCATCATAAAGCGGCGCATGATAATGGTGAAATAATCTTCCATGCAGTTTTTGCGGATCTCATCCTGGATTTTGGTGAAGGGCACGATATGCACACACATGGAGCCGCTGTAACGCGCCACAAGCCCCGCAAGGGCCAGGGTCTTCTGCTTGGCTTCTTCGGAAGTATAGGGATAGCTGAAGAAATGCACCGCTTCCAGCGCCAGCCCGCGCTTGGCCATCATATAACCGGCCACGGGGCTGTCGATGCCGCCCGAAAGCAGCAGCATGGCTCTGCCGTTGCTGCCGGTGGGCATGCCGCCCGCGCCGTGGATGCGCCCGGCATAAACAAACGCCTTCTGGTCGCGCACCTCGATATGCACCACGGTCTGGCAATCATCGCCCATGGAAACTTTCAGATGCGGATAGGCTTCGATCAGCGCGCCGCCCACTTCCATGGCGATCTCGGGCGATTTCATCGGGAATTTTTTATCTGAGCGCTTGGCCGCCGCGTGAAAAGTCACGGTTTTTTCCATGGTGTCTTTCAAATATTCCACCGCGGCCGCCTTGATGGCGCCGATCTCTTTTTCGCAGGAACGGGCGCGGCAAATGGTGACGATGCCGAAAATGCGGCGGCAGACAACCAGCGCCTGATCCATATCGGCGCCTTCTTCTTCGGGTTCCACATAAACCGTTGACTGAATGGCATATACGCTGAATTTTCCCACCGGTTTCAGGCGGCGGCGCACAATGGAGATCAGCCGATCTTCAAATTTGCCGCGGTTGAGCCCTTTTAACACCAGCTCACCGCATTTCAGCAGCAGCACTTCATTCTCACTCATAGTAACTCCTTGTTGTTTGGTATTTTTAAAAAAATGCCAGCGCTTTTTTCAGCCCTTCCAGAAGCGCTTCCACATCTTCATGGGTGGTTTCGGGGCAAAGGCTGATGCGCAGGGCCGAATCGATGGCCTTGGCGGGAACTTTCATGGCCGTGAGCACTTCGCTGCGCCGCCCGCGCGAACAGGCGGAACCGCCCGAAACGAACACGCCCTCATCGGAAAGCACCCTCAAAAGCACCTCGCTTCTCCCTTTTTCGGGAGAAATATTCAAAATATGCGGCGCGGAATTTTCGGGCGAGTTGATCCTCACGCCGCAGGGAAGTTCCGTGAGCCGCAGCAGGATCTCTTGTTTGAGCGCCTGCATTTTCGCGGCGTTTTCCGCCGTTTGACCGCCCCGCAGGCGGGCGGCCGCCCCAAAACTCATGATCTGGGGCATTCCCTCCGTGCCGCTGCGCAGGCCGTTTTCCTGCCCGCCGCCCAAGATGCGCGGGCGCACGGTTTTGATATTTTTAGCATACAGCGCCCCCACCCCTTTGCAGGCGCCGATCTTATGGCCGCTCACCGAAACGAAATCATAGGGGGCGGGGTCAAAAGGAATTTTGCAGAACGCCTGCACGGCATCGATATGCAGCATCGCGGCGGAATTTCGGTGTTTCAGTCCTTCGGCCACCTGCGCCGTGGGCAGAATGGCCCCCGTTTCGCTGTTGACCGCCATCATGGTGACAAGGGCGGTGTCTTCGCGCACGGCTGCCAGGATCTCTTCGGCCGAAACGGTGCCGTCGGGCTGCGGATCTACCAAAGTTACTTCACAGCCTTCGCTTTCCAGCGCTTTCAGCGTTTCCAGCGTGGCCTTATGCTCGATGTGCGTGCTCACAATGTGGCGGCCGATGCGCCGCCCGCGGTAAACCGCGCTGAAAAGGGCGGTGTTGATGGCTTCGGTTCCGCAGGAAGTGAACACCAGCTGCTCGGCTTTGCAGCCCAACGCAAGCGCAACATCGGCGCGCGCCTGTGAAAGCGCGCGCCGTGCCTCTGCCCCCAGCGCATAAAGCGCCGAGGGGTTTCCATATTCTTCTGTCATGGCCTTCATGGCGGCCTGCGCCGCTTCGGGCAGCACCCGGGTGGTGGCGGCGTTATCTAAATAATGCATTTCCATCTTATTTTTTTGCCTTAAAGCTGTCTTTTAAAGTCACGGCGCGGTTGAACACCGGCGCGCCGGGTTTTGAATCTTTGCTGTCGGCGCAGAAATAGCCCAAACGCATGAACTGGAAGCGATCGGCGGGTTCGGCATCGCGCAGGCTTGCTTCCAGCTTGCATCCGCCCAGCACTTCCAGCGATTCTTCATTGAGGCAGCTGATGAAATCCACATCCGCCGCATCGGGGTTCGGGTCGGTGAACAGATTGGAATATAAGCGCACTTCGCTTTCTACGGCGGTTTCGCAATCTACCCAGTGGATCGTTCCGCGCACTTTGCGGCCGTCGGCGGCGTTGCCCCCGCGGGAATCTCTGTCGCATTCCGCCAGAATCTCGATGACTTTGCCGTTTTCATCTTTCACGCAGCCGGTGCATTTGACGATATAGGCGCCTTTCAGGCGCACTTCGTTGCCGGGATACAGACGGTTGTATTTCGGCACGGGTTCTTCCATGAAATCGTCTTCTTCCACCCAGACACAACGGGAAAAGCTTACTTTTCTCATGCCGTCTTCGGGGCGTTCGGGGTTGTTTTCCACTTCAAATTCTTCATGCAGATCTTCGGGATAATTGGTCAAAGTCAGCTTCACCGGATGCAGAACGGCCATCACGCGCTTTGCGGTGGTGTTCAGGTCTTCACGCAGGCAATGTTCCAAAAAGCCGAATTCCACGGTGCTGTTGACCTTGGCAACGCCGATGCGATCGATGAAATTGCGGATGGAAGCCGGGGTATAGCCGCGGCGGCGCAGGCCGCAAAGGGTGGGCATTCTGGGGTCATCCCATCCGCTGACGCGGTTTTCTTCCACCAGCTTGCGCAGCTTGCGCTTGGAAAGCACCGTGTGGTCGATGCCCAGGCGGGCAAATTCGATCTGGCGGGGCTTGCCCGAAACAGAGGTGTTTTCGATGACCCAGTTATAAAGCGGGCGGTGCGCTTCAAATTCCAAAGAGCAAAGCGAATAGGTCACGCCCTCCAGCGCATCCTGAATGGGGTGCGCGAAATCATACATGGGGTAAATGCACCACTTATCGCCTGTGCGGTGATGGTGCGCATACTTGATGCGATATAACGCGGGGTCGCGCATATTGAAGTTGCCCGAAGCAAGGTCGATCTTGGCGCGCAGCGTCATGCTGCCCTCGGGAAATTCGCCGTTTTTCATTCTTTCGAAAAGATCCAGGCTTTCTTCGATGGGGCGGTCGCGATAGGGGCTGGTGGCGGGGGTCTTCAAATCGCCGCGGTTGGCCTTCACTTCATCGGGCGAAAGTTCGCAGACATAGGCCAGGCCTTTTTTGATCAGCTCCACGGCCAATTCATAGGTTTTATCAAAATAATCGGAACCATAGCAGAAGCGATCCCAATCGAACCCCAGCCAGTGGATATCTTCTTTAATGGCTTCCACAAATTCCACATCTTCTTTGGTGGGGTTGGTGTCATCCATGCGCAGGTTGCATTTTCCGCCGTATTTTTCCGCCGTGCCGAAATCGATGCAAAGGGCCTTACAGTGGCCGATATGCAGATAGCCGTTGGGTTCGGGCGGGAAACGGGTCTGCACATGATCGCTGACGCCGTTTCTCATATCTTCTTCAATAAAATCGTGGATAAAGTTGCCTGCCGTTAAATTTTCCATAATTTTTACCTTTCCGCGGCCGGTTCCAAAGCCGGCTCGCTATGGGAACGCTTTTGCCCTTATTTCAGGGAAGCGATCATTTTTTCCATGCGGTCGAAGCATTTTTCCCGGCCCAAAAGCTGCATGATGGCATAAAGGTCGGGGGAATTGTTGCGCCCCGTGACAGCCAGGCGGATCACATTGGAAACATCGCCCACATGGCCCTTAAAGGCTTCGGGCGCGGCCTTATAGGCTTTCACATCGGGGGAATAGCCCAGCGGTTCGCAGATGCTCTTGATGCGCTCGAACCATTGGTTTTTATCATCTTCCGCGCAATAAGCCGCGCGATAGGCTTCTAAGATCGCCCTGCATTCTTCGGGCGGCAGCTCACAGGCTTCCCGCTGTTCCTGCCACAGCTCATCATAAAAATAGCTGACGAATTCGCGCACATCGCTCCATTTGCGAATATCCTTGCGGGGCTTTTTGCCTCCGCGATCGATGGCGAAAATGCCTTCGGCAAAAGCGCTGTCGGAAGCAAGCGCCCGATAAAGGGTTTCATCATATTCTTTTGCCCAGTCGGCGGCATCCCGCGCCACTTTTTCGGCGGTGAACATCGAGATCACCCCGGCGGAAACATCGGAAAGCTTGATGAGATCGAACAGTGCGCCCGATTGGCTCATTTTGTTCAGCTGCACCGGGTAATCATGGTAATCGGCGGTTTTGTTCTGGCGGCGCCAGTCTTCAAACCCCGAATTTGCCAGATTGAGCAGATATTCCAGCACGGCTTCACGGGGATAGCCCTGCTCGACAAAATAAGAAACGGCGGCTTCGGGATCTTTGCGCTTGGAAAGCTTGCGTTTGGCGCCGTCTTCTTCTTTCATAATGGGCGAAACATGCGCATATTTGGGCGGCTTGAGCCCCAGCACATAAAACAGCTGCAAATGCAGCGGAACGGAAGAGACCCATTCATCGCTGCGGATCACATGGGTGGTGCCCATCAGCGTGTCATCCACCGCGTGGGCGAAATGATAAGTGGGGATGCCGTCGGTTTTCAGCAGCACCACATCGATCACATTTTCATCCTGTTCGATCTCGCCCTTCACCACATCTTTATATTTGATGCGGCCGCCGATCTTGCCCGGCGAGCGCAGACGCATCACATAAGGCATGCCGGCATCGATTTTCGCGCGAATCTCTTCCAGTGAAAGATCGCGGCAGCGGGCATAGGTCGTGTGATAGCCCGGCAGCGCCTTTTCGGCTTCTTGTCTGGCGCGGATCTCGCCCAGTTCTTCTTCTGTGCAGAAGCAGGGATAGGCCAGACCTTTGAGCACCAGGTCTTTGCAGAAGCTTTGATAAATTTCGGCGCGGTGGCTTTGCTGATAAGGGCCGTAATCGCCCTTTTGTTCGGTTTGGCTCATCATGCCTTCATCGAATTCCACGCCGAAATCGCGCAGGCCCTGCACGATGCCGCTGATGCCGTCTTCGGTTTCGCGCTTTTTATCGGTATCTTCGATGCGCAAGATCACCACGCCGCCCGTTTGATGAGCCACACGCTCGTTGACCAGCGCTGTGAACAGCCCGCCGATATGCAGAAACCCTGTGGGGCTGGGGGCAAATCGCGTGACCATGGCGCCCTGGGGCAACTCGCGGCGCGGATACACCTGTGTCAGATATTCCTGCGGTGTTTTGGTGATATGGGGGAACAGCAGTTCCGCCAGCTGATTATAATCCATATTCTCACTCCTGCTCAGGTTGTTTTTCTTTTGAAAAGTTCAAAAGCAACGGTTTTGATGCCCGTTTCTTCGATTTAACGATAGATATATATATTATATCTTTTTTTTGCGTTCATTTCAATAAAAAGCTGGGCTTTCCTGCACAAAAGCCCGATTTTCCATGCCTTAAAGCAGCAAAAGGCGCCTTTGCTTTGCAGCGTTGGCACCTTTTACGCAATTTTCTTTTTTGAAGCCTTGGGGTAAGATCCCGCTCAATGCTTTTGGCTGATTACCAACACATCCGCTGCTTTGATTTGTGTGTCTCCCTTAGGAATAATCATTTCCTCCCCACGCAAAATCATTACAACAAGTTCTTCCTTGCAGGGCGAGAACGCGGCGATGGTTTTGCCGATCCATCTGCTGTTTTCCTCTATGCGCTGTTCCTGCAAAACCAACCCAACTTCTCCTTGGTAAGCGGGCGCGCTGAGGATCACCGAATCAAACAGCTGAAATTCTGTATCCCCACCCTGCAAAATATTTTCGCTATCGCGTATCAGCATCACCACCAGAATATCCGGCGGCAGGTTTATATCACGCAGGGTTTTCCCCGCCCATGGATGCCCTTCTTCGATTTTAAGGTTGATGAAATAGAGTTTTTCCGCTTCCGCGTAATCGCTGAAGCTTTTTGCATCATCTATATTCTTATCACACATACCCAGCCAGCGCGCTACCGGCGCCAAGAGCGAGCCTTGGAAGGTGATCGAAAGCAACACAATACAAAAAACCATATGGAATAAATCCCCCGGAGTTTGCGCTTCATGCACCGTGGCCATAATCGCAAAAACGATTGACGCAGCACCGCGAAGACCGGCAAAAGAAACCAGCATCTGCTGGCGTAAACTGCATCGAAACGGAGCAAAGCATGCAGCCACCACCAAAGGCCGAACAAAGAAAGTCAGCAACAGCGCAATTATCACAGCAGGCAGCAATATCTGGGGAATATGCGAAGGGGTTGCTAAAAGGCCTAACAAGAAAAAGATCAGCATTTGCATAAGGCTTGTGAATCCATCAAAAAAATGCACCAGCGATTTTTTATTCTTGATATGAGAATTGCCCAGCACAATCCCTACGATATAAACGCTTAAATAACCATTTCCGCCCACAGAAGTGGGAAGCGCATAGGCAAGCAACGCAATGCCAATAAAAAAAGCCATATCAAACCCCGGCACGGGAAAACGATATCGCTTTAAGAAAACGCGGAATAGCAGCGCCAAAATAATGCCGAATGAAATGCCGAAGACCAGTTGTTTGACCATCATTGCCAGCAATTCACCTCTGCCGACCCGTCCGCTGATAATGGAAAGCAAAATCATGGTAAGCATATAAGCGATGGGATCGTTGCTGCCGCTTTCCACTTCCAGAAGCGATGCCGTATTCTCACGAAGGCCAAGCTTTTTTGAGCGTAGCACAGAAAAAACGGATGCCGCGTCGGTGGAGCCCAGAATGGCACCCAAAAGCATTGCATCAAGCATCGGCATTTTAAAAAAAAGAATACACACCGCCCCTGTGAGGCCGGCTGTTAACACAACACCCAGCGAAGCCAGCACTGATGCTTTTATGGCAATGGGCTTTGCTTGATTCCAGTTTGTGCCGAAACCACCATAAAACATAATAAAAATCAGCGCGATCGTACAGATATTTTCTGATAGGATATAGTTATTAAACGAAATTTTAAAAATGCCATTCTCTCCGAAAAGCATTCCCAATACGATGAAGGTAAGAAGGACGGGAACCCCTACTCGATGCGTCAACTGACTGACCAGCACGCAAAGCAATATAATGATTGTGCACATTAGTAAATACGACATAATTCCTCCCTTTTCGTGATAAAATTCTTCTGCTTTCATTCGTATCGCGCGTGCAACTAATGAATTTATTTTTATCATATCATACCAAAACCGCGGCATCAACCATCTGCTTTCGCTGAAAAAACAGTCTTTTTCTCTTTGCGATTACATTGGTATAAAAAAGAGGCAGCCTGTTGGCTGCCTCCCAAACCTCATAAAAAATTCTCGTTTATTCTTGTTCCAGCTTTGAAAAAACTCCCGCGGCCTCTAAGGGGCGGCGCAGCGCAAGGCAAAGCAGAATGGAACACACCGAAGCGATGACGGCGTTCAGCGAAGAAACAGAGACTTTTGTGACCAGAACAGGCAAAACGGCTTCCCACACGGCGCCCATCACAAAGCGCTGCATGATCACAGTCTTCAGACCATACAGGGCAACATAAGTCACCGCGGCCACCACCGCCGCAACGATGTTGCGCGCTTTGTTCTGCCCCTTGGCCTTTGCCCCGTGGGCGATAAGCCCCGCCACAAAGCCCATGGCGAATTTCATGATGAAAGTGATCCAGAATTCGGGCGCGAACACAGGATCCATCAGGTCATAGATCGCCGAACCGATGCCCGCGGCAAGGCCGCCCGTCAGCGGCCCAAACAGCAGGCCCGTCAGCAGCGACATGATGTTGCCGAAATGGATCATGGTTTTGCCCATAGGGGTTGCGATATCGATATGCAGAAAGGTGCAGACAAACACCAGCGCCGCCATCAGCCCGATGACCGCCATTCGATATACCGTAAAAAACTTCTTTTTCTCAGTGGTCTTTTCCATCTTTTCTCCCTCTTTCTTCCCGCTTTCCACGGGGTTTTCTGATGTCGGGAGTTATTATATCGCGCAACTGATTCCTTTTAAATATCCAATTCAAATCATTTTAATGGTATCAGTTTCGCATTTTTAAGAAAACAGCCAGCAAAACCAATGCCCAGATCGCCGCCACAGGCAGAGCATACAGCCAGTTTCTCTTTTTCACGCCGCTTTCCTTCGCCCCGGCGGCTTCACGGCAGCGCTTCATTTCTTCGGGCGGGATCAGCCGCACCGCAAGCCAGATAAGCCCCGGCAGCACAAGCGCATCATCCAGATAACCCAAAATGGGGATGAAATCGGGGATCAGATCGATGGGCGACAACGCATAGGCCACCGCAATGGCTGCCACGATCTTTGCCACGGGGGCCGTGTTTCCGCTTTTCAAATAGAGCAGCAGCGCAGAAATTTCGTTTTTCATCCTGCGGGCGAACGCCGCAGCGCGCGTTTTGAAGGGCGGCTTATTCTTCATGCGCTGCTTTTTGGGCTTCTTCCAGATGCCACAAGGTTTCGATGGCGTTGCACTGTTCTTTGGAGATGGAAACCATGGCGCGGCATTCTTCGGCGCTTTGCGCCGCCTGCTGCCATTGGCAATCGCCCCGGCGCAGAGCCCAGCGGTCATCGCCGTCGATCTGGATCAGCAGATCGACGCTCATATAATATTCCACAAAAATTTTGCCGTAAAGATCGGCCATTTCCCAATAGAGATCCATCTCGCTCAGCGGCTCAAAACACCCCAGCAGGCTTCCGTAATACCATGCCTGTTCTTTTCTGCCCCGTTTGAAATGGCTGAACACCGCCTCGCCTGTTTTCTGATAATCGGCGGCAAGGCTGCGCAGGTTCGACACTTTATCGGCGCAGCAAAGCAGCAGGATATCCAGATCGCGGCAAGCTTCCATATGGTGGATCGTGGTCTGCTTGCGTTCTTCCCAGCTTCGGCTTTTATCTTCGCTTTCGGCTTTGACAAGCTCTGCAATGCGCGGGCCGAAGGCTTTTTCGATCTGTTCCGCCGTGCAGCCCGTGTCTTCCACCAGATCATGCAGAAGCCCCGCGCAGATGACTTCATCCCCCGCGCCGCTTTCCGTCAGGATCTGGGCCACTTCCACGGGATGGATGATATAGGGCGCGCCGCTGCCTTTTCTCTTTTGCCCCGCATGGGCGTTGGCCGCAAATTCCAGCGCCGCGTGGAACAGCTCGCCGCCGCCCGCGCTGCCCTTCGCCACCTGATGCAGCCCCGCGCAAAGCTTTTCAAACCGCCCGTCGCGCGGAAGCTCGCAAAGCTTCGTTTCGATAAACGGGCATGCCGTGCCCTCAAAAAATTCAGGATAGGCTTCGCGAACCAGGGGCAGCAGGCCTCTTGTCGTCATCAGCCGCCCAAAAGTTATTTGGTCATAACCGTTCAACAGTTCTTCCATAGGTTTCCCTCCTTTTGCCACGAACGGGATCTTTTTCCTTATTATTCTTTATTTTACGCCCGCCGTCAACGGTCAATTTTCCCGTTTTTCTGTTTAGTTGTTAAACTTATTATAGACATGTAAGCTTTTTCTGCGCTATAATAATGGTATTCTATAGAAAAAACGAAAAGGGAGTGAATAGCGCTGTGGTTTATTCACAGTCATCCTATGGTGAATAGCGCTGAGCAAACCGAAAAGCTGCCGCACAAAAAGCCCACTTTTGCCCTTGATCTGGTGGAACCGGGAACCGATGCCCACCTTGTGGCGGCCAAAAAAGTGAAAGAAGTCATGCCCGAGGGCGTCACTTCAAAAATGATGTATCGCGATGTTTTCCGCATTGCGTGGCCCTCGTTTATCGAACTCACGCTGACCCAGCTTGCTTCGATGGTCGATCTGATGATGGTTGGCCAGCTGGGGGCCTGGGCGCTCACCTCTGTGGGCCTGACCACCCAGCCCAAATTTCTGATGATGACGATGTTCATGGCCATGAATGTGGGCGCCACCGCTCTGGTGGCCCGCTATAAAGGCGCGGGGATGCAGGAAAAGGCCAATCTGGTCATGCGTCAGGCCATGCTGCTCACGCTGATCCTTTCCGTGCTCAGCGCTGTGCTGGGGTTCATTTTCGCGGAACCGCTGGTCAAATTCATGGGCGCCACAGATGCCCAGACTTTGGCGGGCGGCACCAGCTATCTGAAGATCCAGGCCATCGGCATTGTCAGCGTGGCGCTGACCTCCACCGTGACCGCGGCATTGCGCGGCGCGGGCAACAGCCGAACCGCCATGGTTTATAATCTGGTGGCGAACCTTGTGAATGTTGTGTTCAACTACTTATTCATTTACGGCCATTTCGGCTTCCCGCGTCTGGAAGTGGCCGGCGCTTCCATCGCCACCGTCATCGGCCAGGTGGTGGCCATGCTCCTTGCCTTCCGCGCGGTGATGGGCAACCGAAACTATGTCACTTTGCGGCTGAAGGATGGCTTCCGCCCCCAAAAAGAAATCATCGCTTCCATTTTCGAGATCGGTCTGCCCGCCATGGTGGAACAGCTGGTCATGCGAACCGGCATCATCATCTATTCGAAAACGGTGGCTTCTCTGGGCACGGTGGCCTTCGCCACCCACCAGGTCTGCATGAATATTCAGGCGCTTTCGTTTATGAACGGTCAGGCGTTCGCCGTTTCGGCCACTTCGCTGATGGGCCAGAGCCTTGGCAAAAAGCGGCCGGATATGGCCGAATATTATTGCCACCGAACGCGGCGGCTGGGCATGGCCATCGCCATGGTTCTGATGGTGATTTTCTTCTTCTTCGGCGGCGATATCGTCTCGCTTTATAATCATGAACCCCAAATCGTCAATACCGGCGCCAAAATTCTGATGTTTGTGGCGATCATCCAGCCGCTTCAATCTTCACAGTTCATTCTGGCCGGTGCGCTGCGCGGCGCAGGCGATACCAAAGCCACCGCGGTGATCACCTTTATAACGGTTCTTCTGGTTCGCCCGCTTTTGGCGATCTTCTGCGTATATGTGCTGCATTGGGGCCTTTATGGCGCGTGGGTGGCGCTGGTGGCCGATCAGGTGCTGCGCTCGCTGTTCGTCTGGCTGCGCTTTGTTTCCGGAAAATGGAAAGCCGTGGATGTGAAACTCTGATGCCTTTCAACGCAACCAAATATCATCCGGCAGCCCGCAAGCTTTTTGCGGGCTGCTTTTTTGTGACTTCGTCACGGCGGCATCAAAAATTTTTGATAAAATGGCAGTTGTCACTTTCTGCGCGCCGCTTTTCTTTTGCCGATCTTCCGCGGCCGTGATGCTTTCAGCGCAGTGACCCTATTCTGACAGGAGGAACATCCATGACCAAGCATAAGAAGACCGCATTTGTTGAAGAAAGCGCCTGTGTCGCCTGCGGCTGCTGTGAAAAAGTCTGCCCGAAACAGGCCGTTTCTGTTTTTCACGGTGTCACCGCCCGAATCGACGCCGCCCGCTGCGTGGGCTGCGGAATCTGTCTGCGGGAATGCCCCGCCGGCATCATCACTTTAAAGGAGGCCCCCCATGAAAAAACATTGGTATGATTATTTGTGGATTTTTTCAGCCCTTTATCTGGCCCTGGGCTTTTTCAATATTCTGTTCGCCTGGCTGGGGCTTCTCTGCTTTTTCATCCCGCTGGGCATTTCGGCTTTCGGCGGCGGGAAAGCTTATTGCAGCCGTTATTGCGGCCGCGGTCAGCTTTTCACCCTGCTCGGCGGGCGTTTCGGCCTTTCCCGCAAAAAAGCGCCGCCCGGATTTTTATACAGCAAAGCCTTTCGCTATGGCTTTTTGATCTTTTTTCTGGTGATGTTCGGCCAAATGCTCTGGAGCACTTATCTTGTGTTTGCGGGCGCGCAAACGCTCAGGCAGGCAGTGACTTTATTGTGGAGCTTCCGCCTGCCCTGGCATTGGGCGAATCCCACGGTTGGGGCGCCGCTTTGGGCAGCTCAGTTCGCTTTTGGCTTTTATAGCGTGATGCTGACCTCCACCCTGCTGGGCGTTGTGACCATGGCGCTTTTCAAGCCGCGTTCCTGGTGTGTTTATTGCCCCATGGGCACCATGACCCAACTGATCTGCAAAGCGAAAAACCCGCTGTGTGAGTTTATCACAGAAACAATTTTCAAACCGCGGTATTCTTAACCCAGAAAGAAACCTTGCGGCCGGCGAAACAGCCGCCCGGCTTTCCGAAACATCTATCCATATACCTGATATAAAGGAGATCTTACTATGTCTGTGATCACTGTGACAAAAGAAAACTATCAAGCCGAAGTGGTTGAAAGCAATCAGCCTGTGCTTCTGGATTTTTGGGCCACCTGGTGCGGCCCCTGCAGCATGGTCAGCCCCATCATCGATGAACTGGCCGAAGAGATCGAAGGCGTGAAATTCGGCAAAGTGAATGTGGATGAACAGCGCGAACTGGCTTCTGCCTTCAAAGTGATGAGCATCCCCACCCTGCTGGTGATCCAAAACGGCAAAATCGTGGAACGCTCGGTGGGCGCAAAGCCCAAACACGAGATCGCGGCTTTGCTCAGCGGTGTGCTGGCCTGATTTTCAAAACAAAAAGAACATCCCCTTCGGCGGAAACTTTTCTGCCGAAGGGGATGTTTTCAGTTTGCCAGAACACCAAGTCTTTTCACATCAAGGATCTCCACTGTGCCGCGGTTAAGCGAAACAAGCTGCTCCGATTGAAAATAGCGAAGCATTCTTGTGACCACCTCGCGGGCCGAACCCAGATGGGCGGCAATTTTTTCATGGGTAATCTTCAAAACACTGCTGTTTTCCAGGCGGCTTTCTTCCAGCAGAAACGCCGCCAGGCGGCGGTCAAAGCTTTTCCACATGATCTGCTCCATCAGCCACATGACCTCTGAAAAACGCGAAGCCATCACTTCATTGGTATAGTTGGCAACAGGCAGTGAGCGTTCCATCAGCTGTTTATAGACATCCGGCGGGATCACCCAGAATTCCGAATCTTTTTCAGCCTCAATGGTGATATCGAACTGAATGCTGCTCATCACGCAGGATGCCGAAAAAAGGCAGAGATCCCTTTCGAAAAGCCGATAAAGGGTCACTTCTTTGCCTTCTTCCGAAAGAACGAACGCCCGCAGCTGGCCCGCGGAAATAATGAAAAGCCCCACGCAATCTGCCGAACCGTTATGCAGAACCGTGCCCCGCGGCGCGCTGCGTTTGGTGGCCGAGGCGCGCAAAAGCGCCTGGTCTTCGGCATTCAGCCGGTTCCATATCGGAAAATAAGTTTCTATCGTTGTCATCATTCCCGCTCCTTTTTATGCTTTCCATTCTATAATATCGCTTGTGGATTGTCAATTTGTTATTGACATATGCCAATAACAGTGTATACTGTGGATAGAAGGCATATGCCAATAATAAGTTTGGCGATCATCCATCTTTAAAATAAAGGAGATTCGTTTTATGAAAATCGCAGTCACAACTCAGGAAAACAATGTCTCGGGGCATTTTGGGCATTGTGAAAACTTTCGTCTTTTTGAAATTGAAAATAACGCCGTCGTTTCGGAAGAAAACCTTGCTAACCCCGGCCACACCTGCGGCGCACTGCCTCGCTTTTTGAAAGAGCAGGGTGTTTCCGTGGTTATTTCGGGCGGCATGGGCAGCGGCGCCATGCAGCATTGCAAAGAGCAGGGCCTCGAAATCATCGTGGGGGCTCAGGGCGATATCCGCCAGGCCGTTGACGCTTATCTGAACGGAACGCTGAAAACCACTCATGCTGTTTGCAGCGGCCATCACCACGAAGGCGGCTGCGGCGACCATCACCACGAGGGCGGCTGCGGCGACCATCACCACGAGGGCGGCTGCGGCGGCCATCACCACGGCCGGGAAAACAAGTAAATCCATTTTTGTTCCATCACGCCTTCAACAGCGGCACACAAGCCCTGTTGGAGGCGTTTTTCATTGTTTTTGAATCTTTTTTATAAAATAAAGCCGCACAAGAAAAGCACTTGTGCGGCTTTTTGTCGGCCCGAAAAACAGCATCGCAGCTGCTTTTCGCCGGCGGTTTTATGGTTTTAAAGCTCCAGACTCAGCTGTTTATCGGGGCTGTCTTCTTCACGCAGGGTGGCGCCGGCGGCGGGAAGGTTGCGTGTGCGGTAGCGGGCTTCGTTGGCAATGCCCGCTTCTTCTTTTAAAAGAGCCCGGCTGACGGTTTGGTTCTTTTTCAGCGTCATCACCGCCACACCCAAAGACGAACGGGTGGTTTTGGGGGCAACGGCGGCGGTGTTGAACAGCAGCAGCCGCCCGGCAGAAGAATACACGGCAATATCTGCTTCTTCACGCAGATGGAAAACGCCGATCAGCGGCGATTTATCGCTGTAAACGCCGGTCAGGCGGCGGCGGTTGGATTTGGTATCGAAGCTTTTCACCGGGATCTTCGCGGCTTTGCCGTTTTCATAAACATACAGCAGCCAGCCTTCGTAATCTTCCGGCAGGAACATGAAGATCACCCGTTCCCCATCGCTCATCTGCAGCTTCTGGGGCAGGAAATCGCCCAGCAGACTGGCTTTGCCATCATCGAATTCATGCAGGCGGCATTTATATGCCTGCATCTTATCGGTCAGGAAAATCAGTTCTGTTTTATTGGTGCATTCCACGGTTCGAACAATGACATCGTTTTCTTTCAGCTTCTGTTCGCCGCTCATGCGCAGCGATTGCGGCGTGATCTTTTTCAGATAGCCGTCGCCCGTGAGGAAGACCGTGACGGGATAATCTTCGATCTGTTCGGCCTCGTCATATTCTTCCACCTCGTGTTCATAAACGATCGAGGTGCGGCGGGGCATGGAATATTTTTTATTGATGGCCTGAAGCTCGGTGATGATCACATTTTTCAGCTTGCTGCGGCTGTTAAGCAGCACTTCCAGCTGTTCGATCTCTTTTTCCAGATCATCGGTCTCTTTGGTGCGCTTGAGGATATGTTCTTTGTTGATGTTGCGCAGCTTGATCTCGGCCACGAATTCCGCCTGCGCTTCATCGATGCCAAAGCCGATCATCAGGTTGGGGATCACTTCGGCGTCTTCTTCGGTATCGCGGATGATGGCGATGGCGCGGTCGATATCCAGCAGGATCTTTTTCAGGCCCAGCAAAAGATGCAGCTTTTCTTTTTTGCGCTGCAAATCGAAATGAACGCGGCGGCGGATGCATTCGATGCGCCAGCTGCTCCATTCTTCCAAAAGCTCTTTCACGCCCAAGACCCGCGGTGTTCCGCCGATCAAAACATTGAAATTGCAGCCGAAGGTATCCATCAGCGGCGTCATTTTCATCAATTTCTGCATCAGTTTGTCGGGGTCGGTGCCGCGCTTCAGATCAATGGCGATCTTCAGGCCGCTCAGGCCGGTTTCATCGCGCATATCCGAAATTTCGCGCACCTTGCCCTGTTTGATCAGATCGGTCACTTTATCGATGATCGCTTCAATGGTCGTGGTATAGGGGATCTCGGTGATCTCGATGATATTTTCTTTTTTCACATAGTTCCATTTTGCCCGCACGCGGAAAGAGCCGCGGCCTGTGCGATAGATCTCGGCCATCTGGCCCGGATCGAGGATCAGCTCGCCGCCGGTGGGGAAATCGGGCGCTTTCAGCGTTTCGGCCAAATCGCAATCGGGGTTTTTCAGATAAGCGATGGTGGTATCGCAGACTTCATTCAAATTGAAGCCGCAGATGCTGGAAGCCATGCCCACCGCGATGCCCAGATTGTTGCTGACAAGGATATTGGGGAAACGCGTGGGCAGCAGCAGCGGTTCTTTCATGGTTCCGTCATAGTTATCGGCGAAATCCACCGCGTCGCAATCGATATCGGCAAAAAGCTCACTGCAGAAAGCATCCAGCTTCACTTCGGTGTAACGCGCGGCGGCAAACGCCATATCGCGCGAATAAACCTTGCCGAAGTTGCCCTTGCTATCCACAAAGGGCATCAAAAGCGATTCATTGCCGCGGGAAAGACGAACCATGGTTTCATAGATGGCCATATCGCCATGGGGATTGAGGCGCATGGTCTGCCCCACCACATTGGCCGATTTTGTGCGGTTGCCCGACAGCAGCCCCATTTTATACATGGTGTAAAGCAGCTTGCGGTGAGAGGGCTTGAACCCATCGATCTCGGGGATCGCGCGGCTGACGATCACGCTCATGGCATAGGGCATATAGTTTTGTTCCAGCGTTTCGGTGATAAGCTGGGGGGTGAACAATTCTTTTTTCATGCCGTTTTCTCCTTAGCTGACATCCGTCAAATCAAGATATTCGCTGCCGTGTTCCGCAATATAATCTTTGCGCCCCTGCAGGTTATCGCCCAGCAGCAGATCGAATTTTTCGGCGGTCGCCTTGATATCTTCCGGCAGCACGCGGATCAACCGGCGTGTTTCGGGGTTCATGGTGGTTTGCCACATCATTTCGGGTTCGTTTTCGCCCAAACCTTTCGAGCGCTGGATGCTGCATTTGCCGGCGAGTTTTTTCACGATCTCATCGCGCTCTTTATCCGAATAGGCAAAGTGGGTCTTGGCCCCTTTGCTGCCCTTGGCGGTGATCTCATAAAGCGGGGTCTCGGCGATATAAACATACCCCTTTTCGATGAGCGCCGGGGTCAGGCGATAAAGCATGGTCAAAATCAGCGTGCGGATCTGAAAGCCATCCACATCGCCATCGGTGCAGATGACCACTTTGTTCCAGCGCAGCATGGAAAGATCAAAAGAAGAAAGCTCTTTGTTTTTGCTGCTTTTCACTTCCACCCCGCATCCCAGAACCTTGATGAGGTCGGTGATGATATCCGATTTGAAAATTTTGTCATAATCCGCTTTCAGGCAGTTGAGGATCTTGCCGCGCACGGGCATGATCGCCTGAAAATCAGGGTCTCTGCCCTGTTTGCAGGAACCCAGAGCGGAATCGCCTTCCACGATATACACTTCGCGGCGGTCGAGATCTTTTGTTCTGCAATCAACGAATTTCTGCACGCGGTTGGTCACATCGATGGTGCCCGCCAGCTTTTTTTTCATGTTCAGGCGTGTTTTTTCCGCCTGCTCACGGCTGCGCTTGTTCACCAATATCTGCTCGGCGATCTTATCGGCTTCCTGCCGGTTCTCGATGAAATAGATCTCCAGCGTCGAGCGCAAAAACTCGGTCATCATTTCCTGAATAAATTTATTGGTGATGGATTTTTTGGTCTGGTTCTCATAAGAAGTATAAGTGGAAAAACCGTTGGTCACCAAAATCAGGCTGTCGGCGATATCGTTGAAAGAAACCTTGCTTTCGTTTTTCTGATACTTGCCGTTTTGCTTCAAATAAGCATCCAGCGCGGAAACAAAGGCCGAGCGCACGGCTTTATCGGGCGAACCGCCGTGTTCCAGCCACGAAGAGTTGTGGTAATATTCCAGGCAGGCGCCCACATTTGAAAAACAGAACGCCGCTTCCACCTTCACCTTATATTCGGGCTTATCGGCGCGGTCGCGGCCGCGTTTTTCGGTTTTGCCGTATTGCACGCTCGTCAGCGCGTTTTCGCCCGCCAGTTCATTGACATAATCGACAATGCCGTTCTGATAGCAAAATTCCGATTCTTCGAATTTGCCTTTTTCGGTTTCGGCGCGGAAAAGGAACTGAAGCCCCGCGTTGACAACGGCCTGCTTTTTCAAAACGCTTTTGAAAAAGTCATTGGGGATATCTGTGTCGGTAAACACATCGATATCCAGCTTGAACCGGTGGATGGTTCCCGTTTTTTTGCCGGAATAAGGCAGCTTGATCAGATGATTCTCGCCCGGGGTCACATTTTCGCCTTTTTCAAAATGCAGCTGATATTCCCAGCCGTCGCGGCGCGAGATCACATCCATGAATTCGGAAGAATATTGCGTGGCGCAGGCGCCCAGGCCGTTGAGCCCCAGCGAATATTCATAGTTCTCGCCTTCATTGTTCTGATATTTTCCGCCGGCATATAACTCGCAATAGATCAGTTCCCAGTTATAGCGGTTTTCACGCTCGTTGAAATCCACGGGCACACCGCGGCCGAAATCCTGAATCTCGATGACGCCATCCAAAAAATGGGTGACGGTGATCTGGGAACCATGGCCCTCGCGGGCCTCATCGATGGAATTGGAAAGGATCTCGAAGAAGGCATGTTCACAGCCTTCGATGCCATCGGAACCAAAAATCACCCCGGGGCGTTTTCGCACACGGTCGGCGCCCTTTAATGCGGTGATGCTTTGGTTGCCGTATTCTTGTTTCGATTTTTTCGTCATGTTGCCTCCAAAATATGTTGAACCCCGCGGCGGCATGGCCGGCGGGGCAGCAATTCGGTTTTGCCGCAAAATTGCGTCTTGCGGCGCGGAATTTCGGGCAGCGAATCAAATTTTTACCGTTTCATGGTCTAACTGTGAAAAACTTGCATACATTATATATATTAAACAAGAAATGTGTCGATGTCAAATCATTCTGAAAACAGTATTGGTTTTGGCAAAGCGGAATAAACAGGCAGAAGAATGGGAAAAATAACCACATCATACGATCGGGAGGAACTTCCATGAAACTGTTTTTTTCTGCCGCACAGCAAAAAAGCCCGGAATACGGCCCCGAAGAACGGGCGCTGCTGCAAGATCTGCAGGAAACCAAGCGCCAGCTGGATGTGGCGCGGCAAAATTTTGAGATCGTCAGCGATCCCGACCTTGTTTCCTCTTCAGTTTACCAAATCAATTCTCTTCAGTCGCGTTATTCCTATCTGCTTCAGCGGGCCAAGGCCCTTGAAGTGATGTGCCTGCCCGCAGTGCCGTTAAGATGAACAGCGGCTCTTTTTTAAAAGGCGGCTGCAAAGCAAAAAGCTTCCCCCGGAGTGACGGGCCCTTTTCAAAAGCGGCGGTTTTTCCGCTGTCTTGTGTCAAGGCGCCTGCCCTTTGCCCGGCGAGAAGCTTTTTTCATGCCCGATCAGATCAAAGCGGGCAAAAGCGGCGGTTTTTCCCGGCGGCCGCTTCCCGCCCGAAGGGTTTTAATTTCTCAGTTTAAAAGTGCGCGGGGCCATTTTATAGGCCAGCAGAAATGCGGCGATGCAATAGACCAAACAAAACGCGGTGATGGCGCTGCCGAACCAGAGGGTGGGCAGCTGAACCTGGATGGCTCCCCAGCAGATAAAATAAGTGATCCAGTTGATGATGCTGTAAAGGGCGCTTTTGCTTTCCAGATTTACATTATAGGGCTGTAAAAGATAATAAAGCACCATGCTGTGCACAGAGAAAAACACCGACATCACAAGGATTGAAACGAACAGCACCAGATAATTCACCGGCTGGGTGGTTCCGCCCGTGATATACAGCAGCAGCGGAAGCCCCAGCGCGATCACCACGGCGGGCATCAGGTTGATGGCGACCACATATTTCAGCCGCTGGGTGAAAAGCGCCAGAATGGCCCTGGGCTGGCGATAAAAACGGTATGTCAGCATACTGTGATCGCAGTTCATAAACATTGCCTGAGCGATGGTGGTGCCGCGGTTGATAAGATACATCACAAACAGAAAATAGGGCAGATAGGTCATCAGGATCTGATTGATCTCATCGCGGGCCGAGGGCATGAATTCCACCAGCCCCACAGCGCCCGCCAAAAGCAAGGCCACGATGATGGTGATGCGCTTTATCGAGCGTGTCAGCAGTTTGGCATGGCGCTTCATGAAAAGCTCGTTGAAATAAGCATATCCGCTTTTGCCGCTGACTTTTCCCACATCCACCGTGATCTTTTTTTGCAGCGCCAGCTGCTGGGCCGCGCCCACGGTATTGATGCCTGTGCTGGGGGCAAACGCTTCGGCCTTGAGAAGCTGCTGATAGATCGACCGGTAAGCATCGAACTTCAAAATATAGCGCATGGCCCCCGCGGCGGGGATCAGCAGCACAGCGCAGGCGATCCAAAGGCTTTTCTCGGGCAGCGCATACCCGAAATAAGGCACCGCCGCCAGCGCCAGAAGCGCGGCCACAGCCACCCACACCAGCGGCGCAAGTTTATTTTCATTATGGGTCTTATTTTCTTTTTTGCAGGTATACAGGCTGACGGCCGTGAAACAAAGCTTCACGCAGATCACATAAACCGGCAGCGCCAGCGCCGTGACCGTATGCAGGCCGATCAAGCGGCCGAACAGCAGTGAAAACGGGGTCAGCCCCACAAGCATCTTGATCAGAAAATAAAGATAATTCGTCAGGGTATATTCCCGCGCATCCATGCGCATCAAAAACATGGCGTAGAATTTATCTTTGGTGGGGTCGAAGATCTGGGTGTTCAAAAACCCGCCGATCACCGTGAGAAAAAGCAGCGCGTGAATATAACCCGCCGCGGGTTCTGCCCGCATATTGGAAACCTGCGACCAGATGAACCCCAGATAAAGCGCTTTGCCCAGAAAAACGGAGATCAGTTCCCAAATGCCGCTGAGGATATTGGCAAAGATCTTCAGCCCCCGGCTTGCATAAAGCGAAGAAGGCAGAAGCTTTTTCAACAGCGGAATGCCTTTCAGCGACCAGATGATGCTGTTTGTTTTATAGGTGTTGCGCAGCCGGAACGAGATCGCAAAGCTATCAAACATTTTCACTACCTCTCAGCACGGCGATGATCTTATCTTTAAATTCGGTGTTGTTCAGGTCTTCCCGATCCATTTCGCGCAAAATACCTTCGTTGAGAATCACGATCTCATCGCACAGATCCAGGGCAAGCTCCATGATATGGGTGGAAAAAATGATGATATGTTTTTCTTTCATGCTGCGCAGAAGCTGCTTCATCTCATCCGCCACCACCACATCGAATGAGGTCAGCGGCTCATCCAGCAAAAGGATGCCGGGGTTTGCGATGAAATTCACCAGCATCTGCATCTTGTTTTTCATGCCGTGGGAATAATCTTTGATGAGGCGATCCCGGTCCTCCGGCGCAATGCTCATCATTTCGAAATATTCTTCGATGGTCTTTTCTTCTTTTATTTTCTTTTTGTTGATATCCATAAAGAATTTCAGGAACTCGCGCCCTGTCAGAAATTCGGGCACCACGGGGGCAGACAGCACATAGCCGATATCCTCGGCCTGCACAGGGCGGCAAACGCCGTTTTCTTCCACCTCGAAGCTGCCGCTATCCACCGGCAGATCTTCGTTGATGCAATTGAAAAGCGTTGTTTTGCCCGCGCCGTTTCGGCCCAGCAAACCATAGATCTTGCCGCTTTCAAACGCAAAAGACGCGCCGCAGAGAACTTCTTTCGACCCGAAATTCTTTTTCAATTCTTTTAAGATCAGTTTCATGTCTTTCTCCCTTTTGTTTCTTTTCATCTCTTGAAAATGCGCAATTTGCGGCATTTTCCCGGTTTTCGCCGCAATGCCGCTTTCACGCTGTTTTTCATCGTAACATCTCCCCGCCGCTTTTCCCCCGATATAGTGCTTTTCCATACTGTTCCAATTGGCAAAACAGCAAAAAGGCGGCGGGCTTAAGCCCGCCGCCCCGATGATTTTCACACTTTTTATCAGAAAAACCGCTTTTATTCTTCGATCTCCCACCCCTGCAGCGGATAGCGCTTGATGGCGCCGAAAATGCGCTTGCGCAGATGGGGGTTCTGTTTTTCAAGCTCTGCCAGCAGCTGCTTGATCTCTTCGCGCTTGGTGTGTTTATCCGCAGGGCAGGTGTTATGCACCACGGGCAGCTGCTGCCGCCGCGCAAAATTGATGATTTCACGCTCGGAAAGATACAGCATCGGGCGGATGCAGCGGATATCCATGCGGCTCAAATAAGTCACCGGCGAAAAACAATTGATGCGGCCTTCATAAAAAAGCGAAAGCAGATAGGTTTCCACCACATCGTCAAAATGGTGGCCCAGCGCAACGGTTTTGCATCCCAGCCCCACCGCCGCTTCATTCAGCGCCCCGCGCCGCATTTTCGCGCAAAGCGAACAGGGATTGGGTTCTTTGCGAATATCAAAAATGACCTGCTTCATTTGTGTTTTTTTCAGATGGAACGGCACTTCGATCTGGCGGCAGAAATCAACCAGCGGGTCAAAATCCATCCCCTCAAACCCCATATCCAGCGTGATGGCATGCAGCTCGAACCCGCCGGGCCAAAACCGCCGCAGTTCCGAAAGCAGCAGCAGCAGGCTCAGCGAATCTTTTCCGCCCGAAACACCAACGGCCACTTTATCCCCGGGGGCAATCATATGATAATCTTCCATGCAGCGCCGCGTCAGCGAAAGCATTTCTTTCATGGTTGTTCACCGCTTTCCGGTTGAAACCTTTTCAACCTTAAGTTTATCGGGAAAACGCCGCACAAAATCTGCGGCCCCCGCGCCCCGATCGGCGCGCCAAAAGGCCGAAAAACACCCTTTGCTTTCTTTCCCACCGCTCATTTTAGCGAAATCCCATGCAAAGCGCAACGAAAAAATTTTGAAATGCAAAATCAGAAAATCGAAGTAAAGCAGAGGTAACCGGCGAAAATAAGAGGTTTAACAGTTGCAAATTAAAATTCAGAAAAATAACCGTTGACAGGCCATTTGCCCTGTGATATAACTATAAAGGTCAAAAACACAAATTTTAATTCACACAATAAAACGGAGGATTCAAGATGTCCACATTCATGGCAAATGCTCAGACCATTGAGCGTAAATGGTACATCATCGATGCTGCCGGCAAGCCCATGGGCAGAACAGCTGCAAAAGCTGCTGCTATTTTGCGCGGCAAGCATAAGGTTGATTACACCCCCCATGCCGACTGCGGCGATTTCGTGATCATCATCAACGCGAAAGACGCTGTTCTCACCGGCAAGAAGCTTACTCAGAAATACTATCGCACCCATTCCGGTTATGTAAGCGGCCTGAAAGAAACCCAGTATAAAACCCTGATGGCAACCAAGCCCGAACTGGCAATGCGCGTTGCCGTGAAGGGCATGCTGCCTAAGAACTCCATCGGTTCTTGGTCTCTTGACCGCCTGAAGGTGTTCGCAGGTTCCGAGCACAACCATCAGGCCCAGAAGCCCGTGGCTCTGGACGCCGAATAATCAGGAGGTAGCGAACTATGTATACACCGAAAAAAGCCTATTTTTATGGCACTGGCAGAAGAAAAAGTTCTGTCGCCCGTGTCCGCCTGATTCCCGGCGGCAACGGCAAAATCACCATCAACAACCGTGATATCGATAAATATTTTGGTCTGGATACCCTGAAGGTCATCGTTCGCCAGCCCCTGGAACTGCTGGGCCTTGCCGGTCAGTTCGATCTGGAAGTGACTGTTCTGGGCGGTGGCTTCACCGGCCAGGCCGGCGCCATCCGTTTCGGCCTTTCCCGCGCTCTGCTGCAGGCCAACGAAGAATACAGACCTGTTTTGAAAAAAGCAGGCTTCCTGACTCGTGACCCCAGAATGAAGGAAAGAAAGAAATACGGCCTCAAAGCCGCTCGTCGCGCACCCCAGTTCTCCAAGAGATAGTTCGATTTTCAAAAAGCCTCGGAACCAGTGGTTCCGAGGCTTTTTTCTTTTTCAAATCAGCCTCAGCCGGCATATCGTTTCATGGGAAAGCAAATTGCCCTGATCGATCCCCATGCTGTTTTGGCAGCGGCGCTTTCGCTTTTCAGTTTATCCCGCTCAAGTGGCCTGAAAACATCGATCCATAAGTTCTGCTGCGGTTTATCGGATAACGCCGCTGCGCTTGGATGTTTTTTCTCATTTTACCATATTCGCGGCCAGCCGCATCAGGATGGCGGCTGTCTGAGCGCGGGTCGCCTGCCCTTGGGGCATCAGCAAGTTGCCGTCTCCGTTTATCAGGCCCTTTCCATTTGCCCAGGCCAGTGCATCCTTTGCATAAGCGCCGATCGCGGAAGCATCGGCATAAAAACTGAGATCTGCGCCGGCAGCGATATCGTCATTCTTATACCCGGCATAGCGATACAGGATCACCGCAAGCTGTTCCCGCGTGATGCTGTCATCCGGCCCGAAGCGGCCGTCGCTGTAACCGACGACAATCCCGTTTGCCGCAGCCCAGTTTATTGCTTCGGCATACCATTTGCCGCTTTCAACATCTGAAAAACCGGAAACCGGCGCAGCCGGCCGATTCTCCATGCGATGCAGAATGGTAACGAGCATCCCGCGCGTCAAACCGGCATCCGGGGCGAATGTGCCGCCTGCCGTGCCCGCCATCAGCCCGTTTGTATGGGCATATTCCACCGCTTCGCGATACCACGCATCCTCCGGCACATCGGTAAAGGGAAACAGCCGCCCCCCGCGCAGGCGGGCCAGCGCGGCATCCAGATCCAATATGCCCCAACCGGATTCCATATCATAGCCCGACGGGCCGATATCCCGTGCGGTGGTCTGCATCAGTTCCCGCAGCTGGGCGGCGGTGAGCGACGGATCTTCGGAAAGCAGACGAGCTGCCGCGCCGGAAGCATAGGCCGTGGCATAAGAGGTGCCGCTGCCGCGGATGCAGGTGCCTTTGATGCTCGCAACGCGAAGATTATCACCCGGAGCCAGCAGGTCCACGGTGTCGTTCCGCTGAGAAAAACCGGCGGCGGCCGTGCCGTCCCGATTCGCCGCGCCGATGCAGAGAACTGTGTCATAAGCGCCGGGGTAATAGATCTCTTCCGGGGCGCTCTCGCCGCTGTTCCCCGCCGCAGAAACCACCAGCGCTCCCCGTTCTTCGGCATAATCCACAGCCTTGCGCAAAGAGACGGGATCGGCCAAGGTGCCGAATGAAAGATTGATAATCCGGCAGCCATAGATATCAATGGCGTCATAGATAGCCTGGGCCACCATATCGGTCTCGCCTTTAACAGCATTGCCGTTTTCATCTTGCGAACACCAGACCAGCGGGATCAGCACAGCCTGTGGGCACACACCGGGAAGGCCCGCCGCCGCGCTGCCCGTGATGATGCCGGAAATCGCCGTGCCATGGCCCAGCTTGTCTTCGGTGGTATCCTGCGGGCGGATATAGTTGCGCCCTTCGGCCAAATGTTCCGGCGCGATGGCGGCGGTGGAAATGCCGGTATCGATGACCGCTACGCGAACAGGCTCGGCGCCTTCCGCCGCAAAAACGGCGGGGCAAAGCGTGGGCAACAGGCAAAGCGCCAGCAACAGGGCAAAAATGCGTTTTTTCAAAACACGGTCACCTCGGTCATTTATTTTGCTTTATCATAGCACACGAAAAATATTTTGAAAAGAGATGCCCGGGCAATTGCTTCTCCGGCAGTTCAACCGCCTCAGAGCAAGCCGCGGCCACAAGGCGGGCGCTTATGACCAAAGATCGAAAAATACCGCAAAACCCCATTTTATTTCCTTTCTAAAACGAGATCTCATGGAACATCCCGCAGGACGAAATTGAGGGTGTTTGCTTTCTCCGAATCGGCGGGAAACGCTGTAACCGGCTGCTCGCAATACCGGCTGCTCTGTTCTCTGCCGCGATGATATTTCTGCTTCTGCCTTTTTTCGGCATTTTCTTGATTATATTACCTTTTGCAGATATAATATTGTAAAAATAAAGGAAGCGGAGGCGGCGGGTGTGGAGACCGACGAAGAACTGTTCCGTCGTTATCTGGGCGGTGGAAAAGACGAGCTTACCCAGCTTGTAGATCGTCACGGCGACGGCGTAACGCTGTATATAAACGCCATCATCGGTGACGCGCAGGATGCGGAGGATCTGATGATCGAAGCGTTTTCCCGCGTCTGCGCCAAGGAACCGCGCCTTTCGTGCGGAGGTTTCCGGCCTTACCTTTATAAAACGGCCCGTAACCTGGCGCTGCGCTTTGCCTCGCAAAACAAACTGCGGCGCCATTTTGGGCTTGACGATATGAACAGCGAGCCCGAAAGCGGAGAGCTGCTGGAACGGTTGGTGCAGACCCGTGAGCGAAACGCTCTTTTGCGGCTGTGTCTGGATAAACTGCATCCGGATTACCGTGAGGCGCTTTATCTGACTTATTTTGAAGATCTCAGTCATGCTGAAGCCGCCGCCGTTATGGGGAAAAGCGAAAAACAAATCAAAAATCTGGTGTTTCGGGGCAAACAGGCGCTTCGAACGCTGTTGGAAAGCGAGGGGATCACCGATGCACACGACTTCTGAGCGGGCCGAAAGAATTGAACAGCGGGCTTGTGAGCTCCGGCGGCAGCAACAAAAGCGGCGGGATCGCTTTGCGGTCGGGCTGTCGGCAGCGATCAGTCTTCTGCTGGTCGTTGTCGCCGCGCTGGCAATGCCTTCTCTCATGGCGCGGCAAGGCTTTGAAACTTCTTCATCCGGCGCTGCGGCGAGCGTTTTTCATGTCAGCTCAGCCACAGGCTATGTGATTATCGGCGTTCTTGCCTTTGTGCTGGGCTGCTGCGTGACGATTCTCTGCTATCGTCTGCGCCGCAATCGGGAGGAACACAATGGTCGAAATCATTGACAACGCCGTTCAGCTCGCGGTGACGCTCGTGTGCGCGGGCATCGCCGGCTATCTGGCGGCAAAACGGAAAAAGCAGGCCTATACCATCCTCGCCTGCTACTATGGCGCGCTTTCCATGGGTATTTTATACTGGCTCGTTTATGACCTGATCACCTCTTATACGCCGAAGATCTTCTATGTTTCCGATCTGTGCTGGATGGCAAGCTACCTGTTTCTGCTTATGCTTGTCGCCTCGACCGCCGGGCCGGAAGAACAGGCTTTCCGCCACAAAGCCGCGTGGATATCGCCTGTGATCTCTACGGCGCTGACGGTGTTTTACTGCCAGTGGGGCGACTGGGCCGAAAATATTATCTGGTGCGGGCTTATGGGCGCATCCGGTTGGTTTTCCATTCGCGGGTGCATCTGGGCCGCGCGGCAAAAGGATATCCGCCGCCGAAACTTCCACCTGGCGGTGCTTTTTCTCATCGCAGTGGAATACTGCCTGTGGACGGCTTCCTGCTTCTGGGTCAGCGATACCCTTTCCAACCCCTATTTCTGGTTTGATTTTGGGCTGAGCGGTGCGGCTGCGCTGCTGTTGGCGGCCACCGAAAAGGCGGTGGGCAAATGACTTTTATCGACCATATCTATGCCTGTATGGCCGCCCCGATTCTGATGGGTATGCTTTTTGCGGGCAAACGCCGAAAGTCCGTCTTTCTCTTTATCCTCTCCGGGATGACGGCGTGCCTGTTCTCGGCATATATCAACAGCTTTTTCGCGGGGGCGTATGGCGCGGATATCGCCACCGCCACGGCAGAGATCACACCTGTGGTGGAAGAAATCATGAAACTGCTGCCGCTGCTCTTTTACCTTCTGGTGTTTGAACCGGAGCAGGACCGCGCGCAAAACGCCATGCTTGTCATCGCGGTGAGCTTTGCGACCTTTGAAAATATCTGCTGGCTTACGGAAAACGGGGCGGATCAGCTGAACTTTCTGCTGCTGCGCGGTTTTTCCACCGGAGCCATGCATGTCGTCTGCGGCGTTTTGATTTCGGCAGGTCTGGCCTATGCCTGGCGCACCACCTGGCTGAAGGTCGCGGGCACGGCAGGTCTTTTATGCTCCGCCGTCACCTTCCACGCCATGTATAATCTGCTGCTCAGCGCCGGCGGCGCGGTGCGGATCATCGGCTATCTGCTGCCCATCGCCGCGGCGCTGCTGATCTTCACTGCGCTGAAACTGCTGCGCTTACCGAAAAATCCGGAATAACAAAATAAAACTTTGGCTGCCCAAACGGGCAGCCTTTTTTTGCGTATTTAAAAATTTTCTTTGAAAACAGTGAGACCTTTTTCTTTCTCAGTGTATTTAAGGATATAAGAGAAAAACAAAAGGAGGTGTTTTCGGAATGATGAGCGCAGAGGAACGAACGGCACTGATTTCGCGGCGAACGCAGGCACTGCGTCAAAAAAGGGAACAGCGCAGAGACGCAAAGCTCGCCACGGTCTGCTGTGCGCTGTCTATCTGTCTTGTCGGGTTGTTCCATGTGCTGACAGACGGAGGCGGCGCAAGCCATATGCCGGGGCTATACGGTTCGGCGCTGCTCTACGGCGGCGCAGGCGGCTATGTGCTGGCAGGCGTGCTGGCCTTTGCGGCGGGCGTCATTGTAACGGTACTGTGTATGCGCAGCCAAAAAGGGAAGAGAAAACATGAGATAAACGAAGAGACCCCTCACAACAAGGCCTGAATTCAGGCACACTGGAGGAAAGAGTTATGAAAAGAAAGTTTGGAGCCTTGCTTCTCACATTTGTATTGCTGGTGCAGATGGCTCCCGCATTTACCATCGGCGCTTCGGCGGCGGGCGCGGTCACCTATAACCGCGAGATCCCCCCGGCGGCAATTTTCAACGCCGACAATGGTTACGACGCCAATTATTACGCCAGCCACGCCACGGGCTGGAACGAGTATAACGCCGTTTCCAAGTTTACAAACGCCGCATACAGCAATATTGCCGCGCAAACGCTCACCTACAGCATGGGCGTCAACGCGACCCGAACCTACCGCTGGGATTGGGAGAACACCCAAGACACAATTTATAAAATTGCCGACAGCGGCGGGCTTTACATCAACGCCTCCGGCACCTTCAACAACAACTGGCACACCCACAGCGCCGGCTTTTTGCATCTGGGCAGTCAGGATGTGCTGTCCTATACCAGCATGCAGCTCTATGGGGCAAACGATACGCTCCAGAGCTATTCCGGCTTGAAATTCTCCTCCTCGCGCAATCCCTCCATGCGTTACGGCAACGGAAACTGGTCGGCCCTTCACGCCAGAGATGCGAATGGCTATGTGGGGGCGCGCAGCTTTCGGCTTGAAACCTATGAGCCGGATATCAGCTATAACGAAGGAAAAGATGTTTGTTCCTGCCACACCGGCAGCGTCACCAGTATTGTGGTTTCTTTTCTGGACGCCATTGGCCCGACGATCAAAAATATTTCGCTGGATAAAGACAAGGCAAAGCCCGGCGACACGGTACAGATCCATGTGCAATATAACGAGCCCATCCGCTTTGCGGATGACAGCCCGAACCACGACGATGCGATCATCAAGCTCCGCCTCGACAACCACGATTCCACCGTATATCGGACGGCAAACCTGATCGGTCTCAGCGGCGACACACTCACCTTTTTGTTCACGGTTCCTGCAACAGACAAAACCAGCGATAAAATTGCGGAATATTCCGTTTCCGCGCTCGATCTCTCGCCGCTCTTCATTGAAGGCTCAAAGCTGGTGCAGATCGACGGCAGCGGCAAGAGTTTTGAGGCAGGCTCCAACTACAAGGGCGACGGCTATACCACCGCCAAGGCCATCGTTACAGATCTCGCGGGCAACTCCATCACCCAGAAAACCACCTCGATGACGACCTTGCGGGTGGACGGCGTGACCCCGACGGTGAAAAGCGTCAGCCACCAGGCCGCGACCAACAACGCAACGGTCAAGACCGCGCTCGACAAAACCGATTCCGCCGCCGCAAATTACATCGATTACAGCGACACGCACCTGGGCGTTGGGGACAGCATCACTTTCACGGCGAACTTTTCTGAGCTGCTGAACCTGACCGCCGGCGCCTACACAGCGGCTACGGCGACGACCAACCTCAAAAAGAACGGCAGCGCCGTCACCGTGAGTTCCACCGCACTGACGACAATTCCGGCCACGACTACAGACGCGGCCTATTCCGCGCTGACCTTCGCGCCGCTGAATATCGAAGCGGGCATGACCTGCGATGACAGCGCGGGAAACATCCAAATAACCAAAATCGAATTTACCTCCGCGCCCACAGATCTCTGCGGCAACGCCTACGCTTCTTCGTCGTTGTCGGAAGAGAACAAGAACGCAAAACTGCTGGATGTCACTGCGCCGGCGGTCAGCACGACAATTTCCGCAACGGACAGCAAATACACGCCGATGCCCGAAACGGACGGTTTTTACTTCCCGTTCACCATAACCAGCGACCTGATAACCAGCGACCCGAATGAGCTTGCCTCGATCAACGGCAGTTTCGTTCTGGAGCCCAGCGACGGGGCCGGCAGCGGCAGCGCCTTTGAATATAAGGTGACAAATCTCACAGATGCGCCAAGCAGCTGGACAGAAGGAAAAATCGGCTCGCCCTGCACCTTTGAGCAGTTCGCGAAACAGCAGTACCTCCACATCCGCATGAAAACCGGCACGACCTATGACCTCACCGACCCCAAGCTTGTCTTCCAACCCGAGGATTATGCAGGCAACATCGGCAGCACAGCCTTCCAGCTCAAGTGGACGAAGGATACCGTAGCACCCACCGCCTCCGCCGGCACCCCGACCCGCGCACTGACGGATGCAGAAAACCGCAGCGGCACCCTCACCGTGCCTGTGACTGTGTCGGATCACTCCGGGCTGAACAAAATCGAATATGCCTGGGGAGACAGCGCCCCGACGACCGACAGCGGCTGGACTGACAGCGGCGCGAATTTGGCCGGCAACACCACCATCACCGCCAACGCTGCGGCGAATATCAGCAAAGAAAATTTCAGCAAACAGCTCTGGGTAAGGGCTACCGATAAACAGAGCAACACGCTCACCCAGAATCTGGGCGTTTTCAGCTACGACCTGAGCCAGGTCGCCTATACCCTCACGCCCAATACGAATTACGCAAACAAGGCGACGCTGCAGCTGAGCGATCTCGCCACTGATGGCGCGGTGGCTGTATTGCTGAAGGTACCGGGGGACAACGCGCACCCGAACAACTACTATGTTCGCTACTTCACGGGCAACTATGATAACATTTTCAAGGATACTTACGGCGGCTGGAAATACATGACCGTGACGAAGAGCGGCAGCAACTATGCTTTTGCAGAATTGACGCCCGACAGCACGATTACCGATGCCTACGCAAGCATCTGGAACGGCAGCTACAGCGGCAAGCTCACCGTTACGACCATTGCGGGCAAAGCCGCTGCTTTTACAACGACGACGGCAGCGAATACATTCGTTTATCCGGCCACTGCCGGTGATAATGTGAACCCCGTCTCCGCCGCCGACACGGTGATCATCGCGGCAAAATCCGGCGCCGCCGTCTATGGCGCCAGCTTTACTTCCACATTGACTCCGTGGAACGGGCTCAAAGGCGAAACTGCGAAATTTGACCCGACGAACAGCAGCAGCTATCTGTATTCCACCCTCGCGGGTTCGCAGTTCACGGCGACGCTCCAAAACAACATCGTGCCCGACCGGGGCATTGGCGATCTCGACCTCGCGAACAGCTATCTGGCGCTGTATGACGGCAGAAGCAACAACGCACCGTTTTTGAAAATTCCTCTCAGTTCGGCAAGCATCAGCGGCAATACGGTCACCTTCACGCTGCCGAACCAGAATTACCCCACCAACGGCTACTATGTTACCGTGCATCTCGCGCGACCCAGCGGCGCGGACGATATCAGATATAATAAAGAAGATGCCGATACCGCTCAGGTCTTTTTTGTGGATACCACCGACCCCGGCACGGCGGTGATCGCCGGAGTGCTTATTGACAATGACACTCTGTCCGACTACGGCACAAACGGCTATGCGCTCTACGGCCCGGTGGACGCCAATGAGACCCTGTACTATCCGGCCAGCCATATGCCTCAAATTTACAGCCAGCTCATGACCTTTACGCTGGCGGGCCAAACAAAGGTTGGTTCCTCCAACATCTTTGAATATGGATCGTATTACGGCGGTCAGCGCGCCATCCGTGCCTGGAATGTTACGGCAGGAGAAACGGAGGCATCCACCAGAGCCGGATGGCAGATCCTTATAGACAATGGATATATACCGTCACACGGGCAAAACTATCCCATCAAAGCCGATTACACTATCACCTATGTCGGTGATGCCGCCGGCGCGGCCAAAGCAGCGGCGAATGAACTTCCCCTCATCGCAAACCAGGACAATGTCATCGCCGTGCAGTCTATGAGTGATAACGGCAAGCTTTCCTCTGTGAGCCATTACACCGTCCATCCCGACAATGTGCAGGTGTCAGGCACCTTCTCCACAACGCAGGACGGCAATCCAGGGCATGTCTTCAATTCCGGCGAGGTGGTCTTTACCCCGGCGGCCGGCCAGGCTCTGGCAGGCACCAAGTTCTATTTTTGCGACGGCAACACCACGCAAAACGGTCTTGCCCTGCGCACCGAAATGACGCAGGAACTGGATGGAACCTACCGCTGCGCTCTGCCCACAGGCTTGAAAGTATTTGGAAAATATAAATTTTGCGCCATCGACCAATACGACAACTACACACTTTTGGATTATGAGTCATTACGCAACCCCTACGCAACTAAATTCCTGGATAGCGGCGCGCCAACAGTCGCGGCCGGTACGGCCGCGGCCAACGCGGACGGCAGCTACACAGCCACCTACACCGTAACAGACGATACTAATCTGGATACTAAACCTCTGACCCTGCAGCTTGGCTTTGACGATACCTACGCAGCGCTTCTGGGTCTTTCCGCAGGCAGCACCTACACCGTCTCGCTGGCAAAAGGCGGCAGCTGGACGCTCCCGGCAGGCGAGACCAACGCCTTCGGTCTCACCGGCGTCAGAGTGGATGGCCTCACCGACACTCAGGTCACGGTGACGGTCACAGGCATCGCAAAGTATGATACGACAAAAGCGGAAGGCACCACCTATTCCATCACACCCAGCCTCGCGGCTGCGGATATTTTCGGCAACACCGGTTCCGCCGTTTCAGATGGCGCCGTCAGTATGGCGAACACCAAACCCGCCGCGACAGGCTGGAGCTTCGCGAGCGCCGGAGATGGAACCCACGGCATCCACAACATGGCCCTTACGGCAACCTTCAATGTGCCTGTCACCATCGGTAAATCGTGGATCTGCCAGTCGCCGACAGGGCTTTCCACCACAAAGACGGATGAAATCCCCATCACCAACGACGGCGACCACACCATCGGATTCTACGATGTTTTCGGCACTCTTTGGCAGCAGAATGTCAAGTTGGAGAAAGTCTTTAATGACTATGGCTTCGACCTTACCTTCTCGGCCGAGGGCAATACCAAAGATCCCGTCACGATTTCAGCCAGCACCTTGAATACCGCTTACGGCACCAGCAATTATGACCCGTATGTACAGTTTTTCGATGATGATTTTACCACGCAGCTCTCTCACATGGCAAAAACGCCCGGTTATGACGCCGAATCAAACGGGGATGTGGTGATCAAGTTCATCGGAAACGCCGAATCAAAAACCGTGACCGATTACACGATCGTGCACATCACGAACATCGTTTCCGGCGCGCCCACAGCGCGGCTGCACTACCGCTTCGAAGATACGGCCATGGTCTATCACGACGGCGACGAGCTGCCGGCATCCACCACCGGCAAGGTGACGGTATGGTATACCACCGGCCGCACTGTCACCGCGACCAACGGCGCGACCCATGTCTTCGACGCCGCCGGGAGCTATACTTTTACCTATACCGATGAGTTCGGCAACGCAGGTTCCGTTACCGCCGATTTGAGCAATGTGAAATTTACGGGCGGCGCGCCTGTGTGGAAGGATACCAATCCGCCGCAGCTCTCTGTATCTATTGAAGCCAAACGCGCGGGCAGCTACACATGGTCGGAAAACTTCGGTGTTTCCGGCGCCGTCATCAACGGCGGCAGCGCGATAAACACGATTGGAACAGCGCTTGATAAAACCGGTTACACCCAGGGCTACAATTTCGCCGTCACCGCCGCGGACGATTCGGACTGCAAGCTCGTTGTTCTCAACACCGCGCCCACAGGAACAGTGGATTACAAAACAATTTCCGGTTCAGAAATTCCCGGCGTCACGGTCTCCGGCGGAAACATCTATGTGAACAAGACCATCACCGCCGATTTTGCCGTTACGGTGGTGGACAGCGCCGGAAACTACAGCGTGTTCACCATCCCGAAAGACTCTCTGAAATTTGACAACACGGCTCCGGAAGTCACGGTGGAATGGGAAAGCGCGACCCTTTATAAACGAACCGCTTACCTGACCGTCTCGGATAAAGACGACGGCAATAACGACACCGGCGGCTCATACACCGTCACAGCGCCCGGCTTCACGCTGGTGACTGCCGAGGGCGCACACAAGGGGCAATATTCCTATGAGTTCACCTCAAACACCAAAAAACAGATCGTCGTCATCGACACCGCCGGGAATAAGACGACGAAGGATGTGAGCGTCAGCGACCTCGACGACAGTGTTCCCGAACTCACGGTGGAATGGACTCCCTGCTATGTGGACAGCAGCGGCACGCGCGACACCGAATCACCCCCCAGAGGGCCGCTCAACACGGATATGATACAAAGAACGCCTCAACAGGAAGCACCGTACAGGCCTACCGCATCAAAACCTTTAAGGACGAGGCAGATTTTACAAAGTTTAAGACAAGGGAAGCCGGAAGCGCCTATGCCGGTGAAACCTATAAAGAAATTCTGCTGGTCTATCGCGGCGAATTCACGGTAAAGGCGAAAACAGAAGAAAACGGCATCACCTACCCCACCTACCTCAGCGCCGTCAGCACCAAGACGCTGGGATCGGATCAGCAATACACAGTGTCGAACTGTGTCACCATCAACGGCTGCATGGATTTTGAGGGCGGCACCATTGCTGTCTATTATGAAAACTACAAGGCCAGTGCCCTCGATCACGCCGTCTGCACGGAATTCGACGGCGAGCTCTACACCAGCGACGCCCGCACCTCCATTTGGAAGGGCAAGGCCATCTTCACAAAGCTGGAACAAGGCAAGGAATTTTCGCTTCTGCCCTATGACGCAAACGGCGTGCGAAAATCTGTGGACGGCAGCACCGTCAAGCTCATCTGGCCCTCCGTCGCGGGCGCGGCTCAGACCATCGCGGGCATGGTTTTCAAGCTGGCCTACGGCGAACTGGGCGTCATGAAAGACGGCAATGGGAACGAAAAAGGGCGCGTCGTCTCTTTCTCGGCAAAGCTCGATCTTTCCTTCACCGGCAAGAGCGACGATGAGGAAGCACCGCAAAAGCAAAGCTTCTGGTATAAATTCACGAGTTACTGGAAGGATTACAAAGACGGCCGAAGCCTCTATGACTACGCCTACAACAAAATGGATGCCACAAATGAAGCGCTCGACTGGTCCAATCTCGATGAGTCGCCAAATGAAGATTCCAAGCAGCTCAGCGCCTCGGCGCTGGTGCAGGATATTCTGTTCGGCTGCGGCGAGGGCTTTGTGGGCGTCAACTTCAAGGTAAGCGTCGCCATCCAGAATTACATCGACGGCATGCCAAAACTCAACTGCACTCTCGCAGTGAACACCATCGGCAACTGGTCCTTCGGAATGGAGGGCAATTTCAAAATGGATACCTTCAAGCTGCAGGTCAAGGTGTCCTTCATGAGTTACGAAAATATCCCCGTGCCGGATGAATACTATGTCTTTGTCGGCGGCTTCAAACCCGGCATCAATGTGGATGGCTGCGGCGTCCTCTGGCTCACAGGCGGAGGCGGCGGTATGTCCGGCATCTACAAGACGCTCTTCTGCAGCGGGGTCCCGCCGCTCAAACTCATCATGAGCGTCAGCGTCAGCATCATGCAGGTGCTCAGCGCGGATGGCACCCTCAAGCTCGGCCCCACCGGCATGTCTGCGGAGATCAAAGATCTGAAGGTGGAAGGCCTGTCAACGCCGCTCATCCCCAGAGCCATGTACGCCTTTGAGTGGTATCCCGGCATCGACATGCGCGCTTCCCTCAGTGTGAGCATTCTGCAAATCGTTACAGGCAGCGGATACATGGTTTTAAAAACCGATTCCAATTATGAAAACCCCTTCTTCGAGGCGTTTGCCCGCGGCTCGGTGAATGTGCCAAAATCCGTTCCGGCGCTGGGCGGCATGTCACTGGCGGCGGTCAATCTTGGCATCAACAACGAAAAGGTCTGGGGCAGCCTCAAGGTCATCTGCTGCAAGCTGGGCCTCACCTATTACTGGGGCGCCGACGGCGTTGACTTTGGCACCGGCGAAGAGGCACAGCCCACTTATCCGCAGCTCCTGAGCTATAACGGCAGCGGCCGGACCCAGCTTCTGGGCAGCGTGATACCCGTTGGATACAGCGAGGAACGGGGGCAGACGCTCTACGCCCGCGTTGGCACCAACATTTCCCTCACAAGCGCAGCCAAAATAGAAGATGATTCCAATCAGCTGTCGCTGCTGAGCATAACTTCACCGTCCATTTATTCCAACAGCTCCCGCACGACCCACAAGTTCAATCTCGGCACCTACGATCCCGCAAAGCCCGCCGCCATCGTCTCTCTGAGTTACGACGCGGCTTCGCTGGAAGACGCGAAGACAAAAGCTGCGGCATTCAGGATCAACAGCCAGCGCGACATGAACGGAACAGACTATGCTCTGACCCTGTATAACGGCAGCAATGCCGAAAACTGCAACGCCAATATCACTTGGGATACGGCGACGAAAAAAGCCACCTTCGCTTTCTCCGTTTCCGACAGTGTCAATTACGAAAAAGACTGGTATATCACCACCGGCACCACCCCGGCCACCGCGCTGCTCTACGGCGTCGGCGCCATTCCCGAGGTGACACAGATCAGCGGCAACGCGGTCACGGCGGGCGGCAGCATGACGGCAAACTGGAACGGCAGCACGCTCTCCGGCCTCAACAAAATGTCATTCTATCTCACACCCAGCACCGACCCCACCGTGGCGGGCTACAGCCTTGGCGAGATCACAACCGGCTTCGGCGACACCTCCGGCAGCAAAAGCCTTGCCGTTCCGGCAAATGTCCCGGCAGGCGACTACTACCTCCGCTGCGTCTATTCCAAAGATGAGCAGACCAATAACGCCGTATACAGCACAAGCATGATCCATGTGAGCAACACCAACACACCGGCGGCAGCGGGAACGCCCATGGTAAAATCTGCGGGCGATCTCAAAATCGGCGTCACCATACCGCAGTCGAGCGACACGAAGACCTCCGGTTATGAGGCCACAGTCTATTACGACGACGGCAGCGCCACCGATATTTCCGCCCTGCGTTTCGACAAAGCAAGCGGCGATACGATCTTTGAAATCGGCGGCAGCTATACCATTAAAGACGACACGAAAGGCTCAACACTCAACGGCACCCAGGGCGGTTTAAAGGCCGGGACCTCCTATAAGGTGGGCGTCACGCCTTACTATCTCAATGGCGGCACCATCGTCTATGGCGCAGAGACCATGAGCGGCAACATCAGCCTTCCCGCCCCATCGACCCCGGAACTGACTTTCTCTGCCGACAAGACGAAAACCGTTCTCACACGCACAACAGGTGCAAAACAAGAAAGCATTGACACCTATGCGTCCGCATCCCTCCGTGTCACGGCCACATCCAGCCAGCCTGTAACAGGCACCTGGACGCTGGACAAAACCACAACGGAATCCGGTGAAGCAGCAACGATCAGCGGCAGCTTTACCGATGCAGCCACTGCTTCCGCCGCCCTCACCAAGCTTAAAGACGGCGACCACACCCTAACTTTCACCGGCAAAAACGCCGCAGGCGATGGATTCACCCAAACCTATGTCTTCGCGGTGGATACCACGCCGCCGCGCCTTATGCTTACAAGCCCGGTAAACGGCAGCGTCTTCAATAAGGATGGCACCCTTATCATCAGCGGCGTCACCGATCCGGATGCGCTTTTCACCGTCACCTGCGACAGAAAATCCGTCTGCGCGGGCAAGAAAGTCACGGAACTGACGAATGGAAAGATCGATGCCGAAGGCGTGTTCTCTGCCAGCGTGGCGCTTATAGACCCGGATCGTTCCTCGACCCACGCGATCACCATCACGGCGACCGATGCTGTCGGCAACAGCCTCTCCTATTCTTCCGCCGTCACCCACGGCGGCCTCGGCGACCTCGCCTCGATGGATCTCCAGTATAATAATAAAAACGCCTTTATAACGCCGGCAAACGGCAATATCCCCATCGGCAGCACCGCGCTCAGCACACAGCTGCGCCTGTTGGGCCAAACAAATGCAAACAGCAGCTTCGTCATCGACACCGGCAATGTTACCTGGACCTGCACCGCGGTGGACGGCACCGCCTCCGTCAGCGACAACGGCGTGCTCACCGCCTCCGCCGACGCTCAGGGCTTTGTCACCGCCAAGCTGGAAGTCACCAACGGAGCCTATCTCACCACCTCCTCCAGCTTCGGCGCCAGAAACGGCAGCAATCTCGTTGATACAGGCGCCACCCTCGGCGGCACTGTCACCGGCGGCGGCTACTACGCGCCGGGCGATACCGTCACACTCACGGCGATCCCCATCGCGGGCTACTCCTTCTCCGGCTGGGTTCTCACCGGGCTCACCGGTGTAGACACCAGCGCCTCGACCATCACCTTTAAGATGCCCTCCACCGGTGATGTCACAGCCACAGCCAATTTCATTTTCAACAATGCCTTCGGCGGCGGCACATTGCCCACCGGCAAGCTTCTGACAGCCGCGTTGCCCGCCGGGGCCGACCCCAACGGCTATGTTCCGTATTTCTATAACGACAGCGGCGTTAAGACCTATGTCACCTTCTCCGCCGTTCTCGATGGCAAACTCGTCTATATGGACCCCGGCGCAGAGGTGAAATTTGAACAGCGCAGCGTTCCGTTTACGGATACCTCCGGTCACTGGGCGAAAAACGATATCGTCTTTGCTGCTGCGCACAGCCTGTTTGAAGGCGTCGGCGACAATCGTTTCGACCCGAACGGAACAATGACCCGCGCCATGTTTGCAACGGTTCTCTGGCGCATGGCAGGCGCGCCGACAGGCGCTGCTTCCGGCGGCTTTACGGATGTCGCTGCCGGCAGCTGGTATGCCTCCGCCGTGGATTGGGGCGCCGCAAGCGGCATTATCAGCGGCTATGGCGACGGACGCTTCGGCCCGAATGACCATGTCACCCGCGAGCAGCTCTGCACTCTTATCCTCCGCTATGTGAAATGGAGCGAGCTGACCCTTCACACCACCACAGAAAAACAGAACTTCACCGATGCGGCACAGATTTCGTCTTGGGCCGTAAGCGCCGTAGAGCGCTGCCAGACCGCCGGTCTGGTTCAAGGCAAAGGCGGCGGCATATTTGATCCCCATGGCAACGCCACCCGTGCCGAGGCTTCTGCAATCATCCGCCGGATGATTGAAAATCTGCTGAGCTGACAAAGGCGGAAAGCGAGCCATCGGCAGCGGTCGGAAGATTGCTTCGCATGATCGCTTGCCGAAAAGAAGCGCTTCACAAACTGCTTTTTAAGTTTCATTCCCATGAGCGTGCCGCCGCATCCGTTGAGGCGTTTCTGCCCATTCAAAATCATTTCACAGCGCCGCGCTCAAGAACCATCCTTACACTATAAGAAGAAAACCGCCCCCGCCGAACAGTTCGGCGGGGGCGGTTTCATCGCGTAGACAATAAAACGGCAAGATTGAAAGCTAACGCCAGCGTTAGGAAAAAGATAAGGGCCTGAATTTTTTCATAGAAATCCCATTGCAATAATCATGGCTGTTTCCCACACTTCTTGCAGGTGGGGCCGCTTTTCTGAAAAGGGTTTATCGGCATTCCGTATTTACCGCAGTAAGGGCATTTAGAGAGGTTTAAGATAGCTATTGTAGGAATGACAACCAGTAGTGCAGTAATTATGCGAAAAAGCATAGAAAGATTAAAAACGGCACAAATAATCCCAAGAATTGCAGCGAGGATAAAGGAAAAGTACGAGAGTGTCACTTTCAATGTTCTTTTCATAAAGAATTGCACCTCCATCAAGATATGGTTATGAAAAAATCATAGCATAACGAAGAAAAAACATCAATCGTGACCCATTGGGAACACCTCTTTTACCGAAATCAGAAAATAAATCCAATAGCAATTTTGGCAAAGCGAAGAATAACAAGCATTGGAAGTGTTGGCACACTTCCGACAGATGTCCGTAAATACGGACTTTTCCCCGTTTAAAAACAGGGCTGCCCATCCGGCGGCAAAAAATCAGGCTTTCTGACTCGTGACCCCGGAATGAAGGAAAAAATATGGCCTCAAAGCCGCTCATGGCGCACCCCCAGTTCTCTAAGAGATAGTTTTTGAAACGAACAACCCCTTGAAAACAGTATGTTTTCAAGGGGTTGTCTTTCTGTCTTATGTTAGCCGCTTTTAAAATATCTGCTTCACCTGCCGGGTTTAAAAACCGTTCTGTGCTGCACCATACGCAGCTTGTTCTGCGGTAAATCCCGAAAATTCCAATTGATCGATCAGGCTGTCCCGTGAAAAACTGCTCACATTCAAATATTGCTTTGCCGATTTTACCGCTTGCTCGTTCCAATCTGCGCCACAGCGATCTGCGCCGTATACAGCCTGTTCATGGGTGAATTTTGAAAACTCCAGTTGTTCCACCAAACCCTGATAAGAAAAAGCGGTCGTGTTCAGATATTGCTTTGCAGATTTCACCGCTTGCTCGTTCCAATCCGCGCCGCACTGATCTGCCCCATAAGCCGCGTCTTCTGCGGAAAACTGTTCAAATTCCAGTTGTTCCACCAATCCATCGTGGGAAAACGCAGTCACTTTCAAATAATTTTTTGCCGCGGCTTTAGCATTTTTCTGCGATAATGTCTCTTTTGCTGCCGCATTGGTGCCGGATGCGGCGGGGGCAGCGGCGGGGGCCGCGGGAGCTGCCGGAGTTTCCGGCGTTTTATTCTGCGCCGTCTTTTCCTGTTCTGCGCCGGCGGCCATCACGGATTCCTCTGTTTTTTGAGATTTTGGCGATTCTTGCGATGCCCCATAAATGCCGCTGGCCACAACCACGATCAATACCCAGACCCACCAGCGTTTCAACAAGGGTTTCTTTCCCATGGCGATAGGCGTTCCTTCTGAATTAAGCTCTTCTTTTTTTAACTGTCTCATGTTTTCCCCCAATTTCTGTAATGGAAATTTTTTCTTTCCTCTTCGACAAATTGTTGCATTATTTTACAATTTTGTCAAGCTGTATCTTCAATATTGTGGAAATTTATTTCGCTGTTCTTGTTCTGACGCTGTTTCTCAAAATAGAACATTTTATGCGTATACGCATAAAACCGCCGGCAGAGGGTGACCTGATTTTTCACTCCTATTCTGCAATTTGCGGAATAAGAATGCCGCCACATAAATTGCCGACGACGCAGCAAAAAAGATGACAACTGCAAAAGCGACGGTTTCATCGTTTTCAAAGCATCGCGCATTCTTTCCGATGGCTTATTTTTTCTTCTTTGTCAATGCAATAAGCACCATGACAGGGAAGAAAATCAGAAAAACCAGCGCCGACATCATTCCGTTATATGCTCTCCAGTTTCTCGCAGTGCCTTCTGCCGTGTCGGCAGCTTTGCAGATCGCCTTGGCGGTCAGCATCAGCACAAGAACGCCCAGCAGCGCAAGCCATACATAAAACATCGCCATTTCATCACAGCCTTTCCAAGAGGAATGATCTTCCATTCACCGGTTTCAGTATACTTTGTTAGATGTCCGTAAATACGGACTTTTCCCCATTTGAAAACATGGCTGCCCATCCGGCGGCAAAAAGATGTTTTTTGCTGAATTGCCTGTCGGTCGTTCTCGCCTTGAAAACGGCTGCCGACGGCCCGTTTTCACCCGGAATCGTTTTCTTTGAAAAGAATACCGAAGTGTGTTGAAAAGAGCAAATCATGCGCTTATAATGAATGCATAATCTTTCATAGTTTACGAAACAAGTAGGAACCGAGGAAAGATATGCCTAACGAAATGATTCGCCAGCAAAACAAACAGACCGTTTTATCCAAGGCTATGAAGCTGTTTGTGAAAAACGGCGTAGAAAACACATCCTTTGAAATGATCGCGCGGGAAGCCGGGCTCAGCCTTCGCTCTGTGCAGAACTATTACCGCACAAAAAACGATTTGATCGCGGCGGTGCTGGATTGCAGCGTTGCGGAAGAACTGGAAGAAATGAACCGGTTCTTTTCTTCGGATCGCTATCGGCGCAAAACCGGCGCCGGGCAGGTTTTGGCGATCGTCGAAGTGATCTACAGCAAAGCGGTAGAGATGGCGGATGTGATTTTTTGTGCCGCGCAGATGCAGCATATTTTAAGCCGCGCATCCCAAAATGAGGGGAATTCGCCGCTTGCGGGGAATTGGCAAACCGTCATGGATCAGCTGCAAAGCGCCTTTAACAAAGGGCTGCGGGATGGTTCCATCACAAGAAACATGGAAGCAAGCCTGATCGATGCAAGAAGCATAACCTTGGCCTTGTATGGCATCAGAGAACAGATCGCCTTTACGATGTGCGACGAAACGCTGCGAGAACTGTTCCGGCCTGAAATCGCAGTTCAAAAATATATGCGGCAAGTCGAATTGCTGCTTTCTGCAAAAGAGGATGCTGCAGTTCCCGATTTACAGCATGAATGAGATCGTATGAGCGGCGAAAAAATGGCGGATGCAAAAGCGATTCCGATTATTGCGGTTATGGCAAACCGTTTTACCGATGATGTTCAAAAATGCCGCAAAGCCGGATGAACGGCCATTTTGCCAGGCTGATCCTCCCGAAAAAGCCGTTGTGTCTTCCGCCTGCTCCCGTTAACAACACAAAAGAAGCGAGGGGTCGTAATGATTAAACTGACAGAGGAAATGCTGCGGGGGTTCACCGCGTTTTTCCCGGTGGATACGGCGATTTACCGTGTCCGAGGCGGAAAGCTTGAAACTCTCTTTCTTTCAGAAAATATCCCTGATCTTCTGGGCATGTCACGGCAAGAATACCTCAAGATCACAGAAAAAGACGCCATGGATCTCGCCTTGCCGCAAGATCGGAAAGGCCTTGCCGCCGCCACCCTTTCCTGCATCGTGACCGGGGAAAAATTAGATTATTATTACCGTGTCTTCAGCAATAAAAAGGGGTTCGACTGGGTGCATGTGGATGCGCACCCCTGCGGAAGCATGGACGGAGATCCGATCATCATCGCCCGGTTCGCGAATGTATCGCGGGAAGGCGGAATTTTTGAAACGATCTTGGATAATTCAGACCGCATTACCGTGGTGCTCGACCGGCATTCCATGCAGCTGCTTTATGCCAACGATAAACTTTTCACCACCAAAAAGATCAAAGAAAAAGATATGCTGGATCGAACCTGTTATTCCCTGCTTTTCGGTTTGGATGCGCCATGCCAAAACTGCCCCTGCCTCCATCCCGATAACGACACGGAAATCCACGAGAAATATGCCTTTGATGAACAAAACCAGACCTGGAGCCTCGTGACATCGAGAAATGTGACCTGGTGCATGCAGGATGCGGTCATCGTTTACATCAAGGATGTAACGGAAGAAAAAAACGCCGAAATTTCCCTCAACCGGATGAACCAGATGTATAGCATGGCCATCGAAGACGCCAAGCAGATGCTGTGGGATTATGACCCCAAAACAAAGACCGTTCATTATCGCATGGATAACCCTTATACCAGATCCGTCTGCGAAAAGATCGGAATGCCCCCCGTCATCGAAAATGTCCCAGATTCCATTATTGGCATGGTGGATAAGGAATTCCGCAAAGATTTTCTGAAGCTGTTCGATCTGGATCAATTGGGTTCCCAAGGGACCTCCTGCGAATACAGCAGCACCGTCAATGGTGAAACCGTTTGGTGGAAAGTGACCGGCCGCCCCATTTACGACCTGAACCACGAACTCAAAATGGTCTACTGCTCCGCCATCAACTGCACCGATGAAAAGCAGGCGCAAACCAATTACAGAAGCCTGCTCGCTCAGGTTTCCGAGCTGAAGAATCTGGGCGGCATTGCCAGTTACCGGCTGAACCTTTCACAGAACAAGCTGGTTTCCGGTTCCGCCATTGATCCGCAGGTAACCAATGAATTGAAAACGGAAACGGCTGATCTGCATTTTCGTGCGGTGGCCGAAAGCACGGCGGATGAGCAGATCAAACTGGAAATTCTGAAAGAATATCACTGCGCGGGGCTGATTCAAAAATATAAGCAAGGCATCCGACAGCTCACGGCGGAATATCCGGTTCGCTCACGGGTGAAGCCCACAGAAGGGCAGATCCGCTGGTTCCGGGCCATCAACGATCTGGTCGCCAACCCCGATACCGGCGATATCGAAGATTTCAGCACCGTCATTGAGATCACAAAGCAGAAAAAGAACGAAAAAATGCTCAATTCCATGGCCAGCCACGGCTGCGATTACATTGGCCTGATCGATGTCTGCGCGTGGAAGATCGAAATTTTCGACGGGATCTGGAAAGAAAAAATCATCGGCGATCCCGAAAATGTCGATTGTCGGGCGGCGTTGGAAAAGCTGACTTCTTTTCTTGCCCCTGAAAACCGGCAGGCCTTTTGTGAACAGCTTTCGCCGGAAGCCGTTACGGAAAAGCTGAAAACGGAAAACGAGCTTCTGATCCATTATGATTTCGTCGGAAATTCTTCGCAAAGATCGAAAAAACAGATCAAGCTGAAATGGTTTGACGAGGGAAAAACAGAAATCCTGATGATTCAGGAAGATATCACCGAAGCTTATACCAAAGAGCAGAAACGGCTATCCCAGATGCAGGATGCGCTGCATCAGGCAGAGCTTGCCAACCGCGCCAAAACAGACTTCGTTTCCCGCATCAGTCACGACATCCGCACCCCCATCAGCGCCATCATCAGCATGACGGAATTTGCAAAAGAAGATGCGGAGGACAAAAAGAAGCTTTTAAGCGATATCGAAAAGATTTCGGCATCCAGCCAGTTCCTGCTGTCGCTCATCAATGATATCCTGGATATTTCCAAAATCGACAGCGGAAAAGTGGAGCTGTATCCCGAATGCTATCCCTTCCATGAATTCATCAGCAGCATACGCAGCATTTTCGAGCCCATGTGCCAGCAGAAGCATATCGATTTCGTGATACAATCCGACATCCCCAAAAACGCCGGTGTGATCGTAGATCGAGTTCGCTATAATCAGGTCGCGCTCAACATTATTTCCAACGCGGTAAAATATACCCCGGAAGGCGGCAGGATCACTTATACTTCCAAAAGCGAACTGCTTGACGGCGGAAAAATCAGATGCGCCTATACCGTCAGCGATACGGGCATCGGGATGAGTAAAGAATTCCAAAGCAGAATGTTTGAAGCCTTTACACAGGAGGATTCCGTCAATCGCGGCAATCTTTCGGCCAAAGGAACGGGGCTTGGGCTTGCGATCGTGAAACGGATCATCGATCTGATGGGCGGAAACATTACCGTTCAGAGCAGCCCCGGCGCCGGAACATCCATCACCGTCAGCGTGGTCCTTCCGGTGGCCGCCGCAGAGCAGATGGAAGCGCGTGAAAAGAAGAAGCAACTCCGGGCCTCTTCCGGCGGCCTTCTGAAAGGAAAAGTGCTTTTGGCGGAAGACAATGAGATCAACACCGAAATCGCGGTTCGAATGCTGGAATCTCTGGGTCTTGAGGTGGATCACGCAGAAAACGGCGCGCGGGCGGCAGAGGCTTTCGCCGGATCGAAAGAAAACGAATACCTCGCCATTCTGATGGATATTCAGATGCCGGTCATGGATGGTTACGCAGCATCGGAACAGATTCGCCGGATGGCTCGTTCCGATGCGAAAACGATCCCCATCATCGCCATGACGGCGGATGCCTTTGTGGAATCTGTTAAGCAAAGCCGAAAATCCGGCATGAATGATTACATCACCAAACCCATCGATTTGAACCGGCTGGAATCTGTTTTGCTGCAAACTTCACGCCATGATAAGCATTAAGGGCGCAACCTTCGCGGGCGCTCTGCGGCGAAAGCCGAAAGCTGGCTCTCCAGCGTAATATTGTGGCCTTTTCAGCAAAAACACGGCCTCAAAACCGTGGTCACAGTTCTTTGAGCGGCCGTTCTCAAAACAGACAGGGCCTGCTGCAAACGGAACGGCCCCGGCCATTCCGTTTGCAGCAGGCCCTTTTTATGAGAGAACTGCCCGACCGCCTGATTTTTTCGGTTCAACGGGCCGCAGGCACCGTTTTCACATCCAAAAACCGCGCTGTTGCGCCACCGCCTTTTCTGCTTATCGATCCACGGATGCCTTATATTGCTCGCCCCAATCCCGCATGGCGTCCAGGATCGGCTTGAGGCTGTAACCGAGATCGGTCAGCGTATATTCCACCCGCGGGGGCACTTCCGCATAAACCTTACGGCTGAGCAGGCCCCGCGCTTCCATCTCGCGCAGGTTGGCCGTCAGCACTTTCTGCGTCACATGCCCGATAGAGTTTTTCAGCTCGCCGAACCGCTTCGTCCCCGGCATCAGGTCGCGCAGAATCAGTACCTTCCAGCGGTCTGAAATAAGCATCAGTGTGGTTTCCACCGGGCAGGGCGGCAGCTCTTTTGCACAGATTTTTAAAAAGTCTTTCGTTTCTTCCATGAAAGTTCCTCCTTAAATCTAATAGTATCTATTTGGAAACTACGGCACAATAAAGTGCTTACTTTACAGTTTGTCGCTACGGATTTATTATAGCCTTGTCAAACAAAAGTGCAAGACATTTTCAAACAAGAAACCATCATCGGAGGAAAAACATTATGAATGAAGTCGTAAAATTTTTGCAGGAAAACCCCGTGCAGTATCTCGCCACCGTCGGCCGTGACGGCAAGGCCAAATGCCGCCCGTTCATGTTCGCGGCAGAATATGACGGCAAGCTCTGGTTCTGCACCAACAGCACCAAAGAGGTCTATAAAGATATGCAGGCGAACCCGAATATCCAGCTTTCCGTTTCCAGCCCGTCTTATGCCTGGATCCGCCTGAGCGGCAGAACCATTTTTGAAAATAACCGCGCCGTCAAGGAACGCTGCATGCAGAACCCCATCGTCAAGGGCCAGTATCAGACAGCGGAAAACCCCATTTTCGAAGTGTTCTATCTGGGAGATGCCCATGCCGTCCTTGCGGATTTTTCCGGCGAACCTCCTTGTGAATATGACCTTTAAGATCAGGCAGACCGCCGACACCGGGGCTTTGCGGCTGTTTTGATTTTCCTGCGCCGTGCGAAAATTCCACGCCCAGTTCTAAAAGGAAGGTGTTCTTATGGATGCGCAAAGCTATCTGCGATATCTGCAAAACGAAATCCATTCGGTGGTGTTTGGAACCGTGGATGAAAACGGAGAGCCGTTCACCTGCGTCATCGATATGATGCTGGCCGATGGAAACGGCTTATATTTTCTCACCGCCAAAGGTAAGGCATTTTATGCCCGGCTCAAAGCGCATGACAGGGTCTCCCTCACAGGTTTCACGGGCGGCGACACCATGTCTTCAAAATCCGTTACCGTGCGCGGCCGGGTTCGTGAACTGGGCCCGGCGCTTTTGCCGAAGATCTTTGAAACAAACCCCTATATGGCCGAGATCTATCCCGATGAAAAAAGCCGCGCGGCGCTGACCGTTTTTCAAATCTGTGAAGGCAGCGGCGAATTTTTTGATCTGTCGCAAAAACCGATCTTCCGCGAGCGTTTTTCCTTTGGTGGAGCGCAGGAAACCCCCGGCGGATATTTCGTGGGGAACGGATGCATCGGCTGTAAGCTCTGCCGCTCTGTCTGCCCGCAAAAATGCATCAATGTTTCGCAAAAACCGGCCGTGATCGCGCAGGAACATTGCCTGCATTGCGGCAGATGCTTTGAAATCTGCCCGGCAAAAGCCATCGAAAAGAGATAGCCTATGACACGAACAGAACAGATCCGATTTTTGATCGACCGGCTGCTGGCCGAGATGCCGCAATACCGGGAAGAGGCCGCCCGATTTCCGGCGGATGCAGCTTCTCAGCGACGGCTTCTGCGCAGCCTGATGAATTTGCGGCCGCCGCTGCCGTTAAGCGGCGAATTTCTCGCCGTGCAGGATGCCCTGCTTGCCGCCGAAACCGCGGAAAAAGGCGTCATCCATGTTGAAACTCTGCCGCCCACCCGGGAGCCAAACCTTTATCTCTGGCAGGGCGATATCACGCGCCTTGCCGCAGACGCCATCGTCAACGCGGCCAATTCCGCGTTATTGGGCTGTTTCATCCCGTGCCACGGCTGCATCGATAACGCGATCCACTCTGCGGCGGGGCTTCAGCTGCGCGATGAGTGCGCCCGCCTCATCCGCGCACAGGGCGGTGAAGAACCCACCGGGCAGGCAAAGCTCACAAAAGCCTTCGCCCTGCCCTGCCGCTATGTGCTTCACACGGTGGGGCCAATTGTGCGGGGCGCTGTGACTGAGCAGAACCGGCGGGAACTGAAAAACTGCTATGATGCCTGCCTGCATCTGGCGGCAACGCATCATCTGCAAAGCGTTGCGTTTTGCTGCATCTCCACCGGCGAATTTCATTTTCCCAACCGGGAAGCCGCTGAAATCGCCGTGGCGGCGGCCCGCGAATTTCTATGCAGTCACGGCAGGGATATCAAGGTGATTTTCAATGTTTTCAAAGATACCGATTTCAAAATCTATCAAAGACTTCTCGGCGCAGACTGAGCAGTTGAAACAGGCGCTGACGCAGGCAGATGCCGTGGTGATCGGCGCGGGCGCAGGGCTTTCCGCTTCGGCGGGCTTCACTTATTCCGGCGAAAGGTTCCGGCAAAACTTCACCGATTTCATCGCGGCCTATCCACTGACCGATATGTATACGGCGGGCTTTTACCCCTTCCCCACACCGGAGGAACAATGGGCCTATTGGAGCCGCCATATCTGGCTGAACCGCTATGTGCCCGCGCCCAAACCCGTTTATGACGACCTGTTAAAGCTGGTGCGCGATCAAGATTATTTCGTGCTGACCACCAATGTGGATCATCAATTTCAAAAAGCCGGTTTCGATAAGCAGCGGCTTTTTTATATGCAGGGCGATTATGGCTTGTGGCAATGCTCCCAGCCATGCCATGCGCAGACCTATGACAATGAAGAAACCGTGCGGCGGATGGTCGCCGAGCAGAAAGACCTTCGCGTTCCCTCGGCGCTTGTTCCCCGCTGCCCCGTCTGCGGCCGCCCCATGGCCATGAATCTGCGCGCCGATGACACCTTTGTGGAAGATGCGGGCTGGCATGCGGCGCAGAGCCGATACCATGCCTTTTTGGATGCGCATGCTGTTGGCCGCGTGGTTTATCTGGAACTGGGCGTGGGCTTCAACACCCCCGGCATCATCAAGTTCCCCTTTTGGCGCATGACGCGGCTCAACCCCGAAGCGCGCTTCTTCAGCATCAACGCTCGGTCTTCCGGTGTTCCCGATCGGATCGCTGCGCAATCGGTCTGTATCATGGCTGATATCGGGCAGGTCATCGCCCCATAAAAAAAGCAAAACACACGATGACCTGCCTGTTTTCATCCCATCAAAAAGCAGTTGGCCGCATCACGGCATGCGTTTTCAGAATTTCCGCCGCTTCTCTTTTGAAACGGCTGCATGGCAAAGAAACGGCAGGGCCGGCGTGAAAAATCACGCCGGCCCTGCCGTTTTTTCATCTTTTTCTGTTTTAAATTTATAGCTGCATTTTCAGCGCGCCGGGGCGCACACTGATTTCCACTTCTTCGGTTTCCCCGCCAAACTCGCCGTCTAAAGTCCAGGCGATGGGCTGCTGAAAAGTAAACTTCACATGATCCGTCTGAGTCATGGACATATATTCATTATCGAAATCGCGGGCCAGCAGCTTTGCCAGCAATGCGTTCAATTCCAGCACATTCTGAGGCGATTTGATCAGCAGCACTTCGAACTGCCCGTCATCCAGCATGGTATCCACCGTGCCCGCCATCGAAAAGCCGCCGATATAGTTTGTGTTGCAGACAGTGCCGAAAATATAATCATCTTCAAACACCTGGTCGTTCACTTCCACCTTGGCGTGATAGACCTGCCCCAAAGGCAGATTTCTCAAGCCTTCCATGATATAAGCCAAATGGCCCATGGAATTTTTAGAGCTCTGGGTGGTAGAATAAGACACCGCCGCAAAAGCGCCGAATGCCGCCACATAATTGAAGACCTGCCCACTGAAATCGCCCACATCCAAGGCTTTGGGCGAACCTTTGATGATGGTATTCACCACCCCGTCGATGGTTTTGGGAAGCCCCAGCGAAGCGGCAAAATCATTGGTGCTGCCCGCCGGCAGATAACCCAGCGGCGGCGCATCGGGATATTTCAATAACCCGTTCACAGCGTGATGCAAGGTTCCATCGCCGCCGCAGCACACCACAAGGTCTATTCCTTCCACACCCCGTGCGTCTAACACTTCTTCTGCGCCCATGCCCTCGATGGTGGGATAAACAATGGGCTCATATCCTGCTTTGCAGAATTTTTGAAGGATCGAATCAAGGTTGCGGGCGATGTGTGCTCTGCCCGCTCTGGGATTATACAGCAGCAGTAACTTTTTCATAAAGGATTCCCTCTTGCATGATCTTGTTGCCATGGCCCCTGCGGGAAGCAGACGCCCCGGCTGTTTTTGTGTTCTATATATTTGCTTATTATAGCAGATATTTCCCGACAAAAAAAGCCTTCAAGACCCGCTTTATCAATCTTTTTTCATAGTTTGCTGCTTTCAGGCGGCTTTTATTCCAAAATTTCGCCTTGCGTTGTAAAAGTGACCACGCGCCAGGGGATAAACTTGCCGCTATCCTTCAGCGCCTGTGTGGCGGCGTGTTCCAGCCCGCCGCAGCAGGGAACTTCCATGCGGACGACCGTTAAGCTTTTGATCTTGTTCTGCTTTAAAATTTCCGTCAGCTTTTCGGAATAATCCACACTGTCGAGCTTGGGGCATCCGATCAGCGTGATCCTGCCGCGCATCCAATCGCGGTGGAAGTTGGCATAGGCATAGGCGGTGCAATCGGCCGCGATCAGCAGGTTGGCGTTTTCATAATAAGGCGCATGAATGGGGGCCAGCTTGATCTGCACAGGCCACTGCATCAGTTCGGATTCCTGCTTTTCCGCGGCGGGCTGTGCCGATGCGGCGCGGTGCTCTAAAACGCGGCTGCGGCTGCCGGGGCATCCCCCTGCGGGCGCCTTGGCTGCGTTCTGGGCGCGCTTGACGGCTTCGGCGTCATATTCCGCGGCTTCACGCTCGATAAAGCTGATGGCGTTGGTGGGGCAGGCGGGCAGGCAATCGCCCAGGCCATCACAATAATCATCGCGCATCAAAACCGCCTTGCCCTCTTTCATGCCGATGGCGCCTTCGTGGCATGCCGCAGCGCAGGCGCCGCAGCCGTTGCATTTTTCACTGTCAATATGAATAATCTTACGAATCATTTGTTCGTTCTCCTTTTCTTGATTTGTTGTATTAAAAATACTATAATAAACACGATATGTCTGTTGTTATAACAACAAAAGGATGGTCTTATGGATTTTGTTTCTCTTTCAAAAACGGTTTTGTTCCAGGGCATCAGCCCCGAAGAAACCGAAAAGATCCTGCCCTGCCTTCACGCCGCCGAAAAGCATTATGAAAAAGGCGAGCTGCTGCTGCATGCCGGCAGCGCCACCCGTCATATCGGCGTGGTGCTTGCGGGAGGCGTCAATATCGAAATGGATGATGTCTGGGGCAACAAAAATATTTTAAGCCATGTTTTCCCGTGGCAGATCTTTGCCGAAGCCTATGCCTGTCTGCCCCGCGAGCCGCTGATCGTCAACGCGGCGGCTGATGAAGACTGCCATGTTTTATGGCTGGATGCGCAGCAGATCTTTTCGCCCTGCGCCTGCCCCTGCGGCCACCACAGCCGGCTGATCGCCAATCTGGTGGGGGCCACCGCCCGCAAAAACCTCGAGCTTTCCCAGCGCATCCAATATACTTCTTCCAAATCCATCCGCGGCCGCCTTTTGGCCTATCTGTCGGCACAATCGGTTCGGCAGAATGCGGATGCTTTCACCATTCCCTTCAACCGCCAGCAGCTGGCGGATTATTTAAGCGTTGACCGCAGCGCCCTTTCCAATGAGCTGGGCAAAATGCGCGAAGAGGGCCTGCTGGAATTTTCAAAAAACCGTTTTGTTTTAAAGGATGTTTCTCAAAGATAAAGGAGCTTTTCTCATGTTCTATCCACGCACGATCTCACTGCTCACTCTGGCGTTTTCCATGTATGGGGCCGTCCCCACTTTTTTCAGCCGCCGCGCGTTTCATTCCAAGCGCCCCAGCGGCAGCGGCAAAGTGATCTATCTCACCTTTGATGACGGGCCGAATGCCGAATATACCGGCAAACTGCTGGATCTTCTGCGGCTTTATCATATTCACGCCACCTTTTTTTCGGTGGCTGAATTCGCCGAAGAAAACCCCGAACTGATCCGGCGCATCCGTGAAGAGGGCCACCTGATCGGGATGCACTCCTGCCGCCATCAGGATGCCTGGATCAATCTGCGGCATGACACCCAGCTGGATTTCGACCGTTCCCTTCAGATTTTTGACGAGCTGGGCGTTCATATCGGCTTTTATCGCCCGCCTTGGGGAAAGATCAACCTGTTTTCGCCTTCGAATGTGCAGCGCAACCACCTGCACATGGTTTATTGGGATGTGATGGCTGAAGACTGGCGCGCCAACACCACTTCGGGCACCATTGCCCGAAAGCTGCTGCGCCGTGCCCATGAAAACGATATCGTCTGCCTGCATGACGGCCGCGGCCGCAACGGCGCGCCCGCGCGCACCATTGAGGCGCTTGAAAAGGTGCTGCCCATCTGGATCGAGCAGGGGTATTCTTTCGCCACGCTGGATGAGCTTTATGAAAACGAAGATGACGAAACGGATGGGCCCACGGCATGATGACTTTTCCCGAATTTAAGGCGGCTTATTCCCTGAGGCTCAACCCGCAGCAGGAAGCCGCCGTCTGCCGGACAGATGGCCCCGCTTTGCTGCTGGCCGTTCCCGGCAGCGGCAAGACCACCGTTCTGGTGGCGAGGCTGGGCTATCTGATCTTCGGCAAAAATGTCAGCCCCGACCGGCTGCTCACCGTCACTTATACCGTCGCCGCCACAAAAGATATGCGGCGGCGTTTTGCTGAGCTTTTTGGCCGGGATCTGGCCGACCGGCTGGCTTTTCGCACCATCAACGCCATCTGCGCTTCCATCATTGCGGAATACGCGCGGCGCTATGAGCGCCAGCCGTTTCAGCTGCTTTCTTCCGAAGCGCAGAGCGGCGCTCTGCTGCGCGAACTTTTTCAGCGCCAGACCCACTGCGCCCCCACCGACTCCCAGATCAAAGATCTGCGCACGCGCCTTTCCTATTGCAAAAATAAAATGCTTTCCGCTTCCGAAATCGCCCAGATCGCGGTGGAAGGCGTGGATTTTCCCGCTTTTTATCAAAGCTATTGTTCAGCCCTGACCCACCGGCGGCTGATGGATTTTGACGACCAGCTGGTGATCGCCTATGGCATTTTGCAAAAATTCCCCGATCTGGCGGCGTTTTTCTGCGAACGCTGGCGCTATATCAGCGTAGACGAAGCGCAGGATACTTCTTTCATCCAGCATAAGATCCTCGCAAAGCTGGCCGAGACCCATGAAAATCTTTTCATGGTGGGCGATGAAGACCAGAGCATTTATGGTTTTCGCGCCGCCTATCCCGAAGCGCTGATGCGCTTTGAAAAAGATCATCCCGGCGGCCATGTTTTATTGATGGAAACCAATTACCGCTCGGTTCCGCCCATTGTTCAGCGGGCCGATGCGCTCATCCGCCGCAATCAAAACCGCCGCCCCAAAACCATGCGCGCCGCCCGCGCCGGGGGCCAGCCGCTTTTTCACCGGTTTTTAGAAGATCAAAAGAATCAGGCCGCCTATCTGGCCAAGATCGCGCAGAATTGCTCCTGCACCACGGCGGTGTTATATCGCAACAACGAAAGCGCCCTGCCGCTGATCGATCTGCTGCAGCAGCAAAAGATCCCCTATCACTGCCGCCAGCCCGAACTCTCGTTTTTTTCACACCCCGTCGTTCGCGATCTTTCCAACATCCTGCTGTTTTCGCGCCGCCCCGCCGATCAATCGCTTTTTATGGAGATCATTTATAAGCTCGATTTCAAGATCAAAAAAGAGACCCTGATCCGCGCTTTGAAAAGCCACCCCGCGGGCCAGCGAAACGGCGTGCTGCATATTTTGCTCGACAGCGGCCTGCTGAAAGAAACATGGGCCGTTGAAAAAGTGAAGGCGCTGCAGCGATGCTTTGAAGCGATGCCCCGCCAAACCAGCTTCGAGGCGCTGACCGCCATTCTTCAATCGATGGGCTATGGCGATTATCTTGAAAAGCAGGGCGGCGATTGGAAAAAGGCCGAGATCCTGCTTTCGCTGGCCGCCCAGAACCCGTGTCAGGAAACTTTTCTCGATCATCTGGAAGAGCTGAAAGAAACTGTTCGCCAGGGCGGCCTGCCGGGGGAGCCCTGCCTGTTTCATCTTTCCACCATCCATTCCAGCAAAGGGCTGGAATATGACCATGTTTTTCTGATCGATATGACAGAAGGCATTCTGCCCGCCGCGGCAGAAACCCCCGAAGAACGGATGACCCCCGAAGAACGGCAGGTTTTCGAAGAAGAACGGCGGCTTTTTTATGTGGCGGCCACCCGCGCCAAAGACCGGCTTGAGATCATCAGCTGCCGCGCTTCTTTCGGCCGGCCCGCCAAACCCGTTTCGCGCTTCATCCCTCAGCTGATGGGCACGGCATCCGAAAAAAAGCCCCTGCGCCCCACGCTGACCAAGCCCACCCAGATCTCCATGCGGCCCGAAGCGCGGCAAGAGGCAGTTTTGAAAGAATCCGATTTCCCCGCGGGCACTTTTGTTTTTCACAAAAGCTTCGGCCCCTGCAAAATTTTGCGGCGCTATGGGGCCTATGCCGATGTTCTCGACCCGGATGGCCGAAAACGAACGCTGGAACTGGCCCTTTGCCTGCAGCATGGCCTGCTTGAAAAAAGCGGCGTAAAATTACCAGAATAAACCTATGGTTCAGGCCATGAATAAAATCAGGAAAAAATTCACTTTTTGCTTGTTTTCTCTGATACCGTTCCTTGCGTTTTGGAAAAAATAATGCGGAAAACGCCTTATTTTCATAAATTTTCGAAAAAAATACTTCCAAATGCCGCTGTGAAACTTCGTTTATTTTCTCAACTTGCTACATCTGCCGCGTTATGATAGTATGGATTTGCGAGAGCATTTCTTACACGGAGGATTTTGCAATATATGGAGAAGAAACAGGTCAACAGCGATATTTTTCGCATGGTGCTGCCCATTGTGATAGAGAATATTTTGCAGATGTCTGCCGGCGTGATCACCACCGCGATGATCGGCCGTCTGATGGCGGATGATATCTCTGCCCAAGGCATCGGCAACCGCATCACGAACACCTATTGGGCCCTTTTCAAGGGCATCGGCGTGGGGGCCACCGTCATTGTGGCGCTGCGCTATGGCCAGCATAAATTCGATCAATGCCGCCGCACGGTGGAGCAGACTTATCTCACGGCGATCCCCGCTTCATTCCTTTGCGTGGCGCTCACCCTGCTTTTTTTTTCGCCGATCCTTCATCTGTTCACGCAGGATGCGGCCTTGCTGGATGCCGCGCGGCGGTTTGCCCGCATCGCGATATTTGCCGTTCCGTTCATGGCGCTTTCTTCGGTGAACGCGGCCGCTTATAACGGCCATGGCAACACGCGAACGCCGATGTTCATCGCCGTTTTAATGAACTGCGTCAATATCATCGTGGGCTTTGTTCTGATTTTCGGTCTGGGGCCTTTCCCTGCTTTGGGGCTCACAGGCGCCGCCATCAGCACCGTAGTTTCCTGGGCTGTGGGCGGGCTCACCGGCACATTTTTGCTTTATACCAAAAACGGCTATTGCGCGCAGGAACACCACGGCCAATCTTTTTTCACCGTGGATCTGCCCTGCTTGAAAGAAATTTATAAAACGGGTGTGCCCGCCGCCTGCGAAAATGTTTTCTGGCAGCTTTCGGCCATTGTGCTCAGCAATGTGATCCTCGGCTATGGCAGCGCTTATTTCGCCGCTTACCAGATCGGCCTGCAAGCCGAAATGATCTGTGAAATGCCCGGCATCGGCTTTGTCACCGCTTCCACCTCGCTGGCCGCCCGCGCCATCGGCGAAGGCGATGATACCCTTTATCGGCTGTATTTCCGCCAGATGCGCAAATTTTCGTTCTACACCGGCGTTCTGGCAACGGTATTGCTTTTCACCTGTGCCGGCAGCTTTATGAAGATCCTCACCGATAAAGCGGATATCCGTGCGCTGGGCATGGTTTATGTTTCCATCATGGGGTTTGCCCAGATCCCGCAGGATCTGAACAAGGCCTATAACGGAACGATGCGCGCCGCGGGTTATCGCAACACGCCCATGGTGATCTCTTTCATCGGCATATGGTGCGTTCGTGTGCCCATGGCTTTGATCTTCGGCAAGTGGCTCCATTGGAACATCGCTTTCATCTGGGTGGCCATCGCGCTGGATCAGATCATCCGCACTCTGCTGTGCATGGTCATTTTCCGCAAAAGAAAAGTGCTTGAAGTGATTACCGATGGCAGGGCCGCGGCGCTTCAGCTGGCCGAACCCGAACCGGCGGCCGCCCAATCGTGATTTTTCGCTCGGTTTTTCGGTGATACAAAATCTTTCCGTCATCCAATCAGTGCGCCTAAAAAGCGCACTGATTTTTTTATAGCCGAATGGCGCTAAAATCCAGACACATTGCCCGTAATGTATCATTTTTCATCAAAACAAGCCGGATGTATGATTCTTTGGCAAACAAAATCTTTTGTCTGTTGTTTCATTTTTGCCGCCGCATTATGATGTTCACAACAAAGAAAAATACATGTTGATCTGAACGATCAAATGAAAATGGAGGTTTTGTTATGTATTATTCCAGTGGTAATTACGAAGCGTTTGCCCGCCCTTTAAAGCCGGAAGGCGTGGAAAATAAATCCGCTTATCTCATCGGTTCGGGCCTTGCCGCCTTATCCGCGGCCTGTTTCCTCCTCCGCGACGGCCAGATGGAGGGCAGCCACATTCATATTCTCGAAAAAGATCCGATCCCCGGCGGTGCCTGCGATGGTTATGAATATCCCCAGTTGGGCTTTGTGATGCGCGGCGGGCGCGAGATGGATAACCATTTTGAGTGTATGTGGGATCTGATGCGCTCCATCCCTTCCATCGAAACCGAAGGCGTTTCTGTTTTGGATGAATATTACTGGCTCAACAAGGCCGACCCCAACTATTCCCTTTGCCGCGCCACCGAAAAACAGGGGCAGGATGCCCACACCGACGGCAAATTCGCGCTTTCCGAAAAGGCTTCGATGGAGATCGCCAAGCTGTTTATGACCCCCAACGAAGATCTTTATGATCTGCGCATCGATCAGGTGTTCACCGATGAAGTGTTGAAATCGAATTTCTGGCTTTACTGGCGCACCATGTTTGCTTTTGAAAACTGGCATTCGGCTTTGGAAATGAAGCTTTACCTGCAAAGATTCGTGCATCATGTGGGCGGTCTGCCCGATTTCAAGGCCCTTCGCTTCACAAAATATAACCAGTATGAATCGATGATCCTGCCGATGGTGCATTATTTGAAAGCCCACGGTGTTGTGTTTGAATATGACACCAAGGTGGTGGATATCGATTTTGAGATCGAGCCTGTTGAAAAACTGGCCACCTGCATCCACTGCATCCGCGGCGGCAGCAAACTGGATATTCCGCTGACCGAAAACGATCTGCTGTTCATCACCAACGGCGGCTGTGTGGAAAATTCCTCTTATGGCGACCAGGATCACCCCGCCGAGATGCATACCGCCATCGAAGACGGCTGCGGCTGGGATCTGTGGCGCCGCATCGCCGCCAACGACACTTCTTTCGGTCATCCCGAAAAATTCTGCTCCGACCCCGAAAAAACAAACTGGATGTCTGCCACGGTCACCACGCTGGATCAGCGCATCGTGCCCTATATCCAGAAGATCTGCAAGCGCGACCCGTTCAGCGGCAAAGTGGTCACCGGCGGCATTGTCACCGTGAAAGATTCCGCATGGCTGCTCAGCTGGACTTTCAACCGCCAGCCCCAGTTCCGCTCTCAGCCGAAAGATCAGCTGGTGGGCTGGATCTATGGCCTGTTCTCCGATCGCCCCGGCGATTATGTGAAAAAGCCCATGCGTGAATGCAGCGGCAAAGAGATCTGCATGGAATGGCTGTATCATCTGGGTGTGCCCACCGATCAGATCGAAGATCTGGCCGCCAACAGCGCCCGCACCGTTCCCTGCATGATGCCTTATATCACCGCTTTCTTTATGCCCCGCTGCGCGGGCGATCGCCCGAAAGTGGTGCCCAACGGTTCAAAGAACTTTGCGTTCATCGGCCAATTCGCCGAAACCCCGCGCGACACCATCTTCACAACGGAATATTCCATCCGCACCGGTATGGAAAGCGTTTATACCCTGCTTGATATCGACCGCGGCGTGCCCGAAGTCTGGGGCAGTGTTTATGATATCCGCGCTTTGATGGATGCCACCGTGGAGCTTGCCGATGGCAAATCGCTCAACGAAATGGATCTGCCTTTCAAAGCAAAACTGGTTTTGAAGGAAGCCATGAAAAAAATGGAGCACACCGATGTGGAAGAGCTTTTAAGAGAACATCATGTGATCTGATCCCTTATCCTTTGATTCCTCCCTATTTCATTCATAACCCTTTATCTATCCTTTCCGGTGCGCGGGCGGTCATTCGTTGATAGAATGACCGCCCGCGCTGTTTTTCTGTTTTTTTGCTCCCCCTTTGCGCCTTTTGCAGCGGCTGTTGCCGCAAAAAGCACAATCGCCGTCGCAAGGCTCTTCGGGTGTTCTCAGTTCATCGATCAACCCCAGAATATCTGAAATGCGGCCGTCGCTGCGGCTGTATTCACGCTCTAACTTTCTGCAAAAATCTTCTCTCATGTTTTGCCCTCCGTTCCTTCGGCTTTTTGCAAGCCATATCGTACCGTCTTTTCTGTACGATAAAACGGATTTATCCATTTTTATGAAAAAATCCCCGAAACGGCTGCACCGCTTCGGGGATTCTCTTTTTAAAAAATCAGTGCTTTAAAGCAGGCTTTCTTCATAGAAAGCGCGGGGGCCGCCGATATATTTTGCGCGGCTTCTGGCGCAAAGGATGGCGGCGCAGCCGATGTGATCCAGCGATAATCTCACCGGCACGGCAACGGGCGCCAAATGCATGCCGATCAGGGTGCCGCCGATATCGATGCCCGCTTTTGCCTGGGCGCAGAGGCTTTCCACCGCAATAGGCGCCTGCATTCTTTCATAGGCCGTGGTGGCAAAGCTGCCGCCCGCCTTCGGCTGGGGGCGCACATTCACCCGCGGCAGGTGATATTGCTTGGCGCATTCCGCTTCGATAATCAGGGCGCGGTTCAAATGCTCGCAGCACTGGGCCGCAAGCCAAATGCCTTTTTCGTGCAAAAGCGGCGCGATCCCTTCATAGACCGCCTGCGCCAGCTCTACACTGGAATCGGAACCGATTTTTTTGCCGCCCACTTCGCTGGAAGAGCAGCCCACCACAAACAGGTCGCCTTCGTTCAGTTTCGCTTTTTCAAGCAGCTCGCTCACCGCCTCACGCGCCTGAGCCGTTATTTCCTGCATCATCATGAAAACCTCGCTTTTCAAACTATTTATCTATGCCGCGCTTTTGCCCTGCGGCCGGTGTTTTATTTTTTATTGGTTGGATCTTCCGTTATGCTTTTTGCCATCGCCGTAGGCGGGTCGGGAAATAAAGTATAATAATCGCTTTGCGATTATTATATCACAAATTTCCGTCGTCTTCCATGGTTCTCACTTTTTAAATTTCAGCGGCGCTTGCGTAAACTTTCGCAACCTTCTATAATAGAATTAATTTACCGATCGCTCGACCGCAGCATCATATAAGGAGGTTTCGCCATGTTTACCGAACGCCAGCATGCTTTTATTTCAGCCACTTTTTATCGCTTGATGAAAGAAGCCGATCTTCACGATTATGAAGCCGTTTTCAATTTTGCCAAACGCAAATATGCCGAAGAACGCGGATCGCGCATGGCACAGCGCGCTTTGCGCGACGGAAAAGAATTGGATTTTGCTTCTTACCGTGAATATGGCGAATGGGCTTTCACCCCCGAGGTCACAGAAGACCCCAACAGCTGTTCCACCCAGCAGCCCGAAAACGACGATTTGAAAATGACCATTCAGGGCTGCCCCTGGAGTTCCCAATATAAAGAAATGGGGCTGGCAGAAGGCGGCATGCTTTATTGCAGCGGCCTGGATATTTCTATCGTGCGCGGTTTTAACCCCGCCCTGCGTTATGAAGTGACACAGATGTCTTATGGCGGCAATGAAGTCTGCATCCAATATCAGCGCGACGCCAAGCTTTCGCAAAGCCGCCCCAAGCGCCCCGAAAACATCCGTGATTTCCGCTTCCATTGTGCGCATATTTATTTCACCTTTGAAAAGCTGATTACGGCCATTTACAAAACAGAGGGCGCCGTTCTTTCCGCCAAGATGCTGGAAGCGTTTGCCGAAGCTTATGGCCGCGAAAACGCCGATGCGCTGCTGCTTTATCGCGGGCATGATTTCACCCTCATTGATGACTGATCGAGATGCCTCCGCTTTTTTATATTTTTGCGGCCCTACCCACACATTTTCCCCGAAAGCGCATATAGTATAATATTCTTCGGTTTTGCGGGCCTCGGTTTTGCAAGCCCGATCTGTCGAAAGGGGGAACTGTGATGGAAGGCGACTGCATGCCTTCAGGCTGCTCAAACTGGCTGAACGATAATATCGTTATGGTCATCGTCATTCTTGCGGTGATCCTGGGCATCCTCTATCTTATCATCAAAGCCGGTGTCAAAAACGGAATCCTTGAAGTTCTGGAACAGCCTGATTGCCCCTTGATACATCCCTGCGGCAACTTTTAAAAAAGCACAGGATCGAATGATTCGGTCCTGTGCTTTTTTATTGCAATATTTTTCATCTCGGTTTCTTTTTCAGCGCCGCTTTTTTCGACAAGTTTTAAAAAATTGTGAGTAAGATATGAATTTTTTATTAGGATTGATTCCTACTATTGACAAAGGAAAAAATTGCTTCTATACTGTCCATAAGATACAAAAAAACATATAAGGAGGTTTGGAAAATGGAAGATTATAAGAAACTTACGAACGAAGTGGGCGCACCGGTGGCCGACAACGAAAATTCTATCACCGCCGGCCCTCGCGGCCCTGTTGTCATGCAGGATGTCTGGCTGATGGAAAAACTTGCGCATTTCGACCGTGAAGTGATTCCCGAACGCCGCATGCACGCCAAAGGCTGGGGCGCTTATGGCAAATTCACGGTAACGCATGATATCACGAAATATACCAAAGCCAAAGTGTTTTCTGAAATCGGCAAGGAAACCGAAGTATTTATTCGTTTTTCCACCGTGGCGGGCGAACGCGGCGCGGCCGATGCCGAACGCGATATCCGCGGCGTGGCCATAAAGTTTTACACCGAAGAGGGCAACTGGGATCTTGTTGGCAACAACACCCCCACTTTCTTCATCCGCGATGTTCACAATTTCCCCGATTTGAACCGCGCCGTAAAACGCGACCCCTATACCGGCATGCGCAGCGCGCAGAACAACTGGGATTTCTGGACTTTGCTGCCCGAATGCTTCCACCAGATCACTGTGGTGATGTCTGACCGCGGCATTCCCGACGGCTTCCGCCACATGCATCTTTTCGGCGAGCATACCTTCTCTTTCTATAATGCCAAAAACGAGCGCGTCTGGTGCAAATTCCATTTCAAAACCCAGCAGGGCATCAAAAACCTCACCAATGAAGAAGCCGCGGCCAAAAACGCCGTTGACCGCGAAAGCGCAGGGCGTGATCTGTTTGAAGCCATCCAGCGCGGCGATTTCCCCAAATGGACGATGTATGTGCAGATCATGACGGAAGAACAGGCCAAAAACCACTATGAAAACCCGTTTGATATCACAAAGATCTGGCGTCACGCCGAATATCCGCTGATTGAAGTGGGCGAACTGGAACTCAACCGCTGGCCCGAAAACTATTTTGCCGAAGTGGAGCAGGCGGCGTTCACCCCCGCCCATGTTGTGCCGGGCATCGGGTTCTCGCCCGATAAATTCCTGCAGGGCCGCTTATTCGTTTATGGCGATGCGCAGCGTTACCGCCTGGGCGTCAACCATAATCTGATTCCGGTCAACCAGGCCAAGGGTGTGAAGGGCGGCGTAGCCGATTATCATCGCGACGGCGCAATGCGCACCGACGGCAACTATGGCAGAGCCCCCGCTTATTCCCCCAACAGCGCCGGCGTCTGGGCCGCACAGCCCGAAGTGATGGAACCGCCGCTGGATATTCAGGGCGCCATGTGGCAATATGACCCCAAGGATGACCCCAGCAACGATGATTTCCGCGCGGGCGGCGACCTGTGGCGCGTTCTCACAGAAGAACAGAAGGCCGTTCTGATCGCCAACACCGCCGGTGATATTGCCCCCGTCACCGAAAATATCAAATATCGCCATGCCGTTCATTGTTATCTGGCGGATAAAGAATATGGCGAAAGAGCCGCCAAAGCCATGGGGCTTGATCTGGGCAAAGTCATCGAACTTTCAAAGCTGACCAATGACGAACTGAACAAAGCCACCACCCCGATGAAATAATCTTTTCCCTTAAATCTTTTCCCTATCCCTTAAATCTTTTCCCTAAAAAGCAGCAGGGCCCGTGCTTTCAAAGCATGGGCCCTGCTGTTTTCATTTTGTTCGGTGTGGTTCATTCCTGCTGCTGTTGATAATAGGCTTTCCGGTATCTCTCAAAATTTCGCGCCAACTGTTGATTTTTCGCGCCCTCATCGGCAAAATCCCGATAAAATTTTTCCGCCTGTTCAAAAACTTCTTCCAGCTGAGGCTGGGGCGGTTCTTCTTCCGCGCCCAGTTCTCGATAAAAACAGGCGATCAGCGTCATCCAGAAAGTGCCGCATTGCGCGCCGTTCAGCACCCCCTCGGTTTCAAACAGCGGCTTTCCGTATTGCAGGGCGCATCTCAGCTGTTCGCGGCCGCAGGCCAGCCCGCAATGGCGGCACAGCGCTTCTGCCACAGGCAGAAAGGGCTCTGTTTCGCCGCGATCGATCAGCCCCAGGGTGATCTGATAAATCATGGTTTTCGCGGCCAGAGAGGGGAGCGCGGGGCTTTCCGCAATTTCCTCCAGCATCTGCCGAAAATCTTCAAATTCTTCCTCTATCGCCTGGGTGACCGTTTCGATGCGCTCTTCGATGCCGGGGTCCTCCTGCGCGGCTCTGCGCGCCTTTTCTTCGGCGGCCAAATAGGCGTCTTCCACGATAAGAAAATCATTCAGGCGTTCCCAGCGGTCGTTTCTTTTCATGGCGCTTTTCTCCTTTGCGTGAAATTTCTTTCTGTTTGGTTTTATTTTACCGCATCCCCTGCCCGATAAACAGGATTTTATGGCCGTTTTGCCATCAAAATCTTTCTTTAGAGAAAAAGCGCGCCGTGAAAGATCGCTTTCACGGCGCGCCTGTCTTGCTTTTGGTTTATACTTTCAAAAGGTTTTTGCAGAAGCGCATCAAAAGTGTTGCCACTTGCGCGCGGGTCGCTCCGGCGGTGGGGGCCAATTCTGTGTTGGTCACGCCCGAAACCAGACCTTCCTGATAAGCCCACTGCATCGATTCGCGTGCATAAGCGCTGATGGTTTCCGCATCGGTAAACGCTGAAAGCTCTGCTTTCTTTGAAACATCTTTGCCCTTAAACACGGCATAGCGGTGCAGGATGGCGACCATCTGCTCACGGGTGATGCTGTCATCCGGGCCGAAATCGCCGTTGCCATAGCCTTTGACCACGCCGTTTGCGGCGGCCCAGCCGATGGCTCCGGCATAATAAGTATCGGCAGGCACATCGCCGAACCGGGCGGTTTCCGCTTCCGGCTGGCCTTCCAGACGATACAGGATGGCAACGATCATGCCGCGCGTTGTGAGGGTGTTCGGTGAGAAAATATGCTCGCCTGTGCCCTTCATCAAGCCTTTTTCGATGGCGTAATCCACGCCTTCGTGATACCACTGTGTGATATCCAGATCTTCATAGGGGGCGCTGGGGCAATCGGTGCCGCCGCGAACGAATTCTGTTTTGATGACCACATCGCTTGCGGGCATCGTGAACCGATATTCCAGCTTATTTGCTTCTGTTTTGATCTCGCTGCCCTTGTCGTCGGTGACGATCAGGTTTTTCAGCTGGTAGCCATGATCTGCTTTCACTGTAACGGTGACAGTCTGGCCGGCAAGTGCATTATCTTTATCTGCGGCGGCTGTGCCGTTCGCTGTTTTCGCCACGGTGACTGCATAAACAGAGGGAAGCATTCCGCCCCCGCCGCCGCCCAGATAGAAGGTTGCGGCAACGACCACGGCCTGATCTTTTTCGGTGACGGTATAGGTTTTGCCATTGCTGAATGCAGCGCCGTTCACCGTTACTTTCTGCACCAGATAAGAAGCGTTTGCCGCCGCGGTGATCAAAAGCGCATCGCCCGCTTTCACGGCATCTCCGTTTTTCAATTCTTCTTTGCCGCGCATCACGGTGATTTTGCCGTTCGCGCCGCTTTCGATCGTCAGCGGAACGCCTTCTTTCACGGTTGCCTGCAAAGTGATATCGGCCAGCACATTTTTCGCCGTTACGGCCCATGTGCCGTCTGTGTTGCGCTTCACGGTTCCCGCGGAAGAAACCAAAGCCGTGATGGTTTTATTTTTTGCCGGTGTCACTACAAAGCTCACATCGCCGCGATCGCGGATCTGGCGCTCTGCGCCGTAATCGGAGGGTGTTTTCACAATGCTGCCGAGGGTGTAATCTGCGGTATCCGCAGGCAGCGCATGCAGTTTTTCCGGTGTTTCGAATTCGACCGTCACGGTGGTGTCGCGGCCCAGGCTTTCAATCACCAGCGTGTTGGACAAATTCTTTTGCACTTCCTTATTGATCTTCCATTCCTTCACCATGTGGTTTGCATCGGGCAAAGCGGTGAAGGTCAGCTGGCTGCCGCCCACGCACTGGGAATCGGTATCGATGGCAATGGGTTTTCCCGCGCCGATGCCCGAAGCCGAACCGCCGGTTCCGACCACGGAATAATGCACCGTGTAGTTAACGGCATCCATAAATTCGGCATCCGCCGTAAGATCGCTTGTAACGGCCATCGTGAATGTCGCCTTTTTCTGCGCGGCCAGATCGCCCTTCCACTGCTTGAGCATCCAGTTGGGGTCGGCCATGGCCGTGAAGGTGACCACGGTGCCATCGGGAACCGCCGTCACATCTTTGCCATCCACCTGTGCGGTGATATGGCCGTGTGTCGTTGCAGCGATGGTGATGGTTCTGGTGGGGATCTTTTCAAGGTTTGCGGTGATATTCAAGCCGCCCTGAGGCACTGTCGCGGTGACGGTGGTCAGGTCTGCGCTGATCTGCGCATTGGCGGGCAGACCCGCCCAGCCTGTGATGCGGTGGCCTTCCGCAGGCGCGGCCACCAGTTTCACCTGCGCGCCGCCGATGAACTTTTTGCCGCTTGCAAAAGCAACACCGTTTTCGCTGGCGGTCAGGGTGCCCATCTTGCTGTCACTGAGTTGATACTGCACGGCGTTATCTGCCGTGGGGGTAAATTTCGCGGTATAAGCGCCGCTTGCTTCGGCAGAGAACGAATAAACGGCCGATGCGCCTTCGATCTTCGTGTTGCCGAAATACCAGCCCTCAAAAGTATAGCCGGTCGATGCCGCGGCAGTCAGTGTGACGGAATCTTTATAGCGAACGATCTGGGGCAGGCCGGAAACCGTTCCGCCCGCTTCAGCCTTAGCCAAAAGATCCAGTTCTTCGCCCTGCAGCAAAACCGCAATGGCCGCGTTCTGGCCCGCCGCGGGCTGATAGGTAAAGGTCGCGGCGGTTTGGCCCGCCACGGCTTTGCCGTTGACCTGCCATTCTTTCACAACATAATGGGTTTCGGGTGTCACCGTAAAGACAACTTCCTGTTTAGAGGAACCGCCGCTGGTGAACACGGCTTCGCCCACTTTTGCTGCCAGGGTCCCGTGTGCAGGGTCTTGGAAAGTGATCTGCGCATCACCTTTTTCAAACTGAACGGTGATGGTTTTGTTTGCCATGGCGGCCAGCTGAGCATATTCCAGTTCCAGCTTGCTGCCAACGAAGGTTCGGCCGTCGAGCTGATAGCTCTGGCCGTTGACCTGCCATTCTTTCACGCGATAGCCGGTGGCGGGCGTGGCTTCCAGGTTCAGCTTGCCGTTTTCATAAACGGTTTTTCCGCCGCCCGAAACAAGGCCCGCGGCATCGGCATCGTCGTAATCCGCCAGATTCTGGCGCGAAGCCGCGCCCTTGATGGTGCCGAAGGTTCCGCCTTCCTGAGCGCCGTTGCTATCCACCACGGAATAGGCGATCTGTGTGCTGCCCAGTTTGCGGAATGTCACCTTGATGTCTTCGGCCATGCTCAGCGCAGGGATCTGCATTTTTTGGCTGCCGTCATTCTGAACATCCGCGGTGATGACTGCGCCGTTTTCTTCCCACTTGGTGATCTCATAGCCTGTTTTTGCTTTTGCGGTCACCACAATGGTGGAACTTTGCAGCTGCGCCGCGCCGCTGGTGATAGTGCCTACATCGGCTTTCAGCGCGGTGACTGTGCCCGCTTCTTCGGCGAAGGGCTCGCCTTCTTCTGCCCTTTTGCCTTCAAAGGTTACCGGGTAACGGTTCAGCGCCGTGCAGACCACCGTAAAATCGGTGTTTGCTTTGAGGTTATAAAGGGTCATGGTGCGGTTGCTGTTGGAAAGCGCGCCGATGGTCTGGCCGTTTTTGACCTGCCATTCCTGCACAAGCAGGCCATCGGGCGGGGTGAAGCTGATGGTCAGGTTATCGCCGATCTTGCCCTGATAGGTATATTGGCCGTTTCCATCCATTGTGAGGTTCTGGCCGTTGATCACGGCCTTCGTGGTGCCGTTGAGGGGGTTCCCATCGTTGCCCACGGGTTTAATGGTGATCACAGGCTTGGTGTCGGCAACAAAGTAAACGGTGACGGTCATATCATCTGTAAACTTCGAAAAATCATAGGTGCTGCCGCTGAAATTGGTTTTTCCGTCTGCCGCCAGAAGTGTTTCGGTCGTTCCGTTCAAGCCTTTTTTCACTGTCCAGTGGTCGATGGAATAACCATCCTTGGGCGTGGCTGTCAAACGGATCGTCTGCTGGTAGTTCACATTATTGCCCGAAGCAATGGTTTCGCCCAGGCCCGTATCATTCAGATAATTGCCCGTGACGGTCCCGTTTGCATCCGCCGCGGCATAGCTGAGCACATTGGTGCTGGCCGCGAATTCCACGGAAACATTGGTTTTCTGAGAAAGCTTATCGATGCTGTATGTGGTGCCGGTGCGCTTGTTTTCGCCATCCAGCACATAATTGCCGTTGACCTTCCAGCCGGAAACCACATATCCTACTGTGGGCATGGCGGTAACGGTCACTTTGCTGCCCGCGGGCAGGCTGTCACCGCTCTGCACAGAAATATCCACTGTGCTGCCGGGCGACTGGCAGGTCATGCCGATGCCGCCGTTGACCCCTGCGGAAAGATTGACCTGATAGCTTTCATTGTTCAGCTGATAGACAGCTTTCTGCAAGGTGATGTTATATTTTTCGGCAAGCGCTTGAACCGCCGGGGTATAAGTAACGGTGTTGGCGTTTTGATCGGTATCCACCAGAGAAACCGTGATGGGATATTCACCGATTTCAGCGCCGGATAACGCGCCGTCTGTGCTGAGCATATAATCGACACCGCGCTGCAGCGCAGGAGCATCCCATTCCGCCGCCCCGCTGACAGTCGCATCCAACGGCTTGCGGTCTGTATCATTGACAGATTTCACGGTATTCGTCGCCGCCAGCACCAGCGTGCCTTTATTCACAACGATGATCTTCGAATCACTTCTGCCGTCTTTTTCGGCGGTGATCTGGTAATTGGTGACCGTTTTGGGGGTGAAGATGCCGCCAACCAAGGTATAATCGGCATTTTCAACGGCGGCCACATAGTTGCTTGTGATGACGCCGCCTGCCCCCTTCGTTGTCACCAGTTTTTGCACGGTATAGGTGGCCAGTTTCGTCACATCCACCGTGGCGCCGGGGGTTCCGCTGGTGATCTCGGTGGCCGCCAGAGCGGCCGAAGTGCCATAGGTCACATTCACAGGCGCTGCCAGATCCAGTGTGGTTCTGGCTTCTGTGGGCTGCATCACGGCATAAACCGAAACAGGTTCCGAATTGCTGGCATAATAAGTGCTGTTGCCGGCAAAAACCGCCATGACATTGAGCTTGCCTTCATATTTCGGGGTCCACTGTGCCTCATAGGTGTTATCGGGCTGTTTCACCGCGGGAACCGTTTCGCCGCCCGCGCCCGAAATCACAAAGCTCACATCGCCCGTCAGCGGTTCTCCGCCGTCTTTTGCCACAGGGGCGGCGGTGAGGGTGACTGCTTTGCCCACCACAGGGTCACGATTTTGAACCGTAGTATGGGTTTCTGTTTTTTGGAAAGTCGTGCTCAGATCAGAGACCTTGCTGTCACCGATCTTATTTGCCCACCCCAGCGAGAACGGCTGATAAACAGGTACGCCCGCCGTGGCATCCGCCGTATACAGATAGGCGTTTTCCAAAGTGCTGCCCGAACCCGCAGAGGCTTTATAAAACGCATACTTGGCATAGCCCGTGTCTGCTGAAGTCCATTTTTCCGAGGGCGTATAGGTTTTCCCATCATAAACCAAATTGGGGCTCGATACCGCGCCCACAGAGGTCAGCGCCGCTTCGCTGCGCGCGATCTGGCCATCGGCGCCCACGGTATTGATCGTGGCAGTATAATCGCTTTTTGTCACAGTTTTCAGCCCGCCGATATTGCCTGCGGTGAAGCTGATATCCTTGGCAACTTCCTTATCGGTGTCTAAAGTAAGCGCCGCGCCGGTGTAGCTGTAATAATTGGCGCCATCAAACCACAGAAAAACGCCCGCGTCATTTTTCAGCAGCGTATAGGCTTTCTGTTCCGCGCCCGTTCCGGTGACGAGAGAAACCGCTTTTCTTTCGGTAATGATTTTGTCTGCGGTGGTGACGATATCGCCTTCCGCCGATAAAATGGCATTGGGCTGCAGACCATTAATCGTGATCTTACTGTCGGATTTGCTCACATCCAGCAGCGCCGACATCGTGTAAAGGGTGTAATCGCGGTAATACACACGGCAGCGATATTGATAATCATCCATATCATTGGTGGGCGTCACGGTCAGTTCGGGGGTGCTGATGCCCTGCGCATGGTTGATGGCCACCTTTTGCCATGTTGATTTGATCTCGGGGGTCTTATATTGCCATTCATAACCCACCGGCTGGCTTTGGCCGTCTTTATCGGTGAAATTCGCCCGCGCCTTAAAGATCACGGGTTGACCCGCCGCGGCGTTGCTGTCTTTGGGCTGTTCCACAATCTCGAACAAAGCGCCGTCGTTCATCGTTGTGGCGGTCACTGTGGGGCTGTCGATACTGCTGCCCTTGGTGGCGCTGACGGCGCGAACACTGAAATTATAAGTGGTGTTGGCCATCAGATCTTTCGCCTGATAAGAGGTCACCGTATAGGGCAAAGTCGCGATTTTGTTATAGTTGCCGATGCGATCGACCATGCTCACTTCATAATAAGCCGCGTTGCCGCTGTTATCCCACTGCAGGTCGATGCTGTGGGTGCCCACCTGGGTCACCGTCAGGTTCTGGGGCATTTTGGGAGGCTGGCTCACATTCTTCACATCATAGCCCACCACCCAAACGGGGTTGCCGTTGAGGTTGGCGCTGTTGACGATCAGTTTCCAGTTGAATCCATACTGGCTGCCTTCTTTGGGCAGGCCATCCACCGTGCCCGAGAAAGTGGTGCCGCTTGAGCTGGTGGTGCCAAAGCTGCCGCCGGCACTGGTGCTGCTGGTGATGCCCACATAGCCTTTGTTGCCAAGGAAAGCACCGCCGCCGCCCACTTTCACATTCAGCGTGGCTTCCAGCGTGTGGGTTTTTTCGGTTTCTTTTGTCACAGAAATTTCCTGTGTGATATCTGAACCCGAGCCGCTGGAGGTAATGCTGGCATAAGTGCCGTTATAAGTATGCTGACGCTCGCCCGCGGGCTGGTTCACATAAGTTTCCGGCGCGCCCGGCGTGCTGTAAAGAATGTTGTTGGCAATGGGATCAAGGCCCTGTGTTTTGGCCGCCAGATCGTCATAATCTTCCACATTCATGACCGCCGTAACGGGGTCTAACGCCGCGGGCATGATGGTGGTGCTCCACTGCCTGCTCACAGGGTCATACATCTCATAAACATAATAAACATAAGGCACGGTGTAAACGACCACCTGGTCGCCGCCGCCCGCCTGGTCGTTATAGCTGATGGAATGTTCCACAGAGGTGCATTCGGCGTAATCATAGCTATAGCTGCCGGCCAGTTCCACTTCATATTCGCCGCCCGCCAGGGCCTGCACTTCCAGTGAGTGATAAACGCCGACGCTTTGCGAAAAGCTGCCGCCCTTGGTGTTGCCCGCAGAGCTGCTCACGCCATAGGCCGTGCCGCCGTTGCCGATATAATCGTAGCGCTCGGCCAGATCGGCAAAATAGGGGCTTGCCTGCAAAACGGCATAGACCTCAGGGTCGGTATAAACCGTATACTGGTTGACATAACGCATGGAAACGGAATCGTTGCCGATATCCGGCAGGCTCAGGCTGATAAAGGTGCCATAGGTGTCGTTTCTTCTGTTGCTTTCGGCCACCACGCCTTCCTGTGTGCTGTGGTAATAAGTTCCTTCTTTCCAGAAGGCGGCTACATCCATCCAGTAATAGTCGTCGGAACCGTTGACTTTTTCAGCGCGGTGGGTGCCCACGACGCAAATAAAGCTTTCGCGCCATTTTTTCCCATCAGCAGAGGGGTTTGCATCCACGCTGCCCACCGCAACATCGCCGATCCACACCTGTTCTTTATCTTTATTGTTATCATTGCTGTTGACCTGAGAGGTGCAAAGGCTGATGCTGCCGATTTCACTCGTCAGGCCGCTTGTGGCGTTGAAATTATATACTTCGCCGCCGAACAGCACTTCATCATCGTTGTTGCCGGCGCCGATGCCTTCTGTATCGGCACAGGCCAGCGGCAGCGGCGCATGGGTGGGGCGATAATGCCCTTCTTTCAGTGAATAAGAATCTGCGATCTTCATGCTTTTGCTGCCAAGCGCCTGTGTCATATAATCCGAAACCTGATATCTTTTGGTGAGCGGATTATAATAGATATAGCGGTAAGCGCCGGTATTATAAGCCCCTGTGCCGGGTTCGGAAGTTTTACCATTGCTCTGATAGCCGCCCACCAGCAAAACCGTTCCCGTGATGCTGGTGTTGGGCAGCGCAAATTCACCAAAGGCGCAGTTGGCCGAAACCATGGCCTTTTCACCATCGGGCGCCACCAGGGGCACATCTTTCAAGCCATTGATGGCGGTTGGCAGCGCTGCGTTGCTGCCTTCAAAAACCGTCAGGCGCGCCACGCTTGCCACATTGCTATTATAGGTGGGGGCCGAAACGGCTACCGCCAGTTCTTCCTTGCCATCGCGGTTCAAATCGCCGCCCGCCATGGTCACGACAGGGTGTTTTTCGATATGATGCTCCCAGCTCCCATCCGTATTATAGGAGTTCGCATTGCCTGCGCTCAGCGCGATGCGGTTTTGCGAAAATCTGCCGCCGCCGCTGCCCTGGAATTCATCGATTTCGACCATGCGGCTGCCGTCGACTGTATCATAGTACGAGCCACAATAAACATACAGTTCGTCCTTCCCGTCGCCGTCGCGGTCAAGGGCCTTGATCTCAAACAGAGCGTCAAGTTCCTGCACATAGCGGCGTGTCATATAAGACAACACATCACCATAGCTCTGGTTTGTCAAGATGGGGTTCAGGGTCGAGACCCTTTCACGGTAACCGTTATCATGAATTTTAAAAACGGCCACCTCGATTTTGCCTTTTTTGCTGCCTGTTGTCTGATTGTTGCCATAGGCGCGCAGTTCGGCCACATAGTTATCTTTGCCTTCACCGCCGTTAAAGGCAACGCTGGTGGCATAAATGCCGCTGAACTCGTTATTCGTGTTGGCCAGCACATTGCCGCCGCGGTTGCTGCTGAGCTTGCTTCCCAATGAATTGCCGTTTTCAAGATTGATGTCGCCGCTGCTGATTCCATAGAAACCATAAGCGCCGTCAAGATTGCCCGATCCATCGCTGATATCTGCGTTGCGGGTTTCCATGCGGTCAAACCCGTCGCGCAAAGTATAGCGGTTGCCGGAAGCGCCGTTTGCCGCCACATAGACTTCGCGCGCGCTGAACGCCTGGGTGGTTTGGGTTGTGCTGTAGGGCGCGGTCAGTTCCTTTGCCGCCGCATCCGCATCCAGCGTCAAGCCCATCGCATCATAAGTGCTTTGGTCAATTTCCTTCCCCTTTGCCGTATCGGCGGCTGCAGCCCGCGGGGAAAGCCCCGGCAGCAGGCTGAAGACCATCGTCAAACACAGCAAAAGACTGATGCTTCGTTTTTTCATGCATACTCCTCCTCTGTTTTTTCCATCTGCTTTGCAATCACATTAAAAAGCCATTTGATCGGAACAGGCTTCCAGAAAAAATCCGTTACGGGGATGTTTTTGCTTTCCCCTTCAAATTCTTTTTGGTCGCTGACCCAGATCAAACAGGCTTTTGGCTGACTGTATCGTATGCTTTGGCATATCGCTTTTCCCTCTTTTCCATCCAGGGCAACAATGGCCACCGGGGCAGGATCGCCGCGGCTCAAATATCCGCAGATCTGCTCACGGTTTGCCAGATGCAGCGTTTCAGCGTTTTTCAGCATTGGGAAAGTCGAAAACTCTTCATAAAAGGCTTGCCCGCAACAAAGCAATATCTTCATATCGATTCTCTCCCCTCTTCTGTTTCTGCCCGCGGCGGGAATGGCGCGCAGCGAGTGTTTCTTGAATTTTATAGTGAAATCGGTTACACTATAAAAAAAGGCCAGACCTTTTCAAAGTCTGGTAGTTTCTTTAAGCATAAGGTTCTGTCAAGTTTTTATCAAGCAATGTTGTCGAAGATGACAGTAATGTTGCGCAAGCGGGAGCCGGCGGGCTTTTTCTTTTTGACCCATTGGCCCGCCCAGTTTGACCATTGAGGTGAAGCCATTGAAAATTGCCGTGGTAGACGATAGCAAAACAGATCGTGAAGAATTGAAAGCCGCCCTCACCCCTTTTTTCAGCACACTGGATTTCGAAGTGGAAATTTGTGAATTCGGCAGCGCGGAAGATTTTCTGGCGGTGTTTGAACCCGCGGTTTTCGATCTTTGTTTTATGGATATTTATATGAACGCCCTCAACGGCATGGAAGCCGCGAAGATCGTGGCCGCCAAAGACCCCGCCTGTTTTGTGATCTTTCTGACCACCAGCGCCGATTATATCGCCGAAGGCTATGATGTGAGGGCCTGGCGCTATATCATCAAACCGCTGAAACCCGAAGCCGTGGCCAAAATGCTGACCCCCTGCATCGAAAAGATCGAACTTTCCAAGCGGTTTTTGACCCTTTCCATGGATCGCCAGACCCTGCGCCTGCCTTTTTCTAAAATTTATTATGTGGTCACCGCCAACCGTTCCATCGAGATCCATCTGAAAGAAGAAACGCTCACGCTTTCGGCCCGCACCCGTTTTTCAGAAATCGCACAGCCTCTTCTTGCCGATTATCGTTTTTTCGCCTGCGGCAAGGGCATTGTCATCAATTTCGCCCAAACCCAGCGCATCGAAGCTGAAGGCGCGCTGCTGCGCAACGGCAAGACCGCCCCCATCAGCAAGCGTAAAATCAGCGAAGTGAAAACTGCTTTCATGCAGTATTCTTTTCAAAACCTATAGGAGATGTGTATGAAGTATCGAGCCGGTATAGCACTTTTTTGTGTCTGTTTCATTTTATGCTCCTCAGTTTTGCCGATCGCCGCGGCAGAACTTTTGCCCCCTGTGAGCGATGAGAAGCCCGTGCCGCCGCCCGTCGAAGAACCCGCTCCCGTGCCGCCGCCCGTCGAAGAACCCGCTCCCGTGCCGCCGCCCGTCGAAGAACCTGCTCCTGTGCCGCCGCCCGTCGAAGAACCCGCTCCCGTGCCGCCGCCCGTCGAAGAACCTGCTCCTGTGCCGCCGGCTGAAAACGAAAGCAAGGCCACGATTACTTCTATTTTTCAGCTGTCTTCGGCCACAAACCCCATTCTTTTATCTTGCGGCGATCAGGAACAGTGGAACAATGAGCTTGAGCATTGGAAAACCTTTTTCTCTTTCATCGTGGGCATCACCGGTAATGTGGGCGATGACGATGCAGTGTTGACGCTGGATTCGATGGATGCTTCCCAGGTGGATCTTTCCAAAGCAGGCGATTATTTTCTCACGGTGCATCTCAAAATCGATGAAACCGCCCAAGATTGGCAGCAATTCGTGCTGCCCGAAGAACTGGCCACCGTCAAGATTCCCGTTTCGGTGGCAGACCCTAAAGAATTTCGCTTGTATGTGACCAACACCAATAATTCACAGCGGCTTTCTGTGAACTGGGTGTTTGCGCTTGACGATCAGAAACCCGTTCAGATTTTCTATACCTCTTCCAAAGAACCTCTTTCCGAAAAATCCATCGATTCTGCCGCCTGGCAGCTCTGCGAAGACCCCGCTTTTGCAGGCGCAGGCGCCAACGGGCTCAGCATTTTTCGCAGCGCGCTCGATCATGAAACACATTATTATTTCCGTTTGAAACAGGGGGACCTTTCTTCGGATGTATTACATATTTTAGATCGCGGAAGCGCCGTGCTTTCCGATTCAATGCAGGGCAACCGCGATGGCGGCGATACGGTGGAACCCTCTGAAGATCCTCCGATCTTACAGCCTCCCCCCGAAGACCCCCAGCCCGAAAAGCCGCTGCCGTCTTTGCCCGATCTCGGCCAGGAGGAAGGTTCTTCCAAGCCGCAGCCGCCCGCGGCAGAGCTGCCCGATCCGCCTGTTTTGATACCTGGTTTCCCCGGCGATTTACCGGCGCTTATTCTTCCCGAGCCTTCAAAGCCCACGGAAGAAGCGATTGCGCAATCGCCTCCCCCGATGACCGCTCCCGTTCAAGAAATCACCGTCCCGGCCCAAAAAACCGAATCGGCCCGGCCTTCTTCCCCCGATACTCCGGCAAAGCCCGCCTCTTCTTTTTTGCCCGCCGAGATGAAAAAACAGGAGATCATCACGCAAAACGCTTCGAAGATATCGGGCACAAGGCTGCGTTATCTGATGCAAAACAATCAAAGCGGGGTTCCCTTTGCCCACAACGATATTTCCATCCGTCTTTCCAACTCGTTTCTGGAAAGTTTAAAAATCCCCCAAAGTTCTTTTTTCACGGTTGAAATTTTAAGGTCAGCAAACGGTTTCCGCTTTTCTTTAAAGGTAGATGATGCCGCCGTGGCCCTGACCGAACCCGCCAAAGTGGCCTATTGGTGTGAAGAAGCTCCTCAATCGCTGTGGTTCGGGCAGGAAGAACTGTCTTCACCGATCCGTTATCAAGATCAAACCGCCTTTTTCACCATCGAAAAAACAGGCAGTTACCGGCTATCCTCGCCGCCGAAAGAAGAAGCCGCCGCGCCCGTTCGTGAAAGCAACGCCTTCACGACCTTGCTGCCTGCCTTTGGCGGATGCTTCTTTCTGGGCATTTTATGGAAGAATAAAGGAGCGGTATCCTCATGGAGCAATCGAAAAAAGCGGCAAAGTTAACATTGGCGCTCCTTGCGGGGCTGCTGCTTTTCTCGGGGCTGCTGCTCTTTTTATATCGCTTCGACAACAAATACACCCAAAAGGCCACGCAGCCGCTGCAGGGCATTCTCTGCCTTTCAGAGCAGGATCTCAGCGACCGCCGCGTGCTGTTTCTTGCCCGCCAGTGGCAATATTACCCCGGCAGTCTGCTTTCGCCCGAAGATTTTCAGGCGGGGCTGCCCGACCGCCGCGTGCAATATATCACGGTGGGCAAATATAACGATTTTTCCATGGGCCGCCTTTCGCGCTCGCCCTTTGGCAGCGCCACCTATCGCATGGTGATCGAGCTGCCCCAGAAAGCGCAAACCTATTCGCTGGCGCTGCCTGAGATCTATTCTTCCTACCGGCTTTTCATCAACGGCCGGCCCGTTTTGGCCATGGGCGATCCCGAACGGTTCCAAACAAAATTCGGCAGGCAGACCGTCGATTTTTCTGCGCAGGGCGCTGTCGAGATCCTTCTGGCGGTTTCCAACAACAGCCATTATTACAGCGGCCTGACTTCGCCGCCCGCCTTTGGCTACACTTCCTCCGTTCGCCAAATGATGGATCGTTTTCTTTTTCTGAACGCGGCCGTCATGATCTTTATTCTGCTGCCGGGCCTGTTTTCTCTTTATCTCGGCATCCGTCTGAAGGTAAAAAAAGCGATGCTCCATGCACTTGTCTGCTTTTGCCTGCTTTTTTATCTTTCCTATCCCATTATCGCCACTTTTTTCACGGTTTCGGGCCGTGGGTTCTATATTTTAGAGCTTGTGGCCACTTATGGCATCTATCTGCTTTTGGTGCGGTTGCAGCATTTGATTTTCGAAACCGATACGGTTTTTTATCGCCCGCTGCAGCAGATCCTTTGGTTTTTCTGCCTGCTGGCGCTGGCCTATGCCATCTATCCCACTTCGAGCGCCGTGATCCATGCGCTGTTTGCGCATCTTGTTTTTGCGGTCAAACTGGTTACGGCGGCCTATCTGCTGGGCAACTCGCTGCTGGCGGTAAAAAGGCAAAACGCAAATTCTTTTTTGTTGTTGCTGTTTACCGCGCTGTTTTCCATCTCGCTGATCGCCGACCGTGTCTTTCCGTTTTATGAAGCCATCTATGGCAGGTTCTTCTATGAATACGGCGGATTGCTTTTGGTTCTCGGGTTTGGCTATGTGCTGTGGCAGGATCTTGCGGAAGCCTATCGCCTCAACCTGACCTTTGCCGATGAAAAACGCCGCCTGACCATGCAGGTGGCCATGCAGAAGACCCATTACAGCGAATTGACCGATCAAATCGCTCAGGCGGCCAAACAGCGCCATGATCTGCGGCATCACCTGCGAACGATCTATACCTTCTTGCTGGAAAACGATGTGGAGCAGGCCATCGATTATCTTTCCGACTGCGATGTGACGAAGATCCAGCCGCTTCACACGCCGCTTTGCGAAAATGTGATCCTCGATGCCATTCTGCAATATTATAAAACCCTGTCAGAAGAGCACCAGATCGTTTTTCAGGCAGCCGTTGAAATCCCCGCCGACCTGCCCATGGAAGACACCGATCTCTCCATTCTTTTCGGCAACCTTTTGGAAAACGCCTATGATGCCTGCCTTGGCTGCGCCGCGCCGGCGTATATCCGCATCATGGCCAAATATAAAGATACCGGCCTTCTTCTGCGCATCGAAAACGCCCATTCTTCCCCCATTCGCAAACAGGGGCGGCGTTTTCTCTCTTCAAAACACGAAGGGCCGGGCATCGGCACGGAATCGGTCAAAGCGGTGGTGAGCCAATATCACGGCATGATCACCTTTGAACACACCCCCGCCGAATTTCGGGTTTCCGCAATGCTGAGCATCTGAAACAGGATGCGGGCAATTTCGGTTTTGCATAAAAAAGCGCCGCGAAAGATTTTTTCTTTCGCGGCGCTTTGTTTATGCCTTTTGCAGATATTCCAAAATTTCGGCGGCGTTCTGGTCGGGCTTGACCTTCGGCATCGCCTTTTCGATCTTTCCTGTTGCATCGATGATATAGGTCGATCGCACCACCCCCATGCTCACTTTGCCATACATCTTTTTTTCCTGCCACACTTCATAAGCCTCAATCGCTTTCCGTTCGGGGTCGGCCAGGATCAAAAACGGCAGGCCGTGTTTTTCGGCGAATTTGCGGTGAGATTCCACGCTGTCTTTGCTGATGCCGATGACCACGGCATCCAGCTCTTTAAACGCATCATATGCGCCGGCAAAGGCGCATGCCTGGCGCGTGCAGCCCGGGGTCTCATCTTTAGGGTAAAAATACAGAACGATCTTTTTGCCCAAAAAATCTGAAAGTGAAACCGCATTGCCCTGTTGATCGGCCAAGGTGAAATTCGGCGCCTGTGTTCCTGCTTTTAACATTTTCGATCAGCTCCCTTGATAAAAATATATTGATCTTCGGTGGAAACGGCCTTTTGGTAACGATAGCCCGCTTCCTCAAATTCACAAAGTTCCTGCGGCCGCGTGATATGGTTTTCGGCCATCCAGCGCACCATCTGCCCCCGCGCCATTTTGCATAAAGTTCCTTTTTCAATCACTCTGCCGCCTGCATCTTTTTCGCCGAAAACGCAGCTGATAAAACCCACCCGTCGGGGCAGATGCGGCCAAACGGCTTTGCTGTATTCTTTTGAAGCAAGGTTCACGATCCAATCTGTTTCGGCGGCCAGCTGCTCCGCCGGTTTGCCGCCCCAGAAGTCATAAAGATCTTTTTTGCCCGCCGCTTTTAATTTTGCCTGCATTTCCAGACGATAAGGGGCCACACTATCAAAAGGGCAAAGCAGACCATAAAGCCCCGAACCGATGCGCAGATGCTCCTGCAAATAATCCAGCTGTTTTCTTTCAAGAACGCCCGGCGCCATATATTGATATTGGATGCCCTCATAGGCCAAGATCGCGGGCGTCACCGCATGAAACAGATCCATCAACCGCAGGCGTTCTTCGTTCACCTGCGCAATGGCCTCACTGCATCCCCAAAGCCGCCTGCGTTCTTCGGCCGTCAGGCCTGTGAGCGCGTTTTTCAAAATTTCCGCTTCTTCCAGAAAGCGCGGCAGGGCGGTGGGGGCCAGGCTGTCGCCATCGACCCTCATTTTTTTGGCGGGTGAAATCAGAATTCTCATGGCCGTGGCTCCTTTGCTTCTGCTTGGATGCTTTGATTATATCAAATCACCATTGCCGATACAATCCTCTCTGTTCGGCGGGGCGCGCTCTGTTTTCCATGTTGACAATTGATCGAATATCGTTTATCATAGTCATTAATCTCTTTGCACTGCATTACATCCCACCAAAGCGGGATGCGAGATCAACAGTACAAACTGAGCAGGCGATGCCCCGCAGGGGGCGTGGGGCCGGGCCGCCTTGCCCGCGGCAGCAGATTGTTGTTTAACACATCTGTGGGACAGTTGTATGTTCCATCGGATGTGTTTTTTTCTATCCGTTTATGGAACAGCCGACCTCAAATGAAGTGCCATAGGAGAAATCAAGACACCGCCTCGCAGGCGGGAACGGAGGATTCTTTTATGACATCCAATCAACCGGCAGGGCTTACCTCTGCCCAAGCAAGCGAATTGCAGAAACGATTCGGCAAAAATGAACTGACGCCGCAAAAAAGGGAAAACTTTTTCAAAAAAGTATTCCATATTATTTGCGAGCCGATGTTTTTGCTGCTGATCGTTGCTGCAATTATTTATTTTCTGCTGGGTGAACCGCGCGACGGCTTCATCATGCTCATTTTTGTGGTGGGCATCATCGGCATCGATGTGATCCAGGAATGGAAAACGGATAAGACTCTGCACGCTTTGAAAGATCTATCCGCCCCTCATGTCACCGTCATCCGCGACGGCGTTGAACGCCAGATCGCCAGCGCCGACCTTGTGCCCGGCGACCTGATGATGATCTTCGAAGGGGTGAAGATCCCCGCAGACGGCGTGATCCTGCGCTGCGCAGATCTTTGTGTGGATGAATCTTCGCTCACCGGCGAAGCGGAAGGCGTCTGGAAATCTTCCGCCGACAATTGCGAAAACACCGGCGATTACTGGCGCAAGGATTATTGCTATGCAGGCACTCTGGTCACCCAGGGCACCGCCACTGTGGAAGTGGATAAGATCGGCGCTTCCACCGAATATGGCAAGATCGGCCTGGGCGTTGCCGCCGCGCCCGAAGATGACACCCCGCTTCAAAAGCAAACGGGCCGGCTTGTGAAAACCTGCGCCATCATTGCGGGCGTTTTATTCGCCCTCGTGGCGGTTTTCACCTGGTTCAATATTCCCGATCATAAATTCACCGCGCGGCTGATCGAAAGCATTTTATCGGGCGTTACGCTGGCCATGGCTATGATCCCCGAGGAATTCCCCGTGATCTTAACGGTTTTCCTTTCGATGGGCGCATGGCGGCTGGCAAAAAAACATTCGCTCGTTCGCAAACTGCCCAGTGTGGAAACTTTGGGCGCCGTTTCGGTGTTATGCGTGGATAAAACAGGCACGATCACCATGAACCAGATGACCGTTCAGGAAACATGGGCCGCCCCGGGCGCCCCGCAGACGCTGGTCGAAACCATGGGCCTCGGCTGTGAGATCGATGCCTATGACCCCATGGAAAAAGCAATGCTTCGCTATTGCGAAGAACAAGGCATTTTGGAAGATGACTTATTCACCGATGAACTCATTTCGGAATATGCCTTCACCAACGAGCTGAAAATGATGGGGCATGTATGGCGCAAAGACGGCAAACCGTTTATCGCCGCAAAAGGCAGCCCCGAACGCATTTTGACCCTTTGCAGCCTTTCCCGGCAGGAACGGGAAGACGCCGAAGAAAAGATCCACGCGCTTTCTTCTCAAGGCCTCCGCGTGATCGCGGTGGCTTCCGCCGCGCTGGAAGATGATTCTGAAATTCCCTCAGAGCTCACCGATTGCCATCTCACCTTCCTTGGGCTGATCGGCCTTGCCGACCCCCCGCGCCCCACGGTCAAGGCAGATATCGCCGTTTGTAACCGGGCGGGCATCCGTGTGGTGATGATCACCGGCGATAACGGCATCACAGCTTCTGCCATTGCCAAAAAAATCGGCATCCCCGGCAGCGACAAGATCATCACAGGCGATATGCTGGAAGAAATGAGCGACGACGCTCTTTGCGAAGCCGTGAAAACGGTTTCCATTTTCTCGCGCGTGATCCCTCAGCATAAAATGCGCATCGTGAAGGCATTTCAGCAAAACGGTGAAATCGTGGCCATGACAGGCGACGGCGTCAATGATGCGCCCGCCTTGAAATATGCCGATATCGGCATTGCCATGGGCAAGCGCGGCAGCGAAGTTTCCCGCGAAGCGGCAGATCTCATTCTGATGGATGATAATTTCACCACCATCGTGGAAACCGTGCGCGACGGCCGCCGCATCTATGATAATATCCGCAAAGCCGTGGGTTATGTGTTCACCATCCATATCCCCATCGCCTTCGCTTCGCTTCTCGCCCCGTTCCTTGGCATCGCCCCTTCGGCGCTGCTGCTTCTGCCGCTTCATGTGGTGCTGCTGGAAGTGCTGATCGACCCCACCTGTTCCATTGTATTAGAGCGCCAGCCCGCCGAAAAAGATATCATGGCCCGCGCGCCCAGAAACCCCAAAGAACCGCTGCTCACCGGCAAACTGCTGGCCAAGAGCATCCTGCAGGGGATCTTCGTCTTTGCCGCCTCCTTCGGCAGTTATTTCGTCACGCTGGGCGGCGACCCCGCGAACGCCCCTGTGGCCCGCGCCATGGGCTTATCCGTGATCATGCTGGCCAATTTGTTCCTTGTTCAGGTGAACAGTTCCGACCATGATTTCGTGTATCACTCCCTGAAGTTATTGGCCAAAGACCGCATCATGTGGGCGGTCAATCTGGGCACTCTGGCGCTTTTGGGCATCATTCTCTATTCCCCTGTTTCCGGCTTTTTAAAGCTGGCGCCCCTTTCGTCCTCCCAGATGCTGGCGGCGCTGGCGCTGGCCGCGGCTTCTGTTTTATGGTATGAACTGGTCAAACTCTTTCAGAAAATCACAAAAGCAAAAGCATAGCTTTCTGTGACCCTTCCTTTTTGACCGATCGAATAAAAATAAACCGGTGGAGCCTTCTTCGGAAGGCTCCACCGGTTTTTGTTTGCTTCATCTTTTTGCTTTGCCTTTTGCGCCGGTCTGCGGCGCGCCCAGCGGTTCAATGGTCATAAACCGAGGCAATCATCAATCCCTCTGAAACGGTGAAACCGCCCGTTATGATCCCCCCAAAAGGGAATTCTTTCCCTTTTGACAAATGCGATCTGCAAGCCGCATGGATTCAGCGAAGAGGATGTAAAAAACCCCGATGGAAAATCCATCGGGGTTAAAAGTCATTTAAGCTTTTGCTTATCTGAAGCTTTTTTTCTTAGCGCGTGCAGCTTCGGATTTCTTGCGGCGTTTTACGCTCGGGCTTTCATAATGTTCTCTCTTACGGAGCTCGGAAAGCACGCCCGACTTTGCACAAGAACGCTTAAAGCGTTTCAGAGCGCTATCTAAAGATTCGTTATCTTTTACGCGAATTTCTGACATTTCCATTCCCTCCCCCCGTGTCACCGAAAGTGCTGAGTTCTTAGATACTTGAATAGTATAACCATTTTTATTGCGTTTGTCAAGGGGGCTTTACGGTTTCACCACGATATTCACGATCTTATTTTTAATAACGATCACTTTTACCACATTCATGCCCTCAATGGCGGCTGCGACCTTCTCTTCGGCCATGGCGGCGCTGCGGATCGATTCTTCGGAATCATCAGCCCCAACGCGGATCACGCCCTTCAGCTTTCCGTTGACCTGCACAGCGATCTCCAAAACGGAATCCACTGTTTTCTCGGGGTCATATTTCGGCCACGGGCGATGAACAAGCAGTTCTTTTCCACCCATCATCTGGTTGAGTTCTTCGGTGATATGGGGCGCAAACGGGTTGAGCAGCTGGATAAAGGTTTCATATTCCGCGCGGTTGACGCCGTTTTCGTTGAAAGTGTTCAGCAGGGCCATCAACGCGGCGATGGCGGTGTTGAATTTCAAGTGTTCGATATCTTCCGAAACTTTTTTGATGGTGCGATGCATTTCCATCATATTTTTTTCGCTGTAAGCATCGCCGGGCTGAACTTCATCATAAAGCGCCCACACGCGGTCTAAGAAGCGCTTGCAGCCCTTGATGGCTTTGGAAGACCAGGGCGCGGCTTTTTCAAAATCGCCCAGGAACATTTCATAAAGGCGCATCGTGTCGGCGCCGTAATCGCGCACGATATCATCGGGGTTGACCACATTGCCGCGGCTTTTTGACATTTTTTCATTGTTCTCGCCCAAAATCATGCCGTGGCTGGTTCTCTTCTGATAAGGTTCGGGCGTGGGCACAACGCCGATGTCATATAAGAATTTATGCCAGAAGCGCGAATAAAGCAAATGTAAGGTGGTGTGTTCCATGCCGCCGTTATACCAATCCACCGGCATCCAATATTCCAGCGCTTCTTTCGAAGCCAGCGCCTCTTTGTTGTGAGGGTCGCAATAGCGCAGGAAATACCAGCTGGAACCCGCCCACTGGGGCATAGTGTCGGTTTCGCGCTTGGCCGGGCCGCCGCAATGGGGGCAGGTGGTGTTCACCCAATCGGTCATTTTCGCGATGGGCGAATCGCCGTTTTCTGTGGGTTCATAAGAATCCACCTCGGGCAGGCGCAGCGGCAGCTCTTCTTCGGGAACAGGCACCCAGCCGCATTTTTCACAATAGACCAGCGGGATCGGCTCGCCCCAATATCTCTGGCGCGAGAACACCCAGTCACGCAGCTTATAATTCACCTTCGGCTCGCCTTTTTTCTCTTTTTCAAGCCATTCAATGATTTTTTCCTTGGCTTCTTCCACCGTCAAACCGTTCAGGAAGCCGGAATTGACCATGACGCCCGTGCTGCAATCGGTGAACGCTTCTTTTTCCACTTCGCCGCCCTTTACCACTTCAACAATGGGCAAACCGAACTTCTTGGCAAATTCCCAGTCGCGGGTGTCATGGGCGGGAACCGCCATGATGGCGCCCGTTCCATAAGACATCAGAACATAATCCGAAACGAAAATGGGGATCTCTTTGCCGGTGGCGGGGTTGATGGCCGCCACACCTTCCAAACGCACGCCGGTTTTTTCTTTCACCATTTCCGTGCGTTCAAAATCGGATTTTTTGGCGGATTGCAGCTGATATTCCTTGATCTGTTCATAATTTTTCAGCTGGCCGGCCCATTTTTCGATATAAGGATGTTCCGGCGAAATGACCATATAGGTGGCGCCGAAAAGCGTATCGGCGCGGGTGGTATAAATTTTCAAAGTTTCGGGCTGAGTGGTTTCAAAAACCACTTCCGCGCCGGTGCTGCGGCCGATCCAGTTGCGCTGCTGAATTTTCACACGGTCGATATAATCCACCAGATCCAGATCATCCAGCAGGCGCTGGGCATATTCTGTGATCTTCAGCATCCACTGGCTTTTTTCTTTGCGGATGACGGGGCTGCCGCAGCGCTCGCAAACGCCGTTGACCACTTCTTCGTTGGCCAAAACGCATTTGCAGGAAGTGCACCAGTTGACGGGCATGGTGGTCTTATAGGCAAGGCCCTTTTCAAAAAGCTTCAAAAAGATCCACTGGGTCCATTTGAAATATTCGGGGTCGGTGGTGTTGATCTCGCGCGACCAATCAAAAGAAAGGCCCAGCGACTGTAACTGCTGCTTAAAGCGCGCCACATTCTGCTTGGTGACCACTTCGGGATGGATGTGGTTTTTGATGGCAAAATTTTCGGTGGGCAGGCCAAAGGCATCCCAGCCCATGGGATACAGCACATTATAGCCTTCCATTCTGCGCTTTCTCGCCACGATATCCAGCGCGGTATAAGAACGGGGGTGGCCCACATGAAGCCCCGCGCCCGAAGGATAAGGGAATTCCACCAAAGCGAAATACTTCGGCTTGTCAAAGGAGTTTTCCGCGTGGAAAGCGCCTTGTTTTTCCCATTCTTCCTGCCATTTCTTCTCTATATCGGTGTAATCATATCTCATTTTACTGTTCTTCTTTCTTCATCAAATAAGGCTGGATATCCACTTTCTGCGCATCTGACCACAAACGCTCGATGGCATACAGTTCGCGTGCTTCCTGCATGAAAATGTGGATCACGACGCTGGAATAATCCATCAGGATCCAGTTGGAAGTGATGCCCTCGATATGATGGGGCGCGGTCTGAAGGTTTTCTTTCAGCTTTTTTTCGATCTCTTCGCTCAGCGCGCGGATGTGGGTGCTGGATGTGCCGGTCATCACCACAAAATAATCGGAAAGCGTTGTCTGTTCGAAAACGCGGATAGCTTCGATATCTTTGGCTTTGCGGCTGTCGGCCGCATGGATGATCTCTTTCAATAAAACTTCGGGTGTTACGGTCATATAGGCTCCTCCTGTTTTTTGTTTCGGTTAAGGCGCGGTGGTGGAAGGCGTTGTGACGCCTGCATCGCCGCTGCTCGGTTGTGTGTTGTTTTGTGCATCGCCGCTGTTCCCGGGCTGGGTGGTCGATGCATTGGTGTCGGGCTGTTTATCGGTGGTGGTGTTGGTTTCTGTCTTGCTGCTGCTCGATTTGGCGGCGGAACTGCTTTTGGAAGAGCTCGAAGAACTGCTCGATTTGGAGGAACCCGAAGGTTTCTCGCTGGAATAACGGCTCACATCGATCAGGTTCAGCTGGGTCACGGGTTCTTCATAGGGGTTGAGCAGCTCGTTGACCATCGTCAGAATTTTGTCTTCTTCCGGCACATAATAAGACTGCATATGGCCGTAATCGGGCTCATAGAGGTAAGCGTCGTGGCCGGGAAGCGTTGTCATGTTGATGTTGTTGAAATCCATCTTCATGGCGCGCAGGCCGAACCACAGGATCTCGTTCATCGACATGTCGGTTTTGGTGTTATCGAAAATGGCCGATGCCATATCATTCAGTTTCATCACATTGGAAAGGCTTAAAACTTTTTTGGCCACGGTGCGCAGGAAATTCTGCTGCATCTTGATGCGGCCGATATCGCCTTCGGCATAACCGCCCTTGACCCCGGGGTTGTTCTGGCGGAAGCGCACCAGCTGGATGGCTTTGGCGCCGTCTAAATGCTGCATGCCCGGTTCCAGGAAGATATGCAGATCCTGTGTGGGATCATCCCAAACCATATAGGTGGGCACATCAAAATCAACGCCGCCGATCAGATCGATCAGCTGGATAAAGCCCTTGAAATCGATCACGGCATAACGGTCGATGGGAATGCCGATCAGCATCTGAAGCTCTTCTTTCAGCTGGTCGGGCCCGCCGTTGAAGCCGGAATTGATCTTTTTGATTTTGCGTTTCACATTCGACATGGTATCGCGGGGAATGTTCACCATGTTCACCGTTTGGGTCTTGATGTTATAAGAAGCAACGATGATGGTATCTGTTCTGGTCCCGTCGTTATCGGTGCCGCAGATCATAAAAGTATAAAAATCTTTTTTGCGCGTTTTATCACCCGAATCCACAAACGGTTCCGCCAGATCGGCATAAAGATCTTCTTTATCATTTTTATCGGTTTTGTCTGTTTTATCCACGCTCACATCGGGGGGCTTGGCCACCAGATGCAAAATTCCCCAAGCGGAAAGCCCTAACGCGATCACGATGCCAACGATCAAAATCGCCAGGCGATGGGGTTTGATCTTTTTCTTTGGTTTTGCTGTCTTTGCTGGTTTGTTTTGTCCGCCATACATTTTCATAAGCATTTCTCTTTCTTTGCTTGATAAAAATCAAGTGCTTGCTGCGATCGTGTGTTCGGCTGTTTTCCCCGTCTGATCACATGGTCCAAATTTTCCTTCAGCGCGAATATCATCGCGTCATCCAAATCTTTGCGGCAAAGCGCGCGGATTTCTTCCACACCGTCGTAATCACGGTTTTCCTCAATGCAGTCGGCCAGATAAATGATCTTGTCGAGCAATGTCATATCGGGCGCGCCGGTGGTATGGTTTCGAATGGCTTCCACCACGGCTTCTTCCTCGCCGAATTCTTCGCGGGCGACAGCCGCCCCCGTATCGGCATGCAAAAGCTCAGGCGCGTTGGCGCCATATTGGGTAATTATACCCCACCGCCGACATAATTTCAACTGCTCTTCCAAGGGCAGGCATTTCGTCACATCATGCAGCAGCGCGGCTCTGCGCGCCTGGTCTTCCGATGCGCCATAAACGCGCGCCAGCTCTGCCGCGGCCTTTTCAACGCCCAAAGTATGCTGATATCGTTTTGGTGTCATCCGTTGGCTGACGCTTTCACGAAGTTTACACAGATCCTGCTGTTTCATATCGTTATCCTCCGATCTGATATAACCCCTGCTGCCGAATGTATCTCTCTATTTTGGCGGGCAGCATTCCCGCTTCTGCCGCGGTTCCCGCTTCCAGTTCCCGCCGCAGCTGTGTGGAACTGATTTCAATGATCCTGCCCCGCAGCAGATCGGTTTCAATGCCGATCTCCCGGCGCAGTTTTTCGGCGAAATCCATTATTTTTTCTTTTTCCACCGGTGAGCGGGCGGCCACCGCCAGGCGGCAGCATTTTGCGATCACATCGATGTTTTTCCAGCGGTCAAAGCTGAAAAACATATCCGTTCCCATCAAAAGCCATTTGCTTGCCCGGGGGAATTCTTCCGTCAGCTGCTGCATGGTCTGCCAGGTATAACTGGTGCCGCCCCGCCGGATCTCAAGATCGCAGGCTTCCGTTTTAGGCAGATCTTCGGCCAGCAGCTTCACCATTTCCAGCCGCTGCTGCGCCGTGGCCGAATCTTTCGGAAGCGCTTTATGGGGGGGCTGGCGCGTGGGGATCAGCAAGAGCTTGTCCAGCCTGAGTTGCTCCACGCAGGCGCTGGCCGCCCCCGCGTGGCCGCTGTGCGGTGGGTTGAAAGTGCCGCCAAACACGCCCAGCCGCAAAACGGTTTCGTTATGCATCAAAATCGATGACCGGCTTTTTCTCATTGCGCTTGAAAATGACGAAGCGCGAACCGATACACTGCACGGGTTCGGCGTTCATTTCGGCGCAAAGGGCTTCACAGGCCTCGCGGGCCGAAAGCAGCGCGCTTTCCAGCACACGAACCTTGATCAGCTCTTTGTTGCTGATGGCCTCTTCCGCCTGTTTGACAACGCTTTCCGTAATGCCGCCCTTGCCGATCTGCATCACGGTATCCAGCGTGTTGGCCATCGATCTGAGCTTTGCTCGTTGTTTCGAAGTAATCATTCATGTTCTCCCGATTTCATCATGTTCTCCAGCAGGGTCGAAAAGCGTTCCAGCGCTTTTGCCCTGTGGGATATTTTATTTTTCAGTTCCTGCGGAATTTCGGCGAAGGTGAGGCCCTCTTCCGGCAGATAAAAAACCGGATCATAGCCAAACCTGCCCGCGCCGCGCGTTTCGTTCAGAATTTCGCCGGGGCATTCCCCGCGGCAGCAAAGCTCTCTGCCATCCGGAAAAACGCAGGCAATGGCCGAAACGAACCGCGCCTGCCGCCGCCCCTGAGGGATCTCGCTCATATTTTTCAGCAAAAACGCCACACGGTCTTCATCGCTCCCGGGGCAATAGCGGGCCGAAAAGATGCCCGGTGCGCCGCCCAGCGCTTCCACTTCCAGCCCCGAATCATCCGCCACCGCCGGCAGGCCCGAAGCTTCACAGGCCGCCCTTGCTTTGATCCTGGCGTTTTCTTCAAAGGTCTTGCCGGTTTCTTCGGGGTTCGTGTGGATGCCCGCTTCCTGCTGAGAGATCACCGCAAGGCCCATGCGCTCTAAAATCTGGCCCAGTTCCCGCAGCTTTTTTTCATTGTTCGATGCCAGAACGAACCGCTTCATATCAGGTCTCCGATGATCTCTTTTTGCGCCGCCATCAGCTGGGCGATGCCCTTTTCGGCCAGCGCATAAAGCTGATCCAGTTCCTGTTTGCTGAAAGGCCGTTCTTCACCGGTGCCCTGCACTTCGATGATGTTGTTTTTATCATCCATCACAAAATTGCAATCCACCGCCGCGCTGCTGTCTTCCACATAGCAAAGATCCAGCAGCGGCGTTTTGCCCTGTAAGCCGCAGCTGACCGCCGCCACATAACCCGAAATGGGCAGTTTATGAAAAACGCCCTGCGCCTTCATTTTTTCAAGCGCCAGAACCAGCGCCACAAAGCCGCCCGTGATCGAAGCGCAGCGTGTGCCGCCATCGGCCTGGATCACATCGCAATCGATGGTGATGCTGCGTTCGCCCAGCGCATCCAGATCGGTGACCGAACGCAGCGCGCGGCCCACCAGCCTTTGAATTTCCGCGCTGCGGGGCGAAAGCTTCAGCTTTGCCACATCGCGGCTGCCTCTTGTATGGGTGGCGCGGGGCAGCATGGAATATTCCGCCGTGACCCAGCCGCTGCCGCTGCCTTTTTTAAACGGCGGCACAGATTCTTCCACCGTTGCGTTGCAAATCACCTTGGTATCTCCGCATTCGATCAATACCGAGCCTTCGGGATATTTGATATAGTGAGGCGTGATGCGAATGGGCCTCATCTGGTCTTGTGTTCTTCCATCCTGTCTTGGCATTGTGTTCTCCTTCTATAAGGTTTCCGTTCTCTTGAAATTTTTCCTTTTTTTGCTTTCTTTATTCAAAAAACGCCTTTACAAATTCGCCCGCGTCGAATTCCAGCAGATCATCTGCCGTTTCGCCCACGCCGATATATTTGATGGGCACATTCAGCCGCGCGGAAACATTGATGGCAATGCCGCCCTTGGCCGTGCCATCCAGCTTGGTGATCACAAGCCCTGTCAGCGAAGCCGCCTGATTGAACTGTTCCGCCTGGGTAAGGGCGTTCTGCCCGGTGACGGCATCCAGCACGAGAAGGGTCTCTTTATCGGCCCCGGGCAATTCGCGGTCGATCACGCGGTTGATCTTGGAAAGCTCGTTCATCAGGTTCTGTTTGTTATGCAGCCTGCCTGCGGTATCACAGATCACCACATCCGCGCCGCGGGCTTTTGCCGCCGTGATGGCATCGAAGATCACCGCCGCGGGGTCGGCGCCTTCGCTGTGGCGAACGATATCGGCGCCGCATCTCTGGGCCCACACGCCAAGCTGATCGGCCGCCGCTGCGCGGAAAGTATCTGCCGCCGCGAACAGCACTTTTTTGCCTTCCGCCGTCAGTTTCTGGCCCAGTTTGCCGATGGTGGTGGTTTTGCCCACCCCGTTGACGCCGATGACCAGAATCACCGAAGGCTTTGTGGTGAGCTTCAGCCCCTCGTTGGGAGTCATTTTCGAAGTGAGGATCTCGCACAGCGCTTCCATGATCTCTTCGCGGGTGGTGAAATTTTTCTTTTTGGCCAGTTCTCTCAATTCATCAATGGTTTCAGAAGCCGTCTGCGCGCCGATATCGGCCAAAATCAGCGCATCCTCCAGTTCTTCCAACAGTTCGTCATCCACTTTGCGGAAAACCGCCAAAACGGAATTGATGTTTTCTTCCACATTGCTTTTTGTTTTCTTCAATCCCTCGCGGATCTTATCAAAAAAGCCCATAGTCTTCTCCTTATTGCTCGTTATTTATCAGACGCGGCTGCCCGCGGTTTGGTTGGCTGTTTTCCCCAATTTTTTCTCGATCTCATCCAGCTGCAGCGGCAGCAGTTTTGTGACGCCCTGTTCCTGCATGGTGACGCCATAAAGGATATCGGCCCCTTCCATGGTGCCGCGGCGATGCGTGATGAGGATGAACTGGGTGTTCCCGCAAAGTCTGCGCATATATTCCACATACCGCTGCACATTCACATCATCCAGCGCCGCTTCGATCTCATCGAGCACGCAGAAAGGCGTGGGGCTCACCTTCAAAATGGCAAAATACAGCGCAATGGCCACGAACGCCTTTTCACCGCCGGATAACAGCGAGATGGCGCGGCGGCTTTTGCCCGGCAGTTCCACACGGATCTCGATGCCGCAGTTGAGCACATCGCTTTCATCTTCCAGAATCAGCGTGGCGCTGCCGCCGCCGAAAATTTCGACGAAGGTGGTTTGAAAATTTTCATTGATCTTTTCGAATTCCGAGGCAAAGATCTTTTTCATCTGCTCTGTCAGGTCGCGGATGATGCCGCCCAATTCCTGCTTGGCGTGTTCCAGATCTTCGCGCTGGGCCTTCAAAAACTCATAGCGTTCTTTTACTTTTTCATATTCCTCAATGGCTTCCAAATTGATGCTGCCCAGCTTGCGGCTTTCTTCCTTCAATCTGGCGATGGATTTTTGCGCTGCGGAAAGGCTTTCCAGCGGGATACAGATGGCGGCGGCGGTGGTTTTCGTCAATTCATAGGTTTCCCATAATTTATCAAAAATCTGCCGTTCCTCGGTTTCCGCCTGTTCCTTTTTGTTTTCCAATCGTGCGCGTTCGCGCTCCATCATCAAAAGCTCATTGTTCTGTTCCTGATTTTCTTTTTCGGCCTGCACGCGGCGGGCCTCAAGGCCCATTTTGGCTTCCAGCAGCGCGGCGATGGTCTCTGTCTGGGCGCCGGCCGCCGCCTCTTTGGCTTCGGCTTCTTCCCGCTTGCCGTTCTTTTCGGCTTTCAGCTGTTCCGCGTGGGCATAAAGCTCGGCGATGCGCTGTTCTTTTTCTTCACGGCCGCCCTGCAAAGCTTCGATCAGGGCTTCCAGATCTTCTAAAGAATGCCGCGCTTCGGCCTGCTGGGTCTCGGCCTGTGCGCGCTGCATCTGCCATTCATGCTGCTGCGCTTCCAACCGTTCCAGCTGTTTTTCCTGCCCCAGCAAGGCGCTTTTTGCCAGGCCGATCTGCCGGCTTTGCTCCTGCTGCTGCTGTTCCAGTTCGGTGCGGTTCCATTCCAGTTCTTCCAGGCGCTTGCCGATCTCTTCCAGGCGCGTTCCCGCGCTTTGCTGTTCTTTTTCCAGCCCTGCGAAAGCGGTTTCCATGCTTTCCAGCAAAACGGCATGCTGCTTCTGCTGGGCTTCCAGCCCCAGAAGCGCTTCGCGGGCGTTGGTCTCTTCCTGCTGAGAGATCATGCGCTCGTTTTGCGCTTTCAAATATTCCTGCTGTGCCAGCGCAACGGCCTGTTTCAGCTGCTGCAATTCTTTTTCGGCGTCTTCCTGCTGCTGCCGCAGTCTGGCGATCTCGTTTGCGCGCGAAAGCATGCCCGTGCTGCGGTTGAGGCTGCCGCCCGTCATGGCGCCCGAAGGGTTGATCAGCTGGCCATCCAGTGTCACAAGGCGATATTGATATTTCGTTTTTTTGGCCAGATCGATGGCGTGATCCAGCGTATCCATCACCGCGGTGGCGCCCAGCAGGCTGCTGACCACGGCGCGATATTCGTTTTTGGTTTTCACCAGTTCATCGGCCATGCCCAAAAATCCGGGTTCTTCTTTGCGAGGTTGGGCGCTGCGGCGTGGTTTCACCGCCGTCAGCGGCAAAAAGGTGGCTCTGCCGAACTGGCGCTGTTTCAAATAGCCGATGGCGGCCTTGGCGTTTTCTTCTTTTTCGGTGACGATGTTGGAAAGCGCGCCGCCCAGAGCGATCTCGATGGCCACGGCGTATTCGTCTTTTGTGGCGATCAGCCGCGATACCGGCCCGTGAACGCCCTGCAAAACGCCCTTTTCCGCCGCGATCAACACTTCTTTCACCGCGCGGCTGAAGCCTTCATATTCGTTTTCAAGCGATTGCAGCAAATTGAGGCGATCCGCCTGTGCGGCGTGCCTGCGGTGCTGCTCTTCCGCCTGCCTCATCAGCTGATCCAGCTTATCTTTGCGGCTTTTTTCTCTTAATAAAAACCCGCCGGCGCGGTTGCCCGCGGCGATCTCATTTTCTTTGGTCTGCTCGATCTCCTGCTTCAGGCGGCGGGCGTTTTCCTGTTCCTGCCGTCTTTTTTCAAATGCGCGATCGATCTCTTCGGTGATGGTTCCGCTGCGGGCCTGAATTTCCTCAACGCCCGAGCGCAGCGCCGCGGCGGTGACCCCCAGCGCGTTTTCCTGCTGCTGCAGCAGGCGGAGGGCTTCTTCTGCTTCATCGCAGGTTTTGCGCGCTTCTTCCAGGCTCTTTTTTTGCTCGGCGCGCTTTAAAAGCAAAGCGTCGCGGGTCTCTTCCTGCCGGGCGATCAGTTCTTCCAGCTCTTTCAGCCGCCCAAGGCGCTGCTGTCTTTGCTGTTCCAAAGTTTCGCCGCGGCTTTCCTCTGCTGAAAGTTCCTGCTTCATGCGGCGGGCGTTTTCTTCTTCGTTGGCGGCGTTGGCTTCCAAAATGCCGATGGCGGCCTTCAGCTCGGCGGCCTGCGCTTTCAACTGCTGTTCTTTCAGCCGCGCCTGTTCCGCTTCGCTTTCTTTTCGGCGCATTTCTTCGGCAAGCGCCTCGCTGCGGGCATAGCCTTCCTGCAGCTGCCTTTTTCTGGCCGAAAGCATGCGTTCCGCGTTTTCATAATCCACTTTCAGTTTTCGGGCCTCTTCGTGGATGGTTTCCAGCTGCTGCATCCAAACGGAAACCTCCAGCGAGCGCAGTTCATCCCGCAAAAGCAGGAAACGCCGGGCTTTTTCCGATTGAAGGCGCAGCGGTTCCACCTGGCCTTCCAATTCTGTTAAAATATCGCGGATCCTGACCAGATTTTCTTCGGTCGCTTCCAGTTTATGTTCTGCTTCTTCTTTTCTATAACGGAATTTTGTGATTCCCGCGGCTTCTTCAAAAATTTCACGGCGGTCTGTGCTTTTCACAGAAAGGATCTCATCGATCCTGCCCTGGCCGATAATCGAATAGCCGTCGCGGCCCAGGCCCGTATCCATGAGCAGTTCATGGATATCTTTGAGGCGCACCGCTTTTTTATTGATAAAATATTCGCTTTCCCCCGAACGGTACAGCCTTCTCGTGATCGCCACCGTGTCATAATCCACCGGCAGCGAATGCTCGCTGTTATCCACCGTTAAAGTGACTTGCGAAAAGCCCATGGGCTTTCTTTTTTGGGTCCCGCCGAAAATCACATCTTCCATGCGCGCCCCGCGCAGTGTTTTTGAAGATTGCTCCCCCATCACCCAGCGGATCGCATCAACGATATTGGATTTTCCCGAACCGTTAGGGCCGACGATGGCGGTGATCCCGCTGCTGAACTGCATGGTCACTTTATCGGGGAACGATTTGAACCCCTGCACTTCCAGTTCTTTCAGATGCACCGTCTCACCCCTTTTCTTTAGATATACCTTTTTATTTTAACAATTTCGAGCATTCTTTTCAATTCATTCTTTTGAATTCTCACAAAAAAGGTGATATTTCCTGCCAAAACGCCGAAAACCTTTTTTTCTTGCTTTGCCGCCGGCCTGTTTTAATGATTTTTTCGCAGAAAAAAGCCGCCCTTTTTCGAAAGAGCGGCATGATTTTTCGTTTTTTATAGATGGGGTTCGATCTCACGCTTTTCGATGACCTGAGAAAAAACGATCTGCGTCTGTGTTTTCCCCATTTTCTGAACCTTGGCCACAAAGCTATCCAGCTGATGGGTGTCGGGGAAGCACGCTTTCATCAGCATGGAATAGGCCCCCGCCACATGATAACATTCCACCACGCCTGCATAAGACGAAATAAAATCATAAAAAGCCTGCTGACGCTCGGGCGGCAGCACCACATTCACAAACGCCACGATATGATAGCCCAGCTTGTTGGGATCGACCACCACGCGATAGCCCGTGATGATGCCCGATTTTTCTAACCGTTCAATGCGCGCAGAGACTGCCGGCGCAGATAAAAACACCTGCTCCGCGATCTGTTTCAAGGGCATTCGAGCGTTTTCGCCCAGCAAAGATAATATTTTTTTGTCGATCAGATCCATCATTCTATTCTTCTCCGCAATCACACTCAGTTTGAACATTTGCTTTCATTGTATCAGAAATCCTTTATAAAATAAAGTACCTTGCGAAAAATGATTTATAAAACCAACCCGCAGGCCCCAACTTTTTTGATTTCTTTCGTCTTTTTGCTTTTCCCTTACACTTTGGGCCGAAATGCTGTATTCTGTTGCAGGCGGAAGAGAAAAAAAGATCCGCTTTCTGACACAAAATAATCTAATATATATTGGGAGGCAAAACCTTATGTCCATCAAAACAAGAACGGAAGCTGACTCCATCGGCACTTTAGAAGTACCTGTTGACGCATATTACGGTGTTCAATCCCTGCGCGCAAAGATGAATTTCCCCATCACAGGCCACCCCATGCACAGAAACCTGATCATCAGCCTGGCGCAGATCAAAAAAGCTTCGGCGCAATCGAACCTGCGCGCCGGCAAGCTGGAAGAAAAAATCGCCAAAGCCATCATGCAGGCTTGCGATGAGATCATCGACGGCCAGTTCCACGATCAGTTCATCGCCGATGCCATTCAGGGCGGCGCCGGCACTTCTGCCAACATGAACGCCAACGAAGTGATCGCCAACCGCGCCATCGAAATTCTGGGCGGCCAGAAGGGCGATTATTCCATCGTTCACCCCAACGACCATGTGAACATGGCGCAATCCACCAACGATGTGTTCCCCACCGCCGGCAAACTGACGATCCTCTCGCTGCTGCCCGGTGCTCTGGTTCAGCTCAACCGCCTGTATGATGCGCTGGAAGTCAAATCCAAAGAATTTGACGATGTGGTGAAAATGGGCCGCACCCAGCTGCAGGACGCAGTGCCAATCCGTATGGGCCAGTCTTTCCATGCTTATGCTTCCGCTGTCAAGCGCGACATCGCCCGTTTGCATAAAGCCGCAAAAGATATGTGCGTTCTGAACATGGGCGCCACCGCCATCGGCACCGCCATCAATGTCAGCGCCGATTATCTGGATCATATCGTTTCCGATATCAGCGACATCACAAAATATCCCGTTGTTCAGGCTGAAGATCTGATCGACGCCACACAGAACCTGGATGGTTTCGTGAATGTTTCCGGCATCATCAAGACCTGCGCCGTGACGCTTTCCAAAATGTCCAACGACCTGCGTCTGCTTTCCAGCGGCCCCCGCACAGGCCTCAACGAAATCAACCTGCCCCCGAAGCAGAACGGCTCTTCCATCATGCCGGGCAAAGTCAACCCCGTCATCCCCGAAGTTGTCAGCCAGGTTGCTTTCAACATCATCGGCAACGATACCACCATCACACTGGCCGCCGAAGCCGGTCAGCTTGAACTGAACGCTTTTGAACCCGTGCTGTTCTATAACCTGTTCGAATCCATCGAAACACTGACAGGCGCCGTTTCCACCCTGATCGACAACTGCATTCTGGGCATCACCGCCAACAAGGAACATTGCCTCGAACTGCTGGAACACAGCGTTGGCATGGTCACAGCCCTCTGCCCCTACATCGGTTATAAGAAAGCTTCCGATATCGCGAAAGAATCTCTGAAGACCGGCGTGCCCGTTCGCAAGCTGGTTGTTCAGAAGGGCATCGTCAGCGCAGAAGAAGTGGATAAGATCCTCGATCCGTTCAAACTGACCTTCTCTGAAAAAGAGCTGGATGAACTGAAGAAATATCAGACGAAATAACAACCGTTGACCATCATTGATTGGAGGAACATGACTTATGGATTATGCAGCAGAAGCATTAAAGCTCCACAGCGCCCTGAAAGGCAAGCTGGCGGTAACAAGCAAAGTCAGTGTCAATTCAAAAGATGACCTTGCCGTTGCCTATACCCCCGGTGTTGCGGAACCCTGCAAGAAGATCGCCGAAGATAAGGCGCTGGCTTATGAATACACCATGAAGCCCAACTATATCGCGGTCGTTTCCGACGGCACCGCCGTTTTGGGCCTGGGCGATATCGGCCCCGAAGCCGCAATGCCCGTTATGGAAGGCAAATGCGTGCTGTTCAACACCTTTGCCGGCATCAACGCCGTGCCGATCTGCATCGGCACAAAAGATGAAGACGAGATCGTGAAGCTTGTCAAGCAGCTTGAACCTTCTTTCGGCGGCATCAACCTCGAAGATATCAGCGGCCCCCGCTGCTTCGGCATTGAACAGCGCCTGAAAAAAGAAATGAACATCCCCGTGTTCCACGACGATCAGCATGGCACAGCCGTGATCGTTCTGGCGGGTCTCATCAATGCTCTGAAAATTCTGAAGAAGCCTTTCTCTGAAACAGAGATCGTCATCAGCGGCGCCGGCGCCGCGGGCATCAGCATCGCCCGCCTGCTGAACGCTTATGGCGCAAAGAATGTGATCCTCTGCAACCGCCGCGGCGCTTTGGTCGCCGGTGCGGAAGGCTTGAACAAAGAACAGTCTGCCGTTGCGCTGGAAACCAACAAGAACCACGAAAGCGGCAGCATTGCCGATGTTCTGCGCGGCAAAGATGTGTTCATCGGTGTTTCTGCCCCCGGCCTTGTCACCCGCGAGATGGTGGCTTCAATGAATAAAGATGCCATCGTGTTTGCTCTGGCCAACCCCGTTCCCGAAATTTACCCCGAAGAAGCCCTCGCAGGCGGCGCCCGCATCATCGGCACAGGCCGCAGCGATTTCCCCAACCAGGTCAACAATGTTCTGGTGTTCCCCGGCATTTTCCGCGGCGCACTGGATGCCATGGCTTCGGATATCAATGAAGAAATGAAGATCGCCGCCGCTGAAGCCATCGCTTCCATCGTAGAGCCCGAAAACCTCTGCGAAGATTATGTGCTTCCCGCCGCGTTCGACCCCCGCGTTGGCCCGCAGGTCGCCGCCGCTGTGGCGGTTGCCGCCGCCAAATCCGGCGTAGCCCGCAAAGTGCTGACTTTTGAAGAAGAACACGCTTACGCAGAACAGATGATGAAACACTAATCATTGTTTTTCTTAAGTAAAACTCAAATTTTGCTTTCTTTTCGTAAGCAGAATCTTTGATATTTTTTCTTTCTTTGAAAACATTTTCTCTCGCTTTACCCTTTTGCCGAATTTCGGTATGATAGTTGCGAGAGAGAGAATCGTTGAATACGATTAATGCACACAGTCATATATAGAAACAGCGCCGTGATCTCGGGAGGGTCACGGCGCTGTTTCTTTCTTTATAAAGGTAATCTTGCTTTACATATCGCAAATGTTTTTCGGCTTCCGTGCTTTCGTTTTTCAAAGGAATCGCCAAATCGCAAAAACCGTTTCAGCCGCACAAGCAAACCGGCCTAAATGCCTCATGCAAAATTGCCTGCTCAGAACAACAAAACAGGGCGTGCAGCTTTATGCTGCACGCCCTTGCTCTTTGTTTATTCTTCTGTATCCACAAACTTGCTTTCTTCGATCACTTTTTGCTGAACAGCCGGGGGTGCTTCCATATAGCGTTCAAATTCGAAGTTAAAGGAGCCTCTGCCCTGTGTCATCGATCTCAGATCCAGCGCATATGTGCTGATCTCTGCCATCGGCACTTCAGCCACCACTTCCTGCTCGCCCTGGCCCATGGGGTTCATGCCCAGAATACGGCCGCGGCGTTTGTTCAAATCGCCGATCACATCGCCCATGCAGCTGTCGGGAACATAGACCTTCATGATTCCCACCGGTTCCAGAATGCAGGGGTTCGCCTGCGGGATGCCCGCCTTGTATGCCAGCCTTGCGGCCATCTTAAACGAAAGTTCGTTGGAATCCACATCGTGGTAAGAACCGTCTGTCAAAATGGCTCTCAGCCCCACCAGAGGGTATCCGGCCAATACGCCGTGGACCATGGCCTCGCGGATGCCTTTTTCGACCGCGGGATGGAAATTCTTCGGCACACTGCCGCCGAAAGTTTTTTCTTCAAACAAGAAATCGCCTTCGGTATACGGTTCAAAGGTCATTTTTACATGGCCATACTGCCCGTGGCCGCCGGATTGTTTTTTATGCTTGCCTTCCACATTCACGCTCTTGCGGATCTTTTCGCGATAAGGCACTTTGGCGTCTGTCAGTTCCACTTCTACGCCAAATTTATTTTTCAGCTTCGAGCAAAGCACATCCAAATGGATATCGCCCGCGCCGCTGATGATCATTTGATGGGTCTCTGTGTTATTCGAAACCTTGAAAGCGGGGTCTTCATCGCGCAAACGGGCCAAACCGGCGGCGATTTTTTCTTCATTGCCCTTCACTTTCGGTGCGATGGCCTGGGAATAGTTCGGGGTGGCAAACACAATGGGTTCCAGTGTGATGCCCAGCCCGGGCGCCGCAAGTGTATCGCCTGTTTTGGTTTCGTTCAGCTTGGCCACCGCCGCGATATCGCCGCAGTTGACCTCTGTGATCTCTGTATTCTTCTTGCCGCATACCGAATAGATATGGCCCAGCTTTTCAATATTGCCGGTGCGCACATTTTGCAGCGACATATCGGCAGTCACTTTGCCGGAAACCACTTTGAAATAAGAGAATCTGCCGTATTGATCGGCAATGGTTTTGAAAACGATGGCCATGGGTTTGCCATCGGCATCAAATTTCAGTTCCATGGGTTCGCCGTTTGCATCTGTGGCATATTCGGGAAGCCCTTCATAGGGGATCGGCGCATAGTCGATCAAGGTTTTGATCAGCTGCAGCGAGCCGACGCCTGTATAAGCACTGCCGCAGCAGACCGGGGTGATCGCGCCCGAAAGCACGCCCTGATGCAGCCCATGCAGTAATTCTTCTTCTGAAAATTCTTCGCCGTTGAAGAATTTTTCCATCAAATCTTCCGAATTGGTGGCTACGCTTTCCACCAGCGCGTCGCGCAGGCGATCGATCTTTTCCTTTTTGCTGTCGGGCAGAGGCACTTCCGTGATCTTGCCGTCGATGGATTTAAACGCTTTGCGCGTCACGATATTGATGACGCCCGCGGGGCGGTTTCCGTCTTCGAACAGGGGGATGACAAACGGCGTAACGCTGTTGCCGAACTGCCCGCGCAGATTTTCATAAACATTGTCAAAGTTGGCGTTTTCTTCATCGATCTTCGAAACATAGAAGAAACTGGGCAGCTTTCTGTTGCGCACCATCTTCCACGATTTTTCTGTGCCCACATTCACGCCGTCTTTTGCCGAAACAACGATGATGCCGCATCCGGCCACGCGCAGAGCCTGTGTCACTTCACCCGCAAAATCGAAATAGCCCGGGGTGTCGATCACATTGATCTTATAGCCCTGTGTTTCCACCGGTGCCAGCTTTGTCTGAATCGAAATCTTTCTCTTTATCTCTTCCGGATCAAAATCACAAACCGTCGTTCCATCCGAAACTTTACCAAGGCGGTCAATATTTCCGGTTACATACAGAAGGCTCTCTACCAGAGAGGTTTTACCATCTCCGCCGTGCCCAAGCAGACAGACATTTCGAATCTTATCAGTCGTATACACCATATTGCTTTTCTCCTTCATGTAAAGTGATATGCGAGAATCTATTTGTTATTATATAATAGATTTTTGCTTTTTACAATGTTTTTGTTTGGTCACTTTTACATAAAGATTCCGTGGAAAGTTTAATATCTCGACGAAATAAAACTCTTCAGCCACACCGGCAAATACCACAGCAGCAGGTAAAGCAGGGCGTTGTAAGGGCACCCCGCGGCATAATTATTGGTGGAGGAAAGATAGAACATCAGCAGCATGCCGATGATGCCCGCCGCCGCCGAACAGGCCACATTGAAATGAACGGCCGAGCAAAACCGCCGCGCGGCGGTGATGCAATCGCAGAATGTCAGCATCGTGTTGCGTGAAAGCAGCGCCAGTGAAGGGCTTTCCGTTTCCGCCGCCGCGCCGCCCGAAAGGCGCAGCCTTGTTTCGATATCGGGCATCGTGACATTGCCGCTGCGCAGGCCGAATTTGCTTTCGATCATGGGCGGGATCAGGTTGAAATCGCGCGTGGCCAAAACAGGCTTCAAACGCCCCGTTTTCAAAACACTGAAGCCCGAAAGGCCCTGGGGCTGGGCTTGATATTTCAGCGCGAAGACCCCCGCGAAAGCGCCGTTGATGGCGATGAACACGCCGCTTTTGATGGTGAGCCCTTCCGTCACATGGATGCCCATTCTGGTCAGAAACCCGGCTGTGCCGCATAAAACTTCATCGCTGCCGATTTTGGCGCTCATGCCGCCGCTTTCATAATATTCGATGGAAGCCGGTTCCGGAACGAAAATATATTGCTGTTTGGCAAAATCATTAAAAGCAAAGCCAATTCCCCCGCCCACGCGGCCCAAAACGGCGGCGGCGGTGGCCACCACTTTTTCCAGCGTCTGGTTTTTGCCCACCTTCATGCCGCTGATGGCGACACTGCCCTGCGGAAAAAGATCGCTGTCTGTCAGCGCGGCTTTGTTGGCCTTCTGCATCTGCCGCGCCGCGTCATAGCTGAGCATCGCCGTGCCGGAAGTGAACAGCTTTTTGCTGATGCGTGAACCCGGCGAGGTGGTGGAAAGCAGCAGCCCCACAGGCGCGGCAACGCTTGAAATAGCCGCCAGCGCGGGCAAGAAATTGCCGGGCTGCTTTTTGGCGAAACTGGCCATCACGGCCAGCGCCAGCACCGCCGCAATGGCGATAGGGGCATAGATCGCCCCAATACGCTGCGTCATATCGCTGCGCGATATAACAGAAAGGTCTGTATCCATCGTGCCCTGCACTTTATACAGGATGTTTTCTTTTTCGAGTTCTTCCAACCGGATATGCACAGGGGAATTGCTCAAGATGGCGGCTTTATAAGTGCGCCGCAGCATCAGCAGGCGGCATCGTTTGCCCACCAGCGCCGCAAACAGCACCAGTTGGGCCACATAGCCATAATCAAACACCTGCGCGGGGGGCTTGAGGGCAATGGCCAAAGAATGAGCCATGGCCGCCGCGGCGGTGATCGTTACCAAAGAATCCAGCGTCGGGCGGATATGCGCAAGGCGATAAAGCCCCGCCGCCAAAATATCGGAAGCGCAGAGCAGCGAAGCCGCCAGCAAGCAGCAGCGGAGCAGCAAATAAAGCTGCGGCGCGCTGGCATAAGTCAGTTTTTCGGGGATCGGCAGGTTGGGGATATTGGGCAGCTGCATCAGCAGCACCGAAAGCCCCAATAAAACAAGCTGCCAGATGGCGCGAACGGTCACGCGGCGGATCTTTTTGCCCAAACGGTTGATATTATGGGGAATATCTTCGGGATCGGGCTCAAAAAGGAAATCTTCTTTCAGCGGCTCTTCTTCTTCCTCTTCTTCGCCATATTCGCCGTAATCTTCTTCATTGCCCCAGCGGTTGGCCGCATCGGGTTCTTTTTTCCAGAATAAAAAGCGCCGCCCTTGCACCGCGCCCTCTTCCGGGGCGGCTTCTTCGGGTTCTTCGCCGGTCTCGCCGGATGAAAATTCTTCCTGCGCGCTTTCCTGCCGGGTTTCTTCTTTGCGGCTCTGCTTTGCGGATGGCGGCTTTTCCTGCCGCTCGGCCTGCATCTGCCGTTCCTGCTCTGCCAGGCGGCTTTGTTCTTCTTTTTCTTTTTTAAACTGTTCGTTTTCGATAATGCGGAAACGCGAACGCGGCGCGGCCTCATCGGGTTCGGGCTGCGCCCGGGGCGTTTTTTCTTCTGTTTTATCGGGCGCTGCCTGCTTTTCGGCGCCGGTCTGTGTTTCCTCTTCTTCAGAAGCGGCGTTCTGCGGCGTTTTTTGCCCGCCCACGGATGTTTGCGCAGTTTTCTGCCCGTTACCCTTTGGCTGCTGTTCTTCCTGCAAACGGCGGTTTTGGGCTTCATCTTTCATTTCTGCCAAATCCATGGCATCCAAGCCGCTCATTTCGGTGGCTTTGAATTCCGCAATAATATCATCAACCGAATAGGTGGTTTCTTCTTCGCCGGGATACTTGCTCACTGCGTTCACATCCTTGCTTTGTTACATTCTTTTTCTCACGGCTTCAAATAAAAGGATCGCCGCCGCGTTGGAAGCATTCAGCGAGGGGATATGCCCCTTTTGCGGGATGCTCACCACGAAATCACATTCTTTTTTCACCAATGCGGAAATGCCTTCGCCTTCGCTGCCGATGACCAGCGCCGTGGCCCCCGCGAAATCGGCGTCATACAAGCTTTTGTCGCCATCCATATCGGCGGCATAAATGAAAATCCCCTGTTTTTTCAGTTCCTGCACAGTGGAAGCGATGTTGGCCACCTTCGCCACGGGCAGATGTTCCAGCGCGCCCGCCGCGGCTTTGGCGCAGGCGGCGTTTAGCCCCGCGCTTCGGCGGCGCGGAATGATGACGCCGTGTGCCCCCGCGATTTCGGCCGTTCGGATGATGGCCCCCAGATTATGCGGATCGGTGATGCCATCGCAAAGCACCAGCAGCGGCGCTTCGCCGCGCTGTTTGGCCAGCGCCAGCATATCTTCCACCGAGCGATAGGCCACGGCCGCCGCCATGGCGATGATGCCCTGGTGAGAACCGGTCACGCTCATGGCATCCAGCTTGCGTTTATCGATTTCCTGCGCTGTAACGCCCTGTTTTCGCGCCAGCGCGATCAGATTGCCGATGCTGCCCAGCGCGCCCGCGTGGAAATAAATTTTATCGATCTCGCGGCCGCTGCGCAGGGCTTCGCCCACCGCGTTGCGCCCTTCAATGAGGTTTTCATCTTCTTCGCCCAAAAGCGCGGCTCTCTGGGCGTTTTTCTGCAGGGCGCGCGGTTTTCTATTTTTATAACTGTCGTTTCTTTTTTTTGTTTCTTCTTTCATGGTGATCCTCCGCCATTTATAAACATTTCGAACTTATTGTTTATTATAACAGATTCCGTTTGAAAATAGCACCCCCGTTTTGCAATGTTTCCTTTGTTTTCGGCGGATTTCTTTTTTCTTCGCCGGGGCCGCGCCGCCCCGAACCGCCCGCAATTTGTGGATTTTTTTTATAAGAGAACAGCATCAAAAGCGCGGCAGGCTTTGGCCGCGCTTTTGATGCTGTTCTTGTAAATGCGCAAACATGAAAAAGAAAGGGCAGCCAATCGGCTGCCCTTTCAAAGGTTTTGCTGTTAAATTGAGAAACTCAATTAAGCAACAGTAGCAATGTTCATTGCTGCGCCGTCAGCTTCGCAGATGATCTCTTTGATGGTGACAACACCGTTAGAAACGGAAACTTTCACCAATACGGAGTTCGCAGCGCCATCAGACTTCACAATAGAACCGCCTTCGACAACTTTGTAGCTGCCGCTGTTTTCATCAACAACAGTTACCTTCACATCGGAAGCAACTTTCATAAACTGGCCGTTCATGAAAGCATCTGTGGAGTTGACTGCTGTCAGATTGCCTGTGTACCAAACTTTGCCTGCGGCATAGTTTGTAGCATAGTTTGTGTCACTTGCAGCAGCAGTTGCTGTGATCACATTTGCCGTTGCATAGCCATCGGTCACTGTGTATTCGATAGCTTTATTCTTCAGGCCTGCCAGAGTAGATGTCATATCTGCATCAGCCGATTCCGGAGTGCCATAGGAGAAGGACAGTGTATCAGCCTTGCCGTTTGCCCACACAGGCAGAGTTACAACATATTTGTCGCCGACTTTGCCGATGTAAGAGGGAGAACCTGTTACGAAAGCATTCGCCTTGTCGCTTGTTACGCTGGCGATGTCGTTCAGAACGCCAAACACCAGAGTGCTAAAGCCGTTGATGCTCTTAGAAGCATACTGGTTGCCGTCGATAGCCTGCAGATCAGCCAGTTCAGAGCCCTTCACAATTTTATAAGTTGTGCCGCTCTTTGCAAAGAACACAGCGTCAGCCGCGACTTTATAAGCGGAACCACCGATTGTAGCAACACCTGTCTTGCTCACATAAGAGCCATCCGCTACTACGCCTTCCTTGTTTACATAAGTCAAGCTGCCCGATGCGCCTGCAGGCAGAGCCTTCAGCACGATCTTGGTGTTATTGTCTGTCAGAGAATAACTAAAGACAGGCTGTGTTGCCAAATTAGCATTCAATGCAACAGCATCATTCTTTAAGCCACCAGCCGAAGTGCTCTCGTTCAGAACATATTCAGCAATTGTGCCGTCTGCATGCAGAACCTTCACTTTGTAAGTGGTTGTGCCATAAGAAGTAGTGCTGTCTTTACCGATCACATAGACCAAGTTGTCAACATTGACGCTTGTGTCAGCGCCCTTAGAGAACACGACATACTTGCCATCGGTATAGAAAGTCTTGTCGGAACCGGCGTTGCTACCAGATGTTTTGTTCCAGTTGTAACCTGTCATAGCGTTGGAGGACAGGTTATAGTTGGTTGTGCCAACTTTAACTGTGTCAAAATAAGTATTGCCCTCCACGACCGACAGGGTGTAACCTGTAGCAGCTTCAGCAACCTTTGTTGCCAGCTTCACATCATAAACCAGTTTGCCGGAAGTTGTGTTTTCTGTGATCGCAACAACATCATCCTTAGCAACTGTATCTACGAAGTTCAGATACTTGGTGTAATTGGTTGCATTCGATTTATTGAAATCGATGCCAGTGCCAGCGCCATTATCCAGTTTGAATGTAGATGTGGCATTCTTCACTGTGAAGGTAGAAGTAGCGGAATCGTTGGTATCAACGATTGCATAGATGGGCTTTGCGTCAAACTTTGCGATTTCAAAGTAGCCGTCGCCATTGTTGTCGATCAGAGTAACATTTCTGTTATCTTTCATCTTGAATGCTTCAACAGTGATATCAGCACCAGCTTTTACATTGTTGGTGTAAGATTCCAGAGTTTTTGCGCCATAAACAGTCTTTGCATAGCCATCAAACGCGATCGCCAGTGTGCTATCGGAACCGGAAACTGTGATAGCATTCACAGGCAGAGTTTTAACAACAACATTCTTCGCCGCGATCACAGAATAGATCTTAGCAGCGTTGTCAACCTTATCGTCTGTTCCCATCTTGTAGAACACTTTGACTTTTTCGCCCAGCAGGTTTGCCAGAGGAGTAGCAGCCTTCGCGTCGTCATAAGCGATGCTGGCAGTTACAGTGTTGGTCAAGCCAGTAATTGCTTTGATCGCAATCTGATTGTCATCTTTGCTTTTCAAAGTGGCATTAACATTGCTGCCGCCCAGCTTGTTGATGTTTGTTTCAGTCAGCTGGCCTTCAACAGAATACAGCTTCAGGTTCTTCTGAGCGTATGTCAGATTGCTGACAACCAGTTCGCCCTTGGAATAAGTGATGGAATATGCATTCAGAGCATTGACCATCAGGCGAGCTGTCCACTCTCTGGGAGTAGGAGCCAGAACAGAAGGTGTGAAGGAAGTGAAGATGCCGGCTTCCTGGCCATCAGCCAGAACATTTGCCTGCCAGCTTGCGCCGGTGTAGCCCTGTTCGGAAGCTTTGTAGCCAACCAGAGTCAGCAGCATTTTGCCCAGCTCAACGCCGGTAACGGGGGATGTGGGAGCAAATACGGATTTGCCGTTTTCCATCCAGCCGTTGATGATGCCGATAGAAGCACAGTAGTTGATGTAGCCTTCGCTCCATCTGCCGGACTGCACATCGCTGAACAGGTTCATGCCCTTCCAGCCTGTGGCGCCGTCATCTGTGCCGCCGTTTTTCAGGACGTAAATCATCTTTGCGGCCTGTTCACGGGTAACAGTATCGGTAGGATTCAGATTGCCGTTCTCATCGCCCTTTAAGACGTTGAGAGCCTGCATCAGTTCGACGTCATTTGTCAGATCAGAGTTGATTTTGTCTTGATCTTTGAAAGTGGCGCCGGCCATCATTGTGAATGCCATAGCACACACCAAAGACAGCGCAAGAACTTTTTTCAGAGTTCTCATGTATAGTTCCTCCTATAAAAATTTTTTCTGGGTGATATCCACCCTTCGTTAGCTATGATAGCAGACCTTTTTTTCCATTTCAAGGGGGGTGGGCCCTTTGTAACATAAGTGTAACATTGCCTATCGGCCTGTGCAGCGCAGTGCTTCGCTTTGGCCGGGTTCTTCACGCACCGTCAGCTTTTTATCGGGCCAGCGCGCCGCGAAATAGGCCATATTGCTGTTTTTCTGCCCCCGCAGAAGCGAAAGCCTGCCTTGGGGCACCGTCAGCAAAAGGGCAGATTCTTCGCGCGCCGCGATCAGTTCATCGGCTTTGCGCCGCATCAGCCGCGAGCGCACGATCTCGCCCATGGCGGGGTGATAAGCGCCCGCCGCCACCGCGCCGCCCGAAAGCTCTTCGGTGGGGTTCAGCCCGATTCTGATCACGGGGATGCCCGCTTTTTCGAAGCATTCCAGCGCATCGGCGCACCATTCGGCGGCTTCTTCCACCGAAAGGGGCTGATATTCCCCCCGGCGCATGCTTTCATAAAGCGCGGTGTCTTGCAGCACACAGACGGGATAGATCCTCACGCCGTCGGGCTGCAGCGCGCAAAGCGCCTGCGCTGTGCGGCGGCATTTTTCGCGGCTATCCAGCGGAAGCCCCGCCATCATCTGCAAAATCACTTCGAACCCTGCCTGTTTCAAAAGCCGCGCCGCTTCCTGCGTTTGGCGGGCGGTGTGGCCGCGGCGCGAAGCCAGCAGCACTTCATCCTGCATCGATTGTGCGCCCAGCTCCACGGTCTTCACCCCATAGCGCTTCAAGCGTTCCGCCGTTTGCCCATCGATGGCATCGGGGCGGGTGGAAACGCGGATGCTCTCACAGCGGCCGTCTTTCAAAAAAGGCGCCGCGGCCCCGAGATATGCTTCCTGCCGGCCCGGTTCCAGCGCGGTGAAGCTGCCGCCGTAAAAGGCGATCTGCGGGTCCTTTGTTTTGGCCAGGGCTTCTTCGATCTGCCCCGCCACCTCCTGCGGCGTGGGGGGCGCGCAAGAGGTGATCTCTTTCTGGTTGCAGAAAACGCAGGCGCAGGGGCAGCCCAGATGGGGGATGAACACAGGGATCAGCGTGTTTCTCATTGCCCCATCAGTTCCAGCGCGATGCGGGCGGCGTCTTGCTCGGCTTCTTTTTTGCTGCGCCCGATGCCCTCGGCGATGATATTGGAATTGATGAGCAGTTCAATGACAAAGCGCTTGTCGTGATCGGGGCCGGATTCTTCTTTTAAACGATAGGTCAGGGTCTCTTCGCGGTTTTTCTGGATGATCTCCTGCAGGGTGGTCTTATAATCCAGCGGATGACGCATGCGCGACATTTCGAGGGCTTTTTCCTGGATATAGCCCAGAATAAACTTTTTGGCGCTTTCCATGCCGCCATCCAGATAGATGGCCGCGAGCATCGCTTCCACCGCATCGGCCAGCACCGAGGGGCGCTTGCGCCCGCCGCCGGCTTCTTCGCCGTGGCCCAGCAGCAGGTAATCGCCCAGATGCAGCCGTTTGGCATATTCATAAAGCGATTTTTCGCAAACGATGGATGCGCGAAGCTTGGTCAGTTCGCCTTCGGGCATGGCGCGGAAATTCTCATAAATATATTCCGCGCAGATGAACCCCAGCACGGCGTCGCCCAGAAATTCAAGCCGCTCGTTGCTGTGGATGCCCTTTTCGCGGTTCTCGTTGGCATAAGAGCTGTGGGTCAGCGCGTTTTCAAGCAAATGCGTGTTCTGAAAGGTATGCCCTGTTTCGGGCTGTTTGATCGACATGGTGTTTCCTCTTTTCTGTTATAAAAAGCAGACGCCCTGCATTGGCAGGGCGCCGGCTGACATTCTTTATTCGTCAATGCGTTCTTTGATGAAATTCACGACATCTCCGACGGTCTTTACGCTTTCCAGCGTGCCGTCTTCCACCTGCCCCAGTTCGAAAGCTTCTTCAACGCTCATCACCAGTTCTACCAGGTCCAGAGAATCAGCCCCCAGATCTTCGACCAAAGAAGTTTCTTCGGTGATTTCATCGGCAGAAACACCAAACTGTTCCTCGATGATCTCTTTCAGTTTTTCCAGAATCATTTTGCCACCTCCATTACAGAGAGTTTCTATTTTGATGGGTTGATTATCATTACAGACAGTGATTATAGCAAACGCCTTTCGCCTTGTAAAGGCTTTCCACTCAGTTTTTTTCGGTTTCTTCGACAACGGCCGCTTTCATATGCTCGATGTTGGCGGTGATCTCTTCGATCACGCCGCTTTCGGCATAAGTCATGGCCTGGCGGATGGCGCTGCGGAAAGCATAGGCGTTGCAGGAGCCATGGGCTTTGATAATGGGTTTGCTGATGCCCAGCAGCGGCGCGCCACCTGTTTCTTTATAATCCAGCTTTTTCTTAAACGCTCTCAGCTGAGGTTTCATCACCAGCGCGGCAAGCTTTGTAAGAAAATTCGCCAAAAACATTTTTTTGATCTCGCTGACGAAATAAAGCCCCACGCCCTCATAGGTTTTCAGCAGCACATTGCCCGTGAAACCATCGGTGATAACGATATCCGCTTCGCCAAAGGCGATATCGCGGCCTTCCACATTGCCGATGAAATTGATGCGGCCCGCTTCGCCCGCTTCTTTCAGCAGCTCATAAGTCTCTTTGACCATGGGGGTGCCCTTGGATTCTTCGGCCCCGTTGTTCACAAGCCCCACGCGGGGGTTTTCGATCTTCATCTGCCGTTTGGCGAAAGCGTGGCCCATATAGGCGAACTGCATCAGATATTCAGAGGTGCATTCCACATTGGCGCCGCAATCGATCAGCAGTGTTCCGCCGCAATCGGTGGGCAAAATGGGCGCCAGCGCCGCCCGGCGAATGCCGCGGATGCGCTTGACATACATCGTGGCGCCCACCAGCACGGCGCCCGTGTTGCCCGAAGCCACCAGCGCATCGCCTTTGCCTTCGCCCAGCAGCCGCAGCGCCACCGCCAGAGAAGAATCTTTCTTCTCTTTCGTCACCGAAGTGGCGGGGTCACACATTGAAAGTTCTTGGGCCGCGTTGACGATCTCGATATGCTCGATCACGCCCGCGGTGTCTTCTTTTTCAAGGCAGGCCAGAATTTTCTGTTCATTGCCCACCAGAATGATATCCAATCCGAATTCTTTTGCCGCCATCACGGCGCCGCCAACGGTGCTGTTCGGGGCATTATCGCCGCCCATTGCATCTATAATGATTTTCATTCTGCAAGCTCCTCCCGTATTTGCGGCATCAGCGCTTCGATTTCTTCCAGCGCCCGCTGCGAAATTTCAAGATAGCGTTCCCGTTTTCCTCTTACCCGGTGATCCAGCGAATCGATCAAACCGAAATTGATATTCATCGGCTGAAAAGATTTCCCCTCATAGCCGCTGATATGGCTTGCCAGCGCGCCGATGGCCGTTCGGCTTGAAAATTCCACCGGAGGCTTTTCATAAAGCATCTTCGCCATGTTCAGCCCGCATAAAAAGCCCGAAGCGGTCGATTCCACATAACCTTCCACGCCTGTCATCTGCCCCGCAAACATCACCCGCGGCTCTTTTTTGACCCGATAAAACCGGTCGAGCAGCTGCGGAGAATCCAGATAGGTGTTGCGGTGCATCACGCCATAGCGCAAAAATTCCGCGTTTTCAAGCCCCGGGATCATGGAAAACACCCGTTTTTGTTCGGGGAATTTCAAATGCGTTTGAAAGCCCACCAGATTATACATGGTGCCTTCTTTATTATCCCGCCGCAGCTGCACCACGGCATAGGCTTCCCTGCCCGTTTTGGGGTTGGGCAGGCCGATGGGCTTGAGCGGCCCGTAGCGCAGCGTATCCACCCCGCGGCGCGCCATCACTTCCACCGGCATACAGCCTTCGAAAACCTTTTTGTCTTCAAAGCCGTGGACTTCCGCTTCCTGCGCGGTGGTCAGCTCTTCGATAAAGCGGAGGTATTCGTCTTTTTCCATGGGGCAGTTGATATAATCCACCCCTGTGCCTTTGCCATAGCGCGAAGCGAAAAACGCCTTTTCCAGATCGATGCCCGCAAACGAAACCACCGGCGCCGCCGCGTCATAAAAACTCAGCGCGCTGCCGCCCAGCCATTGCAGCATTTCTTCAGCCAGAGGCCCATCGGTCAAAGGCCCTGTGGCGATGATGCACATGCCCTCGCGGGGAATGCTTTCGATGCGCTGTGAGACCACCGTGATGTTGGGATGATTGCGGATCTTTTCCGTCACCAGCGCCGAAAAGCCGCTGCGATCCACCGCCAGCGCGCCGCCGGCATCCACTTTTGTTTCATCGGCGCAGGCAAAGATCAAACTTCCCGCGCGGCGCAGTTCTTCTTTTAAAAGCCCCGCCGCGTTGGTCAGTTCGCCCGAGCGAAACGAGTTTGAGCAGACCAGTTCCGCGAAATCTTCCGTTTTATGCGCAGGCGTTTTATATTGGGGCTTCATTTCATAAAGCGTTACCGCGATGCCCCGCTGCGCCAGCTGCCATGCCGCTTCGCTGCCTGCCAGCCCTGCTCCCACTACCGTTGCTCTCATCTATTCCTGCTCCGTTTCCTTGGCTTTGGTTTTTCCGGCCGTCTTTTTTGCCTTGCTTTCGGTTTTGCCGGCCGCTGCTTTCTTCGTGGTCTTGGCCGCCGGTTTCTTGGCGGCTTTTGCGGGTTTTTCCTCTGTTTCGGCGGCGGATGCCTTCTTCGCGGTCTTGGCCGCCGGTTTCCTGGCGGTTTTTTTCGTTTCATCGGTTTTTGCCGCGGCCGCGGTTTTCTTTGCTGTCTTGGCCGCCGGTTTCTTGGCGGCGGGCTTTTTGGCGGCGGTCTTTTTCTTGGCTTCCTTTTCGGGAACATCCGAAACATTCTCTGTCAGTTCGGCCGCCGCGGCCTCTTCCGCTTCTTCGCCTTTCTTTTTTGTGCGGCGCTGGGGCAGCGGTTCCTCATATTCACAGCCGGGCTTATAACACACATATTTCTTTTCGGCTTTCGTATAACGCTTATAAAGCGGCTCGCCGCATTTGGGGCATTGCTTGTTGGGGGTGGGTTTATCCCAGGTCATAAAGGTGCAGGTGGGGTTCTTTTCACAGCCGTAATAATAATACCCACTTTTTGATTTTCTTTTCACTACTTTTGCGCCGCAAAGCGGGCAGAGAACGCCCGTATCTTCGGTGATGGGCTTGGTGTTTTTGCATTCGGGGTAGCCCGGGCAGGCCAAAAACTTGCCGAAGCGCCCGCTTTTGATCACCATTTTGCGCCCGCAAAGCTCACAGACCACATCGGTTTCTTCATCGCGCACTTTGATGCGTTTTTTATCCAGGTCGATCTCCGCCTGTTTCAGTTCCTGTGAAAAGCCTTCATAAAAGCGGCGCAAAACCTCGCGGTAATCCGTTTTTCCGCTTTCCACCTCGTCGAGCTTCTGCTCCATGCCGGCGGTGAAGGCCACATCGATCACATCGTGGAATTTATCGATCATCAGATCGGTCACGGCTTCGCCCAGCGGTGTGGGTTTGAGGGCTTTTCCCTCTTTCACCACATAATCGCGGCCCAAAACCACGGAAATGGTGGGGGCATAGGTGCTGGGGCGGCCGATTCCTTTTTCTTCCATCGTGCGGATCAGCGACGCTTCGGTATAGCGTGCGGGGGGCTGTGTAAAATGCTGTTTGGCCTGTGTGTCGCGGTGTTCGGGTTTGTCGCCTTCCTGCAAAACGGGCAGCGGCGCGCCGTCTTCATCGCCCGAAACCTCATCAAGGCCTTCTTCATAAAGCGCCAAAAAGCCGGGGAACGCCACGGTCTGGCCGGTGGCGCGGAAAATATAGCCTCCGCAGGCGATATCCGCGGAAGTGGTATCCAGCATCGCGTCGGTCATCTGGCTTGCGGTGAAGCGCGACCAGATCAGCTTATAAAGCTTATATTGATCGGGCGTCAGGCTGCGGCGGATGCTGTCGGGATCCAGCAGGGGATTTGTGGGGCGCACGGCTTCATGGGCATCCTGCGCGTTCTTTTTTGATTTGTAATGGCGCGCTTTTTCGGGCAGGTAGGGCTGGCCGAAGCGGTCGCCGATATAACTGCGCGCCGCAGCCAGCGCATCTTCCGAAATGCGCAGAGAATCGGTTCTCATATATGTGATCAAGCCGGTCAGGCCCATGCCCTCCAGCTCAACGCCTTCATAAAGCTCCTGTGCCACCATCATCGTGCGCTTTGCCGTCATCGAAAGCTTGCGCGAAGCTTCCTGCTGCAAAGTGGAAGTGATGAACGGGGGCGCGGGGGTGCGTTTTTTCTTTGCTTTCTTTACGGTTTTCACCAGATAGCTCTGCCCGTCGATGGCGCTGAGCACTTTCTGGGTCTCTTCTTCGCTGCCCAGTTCCAGCTTTCCTTTTTCATCGCCATAGAAATTGGCGTTGAAGTTTTTATTGGAAGCATTCAGGGTCACGGCGATGCTCCAATATTCCTGGGGGATAAACGCCTGGATCTCGCGTTCGCGGTCAACGATCAGGCGGGTGACCACCGATTGCACACGCCCCGCCGAAAGGCCCGAGCGCACTTTGCGCCAAAGGAAGGGCGAAAGCTGATAGCCCACGATACGGTCTAAAATGCGGCGGCCCTGCTGGGCATCCACCAGGTTCATATCGATATCTCTGGGATGCTGCACGCCGGCCGTCACGGCTTTTTTGGTGATTTCGTTAAAAGTGACGCGCTGGGTCTTGTCATCCGCCAGATGCAGCATTTCTTTCAGATGCCACGAGATCGCTTCGCCTTCGCGATCCGGGTCGGTTGCGAGATAGACGAAATCGCTTTTCTGCGCGGCGTCTTTCAGTTCATGGATGATTTTATCTTTTCCGTCGATAGGCTGATATTTGGGGGTAAAATCCCCTTCGATATCCACGCCCATCTCTTTTTTAGGCAAATCTCTCAAATGCCCCATCGAGGCCTTCACCACAAAATCCGATCCTAAATATTTGCCGATGGTCTTCGCCTTTGCAGGGGATTCCACGATCAATAATTTCGACATTCTTATTCCTCCGAAAACGGCGGGCACCATCTGCCGCCGGGATGATTGGGGTTGCGGCTTGTCCGCCGCCCCGCTTTCAAACCGCGCGGCGCGCAAAAAAGCCGTTTTCCGTTTTATCTGTTTCACGCGGTTTTGCTTCTGCCGCGATGATGTTCTCTTTTACCATAACACGATTTTTACAGGATTTCAAAATATTTTCCGGGTAACTGTTTTATAATGCCCTTGATTTCCAACATTGTCAAGCTTGTTAAAACCTGCGCCGCCGTCATTTCGGCCCCGCGGCAAAGATCATCGATCTGTGTTTTCCCCGAAAAAGCCGCTAAAATACGCGCTTCCTGCGGGGTGACAGAAGGCATTTTCACCGGCGCGATATTTTCTTCGGCATTTTTTTCTGTTTTCTGCGGCGCGGCCTGTTTCAGCTGTTCTTCCAGCAAGGGATAAGCGCCGTCCAGCAGCTCTTCCAAAACCTGTATCGGGTCTGTGACCAGCTGTGCGCCGCTTCGAATCAGCAGATTGCAGCCCTCGCTGTGGGGGCTGTCGATGGGGCCGGGGATGGCATAGACCTCCCGCCCCTGTTCCAGCGCATAGGAAGCGGTGATCAGCGAACCGCTTTTGCGCGGGGCTTCCACCACCAGAACCCCGTTTGCAAGGCCGCTGATGATACGGTTGCGCTTGGGAAAATCCGCGGGATAAGTGCGCGCGCCCGGCGGGGCTTCGCTCACCGCCGCGCCGTTTTCCAAGATCCTGCGCAGCATCCCGCTGTGAGAAGCGGGATAACATTGGTCGATGGCCGTTCCAAACACCGCCACGGTGGGCGCGGCGCCTTCCAGCGCGCCTTCGTGGGCCGCCGCGTCGATGCCATAGGCCAGCCCCGAAACCACGGTCACACCGTGAGCCGAAAAAACCTGGGCGAACCGGCGGGCGATCTTTCTGCCGCCCTCGGTCGCCTTTCGCTGGCCCACCATGGCGATGGCGGGCGCTTTTTCTTCCGGCGGCAGCTGCCCTCTTTGATAAAGCACCGCGGGCGGGTCGTAAAGCTGGCGCAGCCGCGGTGGATATTCTGCATCATCGGGGCAGAGGGGGCGGATGCCCGCCGCTCTGCACTTTCTCAAAATTTCTTCGGCGTCTTCTCTGCCCTGTTGTTTCAGGGCCGCCCGCTCTTTGGGCGAAAGCAGCTCGCACCGGTTCCATTCCCCGGGGCCTGCTAAACAAAAAGCTTCGGCCGAACCAAATCGCTCGACCAAAGCCATTATTTTATGGGGCGGCAGAGCAATGGTTTGCCGCATCCAGATCCATGCCAGCGCTTTCTCCATTGTTCTCCCGCCCCTTTTTATTTTTTATTCCGCTATTGTTTTATTCTGCGCATTTCCCACATCACGATGGCCGAAGCCACACCGGCGTTCAAAGATTCCGCCCCCGAGATGGGGATAATCACATTCTTTCTGCAATGCTCCATCATTTCACGGCTGACGCCCTTTGCCTCGTTGCCGATCACAACGCCCGCCGCCGAAAGATCCACTTTGCGGATATCTTCGGCATCCGCCGTCAGCGCGGCGGCATAAAGCGGCAGATCCTGTTCTTCCGCCTGCTGCCAAAGCGCTTCTCTGGCGATCTGCGAAACTTTCACGCGAAAAATCGAGCCCATGGTGGCGCGAATGGTTTTCGGATGATACAGGTCGGCGCAGCTGCCCGTCAAAACAACGGGGATGCCGAAAGCTTCCGCCGTGCGCAGGGCCGTGCCCAGGTTGCCGGGGTCGCGCACATCCTCTAAGATCAGCGCCGCTTCTTTCAAAAGCCGGGCCGGTTTTTCGGGGCGGCCGCAAAGAAACAATACGCCCTGGGGCGCTTCCACATCGCTCATGGCGGCCATCAGCTGTTCGGAAACCGCCACCGTATCGGTGCAAAAGCGCTCAAGCGGCCAGAGGTCTTCCCGCTCGCGGCTCAAAAAAAGGCGGCGGATCTCCATTCCGCTTTCTGCGGCTTCGCGCAAAAGCTTTTCGCCTTCACAAACGAAGCAGCCTTCTTTTTGCCGAAAACGCCCGTCTTTCTGCAAACGGATCACCCGTTTCACGGCGGGGTTCTCCCTGCTGATGATCTCCTGCATCTTACACCAGCTTTTTGATATCGTCGTTTGCGCCGATGACCACCAGCACATCGCCATAGGTGATCACATAATCGGGGCCGGGCGAAACATTGATGGTCTGCCCCTGTTTGGTTTTCACCGCCAGAATGTTGATGCCGTATTTAGCGCGCACATCGATTTGGCGGATGGTTTTGGTGCACCATTTTTCGGGCGCGCCCACTTCAACGATGCTGTAATCTTCCGAAATATCGATATAATCGATGATGTTGGAAGAAGAGATCAGCTGGGCGAACCGCGCGCCGGTATCCGCTTCGGGGAAGACGATGCGGTCTGCGCCGATGCGGCGAAGCACTTTAACATGCAGATCGTCGTTGCCCTTTGCGATCACATGCTTGACGCCCAGTTCTTTCAGCATCAGAGTGATCAAAATATTATCCTGGATATTGTCTGCGAACGCCACGACGGCGTAATCGAAATTGCGCACGCCGATGCTTCTGAGCACCTGTTCATCGCGGGCGTCTGCCGTTACCGCGTGGCTTACGGAATCGGCGATGCGATGCACCGCGTCTTCATCTTTATCCACCACCAGCACTTCATGGCCCATGCGATAAAGCTCACGCGCCAATGCCGTTCCGAAACGGCCCAACCCAATTACTACAAAAGATTCCATATTCTTTCCTCCGTTATTATCCGATCATCACGCGAGCGGGCGGGAACTGGATCTTCGGCTCTGCGGCATGCCCTCTCATCATGGCCGCAACACCCAAGGTGATAATTCCAACGCGCCCGATATACATCAGCGAAACTAAAATCAAAAGCGACGGCGCCGATAAATTGGGGGTCAGCCCCAAGGTAAGGCCCACCGTGCCAAAAGCCGAAACACATTCAAAAAGTGCCGAACTGAGGGCCACATGATCGATGGCGGCCACTAAAAATGTGCCGATGCTCACGGCGGTGAGGCCCACCACAAATACCGATAACGCATCGATCACAGAGCGGTATTGCAGCGATCTGCCGTTGATGATGGGCTGGTAAGTGCCCTTCAGCGCCGAAAGGGCTGATGTGATAAGCACGGCGAAGGTCACGGTTTTGATACCGCCGGCCGTCGATCCCGGCGAACCGCCGATGAACATCAGCCCCACGCTGACGGCTTTTGAAACATTGGTCAGCGCCGCCTGATCCACCTGGGCGTATCCCGCCGTTCTGGTGGTGACCGATTGGAAAAAGGCGCTCAGCAGCTTGCCGAACACATTCTGATCGCCGAAAGTGCCGGGGTTATGATATTCCGCCACAAAAAAGCTCAGCGTGCCCAGAACAAGCAGGATGGCCGTGGTTCTCAGCACGATCTTGGTGTGGGTATGCAGGCGGCCCTTTTCGGAAGAAGCGTAAATATCGCTCCAGACAAAAAAGCCCAGGCCGCCTATCACGATCAGCAGCGCAATGGTGATCGTCACCACAAAATCGCCGCGATAGGAACCCAGTGAAGAAAACGCGCCGCGGTCGCCCAGAATATCGAACCCCGCGTTGCAGAACGCCGATATGGCGTGGAAGATGCCGCGGGTGATGCCGCCCCAAATGCCATAATCGCGGGCGAACCTCACCGATAAGATCAGCGCGCCCATGCCCTCGAACAGCAGAGTGCCATAAAGGATCTGGCGCACCATGCGCACCATGCCCGACATATCGCTCAGGTTCAGAGAAGAACTGATGAGCAGGCGTTCGCGCATTGAAATTTTGCGGCGCAGCAGCAGCGAAAACGCGGTGGCCAGCGTCATGAACCCAAGGCCGCCCGTTTGGATGAGCAGAATGATGACCACCTGCCCAAAGGGGCTCCAGAATAAATAGGTGTCTTCCACGATCAGCCCCGTGACGCAGGTGGCCGAAGTGGCGGTGAACAGTGAAGTGATGAAGCCTGCGCTTTCGCCGCTGCGCGTGGCAAAAGGCAGCATCAGAAGCGCCGTGCCGATCAAAATGACCAGCGCAAACCCGATGACGATCACGCGAACGGGCGGCAGGTTCTTTCGATAGTTTTTTACTTTTTGCGTTAGCTCTAATCTTTGCATAACATATCCCTGCGGCAAATGCCGCTCTCTCCGATTTCTCCCAAACACTATAGAGAAAACCTGACGCACTCTCTCGCCAGGTTTGTTCTGTCGCTGGTTTTAAAAGTTTTCGTTTGATGTTTCGCTTTCTCAAAGCGCCAAAGCACCTTTTCTCTACGCGGTGGTTAGTATAGCATAGGGGTTTTAAAGTTTCAAGTCAAGAGGCGCTTTCTTTTCCATGCTTTTTTGGGTGTTTTACCGTTTTCTTTTTGGTCATACCCACTTTTGACTGATTTTATACAAAAAACGGCAGCGCCCCTCGCCGGATCGCCGCCGTTTTTTCAATTGGTTTAATCCAAGGGCTTCATGGTGGGGAAAAGCAGAACATCGCGAATGGAGGGCGCGCCTGTCAGCAGCATGACAAAACGGTCGATGCCGATGCCGATGCCGCCTGTGGGAGGCATGCCGTATTCCAGCGCTGTCAGGAAATCTTCATCCACGCCGCTGGCTTCATCATCGCCGTGCTGCTTGAGATATTCCTGATATTCAAAGCGCTCGCGCTGATCGATGGGGTCGTTGAGCTCGCTGAAAGCGTTGGCATATTCGCGGCCGCCGATAAACAGTTCAAAGCGCTGGGTATAGCCGGGGTGGGCCGGGTCTTTTTTGGCCAGGGGGCTGATCTCCAGCGGATGCCCGAAAATAAAGGTGGGCTGTTCCAGCTTGCTTTCCACATATTCTTCGAAGAACAGGTTGAGAATATCGCCCTTCTTGTGGCGTTCTTCCACCTCGATATGGTGCTCTTTGGCCACGGCTGCGGCAGCCTGTGTGTCGGCCAGCTGGTCGAAATCCACGCCGCTGTATTTCTTCACGGCTTCGGTCATGGTCATGCGGTTAAAGGGTTTTTCCATATCGATGGTCAGGCCGTCTAACTGGGCGATGGCTTCGCCGCCCAAAATCTTGCGGCCCACCGAACGCATCAGACCTTCGCAAAGGTTCATCATGCCCTCGATATCGGTGTAAGCCTGATACAGTTCCATCAATGTGAATTCGGGGTTATGGCGCGTATCCATGCCTTCGTTGCGGAAAACGCGGCCGATTTCATAAACTTTATCGAAACCGCCCACGATCAGGCGTTTCAGATGCAGTTCCAGCGCAATGCGCAGATACATATCCATATCCAGCGTATTGTGGTGGGTGATGAAGGGGCGCGCCGCGGCGCCGCCCGCCTGGGTGTGCAGGATGGGGGTCTCCACTTCCATGAAGCCTTCTTCATCCAGATAATTGCGCACTTCCTTGATGATGCGGCTGCGCTTGGCAAAAACCTCTCTCACATCGGGGTTCACGATCAGATCCACATAGCGCTGGCGATAGCGCAGATCGGTGTCTTTCAGGCCATGCCATTTTTCGGGCAGGGGCAGAAGGCTTTTCGATAACAGCGTGATCTCGGTCACTTTCACGCTGATCTCGCCCATTTTTGTGCGGAAGATTTCGCCCTTTACGCCCACGATATCGCCGATATCGAATTTTTTGAACGCGGCATATTCTTCTTCGCCCACATTGTCGCGGCGAACATAAAGCTGGATGTTGCCCGTGGTGTCGCGCAGATCGGCGAAGCTGGCTTTGCCCATCACGCGCTTGCTCATCAGGCGCCCGCCCAGCGCCACAAATTCGCCGGTTTCATGTTCGGGTTCGATCTCAGCGAATTTTTCTTTGATCTGGGCGGCATAGCTATCCACGGGATATTTGGTGATCAGAAACGGGTCGTTTCCGGCGGCGCGCAGCGCTTCCAGTTTTTCACGGCGCACCCGCAGGATCTCGCTCATTTTTTCCTGTTCCTGCTGCTGTGTCAATTCTTCCTGCTGTGTTGTCTTTTCTTCGTTCATCAATATTCCTCCATGCAAAAGCGCGGCCGCCCTGCTTTTTTGTTCGGGTGGCCGTCTTTGCGTTATTCATGCTTTAACGGGTAATCTCTAAAATTTTATATTGAATGTTCCCCACCGGCGCTTCCACGGTGACGACATCGCCCACGCCGCGGCCATAAAGGGCTTTGCCCAGGGGCGATTCATCGGAAATGCGCTGCTGGCTGGGGTTGGCTTCCTGCGCGCCCACGATGAAATATTCTTCTTCATCGTCGTCTTCCAGTTCAACGATCTTCACTTTTGTGCCCATGCTCACATGCTGGGTGGTGATGGCTTCTTCGTTGATGATGACGGCGTTTGCCAAAACATTTTCCAGTTCGGCAATGCGCGAATACAGTTTGCCCTGTTCGTTTTTGGCTTCGTCATATTCGCTGTTTTCGGAAAGGTCGCCAAAAGAACGGGCTTCTTTGATCTGGTCTGCCACTTCTTTTTCGCGCACGGTTTTCAGATATTCTAATTCTTCTTTGATTTCTTTTAATCTTTCTTCTGTCAGTGTGAACTGTTTCGCCATAATATCCTCCTGCAATCTGCCCCGATGGGCACACTTCTATCATTATATTAATTCATTATATTTCTGCCAAACAGCGATGTCAAGGGATCTTTTTATCGCTGACGATCACATCATCGGCCGAAAGAATGCCCGCCTGCCACAGCATCGCCGCATACAGCGTGTCGGAAATTTCCTTCGGCTTTTGTTTTCTGGCCCATTTTGGGGTATGTAAAATGAAGCCGTTTTCTCCGTTTTCTTCCAGTTCGGCCAGATTCAGGGCATCGGGGCCGCTGCCGCAGGCGCCTTCAAAAACCAGATCGAGCTTGCCGCAGTTTTGCGGGATCTCGGCGGCGGGCGCAATGCCGAATTCTTCATAAAGCATCTCTTTGACGGTCTGCCCGCCGATGGGGATCTCCACCTGAAGGGTTCTCACCTTTTTTGCCAGCAGCCTTGCGCATTTCATCACATTTCGGTCGGCCCGTTTCGCGCAGATGCGCACAGCGGTCTGGGTGCCCAGGCGGTTTTCCGTCTTCATGCGGCATAACACCAGCTTCGCCGCCAGCGCCGGCCAAAGGCCCCGGGCAGAAACCGGCATCATCCATGCCTGCTGGGCCGCGCCTTCCCATTCCTTTTCAACGGCGATGCGGTGAACGCCGCGGCGATAAAGGGTTTTCAGCGCTTTTTTCACCCTTTTTCCCCGTTTTTTCTCGTTACAATGCGTTGGAATATTCAGTTTTACTTCTAAAAAGCCTGTGTTTTTCACTACTTTTGTCTGCACGCTCATATGCCCCCAAGGCCAAAAGCGAAGCCAAAATCTCTGCCAAAAGCGCTGGGGCTGTATTTCTGCCACCGCAAAAGTCGCGATCATCTTTTTTCCTCCTCTCAGCTCTATCCCCTCATGAGCGCCTTTCCCAACGGCCGGCACTGTTTCATGGTGTTCGGCCGCTTTCTTTTGGGCGCTGTTGGGGCATAAGCATTCTATGCGAGGAGGGCTTTCTCTATTCATCAAAAAAGGGAGCTATGCTCCCTTTTTCATGATTTCCGTTGTTTTTTGTTCTGATGCTGCGGGCGGTTCTGAGGGGCTTTCCCCGCGGATCTGCCGCGGTTTTCGCCGAAAGCCTTTTCACTCTGCTTTTCGCGGCGATCCTGCGCGGGCTTTCCGCGGTTTTCGCCGAAAGCCCTTTCGCCCTGCTTTTCGCGGCGATCCTGCGCAGGCTTTCCGCCCTTTTTCGCTGCCGGGGCATTTTTCTGCCCCTTTCTGCCGTTAAAAGTGTCTGGCGGCTGTTCGGCCGTTTTTTCTTTGCGGTTTTGCGGCTTCTCACCGCCACGCCGCGGATATCGCGGAGAAAATTCGGCGATCAGGCATCCTTTTCGCGTTCCGATCAGATCTTCACGCCCCGCCCGGTGCAGCGCTTCCAGCACCAGCTGGCGGTTTTTGGGGTTCTTCCATTGCAGCAGGGCACGCTGCATGGCTTTTTCGTGGGGGTCTTTCGCCACATAAACAGGCTCCATGGTGCGCGGGTCGAGCCCGGTATAATACATGGCGGTGGAAAGGGTTCCCGGCGTGGGATAAAAATCCTGCACCTGTTCGGGCCGATGCCCCGTGGCATTTAAATATTCGGCCAGTAAAATGGCGTCTTCCAGCCGGCTGCCGGGATGTGAACTCATGAGATAGGGCACAAGATATTGTTCCAGCCCATATTTTTCGTTGAGCTGCTGATACTTTTCGCAAAAGCGCTCATAAATTTCTTTCGGGGGTTTGCCCATGTAATAAAGCACATTGGGGCTGATATGCTCGGGGGCGACCTTCAGCTGGCCGCTGATATGATAACGCACCAGATCGGCGAAAAACTCGCCGTTTTTATCGCATTGCATATAATCATAGCGAATGCCCGAACGGATGAACACTTTTTTCACGCCCGGGATCTGCCGCAGCTTGCGCAGCAGGCTCAGGTAATCGCTGTGATCGCCGTTCAGGGCGGGGCATGGCTGGGGGAACAGGCACTGTCTGTCAACGCAAGCGCCCACTTTCGCCTGTTTTTTGCAGGCGGGGCCGCGGAAATTGGCCGTGGGGCCGCCCACATCATGGATATAACCTTTGAAATGGGGAACATGGGTCATGCGCTCCGCTTCTTTCAGCACAGACTGGTGGCTGCGCGAAGTGACATAGCGCCCCTGATGCATGGTCAGCGCGCAGAAATTGCAGGCGCCGAAACAGCCGCGGTTATGGATGATGGAAAATTCCACTTCACGAATGGCCTCTACCCCGCCCAGCGCTTCATAAGAAGGATGGTAGGTGCGGGTATAGGGCAGATCGGCCACCTGATCGAGTTCTTCGGTCTCAAGCGGTTTGGCGGGCGAGTTCTGCACCAGCCAGCGATGGTCGCAGGGCTGAAGAATGGCGCGGCCGCGCACAAAATCCTGCTCGTCATGTTCGATCAGCGCTGCCCGGGCATAGGCCTCATGGTCTGTGCTCACTTCTTCGAAAGAAGGCTCGGTCACCGCTTCAAAAGCGCATTCGGAAGGATCTTTTGCCATAAAGCAGGTGCCGCGCACATCGTGGATCTCCTGGATGCTTTCGCCTTTTTTCAGCCGCCCGGCGATCTCGGTGATCTGGTGTTCGCCCATACCGTAGATCAAAAGATCTGCGGCGGAATCCACCAGAATGGGCCTGCGCACTTTATCTTCCCAATAATCATAGTGGGCGAACCGGCGCAGCGAAGCTTCGATGCCGCCGATGACGATGGGCAGGTCGCCCCACGCCTGGCGCACGCGGTTGGCATAAACGATCACCGCCCGGTCGGGGCGTTTGCCCGGCAGGCCGCCGGGGGTATAGGCATCCTTGGCGCGCCGTTTTTTGGCCACGCTGTAATGGGCCACCATGGAATCGATGTTGCCCGCGTTGATGAGCGCCGCATATCTGGGGCGGCCCATGGCAAGAAAATCATCGGTATTCTGATAATCGGGCTGGGAAAGAATGGCCACGCGAAACCCCGCTTTTTCAAGCACGCGGGAAATCACGGCTGTGCCAAACGAGGGGTGATCCACATAGGCATCCCCCGTAATCAGCAAAAAATCATAATAATACCAGCCGCGCCGGTGCATATCTTCTTTTGAAATCGGCAAAAACTCAAATTCTTCCGCCATAGTTTCCCCTTCCCGATGGCCGCCCGCGGGCGGTTATTCTTTCACATAAACGCCGATGATCTCGCCGGTATAGACCCGGTGATAATCGCCGTTCTGATAAAACTGTTCCCGATATTCCTGCGGAATTTTTTCCGCTTTCAGGTCTTCTTCATACATCTTTTTGCAAACCAGAACCGTTTGGGCTTCTTCGAACATGGGATAACCGTCAACAAACACGGGGGTCAGCCCGCTTTGATGCATTTTATCCATATCGCGGCCCGATTTGCTGCCCAGCACACCCAAAGCCTTGGGGCGCGGGCTGCCGAAAAACGCAACGGTGAAGCATTCGTTTTCTTCGGTGAACCGGTAAGTATAGCGGCTGGGGCGCACATATGCCGTGAACGCCGGCTTGTTCCACAGGTCGCCCATGGTTCCCCACCCGATGGTCATGGTGTTAAACTTCTCGGGCGTGCCCGCTGTTAACAGGGCCGCCTGTTTTTCGATCATTTCAAAAGGATTGCCCGGCATTTCGTGCGCGTTGATTTTTTTGAATCCCATCATTGATTCCTCCTGTTTGAAAATAAACGGATGTTTTATTCAAAACGATGGTTTGCAAAACCTTCTTCACAAGCCACGCTTTGCGCTGTTATAAGTCTTGCTGGCGCATGACCATTTCGCGCCATTCTTCGCGGGTGATCAGCAGCTGGCGGGGTTTGGAACCTTCATATCCGCCCACAATGCCGCGCGCTTCCATTTCATCGATCAGCCGCGCCGCGCGGGCATAACCCAGCTTCAAACGCCGCTGCAGCATGGAAACCGAAGCCTGCCCCGTTTCCACCACCACTTCGATGGCTTTGGGCATCAGCTCGTCTTCGGCGTCGTCGCTTTCGCCGGCGTCACCGCCGCTGCCGCCGTTCTGGGCGTTTTCAGCCTGCTTTTCGATATGTTCCATCACTTCTTCGGAATAATCGGCTTTGCCTGTTTTCTTGATGAATTCCACCACGCTTTCGATTTCGGCGGTGGTGATAAAGCAGCCCTGCACACGCAAAGGCTTCGGCGCGCCCAACGGGTTATAAAGCATATCGCCGCGCCCCAGCAGTTTTTCAGCGCCGGTGGCATCCAGAATAATGCGCGATTCGATCTGCGACGCCACGGCAAAGCTGATGCGCGAGGGGATGTTGGCTTTCATGATGCCCGTGATGACATCGGCCGAAGGGCGCTGGGTGGCGATGATCAGATGCATTCCCGCGGCGCGGGCCATTTGGGCAATGCGCACGATGGCGTTTTCCACATCGCTTGCGGCCACGAACATCAAATCGGCCAGCTCGTCGATAACGATGACGATCTGGGGCAGCTTTTTCCCGTTTTCCTGTTTGATGATCTCTTCGTTATAAGCTTCCAGATCGCGGACATTCAGTTCTGAAAACAGCTTATAGCGGCGCATCATTTCGGTGACCGCCCAGTTCAGCGCGCCCGAAGCTTTGCGCGGGTCGGTAACAACGGGGATCAGCAGATGCGGGATGCCGTTATAGACCCCCAGTTCGATCATTTTCGGATCGACCATGATCAGGCGAACTTCTTCGGGGGTGGATTTATAGATCAGGCTGATGAGCAGCGAGTTGATGCAGACGGATTTGCCGGAACCGGTGGTGCCGGCGATGAGCATATGCGGCATTTTTTTGATATCGCCCACCACATTTTTGCCCGTGATATCTTTGCCCACGGCGAAACTGATGCGCGATTTGCTGTTTTTGAATTCGGGGGAATCGATGATCTCGCGGATGCTCACCAGCTGAACGGTGGAATTGGGCACTTCGATGCCCACCGCCAGCTTATCGGGGATGGTGGCGATGCGCACGCTGGCCGCGCCCAGCGACAGGGCGATATCATCGGATAAATTGGTCACGCGGCTGAATTTTGTGCCGCGCTTGAGCTGCACTTCATAACGGGTGACCGTGGGCCCGCGGGTGATATCCACCAGTGTGGCCTCGATGCCGAAGCTTTTCAAGGTATCCAGCAGACGGGCGGAATTTTCGGCAAGCTCGGCGCTGTAATCGACCTCGGCGTTGGTGTTGCGGTTGAGCAGGCTGTAGGGCGGGTATAAATAAGTATCCTTCGGCATGCTTTCCAGAGCGCTTTCCAGCGCTTTCTGGGTGGCGGCGGCCGCTTCTTCATCCGGTGCATCCCATTCGGGGGGCTGGGGCGCTTCTTCGCCGGCGCCGGTCTGTTCCGCCGCCGGGGCAAAGGCTGCCTGCTGCGGGGCATCCTGGGCCTGTTCTTCGGGTTTTTCTTCCCACGGGGGGCGATCGGCCGGTTCCTGCGCCGCCGGCGCCTGTGTGGCCGGCTGTTCTTCCTGCTGCGGTTCTTCCGGCGCTTCCTGCGCCCGGGCAGCCTGTTCTTCCTGCATCCTGCGGGCGGCGAATTCCTGAGCCCTTCTCACCGCCGGTGAAACCACGGGCAAAATCTCGCCCTCGGTTTCGGGCAGCACAGGTTCGGGGGAAGCGTTGCGGCGGATGGGTTCCGCCACGGTAAATGCAGGCTTCTGCTCCTGATGCTCCACGCCCATCACCTGGGCAGGGGTTTTAACATTCGGCGGGGCGATATTGATCTTTTCGCCCTTCAAGCCCTCTTTTTCGGGCGAAACATCTTCCAGCGGAATATCGATGGGCCTTTTCTTGGGGAAGATCCCTTCAAGCATGGGCTTTCTGGGGGGGATCTGCGCCTTCGTCTGCGGCTCGGGTTTGCTTTCGGCAGGTTCTTCTTCGGGTTCGGGCGGCATGCTGCGCACCCTGTCGATCATCATGGAAAGGCTGGTGTTGCCCGCCACCATCACGCAGCAGGCCATCGACACAAACAAGATCACCATTGCGCCCGCGCCTGAAAACGCGGCGTGCAAAAGAATGCCCAGCCCGCCCGCGATCAAGCCGCCGGATTGACCCGCGGCCCCCAGCACGGCCAAACGCTGAACGCCTTTCAGGCTGCGCTCAAAGGTTTCGGCGCAAAACAGCACATGCCCCGCGGCGCCCCATAAAATGGGCAGCAGCAAAAGGCAGGTCACCCGCAGACGGATCTTGCCCTTGCGCCGAGCGATCATCAGCAGACCCGCCAAAAACAGGCAGACCGCCAGCGCATAAACGCCCGAACCCACGACGCCGCGAACGGCTTTGCGCAGCCACACCAGCAAAAAGCCGTTGCCGCTGAACAGCGCCAGCAGCAAAAGAATGGCCGCCACGATCAGCGCCGCACCTGTCCATTCGCGGCGCACCGCCATCTGCTGCTGGGCGGCTTTTTTCTTCTGCGCCGCAGAAGAGCGTTTGGGCGTATTCTTTTTTGTTGTTCCCGAAGATTGCCTTGGTTTCTGTGCGGTTGCCAAAATCGATCACCTATATCCTTTTCACCCTGTAGATCGGGCGGTTTTTAAGCGTTATGCGTTTTTTCTGCCGCGAATGCAAAGCATGAAAAGCAGAAAGCGGCCGTCGCCGCAGGCGGGCCGTGAAATCAATATCATAGCTGCATAACAGTTATGATATCGTGAATGCGAAGCATAAATGATATCATATGGCCGTCGCCGTAGGCGGGCCGTGAAATTGATATAATAACTGCATAGCAGTTATTATATCATATCCTCCCTTTGGTTTCCAGTGTATTAAAACGGGGAAACGGCAGTTTTTCTGCCGTTTCCCCGTTCTTCTCTGCTTATAAGTTCAAATAATCTTTCAGACAGGTGGAATAGATCCTGCCATAGCGTTTTCGCCCCTGCGCGTCGCATAAGATTTCTGCCGGCGAAGACCCCACGCTTCCCCATTGCACCTCAATTTCTTCCGTCGGGAAGATCTGTTCCATGGGAACGATCGTGTGAAGCATCCTTCTTTTCCTCCTCGATCATTTGATGCAGGCAGGAAAGCGCATCATGCAGGCTGCCCAGTTCATCGATCAGCCCCAGTTTCACCGCTTCTCTGCCATAAACAATGCTGCCCACATCGTTGAGCAGCTGGCCGTTTTCCATCATCAGGCGGCGGAAATCTTCTTCTTTGATATGGCTGTTGGCCACCACGAAATCGGTGATGCGGTCTTGGATCTTTTCGAAATAGGTCATCGTTTGGGGAACGCCGAGAACCGTTCCCGTCATGCGCACGGGATGGATGGTCATTGAGGCCGTTGGCGCAATGAACGACCGCCGCGACGCCACCGCCAGCGGCACGCCGATGGAATGGCCGCCGCCCAGAACCAGCGAAACGGTGGGCTTTTTCATGCCGGCGATCAGTTCCGCGATGGCAAGGCCGGCTTCCACATCGCCGCCCACGGTGTTGAGCAAGATCAGAAGGCCGTCGATCTCTTCGCTTTCTTCGATGGCGGCCAGCTGCGGCATCACATGTTCATATTTGGTGGTTTTATTTTGCGGCGGCAGCAGCATATGCCCTTCCACCTGGCCCACGATGGTCAGGCAGTGCACAGAATCTTTTTTGCCTTTTGCCGTCACCGACCCCAGTTCTCTGATCCCGTCTACGGAATCATCTTTTTTGAGTTCCTGCTGATCTTCTGTGTTTTCATCATATTGTGTTTCGTTTTCGTTTTGATTCAAAAAAACACCCCTGAGCTAAGAATGCCCAGAGGTGTTGAAATTTATTCAGCCTTATTCGGCCGGCGCGTGATCGGGGCGCATGGCCGCCGCCAATTTTTCGCGCAATTCTTCTTTTGTGCCCGTGTTATGCAGCAAAATTTCGCAGCGCTGGGCGTAATAATCTTCCTGCGGCTGGTTCATCAGCCGGCGGCGCGCTTTTTCCACCGCCACGCCGTCGCGCGAAATAATGCGGTCGATGGCGCGTTCCGGTTCCGCCGTAACGCCGATCACATAATCGCAAAGGCGATCTAACCCGCTTTGATAAAGCAGCGGCACATCCAAAACCAGTTTTTTGCAGCCCATTTCTGCCAGCACGCGAATGCGGCGGCGCAGTTCGCGCATCACCGAAGGATGGGTCAGGGCGTTGAGCGTTTCCAGCGAAGCTTCATCGCCAAACACATCTTCACCCAGAACTTCGCGGCTGACTTTGCCGTTCTGCACACAGCCGGGGAAAGCATCGGCCAGGCGGTTGATCAGGCTGCGGTCGTTTTCCAGCAGCTGATGATAGACCAGATCCGCATCCAGCGAAGCCCAGCCGCTTTCGCGCAGCAGCGCGCTGACCGTCGATTTTCCGCTGCCGGAAGAACCGGTCACACCCACCACGATATAATCGGCGGAAGGCTGCAAATGAAACCCCGCCGCCTTTTTGATGCGGTTGGAAACCGCGAACCCTTCGCCGAAGGGGCGCGGCGCCTGCGCCAGAATGCGTTTGCAGGGGGTATGGTCAAAGGCGCGCAGCGCTGAAAAAAGCTCTTGCGCCTGGGCCTGTTTATCCCAGCTGAGGCCGTAAGAAAGCACTGTGCGTCTGCCGTTTGAAAATCTGCCGCGATATTCTTCAAAGCATAACACGCCGTCGCCCGGCTGAAGGCTGTGTGAAATGGCCTCTGCCGAAGCTTCCGGCGCACCGCCGAACAGCAGCACGGGGGCCTGCGGCGCATAATGGCGATATTTCATGCCCGGCGCGCGCACTTTTTCGCCCGGCTTCGGTTCGGAATAGACCGCCTGATCCACCACCACTTCGCCCAGAACCGCCTGAAGCTGTTCGCGGGTGATGCCGCCGGGGCGCAAAATTCTGGGGGGATCCGCCACCATATCCACCACGGTGGATTCTACGCCCACCGCGCATTCGCCGCCATCGAGGATGGCATCGATCTTGCCCTGCATATCTTCTTTGACATGCTGGGCCGTGGTGGGGCTGGGTTTGCCCGAGGTATTCGCCGAAGGCGCCGCCAGCGGCACGCCTGCCGCGCGGATGACCGCCAGCGCGGCGGGATGGCAGGGCATGCGAATGCCGACGGTATCCAGCCCTGTTGAAACTTCCTGCGGGATCTTATCGCTTTTTTTGAAAATCATGGTCAGCGGGCCGGGCCAGCAATGTTTGGCCAGCAGCCGCGCCTTTTCGGGAACGGTTTCCACCAAAGGTTCCAGTTCTTCCATCGAAGAAATGTGAACGATCAACGGGTTATCCTGCGGGCGACCCTTGGCTTCGAATATTTTTTTCACCGCTTCTCCATCAAGCGCGTTGGCCGCAAGGCCGTAAACCGTTTCCGTTGGCACGGCCACAAGGCCGCCCCGCCGCAGGATCTCGCCGGCTTGCTCCACATCTTCTTGTTTTTGCGCAGATAAAAATAAAGTATTCATGATCGGGCTCCTTTGCCCCACAGTAATATTTTGCCGGGTGATTTTTTGCTGACTGTTCTATATCTATTCCATCAATCCGCAATAATGCCTTTTATAAGTGAGCATCGTGTCGCGGATGATCTGCAGCGCCGCTTCACGCCCCAGGGTGTTCGACATTGCGGTTTTCTTATGTTCCAGGCTTTTATAAACTTCGAAGAAATTGCCGATCTCATTTAAGATATGAGGGGGCAGCTGGGTCACATCCTGATAATAGTTCCAGGTGGGGTCATGGGTGGGAATGGCGATGATCTTATCATCACATTCATCCCCGTCAAGCATTCTGACAACGCCGATGGGATAGCATTCGACCATCACCAGCGGATCCAGTGTTTCTGTGCAGAGCACAAGAACATCCAGCGGGTCGCCGTCATCGGCATAGGTTCTGGGGATAAACCCATAGTTTGCCGGATAGTGGGTGGAGGTATACAAAATGCGATCCAGCTTCAGCAGGCCTGTCTGTTTATCCAGTTCATACTTCTTTTTGCTGCCGCTGGGGATTTCGATTACCGCCATAAATTTTTCGGGTTTCACTGCTGCCTGATCGATGTCATGCCAAATGTTCATGCCCCATCGCCTTCCTTTTTATCTTTATTCTTGCGTTCCCACGCGCAGGCGTTCCGCTTGGTCGGCCGCCGTGAGAGCGTCAATGATCTCATCCAGATCGCCGTTGAGAACGGCGTCGAGCTTATGCAGGGTCAGCCCGATGCGATGATCGGTGACACGGCCCTGGGGATAGTTATAGGTTCGAATGCGCTCGCTGCGGTCGCCGGTTCCCACCTGGCTGCGGCGCTCGCTGGCGCGTTCCTGTTCGGCGGCCATGCGCTGCTGTTCATAAAGCTTCGTGCGCAAAATTTTCATGGCGCGGTCTTTGTTTTTATGCTGGCTGCGTTCATCCTGACATTCCACCACAAGCCCTGTGGGCAGATGGGTGATGCGGATGGCGGATTCGGTTTTATTGACATGCTGGCCGCCGGCGCCGCCGCTGCGATAGGTATCGATCTGCAGATCGGTGGGGTTGATCTCGATTTCAACATCTTCGGCTTCGGGCAAAACGGCCACGGTGACCGCCGAAGTGTGGATGCGCCCCGAAGATTCGGTTTCGGGCACGCGCTGAACACGGTGAGCGCCGCTTTCGAACTTGAAGCGCGACCATGCCCCCACGCCGCGCACTTCAAAGCTGATCTCTTTGATGCCGCCCAGCTCGGTTTCGTTGATGTTCAGCACATCGATGGAAAAACGCTTGGTTTCGGCATACATCGAATACATGCGGAACAGGGAATTTGCAAACAGCGCCGCTTCTTCGCCGCCCACGCCGCCGCGGATCTCAACGATTACATTCTTATCATCATCTTTATCTTTGGGCAGAAGCAGCAGCCGCAGCTCCTGTTCCAGCCTTGCGATGTTCTCTTTTGCCTCGTCATATTCCAGTTCGGCAAGCTCGCGCATTTCCGCATCATCGCTGTGGGAAAGCTCGGTGGCGTCTTTCAGGTCGCTCTGCGCTTTTTTCAGCGCGCGAAACGCCGTTACCACGGGCATCAGTTCTTTTTGTTCTTTCAGCAGCTTTGCCGCCGCCTGAGGGTCACTGTAAAGATTATTATCCGCCAAAGCGGTTTCGATCTCCGTAAGCCTGTTTTCTACCAGTTCCAGCTTTTCGATCATACTTTTTTCTTTCCTTTATCTTCAAAAATTTTAACGAATATATTTGCCGGCAAATTTTCTCGCGGGGCGTGAGAACACAAAATAGATCACCGCCGCCACCGCCGACTGCGCAAGATTCAGCGGCAGGCCGGCCAGCGCCGCCGCCCAGCCATAAACCGCCCAGCTGCCAAGAAAATAGCCGACGATGTTGATAAGCCCCGCCAGGCATACCGCCGCGATCTCTTTGCTTTTGGCCACTTTATCGCCGCAGCATAAAAACCCGAAAACCGTGGCCATCAAGCCTTTGATGACCAGCGACATCGGCGCCCACGGCAGGAAAAAGCCCAGAAAGGTATCGGCCAGCCCCGCGCCCACGGCCGCCGCCAAGGCGGAATAAGGCAGCGGAAGCACCGCCGCCGCCAGATAGATCAGGCCATCGCCGATATGGGCATATTCATTCATAACGCGAATAAAGGGAAACATCGTGGAAATCAGGATCATCGCGGCAAAACAGGAAGCCATTGTCAATAATTTTGTCTTATTTTTCATTTTTCCCCATCCCTTTCTTCGTATTCTTTTTCTTCTGCTGAGATTTTATTGGATATTTTATTATATCCCACAGGATTTTCTTTTTCAAGGGGAATAACCGTGATGCGGGGCGGCAGAATAACAGTATCATCACGCCTGTGCGGCCTTTTATGCTGCGTTTTGCATAAAACCGCCCAAGCTGGTGCGCACGCTGAACTGATACTTCCTTTTGTTCGGAGGTCTTGAATGATGAAAAACGAAAAACCGAAAGTCCATCCAGCACCCATTCCGGCAGAAACAAAGATCACCCACGCCGGCATGCGCCGCGATCGCATCCGCGCGAAAAGCCGAGGGCCGATGCCCGATGAAAGCAGCGTGATCGATGAGATGCACTGGGTGATGGAAAATCAAAAATAACGCGTTGATCCGCGGAAAGGAATCTTGAACATGAAACGATTTTTTGCTCTGTTTTTAGCAATGACACTGCTGCTGACGGCAGCGGCATGCACCTCGAAGAAGGATGAAACCACGCCCGGAACCACGCCGCCCACAGAAAACACCCCCGATGACACCACGCCCCCGGCAGATGACGGCAGCAAGGTGGGCGAAGACCTGAAAGAGGGCGTCGACTCCGCGGGCAATGCCGTGAAAAAAGGCGCCGATGCTGTTGGCGACGCTGTAAAGGGCGGCGCCGATGCCATCAAAGAAGGCGCAAACGATTTGACCAAGCCCAAGGGCTAAAATATTTTTTCTCAGGCAGAGGCAGGCAGAGCATATCGATCTCTGCCTGCCCGTTTTGGTGAAAGGATCTTTTTGCCGCAGAGCAGGTTTTACTCCGCCGCCAAAATCCGCCGCTTCCGCGGGGAACGCGCCCGTTATTCCGCGCTGTTTTTCGTTTTTATTCCCTTTTTGCAGACCGGCCGGCGTTTTTCAGTTTTCTTCCGGCTGATCCAGCGCTTCCTGCTGTTCATAAAGCTCCAGCAGGCGTTCTTCCGCTTCTTCCTTCTGCTGATAAAGCTCTGCCAGCTTCACATGATCCGCGCCGCATTGCTCCATCTGCGCGCTGAGCTGCTCCACTTCTTTTTCGGCCGCGGCCACCGCTTTTTCCAGCTCGCGGCGCTGTTTGCGCTCTTCTTTGCTGTCGCGGCGGGGGGCTTTTTCTTTTTTTGGGGCTTCCTGCTTTTTCTCGGGCGGCAGGCTTTGCTGCTGGGCCGCCAGGCGTTTTCTTGCCTGCTGATACTCTTCGTAGGTGCCTACATAATCATAGATCCTGCCGTTTTCAAATTCCCAGATGCGGGTGGCGAAACGGTTGATGAAATAGCGGTCATGGGAAACGAAGATCATCGTTTCGCTGAATTCATCGATGGCGTCTTCGATCCATTCTTTTGTCAGAATATCCAGATGGTTCGTCGGTTCATCCAAAAACAGCGTGTTGATCTCGCTGTTCATAAAAATGCAGAGCTTCAGCCTTGCTTTTTCGCCGCCGGAAAGCACCGCCACATTCTTGAACACGCTTTCACCCTGAAAACCATAAGCCGCCAAACGGTCGCGGCAGCCCTGCACATCCAGCTTGGTTTCATAAAGCATCGTATCCAGAATATTGCGCTCGGGATGGGCAAATTCCACCACCTGGGGCAGATAGCCCGTTTTCAGCCCCGCGCCTTCGAACACGCGGCCCGCATAGGGCGCCAGCCTGCCCTGAAGGGTTTGGATCAGCGTTGTTTTGCCGCAGCCGTTATCCCCGATGACGGCCACGCGCTCGCCGCGCAGAATGGTGGCGTCGAAAGGTTCCTGAAACGGTTTGTCATAACCCGCCTGAAGGCCCAGCAGATGATAAACCTCATCCCCCGAGCGTTCGGCTTCTTTGAACTGGTTTTTCATTTTATGCTCTTTGCGGATGGTCTGGATACGCTCGATGCGCTCCAGCCGTTTTTCCATGGCAAAAGCGCGCTTCATCAGTTTAGCATTGCCAAGGCCCCAGCCTTTCATGCGCTCCACCGTAAATTCCAGGCGTTCCACTTCTTTATCCTGCCGGCGTTTGGCCGCTTCCAGCTGTTCCATCAGCTCCTGTTTTTTATCCACATAATAGCTGTAATTGCCGGGATAGCGGGTCATCCTGCCATCCTGCAGTTCCAGAATGGTATCCACCACGCGGTCTAAAAAATAACGGTCATGGGAAATGATGAGAACGCTGCCCTTGAAGCCGTTCAGATAATCTTCCAGCCACTCGATGGAATGCAGATCCAAATGGTTGGTGGGTTCATCCAAAAGCAGCACATCGGTTTCTGTTAAAATGACGCGCGCCAGGTTCACGCGGGTCTTTTCGCCGCCCGAAAGGCTCATAAACGGGCGCTGCTGCATTTCGGGCGGAATATTCAGGCCGTTTGCCATGCGGTTATATTTCACTTCCAGCGCATAGCCGCCCGCCGCTTCAAACGCCGTTTGCAGCTTTGCATAGCGTTCCAGATCGGCCGCGGTGTGTTCCGCCGCCATTTTGTTTTCTAAAAGGTGCAGTTCTTCGCCCATGGCGCGGATCTCATCGAAGGCCTGCATCAGCACTTCTCGAACAGTCATCTCTTCGGGGTAATCGGGCAGCTGATCTAAAAGCGCCACGCGGGCATTATCGCGAAAATCCACCTGACCGCCGTCATATTCCAGTTTTCCCGTTAAAATATTGAACAATGTGGTTTTCCCGCTGCCGTTGGCGCCCACGATGCCCACCCGCTGGCCGGGAAAGACCTCGAAAGAAATATCCTGCAAAATGGGAAAATCATTATAAAATTTATTTAAGTGGCGTACCGATAATTCAGCCATAGTTTCCTCCGTTATGCTTTGCGCGGCCGCCCGGCGGGGCCGCAGATGCCTGTCTGTTCGCTTTTCTGCGGCATTCGGCGCCGCAAAAGCTTTCAACCTTTCTTATCTTAGCGCATTTTGCCCTGTCATGCAATGTTTGACTGAAAAACAGGCGTTTTCTGAGCGGAAAACAGCGTGATCGGCTTTTTTACGCTTTTGGGAAGCCGCCATAAAAAAACAGCCGTCAAAAGGAATCATGATCCCTTTTGGCGGCTGTTTGGAAATTTCACCCGAAGAATTTATCGTGGATGGCCTGCATGGCCCGCTGGGCGTCTTCGCTTTTGATGATGACGGAAACCTTGATCTCGCTGGTGGAAACGAACATGATATTGATATCCTGCTCATAAAGCGCTTCAAACATATCGGAAGCCACACCGGCGTTGCCCGCCATGCCCGCGCCAACGATCGAAATTTTGCAGACATTTTCATCGATCATGAAATATTCAAAATTCACATCTTCCTGATTTTGTAAAATTTCCAGGGCGCGCTGGGCGCTGTTCTGCGTTACCGTGAAGCTGATATGCTTCTTGCCGCCTTCCGCCGCCGATTGAACGATCATATCCACATTGATTTTTTCTTTTGCCAACAAGGCGAAAATGCGATAAGCGATGCCCGGCACATCGTTTGTGCCTGTCAGGCTGATCACTGCAACATCCATATCGCGGGCAAGGCCGCTGACATTTCTGCGCTCCATGGTTTCCTCCTTCACGATCGTGCCCGGCAGATCGACAAAGCTTGAACGCACCTCCATGGGCACATGGTAGTTCTTTGCCATTTCCACCGAACGGTTATGCAGGACCTGAGCCCCCAGAGAGGCCAGCTCCAGCATTTCATCATAAGTAATTTCGCTGAGTTTTTTTGCCGAAGGCACAATGCGGGGGTCGGCGGTATAAACGCCGTCTACATCGGTATAAATGATACATTTTTCCGCGCCCAGCGCCGCCGCCACAGCCACGGCCGAAGTATCGCTTCCGCCCCGGCCGATGGTGGTGATATCGCCATATTCATCGATGCCCTGGAAGCCCGCGATCACCACCACTTTGCGCTGGGCCAGCTCGCTGCGGATGCGCTGGCCTTCCACCTGGCGGATGCGGGCTGAAGAATGCTGGTTGTCTGTGCGCACCCCGGCCTGCCAGCCGGTGAGGGAAACCGCGGGCACCCCCAGCTGATGCAGCGCCATGGTCAGCAGCGAAATAGAGATCTGCTCGCCGCTGGCCAGCAGCATATCCATCTCTCTGCGCGAGGGGCAGCCGCTGACCTCCGCGGCTTTTTGTAAAAGCTCATCGGTGGTATGCCCCTGGGCCGAAACCACCACCGCCACATCGTTGCCCTGGCGCCAGCAATCTGAGATCAGCTGGGCGGCGCGGCGCAGGCGGGTGGTATCGGCCACAGAGGTTCCCCCGAATTTCTGTACGATAAATGCCACTGTTTGTTCCTCCGTTCTGAGGCGTTCCAAAATCATTCCATTCTATGTTCTGCCCACAACAAGCGTGATAACTCTTTCGCTTTTCTTAAGATTGTCTGCAATTCATTATTTTAAAGGCAATCCTCTGTTATTTCCATTGGGATGTTGTATAATAGAAACAGAAATGTTCGCCTCTTCATGAGTGATTCTTCCATGAAAAGAAGTGCAAAGGGGGTTTCTTATGCAAATGCACGAAAACCGCTATATCGATTTTCTGCTCAAATTGATCTATCTTGTTTTGATCCTCGCGGGGATCGTCTTGTTTTTCAAATATGTATTCAAATGGCTGATCCCGCTGTTGGTGGCTTTTCTGCTTTCGCGCCTGATCGCCAAACCCGTGGGATATTTTCACCGCAAGTTCCGCATCAACCGCAAATTTTCCACCATCTTTTTCACCTTGGCCACGGTGGCGCTGCTGGGCTTTCTATTATATGCCCTGGTGGGGCGTCTGGTGACGGAAGGCACCCAGATGATGCGGGAAGTGCCCGCCGCGGTGGATGCGCTGCCGCAAAGGATCTCTGCGGCTTCCGCTTCATTCGATGCTTTTTTGACCAGATATCATCTGGATTCTTTCGCCCCCAAGCTGGGGCTGGATTCTTTGGACGGCATCCTTTCGGCGATCAAACTGCCGGATATCAAATTCACCAGTGTCTTATCTTCTGTTTCGTGGGCGGCCTCGGGGCTCCCCACAGTGTTGATCACCACCGTTTTCATTTTGCTTTCCACTTATTTTCTCTGCGGCGAGCAAGACAGGATCTATGGTTTCCTGGCGGAAGCGCTGGGCGCGCGCCATATGCTGCTTGTTCGCAAGCTGAAGGATTTTCTCATCAATTCCGTGGGAAAATGGCTGAAAGCACAGGGCATTTTGATCTGCATCACCTGTTTTGAGCTGTTTATCGGGTTCAGCATCATGCATATTTCTTATGCCGGTCTTCTGGCGCTTCTGGTGGCGGTGATCGATGCGCTGCCGATCCTCGGCGTGGGCACGGTGCTGCTGCCGTGGAGCGTTCTGGCGCTGCTTTCGGGCGATCTTCGCCGCGCGCTGACCCTCTGCCTGCTTTATGGCATCGTCTTGCTGGTTCGAAATTCCATCGAACCGCGCATCGTGGGGGCGCAGCTGGGGCTTGATCCCTTCGTTACGCTGCTGTGCATCTATTTCGGCTATCGGATGGCGGGCTTCGCAGGGATGTTCATCGTTCCCGTCGTGGTGCTCACCGCGCTGAAGCTTCACGAATGGGGATATCTGAACGGCGAAGATAAATCCGATCTGCCGCCGGGCCGTTCTTAACGGCACCATTTTTCACCAAAGAAAAGTGCCGCTGTTATTCTACCACGCCGTGAAAACACTTACAACCAAAAGCATCGCCGATTCTCCTTCTTTTCTGCGATTTTCATGGTTTTTTTGCTCAAATATCATAAAAGAGGAAGTTATCGCTTATAACTTCCTCTTTTTCTTCTCATCGGTGAACTTCCATCTTTTCACTGAAGGCGCTTTCTTTCAAAGAAAGCGCCTTTTGCGTTTTTACCGTCTTGCGCGGCAGCGCGCGGCTGTATTCTTTTTTCGCGCGGCGCTTATTCGCCCTGCGGGAAAAACTGGGCAAACAAAATGCTTGACGCTTCGTTGAGCCCCCAATAGCGAACCACCATTTTCACGCAGGAAACGGTTTGGTCGTGAGCCGTGAGCGAGAAACAGCAAACGCAAGTTTCTTTGGTTTTCGCCGCATAATGGCAGGTTTCAATGATGCGCTTTTGCTCTTCGGCCGTGATGCTGGGTTCCACCGCGATTCCAATGGTTTTATCCATCATATAATTCGATTCGAAAAAGTCATGGAAGCTTTCGTTGACACGCAGCACACGGATGCGCTGCGCGGCAAGCTCATAAACCGCCACAGGTTCTTCCAGGCTGTTGAAAAGCAGTTCATTCTGGGGATTGGCCGACCACAGGGTGTGGGCCACCTGATGCAGATTTTCCGAGCGCAGCTCGGTTGGCACCTGATGTTTCCCATCGATCAGCTGCTCATATTCGGAAACGGGCATGGGTTTTGCGAAATAATAGCCCTGCACATAATTGCAGCCGATGCTTTTCAAAAAGGCTGCCTGTTCGGCGGTTTCCACGCCTTCCATGATCACGGGGGTATGCAGCCAGCCGGCCATGAGGATGGCCGAAGCCAGAATGCTTCTGCTGCGCTCCATATCCGAATCGCCGGCCAAAAACTTCATGTCGATCTTGAGGATATTCACATGGATATCTTTCAGCGTATTGAGTGAAGAATATCCGCTGCCGAAGTCATCCATCAGGATCACGAACCCATAATTCTGCAATTCTTCGACCACGCGCTCCATCACCTGCGGGTTTGCCATATAAGCGCTTTCGGTCATTTCCAGATGCAGCAGCTCAACAGGGATGCGGTATTGTTCCACAAGCCCCGTTAAAATAGCCACCAGATTGGGGTTATATAAATTCACGCGGGATACATTGACCGAGATGGGCCCGGGATGGCGGCCTTCATCGATCCATTTGCGCAGCAGGCAGCAAACATGCTCCCACATATAATGGTCGATCTTGCCGATGAAGCCGTTTTGCTCGAACACGGGGATGAAAATTCCCGGCGAAAGCATCCCTTTTTCGGGATGACGCCAGCGGATCAGGGCTTCCGCGCCATAAGGGGCCTCGGTATCCAGATCATACTTCGGCTGAAGATAGACCTCGAACTGCTCGGCATCCATGGCTTTTTGCATCTCGTTGACGATCCACTGGTTCTCAAGGATGCGCTTGCTCATTTCGGGCTTATAGTAGCTGATATATTCCAGATAGCTGCCTTTGCAGTCATGGGCGGCCAAAGTGGCCAGTTCATACATTTTCTGCGGCTTTTCTTTTTTATCGTGGATCTCATAAACGCCGAAGGAAGGCACCAGGCGGTATTCCTTGTTATAATCCGCCAGCGCTTCAAAGGCGCGCCGGGCTTCGGCCCGAATCACTTCTTCGCGGTTGGGAACGCACAGGCAGAACGCATCGGCATTGATCCTGCCATACACGCATTTTTTGCATCGCCCCGCAATCTGTCTGATCCAATCGGCCATGAAGCGCAGCAGCTTATCCCCTTCTTCTTCGCCCCAGAAGGAGTTATAGGTTTGGAACCTGTCGATATCCACACGGACCATGGCATACTCACCCTGCGGGTCTTCTTCCAGCAGATGACGAACCGCCGTGAAAAACGCCGTTCTGTTGAGCAGCTCTGTCAGCGGATCGTGCTCATAGACGAATTTCATCTGACTGACAAGATAATATTGGCTGCGGATGATGACATTCTTCAGCCGGGTCAAAAGCGTCGCGGGGTGATAGGGCTTGGAAACGAAATCCCACGCGCCCAGATCCAGCACTTTCTGCTCTGTTCCCGCATCTTTATCGCCGGTGACGGCAATGATGGGCAGTTCCGCACAAGGCGTTTCTTTAAAGCGCCGCAAAAACTCATATCCATCCATCACGGGCATCACCAAATCCAAAAGAATCGCCGCGATCTCTTCATGGTGTTCCAGCTGCTCCAGCGCTTCCGCGCCGTTTTCGGCTTCCAGCACATCATAATCAAAGCGAAGCAGGCCGGCCAGGATCTGGCGGTTGATGCGCTGATCGTCTACGATCAAAATCGTGAGTTTTTCTTTCTCCATATCATTTCACCCCATTTCCGTTGAAACCACCGGCTTTGCCGCAGAACCCCCGCCAACGCGCCCGGTCGATATCTTTGATGACATGCCGCCAAAAAACTTTTCCTTCGGTGCCGGAGGAGGCGGCGCTATCATATCCCCCGCCCAGCTTATTCTTTTCACTCTGCTGCATCAGTGTATTCCTTTTTCATCCGCCCGCAAAAGCTCTTTGAGCTTTTCGCGCTGCTGCATCAGTTTTTCATAATGTTCCGCCGTGCCGTTAACAGTGCCGCTGCGCAGGGGTTCCACAATGTCGCAAGCCTCTTGATACATGGGTGTAATGCCCATATTGGCCAAAACGCCCTTCAGGCTGTGGGCGTGCTCAAACGCGGTTTTCACTTCTTCCTGTGCCAACGCCCTGCCCAGCTCTTCGAAGCTTTCTTCCAGGGGCACCTGTTCTAAAAGGCGGCAGTAAAAATCCGTATTGCCCACAAATCTGGGCAGCGCGCCCTCAATATCGCAGCCCCACGCGGCCAAGCGTTTGAGCAAAAGTTCGTTTTTGGTTACCTCTGGCATGATTGCGTTCCCCCGTTCCCACTCACAGTTTCTTTTTTATTGAATACATCTGTTCCTGCTTTTGCTTTTCTGTCTTTTCCCTGATACATCATCCGGTCGGCCGCTTCGATCAGATCTTCCCATTCCCAATCTCTGCCCAGCGTTTCGCTGGAAGCGATTCCATAAGTAAAATCAAAGCCAAACTGAGTCTGATCGGATAAATAGCAGATTTTTCTCATCTCGTTATTATAATGATGGATCTCTTCTTCAAAGCGATGCTGCGGAATGCCGCAGGCGATCACCAGCAATTCATCTCCGCCAAAGCGGATCACCAGCCGTTCTTTCCCCTTATCGCGCCGGTTGAAATGCAGCTTCCAGAACCCCGCCACATCTTTCAAAAGCCGGTCGCCGGCGTTATGGCCATAGCGATCGTTGATCTCTTTGAACCCATCCATATCGATAAAGGCCAGATTGACCGTGATATCCTCTTCATGGCAGCATTTCAGCGAGGGCAGAAAATGCTCATCCAGAAAGCGGCGGTTATAAACCCCTGTTAAGGAATCGGTGATGAGCATCTGATTATAGTTGCTGATCAGCATACCGATCTGATCGCGCTGGTCGGTATCCATGATCAGGCGGTCGGTCACATCCTTCACCAGCTCCAGAATGCCGGGGTGACCCTCGGTTTTGAGAAAACGCGAGCAGACCCAATAAGTATGCCCATTGAAAATTTCGAGTTTATAGGCGGTATCCTGCCGTTGCAGCGCGCGCAAAGAAGTGCAGTTCTCACAGCGCTCACAGCGCCCCCAGACCGTGTGGCATGCTTCGCCGGTGAGGTTTTCCCCGTCTTCTTGTAAAACCTTCTTTGCCACCGGATCTACCAAACGAACAATATCGTTTTCATCGCGCATCAGCTCGAGGAACTGCCGGGCTTCTTCCTTTGTAAATTCAATTTTCATGATATGATCCTTTCTTGAGGCGCCGTGAAATGCTCGGGATTTGCATGGATGATCGCACAGAGTTCCTCAAAGTATTTTTTAACTGCTTCACCTTGGTTCTCACAGTGATTTTTCTTTTCAGAAAGATAGAATTTCTCTTTCACCTAAGATAGAATTTCTCTTTCACCTTTTTCTTCTCCCAAACTTTTATTGCGGCATGTTTTTTTCATTTTTCATCAGATGCCGCTTTAAGGTTTCATAAAGCAGCTTGGGTTCGATGGGCTTCGCCAGATGCGCATTCATGCCGGCATCCATCGATTGGTTCACATCTTCCTGAAAGGCGTTGGCCGTCATGGCCAGGATCGGCACTTTTTTTGCATCGGCCTTTCTCATGGCGCGGATCGCCCTTGTGGCTTCCAGACCATCCATCACCGGCATGCGCACATCCATCAGGATGGCATCGAAATGGCCCACCGCCGCCGCGGCAAAAGCTTCCACCGCTTCGGCGCCGTTAGAAACCAGTTCCACCGCGCAGCTTTTCATTTCCAGCAGGTTGCGCGCGATCTCGGCGTTGATGGTGTTATCTTCGGCCAGTAAGACCGTCTTGCCCACAAAATCATATTGCGGCTCCTGCGGCGCGGCCGCCTCGCTTTTATTCAAAAATACATTTTCAAAAGCACGGGTGACGGAAGAAGCAAAAATCGGCTTTTTCATGAACAGATCGACCCCCGCAGCCAGCGCTTTTTTCTCGATATCCGCCCAATCATAGGCCGTCATAATGATGATGGTCACATCCGGCCCCACAATCTTGCGGATCTCGCGGGCGGTGGCAATGCCATCCATATCCGGCATCTGCCAATCCAGCAGGATCAAATCATAATCCTGCCTGATCCGGTGGCGCTCTTCCACCTTTTCAATGGCGCCGGCCCCCGATTCCACATATTCCGTTTTCAGCCCCGCTTCTTTCAAAATCAGCTGGGTATGCTGGCAGACGATGATATCATCATCCACAATGAGGGTGGAAAGCGGGCGCAGCATCTGCCCCATCTGCCGCCGGCGGATGGCATCGCCGGTGAGCCCCAGTTCGACTTCCACCGTAAATTCACTGCCGATATTCTTGATGGAATGAACGGTGATATCGCCGTTCATCAGATGCACGATATTTTTGGAAATGGCAAGGCCGAGGCCTGTTCCGCCATAAACGGAAGTGCGCCCGCGGTTTTCCTGGGCGAACGGTTCGAACAGGTGGCCGATGAATTTTTCATCGATGCCGATGCCCGTATCGGATATTTCGAAACGCAGCCGGGCTTTTTCTCTCGTGCTGGAAATCTGCTCGATCATAAAATGGATCTTGCCGCCGCTGGGGGTAAATTTCACCGCGTTGCCCAACAGATTGATCAGCACCTGCTGCAGCTTGGGCGCATCGCCCAGATAGCTTTCTTCGGTATAGCTTTTCAGCACGCATTCATAATCGATGCCGCTGTTGCGGCACTGTTCATATAAAATCGTGTTGATGCCATCCACCATTTCTTCAAAGTGGAACGGTTCGTTTCTCAGCGCCAGCCTGCCGCTTTCGATGCGCGACATATCGAGGATATCGTTGATAAGCGAAAGCAGGAACCGCGCCGAAATGCCTATTTTCTGAAGATGATCCACCATGCTGTCGGAAATATCTTTTTCCTGCAAAGCGATGGCATCCAGCCCGATGATGGCGTTCATCGGCGTGCGGATCTCATGGCTCATGCGGGAAAGGAATTCTGTTTTTGCCACAGAAGCCTGCTCCGCCGCCGCCAGCGCCGCTTCCAGCTTGGTGCGGCTTTCGCGTTCCTGTTCAAAAATTTCCGTCACATCCGTGAACAGCAGCACAAGGGTATCCCTGTTCTCATCCAGATAAAAGATATCGCTTTTCATGCGGCACAGCTGATGTGCTCCCATCTTTCCGCTTCGGTCATGCCGGTTATAATAAATCGTTTCAACCGGCGCATGTTCCAGTTTTTGGGTCACCGTCTCCAGATTCAGCTGCCGGCAAAGCTGCTCCTGTTTTTCCGGCGGCACTAATTCAGCGATCACTTCTTTCAAAGCATCTTCGTAAGGCATAGCGTGAAACACAAGATCTTCTTTATTCTTGGTCGCCTGAAGATACAGCTTCTTCGTCTGCAGGCTCACATAAGCCACGGCTTCATAATTCATATCGATGATTCTGGAATAAATTTCTTTGCGGATCACTTCATCCTGGATATCTTTTGTGTAATAAAACGCGATCAAGTCGCCGTTTTCCGGTTCGGGCAGCACTTCCACCGTGGTGGAAACCCACTTGGTCTCTTTGCCGATATAGCGGCGATAGCAGATCTGCGTGCTGTGTTTCCCCTCGCTGACGATTTTTTTCATGGCGGCAGCGCTGCAGGCGGCAATAAACTTCCTGCGTTCTTCCGCATTGGGAATGCGCGCCGCCACCCGCAGGAAAAGTTCACGCGTGGTGGGGCAGGATTCTTGCATCTGGGGGCAGACGCTCAGCGCTTCCCGCAGCATTTCGTCGGTGATCTTGACCTCCAGCATAGAGGTATCTTCAGTTTGGATATCAGGGAACGCGCCTTTGGTCAGATTGAAGGTGAACGCTTCAAAAATGCCGCCCTCCAGCGTTTTCAGCCGCACTCTTTCACGGCGGATGCGTTCTTCCGCATTTTTGCGCGAAGTTACATTAATGGAATATCCCTGAACGCGGATCAAATTTCCGCCGGCATCGCGCACAGCCTTCAGCCGCATTTTTTCCCAATATAAAGCGGCCCGATATGCGAAGCGGATCAGGCATTCGGCTTCTTCCGCGCCGCCGTTGATGGCGCCGATGGCCGCGCGCACGGCCTGGGCATCTTCTTCGTTACACTTCACATATTCCAGAAAATCTTCGGGGAAGTTTTCCCACACCGTGGGCAGTTCCGAAAGGTGCCTGCTCACTGTGTTGATCTCACAGCGGGCCGCATCGGGATAATAAGTGAAAAACTGGATATCCGAATTTTCCATCATCTCTTTCAGCGCGTTGCGGCTGGCAGAAAGGATCTCTTCCGCCTGTTTCTGCTGATCGAGATCATAATAGGTGGCGTAATAATAAGTCGTGCCGTTTTCCTCATAAGCCGCGCGAAAGCGGATATTGACCCAATGCAGCTGGCCATCGATGCCCACCACACGGTAATCGACGCTGCCTGTTTCCTGCGGGAATCCCTTGATGCGCGAATATTCCTCTGCAATAAAATGTTTGTCGGGCGGATAGACCGCTTCCATGATTTGAGCGCCCATATATCCGTTCCAGCTCTCGCGGGTGTTATGCTGCATTTCAAAACAGCCGTCGTTGGCGAAATCCAGATAAAACACGCCGTCGCTTTCATGCAGGATCGCCACGCCGCCGGGAATATTATCGATCAGCTTGCTGTAATTTTCCGCCGCTTTTGCCCGCGCTTCGGCTTCGATGGAAGAAGTGATATCATGGCAAATGCCATATAACCCGATGATCTGCCCTTCGTCATCCCGAATGGCATATTTCCAGGTTTTCCCCCAGCGGGGCGCTGCGCCGCGCATGGGCAGCGGTTCGATCTTGCCCAAAATGGGTTCGCCGCTTTCAATAACTTTCCGGTTGTCGGCGCGATAGCTTTTGGCAAGTTTTTGAGGGAAGAGCTCTTCATCTGTTTTCCCGACCAGTTGCTCGGCAGTCTCATATCCCGTCAGCTTTGCCACAGTTTCGGAAACGCGTTCATACCGAAGATTTCGGTCAATAATAAAAAGATAATCTTCGCTGTTTTTCATCATCTCGCGAAGCGTATCATTTGCGAAACATCTGGCGGCGCATTGTTCGGCTTCCTTCATTTTTTCTGCTTTCCTTTGCGCGATTTCTCGATCTCTTTGGCAAGGGTATCATACAGCGCGGCGGGTTTGATGGGTTTGGAAAGATGCGCGTTCATCCCCGCCCGAATACAGCTTTCACGGTCTTCTTCAAAAGCATTGGCGGTCAAAGCAATGATCGGAATCGTTTTCGCATCGAGCCGATCAAGCCCGCGGATGGTTTTTGCCGCCGTCAGACCATCCATCACCGGCATGCGCATATCCATTAAAACCGCATCATAAGCGCCCACCGTCGAAGCTTTAAATTTTTCGACACCGATGCGCCCGTTTGCGGCGCGCTCTGTCTGCGCGCCATGCCGCCGCAAAAGTCTCACGGCGATCTCGGCATTGATATCGTTATCTTCGCAAATCAAAATACGCCTGCCCTGCAAAGCGTTTTCGTCGAGATTCTGCGGCGCGGCCGATTCCCCGGGCAGCCTTTGCAGCTCCATTTCCAAGATGACGGCGGTGCCCAGGCCATATCGGCTTTCGATATGGATCGATCCGCCCATCAGTTCCACCAGATTTTTAACAATGGCAAGGCCCAGCCCTGTTCCGCCCTGATCGTCATCCCGCTCGCGCTCAAACGGATCGAACGCGCGGGCGGCAAATTCGGGCGACGTGCCAATGCCGTTATCCCAAATGGTGAATCTCACTTTCGCATAATCTTCGCTTTGGGCAAGCTCTTCGATCTTCAATCGAATCCGGCCGTATTCCTGTGTATATTTTACCGCGTTCGTCAGCAGATTGACAAAAATTTGGATAAATCTTGTTTTATCTACCAGAATACGATCGACAAACTCTCCCTCAGGCCCGACAATTTCGAACATTTGGTATTTTTGCGCACATTGAAGGCCGATCACATTGCGCAATGTGGCGCAAAATTCTTCGAAGACAAGAGGCTCCGGATGAAGTTCCAGCCGTTTGCTTTCGATCTTCGACATATCCAGAATATCATTAATGATGCCCAGCAGATATTCGCCCGACCGGTTGATCTCGGCCAGATAGCGTTTTATTTCTGCCTGGGGCAGCTTTTCTTCCATTGCAAGGCGTGACAGGCCGATCACGCCGCTGAGCGGGGTCCTCAGGTCATGGCTCATGCGGGCGAGAAAATCGGTTTTGGCAGCGTTGGCTTTTTCTGCCTGGCGCAGCGCATCACGCACCATGGCCAATTGCCGCTGTTCCTGCGCATAGGCGGCGGTAACATCGGTTCTCACCACCAGAATTTCTCCGCTCGGTTCATCCAGCCAGGCATAGCGCAGCTGGCGCCGCGAGGCGCTCTCCCCTTCCGTTCGGATATAAGAAGTTTCATATCTTCCCTTTTCTTTCAAAACGGCAAGGATCGTATCCAGCGCCGTGATCTCGCGCATATGGCGGCGTTCTTCGGGCGCGGCGAAACAATCGCACACATAATCAAGGCATGCTTCATAGGGCACGCGCTCATGTAATGCCGGTTTTTGGATTTCGGGCTTTTTGTTATAAAATTCGAATTCCTGCGTGTGGGTATAGATAATGCCCACATAATCGAATTCATCTTCGCAGACACGCCGCGCGATTTCTTCGCGTTTGCGTATCTCTGTTACATCGGCGGCATAAGTCACCGCCTCAATATCGCCGGTCGTTGGGTTATGCAGCATATTGAGTGTTCCTCTGACCCAATGGCAGCATCCATCCGGCAGGCGCAGCGGGTATTCAAAAATTTCCTGTGTTTTGCCTTCGCTGAAAGATTTCAGCAATTGCTGGCGGCCAAACACCGCCAAAAAATTCTTGCGGTCTTCTTCGCGGATCATCAGCGACGCCAGCGCGGCCACATGGCGGTCTACGGTTCCCGAGGCCGCTTTGCCAACTGCGCAGAAAAAACGCCCTGGCCGTCTTCTGTCAGATTCCGGGTGATATTATGGCGAAAAGAACCGATGGCTTCGGGATTGACGCTGAGCAGCTGCTGAAATTCACGGCGGAACCGATCCTGTTCGAAGCGCTGGGCCGTTACATCGCGGCCAATGCCGCAAACCGTCATCAACCCGTCGTTTTCATCGCGCACAGCGGTGCAGACAACATTCCAGATGACCTTTTCCTTTGCTGCTTGCAACTCGAATTCGCAGCAGGCCTCCTGCTGCCCCGCATCGATCTTTCGATACATTTCCAAAAAAGCACTACGGTCTTTTTCGGCCACCAGCGCAGAAAGTGTCTGCGGCCCATTTTCGATTTTCTGAGGAATGCCCAGCCGCAGGCAGGTTTCTTTGGTATAAGCGTTATCCATCATCATCTCGATGCGATGAGTGGCTGCATCATATTCCCACACGATCAGCTTGCTGCCCTGGGCGGCCGCGCGATACATCTGGCGGCTTTTCAGCGCCTGCTCCCCCGCATATTTTTCGGCGCTTCGGTCAAACAGGCAAACGAACACAATGGCCGCGCCATCCCGCAAAATCGTTTTCATCATCAGCTGATACCATCGATATTGCGTTTCGCCTTCCCGCAGAAATCGAAAATCGATCTGCGACGAACCGGGGGTGCCGCAATGGCTCATGATTTCAAAAACCTTCTCTGCATCCTGCGGATGCACCTGTGAAAGCATCTCACGACCGCCTTCAAAAAAATCTTCCGCCCGGAACCCCAGAAGATCCGTCAGCTTTTGGTTGATCACATTGCCAAAAGCCTTTTCGCCGCGAATCGTGCATACGCCAAGCCCCACCGGCAGATTATCCACCACGATATCAAGCGTTTCTCTGCTGAATTTCAGCTCATCCTGCCGCTTTTTTTCCTCGGTGGTATCTTTCAGAAAAATCACGAACGCATCATGCCCACACCAGCTGACAAAACGATGGGTGACCTGTTCCCAACCGCCGCGGTTCGAGCGGCGCTGCACGGCGCCGTACCTTTTGCCGTTGGATGTATTTTGCTTTAAAAAGCAGTTTTTACAAGGCTGATCGATGCCATATAAAAAAGATTGGCAGGTTTGGTTTAAAAGGTTGCCATCCGTAAAGACGCTGTTTTTCCTTGCTTTTTCGTTGGCATACAGCAGTTCATGGGTTTGCCTGTCGATGACGATGGCAATGCGCTCGGAAGCATCCGCCGCTTCCTGATAAATGCCGCCCGAAGCGGCAATATCGGAAAACTGAACAAGCAGCACAGGCTCTGCCCCCATCTCACCGCAGACATGTGCATCAATCCTTAAGCAGATAAAACCTTTGACACCATGGTAAACACGGCAAAAATAAGTGAACGCCTTGCCCGCGCGCAGCCCTTCGGCAACAGCCCCCCGAAGGCCTGCACGATCGGTGGGCAGCACCATCTCGGCGGCATCGTCGCGGGCAATTTCAAAATATTCTTCATAAGAGAAGCCCAAACCGGGCAAAAGATCATCAGAGAGATATAGGGTTTCCAGCGCACCATCTTGATGCACGCGATAGAGCGCCGTTGCGTCAGGGGAAAACACGGTAAAATGTTCTAACATCTCCTGCGTGATCTTCATGATATCTCCCCTCTCTCATTATGGATCCAACGCTGCAGCGCCTCAAACAATTTCTCGGGCCGGATCGGCTTGGAAAGATGTTCATTCATCCCCGATTCCAAACATTTGCGCCGATCTTCTTCAAACGCATCCGCCGTCATGGCGATGATGGGCACGGTTTTTGCATCCGGCCTCGGCAGCGCGCGAATCGCCCCCGCCGCTTCATAGCCGTCCATCACAGGCATGCGGATATCCATTAAAACAGCGTCATAAAAATGCACGGTGGATCGGCGGAAACATTCCAGCCCCCGGCGCCCGTTTTCCGCCACTTCCACCAGAATACCTTTTTCTTTCATCAGTTCCCGCGCGATCTGCTGATTGAGCGGATGATCTTCGCACAGCAGGATATGCGCCCCCCGCAGGAATCCTTCTTCGGGGTTTGCTCCTTCGCGTAGGGTTTTCGGCCCGAGGTCTTCCACGCTGTCAAAATCGATCTCCACCGTGAAAGCGGTGCCTCTGCCCACTTCGCTTTCCACGCGGATGGTTCCGCCCATCAGATCCACCATACATTTGGCAATGGCAAGCCCCAGCCCCGAACCGCGCTGCTGTGAAACATCGTTTCGCCCTTCTTGCGTGAACGGGTCAAACAATACTTCCTGAAATTCTTTGCGGATGCCGATGCCCGTGTCGATCACATCCACCCGCATATGCAGCCTGCCTTCGGTTCCGATGGGCCGAAATACCACGCGATAGGTGATGGTTCCGCCTTCCGGCGTATATTTCACCGCGTTGGAAAGCAAATTGAACACCACCTGATTGATGCGCAGCTTATCCATCACCGGAACGCGGCCTTCGACGGTTTCTGCTTCTACCACGAAACGCTGATTTTTTTCACGGAACAGGGGGCGGAACACAGCATCCAGATATTCATAAAATTCCTCGGGCGGATAAGGTTCGGGATGCAGTTCGATCTTATCGCTTTCCGCTTTCGTCATATCCAGAATATCGTTGATAAGCCCCAGTAAAAATTCGGAAGAGGCGTCGATCTTTTTCAGGCAATCGGCTGTTTTGGGCGGGTTCGGCTCTTTTGCCGCCAGATAGCTCATGCCCAGAATGCCATTGATCGGCGTGCGGATATCGTGACTCATGCGCGAGAGAAATTCGGATTTCGCCTGGTTGGCGCGATTGGCCCGTCTGGCCGATTCTTTCAGCGCCCGCTGGATGGCCAGTTCTTTTTCTTTTTCTTCCTGAATATTTTCCAGCGCATAGATCACATGGGATACCCGGCCATCGGCGCCGCGGTTGGCCTCGATGAAAACGGCGCGATACCAGCCGCCGTCATAGCCGATGAATTCATGCCCCATGCTCTGGCGGCTGCCCATTCGTTCCTGCAGGGTGGAAAGATCGACAAAATGAAGAAGTTCCGCCTGATATTCCGCCGCCGCAAAATATCGGCAGCCCTCTGCCAGCAAACCGGCCGCGTCGCTTCGCGCCCCGATAATGGCATGGAGTGTATGGGGGGCATCCAGTTCCAGCATACGGTCGTTTTTCAAATCGATATAGTAATCGCAAAAATAGATCTTGCTCAGGGAAGAAATGATCTCGGCGCGCTCGGATAACGAAGAGGCATTCATCCGCGCCGCATAGCTCGAGCGAACAAACAGGTTGATCACATTGGCCAGCAGATCGGCTGAAGCGCGGATCTCTTCCTGTGAGCGGATATTCACTTTGCGCAGCGCTTTGAGATAAGCCTGCTCATCGATGCCCAGCTGGCGGGCCGTGGCGCGAAACTGCTCTTCATCGGGCTGTTCCGGCAGCACCTGGCCGCCCACAATATTGCCCAGCAGCGTTCCGTCTTCCAAAGTGATGGGTGCCGCAAAATCCAACAGCCCCGCGTGGCATAAATAAATGCCCTTGCCTTTTCGATCGCATTCGATGCATCTGCGCAGCCCTTCGGGGCTTTTGCGCGTTAAGTTATAGCAAAAATCGGTGAAATTATAGCACCCGCTCACATATTCCCCATCGCTGCCCACCGCCACGGTGGCAAGGCCCGTGCTTTTGGCCCAATCCTGCATCAGGCGGTCGAATTTTTCCATATCGCAGAAATCGGGAATATTCAGTTTTGTCAACGCGGAAGGCGGCAAAATGCTTTCCGTTTTCTTTCGTTTTGCTTCCATAAGCATTCTCCCTGTGAAACACTTTCAGGCTGCCGCGGCAAAATTTTTGCATGGCAAAGCCCGAACCGTTCTGCGCAGCCCAAAATCGCCGAAGCGCAAAGCGGAACTTCGCAAGCCCGTCATCCCCTGTGCGCCGCATAAAATCAAAAACGCCTTTTGCCGCTTTTCACGGGCTGCCGATCGCCTGTTCAGGCATTTTCAAAACGGTTTCTTTCCACGCGATCTTCCCGAAAAAACTCGTATACGAACGGCATTCGGCCTTAAAATCATCATACGCCACGGTACTTTCAAAATCAACTGTCTTTAGCGCAAAACCCGTATATTTTTGGCGTTTTTGGCGTTTTTCCCTTTTTTCCGCACAGGGTATGGGAGTTTACTCGCAGTGTATTTTACTCTTCTTTTCGTGCTCTTGTTGAACGCATCCGCCTATCGCCGATCGGCATTTTTCAAAATGTCGATTCATTCCGTTGCCGCGGCGCAAAAACCATGTTCTTTTCTTCAATTTTCTGTTTTCAACGGATATCGATGGTTTTCACCCGTCGATGATTAAAAAAACCGTCGATCTGTTTGACAGATCGGCGGCCTTGAAACTCTATCAATCCATAGGGCGTTTTTTCAAATGCTCGGCCAGCGCCCGATAAAACATTTGAGGCTCGATGGGCTTTGCCAAATGGGCGTTCATGCCCGCTTCCAGGCATCTTTCGATATCTTCGGCGAAAGCGTCGGCCGTCATGGCGATGATCGGCACAGTTTGGGCATCCGCCCGCTCCAATTCACGAATGGCCTGCGTGGCCGTGATGCCATCCATCACGGGCATTCGAATATCCATCAGGATCGCGTCAAACTCGCCGGGCTTTGAAGCGGCGAAGCATTCCAGCCCGATCTTTCCGTTTTCGGCCGTTATGACCTCAACCCCTTTTTGCCGCAGCAGCGCACAGGCGATCTCGCGGTTGAGCTTGTTATCTTCACAGAGAAGCATTTTTCTCCCGCTCAATTCTTCGTTGGGGCTGTGCTCTGTGGGGCTCTGCCTGTTCTGAATATCAGTGGTTTCCCGCAGATACATCCGAACCGTAAACTCTGTGCCTTCACCTTTTCGGCTGTTCACGGTGATGCTTCCGCCCATCAGTTCCACCAGCTGTTTCACGATGGAAAGGCCCAGACCCACCCCATAAGCTTCATAGCCCTGCTGGTTTTCCTGCGCAAAGGGTTCATACAGCTGTGACAGAAATTCCTTGCTCATGCCGATTCCATTATCGCGGATGGAAAAAACCAGATCCGGATCGGCATTTGCCCCGGGCACATCTTTCACGGTGACCCAAATGCTGCCGCCCTCGGGCGTATATTTCACGGCGTTGGTCAGCAGATTCAGCAGAATTTTTTCAACATTCAGCCGGTCGGCCAGAATCGTTCTGGGGCGATATCCCGAAGAATCCACCGAAAAAGCGATTTTTTTCTGTTCGGCCATGGCGGCAACGGCGGGCAGGATAGATGCGCCGATGTCTTCGGTGAACACCGGCCGGGGCAGGATCTTCAGTTTGCCGTTGCCGATTTTTGAAATCATCAGCGTATCATTCACAAGTTCCAGCAAAAACTTCCCCGAAGCCTGTATTTTTTGAAGGTAACTGTTTTTCATTTCATCGGAAAGTTCGGGCTTTTGCGCCAGCGACGCAAACCCGATCACGGCGTTCAGCGGTGTGCGCATATCATGGCTGATGCAGGAAAAGAACCTGTCTTTTGCTTCGACAGCGGCGTGTTCGCGCATCATCAGACAATAGGCGCGCCATAAAATCACGCTGAGGAAGCACCCCGCGGCGAACATCACCAGCGCTTTTGAGCGTTCTGACGAGGTGTTCACCTTTTTAAGCGCCAGTTTCCATGCATGATGCGGCACCTGAATCGTTCCCACCGCCATGTTTTCTACTTTCATGTTTTCGTCGCCGGCAATGACAAGGCGTTCCTGATTTTCGTTGATGCAGTAAAGCTGGAAATCATAGCCGGATTCCGCCAAATGTTCCAGCCCGACTTCTTTCAAAGCGTCGGGAAGATCGAGAACGATGGCCGAAAACCCCCAGAAGTATTCCTGGCCTTTTCCATCCTTCAAAAAAACAGGGTTGCGGGCCACCACGCCAAGCCCCCCCTGGATCAGATGGTAAGGCCCCGAAAGCGCAATGCTTTTGGTATCGATGGCCAGCTGTGCGTCTTTTTTCCGCTCGGGGATCTGCAGAAAATTTTTGCCCATCACCGCTTCGTTCCCTTTTAAAGGGTAAGAATAGGTCACCACCGCCCCGGGCATATATTGGATGCCGCGGATGCCGCTGTTTCGTTGATAGACAAGCTTCGCCGTGTCTTCAAAAACATCTTCTGTGATATCACCGTTTTCGAGCTTCACCACCGCGGCCAGAATATCGGTTTTATGAAAAAAGGCGTTCACCAAATTTTCTGTTCGTTCCGCATATAACGCGCAGACGCGTTCGATATCTTTTTGGCTGCGCACGCGAAGGCCCTGATAATACCAAGCGGAAAAGAGGATCGAAGCGGCGACCCCCAACACTAAAATCCAAATTGCTCTGCCCTTCCAGGCGCGTGATCTGTTCGCCATAACGGAAGCCTCCCGTCCGAATCGCCTGCCGCCTTTCACGGCCCGCGATCCTACCCGCCGATTTCAAGCCGACAAAGCACCGCTTTCACATTTTTCATCGGATGCCGTTTCCGCTTTTAATTGCTTTGATTTTAACAGTTTGCTTTTTGTTATGCAACAGAAATCATGCAGACCGAGGCGACAGTTTTCACAAATTTTTTTGCTTCTTTTTTCCACCCCCGGCGCAAAAAAATTCATTGCTCAAAAACATTGATATATTCTATTTTGGGCGCTGCATTTTTCCTGAATTCGAACCGAACGATCCATGGGAACAGCCCTTTGATCTTCACAAATTCTTCATAACCGTAGCTCGGATCAAAATAGCGAATCACCGTGCTCAGCGCCGTTCCGTGGCTGCCGATAACGATATTTTTGCCTGGCAGATGCGACAGAATCATCGAAAGCGCGCGGATGCTTCGATCCTGCACCTCCTGCAGCGATTCTCCACCCGCCAGTTTATAAGAAAAATCCTGCCACTGCTGCCGCGAAAACGCCTCGAAATCTTCGATCCACGCGTTGTCTACAGCCCGCTCTTTGAAGCCATCCGCCATAACGATGGGCAGCCCTGCGCTTTCCGCAAAGGGCTTGATCGTATCCACCGCCCGTTTATAAGGGCTTGAAAATACGGCATCGATCTTTTTATCCGCCAGATATCGGGTGACCAGCGCGGTATCTGCCAGCCCCTTGGCTGTCAGTTCGCGATCACGGTCGACATGGTTTTCATAATTGGGCTCGGCATGCCTCACAAAATAAACAGTCGTCATGCAGATTTTTCCTTTCCCGTGCATTCATTTTTCCTATTTTTCCTATTTTTCCTATTTTTTCTATCCTATCACAGAAAATTCTCTTCCGCAAGCCCAAGATGCGGCGCGCAGGCACAACCATATATTGTCTATTTGTTTTTAAGGGATTCCGCCCCAGCCTATGGTTGGGCCACCCTGATTTTAGTTTTTTAGGCAAAGAAAAAAACCACTTCGTTTGAAGTGGTTTTTTGTGGTGACCCATCGGCGATTCGAACGCCGGACACCCTCCTTAAAAGGGAGGTGCTCTGCCTGCTGAGCTAATGGGTCATATTGGCTGGGATGGCAGGATTTGAACCTACGAATGCGGGAGTCAAAGTCCCGTGCCTTACCCCTTGGCTACATCCCAATGTGGCAACAATAAAGGTGCACCGCCGGGTGAAGAAAGTAAATGGGGTGGATGACCGGATTCGAACCGGCGACCCCCAGAGCCACAATCTGGTGCTCTAACCAACTGAGCTACACCCACCATTTTTAAATGGCGCGCCCGGAGGGACTCGAACCCCCAACCTACTGCTTAGAAGGCAGTTGCTCTATCCTGCTGAGCTACGGGCGCATACCGAAAGCAGCCGTAGCCACTTATGGAGCGGGTGATGGGAATCGGACCCACGTAACCAGCTTGGAAGGCTGGAATTCTACCATTGAACTACACCCGCGAACTAGTCAGCTTTGATAGTATAGCATGGTGATGCGGGCTTGTCAAGGTATTTTCTATTTATTTTTTCTCTGCCGGAAAGTTCTATTTCCTTCCGGCAGAGAGAATAAAATCAACCTACCTGAAGCAACAGCTTTTCATCTTTCACAGTAGCGTGAAGCTCTGTTAAAGGTTTTTGATACGCTGCAATGATGAAGCTTGCCGCCTGATCCTCAATTTCCTTTTGGATCGTGCGCCGCAAATTGCGCGCTCCGTATTTAATAGAATACGACACTTTTACCAAAAAGTCAACTACCGATTGGTCATAATCGAAGGAAATTCCGTTGCCTTTTAAAGTTTCGGTTAAATCGCCCAACATAATGCGTGCGATGGCCGCAAAATCTGTTTCAGTTAACTGATTGAACGGCACGATTTCATCGATTCTGTTGAGGAATTCGGGGCGCATGATCTCGGAAAGAGCCTTCATGGACTTATCGCGGCTTTGCTGTGTGACGCTTCGGCCAAAGCCCACGGCGCCATCCTGCCGGTCGGAACCGGCGTTCGAGGTCATGATGATCACGGTGTTTTCAAAAGAAACCCTTCTGCCCTGTGAATCGGTGGCAACGCCGTCATCCAATATCTGCAGCATCACATTCAGCACATCGGGGTGCGCCTTTTCGATTTCATCGAACAGCACCACGCTATAGGGGCGGCGGCGGATCTTTTCCGTCAGCTGGCCCGCTTCATCATAGCCCACATATCCCGGAGGGGCGCCTAACAGCTTCGACACGCTGTGTTTTTCCATAAATTCGCTCATATCCAGCCGGATGAGCGCATCGGGGGTATCGAACAGATCGGTGGCCAGGCATTTGACAAGCTCGGTTTTGCCCACGCCAGTAGGGCCCACAAAAATAAAGGAAACAGGCTTATGCTTCGGCGAAACCCCCGCGCGGCTGCGGCGGATGGCGGCCGCCACGGCGTCTACCGCTTCATCCTGACCGATCACGCGGCTTTTCAGGCGTTTTTCCAGTGTGATCAGGCGCTCGAATTCCTGCTGCTGCACTTTGCTTGCGGGGATCTTCGTCCACAACTCAATTACATTGGCCAGATCATCGATGGCAAGCTCGGGCATCGGCAGATCTTTCACCGCATCCAGGCGGCTGTTGAGCTTCAGCTCTTTGCTGCGCAGATCGGCCAGTTTCTGATAGGTTTCATCGGTTTGTTCGATCTGCAGCAATTCTTCGCGTTCCTGTTCCAGCTGCTGCAGCTCGTGGGTCACCCTTGCCTTTTCGTTGATGGCATCGTTTTTCAGGTTGATCTCGGAACAGGCTTCATCGATCAGGTCGATGGCCTTATCGGGCAGAAAGCGGTCGTTGATATAGCGCTCGGAAAGATAGACCGCCTGTCTGGCCGCCTCATCGCCGATATGCACCCCATGGAATTTTTCATAATAACCGCGAATGCCTTTGATGATCTCCACCGTTTGCTCCATGGAAGGTTCGCTGATGGTCACAGGCTGAAAGCGGCGTTCCAACGCGGTATCTTTTTCGATATGCTGGCGGTATTCTTTGAAAGTCGTGGCGCCGATGACCTGCACTTCCCCGCGGGAAAGCGCCGGTTTCAAAATATTGGCGGCGTTCATCGAGCCTTCGGCATCGCCCGCCCCCACCAGATTATGCACTTCATCGATGACCAGAATAATGTTGCCCAGCCGTTTCACTTCATCGATCAGGCCCTTCATGCGGCTTTCAAACTGGCCGCGGAACTGCGTTCCCGCCACCATGGCCGTCATATCCAGAAGCCAGACTTCTTTATCCTGCAATTTATAAGGCACTTCGCCCGCCGCGATCTTCTGGGCCAGCCCCTCGGCCACGGCGGTTTTGCCCACGCCCGGTTCACCGATGAGGCAGGGGTTGTTTTTTTGGCGGCGGTTCAAGATCTGGATCACGCGCTCGGTCTCGCTTTCGCGGCCGATCACCCGATCCAGCCCGCCTTCGCGCGCTTTTTTGGTGAGATCGGTGGCATAGTTATTTAAAAACTTGCGCTGTTTGTCGCTGTGTTTTTTCTTTTTAGCCTCTTTTTTCTCTTCATCGCTTTTCTGGGAGCGCAGCGAATTGAAAAACGGGATCACGGGGATGCGGGATTGGTTTTCATCCTCATCTTCGTCGTTTTCATTCTCATTTTCTTCGCCGTCTTCTTCGTCTTCGTCGTCTTCTTCGCTCTGCCATTCTTCGGGCGACGCGCCGCCCATCATGCCGTTCAGCCCGCCCATGCCGCTTAAAAGCCCGCTGAGCAGTTCTTCGGGGTCGCCGTTGCGCAATTCTTCCGCCACGGTTTCGATATCTTCATCGCTGATGTTCAGTTTTTCGATCATATCGGTAACGGGTTTGATCCCCAGTTCTTTCGCGCATTTCAGGCAAAGGCCTTCGTTGATCGTTTTGCCGTTTTCAAGCCTTGTGATAAATAAAACGGCCACATTCTTTTTGCAGCGGCTGCAAAGTGGCATTTCCATATCGTGTTCTCATCCGTTTCTCCGCATGGCGTTTCGTTGGAAAAGCAGGCAGCCCGCCATGCGGCTGAACGGCCTGCGTCTTTATCGTTATTATGCAATAGAATCCGAAAGAAAAAAAGAAATAAACTGTAAATTCAAGGCGAAAATTCTATCCATTCTTGCCAAATGCCGCCCGACGGCGGCATTTGTTGCTTTCTTATCGAATAAAGCGGAAGACCGTGCTGCCGATGATGCTTTGAGAAATGCTTTCTTGCGAAAGCACCCCCGCCACCCCCTGGGGCGCGAAGGCCGTGAGGCCCACACAAAGCACGACGACCACCAAAACGCCCGAACAGGCGCCCAGCAAACACCCCGCCGTGCGGTTGATCCCGCTCACCAGCGGGATATCGGCGCTGAACACCTGGGCAGCCACCCAGATGGCCAGCTTGATGAGGAAAAACGCCAGCAGGAACACCAGAAGCGGCGCGATCTCTTTGCTGATGGTCTCGGCGGCCGAATTCAAAATATTATGGCCTGTTTCCGCGATCTTATCCCCCACTTCCTGCGTCAAGCCATGGGGAACATGAAGCGCTTTGAGCAGCTGCCCCAGATTTTGCGAGGTGGCGTCATAAGGCTGCTGCACCGTTTGCAAAACGCTGCTTTTTTCGGCCGCACGGCTTAAAAAGCTTCGGCAGAGCGGGGTCAGAATTTCCTGAGCCTGCGCCGTCAGCTTGGGAACAGCCCATTTTGCCGCGCCGAAATAAGCGATGACTGTGCCGAACGCCCCGGCAAACAGCCGAAAAAGCCCCTTGCGCCCCGCAAGAAAAGTCATGCCCAGAATGATGCAAAGAAAAATAAGATCCGCCATGGTTCTCCTTTCGTTACGCCAGTTTCAGCTCCTCTGCCCGATCCGCATAAATCACCATCACTTTGCCGTCGCTGCATAAAATGATATCGCGGGCACTGATCTCTTTTGCGGATTTCGCGGCCTGCGGATCGCCCAGCGTTTCACACACCACGCTGTCGGAAAGCAGCACCGCCACCTTATCGCCCGAAGTCGAAAGGCTTCTCACCGCCGCGGGATATTGCCGGTCGAGCAGCAGGCTGCCCTTTTCATCGGCGGTGACCACGCGGCTGCGGTTTTCGCGGTCGCCGGTTTCCAGCGCCACGGTGGGCAGCATGCCCGCCTTATGGCTGAAAGTGACCAGCGAACCCCGTGGATAAGCAAAGCTGCCGCGCAGCTGCCCCGCGCCGTCATAGAAAAAGATGCCCTGATCCGTCACCAGCGCCAGCGAATCGTTTTTATAATATTCCATGGAATAAACCGTTAAACTGCCCAGCGGAATATCCGCTTTCGGGTCTTCTTTGGAAGTATCGAAAACGCGGATGGCGGAAACCCTGCTGCCGTCTTTCTGGCTCATGCAGAGAACGGCCATCTGTTTCAGGTCGGGCGCGGCGGCGGCCTGCATAATATAATATTCAGAGGTCTTCCATTTAAACCTTCTTTTTTGGTGCATATCATAAAGCGTCACCGCCGCGCGGTAACCCTGTTCATCGGTCACCACGCAAAAAGCGCCCGCCGTGTTCACATTGGCCGAAATGATATCGGAAGACAGCGAGGTTTCCCACAAAGAGGTATAGCGGTTGGTGAAGCAAAGCTTTTTGCCGCCGCGGTCATAAGCCAGCATATTATCGGAAGCCACGCTCAGCGCCGGGTTTGCATATTTCAGCTGAACGCTGAGTTCTTCGCGCCCCGCGCCGTTGATAAAGCTTAAGGTGTCGCTGCTCAGCACGGCAAGGCCGCTGCCAAAATCATCATACACACTGTCTGTTCCCGCTTCGAAGCTATAGCCCGCGAATTCGGCGTTCTGCCCGTTTTGCGCCGCCGAAACGGTGGCCGCCAGCTTGCGCAGGCTGGAAAGCGTCAGCTGTTCATGGTAATTCCACACACAATAGATCATCGAGCAGAGCAGCCCCAGCAGGGCGATGCTTTTCAGCAGCCCGCAGGCCGCGCCGCGCCGATCCGGGCGGAATTTTGTAATATTGCCGCCCTCTGATGCAATTACATTATTTTCTGCCATCGAGTGCCTCCATGCCGTAATTCAGCGCCGAAAGATAAAGGCCGCAGGCGGGCGCCGTGGGCCCGGCCTGTTCCCTGTCGCGCGATTCCAGAACCGCGGGGATCTGATCGGCCATGATCTTATGAAGCCCGCAATAGATCAGTGTACCCGAAATGGCGCGCACCATATTATATAAGAACCCATCCGCGCAAACGCGGATCGAGATCAGATCGCCTTTTTTTTCGGTTTCGCAATAGTGAATGGTTCGAATGGGGCTGCGCACAGGGGTGCCTTCGCTGCGCACCGCCGAAAAATCATGTTTGCCCACAAAATGCTTTGCCGCCCGGGCCATTTCTTCATAATCCAGCGCCGAAGGGCAAAAATAGGCTCTGTTATGATAAAACGGGTCGCGCATGCGGCTGTTATAGATCTGGTAAGTATATTCTTTGCTGATGCAGCTGAAACGCGCGTCAAAATCCATGGGCATTTCAAGCGCCTGTGTCACGCCGATATCCATGGGCAGATAAGCGTTGACGGCAAGGGGCAGCTTTTCCAGCGGGATCTTGATTTCCAGCCTGCCGTTGGCCACATAAAGCCTGGCGTGAACGCCCGCATCCGTGCGCCCGCAGCCGGAAAGCGTTATTTTTTGGCCCGTGGCCTTTTCAATGGCTTCCTGCATCATCTGCTGAATGGTCATGGCGTTGTTCTGATATTGCCAGCCATGATAGGCCGTGCCCAGATAGGCCAATTTAAACGCGATATTTCTCATCATGGCCATACCTTTGTCACCACCATCACCGCCGCGAAAAACACACAGCAGATCGCGAAAGCGGCGGCGTCATTTTTGCCCATTTTCAGCTGTTTCAGCCGGGTCCTGCCCGCGCCGCCGCGATAAAGGCGGCATTCCATCGCCACCGAAAGCTCATCGGCGCGGCGAAACGCCGAAACGAAAAGCGGAACCAGAACCGGTATCAGCGCTTTGGCGCGGCGAATGATGTTGCCTGTTTCAAAATCGGCGCCGCGGGCCTTTTGGGCGTTGATGATCTTTTCTGTTTCTTCGATCAGCGTGGGGATGAACCGCAGCGCAATGGTCATCATCATGGCGAATTCATGCACCGGCACATGAAGCCTGTTCAGCGGCCGGAACAGCGTTTCGATGGAATCTGTCAGCGCCACGGGCGAAGTGGTATAGGTGAGCAGCGAAGTGGCCGCAATCAGCATCACGATGCGCGCCACCATGAACGCCGCCAAAACGATGCCTTCCTGCGTGATCTGAAAGATCCAGAACCGCCACAGCACCTGCCCGGGGGTATAAAGCATATTCAAAAGCGCCGTGAAAACGGCCAGAAACGCAATGGGCTTCAGACTTTTGGCCACCATTTTAAAGCTGATATGCGAAATTTTGATGACCGCCACCAAAGAAAGGGCGAACAGCCCATAGGCGGCCACGCCTTTGGCCAAAAACAGAAACACGATATAAGCGAAAGTCAAAATCAGCTTGGTGCGCCCATCCAGCCGATGCACGGGGCTTTCCACGGGAAAATATTGCCCAATGGTGATATCTTTAAGCATGAGCGCCTCCTTTCAGGGCCAAAAGCTGCTGCCTGGCCTGTTCCACGGTATATACCGCCGTATCCACCGGCGCGCCCATCTCTTTCATTTTTAAAAACACGCGGGTGATCTGGGGCACATCCAGCCCTGCTTCCATCAGCTCACGCGCGTGGGTGAACACCTCTTTGGGGGTGCCGCTCATGAACACCCTGGCGTCTTTCATCACAATGATGCGCGAAGCCAGTTTTGCGGCGTCTTCCATGCTGTGGGTCACAAACAAGATCGTCACGCCGTGTTTTTCGTGATATTCACGGATATAGCGAAAAATATCTTCTCTGCCGCGGGGGTCGAGCCCCGCGGCGGGTTCATCCAAAATCAAAACTTCGGGCCGCATGGCCAGCACGCCGGCCAGCGCCACGCGGCGCTTCTGGCCGCCGGAAAGATCGAAGGGCGATTTTTCAAGCATATCTTCGCCCATGCCGCAGGCGGCCAGCGATTCGATCACGCGGGCGCGGATCTCTTCTTCCCCCAGCCCCATATTGCGCGGGCCATAAGCCACATCGGCAAAAATCGTTTCTTCAAACAGCTGATGCTCGGGATATTGAAACACCAGCCCCACCCGAAAACGGCTTGCGCGGGTGAATTCGGGCGATTCCCAGATATCGCGGCCATCGATCAGCATCCGCCCCGAAGTGGGCTTGAGCAGCGCGTTGAAATGCTGGATCAGTGTGGATTTCCCCGAGCCGGTGTGGCCGATGAGCGCCACCAGCTCGCCCCGCTCGATGGAAAGGTTCACCTTTTCGATGGCTGTTTTTTCGAAAGGCGTGCCCGGGCTGTAAATATAGGTCAGGTTTTCCGCTTTTAAAATTTCGCTCACGGGATCAATCCTCCAAAAACTTCATCAGCCGCCGGGCGCATTCTTCATCCGTCAGGGCATCGATTGCCACATCGGCGCCGTTCCTGCGCAGTTCGTCCAAAATTTCCACCGTTTGCGGCACGCCCAGGCCCGTTTTGCGCATGGCCTCCACTTTGCTGAAAATTTCTTTCGGCTTGCCGTCATCGATCACATGGCCGTCTTCCATCACGATGACGCGGTCGGCCTGCGCGGCTTCATCCATATGGTGGGTGATGAGCACCACCGTCATTTTTTCGTTTTCATTCAGCCAGCGGATGGTTTTCATCACTTCCGCCCGCCCGTTGGGATCCAGCATGGCTGTGGGTTCATCCATCACGATCACCCGCGGCGCCATGGCCAGCACCCCGGCGATGGCGATGCGCTGTTTCTGGCCGCCCGACAGCAGATGGGGGGCGTTCTTTTTAAATTCGCTCATGCCCACCGCCGCCAGCGCTTCATCCACGCGCCTGCGTATCTCGGCGGAAGGCAGGCCCATATTTTCGGGCGCAAAGGCCACATCTTCTTCCACCACGGTGGCCACGATCTGGTTATCGGGGTTTTGGAAAACCATGCCCGCCACCCCGCGGATATCATAAAGCTTGCTTTCATCGGCTGTATCCATGCCATCGACCCACACTTTGCCTTCGGTGGGCAGCAGGATGCCGTTGAAATGTTTGGCCAGGGTGGATTTTCCCGAGCCGTTATGCCCCAAAACCGCCACAAAAGTGCCGCTTTGGATTTCCAGCGTGATGCCATCCAGCGCCAAAAGATCGGGCTGGTTCTCACGGTGGGTATACCGATAGCGAAGCCCTTCGGTTTTGATAATGCTTTCCATCTTTCTTCTCCTTATGCGCGGCAGACCCAGCGCGAGGTGTGGCCGCAGGGCAGCATCAGCCCGCTTTGCGTCACGGGCAGCAGCAGCTCGCCGCCTTCCACACTGCCGCCATAGCGTTTCTGCATGGTCATCCCCAGCAAATAAACGGGAACCGAGGGCGAAATGCCCGTGGTATAGGAATTGATGATGAGGAACAGCGGGTCTTCCGAAAGCACGCCCATGCAAAGTTCCAAAAATTCGGCAATGTTATCTTCAAATTTCCAGATCTCCCCCGAAGGCCCGCGGCCATAGGAAGGGGGATCCATAATGATAGCGTCATAGGTGTGGCCGCGGCGGATCTCGCGTTCCACAAATTTTTTGCAGTCATCCACGATATAGCGGATGGGCGCCTGAGAAAGGCCGGAAGCCGCGGCGTTTTCTTTGGCCCAGGCCACCATGCCCTTGGAAGCATCCACATGGCAAACGCCGGCCCCCGCCGAAGCGGCCGCCAAAGTTGCCCCGCCCGTATAGGCAAACAGGTTCAAAACGCTGACGGGCTTATTGCGGCTTTTGATCATCTGGCGCGTAAAATCCCAATTCGCCGCCTGCTCGGGGAAAACGCCGGTATGCTTGAAATTCATCGGCTTGATCTGAAAAGTCAGGTCATCATAAGCGATGTTCCACTGGGGCGGCAAATCGAAGATCTCCCAATTGCCGCCGCCCTTTTCAGAACGGTGATAAATGGCGTTGGCCTTGCGCCACAGGGGGTGGCCGCCTCTTTTCCAAATCGCCTGCGGATCGGGGCGGATCAGGATCTGCCGGCCCCAGCGTTCCAGCCGCTCGCCGCCGCCGCAATCGAGCAATTCATATTCTTTCCATCTATTTGCAGCCCACATAGCTACCTCCGAAAAATCTTTTATTCCAAATAAAACAGCTTTCCTGTCTTTTATCCATAATCACTTTATTATATCATAAATATCACAGGCATGAAAGTGGCATCTTTTCATCTTTTGCCTCGCCGCAGGATCACGACAAAGACCCCTTGGCAGCCGGCCCGGGCTGTGATATACTGTCAAAAAGAGCAAATATTTTACAGTAAATATTTGCAATCTTACTTTTTGCCCCATTATATTCCTTAACAAGGAGGTTCCAAAATGAAAAAGGTTCTTGCTTCGATGCTGCTTCTGCCGCTGCTTTTCTGCGGCTGCGCAACGCAAAACAAAGTAACGCCCCTGAAAGAAATGCCCACCATGGCCGAGCTTTCAAAGTTCTATGACAGCCATTCCGAAAAGCAGAATGACGCCCGCAAACAAGAGGTCAAAGCCATGATCGACGGCACTTCCGAAAGCGAACTGCTGAAAATTCTGACCGCTTCTCTGCAAACCTGGGCGGATAAGAAAAAGCCGGTGAAGATCGACCGGGTCACTCTGGAAGGTTCGGCCGACCCTTTGCTGATGAATGAAAACACGGGCGAAAAAGCCTATTCCAACCTGTCTTTGGCAGCCGGCGTTTATTATGACCCCCAGGCGGCAGGCAGCGATGAAAAGGCGCTGGCCGATAAAATCGTCGAACAGGTATCTCAGGCGCTGAAAGAAACGCCCTATGGCGTTTATAAGATCCACGAGCTGAAGGTCACCTGCTACAGCCTCAGCGGCATCGCTCTTTATGAAAGCACCGGTTTTTCGCTGACTTCCGATCCTGCCTTTGCGCCCGCGCAGAGCGAGGAAGAAAAACATCTTCAGGCCACCGCCTATGAAGCCGTCTCCCGCTGGAACGAAGAAGCTTCCAAAGCGTTCACCGACGAAGCTTCAAAAAAAGAATTTGAAAAAGGCCGCCGGGTCGTTACGCTGCGCCGCTTCGGCATCGACCCTTCTTCAAAAAAGCTTCTTGCGGAGATCCCCGTCACCAAGGCCGATCTCACAAAAGATCCTGCCGTTTTGCAAAGCGGGTTTGAAGAAAACAGCAAAGCCCTTTATCAGGCCATGCAGCAGGATGAAAAAGCCATGGCGTTTCTGAAAAAGAACGGCGTTTCCTCGGCTGTGATTTCCGTCAGCACCCCTTGGGCCGGCAATTTCGATTATTCCTTCGATTTCGGCGCTTGATAAACAAGGCGCCCCATAGCAGAAGCAAAGGCCTCTCACCTATAACGGGTGAGAGGCCTTTCTGGATGCCTGTTTTTTCTTTTGCGGCTGTTTTCCGGTTTTGCCCGCTTTTGCGGTTTCTGCCGGATGATGCCCCATGCTGCTTTGGCGGTTTTACAGGCTCATCCAGCTTTCATCCGAAGGATTTTTCTGAAACGCCTGAAGCTTTTTCACCTCTTCAGGTTTGATATAATTTTCTTCCACCGCTTTTTCCACCAGCGCATCATAATTGGAAAGCGAGATGTTTTTCACCTCTGCCTGCGCCATGCGGTCGATGCCCTTTTGCAGCCCATAGGTGAAGATCGAAGCCACGCCCAGCACTTCGGCGCCCACTTCGCGCAGCACATTGACCACTTCGATCACGCTGCCGCCGGTGGAGATCAGGTCTTCCACCACCACGACCTTCTGGCCTTTTTCCACGCGGCCTTCGATCTGGTTATGGCGGCCATGATCCTTGGCGCTGCCGCGCACATAAGCCATGGGCAGTTTCAAAATATCGGCCACCAGCGCGGCGTGGGCGATGCCTGCTGTGCTGGTGCCCACCACCACTTCACATTCGGGATAATGCCTGCGGATGTTTTCGGCGATGCCCTGTTCCACCTGAGAGCGGATCTCGGGATAAGAAAGGGTGAGGCGGTTATCGCAATAGATCGGCGATTTGATGCCGCTTGCCCAAGTGAAGGGATCCTGCGGCTTTAAAAATACGGCTTTGATCTCCAATAAAAATCCGGCAATCTTTTTTTCCATTGTTTCCATGCTTCTTCTCCCTTTCTGTTAACCGATAAAATCTTTCATGATGCGGCGATAAGCAGCCACGGGGTCTTCGGCGGCGGTGATGGGGCGGCCCACCACGATATAATCCGTGCCGATCTCGCGGGCTTTGGCGGGGGTGGTGATGCGGGATTGATCGTTGGTTTTGCCATCGGCATAGCGAATGCCGGGGGTCACCGTGAGGAATTGTTTGCCGCAGGCATCCTTCACAAGGCCCGCTTCCAGCGGAGAGCAAACCACGCCCTCAAGGCCGCTTTCCATGGCGTTGCGCGCATAATGGCGCACGGTTTCTTCGATGGTGGCGTTGATAAGCAGTTCTTTCTGCATCCGTTCCTGCGAAGTGCTGGTCAGCTGGGTCACCGCAAGCAGAAGCGGTGTTTCACCCGCGGCGCCTTCTTCCAGGCCCTCTTTGGCGGCGCGCATCATATCGGCCGTTCCCGCCGCATGCACATTGGTCATGTTCACGCCCAGGCGGGCCAGGTTGGCCATGGCCTTGCGCACCGTGGTGGGGATATCATGCAGCTTCAGATCCAGAAAAATATCGTGGCCCATGGCTTTGATCTCGCGAACGATATCGGGGCCTTCGCCGTAAAACAGCTCCATGCCGATCTTCACAAAGGGTTTTTCTTCTTTGAACTGCGAAAGAAAATGCAGTGTTGCGGCTTTATCTTTGAAATCGCAAGCCACGATCACATCGTTTTTTCTCATTGATGCGCCCTCCCAATTATATCACTTAAATTTTCGATTCCGTATTCATCCATTTTAAACGGCAGCTCTTCGATGATCTTGGGGCAGGCCCAGGGATCCACCAGATTCTGCGCGCCCACCTGAACGGCAGAAGCGCCCGCCGATAAAAATTCGATCACATCATCTGCGCTTTGGATGCCGCCCACACCGATAATGGGCAGATCGACGGCTTCCGCCGCCTGATAAACCATTCTCAGCGCCACCGGCTTGATGGCCGGGCCCGAAAAGCCCGCCATTTTTGTGGAAACAATGGGCTTGCCCGTGCGCGGTTCGATGCGCATGCCCAGCAGGGTGTTGATGAGCACGATGCCGTCTGCCCCCGCCTCGGCCACCGCTTTGGCGATGGCCGCAATATCCGTCACATTGGGCGAAAGCTTCATGTAAACCGGTTTGTGCGCGATCTGCTTCACCGCCCGGCAAACCGCGGCCGCGGCTTCGGGCTGGGTGCCAAAAGCCATGCCGCCGTGCTTCACATTGGGGCAGGAAATATTGATCTCTAAAATGCCGATCTCTTCCTGCTGATCGAACAGCGCCGCGGTATGCACATATTCTTCGATGGAAAAGCCCGAGATATTGGCGATGGCTCTTTTATGAAAAACCTTGCGCAGCTTCGGCAATTCTTCGGCGATCACCCGATCAATGCCGGGGTTTTGCAGGCCGATGGCGTTGATGATGCCGCTTTCACATTCCGCGATGCGCGGCGTGGGGTTGCCGAACCGCGGCTGCCGGGTCGTGCCTTTCAGGCTGATGCTGCCCAGACAATCCAAATCATAAAACTGGGCGAATTCATAACCGAACCCAAAGGTTCCGCTGGCGGGGATCACGGGGTTCTCCAGCTCCCAATCCCCCAGCTTAACGCTTAATCTTCCCATTAAAATTTCACCTCGCTGCTTTTCATCACGGGGCCTTCCACACAGATGCGTTTATTGCCTGTCAGCGTTTCACAGCTGCAGCCCATGCAGGCGCCAAAGCCGCAGCCCATGCGCTCTTCAAACGAAAGCTGCCCTTCTTTGCCCATGCCCCAAACGGCCTTGAGCATCGGCATGGGGCCGCAGGCGCAATAGGCATCATAATCGATCTGCCCGAGCACATCGGTGACAAAGCCTTGGATGCCTTGAGAACCATCCACCGTTGTGACATAAACGGGGCAGCCCAGCGCTTCGAAGCGATCGACATAAAAAGCCTGATCAGCATTGCCGAAGCCCAGCACCATGGTGATCTTTTTGCCCGCGGCGATCATTCTTTTGGCAAGGCCATACATCGGGGGGGCGCCCACGCCCCCGCCGATGATCGCTGTTTTTTCGCCGGTTTCTTCCATGTTGAAGCCGTTGCCCAGGCCCACCAACAGATCAAGCTCTTCACCCGGTTCCATGGCGGCCATGCGCTCTGTGCCGCGGCCCACCATTTTATAGATCAGCGTCATGGTCTTTTCATCCCAATCGCAGATGCTGATGGGGCGGCGCAGATAAAGCCCTTCGATCTTGATATTGACAAACTGGCCCGGGGCTTCCACAAAGCTCATATCGCCCTTCAGCACCATTTCAAAGGTATCCTGCGCGATGGGGCGGTTGGAAACGATCTCATAGATTCCCTGTGTTTTCATTTATTTGCCCTCGCTGTCGATGGTGGAAACGCCCATGGTGATCTCTTCCAGCACATCCAACAAAACGCTGACGGTATCCAGCGAGGTGAACATGGTCACATTGTTTTCAACGGCGCAGCGGCGGATCTGGAAACCGTCTTCGCTGCCCTTGCCCATTTCGCCCTCGCTGAGGGTATTGATGACATAAGTCACATGGCCCTGGCGCAGAGATTCAAGAATTTCTTCGCTGCCCTCGCTGAGTTTTTTCTTGGCTCTTGTGCGAATGCCGTTTTCTTTGAGGAAGGCGGCTGTGCCGCGGGTGGCTTCGATATTGAAGCCCAGATCATAAAAGCGGCGCACCAGCGGCAGCGCGCGGTCTTTATCCGCATCCGCAATGGTGACGAATACCGTGCCATAGTTTTCCACACGCATGCCCGCCGCTTTCAGCGCTTTATAAAGCGCGCGGTTGAGGGTGTTATCATAGCCGATGGCTTCGCCGGTGGATTTCATTTCGGGCGAAAGGTTCACATCCGCCCCGCGCAGCTTAGAGAAAGAGAACACGGGCGCTTTCACATACCAGCGCTTTTTCTCTTTGGCAAGCCCTGTGCCATAACCCTGTTCTTTCAGGCTGTGCCCCAGCATGACCTTGGTGGCGATGTTCGCCATGGGGATGCCCGTTGCTTTGGAAAGGAACGGCACCGTTCTGGAAGAGCGGGGGTTGACCTCGATAACATGAACGGTCTCATCGCCGCTGACGATGAACTGGATATTGAACAGGCCGCGAATGCCGATGCCTTTGCCCAGCTTGATAGTATAATCGATGATGAGATCGCGGGCCTTTTTGCCCACCGAGAAGGTGGGATAAACGCTGATGGAATCGCCGGAATGCACGCCTGTGTGCTCCACATGCTCCATAATGCCGGGGATCATCACATCTTCGCCGTCGCAGATGGCGTCCACTTCCAGCTCTTTGCCCGAGATATATTTATCCACCAGAACCGGGTGTTCATCGCTGGCCACCACGGCTTCTGCCAGATAGCGGCGCAGGCCCGCGTCATCGCGCACGATCTGCATAGCGCGGCCGCCCAGCACATAGCTGGGGCGCACCAGAACGGGGTATCCGATGCGGTTTGCCACCTTGATGCCGTCTTCCACATTGGTCACGGCCTGCCCTTCGGGCTGGGGGATCTTCAGTTCGTTCATCAGCTTTTCAAAGCTGTCGCGGTTTTCCGCCCGGTCGATGGCTTCCACATCGGTGCCGATGATATGAACGCCCAGCTCATGCAGGCGCTCGGCAAGGTTGATGGCCGTCTGGCCGCCCAGCGAAACCACCACGCCCATGGGTTTTTCCAGATGGATGAGGTTCATCACATCTTCCACACACAAAGGCTCGAAATAAAGCTTGTCGCTGGTGGTGTAATCGGTGGAAACCGTTTCGGGGTTGTTATTGATGATAATGGCTTCATAGCCCGCTTCGCGGATGGCCCAGATGGCGTGAACGGTGGAATAGTCAAATTCCACGCCCTGCCCGATGCGGATGGGGCCGGAACCCAGCACCAGCACAGAAGGTTTTTCGGTGACGATGGATTCTTCTTCGCCTTCATAGGTCGAATAGAAATAAGGCACATACGCGCCGAATTCCGCCGCGCAGGTATCGATGGTTTTATAAACGGGCCAAATGTTGTTTGTTTCGCGCAGGCGGTAAACTTCCAGTTCGCCCAGGCCCCACAGATGGCCGATGAAGGCATCCGAGAAGCCCATGCGCTTGGCCTGCGTCAGCACAGCGGCATCGCCCTTGTTGTTTTTCAGCACTTCTTCATATTCCACGATGGTGCGCAGCGTATCGATAAAGAAGAAATCGATCTTGGTGGCCTGGCAGATCTGCATGATATCCACTTTGCGGCGCAGCAGCTCGGCCATGGCGTAAAGGCGCTCATCCGTGGGGGTGACGATCTCTTCGAGGATCTGGCTTGTGCGCATATCATCGAACTTCTTCTTCCAGATATGGGTGACGCCCACTTCCAGGCTGCGCACGGATTTCAAAAGCGCTTCGGCCATGGTGCGGCCGATGGCCATCACTTCGCCGGTGGCCTTCATCTGGGTCGTCAGCAGTTTGCTGGCCTTATCGAACTTATCAAAGGGGAAGCGTGCCACCTTGCAGACGATGTAATCCAGCGCGGGCTCGAAGGAAGCCGGCACGCTGCCCAGCTGGATCTCATCCAGCGCCATGCCCACGGCGATCTTGGCCGAAACCTTGGCGATGGGGAAGCCGCTCGCTTTGGAAGCCAGCGCCGAAGAGCGGGAAACGCGGGGGTTGACCTCAATGACGAAATAGCGGAAGGAATAAGGGTCCAGCGCGAACTGCACATTACAGCCGCCCTCGATCGAAAGCTCGCGGATGATGCGCAGCGCCGCATCCCGCAGCATATGATATTCCTTCGCCGTCAAGGTCTGCGCGGGGGCAACCACCATGGAATCGCCGGTATGCACGCCCACCGGGTCGATGTTTTCCATCGAGCAGATGCCGATGGCGGTGTCGTTTTTATCGCGCATGACTTCGAATTCGATCTCTTTATAGCCCTTGATGGATTTTTCCACCAGCACCTGCCCCACGGGGGATAAATGCAGGGCGCTTTCGGCCAGTTCCACCAGTTCTTCATCGTTGTCGCAGAAACCGCCGCCTGTGCCGCCCAGTGTAAACGCAGGGCGCAGCACGATGGGATAGCCGATTTTATTGGCTTCTTCCTTCGCCTGCTCGATGGTGTGGGCGATATAGCTTTCCACCACAGGCTCGCCGATGCGCACGCAGAGATCGCGGAATTTTTCGCGGTCTTCCGCTTCATCGATGGAGCGGAAAGAAGTGCCGAGGATCTCGACGCCGCATTCGCGCAGAACGCCTTTCTGCGCCAGCTGCATGGCCAGATTCAGCCCTGTCTGCCCGCCCAGAGTGGGGATGATGGCATCGGGGCGCTCCATGCGGATGATCTTGGCCACATATTCCAGATTGATCGGCTCCATATAAACCTTATCGGCGATATGGGTGTCGGTCATAATGGTGGCAGGGTTGGAATTGACCAGAATGACGCTGTAACCTTCTTCTTTCAGGGCAAGGCAGGCCTGTGTGCCCGAATAGTCGAATTCCGCGGCCTGACCGATGACGATGGGGCCGGAACCGATGACGAGGATCTTATGAATATCAGTACGCTTAGGCATTTTTGGAACCTCCCTTTGCATTTTCCATATCGCTGATGAACAGATCGTAATGATAGGCGCAATCATCGGCGCCGGGCATGTTTTCGGGGTAATACTGCACGCCGGAAATATGCTTTTCTTCGCTGCGGAAGCCTTCCACCGTGTGATCGAGCAGATGGCGGTGGGTCACCGCAAGGCAGGTGTTCTTCAGGCTGTCTTCGCATACGGCCGAGGTATGGCCCTGAGCGGTGAATTCACGCTTTCCGAAGCCTTCGCGCATCACGGGGATATTGCCGCCGCTGTGGATGGTTTTCATGGGCGTAACTTTGCCGCCCGCGGCCAGCGCCAGAACATGGCTGCCCAGCGCAACGCCGAAGAGGGGAAGCTTGCCCATCAGCGCCGCAGCCGTTTTCACCGTTTCGGGGATCTGGGCGGCTTCGCCCGGGCCGCTGGAAATAAACACCCCATCGGGGTTCATGGCCAGAATGGCTTCGGCGGAAGTCTGATAAGGCACCACCGTCACATTGCATCCGCGGGAAGTCAAGCAGCGGATGCTGCTTTGGCGGATGCCGCAATCGATGGCCACCACATGATAAGTGTGGTTCGCCGTTCTGCTATACCACACCTTGCGGCTGGAAACGCGGCTGACCAGATCGGTGGGCAGCGGGGCAGCTTTCAGCTCTTCAAGAGCTTGTTCCGTTGGAACCTCTGCATCGGTGAGGATCATTTTCATCGCGCCGTTTTCGCGCAGCATTCTGGTGATGGCGCGGGTATCCACCCCCTGGATGCCGGGGATATTGTTTTCTTCCATCACATCGGCCAGTGTCTGGGTATAGCGAAAATTCGAGGGGCGGTCGTTATATTCGCGCACCACCAGGCAGGCCAGCCGCAGCGCGCGCGATTCATAATCTTCTTCCGCCATGCCGTATGTGCCGATGACGGGATAAGTCATCACAAGCCCTTCCCCCGCGCAGGCGGGGTCGCTGACGATTTCCTGATAGCCGATCATCGCGGTATCAAACACAGCTTTGCAAACGGCTGTTTTTGCCGCGCCGAAGCCTTCTCCCAAAAATTCGCGGCCGTTTTCAAACACGATCTTTCGATCGCGGCGTTCTGTTTTTTCCATGTTAAAATTCCTCCCCATAGATGACCTTGCCGCCCACCAGTGTTCGAACTGTCTTGCCGGCAGCTTCTTTTCCTTCAAACGGTGTCGAGCGCCCTTTGGAAAGGAACTCGTCACTGCATATACGATATTCTTTTGTCAGATCAAGCATCACAAGATCTGCGGGCGCGCCCGCGCGGATGCCGTAATCGATGCCCAAAACTTTGGCCGGCCCTTCTGTCAGCAGATAAAGCAGCCGTTCCAGCGGCAGGCGCCCCGTTTTCACGAGCCCGTGATATAAAACGCCGAAAGCGCTTTCGATGCCCACCGTGCCCATGGCGCTTTTTTCAAGGCCGCGGGCTTTTTCTTCGGCGCTGTGGGGGGCGTGATCGGTGGCGATGCAGTCGCAGGTTCCGTCGATCAGCGCTTCCACCAATGCGCGGCGGTCTTCGGCGGCGCGCAGGGGCGGGTTCATTTTAAAGCGGCCGTCATCTTCCGTGATATCGTCTTCGCAAAGCAGAAGATGATGGGGCGTGATCTCAAAACTGATGTTTTGCGCGGTCTGCTTGGCGCGGCGCAGGATCTCAACGCTTTCTTTGGCCGAAACATGGCAGACATGATAGCGGCATCCCGTTTCCGCCGCCAGCTTCACATCACGCTCGATCTGCCCATATTCCGAGCGGCTGCAAATGCCGCGGTGGCCGTGGGCTTTGGCGTAAGCGCCATCGTGGATATAGCCGCCATGCAGCAGGCTTTCATCTTCACAATGGGCGCAAAGCAGGCTTCCGCATGCCTTCACCCGGCGCATCGCCTCGCGCATCATCTCTTCGCTCTGCACCCCCTTGCCGTCATCGGTGAAACCGGGGCAGCGCGGGGCCAGCGCTTCGATCTCTGAAAGCTGCTGCCCTTTTTCGCCCACGGTGATGGAAGCGTAGGGCAGCACATGCACTTTGGCGCTTTCGGCGATGCGCCGCTCTGAAACCGCCAGATGTTCCCGGCTGTCGGGCACAGGGTTCAGGTTCGGCATGGCGCAGACCGTGGTGAAGCCGCCGTGGGCCGCCGCCATGGTGCCGCTTTCGATGGTTTCTTTATAATCGAACCCCGGCTCGCGCAGATGCACATGGATATCGATGAACCCCGGGGCCACCAGAAGGCCCGCGGCATCCACCATTTTCGCCGCTTGCAGATTTTGGCCGATCTCCGCGATTTGGCCGTCTTTGATCTTCAGGTCGAGTTTTTCCAGTTTTCCGCTTTGGTAAACCGCGGCGCCGCAAATCACATATTCCATCGCGCAGCCCCTTATTCGCAAAGCGCGCGTTTGATGGCGGCCATGCGAACGAACACACCGTTTTCCACCTGTTTGAAGATGCGGCTTTTTTCGCATTCCACCACATCATCGGCAATTTCCACATTGCGGTTGAAGGGCGCGGGGTGCATGATGATGGCGCGGTCTTTCATCCAGGGCAGCTTATCGGCGTTGAGGCCATAGCGGTCGTGGTATTCTTCCACCGTCAAATGCATGGTTTCCGCATGGCGTTCATGCTGCACGCGCAGAAGCATCACCACATCGTTTTCGCGCACGGCTTTTTCGAAGGGCACATAATTCATACCCGGTTCCATATATTCTTCGGGGCCGCTGGTGCAGACTTCCATGCCCAGGCGCTGCATCACCTCAAAATTGGTGTGGGCCACGCGCGAGTGAGAAACATCGCCGATGATGGCCACCTTCAGCCCTTTGAAATCGCCGAATTCCTGACGGATGGTCATCAGATCCAGCAGCGATTGGGTGGGATGGTTGCCTGTTCCGTCGCCGCCGTTGAGCAGCTTTGCGCGGACATGGCCCAGAAGCTGTTTGTAATATTCATTTTCCACATGGCGGATCACCAGCGCATCCACGCCGAAGCTGTCGAAAGTTTTCACGGTATCATAAAAACTTTCGTTCTTTTTCAGCGAAGAACCCGCCGGATTAAAAGAAATGACCCGTAAACCCAGTTTTTCTTCAGCCACATTGAAGCTGTACTGGGTACGGGTCGAGGGTTCAAAAAACAAATTGGCGACGATACGGCCGGAAAGCCCCGTAAAGACCTCTCCGTCATGGAAGGCCTGCGCCTGATTTAAAATTGCGGTGATTTCCGATACATCCAAACTTCGCAGTTCAAGCAGATCTTTTCCCATAAAAACCTCCTGATAGGATTGTATGCGCCGTTGCGGCGCAGCGGTGAATATTCCACGGCAAAACGCCGCTTTTTGATAAAATAAAAGCCTTTGGAACCGACCAAAGGCAAAAGTTTTTTATGCGCTTGTGCTGCCTGCCTTCGGTGTATTCTTAAAAAAGCCCAAAATTTCTTAAATTATACTACAGCTTTTTCACCAATGCAAGATTTTTTTACAATTTTTTATTCGGCCCCCAAATAAGTGAACCGCTTATCGGTCTTTCCGTCGCGCTCCACCGTTTCGTTCCACATGGAAGCGGGCCGAACCCAGATGCCTCTTTCCCCATAAAGGGCCTGATAGACCACATATTCTTCCAAGGTTTCAGAATGGCGCGCCACCGCGATCACCCGATATTCCCTGCCTTTGAAATGGCGATATCTGCCCGGCAGAATTTTTTCTTCCATAAAACCCTCCTGCGCCGTCTTGCGGCGGTTTGCTTTTCATCGGTCGGGGAACACCCCGCGCCCTTGCCGGCGCCCGCAAGCGCCGTATTCTATTTATATTGCCGCGAATAGTATCCTATCGCCGGCGCCGCAGGCGGGCCGTGGAATCTGCATCATAACCGTTTGTGATTATGATACCACAGCCCGCCATGGGGCACAATGCGCGGCGCAAAAAATCAGCGGTTCAGAATTTCCATAAATTCTTCGCCTGTGATCGTTTCTTTTTCCAGCAGATAGCGGGCCAGCTCATGCAGCTTTTCGGAATCGTTTTTCAAGATCTCAAAAGCCTTTTGGTGGGCCTGCTTGATGGTTTCCAGCACCAGCCCATCCACTTTCGAAGCCGTTTCCTGCGAGCATTGCAGGGTGGTATCGCCGCCCAGATATTGGTTTGTCACCGTTTCCAGCGCCATCATGTCGAATTCATCGCTCATGCCCAGCCGCGTGATCATGGCGCGCGCGATCTTGGTGGCCTGTTCGATATCGTTGGAAGCGCCCGAAGTGCAGGTTCCGAAAATCAGCTCTTCCGCCGCGCGCCCCGCGGTGAAGGTGCAGATCTTGGCCAGAGCCTCTTCGCGGCTCATCAGCAGCTTTTCTTCTTCATCCACCTGCATGGTATAGCCCAAAGCGCCCGAAGTGCGCGGCACAATGGTGATTTTATGCACAGGCGCAGAATTTTTCTGCCGCGCCGCCACCAGCGCGTGGCCGATCTCATGGTAAGCGACGATCTGGCGTTCTTTGCCCGAGATCACGGCGTTTTTGCGCTGATAACCCGCGATAACGGTTTCGATGGCTTCTTCCAAATCGCTTTGGCAAACGGTCTGACGCCCCGCGCGCACCGCGTTAAGCGCGCCTTCATTGATAATATTGGCAAGTTCCGCGCCCGAAGTGCCTGCCGTGGCGCGGGCGATCACATTCCAATCAACCTTTTCGTCGATCTGGATATTTTTGGCGTGCACTTTCAAAATCGCTTCGCGGCCCTTCAGATCGGGCAGCTCCACGGGGATGCGGCGGTCAAAACGGCCGGGGCGCAGCAGCGCCTGATCCAGCACTTCGGGGCGGTTGGTGGCTGCCAGAATGATCACGCCTTTGCTGCCGTCGAAGCCATCCATCTCGCTGAGCAGCTGGTTGAGGGTCTGTTCGCGTTCATCGTTGCCGCCCATCATGTTATCGCGGCGTTTGCCGATGGCATCGATCTCATCGATGAACACGATGCAGGGGGCTTTTTCCTGCGCCTGTTTGAACAGGTCGCGAACGCGGGCCGCGCCCATGCCCACAAACATTTCAATAAATTCGGAACCCGAGATCGAGAAAAACGGAACGCCCGCTTCGCCCGCCACGGCCTTGGCCAGCAGGGTCTTGCCTGTGCCCGGAGGGCCCACCAGCAGCGCGCCTTTGGGCATCTGCGCGCCGATCTGCTGATAGCGGCCGGGGTTATGCAGAAAATCGACGATCTCTGTGAGGGCCTCTTTGGCTTCATCCTGCCCCGCCACATCGGCAAAGGTTTTGCCTGTTTCGGCTTCCACATATACCTTGGCGTTGCTTTTGCCAAAGCTCATCACATTGCCGCCGCCCATTTTCTTCGACATCACGCGGAACAGCAGATTTCCCAGCAGGATCATCACGGCAAACGGCAGCACAAACGAAAGCAGCATCGAAACAAGGGGCGAGGTTTTCTTTTCGATGACGCCGCCGAAGGTGACCCCCGATTTCAGCAGGCGGTCGGTGAGCTGGGGGTCGCCCACGCTGCCCGTGACATAAACATTTTTATCTTTTTTATCGGTGGTCTGAAAGGCAATGGTGTCATCCTGCAGCTGCACCACCGCGATCTTCCCGTTTTCCAGCATATCCACGAATTTGTTATATTCCACCGTTACCGGGTCGTGGGAAAACAGCAAATTCAATAACACCAGAATGCAGATCACCGCCACATAATAATAGATCAGTGGCTTCTTGCTTCGCTTGGGCGAACCGGATGAACCGCTTGTCACTGCCATCTCTTTTCCTCCTCACAATTTTCAGCCGCCAAAAGGGGCTTTCTTTTCTTTTTTGTTCTGCGCCGGGGTCGCGGGCTTTCCATAAAAAAGCCGGGTCTCTGCCGCAAAAAAGGGAACAACTGTTTTTTGTTATTATAGCACCCTGTTTTCTGAAAACATAGAACCATTCGGGGTTTTTGCCCATTTTTTTCAGTTTGTTCATGATTTTGTTTCGGCGGCGTCAAAAAGGCGGCGTCATCTTTCGATAACGCCGCCGCGGGTTGAAAGCTTAAATTTTCTCTCGCAGATAAACGGTGCTGCCCTCTTTCAAGGTTTCCAGCACGCGGATATCGCATAAGGTGGTTTTGGGTTCTTTCAGCGGGTCGCGCTCAAGAATGACCAGATCGGCCAGCTTGCCCGCCTTCAAACTGCCCTTGCGGTCTTCTTCAAAATATTGATACGCGGCGTTGAGGGTAACGGCCTTCAGCGCATCCAGCACAGAGATTCGTTCTTCTTCGCCCATGGAAGCGCCGCTTTTGCTGACGCGGTTGACGGCGCACCACACTGTGCGCATCATATCCGGCAGCAAAACGGGGGTATCCTGATGAAAAGTATAGACAAGGCCCTCTTTCTGGGCGGTGGCGGCGGGGCTGATCTCTTTGGCGCGCTCTTCACCCAGATTCTTGCGGTGCACATCGCCCCAATAATAGGTATGCGCCGTGAAGAACGAAGCGATCATGCCCAGCCGGGCCATTTTTGCCACCTGATCTTTGCGAATGGTTTGGGCGTGGATCATCACGGGGCGGATATCTTCCTGCCGCCGCGCTTCCTGCCGCACCTTTTCATAAGCCGAAATCAGCTGGTCTGCCGCGGCATCGCCGTTGCAGTGGGCAAGCAGCTGCACATTTTCTTCGGTGGCTTTCTGCAAAAATTCGCGCACCGCTTCATCGGTATAAATCGGGTAACCGCGGTAGCCATCGGTTTCGCCCTCATAAGGCTTTGTCATCCACGCGGTCTTCCCCTGGGGCGAACCATCCAGAAAAATTTTATAGCCGCCCAGGCGCAGCCGGCGCTGATAATTGCGATAGATCGCCTGCTGTTCCAGCAAAGCTTCGCTGGTCTTCATATCGGCATAGGCCACCACATCGATGGATAAGCGCCCCTCTTTGGCCGCTTCGGCCAGCAGATCGAAATCTTTGCGCGCCACTTTGCCATCCTGCGCCGTGGTGATGCCAAAGCTCAAATAGATCTGCTGGGCCTTTTCCAGATATTCCATGATCTGTGTGCCCGAAAAACTCATCACGCCGCCCGCCATGCGGATAAACGCATTCTCTTCCAAATAACCATCCGGCTGGCCATCCGGCTTGTGACCGATCTTCCCGCCTTCGGGCGCCACGGTTTCGGCGGTGATGCCCAAACGCCGCAGCCCCGCGGAATTGACCGCCCCCATATGGCCCGAAGCATGCACCACGATCACGGGGTTTTCCGAACAGACGGAATCTAAAAACGCCGCGTCGGGATGGCGCTGCTCGCGCAGATAGTTATGGTCATAGCCAAAGCCGATCAACCACTGATCGGGCGGAAGCTTGTTTTCTTCGCGATAGCGCTGAAGCGCCGCGCCGATCTCTTCAAAACTGCGCAGCCCTTCCAGCGGGGCCAGCCCCAGAGTGGCCGCGAACTGCGAAATGTGGCTGTGCGCATCGAGAAACGCGGGCATGAGCGCTTTACCTTTCAAATCGATGCGGCGGGTGTCTTCGGGGGCCTGTGCTTCCACTTCCGCCAGCTTTCCCACCGCCGCGATCTTGCCGCGGCTGATCAAGATCGCTTCTGCATAAAGCGGTTCTTCCATCGTGATGATGGGGCCGCCAAAAAACAATTTGCTGCTCATCGCTGCATCCTCCCTGTTCCGGTTTCCATTTTCTTATATCTTATTATAACGGATGAAAAGGGAGAATTTGTAGCTTTTCTGTAAACTCAGGCAAAAGAAAGTTTCAGCCCCACGGGGCAATGGTCGCTGCCCATCACCTGATGATAGATCTCTGCGTCTTCGATCTTTTCACGCAGCTTCTGCGAAACCAGAAAATAATCGATGCGCCACCCCGCGTTGTTCTGGCGCGCTTTGAACATATAGCTCCACCAGGTATAGGCCCCTTCCAGATCGGGATAAAGCAGGCGGAAAGAATCCAGGAACCCCGCTTCCTGCAGCAGCGTCATTTTTTCGCGTTCTTCCGCTGTGAAGCCCGCGTTGCGCTGGTTGCTTTTGGGGTTCTTCAGGTCGATCTCCCTGTGGGCCACATTCATATCGCCGCAGATCACCACCGGCTTGTGTTCTTCCAGCCGGGTCACATAAGCGCGAAAATCGTTTTCCCACTGCATGCGGTAATCCAGACGCGTCAGCTCGCGCTGAGAATTGGGCACATACACATTGACCAGAATAAATTTTTCAAATTCCAGCGTGATCACGCGGCCTTCGTGGTCGTGCTCATCGATGCCCAGGTCGTAAGTGACCTTCAGCGGCTCTAAGCGGGTGAACACCGCCGTTCCCGAATATCCCTTTTTCTCGGCGCTGTTCCAATATTGGCGATATCCTTCCAGCTCCAGTTCCGCCTGATCGGGCTGCATTTTGGTTTCCTGCAGGCAAAACACATCCGCATCCGCTTCTTTGAAAAAATCGAGAAAACCTTTCCCCAAACAGGCGCGAAGCCCGTTGACATTCCATGAGATCAGCTGCATCTTCAGCCTTCCTTTCTGTTATCGGCTGCCGCCGCCATGGCCGCCGCCCGAAAAACCGCCGCCGCCCGAAAACGAGCTGTGGCCGCCCCCGCCGCTGCTGCGCATGGCCTGCTGTGCGGCGCTTTGCCCGGCCTGCATTCCGCGGCTCATGGCGTATGACATATGGTTGACCATAAACATCATCCGCATCCAATCGCCGTTGCTGCGATATTCGGTCTGCTGGTCTTCGAAATAGCGCGGATAGATCTGTTTGAAGCTTTCCGCCACACGGTCGGCAATGCCGAAGAGGGTGGCCAGCACCAGATAATCATCCCACAGCGCCACTTCGGCGGGCTGGCGCTCGTTGATGAGCGAAAATTCCTGCAAATAATTTTTAAAGCCCACCGCCTTGGCCGCCTGTTCTTCGCCCGATGCCGTGAGCACCTCTCTTTTCACATGGAAAAGCCCGAAGAATACCGGCTCGCTGCGCACTTCCAAAAGCCCTTTGGCCCGCAGCGTCTGCGTTCCTTTGCGTTCCACGCTGTTCTGCCATTCCTGAACGGTGGTGTAATGCGCGCGCGACCAGCGGTAAAACTCTTTTTCCTGCAAAATGCCGTCGCCGCCCGCCGCCGTTTCCATCAGCTCATAAAGGCGCTGCTCCGTTTCTTCGGTGGGGGGATGCTGCAGCACCACGCTGGTTTCGGTGGAACTGCCGATGCCCATAAAGCCTTTTGTTTCCTTTTCTTCCACCGATACCTGCCCATGCTGCAAAAACCGCAGCAGATAAGCGCCGATCAGCCCGCCGTCTTCCGGCGGCAGACCGCCCTCTTTGAGCAGCGCATAAACCGAGGGGATATCCCCTTCCATCGGCAGATCGCGGTTCCACGGCACATCCTTGGGGCTGACCTTTTTATCGCCTACCGTCAGTTTGCCCGTAGATCTGGTTTTTTTCTTTTGCGAAGCCACCACGGCGATGACCACGCCCACGATGATCACGGGGTTGAGAAGCATGCCCAGAACGGAAAGCAGCGCATTTTTGCCGCTTTGCGAATTATTTTCATAGCCGTAATAATCGTTATTCCCCCAGCCGCCTTCAGGTTCTTTTTGATAATCGCTGCCCTCCATGGCCTGATTTTTCAGATTATCAAAGCTTTCTGCCTTTGTCAGCGCGGGCGTGAACAGTTCGGGCGAAAACCGCGCCAGAATATTCACATATCCGCTGCTTGTAAGCGGTTTGTCGGCGGTGGCGTGGATCTTGCCCTCTTCCACCCAGATCTCGCCCTCAAAACCAAACGCCCAAACAGCGGTATCTTCCTTTGTCAGCTGGGCGTTTTCTTTTTCGATCCATACTTCCACTTTCTGCGGAGGCGCCGAAAGTTCATCGTTGACGAAACGGTGATAAAAACCGTTATAATCCGAAAAGCCTTTCACAAGCCCCGTAACGGTATAGGAAGCCGTGAACACATGATGCCCATAGCTGCCCACGCCCCAGCAAAGCTCATAGCCGTCGTTCTTGGTGACGATGCCGCATTTGCCCGCTTTTTCTTCCAAAGAGCGGTCGATATCCCAAGAGGGCTCCTGCTGAAAAACGGTTCCGTTTTCATCGGTCACCGAAAAATCGCGGATCTCCATTCCTTCCAGATTCGATTGCACCAGATACCATTCTGTGCCCGAATCCACCGTGATATCCCATGTTTCCGAAATCCTCGCGCTGCCATCCTGCGCCAGCACAACATTTACCGTGATGCCATGCACCGCCTGACCGGATGCCGCGGCGGGCAAAACAAGCAGCGCCGCCAGCATCATCGCCAGCAGACATGCCGTTATAACGCGTTTTCCTGTTCTCATGTTTGCTCTCCGTTTCTTTCCCCGAATCGCCCGTTTGAGGGCCTCCGTGTTTTTCATAAGCCGCCGTGCTTTTCCTGTTGTCGATAGATAAAGCTATTTTACCATAGCTTCTTCTCTTTTGCATTCTTTTACGCAGAATTTCACTAACAGGCCAAATCACCAAATTGTTTTCTTGCCGCTCGTATCATTTTGCCAAAATATTGTTAAGCACTTGAAACATTTTTCCGCTCAGCGTATACTGTTCTTATCTTTAAAATAAAGTTTTTCACTTTATTCAATATAAAAAGGTGGTAATTGTCATGAACAAAGCAGAAGCTTTGCGCGTTATCGATCAAAAGGCGGATCTTCTCAATGATGTCAACGACAGCATCTGGGAATATGCCGAAACCGCGTTCAAAGAATTCAAATCGGCCGACAAGCTTTGCGAGGCGCTGGAAAGCCAGGGCTTCCGGGTAACCAAGGGCGTTGCGGATATCCCCACCGCCTTCACCGCCAGCTTCGGCAGCGGCAAGCCCGTGATCGGCCTGCTGGGCGAATTCGATGCGCTTTCCGGCCTGAGCCAGGTGGCGGGATGCCCCGAAAAAAAGCCTCTGGTTGCCGGCGCGCCGGGCCACGGCTGCGGCCATAACTGCCTGGGCACAGGCTCTCTGGCGGCCGCCATCGCCGTGAAAGAATATCTGACTTCGAACCCCCAGGTGAAAGGCACCGTGATTTATTTCGGCTGCCCCGGTGAAGAAGGCGGCTCGGGCAAAGCGTTCATGGCCCGTGAAGGCGTTTTCAAAGATCTGGATGTGGCCATCACCTGGCATCCCGGCGCGACCAACTGCGTCACCAGCGGTTCTTCTTTGGCGAACTATCAGGTGGCCTACCGTTTTTACGGCACATCGGCTCATGCCGCCGCCGACCCCCATCTGGGCCGCAGCGCGCTGGATGCCGTGGAGCTGATGAACATCGGCGTGCAGTTCCTGCGTGAACATATGATCGACGAAGCCCGCGTGCATTACGCCATCACCAACCCCGGCGGCTATTCCCCCAATGTGGTTCAGCCCACGGCCGAGGTGCTTTATCTGATCCGTTCGCCCAAAAACCAACAGGTGGAAGAGCTTTATCAGCGCGTGAACAAGATCGCCCAGGGCGCGGCGCTGATGACCGAAACCCGTTTGGAAACAGAATTTATCAAAGGCTGCTCCAACACCGTTCCCAACAACGCCTTGGAAGCGCTTTTATATGAAAATTTCAAAGAAGTGGGCGTGCCCCATTATACCGATGAAGAACGCGCCTTCGCCCGCGAAGTGATCGCTCATTATGAAGCCGGCCCCAACGCTCAAGATAGCGCGGCGGGCGTCTGCACCGAATGGCGCGATGAGCTGAACACCTATTATAAAGATCATGGCGTCGATCTCAACGAATTCCTGCTTTCTCTGCATCCTTATGAAAAAGCAACACCCGGTTCCACCGATGTGGGCGATGTCAGCTGGAACTGCCCCACCGCGCAGATCCATGTGGTGACCTCCGCGGCCAAGACCCCGGGTCATTCCTGGCAGTTCACTTCCTGCAACAAGACCACCATCGCCCACAAGGGCGTCGCGGTGGCGGGCAAAGTGATGGCCGGCGCGGTGATCGACCTGTTCAATAACCATGAACTGATCGCCAAAGCCAAAGCCGAATTCGACCATCGTCTGGAAGGCAACCCCTATAAATGCCCCATCCCTGCCGGCATCAAGCCCCAGGCGCTGGGTTCCAAAGCATAAACAGCTTTCAAAAAAAGAGCCGCTGCACAGGCGGCGCACGAAAGAAAAAAGGAAGAGGCATAAAGTCTCTTCCTTTTTTGATTTTCGCGCAAGTGGTGAACAACGATTCGCCATTTTTCGCAAAAATATTACATTCAGTTTATTTTTTGCCTGGGAAATCTTAGAGGATGATCTCGCCTTCCACTTCGCCGCTGATGCCGGCCGCGTTGGCTTCATCGGTGTCGATGTGCATTCTCTTCAGGAATTTATCGGAAACGCGAACAACGGTTTCATGGAAAGTCACGCTGCGGTCGCCGGTGGTTTTCACGCTGACGATCTGCTTATCTTTCAGGCCGAGTTCTGCCGCGTCGGCGGTGGTGATGTGAATATGGCGCTTGGCGGCGATCACGCCGCATTCCAGTTCCACTTCGCCGCAGGGGCCGACAAGCTTCACGCCGGGGGTTCCCGCGATATCGCCGCTTTCGCGAACAGGGGCTTTCAGGCCCAGCGCGCGGGCATCTGTAAAGGAAACTTCGATCTGGGAAGCAGGTCTTTCAGGCCCGAGGATGCTCATTTTCAGCGAGCCCTTGGGGCCTTCGACTGTCACTTTTTCTTCGCAGGCGAACTGGCCGGGCTGAGAAAGATCTTTCTTGCGGGTCAGCTGATATCCGGCGCCGAACAGGGTTTCCACATCGGCGCGTGTCAAATGGATATGTCTTGCAGATGTTTCAATAATCACTTTTGCCATGCTGTATAATCTCCTTATTCATCTGCGGAATTTCCGCTTTTATATTAATTTTAATGTAACATATTTGCGCCGTTTTATCAACCGAATCCACAAAATAAAAATAGTGCATCAAAAATTTACGCGCAGTTTTGTAAAATTCACACTTTACAATATGTATTTGTCGCATTATACTTATATTACTCGTTTTAGTGGGTATTCTGTTGTTTTTTGGGGGGAGGAGTCATGGTCAACGATTTTCCGCGGACCTTGTCGCTGTTGCGTCAGGAAAAGAAAATAAGCCAGAAAAACGCAGCTTGTGAGCTGGGAATTTCGCAGGCGCTGCTTTCCCATTATGAAAACGGCGTTCGTGAACCCGGGCTCAGTTTTGTTGTGCGCGCCGCAGATTTTTACGGTGTTTCCTGCGATTATCTTTTAGGGCGCACCATGTCCCGCGACGGTGCTTCCATCACCGTGGAAGAACTGGGCGATATGAGCGTGGAAAAGGGCAATGTGCTGCGCGGAAGCGTCATGGCGCTTCTGAACAAGAAGCTTCTCATCAATTCGGCGGGCATCCTTTTGGATATCATCGGCAAAACAGGCGATCGCGCGCTGATCACCCATGTTTCGGCCTATTTATCCACCGCCCTTTATAAAATGTATCGCCATGTCTATCTCATCGCGGGCCGTCATTCCGATTCGATGTTCTCGGTGCCTGCTTCGGCCTTCAGCGAGCTTTGCAACGCCGAAATGCAGCTGCGCGAATTTCAGCTGCGCGCCATGGAAGCCAAAAACCTGCAAAGCAAAGAACCGCTTGAATTCCCCGATATTTCCATTGACGCTTTGACGGAATCTTACGCAAATCTGGCGCCCGCTCTTTTTTCGACCCTTCACAATGTTTCAGAAGAATTGGAAAAGCTTCAAACCATGCCGCAAGCAAAAAAATAAATCTTTTTTAAGAAAAAGGCTTGCTTTTTTCTCTGTGGCGTGGTAGAATGATTCTCGCACTGATCGATACGGGTTTCGCCCCGAGTGCGCGATGAAAATTCGCTGGTGTAGCTCAGCCGGTAGAGCAGCTGATTTGTAATCAGCAGGTCGGGGGTTCGATTCCGTCCACCAGCTCCATATGGGAGAGTTCCCGAGTGGCCAAAGGGGGCAGACTGTAAATCTGTTGCGCGAGCTTCGATGGTTCGAATCCGTCCTCTCCCACCAAGCATTGTAAGCACCGAGTTTAAAAACTCGGTGCTTCTTTTTTGCGTTTTGGCATCATTTTTCATAACGCCCGAAACGCTGCCGGTGCAAATCAAAAATGAATTCAAAATAGCATTGTGCAGTTGCCGGAAAAGGCGTAAAATGAAACAAACGGTTTGTTTATGTGGTAAACTGTCTTATCGCGTAATTGCAAACCATGCGCGTCAACCGTTCTCTGCGCAGATCGTTTTTCTAAAATTTTTCTGCGCAAAAATTTACCGATCAACCATCGATCAATCTGAAATCTGCGGAGGTCATCAGATGAAAAAATTAGGCTTAGTGGGCGGCACTGGTCCCGAATCGACCATTCCTTATTATCACGGCATCGTTTACGGCGTTCAGAAGAAAATGGGATACGATATGTTCCCGAATCTGACCATCGAAAGCATCAATGTTTTTCAGGTTTTGAACTTCTGTCAGGAAGAAAAATATGATGAGCTCATCGATTATCTGATGACGGCCATCAACAACCTCATCAAAAGCGGGGCCGATTTCGTGGCGCTGAGCGCCAACACGCCCCATATCGTTTTCGATCAGCTGAAAGAACGGTCATCCGTGCCGCTGGTCAGCATTCTGGAAGCCACCTGTGAAGAAGCCGTTCGGCTGCATTACAAAAAACTCGGTCTGCTCGGCACGATCTACACCATGACCGGCGATTTTTATAAAAAGCCGTTTTTGAGAAACGATATCGAGATCGTTGTGCCCGAAAAAAGCGAGATGGATCTTATCAACCACAAAATTTCCACCGAACTGGAACTGGGCATTGTGAAACAGGATACGCTGGAGATCTTCCAGAAGATCATTGAGCGCATGAAGAACGAGCAGGGCATCGACGCCGTCATCCTGGGATGCACAGAGCTGCCCCTTTTGCTCAGCGACGCGGTCAGCCCCGTTCCCTGTCTGGATACCATGCAAATACATATCGATACGCTGGTGAACAAAATCGTTGAATAGCCGCGGCCTGCTTTGAGCCGCCGCGGTCTTTCAAAAAATCTCACGGCATCATCGAAACGCCTTCCCTTCCGGGAGGGCGTTTCTTTTTTATCGTGTCGAAACATTGTATCTCGCTTTTCACTGTGTTAAAATACAAAAGTGGTTTGATTCTCTTTCGGCCTTATTGGGTTTCTGAAAAATCGCAAACCGCACAGGATGGTGCAAAGATAATGAAAAACACAAGAACGGCCGCCATTGCAGAAGCTTTTCTGGCGGCGGTTTTTTATGCCGTGAACATGCCCGCTTCCAAAGCACTGCTGGGGCATATCGCGCCCACCATAATGGCCGGGCTGTTATATCTGGGCGCGGGCATCGGCATCTGGCTTCTTTCGCTGACGGCCGGCAAAAAACTCGCCGCCAAAGAGCGGCTTTCAAAAGCCGATCTGCCCTATACCATCGGCATGATCGTGCTGGATATCATCGCCCCCATCTGCCTGATGCTGGGGCTTTCCCACACGACCTCTGCCAATGCTTCCCTGCTGAACAATTTTGAAATCGTGGCCACGGCGCTTCTCGCTTTGGCGCTTTTTCACGAAGCCATCTCCCGGCGTCTGTGGGGCGCGATCCTGCTTGTCACCGCTTCCAGCTGCATTTTGTCTTTTGAAGGCGCTTCCAGCTTTCATCTCTCGTGGGGTTCCCTGCTGGTGCTGCTGGCGGCGACCTGCTGGGGGCTTGAAAACAACTGCACAAGAAAAATCGCTTCGAAAGATACTTTTGAAATTGTCACTTTGAAGGGCATCTTTTCGGGTTCGGGCTCGCTGATGGTGGGGTTTCTCCTGGGCGAGCGTCTGCCGCCCCCGGCCTATGGCCTTCTGGCGCTGCTGCTGGGCTTTGTGGCCTATGGCCTGAGCATCTATTTTTATATCCGCGCCCAGCATGTCATCGGCGCCGCCAGAACCAGCGCCTATTATGCGGTTGCGCCGTTTGTGGGGGCGCTGTTATCCTTTGTCTTTTTAAGAGAGCCCTTATCCACCCGCTATTTTATCGCGCTGGGGCTGATGTTCATCGGCTCGCTGATCCTTGTGGCCGATACGCTGATCCCTTCGCAGAAACACTCATAAAAAGCAAAACGGCGGGGAACTGTTCCCCGCCGCATTCTTTTCTTGTGCAAATTCAGAAAGCTTTCGCTTTATCGGTGCAGAAGTCTTTGGCTTCTGCTTTTTTATTGCGCCGATTTTGAAAAGCCGAAGCTTTTACCCCTTGATGACCAAATGCAGCAAAAACGCCGCAAGCCCGCCCAGCGCGGCGGCACGGTGAATCTTTATCAGTTTGCCTTTGCGGCCGTAAAGCATCCATGCGCCGAGGATCGCCGTCAACAGCAGAAGCCCCGCGGCGATGACGCCGCTGTAAGAAAGCGGCTGCCCGCTGAGCTGAACGATCAGGTGGATGGAAACGGCGGCGGCAGCGCCGATGCCGAAATAGCGGTGATATTTGATAACGAACTGCATGATCTTCTGATAGATCTGCCGCAGCTTCGATTCTTTCGGCAAAGAAGCGATCCACATGCGCTGCACGCGTTTCACAACAAATGTCAGCACAGAAGCGCCAAAGCATATCCCTGTGACCCAGCCTAAAAACTCGCCCAATTCTTCCATAAACTCTCCCCGTTTCTCTTCTTTTCGCGGCCAACCGCCGCTGCTGCGCTTATTATAATCTTTCACGGCCGCGGCGGCAATCTTTTTTTGTTCTTTTTTCCGTTTTTCCGCGGGGTGGTTTCGCTTTTCCGCCGCTTGCTTTTTTCGCCGTCGGGGCAGCAAAAAAGCCCTGAGCCAAAGCAGACGATCCGGCTCAGGGCTTTTTTATTTTCGGCTTGTCAAAAAGCTGCTATTCGATGGTCAAAATCTCATCTGCCTGCTCCGCCACAGAAAAAGCCGAAAAATACCGGTCTTCCAGGGGGATCCATTCCGCAAGAAACCGTTTGAGTTTTTCGGTTCCGCCGCGCCGTTCGATGCGCCGCAGCTGTTCTTCGCGGGGGAGGGTCAAAAAGATCTTGTGATCGATCTTTGGCAAAAATCGCGGATGGCAGCTGTAAACGCCTTCTAAAACCACCGGCCCGGGAGGCACTTCCACCTTTTCGCCCAGCCGCATGACGGCGCAATCGAAACGGCGATAAGAAAACGCCCGGCCGCTGCCCAGCCAGGGCAGAACCTCTTCTTCGAAGCGTTCGTAATCGATATTGCCGCCCGGTTCCTGCCGGCGCTCAAGGTTCCTTTGCTCGGGGCGCAGAAAAAAGTCATCCATATGCACCACCGAAAGGCCGTAACGGCGCTTCATTTCTTCCGCCAGGGTGGTCTTGCCGCTGCCGCTGCATCCGTCAATGGCGATCACGACCTGCCTGTTCCCGGCCAAAACGCCGTCGATGTGTTCCCAAAGCTGTTCTTTGCCCGCGCAGCGGCGGCTTTGCCCGCAGCCCAATTTACGCCTCTAAGCCATCGAGGGCGTGCGTTCTTTTCAAAACGGTCATCAGCAGCGGCACCACCACCAGCTGGATGCAGATGCCCGGCAGCGCCGTTACAAACGCGCCCGCCAAAAACATATTCAGGCCGTAAGCCTTGCCCGCAATGCCCATCAGCACAGCGTTCGCCACGCCCGAAACCGCGCGGCCCGCCAGCATGGCCGCCAGCAGCGCCACGAAATGGTTTTGCTTTTTCACCACAAGGCCCGTCACCGCACCATAGGTGGCCAGTTCAAACATCATCGCCACGCCGATGGGGAACAAAATCGGCATCCCCGTGACGGCCCCCGAAAGCAGCGGAGTCATGGCGCCCACGATCAGGCCGTATTCCCACCCGCAGATCAGCCCGCAAAGCAGAACGGGCAGATGCATCGGCAAAAAGATTCGGCCCGCGTTGGGGATCATGTGGAACGCCTGAGGCAGCGCCACGCCGGCGGCCAGAAACAGCGCCGCAAGCACCATCTTATACACTTGATTTTTCTTCATTTTCGTTTCCTCTCTTCTTTGTGAAATTCTTTCTGAAAATAAAAAAACGCCGCGAAGCACACCTGCTTCCTTTTGGGAACAGGCGCAACACCTTCGTGGCATCGTTTTCTTTTTCATTTTTTCTTTCAGCGGCAGCGAGGCGGAGCGTTCTTCTGATCGCCGAAAAAGAGCCGGATCTTTCCGATTCTTCCTGCATGGTTTTCCATGCGTTTGCCATCGCCTGTTCTTTGGAACAAGTAAGCCACTAAACGGTTTTATTTTACCATTCCAAGCACTATTCGTCAATAAATTCCATCGATTTGAGCGGTTTTTTCTTCCTTTTTGGCCGGACTTGCACAGACGACCTTTCCTTTGAATATTCTATGGGTATATGCGAAGCCATGGGCGCGGCTGCTTTGAAACCGTGGAAAATCCGTTTCAGCCGCTTCCGCGCCAATTATAGAATGGAGGCGTTCACTATGGTCATCCCCGCCGCGCTTTTTCTGTTGGTCAACAGCATTTACCTGATGCTGCGCGTATCGCCGCCCGCGGGCGCGTTCCCCCAGCCGCTTTCCGCCGAAGAAGAGCGGGAAGCTCTGCTGAAAAACGCCGCGGGCGATCTGGAAGCGCGCAATCTTCTCATCGAGCATAACCTGCGCCTTGTGGCCCATGTGATCAAGAAATATTATGCTTCCCGCGACGACCAGGATGATTTGATCTCCATCGGCACTTTCGGGCTCATCAAAGCCATTTCATCCTTCGACCCTTCCAAAGGCGCGCGGTTGGCCACCTATGCCTCCCGCTGTATTGAAAATGAGATCCTCATGAATTTTCGCGCAAAACGCAAGCAATCGTGTGAAGTATCTCTTTCGGAACCCATCGACAGCGATAAAGACGGCAATGTGCTTTCTTTGGTAGATGTGATCGCCAGCGACGACAACATGATGGAAGCCTTGGAACTGAGCGAAAGCCAGCAGCAGCTGGTGCATTATGTGAACACCATTCTCGACCCGCGCGAACGCGAGATCATCACCCTGCGCTATGGTCTTTTCGAACATGCGCCGCTGCCCCAGCGGGAAGTGGCGAAGCTCTGCGGCATTTCGCGCAGCTATGTATCGCGCCTTGAAACCAAAGCCCTTGCCAAATTGCGGGAAGAATTTGATAAAAGCGAACGCTGAAGAAGCCGCCTTGCGGAAATTTTCCGCGGGGCGGTTTCTGCTTTTCCCTTTTCCGCCGTCACAGGTGCAAAAGCGGCAATTCCCTTTGAACTTTTTGTGAATTCTCGCAAAACGCCTTTGTCCGACCCCCTTTTTATTGCTTCTGCTGGAAAACACAGGTATAATAAATGAAAGACACAGACCATCTTTTTTAATACGGAGGTGCTTTATGAAAAAAAGAATGCATGCTTTGCCCCGCCGCTTCATGGCGCTGCTGCTGGCCTGCCTGATGCTCACCGGCAGTGCTTTCGCGGTCACATTCAGTGATATCGGCAGCCATTGGGCAAAAAAGTATATTGTTGATCTGGCCGGTCAAGGCATGATCAAGGGCTATGAAGACGGCACTTTCAAGCCGCAGGGCCTTGTAAGCAATCTGGAAACGCTTGTGTTCGCTTCTCGTATTTTAAAAGCGAATACTTCCGCCACTTCGGCCGTGGCCGCGCTGTGGGGCCCCTATCTCAACGGCACCATCGACAGCGCCTATGCCTGGGCCAAGCCCGAGCTTGCTCTCTGCCTGGAAACGGGCATCATCACCCGCCCCGAGCTGGAAGCCATCTGCAAAGCCAAAGCGCTGGGCAGCAGCGCCCAGAAAGAAGATCTGGCGGTCTGGCTTGTGCGCGCCATGCAGCTGGAGCCCATGGCTTCTTCGCTGAAAACCTATGTTCTGACTTTTAACGATTCTTCCACCATCACTTCCGCCGCAAAGCCCTATGTCTACCTTTTGAACAAAACGGGCGTGGTGGAAGGCGATGAAAAGAACCAGTTCGCCCCCAAATCTTCCGTTACGCGCGCCGTGGTGACCACCATGCTTTCCCGCGCGCTGGCTTACATGAGCCAAAACGGCATCGTTCCCGAAGTTCCCAACCAAACTTCCTATTCCTATACTTCGGGCGTTCTGGCCGGTTTCTCGGCCGTGGGCAGCGTTTATCAGCTTTCGCTGACCGATGTGACCGATCACACCGAAGTGGTGGAAGTGCCTCTGGGCATCAAGATCTATGAAGACGGCGTGCTGGGTTCCGCGGCCGATCTGGCGGCGGGCAGCTTTGCGCGCATCCGCTATGACAGCGCCGGCAAGGCCGTTCAGCTGGATCTGACTTCTTCGGGCAAGACCATCACCGGCACAGTGACCGACCTGACCCGCGGCAGCATCACCATCAGATCCGCCGAGGGCGTCAGCACGGTCATCACACTGGATCGATTCACACAGGTGCTTTTGGGCAACAAAAAGGTCACCCGCGATGAGATCAATCTCAACGCTTCCTATACCAGCGCCATCTGCCTGACCAACGGTTCTTCCCGCGCCGCCGCTTTAAAGCTTTTCGGCGGCAGCCGGCAGCAGCAGGGGCTGGTGCAGAAGATCGAGAATAACACGATCTATCTGAAAGGCTTCGATGGCACGCTGAGCCGTTATACCGTGGCCCCCACCGCAAAAGTCACCGTGGATGGGATCACAAGTTCCCTTTCCGCTTCGCTCAACAACGCTTTTGCCACCCTGCAGATCTCTTATGACAGCGGAAATGTCGTGGCTGTTACCGTGAACACCACCGCTTCTTATGTGCAGGGAACTTATACGCAATCGGCCGCCTATGACAGTTATACCGTTTTGACCTATACCGATCTGCTCACGGGCAACACCATGTCGCGCACACTGGAAACCAGCTGCCCCATCACCTATGAAGGCAAAACCGTGAAGCTGGCCGAACTGCCCCGCGGCAGCATGATCACCATGAAGCTTGCTTCCCGCGGCACGAATATCGCCGCCATCGATGGCTTTGCGGGCAATTCCACCGCCACCGGCACAGTGGCCAGCCTGACTTTCGGCGAAACCATTCTGCTGGAAGTGAAAGGCACCGATGCCGCCAGCTCGCTCTATCTGCTCAATCCTTCCCGTCTGCCCACCGTTTACCGCGATGGCGTGATCTCTTCCATCGATAAGATCAACCAGACCGACCCCATCACCGTGATCGTGAAAGCGGGCGTGATCTCTTCTATCTCTACCCAGTCGCAAACCACCGTTCTCAGCGGAACCGTGGCCCGCGTATCTTATGATACCGCCGGCAGCCTGATCTATCTGACGGATGCCAAAGGCACCACCACTTCCTATCCGCTCGCTTCCGGCGTTTCCGTCACCTATAACGGCGGCGCCATCGGCCTGACCAGCCTGATCGGCGGCCAGGTGAAGGCCACCCTTTCCGGCGGCCAGATCACCGCCATCGAGCTGACCCAGCAGACCCCGGGCAGCGCCACCACCGAATTGACCGGCACCGTGCTGTTCGTAAACACCACCGACCGCACAGTTTTGATGAGCGTGCCTTCTTCCGGCGGCGCAGCCACCCAGGTCACCGTGGCGGTTCCCACCACGGCAAAACTCATTACTTCCGGCGGCAGCACGGCTTCGATCCTCGATCTGAAGGTGGGCAACACCCTGCAGGTGTTCGGCGGCTATAACGGAAGCCAGTTCAAATCCACTTTAATTATCATTCGCTGATTTACAAAACAAACGCCCCGCCCGCTGCTTTGATACGCAGCGGGCGGGGCATTTTTTATGGGGCTTACTTCTTTGAAGCCTGTCGTTTATTTTGCTTCCGCTTCAGCGCGGCGCTTCAATTCAATGGCCTCTTTGCCGGTGATATGCTCAACGGTCATCTCGATCATGCAAACGGCGGGCAGCTCTTTTTCGATCTCGGCATGCAGGTGTTCGGCGCTTTCCCCGGGCGCATATTTCTGCCCCAGGCTTTCCAGCGCCTGCCTGATCTGCGCTTCGTCTTCTAAAATTGCCGCCGTTCCGAAAGCGATCACGCTTCTGAAATAGGTGGTATATTTTTCGGGCACGATCTGATCCTGATCTACCACGCAAAACGAAACCTTGGCGTTTTGGCGGATGGCATCGACCTTATGACCCGTTTTCGCGCAGTGGAAATAAATTTTATCCCCCTGCGCCGTGTAACTCAGCGGCACCGCATAGGGAAAGCCCTCTTCCCCCGTCACAGCCAGCACACCGCAGGTGTTTCGCTCTAAGATACGGCGGATCTCTTCCGCCCCGAGGGCCTGTCTTTTCCGGCGCATTTCACGCATGATCTTTCTCGCTCCTTTTCATCCTTGGTTTCTCCGCGGCAAAGGGGTTTTCACCCGGCGCGCCTTTAAAAAAGAAACACCCGCACGACACACCTTCAAAGACCTAACGATGTGTATACGGATGCTGGCGCATCGATGCCCGGCGGCATTTGCTTTATTTTTGCTTACTTTACCATAAAATTTTTTCTTCGTCAAGAAAAACCGGATGACGCCTTGAAAGCACCATCCGGCTCGTTTTTTTACAACACTTTGGAAAGGAACTCTTTCAAGCGGGGGTTTTCGGGGTTTTCAAAGAATTCCTTCGGCGGCTGATCCACCAGCAGCTGGCCGTGATCCATAAACAGCACTCTGGAACCCACCTCGCGGGCAAAGCCCATTTCGTGGGTGACCACCACCATGGTCATGCCCTGCGCGGCCAGATCTTTCATGACCTCAAGCACTTCGCCCACCATTTCGGGGTCAAGGGCGCTGGTGGGTTCATCGAACAGCATCACATCGGGCTGCATGCAAAGGGCGCGCACAATGGCGATTCTCTGTTTCTGGCCGCCGGAAAGCTGAATGGGATAAGCCGAGGCACGGTCGCCCAGGCCCACTTTATCCAGCAGCGCCTGCGCCATTTTTTCGGCTTCCCCTTTAGACATATGCTTCACATGCATCGGCGCGAGAACCAGATTTTCCATCACGGTCATGTGGGGGAACAGGTTGAAATGCTGAAACACCATGCCCATTTTCTGGCGATGCAGGTTGATATCGATTTTTTTATCGGTGATCTCGACGCCTTCAAAAAGGATCGAGCCTTCTGTAGGCACTTCCAGCAGATTCAAAGAACGCAGCAGCGTGGATTTGCCCGAGCCCGAAGGGCCCACGATCACCACCACTTCACCTTTTGCAATGGATACATTCACATGATCCAGCGCAGTGATGTGGCTGCCGTATTTTTTCGTCAGGTCATTGACCTGAATCAGTTTATCTGATGTCGCCACGGCGCATTCTCCTTTCCAGATAAGCGATCAGTTTCGAAGTGGGGAAGGTCATGCAGAAATAAAGCGCAGCCGCCACCAAAAGCGGTTCGAACGGAATGTAGGTCGCGCCGCGCACGGCGTTTGCGCCCCACATCAGCTCATACATGCCGATGGTCGAGCAGATGGAAGATTCCTTGATGATCGTTACGAATTCATTGCCCAGCGCAGGCAGGATGTTTTTGATGGCCTGCGGCAGCACCACAAGGCGCATGCACTGGCTTTGGTTGAGGCCCAAAGAACGCGCCGCTTCGGTCTGGCCGCGATCCACCGCCAAAATGCCGCCGCGGATGATTTCGGCCACATACCCCGCGCTGTTGATGGCCAAAGCGAAAATGCCCGGCACGAACTGCGCGATATTGATGAACCCGAAAATATAAAGGTTGGGCAGCTTGATCGCGCCGAACAGGCCGTAATAAACGATCGCCAGCTGAACCAGCATTGGCGTGCCGCGGATGATCTCAATGTAGATCAGCGCAAGCACATTTAAAATTTTGCTTTTGGAAAGGCGCATGAGCGCCAGCAAAAGCGCCGGCAGCACAGCCAGCAGCACCGTAAACAGCGCCAGAAGAATGGTATAGGCTACGCCATTTTGAAAATAAGACCAATATTCCGGCAAAAAGGAAAAGTTCAGCCCCAATAAAGCAGTCAAAACCATATTCCCCTTTCTCACATAAACTTTTTATTTTTTCAAAAGAGTGGTTCTGCCGGCAGGAAATCTGCCGGCAGAATAAAGAACACCTTTTATGAATTAATATTCAGCGTCTTCGTTTGCTTGCTTGACGAATTCATCCATTTTGCCGTTATTCAGCACTTCGCCGATGATCTTGTTGACTTGATCGAGCATCTCTTTATCGCCTTTTTTCACGGCGATGCAGGAGCCTTCGGCATCATAAGGAACTTCAAATTCGGCGATGACCAGATCGGGGTTTTTGGCCACATAGCCTTCCGCCACCGCTCTTTCCACCACAACGCCTTCCACTTTGCCGGCGCTGAGCTGCATGATTTCTTCGGGGATCTTGGCCAGAGACACCATCATGGCGCCCTTCATCTGGTCTTTCACAATGCCTTCCTGAATCGAACCTGTCTGCGCGGCCACAGCCTGGCCGTTAAACGATTCCAGCGCGGTATATTTCGCGGCATCCGTCTTGCGGATCACGCAGCACTGGCTGCCTGTATAATAAGGATCGGAAAAATCGACCTGCTTGGCGCGTTCCGCATCAGGCGAAAGACCCGCGATGACCAGATCCACTGTGCCGTTGCTCAGTTCTGTCAGCAAATTGCCGAAATCCATATCTTTGATGACCAGCTTTTTGCCCATCTGGTCGGCGATCTCCTGCGCCAGCGCCACATCGAAGCCCAAGATCGTGTCTTTGCCGTTGACCATCTTGTGGAATTCATAGGGGGCGAAATCGGCCGAAGTGCCCAGCACCAGAGTCTCTTCTGTTTTTTCGGTGTCTTTCTTATCGGTCGCGGTGCTGCCGCCCGCTGTTGCGGTGCCCGTGGGCTCTGTTGTGCAGGCGGAAAGCCCCGCCACCATCATCAGCGCCATCAAAAGCGCTGTCAGTTTTTTGAAATATTTCATGTTTCTCTTCCCTTTCATTTCTTTTGTGTGTAATAATCATACATCATATCTTATAAAAATTCAATCATTATTTTACCATCATCCTGCCTAAATTTTTATCTTCTAAAGGCGCATGTGTGTTTATTATTCATAAATTCCGGTTTTAAGCGGCCAAAATTTGCTTTTTTATCAATATTTATTCAGATGACCAAATAAAAAGCCTTGCCCTTCGCCGGTGAAAATCGCCCAAAGCGTTTTTCGGCCATGCAAAAGGAAAGGCTTTTGTTAGTTGCCGGTGAATGTGATGTTCCAGCCGTTGATCAGGCGCAGCGCCGAAAGCGCCGCGCAGCCCACCAGCAAAACGACCGCCACCGCCAAAATGGGGGCGGCCGCGCGGCTGCCCTTTTTCAGCAAAACGCCGCCTATCACGATCAGCAGCGCCGCGGCGGCCCATAAGATCAGTTCCATAAAATCAGTTGATCTGAATTTCTTTCGCTTGCTCGGGGAAGAAATCGTTTTCTAAATCATAGATATTGTGGGTGGTGGAATCGCGCAGCACGCGGCCTTCCAGCGAATAGCAGCGAATAAAACGCTTGCCGTCGATGCTTGTCCAGTTTTCGGCATCCCATGTCAGATAACCGTCGGCATCGGTTTTCTTTTCTTTCAAAATCAAATCGACCTGACGGTTGCTGTTCATCAGATTCACCAGATCTGTTTTGCTGACTTCCAGCTCTTTCTTGTTGATCAAATCATACGCCTTCATCAAAAATCATCCTCCATCAAATATGAAATCATCCGCCCACGCGCCCGTGGACTTCGATTATTATATTATACCATGAATGCGAAGCACGAATGGTATGTCGTAGGCGGGCCGTGAAATAAAATATAATAATCGCTTTGCGATTATTATACCATGAATGCGAAGCATAAGAAAACCTTTTTAGCTTTCCTGCATAAACTTTCGCGGTGCGCCCGCGCCCCGATGCTTTGCGGCGGCCCCCATGCGGCTTTTGAAAGGCCGCGGCGGCATTTTGAAAAATTCGGTTTTTTCAAAGTTTTTCAGTGAAAACCCTTGCCATTCCTTATGAAAATTCAAAGTTCATTCACAGATTATCCACACATTTTTTTGGCGATATGATATTCTTTAATCAGCAACATACCCTCTCTTTATTCCCCCCACTAAAATAAAGAAGTCAAAGAAGCGCCTTGCCAAGAGGGCGCTTTTTTGCTGCCCGGCGAGAGGTTTTCTCTGTTTTGGCATCAAAAAATGAGAACATTCGTTTGCTTTTCTGTTAATGGTATGCTATACTTGATAAAAATAATACGCATCGTTATGCCATCACGAACAAACGAGGTATTCCTATGAAACAACAGTTAAGCCCTATGCGGCAAAAGATTTTAGATTATATTTCTTCTTTCACGGCTGAAAACGGCTATCCGCCTTCGGTTCGCGAAATTTGCCAGGCGGTGGATCTCCGCTCGCCTTCCACCGTTCATTCCCATCTGAAAATTTTGCAGGAAGGCGGCTGGCTTGAAAAGGATGACCGAAAGACCCGGGCCATCACGCTGAAAAACCAGCCATCGCCCGTGGCGCGCATCCCCATTCTGGGCGTTGTTACCGCCGGGCAGCCCATTCTGATGCAGGAAGATATTCAAGGCTATCTGCCCTATGAACATACTTCGGGCGAATATTTCGCGCTGCGGGTCAAAGGCGATTCCATGATGGGCGCCGGCATTCTGAACGGTGATGCGGTGATCGTTCGCCGCCAGGATTCCGCCGACAACCGCGATATCGTTGTGGCGATGCTGGAAGATGAAGCCACCGTCAAGCGCCTGAAGCTCGATCACGGCAAAGTGACGCTGATGCCCGAAAACCCCGCCTATTCCCCCATCGACGGCACTTACGCTTCGATTCTCGGGCTTGTTGTGGCGGTTTGGCGCGAATATCGCTGAGGCGCCTTATGGAACACCGTTTAGAAAAACCTGTCGATACCTTAAAAGGGATCGGTGAAAAAAAAGCCCGGCTTTTTGAAAAGCTGGGCCTTTTCACATTGCGCGATCTTTTAGAGAATTATCCCCGCGATTATGAAGACCGCACCCAGTTTTTCACGCTGGCCCAGGCCCCGCTGGGCGAGCGCGGCTGTTTTCGCGCCGTGGTGGGTTCCGAACCCCATACCGCAAAGATCCGCCAGGGGCTCACGCTGACGAAGCTGCGTGTTTTTGATGACGGCGGAAGCTGTGACCTGACCTTTTTCAACCAGCCCTTCGTGCGCGATCAGCTGATTTTGGGGCGCGAATATACTTTTTACGGCCGCATGGAAGGCACTTTGCTCAAGCGCCAGATGAATAACCCCGAATTCGAACTTGCGGGCAGCAGCCGCCTTACAGGCAAAATTCTGCCGGTCTATCGAAAAACGAAAGGTCTTTCGGGGCAGAGCATCCGCCTTGCCACCCAGGAAGCCTTCCATCAGGCAGCGCAGGAACTTTTGGAAACGCTGCCCGCCCCGCTGCTCAAAGAGCATTCCCTCTGCTCTTATGAAGAAGCCTGCCGCTTTCTGCATTTTCCGCAGATGTTTTCACAAATCGACACAGGCCGCCGCCGTGTGATCTTTGAAGAATTCTTTTATTTCACCTGCGGCCTTTCCCTGATGAAAGAACAAAACGACCGGGCGCAGGGCGTTTTACTTTCTGCCTTTGACCCCGAAGAATTTTATGCGCTTTTGCCCTATCGCCCCACAACGGCCCAGCAGCGCGCCGTTAAAGAAGCGTTTGCCGACCTTTGCAGCGGGCAGGCCATGCACCGTTTGGTGCAGGGGGATGTGGGCAGCGGCAAAACCATGGTGGCCTTTGCCTGCCTGTGGCTGGCGGCCAAAAACGGCAAACAGGGCGTTTTGATGGCGCCCACCGAGCTTCTGGCCACCCAGCATTTCGAAAGCGCCGAACCGCTTTTTCGCAAAGCGGGGTTTCGCGTTGCTCTGCTCACAGGCTCCACCCCCAAAGCGGCGCGAAAACAGCTTTTGCAGGAACTTGCCGCGGGCGCGGTGGATCTGATGATCGGAACCCACGCGCTGCTGGAAGACGCCGTTGCGTTTTCACAGCCGGCGCTGGCCATTACCGATGAACAGCATCGTTTCGGCGTGCGCCAGCGCAAACTGCTCACCGAAAAAACGCAGGGGCTTCACAGCCTTGTGATGTCGGCCACGCCCATTCCGCGCACTTTGGCGCTGATGCTTTACGGCGATCTTTCGCTTTCGGTCATCGACGAACTGCCCCCCGGCAGAAAACAGGTGCCCACCTATGCGGTGGATGAAAGCTATCGCCCGCGGCTGCACGCTTTTATTGAAAAGCAGGTGGCGCTGGGCGGCCAGGTCTATATCGTCTGCCCGCTGATCGAACCCACCGAAGACGCCCCCGCCGATGAGCGCAAATCTGCCGCCGTCTATGCGGAAACGCTGAAAAAAGCATTGCCCGCGCTGAAGATCGGGCTGCTTCACGGCAGAATGAAATCCGCCGAAAAAGACCGCGTGATGGCGCAGTTTTCAGCGGGCGAAATCGAAGTGCTTGTCAGCACCACCGTCATCGAAGTGGGGGTCAATGTGCCCCGCGCCACCTTGATGATCGTGGAAGACGCCGATCGCTTCGGCCTTTCCCAGCTGCATCAGCTGCGCGGCCGTGTTGGGCGCGGCGAAAAGCAGGCTTACTGCATTTTGGTTTCAAGCCTTCAAAAAGAATCCACCCGCCAGCGGCTGGCGGTGATGACCCAGACCAACGATGGGTTCCGCATTGCCGAAGAAGATTTGAAGCTGCGCGGCCCCGGCGATTTTTTCGGCGACCGCCAGCATGGCCTGCCCGAATTCAAAATGGCCGATCTGGCCGCCGACACCGTCCTTTTGCAGCAGGCCCGCGACGCCGCTTCGGCTTTGCTTGCGGCCGACCCTCAGCTTGACGCCCACCCGCAGATCCGCGAAAAGGTGCATCAGCTTTTCGAGCGCGTGCATGTTTCCTGATTCCGCGGGCTGCCGTTGAAACAGCGCCGCCTGTTTTTTACAGCAAAGCACCTGCCGGACATAAGGCCGGCAGGTGCTTTTTATAGATGGCTTTCCGCAAAAACAGAAGACCGTGTTTTTTAATTTTTACCGCATCATGCCTTTTTATCCTGATGCGCCGAATAGAAATAAACCAGCAGCGAAGCCGCCACCACCAGAGCGCCGCCCAATAAAGAAGTGGGGGCAATGCTTTCATGCAGCACCAGATACCCTAGCAGCATGGAAAACAGGATGCCGGAATAATTGTAAATGCTCACTTCGCTTGCGGGGGCCATGCGATAAGCATAGGTCAGGGCGATCTGCCCAAAAGAGCCGAACAAGCCGATGAGCACTAGCGCGATGGCCTGCCGCCATGTGGGCATCACGAAATTTGAAAGCATGAACGGCACCGAGCAGACCGCGCTGAACACGGAAAAATGCATGATGACCGTCATGCCATCCACCTTGCCTTTGGAATAGCTGAGCAGCGTATAGGCGATGCCCGAAGTGACCGAAGACACAAACGCCATAAAAAGCGGCAGAAAATTCGATTGGAAAGTGGGGCCGGCCACCACCACCACGCCCGCAAAAGCCAGAACCAACGCCGGGATCTGCACTTTTGAAAGCTTCTCTTTTAAAAACACCACCGCCAGCAGGGTGACAAGGAATGGGGAAAGTTTGCTTAAAATGCTCACATCCGCCTGACGCGCATGGGCCGAAGCATAAAACACCGAGATCACGCCCAGAAAGCCGAAAAGCGACCTGCCGAACAGCAGCGGCTGGTTCTCTTTACTGCCGAACACCGAAAGATGATTCTTGCGGATGAGGATATAGGCCACGGCTAGACTGATCAGGTTTCGGCAGAACACCTGCTCCATCACCGGGATATGGCCGCCGGAATAGGCCACCGCCACCTGCATCGCCGAAAAAAACAGCGAGGATAACAGCATCAGTAAAACGCCTTTTTGCTTTTCGCTTTGTTTCAATCCGATCTCTTCCTTCCATAAAAAAAAGACGAACGATACCTTCCGTCTTTTTTTAGGCTACACCTTTTCGGGCTTTTTTTCAATGTTTCTGGGCAAGTGCGCAAGATACATCTATTTTTCAAGCTGTTTGAGCAATTGCGGCAAAGTTTCGATCAGATCGGAAGGCAGAATGCTGTATTCCGAGCGTTCCATCGCCAGCAGATCGGCCGCCGCGCCATGCAGACAGGCCCCCGCGATGGCCGCGCGGAAAAGGCTCATGCCCTGCGCGGCAAAGCCCGCGATCATGCCCGTTAAAACATCACCGCTGCCGCCCTTGGCAAGGCCGCTGTTGCCCGTGGTGTTGAGATAAAGCCTGCCATCCGGGTGGGCGATAACGGTGCTGCTGCCTTTCAGAAGCACCACGGTGCCCAGTTCTTTCGCCGCTTCTCTGGCGGCGGCAATGCGGTTGCGCTGCACTTCGGCCACGCTTTTGCCCATCAGCCGCGAAAATTCCAGCGGGTGGGGCGTGAGCAGCGCGCCGGGGCCGATATGTTCTTTCAGCTCCGCAGCCTGCGCCATGCAGTTGACGCCATCCGCATCGATCACCAGCTGGCAGGTGCGGGTATGCAGCAGGTGGGCCATCAGCTCGCAGCCCGCTTTGCCGCTGCCGATGCCGCAGCCCACCGCGCAGACAGCGGCCTTCAAAAGCGCCTCGTCAAGGCGTTCATCCCACAGCATCTGGCCGTTTTCGCTTTCCTCCAGCCCCAGCATCACCGGCTCATACAGCCCCGCCGCGATCACGGGGATCAGGCTTTTGGCCGTGGCCAGCTTCACCAGCCCCGCGCCGCTGCGCAGCGCGGCTTTGGTGGAAAGGGCGGCGGCACCGCTCATGCCGCGGCTGCCCGCCAGATTCAGCACCATGCCAAAGGTGCCCTTGTTGCCCGCCGCTCTGCGGGGCGGCAGCAGTTCGAACGCTTCTTTCGGGGCCATGGTGAACGCCGCTGTTTTGATTTTCACGCGGTCTTCCGCATCTTCGCCAAAGCTGCGCAAAAGGATTTTTCCGCAATAGCCGTTGCCCGGCAAGCTGAAATGCGCGGGTTTGTAGCAGCCCAGCGCAATGGTCAGTTCGGCCTGAAACGCGCCTTCGGCCACGCTGCCGTCATCGGCGCAGACCCCGCTGGGGATATCCACCGCCACACGGTGGGCAGGGCTTTCGTTGGCCTGTTCCAGCAGGGCGCGAACCGCATCGGGCAGTGTGCCGTGCATCCCGATGCCGTAAACCGCATCCACAATGATATCGCTTTCCGCAAAAAGCTTTTTGGCGGCGCTTTCTTCGGGCAGACCGATCACCGGAATATTGCCCAGCCTGCCGAACATTTCCACCGCGTCGTTCTGGGCGGCGGGGGCGATCTGCACCACCAGCGGGAACGCCCCGCGCAGCAGCAGATGGCGGGCCAAAACAAAGCCATCTCCGCCGTTTCCGCCTTTGCCGCAAAGCAGCGTCACGCGCTTGCCCGCGGCGCCCCATTCCCCATGGATGGCTTCGCAGCAGGCGCGCCCCGCGTTTTCCATCATTTGCAGATAACTGACCCCCCGTTCGAAAGTCAGCTTTTCCAGTTCTTTGGTTTCTTTTGCCGTAAACAGATGCGTCATGGTTTCCTCCGTGAATCTTTTTTGCCGATTTGCCGATTTTATCGATATAAGCATATCATATTCCGCCGCGAAAAGTTTGAATTCGGCGTAAAATTTCATGATATTCCCCCGCAAAAAAAGCGAAGGGCGGTTATGAACTGCCCTTCGCTTTGCGGTTCTCGCCCTTTGGGGCAAGCGTTTTTATTTTCTCAGTTTTTTCACGGCTTTTTCGATGCGATGGAAGCAATCTTCCACCAAAGCGCGGGGGCAGGCCATATTCAGGCGTCTGAAGCAGGTGCCGTTTTCGCCAAACCACGAACCCACATTGGCCGCGATGCCGCATTCCTGCGCAAACCAGTTGCCCAGTTCTTCTTCGCTCATGCCAAGGCCGCGGCAATCCAGCCACAGCAGATAGGTGCCTTCGGGCATAGCCACTTTCAGCTCGGGCAGCTTTTCAGCCACTTCGTTTACAAAATAACGGCAATTGCCGCGCAGCAGTTCCAGCAATTCTTCCAGCCATGCTTCGCTTTCGTTATAAGCGGCCTTCACGGCGGGGCCGGCGAAAACATTGGCGCTCATATGGTTCTTATTGACCTGCGCCTTGAATTTTTCGCGCAGCTCAGGGTTTGCGATGAGGATGTTGGAAGCCTGGATGCCCGCCAGGTTGAAGGTCTTCGAAGGCGCTGTGCAGATGATGCAGTGCTGTTTTGCATATTCGGAAACACGGCCGTAAACGATGTGTTCACCGCTGAGCACCAGGTCGTTATGGATCTCATCCGAAATCACGGTGATGCCATGCTTCCGGCAGAACGCGTCGATCTGTTCCAGCTCTTCTCTTTTCCACACACGGCCCACGGGGTTATGGGGCGAGCAAAGCAAAAACGCCTTGGTCTTGGGGGTAACGGCTTTTTCCATGGCTTCGAAATCCATGCTGTAATAGCCGTTTTCTTCTTTCAGAGGCGCATCCACGATGGTTCTGCCTTCATCTTTGATGGCGCCGAAGAACGGGCCGTAGACAGGGGTCGAAATCAGCACTTCATCGCCCGGCTGGGTGGCGGCCAGCACAGCCATATGCAGCGCGCAGACGATGCCCGCCGTGAACACGATGGAATCTTTATCGATCTCATAATGATGGCGGCGCTTCATCCACGAAATCACCGCTTCATAATAATCATCACCCAAAAAATCATAACCGAACACTTTATGCTGCACTCTTTTTGCCAGCGCATCCACGATGGCGGGGGCAACTTCCAGATCCATATCGGCGATCCACATGGGCAGCAGATCTTTGCCGTGATAGGCTTCATCCGCCATATCCCATTTTACGCAGCTGGTGCCGCGGCGCTCGGGCATTTTTTCAAATTCGTACATTTCAAAACATCCTTTCCGGGTTTCAAATTAGTTCAGTATCTGTACTTTTAGAATACCATTTTCAAAGCCGTTGTCAATGCGGTTTTTTCTTTATTGCGTTTTTCTTTTTGGCCGCCGCCCCAAAAGCATGGGCCTTTGCGCCCGAAGAGCGCTTCGCCGCAAACCTCTATTCCCCGGCGAACGGGTCATCCGCCGCATCGCGGCAGCGGCGGTATTCGATGCGCCGCGCCACCTCTTCGGCTTCTTGCTCTCCCATGCGGTCGGCCACAAACGCCAGCGCCATATCCATGCCGGCCGAAATGCCCGAAGAAGTGTAAACATTGCCATCGGCCACCCAGCGGGCCTTTTTTTGCCACAGCACTTTTTCGCCGCAGGAAACCGTCCAATCGAAGGCGCGTTTATTGCCGGTGGCCTGTTTGCCATCCAGCAGGCCCGCTTTGGCCAAAACGGCGGAACCCGTGCAAACGGAAAGCAGCCATTGGCATTGGGCGGCGGCGCCGCGCACCATGGCCAAAAATTCTTCATCCTTCACCAGCCGCCGTGTGCCCGGCCCGCCCGGAACCAGCAAAACTTCGCCTTCGCTGTCACAGATGGGCTGGGTGATCACCATGATCTTCTGGGCGCTCATCACCATGCCGCCGCGGGGCGAGCAAAGGCGCACCTCCATGCCCGCCCTTTCAAGAATTTCGGCGGGTCCGAATACATCCAGCGTTTCAAAATCATCAAACAGGAAAAAATCCACCGTCATGTTAAACACCTCCCGGCTGCGATCCGCAGCGCTCTGTTAAAATCGATTCCATATTCAGCCGATAGACCAGAACGGAAAAGCCCGTTCCCAGAAAATCGGAGATACTTTCGGCAAAAAACAGCCCTTCCGCCCCGAAAAAGCGCGGCAGCAGAAACAGCGCCGCGAAAAACACCCCTTTTCGGAAAAACGAAAGCGGCATGGAAAGCCGAACCAGCCCCATGCCGGTGAAGCCATCCACAATGGTATATTGCACCCCCAGCGGGATGACGCCCAGAACATAGATGCGGATCATCCGTTCCGTCAGATCCAGCAGCGCCTGCTTCTGCGTGAAGATCATGGCGAAGGGCCGCGCGAACACCATGGCCGCAAAAAACATCAGCGACGCGAAGATCACCGCAAAGCGGCGGATCTCATGCTGCGCCTGCCTTACCCGGTCTGCCCGCCGCGCGCCATAGTTGAAGCCGAGGATCGTTTGCGTTCCCGCCGAAATGCCGCCCAGCGGCATGGTGACCACCAGCATCAGGCTTTGCACGATGGTGGCGCAGGTGATGAGCATATCGCCCCGCTGAGGGCCGCCGTAGCGCTGCAGCAGCGCGTTCATGGCAATGATCATCACATTATCCACCGCGATGATGGCAAAAGGCGTGAAGCCTGTTTTCAAGATCTGCCCCATGATATCAAAGCGGTAACCGCCCCAGCGGATGCGCACGGCGGGCTTTTTGCCCAGCAGAAACCCCAGCACATAAAAGCAGGAAAGCATCTGCGAGATCACCGTGGCCAGCGCCGCGCCGAAAACGCCCATATCAAAACCGAACATCAAAACAGGGTCGAGAATGATATTGGTCACAGCCCCCAGCAGCACGGAAACCATGCCCACCCGCGCGAAGCCCTGGCAGATAATGAACTGGTTCATGCCGATGGATAACAGCGAAAACACGGTTCCGCAGAGATACACCGTGATATATTCGTTGGCATAGGGAAAAATCGCGTCGCTGGCGCCGAACCACCGCAAAAGCGCTTCTTTGCCCCACAGCGAACCCGCTGTGAGAAACACCGAAAAAACCAGCAGCAGAAAAAAGCTGTTGGCCAAAATCTGCTCGGCCTTTTTCTCTTTTTGTTCGCCCAGGGCGATGCTCATCAGCGGGGAACCGCCCACGCCCACAAAAAACGCCACCGAGCCGATCATCGTAACGATGGGGCCGCAAATGCCCACCCCCGCCAGCGCCAAATCGCCGATGCCCCCAAGGTTGCCGATATACATTCTATCGACGATGCTGTAAAGCACGCTGACAAACTGCGCCAGCATCGAAGGCAGGCCGATGCGATAAACAAGCTTTCGAATGGGGTCGCGCCCCAGATCATTTTCTATTTTCATGCCGCATATACACTCATTCTTCTTTGTTTCGCCGCGCGCCTTCCGTTTGGCCTCTTCCCGCGCCGATGCCTTTATCATACCATGTGTTTCGGCGTTTTTCCATAGCCATCGCCCGCGGAAATGCGTTCTCTTTTTCGGCGCCGCGGGTCATCCGCAGCGGTCAAAAAAAAGGAAGGCACCCCGCCCGCCGATCTCGCGGACGAAATGCCCTGTTCCTCTGTTTTTCGCCGGTCACAGCGTTTTTTCATAGCAGAGTTCCTGCGCCCCAAGGCCCGTTTTTTCTTTGCCGTTGGCCGCAAAGCCCCGCGCTTCATAAAATTTTCTTGCCCGCTCGTTTTCTGCGAAAACCCACAGGATCACTTTGGAATAACCGGCCCGGGCGATATCCTCCAGCAGTTTTTCCATCATTTTTGTTCCATAGCCTTTTCCCCAGCGCTCCCGCAGGCTGTGGATGCATATGATTTCGGCGCAGCCCTGCATCTCGGCGTCTCTCGCCCGATCCCAATAAGCGATGCAATGCGCTTTTCCATCCAGTTCAAGAAGATAGCCGTGGCCGATATTTTCATCCAGCAATCTTTGATACATCGCTTCCACGCGGCCCGGCTGTGTGGATTTTTCCAGCGTTTCGGCGGATAAAATATGCCGGAACGCCGCGTTCCAGCTTTCGGTCTGGATCTTGGCCAGCGCCGGCGCATCGCCGTTTTTCACTTTTCGAATCGAAACTTCCATTCCGCGCTCCTTTGGCCGTCAGAGGCAGGCCCCCGGCCCGCTCTTCATCGTTATCATCTGTCAAGCGACATTATATTTTCAGTATACAACGAATTCGCGCTGTGTCAATCCATCCGGAACTTCCCTGCTTTTCTTCATCCGGGCTGCGCTTTTTCAAGAAGCTTGCGCCGCCGCGCCCGCCGCGGTATACTTAGAACATCTTTATGAATTTCTGGAGGATGACCTGTTATGAAACACAGCGGCACTTATGACCATTATTATCTCTATCAGGAAATCACCGACCTGCTGCGGGGCTATGCCCAGGCGCATCCGCATCTGACGAAGCTTCATTCCATCGGCATGACCCCTCAGGGCCGCGACATCTGGGCGTTGGAAATCACCGATACCTCCTGCGGCGGCTTTGATGAAAAACCCGCTTTTTATGTGGAAGGCAACATCCACGCCGGCGAAGTGACCGGCTCGATGTGCGTCATGTATTTTTTAGACACGCTTTTCAGCAATCTGGAAGATCCTTCTGTGGCGCGGCTGCTGAAAGATCACACGATCTATGCCGTGCCCCGCGTTTCGCCCGATGGTTCCGAGCATTATCTCACCACGCCCGATGCCGTGCGCTCCGCCCCGCGGCGCTATCCGTTCGCTCAGGTGATGCCGGGCCTCAACCGCTGTGATCTGGATGGCGACGGCGTCATCCGCATGATGCGCGTGCGCACGCCCTATGGCGTGTGGAAGCCTTCCGAAAAAGACCCCCGCCTGATGACCCGCCGCCGCCCCGACGATCGGGAAGGCGATTTTTACAATATTTATGAGGAAGGCGTCATCGAAGAATTCGACGGCCTGAATATCACCGAAGCCCCCGCCGCTTTCGGCAACGATTTTAACCGCAATTACCCCGTCGGCTGGCAGACGGAAGACCTTCAGAAAGGCGCGGGCGCTTATCCCCTCTGCCACCCCGAAACCAGAGCCAACGCCGATTTTCTGATGCAGCACCCCAATGTCTGTTTTGTGGTGGATATGCACACCTCGGGCGGCCAGAACCTTTTCACCCCCGGTTTCGAAAGCTCTAAAAAGGCTCACGCCGCCGATATCGCCCTTTACCGCTCGCTGGGCGCCATAGCCAAAGAAGAAAACGGCTATCCCGTTTTGAATGTTTATGATGATTATATGCCCGCTTCGGCCTCGGTGACTTATGGCGGATTTGATGATTTCTGCCACTTCGTGCTGGGCATCCCCGCCATGACCATCGAATGCTGGGATCTCAGCGAGCGCGCGGGCGTTCCGCTGGAATATCCGCCCCGCGAAACGATTCCCGAAGCCGAAGAAGAAGAAAACGCCGTGAAATTTCTGCAATGGATGGATGCGAACCTGCCCGCGGGCGAAGGGTTCCGCCCCTGGCAGACCTTCTCGCATCCTCAGCTGGGCGAAGTGGAAATCGGCGGCTGTGATGAAAAATTCATTCGCCAGAACCCGCCCATCCCGTTTTTACAGCAAGAACTGGAAAAGCACACGCGCTTCATGCTGCGCGCGGTGAACACGCTGCCGAGCGTTTGTTTTGAAAGCGTCACCTCCACCCCGCTGGGCGGCGATCTTTACCGCGTGGAAGCCATTGTGGGCAACCGCGGCTTTATGCCCACCTATGTGTTCGAAGAGGGTCTGAAATCTAAAGCGCTGGAAGAACTGACGCTCACGCTTTCCGCCGAAGGCTGCACCTTTGAAACAGGCAAAGCCGCCCAGAAGATCGGCCATCTGGAAGGCCTTTCGGGCGTTGCGGCCCATAACAACGGCTTGCGCATGACCTCTTCTCAGAAAAATCCGCTGCGCAAAAAAGTGACCTGGCTTCTGCGCGGCCCCCGGGGCGCTTTGCTCATTCTGCGCTGCCACGGTGGAAGGATCGGCTGCGTCTGCACCGAGGCTGTGCTGTAAACAGCGCTTGCCGCTTTGAAAAAAGCCAAATTGTAAACTTTCTGTTTTCGCTTGTTTTTACCCGCCGAAAGCGCTATACTTTCGATGAAATTTATTAAGGTTGCTTTTTGCGAGGTCGCTTTTCAATGAAACTATTTCGTTTGTTCCGCATCCCCGGGCTTTCGGCCAAAGGTTCTCTGCCGCTGTTCAATCTTTTAGATTCTTTTCTGCAATCGGATAAGGTTCTTTCGATGGATACCTTCATCCAGCATGGAGATACTTCCTGCCTTTTGCATAGTGTGGCGGTGGCCTATTTCAGCCTGCTGCTGATCCAGCTGTTTCGGGTTCGCTGTGATAAACACAGCCTGATGCGCGGCGCGCTGCTGCATGATTATTTTTTATATGACTGGCATGTGGCCGACCGCAGCCACCGTTTGCATGGTTTTACCCATGGGCGCACAGCGCTGCGCAACGCCAGCGCCGATTTCACCATCAACCCGCGGGAAGCAGAAATTATTTCCCGCCATATGTTTCCGCTGACACCTATCCCGCCCCGCTGCCGCGAGGGGCTGATCATCTGTTTTGTCGATAAGCTTTGTTCTTCTTATGAAGTGTTTGCCCGCCGCCCCTATCCCGCGCTGCGCGGCAAACTCAACGAAGCCAAGCTGGCAAGCCTTGCGACCCACTGAATTTTGCCGCTTTTTCTCATCAGCAAACAGCGCCGTCACCTCTAAAAAAGGTGACGGCGCTGTTTTTGTCTGCGGGGCGATCGGTCAGTTGCCCAGTTTATCGAACAAGGTCATCAGTTCGCTGATCTTTTCTTTGCTGTCGGGCCCCAGAGATTCTGCCACGCAGCTTTCCAAATGGGCGTGGATGATCTCGCGGTTCACTTTGCGCAAGATCGATTGTGTGGCCAGCAGCTGGTTTGAGATCTCCATGCAATAACGATCTTCTTCCACCATTTTTAAAATGCCGTCAAGCTGGCCGCGGGCTGTTTTGAGCAGCCGTTCCACCTGTTTGCGATCTGCTTTCATGCTATCTGATCTCCGTTACCTGATAGCCCGCGTCTTCCACGGCTTTTTTCAGCAAAGCGTCGGCGGGCATTGCGGCGCTTTCCACCGTGGCGGTCTTGGCTTCCAGATCCACGGTTGCGCTGACGCCTTCCAGCGCGTTGAGCGCCTGCTGCACTCTGCCGGAGCAATGGGTGCACATCATGCCTTCGATAATGATTGTCTTTTTCATCATTTTTTCTCCAGTCTGCATCGATATTTTTGTTTTCTGCGGCGCAGGCAGGGTAGCCAGCTTCACGCTTTGGCCCTGCTGCGGCGCCGCGATATTCTTTCCTTCAACATGCTTCGAGCGGAAAAACCTCAGCCGCAGCGCGTTTGTGACCACGCACACCGAGCTTAAGCTCATGGCGGCCGCCCCGAACATGGGGTTCAGCTGCCAGTGGAGGCTGTGATAAAACACGCCCGCCGCCAAAGGGATGCCGATGCTGTTATAGACCAGCGCCCAAAACAGGTTTTGCTTGATATTTCTCACAGTCGCTTTGGAAAGGCGGATGGCTGTGGCCACATCTCTCAGGTCGGAATGCATCAGCACCACATCCGCCGATTCGATGGCCACATCTGTGCCCGCCCCGATGGCGATGCCCACATCAGCCAGCGCCAGCGCGGGCGCGTCGTTGATGCCATCGCCCACCATGGCCACCCGATAGCCTTCGCGCCTGAGTTTTTCCACCTGCCGCTGTTTTTCCTGCGGCAAGACCTGGGCGATCACTTCTTCGATGCCGGCCGCCGCCCCGATGGCACGGGCGGTTTTTTCATGGTCGCCCGTCAGCATCACCACGCGGATGCCCAGCTGTTTTAATTCGCTGACGGCCGCGGCGCTGGTGGGTTTGATGACATCCGCCACCGCGATCATGCCCAGCAAAACCCCGTTTTCGGCGAAATAGAGGGGCGTTTTCCCCTGCTGGGCCAGTTGTTCTTCTTCCGCTTCAAAATCGCCCGCCGCAATGCCTGCTTCTTCCATCATGACGCGGTTGCCGCCCAACAGCTGCGCGCCGTGGGCAAAGCCTTTCACCCCGCGGCCCGAAACGGCCTCAAAATCCGTTATGGCTTCGGGCTTTTCGGCCCCCTGCTGCGCCGCATATTGCAAAATGGCCTGGGCCAGCGGATGCTCGGAAGAATGCTCCAGCGCAGCGGCGGCCTTCAAAAGCGCCGCCCGATCGCCGCTGTCGATCACATCGGTCACCATGGGCTGCCCCTGGGTGACGGTGCCCGTTTTATCCAGCACCACCGCATTGAGCCGGCCCATACTCTCAAGCGCTTCGGCCGATTTGATCAGAATGCCCTGTTCCGCGCCCTTGCCTGTGCCCACCATAATGGCCGTGGGCGTTGCCAGCCCCAGCGCGCAGGGGCAGGAGATCACCAAAACGGCAATGGCCGCCGACATGGCGAAAGTGAGGCTTTGCCCCGCCAGCAGCCAGACCACCGCCGTGACGATGGAAACGCCGATGACCACCGGCACAAATACGCCGCTCACCTTATCGGCCAGCTTGGCGATGGGCGCTTTGGAAGCCGAAGCTTCTTCCACCAGCCGGATGATCTGGGCCAGCGCCGTGTCTTCGCCCACTTTATCGGCACGGAACCGGAACGCCCCGCTTTTATTGATGGTGGCGCCGGTGACCCTGTCGCCCGCCTTTTTTTCCACCGGCAGGCTTTCACCCGTGAGAGCCGATTCATCCACCGCCGTGGCGCCCGAAACGATGACGCCATCCACCGGGATGCTCTGCCCCGGGCGCACCACCAGAATATCGCCTGCCGCCACTTCTTCGATGGGCAGCTCAAGTTCTTTGCCTTCCCGTTCGACCATGGCTGTTTTCGGGGCCAGATCCATCAGCTTGGTGATGGCCTGTGAGGTTTTCCCCTTGCTGCGGGCTTCTAAATATTTGCCCAGCGTGATCAGCGCCAGGATCATGCCCGATGTTTCAAAATAAAGATCCATGATATAACGATGGATGCGCGCATCATCGCCGTGGCCCATGCCCCAGCCGATCTGATAAATGGCGAAAATGCCATAAACCACGGCGGCGGTGGAGCCAATGGCGATCAGCGAATCCATATTGGGGCTGCCGTGGAACAGGGTTTGAAACCCTTTTTCAAAATAGCTGCGGTTCACATAGATCACCGGCAGACAAAGCAGCAGCTGCGTCAGCGAAAAAGTGATGGCGTTTTCATGGCCCAAAAAGAAAGAAGGCAGCGGCCATTTGAACATATGCCCCATGGAAAGATAAAAAAGCGGAATCAGGAACCCAAACGAAACGGCAAGCCTTTTTTTCACGCTTTTTGCGTGGTCTTCCGCCGTTTTCACCGCGGAATCACGCTGAACGGGCTTTGCCTGCTTTTCGGCAAGCGCCGCGCCATAGCCGCCGTGTTCCACCGCGCCGATCACCTGATCGGGTGTGAGGCTTGGGTCATGTTCCACCACCATGGAATTGGTCAGCAGATTCACCTGAACGCTTTCGACCCCCGGCAGCTTGCCGACGGCTTTTTCCACATGGGCCGAACAGGCCGAGCAGGTCATGCCCGTGACGGTATATTTTGTCTTCATAGATGCCTCCTGTTGATAGATACCACACCCCCAGTGGGGTGTCTATCTTTAGAATACCGATTTGCTCCTCTTTTGTCAAGCCCTTTTTAAACTCCTTTATCAGGCTTCCCGCAATTCTTTTTTTCATGCGTTTTCTGTCTTTTCACCTTTTGCGGAATATGATATGATGAAAGCGACAGAGGACGCTCATTTTATTTGCCCGAAAGGATTCTATTCCATGAAAAAATGGCTGCGCCGCGCGGCGGCGATTTTGTTTTTTCTGCTTTTGCCCAGCTGCCTGATCTTATACGGGCTGTTTTGGCGCGGGCAGATCCCCGACCTGCCCCGAGGGGTTCGGCGCGAAGTGGTGACGACCTTGGGCGATTACACCGTCAGCCGTTATCTCACCGCCGAAAACGAGGAATTCTATGACCTGACCATCGGCCAGGGAAGCCGCACCCGTGTTCTTGTTGACCGCCTGACGGCCTATCGCCGGCAAAACAACAAGCTTTATATCCGCGGCCTGACAGGCGAAGCCGTGGTTTCCGAATCGGGCTGTTTCCTTTCCAACAATTCGGGCTTCAGCGGTTATGGCGGCGCGCAGAAAGCCGTTACCCGCCTTCAGACTGCCCGCGCTTTTCCGCCCGAAGATTTTGCCGTGATCGAAACGATGCCCGAAGAGCTTGCGGCTTATCCCAACCCGAACCCGGTGGAATTTTCGCTGGGCAGCGGCCGGTTCCGCATCGAACAGATCGACGGCCATCTGGTTTTGGTGGATGCGCTCTCCCGCGAATTTCACCGCGGTTATACCATTCGCCTGTTCACGAATGTTTACAGTTATCTTGTGCGGGGCGATATTCTTTATGTGCGCGCTTCCCGCGGCTGCGCGGTGCTGAACCTCGCCGATGAGAACTACCGCGTTTATTTTGATGATTACGGCATCAAAAGCTATTATTCGGCTTATCACGATATCGAGCCCCTGCGCTCACTGACCCAGTTTTCTAAAGAAGAACAGAAAATTTTAAAGGCCCTGCCCCTGCAAAACGCAGTATAAATAAAAAAACCATCGGCTCATAGAACCGATGGTTTTCTGTTATTCTTCCGTTGCTTCCCGCAAAAAAACTTCAAGCGCTTTCAGCAGCCCCAGTTCGCTTTCAAAAGAGATCACCTTGCCGTTTTGCTGCGCTTTCCCCTGCCATGTGGCGTTTTGAAGGGAATCGATTGTTACACAGACCTTGCATTCATTTTCTATATCCATCAAGGCGTCTTCTCCTTTGCTTTGGGATTTTGTCTTAGTATAACCCCTTCTTTTTCTTTTGTCGCCGTACCAAAGTACAGTTTTTCAAAATTTTTATCTGCCCTGCCGCCTTTTCTTTGCCGCGGCAGACTTCTTTTTGCCCGGAAGCTTCTCTTTTCTTTGACAGGCGATTATATTATACTGGTATTATCTTTTATTCTAAAAACGGAAATCAGGTGCACCGATATGAACATCGTGATCGTCAACGGTCAGAACCACCGGGGCAGCACCCATCTTGTGGCCCGTGAGCTGGCCGAAAAGGTGGGCGGAACCATCACCGAATTCTTTTTGCCGCGGGATTTTGACGAACCCTGTCTGGGATGCTGGGCTTGTTTTCAAACCGATATGACCCACTGCCCCCATTATGAAAAGCTGCGCCCCATCACGCAGGCGCTGGATGAGGCCGATCTCATCATTCTGGCAAGCCCCGTTTATGTGTTCCACGCCACGGGGCAGATGATGGCGTTTCTGAACCATTACGGTTCCCGCTGGCTTGTTCACCGCCCCGAACCGTGTATGTTCCACAAACAGGCAGTCTGTGTTTCCACCGCCGCGGGCGGCGGCATGAAAACCACCAACAAAGATCTTTATGACAGCCTGTTTTTCTGGGGCATCCCGAAAATTTATCAGCTGGGTGTGGCTGTGCGCGCCGCTTCCCCCAAGCAGATCCCCGAAAAGATCTTGCAGAAGATCCACCGCCGGACCGATGCGCTGGCCAAAAAGATTCGGGAAAACCAAACCCCTTCCACACCGGCTTTAAAAGCCCGGTTCTGGTTCCACGCCGTTCGCCTGGGCCACAGCCACGGGCTGAAGATCGAACCCGATTACACTTATTGGGAAGAACGGGGCTGGCATGGCAAAAGCCGCCCCTGGAAAGAAGAAAGAAGGTAATCATCCATGAACGCTGTCGTCTATACCTCCAACACGGGCTTCACCAAACAATATGCCCTTCTGCTGGGGCAGCAGCTGGGGCTGCCTGTGTTTTCGCTGCCCGAAGCGCAGGCGAAGCTGCCCACCAGTTCAGAGATCCTTTATCTGGGCTGGCAGATGGCGGGCAAGATCAAAGGTTATTCCAAGGCCGCGAAAAGCTTTCGCCCGGCGGCCGTCTGCGGCGTGGGCATGGGGCCCAACGGTTCCCAGCTGGAAGAGCTGCGCAAGGCCAACCGCATCGCCCCCGAGACCCCGCTTTTCTCGCTGCAGGGCGGCTATGATCCCAAAAATCTGCATGGCATCTATCGCCTGATGATGAACACCGCCGAAAAGACCATCGGCAGATCGCTGCTGAAAAACGAACACCCCACCCCCGAAGAAACCGATATGCTCGATCTGCTGAACCACGGCGGGAACCGTGTCTGCCTTGAAAACCTCAAGCCGGTTTTGGAATGGTATGGCGGGGCCGCAAAATAGCCGGCTGCCGCGCCTGCTTTGTCAAAAAAGTTCCCCCAAACAGAAAACAAGGCTCACCGCCGCCGGCGGTGAGCCTTGTTCTTTTTATCTGTCAGATGTTCTGCTGCCGGTCTTCGCCCTGAGAGACCTCGCGCTGCCAGGCGGTCATCAGCGCCTGCGCGATGCTGATGTTTGAAAGCGGCGGCGGCAGTTCCTCTTTTGTCACCCACTTGGCTTCGGCGATCTCTGCGCCATCGGGGTGCGGCGTGGGGTCGCCGTCTACTTCCGCAAAAAAGCCCAGCATCAGCGATTCGGAAAACGGCCAGGGCTGGCTTCCGTAATAGCGCACATTTTTCACTTTCAGCCCAACTTCTTCACGCACTTCGCGGCGCACCGTGTCTTCCAGCGATTCACCGAATTCCACAAACCCCGCCACAAGCCCAAAACGGCCCGTTTTGTTGGCGGCGTTGCGGGCAATGAGCAATTTTTCGCCATGGCGCACCCCAACGATGATGGCGGGCGAAATGCGGGGATAGACCACATTGCCGCATGTGGGGCAGACAGTGGCCCGTTCATCGGCTTTCAGCCTGGTTTCCGCGCCGCAATGGCCGCAGAAACGGTTGATGCGGAACCACCGGTAAAGATGCCAGCCTTCCATGCCCGCGAACAGCACAAGGGGATCTTCCGCCTGTCTTAATACCTGCACCGATTGCCAGACAAGCCCTTCGATCTCGCGGATGCCGTGGGGCTGCCAAAAGGTGAAATACCGTGTGTCATCCACCGAAAAAAGATAGACCGCCTCGCCGCGGCGCTCCTGCGGAAAGCGCTCTGCCCGCGGCAGACGCCAGTCGTTTTCCGTTTCTCCCGCTTCCAGCAGAATTTTTTGGTTGTCATAGCAAAGCAGGATATCCCCGGGGCCTGCGGGTTCTATGCGGAAACAATTGTTGAATCGATGGGGCTGGATTTCCTGAAACATCTTTTCTCTCTCCTCTTGTGCGTTTGTGCGCTGTTTGCTTTTGGGCGGCGTTTAGCCTTTTCTTTCGCAGAAAAGTTCCACCAGCTCGCCCAGCGGCCCTTCAAAAAACGCGATCCTCACCGGCAGCGGCGGCCGGCAGGGCAGATCTTTGTTTTGGGGTTCCATGGTCACGCGATACCCCTGCCCGCGGATAGCTGCGATGAGATCATCCACTTCATCGGTCATCAGGGCAAAGTGATTGACGCTGCCCACCGTGGGGGCGCTCAAAGTGCCGTTTGCCATCATCTCGATGAGCACGCCGCCGGCATCCACCATCACGGCGCTTTTTTCGCCCTCGCCCCAGCGCCGAACGACGGGAAGCCCCAGTGTTTCGGTATAAAATTTCACCGCCGTTTCCAGCTGCTGCGCCGAAACGGCCTTGATGCAGATGTGATGCACGCCTTTAATGATGCTCATAGGGCATTCTCCTTTTCTTTTTCCGCCCGGGGCGAGCTGCTGCGAAGCATTGCCCTGCGCCTGCGGTGATCGGGCATCACCCGATCCATCACGGCATAAAAATCCGCGCCGTGGCCCGCCGCAAAGAAATGCGCCAGCTCATGCGCCGCCACATATTCAATGGCTTCCGGCGGAACACACATTAAGAAAGTGCTGAACGACAGCACTTTCTTTTCGCGGTGACAGCTGCCCCAACGGCTTGTCATCCGTTTGATCTTCACTTGATAAGGTGGCAGTTCAAAGCCCTGAAAGCGAGCCTGTGCCCGCGCCAGCGCAGCGGCAAGGATGGGCCTCAGGCGGCTTTCACGCCACGCGGCGGCCACGGCGGGCGCCCGCGAAGCTTCGGGCGCGGTGATCACCAGCCGGCCGTTTCGGGCGCAAACGCCCGCAGGGCCGAGTTCCACCGTGTATGGGATCTTTTTCCCTAGCAGCAGCAAAGTGTCGGCGGCCTGTGTCTGGCTTGCAAGGCGCGCCCTCACCTGCCCGATCCACTCTTTTTTCTGCTCCACAAAGGCGTCGGCCCGCTCAGCGCCCATTTTTCGGGGGCAGCTCGCGTGGATGCTGCCATCGGGATGGATGCGCAAATTAAGGTTTTTCACCGTTTTGCGCGTCAGTTCATAGGTGATTCCGCTGATCGTGGTGCGGCGCATGGTTTAGGAATTCTTCAGAATGATGCTTTCCACGATGTTGGCGGCTTCTTCACAGGCATCGCAGCTTTTTTCGAAGAATTCGATCAGCTGTTCTTCGGCGCGGATGGTTTTCATATCCTGCTGGGCGGCATACAGCGTGTGGATGCTTTCCACATACAGACGGTCGCCCTCTTCTTCTTTTTCGTTGATCTCGATGATGCGCTGTTTGATGGTGGTGGATTTGCGGAAGTTTTCAAAATCTATCAGCATTTTTTTCATCAGCGCGCAGCATTGCGCCAAAATATCGGAAAATTCCAGCACACAGGGGGGGATCTTGCGGATATCATACATATAGGCGCGCATCAGAATATCTTCGATGGCGTCGTTCACATCATCGATGCCCGCGCCCAGCGCCATGATATCTTCGCGCTCGATGGGGGTGATGAATTCTTTCAAAAGATGGTTCAGCATATCATGCTGTTCTTTATCGCCCGCGTGTTCCAGCTCATGCATTTCTTCCATTTTTCTGGGCAAAACATCAGGGTCATAATGGCGCAGGATGCTGTCTAAGGTTTCGGCCATCTGGCAGGAAACCTCGGCCATTCGCTGAAAGCTTTCAAAATAGTTAAAACCTTTTGTTCTCGGCATAAAATATTCCCTTTCTTTTCTGATCTTCTAAAACAGCTTTGACATCCTCCCACGGCTTGCGCAGTGGGCTTTCTCGTTAAAATATCTGTAAAAACAGTTTCGCCATAAAATAACCGATAAGCCCGCAGCCGGGGAAAGTTAAGATCCAGGTAAGCGCCATTTCTTTCACAACGCCCCAATTCACGCTGGAAAGGCGTCTTGCGGCGCCCACGCCCATGATGGCCGTGGTTTTGGTATGGGTCGTGCTGACGGGCACGCCCGTTAAGGAAGAAAGAAGCAAACAAAGGGCCGCGCCCAGATCGGCCGAAAAGCCCTGATAGGTTTCAAGCTTGACCATATCCATGCCCACCGCTTTGATAATGCGGTAGCCGCCGATGGAAGTGCCCAGCGCCATCACCGCGGAACAAAGGATCATCATCCACAGAGGGATGGAGAAGGTGGTCACATCGGCCTTGCCCTGGGCAAGGAAAATGCCCAGCAGGAAAACGCCCATGAATTTCTGGCCATCCTGCGCGCCATGCATAAACGCCATGGCGGCGCCGCCGCCCACCTGCGCTTTTTGGAACAGGCGATTGGCCCTTCGCCGATCCCACCGATGGAACAGTTTTTCCACTAATTTCACAGAGCACCAGCCCGTTCCAAAGCCCAAAAGGGTGGATAAGACCAGGCCATAGATAACTTTCATCCATTCTGTGCCGTTGATGCCCGACATGCCGCCGTGAAGCGCGATGGCAGCGCCCGAAATGCCCGCGATCAGCGCGTGGCTTTCGCTGGTGGGGATGCCGAATGCCCATGCCGCTGTGGCCCACACTACAATGGCAAACAACGCGGCGCAAAGCGCGATCAGCGCTTCATGGGAATCTCCGCCGAAATCCACCATGTTATAAATCGTCATGGCAACCGTGGCGTTGATGGTGGTCATTACGAACACGCCGAAAAAGTTGAAGACCGCCGCCATAAGAATGGCTTTCTGAGGGCTGATGGCCCTTGTACTGACGCAGGTGGCGATGGCGTTGGGCGCGTCTGTCCATCCGTTGACCAAAATAACGCCCATTGTCAAGATCACCGTGATCAGAAGAGGCGGGTTCTGCGCGATCTGCGCGATAAATTCCGAAAAGCTAATACCGATCATCTCTTTTCTTTTTTCTCAATTTGGATTCGAAATAAGAATAGCACAACCATGCGTTCCGCACAAGCTGTAAGTTTTTGTCGAACCCTTCTTTTCTGCATTTTTTCGGTTGTCATAACGATGATAAACGATTATAATAAAGACACGCAAGATATACTGAAAGGAGTTTTATCATGCCTCTTTTGAATGATTTAAGCAAAAAGCTTTCCAATGTGGCGCAATCCACCGTGCAAATGTCCCGCGAACTGGCCGACAGCGCGAAGGTGTCGCTGGCGATTTCTGCCGAAGAGAAAGAAATTGAAAAAGCATATAAAGCCATCGGTCAATGGTATTTTCAGAAAAACGCTCAGCAGCCCGATGACGAGATCGCAGGCTCTGTAGAACTGATCCAGACTTCCATCCGCAAGATCGCCGAGCTGCGCCGGCAGGCCGAAGAAGTGAAAACCGCCGCCCCCGCGGCCGCGGCCAAGGTCTGCTGCCCCGCCTGCAACGCCGAGATGGATGCGGGAACCAAGTTTTGCCCCGCCTGCGGCGCAATGATGCCCGATGAAACCATCCTCAGCCGCGAAGATGTTCCCTGCCCCCAATGCGGCACGCTTTGCAGCGGCAGATTCTGCCCCAACTGCGGCGCGAAAGTCAAAGAATAAAAAGCCCCCGCTGTGCCGGTGCGGAACTGCTTTCCGCACCGGTTTTTTCAAGCTTTTCTATCAGAAAGGAACCTTTTTCGTTATGAAACCATTCACCCGCTGTTTATCGGCCCTCTGCGCGCTTGTGTTTCTCTGCGCGGCAGGATGCCAAAAAGAAGACCAAACGCCTTCGCTGCTGATCGAAGGCATGGAAAACTGCGCCGTTGAGCCCGATGTGGGCATGGCCGCGGCCACGGCAGGCGACACCACCCGCATGGCCGTTTTCACCACTTTGAAAATCCCCCGCAGCGATACCCTTTCTTCTTTGCTGGAAAAAGAAAAAACCACCTGGCTGAACGCGGCGCAAAAAGCCCTGGATGACGATGAAACCATGACTTCCATCGAAAGCACCATGGAGGTCACCTATAATCAGGCAGGGTTGCTTTCGATTTTGAGAACCGAATCACGGGTCTATCAGGGCGCGGCCTACCCCACCCTCAGCTATTCGGCGCGCACCTTTTCTTTGGCCGCCGAAAAAGAGCTTTCGGCCAAAGATCTGATCCTGACCGATGACAAGGCTTCTTCCGACCGCGACATTTTGCAGCTGGTTTCAGAAAATTTCACCGCGCAGATCGAAAAAGATCCCGGCGCCTATCTGCCCGATGCGCAGGAAGCTTTGAAAAGCGCCGTGAAAAATTACGGCTTTTATCTGGCCGGCGATCAGCTGATGTTTTTCCTGCCCGCTGAAAGCGTGGCGCCCCATGCCGCCGGCATGAGTTCTTTCGGCCTTCCCTATAGCAATGCTTCCCTGTTTGCGGTGAAGATACCCGCCGCAAAATAAAATTCGGTGAAAAACTGCCCCTGAAGGCAGATCGTCACATCATGCCCCCGATGGCAAAGCCGCAAAGCTTCGATCGGGGGCATTTTTCTGTGGAAAGCAAAATTTTTTTTTGAGGGATGTTAAGACAAAAATTTTTTCTGCCCGAGCTTCCGTTTTGATGCCGGCGCACAATGGCATTTTGCGGCCGCCGAGGGAACTTCTTCTAAGAGCATGCGTCTAATGTTAAAAAGGAGGCATGAAGATGAAAAAGATCGCCTTGATCCTGGCCGTTATGCTGACGCTTTCGGCCTGCACGCACAATGTTCCTTTGAAATCCGCCGACCTGATGAAAGAGATCAGGCAAAACACCGTTACCCCGCTGGCCCTTGGGGAACCCACGGGCAGGGCCGGGGATCGATCCGCCCAGCTCACCGAATTTTCGCTGCGGCTGCTGGATCAGCTGAATTTAGAAGAAAACGCCATGATCTCGCCCCTTTCCATCGCTTCGGCGCTTTCCATGACGGCAAACGGCGCAGACGGCGAGACCCTCGCCCAGATGGAGACCACCCTGGGCACAGATCTTGAAAGCCTGAATCAATTTCTCTATGCCTATCGCACCATGCTGCCCACCGGCGAAAAATATAAGACCAGTCTGGCCAACTCCATTTGGATGCACCAGAAAGAATCGCTGCATGTGGAAAAAGATTTTCTGCAAACGAACAAAGATTTTTATGACGCGGCAATGTATAGCGCCCCCTTCGATGAAAGCACAAAAGAAGAGATCAACCGCTGGGTAAACGAAAAAACCGACGGGCAGATCACCAAGCTTTTAGAAGAAGCGCCGCCGCCAAACGCCGTGATGTATTTGATCAACGCCCTTTCTTTCGATGGCGAATGGCAGAGCATCTATGAAGAAGATCAAATCAGAAAAGGCGAATTCACCAAAGCAAACGGCGAAAAGCAGACCGTTGAGTTCATGCACAGCGAAGAATTTTCTTATCTTTCGCTGCCCGGCGCCACCGGCTTTTTAAAGCCCTATGCCGACAGCAAATATTCCTTCGCGGCGCTGCTGCCCAGCGAAGGGGTTTCCCCCGCGCAGCTGATTAAAAACCTGAAAGGCAGCGTGCTGCTTTCTGCCCTTAAAAATGCCGGGGAAGAAACGGTGATCGCTTCCATGCCGAAATTCGAATTTTCATATGGAACGCTTTTAAACGACCCGCTGCAAAGCCTGGGCATGGCCGACGCGTTTGACAGCGACCGGGCAGATTTTAAAAAGATGGCCGTTTCCGATGAAGGCAATATTTTTATCAGCCGCGTGATCCATAAAACCAAAATCAGGGTGGATGAAAAAGGCACCAAGGCCGGCGCCGTTACCGCGGTGGAAATGGCGGATAAAGCCGCCGCCCCCGAATTTTCGCCCAAAAAAGTGACGCTCGACCGCCCCTTCGTTTTTATGATCGTTGATAACACCTGCCATATGCCGCTGTTTTTGGGCGTGATGAACAGCCCCGCTTCCTAAGCGCGAAAACAGGCCGCTTGCACAAAAAAAGCCGCGGAACTAAAAAGTTCCGCGGCTGCTTTTTTATTTCTGCCGTCATTCTTCTGTTTTTCGGGCTTTGATGACCTTCAAACGGCTGAATTCTTCACGCTCACGCTCTTCCAGCACACCAACGATATAAGCGATGGTGGCGGTATATTGCGGAATGATGATGTTTTGCAGCGCGTTTGCCCGCTTCTGGGCTTTTTTGATGGAGTTTGCCAGACGGTAAACGCCGGTTTCCACTTCGGCCAGCGCGGCGCAAAGCTTTTTGGCCCGATAAAATTCAGCCAAGGTGCGGTCTAAAGAAGATTCTGTGCCATAAAAGCCATAGGTCAGCTTGGCTTCAAAATCGGAACCCGTCACAATGGGGATCTCGACCCCCATCACCGAGCGATAGCCCAGCGATAGCGTGTCATCCACCGGGGTGGCCAGCGAAATATCCTGGCAGGTGCCCATTTGGATGTTTGCTTCCTGCAGCGCGGCATAGGCGCGTGTAAAAGTGCCGTCGATCTGCGCCTGCAGGTCTTTGGCGCGGTCGATGAGCTGCATCATTTCGCGGATGAGGATGTTGCGTTTGCGATCCATCAGCTCATAGCCCATTTTAGCCAGAGAAAGCGAACGGCGGATGCGGGATAAATTGCCTTTTGTGGGCGCGATATTGGGCATCAATCCTCACTCCCTGCTGCATCCTTGCCCTGATAATATTGATCTAACAGCTTGGTATCGACCCTGCTCAGCTCACTGCGCGGCAGTTCGGAAAGCAGATCCCATCCTTTCGCCAAAGTCTGTTCAAGCGTTCTGTTTTCCTGCATGCCCTGATGCACGAATTCCTGTTCGAAGCGTTCGCCGAAACGCATATACTGGCGATCGACGGGCGAAAGTTCTTCTTCGCCGATGACCGAAGCCAGCGAGCGCGCTTCCTGCACACGGGAATAGCAAGAAAACAGCTGGGTGGAAAGGGCGGGGTGATCTTCGCGGGTATAGCCCTTGCCGATGCCGTCTTTCATCAAACGCGAAAGCGAAGGCAGCACGCCGATGGGCGGATACATCCCCTTCTGATCGAGGTCACGATCCAAAACGATCTGCCCTTCGGTGATATACCCTGTGAGGTCGGGGATGGGGTGGGTGATATCATCATTGGGCATGGTGAGGATCGGCACCTGTGTTACGCTGCCTTCCACGCCGCTGAGCATGCCCGCGCGTTCATAAAGCGAGGCCAGATCGGAATAAAGGTAGGAAGGATAGCCTTTTCTGCTAGGGATCTCGTTTTTGGAAGAAGAAAATTCACGCAGCGCTTCGCAATAGCTGGACATATCCGTCATGATGACGAGGATGTGCATGCCATGGGTAAACGCCAGATATTCGGCCGCCGTCAACGCGCAGCGCGGGGTCAGAATACGCTCGATGATGGGGTCGCTGGCTTCATTCAAAAACATGACCACGCGCTGTAGCGCGCTGGAATTTTCGAAATCTTTTTTGAAGAAATCGGCCACATCTTTTTTCAGCCCCATGCCTGCGAACACGATGCCGAATTTTTCGCCGTCGCCATCGGTGCCTACGCGGGCCTGGCGCACGATCTGCGCCGCCAGCTGATTATGGCTCATGCCGGCGCCGCTGAAAATGGGCAGCTTCTGGCCGCGGATCAGCGTTGCCATGCAATCGATGGCCGAAATGCCGGTATAGATGCAGTTGCGCGGATAAAGCCGCGAAACGGGGTTGATGGGCGAACCGTTGATATCGCGCTTTTCTTCGGGGAAAAGCTCGCCCAGCCCATCGATGGGCCGCCCCGCGCCATTGAACACGCGCCCCAGCATCTCGCGGGAAAGCGCCAGTTCCATGGGGTGGCCTTCAAAACTGATGCTGTTGTTTTTCAGGGAAACGCCTTTCGTGCCCTCGAAAACCTGCAAAACCGCCCGATCGCCATCGATCATGATCACGCGCCCAGAACGCTTTTCGCCGTTGGGCAGGCGGATCTCGGCGATCTCATCATAAGCCACCTTGCGCACGCCCTCAACGGTCAGCAGCGGGCCGCTGATGCCGCTGACGCCTGTATATTCGATTTTCATGCGGTTTCCCCCTCTCTGCTGTTGCGGGAAATGGTTTCGGCCACAGCGTCATCGATCTGTTTTTTATATTCATCGAATTTCGAAGCATCGTCGTTTTCAATATGATACTTCATGCGGGTCACCAGCTCAAAAACGCCCGTTTTCATCAGCTGAGAAATGGGGATGTTGCGCTGTGTCACTTTCTTCGCCTGATCGTAAAGATACAGGATCAGATCCATCATGCGATATTGTTTTTCCACCGGCACATAGGTGTCGATCCGCTGATAGGCGTCCTGCTGCAAAAAGCCCACACGCACCACTTTGGCGCATTCGATCACCAGTTTTTGATCTTCGGGCAGCACATCCGCGCCGATGAGCTTGACGATCTCCATCAATTTCGATTCTTCCAGCAGCAGGCGGCTGATGCGCCCGCGGCAGTTTTGAAAATCGTTGCCGAACCGTTTTTCGAACCACCCCGACAGGTCATCCAGATATTCGGAATAAGAGGTATTCCAGTTGACCGAAGGGAAGTGGCGGGCATAGGCCAGCTCACGATCCAGCGCCCAGAAACAGCGGATGAAACGCTTGGTGGTCTGGGTGACAGGTTCCGAAAAATCGCCGCCCTGGGGCGATACGGCGCCGATGGCCGTTACGCTGCCTTCGGTTCCGTTCAAATTTTCCATATAGCCGGCGCGTTCATAAAATTCCGCCAGACGGGAAGGCAGATAAGCCGGGAAGCCTTCTTCCGCGGGCATTTCTTCCAGGCGGCCCGAAATTTCGCGCAGCGCTTCGGCCCAGCGCGAGGTGGAATCCGCCATCAGCGCCACATGATAACCCATGTCGCGGTAATATTCGGCGATGGTCATGCCGGTATAGATCGACGCCTCACGGGCAGCCACCGGCATGTTGGAAGTGTTGGCGATCAGCACGGTGCGGTCGAGCAGCGGTTTGCCTGTGCGCGGGTCTTGCAAAGAACCGAATTCTTCGAGAACCTGCGTCATCTCGTTGCCGCGTTCGCCGCAGCCCAGATAGATGATGATATCGGCATCGCTCCATTTGGCCAGCTGATGCTGGATGATGGTCTTGCCCGCGCCGAACGGCCCCGGCACACAGGCGCAGCCGCCTTTGCCGATGGGGAACATGGTGTCGATGATGCGCTGACCCGTTGTCAGCAGCTCATCCACCGGGCGGCGCAGCGCCACAGGTCTGGGCTGGCGGATGGGCCAGAACTGCGCCAGCTTCAGTTCCACTTCGCCCGCATCGGTTTTGATGCGCGCCAGAACATCTTCCACGGTATATTCGCCGTCTGCGGCGGCATAAATCACTTCGCCCTTCACTTTGGGGGGCACCATGCTGTGATGCAGGATGCTCTCTGTTTCCTGGCATTCGGCGAAGATCTGGCCGGGGGTGACTTTTTCACCCGCTTTGATCTTCATGGCCACCTGCCACATCTGATGGTGGCTGAGGGTGGGCACTTCGGCCCCGGCGGGAATAAACGCGCCGCTTTCTTCTTCGATGGCTTTCAGGGGGCGGGCGATGCCATCAAAAATGCCGCGCAGCAGCCCGGGCCCCAGTTCGATCTGCATGGGCGCGCCGGTGGGCACGACGGGGTGGCCGGGGGCAAGCCCTGTGGTGGATTCATACACCTGAACGGTGGCCTGTTTATCCTGCAGCCCCACCACTTCACCGATGAGCCGCTGATAGCCCACCAGCACCATATCCTGCATGGAAAGCGCGATATCGCCTTCCACCGTTACCACCGGCCCGTTGACCGATTTTACTTTACATTCATTCATTGGCTTTGCCCCCTATTCCAAACGCAGGCCGATATATTCGGCGATATGCCCTTTGGTCTCTTCAAAAGCGCTGTCAAGCGTGTGATCGACAGCCACCTTTTTGCTGGGGCATTCCAAGCGGATCCCGCCCAGGCGGATCGATTCTTTCTGAGCCACGGTATAGGGGCGTTTATGGCCGCGGGCCAAAATCTCTTCTACCTTCGCCAGATCCTGCGGGCGGCAGGAAATGATCACCGCGTCTTCCCCCTCGGGCAGCTGCTTAAAGCAGTTTTTCACCGCCAAATGCAGATATTCGCCATATTCCGGGGTTTCGACCCAGCGTTTCAGGCGGCCGATCACATCGTTTGCGATCTTTCGGGCCACCTCGCCGCGGCGGATAAACAAATCACGCTTATCCTCCATCATTTTCTGCGAAACCTTACGCCCGGCTTCCGCCTTGATGCGCGCGGCTTCTTCTCTGATATATCGTTCGTTTTCTTCTTTTAATTTTTTTGAAGCAACATCCACGCGGCGGCGAATCTCTTCTTCGATCTGCCGCAGGATCTCTTTGCTCTGTGCATCCGCGTCGTTTAAGATCACGGAGCGAAAATGTTCTAACTTATCACCGTTGGTATCCATCCAATGCCCTCCCTTCGGCGCTATATCTTGATCCCAATTGCCTGGCGCACATATTGCGTAATGCTGTCAGGCGCTCGCCCTGTGCCGTGCCGGTCGGGAATTTCCACCAGCAGCGGCGCATGCAGCTTGAGTTTTCGTTCATAGATCATATCATGGCAAAGCGCCACCAGTTTTTCGGTGATCAGCACAATGCCGATCTCGGGGTCGGCGATGGCGTTTTCAAGCGCCTCGGTCACTTCTTCCCGCGTATGCACCACCACGCCCTCGATGCCCGTTAAACGAAAGCCCGTCTGCGTGTCGGTATTATCCACAATGGCAAAATAGCGCATAGCCACGGCCTCGATTAAAGGCGCAGCATGATCAGCAGCGAGATCAGCATGCCATAGATGGCGATGCCTTCTGCCAGCGCCACGAAGATCAGCGCTTTGCCGAACACTTTTTCATTTTCAGAGATGGCGCCGATGGCCGCGGAAGCCGCGCTTGCCACGGCGATGCCACCGCCGATGCAGGCGATGCCGGTGGAAAGAGCCATGGCGATGAAGCCCACAGCGGTATCGGTAAGGCCGCCGGCTGCTGTTGCCGCGCTATCGGCTGTGCCGGCCGCAAAGGCTGTACCGCCGATGCCCATGCCTGTGGTCAGCAGGCAGAGCGCAAACACCGCCACGATATTCACTACAAGGGCGGTTTTGGGGTTTTTGCCGTTTTTCTGCCGGCGATAGGCCAGAAGCAGCGGGGAAAAAGCCAAAGCTGCCAATAAAGTTACCGTTAAAATTTTCATAAATGTTTTCTCCTCTTCTTCGGCGGCTCATGCGGCCGCGTTCTCTCTATTTTTTCTGTCAGCGATCTTCACCGAATTTTACGGTGAAGGGGCGGTAAGGCGCGCCGGAGCCGGAATAGAATCTGCCGAACAGTTCATAAAACTCCAAACGCAAAACCTGAATGCCCACGATCAGCCCTTCCAGCCCGATCACGAAAATATTGCCCAGAACAAACACCACAGGGCTTGCGGCGCCCACACTATCCATCAGTGAATAAACCACCAGCATCATGCCCACATGGTTCAGCGCAAAGGCGCCGATACGCACGAACGAGATGGTATTCGCCAGAAAAGACAGCAGGATCTCGAACAATTCAAAAAAGCTTTCGGTCAGATATTGCCCTTTTTCTTCGGGCATCCAATCTTTCCGCTTTGCCAGCAGCCTTCCCAAAGGCTCCTGCAGCAAGATCAGAATCAGCGGCCCCACGATCAAAAACAGGATATAAGCCGGTTTCATCAGCTTTTTATCGGTGAGCATGGTGAACAGCACGCCCAGAATGACGGCCCAATAGAAGATGAAGCCCGCCACACCGTTTTGTGAAAACAGCGCTTTGCCCAGATCATGCTGTCGGATGCCGTTATAGATGTTATAGATCATGGCCACCGAAATGAACAGCAGACCCATGCCCACCGCCGCCAGCAAAATGGTGTTGGTGTTTTGGGTGCTTTCAAACAGTTTGAAGCCCGGCAGCAGCTTTTCGCTGCCGAAGACGCTGCCGTAAATAAACCCGAACAAAATGGAAGAACAGCCCACAGTGGCGATGACTTTGCCCAGTTTCATGTGCATCTTTTTATCGGCCAGCAGACCCAGCAGAACCAGCACGACGCCCTGGCCCACATCGCCGAACATCACGCCGAAAAACAGCGAATAAGAGATCGCCAGAAGCGTGGTCGGGTCGGCCTCGTTATAGGCGGGCAGGCCATACATTTCCACAAACTGCTCAAACACGCGGAACGGCCAGCGGTTTTTCAGCTTTGTCGGCGGATGCACTTCGGGCGTATCCGCCGGTTCTTCCAGCACATAGACCCGATCTGCATATTCATCGAAGCGACGGTTGAAAGCTTCCAGGTTGCTTTGCGGCACCCAGCCGCAAAGATAGAAAGTATCGTTGGTGTGGGCGGAATACTTGCGCATATCATAAGTATCCGTGCTGTATTTGAGGGCCGCGTAGCAGGTGAGAAGATGATCTTCTTCCGATTTGCGCAGCTGCAGCAGTTCCTGCTTGTTTTTTTCAAGCTCTTTTTCAGCCTGTTCGATCTCGGCAAGGATCTGCTGGGCCGCTTCTTTCGGGCTGCCGTGTATTCTGTCGGAAAGATGGATGCGCTCGAAATGCAGCGAGGAAAACAGCGCGTCGGATTTGCCTATGGCGGGGCGCGGCGTCAGATACATCCCATAAACATATTCACGGGTGCGCCCCGTGACCTGAAACACGATGTTCTGGTCTTCTTCCACATATTTGGCATAGTTTTCATAAATATCGCGCGGAATGCGCCCAAACCGCAGCTTGGTGAAATTCATGCCGTAAAGTTCATCCAGGTTTTCATCCAGGCCGGATACTTTTTCGATCTGTGATAACATCTGCCGGTCGTCATCGATGAGCCTGCGGCTGCTTTCTTTGCGGCGCATGCAGTCTTCATAACGCATCGTCAGTTCGTCAAAATAGGCAGAGATCATCTCTTCATCACATTGTTCAACGGTAAAATCGTGATATCGCGGCTGGACCCCCAGCTTTTCGCAAAGGTTCACCGCCCGCGATAACAGCGCGCTGCTGGGGTTTTTCAGCTGGAACGGGATCAACCCGCCGCCGCTGCCCACCAGATGCAGCACATTTTCAGGCGCAAAACCGCTGTCTGTCACGCATTTTTGCACCACCTCGTCAAAAAGCCCCAAAGGGCCCACGATATTGACGAGCTTCATTTGCTCCACTGCCATAGTTACACCCCCCTAAGAAATGTCTTCCGTATGCAGATATACTTTCATTTGCGAGGGTGTCACCTGATAACGGATGCATTCGATGATTTGAATGATCGACTTCATTTCCGCTTCCCGCTGTTCCAGATAAACCAGCGCGGTGAAGGCGGATGGCGCCCCGCGATGAAGCAGAGCATGGTTTTTTTGCAGCAACAGGTTGCTGTATCGTTCGATCTGCTGCAAATTCTTGCCGGCAAAAACGCGGGCGTAGGGCCCTTTGGCCAGAAGCTCGGTCACTTCTTCCGCCGTGCTGCAGGAAACCAGCGCTTCCAGATCGGCCGATTTCAGCTGATAGGAAAACGGCAGAAGATAGCGCAGGCATTCCTGTTTGTCATGGTGGAAATTGCTTTTCAGCCTTAAGATGCGAACGATGTTTCGAAAATCACACTGCTGGGCAAAATATTTTTTCAGCTGTGCCTGCTCCTGCCCGCTGAAGCCTTTTTCGATGCTTTGGAAAATGTTTTTATAATAGGCGGTCTGCACAGCGGTTTCCGCCCGATTATATTCGGGAATCTCCCCTTCTTCCGGGGCGCATTTTTTCAGCTGCGATTCAAATTCGGTCCCTGCCGCCGCTTCCAGCATCTGGCCATAGGTCATCGCTTCGGAAAGCTTGGCGTAATCGATGGTGCCGCTCTGCCACAGTTCATCGGGCAGCGACACTTTATAATCGACGGGGTGGCCCGCCGCCAGAAAACGCAGAAACCGCAGCAGCTCGCCCGCTTCATTGCGCGAAGCCAGCGCCCGCAACAGCCCGCGCTGCCCGCCGGAAGCAAACGCCGCCAGGCGGTGATATTCCAGATCCAGCCCGCGGCGCAGCCGTTCTTCCAGCTCTGCGCGGCGCGCGTTGCCGCTTTCCAGCCCCTGCAGGCTGTCTTTCCAGCCCGTGCCCATCAAGTATTCGGCCGCGGCGCCCACCGAGGGCTGCTGCATCAGGCCTTCAAATTGCTGGGGGGTCATGCGGTTGCCCATCATGGCGTGGATCTTTCCGCTGATGGCGCCATAACGAAACAATTGCTTCATCATGGCCTATTCCTCAATAATGCGGCGCACCAGAGATTCTACCCATTGATCGTGATTCTGCCTGTCTTTGCGGTCGATATCTTCCAGGGCGGCTTTTGCCCGTGCATCCAGCTCACGCAGAGATTGCTCCAGCTGTTTTTCTTCCGCGTTCCTCACGACAGCCAGCCTTCTTTCCGCTTCCTGCTGATAGGTTTTCCGGCAGGCTTCGATCTCGATTTCCACTTTCTTATCCAGGCTGTGCCGCTGTTCTTCGGCCTTTCTCGTGATCTCGCGAGCAGAGCGCTCTGCTTCCACAATACTGCCTAACATTTCATTATGTTCCAAACAGAATCCCTCCTTCTCTGTTTTTGCGCGTCAATTTGACGCGAGATTGGCTGACCTTATTATACGCTCCTCTTTTCATCTTGCAAGTAAAAAATTGACAATATTCTTTTTTTCGGCGGCATTTCTATTGTGCATAATTTTGTCTTGCTTTTTTGTATAACATGCCCATTTTTTGTTTTTTTATTTCTTTTTTGCACAAATTTTTCCTTTTGATTTTATTGTTTTATCAAAGAAATCGGCTTTTCTTTGGCTTCTTCACATTCTATGATATAATATATTATATCGATTTCACGGCCCGCCTACGGCGATGGCCGTCTGCTGTCATTCACGCTTTTCATTCAAGACCGGCGGGGGAACCTTCGCGCTGCCCCGCCACAGCCGCATTGCGGCAGGGAGGAAACAAAAATGGTTCAACTGTTGAAAAATGCCGTCATCCACACGATGGATGATCTGCTGCCGGTGGCCGACGCGGCGGTGGTCGAAGAAAATCGCTTTGCCTTCGTGGGCACACAGCGCGCGGCCCGCATCTGGCTTCAGGCCCATAAAAAACAGGCCGAAGAGATCGATTGCGGCGGCAAACTGATGCTGCCGGGGCTGAACGATTCTCATATGCATTTCATCCATTTCGCCAAAAGCATGCGCAGCGTGGATCTTTCGGGCACCCATTCCATCGCCGAAATCCAACAGCGCATGGCCGCCCGCCTTGCCGCCCGCGACCCCAAAGACCCCACCTGGCTGGAAGGCGAAGGTTGGAACCAGGATTATTTCGATGGTGAGCGCCGTTTCCCCACCTGCGCCGATTTAGATGCCGTTTCGCCCGATGCGCCCATGATGATCATGCGCGCCTGCTTCCATATCGGCGTTTTGAATTCCGCCGCCATGAAACAGATCAAGCTGAACCGCGAAACAGCGCCTTCTTATGGCGATCTGGTGGAAACCCTGCCCGACGGCACACCTAACGGCATCATCAAAGAAAGCCTTTTGGATGATACCAAAGCCGTTATCTCTTCGCTGGATCTGGAAACCATGAAAACCATTATTCTGGCCGCGCAGGAAAAAGCTTTTGAACAGGGCCTGACTTCTGTGCAGAGCGATGATGTGGGCTACACCCCCAACGCCGATTATCACATTTTATTTGAAGCCTTTGCCCAGCTGGAAGCCGAAGGCAAGCTGCATCTGCGCCTTGCCGAGCAATGCCTGCTGCAAAAGCCCGAACTCATCAAAGAATTTTTCGCCCAGGGCTATGACCACCGCTATGGCACGGAATTTTTCCGCCCCAGCTGCATCAAGCTGCTGGCCGATGGTTCTCTGGGCGCACGCACAGCGGCCATGAGAGCGCCCTATGCCGATGACCCTTCCACAAAGGGGCTTGAAATGTTCACGCAGGATCAGCTGAACGCTTTAGTGCTCACAGCCCACCGCCACGGCATGCCCGCCATCATCCATGCCATCGGCGACCGTGCCATCGAAATGGCGCTGGATGCCATTGAAAACGCGCGGCTGCTCTGCCCGGGGCAGCATCCCCGCCATGGCATCGTGCATTGCCAGATCACCGATCACGCTCTGCTTGAGCGCTTCCGCGAGCTGGAGGTCCTGGCGTTCATCCAGCCGATCTTCATCGATTATGATATGAATATCTGCGCCGACCGCGTGGGCGAAGCCACCACCGCCACAAGCTATGCCTGGAACACCATGGCGCAGCTGGGCATCCACGCTTCTTTGGGCACCGATTGCCCCGTGGAAGCCTTTTCCACCATGCCGAACCTTTATTGCGCCGTCACCCGCAAAAACAGCGGCGGCGGCGACCGCACCTTCCTGCCCTATGAAGCCATGCCGCTGGAAACCGCTTTGAAAGCCTATACCCTGGAAGGCGCTTATGCTTCCGGCGAAGAAAACCTCAAAGGTTCGATTTCCGCGGGCAAGCTGGCTGATTTCATCCTCATGGATCGCGACCTCTTCCAATTGCCCGAAAGCGAGATCCTCAACGCCCGCGTGATGCAGACCTGGGTGGATGGGCAGCTTGTCTGGGAAAGAGCTTAAGCCTTTTCCCTCATTAAAAAAACAGCCGTTTTTAAAAAAGCAGAAAAGCTCGGTTCGGGCTTTTCTGCTTTTGGCTTCTTTAGGGGTGTTTATTGCTCCCCAGCGCTTTTCATCAGCTCTTTGAAAGCATTGTCGCTGGCCGTTACCTCGGCCAGCTGCCCCGCCAGATCACGATAATCTTTGGCTCGCAGAGCTTCCACCAGGTTTGATAACGCGCGGTAAAGCGGATCTAAACCCAAGTTGCCCGCCACGCCTTTTAAGGTGTGGGCCCGCTCAAAAGCTTCTTGATATTCTTGATTTTGGATCGCCTGACCCAGTGCGCCGAAATCAGGATCTTGTGAAAAACTTTCCAGACAAGATTCATAAAGCTCTTCATCGCCCACAAATCGTTCCAGGGCTTCTTCCACACTGGCTCCATATGTTTTCAAAGCATCGAGAAATCTGCTCATTTACGATTCGCTCCTTAGGGGGATGCAGGGCATCCTTTTGTATATTTTATATAATCAGTCTATCATCTTCATGACTTTTTTGCAATAGTTCCGACAAGAGGCGACAAAGTTTTACAATTATTGTCTGCTATAATAAGGTGCTTGAACAAAAAGAACTCTTTTTGAAAAACAGGCGGCGCAGAAAAGCGGGAACCGTTTAATGATCCCTCTGCTTTTCTGCGCCGCCCGGCAAAATATTCTTTGTTTGCTTTTTATTTTGGGTTATTGATGATCGACTTGATACATATGCTTGATCAGTTCCACAGTTTTTGTGGCATAGCCCATTTCGTTATCATACCATGCTACCAGCTTCACAAAGGTATCGGTGAGCATCATACTGGATTTTGCGTCGAAGATGGAGGTTTCTTTCACGCCTGTGAAATCAGAAGAAACCAGCGGCACATCGTTATAGGCGATGATGCCCTTCATGCTGCCTTCAGAAGCGGCTTTGATGACCTTGCAGATCTCTTCCAGATTGGTGGGCTTTTTCAGGTTGCAGGTCAGATCCACCACAGAAACATCCAATGTGGGCACGCGGAACGCCATGCCGGTGAGTTTTCCGTTCAGTTCGGGGATGACCTTGCCCACGGCCTTTGCAGCGCCGGTGGAAGCCGGAATGATGCTGCCCGAAGCCGCTCTGCCGCTGCGCCAGTCTTTGCTGGAGCGGGCATCCACCACTTTTTGAGATTTCGTCATAGAATGAACCGTTGTCATCAGGCCTTCGGAAATGCCGAATTCATCGTTGATGACCTTTGCCAGCGGCGCAAGGCAGTTGGTTGTGCAGGAAGCGTTTGAAACCACCTGCAGATCTTTCGTATAAGTTTCGTGGTTGACACCCATAACGAACATTCTGGTGTCATCTTTCGAAGGGGCCGAAAGCACGACTTTTTTCGCGCCCGCATTGATATGGGGCATCGCTTTTTCTTTGGTGAGGAATTTGCCGGTGGATTCCAGAATATATTCTGCACCTACGCTGGCCCAAGGGATATCGCCGGGATTTTCACAATTGAAGATCATTGTTTTTTTGCCGCAGACCGTGATGGAATTTTCATCCCATGTGATCTCTTCATCCCATCTGCCGTGCACCGTGTCATATTTCAGCATATATGCCGCATATTCCGGTGTCAGGCTGGGGTGATTGATGCCCACGAATTCTACTTCGGGATCATAGATGGCAGATTTGAATGCCAACTTGCCGATACGGCCAAATCCGTTAATGCCAATTTTAATGCTCATTCCAAACAACCTCCGCTTTTTTCCTTTATTTACTTCTCTCGCAAATAAATATTCCCGCAAGCTGATTATACACTATATTTACCAAAAGAAACAACTGCCAAACGGGAACTTCTTCAAATAACAATTTTTTTCTTGCAAACAGTCGAAAGGCATAATAAGATAGTCTTATATTCTTATGCAATCTGCCCCATAATATTTGTTTTTTTCAAGAAAATGAATTTCTTTTTTCTATTTTACCCCCGTTTTTTGTTATCGTTTTAACGCTTATCCACATGCTTCCAGCATGATTGCAAAGGAGGGCTTCCTTTGAGCCAAGACAGTGCTTCACGCCTGACCCCCTTCCCCAGCGCAGAAGAATACACCATGATCTGCAGCCCTGCCGGCCGCATTATTTATATTACCCCTTCTCTTCGCGCCCTGACAGGCGAAGATCTGATCGGCCGCAACCTCAACGATGTTCTGCCCGATTCCCTGGCGGCTCAGCTGATCGCTTCGGCCCTGGGCGGCAAACCCCAGTCTTTTCAAAACCGCCTGCTGGATTGCGCCGTAAAAGGCGAAATGCAGCCCCACGACGGCAGCATGATCTTTCATTTTTTCCCCGTTTCCGCTTCGGGAACCCCGATGATCTCGCTGAACACGGCAGAACTCATCAGCCGTGAGCTGAGCGGCTGTCTGGGAACCATGTTTGTGGCCCGCGACAGCATCAGCCGCCCCGAAAGCCCCCGCGAAGGCTATGCCCTGGATGTATTGACCCAAGGGCTTTACCGCATGCTGCGGCTCAGCCGCGATCTCACCGATTGCGCCCTTTATGAAAACGGCAAGCTGACGCTTTTTTGCCAGCAGGGCGATCTGGCGGCCTTCTGCCAAAAGATCGCTTCCCAAATGGAAGATATCTGCCTGGCCATCGATATCGGTTTTGAAGCTTCGCTGCCCTCTCTGCCCCTGCCCTGCCGCTTCGATGGGCCCAAGCTTGAGCGCGTTCTTTATCATCTTTTCAGCAATTCTATCAAATATACCCGCCCGGGCAACAATATCCGTTTTTCGCTTTCGGTGAAAAACGAAAGCGCGGTGATCTCTGTCACCGATCGCGGCGCGGGCATCCCCGCGGCGATCTTGCCGATGCTGTTCACCAAACACAGCGAAGGCAGCGCTTCTTCACCGCTGACGACGGGGGGCGCCGGGTTCGGCTTTGTTTTGGCGCGGGCTGTCTGCACGCTGCACGGCGGCACCTGCGTGGTAGCCAGCACAGAAGGCAGCGGCACCACCGTCACCCTGACCCTGCCGCTGGCGCAGGAAGAAGGCGCTTCTTTGCCTTTGGGTTCGCCGCCGCCCGATTACGCGGGTGGCATCGATCATCTGCTGCTGGAACTTTCCACCGCCCTGCCGGCGAATTTTTATCAGAAATAACGGTTTTGCCCGCACGGTTCTGCGGCAAAAATCCTTTTGTTTGAACCCCTGCCAAATCTCTGCCGCGCGTTTCTTTGTTGCCGCGGCATCGAAAGAAGGTCGTTATCATGGAACTCACTTTGACGCTGCGCCATTTTCTTGATGAGAAAGGGCGCTTGATCTCTTTCCCCGCCAAACAAAAAATGAAGCTTTATGCTTTGCTTTATCTGGCCGCCCAATTCGAGAAGGGCAAACGCTATACGGAAGAAGAGATCAATGACCTTCTCGATGATTTTACCGTGTTCCACGACCCGGCCACTCTGCGCCGCGAACTTTATAACCACCGCTTTTTAGGCCGTGAAAAAGACGGCAGCTTTTATTGGCCCGAAGATCCCCAGCCCACGGCGGCCGATCTGGGGCTTGAAAGCTGAAGAAACCGCTTTGGCCGTCTTTCAAAAAGCTCAAGCCGGAAAGCTTCTCCGATTGATGATTTTGCCCCGTGGGCAACGACCCGCAAAACATCAGCAATCGGCCGCAGAAGGCAAAATAAGCCTTATCCCCATCCGTTGGAGAAGGCGCAGGCTGATCGCGGCGCATAGGGTGAAAAGAATGCTTCTGCTGCAAATGACAAAATAAGAAAAAGCTCAAACCTTTTCGGTTTGAGCTTTTTTGTTGGTTTTAACGGTTTCTCAGCACATCAGATGGCTGAGATCCGCTTCAAACAGCGCGCGGAACAGCTGCTGCATATAATAGGGGTCGTCACTGCCGCCCAATTCACGCACAGCGTGCATGGAAAGCATGGGGTTGCCGATATCCACGGTGGTGACGCCGTGAGCCGAAGCGATGATCGGCCCAATGGTTCCGCCGCCCTTCACATCGCTGTGGTTGGCAAACACCTGATAAGGGATGCCCTTTTCTTCGCAGAGCCATCTGAAAATGGCCGAGCCGCGGGAAGAAGTGGCGTAAGACTGGGAATGGGCCGTTTTCAAAACAGGGCCTTTGTTCAGATAAAGCTTGTGATAGGGGTCGGCCTTGCCCACATAAGAAGGATGGGTGGCATGGGCCATATCCGCCGAGAACATCACGCTTTTGGCCAGCGCGCAATATTTTTCTTCCACGCTCAGCCCCAGCGCCGCGCAGATGCGGTCGATGGTCATCATCAGCGAATTCGATCTTGCGCCGCGGTCGGAATTGGAACCGATCTCTTCATGGTCATAGGCCATGGCGATGCAGCAATATTCGGTTTCGGCTTCTACCAGCGCGTGGAAAGAAGCGTGCACCATCGAGGCGTCATCCAGCCGGGGGGTGGACATCATTTCCTGCCGGGCGCCCACAAAACAGCCGGGCTGATAATCATAAGCCAGCAGTTCGAAAGAAAGGATATCTTTTTCTTCCACGCCCGCCCGTTCGGCCACATAGGCAAGGAAAGTGCTTTCTTTGCCATCGGTCTGGCAGAAGATGGGCGATACTTCCGTTTGCAGATTGATCTTGCCCGGGTTATCGTTGACTTCGCGGTTCATATGGATGGCCAGCGAAGGAATGATGAGCAAAGGTTCATGGATGTTGACATTCACCGCGCGGATGCCGCTTTCACAGCGCACGCAGAGGCGGCCCGCCACGGCCAGAGGTTTATCATACCAGCCGCGCACGATCAGCCCGCCATAGGGTTCGATCACCAGGCGTTCGAAGCCGTTTTCACAGGCCGAAGGCACCGGCTTGATGCGGAACCCGGGGTAATCGTGATGTGCGCCGGTGAAACGGAAGCCTTCTTCCGCCGGGCTTTTTGTGCCCATGCGGAAAGCCACCATCTGGCTGCCGTCTTTCACATAGTAATAAAGGCCGCCCTTTTTCAGCTGCCAGGGCTTGCTTTCTTCCAGTTCCATGCCGCCGTTTTTCTTTAAAAATTCGGTCATCAGTTCGATGGATTGGAACGGGGTGGGCGCATGATCCAGATAATCCATCAACGATTCGGCAACTTCTCTTTTTGTCATCATTTTACATCGTTCCTTTCTCTTCCCCTTGGGGTTCTTTTTTTTCGCCGCTTTGATAATGGCGCACTCTCAGCGGGATCTCAAGCATCTGCGCCAGCTGGCGCGCGCGTTCCACCGCCTCCTCGCCGATAAAATCCACCACGGTGAAACTGGTCTGCCGGCAATGCTGCCGCATGTTTTTGGCAAATTCCAGCATGGCAAAAAACGCTTCTTCGCCCCACTGGGAAGGGCATAACGCCGCGTATTCCTGCGCCGTGGGGGCATTGAGCGAGATAGAAACGGCATCGAACCGTTCCGCGATCTCGGGGGTGGTATCATAAGTATAAAGCCGCGAGGCCAGCCCGTTGGTATCCAGCCTCAGCGGTGGGCAGCCCGGCTGCTTTTTCAGCTCGCGGGCGATATACAGCAAATCATCCAGCCGTTCTGTTGGCTCGCCATAGCCGCAAAACACGATCTCTTGATAAGCGCCCAGATCGCGGGCCAAAACCTGCGCCACGATATCATGGCGGTCAGGTTCCTTTTCCAGCCAAAGGGATTCGGCATCCCCCAGCCCGTTTTTTTGTTTGCGGATGCAGAAAGCGCAATCGAGGTGACACCGGTTGGTGATATTCAAATAAAGCTTATCACCATAGCCATAGGCTATCGTATTCATATGCTCTACTCCTGTAAAGAATGGATTCCGAAAAAGGTTTTTCCGTTGCGCAGCGTGATGGCGGCCGCTTCTTCTTCGCTGATGCCGCGCAGTTCGGCCACGCGCCGGTTCACATAAGGCAAAAGCCGCGAATCGTTGCGCCGGCCGCGCTTGGGTTCCGGCGCCAGATAGGGGCTGTCGGTTTCGATCATGATGCGGTCTTCGGGCATCCAGGCGATCACCTCGGGCGCTTTGCGCGCGTTTTTAAAAGTGATGACCCCAGTAAACGAAAGATAAAAACCCATGCCCACCAAAATTTTCGCCGTTTCCAGGCTGCCGGAATAGCAGTGGTAAACGCCTTTTTTCACGCCGGAGCGCTGCAAAATTTCCAGACAATCCTGCGCCGCTTCCCGCTCATGGATGATGACGGGGATATCAAGTTCTTTGGCGATGGCCAGCTGCTCTTCGAAACAGCGCTTTTGCTGAGGCCGCGGCGAAAGATCATAATGATAATCCAGCCCGATCTCGCCCAGCGCCATCACCTTGGGGCTTTTGAGCAGCCGGCGGATCTCGCCGGCCTGCTCCTCGTTCCAGCCTTCGGCTTCGTGGGGATGCACCCCCACCGCGGCATATACAAAATCATATTCCTGCGCCAGCCGGGCCGCCCGCCGCGAAGAGGGCAGGTCGGCGCCCGGGTTGAGCACCAGCCCCACACCGCTTTCTTTCAGGCTTTGCAGCACCTCATTGCGGTCTTCCTCAAACTGGGCGTCATCATAATGGGCGTGGGTATCGAACAGCATCATGACAGGCGCGCCCCGGGGATCGCATGATCTGCCATGATCACGCGCACATCTTCTTCACCGCAGGTGGCGGAAAGGATCATGCCGTTGCTTTCGAGCCCCATCATGGTAACGGGCTTCAAATTTGTGACGACGATCACATTATGGCCGATCAGATCTTCGGGCTGATACCACTTGGCGATGCCCGAAAGAACCTGCCGCTGCTCTGTTCCCAGATCCAGATCGAAGCGCAGCAGCTTCTTGGATTTTTTCACATTTTCACAATGAATCACCTTTGCCACCGTCAATTCGATTTTTGCGAAATCATCATAGACGATCTGGGGCAGCTTTTCGAATTCGGGCAGCTGGGGTTCGGGCTTGGGGGCGGGGTAACGCTCGGCCAAAAAGGCCTGGATCTCTTCCATCTTTTTCGCCGCATCCAGCCGGGCGAAAAGAATTTCGGCCGTGCCCACATGGTCGCCCGCCTTCATGCCGTGAAAGGCTTCCAGCGAATCATAATCGGTGGCGGTGGTGTTCAGCTGAGCATAGATCTTCTGCGCGGTTTCGGGCATGAAAGGTTCCAGCAGAACGGCGCTGAAGCGAATGGCTTCCAGCAGGTTATATAACACCGTGTTCAGGCGCTCTTTTTTGCTCTCGTCTTTTCCCAGCGCCCAAGGCATGGTTTCATCGATATATTTGTTGGCGCGGCGCAAAATGGCGAACACTTCATCGATGGCATCGGCCACATGCAGATCGGCCATTCTTTTTTCCACCGCCGCGCGGCCGCCCAGGCAAAGAGCTTTCAGCTCGTCATCCAGCTGTTCGGGGCAGGTGGGGGCAAAAATTTCGCCGCCGTTATATTTATGGGCCATAGTGATGGTGCGGTTGACCAGGTTGCCCAGAATGTTGGCCAGATCGGAATTGATGCGTTCGATCATCAGGTCATAGGTGATGGTGCCGTCGCTGCCGAAGGGCATTTCATGCAGCAGATAATAGCGCACGGCATCCACACCGAACAGCTGCACCAGATCATCTGCATAAATGGCGTTGCCCTTGGATTTGCTCATTTTGCCATCACCCACCAGCAGCCACGGGTGGCCGAACACCTGATGGGGCAGCGGTTCGCCCAGCGCCATCAGCAGGATGGGCCAGTAGATCGTGTGGAACCTCAAAATATCCTTGCCGATCAGCTGCACATCCGCGGGCCAGTATTTTTTATATTCTTCGCCGTTTTCGCCATCCACATCATAACCGGGGAAGGTGATATAGTTGCTCAGCGCGTCGATCCAGACATAGATCACATGCTTGGGGTCGAATTCCACCGGCACGCCCCAGGTGAAGCTGGTGCGCGAAACGCAAAGATCCTGAAGGCCGGGCTTGATGAAATTGTTGATCATTTCGTTTTTGCGCGATTCGGGCTGGATGAATTCGGGGTGATCGTTGATATATTGTTCCAGACGCGCGGCATATTTTGAAATTTTGAAGAAATAGGCTTCTTCTTTGGCTTTTTTCACTTCCGCGCCGCAATCGGGGCATTTGCCGTCTTTCAGCTGGTTCTCGGTGAAGAACGATTCACAGGGTGTGCAATACCAGCCTTCATAGCTGCCCTTATAGATATCGCCCTGATCGTAAAGCTTTTTAAAGATTTTCTGAACCTGCTTTTCGTGGTTCTTATCGGTGGTTCTGATAAAGCGGTCATAAGAAGTGTTCATCAGATCCCAGATGCGGCGCACTTCGCCCGCCATCTGATCCACATAGGCCTGAGGGGTGATGCCCGCCGCTTCTGCCTTTTCCTGGATCTTCTGGCCGTGCTCATCGGTTCCCGTCTGGAACAGCACATCATAGCCATCCTGCCGTTTGAAGCGGGCGATGGCGTCGGCCAGCACGATTTCATAAGCATTGCCGATATGGGGCTTGCCCGAAGTATAAGCAATGGCTGTGGTGAGAAAAAACTTTCCCTTGTCGTTCATAAACTTCCTCCAATTTCTCGGCGGCGTTTCACTTTTAACAGTGTAACGCCATTTCGGCGCAAACTTTGGCGAAGAAAGGCCGATGCCGCTTTTGCTGCTTTGTTAGAAATAAAAAAACAGCTTTCCTCCATACACCATTTTGTAAGGACGAAAGCTCTGCCGCTCCGTGTTACCACCTTGCTTTGCCCGCGCTTCACAGCAGGGGCCTCTTTGGGTGAATCTTCACCCCGCGCGATAACGGGCGCGAATCGATGCAGCCTACCATCTTTCAATGCTCGGTGCATGGCTCCGAGGCCATTTTCAAAAAAACTGCCGTGCCCCTTCCCACCAAGCGGAGCTCTCTGTATCGGTCGATTTTTTCTACTTTCCTCTTCAAAGCCTTTTGCGTTATGAGGGGTTCCCTTTTTTTTTGAAAAGCGGCCCTTTCGGCGGCCGTCTGGCGTCCCTCCACCGGGTGGTGTTACGCGCCGGCCGCGCCGATTTTATACGCTTTTATTTTATCATCGGCCCCTGTTAAAGTCAAGAAAAGGTCTGCCATGGCTTTTGCCTTTTCTGCCGTTTTCTGCCTTTTTCCAAAGCGCCGCTGCCCGTGGCCGGCGCAAAAGTGTTTGAGAAAGGCCACCCCGCGCAAACGCCGATAAAAAAACAGCGAAAGTTTTGATCCTTTCGCTGTTTGAAAAACCTTATTGCTGCTCTTGGCCTTCTGTTTCGCCCATCACCGGCGCGGCAGCAGCCGGCCTTAAGAACAACGCGTTGCTCAGATGGAAACGAGGCAGAATGTTGATATAAAGCAAAATCATGGTGATCCACGAAGCCGAAGAAGAAGCCGTGATCAGATCTCCGCCGGCGAAGAGCGAAGACACCACCGAAGCCAGAAGAGCATAGCCGATCAGCCGCAGCAGATAGCTGCCCTGCAGCGCATAAAACTGCAGCGCCTGCCCTTTTATTCTTTTTTTGCCCTCTTTCAGACATTCTCTGATCTTGCGCTCGGGGTCTTCCGCCAGCATATAAAGCGCCGGCAAATAGCGCAGCGCGCAAAGCACCGCCAGCAGAAAAACGCCCATGAACAGATAGGCATAGGGCATCAGCGCCTGAAGGGTCTGTGCATCGAGCTTTTCCGCCTGGAGGCTGCTCAAAAAGTTCGGGTCGGCATGCTGCGCGGCAAAATAAGTGGGAATCTCGAAAAGCGCTGCCCAAAAGCCGAGGATCAGCAGCACGCAGAAAACCAAACGGATGGCTTTCCATAAACGGCGGCCATCGCCAAACCAGGTGAACAGCTCCGAAGCTTTCACCGGCCGGTCTTTGCTCATTTCCGAAAAGACGGCGATGGCGCCCATGTGGGCCGGCGCCATGGTGAGAAGCGATAATACCGCCACCATCACGCTTCCCAGATAGATCTTCATATCCGACAATCCGCTGTAAAGCAGCGCTTGCTGAACGCTTGAGAACGCCACTGATAAGACCAAAACCATCAGCATCGTTCCCACACTGGTTCCATAATGTTTGGTCATCAGCAAACGGCTGATAACGCGCAGGGTGTGATTTTTTCTATTCATGATTTTCCGCCTTTATTAAGGATGGGGCACAGGCTCAGCCGGTGTTTCAGGCTGCGTAGGGGTGGTGGGCTGCGTGGGGGTGGTGGGCGTTGTGGGGGTCGTCGGCGTCGTGGGGGTCGTCGGCGTTGTGGGCTGCGTGGGCTTTGCCGCCGCGGGGCCCTGCAAAATCACTTTATCCACGCGCTTATAGTTGCTGTTATTTTCGTGAGTTCTGCTCACTTCCTTGCCATCCACATAGACAACGCGGTAAGTGCTGGTTTTATAGCCTGTATAACCGCCGGTCTTTACTTTTGTCTGGCCGGCCGGCAGCGTGGCGTCTTCTTGATAGATCGTTTCAAACGGATCTTTCTCAAGAACTGTGGTCTGCAATTCCACTTTTTTATTCTGTGTTTTCGTGCCAATGATTTTGATGGTGAGCGAGGAGCCCGAGACCCCGGCTGTCACTTTAACGGGATAATCCGTATTGTTCACAAAGCGGAAATCCTGGCTTCCATAAACCACGGTGGCATCCTGCCCCAGGTTGACATAGCTCACCGAAAGGCTGTGGTTGCGGCGCGCCGTAATTTTCATATCGGCATAAAGGCTTGTGACATAAAGGGTTGAAGAAACCTGGCAGATGCCGCCGCCGATGCCGTCTTCCGTTCCGCCGTTGGCAAAAACCGTGGCATCCACAAAACCGCGTTCATAGGTTCTGGGGCCCACCGCTTTATTATAAGAAAATTCATCGCCGGGGTTCAAGATTTTGCCGTTGATGAAATTGGCCGCCAAAGTCACATTCTTCGTTCTGTTTTTCAGCGCCGCATTGAATTTTGTCGTATAGCTGGAAAGCGTGTCGCGAAACAGTTTGCTTTTCAGTTCTTCCGTTGTGATGGTGGGCTCGATCACCGTAACAGGGATCTCCACCAGCTGTTCTTTGTTTTCATCCAGAATTTTTTGTGCGGCCGTCAAATCGAATTTCGCGCCGCGCTGTGAGGGCAGAATCGTTTTGCCCGAAGGGTCAGAAGCCAGATCCAGGGATGCGTTTCTCACTTCGCCGCCGATCTCTTTCTCGATAGCCTGCAGATCCACAGGGTCGGGCTGGGTGATTTTCGCTTTATATTCCACTTCGCTTTCGCCATCGGTCAGCGCTTTTGTTACGGCTTCCGTCAATTTGCCGCTATCCAGCGCATAACCGGCCTGGCCGCGGTCGATCGCCAAATGATCGCTTTCCAGGCGATAAGTGGGCTGAACCACTTCTTTGCCCACTTCTTCGATCATCTGCTGCATCACTTCTTCCACCGCCGAATAATCGGTGGTGACCGCCAAAGGAATTTCTTTGGTCTTAAAAAGGCCGCCGATAGATTTTGCAACGCGGCCGCCAAAAGCTCCGGTTTTGCCATATTCCTGGGCGATCTGCGCGGTTTTATCAAAATCATAACGGGCGCCCAAATCGCTGGCGGCGATCTTATGATCGGTTTCATCGATCTTCAGCGTCAAAAAGTCTTCCGGCTTTTTATCTTTCAGTTTTGCCTGCAAAAGTTCCGCTGCTTCTTTCTGTGTCTTGCCGCCCAGCGCGATGCCTTCCACCGAAACGCCGGGGTAAATTTTTGAATATCCGAAAACAAAATAGCCCGCGGCAGTGACCACGCAGAGCAGAACCGCGCAAAGGGCCAATATCAGTTTTCCCTTGCGTGTTTTGTGAAGCGCTTTCGTCTGAGGCATATTTTTCCCCTTTTCTTTCGGGTTTTGCGGCATATTTTCCATTTTTGCGGTTTCTTTTCTTTCGGGGTTTGAAGGCTGTTCAGCCACGGCCGCCGAATCGCGCCGATGCAGATTGCTTTCCAATCGGTGTTGATGGGCGCCGCCATGCTTTTTAATGCCTGCCGATGCCGTTTCTTTCGCATGAGCTTTTTCACTGCGCTGCCCGGCGGTCATTTGTTCCTCTTGCGCGGGTTCGCTTTCCTCATAATCGTAAACCGCGCTGTTTCCGGCTGCGGCGGTTCCCGCCTGCCCATCTATCTCCCAACGGTCGCTTTGCGGCCGCTCATCTATCGCTCGATCATCCGCCCCCACTGGTTCGCCGTAAAGGTCGTTCCGGCCCTCCACAGCAGATGCCCCATCGCCTTCATAGGCTCCTGTGGCATGCTTGGGAACGCCGCTTTGGCCATCGCGCGCTTCGCTTTCTTTTTGCGCTGCCTGCTGCGCTTTTTTCTGTCGTTCCTGTTCTTCTTCCCACAAATTCTCGCGCACCTGATTTGCGATGTTGTCGAGCATCTCATCTACATCTGCGGTGTTTTTATTCTTGTTCTGATCTTCTGCCATAGACCGGTATCCTCACATTTCCCTTCTGCCGTTTCTCCGTGGGTATAATTCCACGAAGGTTTCTCTTTTTATAAAACGGCAAAAGTCTTTTTTCTTCGACCGGTGAAAAGGTCACATCGAAGCCTGCATCATAAAAAAGAAGCGCAGCCCTTAAAAGGATGCGCTTTCCCTTGGTTTGTTCACATCGCTTGCTGGGGCAATGGCTTTTTTATGAGCGCAAATCGTTCTTAAACATATGCTTTCTTCTTCTTTTCCTCTGAAAAAATACATATGCAGTAGTATTTATTATATGCGCCTGTCTTTTTAATAGCAACAACAAAACAGTAACAAATGCAAAAAAGACAAGCAAATCGCTTGTCTTTTCTGTGTAAGCGCCATCCTACTTTCCCGGGCCGTCTCCAGCCAAGTATCATCGGCACTGGTGAGCTTAACTTCTGTGTTCGAAATGGGAACAGGTGGACCCTCACCGTTATCAGCACTTACTATTCAATTTATATTATTAACTCCGAAGAGATAATAAACTGGTGACCCGTGGGAGAATCGAACTCCCGTTTGCGGCGTGAGAGGCCGCCGTCTTGACCGCTTGACCAACGGGCCATAGCTAACCAACCGCAAAATATTTTTAAAACCTGCCCGCCCGATCAGACAGGCAGGTGTTTTTTATGGTGCGCCTTCACGGGCTCGAACCGGGGACCCATTGATTAAGAGTCAATTGCTCTACCAACTGAGCTAAAGGCGCATATCATGCAAA